>NZ_VTTI01000027.1 GCF_008641105.1 Halopseudomonas salina
ACAATCGCAGGCACAGCGACAGCTTTTTCGTTGCGGCTTCGCCTTCACTACAAAGCTGCGCGTGCTGCGGGCGTTAAACGGAATTACCTATGTTCGTCAGTAAAAAAGAACGCCTGTTATCGGCTGCAATACCGGCTTTTTTATTCGCATCGAATTACATTTCTGTATGGCTTCTATTAGTTACCCCAGCAATACTGTACTTTGTCTTCAGAAAACGCTCACTTAACTTCGCAAGCCTCACCGCCCTAAAAATATTCGATCTTACAATATCAATACTATTACTTGTCTTGGCGCTTGGATTAATAAATTCCGCCTTATTAATTGTAGCCAGAGACGGAGAGTTTACTATTCCAATAATATCTAGCGGCCTATCAAAAACAATAATCATGCTAATATCAGCAGGCTACTATCTAGTAAGTCTTATATTTTTCTTCATATTTTCATTGCGTGGAAAAGAATTTAACGCACCTGTATCAATAAAAATATTTGAAACATTAAGAGGTAAGCGTGCAGTTAACATCTAACAACTGGTTCAAACCGTTCGCTGCGCTCACTGGGACGGGCTAAAGCCGCCCCTTAACCAAACGTTAATAGGCTTATAGGGCTATTTGAGCATGTCTGAAACAGAGATAGCGGCGATGATAGTACTTTTCACAGGGGCAATACCTTGTGGGGTACTCGGCTATCTTGTCGCATTCAAGCAGAAGCGAAAGCTCATTGCTGGATGGGATGAATCTAAGGCCAAAAATCCTCAGGCATTCGCCGCTGTTGTGGGTTGGAGCCTTATTGTTCTGGCCTTTGCGCTGATGGTTGTGACAGTTTCGTGGGCTCTTGGGTTTTTATCAGAGTCAGAATTTGCTTTCCTACTCGTTGCGGTGGCCTTTATCCCAATACTGGGCCTGCTTTACGCAAGGCAGAAGTTTGGAGGTTAAGCCTATTAACAAGTCACTGCACGGGACCACTTCTCCGCCGCTCCGCGGCTACAAACCGGCCCATGAGTTCACACGTTATGTTTAGCATGGAAAAAATCCTAGGCGTGCTCGCAATCCTGTCGCTACTCTTTGGAGCCGTGTGGCTGTTCCTGACTATGTATGTGCTTCATTCCTCGGAGCAGAAGCATGGAAGAGTTAAAGGCTGGCTTCAGTTTTGGCCCTTTTACGCAGAAATGAAAATAAACTACCCCGCTAGTAGTCGGGCGGGTCGGTTGCTTTCGCTGGCGTCGCTTATCCTGGTACTCCCATGGCTTGCCGTAAAAACGTTCGGTGGAAGTTAGGATGTTAGGTGGCAAACATAACAATCGGCAGCACAGTGACCGATTCTCCGCCGCTCCGCGGCTACAAATCGGCACGTGTGCCGGGCGTTATGTGTAAATAGAGCATGGAGAAATTTCGAGTAAGACCTGGGTACAAATCGAAAGAGCTTTTAGTGGAGTTCTGGGGAGAGCATCGTGGCGCCAGCTTCCCTGATGTACAGAGCATTCTCGCTCAAGGGCTGCATGCTAAGCCTGCGCGACACCCATCCCTAGACGCAGCTGCTATCGCAATAGCTACGGATGAATTTGTTTCATTTTGGCGGTATGAAAATGGTGAATATGAACTGGATGATGATATATGGGCTTTTTTCATTCTTGCGCCTGAAAATAATGTTCAAGTAATTGCTGACATCGAGCGTGTACTGCTAGCAAGCGGCGAGTTCACGAAGGAAGAGGCTGATTTCAGTGAGTACACATAACCAAGCCATTAAATACGCTCCCTGCGGTCGCCGGACGCTCGTTCCTCGCGCCGTTTATGGCGGGCGTTATAAATCATGAAAAAATTTCTTCAAATATCAGGCATTATTTTTTGGATTCAGATCACTCTGATCATTATTTTCTTGATTTTCGCGACCCTCAGCTCATCAAAATATTACGATGAGCTAGCTATTTTTAGCCGCTCGCTACAAGCAGAAATATTCGATGAGCGTGACTGGACCAAATTAGAAGAGTATTTTGCTGAACCAATAATAAACGAGCTGAATACTGCTGACTATATAGTTAAGGCTCTGGATTCTGAAGGCAAATTGCTAGGCTGTGAATTTGAATCTTCTATAACTTCGTCATTTAATGAAACGGTTGCCGACACAACAGCGAGCTGCCGATATGAGGAGAACTCCTATCTATTCAGTCTTAGTATTTTGCGCAACGAGAATTCTTGGATAGTCACGAAGGCCAGAGTCACAAGTGATGCCTTTAAGATCGGGTTATAACAATTCGCTTTTGTCGGACAATTTCTCCACCGCTTCGCGGCTACAAAATTGCCGCAAAGCTCCGCGTTATAGGTAATCAGATGGATCAGGCTCAGGAGGCAATAATCTCAATGATTAGAGAGGCCGTTAGATCTAATCGC
>NZ_VTTI01000028.1 GCF_008641105.1 Halopseudomonas salina
ACATATAACCAGTCGCTGTTGCCGGACAATTTCTCCACCGCTTCGCGGCTACAAAATCGCCGCAAAGCTCTACGTTAGCGAATAGGAACTATGGGATACCTTTTAGCCTTCTCGGTTGCCAAAGAATGCGCAGACTCCTCAAAGTTGGAAGAGCTGCCACAGTCTCTTCCTTGGAAGGTCTTCGGGACTGAGCAATTTCCGGAGAAACTCGTTGATGTCTTCGACTTCAGAAAAGACTGGGAATATCCTTTCAGTTCTGTACCTGCGGTGAAGGATATACCGTTGCAATTTCCTGCCCCCCTTGGTGCTCTCAACGAGCTTTACGACGAATTGAGGAAAAAGAACCGTGCCAATGGTTTTAAACGTGCTTTTATCAATCTAAACCTACAGCTGAGCCAACTGCTGTCCACGGAGGTTCTGAGTGTAATTTCTGACGATGAAGGCACCGACCTCGCTTGTGTTTCAGTAGATGGTCAATTGAAGAAGCTGCGCTTCCGCGCAGGAAAGATTGAGGCAAATTGGTCCCGTGAGATGGGCACTAATTTGGATAAAAAGTCCTCAAGTCGATTGCACAAAATTGCTGAAGACGAGTGTTTCGAGTTTTTGAACTTTAGGTTGCCCATGTTCGGCTTCGATGGTGCATCCGATTCTTTAGAGCTTGAGATTCTTAATTCCTCCCCACCGCTGCCGCCGTCACCGCCGAAGCCACCTAGAGGGGGCTGGGTGGCGCATGAGCGGAGATTGAAAGAACAGGCTAGAGCAAGCAGGAAATGGTGGCAGTTCTGGCTTTGAGATCGCTAACAATCGGCTGCACAGCGACCGGTTCTCCGCCGCTCCGCGGCTACAAACCGGCGCGTGAGCCGGGCGTTAGGTATCCAAGATGAGCATGGGCATTACCGAAAAGGAACTCATACAGCTTCGTGAAGCTGCAGAGAAGATGCAGCGCTGGCACCACCATTGGGCGATAATGCGTTGGTTTGCATTACTAGTGGGAATACTTTCAATCGCTCTCTCGATATATACCTTCATACAAATTGAGTGGTTGGCCGACCAGAATTCATACGCATCCCTGGGTTTAGAAGACTCGAAACTTGTCTCTCTACTTGGCAGTATGATCGATATGAGGGCGGATCTTCTTCGTACGGAATTGAAAATGTATTTTGGCCTAGTAATTTTTGGCGTTGTTGGCCTGAACTGCATCATCTTAACGATAATTTCTTGGCGCGGGCCGCCAATGCAGCGTTATTGGCTGCCCTTGATAAAACATGTAGTCGAGTCAGAGGACGAATCGAGAAATACCTAACCATTCGCTTTTGTCGGACAATTTCTCCACCGCTTCGCGGCTACAAAATTGCCGCAAAGCTCTACGTTAGCTAGAGGTAAGTCATGCTCCGTATTATTATAGTTATTTCGGCTCTTTTGACCCTGCTAAGTGGCTGCGCCACTACGCCTACTACCACCCTAGACACCTCTCCGAACTTCAAGCCGGCACAGGCTGCGCAAGCGCATCCTCTTGAGATGTACCTGCACTCCGGACGACTTCTACGTTCAGGAGATATGGATGAAGCTGCGTTTTGGTTCTATGCCGGCCAGCTTCGCTACAGAGTTCACTTAATGGCGCGGCCCAATCTGCCACCAGACCAAGATCTCGCGCTTTTTTCTTCCTTGAACTCCACCCTTGGCCAGGAAGTGAACGAGTATATTGGGGGGAATCCGTCAGAGTGGGAGCAGGTCATCGAGAATGTATTGAGCTGGGATGACCAAACGCCAAATGATTTTACGCCTAAAGACAAATTCCCGTCAGCGCATCGTGAAGTACGCGCAGGCCTCCTCGAATTGAAGGAGATGATCCATAAAAATCATCAGGAGATTCGTGAAGATCGGGCTTCTGCAGGACTTGAAAATCGCTAACAATTCGCTGTTGTCGGACAATT
The DNA here is from genome assembly GCF_008641105.1 of Halopseudomonas salina. Next base: position 1,935 of record NZ_VTTI01000028.1, read on the forward strand.
TCTCCACCGCTTCGCGGCTACAAAATTGCCGCAAAGCTCCGCGTTATGTGTACATGAATTCCAGCTCGGAGATCGGTAATGGAAAATGATTTTGAACTCGAGATGAGCTCCCTATGCCAGAATCTGACCGCTGACGGCAAAACCGTGGAAGTGGAAATTTACCGTGGCGACAAAGGTGGCTGGCTCTTAGAAGTAATAGATGAGTTTGGAACTTCCACGGTATGGGACGACGAATTCGATACAGACCGCGCAGCCTTGGAGGAAGTACAGGCCACCATCAGGGATGAAGGCATCGATGCCTTAATCGGCATTGACTCGTAGGCCTCGGTGAAACAGACACATAACCAGTCACTGCACGGGACCACTTCTCCGCCGCTCCGCGGCTACAAACTGGC
>NZ_VTTI01000029.1 GCF_008641105.1 Halopseudomonas salina
AACAATCGCAGGCACAGCGACGGCTATTTCATTGCGGCTGCGCCTTCATTACAAAGCCGCGCGTGCTGCGGGCGTTATGTGTAATCAGCTATGAAACTAGCCTTATTTTCTGTCGTGACCATATCGCTCTATTTAGGGCTGTTCTGGTATACGTGTCGTGGGAACACGAATACAAGGCATATGGGGGCCTTTGTGAGCTCGACAATTGTCGTGTTTGCGATCTTGTCAGCTGTGATGTACCTGAGCCTATTTTGGTGCCTGTTTGTCGCGGTTCTGATCTTGGTCATAGGCATCTATATCGGTGGCCGTGAGGCCTTCGTTTTAAGGAAAGAAATTAACAATGGTGTGCTTGGTGGGTTTTGGCTTTTGGTTCCGATCTATGTTTATCTCGCAACAAACACATAACCAGTCACTGCACGGGACCACTTCTCCGCCGCTCCGCGGCTACAAACTGGCCCGTGAGTTTGGGCGTTATGGCCCGAAAGGAAAGTCATGAGAAAATTTCTAGCATCGTTGTTAAGCATTGCTTCGGTAACAGCTAGTGCTGCTGGTTTGCAAATTATCAAAGTTGATGAGCAGCATATCCAAATGGGTCTAGCGGAAGGCCAAGTGGGCGAGTACTACGAGATTAAGCCTGCGATAGAAATTGTGTTAGATGCATCTGGTTATCATTTTCCACCTGTGCCAGGGCAAGACTCAAATGAACCAAACGCGATTCAGCTCATAATCGATAATGAGCACCAATTTACTGCGTATTGGGAGCCTGGCGTAACCAATTACACGCTTAATAACTCCACGTTAGCGCCACGGTTTAATGACTTTTCTGGCTTCAACGCCGGCGACCAATTTGTAATTGCCATAGGCGTTTTAGTCACGGACCACGAGAAAGAAGAGCAAGTTTTTAAAGTGCAATGGGCTGGCATGGGCAGCGTCCAGCCATAACAAGTCGCTCTTGTCGGACAATTTCTCCACTGCTTCGCAGCTACAAAATTGCCGCAAAGCTCTACGTTAGGCCCTTAGAGGATTCGGAAATTTGAGTATGATCGGAACATGGATATCGGTTATCGGATCTATAGCATCAATTGGTGGTGCTATATGGGCTTTTGTTGAAGCTCGCAAGTCCTCAAGGGCGGCTACCAAAGCCGAAAGAGTAAGGGACGAAATTGTTAGTCGTAGAAAGCTAATTGAAGTGTCCCAAGTTCATGCTGAGACCACCAGGATTCTGAAAATAGTTTCAACAGTCGGCCCTGCTTGTAATCCATCCCTCCTTAGGGGGATAAATTGTGGTTCAATCGCAAAGGACGTTGAAGAATATTCACGATATATAAATGAGCATAGCTCTCACTTTAATAACTTTTTCGAAAATAAAGCCAAAGAGCTTTGTCAAGATCTGCATCCCGATATAGAGGCCCTTTCCGAGGCTAAGTCTTTTGATGATAAAAAAGCGGCTGGAAAAAGTATTTACTACAAAATCGACAGCTTTATGCCATTTGTTAAAGAACTATCTGATGAACGAAAAGAAAACGTCTCAATAAGCTAAAGGATTTACCAAATGAAGATTACAGACGGCGAAAAATTGATCCTGTTAATGCTTAGCGAGATTTACGACAAGCTCGGCGTTGACGGTGAAGTAGAGCCTGACTTTATCCGGTCAGCTATTTTCTCTGACAATACTTGGAGTATTCCTTGGAAATACGTGGGCATACCGTTCGAGGAGCAAGATACTCCTGAGGTTGTGAAAGAAGTTCTTGATGTGCTCGATATGTGGAGCATGATTGAAAGAAACTACAAAAACCTATCCAAAGAAGAGAAAGAATGGGTTGAAAAGGAAGCAGCACCATTCGGCAAAAATCCAAAATTCCTTGGCTTTGATGGGAATAATGAATCTGAATATATGGGAACAGCGTCATTTTTAGTTAACGACTTGGATCGTTTTGAGGAATTTAAGGGGAGGAACTTTAATTCCCACTGCCCATCGATCGACTCATATCGGCGTATGCTGGCAGTATTTAAACCAGTTTTGAAGAGCCTAAATTTCCAACCCCTCTCTCCGCAGAATATAGTGGATATTCTCAAAGAAATGGTGCATCCAGATAATAGGTGAAGGCCTAACAATCCAAGGCAGTGGGACATATTTTTGCTTCGCTGCGCTCAAAACGCAAAAATATGCCCCTGCTTGGGGGCGTTAGCACTCTATGAAATACATCGACAGTAGAAGCCATATTGGCTATGGAATGTACAAAAATGTATCTGAACT
>NZ_VTTI01000003.1:0-22970 GCF_008641105.1 Halopseudomonas salina
AACAATCGCAGGCACAGCGACGGCTATTTCATTGCGGCTGCGCCTTCATTACAAAGCCGCGCGTGCTGCGGGCGTTAAACGGTGAAGCATGGAAAGCAGAGCTCGCAGAAAATATGCTTCGATGATGTTGGAGTGTCGCTATAGGGTAGAAACACTGCGTGACTTTACGTCCGGAAAAACACACTGCACCTATCTTCAGACCACGATTGAATCGGAAGCCCTTCAGTTACGGAAATTGCTTGAGCTGATTGCGTTCTCCACGCTCGTGTCATACCAAGAGGCCTATCGGTCTGTGAGAAGCGATATTGCGAAGGATTGGCATGCAGCAAGGATCTTGCGCAAGATTGAAGGCATTAATCCTGAGTTCTACCCAGTCCCAATAGACGGTTCTAATCGGCAAGGTTGGAAGAGATTGCAAGGTGGATACCTCACGAGAAAACAGTTCGAACGGCTATACGATAAATGTGGAGCTATGCTTCACTCGCAGAATCCGTTTTCGAAAGGGAAGAGTTCATTGGCCTTCCATAAGAAAGTACCTGAATATTTGGAGAGGATTGAGATCCTATTGTCAGAGCACCTGGTGGAGCTCGCTGAATCACGAGAGCTCATTCATGTGATCGCTCCGATGGAAGAAAATGCGCCAATCCAAGTCCGGCACTTAGTGCGGGAAACGAACCACGTTTAACAAATAGCGTAAGGCGGACGGCTTTCAGCCGCCGCTTCTCTTAGCGTTAAACATATAGAGGAATAGATCTAGTGTTATCACCTCGCACGATCCGACTGCTCCTAAGGCATTTCGATGCATTAGATGATGTGGTGGCTAGCCGACTCACACGTAAACGACCCTGGCAAGAGTAAGCTCTGACTGGGCTTCTGTGTGATTTACTAGATGCGGAAACCCGAGAGGAGGAAAGGGTCTCTTATACGCTTTCGCAACTCCTCGAAGATCTTGGGGAAACCGACGAGGTAAATTGCGAATAAGTCCCTAGACCTGAGACAATCGAAAGAAGCGGGAAGAAGCGGACTTGATCGTACTTTCCTTACCATGTTGATAAACTCACCATGTTGATGATGAAGATGGTGATGAAGAATATGGCAGCACAACATCGCGTTGCTCGGCGGTCCCTCCCGACAGGCCCCGTGACAGCGGCGTATGAACGCAAGGTGGATGTGGAGGAGATGCGACGAGATGACGCGCAAGTCGCTCTGGCGGCAAAACTCGATGCCCTGCATGAGTCTCTTTCCTCGCTCCAACCAGTACCCGTGCGCACCGACAGACCGACAGAGAGCAGCTCTACAAGCAGCAGTCCGCTGTTACTGTTACTGACGCGATCCTTGGCATCCGCTCAGTCCTTTCTTCGAAAGAAATTCCATTTGTGGTCTTTTGGTCCACCACCGCGAGGCATGTACATTCATGGACCGGTCGGGGTCGGCAAGAGCTTTCTAATGGATCTCTTTTACGCGTCGGTTAATGTTCCTGATGATTCTTGCTGTAATAATGACAGCCACAGCTTCAAACACGTAAAAATTACCAAACGCCGCGTCCACTTTCATGAATTCATGCTAGACGTCCATCATCGAATCTTTGTCTACAAACAGAAGCACCCACGAGATGATGCGATACCCATCATTGCGCAGCAATTGGCACAGGAAGCCCAACTCCTCTGTTTCGATGAATTTCAAGTAACAGACGTTGCCGATGCCATGATTTTGAAACGACTTTTTTTATTATTATTGGATTGGAATGTCGTGGTGGTGGCCACCTCGAATCGCTCCCCCGATGCCTTGTATGAGGGAGGCATTAACCGATCCCTCTTTTTGCCATTCATAGACATGTTAAAACACACGTTCGACATTATCTCCATGGAGGATTCCGCCAAGGATTATCGACTCGAAACTCGAGCTGATGGTCAATCCTATTTTTGGTCAAACAAGGATGTTCACGGCGTTAATAATAGTGATAACAACATGCAGGCGCAGTTGAAAGAAATATTTGGTGGCACTGCATCCGGAACTGAGGCCGAGGCCATTCGCGTACCCTTCGGTCGCACCATCCAGGTCGCCCGATTGAATGACCGGTGCGCCTGGTTTGACTTTTCCGAGTTATGCTACCAACCACTCGGCGCGGCCGATTATATTTCCCTCTGCGACCGATTTCAGGTCCTCATCATGGACCAGGTGCCGCAATTAGACGCCAATCACCTCGACGAAGCGCGACGATTCGTGACCCTCATTGACGTGTGTTATGAATCTCGCACCCGCTTGGTGCTAGCGGCAAAAGTCCCGCTCGATGAATTATTTGTCGAGTTTGAAGTGCAAGTTGAAAGCAGTGATGGAAATGAAGAGTTGTTTGTCAGTGAGAAGGGGGGGAACTCGAGTTCCTTTGCGACGACCATGATTCGCACCAAAGAGGGTGACCAATTTGAGTGGTCGGCGACGGGTCGAAGTGGCGTGTCACTGGCACAATTATCGGCCGCCAATGATCTCGTCTTTTCCTTTCGACGAGCCGCGTCTCGGTTGGTAGAAATGGGTGGAAAGGAATGGGGACGGCAATGACGAAAGCTCTTTACCTTGTAAACCATTGAACCTATGGCAGATTTTTACCTAGGGAACATGCGAATAAGTCCCTAATATGAAATAATCTGCCACAAATGATAACTCAGAAAGAACCCATCATGAGCCATCAACTTACTTTTGCAGATAGTGAGTTTTCCAACAAGCGTCGTAAAAAGTAAGCGATCCATAAACCCCATCTGCGTGGATCGCTTTAGATCAGTAAGTGGGTACTTGCCCGCAACGCCAAGGCAGAAGTGTTTCGTAATCCTCGGCGGACGCTGATGGAGGTGACTTTAATTTTTCGCACGCACGGATAAATAGCGGCGACGGTTACTTTCAGCTACTAGAGGAAATAATTTACGGAATTGATAAAGGGCTTAGGCCAATTATCCACTTTGACATGCACGGATCCCAAGAGCGCGGTTTAGATATTGGTATAACTGGAGAGCTTATTGACTGGGAATCGGTCATTGATAGCCTTAGGATTTTAAACATCAAGCTTAATAACGAGCTGGTTATTCTAATGACGGCGTGCCATGGCCTTCATGCAATCCTGCCAATTAGCTTTGAGAAAGTAGCTCCATTTTTGTGCCTAATAGCACCCGAGCAAGAAATTAAAATCGGGCGTATTGAAGACAGAGTTCCAGAATTTCATCGCGAGCTATTTTCCTCAGGCTCATTAGTTCACGCATGCCAAAAGCTCGGAAATGAGTTTAACTATTTTCATAGCGCAGAGTTTCTCTTTAAAACCCTAACCGGATATGTTTCCGTTTTGAAGATGGCGATGCGTATGAAGTCGAAGTGTGTGACTACCACTGAGTGAGGTGATGACTATGGCTATTCTTAATACTGCCGGCATGCAGCGCAAGCCAACTCATCCTGGCGAGATGCTGAGGGAGGATTTCCTTCCGGACTATGGGCTATCCGTTGCCGGGTTGGCTGAATCTCTGGGTGTTTCTCGCCAGTCAATTAATGAATTACTGCGCGAACGCCGTGCTGTCAGTCCTGAAATGGCGCTTCGGCTTGCCCGTTTGTTTGGTAATTCACCAGAGTTCTGGCTGAATGCGCAGCGTTCTGTTGATCTTTGGACGGCGGCTCAGACGATCAAAGAAGAAGTGGATCGGATCAAGCCCCTACATGCTGCATAACCAAGCCATGCACCGTATGCCAAAACCTCCGCTTCGCTGCGGTTCTGTCACCGGTGATGGCGGGCGTTAGTCCAGAACAGGAGATGCGCGTGTATACAGGCAATTGCTTGTGCGGTGGGGTTCACTTCCGGATTCAAGGGGAGCTGGAGCCCATTCAGGTGTGCCATTGTTCCCAATGCCGCAAAGCACAAGGCACAGCCTTCGCTACAAATACACCTGTGAAGGAAACCACTTTCCTGTTGGACGGCGGAGCTGAATTGCTTCGATCTTTCGAGGCGTCGCCGGGTAAACAGAGGGTTTTTTGCGGTAAATGCGGGTCGCCGATCTACAGCAAAAAAGACACTCTGCCTGGTGTGCTTCGCATCCGAGCGGGGCTCATCAATGAGCCGTTGGCAGCAAGGCCTGCGGCTCATTTCTATACTGGGTCAAAAGCCAATTGGTGGTCCATCAACGACGACCTGCCCCAGTTCGAGGCAGCATATGTTCCGCAAAAAGCCAAATAGCGGGTTTCAGTTCAGCGTCTGATCTTCTGCGGGGTTGGCGCTCTCAGGCTGCCTAGGCGGCGTATTTGTCTTTCATCAGATACGCATAGGCCGTATTGAAAGCAACCTCCTGGTAGACCTTGAGGTCGGTTTCGGCGTAGTCAATCTGTATCGGGTTGCGCTTCAGTGATTCCTTGATGTCGGTCGTGGACAGGATTATCACGTCCAGGTCGCTGATCAGTTCGATTGCCGCTTCCAGCTTGAAACCAACCGCACCGCCGGCAAATTTACCTTTCATCGGTCGCTGGCGAATAACCACCCTATCCACCTGGTAATCCTGCATCAGCTTGGCAAAGGTCTGCTGAAAATAGCGCAGCTCGCGTGTGCTGTTGATGTCTGTCAACGTCAGCCGCCTGGAGCGGAAATCCGGCAGCTCAAAGATGTCGTCAGACAGGGACAACAAACATAGATTCACATCATTACTGTTGATTTCAACGCCACACACTTTCATAGAGCACCCGATTTGGCTAGATCCGCGCATTGTAGCGCAAAATCCCTGGGCGCTATGGATGTTGCCGCCAAATTGCCGACTGCCCGGATTTGCGGCGCTGAAAACCTGGTTGGGGTGCTTGAGTGCTCGTTCCTTACTGTCTAAGATGTTTGACCCAATTCCAGCGCAGGACCTTCGCATGACCGATACTGATTCGCTACCTCCCTTACCCGATAGATTGTCGACCAATCCACGCAGCCCGCATTATGTGGAAGCCATTTTCGAACATAATGTTGGTATCAAGCTGAACGGCAAAGAACGCACCAATGTGGAGGAGTATTGCATCAGTGAAGGCTGGATAAAATCCCCTTCTCCCAAGGCGCTGGATCGTCGCGGTCAGCCGTTGCTGATCACATTGAAGGGCAAGGTTGAAGCCTTTTACAGCTGAGTGTTGTGCTGTTTCTGGCCTCCGCATCCACCGAGCAATAACGTCTTATATCAGTACAATCCAAGCCCCAAGCTACCTTCTGTAAACGTAGGCTTATCCAAGACCAGGGAATGCATTTTGACCAACAATGATATTTTGCGCCGCTTACGTTATACGTTTGATTTGAAAGACAGTGCCGTAATCGACATATGTGCCTTGGCAGATACTGACGTAACGCTAGAGCAAGTAGCTGGCTGGTTGAAGAGAGAGGATGACGATGGTTTCCTCAAGCTCAACGACCGCAGCATGGTCGCTTTTCTGAATGGCCTGATTATCTTCAAGCGTGGCAAGCGTGATGGAGTGCAACCACCCCTGGAAGAGCGGCTTAACAATAATATGGTTTTGCAAAAGCTGCGGATTGCGCTCAATTTACAGGCTGAAGACGTTCTGCATGTATTGGAGCTAGCCGACTTTCGTTTAAGCAAGCACGAATTAAGTGCTTTTTTTCGCAAGCCCGGCAATAAGAATTATCGTGAATGCCAGGATCAGATCCTGCGCAAGTTTTTGCTCGGCATTCAACTTCAATTAAGACCCGGCGAGATTGACCCGGAGCTGGAGTAAAATCCGGTGTGCTTCAGTCTGTTCTGTTGGTGTTTGTATTGAGCCAGAGCAATAAAAAAGGACCCCGAGGGGTCCTTTTTTCATTTATGACTACCAGGCTCAGGGCTGAGTAGCCGTTACCGCATCCAGTGTTACCAGAGTCTGTGCAAGTGCACGACCGTTAAAGGTAGCACCCGTTTCCATCACGATCTGGGTCTTGCTCAGCAAAATACCTTTGAGTGTTGCGCCTGTGCGCAGTGTCGCTTGACCAGACACCTGCCAGAAGATGTTTTCAGCCCGGGCGCCGCCTGTCAGTTGCACGGCTACGCCAGTACCCAGCAGAAGATCCTGTGAAATCTGCATGATCCACACATCGTTGGCGCCGCCATCAAAGGTGAAATCAGCTGATGCACTTACTTCGGTGCCCCACTTGTACAAACCGGGAGCGAAGATCTCATTGCTGATATCACCGGCACCCACTTCAGTGGCCGTTGGGTTGCTGCGCCCTGCCGCGTTATTGAAGGCCAGCTCCATATCGCTGATCGCAGTGGTCAGGTTGGTCGGTGTGGGTGAAGCCATGTTGGCGGCGTAGATCTTGCCCGTTACCAGTCCAGATTCGGAGAAGGTGTTGGACGAGTCACGTGTCTGCGCGAAGCCAGTGATTGCAGCTTCGTCGATCGGACTTACGCCGATATCACCCGTGATAGCGGTGACGCCGGTTGTAGTGATACCGGTCTTGGACAGAATCACGAAGTTGCCGGCAGTACCCAATGGGACCGGATCCGGGCCTTGAGCAAGCGCCTGCGCGACAGCTGTGGTGAAATCCACACTCTGGTTTGCTGCCAAAGCATTGGCCGGATTGGCCAGGTCAGTTATCGCGGTGGTCAGGGTCGCGGTGTACAGGGTACCAGGCAACAGGGCTGCGGTCGGATTGAAAACCGCAGTGCTACCGGTATAGCTCACCGTACCTGAAACCAACACGCCTGCTGTTTCCAGCGTAAAGCTGTCAGCAGTTACCGTGGTGGGATCTACGCTCTCGGAAAACACAGCGGTGATATCCCGATTGACCGGCACATCCGTTGCGCCATCAGCAGTACTGAAGCTGACCGTAGGTGCAACTGCATCTGCCGTGCTGCCCGTAGTGAACTGCCAGCTGAGATCTTCTTCCAAGGCGACGCCTAGAGCATCTTCGACGTCGGTAGTCAGAGTAGCTGTATACAGAGTGTCATCTGTCAGACCACTGTCCGGGTTGAAGATAGCAGTGCGTGTGGGCGCATCATATGAGACCGCACCGATGACCGCTGGACCGCTTTCGCCTTGCAACAGGAATGAGGTGCTGTTGATCGTGCTGCCGTCCATATCCTGGTTGAAGGTAACAGCCAGATTCTTGTTGCTGTCGACGCTGGTGCTGCCGCTGATCGGGCGGACTGCCTGGATCAGGTCGGAGTCCGCGATTTGCACCAGGGCTGGCGTGGTCGGGGCTGCAACATCAGAGCTGCTGCCACCGCCGCCACCCAGACAGCCTGCCAGAGCAAGACCTGAGAGCACGATAGCGCTGACCGCCAGTAACCTGGCGATAGGAAGAGATTTTTTCATGGAGATTACCTATGGTCGAATGCTGGCTGCCCGATAATCGGCAACCGCTTTCGGTGATGAGGAAACTCGAATCTGAAACAGACGCGCTCAATCCCTGATTGTTATCAGTAAAATTCAGGATTGGGAGATGGCGTCGGGATGGGAGTCTGGCGCAATATTCGCTTACCGAATCAGTTATACGCGCTATCCGAGTAAATAGGTGGGTTATTTCATGGAGACTCATCAGGAACTCTGCCGGGCTGCTGTGATACCCCCACCCCACCTACTCTGCTATCATTCACCCCTTTTTCATCCGTCCTCAACAGAAGCCGAATGTCCATGCCCAGCCTCACGACACCTCGCCAGATCCTCGTCACCAGCGCCCTGCCCTATGCCAATGGCTCGATCCATTTGGGGCACATGCTTGAATACATCCAGACTGACATCTGGGTGCGCTTTCAGAAGCTGCGCGGTAATCGGTGCATTTACGTGTGTGCCGACGATGCCCATGGTTCGGCGATCATGTTGCGGGCAGAGAAGGAAGGCATTACCTCCGAGCAGTTGATTGACAACGTAAAAGCCGAACACACAGCGGATTTCGCCGATTTTCTGGTCAACTTTGACAACTACCACTCCACACATTCGGAGGAGAACAAATACTTCTCCGAGCTAATCTATGCGCGCCTGAAAGAAGCTGGCCATATCAGCACGCGCTCGGTGACCCAGTATTTTGATCCCGAGAAGGAGATGTTTCTTGCCGACCGCTTCATCAAGGGCACCTGCCCCAAATGTGCGGCAGAAGACCAGTACGGTGACAACTGCGAGAAGTGCGGCGCGACCTATGAACCGACCGAGCTGAAGAACCCGCGCTCGGCGATCTCCGGCGCGACGCCGGTATTGAAGGATTCCAAGCATTTCTTTTTCCGTCTGCAGGACTTCAGTGACATGCTCAAGGAGTGGACGCGCAGCGGCACTCTGCAAGATGCAGTCGCGAACAAGATTGCCGAGTGGCTGGACTCCGGGCTGCACGAGTGGGACATCAGTCGTGATGCCCCCTACTTCGGCTTCGAGATTCCCGGTGAGCCGGGCAAGTACTTCTATGTATGGCTGGATGCGCCTATTGGCTACATGGCCAGTTTCAAGAATCTGTGCGAGCGGCATCCGGAGCTGAGCTTTGATGCCTTCTGGGCTGCCGATTCCGAGGCCGAGCTGTATCACTTCATCGGCAAGGACATCATCAACTTCCATACGCTGTTCTGGCCGGCCATGCTCGAGGGTGCAGGCTTTCGCAAGCCAACCGCGGTGAATGTGCACGGGTATCTGACGGTGAACGGACAGAAGATGTCCAAGTCCCGCGGCACCTTTATCAAGGCGCGCACCTATCTGGACCATCTGTCCCCGGAATACCTGCGCTACTACTACGCGGCCAAGCTGAGCCGCGGCGTGGAAGACATGGACTTGAGCCTGGATGACTTTGTACAGAAAGTGAATTCGGATCTGGTTGGTAAGGTTGTGAACATTGCCAGCCGCTGCGCCGGCTTTATTCACAAGGGCAATGGCGGTGTCATGGTTGCGGCCAACCCCGCACCAGAGCTGACTGAAGCCTTTGCTGCGGCTGCGCCGAGCATTGCCGAGGCCTACGAAAAGCGTGACTTTTCCAGGGCTATGCGCGAAATCATGGGCCTGGCGGACAGAGCCAACGCCTGGATCGCCGACAAGGCGCCCTGGTCCCTGAACAAGGTGGAAGGCAAGCAGGACGAAGTACAAGCCATCTGCTCCCTGGGTATCAACCTGTTCCGCCAGTTGGTGATCTTTCTCAAGCCGGTACTGCCGAAGCTTGCAGCTGATGCCGAAGCTTTCCTGAATGTGCCGGAATTGACCTGGAGCAGCCACGAGACACTGCTGGCCGATCACCAGCTCAACGCGTTCCGCCCACTGCTGACTCGTATCGAGCCAGCCAAGATTGAAGCCATGGTCGAAGCCTCCAAGGAAGATCTGGAAGCCGCCGCCAGTGAAAGCGCCCCCGCTGCTGCGGGCAATGGTGAGCTGACAAAGGAACCGATTGCCGAGGAGATCGATTTCAACACCTTTGCGGCAGTGGATCTGCGCGTGGCATTGATCGAAAAAGCCGAGTTCGTCGAGGGCGCAGACAAGTTGCTGCGTCTGACCTTGGATATTGGTGACGCCAAGCGCAATGTGTTCTCCGGAATCAAGAGCGCTTACCCGGATCCGGGCAAGCTGGAAGGCAGGCTGACGCTGTATGTAGCCAACCTGGCTGCGCGCAAGATGAAATTTGGCGTGTCCGAGGGTATGGTGCTTGCCGCAGGTCCCGGTGGCGAAGAGATTTACCTGCTCAGCCCCGATGCGGGCGCCAAGCCAGGCCAGCGGGTAAAGTAAGACCAGCGTTTCCCAGCGATCACACTATGGTTAGGTAAAATGACGGAATTTGCCCTCATCCTGGTCAGTACCATACTGGTCAACAATTTCGTACTCGTACAGTTTCTCGGGCTGTGCCCTTTCATGGGCGTATCAAGCAAGCTGGAGACGGCCATTGGCATGTCGATGGCGACGACTTTTGTGCTGACGCTGGCGTCGATCCTCAGCTACCTGACCTTCCAGTACATTCTGGTGCCCTTCGAGCTGGAATTTCTGCGCACCATTTCGTTCATCCTGGTGATCGCCGTGGTCGTGCAGTTCACCGAGATGGTCGTACACAAGACCAGCCCGCTGCTGTATCGCGTACTGGGCATTTTCCTGCCACTGATCACCACCAACTGCGCGGTGCTGGGTGTGGCGCTGCTGAACACCAACCGTGCCGAGCAGACCTTCATGAAGTCTGCGGTATACGGGCTGGGCGCAGCGCTGGGCTTCTCCTTGATCCTGATTCTGTTTGCCGGCCTGCGTGAACGCATCGCCATTGCCGATGTGCCCGCCCCGTTCCGCGGCGCAGCCATCGGTATGATCACTGCCGGGCTGATGTCCCTGGCGTTCATGGGCTTCACCGGCTTGATAAGGTTGTAGGCATGTCTGTCGTCATAACTGCAATCCTGGTCCTGCTCATACTGGCGTTGATCTTTGGCGCGATACTCGGTTACGCGGCCATCCGTTTTCGGGTCGAAGGCGACCCCATTGTTGACCAGATCAACGCCCTGCTGCCGCAGACGCAGTGTGGTCAGTGTGGTCACCCTGGCTGCAAGCCGTACGCTGAAGGCATCGCCAATGGCGGCGAGCCGATAAACAAGTGTCCGCCAGGCGGCGAATCAACGATCCAGGCCCTGGCTGATCTGCTGGATGTGGAAGTGCTGCCTCTGGACGCTGAACACGGCGAAGAAAAGCCGCGTACCGTTGCCTATATTCGCGAAGCCGAGTGCATTGGCTGCACCAAGTGCATTCAGGCCTGCCCGGTGGATGCGATCCTGGGGGCGGCCAAGCAGATGCATACCGTTATAGTCGACGAGTGCACCGGTTGCGATCTGTGTGTTGAGCCCTGTCCGGTTGACTGCATCGATATGGTGCCACTACCCACTACCACGCAGAACTGGAAATGGGACTACCCCCTGCCGCCGCAAGGCTTGATTGCTACTGACCGGGGAGCCCTCTGATGGAACAGCCGATTCGTATCTGGGATATCCACGGCGGCATTCACCCCGAGGAAAACAAACACCAGTCCGTGCAGCGCGGCCTGGAGACGCCACCACTGCCCAAGCGTCTGATTTTGCCGCTACTGCAGCACATTGGCGCGCGCTCAGAGCCCGTAGTGGCGGTGGGCGACTCTGTGCTCAAGGGCCAGATGCTGGCCGAAGCCAGCGGTATGGTGAGTTCAGCTCTGCATGCCCCAACCTCAGGCACGGTCACCGCAATCGGTCCGGCAGCCTTCCCCCACGCTTCAGGGCTGGAAGAATGGGCTATAACCCTGGAAAGCGATGGCAGAGACCAATGGACGACCTTGCAGCCCATTGTTGACTATCGCCAACTCGAAGCGCCTTCTCTGCTTGAAATTATCCGCACCGCGGGTATCAGTGGTATGGGCGGCGCTGGTTTTCCGACGTCCGTAAAGCTCAAGGCTCGGCCGGAGCAGAAAATCCACACCCTGATCATCAACGGTACCGAATGCGAGCCATACATTACCGCTGACGATACAGCGATGCGTTACCGGGCGCCGGAAGTGGTCTCCGGTATCGAGATCCTTATGCACATCCTCAAACCGGACGAAGTCCTAATCGGTATTGAGGACAACAAACCCGAAGCCCTCGAGGCCATGCGCCGAGCCGTGGGCGATAAGGCCATGCAGGTGGTGTCCTTCCCGACAAAATACCCCTCGGGCGGCGAGAAGCAGCTGATTCAGATCCTGACCGGCAAGGAAGTACCCAGCGGGGGACTGCCGGCCGATATCGGCATGGTGTGCCAGAACATCGGCACCATGATCGCGATCCATGATGCGGTTATTCTCGGTCAGCCGCTGATCAGCCGGGTGACTACCCTGACAGGCGCAGCCCTGAGCCGTCCGACCAATGTACTGGCTCTGATTGGCACGCCGATCCGTGATCTGCTGGAGTTTGCAGGTGTGCAGCCAGACAAGCTTTATCGCCTGGTCATGGGCGGGCCGATGATGGGATTTACCCTCCAGAGCCTTGACGCCCCGGTGATCAAGACAAGTAACTGCCTGCTCGCCGGTACCCGCGATGAACTGCCGCCGCCCCCCGCAGCACAGCCCTGCATTCGCTGCGGCTTATGCTCGGAAGTCTGCCCCGCCGCTCTGCTACCCCAACAGTTGCACTGGTTTGCGATGGGTAAGGACTACGACCAGCTCAAAAGACTCAACCTGTTTGACTGCATCGAGTGCGGGGCCTGCTCCTACGTTTGCCCCAGCAGCATTCCACTAGTGCAGTACTACCGTGCATCCAAGGCGGAAATTCGCGCGCTGGATCTACAGCAGCACAAGGCAGACCATTCCAAACAACGCTTCGAGCATCGCCTGCAGCGTCTGGAACGTGAAGCGGAGCAAAAGGAGCTGGAACGCCAGGCGCGTGCCGAGAAGGCAGCGCGGATGAAGGCGGCCAAGGAACAACAGGCGGTGAACGCAGCCAGTGTGTCCGGCGAAGAACAACCCGATGTTGCCCGTTTGGAAGCCAACAAGCCCACCGGGCTCACTGCAGATCAGAAGCAATTGAAGATCGCCGCTGCTACCGCCCAGATGGCGCTTAAAAAGGCCCGCAAGCAGTTGGCGAGCAATCCCGACAGTGACGAACTCAAAGCCCAGATACCCGAGCTGGAAAACGCCTGCGAGCAAACTCAACGTGCCTATGATGAGGCACTCGGTGAGACATCGGTCAAGACGGCCCCGCCTCCCTCCTCCGGGGCGGATGACGAAGCCAAGCGGCTGAAGATCGAGGCGGCCATGATCCGCGCTTCCCTCAAGAAAGCAGAGCGCGCCGCTGGTGAGTCGCCAACCGAGGAGCAGCAAAAGGAAATCCATGCCCTGCGTGAACAGGTGGCAACCGCAGAGGCACGCCTACCCCAGGTCGATACGCCGAAGAAACCGGTAGACGAGAACATAAAGAAGGCCAAGCTGGATGCCGCGATGGCAAAGGCAGAGCTGAAGAAGGCGGAGCGGTCACTGGCAGAGAACCCCAGCGACCCATCGCTGCAAGCTGGGGTGGAAGGCGCCAGGTCAAAACTGAACGACGCCTTGCAAAAGGTCGAACAGTCCGAGGCCAACAGCACAGTCCCACCGCCTGCCCGTGAGCGAGTCGACAAGAAACCGATAGACGACACCACGCGACAACTGAAAACTGACATGGCGATGGCCAAAGCTGCGTTCAGGAAAGCGGAGCGAGCCCTGCAAGATGGGCCTGATAACCAGCAACTGGAAGCCGAACTGACCGAGGCCAGAAAAGCGCTGGATAGCGCTGCCAAGGCCTTCGCCGATCACATGGCCAGCAAGGAGACCGACTGATGGCTCTGGTGCGTATGACCTCGCCCCACGCCAAGGGCAACAATCGCACGCAGACCATCATGCTCTGGGTTCTGGCTGCGACGCTTCCCGGTGTGCTGGCAATGACCTGGTTCTTTGGCTGGGGCACATTGATCAACATAGTGCTGGCAAGCGCTTTTGCTTTGGGTGCCGAAGTGCTGATCCTGCGAATACGCAAGCGTCCGATCAACTTCTTTATCAGTGACGGCAGCGCGCTGGTTACCGCCTGGCTCCTGGCCTTGGCTTTGCCACCCCTGTCACCCTGGTGGTTGGTGCTGATTGCTACCAGCTTTGCGATTGTGTTTGGCAAACAGCTATATGGCGGCCTGGGGCAGAACCCATTCAATCCGGCCATGCTCGGATACGCAGTAGTGCTCATCTCCTTTCCAGTGGAGATGACCACCTGGCCAGCCTGGCGTGGCGTAGGTGAAGCATTGCCGGACGTGCAGGCCACCCTGGGGTTACTTGAGTCTCTGCAGCGTGTTTTCTCAATTGGCGTTCAAGCGATCGATGGCTGGACGGCAGCTACACCGCTGGACGTTCTGAAAAACAACGACAGCCTGACCATGGCAGAGCTTGCATCGCAGCAGCCTGTTTTCGGCGCCTTCGGGGGCAATGTCTGGGAGTGGGTCAATCTTGCCTACCTGGCCGGCGGCTTATTGCTGATTTACAAAAAAATATTCACCTGGCACGCACCCGTTGGCATGCTCGGCGCGCTATTTGTCATGAGTCTGTTGTTCTGGGGTGGATCGGGTTCCGGCTCCAACGGGTCGCCACTGTTCCACCTGTTCAGCGGCGCCGCCATGCTGGGGGCATTTTTCATTGTCACCGATCCAGTATCCGGGGCAACCAGCAAGCTGGGACGACTGGTATTCGGTATGGGTGTTGGCGTGCTGGTGTATATCATCCGCGCCTGGGGCGGCTACCCGGACGCAGTTGCCTTCGCTGTGCTGCTGATGAACCTGGCCGCGCCCACCATCGACTATTACACCACTCCGCGCACATACGGCCATCGCAAGGCTGAGCGCGGCATGGGCAAGGTGGACTGACCATGCAAAATCCGCTTACCGCTGGCAGCTCGGTTGTTCGCAACAGCATCATCCTCGGGGTATTTGCGATGTTTACCGTGGGGTTGATCGCCGTTACCCAGCAAGGCACAGCAGAACGTATTGCCGAAGAAAAGCGCCGCATCCAGATGAGCGCCCTAACGCAAATCCTTCCCGAGGAGCAGCATGACAACGACTTGCTGGATGACACATTTGTCGTCAGCGACAAGGCATTTCTGAGCCTGCCAGCTCCGAGCGAAGCCTACCGTGGCCGTGTAGACGGCGAAGTAGTAGCTGTAATCCTGCCGGCGGTAGCGCCCGATGGCTACAGTGGGCGTATCGATCTGTTGGTGGGTATTCGTGCCGACGGCGAAATCGCAGGCGTACGCGTGACCAGTCACCGTGAGACACCCGGCCTGGGTGATAAGGTGGAGCTGGCCAAGAGCGACTGGATACTGGAATTCAACGGCACAAGCCTGACCATGCCCGCCCCTGAAAACTGGGGCGTACGCAAGGACGACGGTGCATTCGACCAGTTTGTCGGAGCAACAATCACACCCAGGGCCGTAGTCCAGGCAGTTTATCGCGCATTGCATTACTTCGAAGAACATCGCGCCACGCTGCTGGAAACAACCGAACAGGAGCCTGCCAATGGCTAGCACCAAACTCTCCCAGATTACCGCTCAAGGGCTTTGGCATAACAATCCGGGGCTGGTGCAGCTGCTGGGGCTCTGCCCCCTGCTGGGCGTTAGCAGCACGGCAGTGAATGGCCTCGGGCTGGGTATCGCCACCATTCTGGTTCTTGTCGGTTCCAACCTGGCGGTGTCGATCATACGCAGCGCTGTGACCGATGCCGTCCGGCTGCCTGCCTTTGTGATGATAATTGCCGCGCTGACCACCTGTATCGAATTGCTGATGCAGGCGTATACCTACGAACTGTTCCTGATCCTGGGCATCTTCATTCCGTTGATCGTCACCAACTGCGCGATTCTGGGCCGGGCCGATGCCTATGCCTCCAAGCATCCGATCCTGCCCTCGGTTGTGGACGGTTTCATGATGGGCCTGGGGTTCGCCCTGGTGCTGCTGGTCCTGGGCATGCTGCGAGAGCTGGTGGGCTATGGCACTCTCTTTGCCGGTATGGACCTGCTGTTGGGACCCATTGCAGCTGACTGGCGGATTGTTGTGTTCCCCAACTACAAGGATGTGCTTTTCGTGATCCTGCCGCCCGGTGCTTTCCTGTTCATGGGTCTGTTGATTGCCCTCAAGAACGTGATTGACGGCATTGTGAAGGAGCGGGCTGCGGCAAGGGCGGCAAAGCCCGCTGCGGGCGGCAAGCGGGTGCGCGTAACTGGCACGGTGAACTGAGCAGGATATGAACAAGCAAAAACGCCTGGAAATCTTTCAGCGGTTGCGCGAGGACAATCCGACCCCGACTACCGAGCTGCACTACAGCACCCCCTTCGAGCTATTGATTGCCGTCATATTGTCTGCACAGGCTACCGATGTAGGCGTGAACAAGGCCACTGCCAGACTCTACCCGGTGGCCAATACACCCGAGGCCATTTTCAGTCTTGGTGTGGCAGGCCTCTCGGAATACATCAAGACCATCGGGCTGTTCAATAGCAAGGCACGCAATGTGATTGAAACCTGCCGCCTGCTCATGGAAAACCATGACAGCCAGGTGCCCGATAACCGCGAGGCCCTGGAGGCTCTCCCCGGCGTGGGTCGCAAGACCGCAAACGTCGTCCTCAACACAGCTTTTGGTCATTCGGCCATGGCCGTGGATACGCATATTTTCCGCGTCAGTAATCGTACGGGCATCGCCAAGGGGAAGAACGTTCGCGAGGTTGAAGACGGACTGATGAAACATGTACCTAAGGATTTTCTGGTAGATGCCCACCATTGGTTGATCCTCCACGGACGCTACGTCTGCAAGGCGCGCACGCCACAGTGCGGGAGTTGTCGCATTGAAGATCTGTGCGAATACAAGCACAAAACCTCCTAGTAGCAAAACCTTCGCCCTCAGCTGTACTCATGATTGAAAAAATCTATTTCCGCTTGGCTCGATCAGCCGCTATAAGGTGCGCAAATGGCAACGTCACTGTGGAGTTGAGTCATGGCCAAAGCAAAAACCGAGATAGAGCTGGACGACGACGATTTCGTGGAAGAGGACGATACGCCTGATACGGATTCTTCAAGCAATTCCAAGAACAGTCTGACCAAGCGCCGACTGATAGATAACTACCTTGAAGAGCGCCGCTTGCAAAAGCAGTTACTGGACTTTGATTTCGAGGAGTAATTCTGCCGAGCAGTTGCGCTAGCGACTTCGACAGCGGCGGCGTGATCAGATATAAATATCTATCACACCGCTGACCCTTATAGATAAACATAATCAAACCCATCGTATAATTCTGTTTTGACAGCTTCAGTGATTCGTATACTCTCTGTTCATACGGGAATGATTCCCATTAACAGGATTTGGGGTATATCATGATCAAGACAACAACCTTCGCGATTATGCATTTTTTCATTGCCTTTGCCGTTGTATACGCAATGACCGGCAGCTTGCTGATCGGGGGTGCGGTTGCTCTCGTGGAGCCGGCAGTCAATACGGTCGCCTTTCACTTTCATGAAAAGATCTGGAAGCGGATAGAGCAGCGCGGTGGTGTCAATTTTGCTGGTCGGTTTCGCTCAGTCATTCGTGCCTGAAATAACCTGAATTACGCAATTTTAAGGGCGTTGAGGAACTAATTGCCGTATTTTGGGTACTACTTGTGAACCCGCCACGGAATAGCTCGATGCCCAGACTCCTTCTCTCCCTTTTCTTCGCCACTGTTACGCTTGGTGCACCAGCGGTAAGCGCCGACGATTTCAGCTATCCGGACATCAACGCCTTTCTATCTACTATCGGAGGAACGCCAGAGCCTCTGCGTGCCACAGTACCTAGTGAACCAGATATTCAGCAGGAAGACCTGCGGGTCAGGGTGATACCGGACCGCACACTCCCACCTGCTTTTGAGTTCTACAGTAAAATGGGCTTTCGCGTTGCCTGGCATGACGAGCCTGCACCCCTGGTCTTTCTTCTGGCCGGTAGCGGCTCGGGTTATGACAGCGCGCGTCTGGACTACCTGAAAGCGCTGTATTGGCAGGCCGGTATGCACGTGATTGTCATGTCTTCACCGACCAACTTCGACTTCATTGCTTCGGCTTCCACCAGCGGCCTGCCAGGCCTGGGCCAGAGGGATGCGCGCGATCTGCACACGGCAATGTCTGTAGCCCTGGAGCATGCACGCAACAAAACCGGGCTGGAGGCAACAGAGTTCAGGATGGTGGGGTTCAGCTTGGGAGCAATGAACGCGGCCTTCGTCAGCGAACTTGATGAACACCTGGGTCAATTCGACTTTACCCGAGTACTGATGCTCAATCCGCCCGTGAATCTGTACGACTCGATCAGGCGCCTGGATGCGCTATCCCACACCAACGTGCCGGGTGTAGACAGTACCGAAAGTTTCTACGAACACATTTTCGACAAGCTCTCGCGTTATTTTGCGCAGCGCGGTGATAGTGATATCGAGAGCACCGTATTTGAAGGCATTCAGACCTCTGAAGAGGCGCTGTCCGATGCGGAAATGGCCATGCTGGTCGGCGCCGTCTTTCGCTTTGCTGCGGCGGATCTCAATTTCATGGCCGACCTGATCAACGACAAAGGACGATACGCTCCTACTAACCAGCGTATTACAGTCAGCACTTCGCTTACTCCCTACCTGCGCCGAGCCCTGTTCTGTGATTTCAGCTGTTATGTGCGTAACCAACTGTGGCCTGACTGGCAAAGCCGCAATGCCGAGAAGACCATTGAAGACATGGCTTTTGAAACCAGCCTGCAAAGCATTGATGATCATATTTCCGGAAACACGCGCATGGCGGTGATTACCAATGCTGATGACTTCATTCTGACCCGGGAAGACTATCGCTACCTCGCCGACACCTTTGGAGAGCGTGCGTACCTCTTCCCACGGGGTGGCCACGGCGGAAACTTGCAACACCAGGAGGTGACTGCACGCATGTTGAGTTTTCTCGAAGGAGCCAAACCATGAGCCGGATTGCAATCAGCCTTGTTTGCATGTGTGCGGCGGGTAGCCTGCACGCTCAACAAAACGTACCCGAATATACCGATCCGCTTGAAGGCATTGTTATTCACGAGGGTAAGGGTTATCAGTTTGAGCGTTCCAGCCTTCGTGCGTTGAATGTCCAGGATCCGATTGAGGGATTCAACCGCCGTATCTACAGGTTCAACGCGCGCTTTGACGACCTGGTCTATCTGCCTGTGGTGAATACCTATGAGTGGGCTACACCCAGCTTTGTTCGGACGGGTGTTTCCAACGTTTTCAATAATTTGGGAGATGTTCCCAATCTGGGCAACAGTCTTTTACAGGGCAAGGTGCGCAAGAGCATGCGCACAACAGCCCGCCTGCTGTTCAACAGCACACTGGGTGTTCTGGGCCTGTTTGATGTGGCAAAGAAAATGGGGCTGCCACAACAGAAGGAGGACTTTGGTCAGACACTGGGATACTACAAGGTGCCACCAGGACCCTATCTGGTTCTACCGTTCCTCGGGCCCTCCTCCCTGCGCGATGCTACTGGACAGGCAGTGGACTGGACGTTTGAAGACTACGTGGAATTTCTCAACAACCGTGAAGTGAAAAACAACAATCCTTCGCTCTGGGCTCTTCAAGCTGTGGATTTGCGCTATCAGAATGAATTCCGCTACGGCGCCCTCGACAGCCCCTTTGAATACGATCAGGTGCGGTATCTGTATACCAAGCTACGTGAGTTGCAAATCAGCCAGTGAGGCAGTTGCAAGCTGCAAGCCTCAAGCTTCAAGCGGCAAGTTGTCCGAGTTGGTTGGGGGTTGGAGCTTCGAGGTGGGCTTTTTGGCTGGAAGCTGGAAGCAGTCTGAGTGAAAGCCGGTTTCGGATCTGGGTTGGCTCCGGCTTTAGCTTGTAGCTTGTGGCTTGCAGCTTGTAGCTTGCAGCTTGTAGCTTGTAGCTTGCAGCTTGTGGCTTGTGGCTTGCCGCTCCCGGCTCGCCGGGCCTAGCCGGGCCTAGCCGACTCTGAAGATGATGTGCTCTTCCCAGTCATCTTCCGGGACGGCGTCTTCGGCTTTCATGCGGCCAGCCTGGGAAATGCCTGCGCCGTGAACGGCGTCCGGGTCGCCGCAGATCAGGTGGTGCCAGGGAGGCAGTTCATTGCCTTCGGCTATGCGGCGATATCCACAGGTGGGTGGTAGCCAGCCGAATTTGGCGGCATCGCCCGGGGTGAGCTGGATGCAGTCGGGTACGTAACGCACGCGGTCAGCGTAGTTGCTGCACCGGCAGGTGTTCAGATCAAGCAATTTGCAGGCGATGCGGGTGTAGTAGATGGCGTTGGCATCGTCTTCGTCTTCCAGCTTCTGCAGACAGCATAAACCACAGCCGTCACAGATTGACTCCCACTCTGCCTGGTCCATTTCCTCCAGGGTCTTGCGCTGCCAGAACGGCTCTACACGTTGTGCCATGATCAGTTCTCCTCGCCCAGCACATCGGCAAGAAAGACCATTGCACTGGCCAGGTCGAAGGGCCAGTCCAACTCCGCACCGGTGTCTTCTCGGCGTAATACTGGTATGCGCAATTGATATCGCTCCATCATCGCATCGCTTTCGGTAATATCCTGCTCGCGGGGGCGTAGTCCGTTACCTTGCAGGGGCGCCAACTCAAGAGTCGCGGCCTCGCACAGGTGGCAGGCGGTGGTACCGTAAAGCGTCAGATCAGGAACAGCGTTCATGGGCGGTAGTGTCAGAATTAGCAAATGAGAAGATGGCCGTTATTGCCGGGCATATGGTAACCCGGAAGCGCCCGACAGAACATGACCAGACAGCCCAGCTGATGCTTGGCAGCTCCGGCGCCATGCAACATACTCAAGACCCTGCATGGAGACAAGAATGGATTGGGAAACACTGCTGTGCCGCGAGCGACTGGGCAAACCGGTTGCGAGTAACGAAGAGTTGGGCCGCACGCCCTTTCACAAGGACCATGACCGGGTTATTTTTTCTGGCGCTTTTCGCCGGCTGGGCAAAAAGACTCAGGTGCATCCGGTATCAAGCAATGATCATATTCATACTCGCCTGACGCACAGCCTGGAAGTCGGTTGCGTTGGGCGTTCACTGGGTATGCGTGTAGCCGAGATGCTCAGGGGGGAATTACCCGCCTGGTGCGAGCCCGCCGACATCGGAGTGATCGTGCAGGCCGCCTGTCTGGCCCATGACATAGGCAACCCGCCCTTTGGCCATTCCGGTGAAGACGCGATCCGACACTGGTTTCACCAGGCTGACCGCAAGGGCTGGCTGGAGCCGTTGACGGACGCGCAGCGTCTGGACTTTCTCAGCTTCGAGGGTAACTCTCAGGGTTTCCGTGTGCTGACCGAGCTGGAGTACCACCAGTTCGAAGGCGGTATGCGCCTGACCTACGCGACGCTTGGCGCCTACCTGAAATACCCCTGGACGGCTCGCCACGCTGACAGCCAGGGATACAAGAAACACAAATTCGGCTGCTATCAGGCCGAGTATCCATTGCTTGAGCAGATTGCCGGCAAGTTGGGCTTACCCCTGCAGGCCGAGCAGTGCTGGGCTCGCCATCCACTGGTCTACCTGGTCGAAGCAGCCGATGACATATGTTACGGCTTGATCGACCTGGAAGATGGCATGGAGATGGAGCTGCTGGATTATTCCGAGGTTGAGCACCTGTTGCTGCAGTTGGTTGGCGATGACCTCCCGGAAACCTATCGCCAGCTCGGCGCAAAGGACTCCACCCGCCGGCGTCTGGCTATTCTGCGCGGAAAGGCGATCGAGCATCTGGTCAACGCTGCGGCGGAGGCTTTCATCAATCAACAGACGGCATTGCTGGCTGGCACCTTGAAAGGCGACCTTGTCGAGCATATGCACCCCAATGCTCGGCGCTGCGTGCTCGAAGCCAAGAACATGGCCCGCGAAAGAATATTCCAGGACAAGCGCAAGACCCTGCATGAGATCGGCGCCTACAGCACGCTTGAGACTCTACTGGACGCTTTCTGCGGTGCGGTCAACGAGCAGCATGCAGGCCAGAATCTGAGTTTCAAACACCAGCGGATTCTCGACCTGATGGGCAACAATGTGCCCAAACCTGACTGGGATCTGTATCGCAGTTACCTGCGGGTAATCGACTTCATTGCCGGCATGACTGACCTGTATGCCGCCGATATGGCCGCACGGATTCGTGGTGTCAGCCCTGCCTGAGAGCCCGCTCGGTGTCGAGGCGCAAGTGCTCAAGCAGCAGATCAGCGAGCATGTAGTAGGCGCTGACGGCCTGTGTGGCGATATTGAAAAACTCTCTGGCACGCAAGGCGCGATGAGAAGGATCACGCAACAGAACGTCTATAGCCTGGAGTAGTTCATCGACCCTGTCTTCTGCCTCGCGCACTGGTTTAGCCAGGGCATCTCGCAGAGTAGGCTCAACGCTCAATTTGGCAGGTGCCAGATACAGCTGTTGGTGGACAAGCTGGCAAAGGCGCTCGAGCTCCTGGTGCTGCACCTCATTATTGTGCCGACGTGCGGCGATGCCCGTGCCCACCGCTCTGGTCTTGCCAAGCAATTCGGCATTCTTTAACAGGTCAAGCCAGAGCCCTTCGGGTTGCGGCGCCAAACCGCCGAGGCATATGAGGTCATGGCGATGGCCCAGGGCTTCAATTGTGGCAAGTATCAGGCTGGTCAGATCGTGGTGCAGTTGCAACACCTTGAGCGGGTCTCCCGCGTGGCGCGCCTGTTCTATCTGCTCCCACAGGGGAATCACCTGGCGCCATGAGTCGTGCCAGGCCAGATTCGCGCGATGACCCTCGGTACGCTCAAGCAACCTTGTGACGTGGGCATTTACGGTCCAGCGATCACTTTCCAGGGCATGGGCGCCCGACATGACACCAAAACAGAGACCCCGATGCCGCTGTGTTTGCTCCAGCAATTCACGTAGCAACCGCAATTGACTGATGGCTCGCATGCGCGCCTCCAGGCGTAATCTGGCAGCACGTCGTTTTTGCCGGGCGCGTGCAAACAGCAGCCCGACCAGCACCCCAATCCCTGTGAGCAGCCACCAGACCATCACGCCTCCCGCAGCCGCTTAAACCTCAGAGCGGCCTGATAACAGTTCTATCCGATATCCATCCGGATCTTCGACAAACGCCAATACGCGAGTGCCGTGCTTCATTGGTCCTGCTTCACGTACCACATTGCCGCCTGCTGCCTTGATCTGCTCACAGGCCTTGTAGACATCCAGCACCTCGATCGCGATATGGCCATAGCCATCGCCCAGATCATAGTGGTCGATGTCCCAATTGTAGGTCAGTTCAAGTACGGCATTTTCAGCTTCGTTGCCGTAACCGACAAAAGCCAGAGTGAAACGCCCCTCTTCGTTATCCTTACGGCGAAGAAGAGTCATGCCCAGCACCTCGGTATAGAACGCGATTGACGCGTCCAGGTTACCGACGCGGAGCATGGTATGGAGAATGCGCATGATGGCAACCTTCGGTTGAGCGGCAAGCTACAAGCTACAAGCTACAAGCTACAAGCTACAAGCTACAAGCTACAAGCTACAAGCTACAAGCTACAAGCT
>NZ_VTTI01000003.1:22980-413071 GCF_008641105.1 Halopseudomonas salina
GATCAGCATGGGGCTTTTTCTCTGCCTGGCAAATACTTCTGCCAGGCTGAGACAAAAATCTTCAAGCCACCCCGGACAACTTGCCGCTTGCCGCTTGCCGCTTGCCGCTGGGGTTATAGCAGCTTACGCCCCTTGCTCGCTGCAATACGCATACGCAATGCATTGAGTTTGATAAAGCCTGCGGCATCGGCCTGGTCGTAGGCGCCAGCGTCGTCTTCGAATGTGGCAATGGCAGCGTCGAACAGGGAATCATCAGACTTGCGGCCGGTAACGATCACGTTGCCCTTGTACAGCTTCAGACGGACTACGCCGTTCACGTTGGCCTGGGATGCATCGATCATCTGCTGCATCATCACCCGCTCGGGGCTCCACCAGAAACCGTTATAGATCAGCTCGGCATACTTGGGCATCAGGCTGTCTTTCAGGTGTGCGACTTCGCGATCCAGGGTAATGGATTCGATGGCGCGGTGGCCCTTGAGCATGATGGTGCCGCCAGGGGTTTCGTAGCAGCCGCGGGACTTCATGCCGACAAAACGGTTCTCGACGATATCCAGACGGCCAATGCCGTTCTCACCGCCGATGCGGTTAAGTTCGGCAAGCACGGTAGCGGGAGACATCTCCTTGCCGTCGATGGCGCTGATATCACCTTTACGATAGGTCAGCTCGATATAGGTTGGGGAGTCGGGAGCGTTCTCTGGCGACTTGGTCCACTTCCACATGTCTTCTTCATGTTCGGTCCAGGTGTCTTCCAACACGCCGCCTTCATAGGAAATGTGCAGCAGGTTGGCATCCATGGAGTAAGGAGACTTTTTCTTGCCGTGACGCTCGATCGGTATGCCGTGCTTTTCCGCGTAATCCATCAGCTTCTCGCGCGACAGCAGGTCCCATTCACGCCAGGGTGCAATCACCTTGACGCCCGGTTTGAGCGCATAGGCGCCCAGTTCGAAACGCACCTGGTCGTTGCCCTTGCCGGTCGCACCATGGGAGATAGCGTCGGCGCCGGTCTCGTTGGCGATCTCGATCAGGCGCTTGGCGATCAGCGGGCGCGCAATGGATGTACCCAGCAGGTACTCGCCTTCATAGACGGTATTGGCGCGGAACATCGGAAACACGAAATCACGCACGAACTCTTCGCGCAGATCGTCGATGTAGATCTCCTTCACGCCCATGGCCTTGGCCTTGGCACGTGCTGGCTCGACCTCTTCGCCCTGCCCCAGGTCAGCGGTGAAGGTCACGACTTCGCAGTCATGGGTATCTTGCAACCACTTGAGAATTACCGAGGTATCCAGACCACCGGAATAGGCCAGGACGACTTTTTTCACATCAGACATTACGCGCTCCCTTGAAAATTGATCAACGCCACGCACGGGGCGACGGGCAAAGCGCTATTCTAGCGCCCAGCCGGGAGGAATCACAGGGGAGATAGATCAGCTCTTTTCGAGTTTCAGGTTTACGCGACGGTTCAGCGCCCGGCCTTCAGCACTGCGGTTGCTGGCAACCGGGTAGCGATCACCGTGGAAACGCAGGCTGAACAGCTCTTCTGCCACTCCGCGCTCTACAAGGTAATTGCGCACAGCCAGAGCTCTCTGGCGAGCCAACTCCCGATTGTCGAGCCGGTTACCGACGTTGTCCGAATGGCCTTCAAGCACGATACCGGTTATTTCCTCGTCGGCCTGGAGATATTCCAGCGCCGTATCAAGCAGCTGTTTGGCGCTGGCTGATAGGTGAGTCCCGCCGCTGGCAAAGCTGACAACACTATTGGAAATCTGATCGAAATTCATTGGCAGCAATCCGGCGCTGCATTTCTGGAAATCAGTCCAGGCCTGCTGATAACCGATACTGGATACCACCACTCGCACTGGCTCCACTGCATTGGCCCAGGCAGCGCGCTGAATTGTCGGGTGCAACCCACTTGCCAGGCCCGCGAGCATCTGACCTGCCTGCTGCTGTGGAACGCGTATGGCAACCTGCTCGTCAGATACAGCCGTGTAGCCCAGCAACCGGGCCCGCGCCTGGGGCTGCCACATGGGCGCGTCATTGTAGAGCTGCGCCTGACCGGGCCGCATGAGGTTGTTCCAAGCCTTGAGCTCGAATACCGGGCGCTCCCCTGCGCGCCTGACGAACACGGCGTCGCCATAACCGCTGACCGGCTGGGTCAGGCGACATTCGAACTTGTCGCCCTCGACCGACCATTCCACCTCTTCCATGCGCGTCTGAAATGTCAGCGCATGGGCAGGCAGGGCCACCGTCAGCAGTAATGCAATACAGGCTCGAGCCACGGGTTTCTCCGAAAGATGAACTCTTCTCAATGGGTTACATCGGCGAGAAGGCGGAAAACTTTACCCCGTCGGTGTGTAAAATCCGGGGCGCTTCCGGTAGCATTAGCCCATTCAAATTCTCTGGAATACCCGCTGATGACCGACCGCATCACCCTGATCAGGCCGGACGACTGGCACATACATCTGCGCGACAATGATGTATTACCTGACACCGTAGCCGATGCCTCTCGCGTATTTGCCAGAGCAATAGTGATGCCAAACCTGGTACCACCAGTGCGCGACGGCCAACAGGCCGACGCCTACAAGGCGCGCATATTGTCCGCTCGTCCTGCTGGCTCTAACTTCACTCCACTGATGGTGCTCTACCTTACTGACCAGACCAGCCCGCAGATTATCCGCGAAGCCTGGGCAGCGGGTCAGGCCGTCGCCGCCAAGCTCTACCCTGCCGGCGCAACCACCAACTCGCAGTCAGGCGTCACTGCGCTGGAGAATATTTATCCAGCCCTGGAAGCCATGGCGGAGGTGGGAATGCCTTTGCTGGTTCATGGTGAGGTAACCCATGCCGACGTTGATATCTTTGATCGCGAAAAGGCTTTCATCGACCAACAACTGGTGGGGGTGGTCGAACGCTATCCGACCCTGAAGGTGGTCTTCGAGCACATAACCACAGCCGATGCAGTGGATTTTGTACAAAGCGCATCAGGCCGCGTTGCCGCCACCATTACTGCGCATCATCTGCAGTACAACCGCAACCACATGCTGGCTGGCGGGATTCGTCCGCATTTCTTCTGCCTGCCGATTCTCAAGCGCCAACGCCATCAGCAAGCGCTGTGTGATGCCGTGGCTTCCGGTTCCAGCAAGTTTTTCCTGGGAACCGATTCCGCGCCCCACGCCCGGCATGCCAAAGAGGCAGCCTGTGGTTGCGCCGGCTGCTATACCGCCTTTGCTGCCATCGAGATGTATGCCGAAACCTTTGACCACCTGGGCATTCTCGACAAGCTCGAGGGTTTTGCCAGCCTGCATGGCCCTGATTTCTACGGTATGCCGCGCAATACAGACCGGATCACCCTGGTGCGCGACTCCTGGACTGCACCTGAAACCCTGCCCCTGGGTGATCAGGTTATCGTTCCGCTGCGCGCTGGCGAGACCCTGCAATGGCGCGTCGCTTGACCGCCAACCATATTAAGGATCGCTTGTGAGCGAGTTTGAGTTCGACACCGAAGACCAGCAACCCGCAAGTAAAGGGCCCAAGTCGCCAATGGCTTATCGCTTCCGTGGTTTTTTACCGGTGGTGGTAGACGTGGAGACCGGCGGCTTCAACAGCGCTACCGATGCGCTGCTGGAAATTGCCGCCACTATTGTCGAGATGGATGAAGAGGGCATGATCTACCCTGGGGATACGCACTTCTTTCGCGTAGAGCCCTTTGCCGGAGCAAATGTAGAAGCAGCCGCACTGGAATTTACCGGAATCAAGCTGGATCATCCCCTGCGCATGGCAGTGACCGAAGAGCACGCCCTGACGGACATCTTCAAACACGTGCGCAAAGCGGTCAAATCCGCCGGCTGTAATCGTGCGGTGCTGGTTGGGCACAATGCATTCTTCGACCTGGGGTTTCTCAATGCCGCTGTTGAGCGCACGCAGATAAAGCGCAATCCCTTTCACCCGTTTTCCTGCTTTGACACCGCCACGCTGGGCGGCCTGGCGTTCGGCCAGACGGTGCTGGCCAAGGCCTGTTCCGCCGCCGACATCGAGTTCGATGGCCGCGAGGCTCATTCCGCACGCTATGACACCGAAAAAACCGCCGAGCTGTTCTGCAGCGTCGTCAATCGGTGGCGCGAAATGGGCGGCTGGCCACTCGACTGATTCACAACTCTACACATCTATCCGAATCAATAACTTGCCCGCCGTACCAGCGGGCGCTATTTTCAGATAGATGCGCAACAGTCCGCTACACTTCAACAATCGTATCCGTTAACGCTGTTGGATGGGCCACCCGGCCCAGCCGCAACGTGATATCGGCGCCGCCTAACGCGGCTGCCGGCGATAAAAAACCAAAAGAAGGAGCTACCCTCTCATGAAGCGACAATCCCTTACACTGCTGTTTTCAGCGGCCATTGGCCTTGCTGCAATATCCTCAGCACCTGCGATAGCCCAGGAGAAATTTCTCACCATCGGTACCGGCGGCCAGACTGGCGTCTATTACGTTGTGGGCCAGTCGGTGTGCCGCCTGATAAACCGCAATGCCAATGAACATGGCATTCGCTGCAACGCTCCATCTAGCGGTGGCTCCGTTGCCAACGTCAACGCAATCCGCAATAACGACATGCAGATGGGTGTAGTGCAGTCAGACGTGCAATACAAGGCTTACGCCGGCGTGGAAGGCTTTGAGGAAGCGGGCGCCTATGAAGAAATGCGTGCCATGTTTGCTCTGCATGGTGAGCCGCTGACGGTCGTTGCCCGTCAAGACGCCAACATCAAGAACGTCAAGGATCTGAAGGGCAAGCGAGTCAATCTGGGCAACCCCGGCTCCGGTCAGCGTGACACCATGGAAGTCGTGATGGAAGCACTCGACTGGACACGTGATGATTTCGCCCTGGTTTCCGAGCTGGACGCAGCAGAGCAGGCCGCAGCGCTGGGCGATAACAACATTGATGCGATGGTCTATGTTGCCGGGCACCCCAATGGCTCGATTCAGGAAGCAACCACCACGGTCGACTCGGTGATTGTGTCAGTCACAGGTGATGAGATCGACGAACTGATCGAAGAACGCCCCTACTATGCCAAGGCCACGATACCCGGCGGCATCTACCGCGGCAATGAGGATGATGTGCAGACCTTTGGCGTACGCGCCACGCTGGTGACGTCAAGCAAGGTGCCTGACGACATGGTGTATCACACGGTCAAGGCTGTATTCGAAAACTTTGATCGCTTCAAGCGACTGCACCCTGCCTTCGCCACATTGAAGGAAGAGGAAATGATCAAGGAAGGCCTATCCATTCCCCTGCATGAGGGAGCCGTGCGTTACTACAAGGAACGCGGCTGGATGTAATGATGTATTGGCCGCCGGTCATACATCCGGCGGCCAAGCCTGTTCCTCTTAGAAGAAGTAAAACGAACAGCAAGGACGATCATGAGCGAACAAACTACCAAGCGCGACAATCTCAGCAGTGAGCTTGAGGAGCTGGTCGCCACCAGTGATACCGGTGCCCGCAAGCCCAAAGGATTCCCTGGCAAACTGATTGTTTCCGTAGCCGCGGCCTGGTCCCTTTTTCAGCTCTGGATTGCCTCTCCATTGCCCTTTATCGTCGGCTTTGGCGTATTCAACAGCACAGAGGCCCGCTCCATTCATTTGGCCTTTGCCGTTTTTCTCGGATTTCTGTCCTTCCCGGCGTTAAAACATTCGCCACGCGATCGCGTACCCATACCAGACTGGATCCTGGCCTTTGCAGCCTCCTTCTGCGCAGCGTACATCTATATTTTCTATACCCAGCTTTCCACCAGACCGGGCAACCCGACAACGATTGACGTGGTCGTTGCGCTTATCGGCCTGGTCCTTCTGCTGGAAGCTACCCGCCGCGCCCTGGGCCCGCCGCTGATGATTGTGGCCCTGGTATTCATCGTCTACTCCGTTGGTGGTCCATATATGCCGGGCATCCTCGCCCACCGCGGGGTGAGTGTCGATGCACTGGCCAACCACCAATGGCTAACCACCCAGGGGGTGTTCGGCATTGCCCTTGGTGTATCGACCAGCTTTGTGTTCCTTTTTGTGCTCTTTGGTGCATTGCTCGACAAGGCTGGCGCAGGCAACTACTTCATCAAGGTGGCCTTCTCCCTGCTCGGCCACTACAAGGGCGGGCCTGCCAAGGCAGCCGTAGTCGCCTCCGCCATGACAGGCCTGATCTCCGGCTCCTCGATTGCCAACGTCGTTACAACGGGCACCTTCACCATACCCATGATGAAACGAGTCGGTTTCTCCTCGGAAAAAGCCGGGGCCGTTGAAGTGGCCTCTTCCGTAAACGGTCAGATCATGCCACCCGTCATGGGCGCAGCGGCGTTTCTGATGGTCGAGTACGTGGGTATTTCCTACGTCGAGGTAATCAAACACGCGTTTCTACCTGCATTGATTTCCTACATAGCCCTGGTTTATATCGTTCACCTGGAAGCAATGAAAGCCGGCATGCAGGGCCTGGAAAGCAGTAATCCGCCACGTCCGC
Source organism: Halopseudomonas salina (assembly GCF_008641105.1). The sequence continues at coordinate 29,475 of NZ_VTTI01000003.1, forward strand.
TGGTACGCAAGATGATCGGTTTTCTGACCGGCCTCATCTTGCTCATGGCATTGTCATTTGCCGTGTATTACGGCTTGGGCTGGCTCAAACCCCTGTTGGGCGAGAGCGCCGGCTGGGTAATAGGTGCCGCATTGTTGGTGGTTTACATTGGGCTGTTGAAAGTCGGATCGCAGTACCCCGAACTGGAACTGGACGATCCCAACTCACCCGTGGTCAAGCTCCCGCAGACCCGCCCTACGGTCATGTCCGGCCTGCACTTTATTCTTCCGGTGATCGTGCTGGTCTGGTGCCTGATGGTTGAGCGACTCTCCCCCGGTCTTTCCGCTTTCTGGGCGACAGTGTTGATGATCGTGATCATTCTCACCCAGCGACCCTTGATTGCCATGTTCCGCGGTCAGAGCAAGCTGGCCAATGACCTGCATCACGGACTTGATGATCTGTGGCAGGGATTGGTGTCAGGTGCGCGCAACATGATCGGTATCGGTATCGCCACCGCCACGGCAGGCATTATCGTTGGCGCCGTTGCGCAGACAGGCGTTGGGCTGGTGCTCGCCGACCTGGTCGAGATCATGTCGATGGGCAATCTGATGCTGATGCTGATGCTCACTGCGGTCTTGAGTCTGATACTGGGCATGGGGCTACCCACTACGGCGAACTACATCGTGGTGTCCGCACTACTGGCACCGGTAATCGTGACGCTGGGCCAACAGAACGGTCTGATAGTCCCGCTGATCGCGGTTCACCTGTTCGTGTTCTACTTCGGAATAATGGCTGATGTGACACCACCTGTTGGTCTGGCTTCCTTTGCGGCAGCTGCGGTGTCCAACGGCGACCCGATTCGCACCGGCTTTCAGGCGTTCTATTACAGCTTGCGTACCGCCGCCCTGCCCTTCCTGTTCATCTTCAATACTGATCTGTTGTTGATCGATGTCGGATTGTGGAAAGGCTTATTGATCTTTGTCGTCGCTACTGTGGCCATGCTTATATTCGCGGCCGGCACCCAGGGCTTCATGATCGTGCGCAACCGCTGGTACGAAAACATTCTGCTGCTTCTGGTGGCCTTCACGCTCTTTCGTCCGGGCTTCTGGATGGATATCGTCCACGACCCCTATCAGTCGATACCGCCCGCAGAAATTGCCCAGGCTCTGAACCGGGTAGATGAGGGCAGCAATCTGCGGATGCAGATCGAGGGTCTGGACGATATAGGCACGCCGCGGCAATTCTATCTGCTGGTGCCCGTTCCTGACGGCGAGACAGGCCAGGAGCGACTGGATGAGCTGGGGCTCACCCTCATACAGGATGGCGACCGAACAATAGTCGATATGGTTACCTATGGCAGTCTTGCTGCGGATCTGGGGTTTGATTTCGACCAGGAAATAACCGAGATTCTCGCGCCGGTTGACCGAGTGGCCAAGGAATGGATGTGGATTCCGGCCTTAGTGCTTTTCATGCTGATCATCGGTCTGCAATGGCGACGCAGGCAACCTGATCAACCGGTCCACGCCTGAGGAGGCCAGCCATGTACAAGAAAATCCTGCTACCCATAGATCTCAACCATGATGGCTCCTGGATCAAAGCCTTACCTACCGCCTTGCAACTATGCCGCGATTACGGCGCCTCGCTGCATATCGTGACGGTGATCCCGGATTTTGGGTTACCGCTGGTGGGTGGGTTTTTCCCCCGTGAATATACCGAAAAGGCAGAGCAAGCGGTTTCTCAGCGACTGAAAGAGTTCGTTCTGGAAAAGATTCCACAGGAAGTTCAGGTGCAACGCATTGTCACCGACGGCAAAACCTACGAAGCCATTCTGCGGGTCGCCAAGCAACTCAAGGTTGATCTGATCGTAATGGCCTCGCACAAGCGCAAGCGTGCCGAGGATTATATTCTCGGTACCAACGCAACGCGTGTGGTACAGCAGTCCAAACGCTCGGTGATGGTGGTGCGTTAAACGATCCTTGCTGGCATAAAAATTGCTTTTTTGCTTGAAAACGCCCTTAGTGGGCTGGCATCAAGCGACAACGGCGTCGTGATCCGGATCGAACCAATCGATCCTGAGCACGGCGTTTTTGTTTGTCCCGGCTTTGATCTGGAGAACAATCATGCAAGACAGCAGTGGTCCACGAGCCGACGCTCTGGCCTGGGTGGCTGGCAGCGACGGCCCGGAAAAGGGTCTGCTGAATATCGGCTATCTGCCGCTCACCGACTCGGCATCGTTGATAGTCGCCGCCACCCAGGGGTTTGGCCAACCTTACGGCCTGACACTGGAGTTGCAGCGACAGGCATCATGGTCAGTACTGCGCGACCGGATTCTGTGCGGCGAGCTCGACGCTGCCCAGAGCCCTTATGGCCTGGTATATGACGTACACCTTGGGTTGGGCGCGCAATGTACACCCATGTCGATACTCATGGGGCTAAATCAGAACGGCCAAAGCATCAATCTTTCAGCGCAGATGCAGCGCTGCGGAGTGACCGATGCTGACGCACTGGCGTCCAAAGTGCACCATGGCAGTGCGCGCCTGCGCTTTGCGCAGACTTACCCGACTGGCACCCATGCCATGTGGCTTTACTACTGGCTGGCAGCCAAGGGAATACACCCCCTGCGGGATGTCGAGTCGCTGGTAGTCCCCCCCTCACTAATGGTGCAACACCTGCAGGCCTCCCGCATTGACGGATTCTGCGCCGGTGAACCTTGGGGTGCGCATGCCATCGAAGAGAATCAGGGATTTACGCTGGCGACCAGCCAGTCGATCTGGCCTGATCACCCGGAAAAAGCCCTCACCACTACTGCCGAATTTGTCGATCAGTACCCTAATACCGCAAGAGCTCTGGTGATGGCGGTTCTGGATGCAAGCCGCTTCATCGACCAGAGTGACGAGAACCGGCGCAGTACAGCACAGCTGATCAGCAGTCCGGACTACCTGAACATACCGGCGGATACACTGCTTCCGAGAATGCTCGGTCAATACGCTGACGGTAACGGTCACACCTGGCAGGATAGCCATCCGCTGCGCTTTCATAACGGCGGACAGGTGAATATGCCTTACCTGTCGGACGGCATGTGGTTCATGACTCAGTTCCGTCGCTGGGGCCTGCTGCGCGAAGATCCCGATTATCTGGCTGTGGCATCCCAGGTACAGCAACTGAAGATCTATCGTGAAGCCGCCAGTCTTCTGGGTATCGAAGTGCCCGATGACGATATGCGCAGCAGCACTTTGCTGGACGACGTAGCTTGGGACGGCTCCAAGCCGGCCGAATATGCGGCAAGCTTTGCTCTGCATGCGCGCAACACAACTGGCTGCCTGGAGGGTATACGGTGAGCCACTATCCATATTCCGGAGACAGCGGCGCATGATGCGCATTTTGCTTATCGACGACACGGCCCGAAAACTGGGTCGCTTGCGCGACTCGCTCAGTGAGGCTGGGTTTGAAGTACTCGATGAGTCCGGACTCTCGGTGGATTTGCCCGCCCGGGTCCAGGAGTGCAAGCCCGACGTGGTGTTGATCGATTGTGACTCACCAGGACGCGACGTAATGGAACAGGTTTGTATGGTGACACGCGATCTGCCCCGTCCTATCGTGATGTTCACCGATGAGCACGACCAGGGCGTGATGCGTATGGCTATTCAGTCCGGGGTCAGCGCTTATATTGTCGAGGGCATTCAGAGCACGCGACTGCGCGCAATTCTCGACGTGGCGATGGCCCGATTCGAGACCGATCAGAGGCTGCGCACGGAATTGCAGGAGCGCGAACGACAACTCAATGAACGCAAACGCATCGAAAAGGCCAAGGGCCTGCTCATGAAGATGAAAAACTGCGACGAGGCAGAAGCTCACACCCTGATGCGCCGCCAGGCCATGAGCCGTCAGCAGAAGCTTTGTCAGGTAGCCGAGCAGATCATAGCGATGAGCGAAATGCTCGGCAATTGAACTTTTAACCCAACTGGCATGCATCCTGCTTCATATCACGCAGGTAGCCAATGGCGGTTGCCCCAAGACAACGACGTCATCTCCGTTCAGAACCCCGGTTCTGGAATGGGGATGGCGTTTTTTTTTGCCTACTGACACTGGGCAAGCGCCCTGAAATAGCGATCAGCGCACACATTGAGGACTAATCGATGAACAACAGTTTCTGGAAGGCCGGCCATACCCCCACCCTGTTTGCGGCATTTCTCTATTTCGATCTCAGCTTCATGGTCTGGTATCTACTGGGCCCTCTCGCTGTGCAAATCGCGACAGATCTGAGCCTGACTGCACAGGAACGGGGCATGATGGTCGCAACACCCATTCTGGCTGGCGCCCTGCTGCGACTACTGATGGGCTTTCTCGCAGACCGCATGTCACCCAAGAGCGCGGGCATAATTGGTCAGCTAGTGGTGATCGTAAGCCTCAGTGCAGCATGGCTGATCGGGGTAGACAGTTACCACGACACGCTGCTGCTGGGCCTGGGTCTGGGCTTCGCCGGCGCTGCATTTGCCGTGGCTTTGCCCCTGGCTTCCCAGTGGTATCCGCCAGAGCATCAAGGCAAGGCTCTGGGAATCGCCGGCGCGGGCAATTCCGGCACGGTGCTGGCGGCGCTTTTCGCGCCGGGGCTTGCTTACCTGTTCGGCTGGCAGAATGTATTCGGTCTGGCACTAATTCCATTGGTCGCGACGCTGATTATCTTCACACTGATCGCAAAAAACGCACCTGACCGCCCCAAGCCCAAAACAGGCAGCGATTATCTGATCGCGCTGAACGACAAGGACAGCTGGTGGTTCATGTTTTTCTACAGCATTACCTTTGGCGGCTTTATTGGATTGGCCAGCGCGCTGCCCGGTTATTTCAGTGACCAGTACGGGCTCAATCCGGTGATTGCCGGTTATTACACCGCTGCCTGCGTCATGGCCGGCAGCCTGATGCGTCCGCTTGGTGGCGCACTGGCGGATCGGATCGGCGGTATTCGATCACTACTGTGTATGTACGGGACAGCCTCAGTGTGCATCGCACTGGTGGGTTTCAATTTATCCAGTTCGGTCGCCGCACTAGCGCTTTTTGTCACTGCAATGCTGGGCCTGGGAGCAGGAAACGGCGCGGTATTCCAGCTGGTGCCACAGCGCTTCCACCGCGAAATCGGTGTGATGACCGGTCTTATCGGTATGGCAGGTGGTGTTGGCGGCTTTGTATTGGCCGCAGGCCTGGGCACGATCAAACAGCACACGGGAGACTATCAACTGGGGCTATGGATGTTCGCCGCACTGGGTCTGCTTGCCCTGCTCGGGCTGGTGGGTGTAAAGCGCCGCTGGCGGACCACCTGGGGATCTTCGGCCATGACCACGGCACGGATATAAACAATGACCCTGCAGTTGCGTGTCGGCGAATCCAGCGCCACCGGGCCTCGTCAGGAAAACCAGGATGCTATTCGCATAGTCACGCCGGCGCCCCACCTTGCGGTCAGCAAGGGGCACCTGATGGCTGTTGCCGATGGTGTCAGCCAGTGCCCGGACGGGGGTCTGGCGGCCCGTGCCACATTGCAGGCGTTGGCGCTTGATTATTACTCCACCCCGGAAACCTGGTCGGTAACCCAGGCGCTGGAGCGGCTATTGAAAGCCCACAACCGATGGCTGCGGGCCAACGGTGGCGGGCAGCCGCTACTGACTACCCTGACCGCCCTGGTATTGAGGGGCCAACGCTACACCATTGCACACATAGGTGACTGCCGAGCCTATCTGCTTCGTAACGGCCAATTGCGACGCCTGACCAGCGACCATGTGTGGGAACAGCCTGGCATGCAGCACGTGCTCAAACGAGCGCTTGGCCTGGACGAGCACCTGGTGATGGATTATCTGGAGGGCGAGTTGCGTGCTGGTGATCGTTTGCTGGTGGTCAGTGACGGCGTCTGGTCGACCAGTGACGATACGTGCATTGGTCGCTGCATGATGGCCAACGAAGACCCGGCCACGGCTTGCAGCCAGCTGATACAACTGGCCCACGATGCCGGTAGCCAGGACAACGCCAGTGCCCTGCTGGTTTGCATCGAGGAGTTGCCGCAGACCAGCCTGGCAGACGCATTGGTGCCACTGAACGAACGCGCGCTGCCGCCCAGGCTCAGGTCGGGACAGCAGTTTGAAAGTTGGCATATTGAGGCGGTACTCGCAGAATCTCGCCAATCGATAGTGTATCGGGTGAAAGATCCGCAACAACAGAGCTGGCTGTTGAAAACCCTGCCCGCACAGCATCATGACAACAACTGCGCCCACCGCGATCTGGTGCTGGAGGAATGGTTCATGCGGCGCTGCGCAGCCCAACAGGTACCAGAACTGCATCCGCTGCCCGGCAGGCGTCATCTGTATTACGTGATGCGCGACTACCCTGGCAAAACGCTGGAGAGGCAAAAGCGCGAGCAAGGTCTGCTCAGTCTGGCTCAGATACAGACACTCGCCCCCGAGCTGGTGCGCGCCGTTGGTATGATGCACCGCCGCAATCTGCTGCACCGCGATATCAAACCCGACAACCTGCACCGTGGCGAAGATGGAGTGTTACGACTGCTGGATTATGGCATGGCGTTCTGCCCCGGGCTTTCTACCTGGGAGCCCAATCACCAGCCCCCGGGCACGCCCAGCTACATCGCCCCTGAGCTATTCAGCGGTGCCGAACCCAGCCCGCAACAGGATATCTACAGTACCGGGGTAACCCTTTATTACCTGATCACCGGCCATTACCCCTATGGTGAGATCGAAGCATTCCAGCACCCACGGTTTACCCGACCCACCCCACCAAGCCGCTACCGGCATGATCTCCCCACCTGGCTGGATGCATGCCTGCTCAAAGCCGTTGAACCCGATCCGCACAGACGCTACGAAACTGCCGAGCAGTGGTTGCTGGCATTGGAGCAGGGAGATCGCCACAGCGTGCAGACCGAGCACATGCCGCTGCTTGAACGCGAGCCGTTGCTGGTATGGCGCGCAATCGCCATCGGCGCCCTGATCATGAATCTGGCGCTATTGGGGGTGATGCTTTACTGAAAACGACCATTGCCATTCCCTGACACCACCCATGCGTCACCAGCGCACCGGCCCAGTGCGCAGCGCCACAATCAAGTGCAAAACAGCTATTCCAAATCACATAAGCCTTTGATTTATGGTCTAAAGCCTGATGGCATAGCCTGTGCATATGTACACTCAAAGGTGCTTTGCGAAGTACCGGCACCACTCACATACAGCAGCTGTCAACGGCGACAGCCTGCTACCCGACCGATCGGGGACCGGACAAAGGCGTCCTACCGCATAGCGCGGTGGGACGCCTTTTTGTTTTGCGCTCACGAAAAGGGGCAGAGAATGCAGAAACTCAAATTGGTAATGGTAGGTAACGGCATGGCCGGGGTACGTACCCTGGAAGAGCTGATCAAATTGGCGCCAGACATGTACGACATCACTGTATTCGGCGCCGAGCCACATCCGAATTACAACCGCATCATGCTTTCACCAGTACTAGCCGGAGAGCAGAGCTTCGAAGACATCATTCTCAACGACCTGGACTGGTATCGAGACAATGGCGTGACCCTGCACACAGGCAGACGCGTGGTAAACATCGATCGCCGGCGCCGTCTGGTGACCGCGGACGATGGCACCGAAGCCGGTTATGACCGGTTGCTACTCGCAACCGGCTCCAACCCATTCATGCCACCCATTCCAGGCAACGATCTTGCTGGCGTGATCGGCTATCGCGACATTGCCGACACGCGGATGATGGTGGGCACTGCCAGAACCCGCTCCCATGCGGTAGTCATCGGTGGCGGACTGCTCGGCCTGGAAGCGGCAAACGGTTTGAACATGCGCGGGATGAACGTCACTGTGGTGCACATCGGTAAAGGCCTGCTCGACCGTCAGCTGGATCTGACCGCCGCGCAGCTGCTGCAGAGCAGTCTGGAACAACGCGGTATCCGCTTCCTCCTGCCGCAATTTACCAGCGAGCTGATCGATGACGGTAAGGGCCGGGTTGCTGCGGTTCGTTTCAAGGATGGCAGCGAAATACGCGCCGATCTGGTGGTGATGGCCGCTGGTGTGCGCCCCCGCACAGAACTCGCGCAAAGCGCAGGACTGGCCTGTGAACGGGGGATTCTGGTCAGCGACACAATGCAGACCTACGATCCAAAAATTTACGCTATCGGCGAATGCGCCAATCACCGGGGCATTGCCTATGGACTGGTCGCGCCTTTGTTCGAACAGGCCCGGGTCTGTGCCAACCATCTGGCGATGCTGGGCTACGGTCGTTATCAGGGCTCGGTCACCGCCACCAAACTCAAGGTTACCGGTATCGATCTGTTCTCGACGGGGGATTTCGGCGCAAGTGAGAATTGCGAAGCCATCACGCTTTCAGACCAGCTCACCGGCAGTTACCGGAAACTGGTCATCCAGGATGACATTCTGATCGGCGCCTGCCTGTTCGGAGATACCGCTGATGCGACCTGGTACCTTGAGTTAATAAAGGAGCGCAGGAACATCAGAAAGATTCGTGACGCTCTGATGTTCGGTAAAACGGTCTGTCATAACATCATCAGTGATACCAATTCCCAAGCCACACCGTCTGAAGTAGGGATTGCCGCCTGATGCGCCGCACAACAGCGTCTACCTGCTGCTACTGTGGCGTCGGTTGCGGCGTGCTGATCGAGCATGACGCAGACACCATTCATGGCGTCACCGGCGATCCCGCCCATCCCGCCAATTACGGACGACTATGCAGCAAAGGATCAACACTGCACAAAACCGGCGACCCGGCCGCACGGGCCCTTTATCCGGAACTGCGCCTGGGCAAGGGCATGGCGCGCAGCCGCACCGACTGGGATACCGCCATGCAGCATGCCGCCCGGGTTTTCGGCCAGACGATTACTGACTTCGGCCCCGACAGCGTCGCTTTCTATATCTCGGGCCAGCTTCTCACCGAAGACTACTACGCGTTTAACAAGCTGGCCCGTGCAGTGGTGGGCACCAACAACATCGACAGTAATTCGCGTCTTTGCATGTCCAGTGCGGTGGTGGGCTACAAGCAAAGCCTTGGCGCCGACTCACCGCCCTGCTCCTATGAAGACATCGAGCAGAGCGACTGTCTGCTGATCATTGGCAGCAATATGGCCTATGCGCACCCAGTGCTTTTCCGCCGGCTGGAGCAGGCAAAAAGCCTGGATCCGGCAAAACGCATTATTGTTGTGGATCCGCGGCGCACGGCTACCTGCGAGCTGGCCGACGTGCACCTAGGCATTCAGCCTGGCACCGACGTGGCCCTGCTACATGGGATCCTGAACCTGCTCATCCAGCAAGACTGGATAGATGAAACCTTTATCCAGACACATACCGGCGGGTTCGATGCCCTGCAGTCACTGGTTGGCGAATACACGCCGGAGCACGTTGCGGGTATTTGCGGAATCGACCCGGAAGCCTTGCGTCAAGTAGCGCAGATGATCGGTACGGCACCCAGCTTTCTGTCCCTGTGGTGCATGGGCATGAATCAATCAAGCGCCGGCAGCGCCAAGAACAGCGCATTGATTAACCTGCACCTGGCCACAGGCAAGATAGGCAAGCCCGGGAGCGGACCTTTTTCGCTAACCGGCCAGCCAAATGCAATGGGCGGGCGTGAAACCGGAAGCCTGTCGAATCTACTTCCCGGCCATCGTGATGCGACCAACGCCAAGGACCGTGCGGAGGTTGCCGACTACTGGGGCATTGAGGCCTTACCCGACTCCCCCGGGCTGAGCGCTATCGAGCTCTTCGAGGCGGTGCGTCGGGGCAAGATCAAAGCGCTATGGATCGCCTGTACCAATCCGGCGCAATCAATGCCAGACCAGACTCTGATCCGCGAGGCACTGGCGCTCTGCCCCTTCGTGGTTGTGCAGGAGGCTTTTGCCACTACCGAGACCTGCCAGTTTGCCGACCTGCTCCTGCCTGCCAGCAGTTGGGGCGAGAAGAATGGCACTGTGACCAACTCCGAGAGACGAGTCAGCCGGGTACGATCCGCGATTCCCGCGCCGGGTGAGGCACGTGCAGACTGGGCCATTGCTTGCGACTTTGCACAGCGACTGGAAAAACAGCTAAAGCCAGATCAACCAAGCGTGTTTGGCTTCCATCAGCCACAGACTCTGTTTGATGAGTTTCGCGGCCTGACTGCCAAGCGCGATCTGGATTACAGCGGGCTCAGTTATCAGCTTCTCGATGCCCTTGGCCCCCAGCAGTGGCCTTTTCTACCCGGTGCAGAGCGAGGTACCGCACGGCTTTACGCCGACAAGCTATTCCCGACTATCGACGGCCGCGCTCGATTTATTGCCGATACTTACAAGACAGTGAAGGAACAACAGAGCACAGATTACCCGTTGATCCTCAATACCGGCCGCCTACGCGACCAATGGCACGGCATGAGCCGCACTGGCACCGCCGCGCAACTTTTCGGCCATGTTGATCAAGCACAGATCAGTCTGAATCCTGCGGACATCGATCGACTGGAACTGCATGACGGGCAACTGGTGCGTGTTACCAGCCGCAGAGGCAAACTGGTTTTACCCGTGGTCGCAGATGAACAGCTTCAGGCTGGTCAGGCCTATATTCCCATGCACTGGGGCGATCGCTTTCTGCGTGGCGGTGGGGTCAATGTGCTCACCCAGCCAGCCTTTGATCCGATGTCCGGCCAACCTGAACTCAAACAGGCTGCGATTCGGATCGAACCGGTATCACTCCCCTGGGACGTGTTCATACTGGTGGAAGGCGACATTCAGGCACGCTTCAGTGCTTTGCGTGACCTGTTCGAAGACCTGGCCTACGCCAGCTTCAGTCTGGCCGGACGCGAGGAGCCAGCCCTGCTGATCCGGGCCGCCAATGAACAGCCCCGCAACACCGAGTGGCTGGCGGAGGTGGACCTTCTACTCGGGCTCGATCAGGTACCGGTATTGGCTTATGACGACCCCCACCTGGCTGTGAGCAAACGTATCAAGATCGAGGGAAGCCGTATTCGAGCGGTTCGCCTGTGCGGCGAAACCAAGGCCCGTGACTGGCTGATCAACCTGTGGCGAAACGGTGAGTCAACCGAGAATCTGCAGCGCTGGTTGCTTGCGCCGCTGAGCGCGCCCCCGGGCGCTACTGCCGCTTCGGTGGAAAAGATCATCTGCAACTGCGTTAACGTCAGCCACAGCCGTATTCAGGCAGCTATCAACAGTGGCATGAACCTCGACAGCCTCAAAGCCGAGCTCGGCTGCGGGACTGAATGTGGCTCCTGCCTGCCGGAGATCCGCAGGTTGTTACCCGCACCCAACGCGCCGGCATCAACCATATGAACCTTTATCCAGACAATCTGTTCTGCGAAGAGAAGACGCCATGACCACATTACAGAACCACACAGCGCCTTTAATCCACCTCGTGGGTGCTGGTCCCGGGGACCCTGAATTGCTGACGCTAAAGGCAGCCCGAATTCTGTCCCGGGCTGAAGTAGTCATGGTCGATGATCTGGTCAACCCGGCCATACTCGAGCACTGCCCTCAGGCCCGGATCATTCGTGTGGGCAAGCGTGGCGGATGTCGCTCCACACCTCAGGCATTCATCAACCGGCTGATGTTGCGTTATGCCCGCCAGGGTAAGCGCCTGGTGCGGCTGAAAGGCGGTGATCCGTGCATATTCGGCCGTGCGGGGGAAGAGGCACAATGGCTGGCCGCACGCGGTATAACATCAGAAACGGTCAATGGCATCACCGCCGGACTGGCGGGCGCGACCCAGTGCGGTATCCCCTTGACGCTGCGGGGCTTGAGCCGTGGCGTCACCCTGGTGACTGCTCATACGCGTGATGACAGCGATCTGAACTGGCAAGGGCTGGCCCAGGGCGGCACCACACTGGTGGTTTATATGGGCGTTGCCAGGCTGCCACATATCCAGCATGGCTTGCTGTCTGGCGGACTGCCAGCCTCAACACCGGTAGCGATGATCGAGCGGGCCAGTTTGCCTGACCAGCGTCAGCATGTGTGCACTCTCGATCAGTTGTGCGCACAGGCTGAGGTTTTCAATCTCCAAAGTCCCGCGGTACTGGTAATCGGAGAGGTGGTTAGCGCATCAACCGCATCAACATTGCTCGCTGGAGAAACGCTCCCAGAATCGGAAATAATCCCTAAAAGCGCGAAGCTGCTGACAATCAGCGCCTGAGCACGGATAACCTGGCCGTCTAGATCGTCCAGGCCTAAAGCCGGCCCTCTGGCCTCTGCCGCCACTGACTGATCCATCGAATCAGGTCACCGAAGGGCATAGGCCTGGCAAACAGATAACCCTGTATCTCGTCACAATCGTGTTTGGCCAGGAAAGCCAGCTGTTCATCAGTCTCCACGCCCTCTGCGATCACTGTAAGCTGCAGGTTGTGCGCGAGACTGATGATGGACTGCACTATCGCTGCGTCCCTGCCGTCTTCGTTTACGTCATCAATAAACGCCTTGTCGATCTTCACCTTGTCGATTGGCAGGCGTTTGAGATAGTTGAGACTGGAAAAACCGGTGCCAAAATCATCAATTGCAATCTTGATGCCCTTGTCCTTGAGCTCCTGGAGGGTGTCGATGGCATCCTCGATATTGTTTAACAGCAGGCCTTCGGTAACCTCCAACTCAAGGCACTGAGGGTCCAGCCCGCTGTCATCCAGCATGCGCTGGATAAAGGCAACGAAGCTGCTGCGTTGAAAGTGCAGCGGAGACACATTTATAGCAACGGCAGCGCCCTCCGTCAGCTTTGTGCACAGCATCACCGCATCCCGGCAGGCCCGTTTGAATACCCACTCGCTGAGGGCAATTATCTGGCCTGTCGCTTCAGCCATAGGGATGAAAATGCTTGGCGAAATCATGCCCCGCTCGGGGTGATTCCAGCGCAGCAAGGCTTCGAATCCACACATCTGGCCATTGTGCACAGCCACCTGTGGCTGGTAATACAGCTCGAACTGGCCCAATTCGATGGCCTGCTGCAGGTCTCCCCGAAGGATCAGACGCTCATGCACCCGTTGCGTCAGATCGTCGGTGTACCACTGATAGTCGTTTCTGCCGTGTTGTTTAGCCTTGTACATGGCCAGATCGGCTTGCTGTATCAGCTGCAGAGGATCGTCATTGACCTTGTCGCCAGACAGCGTGATGCCGATGCTGCACGTCAGTTGCAGGGGCACTCCATCGACATCAAAGGGCCTGGCTATCTGGTCCATGATTCGATCAACAACAATAATCACATCTTCCGCATGGGCCAGATCAGGGAGCAACACTATGAACTCGTCACCACCCATGCGCGCAACGGTATCACCGGGGCGCACAGCCGATTCAAGCCTGCGCGCCACCTGAATCAGTACCTGATCACCCGTAGTGTGACCCAGCGAATCGTTGATCGGCTTGAAGCTGTCCAGATCGACAAAAAGGACTGCCATCTTGCGTTTGTAACGCTGAACCATTTCTCCGCTCTGGCGCAGTCGGTCTTCCAGAATCTGACGACTGACCAGGCCGGTCAGACGATCATGACTTGCACTGTGTGCCAGCTCTTGCTCGTAGGTCTTTTGTTCGGTCAGGTCGTTCTGCACACCGATGAAATGCGTGACAACGCCGTTGTCATCCGGCACCGGCGCCACATAGAGCTCATTCCAGAACATGCTGCCGTCCTTGCGATAATTGCGCAGCACTACCTGTACGTCTCGCAGCCCGCCAATCGCACTACGGACTTCGTTTAGGGCTGGCTGCTGCAGGTCGTCGCCCTGCAGGAAACGGCAATTGCGCCCAAGGATCTCCTCCTCGGCATAACCGGTAAGCGTACTGAAAGCTGCATTGGCATAGATGATCGGCATGTCCGGCTGCATCGCATCAACAATGACGACGCCGTCGATGCTCACTTCAAGGCCTCGCTTCAGTAGGCGCAACTGTTCATCCTGGCGTTTGCGACGGCTGATATCACGAAGCGATATCAATTCCATCGATTGTCCATTCCATTCGGTGGGCGAGCGTTGTACCTCGAGTTCGATCTGGTCACCATCAGCCAGCGTCAACCGGCTCTCGAATCTGACAGGGCCATCATGGGGCAACGCAACAGGAGAACAGTCCGGCCGACCAAGGAAAAGTCTCTCGGCTGACTTGTTGGCGTAATGCACGTCACCCCGTGAGTCAACTACCAGTAGGGCATCACGGGAGTCTTCCAGCAATTGATGAAAGGCCTGTTGTTTCTGTTCGAGCGCAGCTTCCGCGCGAAACTTACCGGTGACATCCAGTGCCAATGCCAGATAGGCCGGACCGCCCATATATTCGAAGGGGTGGGCATGTACCTCCGCATGGAACAGTGAGCCGTCCTTGCGAATATAGCTCCAGACTCCCATCCGTCCGGTCAGATCGCCGTCGCGCAAACGCGGATACAGTTCGACGAAGCGTTTCTTCTCCTCCTCAGAGCGTATGTCGAGAATACTCATACCGAGCAGTTCTGCACGGCTGTAACCCAGCAACTTTACCGTGGCATCATTGACCGCAAGAAAGCGGATGTTGTCGCGACCGAACACCCACATCGGCTCGGGGTTGGACTCGAACAACAAACGATAGCGCGCCTCACTGTCGATCAGCCGGTTGTTGATCTGGGCACGATCGCGGGCATAGCGAATGCTACGCGCCAACATCGGACCGCTGAACTCACCCTTGACCAGATAGTCGGAAGCACCCAGCTCAATGGCACGGGCATCAAGCTCACTGTCGGCAAGACCAGTGAGCAATATCATCGGTATCTGCACGCCCCGTGCGTTCAGGTCACCAATCAAAGCAAGACCGGAGTCTGCACCTAGGCGATAATCGACCAGCAACACATCATGCTCGCGGGACAAACCACGAGCCAAGCCGTCTTCGTAGTGGGCAACCCAATCCAGGCGGAAATGCTGATTAGGTACGTCCGCAAGAAGCTCACGAAGAATGAGATAATCATCTTCGTCGTCCTCGATGAGTAGTAGCCTTAAGGTCTCACCCTGAAGCATCAAGCCTCCCTGATCCGTTGCGACGCCGGCAAGGTAACCAGCTCCAGCCAGTAGTCACCCAGCTTCCCTACAAGCCCGGTTAGTTCACTGTAGGTCACCGGTTTGGTAACAAAGGAATTGGCACCGCGATCATAACTGCCATCCACGTCCTCGCAGGCTGAGGACGTTGTCAGAACTACAACCGGTATGCGACGCAGTTGCGCATGCTGTTTGATAGCACCGAGCGCTTCTCGACCGTCCATGCGTGGCATATTCAGGTCGAGCAGAATCAGATCCGGCATCGGATAACGTGTACTGTCGTCATAGGGTGCCTCGCGCAGCAAATAAGCCATCAACTGCTCGCCGTCATGCACAAAACTCATAGGGCTTTGGGGCCGGATTTCTGCGAAAGCCTCACGCACCAGCAGACAATCATCCTGGTCGTCGTCGGCCACGAGGATATGAAGCAGTCGCTGGGCTGTATCTGTAGTGCTCATGGGTTGGCAAGCTCCAAGGCCCGTTAAACTCTTAGTGTAGACGTCCGCTGGCTCAGCCCCGACATTCCTCGCACGGAACTGGTATGCAACGGCGCTCAAGATACCCTTCCTGCATCGGGCGACTGCTCGTCGCCAACATTCAGAACGTCCTCCGACCGGAAACTGACCCGGAAGATACTGCCGACCCCCGGCCGACTATGTGCGGTAATTTCCGCCTGATGTCGCTCGGCGATCTTGCGCACAATTGCCAGACCTATGCCGGTACCACTGAATTGCTGGCGGTCGTGCAGCCGCTGAAAAGGGTTAAAGATCCGATCCAGGTATTTCTCGTCAAAGCCGATGCCATTGTCGGCAACACATAGCGTCCAGCTACCATTGTCCCCGGCTTCGCCATACACCTTGATCCGTGCAGGCTCGCCCTCGCGGTGAAATTTCAAGGCGTTGCTGAGCAGGTTCTGCAGCATTTGTCCGAGCTGCCGACCGTCGCCCTGCACCCGCGCCAGAGGTTGGCGCTCGATGACCCCACCACTACTTTCAATTGCCGCTTCCAGATCGAGCAGAACACCATCGAGGACCCTGTCCAGCGATACCGGCTGCAGGGCTCCGCCCTGAGTCGTCACGCGCGAGTAGCTGAGCAGATCCTGAATCAGGTTTTGCATACGCCCGGATGCCTGTCGCATGCGCTGCAGATAGTCTTTGCCGGTGTCATCAAGCTGCTCGGAACGCTTTTCCAAGCGCTCGCCGAATGCCTGCACCTTGCGCAGAGGCTCTTGCAGATCATGGGAAGCAATAAAGGCAAAATCCTGCAATTCCCGGTTGCTGCGTTCCAACTCAACCATGGCTGCACGCAGTCGTTCTTCACCCTGTTTGCGTTCGCTTATATCGCGAAAGAATACCGACACACCCTCATCGAATGGATAAGCGCTGATTTCGAACCAGCGTTTGAGATACCGATAGTAGATCTCGAAGTGTTGACTCTGGCCGGTTTCAACCGCCTGGTGGTAATACTGATATATGTCCGAGGTACGGGCTTCAGGAAACGTCTCCCATAAATTGTTCCCCAGTAGCTCTTCGGCTGTATGTTCCAACAGGCTTTCGGCGCGCGGATTGACGTAGGTAAACCGCCACGTGAAATCAACTGAGTAGAAGGCATCAGTAATGCTATCGAGGGTGCTGCGCATCCGGGCTGCCAACCGCTTGAGCTCGTTCTCGGCCTGCACTGAATCACTGATGTCCTGCACCGCACCCTGTACGTGGGAAATCTTACCGTCGCTGCCATGCAGAGCCTTGGCCATAAGGCGTACCCAGATGCGCTCGCCAGAGGCGTTAAGCGCCTCACAGCGCAGCTCGTAGGGTATTCCGCTCTGCATGCAGTGCTTGAGCTTTTCACGCAGTGCCCTGTGATATTCGGGTGCGTACAGGTCAACTACTCGCTCTATGTCAATGACGCTGCCAAAAGGCAATTGGTGGATAGCGCACACTTCGTCGGACAATACGACTTTGCTAGTCTGCAGGTCGATTATCCAGCCCCCGATGCGGGCAATGCTGCCAGCAATTTCAAACATGACGCGATGCTGTTCAAACACCCGGTCCATTGCCCGCTGTTCGGTTACATCACGGGCAACCACGTAAATCACCCGGTCATCGCCGAGAGCGGCATTCAGTTCCAGCATCATCACTGCGCCCGAGGCGTTTCTGACCCGCAAGTCCAGATGTGCCACGCGCTCACCTCGAGCCAGCCGGTTTATCGCGACCTCCGCCTTGGGGCGGTCAGCCGCAATCAGAAAATCCATGTACGGCTGATCGATAATTTCGCCCGGGCGGTAACCCAGTGCCTTGATCATCGCCGGATTTAACTGCACGAATAAGCCTTTGAGGCTGATCATGCAGAACATGTCCAGGGACAGACTGAAAAACTGGTCCCTTTCGGCCAGAGCCTGACCGGCCTCGAGTTCGGCCGTGCGGTCGCGAAGTGTGATCACCCAGCCATCACTGTCATCTCGCCCGCGGAGCGGCACGGCGCGGTAGGCAAAATGCCTTATGTCTTGCCCGACTCGCTGTTCGAACTCCCCGTTCAGACCAGCATCTGTCAGTTGCTCCCAACTCTCCGGGTCAAGTGGCGCGACTTCTGACAACAGCGCCATTTCCCTGCCCGCAGAGATTCCCAACAACGCCAGTGCCGCAGGATTGGCAAAACCAATGACGCCCCGTACGTTGATAGCGATCAACCCCTCCTGCAGGCTGTCGGTGACCGCTTGAGTGAATCCCAATTGCCGCTCCAGGTCATATCGAGCGGCCTTGATGTCGCGCAGATCCTTTGCGATACCAAATACACCTACTACTTCGCCGTCAACAACCACCGGCAGCGTGGAAATATCCAACTCGAGCAGTTCTCCACTCTCACTGAGCAGCCGAGTTTCATAACGCAGGGGCTCGCCCGCCAGGCTGCGGTCAAAATACTGCAGCGATGCTGGCAGCTCCTGCGGCGCTACGATGCCACTGAAGTGGACACCCAAGAGGCTCTCCAGATTCATGCCTGTCAGCGCAAGGCCCGCGGCATTCATGCTGGTAAAAGCACCCGTACGATCGAAGGAAAATACCGCATCAGGGTTGTGGGTAAACAGCGAGCGATAGCGTTGCTCGCTAGTCATCAGTCGAGACTGGTCCTGCTCACGCTCAAGAGCAAGAGCTGCCAGTTGCGTGCACGCCAGCATGACTTTTGGATCGACGCCAAGCAGCCCGACTTCATCACTGTAAAGCGATAAGGTCCCCAGCACCGAATTGTCCTTGCTCATCATTGGCATACACCAGCACGAGCGCAATCCAGCCTTCAGAGCCACCTCGCGATAGTTGGCCCAGAGCTCCGATTCTGCGACGTCATCGACGCGTATTGCTTCACCCCTCCAGGCCGCAGTGGCGCAGGCGCAGGATCCTTCCTCCAGGGCAATGCCATCAACGATCAAACGGTATTCATCTGGCAGGCTTGGCGCACTCAGCACTGCAAGAGTGCCGGATTCGGCACGAACCATGGTTACGGACGCACGGCAGCCCGGCAAACGCCTCTCGACCATCTGGCATACTGCGTCGAGAATCTGCGACAGAGGTTGCAGGGCCGAGATCATACCCAGCACTTCTTTCTGATCCTGGGCAAAACGCTCATCTACAACCAGTGTGCTTATATCCCGACCGACACAGAACAAGGTTTCCGACTCGGAATCCCAGGCTGCAGACCACATCATGTCAATCTGACGGCCATCCTTGTGCCAGAAGCGGTTGCGTGAATTACGCAACACTTTGACCTCATGCATCTTGCTGATCATTCTCAGCGTGCGGGCATCATCATCAGAAACAATAAACTCCATGACTGATCGGCCCTGCATCTCCTCGGGTTGATGGCCAATAATCATTCCAGCAGATTCACTGACCCGCAGGAATCGACCCTGGGCATCGAGCGCACAGAGTAGATCCAGAGAATGGCGCATGATCTGTTCGTTGAACGCGTGCAATTCCGCCTGGTGCTGCATATTGCTGCGCAGTGTTCCTGTCAGCCGCCGCAGAAGCTGGTTGCGATACATGGCGAGGCTAGTCATACGCTGGGTAACCATCAGCAACATGCCAACCAGCAACAGGAAAACGAATTCACCCGCGGCCAGACCATCGCTGCCATCCATTGCGAATTTGCGGCTGATCAGGGAGTGCAATTGCCACGACTCGCTTTGCGCCAGCTCGATGGTGCGGGTATGCATACGCATTAACGTGCCATTTTCAGGCGGCCCGAAGAGTTCATGGCCAGCACGTTCGATCTTCAGCGCAAAAGGCTGCAAATGACTGGTAGGAGCGTCTTCGAGCAAAGTGCGCAAAGCAACACCGGCAGTTAGAAGCCAGGCTTGCCCCTCCAGTCTTAGCGGCATTATCAGAACACCATGTTCGGGTTGTCGACCCGTCAGGAATGCTCGATTCTCCACGGTCAACCCGCTGCCATTGAGCTGCCGCGTCAGCGGCCCCGCATCAGCCAGCATCTGTTCAATTGACGGCGCAGAACCGCCGACTGCACTTTTGAGAAACACGGGGCGTAATTGCTGGTCCACGAGAGCGATCTGACTCAGATCCCCATGGTCGCGCAGGTATCCATAGGCCTCCTGCTCCCACACTGCACTTGAAGGCAGCTCACCACGTAGCTCCCAGCGCTCGCCCATACGCTGCAGCAAGCGCATCCGAGCATTGAGGCTACGCTGCAAATGCTGCTCTGCAGCATCGAGCAGATGTTCGCTGCTGGCTTGAAGATGCCGAATACTACTCTGGGATGTCTGATGCCAGGCAACTCCGGCGGCGAGCGCACTGATCAAACCCAAAAACAGGCCCAGACGTGACAACGAAAGCGAAGTATCAGGGGGCAGCAAGCTCTGTCCGAGTAGGCCCAGACCGATCAGCCCAGTCATGAGCACTGCCATCAGGTTGGCAGAGAACTTGAATCCGACCCAGAATGGAATAACTGTGACCCCGAGCATCCCCAGGATCTGAAATGAGCATACCAACAACATCATTGCCGTAGTAACGCGCATGGCCCAGCGGCCCGGATTGCCGCGGACGAGCATAGCCAGTGCAGGCAACAGCATGACCATTGCCAGACCGCTACGCATACGCATGAAACCGCTGAGTACCGAGACTCCCTGGTCCTCCCCCCCAGCAAGCCAGCTGTGAGCGAGCGTGTAAAGGCACAGCGCTGCAACACCTAACGCTGGCAAAGTCTGCAGCCAGACGGACCGGCTGAGACATCCCAGCAGCAGAATACCAATCAATATTGCCAGGAGTGAGCTGTCAGGTAGCAGCATGACACTGGCAAGCCCAGGGTCGGACTGAAGTAGAAAATCACCGCCCGCAAACATACCCAGCACGACAAGACCGCAGCCGAGCATGAAAAGGTATGTCTGGATGAGAATGACGCGGGTGATCACAGCGACTTCCCGATGGGCAGTCCTGTTTCTTTCTCAAGGTGCCGCGCCAAGGGCGAGAGCACGCGTGCGGATATAGTTTTCATTATTGGACTCCGCAGTCTTTGCAACAGTAGCTTTTGGTAGCATGGCAATGACGCCAACCAAATTATGACGCCATATTACCGCCAATGTACCAAAGTGCTATCAAGCGACGCCATCAATGATTCAGGGTTTGCCGATAATTTTCATATCACTGTCCAGAACAGGCTCTATCAGTGTCCGGCCTTGAACGCCTCAAGCATTCGGCCCATTGCTGCATGTATCGCATTCACCGCTTTCAGGGGTCTGACCATGACCTTGAAGTCGGTAATCTGACCAGTGTCATTCCACTCGATCATGTCTACACCGTTGACAGTCACACCGTCAATTTCCGTCTGAAATTCCAGTACCGCATGGTTGTTCTGCACCACTTCACGCAGGTAGACAAAGTGACCCGGCTCGTTAAGCACCTTCATCGCCGCCATCAGGTACAAGCGAGTGATTTTCTTGCCGGTCTGGGGGGTGTGCACCACCGGCGAATGAAATACCACATCATCAGCGAGCAGCGTATCCAGCCCTGCAGCATCCTGTGTTCGCACGATCGCGTGCCACCGATCAATCACCGTATCCATACTCTTCTCCTCTCTATTAACTGTGCCGCATGGCTATCAAGTACCTGTGGGGGAATCATCTTCGACAGATTCACGCTGCTGGTCGGCCCAGAGTCTGGCATAGGCACCCTGAGCCGCGAGTAACTGGGCATGACTGCCCTGCTCTACCACTTGTCCCTGGTCCAGGACCAGTATGCGTTCGGCATGCACAATGGTGGAAAGCCGATGGGCAATAGCCAGGGTCGTGCGTTTACGCGACACCAGATTGAGCGCATCCAGTATCAGTCGTTCGGCGTGGGTATCCAACGATGACGTTGCCTCGTCCAGAATCAGTATTGGTGGATCCTTGAGCAGCACGCGGGCTATCGCAATACGTTGCTTTTCACCTCCAGACAGCTTCAAGCCACGTTCGCCCACCTGCGTATCGAGGCCATCAGGAAGCCTTCGGACAAATTCCTCCAGTTGCGCCATGCGCAATGCTTGCCAGATTTCCTCTGGGCTGGCATCCGGACGCCCGTAGGCTATGTTGTAGCCGATAGTATCGTTAAACAGCACCGTATCCTGAGGGACCACGCCAATTGCGCGGCGCAGGCTGTCCTGAGTAACGTGACGGATATCTTGTCCATCAATCCGAATCGCACCCTCGGAAACATCGTAGAAACGGAACAGCAATCTTGCCAGAGTGGATTTTCCGGCACCGCTGGGACCGACTATGGCTAGAGTATGCCCGGCGGGCACCCGAAGACTCACACCCTGCAAAATGGGTCGTTCGGCATGATAGGCATGACTGACACTATCAAACTCGACCTCTCCCCCGCTCACCTGAAGCTCGGCCGCATCGGGGGCATCGGCCACCTTGACCGGCGCCTCGAGCAACCCGAAAAGCCGCTCGATATTGGTCAGGGCTTCACGAATTTCACGGTAGATAAAACCCAGAAAACCCAGGGGAATGAACAACTGGAGCATGTAGGCATTGATCATGACCAACTCGCCAAGGGTCATGTCTCCGGCAGCCACCTGATTGGCGGCCAACACCATCATCAGCGTTACCGAACCCGCAATTATCAAAGCCTGGCCCGAATTCAAGGCTGCCAGGGACAGGCGGTTTTTCATCCGCGCCGCTTCCCACCCCTCCAGATGGTGATCGTATTCCCGGGCCTCGAAACGCTCGTTGCCGAAATACTTTACGGTCTCGTAGTTGAGCAGGCTGTCCACCGCACGGGTATTGGAACTGTTATCAAGCTTGTTACTTTCGCGAACAAAGCGGTTGCGCCATTCAGTGCACCATATAGAGAAAGCGCCATACAGCAATACCGAGCCCAACACAGTCAATGCGTACATCGGACTGAAATTGATCAACAGGATGACCGCAATCAATCCGATTTCCAGCAATGTCGGCAGAATATTGAAGACCATGAAGCGCAGCAGAAAGCTGATACCACTGGTACCACGCTCGATATCACGGGCCAGGCCGCCGGTGCGCCGAGATAAATGGAAACCCAGATCCAGCCGGTGCAGATGCTCGAACACCCGCAGTGACACTCGACGCATTGCCCGTTCTGCTACCCGGGCAAATACCGCATCGCGCATTTCCGAAAAGAACACCGAACCAAAACGCAGCAAACCGTAGCCTGCCAACAAGGCCACAGGAACAAGCACCAGGGCATCCGAAGCATCTTCGAAATGCTCGACAATCAGCTTGAGCGCCCATGGCACCGCGACACCGGCCAGCTTGGCAAGCAACAGAAAACCCATCGCCAGCGCTACACGGCCCCGGAACTCGGTAAGGTAGGGGATCAGACTGGTAATAATCCGCCAGTTGACTGGCCCACCGGCATATTGGCTATCTGAATTGGGGCGCACAGGGTTTCCTTCGTAAAAGCTGCAAGCCGCAAGCTTCAAGCTTCAAGCTTCAAGCGGCAAGCGGCAAGCTAAAAGCTGGAAGCTGGAAGCTGGAAGCTGGAAGCTGGAAGCTGTCCGAGTGTGGGAGAGTTCAGCTGCTGACACAAAACAGGGGTCTAGCTTCCAGCTTCAAGCCAAGAAAGCCAAACCCATCACACCCAGCACTTCAACAACTCGGACAACTTGCCGCTTGAAGCTTGAAGCTTGCGGCTTGAGTCCTGCCGCTTGCCGCTTGCTGTATCAGTCTTCGTGCGGAATAGGGTCGCGATTAACGTCCCAACCCACCAGCAGAATGGTGGCAAGCACACCGAACAGCAGGCCTATCCAGGGCTCGAAGAACGCCAGCGCTGCGCCGATAAGCACAACCGTACCCCGGGCAGTATTGTTCTGCGGAATAGCCATTGCCACATAGGCACAGGCGAAGCCGGTTAATACCAGGGTCAGCGAGAGCGCGATACCCAGCAATGGCTGCAGACCCGTGAGCAATGGCAACAGGAAGAAGAGAACTGGAATACCCATCAGATAGTAGGAAGCCAGACCGCTGTGGAGACTATTCATGTTCTCCTTGCCCTGCTTCCAGCGCTGCACGATGATCACCTGAACCCCTGTCCACATGGCCCCCTGGGTCGGGAAGAACGGTGCAGTAATACCCATTACCGCATTACGGATAGCTACGGACAAATGCGTACGGGTGGGGTTGATATCAATATGCTCGTCATGCCGGGCGGTCAGGCCATCACGAATGACTTCATTACCCGTGACCATGTCACCAAACAGAATCACATAGGTGATTATGGCCAGGGGGATGCCCTGCAGGAACATTTCCAGGCTCGGCCAGCCAATTGCGAAGGGTGACATTTGCGCCCACGCATCAGCTACCGGTGGGAATAGAATGCCCCACTGGATATCGTAGGTCACTTCACCGACCAACGGACCCACCACCGCTGCAATAATAAAGCCTGGCAACAGGCCAAGCGCACCAATGATGGCGAATGCCTTGTATTTCAACTTGAGTTTCTGCATCGGCAGAGAAAAAGCGAAGATCAGACAAACAGCACAGGCCAGGGTAATCGCGATAGGTTGCTGCAAGAGAAAGCGTTCGGCATCGTCGATAAACACCCTTTTAAGTGCGGCTATCGCAGCGCCCAGAATAATGCCCGCCTTGAGCGTGTCCGGCAGCCATAGTACGAACTTCTTGCCCAGGCCGGTTATACCCAGAAAGAACAACAACACAGCAAAATTGAGCGACAGTGCGGTCATTGCCTGCCAGCGAGAGACCGGATCGTCATAGCCACCCAGCACATAGGCCAGCACCAGAGGCAATGCCGGCGTGATCCAGCCGGGCGCATAGGGCTCACCAAACACAATGATGGCTGAGGCAATAATCGCGGAGTGGATCATCGAGACGGCAACGGCTTCTTCAAATCCCAGCCCAAAGAATTCCATCATCAGCGGAACCAGCGCCAGGCCGGTTGCAGCGGCAACAAATAGCCCCTGCATGGCTTCCTGCCAGTAGAAACGTGTGTGGTAGAACGGCACGCGAAAGGTAAACGGACCCCAGTGCCAACCTGGCTGTTCGGGTTTTGACATTACAGACTCCATGGGCTCGAATTTTATTGTTTTCAACAATCGCCGGCTTGGGCGTTGTCAGTATCGTGCCCATTATGCAGTCACTCCTGCAAAATGGGCATAGCTTCACTCACTACAAAAAAAACCTAACAAATCGCCAGAGTCGGTTGGCTTGCGTTGCGTCTGCCGCTAGAAGGCCCACAGCATGCAGGCTCCAACGTCAGCCTCGAAGTTTGAGTGGCAATTCAAAGAGACTCCCGGGCCTGTTCACGCATCATCACCAGCATGAATATCACAGCGTTACGGGCTCAAGAACGGCCATTCTCGACCACCGCATCAGCTTGCGCCTCCTCCTTTTCCAGTCTCTGGCGCACTGCATCCGGTGAATTGGTGCCGCGGGCCAACAGGCTGTACAGCAAGGGAATCACAAACAGAGTCAACACCGTGGAAACACTTACTCCGGACACGACCACAATCCCGATGACCGAGCGCGTCTCAGCTCCGGCGCCAAAGGCAATAACCAGAGGGATTGCGCCCGCCACGGTAGTCGCGCCGGTCATGAGAATGGGGCGCAAGCGAAGGGTGCTGGCCTCTACCAGGGCATCATCAAAGGAACGACCCGCATCGCGCAATTGATTGGCGAACTCGACAATCAGAATGCCATTCTTGGCGGCCAGGCCGATGAGCATCACCAGTCCTATCTGGCTATACAGATTCAGGCTGTTATCGGTGATCCACAGGCCGAAAAGCGCGCCGCCGATCGCAACTGGAACACCCAACATGATGATCAGAGGATGGACAAAGCTCTCGAACTGGGCGGCAAGCACCAGGAAAACTACCAACAACCCGAGTATGAAGACAAACAACAAGGAGCCGCCTGCCTTGCGCAGATCCAGAGACTGGCCCTTGTAATCGATCACCAGGGTTTCGGGAAGATGTTCACGGGCCAAGGCTTCCACGTGATCCAGGGCGTCCCCTAGTGCAACACCGTCGGCCAGGGATGCCTCGATAGTGATAGCCCGGTTGCGATTGTAGCGATTGAGGGTGGTGGAGCCGGCGTACTCTTCAATGCTCACCAGGTTGGACAAGGGTATCAGCTCCCCAGTGGTATCCGACCTGACATAGATATTGCTCAGTGAACTGACACTGCGCTGTTCGGAGCGCTCGCCCTCAAGTATCACGTCGTACTCTTCACCATCGTCGATGTAGGTCGTAACCCGCCGTGAGCCGAGCATGGTTTCCAGAGTCCGACCTATATTGCTGATATTGACACCCATATCGGCGGCACTGTTGTAATCAATAGCTATTTCAAGCTGGGGCTGAGTCTCTTTGTAGTCGGAATCGATATTGACCAACCCGGGGTTGTCTTCTTCTATTTTCTCCAGGAGCGTGGCGCGCCATTCCGCTAGTTGCTGATAGTCTCCGGCACCACCTATGACCAGCTGGAACGGCTGCGACTGGCCGCCGGCGAAGCCCTGGCGCATGACCGGAAAGGCACGCACTCCGGTGAGGTTGGCGAGGTCCTTTTGCACGTCGCCCATGATCTCCCAGCCGCCCCGTCGCTGCGCCCAGTCCTCGAGAACAACGATAACGATGCCGGTATTGAAGGTGGTAACGGTCCCAAAGGAGCGCGGTGCGCGTACCAGCAGACGGGTGACCTCCCCCGCCTCCACGTACTTCATCATCCGCGATTCGATCTCATCCATGTAATCAGTCATGTACTCGTAGGTCGCCCCTTCAGGGCCATTAACGATAATGAAGAACGCACCGCGGTCTTCGCGGGGTGTGTATTCCGACGGTAACTGACTGAACAACCAGCCACTGAAACCGAACAGCGCCACCACACCCAGCAGAGACAACCAGCGCCAGCGCAACACTACCACCAGAACGCGGGCATACAGGCGTCTGCTGGTCAGCAGCGTATTGTCCACCCAGCGACTCAGCCGATTTTCACTACCACGGGACTTCAATACCTTGGAGGCCAGCATGGGTGACAGGGTCAGTGCTACGAAGCTGGAGAAAGCCACGGCAGCTGCCATGGTCAGCGCAAACTCGGAGAAAAGCCGACCTATATCGCCCTGCAGGAAAGCAATCGGCACAAACACGGCCACCAGAACGAGTGTGGTAGAAACTACTGCAAAAGCTACCTGGCGCGACCCCCGGTAGGCTGCTACCAGGGGCGTTTCACCCTCTTCATCAATGCGCCTGCGCACGTTCTCCAGGACGATGATTGCGTCGTCGACTACCAGGCCGATAGCCAGCACCAGGGCCAGCAACGTCAGCAGGTTGACCGTGAAGCCGAAAAACAACAATGCAATAAAGGTAGCCGTCATTGACACCGGAACTGTGACCGCGGGAATCAGAATGGCCCGTGGGCTACCCAGAAACACGAAAATCGATAGCACCACCAGCACCAGCGCAATGCCCAGCGTGGTGTAAACCTCCTTTACCGCACCCTCGATAAATACCGAGCTGTCGAAGCTGGGCAAAATCTGCATGCCCTCGGGTAGCGTGCCATTGAGCTCTTCTACCAGAGCCGATGAGACACGGGACACCTCCAGGGTGTTGGCCGTGGACTGGCGCTCCAGACCGATACCAACCATAGGTACCGTGTTGCCGCGAAACAGGTTGCGATCCTCTTCGGTGCCGCGCTCAACCCGCGCCACATCGCCCAGACGCACCAGATAATTATCTGGCCCCCGCGCGATGACCAGCCGACCGAAATCCTCGGCGGTCTGAAAGGAGCGCGCCACCCGCGCGGTAAACTGACGTGTACGGGATTCGATCGAACCGGCTGGCAGCTCGACGTTTTCGGCGCGCAACGCGGCCTCTACATCCGAGGCCGTAAGGTCCCTTGCTGCGAGCGCCTGCCGATCCAGCCAGACCCGCATCGCATAGCGCTGTGACCCGCCCACACGCACGCGGGCAACCCCTTCCAGGGTGGAGAAACGGTCTACCAGATAGCGCTCTGCGTAATCGGTGAGTTCCGGCAGGGTCAGGCGCTCACTGGTCAGGTTCCACCAGATAATGACTTCCTGGTTGGCATCCAGCTTCTGCACTTCAGGTGGATCGGCCTCGGCGGGCAAGTCGTCAAGGATGCCCGATACTCGATCACGTATGTCGTTGGCGGCCTCATTGACATCCTTGTTGATGGCAAAACGGATGGTGATCTGTGAACGACCGTCCTGGCTCTGGGACTCGATGTACTCGACACCTTCCACGCCAGCGATTCGCTCTTCAACGATCTGGGTGATCTGTGAATCCACGACACTGGCCGCGGCGCCCCGGTAGTTGGTTTCCACTGTGACGACCGGCGGGTCGATGTCGGGATACTCCCGCAGTGGCAACATGCTGAACGCAACGAGGCCGAAGATTACCAGCAATAGCGCCAGAACACTGGCAAATACCGGCCGCTTGACCGATGTATCAGAAAGAATCATTGCAGGACTCCGGGGAGGATCAGGGGGCGGCCGAAATCACGGCCCGGGGAGATTCGCCAGGCTCAAGCTCGGCTTTGATGCTGATCGCCTGTCCCGGCTGCAGGCGGAAATTGCCATGCGTCACCACGCTCTGACCACCATCAAGACCCTCGACAATCTCAACCAGGCCTGGCTGCCGGAGCCCAGTCTGCACCTGCTGGCGGCGCGCCACGAAACCGTCATCCTGCGCTTCGACAATCATCACGAATTGATCACGCCCCAAGGGCAGCAACGCCTCTTCGGGGATCATGACCGCATCACGCGGGTCACTGCGCAGGTCGACGGTCATCAACATGCCTGGCTTGAGCCGGCCGTCAGCGTTGTCAATCAAGGCCCGCACACGGATAGAACGAGTAACCGGGTCAACCTCGTTATCGAGACTGGCCACTTCACCCCTGAAAGGCTCATCGCCATAGGCACGACTGGTTGCCGCCAATTTCTGACCAGGGGCAATCTGGGCCATCAGCGTCTCCGGAACACTGAAATCGAGCTTCATAACAGAGTCGTCATGCAGTGTTGCGACCTGCATACCCGGGGCCACCAGAGTACCTACACTGACTTGCCGCAGACCAACCACGCTGTCAAAGGGTGCGCGAATCAATCTGTCTGCCAGTCGCGCCTGGACGGCCTGCAGCTGAGCCCGCGCTATATCCACGGTACGAGTGCGATCATCCAGCTCCTGCCGGGACAGTACCCGGCTTTCGACCAGTTGCCTGGCCCGTGCCAATTGACGCTCCGCATCGGCTAGGCTGACTTCGGCCTCCTGCAGTTGGGCGAGTTGCTCACGATTAGTCAGCTCGACCAATACATCGCCTTCCTTGACTCGCTGGCCATCCTCAAAGCGAATGCGTGAGATTGTGGCGGTAATGTTCGCGCTCACCACGGCCGTCTCATTGGCATTGAGTGTTCCAAGCGCCTCGATGGGGTTGGCGATCTGCCGGGTTTCTGCCTTCACCGCTATCACCGGCAAGGGCGCCTGCTGGGCAAAACCGGCCATAGACCAGACGCTGGTCAGAATCGCCAGCACTGTCTGTCTGAGAGTCAACATCCTGTATTTCCTGTCTTAATTGAGTTGCCTGGAGTTTTCGTCTGCGCTTGAACTATTTATCCATGCTCTCGGCTAGAAAACGATGCATTGCGCCGAATGCACGCTCTGCTACAACGGGATTGTACTCGGCCTTGCCAGGCATCTTTGCAGTGGGGTCTGTAAAGGAATGCACTGCACCGCCGTAGCTGTTCAACTGCCAGTCCACGCCAGCATTGCGCATTTCCTCCTGGAAAGCCTGTACCTGCTCTTGCGGCACATAGGGATCATCAGCGCCATGCAGGACCAGCACCGGGGTACGTATAGCCTTGGCATTCTCGGGGTCGGGGGTATCCAGGTTTCCATGGAACGAAACCACACCCTGCACTGGTGTGCCTGAGCGCGCCAACTCCAGTACCGTGCCTCCGCCAAAGCAGAAACCGATCGCCGCGATATTGTCCACATCCAGCGAGACTCCATCTGCCTGAGCCTTGAACACATCCAGAGCAGCATTGACCCGATCACGCATCATTGCCCGGTCAGCCCGAACACTACCGGCAGCCTTTCCGGCCTCATCGGCATTTTGCGGTCGAATGTCTTTGCCGTACATATCGGCAACAAAGACTATGTATTCACTGCCACCCACACGCTGGGCTTTCTCTACGGCGCCTTCGGTCACGCCCATCCAGTTGGGTACCATGAGCAAACCCGGACGTTTGTCATCTACCGAGTCGTCATACACCAGCATACCCTCGTAAGCCTGACCACCGATTTCATAGGCGACAGGCGTGGACACCATTTCGGCGTTGGCGTGTGCTGCCATACCTGCGGCAGAAGCAATCATTAGCGTGCTGAGCGTCTTTTTCATCGGTCAGTTCCTTGGACGGAATATAAGCATCGCAAGAGGATAGCCTGTGAAGGCCGACTGATGGAGGTTTTCACATAATGTCGAAAACTATTTGTTATCCGTCCAGACAGCAAAAAACCCCGTCTGATGTGATCAGACGGGGTTTTTTGACGAGTGCCAAATGCTATTTGCTGAGTTCAACCAGCAGCGCATTCAAGCGACGCACGTAGGCGCCGGGATCCTGCAAGCTCTCTCCGGCAGCAAGAGCTGCCTGGTCAAACAGGATGTGGCTGAGATCGCCAAAGCGCGCCTCATCCTGCTCCTGATCGAGCTTCTCCAACAGCGGGTGCGCCGGATTGATTTCCATGATCGGCTTGCTCTCGGGCGCTTTCTGGCCAGTCGCTTCGAGTATCTTGCGCATCTGCAGGCCCATGCCGTCTTCAGTGACCACCAGAACAGCCGGAGAGTCAGTCAGACGATGGGAGACCTTGACGTCATCAACGCTGTCCTTGAGCACATCCTTGATACGCTGGACCAGATCGGCCTTGGCCTTGGCGGCCTCTTCCTGAGCCTGCTTGTCTTCTTCGGCATCCAGCTTGCCCAGATCCAGGTCGCCACGGGCAATGTCGACAAACTCCTTGCCACTGTACTCGTTGAGATGACTCATCAACCACTCGTCGATGCGGTCAGTCAGGAGCAGCACTTCGATACCCTTTTTGCGGAAGATCTCCAGGTGCGGGCTGTTCTTCACCTGATTGTAGCGCTCTCCGGTCAGGTAGTAGATCTTGTCCTGGCCTTCCTGCATCCGCTCAATATATGCATCCAGGCTGACGACTTCGGAGTCATCGTTCTGCTGCGTCGAGGCGAAGCGCAACAAGCCGGCGATTTTCTCGCGGTTGGAATAGTCCTCAGCCGGGCCTTCCTTCATCACACTGCCGAAGTTCTTCCAGAAAGTGGCGTACTGCTCAGGCTCTTTCTTGGCCAACTTCTCAAGCATGTCGAGTACACGCTTGGTCAGCGCCGACTTCATACTGTCGATGGCCGGATCCTTCTGCAGAATCTCCCGCGATACGTTCAGTGACAGGTCGTTGGAGTCGACAACGCCCTTGATGAAGCGCAGATACAGGGGCAGAAACTGCTCTGCTTCATCCATGATGAAGACACGCTGAACATACAACTTCAGACCGCGGGGCGCTTCACGCTGGTACAGGTCAAAGGGCGCGCGGGCAGGTACATACAGCAGGCTGGTGTACTCCAGCTTGCCTTCGACCTTGTTGTGGCTCCAGCTCAGCGGATTCTCGAAGTCGTGGGCTACGTGCTTGTAGAACTCCTGGTACTCGTCATCCTTGATTTCGGTGCGCGGACGGGTCCAGAGCGCACTGGCACGGTTGACGGTTTCCCATTCCAGCTCGGCCGGTTGGCTCTCGTCCTCACCCTGTTTCTGCTTGGGCAATTCAATCGGCAGGGAGATATGATCGGAGTATTTCTTGACCACATTACGCAAACGGAAACCATCGGCGAATTCGGACTCGGCCGACTTGAGGTGCAGCACAATACGGGTACCGCGTTCGGCTTTCTCTACGGTCTCGATGGTGAACTCGCCCTCACCCGCCGACTCCCAGCGCACGCCCTGGGTCTTGTCGGCACCGGCACGGCGGGTAAAGACTTCAACCTTGTCGGCAACGATAAAGGCACTGTAGAAACCCACACCGAACTGACCAATCAGACTGGCATCTTTCTTCTGGTCACCGGTGAGCTGCTGCATGAACGCAGCGGTGCCCGACTTGGCAATGGTACCCAGATTTTCGATGACTTCGTCACGGGACATGCCGATGCCGTTATCTTCGATTGTCAGCGTATTGGCCGTTTCATCAGAACTGATCCGGATAACGGTGTCTGGCTGTTCTTCGAGCAACTCCGGCTTGGCAATGGCTTCAAAACGCAGTTTGTCCGAAGCGTCGGACGCATTGGAAATCAGCTCCCGGAGAAAAATCTCCTTGTTCGAATACATCGAGTGGATCATCAGATGCAGCAGCTGCTTGACCTCGGTCTGAAATCCAAGCGTTTCCTTCTGGGCTTCCACAGTCATCTTTGGTTGTCTCCCTATAGATCGATTAGAAACCTTACTGGCAAGGCTTCAGGCAAAACGCGCGACGGCAGGGTCGCGCCGATGTGCCTTTAATGGGGACATTGGCGAGGATTTCAAGGTCGGGGCGACTATCGGGAGGATCTGTACTGAACTTGTAATTGGGCAACATCCGTCGGGCGAAAATGATAATCCACCTGGTTGGCGCCACTGTTCTGCGCCAGCACTATCCGTCGGTCATCGCTGACCGCCTTCAAACGCCCTTCGTAGCGACGTCCAGCCTGGGTAGTCAGCCGCAGTTGCTGACCAATGAAGAATTCTGGCTCATCCAGCACCGCCAGTACGCTGACATCCTGCCATTGCGGGCTGTTCTGCACATCCTGAAGCGGCCGCGTAATGGTCAATTCGGGCTGTGAAGCGGGCGCTGGAACCGCTGCAGGCTGCTGCAGACGAGCTAACCAGTCGGGTGTTGCGGTCAGCCTGGCCTCGCCGTTGAGCAGCGTAGCGGGCTTGGTAGGAAGGTGCAGACGTAACCCTAATTGCACTGCTTCTCCAGGCAGAGGTATCAAGTCCAGGCTCAGGGTGTAATCCTCGGTAACCCTGAGCAGGCCCGGCTGGGTCAACGCGCCTGTATGCCACTGCAGCAGTAGTTCGGGCCAGGGGCCTGTATCCCCCGGTAAGCGATCGATGGTTCGCAGACCGGCCTGAAGCGTGGCAGGGTCGAAGCGCACTGTCAGCGCACGACGTATGCGCTGTGGCGGGCCTTCTTCCATGATCAGGTCATTGCCGCGCCAGAAGATCCGTTCGGGGTTGAAAGGCTGGCCCATCAACTCCCCCTCGATACCTGCGCCTTTATTGGTCGGCGTCGCCCACTCGCCTGCCAGCAACTGAGCGAAGCGCTCCGGTTGCTCGCGCTGCAACAAGGCAGCGCCAGCAAGAACCAGTAGCAGCCCCGATAACATGAGCAACCGCGGCGTACGCGCATATCCACGGCCACGCATGATCAATGTTAGCGGAGCGGCCAGTATTGCCAGCAAAAGGCGACCAATGGGGAGCTTTCTGGCAGCCACCGCCACCCATAGCCAGCCAAGCACTATCAAGAGAAGACCGCTGATGATCAACAAGGCTGGCATGAATACGTGACGCTCCGGACCAGAAATTCGAAGACCAGCTACCCGGTCAACCCAGTTTGAAATGCGCCCTTGCAGTCGCAATGGGCTCACTCGATCGGGTTTGCCAAGCCGTTATCGCCACATTACCCACTCGCCGCCCCTGACGCCATACCTGGCAGGTGGCATAAGTGTCCTTGAACAGTCCTGCACGCAGATAATCAATTGAAAAATCAATAATCTTGGGGAAAACAGAACTGTTCATCGCAATCATCAGGTGCAGCATGGCCGACTGCTCCATGAAACCCGCAATTACTCCACCATGCAGCGCAGGCAAGACCGGGTTACCGATATTGTCCTTGCTGATCGGCAGATGAAAAATCACTTCCTCACCGAGGTGCTTGAGCTCCAGGCCAATCATCCGCGCATAGGGAATGGCTTCGATCAAGGGTGCGTAGTCGCCAGAATCATGTCCTTCACGCATCAACTGTTCTATGTGAACCGGCTGGTCGCTCATACCTTTTCTCCATCGATGCTGCGAGCCAGCGTTCCGTCGGAGGCCGGTCTACCCATGCGCATAAAGGTGCCTACCACGTGAGCAATCGGCTGTTCGCGGTCGTCCTGATAAGCTATGCCACGAGTAAAAATAACGGTTGGGCTGAGTCGATAGCACTCTGCAAAGCCGAATATATCCTTTCCCGGCTCAGCCGGATGCATGTAGTCAATGCGCAGATCAAGCGTCGGGCAAATCTCGAAGTCGGGCAAAAAACACACGGTCGAAATCCCGCAACAGGTATCCATGAGGGTAGTAATCGCACCCCCGTGGACAACACCGGTAACGGGATTGCCAATGATCGAGTCGCTATACGGCAACTTGAGAACAAGGCCTTTCTCATCGGCATGTTCGACACTCATACCCAGCAATTGGCAATGCCGCAGTACCGACAGGAAGTTTTGGCAACGTTTTTCGATATCAGTCATCCGGATTCTCAATCTGAGCACAGGGAATGGGCGGCATAGTACCCATAACGCAGCATAGACTCCAGCGCGGGGAATCTTTGTAGCCGCCATACCGCAACGGAACTATTCCCTGACATATGTGACTAATAGTTGGAATAAATTGGAGATTGAGGGGGTACGCGCATAATCGACCCCGCTTCACTCGCTAGCACAGGGGAAAGCCAGGGCTACCAGGCCTTCTCACGCATATGAGGGAGACACTGTAGCTCACAGACTGTACCCCCCAAACCAGAGGTGTGAAATCAATATCACACATTCAAATCAAGGAGATTGTAATGAAGAAGATAGCCATGACAGCGGTTTTGTTGGCGAGCTTGGGTTTACTGGCCGCGTGCGAACAGGAGCCCGAAGACAAGATGGAATCAGCCGCAGACTCAATGGGTGATGCCGCTGAAGAAGCCGGCGAAGCCATTGAACTCAAGGCCCGCGAGGCTACGGGGAATGAGCGTACCACTGGCGAGAAAATGGAAGACGGCATGGAAGACGCTGGCGAGGAAATGGGCGAAGCCTACGATGATGCAGTGAACTGATCACACCTATGACCTTGCGAGGTCACGACCGATCAGGATGCCCGCAGACCTGATCCGCGTTTTTACAGCTTGCACTCTGACGCTGTAGGAGGCGCGCCTGCACTGGCGCGCCTCTCGTCTATGTATCAGCCTTGATTTTTTTTCACGCTTTCGTTGCGTTGCGATTCTTGGCTCTGCCTGCGTTTAGTCCACTTTGTCCTGCTGCAGCAAGCCACCCGTTGGGCTGTACATCATTGCCGCAAGTATCCGCGAATGAAACTCCCGCTTGTATAACACCCATACAACGCCCGCACTGGTGAGCATGAATAGTAGCGGATTGATAAACCAGGTGAGGCCAGCCAAGGCAAAATAGTAGGCCCTTAACCCCAGGTTGAACTCGTTCCCTGCCATCGAAAGAACTGTGGCCGCTCTCGCTGCATAGGCCTTGCGCTCTATCTCGGATACCTGCTTTTCTCCTACCAGAGGCGCCGATCCAAGCAACACCGAGGCAAAGTTGTATTGGCGCATTCCCCACGAGAAGGTAAAAAAGGCATAGACGAAGATGCCTAGCATAACCAGTAGCTTCATCTCGGACATCTGTCGACTGACGTTGGCAACAAAGGGGATATCATGGAGCAGATTCTGAGCCCGATCAGTAGCCCCCATTACCGTAATAATGCCGGCAAGGATTAGTAGGGTACTGGAAGCAAAGAACGCCGTGTTGCGCTCCAGGTTGCCGATTACGCTGGCATCGGCAATGCGCTGCTCACGCATCAACAGCCGTGACATCCAGTCCTGGCGATAAAGATGCAGGACGCTGGCAAGGCAAGCCGTATCCCGGGCCCTGTGACGCGCATAATGGGTATAGCCCACCCAGCACAGCAGAAACCAGACAAAAGCAAGCATGTTGAGCCATGTAGAGCCGGCATCAGGCAGGGAAAGTTGCGAAAGCATTCAGGCACCTTTTCAGAACCAAAGTTATCAGCACGGTACAATAGATTCGCATACCGTGTTTAGCAGTATAGCCAGCATCGCTTGTTCCGGCAGCAGACACAAAAAACCCTGCCGAAGCAGGGTTTCTATTGGACAGCCAGTGAAGCGTTACTTCAGTGGCCAGCCAGTCAGCTCAGCCAGAGCCGAACCGATGTCTGCCAGCGAACGTACGGTTTTGACACCGGCGTCTTCCAGTGCAGCGAACTTCTCGTCCGCAGTACCCTTGCCACCGGAAATGATCGCACCAGCGTGACCCATACGCTTGCCCGCAGGCGCGGTAACACCAGCAATGTAGGACACAACCGGCTTGGTCACGTTGGCCTTGATGTAGGCCGCTGCTTCTTCTTCCGCGCTACCACCGATCTCGCCGATCATGACGATCGCTTCGGTCTTCGGATCGTCCTGGAACATCTGCAGGATATCGATGAAGTTGGAACCCGGAATCGGGTCACCACCGATGCCTACGCAGGTAGACTGACCAAAACCGGAATCAGTGGTCTGCTTGACCGCTTCATAGGTCAGGGTGCCGGAGCGGGAAACGATACCCACCTTGCCAGGCTGGTGAATGTGACCGGGCATGATGCCGATCTTGCATTCGCCGGGGGTGATAACACCCGGGCAGTTGGGGCCGATCAGGCGCACACCCAGCTGATCACAGACGACCTTGCAGTCGAGCATGTCCAGAGTCGGGATGCCTTCGGTGATGCACACGATCAGTTGGATGCCGCCATTGGCCGCTTCCAGGATCGAGTCCTTGCAGAACGGAGCCGGTACATAGATCACGCTGGCGGTGGCGCCAGTCTGCTCGACTGCTTCACGCACGGTGTTGAATACCGGCAGGCCCAGGTGAGTGGTACCACCCTTGCCCGGCGTTACGCCGCCAACCATCTTGGTGCCGTACTCGATCGCTTGCTCAGAGTGGAAAGTACCCTGTGCGCCAGTAAAGCCCTGGCAGATAACCTTGGTGTCTTTGTTGATCAGGATGCTCATTATTTACCCTCCGCGGCCTTGACGACTTGCTGGGCAGCGTCGGTCAGACTGGTTGCTGCGATGATGTTCAGACCACTTTCCTTCAGTACCTTGGCGCCCAGTTCAGCGTTGTTGCCTTCCAGACGGACGACGACAGGTACCTTTACACCGACTTCCTTCACCGCGCCGATGATGCCTTCGGCAATCATGTCGCAACGAACGATGCCGCCAAAAATGTTGACCAGAACGGCCTTCACATTGGTATCGGAAAGAATGATCTTGAAGGCCTCGGTCACGCGCTCTTTGGTCGCGCCGCCGCCCACATCCAGGAAGTTGGCCGGCTTGCCGCCGTGGTGATTGACGATGTCCATGGTGCCCATGGCCAGACCAGCACCGTTGACCATGCAGCCAATGTTACCTTCCAGCGCAACATAGTTGAGCTCGAACTTGGCCGCGTGGGCTTCACGCGGATCGTCCTGGGACGGATCATGCATAGCGCGCAGCTTGGGCTGACGGTACATGGCGTTGCCATCGATACCCAGCTTCGCATCCAGACAATGCAGATTACCGTCTTCCTTGATCACCAGCGGGTTGATTTCCAGCAGAGCCAGATCGTAGTCGGCAAACAGATTGCCAAGACCAACGAAGATCTGGGTAAACTGCTTGATCTGGTCGCCCTTCAGGCCCAACTGGAATGCCAGATCGCGGCCCTGGTAAGGCTGCGGACCGACCAGGGGATCAACGATCGCCTTGATGATTTTCTCAGGGGTCTCTTCCGCCACCTTCTCGATTTCCACGCCACCTTCAGTAGACGCCATGAAAACGATACGACGGCTGGAGCGGTCGACGACCGCCCCCAGGTACAGCTCCTGGGCGATATCGGTGCAGGACTCAACCAGGATCTTCGCGACCGGCTGACCACTGGCATCAGTCTGATAGGTCACCAGACGCTGACCAAGCCATTTTTCGGCGAATGCCTTGGCTTCCTCTTTGCTCTTGATCAGCTTGACGCCACCAGCTTTACCGCGGCCGCCAGCGTGAACCTGGGCTTTTACAACCCACATGTCACCGCCGATCTTGTCGCAGGCTTCAGCTGCTTCTTCGGGAGTGTCTACTGCAAAGCCTTTTGAAACAGGAAGGCCGTACTCAGCGAACAGCTGCTTCCCCTGATATTCGTGAAGATTCATGCGTATCTACCGTTTTGATCGTGTAGGACTTGCGTTCATAACGCGGGACTACCACCGGAAACAATCCGGTCGCCTGCCTGCATTACCCTTATCACCGGTATGGGGGCTCTGAACAGTTGCCTGGGTCGTGGAATCGCGCCGTTGCGTCCGAAACTACCCGCGCCCTGTTCAGAACCGCCACTGGTGACCAGACCGATTACTCGGTCGGTTTTGCCGCTTCGAAATAATGTCCGGGGGACTGACAGGTACAAAGCAGACCTGCCAGTCACGGGGACGCTATATTACCGCTTCTTACGGTTGGCGACATGTATTGCGTGACCATTCACCGCCAGCGCTGCTTCATGCAGAGCTTCGGAAACGGTCGGATGCGAGAACACCATCATGCCCAGATCTTCGGCACTGGTGCCGAACTCCATGCCGATTGCGCCTTGCTGAACCAGTTCGGCTGCGCCGGGACCGATAACGTGTACGCCAAGTACCCGATCGGTCTTGGCATCGGCAATCACCTTGACCATACCGCCGGTCTCGTTGGCTGCGACCGCTCGGCCGTTGGCGGCAAAGGGGAAGACACCGACATTGACTTCAACGCCTTCAGCCTTGAGCTGCTGCTCGTTCTTGCCGACCCAGGCGATTTCCGGATGGGTATAGACAACGGCAGGTACCAGATCGTAGTTCATCGCGGTCTTGTGACCGGCGATACGCTCGGCGACCATGACGCCCTCTTCCGAAGCCTTGTGCGCGAGCATCGAGCCACGTACTACGTCACCAACGGCATATACGCCCGGGACGCTGGTAGTGCAGTAATCGTCAACGAAGATTACGCCACGCTCGTCCATGTCCACGCCCGTGTCGGCTGCCAGCAGATTCTCGGTATAGGCGCGACGACCTACAGCGACAATCAGCTTGTCAAAGGTCAGCTGTTGCTCGCCTTCGGAATCAGTAAAGGACACAGTTACCTGCTTGCGCTTGACCTCGGTACCGGTTACCCGGGCACCCAGGCGCACCTGCAAACCCTGTTTGGTAAAGGTCTTGAAGGCTTCCTTGGCGATCTGATCATCCGCAGCGACCATGAACTTGTCCAGGGCTTCGAATATCACGACCTCGGCACCCAGGCGACGCCAGACCGAGCCCAGCTCCATCCCAATGATACCTGCGCCGATCACGCCGAGTTTCTTCGGCACGCTGGTGAACTCTAGAGCACCAGTGGAATCTACGATGATGTCGTCGGTCAGGGGCGCAGGGGGAATATCGATCGGGCGTGAACCAGACGCCAGAATCACGTTCTCGGCTTCGTACACAGTGGTTTTGCCTTCGGCATCGGTCACTTCGACCTTCTTGCCTGCCAGCAGCTTACCGTGCCCTTCGATGCTGGTTACACCGTTGGCCTTGAACAGCGCGCTAACACCACCGGTAAACTGTTTGACGATCTTGTCCTTGCGCTCGATCATCGTCTTGATGTCGATGCTCAGGCCCTTGGTCTCGATACCGTGAATCTTGAAGCCTTCCTGGGCCTCATGGAATTTCCAGGAGCTGTCCAGCAGAGCCTTGGAGGGTATGCAACCCACGTTCAGACAGGTTCCACCGAGTGCCTGCTTGCCATCCTTTCCTACGTATTTTTCGATACAGGCGGTCTTGAGACCAAGCTGGGCGGCGCGAATAGCGGCAACATAGCCGCCAGGGCCTGCTCCGATGACGATCACATCGTATTTATCACTCATAACCCAATTCCTCTGTTTGCAGCTGTTAGGGTGTCGCTGCCCCAACGCTCGTGACGTTCAGGGGCAGCTCGCCGCGTGCCGTTTGAAGCGTGCAGCTGTTAAATCAGATATCCAGCAGCAAGCGGGCCGGATCTTCCAGCAGTTCCTTGATCGCTACGAGGAAGCTCACCGCTTCCTTGCCGTCAATCAGACGATGATCATAGGACAAGGCCAGATACATCATGGGCAGGATCACGACCTGCCCCTTCTCGGCCATAGGACGCTCTTGAATCTTGTGCATGCCCAGAATGGCCGCCTGGGGCGGATTAACGATGGGTGATGAGAGCAGGGAGCCGAATACGCCACCGTTGGAAATGGTGAAAGTACCGCCGGTCATATCTTCCATCGACAGCTTGCCATCCTTCGCCTTGCGGCCGAAGTCGGCAATGGTGCCTTCAATAGTCGCAAGACTCATGTATTCGGTATTGCGCAGGATCGGCACAACCAGACCGCGATCGCTGGATACAGCCACGCCGATGTCCTGGTATCCATGGTACACAACATCGCCGCCATCGATTGACGCGTTGACAGCTGGATAGCGCTTGAGCGCCTCGGTAGCGGCCTTGACGAAGAAAGACATGAAGCCCAGGCGGACGCCATTGTGCTTCTTCTCGAACAGTTCCTTGTACTTGCTGCGCAAGTCCATGATTGGCTTCATGTTGACTTCGTTGAACGTGGTCAGCATGGCCATGCTCGATTGGGCATCAACCAGGCGCTCAGCGATACGGGCACGCAAACGGGTCATGGGTACGCGCTTCTCGACACGATCACCTTCAGCCAACGCCGCATTGTCAACAGCGCCGGCCTTGGCGGCAGGCTTGGCAGCCTC
This sequence comes from Halopseudomonas salina, assembly GCF_008641105.1. The sequence continues at coordinate 69,782 of NZ_VTTI01000003.1, forward strand.
GGCAGGTGCCTTGGCCGGTGCGTTCTTCTTCGCCTCCACCGCGTTCATCACGTCTTCCTTGGTGACGCGACCACCCTTGCCAGTGCCTTCGATATCAGCTGGAGCCAGGCCGTTTTCCTCTGCAATCTTGCGCGCAGCAGGCGACAGCATCGGCTCTTCGCCACTTGGCTTGGCATCCTGCGCTGCTGATTTCTCTGCATCGGCAGGCTGACTGGCCGCCTTAGGCTCTTCCTTGGCCGACTCTTTCGGAGTAGCACTGGCGCCGTCATTCAACGAGCCCAGCAGCTCTCCGCTGAGCACGGTTTCGCCCTCGCCCTTGACGATATCGCCGAGTACGCCATCAGCCTCGGCCAAAACTTCCATCACAACCTTGTCAGTTTCGATGTCGACGATCAGCTCATCGCGCTTGACCGCGTCGCCAGGTTGCTTGTGCCAGGTTGCTACGGTGCCGTCGGCAACCGATTCGGGAAAAGTGGGGGCCTTGATTTCAATAGCCATTGTCGATCCTTAAATTAATTCTCTGTTATCTGCCAGATGCTCAAGCGGTAAGCGCGTCTTGCAATAGTTTTTCCTGCTGTTCGGCATGCAGGGACGGGTAACCACAAGCAGGTGATGCAGAGGCTTCACGTCCAGCGTAGTCGAGATACAAATTCTTGACCTTATGTTGGGCAACCACCCGACGCATATGGTGCTGGCTGCAGTACCAGGCACCCTGGTTCATCGGCTCTTCCTGACACCAGACGACTTTTTTCAATGCCTTGTAAGGTGCCAGCACTTCAGCAAGATCGTCTTCCGGGAACGGGTACAGCTGCTCGATACGAATAATTGCAGCATCTTCCAAACCATCCTTGCGACGCTTCTCGAGCAAATCGTAATACACCTTGCCACTGCACAGGATGACGCGCTCGACCTTCTTGGGATCCAGGCTGTCGTACTCTGGAATTACCGTCTGGAAGGAGCCATCTGCAAGATCTTCGAGGCTGGATACGGCCAACTTGTGACGCAGAAGCGACTTTGGCGTAAGAGCAATGAGCGGCTTGCGCAGCGGGCGTATCACCTGACGGCGCAGCATGTGGTAGACCTGTGCCGGCGTGGAGGGTACGCATACCTGGATATTGTGCTCGGCGCTAAGTTGCAGAAAGCGCTCAAGACGGGCAGAAGAGTGTTCTGGCCCCTGCCCCTCATAACCGTGTGGCAACAGCATGGTCAGGCCACACAGACGGCCCCACTTGTGCTCGCCACTGGTAATGAACTGGTCGATCACCACCTGGGCGCCATTGGCAAAGTCACCGAACTGGGCTTCCCACAACACCAGCGCATTAGGCGTGGTGGTCGCGTAGCCGTATTCGAATGCCAATACAGCTTCTTCCGATAGCAGGGAGTCGTAGATATCCAGACGCGGCTGGTTCTCTGCCAGGTTGGCCAGCGGAATGTAGGTGGATCCATCCTTCTGGTTATGCAGAACCGCATGGCGGTGCGAGAAGGTACCGCGGCCCACGTCCTGGCCGGTGATACGCACCGGATGGCCTTCATGCAACAGCGTCGCGTAGGCCATTGTCTCGGCAAAGCCCCAGTTCAGCGGCAAAGCGCCGGCAGCCATCTTGCGGCGATCCTCGACGATCTTGCCGACCTGGCGCTGGATAACCAGGCCATCGGGCAGATCATTAAGACGGTTCGCAAGATCCTGCAAAGTCTTCAGATCGGTGCGCGTATCGTGGCGTGCTGTCCAGGTATGGCCAAGGTAAGGAGCCCAGTCTACGAACGAACTGGTATCGGGTTCCTTGACCAGGCTCTTGACCACGTGGTCACCGTTATCCAGAGCTGTCCGGTATTCCTCTACCTGCCCTTGCACCTCATCGGAACTGAGGGTCCCCTCGTTCACCAGACGTTCGGCATAGATCTCACGAGTGGTTGGATGCTTGGTAATCTTGTCATACATCAGCGGCTGGGTGCCGGAAGGCTCGTCAGCTTCGTTGTGGCCACGACGGCGATAGCAAACCAGGTCGATCACCACATCACGCTTGAACTGCATGCGATAGTCGACCGCCAGCTGAGTCACAAACAATACTGCTTCCGGATCATCGCCGTTGACGTGGAAAATCGGCGCCTGAATCATCTTGGCAACGTCAGTGCAGTATTCAGTGGAGCGCGCATCATCCTGGCGGCTGGTCGTGAAGCCTACCTGGTTGTTGATGATGATATGAATAGTGCCGCCGGTCTTGAACGCGCGGGTCTGGGACATCTGGAATGTCTCCATGACCACACCCTGTCCGGCAAAGGCCGCATCGCCATGGATGCTGATGGGTACGACGCGATCACCGGAGCCGTCGCGGCGACGGTCCTGTCGGGCACGCACCGAACCTTCGACCACCGGAGATACGATCTCCAGGTGCGAAGGATTGAATGCCAGCGCCAGGTGCGTCTCCCCACCGGAAGTCATCACGTTGGATGAGAAACCCTGGTGGTATTTGACATCGCCCGAGCTCAGATCAATCTTCTTTTTCCCCTCGAACTCATCGAACAACTCGCGGGGGTTCTTACCCAGAATATTCACAAGCACGTTCAGACGACCACGGTGGGCCATGCCCAGAACGAGTTCCTGGGTGCCGTAGGAGCCGGAACGCTGAATGATTTCGTCGAGCATCGGGATCAGGCTTTCACCGCCTTCGACACCAAAACGCTTCGTACCCGGAAACTTGGTGCCCAGGTATTTTTCCAGGCCTTCAGCCGCTGTCAGGCGTTCGAGCAGATGCCGCTTGGTAGTGGCTGAGTGCTGAGGTTTGCCTCGCACGCTTTCCAGACGTTGCTGGAACCAGCGGCGCTGATCGGAATCGACAATGTGCATGTATTCTGCACCGAAGGTCGAGCAGTAGGTCGACTTCAGAGCGTCAAGAATTTCCCTGAGGGGCGCTTCTTCCTTGCCAATATGCAACTCACCGGTACGAAAGGACGTGTCCAGATCGGCATCGGTAAGACCATAGTCAGCAAGAGTCAGATCAGCAATTTCATCCCGTTTCCATAAGCCCAAAGGATCCAGGTTGGAACCCTGGTGGCCACGCATACGGAAAGCCTGGATCAGACGCAGTACGTCGACCTGTTTCTTTTCGTGAGCGCTGCTGGTTTGTCCGCCAACCGCTGCGACAGGGCGCCGCTGATGTTTGGCTAGAAGCTGGAAGTGTTCGCGGATCGTGGAATGAGAAACATCAGATCCTGCAAAGCCGTTGGATTGTGGCAACTTTTGAAAATAGCTGCGCCATTCGTCGGCGATGCTGTTCGGATCGTGCAGGTAGAGCTCATAGAGCTCTTCAACATAGGAGGCATTCCCGCCCGACAAATGGGAAGTGCTCCACAGCTGCTGCATTTCGCTGTCTGGCATGCTTGGTCACCCTCTATAAGGGGATACCATCTGGCGCAAAGACCATTAACTGGCAAGAAAACTGCCATCCGTGCAAAACATGCGAAGGCCTGGAGGCGTAATCGCTGCCAATTGACCTGAAATGCCATGTCCTGCGAAACCGGAATATTGCCGGCCCCGACAGATAGTTCGGGTGTTACCCGATAGCCCCTGTTGGTTTAGGTACGCAAACCGCGGCTTTGTGAGCTGCGGTTCGATTAAATTATGACCGGCCTCTTGTAGCAGAGACCGGCCTGGGCCCAACGTTATGCAGACTCTGAAGAATCAGGTACCGCTCTGCAGCAGCATGTTGCGGATGTGGCCGATAGCACGGGTCGGATTCAGACCCTTGGGGCACACATTGACGCAGTTCATGATGCCACGGCAGCGGAACACGCTGAAGGGATCATCCATGGTAGCCAGACGGTCTTCGGTATGGGTGTCGCGGCTGTCCGCCAGAAAGCGATAGGCCTGCAACAGTCCCGCTGGACCGATGAACTTGTCCGGATTCCACCAGAATGAAGGGCAGGAAGTTGAACAGCAAGCACAGAGAATACACTCGTACAAACCATCCAGCTTCTCACGTTCTTCAGGCGACTGCAGGCGCTCGATAGCGGGCGCCGGCGTGTCGTTCTGCAAATACGGCTGAACTTTTTCGTATTGCTTGTAGAAGATGCTCATATCCACTACCAAGTCACGTATGACCGGCAAACCAGGCAATGGACGCAACACCAGCTTGTTGTTTTTAACGACATCAGACAACGGCGTGATACAGGCCAGGCCATTCTTGCCGTTGATATTCATCCCATCAGAGCCACAAACACCCTCACGGCAGGAGCGACGATAGGACATACCCACGTCCTTCTCCTTGACCAGTGCCAGCACGTCAAGGACCATGATGTCCTTGCCGCCAGTGTCGATCTGGAAGTCTTCCATGTAGGGAGCGTTGTCGCTCTCGGGGTTATAACGGTAGACGCTTACTTGCAGCATATCGGTCACCCTTAATAAGTCCGGATCTTAGGTTCAAATGTCGGAACTGTCTTCGGTGTGAAGTTCACCGCCCGCTTTTTCAACTCTTTGGTCGCGGGCATGTACAGGCTGTGACACAGCCAGTTTTCATCATCACGATCCTCATAGTCTTCGCGGGCATGCGCACCCCGGCTTTCTGTGCGCAGGTTGGCAGCAACAGCTGTCGCCTCGGCCACTTCCAGAAGATTTTGCAGTTCCAATGCTTCGATACGCGCAGTATTGAACGCCTGGCTCTTGTCATCGATCTTGACGTTGTTGATCCGCTCGCGCAGATCGGCCAGTTGCTTGATGCCTTTTTCCATGAACTCGCCGGTGCGGAACACACCGAAATAGTTCTGCATGCAGTTTTGCAGCTCTTTACGTAGCGGCGCTACTTCTTCGCCGGTGGTACGACCGTTGAGTGCATCAAGGCGCTTGAGTGATGCCTCGATATCAGACTCGGAAGCGGAGCGATGCTCGATGCCTTCCTTCAGGGCGCTTTCCAGGTGCAGACCCGCAGCACGCCCGAACACCACCAGATCCAGCAGCGAGTTACCGCCCAGACGGTTCGCACCGTGTACCGATACGCAGGCCACTTCACCTACCGCAAACAGACCTTCGATGATCTGGTCCTGGCCGTTGGCGTCCTGTGTGATTGCCTGACCATGAATATTGGTGGGAACGCCACCCATCATGTAATGGCAGGTTGGTACAACGGGGATAGGCGCAGTAACCGGATCCACGTGAGCGAAAGTCTTGGACAGTTCGCAGATACCAGGCAGGCGGCTATGCAGCACTTCTTCACCCAGGTGATCAAGCTTGAGCATCACGTGATCGCCGTCTGGACCGCAACCGTTACCGGCGAGGATTTCCTTGACCATGGAACGGGCAACAACGTCACGACCAGCAAGATCCTTGGCGTTGGGCGCATAACGCTCCATGAAACGCTCACCGTGCTTGTTGATCAGATAACCACCTTCACCACGGCAGCCCTCGGTTACCAGCGTACCGGCACCGGCAATACCAGTGGGGTGGAACTGCCACATCTCGATATCCTGAACCGGGACACCTGCGCGCAGCGCCATACCGATACCGTCGCCGGTATTGATCAGAGCATTGGTGGTGGAGGCATAAATACGTCCCGCGCCACCAGTCGCCAGAACAGTGGCCTTGGCTTTGATATAGGCAGTCTCGCCAGTTTCAATACAGATAGCGACCACACCGACAATCACACCGTCCTGATTCTTGACCAGATCGACCGCATACCATTCGTTCAGGAATGTGGTGTTGTGCTTGACGTTATTCTGATAGAGCGTGTGCAGCAAAGCGTGACCAGTACGGTCGGCGGCAGCACATGTCCGGGCAGCCTGAGTGGGATTGTCCGGCCCCTTGGACTGACCACCAAAGGGGCGCTGATAGATACGACCCTGCTCGGTACGTGAGAACGGAAGCCCCATGTGCTCGAGCTCGAAGACTGCTTCCGGACCTACCGAACACATGTACTCGATTGCGTCCTGGTCACCGATATAGTCGGATCCCTTGACGGTATCGTACATGTGCCAGCGCCAGTCATCATTCGGATCGGCTGAGGCAATAGCACAGGTGATGCCGCCCTGGGCGGAAACCGTGTGCGAGCGGGTCGGGAATACCTTGGTAACCACGGCAGTCTTGTGACCGCCCTGAGCCAGTTGCAATGCAGCGCGCATACCGGCGCCACCGCCACCAATGATGATGGCGTCAAAAGTCAGTGTACGAATGTTAGCCATTTAGATACCCCAAAGAATCTGTACGCCCCAGACGAAGAAGACAAACATCGCAAGCCCGCACACTGCCTGAAATAGGAAGCGCACAGTCGTTGCCCATTTGCCCAATGCCATGGGAGTAAGGTAGTCAGTTGAAATGGTCCACATTCCGACCCAGGCATGAGCGCTAAGGGCCACCAGTGTGAGCAGACTGAAGATGCGCATCCAGTTCTGACTGAACAGACCACGCCACTCTTCATAGCCAAGACCCGGATTGAATACAAGATAACCCAGCAAAAACAGCGTGTAGAGCGCGAGCACTACCGCCGAGACGCGTTGCGCCATCCAGTCATACAGACCACTACGCGACAGGTTGGTGACATTGGTTACCATATCCATACCCCCAGAAGAACAATCACGATGACGGAAATCACAATAACTACCTGCGAGCCGCGCTTGCCGCTCTCCAGGCCCTCACCCACGCCCGCATCCATTACCAGGTGACGAACACCGGCAATCAGATGGTAAAGCAGCGCAGACAACACACCCCAGGTCACCAGTTTGGCGAGAGGGTGTTGAAGGATGGACTGGGCTTGCTCAAATCCGCTTTCGGAATCCAGTGACACATCCAGCAACCACAGCATAAATGCAATGGCGATGAACATGATGATTCCCGAAATACGATGAGCAATCGACGTCCAGGCGGTGACAGGCAGTTTGATTGTCCTGAGATCCAGGTTTACAGGTCTTTTGCTATTCACGGCTATATTCACACTCATGGCCCTTTTATAACTCAGGGCTGGATTATAGGAAGGTGCACTATTATGGGTACCCCAGCGGCCTGTTGCATGACTCTCAAGGAGAGCCAATAAGCCACTTTGCCGGTGGTGGAGTATAGAGACTTGACCCCCTGATTACAATGCAACCGCACCCTTGGAAGGCCCTTGTTACAACACTCCCGGCGTTGGGCGCATGTTTCGAGTGCGCAAATAAAACCTTTTTATCCTCCTGATATCCATTCACTATCTGTAGAATTGACAAACCGATTTATCACCTTATAGTGATGCGGGCCCTGCCTAGGGGGGGCGCATCCTTTCGATACCAGCAAACAGGAGGCCGAAATGGCTGACAAGAAGGCGCAGTTGATGATCGAGGGCAATGCCCCAATCGACCTGCCAGTATATTCAGGCACTCTCGGGCCCGATGTTGTGGATGTGCGTGGACTGACCGCCGAAGGGTTCTTCACTTTTGACCCCGGTTTCATGGCTACTTCGTCCTGCGAATCCAAGATTACCTTTATTGATGGTGAGAAAGGTGTGCTGCTACACCGCGGCTACCCCATCGAACAACTGGCTGAAAATGCCGACTTCCTGGAAACCTGTTACCTGCTGCTCAAGGGCGAACTGCCCAACGATGCAGAAAAGGAAGTATTTGTCAGCACCATCAAGAATCACACCATGGTGCACGAGCAGCTCAAGACATTCTTCAATGGCTTTCGCCGCGACGCTCACCCGATGGCCATCATGTGTGGCGTAGTCGGAGCCCTCTCGGCCTTCTATCATGACTCGCTGGACATCAATGATGCGCATCATCGCGAAATCTCCGCGATCCGTCTGATTGCCAAGATGCCCACCCTGGCAGCGATGGTTTACAAGTACTCCATGGGCCAGCCCATGATGTACCCGCGCAACGACCTGTCGTACTCGGAAAACTTCCTGCACATGATGTTCAACACGCCATGTGAGGAAAAGAAGGTTAATCCGATTCTGGCCAAGGCCATGGATCGCATTTTCGTTCTGCACGCCGACCACGAGCAGAATGCTTCGACCTCGACCGTACGCCTGGCCGGCTCCTCCGGTGCCAACCCCTTCGCCTGTATCGCTGCCGGTATCGCGGCACTCTGGGGCCCCGCTCATGGTGGCGCCAACGAAGCAGTTCTGACCATGCTGGACGAAATCGGTGATGTATCGAACATCGAAAAGTTCATCGCCAAGGCTAAGGACAAGGACGATCCGTTCAAGCTGATGGGCTTCGGTCACCGCGTATACAAGAACTTCGATCCGCGCGCCAAGGTCATGAAGGAAACCTGTGACGAGGTGCTGGCCGAGCTGGGCATCAATGATCCGCAGCTGGAGCTGGCCATGAAGCTGGAAGAGATCGCGCGTAACGATCCCTACTTTGTCGAGCGCAACCTGTACCCGAACGTCGACTTCTACTCGGGCATCATCCTCAAGGCCATCGGCATCCCGGCCTCGATGTTCACCGTGATCTTCGCCACCGGCCGCACGCCTGGCTGGATCGCGCACTGGAACGAGATGATCAGCAGCCCCTACAAGATCGGCCGTCCGCGTCAGCTCTACACCGGCGCCACCAAGCGCGACTACCCAAAGAAGTAGGCCGCAGCTAAAAAAACCCGCTCAGGCGGGTTTTTTTAGCTCCAAGCTCCAAGCTCCAAGCTCCAAGCTCCAAGCTCCAAGCTCCAAGCGGCAAGCGGCAAACGGCAAGAAAAAGCATATGTCCGTGGAATAGCCGGGGCTTGCTTTTCTTGAAGCTTGAAGCTTGAGGCTTGCCGCTTGCCGCTGGGATTACCCCGTCTGCGACTCCCACCATCCTATAATACGCAACGCCTCAACCTGCGAATCACCGCAGACCTCTTCATCTGCCTTAAACCCGGAACACACCGCTGGCCGGTCAGGGTGACCGAAGATGCGGCAGCGGTATTGCTCATCCAGCTGAATACAGACGACACCCGCGGGCTTGCCAGCAGGCATACCCGGGATCGGGGAAGTAATCGAGGGCGCAATGCAGCAGGCCCCGCAGCCAGGTCGGCAGAGCATGGACATGAGTCTTACTTTTCCCGATCCAGGCGGGCGATCAAGCTGGAAGTATCCCAACGCCCGCCACCCATCGCCTGCACGTCAGCGTAAAACTGATCAACCAGCGCGGTCACTGGCAGACGTGCGCCGTTATGCCGTGACTCATCGAGCACGATGGAAAGATCCTTGCGCATCCAGTCCACTGCAAAACCGAAATCAAACTCTCCTGCCAACATGGTCTTGTGACGATTTTCCAGCTGCCAGGATTGCGCCGCTCCCTTGCTTATCACTTCCATGGCAGCCTCTCCATCAAGACCAGCACACTGGGCGAAATGCAGCGCTTCGGCGAGGCCCTGCACCAAGCCGGCAATGCATATCTGATTGACCATCTTGGTCAACTGGCCTGAACCGGCAGGCCCCATCAGCTTAAGCATTTTGGCGTAGCTGTTGATCACCGGGCGGGCAAAATCGAACACCGATTCTTCACCCCCTACCATGACCGTCAGCTTGCCGCTCTCGGCGCCCGCCTGCCCGCCGGAAACTGGCGCATCGAGAAACCCCAGACCGCGCTCCCGCGCCAACCCGGCCATCTCTACCGCGACATCTGCAGATGCCGTAGTGTGGTCGACAATCACAGTGCCGCTGCGCGCACCCTGTAAAACGCCCTGCTCCCCCGTCATCACTTCGCGCAGATCATTATCGTTGCCCACACAGAGCATCACGAAGTCCTGCTCGGCAGCCGCTTCGGCGGGGGTCGGAGCAGCTCTACCACCATATTCGGCTACCCAGGCGTCAGCCTTGGAGGCTGTACGATTGTAAACGCAGACCTCATGGCCCGCTCGCTTGAGGTGCCCGGCCATGGGGTAACCCATAACACCGAGCCCGATGAATGCAATGTTGGCCATAAAGCCTCCGGAAATTGCCGCAAGTTTCAGGCCGGAGAAAAGTCACGGCCGCCCCTGCGGGATATTAGGTTGTGTTGCGCATGATAGCAGTCAACAAGAGGGCACCGGCTGTTTTGCTGTTCACTGCAAATGAAATTGCGAAGGTGACATGTCTTGCTAACAATCTGTACGCCAAGGTCGCCCGTTGTTCATATCAACGCCACGATTTGCAGGCTACCATATGAGAATATTTCTCAAAAAAGGCTAGTTCATGCGCCGCCTCTCTCCCTCGCTCCAGGGCATCCTACTAGGCATCGTTGCCTCTAGCCTGATCGCCTGCAGCCCAGAGCCACCGGAGCAGCGAAAGCAGACCGCCACACCCATTGCCGCATTTGAAGTGACCAGGCGTGACCTGTCTCGGCCCCTCCGGTTGGCGGCGACCGTCGAACCTGCCGTAGTGATAAGCCTCGCCGCAAGGACGGAAGGTACCGTGCGGGAGATTCTGGTTGAGGAAGGAGACCGGGTGGAGGCGGGACAACTCATGGCTCAGCTGGACGTCGCCGAAGCCGCAGCCGAGCTCAGTCGCGCTAAAGCTGTGATGGCGTCTGCCCAGCTGGACTTTACCCGAGCCACGGAATTGAAGCGCCGAGGTGTGGCCAGCCAGATCGAGTATCAGGCAGCCGATGTGGCACTGCAGGTTGCTCGCAGCGAACGTGAGCTGTGGCAGAGCCGCGTTGACTACGGACGTATCGAAGCTCCACGCGACAGTACGGTGGTCATGCGACACATCGAACCCGGCGAGGCTGTCGAAGCGCAAGACACCCTATTTGATCTCGCTGACCTAGATCACCTGGTACTCCGGCCGGGTATCTCCGAGCTGGATGTCGTTCACTTGCAGGTGGATCAATTACTGCCCGTCAGCGTGGATGCCCTGCCCGAGCTGGATCTGGAGGGTCGAATACGGCGCATATTTCCCGCTGCAATTGGCGCCAGTCGCCTGATAACAGTGGAGGTCACGTTGCCAGGCAACGCCTGGGATGAGGGCATACGGCCCGGCTTTCTGGCACGCATCGAGAGCGCAATTGACCGTCGCCCAAACACACTTGTGGTTCCTGCAGCGGCACTTGGCAGTGAAGGAATCCAACAATATCTCTACCTCATCGAAAATAACACCCTGGTGAGACGCGAGGTTGAAATCGGCATCACCCGAGACAGGTGGGTCGAGGTCCTTGGCGGGGTTGAGGCAGGCGACATGGTTCTCGCCAGCAGTCCGATCGACATGCTCGATGGGCAACAGGTACAGATAGTGGCGCAGCATGACTGACTCCCCTCGCGGCTCCGGGTTAACCGGCCTGGCTATCAGACGTCCGGTTGGCACCCTGGCTCTCGCTTCAGTGGTACTGGTGATCGGGCTGTACTTTTTACAACGCCTGCCCATTGATCTGCTGCCCGCGATCGACTATCCGCAGATCAGGGTCAGCGTTGAGTATCCTGGGGTCTCGGCGGAAGTGATCGAGCAGCAGGTGACACGGGTATTGGAGCGCAGTCTGGCTTCGACCGAGAATCTGGTGCGCATCAGTAGCGAGGTAGAGGATAGCGAGACGGATCTGGACCTGACATTCGAGTTCGGCACCGACCTGGATCTGGCGCTGCAGGACGTAGCCCGGGGTCTGGAACAGGCAAGAGCGTTGCTGCCCAACATTGATCCGCCACGTGTGCGAAAGTTCGACCCCGGCCAGGAGGCTGTCTGGCAGGGCGGATTCAGTTCGACCGTACGCAATGAAGCAGCCGTGAATGACTGGATCGAAAACACGCTGACGCCGCAACTGATCGGTATTCCGGGAGTTTCCTCAGTGGAAGCAACCGGCGGCATGGTGCGTGAAATAGAGGTCGTGGTAGACCAGCAGCGCCTGCTGTCCTACGGCATATCAATGGCCGACGTCGGTGCCAGTCTGGCGGCGCAGAACAGGGATTCCGCGATTGGCCGGGTGACGTCAGATCTGTTTGACGTTGCAGCCAAGACTGAAGGGCAGTTTACTTCCCTCGAGCAGATCGAGAACCTGTTACTGCCCCTGCCCCGCGAAGTTTCACGTTATGGCAGCAATATTCGTCTTGATGACGTAGCCGACGTGTTTGACGGCAGCCGGCGCCAACGGGTTTTCGCTCGACTGAACGCAAGCCCCGCATCACAAGTCTCCATCTACAAATTACCCGGCGCCAATACTGTAGCCGTTGCGGACTCGGTACGCGATACGCTCGCCCGCCTGGAGCGCGGCGGCTTCGTTCCACCGGACATTCGCTTCCGCGCAACCCAGGACCCGACCTATTTCATCCGTGGCGCACTGGCCAGCGTCAGCGCCGCGGCGCTGATCGGGGGCAGTCTGGCGATGCTTGTTGTTCTGCTTTTCCTCGGTAGCCTGCGCAAGGGATTTGTCATCGGCCTGTCGATTCCAATCGCACTCATGGCCACCTTCAGTCTGATGGGAGTGAGTGGCCTTACGCTCAACATCATCAGCATGGGTGGTCTCGCACTGGGCGTCGGGCTGTTGCTGGATAACGCCATCGTCATGCTGGAAAACATCTACAGACACCGCGATAGCCTTGGCAAGTCACCCGACGACGCGGCCAGCGATGGTGCCAGCGAAGTGGTGTCTGCAATCACCGCGGGCACCCTGACCAACCTCGCCGCCGTACTTCCCTTCCTGCTAGTCAGTGGTATTGCCGCGCTGGTATTCCGGGAGATGATTCTGACTATAGCCTTCGCGATCATTGCTACCTTGCTCGCAGCGCTTTCACTCGTGCCGACCCTCGCTGCACTCATGGGGAAAATCAGTTTCAAGAGCGGCCTGGAGACCAGCGCTCCAGTTCGTCATTTTGGCCGACTGGTCTCGTACCTGCGTTCAGCTTACTCACGGGTACTCCCTGGCGTATTGCGTTGGCGCTGGGGTGTGATGGCTCTGGCAACCGCGTTGTTGGCATTATCGGCATGGACCTTTACGCAGTTGGGCAGCGAATTCCTGCCGCAACTTGACGACGGCAGCGTGCAGATACGTATTACGCTACCTGCCGGTACGCCGCCCGACCGAACCCAGGAGATATCCCGCCAGGTAGAGCAACTACTGCTTGAGCGCGAACACGTGGATACCGTCTTTACGCTGGCAGGGGGCGCCCTTTGGGGAGGCGTGGTCAGCGAACGCGCCGGCTCAGCCATTTTCCTGATCCAGCTTATCCCCGCTGGCGAGCGGCCTGGAGTATCAGCCGGAATCTGGATAACCGAAGCCAGACAGGCTGTAGCCGCATTGAAACTGCCAGGGGCCACTATCAGCGCGCGGCCACCACAGATCCGTGGATTGCGCTTCACCAGCGACGGCAATGACCTGGTGATTGGCGTCAGCGGCCCGGACCTGGACGAGCTGCAGCGGATTTCCAGTGAAATAGGTCAACGCCTGGAGGGTATTCCCGGACTGGTCGGGCTGGAGACTGGCTCTCAGGATCAGGCTCCTCTGCTACGCCTGTTTGTCGACCGGCAACGGGCAGCGCAATATGGCATGCGCGTAACCGAGGTTGGCGAGGCCATACGCCAGGCCGTAGACGGGCTGGTAACTACTCAATACATAGATGGCGACCAGGAGTACGACATCCGGGTCCGGCTACCCTATGACACCATTGAAAACGCCGAGGACCTGGGAAACCTGAGAATCTCCCGCGGCCAGGACGAACCCGTGCTACTGCGTGATGTCGCTACCCTGGAACTGGGCGAAGGGCCTGCTGAAATCTATCGGGAAAACCAGAGCAGGGTCATGCGGGTGGTGGGCGATATCAACACCAGCATCTCTGATGTGGGCACCGTCATGGCTGAGGTGGAGGCCCGTCTGGCGGATCTCGAGCTTCCCGAGCGCTACAGCCTTATTACTGGAGGGCAATGGGAAACCATACAGGAGACCAACCGGGAAATCGCACTGGTCGTCATGTTGTCCATTTTCCTGGTATTTGTAGTGCTGGCGGTGCAATACGAGCGATTGAGTAATCCGCTGGTGATTCTGGCTGCGGCTCCTTTGGCTCTGGTAGGCGTCAGCCTGATCCTCTGGGCCACATCCACGCCCGTGTCATCACCAGTGCTGATAGGCCTGATACTGCTGATTGGTATCGTGGTCAATAATGCGATCCTTCTGGTCGAATATATAGAACAGGGACGCCGCGAGAGCGATCTGACCGTAGTCGATGCCATAGTCAAAGCGGGTAGCGCCCGACTGCGTCCGATTCTGATGACCACCCTGACAACTGTTCTGGGCATGCTGCCACTGGCTATCGGCCTGGGTGAAGGAGCCGAGATCATGCGTCCTCTGGCACTGACCGTAGTGGGTGGCCTGACGCTGTCGATGGTCCTGACGCTGTTCGTCGTACCCTGCCTTTACATGATCGTCAATGCCACGGCAGAGGGTCTCGGACGACGCCTGACGCGCAGCAATTCCATGGCATGAATGCATTGCCGAGTGCACACTGAGGTCGGCATACTACCCGCCCTAACCACGCTCCGGAGGAGCTCAAAGATGTTCAGCGTCAACCAGTACTTTGAAGGCAAGGTTGCATCCATCGGTTTCCAGCAACCCGAAGGCGCGGCGACCGTAGGCGTGATGGCGCCGGGCGAATATGAGTTCGGAACCAGCCAGCTGGAAATCATGCACGTAATCACCGGACAGCTGACGGTAAAATTGCCGGGAAGCGAGCAGTGGGAAGACTTTGCCGGTGGCAGTCAATTCACCGTACCGGCCAACAGCAAATTCAACCTCAAGGTTGAACAGGATACCGCCTACCTGTGCGAGTACCGCTGAGTCTTGCCTGACCAGGAGCGGTCGTCTTCAGCCGACCGCCTCCTCCACCAGAGCCTTGCCATAATTCTCGAGAAAAACGGGTGGCATGCGTCGGGGTTTGCCCGTCGACAATTCAATGCAAGCGAATGTGGTGCGAGCACGCAATAGCGTGGCACCATCTGATTTGCGGCACAGCTGGAAATGCCGCGTCATCCGCAGCTTGCGGTCCCAGTGGATAATCCAGGTAGCCATGACCAATTCGTCGCCCAGGTAACCCGCCGCCAGATAATCAATTTCATGACGCACCACTGCCATCGCCCGATCCAGCTGCCGATACTCGTCCAGACCGAGGCCCAGCGACATGGAATGACGCCAGGCGCAACCTTCGAGCCAACGCACATAGACCGTATTGTTGGCATGGCCCAGGGCATCTATGTCGTCTGCCTGAACAGTAATGTCCAGGGTATAGGGGTTATCCAGGTCCCATTTCACAATTAGCCACTCCAGCCGGTTATTCCGTAAAGCCGCAAGCATAGCATTTTTGCCGGCTCATACTGGCTTGCGGCCTGGCGGTCCAGAGTCGACACTGGGGAGAATATTCGATGGAAGCGCCCAAATGTTCAAGCACCTGCATTTTCCGATTCTGGTCATTAATCCGCATATCGGGCGTACCGATGTAGCCGGCACGCAGCTCGCGGAACTGTTCACCGCCCTGCGCCTTGAAGGTTTCGAAGTACTGGCTACCGCCTCTACCAATGAAGGCCGGCAGATTGCCGAAGCGCATCGGGGCCTTTCCTGCATCCTGTTCACAGCAGACCAGGAAGGCGATCTGGAGCAGGTGCGCGCCCTATTTCAAGCCGCCCACTCGCGCTCACCGGAGTTGCCTATCATGGCACTCAGTACCAGTCAGAATCTGGATAACGACAAGTTGACCGCGCTGCGCGATCTCCATCAGTTGCGTGGCATCATCTATCTTTTCGAAGACACCCTTCCATTTATTGCCGGCCAGATAGCCCGAACCGCACAAGCCTATCTAAGCAATCTGCTGCCACCTTTCTTCAAGGCATTACTGGATTACACCGGCCGCGCAAGCTACTCCTGGCATTCTCCCGGGCACGGGGGCGGCGTTGCATTTCGCAAGAGCCCGGTAGGCCGCGCCTTCCATGATTTTTTCGGCGAAAACACGCTGCGCTCTGACCTTTCGGTCTCCGTACCCGGCCTGGGCTCGCTGCTTGACCACAACGGTCCGATTGCCGCCGCTGAAGCCAACACAGCACGCACATTTGGCGCCGATCACGCTTTCTACGTGGTCAACGGCACCTCGACTTCGAACAAGATCATCTGGCATGCATTCGTCAGCCGGGATGATGTGGTGCTGGTGGACCGTAATTGCCACAAATCGATACTTCACGCGATCATCATGACCGGCGCGATACCCGTATATCTCACCGGTTCGCGCAATGACTACGGCATCATCGGCCCGATTACCTTGGATTCCTTTGCACCCGACAACCTGAAGCGCCGACTAGCCGAGCACCCACTGCTGCAGGGCCGTGAGGCGAAAATCCGTCTGGCGGTGCTGACCAACTCGACCTACGACGGCCTTTGCTACAACGCGGAACTGATCAAGGACGAACTGGAAGACGCGGTAGACGTATTGCATTTTGACGAAGCCTGGTATGGCTACGCAGCGTTTCACGAGTTTTACGCAGGCCGCCATGGCATGGGCAGCAAGCGCGGCTTTGAACGCGCCAGGCACCCCCTGGTGTTTGCCACCCAGTCGCCACACAAGGTGCTGGCAGCCATGTCCCAGGCTTCGATCATTCTGGCCGAAAACAGCATCGACCAGCAGCTCGACCTGGAGCGCTTCAATGAAGCCTTCATGATGCACACCTCGACCTCGCCCCACTACGGCATCATCGCCTCGATCGACGTCTCCACCGGCATGATGGCGGGTGAACCGGGGCGATCCCTGGTACAGGAAACGCTGGACGAGGCTTTGTCCTTCCGCCGCGCGATGCAGCAGACAGCAGAGCGGCTGGATGAAGACCAGTGGTGGTTCGATGTGTGGGAGCCGGAGGACGCGCTGGAATCGGACACGCTCGAACCACGCGACTGGACACTGGATGCCGACGAAGCGTGGCACGGCTTTGGCGATATGGCCGATAACTATGCCCTGCTGGATCCGATCAAGGTCACGCTACTGACCCCGGGGGTCGAGGAGCACGGCCGCCTGGCCAGGAGCGGTATTCCTGCGACTGTGGTCACCCGTTTTCTCGCTGAGCGCGGGCTGGTGGTAGAGAAGACCGGCCTGTACTCCTTTCTCATCCTGTTCTCTCTGGGCATTACCAAGGGCAAGTGGAGCACGCTGGTATCGGAGTTGCAGGAATTCAAGCGCCTGTATGACAGCAATGCGCCCCTGACAGCGACCCTGCCCGGGGTGGCTGCAACCGGCCATTATCGCGGACTGGGTTTGCGCGAGCTGTGCGAGCAACTGCACGGATTTTACAAGGAGCAGCGAATGGTGCGAACGCTGCGGCATATCTACACCGAACTGCCGGAGATGGTGGTGAGACCCGCCGATGCGTACCAGCAAATGGTGCGCGGGCAGGTGGAGATGGTGCCGCTGGAGCAACTGGCGGGACGCATCAGTGCAGTGATGCTGGTGCCCTACCCGCCGGGTATTCCGGTGATCATGCCCGGCGAGCGCTTCCCCGCCGATAGCAGTGCTATTACCGATTTTCTACAGATAGCTCAGCGCCAGGATACACACTTTCCGGGTTTTGAGAGCGACATCCACGGCTTGCGCAGCATCCACGACAAAGAAGGCGGCAAGGTATTCTGCGTGGATTGTTTAACGCAAATGTGAAGCAAAAAAAAGGACCGACAATAAATGTCGGCCCTTGGTAATGGTGGAGCTATGCGGGATCGAACCGCAGACCTCCTGCATGCCATGCAGGCGCTCTCCCAGCTGAGCTATAGCCCCGTGGTCTTGCGACCCCGGCTCACAATGTGTACCGGTCAAACAATGGCGTCCCCTAGGGGACTCGAACCCCTGTTACCGCCGTGAAAGGGCGGTGTCCTAGGCCACTAGACGAAGGGGACGCAAACCCTTCTCACTGGAGCTGAAACCCCGGTGCAGTGATAAAACAGGTCATCGCAGAGCGGTGACCAAAAAATGGTGGAGCTATGCGGGATCGAACCGCAGACCTCCTGCATGCCATGCAGGCGCTCTCCCAGCTGAGCTATAGCCCCGTCTCTAGGACGGGGCGCATATTATGATTCGTGCACCAGACTGTCAACAGAATTTTACGCAAAACAGCGACTTAAGCTTCAAGCTTCAAGCTTCAAGCCGCAAGTTAAAACCAAGCGGGCGAGCCGCGAGCTCCTTGGGCCGTCTCCTGGCAACAATATGTTGTAGCGCTCGGACAGCTTGCGGCTTGAAGCTTGCGGCTTGCCGCTTATCTAGGGCGCCTCAGCGCGCCAGGAGTTTCTCCCAAGCCTTCGCTTCCTTCTTCGACGTCCCACCCAGCAGCTCCAGAGCCTGCCTGAGACGAAAACGCGTAAGATCCGGCCCGAGGTGGGCCATGGCATCCAGAACCGACACTGACGCGGCCTGTCCGGTGATGGCCGGGAACAACAGCGGCATCAGATCGCGCAGCTTGAGCTGCAACAGCTCGGCAATCTGCTGGATGCTTGCGGTAATATTTTCCTTGTCCCACTGGCGGGTGGCTTCCAGCTTCCAGAGCAGCAACTGCAAAGCCTGACGTACCTCGTCAGCATTGAGCTTCTTGTGCTCGAACAGCACGGCATCGGGATTGACCTTGCCGGCCATGAAGAAGCCGGCCAGGGGTACCAGATCGCTGAACGTTTCGACGCGGCTCTGTACCAGTGGGATCATCGGCTTGAGGTACTCGGGGTTCAATGCCCAGGTCTGTACCGCCTCAGCGAATGCTTCAACGGATAATTCCCGTATCCACTGGCCATTGAGCCATGCGAGCTTGTCCACGTCGAAAATCGGTCCGCCCAGGGACACGCGCTGGATATCAAAATGCGCGACCATCTCATCCAGAGAGAACTTCTCGCTTTCATCCGGCATGGACCAGCCCATACGACCGAGATAGTTCAGCAATGCCTGGGGCAGATACCCCATGCGCTCGTAGAATGTGATGCTGGTGGGATTCTTGCGCTTGGACAGCTTGCTCTTGTCCGGGTTGCGCAATAGCGGCATGTGGCAAAGCTGCGGCATATCCCAACCGAAGTACTGATACAGCAGCATGTGCTTGGGCGCAGAGTTGATCCACTCCTCTCCGCGCAGCACGTGGGTAATCCCCATCAAGTGGTCGTCGACCACGTTTGCCAGGTGATAGGTCGGCAGGCCATCGGCCTTCATCAAGACCTGCATATCGACCTGCTCCCAGGGAATCTCGACCTCGCCACGCAGCATATCTTGAACGCTGCAGATACCGGTCTCGGGAACCTTCATGCGCACTACATGGGGCTCGCCGCTGGCAACGCGCTCACTCACTTCAGCCGCAGGCAGGTGCAGGCACAAACCATCATAACCGGGCGTCTGCTTGTTGGCCGTCTGCTCCGCACGCAGGGCATCCAGGCGCTCGGTGGTACAAAAGCAGCGGAATGCATGCCCGGCACTGATCAACTGCTCACTATGTTCCACATAGATAGCACTGCGCTCGCTCTGGCGATACGGGCCGTGGGGGCCACCGACGTCCGGACCTTCATCCCACTCCAGGCCCAGCCAGCGCAGCGAATCGAGAATCTGCTTCTCCGATTCTGCGCTGGAGCGCACCTGATCGGTGTCCTCGATGCGCAAAATGAATTGACCACCGTGCTGGCGCGCGAAGCACTGATTGAACAAGGCGATATAGGCAGTGCCCACATGGGGGTCGCCAGTGGGAGAAGGCGCAATACGGGTACGGACAGTCATGAATTCTCTCGTAATAGTGAATCGCGGGCGGCTCTGCTGTCAGGGCCAGGCTAACCGGGATCAGGGTTGCAAATCGTCTTGCTCGGCTGCAGATAATATCAGCGGCTCGGCCCCGGCCTCTACTTCCTCACTCAGGTATTTCTCCAGACTCTCGATCATGAAATCGATAAACGCTTTGACCTTCATAGCCTGGAAGCGACGCGAGGGATAAAGGGCGTAGAGTTCAGTCGAAGGCAATACAACCTGTTCCAGAACCCGGCATAGCTGGCCCTGTTCAACGTAAGGCTCGGCTATAAAAGCTGGCACATTGATGATGCCTGCTCCGGCGATCGCCACCTCGCGGGCAAAGGTAATATTGTTCGCGGTGAGTACCGGTGTTATCTGGACACTGACATTTGGCTCGTTGAAATGCCACTTGCGACCGCCATCCATGAGGGTATTGATGCAACGATGCTGGGTCAGATCCTCGGGGCGCTTGGGCATGCCGTGCTGAGCAATATAATCGGGGCTGGCAAACAGCTGTCGAGGGCTGGTCATCATCGGTCGGGCAACCAGACTGGAGTCCTGAAGCCGTCCACGGTGAATCACCACGTCAATACCCTCTTCAACCGGATCTATAGTACGCGTGGTCAGCTCCACTTCCACCTGAATCGCCGGATAGCGGCACATGAATTCGCCCACTACCCGCCCGAGAAACAGTTGGCCAAACTCGATGGGCGAACTGACTCGTAACAACCCCGTCGGCTCACTCTGCAACTGCATGATGGCCTGCTCGGCCTCGGCGAACTCCTGCATGATCTGCCTGCAGCGCTCATAGTAGGCCTGGCCTACCTCGGTTAAACGTAACTTGCGGGTAGTTCTGTTCAGTAATCGCACACCCAGGCGCTCTTCCAGCTGGGCTATACGGCGGCTGACTGTCGACTTCTGCATGTTCAACGTCAGCGCAGCACTGGTGAAGCTGTGACATTCCACTACGCGGGTAAAAATAAGTGCGTCATCCAATCCCATTTTCAACTGTTCCTGTAGTGCAACAAAGTGTCCGGATTCTACCCCCTCTCTAGCGAGGTGCAACAGTGCTAGAGTGCTGGCCAAGAATAAAAATGAGGAAAAACCATGTCAGCCCGAGTGCGCACGCGTCTGTTGTTATTCTTCCTCGTCGCAGGGCTCGTTGGTGGCGCCTTTTTTGCCAATTGGTGGCTTGTCGGGCGACATTACCAGAGCACCGACAACGCTTATATTCACGCCGAGATCGCCCGCGTCAGTAGCCAGTTGGATGCCCAGGTAATCGAGGTACTGGTTGCCGACAATCAACTGGTTGCAGCCGGTGATCTGCTAGTCCGCCTGGACCCGCGGGATTTCGAGATTGCGCTTGCCCATGCACAGGCAAATCTCGCCACACGCCAGGCAGAGCAGCGTGAAGCCCAGTCACGACTGGCGCAGCAAGATAGCCTGATCGCCTCCGCGAAGGCCGATATAGAAGCCCGCCAGGCAGAGCAGAAACGCATACAGCTGGATATCGACCGGATCACGCCGCTGCGTCAATCGGGCTTTGCTTCCGAAGAACAGCTGAGCAATTATCGGGCGCAACGGGACGTCGCCAGGGCCCAGGTGCGCAGAGCAATTGCCGATGCTCAGACTCAGACCCTGACCAAGGACAGCCTGAACGCTGATATCGCCCGCCTGGATGCCATGGTGGCGGCCGCTGAAGCGGACATTCGCGGTGCAGAGCTGGACCTGCAACGTACCGAGATCCGCGCCCCCATTGCGGGCCGTATTGGTCAGCGTAGCGTGCGCGTAGGTCTCAATGCCCAACGGGGCGCCCATCTGTTGGCGTTGGTGCCACAGCAGGCTTTATGGGTCCAGGCCAACTTCAAGGAAACCCAGATCGAGGGCATTCGCCCCGGTCAGGAGGCCATACTCACATTCGATGCCTTTCCCGGTCAGGAAGTACCCGGATACATCGATAGCCTGTTCCCGGCATCAGGCGCTCAATTCAGCCTGTTGCCGCCGGACAATGCCACCGGCAACTTCACCAAGGTAGTGCAGCGTATTCCGGTCAAGATCCTGATCGACGATGCGCACCCGCTCAGCACAAATCTGCGTCCTGGCATGTCAGCCGAAGTGAAGGTGTCACTGCGTGACTGAAGCTGTCGTAGAACGGGTCATTCCGCCACCGTCGCGACGTGACTGGATAGCCATTCTCAGCGCAATTCTGGGCGCCTTCATGGCGATTCTGGACATCCAGATAATCAATTCCTCCCTGCGGGATATTCAGGGCGCGCTCTCGGCCACCATCGAGGAAGGGTCCTGGATTTCCACTTCCTATCTGGTAGCAGAAATCATCATCATTCCGCTGGCCGCCTGGCTGACCATGGTGATGTCCGCACGGCGTTTTGCGGTGGTGATCTCTTCATGTTTTGTTCTTGCCTCACTGCTCTGCTCCCTTGCCTGGAGCCTGGAAAGCATGGTGGTGTTCCGGGTCCTGCAGGGTCTGGCCGGCGGGGCATTGATTCCCTTTGCATTCATGCTGGTGTTGACCAAGCTGCCTCCGCCAGACCGTCCCAAGGGCATGGCCATGTTCGCCATTACGGCGACATTCGCCCCCTCGATCGGACCTACGATTGGTGGCTGGCTGACGCAGAATTACGGCTGGGAATACATCTTCTATATCAACATCGTCCCTGGTCTGCTGATGATCGCGGGGCTTCTCTACGGGCTGGAGAAGTCACCACCGCGCTGGGAACTGCTCAAGCAGGGCGATTATCTTGGCATTCTGACCATGGCCTTGGGCCTCGGTTGCCTGCAGGTGTTTCTGGAGGAAGGTCATCGCAAGGACTGGCTGGAATCGAACCTGATGCTGGCGTTGGCCGTCATTGCCTTCATGAGCCTGGTGACCTTCGTGATTCTGCAGCTGTCCCGACCCAACCCGCTGGTCAACCTTCGACTGTTCAAGGACCGCAACTTCCTGTTTGGCAGTCTGGCCAATATCGGTCTCGGCGTAGGCCTATATGGCACAGTGTTCGTGTTACCCGTATATCTCGCACAGATTCAGGATTACAACGCATTGCAAATCGGTCAGGTCCTGATGTGGATGGGACTACCTCAATTAATGATCATCCCCCTGGTGCCAATGTTAATGCGGCATGTGGATGCTCGTCTGATCTGTGCAACCGGCTTCTCGCTATTCGCCTTCGCCAGTTTCTTCAGCGGCTCCCTGAGTCTTGATTTTGCGGGCGAACAATTCATCGGAATCCAGATTTTCCGGGCCATCGGGCAGCCGATGGTACTGGTACCCATGTCCATTCTGGCTACCGCCATGATCCCGCCATCGCAGGCTGGCTCAGCTTCCAGCCTCTACAACATCCTGCGCAACCTGGGCGGGGCCATAGGCATCGCCGCCCTGGCAACTATTCTCGACAGTCGGGCCAAGTACTATTTCGATTTTTTGCGCGAATCAATCGTGCCAGGCAACCCTGCAGTTCAGGAGCGGCTTGACCTCCTGACCCGTCAGCTCGGTGACCCCCAGGCAGCTTTCATGGTTCTCAATAACCAGGTGCATCAACAGGCGCAGATCATGGCCTATAACGATGCATTTCACCTGATCGGCATCATGTTGGCCTGCTCCATGGTGTTTATCCTGATGGTGCGCCCGATACCCCATGCTCCGCAGGATCCCAGCTGAGTATTGTAATTTTTTTTGATCGCCCTATGGCATTACCCCTGCACAGGAGCTAGCATCTGCCAATTGATGTAAAAAATATGCTACATCTGCTGGTAAATATATAGCCTCGCTAAAAGGGTAACCCATGGCTCAGACGAACCATACCTCCTCGTATTACGCCGCTTCCGCCAATCCGACGCCGGAACGTCCCCCTCTGCAGGGCAGCCACGAAACCGATGTGTGTATCATCGGCGCAGGGTACACCGGCGTATCGACAGCCCTTTTTCTGCTCGAAAAAGGCTTCAAGGTAACCATCCTGGAGGCCGCACGCGTCGGCTTCGGCGCATCTGGGCGCAATGGCGGCCAGATCGTCAATAGCTACAGCCGCGACATCGACGTCATCGAACGCAGCGTCGGTGCCAAGCAGGCCAAGCTGCTGGGCGACATGGCCTTCGAGGGTGCCCGCATCATTCGTGAACGCGTGGCCCGATACAACATTGACTGCGACCTGAAAGACGGCGGTGTCTTCGCGGCGGTTACGGCAAAACAGATGCAGCATCTGGAAGCCCAGAAAGCGCTTTGGGAGCGCTATGGCCATACGCAGTTGGAACTGATGGATACCCGGCGCATACGGGAGGTAGTCGACACTGACGCTTATCTGGGCGGCATGCTCGACATGAGCGGTGGCCATATACACCCTCTCAACCTGGTGCTCGGCGAAGCAGCGGCTGTCGAGTCCCTGGGCGGAGTCATCCATGAGCAGTCACGCGTAATTCGAGTCGTTCAGGGTGCCAGGCCTGTGGTACACACCGAACAGGGGCAAGTGACCGCCGATTTTGTGGTTGTGGCCGGCAATGCCTATCTGGGCGGGCTGATTCCGCAACTGGAAGCCAAATCCATGCCTTGCGGTACCCAGGTGATCACGACCGAACCCCTTGGCGATGCGCTGGCCCAATCCCTGCTCCCCCAGGATTATTGCGTGGAAGACTGCAACTATCTGCTCGACTATTACCGATTGTCTGCCGACAAACGATTGATATTCGGCGGCGGCGTTGTGTACGGCGCGCGTGACCCGGCCAACGTTGAGGCCCTGGTGCGACCCAACATGCTGAAAACCTTCCCGCAGCTCAAAGACGTCAAGATCGACTACGCCTGGACCGGTAACTTCCTGCTCACGCTCTCAAGACTGCCGCAGGTTGGCCGCCTGGATAACAACATCTACTATTCCCAGGGCTGCAGCGGGCATGGTGTTACCTACACGCACCTGGCAGGCAAGATTCTTGCTGAAGCCATCCACGGCCAGTCTGAACGTTTCGATGCCTTTGCCACACTGCCCCATTACCCTTTCCCCGGCGGTCGCCTGTTTCGTGTGCCCTTCACTGCGATGGGCGCCTTGTACTACAAGATGCGCGACCGGATGGGCTGGTGAGTACGGCTGTACCTCGTAGACGGGCGTGACATATTTCACGTTTTAAAGAACGCAAAGGAACTTGAGCCGATTTACAGGATCAATCATCACGATAGCAGCTCGGTTTTAAGAGTATGCTGCGGATGAGGGCCGAACTTTCGGCCCTTTCGGGCGAGCGATTTGTGCAAGCGAATACGCGAACTCAATGATAATAACGAGGATCAGGCTATGACTTTTACCGCATCTACCAGACGTTTTCTCTCGATCATGCTTACTGCATTGTTCCTGCTCACTACCGTGACCAGCGTACATGCCCAGGCATCCATGATCGGTACCCATGATGTCATCAACCAGGAACAGGCAAGTGTTGATCGCGAAGCGCTCAAGGGCATGCTGTCCGATGAAGCTGTGCAGGAAAAAATCGCTTCCATGGGTGTTTCTCCCGAACAGGTAGAGCAGCGCATCAACAGCCTCACCGCTGATGAACTGGCCTATTTCAATGCCCAGCTTGACGAAGCTCCAGCTGGTGCAGGCGGCGGCATTCTTGGTGTGATCGTACTGTTCCTCGTCATCTTCATCATTACTGACCTGTTGTGCGCCACCAACGTCTACAAGTTCGTTAACTGCATCAACCGCTGATCCAGTGCCACGTATCAGGCATCTGATCGTACTGCTAGGGCTGACAGCATTGCTGTCAGCCTGTGCAGGGCGACCCATAGCAATACCCCCACCTGAAGCCTTCGCTGATCTACCCGCGAAACGCCTTCTCCAGCAAGTTCCCTTTTATGCCCAGGATGCCTATCAGTGCGGTCCTGCGGCGCTCGCCATGGTTCTCAACCACCGAGGCGAACAAGCAACACCCGAAGCCCTCAAGGATCGGGTTTACATTCCCGAGCGCAAAGGCACCCTACAGGTCGAACTGGTCGCAGCCGGCCGCGAGCGCGATCTGCTGGTCTATCCCCTGGCCGGGAGACTAGAAGACGTAATAGCCGAGATCGATGCTGGCAATCCCGTGCTGGTCATGCAGAACCTAGCCCTCGACTGGCTGCCCCAATGGCACTATGCAGTGGTCATAGGTTACGACCTGACTGAGCGCGAAATGATTGTGCACAGCGGCCTCAATGAAGCACAGCGTGAACCGTTCGAGGTATTCATGCGTACCTGGCAGCGCGCCGACCGCTGGGCCCTTGTCATGGTGCCGCCAGACACACTTCCCGCTACTGCCGAACCCCTGCCCTACCTTCTCGCTGCCAGCGACCTGGAACAGACAGGCAGGCTTGATAGCGCTGCAACCGCTTATCAGCTCGCTCTGCAACGCTGGCCCGACCAGGCCACAGCGCGTTTCGGTCTGGGCAACGTGGCCTGGGCACAGGGACGCAAGCAGGAGGCCGTGGAGCACTTCCGCACGCTGGTGACCGACTTTCCCGAGCTCGCCGCGGGTTGGAACAACCTTGCATTCACGCTGGAAGCCACAGGCTGTAAAAAGGCCGCAGAAGCGGTCAGACGCTGCTCCCAAGCCGCTGACAAAGACAAGTCTGCATTCCCCCTGTCAACAGCGGGTCAACAATGCCCGATACCCGTTTGTAATTGAATGACATGGCTGCGAAGGACGACACAAATTGGTGTCGCCTGATTTATGCGTCAGATAGGCTCTGAGCGCGCGCGATGTAAACAAAAACACCTGCATGAAAACCCCGCTTTTCATATCGCGAAATTGCATTACTTATTAAAAATAAAATGCGGACCTAACAAATGACGTCAAGTGCAACATATAAAATGTGCGGAACGCTTCACAAACACTGCTAGAGAGCATCTCAGATACGTCAATTTTGCGCCGACCCATCACTGAAAAATAGTCACAATAAAAACAATGAGTTACGTATATTTTTGTAGAAAAAATGCAGGGTCGGACTAATAAAACCCAGGTACATCTATTACCAGCCAGTTTTCTGACGTTAATTTTTGCGCTTATCGATATTTGTTCATAAAGCAAAACAGTTCACAGTTTAACGTCTTGCTACCCCTCCCTCCCGAGAATAGGATACACCCCGTTCACCGCACTAATGCGCAACTTATTGCACAGAGAAAGTGCGCAAAAAGTTGCGCATTCAAACTTTAATGTGCAACTACCTGCGCATATTTTGCGGCTCTAGTATTTAAAGAATATATTCGCCTATCAGATACTCAGCCAAGGATTCGTGCTGTCAGGTATGCGAAGTGTCAGGGAACGACTATCTCAACATGCTCGCAAATCAGTACATCGAACTGGCCAAAACCCCTATCAGCGCCGAGCACTTCTGCGGCGAGGACGTGCGCTACTCTGCAGAATTCGAAGCTCTGGAGTTGGAGCTGGCCAAGATCGACTCCCTGCATGCCACCACCGGCCCGGATTGGAGCGCGATACGTGAGGGCAGCGAAAGCCTCCTTCAGCAACATTCAAAGGATCTTCGTGCAGCCGTATGGCTGACCTGGAGCCTTTACCAGAGTGACTCCTACTCCGGCTTGCAGGCAGGTATCGCCGCACTGGCCTACCTGTGCACACAGCATTGGGAAGCACTTTATCCACGCAAGCCGCGTACTCGACAGGCCGCATTCGGCTGGCTTCTACCCAGGCTTGAACAGGCCATAGCTAAAGGCGCAGATGCCCCGGAACGGATCGAGCCGGCGACGATCAGCGCCCTGAGCGCACAACTCAGAGAACTCGACGCGTGCTTGTCAGCACAGATGGCATCCGGGGCACCGCTGCTTCTGCCACTGTGTCGCCGGCTTGACGAGTTGGCTGCGCGGACTGTGCCGGCAGCGGTTGTTCCGGCTCCGACCGCACAGCAAGCCGCCAGCGCCACGGTTACACCGATCCACCGCCAGGTAAATACTGGACCCGCAGAAATCAGCAATGCCCGGGACGCCCAAAAGGTGCTGCGCGCATTGCAGGACCAGGGTCGTAATCTGTGCGATTGGTGGCTGGATCAGTCTGCCACTGACCCACGCGCGATTCGCCTATCCCGGACGCTACTCTGGCTTCCAATCGATTCATTACCCGAGCACGACGCCCACCAGCAAACGCCCCTGCGCGGCCTGCCTGCAGACCGGCTTGCCGCCTATGCCGAGCGGCTAGGACAAAATTTGAGCCCGGATCAGCGCAGCAAGCTGCTGAGCGAACTGGAAACCAGTGTGGCCAAATCTCCGTTCTGGCTAGATGGCCAGCGCATGGTTTGGGAATGCCTGGAAGCTCTGGGCGCTCACGAGGCCCGCAGCGAATTAGAGGCGCAGGTCCGCCTGTTGCTGACGCGCCTGCCCGGGCTGGAACAGCTGCGGTTTCACGACGGCGACGCCTTCGCAGACGAACAAACGCAGGCCTGGCTGGCCGCCTCCGTCACCACGGTTCCGGATCGTCCAGTCAATGCAGCGATCAACGTCCAAGGCAACCAGCAGGCTCCCTGGGATGAGTCACTGAATACCGCTATCACTCTGACCCGCAAGGATCATCTCAAGGCCGGCGTCGCCATGCTCAAGCAGGGCATGCAGACCGCTAGCAATGAGCGCGAGCGCTTCCACTGGCAGTTCGCACAAGCGCGGCTATGCCACATCGCCAAACATTACGAACTGGCCGCTTACCAACTGGAAGCGCTGGCTCAGACCCTGCAGGAGACAAGGCTCGATCGCTGGGAGCCAGAGCTGGCAATCAGTGTTCTGCAATTACTCGCCGACAGTTATCAGCGTCTGCCGCGCAAGCAGGCCGCGGCAGAACGTCGTCAGGAAGTTTACCAACGCCTTTGCCACCTCGACCTCGAGGCAGCACTCGACCAGACCCCAGGGTCATAAACCCCAATGGAGAACAGCATGGCCAAAGAAGGCTCAGTAGCCCCCAAGGAACGCGTCAATGTCACTTTCACCCCGACCCACGGGGGCGCTCAGGAGGAAGTCGAGCTGCCACTGAAACTCATGGTCCTCGGGGATTTCACCCAGCGCCCGGATGATCGCACCATCGAGCAACGCAAGCCGATCGCGATCGACAAGAGCAGCTTCGATGACGTGCTGGCCAAGCAGGAGCTGAGTCTCGGCTTCACCGTGCCCAATCGTTTGCAAGACGACAGCAACAGCGATGCTTCGCTGAATGTCGATCTGCGCATCAACTCCATGAAGGACTTCAGCCCGACCAGTCTGGTGGATCAGGTTCCGGAACTGCAGAAGCTGATGGAGCTGCGCGACGCACTGGTAGCGCTCAAGGGCCCGCTGGGCAACGCTCCGGCTTTCCGCAAGGCGATCGAAAGCGTGCTCAGTGATGACGCTTCCCGCGACCAGGTTCTTGCCGAACTCGGCCTGACTGCCCAGCCCACGCCTGACAATTGATCATCTGACAAGGACGCCACCATGAGCACCCAAGCAGCAGCAGAGAACGGGCAGCAAGCCGAAGAAACCAGCATCCTCGATCGCATCATCGCGGAAACCCGTCTGACTCCGGACGATGAAGCCTACGGCATCGCCCGGCGTGGGGTTTCGGCATTTATCGGCGAACTGCTCAAGCCGCAGAACGACAAGGAGCCGGTCAAGAAGGCCATGGTCGACCGGATGATTGCCGAGATAGACGCCAAGCTCAGCCGGCAAATGGACGAGATTCTGCACCAGCCCGAGTTCCAGGCTCTGGAATCCGCCTGGCGCGGCCTGCAGATCCTGGTTGATCGCACGGATTTTCGCGAGAACATCAAGCTCGAGATCATCAACGCCTCCAAGCAGGACCTGCTCGAAGACTTCGAAGACAGCCCGGAAATCGTCCAGTCCGGCCTCTACAAGCACGTATATACCGCCGAATACGGCCAGTTCGGTGGCCAGCCGGTCGGTGCGCTGATTGCCAACTACTTCTTCGACCCCAGCTCCCAGGACATGAAGACCCTGCAGCATGTGGCTAGCGTGGCAAGCATGTCCCATGCGCCCTTCATCGCCGCTGCCGGCCCCAAATTCTTCGGTCTGGAAAGCTTCACCGGCCTGCCTGACATCAAGGACCTGAAGGACCACTTCGAAGGTCCGCAGTTTGCCAAATGGCAGGGTTTCCGCGAGCGCGAAGATGCCCGTTATGTCGGCCTGACCCTGCCGCGCTTCCTGCTGCGCAACCCCTACGATCCGGAAGACAACCCGGTACGCAGTTTTGTCTACAAGGAAAACGTCGCCGGTAGCCACGAGCATTATCTGTGGGGCAATACCGCGTTCACCTTTGGTACCCGTCTGACTGACAGTTTTGCCAAGTTCCGTTGGTGCCCGAATATCATCGGCCCGCAGAGCGGCGGCGCAGTAGAGGACCTGCCCCTGCACCATTTCGAAAGCATGGGCGAGATCGAGACCAAGATTCCGACCGAAGTGCTGGTGTCCGATCGCCGTGAATACGAGCTGGCCGATGAGGGCTTTATCGCGCTGACCATGCGCAAGGGCAGCGACAACGCTGCTTTCTTCTCGGCCAACAGCACCCAGAAGGCCAAGTTTTTCGGTAACAGCGAAGAAGGCAAGGCAGCGGAACTGAATTTCCGCCTGGGTACGCAGTTGCCCTACATGTTTATCGTCAACCGCCTGGCCCACTACCTCAAGGTGCTGCAGCGCGAGCAGATCGGTTCCTGGAAGGAGCGCACGGATCTGGAGCTGGAACTGAACAAGTGGATCCGCCAGTACGTCGCAGACCAGGACAACCCCAACCCCGAGGTGCGTGGTCGCCGCCCGCTGCGCGCGGCACAGGTCAGCGTCACCGATATCGAAGGCCAGCCGGGGATGTATCGGGTCAACCTCAGCGTGCGCCCGCACTTCAAGTACATGGGCGCCGATTTCACCCTGTCGCTGGTCGGGAAGATGGAAAAGGAATAACCGATGAGCTACGGCAGCCTGTTCGAGCGTCTGGCCGGTGAAACGACTAGACGCGCCGGTTGGAGTCACGACCAGGCGGTAGTCGCCTCGATCGCCGCGCACCTGGCCAAGATGCTCAGTACCCGTGCGGGCAGTGTTCAGGCCCTGCCGGACTACGGGCTGCCCGATCTGAATGATATGCGCCTGTCGCTGCACGACTCGCTGCAGCAGGCGCGTATCGCGATCGAAAGCTTCATCGAGCGGTACGAACCCAGACTGAGTCAGGTGCGTGTGGTCGCGTTACCCCGCGACCACGACCCGCTCAACCTGTCATTCGCGCTGGAAGGCATGGTCGATATGGATGGTCATCGACGGGCCGTCAGTTTCACTGCGCGGCTCAACGGCAGCGGTCAGGTCCAGGTTCGCTAGAAGGCCCATTTCAGGCCGGAAAGACACCATCAGGTAACACATTTATCCGATCGCCGCGGTCAGGCGATCCGCATTCGTGCACGAGGAAGAGCTGTAAATGTCCTTCAATCATTACTACCAGAGCGAGCTGACAGCCCTGCGTCAACTGGGCAAACGCTTTGCCGAACGCAGTCCGGCGCTGGCCCCGTTTCTAGGGCAGAGCGGTCGTGATCCGGACGTCGAGCGGCTGCTGGAGGGCTTTGCGTTTCTCACCGGGCGGCTGCGGCAGAAGCTCGATGATGAGCTACCCGAGCTCACCCATTCATTGATGTACCTGCTGTGGCCCAATTACATGCGGCCCCTGCCGGCATTCAGCATCCTGCAGTTCGAATCCCTGGACAACCCCGGTGCAGCGATCATGGTACCGCGCGGCACACCAGTGGAATCACGGCCGGTCAAGGGCGTGGCATGTCGCTTCCGAACCACCTCGAACATCGAGCTGACCGCGCTGAACATTCGTCAGGTGGACTACTCGGTCAAGGGTCAGGGCGCATTGCTCAGCGTACAGATGGGCATCAATGGCGGCGCGCGTCTGGTCGACCTCAAGCTCGACCGGCTGCGTCTGCACCTTGCCGGCGAGCGCTACGTCAGCCAGACCCTGTACCTGAGCATGATGCGCCACCTGGAGGACATCCGGATCGTGCTGCTCGACACCCAGGGCAAGCCGCTCAAGGACAGTTTCGGCAAGGAGGTTGCGCCGCTGAAAATAGCCGCAGACCAGTTGCAACCGGCGGGTTTTGCCGAAGACGAGGCGCTGGTCCCCTACCCGGTCAACACCTTCCGCGGTTACCGCTACCTGCAGGAGTATTTCGCTTTCCAGGAGAAATTCCTGTTTGTCGACCTGCATGGCCTCGGCGTGCTGCACAGCGTGCACGAGGACCTGCTCAAGCGTGCCGGCGGCTTCGAGCTGCGCTTCGACCTGCGCCAGACCAGCGCGCAGCGCATCCAGCCCAGCGTCGACAACATTCGCCTGCACTGCACGCCGATCGTTAACCTGTTCTCCCACGATGCCACCCCTATCCGGCTCGATGGACGGCAGGACAAGTACATGCTGCGCCCGGCCGAATACGACACTGCCCAGTGCGGCGTGTTTTCGGTAGACCGGGTGACCGGCTGGAAGCCCGGCGGCATGGGCTACGAGGAATACGTACCGTTTGAATCCTTCGAGCATGACGCCAGCTTCGACTTTCCTGAAGCACGGCCCTATTACAGCCTGCGGCAGAACCCCTCGTTGCTGAATGACGGTATGGATACCTACCTGAGCTTCGGCCAGCGCAGCCTGGAGATACACGAAACCTTGTCCGTCGAGCTGACCTGTACCAATCAGAATCTGCCCCTGGAGCTCGCCCTCGGGGACATTTGCCGAGCCAGCGAAGGTACACCCGAGTTCCTGCGCTTTCGCAACATCAGTGCCGTGACCCCCCATTACGCGCCGCCACTACACCAGGATTTTCTCTGGAAGCTGATCAGCAACATGTCGCTCAACTACCTGTCGCTGGCCAATGTCGACGCGCTCAAGGTCATTCTGGAAACCTACGACCTGCCCAGGCACTACGACCAGCACGCCGCCAAGGTCAGCCAACAGCTGCTCAACGGCCTCAAGGCGATCCAGCACAAACCGGTGGACCGCCTCTATCGCGGCCTGCCGATTCGCGGCGTGCGCACCGAACTGCACATGGACAGCGACGGCTATCTGGGCGAAGGCGATCTGTTTCTGTTCGCCTCGATCCTCAATGACTTTTTCGCACTCTACGCCAGCCTCAATTCCTTTCACGAGCTGGTCGTCAAAAGCACCAAGGGAGAGCTTTACCAATGGACACCACGCATGGGGCAACAGCCCCTGCTCTGACCGAGCTGAGCCGCGGCATTCGCGAGTACAGCCTGTTCCAGGGTGTACTGCTGGTGCTCGATCGGCTCCGGGATGCTCATCCGGACCTGGATGACACCCGGCTCTATCAGTTGATCGAATTCCAGGCCAACCCGAGCATGGGGTTTCCCGGCAGCGATATCGAGCGGGTGGAATACTTCCGCGAGGGCGGCAAGCTGCGTGCGCGGCTACGGGTCAACCTGATCAGCCTGTTTGGTGCGGGGTCGCCCTTGCCCGCGTTCTATGGCGAGCAGGCACTGGGTGATACTGCCGATGGCAATCCCACGCGGGACTTCCTGGATCTGTTCAACGACCGGTTGCAACGTCTGCTGCTGCCCATTTGGCAGAAGTATCGCTATTACTCGCGCTTTGCCAGTGGCGCCCGGGACCCCTTTTCCTCGCAGCTGTTCTCATTGATTGGCCTGGGCGGCGACGCCATCCGCGACCAGCCCGAACTGAACTGGAAACGGCTGCTGCCCTACCTGGGCCTGCTTAGCCTGCGGGTGCAATCGGCCGCGCTGATCGAATCGGTATTGCGCTATTACTTCTCCCACGCCTCGATGCATATCGAACAATGCATCGAGCGTCAGGTGAGCATCCATGAGGGTCAGCGCAACCGCCTCGGACTGGCCAATAGTGCCCTGGGCGAAAGTCTGGTGCTGGGTAATGAAGTGCGTGATCGCGGTGGCAAATTTCGCGTGCATATCCAGCAACTGAGCTGGGAACGCTTCCACGAGTTTCTGCCCTCCGGTACCGGCTACAGCTCCCTGTGCGCCCTGGTGCGTTTCACTCTGCGCGATCCGCTCGACTACGACATACGGCTGCAATTGCGCCCCGACGCCATCCGCGAACCCCGTCTGGATGCGACAACCCCCTGCCTGCTCGGCTGGACCAGTTGGCTTGGCTGTGGCAATGCCGACGCCGCGGTCACCCTAAGCAGCACACCCCATCAAGGACCGATAAACCCATGATCAATGTTGATCTACAGCAACTGGTGCAGGCACTTGACCCGGCCACCCGCCAGGATCTGGAAACCGCGGCCCAGCGCTGCGTCACGCGCAATGGCACCCAGGTACTGGTAGAAGACCTGCTGCTGTGCCTTCTGGAGCGCACCGACAGTCTGCTCAACCGGGCCCTGCTGGATGCCGAGCTGGCCCCCGGCGACTTCGCCGAAGCATTGCAGCCGCGCAGTGAAGACAGCGCCTCGCGCAACCCGGCCTTTTCCCTGGAGCTGGTGCAGTGGCTGCAGAATGCGTTGCTGGTAGCCAATCTGGAACTTGGTCGCACGCAGGTCGATCAGGCAGCGCTGATCCTCGCCCTGTTACGCGAGCCGGCCCGCTATGCCGGCAGCCATCTCTATCCGTTCCTCACTGCGCTCAATGCCGAGCGCCTGTTGGGGTTTGCCCGTGCTTCCCACGCTGAAACCCTGGGGGTGCCGTCACCCGCCGGCACCGGCTCGGCGCTCGAGCGCTTTACCCACAACCTGACTCGACAGGCCCGCGAGGGCAAGCTGGATCCGGTGTTGTGCCGCGATGCCGCTATCCGTCAGATGGTTGATATTCTCGCCCGTAGGCGTAAGAACAATCCGATCGTGGTGGGTGAAGCCGGGGTGGGCAAGACTGCAATCGTCGAAGGCCTGGCCCTGCGCATCGTCGCCGGCGAAGTGCCGCACACTCTTCAGGGAGTGGATCTGCGTTGCCTGGACCTGGGCCTGTTGCAAGCCGGCGCCAGCATCAAGGGCGAATTCGAGAAGCGTTTGCAGGGCGTGATCGACGAGGTAAAAGCCTCGGTCACACCGATCATTCTGTTCATCGACGAAGCCCACACGCTGATCGGTGCCGGCGGCCATGCCGGCAGCGGCGATGCGGCAAACCTGCTCAAGCCCGCGTTGGCCCGTGGCGAACTGCGCACGATCGCCGCCACCACCTGGGGCGAGTACAAACGCTACTTCGAGAAAGACCCGGCCCTGGCGCGGCGCTTTCAGCCGGTGCAACTGCATGAACCCACGGTGGATGAGGCCACCACCATCCTCCGCGGTCTGGCCGGCGTGTATGAACAAAGCCACGGCGTCTATCTGCGCGATGACGCGGTGACTGCCGCTGCACAGCTTTCGGCGCGCTATCTCACCGGCCGTCAGCTCCCGGACAAGGCTGTGGATGTACTGGACACCGCCTGCGCGCGGGTGCGCATCAGCCTGGCCGCCGCTCCGGTAAAACTGGACAGGCTGCGCAACCATATCGCCGAGCAGCAGCGCCAGCACCAGGCTCTGTTTCGGGACTACCAATCGGGCCTGGCAGTCGAGAAATCAGCGCTCAATGATCTGGAGGCTTCGCTGGCACAGGCACGTACCGACGAGCAGGCGTTGCAGGAGCGATGGAAGCTGCAGCGCCGGCTGGTCGAGACACTGCTGGAACTGCGCAAGCAGTGCGCAGACGCCCGGCGCGACGAAGCCGAGTCCGCTCCTGCATTGGACGAACTGGAAAACCAGCTCAAGGCTACCCAGCAGGAATTGCATCAGGCGCAGACTGAAGAAAGACTGGTCAGCCATGAGGTGTGTCCGCGTCTGATCGCCGAAGTCATCAGTCACTGGACCGGCGTGCCCTTGAGTCAACTGGCCCGTGAACACAATGCCGGGGTAGCGCACTTCGCCCAAGACTTGGGAGCGCGACTGCGTGGCCAGAATCAAGCCATTGTGGCCCTGGATCGCGCCATGCGCGCCAGCGCTGCCGGGCTTAATCGCAGCGACGCGCCCGTTGGTGTGTTCCTGCTGGTCGGGCCCAGCGGCGTCGGCAAGACCGAAACCGCCCTGGCACTGGCTGACCTGCTTTACGGCGGCGAGCGCTTTCTCACCACTATCAACATGTCCGAGTTCCAGGAAAAGCACAGCGTCTCGCGTCTGATCGGTGCGCCCCCCGGCTACGTCGGTTTCGGCGAGGGCGGCATGCTGACCGAGGCAGTGCGGCAGAAGCCCTATTCCGTGGTGCTGCTTGATGAGGTGGAAAAAGCTGATCCCGACGTGATGAATGTCTTCTATCAGATCTTCGACAAGGGCGTCGCCAATGACGGGGAAGGTCGGGAAATCAACTTTCGCAATACGTTGATCCTGATGACCTCCAACCTGGCCAGCGAGCAGATTCTGCACCTGTGCCAGAACGGCCAGCGACCCGACGCCGAACAACTCGAGCAGGCCATCCAGCCGACCCTCAGCCGGCATTTCAAGCCGGCGCTGCTCGCCCGCATGCAGATAGTGCCCTATTACCCGGTAGCCGACAGGGTGATGCGCGAACTCATCACCCTGAAGCTCGCACGCTTCGCTCAACGCCTGCAAGGCCGCGATGTTGAGTTCACCCATTGCCCCGCTCTGGTCGAGCATTTTGTCGACCGCTGCACCCAGGGGGAAACCGGCGCTCGTCTGATTGACCGGCTGATTGACCAGCAACTGCAGCCACTGGCGGTGGACCGGCTTCTCGCCGCAATGGCCAGCGGCAAAAGTGTGCAACGGGCCCACGCGACCTTGAATGCTGAAGGAGCCGTGACCTGTGAATTCGCCTGATCTGTCGTCTGCTGTTTCGCCGGACTCATCCCGGATGTTTGCACGGATGGCAGACCCGCTGCGTTATGCCCAGGCGCTGCTTGAACGCTACGCCCTATTCGCCGGCATGACCAGCCGGGACCGGCTGCTCGGCGGCCTGGTCGAAGCCGTTGCAGTACTCAGCGAATCCCAGCTCAGCCAGCTGTATCTGCTGGATGAGACCCACACGCGCCTGACCCTGTGCGCGGAGTACTGTGACGGAACGCTGCAACCGGTGAGTTCTGCCAGTGTGCCCAGCGACTACACCGACGCGCATCTGCTGCAATACTGCCTGTGTCAGGACCAGACGCTGAGCCTGGCGTCCCTGGAGAGCAGCCTGTTCGCTACCGATTTTCTGCCGGCAACCAGCAACCCGTGGCGCAGCTTGCTGTGCCTGCCCCTTAAAAATGACCAAGGTCATGTGATCGGGCTGCTGCTCTGGGCAAATCAACGGGCGCTGGACATGCAGCATTACAGCGACTCACTGGGCCACCTGGGCAATTTTGTAGTGGCCCAATTGCAGTTGTTACAGAACCTGCGGGCACGGCCGATCGACGAACCCCAGACCAGTCTTGCCACCAAGGCCATGCCCCGCGGTTATGGTCTGATCGGTGACAGCCCGCCCATGCGCGCGGTCTATCAGTTGATCGGCAAGGTGCTGCATACCCCAGTCAGCGTGCTGCTCACCGGCGAAACCGGTACCGGCAAGGAATTAGTCGCACGGGCCATCCATGATTGCGGGTCGCGGCGCAGTCAGAACTTTGTAGTACAGAACTGTGCGTCTATCCCCGACAACCTGCTTGAATCCGAACTCTTCGGTTACCGCAAGGGCGCCTTCAGCGGGGCCGATAGCGACCGGCCCGGTCTGTTCGATGCGGCCGACGGGGGTACCTTGTTCCTCGACGAGATCGGCGACATGCCGCTGTCGTTGCAGGCCAAGTTGTTGCGGGTCCTGCAGGAAGGCGAAGTACGACCCCTGGGCAGCATGCAGACGCACAAAGTGAATGTGCGGATTATCGCCGCCACCCATTGTGACCTCAGGGCCCAGGCTGAGCGGGGTCTGTTCCGCGAAGATCTGTTCTACCGCCTGGCCAGTTTCCCGATCGAACTGCCGCCCCTGCGCGACCGCGGCGACGACATCCTGCACCTGGCCCGCCATTTCGCCGCCAACGCCTGCGCATTCCTCGACCGGCCTGCCTGCCGCTGGACCGACCCAGCGCTGGAGCAACTGGCCGGATACGGCTTCCCGGGCAACGTGCGCGAGCTCAAGGGCCTGGTCGAGCGCGCCGTGCTGCTCTGCGAAGGCAACGAGCTGCTCGCCGAACATTTCAATCTCGAAGCCAGCCCCACCAGCAATGTCCGGTTGAGCCTGCGCGAGCGCATGGAGCGGGTCGAGCGCAACCTGCTGGTCGACTGCCTGCGCAAGAACCTCGGCAACCAGACCAGCGCAGCCAATGAGCTCGGTCTGCCTCGCCGCACCCTGTTGTACCGCATGCAGCGGCTGAACATCAGTCCTGCCGAGCTGAAACTCGCAAGGGAGAAGCTGCATGCCCAGTCTGCCACCTGATCGCCGAAACCTGGCGGAAGCCGCCACCCAGTACCCGAGGAAACCGATATGAAGTACGCAACTCTGTGGTCCGCCGCCCTACTGATGCTCGCGATAAGCCTTGCCGGCTGTTCGGCGAATCACAAATTCAATGACGACGAGTACCGCCCCCTGGGCGACCCCAAAGCGACGCGTGACGAATGAACGCAAGGAGCACTGCAGCATGGAACTGATAATGGACCTGGTCGGTAACCAGCAATTCGTCACCGACACGCCCGTAAGCAAGACCTTCAGACAGGCCGGAGGCATGATCGGCCGGGCCGAGGAATGCGACTGGGTCATCCCCGACCGCAAGCGCGTGGTGTCCAGCCGGCACGCCGAGGTGAGTTTTCACGAGGGCTCCTTCTACCTGACCGACACCAGCAGCAACGGCATACTGCTCAAGGCGACCAACACCCTGCTCCCCAAAGGCCAACCCCAGCGTATTGAACATGGCGCGCTGTATGCCTTCGGTGACTTCGACATCCGCGCGAGGATCATTCAGGATCCCGCGGTGTTCAGTCAGGACTTCGGCAAGCCGCAGCCCGCCGGGAGCATCATCCCGGACGACGCCTTCCTGGACCTTGACCCCCTGGCCGCGCTGGACCAGCAGGAGCAGCTCTACGCCGAGTCCGAAGAGCTGGACCTGCTCAACCAACATGCCGGGAGTGACACACAACAGGCTCAGGACCACGCGCGCATCGACATGGTCAACCTGACCGTGCCCGAGCTGGTCGAGCCGCCAGCACCTCCGGTGCAGCAGCGCCCTGCCCCGGCACCCGCGGCCACGCCACTCGCCGACGGGTTCTGGACTCAGTTCAGCGAGGCTCTGGGGATGCCCCTGGACGATATGGACGAGACACAACGTCAGGCCGTCGCTCTGCGCAGCGCCAGGCTGCTGCGCCAGAGCGTCGGCAACCTGCAGCAGAGCCTGCGCAACCGCAACGAACTCAAGGCAGAACTCAAACTGGCTACCACCAGCATCGAGGGCGGCAGCAGCAACCCGC
Organism: Halopseudomonas salina; assembly: GCF_008641105.1. The sequence continues at coordinate 108,778 of NZ_VTTI01000003.1, forward strand.
TGAAATTCTGCGCCAGCGCCAATCAGGCGCTGAACGCCATGCTGCGTCCGGGCGTTACCGGGCAGATGCCTGCGGAACAGGCAGTAAACCGCGCGTACCGCGATCTCCAGGCCCACCAGGTAGCCCTGATTGCTGCCAGCCGTGCCGCGGTCAAAGGCATTCTCGAACATCTTTCGCCAGAACAACTGACCCTGCGATTCGAGCGCGAAAATAAATCCAGGCTGAGCACCGCGGGAAGCCGCTGGCGGGCGTATACCCACCTCTATCAGGCTCTGCAGCGCGAAGAGGACTGGAGCCAGAAGCTATTTGCCCGCGACTTCGTGATGGCCTACGAAGAGCAGATTCGACTGATTGCCACCCTGAACACCGACCTCCAAGGATGATATCCATGAAACGCTTGAACACCCTCGCGTTCTGCCTTTGCCTGCTTGCCCTGGCCGGCTGCTCGACCCTGTCGCCGTACTCTGATCTGACCAAGCTGGACCTGACGCTTGAAGGCAGCGCCGAACTCAACCCGGACTTGAATGGACGCCCGTCGCCCATCGTATTGCGTCTTATGGCGCTCAAGCATCCGGTCGCCTTCGAGAACGCAGACTTTTTCTCCCTTTATCAACGTCCACGCGAGGCCCTGTCCCCCGACCTGATTACTGTGGAAGAACTGGAACTGCGTCCTGGCGAGACACGCAAACTGAAACTCTCCGTGGAAGAAGGCACGCGCTATGTCGGCCTCGTTGCCGCCTACCGCAATCTGCCGGAAACCAGTTGGCGCTACGTCATACCCGTGGACGAACAAGAGACAACACAGATCGACCTGGCGCTGGACGCTGAAGGCATCCGGGAACTGCGCACCGACGAGCAAGACAAGCGCAAGGACAGGGACTGAACCATGAGTAACCAGAAAGTTGTCTGGCAGGAAGGGATGCTCCTGCGCCCGCAGCATTTCCAGCAGAACGATCGCTATCATGATCATCAGTTGAAAGCCCGCACCTGCCGCCTTAACCGTTTTGGCTGGGGCTTCTTCCATCTGGAAATCGATACCCAGTTTCTCGGCATGGGCAAACTGGTTATCAGTGAAGCCAGTGGTGTCCTGCCCGACGGCAGTCTGTTCGAGATCGGCAATGGCCGCGAGCCCCTGGCCATGGATGTGCCCGCCAATACCAGCAACACACCGGTTTACCTGGCGCTCCCACTGGTGACCGGCAACCACGTCGAGACCCGGCGTATAGAACAGCGCGACGTGCTTGCCCGCTTCACCAGCCAGGAGGTTCAGGTCGCCGACTCCAATGCAGGAGATAGCAGCAGCAGCCAGGTCAGCTGCGGGCTGCCGGATTTCCGGCTTCTATTAGGCGAGCAGCACAATGAGAATGCCTATGTGAAGCTCAAGGTCTGTGATGTGCTGGACACTACGCCCGACGGCGTTACCAGCCTGGATCCGGACTATGTGCCAGCCTGGCTGTATTTCCATTCCAGCGCCTTTCTCGAATCCTGCCTGACCGAAGTGATCAGCATGCTGGCTCACCGCGGCGATATTCTGGCCGAACGCATCCGCGCCACCGGCAAGGTCAGCGGCGCCGAAGTGGGCGACTTCATGATGTTGCAACTGATCAACCGCTTCGAGCCGGTGCTTCGGCATCTTCAGGGGGTCGAGCAGTTGCATCCTGAACAGGTCTATCGCGAGTTTCTTGGCCTGCTCGGAGAGCTGTCGACCTTTGCCAGCGAGAGCAAGCGCCCGCGTCTGGATAGCCGCTACCAGCACAACGACCTAGGACAGAGCTTCCGCAAGCTGATGGATGCGATCCGCCAGGTGTTGTCGATGGTGCTGGAACAGCACGCCGTCGAGTTGGCGTTGCAGCAGCGCCAATATGGCATTCAGGTGTCGCCGTTGCAGGACCACAAGCTGCTCGGCAGTGCGTCCTTTGTGCTGGCGGCGAGCGCCGATTGCGACTCAGAAGAGCTGCGCCGGCGTCTGCCATCGCACCTGAAGATCGGGCCGGTGGAACGCATCCGGCAACTGGTCAATCTGCATCTGCCGGGGATCAAGGTCAAGCCGCTGCCCGTAGCGCCGCGGCAGATCCCTTTCCACTCAGGCAAAACGTATTTTGCGCTGGAACTCAGTGCCGAAGAGCTATCCCAGCTGGAGCGCTCGGGTGGTTTCGCCTTCCACGTGTCCGGAGATTTCTCCGGACTTGAGCTGACTTTCTGGGCCATCAGGAGCTGAACGCATGATCAGGGAAATGGACTACAGCCAGGATGACCACACCGTCATCCTCAATCGCCAGGGAAGCGCAGCGGCCCAGAGCACGTTGACCGACTTCGCGCCTCCACCGCAGAAATTCGACAAGCTTGAGGAGCGGATGGTCTATGCCGCCCGCCTGCGCCCCACCGAGGACGTGAACCTGGGGATCAACCCTCTGGTGGCGGTGGCATCGGCGCTCCTGTCAGAAATCGTGCGGCTGCAACAGAGTTACGAGCGCGAGGATCTGTACATCCTCAAGGATCGCCTGACCTCCGAAATCAAACGCTTCGAACACCGCGCCCTGCAGGAAGGTGCCGAAAGCAGCCAGGTCATGGCAGCCCGTTACGTGCTCTGTACCGCACTGGATGAAGCTGTGGTCACCACCCCTTGGGGGAACGAGAGCGAGTGGTCGCAGATGAGTCTGCTGAGTAGTTTCCATAACGAGACATTCGGCGGTGAGAAGTTCTTTCAGCTGTTGGAGCGACTCTCGCGAGACCCGGTGAAGCACCTGCCCATGCTCGAGCTGATGTACATCTGCATGTCCCTGGGTTTCGAGGGCAAATACCGGGTGCTGCCACGGGGCATGCTGGAGCTGGACAACATCCGCGACAGTTTGTATCGCCAGATCCGCCAGCTGCGGGGTGACGTGCCACGGGACATCTCGCCCCACTGGGAAGGGCTGCGTGAAACCCGGCGGCGGCTGGTGCGCATCGTCCCCTGGTGGCTGATCACCCTGTTCACCCTGATCTGCCTCGGGGTGATCTACGGGGTATTCACCTGGATGCTCAATGAAGAGCGCGCCGGTGCCATCGCGCCATTCGAAGACAGTCTGCAAATCGAACAGAGCATCGACAGCACTGCACCAGCGGCTGATGCCAACGCCTTGTCAGGGATGAATTGAAATGAAGAACTTTCTTATCAATGTCGGTCGTTTCTTCCGACGCAACTGGGTATGGAGCTTGTGCCTGGTGCTCCTGTTGACCTTGCTGGTGTGGTTTGTCGGCCCGCTATTGGCGGTCAATGATCATCGCTTCTGGGCTTCATCGAGCAGCCGTTTGCTGACTATCAGCTTGCTGTTTCTGGCCTGGGGCCTGGCGATGGTATTCGTCAGTTGGCGCGGTAATGTACGCAAGAAAGCCAACGAAGAGGACGCCGATTACCAGGCGCGGCAGCAGCGGGAGCAACTGGTCATAGAAGAACACATGGCGCTGCACAGCCGTTTCCGCGAGGCCCTGCGTACTCTGCGTCGCTCCAGCCTGTACAGCGGCCACAGCGATCGCCGCCGACGCGAACTGCCCTGGTACCTGGTAATGGGCCCGGAAGGCGCCGGCAAGACCAGTCTGCTGGATTTCTCCGGCCTGGAGTTCCCGCTCAACAAGGGCGACAAACAGCGCCTCACCCGGGATGTCAGCAGTACGCGCTATGCGGACTGGTATTTCGCCGAGCACGCCATCCTGATCGATACCGCGGGCCGCTATCTGACCCACGACGACCCCGAGGTGGATGCCGCCGGCTGGCAAAGCCTGCTGGGCCTGCTACGCAAACGCCGCCCACGTTCGCTCAACGGGGTGTTGATCAGCGTACCGGTCGGCCTGTTGATGAGTGGCTCGGAACTGGAGCTGGAGACCCTGGCACGCCAGACCCGCCAGCGCCTGCACGATATCAATCAGCGTCTGGGCGCCGATGTGCCGGTCTACCTGGTCGTCAGCAAGGCAGACGAACTGGTGGGTTTTGATGAATTTTTCGATCAGCTGTCCCGCGAGGAAAGCGACCAGGTGCTGGGAGTCAGTTTCCGCAAGGGCCAGAACAGCACCGACATTCAGGTGGTGCGTCAGGAGTTCGAAGAGCTGATGCGCCGTCTGAACAGCCAGGTGGTCATGCGCATGCACCAGGAGCGCGACAGCCAGCGCCGTGGTCGCATTCTCGATTTCCCCCTCCGCCTGGGGCAGATCGAAGAGCGCCTGGGGCTGTTTATCGAGCTGGCCTTTTCCGGTAACCGCTACCAGCGCGCCAGCCAGTTACGTGGTTTCTATCTGACCAGCGCTCCGCAGGTGATTGCCGCAGCCCGCGCTCAGCACGGCTCCCTGGGTCAGACGCCGAGTAAAGCACGTGGCAGCCTACCCACCTTCCATGCCAGCCACGGTCGCTTCATCAACAATCTGCTTAGCCGGGTCATTTTCCCCGAGTCAGATCTGACCGGACTCGACCAGCGCGAGGTACGCCGCATCAACTGGGGTCAGCGGGCTCTGTATACGGCCGCCCTCGGCTGTCTGATCGTATTCGGCGTGGTCTGGGGCAACAGCTTTTCGAGTAACCATCAGGGCCTTGAACGCTTGCAGAGCGTAGGCCAGGCGCTGAACCGCCACAAGGCGCTGCTCAGCGATGAGGACGACGCCCTGGGGATATTGCAAGCGCTGGATATCAGTTACGCCGCAACCAGAGTCTTCCCCTCAGAGGATCAGGTCGTGTGGACACAACGCGGCGGACTCTACCAGGGCGAAAAGGTTGCCCCCGCCTTGCACGCGGCCTATCGAGCCGACCTGGAACGCCTGCTACTGACCCGGGTCGGCCAGCAACTCGAGCAGCAGATCAACGACAACCTGACCAATCGCGAGAGTTTGCTCGGCAGCCTGCGGGCCTATTTGATGCTGAATCTGGAAGATCGCCGCGATCCGGTTTTCCTGCAGGACTGGATGGCCAGGGCCTGGTCCTTGGGCTACCCCGGAAACACCGAGGCGCAAAAAGGCCTCAACCGACATTTTGCTCGACTGCTCGGCGACGATTTCACGCCCTATGCGCTGAATGATCGCCTGGTAGCCGACGCCCGGGCGGAACTGCGCAGTGAGTCACTCGCCACGGTGGTCTACCGGATGCTGCGCGAACAGGCCGCCAGCCTCCCTGATTACCGGCTTGCCCAGCATCTGGGTCCACAGGCAGCCTTGCTCACCAGCAATGACAATATCATCCCGGGCTTTTTCACCCGTGATGGTTACAGCCAGACGTTCATGGCCGAAGGTGGTGATCTCGTACGCGAGATCCTGCGCGACAACTGGGTCCTTGGAGAGAGTGATGAGCTCAGTGTGGCTGACCTCAACCGGCTCATGGTCGAGATGGAGCAACTGTACTTCGAAGACTATGCCGGACAATGGGCTGACGCCCTTTCCCGCTTGCATATCGAACCACTAGGCAGTGCGACCGCGGGGGCCAATCAACTGGCGGGCCTCACCGCAGCCAACTCGCCTCTGCTGATGCTCCTGACCGAAGTGCGAGAAAACACCCTGCTGGCGGGCATGCTAGATGCCGATGTGTCGGCCAAGGACCTCACCGGCGCAGCGCAGTCTGCCGGCGTATCCCTGGGACGAAAAGGCCGCCTGGCGGCCATCGCCGCCGAGGAAGCTCAGTCGGTAGCAGCCCAGAGCTTGCCGGCGACCGCACGCAAGAACCTGCAGCGTCAGTTCGAGCCACTGCACCGCCTGCTCGATGAACAGGGGGCTCCCGGTTCCGAGCTCACCAGCACAATGCAGGCGCTCGACGGCTTGAAATTACAGCTGACGACACTCGCCCAGGCCAGCGTGCCGGAGCAGGCTGCATTCAACATGGCCAAGGCGCGAATGCAGGGTCGCCGTGACGCTATCAACCAGCTACGAAACAGTTCCAGCAATCTGCCGCAGCCTCTGGGCGCCTGGATGGAGAACCTCGCTGAGGACAGCTGGATGCTGGTGTTGGGCGATGCCTACACCTATCTCAACCAGCGCTATCGCAGTGAGCTGTTCAACTCCTACACCAGCTCCCTGGGGAAGCGTTATCCGTTTGTCATCGAAAGCGAAAGCGATGTCGTACTGGCGGACTTCCGCGAATTTTTCAAGGAACAAGGCACCGCCGATGTGTTTTTCGACAACTACCTTAAAGCCTTTGTCACCGATAGCAGCGGCGCTTTCAATCTCCGCTGGGTGGATGGCCGCGCCCTGCCGCTATCACGGGAGTTTCTCGCGCAGATGAGCAAGTTGCAGACCATCCGTCGCAGCTTCTTTGCAGAGAACCCCAACGAGCCGCAGATCCTGTTCAAGCTGGAACCGCACTCACTGGACTCCAGCTTGGGACGAGCCAACTTCCGGTTTGGCGCCCAGAACATGGAATACCGGCACGGCCCGATCATCCAGACCGCTTTCCGCTGGCCCGCCAATGATGGTGAAAGTCGCACCAGTTTGACCGTGGAGGACCTGGGTGGCCGGCGTGTGGGAATCGAACAGAATACGGGTCCCTGGTCATTGTTCCGCCTGCTCGACATGATGGAAGTCGCCCACCATACCGACCGCGATGTGCTGATGCTCAAGGCCAACCTGGGGGGCCTGCGGGCCAATTACCTGCTACACAGCCAGCGCTCGCCGAACCCCTTCGATCTGAGTCTGCTGCGCGACTTTTCGCTGCCGGCTCGCCTGTGATGGCCGAGGTGGGAACACGCTGGAAAAGTGCAGCACGCACCGATCGCGGTAAAGTGCGTGCCCGCAACGAGGACGCCGTGCTGGCTCTTCCCGAGCGAGGCCTCTGGCTGGTCGCCGACGGCATGGGCGGCCACCAGAATGGCGCGCTGGCCAGCAGGCTGATCGTAGAGGAAATCGTCGAGTTGCCCGAGGGTGGCAGCCTCGATGACCGGCTGCTGGATGTGCGTGATTGCCTGTATCGCGTCAACCGGTTGCTCGGTCATGAGATCACCATGACCGCAGACAAACCTGACAGCATCATGGGTAGTACCGTGGTCATGCTATTGGCCCAGGGTGAGCGCGCCATATGCGTCTGGGCGGGAGACAGCCGCGGCTACCTCTGGCGCAGCGGCAAGCTCTACCAGTTGTCGCGGGACCACTGCCTGATGCAGGAGTTGATCCAGGAGCAGCAGCTCAGTCCCGCCGAAGCGGCCAGCCATCCCTCAGCCAGGGCGCTGACCAGGGCCGTAGGCGCCAGTGATGATCTGCTGCTGGATATCGTCGACTTTACCATCTACCCCGGTGACACCTTGATGCTCTGCAGTGACGGGCTCTATCAGGACCTGTCGCGTGATGACATCAGCGACGCTCTCAGCCTGGAGTCCACCGAACGGGCCCTGCATAGATTGTTTCGCCAGGCCCTGAGCGGCCCCGCGCGGGACAACATCAGCGCCGTGGTAATCCGCCCATGAGTATTTCGGAGTCCCCCATGATCGAATCTGCCCAGCAACCGTCTTCTGTCCTGACTCGATTGGCCGACAGTCCGCAGCATCGGGTGGCGAACGAGAAAACCCACCGGGTCTGCGAACTGCCGGAGCTGCTCTGCAAGCGTTACAAGATTGAGCGTCTGCTCGGCGTGGGCGGCATGGGCGCGGTCTACCGCGCGCGGGATCTGCTACGCGAACAGTATGGCGATCCCGACCCCTATATCGCCATCAAGACACTGAATGAAGAGTTTGCCGAGTATCCCGACGCCAGCGCCCTGCTCTATACCGAGTTTGCACTGACCAGCCGGCTGCGCCATGGCAATGTGATTCGCCTGCATGCCTTTGATATCGATCCCGCCAGCCAGCGCGCCTTCTTCACCATGGAAGAATTGAAGGGGCCTACGCTGGACCAGTTGCTGGAGCAGCACCCTGACGGGTTGCCCTGGCTCGAATTTCGCAGTGTTGCCCTGCCGTTACTTGAAGCACTGACCTGTGCACACGAGATGGGCGTCCTGCACGGTGACCTCAAGCCCAGCAACGTCATGCTCGCGCGCGATGGGTTGAGGCTATTTGATTTCGGTTTGGGCCAGCCACTCAAGGGGCTGCTCAATAGCCTGCCCCGCCTGAGCCGCAAGCGTATTGCTGCCTGGACGCCACGCTATGCAGCCCTGGAATTGCTTAATGGTGAGCCACTGACCACGGTTTCGGATATCTACGGCATGGCGTGCATTCTTTATGAGCTGTCCAGTGGCATACACCCCTACAGCCGCCTGACCGCCAAGCAGGCGAAAGCCATGGAGCAGGACAAAACCCTGCAAAAACCGGCAAAGCTGCCCGCCCACTGCTGGCCAGCCCTGCGCACCGCCCTGGCCTTCGACAAGGAAAACCGGGAGATAGATGCGCAGAGGTTGCTTGATGCTTTTACTGCGCCCCGACCGAGTTTGCTCCGGCGAATCTGCAGCCGCAGGCCAGGATGAATGATTGGACTTGTGCGCCACAGTGGCGATGGCTGGTGTTGATTCAATAGCCGATTCAGGCACAATACCCGGCCACGTCACAACCCGATTGCCGTCATGACCACTGTCCCCTCCACACCTGTTCTCCGTCGCCCCGGCCCGTCCAGGCGCTTCTGCGTGGCGCCGATGATGGATTGGACGGACAGGCACTACCGGTTCTTTGCCCGGTTGATAAGCCAGCACGCGTTGCTCTACACCGAGATGGTCACCACCGGTGCCGTCATCCACGGCGATCGTTCACGCTTTCTCGGCTTCAACACCGCGGAGCAGCCGCTAGCCTTGCAGTTGGGCGGAAGCAACCCGGCTGAGCTGGCGACCTGCGCAGCCCTGGCCGAAGAGGCCGGTTTTGCCGAGGTAAACCTGAATGTGGGCTGCCCCAGCGATCGGGTGCAAAACAATATGATCGGCGCCTGTCTGATGGCCCATCCCGGTCTGGTGGCCGAAGGTGTGAAGGCCATGTACGACGCCTGCAGCATTCCGGTCACGGTCAAACACCGGATCGGTATCAATGGCCACGACAGTTACGAACAGCTGCGCGATTTTGTCGGCCAGGTCCATGAGGCTGGTTGCGATACTTTTATCGTGCATGCCCGTATTGCGATTCTCGAAGGGCTTTCCCCCAAGGAAAACAGAGACATACCGCCGCTGCGTTATGAAGTAGTGCACCAGCTCAAGGCTGAGTTCCCGCATCTGGAGATTATCCTCAACGGTGGACTGACCGATCTGGACGTGATGCAGCAGCATATGACCGCGCTTGATGGCGTGATGGTGGGCCGTGAGGCCTATCACAATCCCTATCTTATGGCTGACGTAGATCGACGTTTTTACCGCGACGCCAACGCTCGCCCAAGCCGTATCGAGGTACTGCAGTTACTGCGTCCCTATATAGTCGCTCACTTGGAACAGGGCGGGGTAATGAACCACGTAACCCGTCACATTCTGGGCCTTTTCCAGGGCCTTCCAGGGGCACGACATTTCCGTCGTCAATTGAGCAGCGCCCTGCACCAGACAGATGATCCATTGGCGCTTTACGATGAGTTGCTGGCCGACATGACGCAACGGCTGGAGCCTCGGGATTGCCCGCGCCAGCAGGCTTGAGTTAAGGTCAGAGGATATATCCAGAGGGTCTGTCCACAATGCCAAGCAAACTCGAAAGCCTGCGAAAACATACGCAGATCGTTGCCGACACCGGCGACATAGAAGCCATCCGCAAGTTACAACCGGTGGACGCCACCACCAACCCCTCACTTATGCTCAAAGCGGCCCAGCAGGAGACCTACAGTGCCATGCTTGATCAGGCACTCAAGGCTTCGGCCGGCAGTTTTGACCCGGTCGCCGATGCCTGCGACGCCTTTGCTGTTGCCCTGGGCGCGGAAATCACCAAGCTGGTTCCAGGTAGAGTGTCGACCGAAGTCGATGCCCGTCTGTCCTTTGACCGCGCCGCCACTCTGGACAAGGCGCGCCGTCTGATAGAGCGCTACGAAGAAGCAGGCATCACCCGTGACCGCGTACTGATCAAGATCGCTTCTACCTGGGAGGGCATTCAGGCTGCTGCCGAACTGGAAAAGGAAGGCATCCAGTGCAATCTCACGTTGCTCTTCTCATTTGCTCAAGCACAGGCTTGCGCAGATGCCGGCGTCTATCTGATTTCGCCCTTTGTCGGGCGCATCTACGACTGGTATAAAAAGAGTGAAGGTCGCGATTTCCAGGGGATGGAAGATCCTGGCGTGCAATCAGTAGCGCGTATTTACCGCTATTACAAGCAGCACCAGTTCGTCACCGTTGTCATGGGCGCCAGCTTCCGCAACAGCGGGCAGATTGAAGCCTTGGCCGGCTGCGACCGCTTGACTATCAGCCCCGCCCTGCTGCAGCAATTGGCGGAGGATGAGGGTGAATTGCAACCCTCGCCAATCCTCACACAGCCGTCTCAGGACCCACTCAACGCGTTGACTGAAAGCACCTTCCGCTGGGCACACAACGAAGATGCCATGGCCACGGAAAAACTGGCCGAAGGCATCAGGGCTTTTGCGGCAGATCAGGTCAAGCTCGAGCAATTGTTGCGTCTGCGTATGGTGCAGGCCTAGGCAGAAAAATCCAGCACCATATCAGTTGGATTCCAGCGCGCTGACCAGGTCGCGGAAAGCTTCGCGGTTATGGTCGTTGAGGTCCATCAGAATGCGATGGGCCTCAAGCACTTTATCCTTTACCAGGTCCTCCGAAAGCTCCTGACCCGGCAGATCGGCCAGCTCGGTCTCGGTGGGAGTTATTTCGGACACGATATTGAATACCTGATCGAATCCCATGCTTTGCAAAAGCCGGTTCATGTCATCCTGGGTAGACACCAGGGTAGGCAGAAACCCGACCTTCTCTCGAGACAGGATCGATAGCTTGGCCAGTAGGCCCAGGGAGGTACTGTCTATGCCGTCGGTTTCGGTCAGATCAATGATGATGGCGTTAAACGTCAGAACACTGAATATCTTTTCGATATAAGCATCCAATGCGGCGCACAGGGTCAACCGCACATCACCGATGAACTTGAGAACGAACGTGCCTTCGGACTCTGCAAACTGGATCTTGCCAGTAGTCATCATTAGCGGTTCCTGCTCAGTACCATGAGTGAAATGTCATCCGGCATTACCTTGCCCGGCTGCAAGCCGAAACTACCCAGCAGCGCCTGCATGTTGCCTTCGCACTTTTCTACCATCGCTGGCAGATGTGCTTCCTTGTTTCTCAGGGTAGTCCCTTCCACGCAATCGAGCACGCCGTCAGAGCATAAAACCAGACTGAAGGCAGTTGGTAGATCAATCTTGTGGTTTTCATACTGCGCGTCGACGAACAAGCCCACCGGCTTACCTTTACCCTGCAGGTAGGTGGCCTGACCGTTGGCATAGAGCAGCGGTAATGGCAGATGCCCGCCGATGCTATAGGTCAGGGTGTTATCGGTTTCGTCAATTACTCCGCCAAGCATGGTCACGTGTTTGCCAAGTTTGCAGCTGATCAGGCCACGATTGATGTGCCCAAGCACATCAGACGGCAAGAACGCGATGGGGCTGCTGTCACCCTGGCGTCGCTGTTCATAAAGCAGCCGGGTTGTCATGAACTTGAGCAGGACGGTAGCGAACGCGGAGGACGCCCCGTGGCCCGAAACATCAGCCAGATAAAATGCGAGCTGCGTGTCGGATATCCGGAAATAGTCGACAAAATCTCCAGAAAGATACAAGGACGGTATGATTCGCCGCTCGAAGGTGTACTCCCCGCTGACCCAGGGTGATTGGGGCAACATGTTCAGCTGCACCTGATGCCCGGCGGCCTGATCATCCTTGAGCTCCTGCAGACGATTCTCAAGCTCGCTGTTGGCCGCCTCGAGCCGCTCGCGAATACGGCGATTTTCAATACGCAGGCGACTCTGATCCAATGTCCGCTTGACCACGAGTTCGACCATTGCGATATCGAGCATCGGCTTGATCAGGTAGTCCTGGGCGCCGGCACGCAACGCCTCGACTGCCTGGGGCATCTGAGTAGAGGGAGCAATCACGACCAGCGATGCATCCGCGGCTGCCGAAACGGCCTGCAGCACGGATGCAAAACCCTCGGGTTCGGCCAGATGCAGATTGCACAGAACCAGCTCGGGCCGTTGGGCGGAGAACTGCTGCAAGCCGTCGGCCGCGCTCGCGGCCTGCAATACTTCAAAGCCGCAGTTCTGCAATCGAGTGGCGATATTCTGCCGGAAAGCGCTGTCATCATCGATAACCAGCAAGGTCGTGCCAGTAAGCTGCATAGAGTCCCTACGTCAATGCGCGACAGCTCAGCGGGCTGCGGGCCACAGGGTGTGTGTCGAAGCCAGATAACCTGACGTTTTCAAGGGCCAAACAGTACTCCCATCCGCCTGCCCAGGCAACCGTCATGGCATGGTGCCAGAACGCTTGTGCGCAACAGAGCGTAGAACTAGGATAGGGTGGACAGGCGAAACCGGTAAGCACGCTCTCAGGATTCGCTACAGCATAGCCAGCAAGGGAGTTATCGCATGTCGTTCCATGACCAGCAATACAGAGAAAAACGCGATTTCATCCGCATGAAAGTTGAAGCACGGGCAACCCTGACGCTGCAGGAGGGTGGCGAGGTAATTCAGGCAGATTGTCAGGATCTTTCAAGTCAGGGTGTGCAGATCGTACTTGATCGCCCCTTGCCGGAGAACACTCATCTGAGCCTGTCCATCCCCTCCCCGACCCCCGGCCTCCAGGGGCTGGAAGCAGAAGGTCAGGTGATGCGGTGCGAACCGATAGATAGTGGACAGTTCATTGTAGGTGTCTATTTCAACAGCCTTAAATGAGCAATCAGGGGCTTAGAACGGATCTTCGACTTCGCCGTCCTTGACCTGGAATTCGCGATTCTGCAGAAAGGCATTGCGAACGAAACGGTAACGATCGCCCCTGATCAACTTCTCACGTGACAGCAGGCTGGCCCGTGTATCGACCAGAGCGGTACCTATAGCGGTATTCCGGGTTGGTACGTGATCGACCTGTTCGACATAGGTATATCTGGCAAAGCTTTCCGGAATCCTCGAGCCACCATCGCGCACAGTGCTTGGTCCGAGCAGTGGCAATACGATGTATGGACCGCTAGGCACACCCCAGGCTCCCAGAGTCTGACCAAAATCTTCGTCATTGCGTTGCAGGCCCATCTTCGTGGCCACATCGAAAACACCCAGAACACCTACAGTCGAGTTGAGCAGGAAGCGTGCTGTGTCGATACCTGCAGCATGAAACTTGCCCTGCAGGGTGTCGTTTACCAAATTACGGGGCTCACCCAGGTTACTGAACACGTTACTGATGCTGTTGCTTACAGGCTCGGGCACAACACGGTCATAGACTTTCGCTACGGGCTTGAGAGTAAAACGATCAACGGTATCATTGAAGCTGAAGATAGCTCGATTGACTGGCTCCCATGGATCCGGCTCAACAGACTCCGCTGCGTAGTCGTCATAGTCTTCCTGAGCCATGACCCCACCTGCGCCGGCAACGGATACCAATCCGGCAAACACAATAGATACTGTAAATGGCAACACCTTCATTGGGACTCTCCCTGATTCTGGATTCGGCGCGCACGCTTCCCACCTATACCTCTAGCGCTCGCAGAGGGTCAGTGTAATGCAAAAGTCATCGTCCTATCACCGGTTTAACCTGTAACTTCATTTCCCCGCGAGAGCACCAAGCAACAAGACGCCAACGACACAGGCAGCTATAGTGACTTCAGACCATCAATCAAAACAGGAGCAGACAATGCCCGCGCAACAACTGAAGAATCAGCTGGAAGATCTGCAGCGCCTGCTGGCGGAGACCGATCAACCGCTCTCCCCGCAAGAGCGTCAATCGTTACAGCAATTGCATGACCGAATCGAAGCGCGGCTTCTGGCTACCCAGGGCGAGTCCAACCCCGAGGATGCCAATCTGGTTGACAGCGTAAATCTGTCAATCGAGCATTTCTACGCCCGCCATCCGACCGTGGCAGGAACGCTTCAGCGAGTTGTGCAGGCACTGTCGGACATGGGTATCTGAAGCACAACAAGACTCTTTACTGGCGGGCCAACCTCAGATTTTCGGGGAAGCTCGCCGCCGTTGACCTGTATGGGTTGATATCCAACCCTCCGCGACGCACATAGCGCGCATAGACCGACAGCTCGGCCCCCTCACCCAGCAACGGCAACAGATCGGTAAAAATACGCTCCACGCACTGTTCATGAAAATCCGCGTGCTGGCGGAAAGACACCAGATAACGCAGCAGCGAAGCGTGATCCAACCGTTTACCCGCATAGGTAATGGCGACACTGGCCCAGTCCGGCTGGCCGGTTACCGGGCAGTTGGACTTGAGCAGATGGCTGTGCAGCATTTCACGGGCGTAACCGCCAGCATCAGCCAATGCCAGCAATGACGCATCGTACTCGTAGCAGTCGATCCGCACGTCGGCATCATCAATGCACTCCCCGGGCAAATGTGCCATGCCCGTCGCGTGTAACTGCCCCATGGTAAACATGCGCACCATTACAGGCCCCTGCGCCGCCACGCTCAGATCGGACTCCAAGGTGCGTAATACCTCCGCACGGTCCCGAAAGACGGTCTGGTTGAAGGAGTTGAGATACAGCTTGAACGACTTCGACTCGACAATACGTCGGGCCTTGAGAGGAAAAATGAATTCAGCGGCGGCAACTGCCGGCTTGCCCGAGGGGGTTAACCAAGATAACTCATAGCAGTTCCAGATATCCGCGCCATGGAACGGCAGATTATCAGCCTCCAGCCCCAACTCCTGCCATTTCGGTTCGCGCGCAATGGGAAACAGCAAAGATGGCGTGTAAACGCTTACATAGGCACTACTCTTGCCCAGAGGCGACTGCTCAGCGGGGTGCTGGTTCATGATGAATCTCCTTGCAGACAGGCGCAAATCATACTCCGCGCCTTCCCTGCAGGCCACTACTGTCAGTGCCTGTGGCTATTGACGCATACCAATACCACGTGACAGCAGCCAGTAGCTGATCGAATAGAGCAGGACGATGAACACACCCATCAGGGTCAGAGCCACACCTATGGGGATATCCGAAACACCCAGAATACCGTAGCGGAAGGCATTGACCATGTGCAGAATCGGATTGACCATCGACACCTTCTGCCAGAACTCCGGCAGCATGCTGATGCTGTAGAAAACACCGCCCAGATAGGTCAGCGGCGTCAGTACAAAGGTCGGAATGATCGAAATGTCATCGAAGGTCTTGGCGAATACGGCGTTAATGAAACCGCCAAGTGCAAAAACCAGAGAGGTAAGAAAGACCACAGCTACTGTCAGCCCCAGATGCTGAACCTGCAGGCGGGTGAAAAACAGGGACATGATAGTCACGATCAGACCCACCGCCAGCCCGCGTGCAACACCGCCGAACACATACCCCAGCAGGATGGTATGTGGCGAGACCGGAGCAACCATCAACTCCTCGATCGAGCGCTGGAACTTGGTGCTGAAGAAGCTCGACACCACGTTGGAGTAGCTATTGGTAATCACTGACATCATGATCAGACCGGGCACGATGTAATCGATATAGGCGTACCCGTCCATGGTGCCGATACGGCTGCCGATCAGATTGCCGAAAATGACAAAGTACAGGGCCATGGTAATGCCCGGGGGCAGCAGGGTCTGTGGCCAGATCCGGGTAAATCGGCGTATTTCCTTGAACAGGATGGTCTTGAAAGCCACCCAGGTTGTGCGCCAGTGATTCATCGGGCGGCCCCTTTTGCTTTTTCGGTATTTTCATCAACCAGAGCCAGAAACAGTTCTTCCAGCCGATTACTGCGGTTGCGCATGCTGAGTACGTGCAAACCCATCTCGTTCAGCTGGGCAAAAAGAGCGTTGAGCCCCTGACTCTTTTCAACCTGAACCGCCAGCGTATGCTCATCCAGCAGACTGCAGGGATAACCTTTCAGCTCAGGAGGCTCGTCCATGATTGTCTGACAGTCGAGCAGAAAGGTTTCGGTATGCAGCTCGAGCAAGAGTTCGCGCATGCTGGTGTTATGAATGATCTGACCCTGATCAATGATCGCGATGTTCTTGCACAGCTGCTCAGCTTCCTCCAGATAATGGGTGGTAAGCACGATGGTGATGCCACGACCGTTTATTTCCTGAAGAAATTGCCACATCGACCGACGGATCTCGATATCCACACCCGCTGTGGGCTCATCAAGAATCAGGAGTTTTGGCTCATGGATCAACGCGCGCGCGATCATCAATCGGCGCTTCATGCCGCCAGACAGCATCCGCGAAGGCTCGTCGCGCTTGTCCCATAGACCCAGGCGTTTGAGATACCGTTCGGCTCGCTCCCTGGCTTCGCGCAAGGGTATACCGTAATAACCCGCCTGATTGACCAGAATATCCATGGTCTTTTCAAACTGACTGAAATTGAATTCCTGCGGCACAACGCCAATGCAACGCTTGGCATTCATCAGATCGGTATCCAGGTCATGCCCGAATACGCTCACTTGGCCCGAAGACTTGTTGACCAGTGAAGAAAGAATACCGATGGTGGTCGACTTGCCGGCCCCATTGGGCCCCAGCAAAGCAAAAAAATCACCCTGCTGTACCTCCAGATCAACTCCCTTGAGCGCCTGAAAGTCGTTACCGTAGGTTTTGTGCAGGCCTCGAATACTGATTGCTGACGTCATGCATACTTCCCGTCTAGGCATTGGAATGAGCCTATATGGGGTCGCAGCCCCGCAAAATCAAGAGCCCTGTACACAGGTACGCCCCGACAGGCGGGAAACCCCCGAAACCGCGGGTCCCTTCCGCCCTCTTCAAGCACCGCTCTTACCTCCTGCGCTCATTCAGTTACATCAGCCGATTACCCTTGATGGGCTCTAGCGTCTATGCTGGAATCTGAATTTACGTAATCAAGGAGTGTTGAATGATGATCCTGCTATGGCTCGTCGGCCTGGTGCTGGGCATAGCCGTGCTGGCTTACATGCGCGCCGGCCTGCTCAACAGCTGTATCGCTGTTGGCGTCTACTTGCTGGCGATGACGGTATTTTCCTCCGCGCACTGGCTGGTCTACCTGGTGCTATGGGCACTGTTCCTGGGCATCGCAATCCCCCTCAACATGCCAGACTGGCGGCGCTCGGCAATAAGCAAGCCGCTGTTCAAATGGTTCAAGAAGGTGCTGCCACCGATTTCAGATACCGAGCAGGAAGCCCTCGAGGCCGGCACGGTATGGTGGGATGGTGAGCTTTTCACCGGCCGCCCTGATTGGAACAAGCTGCACAGCTTCCCCAAGCCGGTGCTGACCGAGGAAGAAAAGGCGTTTCTTGATGGCCCGGTAGAAGAAGTTTGCCGCATGACAGATGAGTGGGAAGTCACCACTGAATTGCAGGACCTCCCCGAGCCAGTCTGGCAGTACATTCGCAGCAACGGTTTTTTCGGCCTGATCATTCCCAAGGAGTATGGCGGCAAGGGCTTCTCCGCCTATGCACACTCGCAGATTGCCATGAAACTGGCCAGCCGCAGTGGCGACCTGGGCTCCACCGTGATGGTGCCCAATTCACTGGGGCCAGCGGAACTGCTGATGCAGTTCGGCACCGAGGAGCAGAAGAATCACTATCTGCCCCGACTGTCTGACGGGACAGACATTCCCTGCTTTGCATTGACCTCTGCCGACGCCGGCTCGGATGCAGGCGCCATGCCTGACCGCGCAGTAGTATGCAAAGGCCAGTGGGAAGGCAAAGAGGTTATCGGTCTCAGTGTTACCTGGGACAAGCGTTACATCACCCTGGGTCCGGTGGCGACGATTCTGGGCCTGGCGTTCAAGGTTTACGATCCCGAAAAGCTGCTGGGTGACGAGGAAGAACGTGGGGTCAGCCTCGCATTGATCCCCACCGAAACACCCGGCGTGGAAATTGGCAACCGCCATTTCCCGCTGAACGCCGCCTTCATGAACGGACCCAACTCGGGCAAGGACGTCTTCATCCCGCTCAGCTATCTGATCGGCGGCGAGGAGATGATCGGCAAGGGCTGGATCATGTTGATGAACTGCCTGTCCGTAGGACGCTCCATCTCCCTGCCGGCCGGCAGCACCGGCGGAGCCAAGATGGCGAGCATGACGACCGGAGCCTACGCGCGCATCCGTCGCCAGTTCGGCATGCCGATCGGTGAATTCGAGGGCATTCAGGAAGCACTCGGACGCATCGGCGGCAATACCTACGTGATGAATGCCGCACGTACCATGACCGCCGGCGCAGTAGACCTGGGCGAGAAGCCATCGGTGCTGTCAGCTGTGGTCAAGTATCATCTGACCGAGCGGATGCGTCAGTGCATCAACGATGCCATGGACATCCACGGCGGCAAGGGTATCTGCATGGGGCCCAAGAACTACCTGGGGCGTGCGTATCAGGCCGTGCCGATCTCGATAACCGTGGAAGGCGCGAACATCCTCACGCGCAACATGATGATCTTCGGCCAGGGCGCCATACGCTGCCATCCGTTTGTGCTCAAGGAAATGCAGGCCACCCAGGATGAGGATGAGAGCCGCGCACTCAAGCGCTTTGACAACCTGTTGTTCGAGCACATCGGGTTCGCCGTGGGCAATGCCTCTGGGAGCTTCCTGCTGGCCCTTACCGGCGCCCGCTTCGTCAAAACGCCAGGTAACAAGCATACCCGCCGTTATTACCAGCAGCTGTCGCGCCTGGCGGCCTCGTTCGCGACCCTCACTGATGTCACCATGATGATTCTGGGCGGCGAGCTCAAACGCCGTGAGCGCATCTCGGCTCGCCTGGGCGATGTCCTGAGCAATCTGTATATGGCCAGCGCCACGCTCAAGCAGTACCAGGATCAGGGTTGCCCTGAGGAAGACCTGCCGTTTGTACAATGGGGCGTGGAAGATCTGCTGGCCAAGACAGAACAGGCCATGCACGAGATTATTCATAACTTCCCGGATACCCGCATGGGCGTCCTGCTGAGGGTACTGGTGTTCCCGCTTGGACGGCACATGTCGCCACCTGCAGACAGCGTTACCGCCGAAGTGGCCAAAAGGCTGATGACGCCCGGCGCGGCCAGGGATCGTCTCCTCGATGGCTGCTATCAGAGCCAGGACCCTGACGATGTCACGGGCCTGGTCAACGACACCCTGTACAAGGTCATCGCTGCCGATCCGCTGGAAGCGCGTATTGGCAAGGCGATCCACAAGAAGGAACTGGAGATTGCTCCAGGAGCCGATGAAGTGGATGCCGCGGTGGAAGCAGGTGTAATCACTGCCGACGACGCCAAGGTGATCCGCGATGCCAGGGTGGCCCGCGATGCGGTTATTGCCGTGGATGACTTCACCAAGGAAGAGATGACTCCCAAACCCAGGAAACGCAAAGCTACTAGCGCCAAACCGGCGTAAGCAATACTCACCGGCCATCAGCGCCGGTGGGTCCTTTTGCCAGCGCCAGTGCAAGCCAGCACTGGCGCTTTTTGTTAGACTCCGCGGCATAGCCTCAGGAGTCCCACTATGAATCCCGATCTACCCTATCACCGCTATCACATGGCCTTGCTCAAGAGCCTGTTCGACACCCTGCGCGCCCAATCCGTGCTCATGGAGCAGGTGCCCGAAGAGAGTAATATTCTATTTCTGGAGCGCTTTGACGAGATGATCGGCCAACTCGAGGCCGGGGATCACGACGCGATGTATAGCGGACAGGAAATCCTCTGCCAGATCATCAGCCGCTACCCTCAGATCGCACACCTTATACCCCGTGACCTGCTTTGGTATTTCGGGGGCGACTGTCTGCATTTCATGCCCGACGAAGAAATAGCCCAATACCAGTTGATTGACGAACACCGTGCCGCAGCGGAAGAGCGCGGTGAAGAATTCAACTGGGAGCAGGCAAGGCAACTGATTCAGAGCCCCTAAATTCGGATTGCCGGTTTCCCGGGAATGTCGAACTCCATCTCGACGGGTTTGATTTGCTGAACCCTTTGATCGAGGTGGAGCCACGCCCTCACGGGCCGAATAACAGGCACAAAAAAACCGCCTTTCGGGCGGTTTATTTGTTACATATGGAGCGGGAAACGAGACTCGAACTCGCGACCCCGACCTTGGCAAGGTCGTGCTCTACCAACTGAGCTATTCCCGCAAATCTGACGCCGAATGGCGTCCCCTAGGGGACTCGAACCCCTGTTACCGCCGTGAAAGGGCGGTGTCCTAGGCCACTAGACGAAGGGGACATTACCCGGTCTTTCATCATCAGGGCGTTAACCCCGACTTTCTTGCTGAACATTGTTCGCTGCAAGTGGCGCGCATTTTAGGCATGCACTGAATTGTCGTCAACCCCTAAGTCCATCTTTTTCCGGTTTATTTCCCAACCCCTGTGCAAACCTGCTCTGCAACTGCCAACCATCACGGATAGACATTTCTTGTTGCAACTTGACGCCAGTTGGATGACGCCGTGCCACTATTGGGTTAATGTTGACTGATACTAATGTATATCGACTGATTTGCACGCAGCACAGGGACCTGCTGCACAACCAACCGGCAACCCCAGGCATGGGTTTACACCGGGGCACCGCCGGCATCATGCCCGGTGCCAGTTTCCAAGAAGAGAGATTGATCATGTCTCCGTTAGTTATAGGTTTGCTCGTTGCAGGCGGCGTGCTGATTCTGTTGAGCATTGGTTTTATCAGCCACGGCCTTGAGCGCGCACGTATCGAGCGTGCCCGTAGCATTGCCGAACTGGCCTCCCGCCTCAAAGTCTGTCGCAACATAAACGCACATCTTCCCGGCCAATACATGAGCCCGGAACTCAAGGTCCTGCTCACCGGCATCGAAATCAGCCTGCTGGAAAAGCTAACCCGCCTTGACCGCAAGGATGAGCGGGCCAGACAGATGCTCGAGAGTGCGCGCCAGGAACTGAAAAAGCCAGAGGTGAGCGTGGACAACCCGCCACTTAAAATGGAGAGTGAGATTCAGGCCAAGGAAGCGCGGTTAATGCTTGAAAACCTGCTCAGTCTGCTCAAGCAGGCCCAGAAGGACAGCATGATTGATCAACTCACGCTGCAGCAATGGTCTGCCCAGGTTCGTAAGCACCTGCTGAGCACCTCCCTCGAAGTATTCGAAGTGCTGGCCAGACAGGGCATGCGCCAGGGCAAGCCTCGCGTAGCCAAATTGCAATACGAGCGCGCTATAGCCTACCTGCATCAGCAAAATGATCCAGCCCTGGCCGCTCAGGTATTGCGTTTCAAGGAGCTACTCAAACAGGCCTCCGATACCACTGCCCGTAGTGAACAGGCAACGGGAACCGAATCCAGCGAACTGAGTGCCGGTCTACAGGAACTTGAGAAGAACGACGAAGAATGGAAAAAGAAAGCCGTCTACGACGACTGAGCCTACCGATTCCAAAATAGCCTGGGGCTGCTAATACAGTCCAGCTGTGCTCTGCCTATAACCTCAACGGAAGCCTCCCCGCATGGCCCTGACCCTGTACGGCGCAATACTCTCGCCATTTGTTCGCAAGATCCGCATTCAACTCGCTGAACAGGCGATTGCCCATGATCATGTAATCGTTGCACCCATGAGACAGCCCGACTGGTACTTTGACATCAGCCCTCTCGGGCGCATTCCGGCTATCCAGGACGGCGATCTGAAACTGGCGGACTCTGCAGTGATCGCGCAATACCTGGAGGAGGCCTATGGCGGACCCTCCTTATATGGAGAGACAGCTGCCGAAGCCGCGCGGGTCCGCTGGCTGGAAAAATACGCCGATTACGAACTGGCCGCCCACGCCACCTTCACGGTATTTGCAGAGCGGTTCCTCGAACCACTCAAGGGCAACCGGACAAATGAGCAGGCCGTAGCCACAGCTCTGAGTGATCACCTGCCACCGCTGCTTGACTACCTCACCAGGGAATTGAACGGCAAGGCGTTCTTTCTTGGCGATCGCATGAGCATCGCTGATATCGCAGTCACCTCTCAATTGATCAACATGGCCCACGTTGGAGAGTTGATTGATGAGGATCGCTGGCCTTGTCTCTCTTCCCTGCTGGCAAGAATGACCGCACGCTCGAGCCTGAGCAGCCTGCTGCCGGCCGAGCATCAGTTGATTGCCAAACTGGGCAACCGCTAGAGCTGTTGCTCCAGCAACTGACTACCTACCCAGGAACGGGCAAATTGGTAGGCGCAGCGGCCATTGCGATTCCCACGCGATAACGCCCACCGCAAGGCCTGCTTCTGCAAAGACTCGGACCATTCCCATTCAAGATGATGCTCCTTGGCGAGCTGGTCTAACCAATGCTGCACTACCAGCAGGTAATGTTCCTGGGTAAACGGGTAGAAAGACACCCAGAGACCGAACCGGTCAGACAACGCAATCTTCTCCTCGATCGCCTCACCCGGATGCAGCTCTCCGTCCACCATGCTCGCACCGAGATTGTCGCTGCGCTGCTCGGGTAGCAGATGGCGCCGGTTCGATGTGGCGTACAGCAGCAGATTGTCAGGTGCAGCCTCAACCGTTCCATCAAGCACCGTTTTCAGGGACTTGTAGGCACTGTCATCCGCCTCGAATGCCAGGTCGTCGCAGAACAGCAGAAACCGCCAGGGCCTGCCCTCGATCTCGCGCACCAGGGCGGGCAGGTGAAGTAGATCAGTCTTGTCAATTTCGATGAGACGCAAGCCCTTGTCCGCGTACTCGGCCAGGAGCGCACGGATCAGTGACGACTTTCCAGTTCCGCGGGCGCCCCAGAGCAGCGCGTTATTGGCAGGAACACCACGCACGAACTGTCTGGTATTGGCCTCCAGCAAAGCCTTCTGGCGTTCCACCCCCAGCAGGTCGTCAAGGCGCATGTCCTGACTGACAGCCAGCGGCCGCAGCCAGCCTGCGTCACCTTGCGACACCCAGCGCGCAGCGGTCACCGTGTCCCAGTCGACAGACTGATGAACATCATTGACACTCGCTTCCAGCCGATCGACCAGACCCAGAATGCGCTGCATGAATTGCTGCGGAGTAATTTCTGACATACTGGTCTCCAAATAACCGAAGAATGCCACGCATGGAGCGGACTCTCCAGCCAGAGTTGGGCTACCATGAACGGCAGACGACAGTGGCAGGACGCTAATGAACATCCGCTTCACCGACCGCCTCTCCTTCAAGCAGACACGCCTAGGGGTTTTGGCTGCCTTCATCCTCGGCACCCTGCTGGGGCTTGTGCAGGTAATAGTGGACTATCGGGCGCAGAACACAGCTATCGACGAGGAAGTTCGCGCACAGATCAACGTCAGCCTCGGTCCAGCTTCACGAATCGCCTACAACATCGACACCGAGCTGGCCCTGGAATTGGTCAACGGCCTGCTAAAGGCTCCCCCCGTGGTGCGCGCGGAAATCATCGACAACAACGCCATTGCTCTTGCCAGCGTCAGCCGTCCGATGGCGAGCAGCCCCTATCGGGCGGTAAGTGATGCCCTTTTCGACCGCCGCCGTACCTACTCCCGCCCCTTGTATGTCGATCATGCACCGAACGAGCTGCTTGGTTATCTGGTTATTGAAGTCGACACCTTTCATCAGGGTGCCAACTTCCTGCGCCGCGCCGGCCTCACCATGCTGTCAGGATTCATCCTCAGCCTGATCCTCTCCCTGGTGCTGATGGTGCTGTTCTACGGCATGCTGACCAAACCGCTGGTGCATCTGATCGACGATCTGCTGAACATGAAAACCGGCGATGATGACCGCAGCCGGTTACCCTGCCCCGCCCACCACGAGCGTGACGAAATCGGCGCCCTGGTTGAAGTGATCAACCGCCAGCTACAGAGTATCGACGTCAATATGCGCCAGAAGCTGCGTGCCGAGGAGCGTCTGCGTCAGTACCTGGAAGAACTGGAGATCATTGTCGAGGCGCGCACCACCGAGCTGCAGGAAACCAACGCCCAATTGCGCCGCTCCAATCGCGACCTCGAAAGCTCAAGGGAAGAAGCCCTGAGCATGGCCCGCGCACGCTCCTCCTTCCTGGCCAGCATGAGCCACGAGATCCGCACCCCGATCAACGGCCTGCTGGGCATGATTGGACTGACGCTCGACAGCCCATTGAGTAACGAGCAGCGCCAACAACTGACTATCGCCTACGATTCCGGCAAGGTTCTGGTGGAGCTGCTCAACGATATTCTCGATCTGTCCAAATTCGAGGCGGGCAAACTGCAGCTTGAGCAGATTCCTTTTGATCTTGGTGCGTTGCTGGAAGACACTGCCAGCCTGCTATCCCAGAACGCCGGCAAGCGGGAGGTCGAACTCACCTGTAGAATCGACCCCCTTATGCCCGGCCTGGTACTGGGCGATCCGACCCGCATCCGCCAGATCGTCAGCAACCTGCTATCCAACGCGCTGAAGTTCACCGAGCAGGGTCACGTCAACCTGCGGCTCGACCTGGAGCCCACGCTCGCGAGCGGCCATCAGGTACGCATTACCGTGCGCGATACCGGTATAGGTATTGCGCAAAACGCACTGACCAGTATTTTTTCGCCCTTTACCCAGGCTGACGCTCAGATATCGCGTCGTTTCGGTGGCACCGGGTTGGGGCTGGCCCTGTGCAAGAGCATGACTGATGCCATGCATGGCAAACTGGAAGTCGAGTCACGCTACGGCGAGGGCAGCACTTTTACCGTCACCCTGCCGATAACCCTGCACCAGCACGAAGCCAGTTACGATTACCCCAGGCATTGTCGGATAATTATCTGGAGTCACGAAGGCCGCCTGCAGGGCCAGATAATGCTGGAGTTACTGCGCCACTGGAAGATTGACTGCACCTTGCAGGAGTATTCCGATGCGCTGGCGCCCTGTGGGAGCAAAGGCGATGCCGATCTGTGGATTCTGGACCACCCCGACCTGGCCCGATCGCTGGCAAACCAGCAAGCCGGGCTGCCTCGTATCCTGGTCTGCCCCTACCCGGAGCAACTCAGTGGAGCAGATAGCCAGGAGATGGGGATTTGCGCGCAGGTTGCCAGCCCGCCATCGCGAGTGCGCCTGGCGCGAGCGATAGATCGCTGCATGGGCGTTGCAGACCAGGTTCAGGAAACACATTCAAGCCAATCAAAGCCAACCGGTCAGCGGATTCTTCTGGTTGAGGATAATAGTGTGAACCAGCTGGTTGCCCGCGGCATGCTGACGCGCCTGGGCTATGAAGTGGACATTGCCGAGCATGGCGAAGCTGCCCTGGCGCGCCTGGAGCGGGAAGACTTCGACCTGGTACTGATGGATTGCAATATGCCGGTGATGGACGGTTATGAAACCAGTCGACGTATGCGCGAAGACCCCCGCTGGCAGAACATACCCATCATCGCACTGACCGCCAATGCCCTTCATGAAGATCGCCAGCGTTGCGAAGAAGCCGGCATGAACGATTATCTGGCCAAACCTTTCAAGCGCGAGGACCTGCAGGCGTTAATGATCAAATGGCTGGAGGCTCCCGCGGCCGACTGATCCCAGCGACCACGGAACCTGAACCTATCTCAATCGAGCAGGGGCTCAATGTCCCTGGCAATGTCAGCGGGCGCTGTTGAGGGTGCATATCGGGCAATTATCTTGCCCTGGCCGTCTACCAGAAACTTGGTGAAGTTCCATTTGATGCCCTTGCTGCCTAGTAAACCAGGCGCATCGGACTTGAGCTTGCGAAACAACGGATGAGCCTCGCTGCCATTGACTTCCACCTTGGCAAACATGGGAAAGCTGACTCCGTAGTTTTTCTCGCAGAATGCTGCAATCTGCTCTTCATTGCCCGGCTCCTGCCCGCCAAACTGATTACAAGGAAAACCGGCAATCTGCAGGCCCCTTTCACGATAGCTCTGCCATAACTCCTCAAGCCCCTTGTATTGAGGCGTGAAGCCACACTTGCTGGCAGTATTGACTACCAGATAGGCCTTACCACCCAGCTCTCCCAGGGTAATCTCCCGGTTATCGATTGTGGTAATGGGAATCTGCAGCACTTCGTTCTGCTGGGCGTCGCCCGGTGTGTCAGTCATGGTTCGCACTCCTGTCAAAGTTCTGTGACGCTATCAAGCCCGTGGATCCAGCCTGAGAGCAACGGAATTGATGCAGTACCGCAAGCCGGTAGGTGGAGGTCCATCAGGGAATACATGCCCCAGGTGTGAGTCGCAGCGGCTACAGAGCACCTCGGTACGGTGCATGCCGTGGCTGAAATCCTCCACCTCGGTCACTACCTCCTCGCTTACGGGTGCGTAATAGCTCGGCCAGCCACAGCCGGCATCAAATTGAGTCTCGGTATCAAACAGTTCGGCGTCACAGGCAACGCAGTGATAGCGCCCCGGCGTGGTATTGGCATAGTAGGCACCGGTAAACGGCCTTTCGGTGCCCTTGAGCCGGCACACCTGGTATTGCTCGGGGTCAAGCTGCTCGCGCCAGTCCTGCTCGCTCTTCGTGATCTTGTTCATATCTACTCCTCAAGGGGTCGATTCAGACTTTCCCAGTCAGGGCCGCACAACGTATGATGAGGGTTTTACGCCCATTCGCACAGCCCCAGGAAAGCACCATGCAGGTTAGCAAATCGCACAAGTTGGCCAATGTCTGTTACGACATCCGCGGGCCCGTTCTGCGCCATGCCAAGCGCCTTGAAGAAGAAGGCCACCGGATTCTCAAGCTGAACATCGGCAACCCTGCTCCGTTCGGCTTCGAGGCGCCTGAGGAAATCCTGCAGGACGTTATTCTCAACCTGTCCACAGCCCAGGGTTACAGCGATTCCAAAGGGCTGTTTTCCGCACGCAAGGCAGTGATGCACTACACCCAGACCAAAAACATCCCCAATGTAAGCATTGAGGATATTTACCTGGGCAACGGTGTGTCAGAGCTTATCGTGATGGCGATGCAGGCGCTGCTCAATAATGGTGACGAAGTATTGATTCCGGCACCCGATTACCCGCTATGGACCGCCGCCGTGAGCCTGTCAGGCGGTAAAGCTGTTCATTATCTGTGTGATGAGCAGGCCGACTGGTATCCAGACATCGACGATATTCGCAGCAAGATCACCCCAAACACCCGCGCGATCGTGGTGATCAATCCAAACAACCCCACCGGGGCAGTGTATTCCCGTGACATGCTGGAACAACTCGCTCAGGTTGCGCGCGAAAATGACCTGATCATGTTTGCCGATGAAATCTACGACAAGATTCTCTACGACGGCGTCGAGCACGACTCGGTGGCTGCAGTGGCCCCGGACCTGTTCTGCCTGACCTTCAACGGCCTGTCCAAATCCTACCGTATCGCTGGCTTCCGCTCCGGCTGGATGATTATCAGTGGTCCCAAACACAAGGCACAAAGTTATATAGAAGGCCTGGATATTCTCTCTTCAATGCGTTTGTGCGCCAACGTGCCCGCGCAGCATGCAATACAGACAGCACTGGGTGGCTACCAGAGCATCAACGACCTGATTCTGCCCGGTGGCCGCCTGCTGGAGCAGCGCGACACTGCCTGGGAACTGCTGAACGAAATCCCCGGCGTCAGTTGCACCAAGCCCCAGGGCGCGCTTTATCTTTTCCCGAAACTGGATCCCAAGGTCTACCCGATCCATAACGATGAAAAGATGGTGCTGGATCTGCTGTTACAGGAAAAGATCCTCGTCGTGCAGGGTACCGCCTTCAACTGGCCCTGGCCGGACCATTTCCGCATCGTCTCTCTCCCCCGCAAGGACGACCTGGAAATGGCGATCGGCAGGATCGGCAAGTTCCTCAAGCACTACCGCCAGTAGCAACACTACCCAACGCGGAGACAGATGTGGCTGACCTGCATATCGATGACTTCTATCATGATGTTGCCGGCATCCTGCTGGGGCTCTACAACAGCTTCCCGCGGCCAACCACGCTGTTTGTGGCAGACCTGATTGGCGAGCACGAACCAGACGCCTTTGGCGTTCCGGCGCCACGGCACCAGGCCTGCTTCAGCGCCATGCTCTGGCTGGCAGAAGAGGGCTTCCTGCGTTACACCGACGTCATTCGTCAGGAAGCGATAGACCAGTGCTGCCTGACGGAGCGGGCCTTCGTGCTGCTCAGTACCCCGGCCAAGCACATGCTCGATACCAACCTGCCCGCCAGCATAGCCCGCCAACGGGCAACACTGGCGCAACAGTTACGCGACGCCAAGGCAAGCGGCTCGTCTGTTCGCATGGCGGAAACGGCTCATCTTTGCTTCCTTCGATCGCCCGCGCAGGGCCTGCCCAGGGACTCGGTCTAGCACGCAAGTCAGCGCTTTACATGGCCACACGATTTGCAACAGACGGCCTATTGAAAGCCGCCAGAAAACACCCATTATTACCGCTTGAATACTTGGGTAATTGCCGTCGTGGGAAGACGTCGGCAAATACCTCTTTGATCCTTTGAGGAGACTGTAGTCCATGATGCGCATTGTTCTTTTTCTGGCCACCAACATGGCCATTTTGCTGGTAGCCAGCGTAACCCTCAGCTTGCTGGGTATAGGTACACGCGACGCCGCAGGCGGCATCGATCTGACCGGCATGCTTATCTTTTGCGCCCTGTTCGGCTTTGGCGGTGCTTTCGTATCTCTTTTTCTATCCAAATGGATGGCCAAACGCGGCACCGGTGCCCGTGTCATTGAAACGCCGCAGAATCGTCAGGAGCAGTGGCTGGTTGATACCGTCGCCATGCTGGCCAAGCAGGCCAACATCGGCATGCCGGAAGTGGCTATCTTTCCTTCCCGCGCGCCGAACGCCTTCGCTACTGGCTGGAACCGCAACTCCTCCCTTGTAGCGGTTTCGGAAGGCATGTTGCAACGCTTCAGCCCCAATGAAGTCAAGGCCGTGATGGCCCACGAAATTGGACACGTGGCGAATGGAGATATGGTCACGCTTACGCTGATTCAGGGTGTGGTAAACACCTTCGTCATGTTTTTTGCACGCATCATCGGCAGCTTTGTGGACCGGGTGATCTTCAAGAACGAAGACGGTCCCGGATTCGGCTTTATCATTGCTACTATTTTTGCCGAGATCATCCTGGGTATTCTGGCCAGCATCATCGTCATGTGGTTCTCCCGCCAACGGGAATTTCGCGCTGACGCCGCGGCCGCTCAGCTGGCAGGCGCAGGCAACATGATTGCTGCACTTGAGCACCTGCGCTCCGAGCAAGGCGTGCCGGTCGAGTTACCCGGCGAAATGACTGCATTCGGCATCAACGGTGGTCTGCGCAAGGGCCTGGCAGCCCTGTTCATGACCCACCCTCCTCTGGAAGAGCGTATTGCCGCACTGAAAACGGCGGGGTTCAGGTAACACCCCAGCTGCAAGCCTCAAGCTGCAAGTTAAAACCAAAAACCCCCGAAGTCTGAAGCTACGGGGGTTTTTCTTTTGGGTTCGCTTGTAGCTTGCGGCTTGCAGCTTGCGGCTTGCGGCTTGCGGCTTGCAGCTTGCAGCTTGCCGCTGCCTTCAGGCCCGCCAACTCGCCGGATACAACATCTCTTCCCGATACCCGCTCAACACCCTTCGCAGTCCCGTAAGCTCCTGATCGAGTTCAGCGTCGCCACTGTCCAGCAGAAAAGGCCGGCCAGCCAGGGTTTTGAGTTTGGTCTTGGTCGCTACTACCAGCAGGTTATCTGTGCCGACAGCACGCACAACGCGCGGAGATATCTGCTGATTGCCGCGACCCAGGATGTGGCCCTGTCCGCCGATGGCGGTAACCAGAATCCGCCATTCGCCGCCGTTCTGAAGCAGCTCCCACAGCGTCTGCTCAGTCGCATCCACCGCGAGCAATTGGCCGTCCCGCAAAACATCCACACCCAGCAGAGTACCTTCCAGACCCATGGCTTCCAGCAGACCAAGATTGGTCGAGCCGGGACCCATGATCCAGCCGATGTCCGCATCCTCTTCCTGCAACCAGCCGGCGATATCGTCAAGCACCAGGGTCTCGGTCTCACGGCCGCCCTGCTTGACCTGCTGTACGAACCGTCCCTCCTCCGGGATCGCCAGTTCGCCGAAATGACGAGTACGTACCCTTCCCTGACGAAAGGCCTCTTCGTCAATATCTCGCACCTCCGCCTCGCCGAGACGCACAAGCTCGCCACAGACCAGCAGCGACACCAGTTCACCGGCAGCGCGGGGATTGACGGCATAGACTCCGGAGTGAATCTTTACCCCCGCCGGAATACCCAGCGCCAGCTGCCCCGCCGGCACGCTGCTGCAGATGTCCCGTGCGGTGCCGTCACCGCCCGCGAACAGCAGCAAATCAACCCCTTGTGTGACCAGTTCTTCCGCAAGGCGCATGGTGTCCTGAGCGCTTGTGACCCCGTCGCTCAGACTGCCGACCACCTGATGCTCAAAGCCCATTCCGGCGACCAACTCCGCACCCATGGCACCGGGTGCCACCATAAATTCAATACGCTCGGCGTGGGGCAGCACGACTTCCAAAGCCTTGCGAACCCGCTCTATGGCAAGAGGTTTGACGCCCATCGCCAGAGCCTGAGCTGCAACATTATCTGACCCCTTGAGAGCCGCCTGCCCGCCCAGACCGGCGAGCGGATTGATGATCAATCCAATGCGAAAACGTTGTTTGGGTTGTTCTGTCATGACAGTGTAAACCCCGCTGCCAGCAACACATTCTGCACATTCACAGGTAAAACATCCGAGCCAGCAAAAGCCAGCAAACCGGTTTCCCTGCGCAGCGGATACATCTTGCGTAACTGATCAAACCCGGCGCGGCGCTGTGACTCGTCTGCAGCAGTGCGCAGCATATGGCGCATACGGGCGTCATCATCTCGTACGTCATATACCCAGCGTAACGCTCGCGCCAGCAACCAGTCGGCGCAGACCTCAGGATTTACCTGCCACGTCGCCTCACCGGCATTGGGAGCAAGAGCCTCCAGCCGCACCGCAACAGGCTCGCCCGCGAAATCACAGAGTGCAGCATAGATCTGGGCAGTGCCTCGCAGCTTGCCATCCAGGCTGTAACCCGCAATGTGCGGCGTGGCCAGCGCGCAGAGGGCTGCAAGGGCTGGGCTCACCTCTGGCTCGTACTCCCATACATCCAGTGCCACCTGCAAATCAGGACGCTGGGACAGAACCCTGGCCAGCGCCAGGTTATCGATAACCGGCCCGCGGCTACTGTTGATGAACCAGGCGCCCTTTTTCAGCGCCTGCAAACGTTGCTCATCGAACAGATGGCTGGTCGGATACGCACCTTCGCTCGTCAAAGGCACATGGCAACTGATGACGTCCGCTTCAGCAAGCAGCTGATCGATATCGATCAATCCTCTCTCACCGGCATCAGCCCGCGGCGGATCGCAACGCAGACAGCGCACGCCGAGCGCCTCAAGGGTAGTAATCAGGCGGTTTCCCACCTCTCCAACACCTACCACACCTACGGTCTTGCCCCACCACGACTCACCCGTGCGTTCAGCGAGGGTCAGCAAACAACTCAAGACATACTCGACTACACCGCGCGCGTTGCAGCCCGGCGCGCTGGCGACCCGAACCCCCGCAGCAGCCAGACCGGCAAGATCCAGGTGATCTGTACCTATCGTGCAGGTGCCAACGAAGCGCACCGGCGTGCCGGCCAGAAGCTCGGCTGACACCCGCGTCACCGAGCGCACCA
Organism: Halopseudomonas salina; assembly: GCF_008641105.1. Next base: position 140,304 of record NZ_VTTI01000003.1, read on the forward strand.
GCAATACATCAGCATCAGACACGGCTGCCCTGTCTATGGCCCGACCTGGCATCCGGATGATGTCGCCGAAGGAGGCAAAGAAACCATCAAGCAGAGGAATGTTTTCGTCAGCCACTATGCGCATGAAACGTACCCTGTATCGAAAGCGACAGCAGATGAGCAGTCCGGGAAATAATAGTCCCGTAGCGCAGCAATAAAGCGTGCCGGCCGCTCCGGCAAACCCTCAACCAGATATTGCGTTCGCTGCCGCTGCACTGCGTCAATGAAGGGCTGCGGATCAGTCCGTTCGCCGCCCAGGTTATCCATACTCACACTGAACCGGTGCCCCGCCGCCTCACAAAAAAGCAGCTCAAGGGCCTGGGGTTTGACCTCTACCTGCTCAAATGCCTTTTGCTGATCAGCGTTGCGGCCATCGGGCGCATACCAGTAACCGAAATCCACCAACAAGCGACGCTGCGCGCCAGCGACGCACCAGTGGGCCACCTCATGTAGCGCACTGCGAAAGTAGTCCCGGGTAAAGAGAATACGGTGCTGCAGGTGATGCTCGTCCGCCGGAAGGTATTCGGGCTCCGCACTTCCACCCACCAGCACAGTGTTGTAATCGCCGGAAAAACAGGCGTTGAAGAGGCGGATCAGATCCTGGCAATCGTGAGTCATGGACGGCTGGACAATGTTCGGCAAGTTGTTAGGATGGGTCGCTTTTCCTCGGACTAACCGGCTATGACCACCCGCGAATCCGGCACCTACAGGCGCCGCAGTGTAACAGAATTGCGCTCTCTGATCTGGCTGGCTTTGCCGATCATCGCCGCCCAGATGTCGCATACCCTGCTCGGTTTTGTCGACGCTGCCATGGCCGGCAGGGTCAGCGCCGTGGACCTGGCAGCCGTGGCATTGGGAAACGCATTCTGGATACCCACCTTTTTGTTTCTGACCGGCGTATTGATGATCGTCACCTCCAAGGTGGCAGCCGCCAACGGCAGTGGCCACCTGGCCGATGCCGGCAGTCTGGTACGCCAGGGTGCCTGGCTGGGCCTGATTATCGGTTGTCTCAGCGCAGTCTTTCTCAGCTCGGTTGAACCCATCATGCACTGGATGGATGTCGAGCCACAGCTGATCCCGATTACAGTAGAGTATCTGATAGCAGTAGCGATCGGCTTTCCCGCAGTGGCCCTGTTCCAGGCCCTGCGTGGCCTGACCGATGGGATGTCACAAACCAAACCCACCATGTTGATCGGCTTTCTCGGCCTGGCTCTTAACGTGCCCGCCAACTACGTACTGGTATACGGCAAGCTGGGGCTGCCAGCGATGGGCGCCGTAGGCTGCGGCGTCGCAACGGCGCTGGTGATGTGGTTCATGTTGGGCTGCATGTTGATCTATCTGAAACGCTCGAAACTCTACGCGGTGACCGGACTGTTCGAGCACTTTGACTGGCCGCGCTGGAGTGAGCAGCGCCACCTGTTGGGGCTCGGGCTACCAATCGGTATGGCGCTCTTTGCCGAAACCAGCATGTTCTGCGTGATCGCGCTACTGATCGGCGGTTTGGGGGCGATCGTCGTCGCCGGCCACCAGATCGCCATGAACTTCTCCTCGCTGACCTTCATGGTGCCTTTCAGTCTGGGCCTGGCGATTACCGTACGCGTTGGCCATAACCTGGGCCTCAACGGAGCCCGGGCCGGGCTTTTTGCCGCGAAGATGGGCCTGGGCGTGGCGCTGGTATTTGCCTTCATCGCTGCGGCCATCATGCTCGGCCTGGCCGACTGGATACCCCTGCTCTACACCACCAACCCCGAGGTTATCCAACTCGCCTCGCTGCTGTTTTTCTATGCGGCCCTCTATCAGTTTTCAGATGCGATACAGGTGGCCTGTGCCGGCGCGCTGCGCGGTTACCAGGACACTCGCCTGCCGATGGTGCTGACCATGACCGCCTACTGGGCGATCGGTCTGCCAAGCGGTTACATTCTGGGCCTGACCGACATGGTCGGGCCGGCGCGTGGTCCGGTCGGATTCTGGCAGGGGCTGATTATCGGCCTGACAGCTGCCGCTGTTTTTTTGTCGCTGCGCCTCTACTGGGTCAGCGCAGCGCGCAAACGGCGCCAGCCCTGGGGCAGTGCCGGAAAACTTCGGTAACGGGTGGCTGCTATATGGTTCGGCGCTGCGTGCCATACTCGCGCCATACCAGTTCGAGGAACCTCGATGCGTACGTCGTTGACACTCATAGCCTTGTGCCTGTTATTTGCCGGTTGCGAGCGTTCGCCCCCTGCTGTGCAGCAAATGGACAATTATCTTGAGCGTTTGGGCCGTGTGCTCGAGCAGGAGCACGCTCAGTACGATACCGCGAAGCTGAGCGAGTACCGATTGCCCGAGCGCCGCGAGCGGGTGATCGCCATCGAGCCCCTGCGCATCAGTCTGATTGAACTTCTTGTCGACACACGCAGCTGCAAGGCGCTCCAGCAAAGGGTCAGTGAACGCAACAGCATTCTCGGCAAGGTTATGCCCTGGTCTCACAGGCTGGCCTTTGAAGGTGAATTGATCCGTGCCATAGAGGACTGTGTCGTCGTTCTCTCGGATGACCCCGACCGTGAAGAGCTGATCGCCGAACTGCAGCAACTGGCTGCACAAAAGCGCGCGCAGTTGTCTGCTGTTTTCTGGAATGCCCTGAATGCCAGCGAAGAGTTCGAGTACTACCTACGGTTCGCAGGCGAGCCATTACCCGTTCAGGAACACGCACTGGAAGACCGACAGGGCATTGTGGCTCTGGGGGAACTGGCCCAAATCGGCATGGATTTGCCAGACCAGCTCCCTCCTTCCCAGCCTGAGCTGGAAGCCCATTTTCAGGCCCTGCACCTGAGCGAGCGTAGTAGCCAGTTGATCCACAGCCTGAGCCGAATGACCCATACCCTGGAGCAGGCGACCACCATGCTCGACAGCCCCGCGGCCCTGCGACTATGCCCCATGGGCCAACCAACCTCGCGCTCGCGTATTCTGCTGAACGTCTTCGTGCTGTTTTACGCCGGTGAGATTCAGCCATACATGGCGCAGATCCAACGCCTCGGCCAACCCTGGCAGGAAAACATCACGCATTTGCAAAAAGTACCCGCCATTCCCGTTGCTACCGCGCAGTACCTTGGCACGCTGGTGGGTGAGAATACGGCCTTGTGGGAGCGCTACCAACGCCAACTGACAGCTCACAGTGAAGCCTGGCAGGAGGTGCTGGGGGCATGTCAGTCGCGGCCCGGTCAATCAGGCTGGCAATCAACCGCTGAGGGCTGAAGTCTGTTTACGAATCAGATAGCGGAAAATACCCTCTTCTTCGCTTGTTTCCACCAGTTCGTGGCCAAGAAAGCTGCAAAATCGGGGAATATCCCGTTGGGTGGAGGGGTCTGTGGCCAACACCTCAAGGAGCTCACCATTGTCGATGTCGCGCACTGCGTTGTGCAGCAACATGACCGGTTCAGGGCACATAAGCCCGCGTGTATCGAGTTGTCTGGGGGAAATTGCGTCGTTCATGATCAGCCTGCTGGATAAAAAAGCATTATCCGCAAAAGTGCGCCCCCTTGCCAGCGGCGCCGGGAGCGCCGAAACTATGACTTCTAACATATGACAGAAGCGCCAACCAAGACGCCATTGACACTCGTATCAAGGAATATTTGATGATCAAAGTACTGATCGAACGCGTAATTGCCGAAGGTCTCGAACAGCCCTACGAACAAGCCGCCCGCAAGGTTATCCAACAGGCGATCCAGTCTCCGGGGTTCATTTCCGGCGAGTCATTTCGTGATCTGGAGCGTCCCAACCATCGCATTGTCATGGTTACCTGGCAAAATCGTCATTCATGGGAACGCTGGGAAAACTCCCAGGCCCGCTTCGACAGCATCAGCGCCTTCGCGCCCATGCTGGAGAAGGAAGAACGGGTAACCTTGCTGGAACCCCTGTAAGACTCAGCCAAGCGCCTGAATCTTGAAACTGCCCGCGTGCAACACACGCACGTGGCAGGTCACTTCTTCACGATCGCTATACAGCTGCTTACAGGCAACCGACGCTTTGATCCCCGCCGCGTCCAGGTCCGCTTGCACGTGCTCCATGCACTGCATGACTTCCTGGTAGCGCTGTTTCATCGGCAGCTTGAAGTTGATGATCGCTTCCCGGCACCAGCCCCGGCCTATCCAGCGACCCAGCAGGGCGCTGGATCGAGCGGGCTTGTCGACGATGTCACAGACCATCCAGTGCACCGTTCTCTTGGGTTTGAACATATAGCCATCAGCCTGAATATGTTCAACCTGACCACTGTCCATAAGACTCGGCGCCATGGGGCCGTTGTCGACCGCAATCACGTTCATGTGTCGATTGACCAGCTGCCAGGTCCAGCCACCGGGTGCAGCACCCAGATCGACTGCGGTCATACCCGGCGCCATGCGGCTATCCCACTCATCGCGGGGAACAAAGTGATGCCAGGCTTCCTCAAGCTTGAGGGTGGACCGGCTCGGTGCGTCGCGGGGTACCTTCAAACGCGGGATGCCCATGGGCCAGGGCGCGGCATTGCTGGCCCAGGACCAGCCAACAAACACCCGCTGACCGCTTTCAAAACACAGGTGCAGACGCGGCGCATCGGTTTTCGCCGGCCGCACGAAGCGGGTCTTGGTCAGCGCTGTTTCCAGCGGCCGTGACAGCTTCTTGGTCAGTGCCGCCATCGCCTTGCCATCGTTGGTGTCGGCGGTTTCCAGCCAGACACAAGATGCAATCGGCCCCTTCGAGCAGGCGGTAATGATCGGTGAAATACGGTCTTCCACCGGCACATCCAACCACTCACCCAGAGCCCACTGGCGGGCGAAGATCAGGTCGCGAAAACGCAGTTTGGTCATCAGCCGCTCGGCATCGCCCTCCTGCGGACATACGAAGCGCACCAGCGCGGAGTTGTCCTTGGTAACCGCGTAGCCGGCTATCCCCTTGGCACCCGATAGCTCCTGCATCTCAGCAGCCGTTTCGCCCTCGAATCCGGGGCGGCAGTGCAACAACAACTCGCGCATGTAAGGCTCCAGCAAAATGACCGGTCGCCACTTTACAGGCTACCCGGCAGACTGCGCCAGTTGCTTGGCCACTGTTTGCGACCGGACGTCGGCTAGATTCTTCGAATCGCCCTCACGCAACTGTCGAGCAGCTTCGACCATCGCTGCCAAAGCGGCCTGCGTTTCGGGCCAGGCACGGGTCTTGAGTCCGCAATCGGGATTTACCCACAAGCGCTCTACCGGAATCACCCGCGCGGCCTTGCGGAGCAGTCTGACCACTTCAGCCACCTCGGGAATGCGCGGGGAATGGATGTCGTAGACGCCAGGCCCGATCGCATTGGGATAGGCGTATCCGGAAAAGGCTTCAAGCAGCTCCATGTCCGAACGCGACGTCTCGATGGTGATCACGTCGGCGTCCATGTCGGCAATGGAGTCAAGAATGCCATTGAACTCGCTATAGCACATGTGGGTATGAATCTGCGTGGTATCCGCCACCCCGCTGGCACTAAGCCGAAAAACCTTCGCTGCCCATTGCAGATATCTGGCCTGATCGGCCCCACGCAGCGGCAAACCCTCACGAAACGCCGGCTCATCGATCTGGATGATCGAGATGCCCGCCCGTTCCAGATCCGCTACTTCATCACGAATCGCCAGCGCCAGTTGCCGAGCACTCAGCTCACGGCTGACGTCTTCGCGTGGAAACGACCACATCAACATGGTTACCGGCCCGGTCAACATACCCTTGACCGGCTTATCGGTCAGGCTCTGGGCGTAACGCGCCCACTCCACAGTCATAGGGGCCGGTCGGCTGATATCACCATAGATTATCGGTGGCTTTACGCAGCGCGAGCCGTAACTCTGAACCCAACCAAATCGGGAAAAGGCGTATCCGGCCAGTTGCTCACCAAAATACTCGACCATGTCGTTGCGCTCCGCCTCGCCATGCACCAGCACATCCAGACCCAAGGCTTCCTGCGCATGAATGACGTGGGCGATCTCTGCGCGCATATCGGCGGTGTAATCCTTCCTGTCGATGCGGCCCTGCTTGTACGCCTGGCGGCTGGCGCGAATCTCGCTTGTCTGCGGAAAGGATCCGATAGTTGTGGTTGGCCAGGCGGGCAAGGCCAACAGCTGCTGTTGCAGCGTAGCCCGGGTCACGTAGGGAGTGGCTCTCTGACTATGCTGGGTCCTCACTCGGGTCAATCGCTCGCCAACCGCGGGATCATGAATACGTCTTGATGACTGCCGGGCTCGCTGAACTACAGTGGATTCTGCCAGCGCAAGGCGAATATCGTCATCCTCCGGGCTGACCAGTGCTCGCGCCAGGAGCGCGACCTCGCCCACTTTTTGCGTGGCAAACGCCAACCAACTACGTAACTCATCGTCCAGACGGTCCTCGCGTTGCAGGTCCACCGGGCTGTGCAGCAGAGAGCAACTCGGCGCCACCCAGAGCCGATCGCCCCAGCGTTCCTGAACCTGACGGAGGATATCCAGCGTTGCGTTCAGATCACAGCGCCAGATGTTGCGTCCATTCACCACGCCCACTGAGAGCACTTTGTAGGTAGGCAAACGATCGAGCACGTAGGGAAGTTGCTCCGGCGCGCGCACCAGATCCACGTGCAGACCGTCCACCGGCAAGCTACAAGCCAATCCCAGATTGTCTTCCAGGCCACCGAAATAGCTGGTCAACAGTTTTTTCAGTGGTGCGTACTGCAGTCGGTTATAGACGCTCTCATAGGCAGCCTTCCAGTCGGCCGGCAGATCCAGTACCAGCGCCGGCTCGTCTATCTGTACCCACTCGACCCCCTGCTCCGCCAGGCGGTTGAAGATCTCGACATACACCGGCAGCAATGTGTCGAGCAGTTCCAGCTTGTCGAACACTTCACCCTTGGTCTTACCCAACCATAGATAACTCAGCGGACCCAGCACCACGGGCTTGACCAGATGACCGAGCGCGATCGCTTCGTCGACTTCCTCGAACAATTGGGTCCACTGCAGGCTGAACTTCTGGCCACGAGTGAATTCGGGGACCAGATAGTGGTAATTGGTATCAAACCACTTGGTCATCTCGCAGGCGAAGGTCTGTTTGCCAGTGCGGCTGACGCCGCGGGCCATATGAAACAGGGTATCCAGATCCGGCTCGACATCAGTGGCAAAGCGCTCGGGTACAGCACCCACCATCAGACTGTGAGTAAGCACCTGATCGTACCAGGCGAAATCGCCCACCGGCACCAGGCTCAGACCGGCTTCACCCTGCAGTTGCCAGTGCCGCGCGCGCAATTGGCGGCCGGCTTGCAACAGCTCTTCCTGCTCTAAGTCGCCAGCCCAGAATGCTTCCAGTGCCTTTTTCAGTTCCCGGTCTCGTCCGATACGGGGGAACCCGAGATTGTGTGCCAATGCCATAACGCTCTCCATCCTGTTCATGTGTGGCGACTATGGTCTGCGTTGACGGGAGCTGAATCAAACTCATCCTGTTAATGCTAAACTTCGATTTCACTCATGTTTGAGAGTCCTTCCATGCTCGAAATCCGCCATCTGCGCACGCTGGCAACGCTGCGTGAAGCCGAAAGTCTTGTAGAAGCCGCCGAGCGCCTGCACCTGACCCAGTCCGCGCTTTCGCACCAGATCAAGGATCTCGAAGACCGCCTGGGCTTGCCGCTGTTTGCGCGCAAGAGCAAACCTGTGCGTTTCACCAGTGCGGGTTTGCGCCTGCTGCGGCTGGCAGATAATCTTCTGCCGCAACTTCGTCAGGCCGAGCGCGACCTGCAACGGCTCGCCGGAGGTCAGGCCGGCCGGCTGCACATGGCGATTGAGTGCCATAGCTGCTTTCAGTGGCTGATGCCCACGATTGATCAGTTTCGTAATGCATGGCCGGAAGTAGAAGTGGATTTCGCTTCTGGATTCTTCTTTGCTCCCCTGCCAGCCCTGGCTCGGGGAGAACTGGATCTGGTAGTCACTTCCGATCCAAAGGACATCCCCGGCATCAGCTACGTGCCCCTGTTCGCCTACGAAGCCATGCTGGCAATCAGCAACCAGCACCCATTGATCAGCCGCAGCCATGTCGAAGCGACAGATTTGCGTGAGGAGACGCTGATCTGCTACCCCGTGGATCGCGACAGGCTGGATATCTTCACTCAGTTTCTCGACCCCGCAGGCGTCGAGCCTGTCGCAATTCGCAACGCGGAACTCACAGTGATGATGATGCAGCTGGTCGCATCGGGGCGCGGCGTCTGTTGCCTGCCAAACTGGGCAATGGCCGAATACCTACAGCGTGGTTATGTCAGCGCCAGACCCCTGGGGCAGGAAGGGCTGTTTGGTACCCTCTACGCTGCAGTGAGAGAAGATATGCTGGAAATGTCCTATCTGCAGGACTTTCTCCTGACCGCCAAGGACATCTCCTTCGCCACGCTGGAGGGCGTGAGTGCGAAAATAAGTAAAAGGCCATGAACGATATATTCACTGCTTATGTCTCGTCCTGAGAAGCTTTTTGCCGCTATCCTGACTCAGTCCGGCGGATGACCGGACTATTGGGCCGCAAGAAGCCCTACTAACAACAATAATGAATCAGGAGAGATTCCATGCGTTCCCGCACCCGAACGACCAATATTCCCACCGCTGTTTTGTCCCGCCCCTCTATGTCTACCCTCGCTCTTGCCGTTGTCGGATCCCTGACGTTATCCGGCTGTCTGGGCGGCGGCGGTGGCGCCAGCAGCAATATCATGCCGGCCGGCCAGTTGAGCCTGGCCAACGGCGTGGTGCAGGGCATCGTCGAAGACGATGTACTGGTGTGGCACGGCCTACCCTACGCCCAGCCCCCAGTCGGCGACCTGCGCTGGCGTGCACCTCAGCCAATGGAGAACTGGACAGGGGTTAGGGACGCAACCGAACGGCACGCCGAATGCGTGCAGGCAGAGACCACCACCCAATGGCAGCGCACATCCAATATGGTCGGCAGTGAAGACTGTCTGATTGTCGATGTCTATCGCCCTAACCGCGCTGACTACCAGAACGAGAAATTGCCGGTTTACGTCTGGATCCATGGTGGTTCGAACAACTTTGGTACTGCCAAACAATACGACGGTCGCAACCTCGTCGAAAACTCTGACGTGGTAATGGTCGTGTTGCAGTACCGTCTAGGGCCGCTGGGCTGGTTTTTCCATCCGGACGTCCAGACCGGTGGCGCCGACCCCATCTCCGATTCAGGTAATTTCGGGACCATGGACACGGTTCAGGCTTTGAAGTGGATTCAGGAAAACATCGCCGAGTTTGGCGGTGATCCCGGCAACGTCACTATCACTGGCGAATCTGCAGGCGCGCACAACGTACTTAATCTGATGGTATCGCCCCAGGCCGATAGCGGATTGTTCCATCAGGCCGTTTCACAAAGCGGCGCGATGACCACCCGCAGCACCAACAGTGCGCGCACATCTGCCAACAGCCATATCGAATGGTTGATTCGCCTGCAGGAAGACCGCAAGACACCCAATTCGCCCATCAGCCCCGCCCAGGCCACACAAATGCGCCTGGATATGGAGGCTGCTGGCACACTGAATAACTACCTGCGGGCAGCTGAAGGCCGAGACCTCTATCAGGCGGTATTCAATTACAGTCAGTTGGGCTCTTATGGCGCTATCGAGGATGGTGCTGTGATTCCCGCGGGAGGCTGGATACCGGCCTTCACCAGTGGCAATTTCAACAAGGTTCCCGTTGTGCTCGGTGCCAACGAATACGAGCAGAAGTCCTTCATGCCGCTCTACGGCGGCGCACTTAAAGCATCCCAGTTCGGCGGCAATATTCCCTCCGCGGCCGGCAAGACCTGGCTGGACCTGCTGGATGTGGCCTTCACCGGCAACCAGACCCTCGATGAGGTACTGCCCACCCAGAAGGACAAGGACACCTATGAAATTACCGGTTATCACGGTGGCCGTGCATGGCGCGCCAAATATGTGGATGAACTGGCGCGATTGATAACCAAGCACCAGCCCAAGACCTATGCCTATGATTTCCGCTGGGGCACCCAATCAGGGCCATCACCGTTCAATTTCATCTACGGTGCCGGCCATGCTGCGGAAATATCCTTCTTCCATGGCGCCGGCGAGGGTCTGTTCAATCTGCCCTTCACCGAACAGAACGCGCCTGGTCGCATGGCCCTGCAAAACGCCATGATGGATTACCTGGCGGACTTCGCCCGGGGCGGCAATCCCAATGGTGAGTTCAGTAAGGACGAGCTGGCCTGGCAGCCCTGGTCAAGCACACCAGGGGCAGACAAGGTCATCGTCTTCGACGCAACCAACACCGAAACCGATATCAGCATGTCCAACGAAGGGCTGACCCTTGAAGGCGTCAATACTGCCTGGACAGCAGCCATGACGGCCGCCGGTATCAATGGATTCGAGCAAGCCACCCTGCAAGGCTTCTTTGGCCAGTCTGCAGCGTACTCCACCCCCTGAAGTACGCCGCCAAGCGGCTAGTGACCCACTAAACGGGACCTTCGGGTCCCGTTTTTCATGACGCAATTGTAAAAAATGACTCTTTCACCCGATTGGGCGAGTTTCAATCTCACTGGCGAGGCATACATTCGATTGCGTCAGAGCGCTGTTTTGGGCATTCAGTCATTGGGCTCTGTCAATAAAACCAACAACAATCGAACTCCACAGGTAACTCCATGAACGCATCCTTTGCTTTCAAACTGACCGGTCTCGCCCTTGGCATGCTGCTCTCTGTCAACGCCCTGGCCAGCAACCCTACGCCCACCCCTACGCCAACACCCACCCCCGATCCGGGTACTGGCACTGCCTTTCCTTCAGTATCCGACTTCAGCCGTTCGGGCTCCTTCTCAACCACCAGCGGCAACGCTGGTCCAAGCTGCACCATTTTCCGGCCACGCACCCTGGGCGAGTCAGGTCGTCGCCACCCGATCATCCTTTGGGGCAACGGCACAGGCAGCTCGCCGAGCACCTACAGCGCCCTGCTCACCCACTGGGCAAGCCATGGTTTTGTCGTCGCTGCAGCGCGCACCTCCAATGCAGGGTCCGGTGATGAGATGATCGACTGCCTGGATTACCTGGTGCAGGAAAACGGCCGCAGCAGCGGCACTTACGCGGGTAAGCTGAACGTCAACCGCGTTGCTACCGCAGGTCACTCCCAGGGTGGTGGTGGCTCAATCATGGCTGGTCGTGATGGTCGCGTTACAGTCACTGCACCCTTCCAACCCTACACCATCGGCCTGGGTCATCGCTCCAGCTCGCAGAGCCAGCAAAATGGGCCCATGTTCCTGATGACCGGCAGCAGCGATACCATCGCATCACCTCGCCTCAACGCCTTGCCAGTGTTCAACAATGCCAACGTCCCGGTGTTCTGGGGTGAACTGCGCGGTGCCAGCCACTTCGAGCCAGTTGGCAATGCGGGCGGGTTCCGTGGCCCATCGACTGCCTGGTTCCGTTTCCACCTGATGGGTGACAACAGCGCCCAAAGCACGTTCTACGGCAGCAACTGCCGTCTGTGTGGCGACCGCAACTGGGAAGTTCGCCGCAAGGGTATCAACTGATAGCCCAGCGTTAGGCAGGAACCGGAGGCCAGCCCCATGGGCTGGCCTTTTTTTGCCCAACTGTCATTGATCTGTAAAACGCATTAATTAGACACATTATTTTTATCTGTCTCAATTTTCACCCGAATAGGCGAGTGTTATCCGGGGGTACCGGGCCTATATTCAACCTCGCTAAGAGCCTGACAGTCGGTTGGATGCCAGAGGCTCAGTGTCTTGAACAACAACAAACCGAAGAGAGATCACTATGAAAATGGCAAACTTGAAATTGACCGGCCTTGCCGCTGCCCTCTTGATGTCGACCAGCGTCATGGCTTACACCCCCACGCCTGACCCAACACCCACTCCGCCCCCTTCCGGCGGTGGATCTGACTTTCCTTCCGTTTCTGATTTCAGCCGCTCCGGCCCCTTTGCCACTACCAGCGGTAACGAAGGTCCTCGTTGCACCGTCTATCGTCCCCGCACCCTGGGCGCCGAAGGCCGCCGCCACCCGATCATCATCTGGGGCAACGGTACGGGCAGCTCACCGGGTACCTACGGCAGCCTGCTCAACCATTGGGCAAGTCACGGGTTCGTGGTTGCCGCGGCCCGCACTTCCAATGCCGGCTCTGGCGAGGACATGATTGATTGTCTGGACTACCTCGTACAGGAAAACGGCCGTAGCTTTGGTACCTATGCAGGCAACCTGAACGTGAACAAAGTGGCTACCACAGGCCATTCGCAGGGTGGTGGTGGCTCGATCATGGCTGGCCGTGATGGTCGTGTAACCGTCACAGCGCCATTCCAGCCCTACACCATTGGACTGGGACACCGTTCAAGTTCGCAGAGCCGCCAGAACGGGCCGATGTTTCTGATGACCGGTGGCCGCGACTCCATCGCATCCCCTGGCCTGAACGCATCACCGGTATTCCGCAACGCTAACGTACCGGTCTTCTGGGGCGAGCGCACCAGCGCCAGCCACTTCGAGCCTGTAGGTAATGGTGGTGATTACCGCGGCCCCTCCACTGCCTGGTTCCGGTATCACCTGATGAACGATGGTAGCGCCGAGAGCACTTTCTACGGCAGCCGTTGCGGTCTGTGTACTGACCGTGGATGGGATGTAGAGCGCAAGGGCATCAACTGATCAACTGCATCTGATCAGCAAATAAAAGCCGGTTACCTTGGGGTAACCGGCTTTTTTGCATCTGCGCTATGCTGCAGCATCGCTAACCGCCAGGAAAAATCATGTCAGATATTACCCCCGTTGCACTGGTGACCGGTGCAGGCAGCGGCATAGGCCGCGCTGCCGCTCTCGCTCTTCTCAAGGCTGGATATCATGTGGTACTCGCCGGCCGCCGTGAAGAGCAGCTAAAAATCACGCTTCAAGCAGCTGATGGCCTGGAAAGCCATGCCCTTGCCGTAGTGACGGATGTGCGCAAGCCGGAATCGGTGGAAGCCTTGTTTGCAGCAACTCACGAACATTTCGGTCGGCTGGACCTCTTGTTCAACAATGCTGGCACCGGCGCCCCGCCGGTCCCGCTTGAAGACGTCAGCTTCGATCACTGGCAGGCCACAGTCGAAACCAATCTGACCGGCGCTTTTCTCTGCACGCAGCAGGCGTTCAAGATAATGAAAAGCCAGCAACCCATGGGTGGCCGCATCATCAATAACGGCTCGATATCGGCACATGCACCCCGACCCAACTCTGCGCCCTACACCTCGACCAAACACGCGATGACCGGCCTGACAAAATCCACATCACTGGATGGCCGGCGCTACAACATTGCCTGTGGGCAGATTGACATCGGTAACGCTGCGACCGATATGGCTGTGCCGATGCAGCGCGGCGTCCCCCAGGCCAATGGCGAAATAGCCGTTGAACCGGTAATGGACGTAGATCACGTAGCCCAGGCCGTGGTCCAGATGGCCAGCCTGCCCCTGGAAAGCAATATCCAGTTCATGACCATCATGGCCACAAAAATGCCTTTCATTGGACGCGGTTGATGCTTCTGCCATAACCAGAAAGGCCACCTCCCGTGCAACCGGGAGATGGCCTGATTTGTTACTGATGCAAGTCTTTACTGCGCGTTACGCTCCATGAATGCGAGCAGCGGGTCGATCACATTGTTGGTGTCATCGTCATCAGCCGCCAGCACATCGTTGTGCGAATAACCTTCGCTCATATGCACTTCAAAACCGCCCTCCGCTCCACCAAAGGTGGGGAAGGCGCTTAGGTCATTGGCACCGGACAGCATTCTCGCCGTACCGTCGCAACTCAGAGAGGCACAGGGTGCGATTGCATTGGCAAAGCTACGCCAGATACCGGGTACCGGGGTCAGACCATTGGTACCGCCAAACCCGATGACCGGCACATCGATCTGCTGCGCTTGGGTCTGGTTGACGATATCCGAGCGCCCGCGGCCACCCTCCGCTACCGGTAGAGACAAGGCACTGGTGTCCAGGCCCAGGTTTGCGCCCCCGACTGTCGCATTGTTGCCAATCAGAAGGCCCGTGGTCGGGTAGTACCAGTCGCTGTAATTAGTCTCGCCTACGAACAAGGATGGTACCAAACGCGCCATATTGACGGGCTCAGCCTCCACTCCCCAAAACAATTGCGGCGTCAGCAGCGTAATCGGCGCCGGGCCATTGTCGGTATAAGCCGAAGCCGGCAACGTCTGGTCGTTATCCAGCCACTCGACCAGACCGTCAGCATTCATAGAGCCCAGGGCACCCATTGAAAGATGGAAAAACTGTGGTGTAGGCTGATTGTCATCGTCCTGAAAAGTCGCAAGGGCTGCGCCGGCAGTTACCGGAAAGGGGCGGTCGTTATAGCCTGCCACCTGCTGATAAACACTGTTGGTCGCACCATTACGATCTGCTCCGAAAGCCTGTTGAAGAACTGCCTGCTCCCCATTAATGGTGCCTTCGAATGCCATCTGCATGCCCAGCACCTCGCTGGAGACCAACTGCTGGGGCCCCAACCCGGGTGCATTGATATAGGAGCTGACTGCGCCGGTCCGGGCGGCGGTATACAGGCCCCCGTCTGCGGCGGCTTCGACGGCATCCAATTCCGCAGCGGTCGGCGCCGCTGCACGCAACGAGCCGCCCTGCCCCTCAAACAGCACCAAGCCACGAACTTTGGCATAGCCTGGCTGCGGCGCTCCCGTACCGCTCAGGTTGAAATCGGTTGCAGCATAACGCGCGACGAAACCGGTTCCAGCTGAATGCCCGCCCAGAAAGACGTTACCGTTGCGTGCGGCATCTCGCGCCAGCTCCACAACCACGTCAATGTCACGGGAAAACACCTGGGGTGTCCAGTTGGCCATGAAGGGAACATCAATCTGATCGTAAAACACCGCACGGCGGTCGAGCTCAGGACTCAGCGGCAGATCCAATTCGTCGCCAAAAAGGAAATTCACCGCAATACCCGCGTCCTTCTCATCCTCCGCAATATTCAGACCCACGGTGTCCTGCAGCAAAACAGAACGACGTTCGAAGGCCCAGACCTCCACCACCGACCCAGCCGCCTGCGCCTTGGCCATCAAATTTTCCGCCAGGCGAAAATAATTGTGCGCGCCACCCAGGGTGCCAGGCACAGCGACCAGGATGGCATCGGGCTGCAGATCAGCCTGGGTGGCCAGCGCGTAGCGGGTATAGCGCGCCTGGTTCAGATCGGCATCGGCGCCCAGATGGGTAACCAGTTTGGTGTTGGTTACGGTCACGCCGGCGGTGCCGGGTGTCTGCGCCGCCTTGGCCGGACTGGCGACGACGGTGGTTTGCACGCACATATCATTTACCTGCACAGCACCGGCAATCGAGGAGCAGGGTTCCGTGGACGGAATCGAACTGGAGGCTCCGCCGCCTCCACCGGGCAAGCATCCTGCCAGCACGGCGCCGGCGGAGAGCAGCACCGCTACTCGGATAGATGCCGAAAGTCTGTTTATTCGCATTGTGATCTCCTGACCCGGCCTGACCGGGCATATTATTTTTGTATTTGTTCCAACCTAGGACGATCAAGCTAACAGTCTCTTTAACACCTGGCTTGAATCTATTTGCAGATTCAGTCGTACATACATCTGAAGTCGATAAAGAATCGCTTGCACAGACGAAAAATGCGCTGATTCATGGCCGGGACACTTCTAATCTTGGTATCGATGTTGCTACTATATGACACGCCATACATTTTCTGGATTCGAAACCATGAGCAGCCAACCTACCCCCCTGTCGCTGGCATTGTCACAGCGCAAATCCGACGAACGCGCCACCCCGATGAGCGCCTTCCGCATGGCCCGACGCTGGTGGCTGGAGGGTCGTCGGCTGAATCTGTCGTTGCTGGCAGAGGAGCTGGGGGTTGGTCGTGCGACGCTGATGCGCTGGGTCGGCAACAAGGACCTGCTGATGGGCGAGATTCTCTGGTCCCAGTACAAGAACCTTTACGACGAAGCCATCGAGCGAGCTGAGGCCAACCCGAAGCTCAAGGGCATCGATTTTCTTGCGCAGATTTATACCGATATAAACATCGCGCTGATCAACGGCAAGGCGATGCATGACTTTTTGCGGGCCGAGCCACAGTGGGGCCTGCAGTTATTGACCTCAAATATCTCCGGCCTGCAAAGCCGGCTGATCGAGACCTGGCGCAAGCTGTTTGAAGAGCAGATCCAGGCGGGCAACATCAATCCGGAAATGGATGCCGAGAGCCTGGCCTACTTCATTATTCGCATCGGTGAAGGGGCAATCTATTGTGATTTGATCTGTGGCCGAACACCCGATCCAGAGCCCGCCAGCACCGCCTTCCGCCTACTGGTGAACGGGCACAGCCGGTAGACCGGCCACCTGATGCAGCGCTAGCCGCGCCGCAGGGGCCACTCAATAATGAAATCCGCGCCACCGAGGGCGGTGGAGCTGCCGGCACGGGCCGTACCGCCATGCCAGAACATTACCCGGCGTACAATAGAAAGGCCCAGACCATAGCCGCCCGAAGCGCGGGTACGGCTATCGTCCAGGCGCAGAAAGGGTGTGAATACCTTTTCCCGTAGCGGTTCATCAATGCCTGGGCCATCATCCTCGATGCTTACCACACAGCGCCCATAGACCACCTGGCAGGATACCCGCACGCGGCTGCTGGCATGACGCATGGCGTTGGTAATCAGGTTACTGATAGCCCGGGTCAGATAGCGCTGCTCAGCCTCGACCGCAATGGCTCTCCCGTAACTGTTGTCCTCAACCTCCATGGTGATTGCCTGATTCAAAGGTGCCAATTCCTGCACTACACGGTCAATCAAAGCAGGCACATCGAGGAGCACCATACCTAGTGCAGGAGCACCCTGCTCCAGGCGTGCGTAGGTGAGAATCTCGTCAACCAGCATGTCCAGCTCACTGAGGTCTGCATCCATGCCGTGCACGTAATGGGCAATATCCTTTTCCGCCTTCGAGGTTTCCACCATTTCCAGACCAAAGCGCAGCCGTGCGATAGGCGTGCGTAACTCGTGGGACACCGCGCCGATCATCTCCTGCTGAATCTTCATCAAGCGTTGCAGGTGGCTCGCCATATCGTTGAAGGCCCGGGCAACACGGCCCACCGAGTCCTGCCCCACGGCGTCAACCCGAGCGTCCAGGTTGCCATGACTGAGCAGCATTGCCGCAGCTTCCAGGGTGATCAGACGGCGCTCGAGTTGCCGTACCAGCAAGTAGATCAACAAACCGCTGAGCGTCAGTACCAGCAAGCCGGTGATCAACAACAGCTCCCTGGGATAGTCTTCCATCTGGAATAGCGGGCCGAGACGCAGCACCCAGTCGGTATCGGTCACCTTCATATACAGCAAAACCGAATCGCCATCGGGACCCAGCGTCATGACGGTATCAAACTCTTCCAGACGGCGACGCTGGTCTGCATCCAGGTCCGCTTCGCGCATTCGCGTAAGCATCAGCGTGTAGCCAAAATCCTTGTCCCTACGCAGACGCTGTAATCGTTCAGGCATGTCCGATTCCGGGTGCCGCACCAGCTCGTCAACCAGCAGAAACAAGGTTGCCCTGCCTAGTTGCTCGGTGATGCGCTGAATTTCGGTAGTCAACACCGTATGCTCATCGACCCGGCTGAACACCCTCACCTGACTTTGCGCCGAAGGCTTGACCAACACCCGGCCACGGGCCAGATGTGCGATCTGACGCGAGTCCAGCTTCAGTTGATCGATGGTACTTAACTGCAGCGGCACACCTATCAGGCGCGTCCAGGCGGCCAGCGCCCTCAGCCGCTCGGCACCTTCCATGGGCGCAAGATTGTCAGCCATCAGGCGAAAGGTGCCGGTGGCTATGTCCTCCCGGTAAGTTTCGGCGCGGAACTCGTTCACCTGGCGGATTCCCAGCAGTGCCAGGAGTGACACCACAACAAGAATCAGTAGCATGCCGCCGTATATGCGCAGAAAGATGGAGTTCACGGGGCGTCCGTATCAGGGTTGCACGGCAACAAACAGGTAGCCCTTGCTACGCACCGTCTTGATGATGCGCGGTAGCTCGGGGTCATCGCCGATCTTGGGGCGTATACGCGATATGCGCACATCAATGGAGCGATCCTGACCGTCATATTCGATTCCGCGCAGGGCGTTGAATATTTCCTCACGGCTTAGCGTGCGACCAGCATTACTGGCCAGCAACCATAAAAGATCCAGTTCCGCACCGGTCAGATCGATCAGTTCGTTACGCAGCCAGGCCTCGCGCCGGGCGTTGTCGATGACCAGAGGGCCGAAGGTCAGCCGAGTGACCGGCGCATCGCTGGCCGGCTCTGAATCATGGCTGCGGCGTAACAACGCTCGGATACGGGCAAGCAAGACCTGTGGTCTAACCGGCTTATTGACGTAATCATCAGCTCCAAGCTCCAGCCCGCGAATATGATCCTCGTCATCACTGCGCGCGGTCAGCATCAACACCGGCCGCGCATAACCGGCCCCCCGCAG
Organism: Halopseudomonas salina; assembly: GCF_008641105.1. Next base: position 158,780 of record NZ_VTTI01000003.1, read on the forward strand.
GCGCTTGCAGATCGACAGACCATCCTCGCCCGGCAACATCAGATCCAGTACCACCAGGTCGGGATTGCTGGCCAGAATGTGCTCCACCGCGCTGGCACCATCGGTTAGCAGATCAATCTCCAGACCCTGCGAGCGCAGGAATGCCTGAATCAGCTCGGCCAATTTGAGATCGTCTTCGACTATGAGGATGCGTTCGTTATCGACTGCCATTCGCCTGCCAACCTGCCTGTCTCATTGCGGAGCAGCGATTGTAACAACCCCCCGGCAAAAGACCTATCAGGTAAGGGAGCACATATTCGGGCTAATACAGAAAACACTACATGTAGTGTCGATACATATTTTTTTCAGCTGAAAATCAGCCAAAATTCACAGTGAAAAGCCCGTTTTTCCTGAGCCAAGGCGAAATTATTGGCGAATAGCCATCACAGCCGTCTTCAATTTCAAGCTTGCACGACGGCATATTCCACTCTATCTTGTGCCAAGATTAACAAAGCGCACTACATATGGGATGAGTATTGAGCAAGCCGATCGAATACGGCACTGCTCTACTGACCCAGAACGTCAAAACACTACATATTGTATTAACGGCTTCGCCAAGGAGATCACCATGCAGCCCAACATGCCGCCAGTTACCCCAATCACCGAATCGCAACAGGGCCGCAATCCTCAGGGCGACCATAATTCTGATCTGCAGATGACTGCTCCCGGCCAGATGCGCGTCATCAAGCGCAACGGCAAGCTGGTCAGCTATACCGATGACAAGATCAAAGTCGCCATCACCAAGGCGTTTCTCGCTGTCGAAGGCGGACAGGCCGCCGCCTCCAGCCGTATTCACCAGACTGTGAATCAACTGGCTGAAACCATCACCACCACCTTCAAACGTCGTATGCCTTCCGGCGGTACGCTGCATATAGAAGAGATCCAGGATCAGGTCGAACTGGCCCTGATGCGCTCGGGCGAGCAGAAGGTCGCCCGCGCCTATGTACTCTACCGTGAAGAGCACTCGCGCCAGCGCCAGGCCCGTCAGCCGGTCGAAGCGCACCCCACGCTGAACATCACCCTGCCCGACGGCAGCCGCCAGCCACTGGATCTGGGCCGCCTGCACACCATCATCGACGAGGCCTGCGAAGGCCTGGCCGAAGTGGATGCCAAGTTGATCGAACGCGAAACCCTTAAGAACCTGTACGACGGTGTCACCCAACAGGATGTGAACACCGCCCTGGTAATGACCGCCCGCACCCTGGTCGAGCGCGAGCCGAATTACAGCCACGTCACCGCTCGGCTGCTGCTGGACAACCTGCGCGCCGAAGCTTTGAGCTTTCTCAAGGTCGCTGAAAGCGCGACCCACGGCGATATGGCCGAACTGTATGCCCGCACCCTGCCCGCCTACATCGATTTTGGCGTCGAGCACGAGCTGCTGGATCCGCGCCTGAAGGAATTTGATCTGGACGCACTGGGTAAGGCGCTGGATCACAGCCGCGACAAGCAGTTCTCCTATCTCGGCCTGCAGACTCTGTACGACCGTTACTTCATCCATAGTGACGGCGTGCGCTTCGAGCTGCCACAGATTTTCTTCATGCGCGTCGCCATGGGCCTGGCCATAGAAGAAGCCGATCGCAATGCCCGCGCGGTGGAGTTCTACAAGCTGCTGTCGTCCTTCGACTATATGGCCTCCACGCCCACGCTGTTCAACGCCGGCACCCTGCGTCCGCAGCTGTCGAGCTGCTATCTGACCACCGTGCCAGATGAGTTGTCCGGCATCTATCACGCGATCCACGACAACGCAATGCTGAGCAAATTCGCCGGCGGTCTGGGCAACGACTGGACGCCCGTGCGTGCGTTGGGGGCCTACATCAAGGGCACCAACGGCAAGAGCCAGGGCGTTGTGCCCTTCCTCAAGGTGGTGAACGATACAGCCGTGGCCGTGAACCAGGGCGGCAAGCGCAAGGGCGCCGTCTGCGCTTACCTGGAAACCTGGCACCTGGACATCGAGGAATTCCTCGAGCTGCGCAAGAACACCGGTGACGACCGCCGCCGCACCCACGACATGAACACCGCCAACTGGATTCCGGATTTGTTCATGAAGCGCGTGTTCGACGACGGCATGTGGACACTGTTCTCCCCCTCCGATACGCCCGACCTGCACGATCTGACCGGCAAGGCCTTCGAGGAGCGTTACGAGTACTACGAAGCGCTGATCGAGTACGGCAAGCTCAAGCTGCACAAAACCATCAAGGCCCGCGACCTGTGGCGCAAGATGCTCAGCATGCTGTTCGAAACCGGCCACCCGTGGCTCACCTTCAAGGACGCCTGCAACCTACGCAGCCCGCAGCAGCACGCTGGCGTTGTCCACAGCTCCAACCTGTGCACCGAGATTACCCTCAACACCTCGGCCGACGAGATCGCCGTATGCAACCTCGGCTCGATCAACCTGCCGCAGCATATCGTCGACGGCAAACTGGACACTGCCAAGCTCGCTGCTACGGTCAAGACCGCCGTGCGCATGCTGGATAACGTGATCGACATCAACTACTACTCGGTGCCCCAGGCGCGCAATTCGAACCTCAAGCACCGCCCGGTCGGCCTGGGCATCATGGGCTTTCAGGATGCGCTCTACCTGCAGCACATCGCCTACGGCTCCGACGCTGCGGTCGAGTTCGCCGACAACTCCATGGAAGCGGTCAGCTACTACGCCATCCAGGCCTCCTGCGATCTGGCCGAAGAGCGCGGCAGCTACTCCAGCTTCGACGGCTCGCTGTGGAACCAGGGCATTCTGCCGCTGGACTCGCTGGACATCCTTACCGAGCAGCGTGGCGCCAAGTACATCGAAGTCGACCGCAGCCAGACCCTGGACTGGGAACCCCTGCGCCAGCGCGCGAAAAAAGGCATCCGCAACTCCAACATCATGGCCATCGCACCGACCGCGACCATCGCCAACATCACCGGCGTATCCCAGTCGATCGAACCGACCTACCAGAACTTGTATGTGAAATCGAACCTCTCCGGCGAGTTCACCGTGATCAATCCCTACCTAGTACGCGACCTCAAGGCCCGCAACCTGTGGGATCCGGTCATGGTCAACGATCTGAAGTTCTACGACGGCTCGGTCCAGCAGATCGAACGCATCCCGGCGGACCTCAAAGCCCTGTACGCCACCGCGTTCGAAGTGGAAACCAAGTGGATAGTCGAAGCCGCCAGCCGTCGCCAGAAGTGGATCGACCAGGCCCAATCCCTCAACCTGTACATCGCCGGCGCCTCGGGCAAGGCACTGGACGTGACCTACCGCATGGCCTGGTACCGCGGCCTGAAAACCACCTACTACCTCCGCGCCCTGGCTGCGACCAGCACCGAGAAATCGACAGTGGAAACCGGCAAGCTCAACGCCGTATCGTCGGGCGGCAACGGCGTATCAGCCGCCCCTGCAGGCCCCGCACCCGTGCCGAAAGCCTGCGCGATTGACGAGCCTGATTGCGAGGCATGCCAATAAAAAGCGACAAGCTGCAAGCTGCAAGCGACAAGCAGCTCGGAGTTTGCGCCCCCGGGTAGCAGGAACACTCACTACCCCTGGCGTCATTCCCGCGAACGCGGGAACCCATTTTGACCTTCGGGGTTCGGCATGAGGCACAGCGCTTACAGCCACCCCCGAATGGATCCCCGCGTTCGCGAGGATGACGGGGAGAGACCGAGGATGACCGCGCGAGAGCTCGCGCCACCCAAATTAACCAACTTGCAGCTTGCCGCTTGAAGCTTGCAGCTGCGACTGAAAGGAGCCAACCATGCTCAGCTGGGACGAACTAGACACACCCGAAACCTCCGCAGCCCCGCATCTGGGAATGTCGAGTTCCACCTCGACAAAAGCGGACCACGCCGAACCCGCAGTCGAAACCGCGGAGAGCACCCCAGCCAACGTCGCCGACGCCCGCCAGGTCAGCGATGACGACTCAGCCGCCATCGCCCGCGCCAAGGCGGCACTGGATGCCCTCGATGTGCAGGAAGGCCTCGACGAACTGGAAGGCTCGGCCGCCCGGGTCAGCGTCGACACCAAGCGCATGATCAACTGCCGCGCCGACCTCAACCAGCTCGTGCCCTTCAAGTACGACTGGGCCTGGCAGAAGTACCTCGATGGCTGCTCAAACCACTGGATGCCGCAGGAGGTCAACATGACCGCCGACATCGCCCTGTGGAAAAATCCTGAAGGCCTCACCGACGACGAGCGCCGTATCGTCAAGCGCAACCTGGGCTTCTTCTCCACCGCCGATTCGCTGGTCGCCAACAACCTGGTGCTAGCCGTCTACCGCCTGATCACCAATCCCGAGTGCCGCCAGTACATCCTGCGCCAGGCCTTCGAAGAGGCAATCCACACCCACGCCTACCAGTACTGCATCGAGTCCCTGGGCATGGATGAAGGCGAGATCTTCAACATGTACCACGAGATTCCAAGCGTGGCGAAAAAGGCCGCCTGGGGCCTCAAGTACACCCGTTCGATCTCCGACCCGACCTTCAACACCGGCACCGTCGAGACCGACAAGGAACTGCTGCGTAACCTGATCGCCTACTACTGCGTGCTTGAAGGTGTGTTCTTCTACTGCGGCTTTACCCAGATCCTGTCCATGGGTCGCCGTAACAAGATGACCGGCGTTGCCGAGCAGTTCCAGTACATCCTGCGCGACGAGTCCATGCACCTGAACTTCGGCATCGACGTGATCAATCAGATCAAGATCGAGAACCCGCACCTGTGGGATGCCAGCATGAAGGACGAAGCCACGCAGATGATTCTGCAGGGCACCCAGCTGGAAATAGAATACGCCCGGGACACCATGCCCCGCGGCGTGCTCGGCATGAACGCAGCGATGATGGAGGACTACCTCAAGTTCATCGCCAACCGCCGCCTGACCCAGATCGGTCTCAAGGAAGAGTACCCGGGCACCGTTAACCCCTTCCCGTGGATGAGCGAGATCATGGACCTGAAGAAAGAGAAGAATTTCTTCGAAACGCGGGTCATCGAGTACCAGACCGGTGGCGCGTTGAGCTGGGATTGATCGTCTGCGTTTTCGACTGAGGTGATGATGCACCGCGCGATGGAGCCGGTGCCATCACTTGCGCCCGAAAAATCTGTATCGCGCTCTACAGCCTAATTTAGAGCCCTATTCAGCACTTTTCCGAATCAAGAAAATGGGCAGTCTGCCGATAGATAAAGGCACGAAAATTCAACTGCGTTGAGGTATCCATGTTCGGATCACGTGTTCGCGATGCACTTCAAGTAAGCAAACAGCAACTGGCCATTCAAAATCAGATCCTGGACGCCATTGCTCATACCATGGCAATGATCGAGTTCTCTCCAAGGGGGGAAATCCTCAACGCAAACCCCCTATTTCTTAAAGTTGTCGGGTATGACCTCGAAGAAGTCCTGGGCAAACAACACAGTGTGTTCTGTACCCCCGAACTAGCGCGCAGCAACGAATATCAGCGTTTCTGGCAGCGACTGGCCAAGGGTGACAGTTTCAGTGACAGATTCATGCGGTTGGCCAAGGGCGAACGTCCAATCTGGCTTGAGGCAAGCTATATCCCGGTCATGGACCAGCAAGGCAATGTGACCAAGGTCATCAAACTCGCAACGGACATCACCCGGGCGATGAAGGCTGAGCAAGAACATAAGAGCCTGCTCAACGCCATCAACCGTTCAATGGCGGTAATCGAATTCACTCTGGACGGCCATATCGTCAGCGCCAACGACAACTTTCTGCAAAGCATGGGCTACCGGCTGGAAGATGTAAAAGGCAAACACCACCGGATCTTCTGCGATGCAGAAACGGCTGCCAGCAACCAATACCAGCAAGCCTGGCAGCGCTTGAACAAAGGTGAGTACCTTTCAGATCGATTCAAACGCATAAACCGCAGCGGCCAGACAATCTGGCTGCGCGCGACCTACAACCCCCTGTATGACTCCAATGGCAAACTCTACGGTGTAGTGAAGTTTGCCAGTGACATCACCAACCAGGTCGAAAGACGACATGCAGAGTCTTCTGCAGCCAAGCTGGCGTTCGACATTGCTGCGGAAACAGACGAGAGTGCCCGCGAGGGTACTGAAACTGTTCAGGCAACAGTTGAGGTCGTGCGATCAATTGCGTCGGAGTTGGAACAGGTTTCAGAGCACATCAATGCCCTCGGTAACCAGTCGGAACGGATCAACAGCATAGTTCAGGTGATTCGTGGCATAGCCGAGCAGACCAACCTCTTGGCCCTTAACGCCGCCATCGAAGCCGCACGAGCCGGCGAACAAGGCCGCGGATTTGCCGTAGTAGCAGACGAAGTACGCAACCTGGCAGCCCGAACCAGCCAGGCCACCCTCGAAATCAACGACGTGGTCCTGAAAAACATGGAGCTGGCGCAGCAGGCAGTGAGCGGTATGGGTGAAAGCAAAACCAAGTCAGAACAGGGTGTCCAACTGGCCAACCAGGCAGGTGCAGTCATGCTGAAGATTCGTGACGAGGCGCAGCGTGTAGTTGATGCTATTGGCCAATTTTCCAATGCTATTGAGGAATGACCGGCAAAGACACAGAAAATCTTGAGTGGGCGCAGTAATATCGCGCCCCAGGGCCTATCTTTTCACACAAACAAACAGCGCATTCCCCGACATTCCATCCCAGGGCTTGATTGTCCCGTAGTCATGCTCGAGCACGTGCACCTCGAAGTAAGGCTGCAACAGCGCAGTCAGCTCATCGAAAGTCACAGCCACCATGGGATGCTGATCCCGCCAGATCTGGGTCACATTGGCTGCCGTTCTTTCAATACGCAGTTTCAGCGACTGCTGCTCACCCTCCCCCGAATAGTGCCACCCGGAACTGAAGTTGAAATGGCCCTCTCCATTCAGAACCGAATGCGACATATAGGAGTCATTGTCGATCCTGTATTTGTCGACCGCGTTGAAGCAGAACAGCCCACCGCTGACCAACGCGCCATGCACACTGGCAATGCACGCCTTGAGCCGCTCGATTTCGGCGCTGTAGTGTATGGAATACAGAAAACAGGTAATCAGATCAACCGGCTGCTCGACCGCAAACTGACACATATCCTGCAGAGAGAACTGCGCCTCGGGACAGCGAATCAGCGCCCGGTCCAGCATGGGCTGGTTGATGTCGAGCCCACTGCTCTGATACCCCGCATCCAGTAGATGCCGCACATGCGGCCCCGTCCCGCAGGCCAGATCCAGATGCCGCTTTCCGCCATTGCCCAGCAGCTGCTGCAATCGATGAATACATTGGCTTTGCGCGAGGTAGTCGATATCCGCACACATCAGATCGTAGTAACCCGAGAGGTCGGTATAAATGGCGTTGCTGGGCATGATGGTCTGATGCTGACGTGGTCGCCGAAATTGGCGCGCGCATCATATAACGGCTCAGGAGCAGGCGCCCACCCTTAATCGCCTCACCTGCACAGCCTCGGCCTTTGGCGCCTAACGGTTCGTTTCAAGACTGATTCTGAGTCCGCTTACAGGCACTTCCGGCTGCCCGGGGCTGGGCAGTCCGTCCATGAAATTGACCTGCATGCTCACTCCAAGCGGGCCCGCATCAAAACGGGAGACATACTTGAAGTGAGATGTACCGACCGATAGGTCGTCGGGCAGATTGATCCTCTGCTGTCCGATGAATCGGCCCTCGAGAGTTAACCGGTCTACCTCTATGTGGCGGCCAGACATGGCATAAATGAGGTAGGTGCTGTCACCTGTACAAAACACCTGATCGATAGGCAGACGGGCCGAAAAACGCCAGTCGGGGCTGGCAGACTGCAGATGGCCAAATTTTTCGCCTTCTCCCATAGTTATTCCCGCCTCACATCCTGCAACCCGTTTTGCCATATCCGCGTGGCTGACGGGGCGAATAATTGACGTCGGCTCCACGCGCAACCTCGCCTCCGGATACAGCTCATCCGGAACAGCCATACGCCCGAGCGGCGTGAGCACCCTGCGGAAAAAGTCCGCCGCGTTCTGGCCCTGCCAGCCGCTGGGTGTATCTGCAGACCAGTAAGATGTGCTCCGCTGCCAGAGCTCACGCCGCGCCATGAGTCGACCGCTTTTGTCATGCAGGGCCCACACCACTCTGACCGGCCAGCGCGAGCTCGCGGGATTGGGCTGCACCAGCTCCCGGATCACGTACTGCGACCTGTGCGTCTCCCGGGGAAATGAAATCACTCTGCCAGCGCCCAAGGGTGTGTAGGTCCTGTCCTGATAGTGAATTCGCGCATAGGGCACCTTGCTCAGCGAGGCCAGCCCCATCACCGGATGCCCCTCCTGCGTACTGTTCTCCACGATCAGCGTCACCTCGCGTGCCTCGGCGGTGTCATATACCACTGCCTCAGGCGGCGTGGGACGCTGCAGGTACCACAACAAAGGAGCCATCACCAACAGCAGCGATACCATGGATAAAAACCAGCGCTCGCGCACATTCGAAAGCCTGAACACCTGCCAGCAGTAATGCAGTGCCACCAATGCCGGCCCGATGAAGATGGCCTTCAGCGCCAGATTGCGAAAATCAATTGCCATCAGCGCCAACGGCGATATGGCTACCAAGCCGAACGTCAGCAGAATGACAACAATCATCCTCAAACGCGATTCGGCTCCATTCGGCGGAAACATCGTCGCCATTATCAAACCGACCGTTCCAAGCCAGGCCAGCAGCACAAGCAAAACACTCCACCACAAGCTGCTCACCAGAAAAACCAGACTGAGTCCGGCCAACAGCGTGGCAGGCAGGACGCCAGCACAGATATAGACGAGCGCTCTTGTCACCTTGAGCAATGCACCGCTCAGCTCCATGCCCACACCCCGTGCAGCAAGTATCTGTGCAAAGGCATAGCCGTCATCAACACAGCCCCAACCAACGGCCCAGTTTGGAATTCGGATGACGGCTAACCATCCAGGGCAGCCAGACCATGGCCGCGAGAACTGCTGCGCCCGCCAATACAGTCAGGGCCGGATGCATGCTGAAGCTGTGACCCAATCCGGCAAAAACCACGGTCATGGGCAGCATGCCGATCAAGGTTGCGACGGCAAAACGCCAAGCGTGAATCGATGTTACTCCTGCGGCGTAACTGATCAGCGCAAATGAGAACACCGGTATCAGCCGGGTAACCACAATGGTGAGGGTTAGAAAGCGCTGTGAGCCGTCGCGGTTCAATACGGGGTTATTCGGGAAGCGGCGGCAGATCGCCTCCCGCCCGAGCAGACGTGCAATCCAGAACGCCGCCATCGCGCCAATCAGCGCACCTGTGGCGGCGATAGCCGTGCCTTCAACTACGCCAAAGGCCAGACCCGCGGTGGCGCTGACCGGTAGCGTCGGAATAGGCCCGACGATCACGGCAATAATCATCAACAGCATGAGTAAGAGTGGGCCGACTCCGGCCTGACTGGTCAGCCAGTCAGACAGTGCCTGCGGAGACAGGCTGGCCGGCATGCCGAGTATCTGCAGCAGCCACCAGGCACCCAGCAGGCCCGCCAGCACTGCTCCCACCACCGCTATTCTGAGCGCCATCACCCCCCCTCTTGCCGAAGACTTTCCTTGAAACACCTGGGATCCATTATGGGCCAAAGGCTGCGTTATTCTGAATTGATACGGGGCTGTCGCCCCTACCCAACCAGACCGAGGCACAGTATGACTGCACAGCATGTTACCGCCAGAGCCACCGCAGCGCTGCAGAACCTGTTTATCGGCGACGCTCTGGCCATGCCGGTACACTGGTTCTACCGAGTCAGTGATATTGACAAGGCCTTTCCCGAGGGCATCAGACACTTCCATCCGGCGCCGGAGGTCCACCCCTCCTCCATCATGTCATTACACTCGACCAGTGGCGGTGGCCGCAAGAACGCCAGCAGTAGCAACAAGGCCAACGTAGTGGGCGACGTAATACTCAAGGGCAAAGCCCAATACTGGGACCGCCCCAATATTCACTACCACCAGGGCATGCGCGCCGGGGACAACACGCTCAACGCCCATTGCGCACTTGCGCTGATGAACGTCATGCACGCGGCAAACGGGCACTATGATCGAGATGCTTTTCTTCAGGCCTACATACAGCTGCTGACAGCGGACGAGCCAGCGCATCCGGACACCTATGCCGAGTCCTATCACCGCGGATTCTTTGCCAAACTCGCCAGCGGGTTGCCACCGGAAAAGTGCGCCGCTATCACCCATGACACGCCCTCGGTTGGCGGGCTGGTCACCATCGCGCCGCTGGTCATTGGAGAGCGCTTGCGTGGTACATCACTGGCAGATACTCGCAAACTGTGCCGCGAGCACCTGGCGCTTACACACCCGGACGCCTCCCTGGCAGAGGTGTGCGACGCTTTTGTTAACCTGATTGATGGATTGCTGTTTCGCGATACTGATACTTCGGTGGAAGACTTACTGCTCAACGCAACCCGAAGCCTGCCGCGCCGCGATCTGGTCAAGCTGGTAGAAGGCAACAAACCGGATAGGGAAGTGGTTGGTCGGGTGCTGTCGCCCGCCTGCTATATAAGCGATGCATGGCCGGCGGTGTTGTACTTCGCTCTCAAACACCAGCTAGATCCTTTAAAGGCCCTGCAAGCCAACACAGAGGTCGGTGGTGATAACGTGCACCGCGGTGCTGTGTTGGGCGTATTGCTGGGCCTGATTCACGGCGAGGCCACAGGGGGTCTGTTTGACCAGCTCACCAGGCAAAACGATATCAATCAAGCGATTGATCGACTCGTTGGCGCTGATACAACCAGCGCTCGATGACCGGAGCCTCTAGTCTTTATCGAGCCGAATGGTAGAGCTCATCGAGAAGTTGGTTTCATTAATCTTGTCGACCTTCTTGCACAGCCGACGACGATGTAGAAAGGAAATACCCTGATGGGTTTGCCAGGAGGTGGGCGTCAGGGTCCCTCCCGACTCGTTGCTTTCGATTTTGAAGCTTCGCTTGGCGCTGACGGGTTTGGGCTCCGGGCCATACAGAGCTATAAGCTCGATGGTAAGCCGCTCCAGCAGAATATTTCCTACCGGGCGATACCCCTGCATGGGAATATCAGCCCGCCGCGCCAAACGCCGAACCACATCGTTGAAGGTCCCGATATGCATGAACTCGCCTGATAGCAGCGGGCCCTGGCGGGTATTCTCGCGGATGTCCTCGGGTGTTACTGATACCCTCTGCTTGTCGCCCTCTTCGTTCTCGCGCTCCTCTGTAGGATCGCGTTCAAAGTCCGTGACATCCATCATCACCGTGCCATGGGATGTCTCCAGAGTGGCAATAATGTATTCCACATAAATTGCCTCCTGGCTCATATTGCTGATGATGCACAGGGCGTCCAGATCCCGCTTCCTGCCCCGATTGATGATCACCCTGGGCGTGCGCTGGCGGCGAAATCCGAAATACAGCAACTGGGCGTAAACCACCCAGACAAGCAAAGTGGCTATGCTCATGCCAGCGTTAAATAGCGCCTGGTTTTCCTGAATCCACTCAATCATGGCCTTAACGATATCTCCTTTGAAACAAGTGCTGGGCGGTGCGTTGTCATCGACTTGTGACAATAAAAAAGCGATTTTGATTCACAGGATATTTCAGCGCCTCTCAAGAACACCCGTCGGAAAACCGGATACACTCACATCACTGTCATAAACAAGAACAAGAGAACCCCATGACCAAGTCCCTTGCCGATCCTCTAAGCCTCCCATGCGGCGCCATCATCCCCAATCGCCTATCTAAAGCCGCCATGACCGAAGGCCTGGCCACGCCCGACGGCCTGCCGACCCCGGAACTCGAACGCCTCTACGGCCTGTGGAGCGATGGCGGCGCGGGCATGTTGCTATCCGGCAATATCCAGATTGACCGCGACCACCTGGAACGCCCCGGCAACGTAGTCATAGACTGTGAACCCGATGCAGCCATGCACGCCGCGCTGAGTAGCTGGGCCAAGGCCGCTACACGCAACGGCAACCATTTCTGGGCGCAGATCAGCCATGCAGGCCGCCAGACCATGAAGATGGTCAACCCACACCCAAAGGCGCCATCGCCAGTCAAACTGGGCCTACCAGGAGGCCAGTTCGGTGAGCCGGTAGCCCTGGAAAAAGACGAAATAAACGAGATTGTCCGCCGCTTTGCCCAGTGCGCCGCAGCGGTGCAGGCAGCCGGCTTTACCGGAGTGCAGATCCACGCCGCTCACGGCTACCTGCTGTCGCAGTTCCTCAGCCCCCGCAGCAACCAGCGCAAAGACGAATACGGTGGCTCTCTGGAGAACCGCGCCCGCGTGCTGATGGACAGTGTCGCGGCCGTGCGTGCAGCAGTTGGTCCCGAGTTCCCGATCTCGGTGAAACTCAACAGCGCCGACTTCCAGAAAGGCGGATTCGACTTCGAAGACAGTCTGCAGGTAGTCGAATGGCTGGAGCAGGCCAGCGTCGATCTCATCGAAATATCCGGCGGTACCTATGAACAACCCAAGCTGCTCGGCGTCGAAGGTATTGAAGCGGAAGAGCCACAAACCGTGGCCCAATCCACTCAAGAGCGCGAAGCCTATTTTGTGGACTTCGCCCTGGCCATGCGCGCCAAGGTGTCGGTGCCCTTGATGGTCACAGGCGGTTTCCGTCAGAAAAAGGCCATGCAGCAGGCCCTGGATAGCGGCGCTGCTGACCTCATCGGCCTGGGCCGCCCCATGTGTGTGATGACTGACGCGCCTGCGCAACTGCTAGCCGGGCTCGAAGAATTGCCCCGCTATGAAAAACAGCTAGCCCTGTTCCCCAGCTGGCTGGCGTTTCTGGGCAAACTCAACGCCCTGAAAGCCATGGCTACATTTGCGGTGCAATACTGGTACTACGCCCAGATCGACCGCCTGGGGCGCAATGGCAAGGCCGATCCGGCGCTATCCGTATTGCAGGCAAGCAAGGACGTCACAGCCCTGCAAAAACAACTTATCAAAGGTCGCAGCCGGTAATCCACCCGGCATACATCAATCAGAGGGAGTTCCCGGTATGCAGACAATCAAACTGGGCGGAGCAAAGGTTCCGCGTATTGGCCAGGGCACCTGGCATATGGGCGAGGATGCCGGCCAACGGCAGGCTGAAGTCAGGGCCCTGCGCGCGGGGCTGGATCTGGGCATGACGCTGATCGACACTGCAGAAATGTATGCCGAGGGCGGTGCTGAAGAAATTGTCGGCGAAGCCATGCGTGGCCGGCGAGACGAGGTCTATCTGGTCAGCAAGGTCTACCCACATAACGCCAGTACCAGAGGCGTGCAGGCGGCATGCGAGCGCAGCCTTCAACGTCTGGATACCGACACCATTGATCTGTACCTGCTGCACTGGCGCGGTGATTATCCACTGAGCGAAACAGTGGACGCCTTTGAACGCCTGCGCGCACAGGGCAAGATCCTCCGCTGGGGTGTTTCCAACTTTGATGTTGCTGACCTGCAAGAACTTGCCAACTCTGCTTGCGCAACCAATCAGGTGCTCTACAACCCAGAAGCCCGCGGCATTGAGTACGACCTGCTGGACTGGCAGGCAAAGCAGCAAATGCCGCTTATGGCTTACTGCCCCATCGGGCAAGGCGGAGTGCTTTTGCATGACGCTGTGCTACAGCGCATAGCCGACAAGCATGGCGCCACAACTGCCCAGGTAGCACTCGCCTGGGTCATGCGCCACCCCGGCGTGATCGCCATTCCCAAAGCGGTCAACCTGGATCACCTCAGACAGAACGCCGGGGCTGACAGCCTGCACCTCGACGAAGACGATCTGTCCCAGATCGATGCCGCTTACCCGCCGCCGGCAAGCAAGCAGCCGCTGGAAATGGTGTGACGTCGGGGACATGCTTTTTGGATAACTGCTAACCTATGCGGCTGCCAAGTGTCCGATAACAAGCGAGTCACGATGTCCCAGAATAGCAACCGCCCGAACATGGTCATTACCGTGCTTTGCGGCACCCTTACGTCCCTGGTCGTTATCGGGTTTGCCCGCCTGGCCTACGGCATCATTCTGCCAGCCATGCGTGCAGACCTCGGATTGTCTTACCAGCAGGCGGGTATTCTCAGCACAGTGACTGCCCTGTGCTACGTTTGCTCCGTGCTGGCCGGGGGCCTTGCGGCTGCCCGCTGGGGCGCCAAAGCTTCCATCATGTTTGGCATGCTCACGGTGACCGCAGGTTTCGTGGGCCTCGCCATTGCTGCCAACTTCTGGCTGGTGATGCTTCTGATGGGCCTACTGGGCTTTGGTACTGCCTTCGCATTTGCACCTATGGTCGCCCTTCTGGCCACCTGGTTCCCGGAGAAACGCGGTCTGGTGATTGGCTGCATGACCAGCGGTGTAGGTATCAGCATCCTGGTGTCCGGCATGCTGGTGCCCTTTTTGTTCAAGGTATTCGGTGAGTATGGCTGGCGGGTCAGCTGGGGTGTTTTTGCCGCAACCGCACTCTTTGTAACCGTCATGATCGGCCTGTTCGTGCGCAACCCACCCAAAGCGAGATCCACGGCCGCCGGGCATCTGCCGACAGACGAAAAATGGCGGATCTACCGCAACCCCCGGATACTCATAGTAGCCGCCACCTACGGCATCATTGGCCTTGGCTACATCGTTCAGGCGGTATTTATAGTCAGTTTCATGGTCGAATCAGGCCATAGCGAAGCAATCGCTGGTCGCTATATGGCTATGACAGGGCTGATGTCCATCGCCGCCGGCCCCCTGTGGGGCTGGGTGTCTGACTTCTGGGGCCGGGGCAACGCACTGGCGACGTGCATCTTTCTGGTAATCGTGGCCATGGGGCTACCGCTCATCGAGCAGACCCAGCACTACTTCTTTTTTCATTTTCTGGTAATGGGTGCATCGGTCAACGGCTTGTTTACGCTGATTCAAACCAGCGCGACCGATCAGGTGGCACCGCGCTATATCCCCATCGCCTTCAGTTTTTCGACCTTATTCTTTGCCTTCGGCCAATTCCTCGGGCCCGCCATCGCCGGTTGGTTGATCGAAAACACCGGAGGCTTCACCGCCGCCTTCGGTTTTACCCTCGCTGTGTTGTCAGTGGGCTTTGGACTGACACTACTGATCCGCCGCTTTCCCAAGGAGTGGGCGGTCGGGGAGCCGGCAGCTGTTTCGTCCTCGGATAAACCTTACACAGCAGGCTGAATCTCGGCAGAGTGTTGCCAATGGTGTCCGCGGATCGTCGGTTTTGCAGTGGGCATGGCATAGTGTCTCCTGATCCGGACCGACCCAAGGAGCCCCTGTGTCCACCAGCGTGCAAATGAGCGGTATTCACCTGACCTACCCCACAGAATCGGGTTCCGTCGCGGTACTCAACGATGCCTCGCTCACAGTGCCGCCCGGTGAATCCCTGGCGATTACCGGCCCCTCGGGCAGCGGCAAGACCTCCCTTCTATTGCTGCTCTCCGGCCTCGAACGCCCGGACCAGGGCGAGATACTGGTCGGCAGCCAGAAACTGAGCGATATGGACTCCAACGCCCTGGCTGACTGGCGCAGTGCGCACCTGGGAATCATTTTTCAGTCTTTCCATTTGCTGCCCGGCCTCAGCGCCCTGGGCAACGTCAGCCTGCCACTGGAAATCGCCGGCCAGGCTAATGCCCGCGAACGCGCCCTGGCGATGCTGGAGGCAGTCGGGCTAAGCCACCGCTTGCAACACTACCCCAGCCAGATGTCCGGGGGTGAGCAGCAGCGCGTGGCGATTGCCCGGGCACTGGTTCATCAACCCAGCCTGCTGCTGGGCGATGAGCCCACCGGAAACCTGGATCAGCAAACCGGCGAAAAGGTACTGTCACTGCTGTTCGATTTGCACAAGCAAAGCAAATCAACGCTGGTGCTGGTCACCCACGACGAGCGCGTAGCCGAACGTTGCCAGCACCGGGTCAGAATGGATGCAGGGCGTTTGCATGCGCTCTGATATGTTCACTAGATTGTCCTGGATGTGTCGGTTTGCTGTGACAGATCTGCGCTCGCGCCTCTCTGTGCTCAAGGTTTTTCTGGCATGTCTGATTCTCGGCGTCACTCTGGTAGCTGCCACGGCGAGCCTTTATCGGGTGGTCGAACAGAGCCTGCTGGCGGATACCCGAGCGCTGCTGGGCGGCGACGTCGAGCTGGATGCAAGTCAGCCGCTGCCCGATGAGGTGCTGGAATGGATTCGCACCACCGGCACTGTTTCCCTGGTGCGCGAACTCGACACCATGGTCAGCGATCAGGCTGGCGACAACTTTCTCAGGGCCGCGATCCTTACGCCGGATGCTGCCTATCCGCTGTACGGCGAGCTGCGCCTCTCTCCAGACCAACCGCTGGCCGAACTCACCGCTCAAAAGAATGATCTTTGGGGTGCTGTTATCGATCCCGTGCTGGCCGAGCGCCTGGGTCAGAACGTGGGTGATGAAATCCAGATCGGCGCCGCCACCTTCCGCATCGGTGGGCTGATTCAGGCGCAGCCCGATCGCAGTCTGAATGCCAACTGGCGCGGTCTGCCAATCATGATTTCCGACGAGGCGTTGCAGGCAGCGCAACTCATAGGTCCCGGCGCACGCGTCGACTACGAATACCGGGTGAAGACCGACCGCGACCTGGATCTGTGGCTGGATGAATTCGAACAGGCTTTCCCCGAAACCCAGTGGGACACCACCACCTTCGCCGAGCGCAGTGAACGCCTGGCCGAGCGCCTGGACCAGATCGCCACCGCGCTGATTCTGATCGCCTTCACCACGCTGTTTATTGGTGGCCTGGGCGTTGCCAACAGCATCCATGCCTACCTGGATGAGAAGCTCGGCACCATCGCCACACTGCAAACCCTGGGTTTACGGCGCAGGCCGCTAGTAGGCATCTATCTGCTACAAATCGGCATACTTGGCAGCATTGCCGGTCTTGTCGGCGGCGCCTTGGGCGTTGGGTTATCTACGGTAGCTCTGAGTCTGGCCGACAATACCTTTGCCGCGACCGAATCTAGCGGAGCTGGCCAGTGGATCTCGGTCTGGATCCTGCCCCTGTTACTCAGCTGGCTTTTCGCCGTGCTGACCGCCTATGTATTCGCGCTGCCGGCATTGGCCAAGGCGCTTGCTGCCTCACCGGCTGGACTGTTTCGCGGCAAGGTACAGGCCGCCAGCCATGAACCGCGCAGTTGGCGCCTCGCCAGTTATGGCCTGCTGGCTGTATACATCGCCACCCTGCTGATCTGGCTGCCCTCCTCGCTGCTTGGCTTCCTGTTTCTGCTTGCGTTAGTCGTGCTCTGGGGGCTGCTGGAAACGCTGATCAAAGGCTTGCAGTATTCCGCCCGCGCGCTGGAAAACAGCGGTTTTGCCGATCGCAACTTCGCCCGTCGTTTGGCCCTGGCCAACTTGCATCGGCCCGACTCGCCACTGCGTGCGACCCTGCTCTCACTGGGTACCGCACTCACACTGGTCGTCGCCTGCACGCTGCTGGTCAGCACCTTGCTCCGCGCACTGGAGTCCACAATACCCGCCGAAGCGCCCGCATTGATTCTGTATGAAGTGCTGCCAGACCAGATCGAACCCCTGCAAACCGGTCTGCAAAGTCTGGACCCAGACGCCGAAACCGAACTCCTGCCACTGGTGCGTGGCCGACTGAACGCCATCAACCAGGAGCCCATTGCCGAAGTGCTGGCAGACAACTCCCAAGCCAGACGCGAAGCCATGGGCGATGAATACAAACTCAGCTACCTGTCAGGCAACCCGGAAGACCTGGAGCTGATTGCCGGCGAATGGTGGACCGCGCCTGCGCCAGAAGGCCGGCCCGCCTTCATGGCCATGGAAGATCGCGAAGCCAACCAACTCGGCCTGACCGTGGGCGACCAGGTGGAGTTTCAGGTCGAAGGTCAGACCGTCCCCGCCGAAATCAAGGCCCTCTACCGCCAGAAAGGTCTGCAAACGCGCTTCTGGTTTGAAGGCGTACTACAGGACGGCGCCCTGGATGAACTGATCGGCCGCTACGTAGGCGTGGTTTACCAAAGTGATCCCGGCGCCAAGGCGTCACAACAATGGCTGGCCAGAAACATACCCAACGTCATCACTCTGCGCACCGCCGACTGGCTGGAAACTGCCGGCGACCTGCTCGGCAAAGCCACCGCGGGCCTTGCCGCAGTGGCTCTGGTCAGTCTTACCGCAAGCCTGCTGGTGCTTTCCAGCGTCGTCAGCGTCAGCCGCAGGCGGCAGCTCTATGAAGCCAACCTGCTGCATATTCTCGGCGCCAGGCACCGGGCGATTCGTTTGGCGATGCTGTTGGAAACGGGGTTGCTGACGTTTATCGCCACGCTGTTTGCTACTGCCCTGGGCGCGCTGATCGCCCTGCCCCTGGCCGCCACATTGCTGAAGTTACCCGCCGGCGATCTCTGGTGGCTTGGTGCGTTGGTCGCAGCTGCAGTCAGCTCCCTAGCCATGCTCGGCGGCCTCATTCCCACTTTGCAGGCATTACGGCTCAACCAGGCCATGCTGCTGCGCGAAGGATAAACACAAGTGCGCAGTACCACTCCTGATGCCCCTGGATCGAAACCCTCAAATTATTTTGTAGTGGATTACTCGCATATTTGCATGCTCGCCTATTGGTAGAGAGATGGCCAAGGGCTATGATTATAAAGTCAAAGCCTGGTTACTCTTAGCCGGGACAAGCACGGAGGCTTTTACGTTAATCAGCCAGTATCGTGATATTGGTCAGCTGGTATCCTCCATGTTGAAGAAAATCCCCCTCAGCCAAGTATGCATGGGTATGTATGTGCATAAATTCTGCGGCTCCTGGCTAGAACACCCCTTCTGGACCAGCAAATTGTTGATTGAAGACTCAGCTACCCTGGCCAAAATCCGTCAATCTTCAGTTAACGAACTTATCATCGATCTGGCGCGTGGCTGTGATGTTGCGCCTCATCACCCAGCAGCGCCGATTGAATCAGTCGCACTCGGCAAAGATGCTGAGGTTGGTGCAGACAACAGCCAGGCAAAAACGCCAGTAATAACGAGCTCATTCAAAGATGAAGTGCGTCAAGCACGTGAAATCTTTCGTAGTGGCAAAGAAGCCGTGGTAAGCATGTTTGCCGATGCGCGAATGGGCCGGACGCTGGAAACAGCGGGGCTGAACGAGTTGCTCGATGAAATGAGCGCCTCGGTCTCGCGTAATTCCCATGCGTTGATTAGCGTTGCACGGATCAAAAGCAAGGATGAATACACCTATTTGCACTCTGTCGCTGTTGCTGCGTTGATGATTGGCATGGCGCGGCAACTTCAGTTGGATGAAGAAGCAACGCGTCAAGCGGGCTTGGCAGGGCTGCTGCATGATCTGGGTAAAGCGCTTACCCCAGAAGATATTCTCAACAAGCCAGGCAAGCTAACGGAGGATGAGTTTGCTGTGATGCGTGAGCATCCGGTCATGGGGTATCAGCTATTGCAATCCTGGACGGACGTGCCCGAAGCGGTGCTTGATGTGTGCCTGCATCACCATGAAAAGTTCGATGGTACCGGCTATCCTCAGCAACAAGCCGGAGCACAGATCAGCCTGCTCGCACGCATTGGGGCAATCTGTGATGTGTACGATGCCATCACCTCAAATCGACCATACAAAGCGGGCTGGGACCCAGCGATTTCGGTCAGCCGGATGGTTGCATGGAAGGGGCATTTTGATCCGGAGCTGCTGCGGATCTTCGTGCGTATGCTCGGCATTTATCCGGTAGGGTCATTGGTAAAGCTCACTTCAAAGCAACTGGCAGTGGTGATCGAGCAGAATCCGGAATCGCTGCTGAAACCGAAGGTAGAGGTATTCTACTCAATAACCTTGCGGCAAAAGATTGCTACCAGAACCCTGGATTTGTCAGATACACGCGTAAAAGAGCAAATTGTAAGCAGAGAAGATCCGGAACAATGGAACTTTCAGCAACTGGAAAAAATCTGGCTGCCTGAGTAACGCAACCCGAAGGTAAGTCTCCCAACTCTCACGCTTCGCCATTCATCACACAAATCGGGCATCTTCTCCAACCGGCATCTTTGCCCAGTTGTGTTGACAGCAAAGCCGCCTCGACCTTAGCTTGGCCTTGCGGGTGTCAGCGCCCAGCACAGCGACGTTATCACGATAAAAATAACAAGCCTGGAGCCAGCTCTCATGAGAATCACATCGCTGAAGCCCATGGTGGGTGCTTGCCTGTCTCTGGCGGGCGGGCTTGCGTTTGGCCTTGCCAGCCTGGCCCACGCGGAAGAATTCACTATGCCGCACCTGCTGGTCATCGGCACCCCCGGCACCTCCAGCGGCAGCTTTGCTTCCACCAATGGCTGGGGCCCTATCCTGCAGAAGGATCTGGGAACCAACGTCCGCGTTGTGCCGGAGGACAGCGAAGTCCAGCGGCACCGCCGGCTGACTGAACGTCGCGACCTGGCGCTGAGTTCGGTCTCCACCGCCGAGCTGCGTTTCCAGATCCAGGGCATTGGCCACTACGCCACCATGACCCCGGTACCCCAGCGCGTCATCTGGCACCACAACGACACCCCCTGGTCGTTCGTGGTCTCCGGCGACTCGGACCTACACACGATGGACGACCTGAAAAAAGGCGGCGTTCGGGTTGCACGGGGGCAGTTCTCCCCTCCCATGATTGCCGCCGTGACCGATGCCCTGCCTGCCTATTTAGGCATGACAAGCGCCGAAGGCGCTGAAAACCTCCGATTTGTGCCGGCCAGCAGCTATGTCGAGAACTGCCGCGCCGTTGTGGAAGGCAAGGCCGATGTGGCCTACTGCGCCACCATCAGTTCGGTGATGGCCGAGATGGAAGGCGCGCCCGGCGGCATCCGCTGGCTGTCCATGGATCTAGATAGTAGTCAGGCATGGGAAGGATTCCTCGAGCATCGCCCCATGGTCGTGCCCGGCACCATCAGCATGGGTGTGTCGTCAGCCAAAGGCGTTGACGGTCTTGTCTCGAACTTTCTCTACGCCGCCCCGGCGGATGCCGACGAAGCCTTCGCCTACACCATGGCCAAGTGGTTCCACCAATCCTACGACACCTACAAAGGCTCTCATCCCCTGTCCACCCGCATGAGCCTGGAGGTGTTCCGCGAGTATCTGAATCGCTCGCCGCTGCCTGTCCACGAAGGCACCGTGCGTTACCTGAAAGAGGTCAACGTCTGGACCGAGGAAGACGACAAACTGAACCAGGAGGCTATCAAAAAAATGGATAGCTGGATGGTCGCCCGGCGGGCAGCCCTGGCCGAAGCCAAGGAAAGCGGTATCGAGCCAAACATGAACAACGACAGGTTCATGGCCATTGTGGATAAGCATACGCAAGGCCTGGAAGGCTTCCGCACACGTCTTTAACAACAAGGGGCTCCATGAAAACTGAAACCGTCGTTGCTGAAGTCGTTGAACCAGGCGCCGAGGTCACTCGGCTGGGTGAGCCGTTCTCCTGGCAGAGCATCGCCTTTGTCGTGCTGAGCGTCTGCGGGCTGATAGCGGGGATAGCCTATATCTTCGGCTTCACCTGGAACGGCCGGCGCCTGCTGGAAGGCGAGTACTACTGGATCTTTATCGGCTTCTTCGCCGCCGCTGCCTTTCTGGCGCTCCCGGCCAAAGCCGGCCAGTCGAAGGTGCCCTGGTACGACATAGTGGCCGCCGTCCTCGTGCTGGGCGTGAGCTTTTACTTCGCCAACAACGCCTGGGACATGATCCAGGCCGGCTGGAGCAATCTGTACCTGGGCATCGTCATCTGGCTGTTGATGATGGAGCTGGCCCGACGCAGCGGGGGTACGCCTTTTCTGCTGGTCGTGGTGCTGATCGGGCTGTATCCGCTAGTCGCGGACCTGTTCCCCGGGCTTATCATGGGGGTGCCCTATCAGTTTGATCACATGATCGAGTCCTACGTCTTCCGCGCCGAAGGCATGATGGGCATCACCACCAAAATCGTCGCCGAAATCATCCTGGGCTTCCTGGTGTTCGCCGGCATATTGCTGGCTACCGGCGCGGGTGCCTTCTTCATAGACCTGGCCAACGCCGGTTTTGGACGTTATCGCGGCGGCCCGGCCAAGGTCGCGGTGGTCGCCAGTGCCTTTATGGGCAGCCTGTCCGGCTCGATCTTCTCCAACATCGCCGGCACCGGCTCCATCACCATCCCGACCATGAAAAAAGCCGGCTATCCGGCCCACTACGCCGGCGCCATCGAAGCCTGCGCCTCGACCGGGGGCGTGGTAATGCCGCCGGTGATGGGCGCAATCGCGTTTGTCATGGCAATTACCATCGGCGTGGACTACGCCACCATCATGATCGCCGCCATCCTGCCCTCGCTCCTGTTCTACTTCGGCTTGCTGCTGCAGGTAGACGGTTATGCCGCGCGCACCGGTATCAAGGGCATGCTGGAAGAGGATCTGCCCTCCACACGCAAGGTACTGATGCGCGGTTGGCCATTCCTGTTCGTCATGGCATTCCTCATGTGGGGCCTGCTGTACATGCGCTGGGAGTACTACACGCCCTGGTACGCCTGCATCCTGATGATCGGGCTGTCGTTCCTGCGCAAGGAGACTCGCCTGACGCCCGCCCGGCTGTATGACGCCATCCGCCAGATCGGCGTACTCATCACCCAAACCGCCGCCATCATCCTGCCGATCGCCTTTGTGGTCGGCGCCCTGACCATTACCGGCGTTACCGGCTCGGTCACCTCCGGCCTGGTGGGCTTGGGCGGTGACAACCTGTTCCTGGTGATCCTGTTTGGCATTGCTGCCTGCTTCATCATGGGCATGGCGGGTCTGGCCATCGTCGCCTACATCTTCCTGGCGGTCACACTGGCCCCGGCGATCATTGAGGTGGGCGGGCTGAACACCATCGCCGTGCATTTCTTTATCGTCTATTACGCCATGCTCTCGGTGATTACGCCGCCAGTGGGTGCTGCTGCATTCCTGGCAGGCACCATAGCCGGGGCCAAGCCGATGAAGACCTCCTTCACCGCCATGCGCCTGGGCATCGTGATCTACTTCGTGCCGCTGTTTTTCCTGTTCCAGCCTGCCCTGCTGCTGCAGGGCGACCTGACCCCGCTGTTCTACGTCCTGCCCTCGATCATTGCCGGCATCATGCTGATCTCTGGCGGGCTGGAGGGTTACCTGCTCGGGGCGGGCCTGGTCAAACACTGGCAACGCCTGCCACTGATTGCCGCAGGCTTTGCCTTCAGCTTTCCGGGGCCGATGACGACCCTGGTCGGCGGTCTGGCATCGGCCGTGCTGGTCGCGATGGTGTGGCAACAGAACCGGGGAGTGAAACAAACATGAGCACACTGAAAAGCGGTAAATAAATCTGTCCCCTTTTTCTGTCGGATAAACGCTAGAATCAACGAAAGCGGACCTGTAATGGCTCGTTACTTCAGGTTTATTAGGCCTGGTCTCTCTCTAGGAGTTTTCATGAAGATTCGCTCTGTAATCCTTGCTGCTGGTCTGGTTGGTTTTTCTGCAATGGCTTCCGCTTCCAGCTTTATTGGTACCACCAATGCGGTGGGCAACGTTCTAGTCAACATGGCTGAAGCCTTGGGTGACAGCACTGCCTCTACCTTTGGCTCGAACAAGGTCGTGTTGGATGCCCGGGATGACGCTGCCAGCTTCGTCGGCAGTGACGGTCAAGTGCGCGGCGTTAACCTGGAGGCGGCGCTGGGTCATATTCGCCACCAGATGCCAGAGCTACAAGCCACTGATATGCAACTGGCAGAAGCTATTCTGGCTCTGTGATAGCAGTCCTGAACGCCCAGTCTTTTCAGGGCGTCATTCCCATTGCGCCTTGACATACGCCCCGCTCTCGAGCGGGGCGTAGCCGTGATCGCCATTGTTCTGGGTCTAACATCGCTACTGTGGGTTCTTCCTGCTCATTCAGCCTTGACTGTGAAACTGGAACAGGCCGAGCTGAGCAATGAGCAGCGACAGGCCAGCCAGAAGCTGCTTGAAGCGGCGCTCAAGGCCCTGCCTCCCCGGTTGGTTTCACAACTCGACCATGAAATCCTTTTACGTTGGTCTCCCAAACTGGCGCATAGCGTCATGGGGCGGGCCCGCTATGATGGTCAAATACTCCTCAATCAGCGTTGGCTCGATGCGCTGGTGCAGGGGGACGATCAAACCCTGCCCGCCGGACGCCAGCACGCCACACTGCAACGGGAGCTGCAAGCAACACTGATCCACGAGCTTGCGCATTTTTACGACCGAGGCCAGTTCTGGCCTGCTGACGAGCGTGGGTTGTTACGCTCATGTGCCCGGCAGCACAAGAGTCTTGGCCCGGTTGGCTTGCCTGTTGAATGCCGGGGCCAGTCGCAGCGACGCTTTACCCTGAGTGACAATCCCCGATTGCTTGAGCTCGCCGGTTGGCCCGCGCGTATCGGTGGCCGTGGCGAGGTAGAACGGCACAATGACCAATACCTGCGCACGCCGGATGCCTATGAACTGAGCAATCCACGCGAGTTTGTTGCAGTCAATCTTGAGTACTTCCTGCTTGACCCCGAATACCGGTGCCGCCGGCCGGGATTACATGACTATTTTTCGGAGCACTTTGGCTGGGCGCCCAGCGTTGCGGCCGACTGTGCTCCGGGTTTGC
This sequence comes from Halopseudomonas salina, assembly GCF_008641105.1. The sequence continues at coordinate 183,304 of NZ_VTTI01000003.1, forward strand.
CCTATGTCAATGGTGGGCTGGATGTCGACAAACAGGTCCTGGGGCAACTCGACGAGGGGCGTATCTATCAGGTGCATTACTTGCTCGCCGAGCCTGAGGGAGCACTGGTTAGCCGCTGGGGTCACAGCATGCTTCGGGTTGTCATGTGTGCGCCTGGCCGGCCGTTGGGGCCTGAGTGTCTGATGGATCTTGAACATCATCTGGTATTGTCGTTCCGCGCCTTCGTCGATGACCTTCAGATATCCAGTTGGGATGGGCTGACCGGCGTCTATCCATCTCGTTTGTTCATGCTGCCACTGAGTCAGGTGGTCGACGAATACACCAAGGTTGAGTTCAGATCCCTGCAGTCGCTGCCACTGAAACTGACCACTGAGCAACAGATCAGCCTGGTGCGGCGCGCAGCCGAGATGCACTGGAACTACGACGGCACCTACTACTTCGTCAGCAACAACTGCGCGGTTGAAACCCTGAAGCTGTTACGTAGCGGTACCGATCGCCTGGATATTCGCGGTATGGAGACGGTCACGCCAACCGGACTGAGGGCGCTGCTCAGGCATGCTGACCTGCTCGACGAGTCGGTCTTGCAGGATCATTCCGAAGCCTTGCGCCAGGGCTACTATTTCGACTCCTACCGTGAACGCTATCAGTTGATGTTCGATATAGCGCGCGAGCGCTTGAATTTACCCCAGCAGAACGTAGAGGCGTGGCTCGCATTGGCGCCAGAAGAACGAAGTGACTGGTTCGAACGAGCCGACTATCGCGTTGCGGCGGCCCTACTGCTCCTTGAGCAAGCTGCATTCAGACGCCAGATTATATTGATTCAGCATGAGCTCAAGGACCGCTATGTATCCGGGCGGCGCATGGATGATGTCGCCCTGAACGAAACTGGTGAACTCATGAGCCAGCTATTGCGCGAAAGCGGCTTTCTCAGCCGTCCCGCAGAATTGTTGAAGACCGGGTATGGGTTGCCGCAGAAGCAGGAAAGACAGCAGCTGAAGCAGCTCACTGATGAGCGTCAGCAAAAATTGCACGGACTGGCCGTGTTGGTGGATGAACGGGCGCTTGAGATGATCAGCACTGAGCACCGCAGGGCGGTGGAGGCAAACCAGCGCAATATTACCGAACTGGGTGCGCGGTTGCGTCATTTGCACCGCGAGTCCGGGAGGCTCGTGCTGCCGTGAGCCGAGCCTGAAGCCTTGCCCCCAAAGCGGCAGACACAGAATACCAACATTAATGCCCCTGCTTCCCCAAACCCAATAGATCGCCATCATCCTTCCTGAAATCCGCTTACCCACTTTGCGTTATACTATAACATTATGTATTCTCCCCGCCGGGCCTCACCGAGGCCCGCCCAACCCTTCTATCGCCTAGGAAGGCAGTTGTCCCACTTCTGGAGAATGACAGTGAATCGCAAACTCAACCCCCTCGCCGCAGCCATTGGCTTCGTGTTGCTACCCGCACTCGCCACGGCGGAAACAATCGAACTCGAACCTGGTGTTGTCAGCGCCAGCGCTCTGGCACGGCAGAGTCATGAAATGGTGGTACCAGCAGAGGTCCTGGACGGTACACAGTTGGTCCTGAGCCGCGAAGCCACCCTGGGGGAAACACTCGAACATTTACCCGGTCTGCGCTCGAACAGCTTTGGAGCCGGTGCCGGACGCCCGGTAATTCGAGGTCTGGACGGTGCCCGGGTGAAAGTTCTCAGCGACGGCGTAGGTGTGCTCGACGCGTCCACTATCAGCCCCGACCACGCCGTCACCAGCGAGCCGATGCTGGCCGAGCGGATCGAGGTCCTCAAGGGTCCGGCTGCCCTGCTCTATGGCGGCGGTGCGATCGGCGGGGTAATCAACGTAATCGACCGAAAGGTACCAACCTACGTTCCAGAGAATGGCTATGAAGCGGACCTGGAACTGAGAGGTAACAGCGTAGCCAATGAGCGTTCCGGCGCATTCGGCATTACCGTTGGCGCAGACCAGTTCGCATTCAGGGCAGAAGGCAACAAACGCAGGACCGATGATTATGAAATTCCCGATTCGCCGGGAGAGCAGCACGGCTCCTACAACGACACCGATTCGTTCACCCTGGGGGCCAGCTTCATCGGTGAGCGCGGCTTTATCGGGCTGGCCTACGGTGAGCAGACCCGTGAGTACGGACTGCCCTTCCACGAACATGCCGATTGCCATACCCATGGCCCACGCGACTGGCATTGCGCCGGTCATGATGCGCATGACGACCACGAAGAAGACGAAGATCATGACGATCATGCCCATGAGCATGAACACGAAGCGGCCCCCTATGTTGATATGACGCAGAAACGCTGGGATCTGCGGGCACAGGCAAGCGATCCACTGCCTGGCTTTGAAACCCTGCGCGTCAGAATCGGGCACAGCCAGTACGAACACGACGAGATAGAAGATGGCGAGGTGGGCACTCGGTTCGAGAACAACGCCACCGATGCACGCTTCGAGCTGACCCACCAACCCGTATCAGGCTGGCGCGGCGTGGTCGGCGCCCAAACTCTGCATCGCGACTTTGAGACCACTGGCGAAGAAGCCTACGTACCACCCACGGTGACCCGCAACCACGGCATCTTTCTACTTGAGGAATACGCCACGGCTAACTGGCGATACGAATTGGGGTTGCGCCAGGAGTGGCAGACCATCGACGCCAAGGGTGCAGCCGATAGTCGCCACAGCGGCACATCAGCCTCGGCCGGCGCCATCTGGTCCTTCGTGCCTGACTACTCTCTGGGGCTCACCCTGTCCCGATCCCAGCGCCTGCCCACCGCTGAAGAGCTGTACGCCAACGGGCCACATGCGGCAACCAGTACAGTGGAGCTGGGCAATCCTGATCTAGATGAAGAAACCTCCTACAACGCAGAGCTGACGCTGCGCAAACTGGCAGGCCCTACCACCTTCACCTTTAGTCTGTTCCGCAATGCGATAGACGACTTTATCTACGCAGCTGACACAGGCCGGGACGTGGGCGGAGAACTGCGCGAAATCGAGTACCGCCAGCGCGATGCAGTATTCACCGGCATCGAGGGCCAGGTGCGATTCCAGGCGACTGGCCGCACAGCGCTAACCCTGTTCGGAGATCACGTACGGGGCGAGCTCAAGAGCGGCGGTGAAGACCTGCCGCGCATCCCTGCGGACCGCTTGGGGGTTCGCCTCAACCAGAGCTTCAGTCCCGCGATAGACGGCCAGCTGCAGCTCTACCGTGTGCGTCAGCAGGATCGCGTCGCGTCATTTGAAAGCGAGACCGAAGCCTACAACATGCTGAGTGCGGGGTTGAGCTATACCGGGTTTTTCAACCAGACCCAGTATCTGTTGTATGTAAAAGCCAACAACCTGCTGGACGAGAAAGCACGGGAACATACTTCCTTCATCAAGGATGAAGTCTTGCTTCCCGGCCGCAACCTGACCGTCGGAGCGCGCCTGGCATTCTGATAAACCCATGCAAGGGCGCCCCTTGGGCGCCCTTCACCGGAGCGCTCACACCCGCCAGGTGCCCTCCCCTCACGCCTGCCGCATCGCACCCGGAACCAAATCCGAGAAGCTTCGGTCACAGTTACCGTATTGTTTTCAAAGAGGTTATACATGCGATTCAAAATGCTGGTGTTATGTTCTGCGTTGATGACGGTTTGGGGTAGTGCTACAGCCAACCAGCCGAATGTGTACGGAGTCAGTGAAAAGGCAAGCTTGCCTGACCTGAATCTGGAAGTACCCGCCAAGCTGGACACCGGCGCCGTAACCGCCTCGCTCAGCGCGCAGAATATCAAGCTGTTCAAGCGCGACGGAGAAGACTGGGTTCGCTTCCAATTGGCTGTTGAAGGCGAGCAGCAAGGCAAGGAACTGGAACTACCCGTTGTACGTATCAGCAAGATCAAACGGCGCGCAGCAGATGTACCCGAAGGTGAAAGCAAAGACTACACCTCCCGCCCGGTAATCGAGATGGCCGTGTGTCTCGGCGGGAAGGAACAGGATGTTGAAATCAATCTGACGGACCGCACCTCTTTCTCATATCCGTTTCTGATCGGCTCTACCGCGCTACAGCAGTTTGACGCGATGGTCGATCCAAGCCTGGAATACTCCGCCGGCAGCCCCTCCTGCACCACATGAGGCCTAGTGCTTCATGATTCAAAACCTGGTTGGGGATAATTCGGGTGGGAGGTAACTATTGCCTTTGCGCGATCAGGAAGGCCGCACTGCAAGCCAGTCGCGCAACATGCCAGGCAGCATCGGCCGGGCGATATGGTACCCCTGACCTTCATGGCAACCCCAGCTCTGCAATAACTCAAGTGTCGCGGCGTCTTCGATACCTTCGGCTACCACCCGGTAGCCGAGGCGTGACGCCAGCTCGATGACTGCCTGCACCAGCGGTATGTTCTTTTCATTGGTGTGCAGATTGTGCATGAAAGTCTGATCAATTTTGACCGTGGTCGCGGGGAGGTCCCGCAGGTAGGTCCAGTTGCTATAGCCGCTGCCAAAATCGTCGATCGCGATCTTGATGCCCAACTCGCTGATCCTGTCGAGCTGCTCACGCACAGCCTGGGGTTTGTTTATCAGTGCCGTTTCAGTAAATTCCAGTTCCAGGCTGGATGGGTTGAGGCCCTTCTGATCAATCAGCGCAGCAAGCTCGTCGGTGAAAGCACTGCTCTCCAGGTCAGTAGCCGAAATGTTGATTCCAACCTTGAGGCTGATCCCTTGCGATTGCCAGACGGCAGCTTGAGCTACGGCCGCGTGCATGACTTTCAAGCTGATGGGGCCGATCAGAGCTGTTTTTTCTGCCAGCGGAATGAATTCCGCCGGACCAATAGGGCCGAAGACGGGGTGCGTCCAACGCAACAGCGCTTCGACTGACTCACAGCGCCCTGAATTCAGGTCAATGCGCGGCTGGTACACCAGATAAAGCTGATCATCAGACTGCAGCGCCGCGGTCATGGCCGAGAGCAACATGAATGCCCTTTGCTGTGCATCATCCAGGCGCTTGTCATACCACTGCCAGCCTATCTGACGATCCCTTGCATCGTCAGCAGAACTTATGACCAGCCTCAGCCAGTCCTGATCTGCGGCCTGGTCGCGGTCGATAGGCAGGACACCAATCCCTGCCTGCATCTGTATCGGAATGCCCTTGCTGATTACCGGCTTGGCCAGGTCATCCAGAATGGACTGATACAGGGAGGGCCCAGCCTGGGCCTGCACTTCATCCAGAAGAAAGGCGAAACGCGTGGGGCTTATCTTGTACAGGGTGCATCCTTGAGGTAGCTGGGCCTGCAGTCGTTCTTTGATGGTCAGTATCAGCTCATCGGAGAAACGGTAACCGAGCGCCTTGACAATGTCGTTGAGAAACAGCGGCGGTATGACGTCAACCGCCGCCACAGTGCAGCCTTCGCCACCGAATACTGTCGAGCGGATCCTCTGCTCCAGCATTACCCGATTGAACAACCCGGTCTGCTGATCCACGATAGCGGCATCGCGCAGGGTCAATATGCGCTGCATGACCAGTCCGGCCAGGTGCTTGAGCATTGCCAGCTCGCGATCGTCGAGCGCCGGGCGCGGCTTGGTGTCGATGATGCACACGCTACCCAGACCTAACCCATCAGTGGTGGTCAGCGGCACACCAGCATAGAAACGTACGTTTGGCTCACCAGTCACGATGGGGTTGTTGGCAAACCGCGAATCAGACAGAGCATCAGAAATCTGGAAAGGCTCGTCGGCAAGAATCGTGTACGCGCAGAACGAATCCAGGCGCGGCATCTCGCGTACGTCGAGCCCGACACTCGCACGAAAGAACTGGCGCTTCTCTTCAACCGTGGAAATCAGTGCGATCGGCACCTGAAAGGCAGCTGCGGCCAACTCGACAACCCGCTCGAACACCGGATCCAGGGAGCTCTCCAGAAGGGATAGCTCACTGATCCTTAAAAGCCGTTGCGGCTCGTTGCCTGGAACGGGAGGTCTTTGAGTCATAAGACACTCTAATTAAAAGCCGAAGAAGCATCGACGATTTGACAGGCGTTCGAGCACGGCCCGACAGTTTTTATAATAATTAACTACTGAATAAAACAGTGGCAAATGGCCCTGAAGCAACACCCACTGTGTTTCTTGATGTGTTGTAACCTCGACCCACTAGCGGTGTCTGATTGTTATTTCTGGGCTATCAGTTTTCCGGCGCGGCCAGAGCCTAATCACGCGTCAGCGCCGCCAGCCGGGCCAGCAGGCGTGCCTCATCCACGGCATCGCATTGCTCCGCCTGTAGAAACTGCTCTGCGTACTGGCGGTAGATACCCGCGTCAATGAACAAGTGCAACAGGTCGGCATCCACATGTTGCTGTTCGGCCATGCTGACCAGAATATCCAGTGACACCGACAGAGGCTTGGGTTCCTTGTAGGGGCGATCGGCGGCGGTGAGCGCTTCGAAAATATCGGCAATGGCCATGATCCGCTCGGGCACTCCCAGATCTTCAGCCGTGAGCCGACAGGGATAGCCCCTACCGTCCAGCGTTTCGTGGTGCGTCGCAGCCATGTTCGGCACCCGCTCCAGGTGGCGCGGGAACGGCAAGGCTTCCAGCATGATCAAGGTCTGCACGATGTGGTCATTGATCTTGAAGCGCTCCTCCGGCGTCAGCGTGCCGCGGCTGATGCGCAGGTTATACAACTCGCCCAGATGCATGGCGTGTTCGGGCAACGTCATATCGAAGTTCCAGCGGTTGGCCGGATTGTCGCGCTCGACCGGTGGTTTCCTGTCGCCCCAGGGATAAATATGCTCTGGGCGGTCAGCCAACAGGTATTCGTTGGCAGGCAATTCCTGCGTGGGGAAGTTCTCCATACGCGCCTGCTCCGCTCGCGACAACCCCAGGCGATTATCAAAGTGGCGCGCCCAGCGCCGCTGCGCAATCTGCTCGAGTTCGGCCACCCGTTCATCCGACATCGATTCACCGCCCATATTGGCCTGGGCGACGAGGGCAAACTCTGCCTGCAGGCGTTGCTGTTCGGCGCGACAGGCCTGACGCAACTGCTCGGCGTCTCGCCCCTTCAACTCGGCCCGCAGGCACTCCAACTCGGCATCACGCCAGAGCACTTCGAAGCGGGTACGAATTTCATGGATGCGGTTATAGATGGTTTCCAGCTTGGTCGCCTTGTCGACAACGTATTCCGGGCTGGTGATCTTGCCGCAATCATGCAGCCAGGACGCCAGATGAAACGCGTAGCGCTGATCCACGTCCATGGCGAAATCCGCCAGTACGCCCGACTGGGCCGCTTCCGCCTGCTGCAGCAGCATAGCCGCCAATTGTGGTACGCGCTCGCAGTGCCCGCCCGTGTAGGGTGACTTGGCATCAATCGCATCGGCCAGCAAACGAATGATCGCATCCAGCAGCCGCTGCTGGCCGGCAAACAGCAGGCGCGTTTCAATCGCCACCGACAGCGTGCCGGACAGGTCCCGCACAAAGCGTTGCAGACGCTGATGGAAGTCGCTTTCCAGCTGAATCGACAGCTCCACCACGAGAAAGCCGAGCAGCGCCCGGTAGCGGTCATGCAAGGTCACCACCAGATAGTTGTGGTTGGCATCCAGGCGCTGCAGCATCTGCTCCTCGGGCTCATTGCGGAATGCATCATCCAGGTCAAAGGTGTCGGGGTAATGGGGACCCTGAAAGCGACTAATGCAATCAAGCTGTGTGCCCGCTTCATTGCACAGATACACGGCACCGCTACGCCCTTCCGCCGTCGCCACCAGATGCTCCATAACATCGTCGAGCATTCGCTCCAGGTGCGGCTCATGACTCAACGCCAGGGTAATCTGCTGAAAATGGTCAATCGCCGAACCCATGCGCCCCATCAGAATACTCAGGTGGTTGACCTCCCTGATCCGTGAGCGCACACGCGGGGGCTGGGTAAAGTCGAAATCACTGAAGGCCTGCACCTGGTCTGCCAGTTCGCTCAAGGGTTCACCCAAACGTTGCCCGAACGCCCAGCCAATGGGCAGGATGACCAGCATGAGGGCCAGCGCCCAGATCGCCTGATCCACCAGGATGGCTCGCGCACCGGCCAGCAACTCCCAGCCAGGAATGGCTATCAGGATATGTACGCCCGTGTCGGCGAAGGAGGCCAACGGAAAACCGATGCCATACCAGATATCGCTATTCAGGTTGAAGGTAACGGGCTCATTCTGCTCTTCACCCAAGGTGACCCGACCCGCCAGCTGAAACAACGCTCCGTTGCTCAGTTCCGACAAGCTGGCAAGCCGAAAATTGCCGTTCTGCTGCTTGAGAATCTGCTCCAGATCCGGATAGGCCAGCACGCGCCCATCGGCGTCTACCACGGCGACCTCGCTACGCGCCGTCATGCGCATATCAGCCAGCTCACTGGCCAGATCACCGAGGGCGGCGTCCAGGCCGATCACCGCGTTACCCGTCTTGCTCGGCAAGGCCATGGTCAGGCCAACTTCACCGGTGGTAAAAAACACGTAGGGTTCGGTCAACACCAGCTCAGCGCTAGCAGTGGCGCGCTGATACCAGACCCTGGTACGGGGATCAAACTGGTAGTCCGGCACCGCCTGCCGCGAGAGCAGTTTCAGGTCGGCATCATGGAATTGCCAGTAACCGCTAATCTGTTGATCCGGCCCATAGTGCATGCTCTGCACCAGGTAGGCGGCCTGCTCGGGGGCAGGGTATTCCAACGTGGCCTGGCGGCCTTTCAGCGGACGCACCAGCAGAAATTCACCGTTGGCATAGCCGACAAAGACGGCGCTCAGGGTGGCATTGGCACTCAGTACCTCGACCAGCAGCGGCAACCGTGCCAGGCGCTGCTCAATGTCAGGTGCGCCCCCCAGTGGATCATGTGCCAGGGCGCGCAGGGTGCTTTCCGCCGGGCTGATCAGACGGCCCGCCCGTTCATCCATGATGACCGCCAGCTGCCGCGCCGAATCCTCGGCCGCTGCCAACATGGCTGCACTGGTTCCACGATAACCCTGAACCACAGTCACCAGCATGACGGCCAGCAAGCTGAGAACGATCCCGCTCGCCAGTATCCATTGCAGCGGCAAGCCGCTATTGCGCCCCTTTTTCATTCCTTGAACCACCCGATCGCGATATGGCTCTTACACAATAGGCCAGTTTGGGGCGACCGGTGGTAGCAGATACAATTCTGGAGCGAGATCGCTGGCCCGCTCAGGCAGGCTGGTGAGCGCCCAGCCTACTGATCCACAACGCAAAAACGATCAGGCTGCCGCCGATAAAGAGCGGCAACAAAGCGGTGTCCGTGCGCCAAACCAGCAGATTGAGCAGCAGGCCGACGGGTACGGCAAGATTGTTCATCACCGCAAGCGTGCCCGCAGGGACCAGCGTCGCGCCCTTGTTCCAGCAAAATTGACCCACCGCGGTGGCGAGCAACCCCATCCACAACAACACGCCCCACTGCGTGGAAGTGCTGGGTAACTGCTCGGTATTGCCAAACAGCAGCCACGCCGGCAATACCACCAGCAACGCGCCCACGAAGAAGTAGCCGAAGCGTCGGTACAACGGCACCTCGGATGGAAAGTGCTGCGCCAGATGCTTGTAGCCGATCTGCCCGCTGGCAAAGGTGAAGTTAGCCAGTTGCATCAACAGAAAGCCGCCAAGAAAGTCCGCGGAGATGCCGTCATATCGAATGATGCCCGCTCCGATCACCGCGACGGCCGCAGCCAGCAAGGCCCAGGGGTTGAATCGTCGCTGCATTGCATCGTCGATGAGCGTGACATGCAGCGGGGTAAGCACGGTGAACAGCAGAATCTCTGCCACGCTGAGCAGGTTGAAACTCAGATACAGGCAGATATAAGTCACGCCAAACTGCAACGCGCCCACCAAGGTCACCCCACCGATGAAGCGGGGATCGACGCCGCGCCAGCGGGTCAACGGCAGAAACACCAGGCCAGCCAGCACAACGCGGGTCAGCACCGAAAAGTAAGGATCGACCTGGCCCGCCAGATGGGCACCGATCAGGTTGAAGGACACGGCCCAGAGCACCGTGACGAAGAGCAGATAGGTCATGTCGCCTCCATTTCAGGAGCGCAACCTTACCGGCTTGCCAGCAAATCGGCTACACCAATCCGCCAGGGTGAATCAGGCTTACCGCAGCGCGTACCCACCCAGCAAAACGGCAGCCACAAGCCTGGTTACCGGTCCAAACTCAAAGCCTGGCGCTGAAGGAATCGCACTGGCTGATATCGCCACTGTCGAACCCGCGCTTGAACCAGGTCATACGTTGCTGCGAGCTGCCATGGGTAAAGCTGTCCGGCACCACCTCACCACCAGATCGGCGCTGCAGGCGGTCGTCGCCAATCGCAGAGGCAGCGGCGAGCGCCTCGGCCAGATCACCCTCATCCAGCAATTGCTGGTTATTCGCATTGTGGCCCCACACACCAGCGAAGCAATCGGCCTGCAACTCCTGGCGCACCGACAGGGCATTGACCTCCGCCTTGCTCTTGCCCGCCCCCGCAGTTCGCACTTTCTGGCTGATACCCATCAGATTCTGCACGTGATGCCCCACCTCATGGGCAACCACATAGGCCTGGGCAAAATCCCCAGGCGCGCCCAGTTGCAAATTGAGATCACGAAAAAAGGCCAAGTCGAGATACACCTGATTATCCGCCGGGCAATAGAACGGGCCGACAGCCGAACTTGCCGTACCGCACGCTGAATTGACCCGGTCGGAAAACAGCACCAATCGCGGTTCCTGATAGCGTTGGCCAGAAGCGGCAAAGATCGCGTTCCAGGTATCTTCCGTATCCGCCAGCACCACAGAGACAAACTCGGCCAACTCCTGCTCTTGTGTACTGAACTGCCGGGTGGACTGATGAGTAGACTGCGACGCGACCTGCGGACCGCCATCGACCACCTGCAGCAAATCAATACCCAGCATCCGGGCACCAAAGAACAGCACCACACCCAGCACCAGCACGACGCGACCGATCTTGCTGCGCAGCATCATCGGCAGAAACCGCAGCAACAACAGCCCGGCCCCGCCCCCGGCACCCCGCACCGACTGCCCCCGACGATCATCCACATTGCGGCTCTGCCGTCTGCCACGCCAATCCATTGAACCATCCTCATTCAAGCCATCGACCCGCCAGACAACAGCGAGCACTTTTACCAGAGAACGATCATCGCATGAGACTGTTCAAAGGTATCCGCATTTCGCCTGAGTAATACCCCCTTATAAGCAGGCTGCAAACGTAGCTTCCAGCGTATTCAAGGCCCGTCCGTCTGGCATAGGATGGAGCTCAAATTCTGGCTGATCGACCCAAGCCGACTCCAGCCTAAATAAGGGAGCGCCGAACATGATCACGTTGCACCACCTCAACCAGTCCCGGTCCAAACGTATTATCTGGATGCTGGAGGAACTCGGTGTGGAATATCAGTTGGTGAGTTACCAACGGGACAAGGTCACTCGCCGCGCACCCGAAGCGCTAAAAGCCATCAATCCCCTGGGCAGATCGCCCGTGATCGAGGATGGCGACCTGGTGATATGTGAATCTGGCGCCATCATCGACTACCTGGTCAGCCGCTACGGCGCAGACATTTTCGCCCCGCCAGCGAACACACCCGCACACGCCCGCTACGTGCAATGGCTGCACTTCGCCGAAGGCACCGCCGCCTTCCCCTTGATCGCCCTGTATCTGTTAAGCGCAGACAACAGCCAGAAGTGCTTTCTGGGCGGATTTTGCAAGGAACAAATGACCGACGTACTGACGCTGGCCAACACCGAACTGACCGACAAAACCTATCTGATGGGCGATCAGTTTACCGGTGCGGATGTGCTGAATTCGTTTGTATTCGAAAAGATCGGCGAGACGCGGGGGCTTGGTGAATATCCGAATCTTGAGGTGTATATGCAGCGGATTATGGCGCGGCCGGCGGCGCAGAAGGCCGAGGCGTTGGAGCGGGAGTATGATGCGGAGGTGAGCTGACCGGGGCAAAAGGCAGGGCCCTCGACTTGGCTTGGGCTTGCCTTGTGAACAGCAGGCCGTTTGGCTCGGTAGCCGCCTAAAAAGTTCTAATATCACCGATAGTAATATCAAATAGCCATACATCAAGCAGCTCTCTATAATAGCGCTTATCCCTTCCCCTCTTTTTCCATTCCTGGATCATTCTATGATGGCAGTTACTAAGGCAGCCCTCAGCAAGCTTCTCGCCATCATAGTACTGACTTTTGTCACTATTTGGCTGTCGCGCTTCACCTCAATTTCCGGCGAACTCTCACTCATCTGGCCAGTTACCGGGATGTCGGTTGCGGTCGCTCTGGTGTGGGGTCGACTGGCGACTGTAGCTGTTGGTATGGGCATGCTTCTCTGGGCCGCTTATCAGTGGCTCTCGCCATCTATTTGGCCACTTTTATTCGCGGAAGCCACCGTACCCGGATTACTGGCCTATTATTGGCCGAGCCGCTGGACCCTGAGCAGCAACCGCGCCTTGAGTAGCCTGGCTAATTTTTTTCTCCGGGGCCTACTACCTGGCGCCGCCAGTGCGGCCTTGTTCGGTACCTTGGCGATTGCTGCCAGCGATAGATATCCTGATTTTCACGTACTCGATATCGCCGCTTTTTATTGGGTTACAAGTGCAATTGGGGTCCTACTAATTGCCCCTTTGTTGATGAGTGTTTGCCTACAGGGTCTGCACCTAGAACAGAATGATCGGCGTTTTCTTTTGCAATGGTTCGGCTGCCTTTTACCCGTGCTTTTGCTTTCTGTCTTTGCAAGCCCGGAATACCGCTGGATTGCCCACTACCTATTTGTGCCCATGATGGTCTGGGCCAGCCTGATCGCCTCACCGTTACTGCTAAATCTGTTGTTGCTTGGCGTGAGTGTGCTGGTGATCTCGGTTGTGCGAACGGATTTCAATTCTGAAGTTGCCGACAATGCAGCCATGGCTGAGGTCATTGTGCAGTTGGTGATTATGGTGCTGACCATGCAGGTGCTTTCGGCAGTCTCACGCGAACGTCAGAATATGCTGCGGGTGTTAAAGCGCCAGGCCCATTATGATCAGCTCAGTGGTCTGTATAACGAAATGGGGTTGGCAAGCTGGCTGGACCAGCAAAGCAGCGGCAATGGCACGCTGGTTATTTTGCGTCTCGAGCAGATCAACAATCTGGCTGATCTGCTGGGTCTTGAAGCCTGCGAACGCATCGAGAAAACAGTAGCTGAAGAGTTTTCGAACTGGGTACCTGGTCACTACGCGCGACTTTGGCGTGGTCTTTACGCTGCAGCCCTGGACATGCCCATCCAGCAGGCTGAAAGCACTCTGCTCCGTTTTTACCAGCAGCTTGATGGCCGTGCGGTCTGCAATGACCACTCAAACCTGCTGATGCGCCCGAGCATGGTTCTGACGTCACGTAGCAGTGCAGGCAGCGTCGAGCTACGGCTCGCGGTGGATGGTCTGGCCACGGCAGCGAATATGACCGGTAATCGCTTCAGTCGATTAAGTCATCCTGAATATGCCGCAGGCAACCGACTTGAAAATAAGGCATTGCAGGAAGCCATCAAGGTCGGGCTGCGTGACCGCGAATTCGTCCTCTATGCGCAACCTATAGTGCCGTTGCAAGGCCACTCCCGGGAGCCGCATTGCGAAATACTCTTACGCTGGCAAAACAGTGCCGGTGAGCTGGTATCTCCTGGTGATTTTCTTCCAGCTGCCGAGCAGGCAGGCTTGATGGGCTCGATTGACTGCTACGTAATCGATAATCTGCTACTTATGTTGCAGCGAGAACCGATGCTAGCGCTCCAATTCAGCAAATTTGGCATCAACCTTTCCGGTTCATCACTGACCGACCCGCAGCTCCCCGAATGGATCTGTCAGCGCGTAAAGGCCGCGCAGATTGACCCCACGCTACTGTGTTTTGAAATTACTGAATCCCAAGTCATTAGCAACCGCCCCCAGGCGGTGCGCTTACTCGATACCTTGCGTGAACTGGGTGCCAGCGTAGCTCTGGACGATTTTGGTACCGGGTTGGCTACCTTTGAATACCTGAAGCAGTTCCGTTTCGACTATCTAAAAATTGATGGCAGCTTCATCAAAGAACTGTCCTCATCAGCAGTCGACCAGTCCATTGTCCGTTCCATGGTCAGTGTCGCCGCGACCCTTGAATTGAAAACCATTGCCGAATTCGTTGAGGACCAGGCCACCCAGGATTTGCTGGAAAACTTCAAAGTCGACTTTGCTCAGGGCTATCATCTGGGCCGCCCGGCGCCCCTTAGTTCCTGGCTCAAGCTGACGCAAGTCAATCATAAACAATCAGCTGGTGGTTAATCCGAGCCTTGGCGATCGCTGGGAAAACCGGGTTTCTCAAAACTCCAGCTAGGCTAGATGAACATTTCATACTGAGCAGATCACCCGTGATCGAGGATGGCGACCTGGTGATATGTGAATCCGGCGCCATCATCGACTACCTGGTCAGCCGCTACGGCGCAGTAACATTTGCCCCACCTGCCAACACCCCCGCACACGCCCGCTACGTGCAACGGCTGCACTTCGCCGAAGGCTACGTACCCTCCCGGACTAGAGCTTTCGGTGCATCAACCAGTGCTCCTTACCCCAAGCGTGGAAAAGCTCCACATATTCCCATCCGCGCTTGGCGTAGTAGTCACCACGATCATGGGTATGCAAGTACAGTCGTTCATAGCCCTTGGCACTAGCTTGGGAGTAGACGCCCTCAATCAGCTGTTCCGCCAATCCGCGCTGCCGTGCCTGCGGGGTAACAAAAACGCACGCAAGCCAGGGCCCCAAGTCCGGACGCTCGGGCAAATCGTTTTTAGCTAGTGCAGCCCCGCCTAAAAGCTCGCCGTCCTCCAGGGCAACAAGGGTGTGCCACTCCCCGTTGCTCTGGCCGTCCCTGAACTCCCGCTGCCAATCAACCAGTGGCTGCTCACTGTATTCGTATGCAAACTGTTGATGTACCCACAGCGCAAAGGTATCGCTGTAATCCAAGTGATCACGTAATGAAACTAACCGGGGCATGTGAATGGCCTTACCGCTTTATTAGGGGCGAGATCTTAGCAAATGACGGAGTTGTTCGCTGCGGTTCGCGGGTAGGCAGGTCCACGCCAGATTGACGTATTCACTGAGGAAGCTTAGGCAAAAAACAAGACCTGACTCTCGGCTGCTGCCTGCCTATTTCTAGTGCTGACTGCCAGCCAATACGTGAGATATGATCATATGGCCCCCATTTTCGTGATGAGCTCGTGAGTGTATTGGGATAACATATCGGTTCGAATAAAGCTATTGAACAGAATCGCCAGATAGTCGAAACATGAACTTTTTTAAGCTTCGCGCCCTAACAACAGGAGTTCAGCTTGATGACTGACACAAATTTAATACTTTCTTATCCTGAAAATGGAAAAAACATAAGGACCATTTATCGTAACGAAGAAGTATTCTTTTGCTTAGCTGACGTTGTACAGATACTAGCCGAGCAGAATACAAAACTAGCCGCCGACGAAAAGAAACAAGGCTTAGGCGGTTTAACCAAAGCACTCCTCGACTCGCTTGATCCGGACGAAAAGTATTTTGTACCAGAAATAAATTTAACTCACTTACAGGATTCTCAATTCGTCTCTCAACCGGGCCTATTCCGCATAATCTTGCGAGACAACAGCCCTGCTTGCAAAAAATTTCAAAGATGGGTTTTTCATGACGTTTTGCCTTCATTACAAAAATTCGGAACTTACCCGCCACCAAGCGTGCCACAGGGCTCCGACGTAAAAAAAGCAGTAATGCTACTTCTTGATGAAATTGAGGAGAGAGAACGATTAGAACGGGAGACAAGGGAGCGCTTTCTCGTGACTGAGAGAAAGCTTAATGAACTCAGTGAACGCTTATCTGAAACTGAATCACAGCCTGCTTACGGCATTGTCTACATGTCAGTTGAGCGGCACAGTGAAGGAGAGTTACGAGATGCCAGGGAACTACAGCACATACAGGGATGGTGTATTAAAATTTGCGCTGAAGAGGGCTACTCAAGCAGAAAGGTTATTGTTGATGGAAAAGAATGCATCACCTTTCCAGAAATAGTTCTCACAAAAGCAAAAAAACAAATTGCGGAAATATAAAATCGGGGCTCGAAAAACAACGGCAGGCCTACCTACCCAACCGTTAACTTAAAAATCGAGCCCATAATTTCTACCTTTTAAAAAAATCTCGGTCCCAAAAAAATCTGGCTTCACGAGCAGCAACTCTTTCCTTAATAGAGTGATTTCCGATCTCGAAAAATATATTTTCCCCTTGCCCTCAACCTGTGCATCATAAATCTCCTCTGGTGTCCTTTTTTCCAACTGATCTTGCAAAAATGCCAAAGCCTTTGGCATTAGGTAACGCGCCCTGCCGTCGTGAATTGATCGGAGCAACCGCATCAGCACACCGAGCTCACTTGGATTCTCAGCTAAAACTAATTCTAATTTTCCGTGCTTTAGCTCCTCAAAATAGCCACTATTTACAAAAATCTTCCTACTCTTGAAAGAATATAAGATAGCATCCCAATTAGAAACTGTAGTTTTCAACAGACTTCTTCGATCAATAAAATTTACTAATCCTTTCTTGAAGGCCCAAGTTTCACGAACAGACCATACGTCGACATCCCAGCCACCTATCTGAAAACGGTAGCCACCAAATTTATTTCTATACGCATTAGGAATCGACTGAAAAAACACATCCAAACTTTCTTGCTCGCACTCGACCACAAGATCTACGTCAGAGTAAAATTCTTTAATACCAAACATCGCCACATCACGCAACAAACCGCCAAATACAAGCACCTCCCCCACATGGGACAACTCGCCAATAAAGCAGCTAACCTCGGTGAATCTTGATGATTCAAATATCCGCTGGACGCGCTTCCGCAGTATCTCCGAACTCGTAGCAATGTCGATCATATAAAGGTTTAAGCTCCGAATGTAATGCAATTAGGTAGCTATCAGTCATACCCGAAATAGCATCAGCTAAGAGCTGCGCCTCCTTGTAATTAACAGAAAATGAATTATTACAATCCAAAAAAACACGTCG
This sequence comes from Halopseudomonas salina, assembly GCF_008641105.1. The sequence goes on from NZ_VTTI01000003.1 coordinate 200,330, forward strand.
ATAGCTTTCAGAAATTCTAGAAAAAGCGTAACGCCCAAATGGCGTAATGGAATAACCCGTAGAATTTAGATTACCTCTTATACCAACCCAAAGCATATCCATAGCTTCATGTATATAATTATGCCCTTTTAGCTCAAGCTCTAAAACGCTTTTATGTCTAAAACCATACTCTAGATCAAATTTTTTAAGCGTTTGACATAATATTTTAGAATCAGATACACCAATAAGCCCTTTGTAAAGGGGCTCACCAACCATTAAATCGCCAATATTTTCCGAAAAGCCTTTAACGACGGAACCAACCATACTCGTTATTGCATTTACCCTAAACATCTGCATTGAGCAATCATTGAGCTCCTGCGGACTTAATGAACTATCTTCGAACTCTTTATTCTTCCGCCTCGAGTGTTCGATAACGCTTGCGACTGTTTCATCAGCAGCGCAATTTTTTTCCAAATACCGAATCAGGTCGTAGTATGATGCTAGCCCTTTTTTAACCGTATCTTCAGCATCAAGCACAGAGTATGCGATATCGTCACAAGCCTCCATTATATATGTCAGAGGATGCCTGACCCCCTCCGACAGGCCCGTAGCCTCCCATACTTCCTGCACCATATCTTTTTCTGAATCGAAATAGCCTTGTTTTTTCCACCTTTCGGAGTCGGTCGAGGTGGCTGGCACTGGATATTTTATTAAAGCACCCAACGTAGCATAAGTTAGATTCAAACCGTATTCATCATTTAAAATTTGTAACTTAGTAACCAAACGCACGGTTTGAGCATTGCCATCAAACTTTAGAAAGTCCAAAGCCTCCGATTCGGTATCGAAAATTTTTCCCTTATTTTTTGAAAACCAGCTCTGAATTGAATATTCGCCTTGGTGCCCAAAAGGCGGATTGCCCAGATCGTGTACTAACCCTATTGCAGCCAAAATAGCGGGCACGCTTCTTTGAACAAACTCTGGGCAACCAGCGTCTCTGAAGTGGTCGTATTGCTCGTACGCCAACCGTAGCCCAATGCTCCGAGCCAAAGTCGAAACTTCGTGAGAATGAGTAAGCCGTGTCCTCACGCTGTCATTTTTATCTAAGGGGAAAACCTGAGTTTTGTCAGCCAAACGCCTAATAGGGGCAGAGAACAGGATCCGATCATAATCCCTTTCTATTTCATACCTACCATTGGGAGAAGCCAGCCCCCTGCTAGGCACTTCTTTGAGTCGATCTTTTCGACGGCCTTGATTTAACAATTCTTTCCAATTAAGCATAAACACATCCTTTTTAATATTAGCGCTTGTATGGGGTGCTTTGACTGCCTCAACACAAACAAGCTTTGTCCATTTCCTTATAATCCAATAAATAGCTTTATTAAAACTCTCTCATCCCACTCTTATCTAGAAAGTGCGTGGGATAAATTTCTGAATCAACTCAGGTATGCCAACTTGCCTTGCATAATTCTCGGAACAAAAACATGACCCACATTCTCTCGCTATAACTGGACACCTTCCAAGACCCCAAGTTTGCACCGCTTCATTCATAGCCTTTAATGACTCCTGCCCCAAGTTGAGATTGGTGTCAATCGATAAACGGGGATCATCTACAGTTATATCTCTTAGGTAATCAAATGACAGGGGGCGCCCAAGCCGCCTAATTGTTACCATTTTTCGATGTCTTTCATACTTGTCCCACTCTAGCGCCAACTCTTCTACATCTCCAAAATATTTTTGAGCATTATCTGTAAGACCACTCCAATAAACTGGGTTATTTTTAGTAACCCATACTTGCAGCTCTTCATCTAACAACAGATCCAGATCAAGTCTAAATAAAGAAGGACCGTAGTGATTCTGCCGCCCGAAGTGCCGATGCAGGTCTACTGTATCTAAAAAAATATCATCGAATACATCATGCTTTTTGTCTATATTGTCGGATTCTTGTGGTGTCTGATATAGGCCTTTTTCTTCAACGTATTTCCTCGAAAGCAAGCCATTTTTTGCAATATAGGTCAGGGAGGTTGCTATCGTGTTCGCGTGGAATAGGCTTGAAATACCCTTTTCCAGAAATAGTTCATACAACCCAAGGTTATTTAGCCGCATAAAATTCTACTCATCAATTGCAATGTCATCTAATTTCTGTACAGCATAGCCATGGCTTTTATATTCTACATAATTTGCGCGTAATTGGGGTCAGATGAGAATTAGATATTCCGCTCATTTGCTGACCTAGCTGATTTTCCGTCTCGAACTGAAGTCCGGCCCGTTAAAGCCGACATCGAAGCTGGATCTCACTCCGCCGGGTTATAAGCAGCAGCCCTCCGGCACGCCGGTGAGTTCCAGTTACTACTGCTATGGCAGAGTCGGTTATGAGCCTTTTTCATCAGTGCCTTGAACCGCCTGCATTCGATACTACCTGCCGGGGCGTAACACGTAGGCGTTTCATGCTTGATCCCACCAAAATGGATTTTTCCCTCCTCCTTAGGAGCCTCGTAGGCGATGGGTTTGCGCATAGCGATGGTATTCACCTGCGTGGCAGGAACGTAGTTCGAATCGTTGAAAACCGTCTGCTTTGAATTCAGCGGGGCCTCAGCATTTTCATCGAGGCTGTCGCGGTACATCTGCTCTACCTGCCGATCGTAGTCGTCGTCGGTCCACTCAATAGATGCTTGTGGCGCGCTGGTTTGCTGAGTGGTGACCGGAGGTGGATTCACCAACCGGGTTTGACGGGTGTCGATCGATGCAGCGGAGGGCGCGGTTGCAGTCTGCACGGTTGTTTGCGGCGGAGTGGGCTTGAACGCTGCATACGCAACACCAGCGGCCAGCACGGCCATAACCATGAACCACAAAGCGATACGTGGGGGCTTATCTCCCCTGCGCCGTCTAATGCGATCCGGTGCGTCATCCCAATCAGAGTACATAGCTGCCCTCCTTCACTCGCACGTCAGACATCAACCGCTTACCGTACCTGTACACCGTGGATACTTTGAACAGCCCCAAAAGGCGTTACCCGCATTTGCTCCCCGCTTGGCCAGTCGCCTAACCATGGCCGCGCTGCACACTGGGCACAATGGCTCTGTGTTGGTGACGGGTGTCATGGCAGGCGCTACTGGCGGGGGCTTTATTTCTACGGTTGGTGTTCTGATCGTGTGCTGCTGCGCTATCCAGCTCTTGAGCGCTACGCCGTCAATCAACTCGATATTCCGGCCGCTAGCGAAGGCTTTGGCTTCTTTGGTGAACTGGCCTGAGGTCACCACATAGCCACCGGCTGCGCCTTCGGCTGCCATGGCGCCGAAGAATTCGCGCACCACGGGCAAGCCCACCTTAAGCGCGCGCCAGTGCTTGCACTGCACCAGGTACTTTTCGCCATCCTTGCGCAAGATCAGATCAATACCACCGTCCGCACCTTTGCCGCCGGTTTCGGTAATGCTGTAACCCTTGCGCCGAAAGGCCTCGCCTATCAGCAGCTCGAACTGCGGCCAGCTGAGGCCATCAATGGTCTTGCCGGGCTGGGTAGCGGATTTGACGTCGTTAAGGAGTTTCTTGCGCCGCTGGCGGCCGAATACGGAGCCGATGGCGCCGAACACGCATACCAGGGGAATCAGGTATTGGCCGAACATGGCGAAGGTGTGCCATAGCTGGCTGATCATCACGCCGGACATGTCGCTGATCTGCACGCCGGCAGGGACAACTACGGGGCTGCTGGCCACGGGATTCAGGATCAGCCAGCTAACGAACCCGATGAGCAGGCTGGCCCACCAGGGCAGACGGGAAAGAGCGACAACAACATCTTCAAACGATGAACTACGTTTACGCGCCATCCATGGGCTCCTGAGAGTGGCTTAATGCCTTATCTCAAAGGTAAACCTTCCGGTGTACAAAAACCACCTTGTCTTGGCCTGAAATGAAGCGATACCGGCCGGAGAATCGCCTGCGACCCTGGCCTAAATCAGTTGATCATCACCGTAGATTGTATCCTGGTATTAAGCCGCGATTGTGTCCCTACCATATCGGCTATAGTTTTTGAGGATAGCTCTGTCAATACCAGGCAAGGTGATTCTGGTGTAGAGACTGAGGCCCACCCAGATGAGCCACGCCGAGCTAGTTACGGGTTTGCTGACTGCCGATATCCTGGCTAGGTATGCCGCGCTGTAATTGAACTGTAACGAGCACTCGTATGATTCAGGTGAAAGGAATCAAAAGGTTCAAGTAATGAAAACCAAACTCGTACAGCTCATTGCCGCTTCTGTATTTTCGGCTCTTTCATCAAGTGCAGTCGCTGATACCCTCAAACTGACTTCTCTGCATTGGCCTCCTTATGCCGGTCCCGAGTTACAAGGCCAAGGCGCCTCGGTTGCAGTCGCAAAAGCGGCGCTTGAAGCTATGGGGCACACCCTGGAAGTTGATTTCTTTCCGTGGTCCAGGGCCGTTGCCTTGACTAAAAAAGATGACAGCTACATAGGTTACTTTCCCGAATACCTTTATGAGTCAATTGAGTTTGTTTTCTCCGACCCGCTGGGTACAGGTCCCTTGGGCCTGGTTGAGCGTTCGTCAAATCCGGTCGAGTGGGAAAATCCCGGAGATCTTAAAGGCTACAGACTCGGCGTGGTTCAGGACTACGTAAATACCGAGCAGATCGACGCCATGATCGCGTCCGGAGATATCGAAGCATCAACGGTTACTGCCGATACGCAAAATATTCTGAAAGTAGCAGCCGGGCGGATTGACGTCGCGGTCATCGACAGCAACGTGTTTGACTACCTTCTGGCAAACAATCCGCAGGTGTCGAGGGTCAGGAATACTGTCCAGATGAACGACAGACTGCTTGTGGAAAAAAACCTGCACATTGCCTTCAAAAATAATGCCGAGGGCCGGAAGTGGAAGGCGATCTTTGACGAAGGACTGCAGAAGATCGATGTTCAAGGCATTTTGGAAGCCAGTATGTAGCGGGTTGAGACTCGAGCTTCCAGGGTGGCGCCTGTGTATGAACGGGGGCTGATGCTTAAGGTTAGACCCGGGAATGGCGGAGTCCTTCCCGGGGTAGTTACTGCAGTTGCCCTTTCTTAAATGGCCTTGAGCGGTATGGTGTTTTGCCGCTGATCTGGCGTGATCGTTCCGACAATATTGGCGGCGCTGCCGGGCAGGGGTTGGCGCAGGATATTGCCTTTGATCTTGCCGATCACGTGCATTTCGCAGGGTTTGCAGTCAAACTTCAGGGTCAGGGTTTCGTTGTCGTGCACTAGCTGCATGGGCTTGGCGTTGCTGCGCACGCCGGTCACGCCCTTGGCCTGTTTCGGGCACATGTTGAAGGAGAAGCGCAGACAGTGCTTGGTGATCATCACCGGTACTTCGCCCAGTTCCTCGTGGGCCTCAAAAGCTGCGTCAATCAGCTCAACGCCGAAACGCTGATAAAAGGCCCTCGCCTTGTGGTTGTAGACGTTGGCCAGAAAGCTGAGGTGCGAGTCCGGATAAACCGGCGGCGGGTTGCTGACTGCCTTGCGGCTGCCATGCGGGTGGGCGGCGAGACGCGCGCTGTCCAGCTCCTCGACGACCGCACGGCGTAGGGCCTTGAGACGTGAGATCGGCACGAAGGGGATGTTCTCCAGCGCTACGTCTGTGCCTTCGCAGTGGTACTGGGTATTACCCAGTTGGGTCAGCAGGTCGGCGATCTGGCTGCGGGCGCGTTCGATGTTCTGGGCGGCTTCGAATGGGCCATCCAGGATCTGGCTGACTGTTACGCCCTCTTCACTGCGTGCGCTGAGCGTCAGCGCCTGGGCATCGCCGCCAAGCGTCCAGTGCAGGCCGACACGGCGCTCGGCGGAGGTTTTCTGCAGCGCCTGCTGCCAGTTGTGGTCAAGGTTGCGGCTGAGTGTCTGCCCGGCGCGAGCGCGGCGCAGGGCTTCAGGCAGTTCGTTGGGTTCGATGCGGTAATGCCAGCGTGGTTGCCCTTCTTCGTCCTCGTGCTGGCTTAACAGCTCGGCCACGTTGGCCCGAAAGCCGACGACCTCACGCTTGACCAACACATTCAGCCCGTCGCCATTGCTCAGTGGCTCATGACTGCTGACCAGCAGATCATTCTTGCGTACCTGTTGCAGCTCCCCTACCGGTAGCCCGGTGAAGGTCGGCGTGTCGAAGGCGCCGATGTCCAGCTTGCGGTCATTGACGAAGTAATCCGTGCTGCCGCGGTGAAAGGTCTTGTCCGGGTCGGGTACGAAAAAATGGGCGCTGCGCCCGCTGGAGGCGCGTGCCAGGTGCGGACGTTCGGCGAGCACCGCGTCCAGTTGCTGGCGATACCAGGCGGTGATGTTTTTCACATAACCCACATCCTTGTAGCGGCCCTCGATCTTGAACGAACGAATGCCGGCATCAACCAGCGCGCCCAGGTTGGCGGTCTGGTTGTTGTCCTTCATCGACAGCAGATGCTTTTCATAGGCGATCACCCCGCCGTGCTCGTCGGTCAGGGTGTAGGGCAAACGGCAGGCTTGCGAGCAGTCGCCGCGGTTGGCGCTGCGTCCGTTCTGGGCGTGGGAAATATTGCATTGGCCGGAGAAGGCCACGCACAGCGCACCGTGCACAAAGAACTCCAGCGGTGTGTCCACCTCCTGGTGAATGGCCTGGATCTGCTGCAGGCTCAGTTCGCGCGCCAGCACCAGTTGGGAGAATCCGGCCTGCCCGAGAAAACGCGCTTTCTCCAGGGTGCGGATATCGCACTGGGTGCTGGCGTGTATCTCGATCGGGGGAATATCCATTTCCATGATGCCCATGTCCTGCACGATCAGCGCATCGACTCCGGCATCGTAAAGCTCATGAATCAGCTGGCGCGCCGGCTCGAGTTCGTTGTCATGCAGGATGGTGTTCAGCGTGACGAAGACCCGCGCGTGGTAGCGATGGGCAAAGGGCACCAGCGCTGCGATGTCTGCCACGCTGTTGGCTGCGTTGTGCCGCGCGCCAAAACCGGGGCCGCCGATATACACCGCGTCGGCGCCATGCAGGATGGCCTCACGGGCGATGTCGGCATCACGCGCCGGGCTGAGCAGTTCGATGTGGTGGGCAGGCAGGGACATGGCGGCAACCGTTTGGGGCAAAGAGCGAATTGTAACGGCATGAGGCCAAGGGTGCACCTTGTGGCGACAATGACCGGGAAGCTAGAGCCCCCTTTCAACCTTATGCCTGGCCGTTGGCGCCTTGGCCGAGGTGGAGGCGAGGGATTACGCCATCTGTATCAGGCGTATGGCTTCAAAGGCGCATTCTGGAGCCTTTAGTTTGCTTTTAAAGTGGAACGATTGTCAGAAGGCAGTGTCTACACCTTTGCCAGAAATCCCTGTATGTCCGGCCCGGAAGCAGATGATCGGCTATGAATCAAAAGAATCAAAAAAATGCTTGCGGCCGCTGTTCTGATCCGTCAGGCGAGATTTCCATTGGAGACTGATCATGAACATGAACACCATCAAAAACCCCCTATCGCATTTCCGACTGCCCATGCTGGCAGCTGTGGCTTTGGGTGGTCTGCTGCTAGTGGGTTGCGCGGGCAATCCCCCCACTGCCCAGTTCGCCCTGACCGAATCAGCGGTGAATAGCGCAGTCAGTGCCGAGGCTACTGAATATTCAGCGGTAGAGATGCGTTCCGCACGGGAAAAGTGGAAGCAGGCCGAAATGGCAATGCAGGAAAAGGACTATGACAAGGCTCGCGTACTCGCCGAACAGGCCGAGTGGGATGCACGGGTTGCCGAGCGCAAGGCACGGGCCGCCAAGACCCAAAAGGCCCTGAAGGACGCCAACCAGGGGATAGAGGATCTGCGCGAAGAGGGTATGCGCAGCGCCGAGTGATCAAGACGTCCATTTCCCAATCGCCTTCAGCCAAGGATTACCCACTATGAACAAATTAATGACTATTTCCACCGTGCTCGCTGCGGCCATCGGCCTGTCTGCCTGTGCTTCACAGCCCAACAGCAATCTGGAGCAGGCTCAGGCGCAATATGCCCAACTGCAAAGCGACCCCCGCGCCAGCCAGATGGCCGCACTGGAAACCGAAGACGCTGGCCAGGCTGTCGATCAGGCCAGCCAGGCCTTTGAGAAAGGTGACAAGGAGCGCGTCGACCAACTCTCTTATGTAGCCAAGCGCCGCATTGAGCTGGCCGAGCAGACCATCGCTTTGCGGTCTGCCGAGGTAGAGCTGGAGCAATCCGCTGCCAAGCGCGCCGAAGCTCAATTGTCTTCACGTGAGCAGCAACTGCAATCAAGCAAGCAACAGCTGAAGTCAAGTGAGCAGCAACTGGCATCACGTGAGGAGCAGATCCGCAGGTTACAGGACGAGCTAGAGGCTAAGCAGACCGCACGCGGTACGCTGGTTACCCTGGGTGACGTGCTGTTTGACGTCGACAAGTCTGATCTCAAGCCGTCGGGCCAGCGCGACGTGCAGAAGCTTGCCAGTTTTCTGAATGACAATCCCGAGCGCCAGCTGGTGGTTGAGGGCTATACCGACAGTACCGGTGCCGATTCCTACAACCAGCAGCTGTCGCAGCGCCGTGCCGAGTCGGTGCACCGTGCGCTGACCCGTGCAGGTGTTGATTCCCAGCGGGTGCAGGTTGTCGGCTACGGCGAGCAATACCCCGTCGCCAGCAACGGTTCGGCATCCGGTCGGGCCCAGAACCGCCGCGTGGAAGTAACCATCTCCAATAATGACCAGCGTGTAGCACCGCGTTCGTCGATGGAGTAAAGCGCACCAGGGCATCGCTGGTCGATGCCCATGCGTTGGTAATAAAGCCCGCCTCCCGGCGGGCTTTTTTGTTTTCCTGGGAAGGCTTCCCGGCTTAGCCCTGGTCTGGTGAGCGTATCTGGTCCCAGTTGAAATGGGTAAGCGATAGCGCATCACCGACATGCAGGTGCACTTCCCTCGCCCCTGCGCCCATCGCAAGTTCACGAAATACGCGGCACTCGATGTCGGTCAGCCCACCGTCGAGCTTTTCCAGCGGATGCATTATGACGACGGGGCTGGGGGTGATGAATTGTGCCTGGTGTACCTCGCGTATCGCGTGGGTAAGTACCCGCTCGGCGTTACCGAAGTTACTCACCAGCAATCGGGGATGGGAGAAGGGATTAGTGACGGTGAATCGACTATCTGCCTGCAGGGCATGGGCCTCGTCTCCGATCGCCTTGATGGTCACCTTGCGTGGATTGGTGGTATCCAATGCGATGAACGGCGGCTGATCAAACACGGCGCCGTCTTCCAGATGGTGTACACGCAAGCGGTCCGCGCAGATGCGCACATATACAGTGCCTGAGAACAACTTCTTTATCGTTTTGAGGATCATTCCTGTCTTCCTTTGACGTTTTGCGCGGCGTCAGCCTTGCGCCTGATCAGAACCATCAACACCAGCATACCCAATACGCTGTACTGCAGGTATTGCAGCACCAGTGGGTTACGACTGTAAAAACTGCCGCCATGTTTCTCTGAGAATGGCATGGAGGCCACGATTTCCGATTTTGCAAAAGCCTGCGTACGTGCGGTGATACGCCCATTGGGTGCGGCAACCACGGAGGGTCCGTTATTGATCAGGTGGACGATCGGTACGCGGTTTTCGACGCCCCGCACCACGGACATGGCGGCATGCTGAAACGGCTGGGCTGTCTCACCAAACCAGTTGTCCTGGGAGACGAACAGCAATACCTTGCCCGCTGCGTCCGTGCCTACCGCCTCGGCGATAAAGCGAGGGAATGCCGCTTCGTAGCAGATCTTCGGCTGAATACGCATGCCGTTGATTTCAAATTCTTCGTGTACCGTGCCTGGCTGCAATGGGCGCACGAACTCTCCAAAAAAGCGCCGCGTCACCCAACCAATGCCCGGCAGCCTGAAGAAGTCCGGCAAATACTCACCCAGGGGCATCCTCAGCATCTTGCGATACACGCCTGCCTGCGCGCCTTGGGCATCCAGGTGCACCAGAGAGTTGTAATCGGCGTAGTCATCATCGGCCCAGGCGCGCTCGGCATCATGCAGTACCAGAGGTATGCCCAGCCTGGTGAGTACTTCGGCGTAGCCCAGACGCACGGAGGGCTTATCAAAATACCCCTTGTATCGTGCCTCCGGCCAGACCACCCACTCTGCCCCGGCGGCTGCCAGGCGTTGGGTGGCGGCGAGCTCTGGCGGGTATTCGCGGGTAAATCCCCTGGGCGGCTCTGGCACATCGAGAGTAACTGCGTCGTTGGGCTGCACGAGTCCGATCTTGCGGGTTTCCCAAGCGAGGATGCGTTGGTCCCACACATACAGGGTAATAAAGCCGTAGGCGAACCAGGCTACCAATACGCTGGTCGCCAACAGGACTCCCGTGCGCTGTGTGCGGCCATGGCCGGTCAATAGCGTGAACACCAGGACTCCCACGAGCATCATGAGCATATCCATACTCTGAATGCCCAACAGCGAAACGCCCTGCAGGCCCGGTAAAAACTGGGCCTGGGCCTCGGCGTAATAGGTGCCGAACAGCAGCGGGTAGATTTCCATGAGTACGACCATGCAAACCGGAAAGCTCAGCAGCTCCCAACGGGGTAAATGGCGAGCCACCCAGCGAAACAGCAAACAGGACAGACCGATCGACAGACCGGCGTAACACCAGAAGACCATGCCCAGCAAAACGGCAACAGCCCAGCTGAAGCCGCGCAAATTGATAACGAAATCGACAATCCAGTACGTGGCTATGGCGTAATAAACTGTGCCTGCGAGCCATCCGAGCCACAATGCCGAGCGCAGGCGAACGTCCCGCAGTGCAAACAGGAGCGGTACGGCGCCGAGCCAGGCGGTCCAGTAAAGCCCCTGGTCAAACCAGGGGGCACCCAACAAAACCCCGGCTACCATCGCCATTAGGGCGCGAGCGCTCATACCCAGGGACAGAGATGCGCGATCTGCTGCCGCCGCGAAGGCTACAGTGGCGGGTTCATGCCGTGACATGCAGAATCTCCAGGGGGGACTGGGCAAGAAGGTCGGAATTAGGTTGTGACAGCGCAAAGTAGTGATTCAGCAGAGTGAGGACGCACTCCTTTTGGCGCTGAGCAAGGCTCCCATACCGACCTGCGCTTTCCAACGACAATATGTTCAGGCTGTGATGTAATCCGCCAAAACTGCACCGCAGAGAGGTTCCGGTTTTGACACCCTAAGCAACGAGTTCACTCTTGGTGTACACCTCAACCTCGTTTATGGTGTTGGTTGATCAGAATTTTCAAGCTTCCCGGTATCAGATACCAAGGAGACAATCATGAGCACTGCAGCAAGTCGTAGCGCTGAAATTCGCGGCGCATTGCAGGTAAATCCTGACCTCAAGGGGTCCGTCGCTCTCCAGCAGGAGATTGAGCGACGTGTTGATTTCATCAAGAACACCTTGCGCGGCGCTGGTGTGCGATCACTGGTGCTCGGGATCAGCGGCGGTGTCGACTCAACCACCTGCGGCAGGCTTTGCCAGTTGGCTGTCGAGTCGCTGCGTGCCGATGGCTATGACGCCACTTTCTATGCCATGCGCTTGCCATACGGCGTACAGGCTGATGAACACGACGCCCAGTCTGCGCTGGACTTTATCAAGCCCGATCAGCTGCGTAAGGTCGATATCAAAGGCGCTGTGGATGCAATGATGGCGTGCTTTACCGACGAGCCGACCGAGTCTGCCAAGCATGATTTTGTGAAAGGTAACGTCAAGGCCCGCTCGCGCATGATCGCGCAGTACACTTTGGCCAACTTCACCAATGGTCTGGTGGTGGGTACCGACCATGCAGCCGAGGCGGTAATGGGCTTTTTCACCAAGTTTGGCGACGGCGCCTGTGACCTGGCACCGCTGACCGGGCTGACCAAGGGTCAGGTGCGCAACATGGCGGCAGAACTGGGTGCGCCGGCACAACTGGTCGGAAAAGTGCCCACCGCCGACCTGGAGGAGCTGCAGCCTGGGAGGCCGGATGAGGAGGCCCACGGGGTGCCCTACGAACAGATAGATGCGTTTTTGCTTGGCGAGCCGGTTGATGAAGCGGCGGCGAAGATAATCGTCAGGTATTACGATGCCACCGAGCACAAGCGTCAGGTACCCCCAGGCCCGTGAAAACACAATCAGATCTGCACGGATGACGATCTTGACGACGACCGCAGCGATTCGCTCAGCACGCCCCCGCCACCACGTGGTAATCGCCCTGCTGCTGGCCTGCTGGACCGGGCTGGCCTCCGCCCAGTGTGAAAAGACCCTGCGCTGGGATGATGATCCGCCGTTCAGCATGCAGATGCCCGACGGAGAAATTACCGGCATCTATGTCGAGATCAACCGCATCGCCCTGGAACGCCTGGGCTGCAGCGTCACGATGCGCAAGTTGCCGTGGGCCAGAGCGCTCAGGGAGTTGGAGCTGGGCCGGCTGGATGTTCTGCCGGGGACTTTTCCTCGTCCGGAGCGTGAAGAATATGCGTATTTTTCCGGTCCCGTGATACCTGTGTCGCACAACATTCTTTTTATGCACGAGCGAGCGCTGGCGAAGTGGCCAGTAACACGGCTCACAGATCTTATGAATACCGATTTTCGACTTGGGGCTCAGATCCGGGTGTATTACGGGTCGGACTTCCAGCAAGTCATGGACGACCCCCACTTCGCTGCACGAGTAACCGTTCTGGCCAAACGTGAGAATCTGTGGCGCATGCTGGAAAGAGGTCGAATCGACGGGGTGATTGCCGACGAGCGCACCGGGGCCTACGAAGTTCAGAATCTGGGGCTGAGTGGGCGCATCAAGGCTACTAACGTGATCGTCTCCGATGATGCCGCAGAGGTGGCTTTCAGCAAAAGATCAAACGACTTGGCCTTTGTTCAGGCCTACGCGGATGTATTACAACAACTGGTTACCGATGGCAGCTATGGCCGCGTCGTACAGCGCTATATATCGGCAGAACAATCAGGCGAGCTGAAGTGTCAGCTCACCCGGCAGACCTACCCGACTGATGATCGGACAACTGACAACGGCACCGGTCTTGCCTCGCGCTGCGTCAGATAGCGGGTGCAACTGACACGCAGGAACGAGGCGAAGTTCACCACTTCGCCGCGCAGCTCCATTATCTCGTCGTACAGCTTGGTAATCAGCTGGTTGGTGGTCATGCCATCAACCTCGGCAATCTCCTGCAAAATCTGCCAGAACTGGTTTTCCAGTCGCAGGGTGGTGACTACGCCGCGGATGCGCAGTGAGCGGGAGCGTGATTCATACAGAATCGGATCAGCTTTGACGTAGAGCTCACACATGGGGCCACCACCTGTTGATTAATTATCCCGATTACAGCGTTATCTGAGCGCCCAGCAGTTTGACAAACGCTGCCAGCCAGGCTGGGTGCGAGGGCCATGCCGGGGCTGTGACCAGATTGCCCTGAGTGTGAGCTTGATCCACCGGAATATCCATATAGGTACCGCCGGCCATTTTCACATCAGGACCACAGGCTGGGTAGGCGCTGCATTCACGGCCTTTGAGAATACCCGCTGCGGCGAGGATTTGCGCGCCATGGCAAACGGCGGCGATTGGCTTCTGCGCCTTGTCGAACTGCTGAACAATCTCGATAACCCGGTCATTCAGGCGCAGGTATTCCGGGGCACGTCCGCCGGGTACTACGAGGCCGACATAGTCCTCGACCTTCACCTGGTCGAAATCGTAGTTCAACGCGAAGTTGTGGCCCGGCTTCTCGGTGTAGGTCTGATCGCCCTCGAAATCATGAATCGCGGTACGCACCGTATCCCCTGACTTTTTATCCGGGCAGACGGTATGCACTTCATATCCAAGCATGGTAAGGGCCTGAAACGGCACCATGGTTTCGTAATCTTCGGTGTAATCACCGGCCAGCAGCAATAATTTCTTGGCGGACATGTTTCGCTCTCCTCTATTGGTGAGACCAGCATGCACTTCTATGCCGGCCTGCGGGTAACAGGTGGCTACTACATTGGGAAACGCTGTTCACAGTAAAGCTCAGTTGGCATCCGTGCTCCAGTGGATGCCTTTGCAGAGAAAGCAGAAACGATTCAAGAAACACCGAGTCACAGAGGGATAGATCCCCAAAAGAAGGCTATTCCGTGATTATTGAAACCATCAAAACCGAAGGCCTGTCGCAGCTGTCGTATCTGGTCGGCAGCAACGGCGCGGCGGTGGTAATCGACCCCCAGCGTGACTGCGACACCTATATCCAGCGTGCCCGAGCCCGCGGCATGCAGATTACCCATATTTTCGAGACCCACCGTAACGAAGACTTCATATCGGGTGCACCAGTACTGGCCGAGCTGACCGGCGCAAAGGTATGGCACGGCCCGAATCCTGCCGCACCGGTGCGCTATGCCGAGACGACCCGTGAGGGTGATAGCTTCGACATAGGCGCGGCACGGATCTGTGTACTGGAAACACCCGGCCATACCGACGACCACCTGGCCTTTGCACTCTTCGACTCCGAGTTTGATCAGGGAGCGGTAGGCGTATTCACTGGCGATGCTCTGTTTGTGGGTGATGTAGGCCGGACTGATTTCTACCCCGACCGTGCGCGTGAGGTATCCGGGCTGCTGTTCGACAGCCTGCGCAAATTGGAGAAACTGGGTGACCAGACCATCATATATCCAGCGCATGGGGCCGGATCGGTCTGCGGCGCGGGCATGGCCGATCGCGAGTTTTCTACCATAGGCCATGAGCGCACGAATAATCCATCGATGAAAATCACCGATCGTGACGAGTTCATCGCCACTAAAGTGGCCGAAAACCACTACCTACCGCCCTACTTCAGCACCATGGAGCGCTTGAATGTGGAGGGTGGGAGCGCCATGCCACACATTGCAATGCCGGTACCCTTGGACCTTGCCGGGCTGAAAAAGGCAGGTGCGGATTACGTTATCGATACGCGCAGTGTTGCCGCGTTTGCCGGGGCACACTGGCCGGGCGCCCTGTGCATTCCTGCTGGCATGATCACTGCCTTTGCCGGCTGGTTTCTGCAGGAAACCGACCGCATCGCACTGGTATCGGAATCGATGGATGAAGCTTGCGTGGCGGCTACCCATCTGCGCCGCACCGGCTTTGACCATATTGTCGGGGCCTTTACCAATATGGTTGGATCAGTTGCCAACGGACAGGATTTTGCATCGATGTCTTTGGTAGATGTCGCCTGCGTCAAGGCACGCATGACCGAGCAATCAGGCGACTGGACACTGCTGGATGTGCGGGCTGCCGACGAGGTAGACGCCTACCCAATCGAAGCTGCGCGACACATCTACGTTGGGCACCTGAATAAACATTGGCGCGATCTCGATCCCACCCGCGCCTACACGGTGATGTGCGCCAGCGGCGCCCGTGCCAGTGTGGCGGCGGGCTGGCTGAAGACGCAGGGTTTTGACAGGGTAGATGTGTTCCTTGGGTCAGTAGGCGCCTGGAAAGCGGACGCCGATTGATCCGGCAACATCACTACCTACTCAACGACGGATGCCCGCGCTTGGTGTAATTTCTTGTAGCTCTCCACCAGGCGCTGGTGTCGCTCGAGTCCTTCCAGCTTCATGCTGGTGGGCTCAAGGCCATAGAAGCGTACGCTACCGTACATAGAGCCAAGCACCGCCTCCATTCGCTCATTGCCGAACATGCGGCGGAAGTTTATTTCGTAATCGCCCAGGTCCAGTTCGTCGTCCAGCTCCACTTCCAGCACCACGTTCAGTGCTTGGTAGAACAGGCCCCGCTCGACGGTGTTGTCGTTGAACTGCAGGAAGGCTTCGACCAGCTCTTTGGCCTCTTCAAATTGCTCAAGGGCCAGGTGAATCAGCAGTTTCAGCTCGAGAATGGTCAACTGGCCCCAGGCGGTGTTGTCGTCAAACTCGATGCCGATCAGAGTTTTGATGTCGGTGTAGTCATCCAGCTCGCTTTCATCCAGACGCTCGATCAGCGCCTGCAGGCTGTCGTCGTCCAGGCTGTGCAGGTTGAGAATGTCGGAGCGGAACAGCAGCGCCTTGTTGGTGTTGTCCCAGATCAGGTCATCGACCGGATACACCTCGGAATAGCCGGGCACCAGGATGCGGCAGGCGTTGGCGCCGAGAGTGTCGTACACGGCCATGTAGACCTCCTTGCCCAGCTCTTCGAGGATGCCGAACAGGGTGGCGGCCTCTTCTGCGTTGGCTTGCTCGCCCTCGGCAGTAAAATCCCATTCGACAAACTCGAAGTCTGCCTTGGCGCTGAAGAAGCGCCAGGAGACCACGCCGCTGGAATCGATAAAGTGTTCAACGAAGTTGTTCGGCTCGGTAACCGCCTGGCTTTCAAAGGTCGGCTGGGGCAGGTCGTTCAGGCCCTCAAAGCTGCGACCCTGGAGCAATTCGGTAAGGCTGCGCTCCAGCGCGACTTCAAAGCTGGGATGGGCACCAAAGGAGGCGAACACACCACCGGTGCGCGGGTTCATCAGGGTCACGCACATGACCGGGAACTGGCCGCCCAGGGACGCATCCTTGACCAGCACCGGAAAGCCCTGCTCTTCCAGGCCTTGAATGCCGGCTAGGATGCCGGGGTATTTCGCCAGCACCTCCTGCGGCACATCCGGCAGAGCCATCTCGCCTTCGAGGATTTCGCGTTTGACCGCGCGCTCGAAGATTTCCGACAGGCATTGCACCTGGGCCTCTGCCAGGGTGTTGCCGGCGCTCATGCCGTTGCTGAGAAACAGGTTCTCGATCAGGTTGGAGGGGAAATACACCACCTCCCCGTCTGATTGGCGCACATAGGGCAGCGAGCAGATGCCTCGCTCGGTGTTGCCGGAATTGGTGTCGATCAGATGTGAGCCACGCAGCTCGCCGTCAGGGTTGTAGATCTCCAGACAGTGGTCGTCGAGTATCTCGGCGGGCAGTGCATCCTTGCGACCGGGCTTGAACCAGCGCTCGTTGGGGTAATGCACGAAGGGCGCATTGGCAATCTCTTCACCCCAGAACTGGTCGTTGTAGAAGAAGTTGCAGTTCAGCCGTTCGATAAACTCGCCCAGCGCCGAGGCCAACGCGGCCTCCTTGGTCGCGCCCTTGCCGTTGGTAAAGCACATGGGCGACTGGGCGTCACGGATATGCAGCGACCAGACGTTGGGGACGATATTGCGCCACGAGGCAATTTCGATCTTCATGCCCAGATCGGCCAGAATTCCGGACATGTTGGCGATGGTCTGCTCCAGCGGCAGGTCCTTGCCTAACACTCGGGTGCCCTCGCCTTCGGCGGTCAGGGGCATCAGCAGCGCCTGGGCGTCGGCGTCCAGGTTCTCGACTTCCTCTATCACGAACTCGGGGCCGGTCTGCACGACCTTCTTCACTGTGCAGCGGTCGATGGAGCGCAGGATGCCCTGGCGGTCCTTGGGCGAAATATCGGCGGGCAGCTCGACCTGGATCTTGAAGATCTGGTTGTAGCGATTTTCCGGATCGACGATGTTGTTCTGCGACAGGCGGATGTTGTCGGTGGGAATGTTGCGGGTGTCGCAGTACAGCTTTACAAAATAGGCGGCACACAGGGCCGATGAGGCCAGAAAGTAATCAAAAGGCCCTGGCGCTGAGCCGTCACCTTTATAACGGATGGGTTGATCGGCCACCACCGTGAAGTCATCGAACTTGGCTTCAAGTCGAAGGTTGTCGAGAAAGTTGACCTTGATTTCCATGGGGGGCACCAGAATGACGAGCGAAACGAATTGGCCGCCATTATCCTGCTTTTGCCTGGGAAGTCATGTGTTGCCGGTCGGGAGCTCAGGTTACATCTGTAATAGTCGAGCTCCATATTGACCAGCTGCGTTAGCTGCAGCCCCCCTGGTCAAGGCAAAGCCCGGCCCTCCCGCGGGCTGCGAACGCTCAAAAAAGCGCCTTTGCGCTAGCGAACCGTCCAAGAGTCCCAGTATAGTAATGGCCATGACGACAACCCCTCCCCTACCTCACGACAAGCTGCTCGACCTTCTACTCGATGTTGTCTGCGTGGTAGATATCGAGGGTCGGTTTCTTTCAGTCAGCGCAGCCAGCGAACAGGTGTTCGGCTACCGGCCCGAGGAGATGATCGGCCGCACGGCTTTCGAGCTGATGCACCCCGAGGACCGCGATCATTCGCTGAAGATGGTCGAGCAGATCAATTCGGGTAGCCCCTCCCAGGACCATGAAAATCGTTACGTCCACAAAGATGGGCGCATCGTGCACGTGATGTGGTCCGCGCGCTGGCTTGATGCCGAGCAGGTAAGGGTTGGCGTTGCACGGGACATAACCGGCCGCAAACGCGCCGAAGCAGTCCAGGCAGCGCTGTATGCGATATCAGAAGTTGCTCACGCGGCGGGGGATCTGCGCATGCTCTATGCGCGAGTGCATCAGGTCATCGGGAAATTGCTACCCGCCGACAATTTCTTTGTGGCGCTGTACGATGCCCCCAGCAATCAACTCAGTTTCCCATACTACGTTGACCAGTTCGATCCACCGCCGCCATCCCAGCCACTGGATTCGGGAACTCTGAGCGCTGAGGTTATCCGCTCAGGCAAGGCCCTGTTGCTCACACCCGAAACGGCCGAGCAACTGCTGGCAAAGATAGGCACGGTGGCGGGCAAGCATTCCCTGGACTGGCTGGGCGTGCCTCTGATAGCCGGAACCGAGATCATCGGAGCCCTGGTACTGCAGAGTTATTCGGGTGACGTGCGTTACAACGATCAGGACCTGGAACTGCTTCAGTTCGTTTCCAGCCAGGTGGCGACCGCAATTGAGCGCAAGCGCACACACTCCCGCCTGGAGTTTCTTGCCCAATACGACCAACTGACCGAACTGCCCAACCGGGCGCTATTCCTGGATCGCTTGCAGGCGTCCCTGACAAGGGCGCAGCGCGGCACTTTGCGTCTTGCCGTGCTTTATCTGGATATGGATAACTTCAAGCTGATCAACGACACCTATGGCCATTCCACAGGCGATCTCTTGCTGAAGGAGGTTGCTGGGCGCCTCAGAAAATGTGTCCGTGATTCAGACACGATCGGCCGTCTTGGCGGTGACGAATTTGCCATCTTGCTGGACAACATCGCCAAGCCAGGAGATGCAGCTATGGTCGCCGACAAGATAATCGCGGCCCTGAGCAACCCCTATCAACTGGAGGGCCAGACCTTGATCAGCAGCCCGAGCCTGGGTATTGCCATTTATCCAGAGCACGGCCAGAGCGAACAGCAACTGGTGCGGCTCGCCGACGAGGCCATGTATGTAGCCAAGCGCAGCGGCGGCAATTGCTACAGGACAGCCGCAAATTCAACCGCGACCCGGTAAATCCGCGATTTATAGTGATTATCAGGTTGAGCTTGGGCAAGCGATTCGAAAGCTGTCATTCAGAGCGACCGGCAAAACCAGCGTGCTGAACCTGAACTCCTCAGCGGCGGCGCACAGGGCTCCGATCGATGGATCATCCCGGGACAAATCGTTATCTTCTGCCGGGTATTCCGCATTCAACACAGGCTTGCCAGCTTGGATAAATGCCAGCAGTTTGTGGCACTCGTTGTACTGGAAGCACTGCTCGTTGATTGAAAAATCAAAGTAATCAACCAGGGCTTCAATCTGTTCAAGGCCGTTCTTCAAGCCAACCCCAAGCCCACGGCGACGCGCCTCGTTGGCTATAAAGCGGTTATAGGCCAGTTGATCCTCGGCGGTTAAAGCAAAGCCGGTGCCCTCCAGATAACCCTGCACGTTATCGGGCTCTACGGCATCACAGCCCTTGTGCGCTGCCAGGTCCAGTCGTTCAGTCATGATCCGGCGCACGTTGTTTGAGCGGATATCCAGCCAACGCTCGGCAGGCCAGCCCCGCACGCCATCACCCAGGTCGCTATTGTTGAACTGATAGCGGTCTGCACGGTAATTCTCGTAAGTACCTGCGGAAAAATAGCAGATGACCTTGCGGCCTTCCGCCTGCAGGGAGTCGATAGTTGATTCGGGCGTGTTGAACAGGTCGATATTGTAGATATCGGCATCGTAGTCAGTATTCAACGGATGCTCATCGCTGACATACAGCTGCCACTGCCAGGTCACGCCCAAGGGCGGTCTGTACCAGTCAGCTTCCTTGACCGCGGCCATCTCGGTAGCCTCTGGTATCACCGCTTCCGGTGCGGGGCCGTTGGTCCCATAACAGCCGAAACTTGCCAGGGCCAAACCCGCTACAAACCACTTGAGCTTTTGCATTCGCCATCCTCTGCAGGTGGACAAATACAGTAGCACGCGTAGTACTTACCGCCGCAAGTCCGCCGCAGTTCCTGACGAGGGAATGGGTCAGCCGCCTGGGTGCTAGAGCATCAGCTATGGAGTCAGTTGCGACCCCGCAGCTTGTTGACCAGATCCTGAACCCGGCCTTTGACTTCGTCGACTGTCTGGCTTTCCTTGAGCGTAGTTCGAAGGCTCTGAAGCTGACTTTCGAACAACCCGGGCTTGTGCAGATCGCTGGCATCCTCGTTCCGGCCCAGTGGGAGAACGTGTTCGAAATAAGTGCCACTGAGAATACGCCGCAGAATACCCTCCCCCACAAATGCCTCGTCACTGTTCAGCGTGCGAGTAGCGCGTAACAGGCGACGCAAATCGTATTGCCCGGGGTAGATGTCGGGGACCTGCTTCTTGATACCAAGAAGACTGTAAACACCGATACGGGCCGTCCTTACCGAGCTTTCCAGGGTGAAAACCACGTCGTTATGGGTTTCCACAAACTGCCCCATGCATGCCAAATTGGTGCAGCCTGCGGGTATCACCTGTGGGCGGTCGCCCCTGGCCCTTGGCATGAATTGAGACGTAATGAAGGGCATCAGTGCGATACGTGATCTGGTTGCGGCAACTATAGCCTCAAGCTGGTCAATCAGGCCAAGGTGATAACACATCTCGGCCAGCACTTCCTTGCCGGTGCACTCGGGCATTGGCTTTTTCACATAATCGCCGGGCTTGTCCATCAACAGGGCATAGGTCCAGAGCACTATTACGTCGTCAGGCTGATCGGGAAAGTGCGGTTGGCGATTACAGGTAAAACTCATCAGCCAGGCGGAGTCGGTAAAGGTAATAATCCCGCCCGAAGCCGTGAAACCCGAATAGGGGTCGTTGACCGACAGCTCCTTGAGCTTGTCCATCAATGGCGAGGGCCTGCAAGTGAGCGTTACCGACTCCCATGTTGAGCGTGGAATGTCGCCACAAAACTTTTCCGGCCTGCCGAATATGTCCGATTGTGCTGCAAGATTCTTCCAGAGTTGCCAGCCGGATCCGGTACCGGCACGGCTTCTGTCATTCAGCTGTGGGGCAGTGTCGTCATCCGCGTAGACGGTGTCTTCGGTCATCGAGCCGGTGGTGACCAAAACCAGATCACTGGGCGCGACATTAACTATCTTGTTGCCATCACTGCTACGGCACTGAATGCTGTTGACGGTTCTGATGCCATTCTGGGTAACCATTCCCAGGTTTTCGACAATGGTATCGTACTCGATATTCACGCCCTGGTCCTTGAGCCAACTCATAAGCGGCCGGACAAAGCTGTCGTACTGGTTGTACTTCGGGAAGACCAGTGACGTCATGTCGTTAAGGCCATCCATCAGGTGCAGGAAACGGTGCATGTACAGCTTCATTTCCAGTGCCGAATGCCAGTTCTGGAAGGCGAACATGGTGCGCCACAGGGTGTAGAAGTTGGTTTCCAGAAAGCCTGCGCTAAACCATTGCTCGACGGTGACATCATCGAGATCCTCCTTGCGTGCCAGCAACAGCTTGATGATCTCCAGCTGCTGGCGTTTGCTGAGGTTCATGGTCGAGAAATCCTTGATTTTTCCCTGTTTCTCCATCAGGCGCGCTTTTGACCAGTTCTTGTCGGCATCATTGACGATGCGGTACTCGTCCAGCACGGTAAATGGCGCTGGCAGCTCCAGGGCTGGTATCTCGGAGAAAACGTCCCAGAAGTTCTGGTAGGTCATCTCCATTTCACGGCCGCCGCGCACGATGTAGCCGTCCGTTGGATTGCCGGCGCCATCCAGCGAGCCACCTTCTATGCCCTGCTCCTCGAGAAAGGTGATATTGGCGGCGGGCATGTGACCGTCACGAATCAGGAAGAAGGCAGCAGACAGGCCTGCGATACCGCCACCGACGATCCAGGCGCGACGCTCCGCAACACCCGGTGTCGGAAGGGGCCGGTGATTGGTGTAGCTTCCGTGCAGGTCAGCCGGTGGCAACGGCGTGTCGGTACCATTGTGCAATCGTTTTGCCGAGGCATCTGGCGCGGTATCAATGCTCTGTTTTTCGAGGGCATCAATGTGGGCTTTCAGCTTTGAATCAGACGCTTTTTCGGGGGCGGGGCTGTTCATTCAAACATTTCCTTGTCTGGTTGGTGAATTGATCTAGCAGATAGACCCAGATTGTTCAGCAGCGGTTCAATGAATTCGGGAGGCAAACTGAGCCGCGGCCAAATACACCAACATCAGCAGTCTGGATGTTGCTGCACCTGTGTGCTGCGAAGAGAATCAAGCGGGTAAGATGAGGCATTACACGTACACCGGAGAGAACATGACCAGCACAACACTGCATATTGCCCGGCGTTTCTGCGGGCCGCCGAACAGCGGCAACGGGGGCTACGTTTCCGGCCTTGTCGCCAGGCACATGGAGCAGCCTTGCCAGGTGACCCTGCACGCGCCGCCGCCCCTGGATACCGATCTGCAACTGCACCAGCATGAGGACGGACTACAGTTGAAGCACGGCGAGCAACTGCTGGCCAGTGCTCGTCCATACACCTTTGATATGGAAATCCCGGCTGCGCCATCCTTGCAGGAGGCCGAAGAAGCTCAGCAACGCTTTGTCGGCGTGCGCCATGACTTGCCAGGCTGCTTTGTATGCGGTACCAACCGTGACGCCGGGGACGGCCTGCGCATCTTCGCCGGCGAAGTATGCGAGCATCAGGAGCGGGTCGCTGCACTCTGGCAGCCCGCGGCGGATCTGGCTGACGCCGATGGCAATGTTGCCAGCGAGTATCTCTGGGCCGCCCTGGATTGCCCGGGCTTCTTCGCGGTCAAACCGGTCTCCGACATGGCCTTGCTGGGGCGCTACAGCGCCCGGCTAGAGCAGTCCGTACAAGCCGGGGAAACCCTGATCGTATCGGCCTGGGCAATCAGCCACGATGGCCGCAAACATAATGCCGGCAGCGCCCTGTTTCGCAGTGACGGCCAGCGTGTAGCCTGCGCTGAAGCAACGTGGATCAGCCTCAAACGTTGAGCAACTCATCGCCGGCTGCCCGCCAGCCGGTTTCTATTTCTGCCAGCCGGCAACCGCTCGGAACCAACCGGAACTTTCAACCGCTCCATCCTCTCCTATCCCGTGTACTGCACTGTTTTGCGCCAAGCACTCCCCCGCCTGCTGCCATCAAAGGACACGATATGGATCTGAAAAGTGGTTATCCCTTCTGGGCTGTCAAAAATGGCCTTATGTGTGAATTTCCCCAGCTCAAGGCTGATACCAGCTGCGATGTAGTAGTAGTGGGCGCGGGAATTACAGGATCACTGATCGCGGATGAGCTGGGTAAGAATGGCCTGGATGTAGTGGTGGTCGAGCAACGGGATGTTGCCTGGGGCAGCTCTGCGGCCAGCACCGCACTGCTGCAGTACGAGATCGATACCCACATGGTCGAGCTGGCTAAGATGTACGGTGAATTCCATGCACTGCAAGCCTATCAGGCGTGCGCAGACGCCATCATTGATCTGCGCGCTCTTGCCGAAGAGTTGGGCGATGTGGATTTTGCCATGCAGGAGAGTCTGTACTACGCCAGCAAACGCGGTCACAAATCGGTTCTACGTGAAGAATATGAGCTGCGCGTCAAACACGGTTTCGATGCGCAGTGGCTGGATGCCAAGGAGCTGAAGGAGCGCTTTGGTATCAAGGCACCCTGCGCCATCCTGACCAAACTGGCTGCGCGTGTAGACCCCTACCGCATGGCATCCAAGCTCTTGCTGCGGCTGGCGGAACGCGGTGGCAGAGTCTTTGATCGCACGGTAATCGACACCATCGACCCTTCCGAGAATGGCGTGACCCTGCGCACGCCCGCCGGCCTGCAGATTCAGGCTCAGCATGTGGTGATTGCAGCGGGTTATGCGTCCCAGAACTGGTTGAAAAAGTCGGTGGCCAAAAACCGCAGTAGCTACGCCTTTATTACCGACCCCATCGATGAATCGGACCTGGGTCTGTTGGCCTCGACCATGGCATGGGAGTCTGCCAGGCCCTATCTGTATATGCGTACCACAGGCGATGGCAGGCTTCTGGTTGGTGGCGACGATGACGATATGGACATTCCGGCGCGGCGCGACGCTCGGGTGCAGAGCAAGGCCAAGGGCCTGTGCAAGAAAGTGCAAAAGCTGTTGCCTGACCTTGAGATACAACCGGCCTTCAGTTGGGGCGGTACCTTCGCCGAAACCGAAGACGGACTGCCCTTTTTCGGCGCACACCCTCAGTACGGCCCGCGGGTACAATTTGCGATGGCTTACGGCGGCAATGGAATCAGTTACAGCATGATTGGGGCGGGCTTGTTGAGAGCCCATATTGAAGGTCGCTCACATCCCCTCACAGAGCTATTCGGCTTTGCGCGTACGGGTTAACTGTTGGGCGGGAGTAGCGCTAATCAGGCGACCGGATCGAACTGCTCAACCAGCTCGCGGGCAATCTTCTCCAGCATGAAGGTTTCCCGCTGGATCGACTGACCCATGGATTTCTCCTGGCGGGTCATTACCTGGCGGTTGTGGCTCACAGCCTCATTGACAGAAATCCACATGGGCCGCATGCCGTTGGCAATCTCATAGCTCTCCATCCGCGAGTCCACCAGATCCGCCGCGACGTCACACACAAAGAAATGTGAGGTCATGTGCATCAGATCGTAATCAGGCTTCCAGTGCGGGCGGTATTCCTCGATAAATCCGAAATGCTCCTTGACCTGCACGTCACGGGCGCCGGTTTCTTCTTCCAGTTCGCGAACCAGCGCTACGGCTATATCCTCGCCCTCGTCTATACCGCCGCCAGGCAAGCTGAAATCGTTATAGCGCTCGGTAAACAGCAGCAGAATCCGGTCTTCACGCAACACGATGCCACGCGCAGCATGCCGCCTGAGAATACGGCCCTCACGGCTGGTGAGCTCGGGGTGGATCAGTTCGTGGAGAAGCTTCATACGTACATCCGGTAGTCGGGGTTCGGAAAACCCGCGATTCTACCGGTGCAGGAGATAAATTTCACTGTTCAGCGCAAGTGATCAGGCATCCCGGGGGTAAGGCCGCAGCCCCAGCAACATCTCGGACTTGTCGGTAAGCGGCTCGTCCATCAGTTGCTGCTCGGTGTAAGCGGCGAGTTCGCCACGCAAAAGGGCATAGACCGCCTCGCGATCCTGGCTGGTGTCGAGTTCCACGCATTTGCCCTTCGACCTGAACAGCTCGACGGTTGGCAGGGTTTCTTCCTTGAAGGTATCGAACCGCAGCTTCATTGCCTCGACGTTGTCATCGGCGCGGCCCGAGTATTTGGCACGGCCCAGAATGCGCTGTTCAAGTACCGGGAACGGGCATTCGAAATACAGCATGACGGGCAGCTCGGCTTCGCGACCAAAGACCTCGTACCAGGCTTCCAGATTGGAGAGCGAGCGGGGAAAGCCATCGATCAGGAAATTGACCTTGCCGGTGGTGCGGGTGGTGCGCTCCATGGCGTCCTTGAGCAGACGCACAACAATCTCGTTGGGCACCAGTTTACCGGCGGCGATGTATTCCTTGATGATCTCGGTTGTTGGCCCCCCGGCTTGCTGCTCTGCACGCAGCAAATCGCCGGTGGACAGGTGGGTCCAGCCAAGCTGAATTTCCGCCAACTCGCACATGGTGCCCTTGCCTGCACCGGGGCCGCCAAGCACAAAGACCACATTGGGCTTCGGGCAAGGCTCACGCGGATCACAGTGATGAATCACGACCTTGGGCGCGGGCGCTACGCCCATCTTGTAGACATTCCACTCCCGGTCGGTTGGGGGTAACTCGTCTTCACAGGTGATCTCGTAAGCCAAATGGCCATCCAGACGGCTGATGCGCCAGGACTTGTAGCTGTTGGAGTAGGAAATCGCCGGACTTCTCGCTGCCTTGCCGTCGGCCCGGTCCCAGGCCATCTTGCCATTCCAGTAGCCCTGGCTGGAAACAACACCGGACTCGGATGTGGTGGGTGGCGCCTCGGACGGTACGTAGAGACCATCGACCTCCGGCAGGCCAGATCCGGATACTTCAATAAACAGGGTGTTGGGGACATCTTTGGATGTTTCGGTCATGTGTACTCTCATGTTCGGTTGACGACATATGAGGGAGCGTTTGCCTGCAAAAGCGACCTCGACGGGTTGGCGCCGATCACGGCGCGGCAAAGCGCGCCGGTTGCAACAGTCGGCAGCGGGGCCGAGATGGGGCGTTGGAGCCAGAAAGGAAGCAAGATTGTACCCTGAATTCCCCGGCTTTGCCCTCCCTTGGCATGGTTACTAGGCTAAGACCTAAAAGAGAAAGAGGAACTGATCGTGGAAGACAATTCCGCAGCTGAAATCGTTGTCATAGGCGCACTGGTAACTGCCACGAGCGTCGATCATCGGTATCGCCAACCTGACGTTGGCGGCCGTACTCGGCTATGTGACCGCCCGCTATGCGCTTGGGCTCGAGCTGATCGCCTCTCTGGCTGTCGGCGTGGCAATGACCGCAACCAGTGTAGGGGTATCCCTTGCTTCCTGGGAGGAGCAAGGTCTGGTGGATACCCACAACGGCCGGCTGCTTCTTGATGTGGCTGAATTGGATGATATTGCCGGCGTGGTGCTGATGGGGTTATTGCTGGCGATCATCCCGACGCTGCAACAGGCCAACGGCCAGGTGTGGAGTATCCTGGGGAGCACAGCATGGAATTACGCCATCAAGTTCACGCTGTTCGCCGCAGGCTGCCTGCTGTTCAGCCAATATATGGAGAAGCCAATTACCCACTGGAGTCGACGCCTGGAAACCGACTCCGGCGTTATGCAAACCATGCTTGGCCTTGCCGTGCTGATCGCAGCCATTTCCGGCTGGCTGGGTTTCTCGATGGCGGTGGGCGCGCTGTTTGCTGGCCTGGTATTCAGCCGCGATCCCGAAGCGGTCAATCGCGAAGCCAATTATGAAGACATCTACGCACTTCTGGCGCCCTTCTTCTTTATCGGTATTGGCCGCGAGATAGAACTGCAGGCATTGGCAGACAGCTGGACCTGGGGGCTGATCCTGGCTGCAGTGGCCATTGGCACCAAACTGGTCGGCGTAGGCCTCTCGGCCTGGCCTTTGATCGGGCGCAGTAGCGCCATGCTGCTGGCCGTAAGCATGGTGCCCCGCGCTGAAATCACCATGGTGGTGGCCCAGCAGGGCAAGCAGTTGGAGGTGCTGAGCGAGCAGCTCTACGCAGCATTAGTGGTGGTGACCGCGATCACCAGCCTGTTAGCACCTCTGGTGTTACGGCCGATGCTGCGTCGCGAGGCAGATCGCCCAAAAGCCTTTGACTGATGAGCATTCAGATCTGCGCCGCTTCAGCGGCATCGAGCAGCGCACTCTCGGTGCCAGCCCAGCCAATACAGGCGTCAGTGACTGATACTCCGTATTTCAGATCAGCTCCCATCGGCTGATTACCATCAAACAGATGACTTTCGAGCATGACGCCCCGCAGGCTTCTGTCCCCGGCCTTGCGCTGATCAATAACCGACTGCAACACCGCCGGCTGAAGCATCGGGTTCTTGTTGCTGTTCGCATGGCTGCAATCGACGATTATTCGCGGTGCCAGCCCCTGTTTTTCCAACGTTTGCCTGGCTGCTGCAACTGCCGAGGGCTGGTAGTTTGGCCCACCATGTCCGCCACGCAACACCAGGTGGGTATCAGCATTGCCCTGTGTGTGGATCAGGGCAGGCTGGCCGTGATTGTCCATACCGAAGTGCTGGTGCGGATGCGCTGCAGAGCGCATGGCGTCACAGGCAATACCCAGGCTGCCATCAGTGCCGTTCTTGAAGCCAACCGGCAGCGCCAGCCCACTGACCATTTCCCGATGAACCTGCGACTCACTGGTGCGCGCACCAATGGCTGCCCAACCCAGCAGATCATCCAGGTAGCCTGCCGCCATCGGCTGCAGCAGTTCGGTCGCTACCGGCAGTCCCAACTCTGCAATGGAGAGCATAAGACGGCGTGAGAGGGCCAGACCCTCGGCCATATCGCTGCTGTTATCCAGGTGCGGATCGTACATCAGCCCCTTCCAGCCAATGGTCGTGCGCGGCTTCTCCACGTAGGTGCGCATCACCAGCAGCAGGTGATCGCCGACTCTATGGGCTAGTTCAGCGAGCCGCTGCGCGTATTCGACGGCTGAATCCGGATCATGCAGGGAACAGGGGCCGACAATGACCAATAGGCGATCATCAATACCGTTGAGCACGGCGCGGATAGCCTCACGTTGCTGGTTGATCTGGTGGGCCAAGGCCGGGTGGCAAGGCAAACGTTCCCGCAACTGTGCTGGCGTAGGCAGAGGGACAGTGCGGCGCAGAGCTGGAGTGCGGGCGGGGTCGACCAGAGTATTGTCAATCAGCGTCAGGTCGCTGGGGGTGCTGGTGTGAAGCGTAGCGAGATTGGCGTTCATGCTAGGTTCCTTGCGTGGCGTTGTTTCGCCACGATTTTTCAATGTCTGTTTGGCGTTCGGTCTGGATGTCGGATTGCAGCGCGCAAGGCGCCGCTAAATCGCCAGTTACGATAGGAATAAGCGTTACAGCTGCAATAAATCGACATGATGTGAGCCTCGTTGGCAGTAGATGAATATCAATAATCAACCAATAAAAAACCCCGGGCGGGAAGCCGACCGGGGTTATGAAACTGCTGGTGGCGACCCTTGAACCGGGCGCCTGTGGGGTATCAGGCGCGCATGCGGCTAAACCAATACCCAAAATAGAAATATCCAACTACAGCTACAGATGTCACGCGCGAAAACTCGCTACCGATGCTCGGGGCACGGCAGGCAGTAACACGATGTACAGGCAGCATTGACATGGAAATCTCCGTTGAATTGGCTCGACTCTAGCCGATTGAGAAAAAGGCATCAAGCACGAAAAACCCACATACAGCCCTGCTGCCTGCCAAAGCAGGTTCATCGAGCGCGCGATACAGTAGAATGCTGTGCACAAGGAACCCAGGGGAGATGTATGGCAAGCGCCGATAGGCAGCTGCATCAGCTAGACAGGCAATTGATATGGGATGGCTTTAAACAGCTGGCTCCAATCTCCATATTTGTGGTCGCCTTCGGTGCCGCTTTTGGCCTGGCGGCGACCCAGGCCGGCCTCAGTGATCCGATGATCATGGCGATGAGCACGCTGGTCTTCGCCGGTGCCTCGCAGTTCGCAGCCCTTGATCTGTGGGGCCCCCAGGTACCCTTGTTCACGCTACTGATCACGGTGTTTGCAATTAATGCGCGGCACCTGCTAATGGGGGCAACGCTCTACCCCTGGCTTAGCCAACTGCCGCCAGCAAAGCGCTATGGCGTGATGTTGATCGCTTCCGATGCCAACTGGGCGATGTCGATGCAGGCCTTCACCCGCGGGCAACCGGGACTGGGCCTGTTATTCGGCGGAGGTTTGGCACTCTGGAGCTTCTGGATATTCGGCACCTGGCTCGGAGCGTCTTTTGGCAATCTTGTCAGCGACCCCAAGAGCTTTGGTCTGGACATGGTCATGGGCTGCTTTTTGCTTGCTATGGTAGTTGGCGGCGAGAAGAACCTGCGGATGCTGGTTATCTGGTCCGTCGCCGCCGGCTGCTCGCTGCTGGCCTACTGGTACCTGCCCGAGAACAGTCATGTTGTGGTCGGCGCGTTGGCCGGTGGCCTGGTGGGCACCTTCTGGGTGAGGCAAGCATGAGTGTCGAAACGGGCGGAATGGGCGCCTTGCTGGTCATTCTGGCAATGGCATTGGTGACCCTGGCCACGCGCTGGGGCGGCGTGTACGTCATGTCATTCGTGCCTATCGGCTACCGGGTAAAGCAATTTATTCACGCGGTGTCCGGCTCCGTACTGGTCGCACTCCTGGCTCCGTTGGCGGTGGAAGGCGATAACGCTGCCCGGCTGGCGCTGCTGACCACCGCAATCATGATGCTGCTGGTAAAAAAGCCGCTCCCCGCCATTGCAGCGGGCATTCTGGCCGCAGCCTTATTCCGGCAATTTGCCGCCTAGGGCAAAGCTGACAGCCTGCCGGGCATGAATCGCGGTGGTATCGAACAGTGGAACGGCTGTGTCCGCAGCCTGAATAAGCAGGCCTATCTCTGTGCAGCCCAGAATGACGCCCTGGGCGCCGCGGTCCGCCAAGGAGCCCACTACTTCAAGATAGGTCTTTTTCGAATCATCCCTGATCTGGCCCAGGCACAACTCGTTATAAATCACCGAATGCACCCGTTCCCGCTGGGGCTCGTCCGGTACCAGTACCTGAATACCCTGATTTTCAAGGCGCTCGCGATAGAAAGCCTGCTCCATGGTGAATCGCGTACCGAGCAAGCCGACCGACGTGATCCCTTCATGCCTGAGCACGGCGGCAGTGGCATCCGCTATATGCACAAGGGGGATATTTACGGCCTGTTCGATTTGCGCAGCGACCTTGTGCATAGTGTTGGTACACAGCACCAGAAAGTCTGCACCTGCCCCCTCCAGCGCCCTGGCCGCCTCGCCCAGCATCTTTGCTGTGGCGTCCCAGTCACCCTGGTGTTGCAGTGTTTCAATCTCGGCAAAGTCAACGCTGTAAAGCACCAATCGGGCCGAATGCAGCCCACCCAACTGGTCCCTGACACCCTGGTTAATCAGCCGATAATACGTCTGGCTGGACTCCCAGCTCATGCCCCCGATCAGACCTATGGTTTTCATTGGCAACCTCCCTGTTGTTTGAGATGCCCCCCAGTTTAGCGAGCGGGCCTGAGCTCGCAAGGAACCTCTTAGCGCTTGGCTTGCCAGATGAAGTAGGCCCAGATCGAAAAGGAGAGGCACATGTCATCGGAACCCGTAATACCAGAACCCACCACTGAAGAATCGGCAAGACCTGATTCGTCCCCTGATGCGACGGCAAAGGCAACCGACTCGACAGACAAAGCCAAGGCCACTGTGTATCGAATGGTCATGAAAAAGCATCTGTGTCCCTTCGGTCTGAAGTCGGTCGATATGCTCGAACGTGCTGGTTATAACGTTGAAGACAAATGGCTGACCACCCGCGAAGAGACTGATGCATTCAAGGAGCGGCATGATGTGGACACCACGCCGCAGACCTTCATCGGCAAAAACCGTGTCGGTGGGTACGACGAGCTTCGCCGCCATTTTGGCAAAAAAGTGAAAGCGCCAGACGAGACCAGCTACCAGCCAGTCCTGGCCGTATTCGGCGTGTCTGCCTTGTTGGCTCTGGCAGTAGGATGGATGCTGGGCGGGATGTTCAGCATTCGCTCAGCGGAGCTGTTCATTGCATTCAGCATGTCTATTCTGGCGCTGTTGAAACTGCAGGACATCGAAAGCTTTTCAACCATGTTCCTCAATTATGATCTTCTCGCCCAGCGCAAGGTGCCCTACTCCTACGTGTATCCATTTGCCGAGCTGTTCGCGGGGGTCTTGATGGTAGCCGGTGCCATGCTATGGCTAGCGATACCAGTCGCTCTGTTTATCGGGACCATCGGCGCGGCGTCCGTGCTCAAAGCGGTGTATATAGATCGTCGTGAACTCAAGTGCGCCTGCGTAGGCGGCGGCAGCAATGTGCCGCTCGGCTTCGTATCACTCACCGAGAACCTGATGATGATGGGTATGGGTGTGTGGATGCTCAGATACTATTTTGGCTGATTCGCCGCACAGCCACATCTTTCGGCCCGGCCGCCGGGCCGGGCCCTGAAACATTTTCACACGAACAATTACCTATTTATTAACGCCTGCACATCCGCGTGCTCTCTTCGCGGGTATAGCCTGCATGATCAAGACAGCGACGGAGTACGAAACGGAGCATGGAAGACAGCAACTTCGATTACGAAGGCACACTGGAAGCCTGCGCGCGCGGGGACCAGGCCGCCTTCAAGCGGTTGTATCAACAGGAAGCAGGGCAACTGCTCGGACTGGCGATTACACTTCTGGGGCGTCGCGACCAGGCGGAGGATTGTGTGCATGATGCACTGGTCAAGGTCTGGAGCAATGCCCATCGTTTCGATCGTACACTGGGCCAAGGGCGTGCCTGGATCTACAGCATCTTGCGCTATCGCGCACTCAATCAACTGCGGGGACGCGGCCGACTGGTCCAGACTGATGATAGCTTTATCGAACAGATGGCCGATGACAGCCCTCAGGCGGAACAGCACGCAAGCGATCAATCCGATGGTCGTCAGTTGCGTCATTGTCTTGGCCAATTGGAGCGTCCCAGGCGTCACCCGATTCTTCTGGCCTTCTACCGCGGCCTTACCCACGAACAGATAGCCAGCCGGCTGACTACGCCGCTGGGCACCATCAAGGGACGTATTCGCGCGGGGCTTCGCGCATTGCAGGAGTGTTTGCAAGCATGATTCCACACGACCTTGAGCCGCGTCGGGCTCTGATCGGCGAGTACGTGCTGGGCCTGCTTGATGAGCCGCAAGCCAGTGAAGTGCGCGATCTTATCGAGAGCGACCGTGAGGCAGCTCGCATGACGCTGGAGTGGGAGCGACATCTTCTGGACCTGACGGATCAGCTATCCCCGCAAGCGCCTTCGCCAGTTCTGTGGGAACGTATTCAGCAGACTCTGGGCTGGTCGGCAAATGCAGTCGCCGTTACCCCAAAGGGTTTCGTTCGCTGGTGGCAAAGCCTGGGACTCTGGCGCCTGACCAGCGGCGCGCTGGCCCTGCTGGTGCTACTGAGCTGGCTGCCCGGCGTGATGAAGCCAGAGGCCCCAGGACCCAGTTACACCGCGGTATTGCAGCAGCCGGGCGAAAGCGCTCAACCCGGCTGGGTGGTTACCATCGATGGGGATGGCGCGTTGCGCCTCAAATCACTTGTCGATGATCAGATACCCGAGGACCGCAGCGTGCAGTTCTGGACGCTGATTGATCCACAGGACGGCCCTCGCTCCTTGGGCCTGATCGAGCCGGGACAGGAAACCATGTTGAGCGCGGAACAGATCGGCGCGGTACAAGCAGGACAGTTGTTCGAGCTCACCCTCGAACCCACTGGTGGCTCGCCGCTGGATCGACCCACCGGCCCGGTGTTGTATATCGGTCGAGCGGTACTGATCGCCAGCAATTGAGCTACCGGAAAATTTATTTTCGATTGACGACATCCAGAACGGTTCCTCGCGGGTATTACCTGGCAGGTGGCTTGTAAAGCACCTTGCCGGGTGGGCTGAGCCCATCGTTCACGAATGCGAGGAACCACAGATGAATACTTTCAACAAACTGATCCTGACAACGTCACTGACATTGGCCGCAGGCACCGCCAGCGCAGCGCAGCTGCTCGCCCTGGATGCGGACGGCATGTTGCACAAGGTAGATACCGATGCGCTCGAGGTTACCGCCAGCATGGCCGTAGACGGCGCGAGCGATCTGCGCGGCATTGATGTGCGTCCAGCCAACGGCACTCTCTATGCCCTGGGCGGGGCTGACCAGCTCTACACGCTGGACATGGCGACGGGTAAAGCCACCTCTGGGGCAAAGTTGCAGAAAGCGCTTCCCGGCAGCGATCACGCCGTGGTGGATTTCAATCCGGTTGCCGACCGCTTGCGCTTGCTCGCCGCTGACGGCACCAATTTCCGCGTCAACGTCGAAACCGGTGAAGTGGCTACTGACGGTACCGTGGCCTATGCCAGTGATTTTGCGCATGGAGATATGACGGAACAGGTCGTGGCCGGCGCCTATACCAATTCATACGCAGGCACCGAGAAAACGGAGCTGTATACCGTCGATCTCACCAGCGGCATGCTGATGTTGCAGAATCCGCCAAACGACGGCGTGCAGCAGCCCGTTGGTGAACTGGCCAAAGGCCTGGATGGCGCCGCAATGGATATCCTCAGTGACGGCAAAGGCGGCAACACCGCCTATGTGCTCACCGGCAAGACATTGCATACGGTCGACCTGAAAACTGGAGCGCCAACGCCACTGGGTGATGTGAACGGGCTGCCCGAAGGTATTGTTGATATTGCTGTGTTGCCGACTATGTAGGTTGTAGCTTTTACAGGCATCAGCCCTGAGCGCTTGCTCAGGGTTTCCTCAAACCGTAACCAAAAAATCACTGTCAGGTCACACTACCCGCCCAAGCTGAACGCCTCGTAGTATCACGTAGTAAGAGGATAGTTCATGCGACCTTTGATTTTCCGGAGTGCCTTGCTGGTCTCCGCCCTGACCCTCGCAGCCTGCAATGGCTCTGATTCCGACGACAACACTCCGGACAATTCCACCAGCCCCTTCACCCTCCAGCTGCTGCATTTTGCTGACGTGGACGGCGGTGGCACGGCAGCCATGTTCAATGTCGATAACTTTTCAGCGCTGGTTGACCATTTTAGGGGAGAAATGCCGGACAACACCCTGCTGGTAAGCTCTGGCGATAATTACATCCCCGGCCCGATCTTCCAGGCCAGCGGTGATCCGCGCATGGACGCTGTCGTAGGCGTAGCAGATGAGGGGCGCGGCGAAACACAGATCCAGAACCAGCTTGGTGTACAAGTATCCGCTGTCGGAAACCACGACCTGGATACCGGACCTGCAGGTTTTGCCGGCATCATCGCACCGGACGGCGCTTACAGCGGTGCCGAATTTCCGTACATATCGTCCAATATTGATTTTGCTGCCGATCCCGCCACCGCAGGCCTCTTGGTCGCGGGAGGCCAGGAAGCAAGCAGCATTGGCGGCAAGGTTGCACCCTCGGCGGTAATTACCGTGAACGGGGAGCGTATCGGCCTGGTGGGAGCCGTTACCCCTACCCTTCCATCCATTACCTCAACGGGTAACCTGACCATTGCGCCTGCAGGCTTTCAGAGCAATAACGAAGGCAGTCTCGATGATCTGGCCGCGGTGATTCAGGCTGAGGTAGATGCGCTGCGAAATGATGAAATCAACAAGATCATTCTGCTTTCGCACATGCAGGTCCTTGATGTAGAACGTGCACTGGCAACTCGCCTGGAAGGCGTTGATATCATTGTAGGTGGCGGCTCCAACACCATTCTGGCCAACAACAATGATGTCCTGCGTGACGGCGATAGTGCCGGCGATGATTATCCACTGATGTTTACCAGCCCGGCCAACGAGCCGGTGCTGCTGGTCAATACCGATGCGGATTACAAGTATCTGGGCCGTTTGCTGGTCGACTTCGACGATCAGGGCGTGATCATTACCGACAGCATCGACAACAGTGAAAGCGGTGCCTGGGCGAGCATCGACAGCATCGTGACCCAGCAAAACGCCACGCCCATCGCAGATGTGACTGACGTTGCGGATGTCATTCGGGTCATTCTCGGCGAACTGGATGGGACCGCCTTTGGTGTAACCGAGGTCTTCCTGGATGGTCGCCGCGAGTTTGTACGTAGCCGCGAGACTAACCTGGGTAATCTGTCAGCCGATGCCAACCTCTGGTACGCGTCGGAAATGACCCTCACCGCACCACCCCTGGTATCAGTGAAGAACGGCGGCGGTATTCGCGCACCAATTGGACGTATTGTCAGCCCTGCCGGCTCTACCTCCGCTGATGATCTGCAGCTACTGCCACCGGCAGGCAATGACTTCGGCAAGCCCGAGGGCGGCATTTCACAGCTGGATATCCAGACCGCCTTTGCCTTCAACAATGGCCTGGCCCTGGTAACCATGACTGCTGCCGAGCTGCACGATCTGACCGAGGAGATGATCAAGGGCAACTTTACCCATACGTCTGGTCTGCGTCTGAGCTTTGATCCAACGGCACCCGCGCGCTCCAACGGCGACACCAACCTGGGACTGGCTACTGATGGGCAGCGGGTAATCGACCTCGACGTGCTGGTTGACCCGACCGCCACCACCGAAGCTGCTCGCTGGGACCGCATCGTTGAAGATGGCGTCGTAGTCGGCAATCCTAATCGCAGCTTCCGTGTAGTGGCTCTGGACTTTCTGGCCAACTGCGCAGCGCCGGCCGGCTCACCCTTTGCTACCGCCAACTGCGGCAGCTCCTGGCCATTCAAGGGTTTGCTCAACGCCGAGCATAAATCCCTGCTGGAGGCCGACGTAGCGAATAACGATCCAGGCCAGGTGAGCTTTTCCAGCACCGGCGGTGAACAGGATGCACTTGCCGAGTATCTGCTGGAGTTTCACGGCGATAGTACCAAGGCTTACGATGTACCCTTCAATGTCAACGAACGCCTGATACCTGTAGCACCCTGACAAATAACAAGCGTAACGCGCTAGACATTACCCCGGCTTGCCGGGGTTTTTTATTCGTGTGGGGAAAGATACCCTGGCTCAGGCCGTTTTACAGCAAGCCAGTTTGCCAACGAAATCTTTTGCCGGCAGCGGATGACCCAGTAGGTAACCCTGGAGCACATCACAATTCATAGCGGCCAGATAGGATCGCTGTTCTGCCGTTTCGATGCCTTCTGCAACGATACGCAGGCCGAGGGCCTGACCAAATTGCACCACCGCCGAGATAACCGCCCGGTCACGCGGGCCATGCTGCACACCGTTGACAAAACCGCGCGCTGTTTTCAACTCTTTGACTGGCAGGTCCTTGAGGTGCAGCAAGCTCGAATGACCAGAACCGAAGGCATCCAGTGAGACATCAACCCCCAGGTCGGCCAGAGCATGCAGAACTTGCATGCTGGCGCCAAGCTCACCCATGACAACGGTTTCAGTGATTTCGATGATCAGGGTACCGGCCGGAAGAGCGTTAGTTTCCAGGGCAGATTTCACGCTATCGACAAACCCGACGTGTGAAAGCTGCATAGCGGACACGTTGACGGCGACACACCATTGCGTATGACCTTCTGAGCGCCAAATACCCATTTGCCGGCATGCTTGCTGCAATACCCATTTGTCGATCTCGACAATCAGGCCCGACTGCTCGGCCAGGCCGATAAATGCACTTGGAGCAAGTAGACCCTGAGTTGGATGGTGCCAACGCACCAAGGCCTCTGCGCCCACAACGTGCCCGCCACTAGCGGAAAACTTAGGTTGGTAGTAAAGCTCGAACTCCTCTTTCTGCAGCGCACGCCGCAAATCCTGCAGCAGATCAAGTTGATCGACTGCTTCGGCATTCATGGAAGAATCAAAAAAGCTGAATGCATTCTTGCCATGAAATTTGGCGTGATACATCGCCGCGTCAGCATTGGTCAGCAGCGTTTGTTGATCCGAACCGTCGCAGGGGTAAATCGCGACGCCGAGGCTGGTTGAGAGACGCAATTCGTGATCGCCGACATGGAAGGGATCCCTGATCAACCTGATGATCAATTCCGCTATGCTTGCTGCATCTTCCAGACCATCGACTTGTGCGAGCACCACGAACTCATCGCCTCCCACCCTTGCGACGGTATCAGAGGCGCGGAGCCTTTCGGTCAAGCGCCGGCCAACCTGATTGAGAAGCTCGTCGCCAACCGGATGGCCAAAGCTATCATTAATTGACTTGAAGCCGTCCAGATCAAGGAACATCAGGGTAAACATGCCACTCTGACGTTTGTTTTTACCGATACTTTGCTCAATCCGGTCTTCCAGCAACAGGCGATTCGGCAATTTGGTGAGCGTGTCATGCAACGCCAGTTGCGTCAGCTCCTTGTTGGATCTCACACCACCGCCGAGAAGCACCGTGTCTCTACCGACACGTCTATCTAGTAACGTGGTAACTACCGCGATGCCAAGCGTAAGCAAGGCCAGAACCAGCAATGCTGTGGTCAGGTCATAGCTACCAATCAAAAGGATTCCTCGTTTGATGTAAAGCCTGGATGAACATGCAGGTCACTTTAATGCGCCCGATCAGCAAGTCGCCGAGCCCCCAATCGCGTCTAGGCAATAAACTCCACGATGGCATTCTGGAAACTCGCCCTGATCAAGACAGTGGTGTGATCACCAGAGACAACTTTTAGTTCCGCTCCGTTTATCGCCTTTTGCAGCTTTCCCGGTTGTCTGGAAAATGGATCCCTGTTGCCGGCGATAATGAGCGTGGGTGCGGATATCATCTCCAGGGGTATACGCTTGGAATGGAAGGCAAGAGCCTGTGCTGCCATAGCCTTGCGATCTGCCCACACCACGTCGGCAAGCAATCGGAAGCCAGCCAGAGTGGGGTTGCGAATCGCCCAACGGCTGCCCAACATGGCTTCTGCCAAGGCTTTTTTTCCTTGGGTGCGATATCGACTGTTCAGGTGGAGAACATCACCTCCAACGCCACCGACTACCAGTCGACGGATGCGCGACTCTCCGGTCGCGGCCAGCAGGGCTACAGTTGCTCCCATAGAGTAACCAACCAGATCGACCTCATGCAGATCGAGCTCGTCAAGGAGACACGACAGATCCCTGACCATTCGTGACTCACCATAACCCGTCTGGTCCTGTGGCTTGCCAGAGCGTCCATGACCTCGGGCGTCAAAGGTGATCACGTAGCGGCCCGCCGCGGTCAGCCGGCGCACAATACCGGGAATGACCCAGTTGAACCGCGCGTTGGCTACGTAGCCATGATGCAGCACGACAGGTGGTTGATCAGATTGGCGACCCCATGTCTGGTAAAAAATCTCCACTCCATCAAATGACTTGAACCGACTCATAAAAACCCCCAGGGTTGACCGCGATAACGATTCGAGCTCCCCATTATGATCATGTTAAGCCTTTTTAGTTTTATGTATTTTTTATGATACACATAATCCTTTAGCTCCAAGAACCCCACAACCGGATACGCACGTGCCGCTATTACCCTTGGTGCACACCAGCCCCTGAGAACGCCCCCCTTCACGAACGATCTTCTGAACTATTGATGGCTAGCCCGTTCTATTTTTCTGATGAAGTTAATCAGCCTCAAGGTCTCCGGCTCCCCAGGGATAAACCGAGCAGACCCCAACCAGCGGACGCATTCATCGCATTCAAGGCTTTACCACAAGCCGTTTTTACCGTGACTCAAGCTAAAATGAGGACTACCCCATGAACGCTATCGAATTGCTCAAGGAAGACCATCAGAAAGTACTGAAAATGCTGGACGAAATTGCCGGCACTACCGAGCGCGCAGTCAAGACACGTACCGACTTGCTAGGCAAGATCGAGGCCGAGTTGAAAGTGCATACAGCCCTGGAAGAGGAAGACTTCTATCCGGCCTACAAGGCTGCCGGGGGCAAGGATGAGGCAAGGATGTATCACGAAGCGGTAGAAGAGCATCGTGCAGTGGAAAAGCTGGTTCTGCCTGACCTGCTCAAGACCAAGCCTGACTCACTCCAGTTTTCCGGCCGGGTCAAGGTCCTCAAGGAGCTGCTCGAGCATCACATCGAGGAGGAAGAAACCGAGATGTTTGTGGATGCAGAAAAATTGCTCTCCAAGGAACAACTGAACACGCTGGGCGAGAAGATGGCTGCCAAACAGAAGAAGCTCAAGGCACAAGGCTGAGTCCAAGTTACCAGCAGCCGGCAGAATCGCATTCTGCCGGCTCTATCTGAACGCATTTCCAACGTTGCTATTCCTTCGCCCCGTCCGCTTCACCGCCCAGTTTGTAAGCCAGGACGTAGTCACCAATAGTAGTTCCGACCGATCCGTGTCCACCTGCAACCAGAACCACCATTTGCTCACCCCGGCTGTTGAGATAGGTCATCGGAGTGGCCTGGCCGCCAGCAGGAATGCGCTGCTCCCATAGTTGTTCACCATCGGTAACCCGGTAGGCGCGGAAGTAGTCGTCCACGGTTGCGGCCAGGAAGGCTACGCCACCACCAGTGATGATCGGGCCACCAATCCCCGGTACGCCGAGTTTCAGCTTCAGTGGTAACGGAGTCATATCCTGCACCGTGCCATTCTTGTGCTGCCAATGGACTTTCCCGGTACGCAGATCGGCACCGGCCACGTATCCCCATGGCGGCTGCTGACAGGGAATGCCGAGCGGTGACAGGAAGGGCTGCATCTCGACAGCATAATCGGCGCCGGCATTGGAGTTGATACCCTGCTCTCCGCTGTTGCTCGCCTTGGCAGCGTCACTGTCGTCCCTGGGAATCAACCTGGCGGTGAATGCCAGGTACAGGGGCATCCCGAACATCACCTGACGCTCGGGATCGACGGCGATGCCGCCCCAGTTGAAGACGCCGAAGTTGCCCGGATACACCAGTGTGCCCTGCACTGAAGGGGGCGTGTACCGCCCCTCGTAGCGCAACGACTGAAAACGGATACGGCAGACCATCTGGTCAAGCAGGCTGGCGCCCCACATGTCCGCAGACCGCATGGGAGAAGGGGCAAAGCTCAAAGCGGAAACCGGCTGGGTTGGCGCCGCGTAGTCCCCTTCGATAGTTCCCTGTGGGGCGGGCTCCTCGCCGATCGGCAGTATAGGTTCGCCGGTAGCGCGATTGAGCACGTAAACATCACCCTGCTTGGTCGGAACCACGAGCCCTGGTTGCAGGCCCTGTTCGGTCTCGATATCCACCAGGCTCGGCTGTGCTGGTGTATCCATATCCCAGAGATCATGGTGAACAAACTGTTGCACCCATTCAGCCTGACCGGTTTCCAGGTTCAGCGCGACCACAGAGCTGGCGTACTTTTCTTCCGCAGGCGAGCGATATACGCCGATCTGATCTGGCGTGCGATTGCCCATCGGGAAGTACACCAGACCCAGGTCCTCGTCGGCGCTGGCAATCGCCCAGCTGTTGGGCGAGCTGGTAGCGTAGGTGTCGCCTTCGGCAATCGGAGCGGTATCCTCGGGATTACCCGAATCCCAGTTCCAGCGCAATTCGCCGGACCGGGCGTCGTAAGCGCGAATCACACCAGACGGCGCATTGATGGCGTAATTGTCATTGACCGAGCCGGCGACAATGACCAGACCGGCGATCACAATCGGTGGTGAAGTGGAGTAATAAAAACCAGACTGGGTGTAAGGCATGTTATGCATCAGATCCAGCTCGCCATCATCTGCGAAATTACTGCAGCGCGCCCCGGTAGCTGGATCTAGCGCCAGCAAGCGCGCATCTGAGGTGG
This sequence comes from Halopseudomonas salina, assembly GCF_008641105.1. The sequence goes on from NZ_VTTI01000003.1 coordinate 241,392, forward strand.
GCAGGAACAGCTGAGCGTCGCATGTCTTGCTGGCCAGCTCGTGCGCAGGTCCGGCTGGCTCGCGCGATACCGTCCGCAGCGAGGAGGATCCAACAGGCGCATCCGAGGTACCGGCACCAGGTGCGAGGTAGGAGACCCCGCGGCAGGTCTGATGCTGCCGCTGACTATCGAGCGGCACCTGCGCGTTGTAAACCCATAACTCTTCGCCAGTGTCGGCATGCAGCGCCACCAGCCAGTTATGGGGCGTGCACAGATACAGGCTGTCAGCGATTTTCAGGGGCGTAGCTTCGTAGGTGGTTTCACCGATGTCCTGGGGCCCTTTCAGATCGCCGGTCTGGTACTGCCAGGCCAGCTCCAGCTCGCCAACGTTATCCGGTGTTATCTGGTCTATAGGCGAATAACGCTGACCATGATTGCTACGACCATAGCTGGTCCAGTTATTGGCTGGGGTGTCTCCCAGGTCGGGGTCGCTGACGATCGATTCGGTGTTGAGCTGACCTTCAATCCGGTGAGCGTCATAGGCCAGACTTGATAGGAGTATGACGCCGGTAACCGCCCAAACCGCAAATAGCGCCAGCGCTGGCTTGCGCCTCAAGGTATTACCGGGCAGCAACAGGGGGATTGCCAACAGCAACAGCAGACCCAGGCGGGTTGCCAGCGGCCACCAATCGTAGCCGGACTCCCATAGCGCCCAAAGTGCGGTAGACAGCAGCAACAAGGCGTAGAGCAGTTGTGCGGCCGCGCGACGGGTTCTGATCAAAACGCCGGTCGCGATCAGTGCCGCACCTGCCAGAAGGTAGTACAGGCTGCCGCCCAATACAGCGAGCCAGATACCGCCACCGAGCAGAAACAGCCCAATTAAGAGAAAAATGACTGATAAAGCCAGCATGGTAAGCACCTTGTAGCGGGTGAAGTATCGGGGTTGTCTCAGTCAGGTTAGTCGATGCAGCAGCTTTTGTTTCCCATTATCAAGCGCGGGCCGGGAGTTTGTTGCTTGGTCTACGACTGCTTCTTGGTTAACATGTTTGTGCTTCCAACGTATAAGTGGCTCGTAGATGGATCTACATTACAAGCAACTCTTTTTCCTACTGCTGTTCTTGTTCCACGCGCCCAGCGTGCTTGCAGAGCCGCGTGCCCTCATCCACCAGCCCGAAGTCAGCCTTACCGAGTTCCGGATGGGCTACCACGTGGATGACTCCCAGTCTCTGACATATGCCGATGTGCGCGATCTGCCGTTCATCGAAACAGGCAACAAGACCACACTAGGGACCAGTGCCCGCGTCACATGGTTCAAGGTCATTCTGGAGAACACCTCGAGCGTCCGACAGGAGCTGTATGTTCATCTGCCCCATGCCTATCACCTCAAATCCGTCGGCTTCTTTGAAGAACGCGATAACGAGCTGGCAAGCAGTCAGAATCTCGACATGGATCAGGCTGCAGATGACAGCCTGATGTACCGTGGCACTGCGGTGTACCCCTTAACCCTTTCAGCAGGTGAAGAAGCTACGCTTTATCTGCGAAGTCACTCCTTCTCCCACCAATGGTTTGCGGTGGACGTGTTTGACCATGAGGCATCCAGGCGAGCCCTGATCGGCATCAACACCGACATCGCACTGTTGGTCGGCATGATGCTTGCCTTGGTGTTCTACAACGGCCTCCTGTATTTCGCTTCAAGCAAGAAAGAGAACATTTTTTATTCCTTTTACCTGATTTCAGGGCTGGTCTGGATTGCGCTGTCCTATGGCCTGATTGCGAGCGCCTTCAACCTGTACGGCACTGCCGTTTTCAAGCTGAACATCTCGCTGATTACCATGCCAATTTTTCTCATGCTGTTCATGATGGCGATATTTGAAACCCGCAAGTTCTACCCCACTGAACATCGAGTTCTACAGGGTCTGCTGGCTGTGTTGATCGGTGTGCTGGCCTGGGGCTTGTTTGATATCTCCGCGGCATTGAAGCCAGCCAGTACTCTGGCTGCGATAATGATGGTGGTCACCTTTTCGGTCAGCATTTCGCTGTACCGCAAGGGTAATCCGCTGGTGAAGTACTTCCTCGTCGGGCACACCTTCTTCGTGGTGTTCAACGGTTTTGCAGTGCTTTTTTACAAGGGGCTTGTCGAACCGAGTTATCTGAACAGCCATGGCGTTGGCATCGGCATCATGCTTGAAGCCCTCACCCTGGCGTTCATCATCTCCTACCGGATCAAGATTCTTGAAGACATTAGAGCATCCCAGGATGAGCTAAAGAAACAAGCCGCAACCGATCCATTGACTCGCTTGTACAACCGCCGGTTTTTCTTCTCCGAGGCAGACTACCTGTTGGAGCTGGCCAGGAACAGCCATACGCCCCTCACGGTCGTGGTCATTGATATAGACCATTTCAAGCAAGTGAATGACACCCATGGTCACGGCGTTGGGGATCAGGTCATTGTCAGCATCGCCCAGGCGCTGAAAAAATTCAGTCGCTCCAAGGATCTGATTGCCCGTTTTGGCGGCGAGGAATTCGTCATGCTTTTACCGGAAACAGCTCTGGAGGAAGCAACTGGGTGTGCAGAACGCATCCGCGCGGCAATCGAGAACCTTCGCACGACGGTTGAAGATAGCGACATCAAGTGCACTATCAGTCTGGGTATTGCGGCGGTTGACGTTAGCAACGAGAGCATCGAATCTGCCCTCAACCGAGCGGACAAGGCGCTTTACGAAGCGAAAAATACCGGACGAAATCGCATTTGTACCCACCAGTCTTACGCTGGCAACCGCACCGCACCGATCGTGTCAACGTAACATCAGGCACAAGTGACAGCATCAGAAAGTATCTCGCAATCGCCCAAAAAGGTGGAATGACTCTTTTTGTGGGCGAGTTCTTATTTTGAGTACAGAAGGGTTCCAAGCGTGACCGGCGCGTATTAAAACATTGCCGGTCGGCAGTGCTGCCCTGCAAGCAAGCCGCTGCTCCCTAGCTCTTAATAAGAACTCACCCTCTGGAGTCACAATGAAGACAAAAACCTTCTCCCAGTCCGCCCTGTCGCTACTGGCGGCCGGCGCCTTGATGTTTTCCGCCAGCGCGTTTGCGATGAATCCGACCCCACCTCCACCAACCGACCCAGGCCCAACGCCTGGCGAGCCAAGCCCTTTCCAGCGCGGCCCGAACCCCAGCGTCTCCTTCCTTGAGGCCTCTACGGGTCCCTACTCGGTTCGCACCAGTAACGTATCAAGCTGGTCCACCGGGTTTGGTGGTGGAACCATCCACTACCCCACAGGCACCACGGGCACCATGGCGGCGATCGTTGTGATCCCAGGTTTTGTTTCAGCTGAATCGTCCATCGAGTGGTGGGGCCCGAAACTCGCCTCCCACGGTTTTGTTGTCATGACCATCGATACCAACAGCGGTTTTGATCAGCCGCCAAGTCGTGCACGTCAGATCAACAGTGCACTGGACTATCTGATCGACCGTAATACTTCGCGCTTCAGCCCGGTAAACGGCATGATCGATGAAACCCGCCTGGGCGTTGTCGGTTGGTCCATGGGGGGTGGCGGCAGCCTGCGTGTGGCTGAAGAAGGGCGTCTGGGTGCGGTTATTCCGCTGGCGCCATGGGATACCACTAACTTCCGTGATGTGCACACCCCTGCGCTGATCTTCGCTTGCCAATCGGACATCATTGCGCCTGTCTGGCAGCACGCCTCGCCGTTCTACAACGAGATTCCCGACAGCACGCCGAAGGCCTTTGTCGAGATCGATGGCGGTAGCCATTACTGTGCCAACGGCGGTGGCGTGAATAACGATGTGCTGAGCCGCTTTGGTGTTTCCTGGATGAAGCTGCACCTGGATCAGGACGAGCGCTACAGACAGTTCCTGTGTGGCCCGGATCACGAGTCGGATCGCGACATCTCCGAGTATCGTGGCAACTGCTCCTATTAAGTAGCAGGCAACAGCCTCTAAATGCCGGGCCCGATAACGGGCCCGGCATTTTGTTGTCTGACGTCCGGGCGGCAGACATAACCACCGCCAAGGTTCTCTGATCAGCATCTGTGACTGTAGCGGACAACAAGACACCAACACGCTAGCCTGCTGACTTCACTAACGAATAGCAGGTTGCGACATGACTAAGGCAGCGGGCAGACAATCAATCTTTATCACAGGTGCAGCATCGGGCATGGGCCGCGAGACTGCACGGCTTTTCAACCAGCAGGGCTGGTTTGTTGGCGCTTTCGATGTCGACAAGAATGGTCTTGATGCCTTGCAAGCCGAGCTAGGCGCTGCCAACTGCCTGGTACATGCGCTTGATGTGAGTGACAAGGGCCAGTTTGAATCAGCGGTAACCGCGTTTTCGGATGCAACAGACGGACGCATGGATATCCTGTTCAATAACGCCGGTATCGCAATGCGTGGCTTCTTCGACGAGATGCCCCTGGAAGACCAGCTGCGCATGATTCAGGTCAATCTGGTCGGAGTACTCAATGGCATCTACACCGCATTGCCGTTGCTGAAAGCGACACCCAACGCACTCTGCTTCACCACCTCCTCCTCTTCCGCCACCATGGGCATGCCGCTGATCGCGGTGTACGCAGCGACAAAGCACGCCGTCAAGGGGCTTACCGAGGCCCTATCCAACGAATTCCGGCGCTTCGACGTACGCTGTGCCGACGTGCTGCCGGGGTTGATTCGCACCGGCATGCCATCGGATGAACTGCTGCGGGACGCGCCAACCACCGGGCCCTTTCGCGTGGTCGAAGCCGTCGAAGTCGCTCGCGCGGTAATGGACGCCTACAGTTCGGAGACCCTGCACTGGTTTGTGCCGAGCGAACTGGCAGATCTGGACAAGGCTGCCGGCAACACCCCCGAGATTTTGCGCGACAAGCTAGGCAAGCACATGAAGGCCTGACCTGACGATCAGGGTGCGTCGGGAAGCTCCTCCGGCATGCTTTGGTAGCGCATATCCCCATCAAGGGACAACAGGAATGCCTTTAGATCAGCCAGCTCGCCCTGGTCAAGCTCCAGTGGCTTGATCAGTGGTGAGAGTTGCGCCAAGGGCACATCATCGCTTTTGTCCACCGTTGGTGCGTTCTGCCACCAACCCATGTTGTAAAGCGGCAGCAGCATATCCAGATTTGCGACGAAGCCGTTGTGCATATAAGGCACCGTAGCGCTGTGCCCACGCAAGGGTGGCGTGCGAAAAGCCCCAACATGCTCCGGCTTGCCTGTCTCGCGGTAACGACCCTCGAAATTGCCCATCTCGTGGAATGAGGTGCCCAAATGATGGAACTGGCCGTCGCTGAGCAGCGGCCCATTGTGGCAGTTCATGCACCGGGCCTTGGTTCTGAACAGGTGTAGTCCACGAATTTCCTGATCATTCAGCGCTTGCTTGTCACCGCGCATAAACCGGTCGAAGGGGGTGTCGGGCATGGTCATGGACCGCACGAAGGTGGCGATAGCCTGGGTTATGCGCTCGGGGTTTACCTCCGGCGTACCAAAGGCTGCCTCGAAAAGGGGCTGATAACCTGGCACCTCCCCCAGTTTGCGCGACGCCTTTTGCGGATCCCCTGCCATTTCTATCGGGTTGGTCCAACTGGCTAGCGCCTGTTGTTCCAGGGTCTGCGCCCGGCCGTCCCAGAACAGGTGCTCAAGGAATCCAGCATTGAGAATACCGGGAGAGTTCATCTCACCCTGTATGCGGTTGTGACCGATAGCCACTCGCCGTCCATCGGCCCAGCCGAGGTCTGGATCATGACAGTTCGCACAGGCAATCTGCCCCGACGCTGACAGGCGTCGCTCGAAAAACAGCTGCTTGCCCAGAGACTGCCGGGCCGCCGAAAACGGATTGCCCTGCGGATGGACCACCTTTTGTGGCTGCGCAGCCAGGGGCTGCGCCTGAACACCCGGATCGATCAGTGCGGGAGGCCAGTGCGCCTGTTCCTGACGATAGGCATCGACCAGCTTTGGGTCGCCATAGGCCAGCGTTGTCAGCGCCGACAGCAGACAGACTAGAGAAAGAAACCTGATCAGAATCGATACCCCACTTCCAGCCAGTACTGACGGCCAACGCCAAACAGTTGCACGCCGGACTCGGCCCGCACCACGTTGTCGTTGTCGGTCACATTCACCAGGTCAACGCGAACGTAGGGCGACGCCTCACGCATCAACTGATACTCCACACTCATATCCCAGCGCAGCGCACTGCCCTGCTCTTCAACTTCGTATCGATAGAGCCCGGTAGCAGGTTCACGGCTAAGGCGGCGCAGGGACTGATAGCCATCGGTAAACGCCAAGCTATTGCGTACAAACAGGCGGTCATCGAGGGCATGGCTGATCAGATCGAGATTGATACTGATCGGGGTGGCAAAATCATCTGCCGGGAGGTCTCGGCGCTTGATACGCGATCCCTCGAAAATAACCTCTTCATTTCCATCATCGGTGGACAGGTACCCGCCTGAACCATCGCCATAGGTGGAGTCGGTTTCCTTGTCCATCCAGGACGCGGTGCTGTGAACTGCCCAGTTGATGCCCATCCAGTGCATCGGCCTGGAGCGCCAGAACAGATCCACCTGATGGGTCAGACTGGAGCCGGAATTCTCGAACCACTCGATATCGCGATCGTTGTCACGCTCTGTTCTGATCTGGTCTTCACCACGGCGTTGTACCAGTTGGATCCCCGCCTGACCTGTCAGCAAGGGACCGGAAAGACCCAGGCTGTACTCGTCGTCATAGGGGGTATTCAGGTCCAGGTATTGCCATCTACGTGCTGAATCAACCAGTTCAAAGGGATCATCCGGCGAGGTGCGTTCGCGGACGATCAGCAGGCTGCGCTCTTTCTCCCGTAACCGATAGGATAGAAAGGATTTGCCGTAATAGCGGTTGGCACCAGCAGCCAGGCGGTACTGATGGTCTGCACCCAGATTAATCCCTGCGAGCAGCCGCGGCGCAAAGTTGGTGTTGCCCAGCCAGCCGTCCCGTTCAAGACGTGTGCCGGTGCGCCAGAACAATCTGTCATGCTCGCCTGCCAGCTCGGTAAATAGAGCAGAATTGATGTTGGAAAAATCCAGCTTGCCGGCCTGATAAATGATTTCCGAGGTTTGATATTGGTCTTCAGGAGCCCAGGAGCCGGGGCTGGTCTGTGGGGGCAGCGGCTGGGTAAAGTCCAGCTTGTATTCGTTCACGATAAAATCGATGCCGCGGTCCTGCTGGTAGTCGATCCAGGAGGCTTCGGCGCCGTAGGCAAGGTTCAGGCTGCGGGTCAGAGGGGTATTGAACTTCGCAGATGCACCAAGAGTCCGCTGTTCGTTGGCCAGGTCACCGAAACCGCCGACCATGCCGGAATCGTAAATACTGGTGTTCTTGTACTGGTTCAGCACGTTGTTGGCGTATTCGCGCTCGTCCGCTGTGATACCAGCATTGACGTTCAGGTCCATTCGCGTGGCGCCCAGATCGGTAGCGAAATTCACACTCAGATTAAGCCCGTTGTGCTGACTCTCGAAATCCGAGTCGCGATAATTGATCAGAAAGCTGTCTTCGCTGAAATCACTGTAGGCGAGCGAGGCATTCAGTTCATAGTCACGCTCCAGCAGATCCATACGTACCACTCCAAAGCGCGACCGGCTATCAAGGGAGGTTTCCTCGCCAGGTTTGAAAATGCGGCCCGTCTCGGCGAAATAATCCCAGTCCAAAGCTGCAACCTGTTTCTGCCTGATGGTCGAGCGCTTTTCACTGAAGCCGGCAAAAACGCCAATATCACCAAAGCGGGTTGCACCATTGACCGAGCCCTCGCTCTTGGAGAAGTTCGGCTGGAATTCGCCCGGTACCCCAGTGACAGCCTGTGCCGCGCCATCACTGAATTCACCCTCCTGGGATTTATCAACATGGAACGAGGTCCAGCTGTCACGGGTGCCTCGAACGTTGATATCAAAGCTGTCCCGGCCGTCGTAGGCGCGAGTTTCGGCCTTGACCACCCCGCCGCTAAAGCCGCCCTCACTGGCAGATGCGTTGACGTCGATCACCTCTATCCGGCCGAGGAAGTCGGTATCAACAAACAGCCCCTGGGAGTGGCCAGCCACGCTGGTGTAGTTGTCGGCGCTTTCCTTCAAAGCCGGGTCGAGCAGATTGTCGATCGACCCTCCGTCGAGCATGATCTTGTTCTGATAGGCCGCAGCACCTCGAATGGATAGCTCGGCAGGCTTAAGATCGCCCTGCTGCAAGCTTGAGCTGGCGGTATTGTCGACCCGTACCGAGGGCAGCAGACTAAGCGTTTCAGCCAGGTCCGAGCGCATCGCGTCGCGCATTTCGTCACTTTCAATGACCTTCACGTCGGCATCTGTCTGGTGTCCGACTACCAGCATCTGTGGCAGCGCCGCAGGCGCCAAGCGGTCGGCAGGCCCTGTCGAACGCTTGATCCAGTAGGCATTCTCCGACTGGGCCACCGCTTCCATACGGGTGCCATATAGCAATCGCTCAAGCGCTTGGGTAACAGAGTAATTGCCATCAAGCCCGGCGCTTTGCAGACCTTCGGTAAGAGCTGCGGGAAATGACAGCAGCAGATCCGCCTGCTGTCCGAAGTCTGTCAGCGCACGCTCCAGGTCACCAGCCGGAACTTTGAAGTACCGCTGCCCAACTTCGCTAGCTGGCTGTGAGGCCTCACCCTGCGTCTGGGCGCCCGCCTGCAGGGGCAGCGCCGCGCAAAGGCTGATCATGCCGATCAGCAGACCTTTGCGTGCATCTAATGGATGGCCGGTACGGGGACAAAAAACAGGCGCCATGCGCTGATCCTCTCAAGTGATAAACAGGGTTTCTATTGAACCTGTCGCATGAGAATGAGAATCAGCTCATCTAAAATGATTTTTATTCTCTTGTCAGAGACTCTTTGGGGCAGGCACCAGCGTTGTCCACAAGGGGCCAACGCGCCTGATCTGTAGAGGAAGGTTCGCTGCCAGCGCGTCGAGCACCGGATTGAGTTCGGCAATGGGATAGGTGCCCGACACCTTCAGATTTCTTAAGACGGGCGCGGATCGAATCACGCCCGGGTGGTATCGACTCAACTCCTCAAGAAACGCGGGCAGTAACATGCTGCGCGCCACAATCATGCCGCGTGCCCAGGCCGCATCGGTCTCGTCGGCAGCCAGGGTCAGCAGCGCACCGTGCCGATTGAACATCAATGCCTGACCGCTCTCGACCAGGCTGCCGTGCCCGCTCTCGAACGGCTGGACTCGGACTCGACCACGATAGACACCAACACGGGTTTTGTCCGCCAACTGCCTGACCGAAAATCGCGTCCCTATCGGCGTGATCTGTCCCTGGTCGGTAGTCACGCGCACCTGCATGCCGGGCAGCTCCGCGTTGGTGGTGTCCCGATCACTACCGGTGCTTATCAGAATCTCCCCACGCAGTATCTCTATACCGAGCTCACCGGTGGTCGGTACTACCCGCACCGCCGTTTCGCTGTTCAGTGTCAGTTCGGTACCGTCAGAGAGTATTACCCTGTGACGCTCGCCCATGCCGGTACGATAATCCGCAGTCCATGCCTCCCACGGCCGCTCCTGCTGCGAGTAGATACCTCCACCCGCCAGCAGCAGGACCATTGCCATGCCTTTGAGCACGCTGCGGCGGGGCACTCCCGCATCAATCAAAGCCCGCTGCGCGGCACTGCCCACCGACCCGGTACCGACTTGCTGGAATCGGAGATTGACCCGCTCGATCTGTTGCCACGCACGCTCGTGCTCCGGGTGCTCATTACGCCACCGCGCGATTGCTATTGTGCAGGAACCAGGCTGGTCGGCGTCCTGCCAGGCGAGGAAGAGCTCGACTGCACGTTCGGCTACCGCAGGCGCAATCGGCCTGTAATCTGCTGCAGAACTAGGCGAGTCTGGCGGAGTCATCGCTCGTCATCCTCGAGAAATAGCACTGCGTGGCAGCCATCACCAGATAGCGTTTGACCGTACTGATCGATATACCCAGCAGAGCTGCGATGTCCCGTTGCTTCATCCCGTCGAGTTGCACCAACAGAAAGGCTCGCTTGGCCAAAGGAGGAAGTCCGTCAAGCATGCTGTCGATCTCGACCAGTGTTTCAATCAGAACAAGCTGCTCCTGGGGGTCCGGGGCGTAAGCTTCCGGTATTTGCGCCAGAGCATCCAGATAGGCCTGTTCGATGCGTGACCGGCGCCAATGATCAATCAAAACCCGCTTTGCCACTGTCATCAGGTAGGCACGCGGCTCAAGAGCATCGATTACCTCGTTTCGGCCGAGCAGCCGCAAAAAGGTATCCTGCAACAGATCAGAGGCCCGCTGCGAGCAGCCGATTTTCTGATAGAGCCAGCGTTGCAGCCATCTCTGGTTATCGGCATATAAATGCTCGATCTCTTCATGTGTGCTGGCTTTGGTGGAGGGCATGGCGTCACTCGATCTACAGGGTGCCGGCAAGGATGTACTCACCAGCGCCCGACAGCAGTCTCTATGACGCGAACTCTAAATGGTTTTGATTCTCATTTCAATAACTGATCAATTGTTGCCCGACAGACGATCTGCGCGAGCCTCATTACCCATCTGGGTTGCATCCGGCATGGTGGCAGAATCGCTCTCGAAGTCCGGACTGTGCACTTCGGAGTCCATCGGCATGTGGCTATAGCGCTCAATATCCTGGTTATGACTCTGCCCGCTATGTTTCGTCTCCAGCTCGCTCATCGCTCTTTTGAGCTCACATTGCCCGCTGGCGCCCCTGGCAAGAACCATCCCGCCGATGGCAAATTCGACTATCCCCATCAGCCCTCCACGGCGTATGCCCTTGCCGAGCAATAGGAGACCGCCGGCGACTGATGCGAAACGTTCAAACCCTTGTACATTCGGTGCCTGATTGACTTTTGGTGTCTGCTGCATGGTTGTTCTCCGCTTGAGTGGTTACTGTAGATGGACTCTGCGGCGCGTCGGGTGTTCCCGGTGCAGAACTGTCATTCCAGACCACCGGTCACCTATTCAGGCGACCACACGATAACAGGGCACATATTCGGCAGCGCCGGGCAGCTTCATGCGGTGCTGCGCTACGAAGGCTTCCAGTAATTTGCCGAGCGGCTCGGTAATCGATTCATCACCATGAATCTCGTAAACGCCATGCTTCTCGATCCGGCGAATCCCCTTATCCTTGACGTTGCCCGCGACGATGCCGGAGAACGCACGACGCAAGTTGGCAGCAAGCTCATGGGCGGGTAAATCGCGGCGCAACTGCAGGCTGGCCATGTTGGCATGTGTGGGGTCGAACGGCAGTTGGAATCCTTCCTCGATCTTCAGTAGCCAATTGAAGTGGTAGGCATCATTGTGCGCACGCCTGAAGTCGGTAACCTCACGCAGGCCCTGGGCCATGGCGCGGGCGACGGCCGCCGGATCATCAATAATAACCTCATAGCGTTGCTGTGCCTGGTCCCCCAGGGTAGCCCCGACAAACGCATGCAGTTGGTGCAGGTATGCCTCGGCGCTTTTTGGCCCGGTAAGAACAACCGGAAATGGCAGCGACTGGTTGTCCGGATGCAACAGAATACCCAGCAGGTAGAGAAACTCCTCTGCGGTACCCACGCCACCCGGGAAGATGATGATGCCGTGACCAACGCGCACGAAGGCTTCAAGACGCTTCTCAATGTCCGGCAGAATAACCAGCTCGTTGACGATCGGATTGGGCGCTTCGGCGGCGATGATGCCGGGTTCGGTCAACCCCAGGTAGCGACCGTTGTTGATCCGCTGTTTGGCGTGGGCAATCGCGGCGCCCTTCATGGGACCTTTCATGACACCCGGACCGCACCCGGTGCAGATATCCAGACTGCGCAGACCCAGCTCATGCCCTACCTTCTTGGTGTACTTGTATTCCTCGGTATTGATTGAGTGCCCACCCCAGCAAACGACCATTTTTGGCTCCAGACCCGGCTGCAAAGTCCGCGCATTGCGCAGCAGGTGAAAAACATAGTCGGTGATGCCCTGTGAATTGGTCAGGTCAATGCGCGGACTACCCAGCTCACTTTCGGTATAAACCACATCGCGCAGTGCGCTGAACAGCATCTCGCGGGTGCTTGCAATCATCTCGCCATCGACAAAGGCATCCGCCGGTGCGTTGATCAATTCAAGCCGAACCCCGCGCTCCTGCTGGTGAATCCTGACATCGAAATCTTCGTAGGCTTCGAGAATGGCCTTGGCATTGTCGATCTGGACGCCGGTATTGAGAATCGCTAACGCGCACTGCCGGAACAAACGGTAAGTACTACCTGAACCCGCTGCGCTCAATTGCTGAACTTCGATCTGGGAAAGGGTTTCGAGGGTGCCCTTGGGACTGACTGATACGTTAATTACGTTGCGCATTCGTGATTCCGGTCTATGAATATGTGCCCATCTTATCAGCCCGGGGAGACTGGCGTGAAAGCCCGTATCAGCTGGCTATCGAGCCTTTGAAAAGCCGGGCGTTCGCTGCAATGAAATTGATGCAGATGAAATTCAATGGAATTTTTTGAACTGGGTGTCGTCACAGTGTTGCCGTTTTGTGAATTCCGGCATGTCTTCAGGGCCAACACAGTTCCTTGCGAGCCTGACCTGATTCCTGAAGAGCAATGCCGTTTTGAGAAACGACGCTTGACAGCTCAACCGTCATATCGGTTGAACCGCAAGCACTGATCACAGTCCCATGCAGGGCTGAAGATCACTTTTAAAGCAATTGAGGAGATACATTATGACTACACATACAATGCGCAAACTGGGTATTCCACTGCTGGCCGGCGCCATGGGTCTGAGTTTCTCGGCCATCGCCGATGACCACAACATGCATGCCCAAGGCCTGTATTCGGCAGAAGACCTCCTCGGGGCCGAAGTATTCGACGCGAACGGCGATGAAGTCGGCAATGTTGAAGACATTCTGCTCGGTAATGACATGGGCCTGCACTCCATCGTAGTCCAGACCAACGAATTTCTCGGTATTGGCGAGCGTGACGTCATCGTCAACCGCGGCGATTTCACAGCCCGCGTAACCGATGACAACCCCATGTTCGGTGATGTCAGCTACAACGTGCACGTCACCTCCGCTGGCGAAGAGCTGAAGGGCTTTGAAGAGTACAGCGAAGAGTGGTGGAACAATACCCAGAAAGAGCTTAACAAGGCTTGGGAAAGCACCAAGGACACCACTGAAAGCGCTTGGGAAAATACCAAGCACGCTACCTCATCAGCCTGGAACAACACCAAGCAAGCGATGCAGCGTGAAGATGATATGGCCGGCGAAGAGTAATTTCGCCGCCTGAGCCATGGTACTGCCCCCAAGGGCAGTATTACCTGGACTCAGCAAACCGCCTGCCGGACACGTCCGCTGGCGGTTTTTTTGTGCCTGGCATTCACAGATCGCCTAGGATAGAGAAAACCGTTTTTCTGGAGGACGCATGGCTGAACATTGGGATGTCATTATTATCGGGGCTGGTACAGCAGGTCTCGCGGCACTGCGCGAAGTATCAAAAGAGACTGACAAGGTACTCATGATCAACGCCGGCGCCTACGGCACAACCTGCGCACGCGTAGGTTGCATGCCCTCTAAGGTACTGATCGAGTCGGCCAGGGCATTGCATGATTGCAACAAGCTGGCCGGGGTTGGCATTCGCGGGGGCCAGCACGTGGCCGCTGACATTCCGGCCATGCTGCAGCACGTAAGGAAGCTTCGCGATCACTTTGTCAGTGGCACCCTGGAGGCGACAGCTACCCTGGGCAAACGCAATATTCAAGGCCTGGCCCGGTTGCTTGGGCCTCAGACAGTCGAGGTAGAGGGCCAGACACACCATGCCGAGCGTATTATCCTGGCCACAGGCTCCAGCCCGGTCATGCCTGCCCCCTGGAAGGCACTCGGTGACCGGGTGCTGACTACCGACACCTTTTTCGAACAGAAAACTCTCCCTGAACGCATGGCTGTCATTGGCCTGGGGCCAATCGGGCTGGAAATGGCGCAGGCCATGGCATATCTGGGCATCGAGGTACACGCCTTTGACAAGAGCACCAGCCTGGCCGGCATAAGCGATCCAGAGGTAAGCAAGGCACTGCGTGAGGCGCTGGAAAAGGACTTCAGCATTCACACCGGCGCGGATGTTTCCTTGCACGCCGATGGCGACGGCGTGCGCGTGGATACTGGAGCGTTCAGCATTCTTGTGGACCGTGTACTGGTTGCCGTGGGCCGCAAACCGAACATCGACAGCCTCAACCTGGCGGCCCTCGGCGTACCCCTGGACGAGCGCGGCATGCCGCCATTTGACCCCGCCACAACGCAAATAGGCGAGCTGCCGGTTTATATAGCCGGAGACGTCAACCAACATGCGCCCATCCTCCACGAAGCTGCCGATGAAGGTTATATCGCAGCGCACAACGCGATGGCTGATAAGCCTACGGCGTTTCCGAGACGTACACCCATGGGAGTGGTATTTATCGAGCCGGGGGTGGCCTTTGTCGGGCAACGATTTGCAGAGCTCGATGCAGATGCACTGATCGGTGAGGCGAGCTTCGTTCGTCAGGGCCGTGCCGTGGCAGCGCAACGCAATCAGGGGCTGATGCGTATATATGCCAGGGGCAAGGACGCGGTGCTGATCGGTGCCGAGATGTGCGTGCCCGCAGCTGAACACATGGCGCACCTGCTGGGCCTGGCAATCAGCGAGGGGCTCACCGTCCATCAGGTGCTACGCATGCCCTTCTATCATCCCGTACTGGAAGAGGGCCTGCGCAGTGCGCTAAGAGCGATAGTCAAACAGGTGCCCTGTAACGACGCTGACCTGGCAAAATGTGGCGAATTCAGAATCCAGGCGCTGGACTGAGCCAGGGCTGGCCAACTTGACAGCAGTCCCTGTGTCGCCTGCTAGGCTTAGGGTTTTCAGACGTATCAACAGCGGAGAGCGTTATGCAGGCTATTGAATTGAAATCCCCGGGCGGTCTCGAACGTTTACAGGTTGTGGAGCGTGATGATCCTGGCCAACCGGGCCGTGGGGAAATCCGCGTTCGCATTCACGCCAGCTCGCTCAACTTCCACGACTACCTGGTGGTGACCGGGAAAATCCCCAACGCAGACAGACGGATCCCGATGGCAGATGGGGCCGGAGTGGTCGAATCGGTTGGCAAGGGAGTCGAAGAATTCAAGGTTGGTGACGCCGTAGTGTCTTGCTTTTTTCCCTGGTGGCAGGAAGGTGGCCCCATGGACGGCTTTGCCAGCGGCGTGCCTGGGGATGGAATGGACGGCTATGCCCGAGAGGTAGCCGTTACCCCGGCCCATTGGTTTACCGAGGCGCCCAGGGGTTATAGCCACGCAGAAGCGGCCACTCTGACCACGGCGGGCTTGACCGCCTGGCGCGCGCTGGTTGTAGATGGCGGCATCAAGGCTGGGGACACCGTACTGGTCCAGGGCACCGGCGGCGTGTCGATCTGCGCGCTGCAAATGGCTCGCGCCATGGGTGCCGAGGTCATTGCCACCTCATCTTGCGGAGCGAAGATGGACCGTCTCAAGGAAATGGGCGCCTCCCATGTACTCAACTATAAGACCGAAAAGAAATGGGGAGCGCGCGTCCGGGAGCTGACAGGTGGACGCGGCGTGGACATCGTTGTCGAGGTTGGCGGCCCAGGTTCGCTACCGCAATCGATAAAGGCCATCAAGGTGGGCGGCCATATTGCTCTGATCGGCGTGCTGACCGGCATGATTGGCGAGGTGCCCACCGCCGAACTGATGTATCGACAGGCTCGTATTCAGGGGGTAACTGTTGGCAGTCGCAGGCATCAGCTGGATATGATTCGGGCGCTGGAAAGAATCGATATGCGTCCGGTAATCGACCGCAGCTTTGCATTGGACAAGATTGCCGACGCCTTCCGCCACCAGGAAAGCGGTGCCCATTTCGGCAAGATCTGCCTGGAGTTCTGAGTGCCGCCCTAAGGTCTCGTCAGCTCGTGGGCACGGGGAAGCCCCAGGGAAATCACGGCAGCCATCGCCACAAAGGCGCTGGACACCCAAAGACAGGCCTGCAGTCCGTAGGCCTGGTACACCCAACCCGACAGGACTGTACCTATCAAACGGCCCATCGCATTGGACATGTAATAGAAGCCGACATCCAGCGAGACGCCGTCATCCTTGGCATAGCTGACGATCAGGTAGCTGTGCAAAGAGGAGTTGACCGCAAACAGCACTCCGAACACCAGCAAACCGATGACGATGACTGCCTGCGTTGACCACTGTGAATCCATGCCCAGAGCAATGGCTGCAGGCAGCCCAGCGAGCATCAGCGCCCAAAGCATGGCCGCCCGCCCATCGGGTACACGCCCATCCTTGCGGCGGGTGATCAGTGGTGCAGCCGACTGTACTATGCCGTAACCGATAATCCAGGTGGCCATAAAGCCGCCCACCAGCCAGAAACTCCAGCCAAATATGGTACTCAGATAGACAGGCAAGGCGATCACGAACCAGACATCTCGCGCGCCGAACAGAAACATACGGGCTGCAGAAAGAATGTTGATCGCCCGGGATTTGGACAACAGCTCGCGAAACTTGGGCTTGGCACTGGCCTTGCCCAGGTCTTTCTTGAGCGAGATGACGCTGAATATCCAGATGACCGCCAGCGCTCCAGCCATGATCAACATTGCGCCGCGGAACCCTGCTGTCGCTAGCAATAAACCACCCAGAAAAAAGCCAACACCCTTGAGCGCGTTCTTCGAGCCGGTCAGTATGGCTACCCACTTGTAAAGAGTGCTTTGCTGATCACCTGGCACCAGGAGCTTGATCGAGCTCTTGGCAGACATCTTGTTGAGATCCTTGGCTATGCCCGACAGTGCCTGGGCGCCCATGACCAGAGGAATACTCAGCCAGGCAGTAGGCACTGTCAGTAACAGCAGTGCAATCACCTGGATGGCCAGACCGATATTCATCGTTCGGTTGAGCCCTACCCAGGCACCCAGATAGCCGCCCACCAGATTGGTAACCACCCCGAAGATTTCGTAGAACAGAAACAGTGCTGCAATCTCCAGCGGCGTATAACCCAGGGTATGAAAATGCAGCACCACAAGCATGCGTAACGCGCCGTCGGTCAGCGTGAATGCCCAGTAGTTGCCTGTTACCAACAGGTACTGACGTACCTGCGGACTCAATGCCGCCAATGCTTTGATCACGTCTAGGCTCCTGCCTGTCAGTCGGCGCTGCCTACCATTCTGGCCAGCTCAACCGTGCGGTTGGCATAGCCCCACTCGTTGTCGTACCAGGCATAGATCTTCACCTGGGTACCATTGATCACCATGGTTGAAAGCGCATCGACAATCGAGGAACGCGGATCCGTACGGTAGTCGATCGAGACCAATGGGCGCTCCTCGTAGCCGAGGATATCCTTGAGCGGGCCAGAGGCCGCGGCCGCCTTGAACAATTCGTTTACCTCCTCCACCGTGGTCGCCTGCTCGACCTCGAAGACGCAGTCGGTCAGTGACGCATTGGCCAGAGGCACCCGTACCGCGTGGCCGTTGAGCCGCCCCTTGAGCTCGGGGAAAATCTCTGCAATCGCAGTGGCAGACCCAGTGGAAGTGGGTATCAGGCTCATGCCACAGGCACGTGCCCGGCGAAGATCCTTGTGTGGCTGGTCGAGAATGCTCTGGGTGTTGGTGATGTCATGGATAGTCGTGATCGATCCATGCCGAATTGTCAGGTTCTCGTGGATCACCTTAACGACCGGGGCCAGACAGTTGGTTGTGCAGGAAGCGGCGGTGACAATGCGGTGCTTGGCTGCCTCGAACAGATGATCATTGACACCGAGCACCACGTTCAGCGCCCCAGCCTCCTTGACTGGAGCGCTGACCACTACTCTCTTGACCCCCTGTTCCAGGTAGGCCTGTAGCACAGCGACAGTTTTCATCTTGCCACTGGCTTCAATAACCAGATCACAACCTGACCAGTCGGTGTCGGCAATAGCCTTGTTGGCCGTTAGCTTGAGACGCTGCCCATCAATCAGCAGATCATTACCTTCGCTGCTGGCTTCATGCAGCCAGCGCCCGTGGACCGAATCAAAGTTGAGCAGATGTGCATGTGTCGCCGCGTCGCCAGCAGGATCGTTTATCTGCACAAACTCCAGCTCGGGCCAATCCCACGCCGCACGCAACGCCAGACGCCCGATGCGGCCGAAACCATTGATGCCTACCTTGATGCTCATGTTTGCTCCTCCGGGTGTAACGGATCTGGTTTATTTCAGCAGCCGCGAATACCACATACATCCGCCCTGCCAGGCCGGCCCGCCATCTTCGCGAGACGGCGGCTGTCACTCTCAAGCCACTGCTGGTTGGCCTGCATGACTGGAGTCAGCATGGCCAACACCCATTCGGGTAAGTCGGAATGAAGGCGGTAGTACACCCACTGGCCACGCCGCTCATCCTCGAGAACACCACAGGTGCGCAGCTGAGCGAGGTGTCGTGAAATTTTGGGTTGGCTCTCATTCAGGGCTGAAGTGAGTTCACACACACATAACTCCCCTTCACGGGCGATCAACAACGTCATGCGTGCACGGGTATCATCAGCCAGGCATTTGAATAACGCTGTGGGCGTGAGCTCCTCGCCGGCATCTGACGTTGCCACTGTGTTCCCCATACTCTTTACCTACCTGCATATGCGTTTATCCGAATATATGGGAAAACGAATATAAGGTAAAGCCCCGTTCAGGTCTTTTCGGCGCGCGCAATTTTCCAATAACGTCCCCAACGTTTGCACAACGCCGCTGGCGACTCGGCATATAAACGTAGACCTAGTCTGAACGCGCTATGTTGCAACTCATCGCGTCGTTTGCCGGCAATTTCAAGCAACTCCTCGCGCTGCTGCGCGGAACCAAACAGCGTTGGCTCCTTGTCCAGCATGGTCTGCAACATCGAGAGGTCATGATCCTGCCCCAGCAGGTCAGCGAGATCCTTGAGCATGGCCGTACGGGCATCGAGAGCTGCCGGCCAGGCGGACTTCAGCAGCCGGGTGTGATACCAGTGATCTTTCACTCGCTTGCGCCAGTCATGCAGCCGGTCATCGGAAACCGAATCGCACGCCGCTTCCAGGGCTCTGCGACCATCCGCCGTGGTGCGCTTCAACCCATCTGAGACCAATGCAAATGTCTCACCCTTCGCTGGCCAGGCCGCAACCGCATCCTCTGCCTTTGCCAGATCCTCGATTACTTCATTCAGAATCTGATGCGACTCCTCTACCGTCTGACCACCATCCTGGCCGCGAACAACCAGGCGCTGGCGCACATCGCGCTTTTCCTGCGAGGCAAAGCGCTCCGGTTCAGCATCGGCAAGAATGTCCCAGATTTCAATCAGGGCGCCAGCATCACGCATGCTAGACAGCTTGCGATTAATGTTACGAAAACGCCGATTCTCCTCCTTGAACGTCTCTCCAAGCGGCTTGCGTACAAGTCGGATCAGGGCTCGTACCTCCTTGAGTCGCTTGCGAGCCTGATGTATGCCGCGAGCGCGATCTTGCGGTGGCAACATTAACGCCTTCCGCGCCTTATGCAGCCTTTCCAACGCCACGCGTCGCACCTGTTTAGTCGCTGATTTACGGGGCTTGATTCGATAGGCCATCGATAACACCTGAGAGTCTGATCACTGGTGGCGCGAAGTGAGCGCCGCATATTGATACCTGGAATATAGCTCATGGGACTATTCCCGTGAGGAAGACCCAACTTTCTGATTCATGCTGAATTACTTTCAGCAAATGCGGTCTTTAGCTGTAGCAGAGCAACAGCGGTGTTCGTTTCCAAGCGCTGATCCAGCCCTGTGTTGACGTGCCGATTGCCAGTCGCCACCCCCAGAGGATAGAACGATGGCCAAGATCACAATGCAATTACCCAGCTTTGAGGAAATGCAAACCATGGCGCAACAACAACCCGAAGCGCTGGAGAACTTGCGCAAAACCTTGACCGAGGAGCTGATCAACAACGCATCCCCCGCGAGCAGACGAAGGTTACGGGGGCTGGCATTTGTTATCGAGGGCGAGCGGCTCAGAGCTCGCAACCCCCTCCAGGCTTGTATGAGACTTTCGCAATTGATGCTCGATTCGACTGTTGAGCTACAGGCAACTCTGACGTCCCTGCAGAGTCCCGGTTTCGTCCTCGACAATACCCCCTCAGCTAGGGTGATTCCTTTTGTCAGGCATCGCTCAGGCGCCTGAACCAGCGAACCCCTGCCCTTGCCGAAGCTTGCCGTATCCTGGACGGGTGATCAGCACCAGATTGACGGTGGTTGGATATATCTGACCAGTGGCTTTGAGCAACTGAATCTTGTCCGCATGCTGTACTGCCGGCAGATAGAAATAATCCTGTCCTTCCACCAAATGCTGGCGACCGGCCTTGAAGAGCCTGAAGGCCGTGCCTTTGGTAAAACCGTTCAGGTAATCAATCTGGCAGAAACTCAAGGTTTCGGTGGCGGCATGCAAAATAGGCTCGTCGCGGGACATGACACTCTCAGCGGTAGCATGGAAGGGATTGTGGCCTGGAGCGCTTTCGGGTGACAGCTGATTGCGGTAACCTCCTGCCCTTCAATCACAGGAGCACAAACCCATGCCCAAAGCCAGCGCACGTCACATTCTCGTGGCTACAGAAGACAAGTGCAACGAACTCAAGAGCGCCATTGAAGGCGGAGCCGATTTCGCACAGGTTGCAAAAGATAACTCCTCTTGCCCATCAGGTCGTCAGGGCGGTGACCTGGGTACCTTCGGACCAGGCCAGATGGTCAAGGAGTTCGATACAGTGGTGTTCAGCGCACCCATCAATGTTGTGCAAGGTCCGGTGAAAACCCAGTTCGGGTATCACCTGCTGGAAGTGACCAGCCGTCAGGATTGATCCTGCTGCCCGGCCGTTGCAGGCCGGGCACATTTCCGGCTCTAGCGCTCGCTCGCAAACACCTGAGTCCAGTAGATAGAACTCTGCGGCCGGCTTTCGAATGCAGCGCCCATGTCCGTAAACTCGGGGTTCATGATGTTCGCGCAGTGCCCCGGGCTGTGCAGCCAGGCCTCAACTACCTGTTTTGGCGAGCTTTGGCCCACTGCAACGTTTTCACCCAATTTACGCCATTCGTAGTTCACCGCATCCACCCGCGCTTGTACCTGCTCTCCGGTAGGCCCAGCGTGACTGAGTACGGCACCCTCCGCCATGTAGCCACTGTGCTCATGTGCGGCCCGCGCGAGGCGAGCATCCCAGGTCAGTGGGTTCGCCGCAGCAAAGGTCTGGTCGCCACAGGTGCGCGGCTCCCGACGCGCAAGATTGACCTCAGCCAACACCTCCTGCCCAACGTCCATCCAGTCGCGATCCATGAATTCTCTGGAAATCAATGGGCTGGCAAGCACTATCTGCCACTCGTTACCAGAGCGAGACACACCGATTTCGGCATATTGACCACTGCGCAATACCTTACAGAAACGGCTCTGAATCATGGTCATCGCCTGTCGGGCATCAGCAGGACCTGACAACTGAACTAACTGAGCGGCCGAAGCCTGGTAGCCCGATTCTTGCAGAGCAACCTGCCAATCAGCCGAGGACAGATCGGCCTGAGCCAGTGCCGAGTTGGGTGCCAACGGACCGGTACCGGCCATCTCTTGCCCTGCGCACTGGGCCGCAGAATCGCGATATTCGTTGATCAGATTGACCAGCTCGGTGTTTTGCTCGGCTGCCACGCCAGACGTCCAGAACAGGCCCGCACTTGCGAGCAGGCTGACTGCCAGACGCGAAATCGGAGACATGGCATCAGCGCGAGGAGCTGATGATTGCTGTTTGCAGTGGGAGTGAAGCATGTGGAAACCTCGTAAGCCATTCGCCAGATTGCGGGCTTTTCAGACCGCGTCAGCAAAATAGGTTTTTTGAACGAATTCATCACAGTGACAGCATTTACACCGCCACAGTTCCATCTGCCCAACTTGATACAGCACCAGAGTCCGACTGTGACCGTACGTGACAGAGGATTAAAAGCGGAACGATGGCCACAAAAAAGCCGGTAGGGAAACTACCGGCTTTGATCAGCAACTTACTACTATCAGACCCGAGTTACGCGTTATCCACGCCCTTCTTGATCTTTTCCTTGGCTTCACCCTTCACACCCTGGGCCTTGCCTTTGGTTTCCTGGAGATCGCCTTCAGCTTTAAGGTCCTCGTTGTCAGTTGCTTCACCAACGCCCTGCTTACCTTTGCCGATAGCTTCGTTGGCTTTACCTTTCAACTTGTCTTCTTTATCGCTCATGGTATACCTCACATATAAATTGGCTTACACCCAATCGACCAGGAGGGGGCGGAATTAGTTCCAACGAATCGGGAAAATGTGCGGGAAACAGGTATACTCGCGCGCCCTTATATCCACTTTTTTTCTATCACGGATTGCGCCATGACTGAGCACCTGCCACTCGAACAAACGGTTGCCAAAAATACCGATTCGATCGAGACCCACGCCAAGACTGAGGTCCCGGCTTTCAAGTTTCCCTTCGCCCCGGCCAACTTTGCGCCAAAGCAGGCTCCAGCTCAGCCCTGGCACCAGAAAGGCAGCAACGCCCGCCATGAAAAGAAAATCGGCATGGCGCCCAAGGGGACCCGCAGGTCCATGGGTAAACGCTGAAGCGTGGGTGCGGCCCAGTTATTTGACCAACAAGACCGGTATCGGCGTCTCATGCACAACCTGGCTGGCCACGGAGCCCAACACCAGGTTGCCGAGACTACCCATGCCCCGGGTACCCATCACAATCATGGTGCAGCCGAGCTTGCGGGCAGCGTCAACCAGCTCACTGACGACCTCACCCATTATTTCATGGGTCTGAACGGCCAGATTCGCGGCGCGCAATTTGTCGGCCACCTTCGCGTTTACCTCCGCCGCGTGATCTAGCGCACCCGCATTCAGCTGGTCCAGCATGGTCGGCGATACGTAGTTGCCGAAGAGTTTTGGTTCTGTCTGGACATTGACCACATGTACGGTAACGTCACCAAGTGTCGCTGAAAAATCGACCAGATACTCAGCTGCGCGCATTGCGCTTTCCGAGCCGTCAAAGGGTAGCAATATCGTATGCATTTGCGCTTACTCCAGATTGTCCATTTTGATGATTACACTCTGATCATTGTGGCAGACCGGACGTGATGCCGCTTGATGCACATCAAGCTCGCCGTGAACCGAGCGATAGTTATCCTTGCGCAGTACTGCAGCCAACCGAGCGACCCCTGGCAGACAAATTTTACCGGCTACATGGCAGCCGGATGAAAACACGCCCCGAGCATACAGTGTGGGCGATGCGCTCGGATCAGTTAGTTGCCTGTCTCTGTCTACAGCCGATGGCTCATGGACAATGGCTCACGAGCCTGTTCGTGGACCCCCGCATGCGCCGCCAGGGGCTGGCAGGTCACCTGCTTGAAAATGCCTGTGCTTCAGTCACTGGACCCATCTGGCTGTTTTGCCAACCCGGGCTTGAACAGCTGTACCGCAGCCACGGCTTTGCTCACTGTCCCAGCCTTCCCGAATCCCTCGCAAGCAAACTTAAGCGCTACCAGAGAAGCAAAGACCTAGTACCCATGTGGCTGGATAACTGACAAGTCTGGGGTACGCACCAGCATAATCACCTGGGCTGGAAAGCGGCACTACTTTAGGGCGAACCCCAGCCCGCCAAAACTGGTAGAGTGCTGAATTATTCTCAAAATATTAACCTAAACACATGATTTATATAATAAAGATAAAACCTGGCAAGCAAAATGCTATGTGTCCCATGCCAACGCATTTTGAACCACTACAGCAATCATAAAACATGGGGTACACGAAAATGATGAAAAAACTGACAGCCGCCATCGCCACTGCGAGCACACTCGGCTTTGCCAATATGGCCCATGCGGAAACCTTCGAGACTGCCATTGGTGAGATCGATGCCAGCATGACCGCCACTCTGGCCTCTGATTACATCTGGCGCGGCCAGTCACAGACCAACGGTGCCGGCGCGGTTCAGGCGAGCTTGGACTTTGCCCACGAAAGCGGCGTATTCCTTGGTGCCTGGGGCTCTAACGTCGCTGATGAAGATTTCGGCGGAGCCAGCATCGAGCTGGACTACTATGTCGGATACGGTGGCGCCATCACCGAAGACATCAGCTACGCGGTTTCCTGGAACACTTACACTTTTCCCCAGGGTATTGATGCGGTTGACGAATGGATCGCTCACGTAGACGCCTACGGCTTCAGTGGCGGCGTCAAGTACGCCTATGAGCCCCAAAGCGCGCTCTACACTTACATCGGCTATGGCTTTGAATTGCCCTACGATATCGGCCTGGGTCTGCATTATGGTCGCACCGACACGAAGGATCCGATCGGCGCCAGCAGCGATGAAGATTATGCTGACTGGGCTGTGACTCTGGGCAAGACAATGCTAGGTATCGATTGGGCATTGATGTACAGCGACACCAACCTTGGCAACGAGTGCACAGCAATATACGTTGATAGCGATTCTTGCGACTCCAACGTTACTCTGTCTGCTTCAAAGAGCTTCTGATTTAGTACGGCGCCCATTGGGCGCCGTGTTTGCTTCTCAGCTTTTAACCGGAATCGTGGCAAACACGGCTCCGGTTTTTTTAGGCTCTGGTTTTCTTCAGGCCTCGGCAGCCCGTCGACGGATGCCCAGATCAACCTTCATGCATATTGCCGAGATTAAGAGAAAGCCGGCATGCTGCCGGTCAAGCCCGCGGCAGTGTGACGCCGCGCTGCCCCTGATACTTGCCACCCCGGTCACGGTAAGACACTTCACAGGGCTCGTCAGACTCGAAAAACAGCATCTGTGCTACGCCTTCATTGGCGTAAATCTTGGCAGGCAGCGTGGTGGTGTTGGAAAACTCCAGCGTCACATGGCCTTCCCATTCTGGTTCCAGGGGTGTGACGTTGACGATGATGCCACAGCGCGCATAGGTGCTCTTGCCCAGACAAATAGTCAGTACATTCCGCGGAATGCGGAAGTATTCGACAGTACGTGCCAGCGCAAAGGAGTTGGGCGGAATGATGCAGACATCACTGGTGATGTCGACAAAACTCTTCTCGTCGAAATGCTTGGGATCAACGGTGGCCGAGTGGATGTTGGTGAACACCTTGAACTCGTTGGAGCAGCGCACATCGTAGCCGTAGCTGGAAACCCCATAGGATATGACTCGATTACCCTCGTCGCCACGCACCTGACGCTCGACGTAGGGCTCGATCATTCCCTGTTCCTGGGACATGCGACGTATCCAACGGTCAGACTTGATGCTCATGATGTGCCCTGCGATGTGCCGAAAAGAGACCGCATGTTACCGGGTATTGCCAGCGGGAAAAAGCCCCGCCGGCACCTGCAGACATGCCTGGGGAAACTCACTCATCACTGATGCTGATGTCGGGCATAGCACCACCCGTCCTGGCGCGCTCAGCGATGCGCGCGCCGACGTGACGGGCCATGTCCTGATAGAGCATGCTGATCTGACACTCGGGCTCGGCAACAACCGTAGGCGCACCGGCATCGGTCTGCTCCCGAATCATCATGGACAGTGGCATGGAGGCCAGCAGGTCAACACCGTAATCGTTGGCCAGCCGCTCACCTCCGCCCTCACCGAACAAGTGCTCTGCATGCCCACAATTGGAGCAGATGTGGATTGCCATATTTTCCACAATCCCCAGTACCGGGATATTGACCTTGGCAAACATTTCAATGCCCTTCTTCGCATCAAGAAGAGCCAGATCCTGAGGGGTGGTGACAATCACCGCACCAGTAACCGGCACTTTCTGCGCCAGGGTGAGCTGGATATCACCCGTACCCGGGGGCATATCCACTACCAGATAATCCAAATCATCCCAGGCTGTTTGCGTCAACAACTGCATCAGTGCCCCCGAGACCATAGGTCCACGCCAGACCATGGGGGTTTTGTCATCCACCAGAAATGCCATGGACATTACCTGCACGCCATGGGCTCGCGGCGGCACAAAGAATTTCTGGTCCTTGACCTCTGGCCGTGTGCCCTCGGGCAGACCTAACATCAGCCCCATACTGGGGCCGTATATATCTGCATCCAGGATACCCACCCTGGCCCCCTCTCGGGCCAGCGCCAGCGCCAGATTGACCGCAGTGGTAGATTTACCCACACCTCCTTTCCCGGAGGCTACAGCGACGATGTTCCTGACATTCTCCAGAGCAGCTATGGAGCCTTGAGCAGGGGCTGTCTGAATTTCACAGCGCACACTGATACGTGCGGAGCTGACGCCCTCAAGATTTTCCACAGCCACCTGGAGCATCTGCTCGATACCGCTCCTGATGCCCGCAGCTGCATAGCCAAGGACGAACTCGGCTTGAACTTCAGAGCCGATAATATCGAGACTGCGCAGGCAGCCTGCATTGATCAGATCCGTCTGGAGGTAAGGGTCCTGATACTGGGCCAGGGCTTTTTCTACAGCGGAGCGCGATATGTCAGTCATAATCCATCCGGAGACATGAATAAGTGTGTGTATCCTACTGGCGGACCGCGAAGCATGAAAGACCATGCACAGGACAAACAGACATAAAAAAAGCGACAGACTCTGAGTCTGTCGCCTTCTCTATGCTAGCCTAGCGGCCAACGGAAGGGCATCGTCCCCGGTGGGGCGCCCGGATTTCAAACCCGGTGAGATGCGCAAGGCGCGTCTGGTAGGTTCGACTCCTATTCCCTTCCGCCAATCAGGCCCGTAAAGCGCGGATATAACGCCTTACATTTCGGCTGCTTCGGTCTCCATTTCGGCTTCCTCAGCCATGTCGGAGCCGTCCTGGTCTGCGGAATCGTCGGCTGCGCCGGCGTCTTCCTCATCAACCAGGTCGATCAGCACGTTCATCAGGCGAGTACCGCGCTCACCTACCATTTCGGCGAAGGTGTCACGCACCGGCAGGCTCAACTCGCGGAAGGCTTCACGCTCCTCGGGAGTGAGATACACCAGCTCGATATCGCTGTTCTCGGTGATGATTTCCAGACGCTCCTCGTTCAGACGGGTCTGAACATCGTGAATGTAAGGAATGAGTTCGACAACGGTCTCGTCAACCGCTTCCTTGTGCTCTTCAGCAAGCCCTTCGTACCAGTCCTGATTGGCCATGAAAGTCGCGATGAACTGCGCTTGATTTGCGAAGATCAAGTAATCCTGAACCTGGTAGAAGTCCATTTCCTGGTGGGCAAATACCGGCTGAATGTTGCCATCAAGCTGACCTAACTGCATGCCGCTGAACAACTCGCCATATTCCATGGTAGTCGGGTCGGCGCCATAGGCGCTGTAGGTTTCGCGCAGCAGGCGGTTATCCATGGTACGGATTGCCATGCCGTCGAAGTCCTCAGGTGTGCGAACCGCCTTGTTGGCGCTCCATACCTGCCAGCCCTCGGGCACAATGGCCAACGGATGCAGATCACGCTCATTGAAAGCGGCAACCAGATCAGGGTGCTGGCGGAAGGCGGGATCATTGAGGATTTCCGTGTTCTTCATTTCATCGTCAGTAAGAACAAAGTTGAGACTGAAGAGTTGCGACTCGGGAACCGTGCCACCCAGGAAGCCAGATCCGAATGCGAGTTCGATTGCACCTGCCTGCACCTGGTCGTAGATATCAGTCAAGCCGCCGAGCTGCCCGTAGGGAAACAGCTGCACTTCAACTTCGCCGTCCGTCTTTTCGTTAATCAACTCGGCAAATTTGGCGCCGTATTCATACTGAACGCTGCCTTCAATTTCTTCCAGACCAATGCGCCAGGTCTGCACCGTGGTTTCAGCAGGCTCGGGGGCCGCTGATGTTTCTGGTGCGGTGGTCTCGGGTTCGTCGCCGCCGCACGCAGCCAGCGCTAACGCAGCCATACCTATAAATCCATTACGCAATTTCATGGAACGCTCCTTCTGAATTGTTCTGGTTAACCACCAAACCATAACACATGCCCGGCGCTTGTCCATTTTGTGCAAAGACAATCCAGATGCGCTATGTTGAAAAAAGGAACATTCACCGTGCCAGAGCGATCCACCTGACTGCACGCAACGAAAACGACCCGAGGTCACAGCAAACCCGGGTAATGCCGGTATCCGATACAGCCCTTGAGGTGCAGCGGATTTCTGGCCCAGCAAAGGACAAACCCATGCCCGGGAGCGCTGACCCCTCAGCCGCTGGAACGTTCAAGCGCGCTGCTAAAAAGGTTTTTTCCGTACTAGACCGGTTAGCCGAATATATCGAGGAAGGCATCCTCGGCTTCACCATACTCTTTGTCGCCGGCATGTTGATTGTCCATGTCATTGGGCGGCAGCTTTTCAGCACGGGGGTGACCGGCCAGGTCGAGCTGACTCAGATGAGCATGGTCATCATCACCTTTGCCGGCCTGGGCTACGGGGTACGCAAGGCCCGGCACATCTGCATGTCGGCACTCTATGATCAGTTGAACGGTTTACCCCGCAAGGCAGCGCTGGTCACTATCAGTATCCTGACCGGCGCATTGATGTTCTATTTCTGCTGGCACGCCTGGAGCTACGTCGAGGCAATCCAGTCGCGCGGCCGCACCTCCTCAGCGCTGCAGATCCCTCTCTGGATTCCCTACATGGTTGCCCCCATAGGTTTTGCACTGGCAGGCATTCAGTATTGGCTGACCGCCGTGCGCAATCTGATTTCCAAGGATATCTACCGCTCCTTCAATGAAAAGGAACGCTACGAGGAGGTTGACGTTGAGCACATCTGAACAGGGGATCTGCGCATGCTGACCTTCATCATTATCACGATGATCGTACTGCTGCTGTTGGGCTTTCCGATGATGGTCCCGCTGCTCACCGCCAGCCTGATGTTATTGTTCCTGGTACTCGACATGAGCAATGTCGGGCTGCTGATGGGCCAGATGATCAGCGGTGTGCAGTCCTGGGCACTGGCGGCAGTGCCGCTGTTCATCTTTGCTGCAGATCTGATGACACGTGGCCATACGGCCAATCGCCTGCTGGATCTGGTGCAAACCTTCGTGGGCCACTTGCGCGGCGGCCTACCCATAACTACTGCAGCAGGTTGCACCCTGTTCGGGGCAGTCTCCGGCTCCACTCAGGCCACTGTAGTGGCGATGGGCGGCCCGATGCGCCCCAAATTGCTGCAAAAGGGTTACTCCGACGCCTTCAGCATCGCATTGATCATCAATGCCAGCGATATTGCTCTACTGATTCCGCCGAGCATCGGCATGATTATCTACGGGGTGGTTTCCGGCGCATCTATCGGCGATCTGTTTATTGCCGGGATCTTGCCCGGCTTTCTGATTCTGTTGATGTTTTCCATCTACTGCTGGATCGGATCCATCCGCATGGGCATCGAGCCTGAAGAACGGGCGGACTGGAAAACGCGCTGGGAGGCGCTGAAAAAGGCGCTGCTACCGCTCGGCTTCCCCGTGGTAGTGGTTGGTGGTATCTACGGAGGCTTGTTCAGCCCTACCGAGGCCGCGGCCATTGCCGTGCTCTATGCACTGGTTCTTGAGGTGGTAGTGCTGCGATCAGTCAAGGTGCGTGAGCTTTGGGATATTGCGTTGTCTACCGGACTTATCACCGGGGTGGTATTTATTCTGGTTGCTGCGGGTAATGCATTTACCTACACGATTTCCTTTGCCGGTATTCCCCAGGCCATTCTAGGGCCGGTGATTGAGACGATCGGCGATAGCCAGACCCTGGTTCTGGCCCTCATTGCTATTTCGTTTTTCGTGGGCTGCATGTTTGTTGACCCAATCGTTGTCATATTGATTCTTACACCTCTGTTCAAGCCTGCGGTAGAAGTCGCAGGTCTGGACCCCATCCACGTCGGCGTTATTGTCACCCTGCAGGCCGCAATCGGATCGGCAACACCACCCTTTGGCTGTGACATCTTTACCGCAATGGCAGTATTTCGCAGACCCTATTTCGATGTCATCAAGGGCACGCCACCCTTTATTCTGATCCTGCTCCTGGCGACAGTGCTGCTGATCATGTTCCCCTCCATATCCCTCTGGCTACCCTCTCTGGCAGGCTGACGCGGTGGCGACCGGTTTTAATCGGTCGCTCCTGCCGTGTAGGCGGTTTGTACCGGAAAAATGGCAGAATAAGCATTCATTCAAGAGCGCAATTGGCCGATAACCCTTACACGGAGTAGTCCTTGAGACCTTATACTCCCCAAAGGCTGCCGGCACAGGCAGCCATATAACAATAATGCTTGCATAACTGCGCAGAGGAACACATGAACAGTACAGCTGCCTCGAGCAAGGAGCACACGAACTGTGCCGCCCCAGCCTCCCCCCCGATACCCCCCGCGGTCCCATTAGTGGCCCTGATGATTTGCCAAGTGTTCTTTATCGCCACACTACTGTCACAGACCTCCGGCCTGTTATTCGGGCTGAGTCTGGTGCTGGCCCCCGTGGCCCTGCTTCTGGCATGGCAGACGCGGGGCGCCATGTCCGATAACAGCCCGGTGCTTCAACGTTTGCAATCAATCAATGGCGAAACGCTCGATCTGTCTGCCCGCGACCCTGCAAGCACCGGCTCCCACACTGGCTTGAATCAGGTCGATGAGCTTGCCGGGCGGTTGCGCGACATGATGATCAACTTCCAGCAACAGTGTCTGCGCATAGCCTTCACTTCTGCACAAAGCCGCCTGCTGGCTGACCAGGCTGCAACGGACGCAAAGAAACAACAGGACTTGTCCGAACTGGTCTTTCAAGCTTCGGAACAAACCACCAGCGCACTGCAGGACGTTTCCAGCCGCGCATCGGACATCACCCGCATGAACAGCAGCAACCTGGACGTGGCACGCGAGTCCAGCGAACAGCTCGGGACAGCTCGGGATCAGATGCTGCAGATCAGCCAGTCCATGTCCGGCTTCAAAGACAACATCACCGCCCTGGACAATACCTCCGGCCAGATACGACAGATTCTCAAGACCGTGCAGGATTTTTCCGCCCAGACCAATATGCTGGCCCTGAATGCCGCTATCGAAGCCGCCCGTGCCGGCGAGCAGGGCCGGGGCTTTGCCGTGGTGGCTGATGAGGTACGCAACCTGTCGATAAAGGTGGGCAGTGCCGCGGATCAGATTGGACAGCTAATGGAACAGATGTTGACTGCGATGTCTGGTGCCGACAAGCAGACCCAAAGTATGCAGGAACAGTCTGACAATGCTGGCAATGCCGTCAGCACCGCGGCCGAGCAGTTCGAGAAAATGGTGTGCGATTTCCAGAAAGCCAATGACGACCTTCTGATGGTCAGCAGCGCGCTTGAACAACTGACGGTGACCAACAGCGAAACCCACGAGCATGGCAGTGCTATTCGCGATCTCAGCCTGACCATCAGCCGGCGTATGGCTGATAGCCTGGCCCAGACCGATACCCAGCGGGAAAATACCAATCAGATTCTGCAGGAGCTGTGCCGTTTCCATCTCGGACAGGGCAACCTTGAGGCGGCCACTGACAAGCTGATGGGACGCCGTCACATCATCGAGAGCGAACTGGAAGACCTGCAGAATAAAGGAGTGAATGTATTTGACCGGCATTACACGCCAATTTCCGGTACCAATCCGCCCAAACACGACGTGAGCTGGGCGGATGCCTACCGCAAGCGCGTGCAACCACTGCTGGATGAATGGGACTCACAGGGACAGGACGGTGTTATCTACATGGTACCTGTAGATGATCATGGCTATCTGGGCGCCAGCCGGACTGTAACCTCCCAGGCGCCGACTGGCGACCCCAGGGTAGATGCCGCCAAGAGCATGCACAAACGCTTCGTGGTAGCCAAGGGCTGGGAGCTGGACAACCTCAACAGCTGCAAACGCATCGGCATGGGCAGCTTCGTCCTGCCCGGCAGTACTACCATCGTATTCGTGCTCTATGTTCCGCTGGTGGTCGGTGGCCGGCGCTGGGGCACACTGAGCGCAGGTATCCTGCCCCAGGCGTTGGGCGTCTGAAGAAGGCCTCGCCGCCTGCGCGTCAGCGTAGGCGGTTTTCCAAAAACTCG
Source organism: Halopseudomonas salina (assembly GCF_008641105.1). The sequence continues at coordinate 273,323 of NZ_VTTI01000003.1, forward strand.
AGCACCGCACTGGCAGCCTGACCAATCATCACGGACTGATCATTCCCGCTTTTTTTCAGCGGCTGGAAATCATGGTCTGCCGTATCAAGCCAATGCAGCGCTACTGTCGGAGCAAGCGCGTAACCTGACACTTGCGGGGGCTTGCCAAACGGGTCACGCGTACCCTGAACAATCAGTGCCGGCGTGACTAGCGTCAACAGATGATCCACACGTGTTTTCTCGGGCTTGCCGGGTGGATGGAAAGGATAACCGAAACACACCAGACCGGCCGCACCCAGCTCATCAGCGAGCATACTCGCGACCCGTCCCCCCATGGACTTGCCGCCAATCAGCAGCGGCCCTGTATGGCCCGCCTGAAACTCCCTCCACTGCTCGCGAAAGCTCTCGAGCAACCGCGGCATGGGGTTAGGCGGAGAACGCTTGCCTGAGAGTCGCCGGGAGTGCATGTAGGGGAATTCGAAGCGCGCCACATCCACGCCACAGCTATTGAGCGCCATGACCATCTGTTGCATGAAGGCACTGTCCATTGGCGCGCCCGCTCCGTGGGCCAACAGCAGTGTGGCGCGACGTGAACTGCGAGTTGAGGTATTGATAATCAGATGACTCATGTCAGAAACACTGCATGGCTGTGCGACAAGATGCCACGGTCTCTTTGGGGGTATTTACTTCACATATCATCATATGGCCACTAAGCTTCAACTAGCCCTCTCCCCGTCTGCCGTACCGGGATGGATGGAAAGGGGCCGACCATACAACTATATATCCGCGTCGGTTACCAGTCTTGCGCAATGCAGCCAGATGTAGAGCTTGGGAATTCATCGTTATAGCAATCCGACACAGAGTCTGTAATGGCCGGCCAGAGCGGTCCCAACCTGTCGTAACCTTGACCTGTGTCATTGCAATGATAAGAGCCTTTGCTCATACTTGCCGCCGCTTCAGAACCCATAAACCCATTGCTATCCGTGGAATCTCGCATGAGCACAGCTACCACTTCGACAGCCTATAACTACAAGGTAGTACGCCAGTTCGCCGTCATGACGGTTGTCTGGGGTATTGTTGGTATGGCCTTAGGTGTCCTACTTGCCGCCCAGCTAGTCTGGCCAGCCCTCAACTTTGATTTGCCCTGGACGAGCTTCGGCCGACTGAGGCCGCTGCACACCAATGCGGTGATTTTCGCATTTGGTGGCTGCGCGCTGATGGGCACCTCGCTTTATATTGTCCAGCGCACCTCGCAGGCCAGATTGATGTCTGACGCCTTGGGCGCTTTTGTGTTCTGGGGTTGGCAGGCAGTCATCGTACTTGCAGCAATTACGCTGCCCTTGGGCTTCACATCGACCAAGGAATACGCAGAGCTCGAGTGGCCGATCGACATTCTGATTGCCATTGTGTGGGTCTCCTACGCACTGCTGTTCTTCGGAACAGTCATGAAGCGCAAGATGAAGCACATCTACGTAGGCAACTGGTTCTTCGGCGCCTTCATCATTACTGTAGCTGTGTTGCACATCGTCAACAGCATGGCCATGCCGGTCAGCCTGTTCAAATCCTACTCTATGTACTCGGGTGCGACGGATGCGATGATCCAGTGGTGGTACGGGCACAACGCAGTGGGCTTCTACCTGACTGCGGGCTTCCTGGGCATGATGTATTACTTCGTACCCAAGCAGGCCAACCGTCCGATCTACTCCTACCGCCTGTCGATTGTGCATTTCTGGGCATTGATCGCGATCTATATCTGGGCCGGTCCTCACCACCTGCATTACACCGCGCTGCCTGACTGGGCGCAGTCCCTGGGCATGGTGATGTCCCTGATCCTGCTGGCTCCCAGCTGGGGCGGCATGATCAACGGCATGATGACCCTCTCCGGTGCCTGGCACAAACTGCGTACCGATCCGATCCTGCGCTTCCTGGTTGTCTCCCTGGCGTTCTACGGCATGTCCACCTTTGAAGGCCCGATGATGGCCATCAAGACAGTGAACGCATTGTCGCACTACACGGATTGGACTATTGGCCACGTGCACGCCGGTGCTCTGGGCTGGGTTGCGATGATTTCCATCGGCGCCATGTACCACATGATACCCAAGGTCTTTGGCCGCGATGAAATGCACAGTGTTGGACTCATCAACGTGCACTTCTGGCTCGCTACCGTAGGTACCGTGCTGTACATCGTCTCCATGTGGGTTAACGGCATCACCCAAGGCTTGATGTGGCGCGCAGTCAACGTCGACGGCACCCTGACGTACAGCTTTGTCGAAGCACTGGAAGCCAGCCACCCGGGCTACATTGTCCGCATGATCGGCGGCCTATTCTTCCTGACCGGCATGTTGCTGATGGCATATAACGTCTGGCGCACCATTCGCGCACACCAGCCGGCTGAAGCACAAGCCGCTGCGCAAATGGTCTGAGGAGCATATCGATGAAGCATGAATTAGTAGAAAAGAACCTGGGGCTGCTGGTTGTGCTGATCGTGATTGCGATCAGCTTCGGTGGTCTGACTCAGATCGTTCCACTGTTTTTCCAGCAGGAGACGACACAGCCAATTGAAGGTCTGCGGCCCTATACCGCGCTGGAGCTGGAAGGTCGTGACATTTACATTCGCGAAGGCTGTGTAGGTTGCCACTCGCAGATGGTCCGCCCCTTCCGCTCGGAAACCGAACGCTACGGCCACTATTCGGTAGCTGGTGAAAGCGTCTGGGAACATCCCTTTCTTTGGGGTTCCAAGCGTACTGGTCCAGATCTGGCCCGTGTCGGTCAGCGCTACTCTGACGACTGGCACCGCGCTCACCTGATCAACCCGCGTGATGTAGTTCCGGAATCAAAGATGCCGGCCTACCCGTGGCTACAGGAGAACGTCCTGGATGGTGATGACACAGCTGCCAAGTTGCGTGCCATGCAACGCCTGGGTGTTCCTTACACTGACGAGGATATTGCCGGCGCTGCCGAGATGGTGCGTGGCGTGCCTGAGATGGACGCGCTGATTGCCTACTTGCAGCACTTGGGCACCGTTCTCTCGGATCGTCGGTAACTATTATGGATATCAACACTTTGCGCGGTATTGCCACCATCCTAGCGATGCTGGCGTTTATCGGTATCACCGTATGGGCCTACAGCTCCTACAAGAAAAAGGATTTCGACGAGGCAGCCCTGCTGCCCTTCGCCGACGAGCCTGATGAAGCCGAAAAGCCTTATAACGAAAAAAAGCCCAGTGAGAAGAACGACGCTAGGAGTAGCAAGCAATGAGTAATTTCTGGAGCGGATACATCATTGTCCTCACCCTGATCATGCTGGGCCTTACGTTGTGGCTGATGTTCGCCACACGCAAGGGCCAGCGACCGGAGGAGACGGAAGAAACGCTCGGCCACTCGTTCGATGGCATCGAGGAGTATGACAACCCCCTGCCCCGGTGGTGGTTCATGCTGTTCCTGGCGACGATCGTGTTCAGCGTTATCTATCTGATTCTCTATCCTGGTCTGGGTAAGTTTCCCGGAGTGCTGGGCTGGACCCAGGTAGGTCAGTACGAAGAGGAAGTTGCCGACGCCCGCGAACAGTTTGCTCCGATCTTTGCAAACTATGCGGACATGACTGTAGAGCAGGTCGCTCAGGACCAGGACGCACTGCGAATCGGTCAGCGGTTGTACGCCATCAACTGCTCGGTATGTCATGGCTCGGATGCGCGCGGCGCATACGGCTTTCCGAACCTGACTGATAACGAGTGGATCTGGGGCGGTACGCCGGACCAGATCAGAACCACTCTGAACCAGGGACGGCAGGCTGCAATGCCCGCCTGGTTAGCGATCATCGGCGATGATGGTGTACGCAGCACAGCCGCTTATGTACGCGAAATGGCAGGTCTGGAGACGGACGGCGTTGACACCACCCTGGGTGCACAGGTGTTCAATACCAATTGCGTGGCCTGTCATGGTCCTGAAGGCAAGGGCAACGCATTGATTGGCTCACCAAACCTCACAGATGATGTCTGGTTGTATGGCTCCAGCATGCTGCAGATTCAGCAGACCCTGCGTTATGGCCGTAACGGTAATATGCCTTCCCAGGCCCACCTGGGTGAGGACAAGATCCACATGCTTACCGCTTATGTTTACAGCCTCTCCCAGGGTGATAACGAAGCCGAGCAGTAACAGAAAAAGCGCCTGCCGCGACGCCCTGTCGCATGGCGCAACCTGACCGGCCACACTACTCTTGCGTGGCCTAGTAAGACAGTCCCGGCCGGATTACCGGCCGGGCCCTTCCTGCACAGACCAGGACAGATTCCCATGAGCAAAAAGATCCCCGTCAAGAACGTCACCCCGGGTGATGCTCAAGCCGTTGAGTTGTACGCCAAGCGCGAGAAGATCCACCCGCGCTCCTATACAGGCCTGTTTCACAAGATACGCCTGCTGGGTGTCGGTTTTCTTTTCCTGCTCTACTTCGGTACCGCGTGGCTGCAATGGGGTGATCGCCAGGCAGTGCTGTTCGATCTGCCAGCACGCCAGTTCCACGTCTTCAGTGCTACCTTTCAGCCGGAAGACTTCTTCCTGCTGTCCTTTTTGCTGATTATCTGTGCCTTCGGTCTGTTCTTCATCACCGTCTTTGCCGGTCGCGTGTGGTGCGGGTACACCTGCCCGCAAACCGTCTGGACCTGGATTTTCATGTGGGCCGAAAAGGTCACCGAGGGTGAACGCAACGCGCGGATCAAGCTCGACAAGGCGCCGATGGACGCGAACAAGCTAGCGAGGCGTAGTGCCAAACATAGCATCTGGCTTGTGGTATCACTGGTTACCGCTCTAACCTTCGTGGGCTATTTCACCCCGATTCGCCAGCTGGTACCGGATACCTTTACCCTTGATATCGATGGCTGGACGCTGTTCTGGGTCTTCTTCTTCACCATGGCCACCTACATCAATGCTGGCTGGATGCGTGAACAGGTGTGCTTCTACATGTGCCCCTACGGCCGCTTCCAGAGTGTGATGTTCGACAAGGACACACTCATTATCGCCTATGATCCGCGGCGCGGCGAAGCACGTGGCGCGCGCAAGAAAGGCGTGGACCCGGCAGAGGAAGGTCTCGGTGACTGCATCGACTGCACCATGTGCGTCCAGGTCTGCCCGACGGGGATCGATATCCGTGACGGCCTGCAGTACGAGTGTATCGGCTGCGCCGCCTGCGTCGATGCCTGCGACGACATCATGGACAAGATGGATTACCCGCGCGGCCTGATCAGTTACACCACTGAGCACAACCTCAGCGGCGAGAAGACGCATATGCTGCGCCCTCGCCTGCTCGGTTACGGCGCGCTACTGGTAATCATGATGGGCCTGTTCGCAGCAACCGTCACCAGCCTGTCGAAAGTATCGCTAGACGTTGCGCGGGACCGGAACGTGCTGTTCCGCGAAGCCAATGGTGGCAATATAGAAAACGTTTACATCATCCGCATATTCAACAAGAGCCAGGAACCTCGCAGCTTCATGCTGTCCGTCGAAGGTCACCCCGAATTGCGCATGAATTTGCAGGCCGATCGCTTGAGCCTTGACGCCAACGAGCACCTGCAGCTGCCAGTCAACGTGCAGCTCGATCCACAATTCATGAGCAGCACCAATATGCCCGTTGAATTCAGGATCACCGCGGTAGACGACCCGGACATTACAGCCGAAGCGGAAAGCCGTTTCATGGGCCCCAGACTCAGGTAACACACTATGCAAGATGATATTGACATCGCACCCTGGTATAAACAGTTCTGGCCGTGGTTTTTGATCGGCATCCTGGTCTTCGCGGTCGTGATCGGACTGGGATTGCTGTTCATCTCCATTGCATACCAGGACAGTATGGTGCGCGACAACTACTACAAGGAAGGTCGTGCGATAAACATGCATCTTGGCCGGGACAAGATGGCCAGCGATCTTGATTTGGCCGCTTCTTTCACCATCGACGAGATGACCGGCGAAGTCAGCCTGACACTGACAGGCGATCTTCCGTCACAGCCGTCGGCCCTGCAGTTCGACCTGATTTCGCCCTCCCACGCTGACCGCGACAGGGTAATCGTGCTCAACAGAGTCGCCGAGAATGCATACGCAGGCCAGATGCCCGAGCGTATCGAGGGTCGGCATTATGTTGACCTGAGTGACCCTGCGCGCCCCGGCGAGGCCGGCTGGAGATTGACTGACGAGGTCTTTCTGGCCAGCGACCGCACTTATCAGCTCGACACTAAATGATCCATGGCCGAGCCCTGCTACCACTGCGGTGAACCGGTACCTGCCGGTTCACACTGGCAATGCCGCATTCTGGGCGAAACGCGTCCGATGTGTTGTCCAGGCTGCCAGGCAGTGGCCGAGGCGATAGTGGCTGGCGGGCTGGATTCCTACTATCGGCACCGCACCGAAATCTCGGCCAACCCCCAGGCACTGCCCCAGGCGGTTCAGGAGGAGCTCGAGCTTCTTGACCGGCCGGACGTGCAGGCACGCTATGTGCAAACTGATGGCTCCGAACAGCAAATTCAGCTACTGATTGATGGGATCAGTTGTGCGGCCTGCGGCTGGTTGATCGAAAAGCGGCTGATCCAGTTGCCTGGCGTGACTGACGCGACCTTGAATCTGGGCAACCACCGACTGACCCTGCGCTGGGACGCCTCACAGGCCCGGCTTTCCACCCTCCTTGCCGAAATCAAACGTATTGGCTATGCCGCCCAGCCGTGGGAGCAGGACAAGGCAAGCGAGCAGATTGCGGCCGAAAACCGCCGTTATTTGCGACGCCTGGGCCTCGCCGGCCTGATGTTCATGCAAGTCATGATGGCCACCATGGCGCTGTACGAAGAGTTCAATCAGGATCTGACCGAAGACATGGCCATCATCCTTCGCTGGGTGAGCCTTCTGATGACAACACCTGTGGTCTTCTACAGCTGCGTGCCCTTCTTCCAGGGGGCGTGGCGGGACCTTAACAACCGTCGCCTGAGCATGGACGTATCTGTGTCCCTGGCTATCGGCGGCGCCTACCTGGCCGGCATATGGGCCACGGTCACCAATACCGGAGAGATCTATTTCGACTCGGTTACCATGTTTGCGTTTTTCCTGCTGGCCGGTCGCTATCTTGAGCGCCGCGCCAGGCAACGTACGGTAGAAAGCACCGCCCGATTGGTGAGCCTGCTACCGCCCAGCGCAGTGCGCATTGACGGTGCGGGCCAGCCAGAGCGCATCATGCTCGATGAGGTCCGTCCTGGGGATCTGCTTGATGTGCGTCCCGGCGAGAGCATTCCAGCTGATGGCGTTATTGTCGATGGCATCAGCAGCATCGACGAGTCGGCGCTCTCAGGCGAATACATGCCGCTGGCTAAAAGACAGGGCGACAACGTTACCGCCGGAACCCTCAATGTGGAAAGCCCCCTGCGCATCCGTGTTGACGCAGTCGGCGACAAGACCCGGCTATCGGCTATTGTCCAACTACTCGAGCGCGCCCAATCCGACAAGCCCCGGCTGGGTCGCCTGGCCGATCAGGTGGCACAATACTTCCTGCTCGTGGTGCTGAGCGCCGCCGTCATTGTTGGCGGTTTGTGGTGGTGGACTGTCAATGGCGAAACAGCTTTCTGGATTGTGCTCGCCATGTTGGTGGCTACCTGCCCATGCGCACTATCACTGGCCACTCCGACCGCCCTGACCACAGCGACGGGTAGCCTTCAGAAGCTCGGGTTATTGATCACCCGTGGTCACGTACTGGAAGGCCTCACTCGTATTGATACCGTTGTGCTCGACAAGACCGGGACCCTGACCGAAGGGCGCATGACGCTGGAGCGCGTCGAGCCGTTCCCCGGGGAGATGACCGAGCAGGTCCTGGAGCTGGCCCAGCGCCTCGAAGCCCGTTCCGAACACCCAATAGCCCGCGCCTTTGGCCGCACGACTGGTCAGGCAGATTCCATTGTCAGCCATCCCGGCCGAGGCCTGGAAGGCCGTTGTGACGGAAGGTTACTGCGTATCGGCAAGCCCGACTATGTGGCCGAGATCAGCAACAAGACCGCCCCTGCTCTACCTGATCAGCCAGGCCAGTGGCTATTACTCGGCGATACAAACGGCCCCCTGGGCTGGTTTGTTCTCAACGACCGGGTACGACATGACGCGGCCCAGCTTATCCGCAGTCTGCTCGATCGCAGAATGCGCGTGATACTGCTGTCGGGCGACTATCCCCACGTAGTGGATGCGATGGCCGAGCGGCTGGGCATCCCCGAGGCTATCGGCAATGCCAGCCCCGCCGACAAGCTGGCTTTTGTGCAGCAATTGCAAGCTAATGGCGCGCGGCTGCTGATGCTTGGCGATGGCGTCAACGATGTACCGGTACTGGCCAGTGCCGATATATCCATTGCCATGGGTGAAGCATCAGACCTGGCCAAGACCAGTGCCGACGCCGTGTTGCTCAGCAGCCAGTTGGGTGTGCTGCTGCGCTCAATGGACATGGCTAGCCGCACCCGCCGTATCATGCTGCAAAACCTGTTCTGGGCCAGTGCCTACAATGCCAGCATATTGCCACTGGCCGCGCTGGGCATGGTGACGCCGGCGTGGGCAGCCATCGGCATGTCGGCAAGCTCGCTGCTGGTTGTTCTCAACGCCTTACGCCTTACCCGAATCAAGTCGTTGCCGACAGTCCGGACGCCAGAGCCGGACATGCAGGAGTCCGTGGCATGACCGTACTCTATATTCTGATTCCAATCGCTGTGGTGCTGGTCATCGTTGCCATCTGGGTATTTACCTGGGCGGTCAATACCGGCCAGTACGACGACCTGGACGGGCCGGCGCACAGCATCCTGTTCGACGATGAGGATCCGGCTCACCTGGAAGCCCGCAAGCAGGTTCAGGAGCCGGAGGAGCACGAAACACCAACCCGGGAGCAGAACCAGATGCAAAACCGGGACGACCCATCGGAGCCACGTTCTTGACCGCTGAATTACTACCCCTGTTCCTGACGGCCCTGGCCCTGGGCCTGCTTGGCGGTGGCCATTGCATCGGCATGTGCGGCGGACTGATGGGCGCGCTGACCATGAGCATACCGGCTCAGCAACGCAAGGGTTGGACCCTGTGGCGAATTCTGCTGGGCTACAATATGGGCCGCATCATCAGCTATGCGGCTGCGGGTGCGCTGGTGGGGAGTCTTGGCTGGTTGGCACAGGATCTTGGGCTGGGTATGGCTCTGCGCACCATTGCCGGTCTGCTGATGATCGCCATGGGACTCTATCTGGCCAACTGGTGGTCCGGCCTGACTCGCATAGAACACGTTGGCCGCGGTCTATGGCGGCATATCGAGCCACACGCCCGCAAGCTCCTGCCGGTAAGCACAGCGCCGCGGGCATTGGCCCTCGGCACCCTGTGGGGCTGGTTGCCCTGTGGCCTCGTATATAGCACCCTGATCTGGGCGAGCAGCCATGGTAATGGCTTGCTCTCGGCTGCGCTGATGCTGACATTTGGCCTGGGTACCTTACCTACCCTTCTGGCTACCGGCCTTATGGCTGAGCGCATGTTGGCTGTCCTGCGTAATCGCAGTGTGCGTGTTACCGCCGCAATACTGGTAATCCTTTTCGGCGTCTGGACGCTACCCGGCCCCCACAAGGCCTGGTTGATGGGGCATATGAATCAACCGACCTCCTCCCAGGAAGCATCTGAGACCGATATGCACCATCACTGAGATACGACTACAAACAGCAGGCTCACTGATTTGCATCTCGAAGCATGGAACAAGCCGCATCCATGATGTAACCTTGCGTGACAGTTCCTGGCCAATCAGGTAGTGATATGAGTAATTCCATCCGCCTTCGTCCCCTTCCTGAAGCACACTGCAACGACTGCACCTTGTCCGGCATGTGCCTGCCCCTGGCGTTACAGACCGAGGAGCTGAACATCCTTGACGAGATCGTCAAACGTGGAAGGCCGCTGAAGAAAGGCGAACTGCTGTTTCGACAGGGCGACCCTTTTACCTCCATTTATGCATTGCGCTCCGGTGCGCTGAAGACCTTCAGCGTTTCCGATACCGGCGATGAACAGATTACCGGCTTCCACCTGGCCAGTGAAATGATCGGGCTGTCCGGCATGGATGATCAGCAATACCCCGTTTCCGCAGTTGCGCTGGAGACAACTTCAGTCTGCGAGATCCCATTCGAAAAGCTCGATGATCTGACCGCCGTCATGCCCCAGTTGCGCAAACAGGTCATGCGGATCATGAGCAGGGAAATACGTGAAGATCAGCAGATGATGCTGCTGTTATCCAAGAAGACGGCCGATGAGCGGATAGCGACTCTGTTGATCAATATGTCAGCCCGTTTTCGCGCCCGCGGCTATTCGGCACGTGCCTTTCGCCTGGCCATGTCGCGTAACGAGATTGGCAACTACCTGGGCCTGGCGGTCGAAACGGTGTCCCGGGTCTTCACCCGTTTTCAGCAACAGGGACTGATCGCCGCAGAAGGCAAGAATATCGAAATTCTCGAACATACCGAGCTCTGCGCGCTTGCTGGCGGCGACCGCGAGTAAGCTATGAATCAGGATAAACCGCATGATTTTTGACGAATACACCATCAAGTCCCTGGTGCGCCCGGTTCCGGACTTCCCGAAAGCAGGCGTAACCTTCCGCGACATTACACCCCTGTACCGCTCGCCCAAGGCAATGCGTATGGTCGCTGATAGCCTTATTCAGCGTTACGTGGAATCCCCCGTCACCCACATTGGCGCCATTGATGCGCGGGGCTTCCTGTTGGGTGCGGTTATCGCCTACGAGCTTAACAAGCCATTGATCCTGTTTCGCAAAGTCGGCAAGTTGCCCGGTGATACACTGAAAGATACCTACGCTACCGAATACAGCAAGGCCGAGCTGGAGATCCAGAGTGATTCGTTTGCAGGGGGTGAGCAGGTGCTGCTGCTAGACGATCTGATCGCTACCGGTGGCACCTTCCTGGCGGCCGCCCGACTGGTCAAACAGCTAGGCGCCTCCGTATACGAAGCCGCCGCGATAATTGACCTCCCTGATCTGGGCGGCTCACGCAAGATGCAGGATGCGGACATTCCTACCTACAGCCTGTGCGCGTTTGCCGATAACGAGTAGATAGCAATTCCCGATTGCTTACATTGACCTGAGGCGGTTTGCCCTCCGCGACCACGTGTGCAGAATCAACATGAAAAACAGTCTCGAGTTACAACACTCCTGGCGTCAGCGTCTGGGCGCCTGGATTGCGCAAAACCGTATACAGAACATCATCATGGCGCTGATTCTGGTCAACGCTGTGGTGCTGGGGCTGGAGACCTCGGACTACATGATGCAGCACTGGGGCCGGCCGCTGAGAACCGTCGACACCGTCATTCTGAGCATTTTCGTTATCGAAATCGCGCTGCGTTTTGTTGCCCACGGCTGGCGCCTGCTGCGCGATCCCTGGGGCTTGTTCGATACCTTGGTGATTCTGATCGCGCTGGTTCCGGCCAGCGGACCTCTGGCCGTATTGCGCGCCTTGCGCGTGTTGCGGGTTTTGCGTCTTATAACCGTCGTGCCAAGCATGAAAATTGTGGTGCAGTCATTACTCACCTCCCTGCCCGGCCTGGGTAGCATTGTTGCGCTGCTCGGCCTGATCTTTTATGTAGCCGGTGTTATTGCCACGCAACTGTTCGGGGATGCCTTCCCGGAGTGGTTCGGTACCCTCGGTGCAAGCCTCTACACCCTCTTCCAGATCATGACGCTGGAAAGCTGGTCGATGGGCATAGTGCGACCAGTGATGGAGGTACATCCCTACGCCTGGCTGTATTTTATTCCCTTCATTCTGATCGCTACATTCATGATGCTGAATCTGTTCATCGCCGTGATAGTCGATGCCATACAGACCCAGCGTGAACTGATTGCTGCCAGTAAAATGGCCAAGGAAGGCAAGACACTAACGCCTAATCACGTTGAGGATCCCCATCACAGCTCACTATCGGGCACCAACCAGCAGCTCCTGATGCAGGAAGTTCAGGAGATGCGGGCAGAACTGAAAGAGCTGCGTGTGCTGTTGCGGGAACGTTGATGGGATGGGCCGCCAGCATTTCTGGACCCCAGGGTCCAGTTTGCTTATGATCAGCCAACAATAAAAATCGATATGTCTGCCTTGATAGCCAGGCACTACGATACCGCTGTTCAAGGAGCGCTTGGCATGGTCAGTCCCGTGTTGCCACAAGATACCCGCCTGCTACTGATCGATGACCACCACATTTATCTGGACGGCCTGACACTGACATTGCAGAACCTGTGTCCGGGCGTAACTCTAGACCACGCCCACACTGGCGCAGAAGCCGAGAGACAGGTACGGGCCAACGCCTATGACCTGGTACTGCTGGACCTGCAGCTACCGGACAGCAGCGGCCTCGCTCTACTGCAGAAACTACACAAGCTTGACTCTCTGGTGCCTATTGCGATTCTGACCGCCAGCAACAGCCCCAGTGACCTTGATGCCGCCATGCACCTCGGTGCTGCGGGCTTTATCAGCAAGACGGCCGACGGTGCCATGCTTCTTGAGGCCGTCACCCGGCTGCTGTTCGGTGAGCAAGTGGTGATCGGCAACGGGACCCAACCGCTGGACCGCCAAGGTTCGGCCAGAGAGGTTGGCGTTACCCCCCGGCAGCTTGAAATCCTTGATCTGCTGGCCGAAGGACTGCCTAACAAGGTGATCTGCCAGCGCCTGAACCTGTCAGAAGACACCGTCAAGACACATCTCAAGGCCCTGTTCAACACGCTTGGCTGTCACAATCGTACCGAGTGCGTCAGCACAGCCCGTAAGCTCGGTCTGGTCAGTTTCTAGGACCACCATCGGGCTGAGCTGGCTGGAGTAATTGCTGAATCGCTCGTCTTAGCCGCGCTGGCAATACCGGCTTGTTGATCACCTCGATATCAGAGAGTCTCGCCTGCTCGTTAACTTCGTCACTGGTGTCTGCAGTAACCAGTAGTGCCGGCCCGTTGTGGCCATGGGACGCGCGAAGCGCACGTATGAGTGCTATGCCATCACGTGCACCTTCCAGCCGGTAATCACTGATCAGCAGGTCCAGACTCTCTGGCTCTATATTTTCCAGCGCCTCTTCGGCGCTGCTATAGCTGGTGATTTCGCACCCCCACTGACGGAGCAGGGTTTCCATTGCCTCCTGATTGATAAGATCGTTTTCAACCAGTGCAATTCGTCCGCCGAGTTTTTCTTGCAAACTCCGACTTGGCGTAACGACGGTCTCCACCCAGTCGCCGGTCGGTACCTCGATCCAGAAATTAGCGCCTTCGTCGGGCGCAGACCGCAGTCCCGAGGGATACTCCAGCAGATGAATCAGCTGGCGGCATATCGACAGACCCAGGCCTACTCCCTTTTCCAGGGTACGTGCAGGATTGCGCAACTGGGTAAACTCCTCGAAGATCCGGTCCTGCTCGGCTTCGGTCATTCCCCGGCCGTTGTCTACCACCGCCAGACGTATGCGGTCCTCGACACGAAACACCTGGATCTTCACCTCGGTAGCTTCGGAATGCAGCAATGCATTATTGAGAAAGTTGCGCACCAGTCTCTCCAATAACAGGGGGTCACTGGTCACAGCAATGCGCGGTGGGCATTCAAGGTCGATCACCACTCCCCGCTCCTCGGCACTCACCTCAAGGGTACCCAGGATCCGCTGTAACCAGGGATAGAGGTTGAACTCACGCAATTGCGGCCTGACCATGCCGACACTCAAGCGGGAAATATCCAGAAGAGAGTTGAGCATTGCCTGAAGCAGATGCGTCGAGTCGGCCAGACGCTTGACCGTTAGTCTTACCGGAGGGTCGCTGATGCGTTCATCCAGATGCTGAATGAACAACGACATCGCATGCAGAGGTTGACGTAGGTCATGACTGGCGGTGGCAAGGAATCGCGTCTTGCCCTGGCTTTCCCGTTCAGCCCTGGTTCTGGCAGCATCCAGCAGTCGCTCATTGAGAAAGGCGCTACGCATCATGTATTCGTATATGTAGGCGCCCAGACTGCCGATCAACGTAAAGCAGGTCAGAAACAGCGCATTGCCAATGATGAGGGTGCGCCCACTGCCGACCATGTATTCGCCCCACAGGTATCCAATCACGATGGCCCAGCAGGAGACCACCGCATGCCGGGCCGGCAGCCCTAATAGAAAGAACCCCGAGAGCAGCACCAGATACAGCCCGTCGTGTGTCACCGGCACGCTCAACTGGGCAAGACGGCTCACACCGATGATCATGGCGACCATCCACCCTGCACAGACCAGACCCACCGAGGCAACGATAAAGGCATTGCGTGTTGGCACCCGGCCAGGCCGGTTGGAATACCAGAGGCAGAACATCACAACCAGAATCATGAATAGCCTGACCGGCACCGTGTAGTAATGAACGTATTCAGGCAGATAGGCGAAGTCTATCCAGATAAAAATCAGCATGAAGCCAATGCTGGAAAAACCCACCAGCCAGACCCGCCTGCACATTTTTTCATGAAGATAAGCCTGGAACGCGGGCTCGAACTGCTTGCTGAACCGCAGTCCGGCGAAGCGTCGCTGTTGAGCAAGCAGCGCGGGCTCGTCGATGGGTGCAGCGGGGGAAGTTATCGGGTCGGAAGCCATATTGTTATCCGTTATGTGGCACTACTTGATGTCATTTTTATATCATTGTGCGATATAGGGACAAGATGAATAACTAAATCATTTTAAAAACAATACATTACTTTGAACTTTTGCAGCTATGCTGCAAATAGGAACATGATCTGAAGGTGAATTTGTGACAGCAAGCCTTACTCTGACACATGAATGTATCACCCCGGCCGAGCAACCTCCGAGCCTCGGCAACACCATCAATATTCTGGCCCTGTCATCACCCGGCCTGTTACGAGAAGCAGTAATCCGGCCGACGCTGAATTACCTTGGTATCGCTTCGCGTGCGGCCGAGAATCTGCTTTTGGGTACCTTGCTGGCTACTACATCCCTACCCGCCCACAAACAGGCACAGGGCGGGATAGGCCCTTATGGCATATGTACTCAATTACACACCCGGATCTGGGATGACTATCTGGCGAGCAATCCCGACCAGGCAAGCCTTATCCGCGGCCTCGCCAGCCAGCGTTGCTTTCTGCACAACCCCCATGCCGAGCTCGGCTACAATTTCGCGTATGCCACTGCAATTGCCTGGTTGATCTATCATCAGCAACTGACTGAGCTGGAGGATGACATGGATATTGATGAGCTCGCACTTATCTGGGAGACCCGATACCCGCACCGCGGAGCTCTCAGTAGTGACTTTTTGGCGAGTTGGAACCGGGTTCGTGATGAAGAGTCTCTAGCCTTGGTCTGACTGCCCCACGCAGGTAATCCACGCCATCTCGTGCTGATCAATAACACACCATCAGGTATCAGCACGCAGGTTGACCCTGATGCGCCCGCCGCTCATTGTAGGTTGCCTTACAAGGCACATCAGGAGTTCGTCATGCCCCAATCAGACGCTATCAATCGCCAGATACTACTTGCTTCACGTCCGGTCGGCGCCCCAGGCCCGGACAATTTCAAACTGATTGAAAGTCCCGTACCTCGTCCTGCAGCAGGACAAATGCTGCTTCGGGCCCTGTGGATGTCACTGGACCCCTATATGCGTGGTCGGATGAGCGATGCGAAATCCTATGCCGACCCTGTTCCCGTGGGCGGTGTAATGACCTGCGCCTCGGTCTGCCGGGTTCAGGAGTCCAATCTTGATGGATATGCCAAAGGTGACCTGGTCATGTCTTTTACCGCCGGCTGGCAGGATTATTCTGTCTCTGACGGCGCCATGGTTTTCAAGCTTGATCCGAATATGCAAAACCCATCCCAGGCGCTTGGTGTACTGGGCATGCCCGGCTTCACCGGGTATATGGGGCTGATGGACATCGGACGGCCAAAAAAGGGTGAAACTGTAGTCGTTGCGGCGGCCACCGGGCCGGTTGGCACCGTTGTTGGCCAGGTGGCAAAGCTTCAGGGTTGCCGCGTGGTGGGTATTGCCGGGGGCGCCGAGAAGTGTGCCTACGCTGTGGACGAGCTCGGCTTTGATGCCTGCCTTGACCACAAGCAGAACAATCTCAATGACGAGTTGGCCAAGGCATGCCCGGACGGCATCGATGTGTACTTCGAAAATGTCGGAGGCAAGGTCTTTGACGCGGTGATGCCGCTGCTCAATGCCCATGCGCGCGTTCCCGTTTGCGGTCTGATCGCTCAGTACAATGCAACCGAAGCGCCCAGTGGGCCAGACCGGATGCCGCAACTGATGCGCCTGCTGCTCAGCCAACGGATTCGCATGCAGGGCTTCATCATCTTCGATAACTACGGTCCACATTTCCCCGAATTTCTCCGGGTAATGACACCCTGGGTTGCCGAAGGCAAGGTGCGCGTCCGTGAAGATCAGGTTGAAGGTCTGGAAAACGCGCCGCAAGCGTTCATGGGTCTGCTTGAGGGCAAGAACTTCGGCAAGCTGGTGGTCAAGATTGCTGATAAGTAAAACAGAAAACTGAGCACAGCCTTGGCGAGCGGGCCGGGAGTCATTACCCTGTAGCCAGGCTCGCCAGGAAACAACCATGACCCCCGCAACCAAAGCGCTGGACAAAGCCGGTATCGATTACCGGCTGCACCGCTACGACCATGATCCTGCAGCACAATCCTACGGTACAGAAGCCGCTGACAAGCTAGGCTTGGATCCCGCGCGGGTGTTCAAAACGCTCCTGGCCAGCGCCGAAACAGGGGAGCTACTGGTTGCAGTGGTGCCCGTCACTGGCAGTCTGGACCTGAAAGCCCTGGCTGGCGCCGCGGGAGTAAAGAAAACCGCCATGGCCGATCCCGCGGCAGCTCAACGCAGTACCGGCTACCTGCTTGGTGGAATCAGCCCGCTGGGCCAGAAGAAACGCCTGCGGACCTTTATCGACAACAGTGCAGAGCAATGGCCTACTGTGTACGTCAGTGGTGGCCGTCGCGGCCTTGAGATCGAACTTGCCGCGCAGCATCTGACCTTGCAGACCCAGGCGAAGGTCTGTCCGATTGCCCGCTTGGCGGGCGCAGCGGACAGCCACCCCACACAATCATAACAACCGCACAAGAACGGGAGCACCGCATTCATGGGTCAGCTTATCCTCGCCATCGACCAGGGCACCACGAGCAGCAGAGCAATCATTTTCAATGCTCAGGGCCAGCCTGAAACAGTCGTCCAGACCGAGTTCAAACAATATTTCCCGCAGGATGGCTGGGTTGAACATGACGGCGAGGAAATCTGGTCGAGCACCCTGGATGTCTGTCGCCAGGTGCTGAAAAAGGCCGGCTTGCAAGCACAGGATATCAGCGCCATTGGCATTACCAACCAACGCGAAACAACCCTGCTATGGGACGCTGAGAGCGGAGAGCTGTTATACCATGCGATCGTCTGGCAGGACCGGCGCACCGCCGATTTTTGTCACGCTCTCAAGCAAGCCGGTCACGAACCCATGGTGACCGAGCGCACCGGCCTGATCATCGACCCCTACTTTTCTGGCACCAAATTGCGCTGGCTGCTGGACAATGTCGAGGGAGCCCGTGATCGCGCGCAGGCGGGCAAGCTACGCTTTGGCACCGTCGACAGTTTCCTCCTCTGGCGCCTGACTGGCGGTAAGGTACATCGCACCGATGCCAGTAATGCATCGCGCACACTGATGTTCAATATCCATACCCAGCAATGGGATGCAGACATACTCGCGCTGCTGGACATTCCCGCCAGCCTGCTGCCAGAGGTAATGGATTGCGCGGCAGATTTCGGACACACCGATGCCAATTTGCTGGGCGCCAGCATTCCAGTCGCAGGCATGGCCGGTGACCAGCAAGCAGCATTGATCGGCCAGGCCTGCTTTGAACCGGGCATGGTCAAGAGCACCTATGGCACAGGCTGCTTTATGGTCATGAATACCGGCAATGTGCCGGTAACCTCCCGCAACCGGTTGCTGACAACAGTTGGCTATCGTATCCAGGGGAAAACCACCTACGCCCTGGAGGGCAGTATCTTTGTCGCGGGCGCAGCCGTGCAGTGGCTGCGCGATGGTCTGAAACTGATACAGCATGCCGGCGAGACGGAGGCGATGGCAGAGGAGACCGGTGACCAGTGCGGGGTCTATCTTGTACCGGCATTCACAGGATTGGGAGCCCCCTATTGGGACCCGAAGGCACGCGGCGCGATATTCGGTCTGACGCGCGATACCGGTATTGCGGAGATCGTTACCGCAGGCTTGCAGTCAGTATGCTTCCAGACACGCGACCTGCTTGACGCGATGACTGCCGACGGCGCCAACAGCACGGCAGCTTTACGGGTCGACGGTGGAATGGTGGTAAACAACTGGGTAATCCAGGCACTGTCCAATATTCTGGGTGTTCCTGTGGACAGGCCGCGCGTGACCGAGACGACTGCGCTAGGGGTAGCCTACCTCGCGGGTTTACAGATAGGCCTTTACCAGAATCTCGAGGAAATCGCCGAGCACTGGCAATGCGAACGGGCCTTCACCCCTGCCATGCCGGAAGCCAAACGCAATGAGCTTTATCGCGGCTGGCTGGATGCTATCAGGCGAGTTCGCGATTAGCACCGAGGCACCAATAAGGGCAACTCAGCTCAGAGCTCCCCTTTGCCATTGTTGGTGCCGGTCAGTGTCAGCTCGCCGGTGTGATCGCCGTCCGATTCCGATCTGTTCGGATTGTCTGAAGGGTGCCTGTCAACAAACCCATGATGTTCACGCGCGTCAGCGAACAGACTCCAGGCAGAGATGAACAGGGCCGCGATCATCGGCCCAATGACAAAACCGTTGATGCCAACCAACACCAGCCCGCCAATGGTCGAGATCAGGATCACGTAGTCCGGCAACTTGACGCTCTTGCCTACCAGAATGGGACGCAACAGATTATCCGCCAGCCCTATCACTATCACGCCGTAGGCAGTGAGTATCAGCGCCGGTACAAACTCCCCTGAAGCAAGATAGTAGATGGCCACAGGCCCCCAGATCAGGCCCGCGCCAACCGCTGGCAGAAGCGAAAGCACAGCCATGACAGCACCCCAGAGCAGTGCTCCTTCAAGACCCAGGATCCAGAAAATGACACCACCCAGCGCGCCCTGAACGAGCGCTACCAGCACGTTGCCCTTCACAGTGGCACGCACCACGGCGGTAAACCGGGCCAGAAGATGCTGCTTGTAGGGATCACCCAGGGGGATCGCCCTGCGCACCTCTTCAGCCAGGCGGGGACCGTCGCGCAGGAGAAAGAACAGCAGGTAGAGCATGACGAAGAAGCTGATTACAAACTGAAAGGTACCCTGACCAAGACTGAACATCCGGCTCGCAATTTGCTGCCCACCGCCCTCACCCATTTTAGAGAGCTGCTCCTGAACATTGGAAAAATCGGTCAGCCCGAAACGCGCCAGCAGATTCTGCAGGACCTGGGGCAAAGCGTTGACAACCTGCTCAAAATAGCTCGCCAGGTCCATATCGCCGGAACTGACCCGCTCATAAAGGTCCCTGCCCTCCTGTACCAGCATGCCGGTCAGAAGACCAACCGGAAGTATGACCATGAGCAGTATGATCAACACCGACAATAGCGCTGCCAGGGTTCGTCTTCCGTGAAACAGTTGCGCCAGGCATCGCTGCATTGGCCGGAACAGGATTGCCAGAATCGTCGCCCAGAATACCGCGCTGTAGAAAGGCAACAGCAGCCATACGAAAGCAACAGACACCAGTGCCAACAGCACAATAAAACTCTTCTCTTCCATTCTGGCATTGCGCATGGGTGTTCCGTCCTTTGCACTGGGGAGACTGGGTTCAGCCTATGAGAACGCAATTTAGCCACTGTGTTCCATCGCCTTCCACAAGAAAAACCAATCAGTGCGGTAACCCAGGGCCATGACCTACACTATAGGCAAATCACCGTACTGCGCCGCCGCGCGCCAGAGTTTTCGCTCACCGATACAAGCAGGACGGTCCATGAGTTATTTCCAGCGAATTTATCGCACGCTCAATCCAGCAAGAAAACCCGATCTGGAGCTCGCCTTCCGACACAATGCCGAGCACCTGCCGACCCTCTGGCTTATCGGCAAGACCGGAGCCGGCAAGTCGACCCTGATCCAGGCCGTCACCGGGCTTAGTGACATAGAGGTGGGACGGGGGTTTCGGCCCTGCACCAAGACAGCTACCCGTTATGACTTTCCTGCCACCACCCCGGTGCTTACTTTCATCGACACCCGCGGCCTCGCGGAAGCCGGCTACGACCCCACAGAGGACATCAAAGCCTGCGAAGGCAACAGCCACGCGCTGGTCGTCGTTATGCGCGCAGACGATCCGGAGCAGTCGGAGTTATTGGCAGCGCTGAAGCAGATCAGGCAATCGGGCAGAATCCGTAATGCATTGCTGGTGCATACCGGAATCGACCTGCTCGAAAACACCCGAGAAAGAGACAAATGCATAGCGCTCAATCAGGGCAATGTCGAGAAAGTCTGGGGTGAAATCGAGAGCGCCCCGGTGGATCTTGTCGGCCGGGACGGCCAACCGATCGGTATGGACGGTCTGGTCGAGAAACTCGCGCAGTTTCTGCCCATCGTTGCCGAACTGTTTGAGCAACGGGACAAGCAGTCGGCCGAGGAAGCCAACTTCCGCAAACTGAAAACCGAAATCATGTGGTACGCCGGCGCCGCCGGGGCGACCAACGCGGTACCCATCGTGGGTCTGGTTTCAGTGCCAGCGATACAGACCAAGATGTTGCACAGCCTTGCCAATCAGTACGGCCTGGAATGGAACAAACGTCTGCTGACCGAGCTGGGGAGCACCCTGGGGATGGGGTTCGGCGTGCAATATGCCTCCCGCCTGGGGCTACAACAGCTGATCAAGCTGATACCCGTGTATGGTCAGACCATAGGCGCCGCCTCCGCCGCCGTTACCAGCTATGGCGTGACTTACGCCCTGGGCCGCGTGGGCTGTATCTATTTCTTCAACAAGGCTTGCGGCAAGACCACCTCACCCGAGGAACTCAAGGCAACCTACCGCAAGGCCTTCGAACACATCATGCCAGTGGCCAGAGATGAAGCTGAAAACAACCTTTAACGCCTGGCGCGCGGCAGTCAGTTTTTCCGACCGGCTTAAGCCGTTCATGCTGATCGTCATACTGCCTCCGCTGTTGCTGCTCGCATGCTTCGGGCTGTACGCCATCATTCGCTACAACTACATTCTGACGTTTGTCGGGTTGCTGGGCCTTCTTACCCTGGCAGCGATGCTGCCGGTGATATTCCTGCGCAGGCGCAGAAATAAGGCTCCGCCGCCCGTTGATGACGCCCTTGTAGAGGCCATGGAAACCCCCGACTACTGGACGCCCCGGGACCGCCAGGCTCAATTGGCAGTGCTGCCGATGGTAAGCGAGTTGGCTGCGACCAATCCAAGCTGGCGCTCCATGTATGATGTCTCGCTGGTACTGGCCCAGGGCGTGGCCACCCACTACGGGCAAGGCAAGCGGCACGCTGAATGGGCATTCTCCCCGGTGGCCCTGCTGGCGATTGCCGAGCGACTCACGCAACGCTACCGACGCACGCTGAAGGAAAACGTGCCTGGCATAGACCACCTGAAAATTTCCCACATGTTCTGGCTCGAAGAGAAAAGCGACCAGTTTGCCCCGGCATTGAAACTGGTCAGCATCTACCGCAAGGTCCGTCTGCTCACTCCCGAAGGCCTGCTCGCCGAGCTGGGTAGCCAGGCCATCGGCCAGTCATTCGAGGGCCTGAGTGACGAGATGCAGCTTAAACTCAAGCGTCTACTGTTACTCGAGGTACTGCGCGCGGCGATCGATCTGTATGGCGGACATTTCCGCTTCGAAGATGACGAACTGACAGTCAGCGCCACCACATTGAAAGACGATACCCGCACCGCGGAAAAACCCGAACCCATCCGTATCTGCCTGCTTGGCCAGGTTGGTGCCGGCAAATCATCGGTGATCAACGCATTGACCGAAGGCTGGAACGCAGAAACCAGCGCCCTGCCTTCCACTGACCGCGGCCTGGTGTATGAGTGCAAGGTCGACGGCATTCCCTTTCTAAGACTGCTCGATCTGCCGGGGCTGAATGGCGACCCTAAAGTCGAGAAAATACTTTTCGAAGAGATGGTGCAATCTGACATGGTGCTCTGGGTGCTCCGCGCCAACCAGCCCGCACGCAAGCTGGACCAGGTATTCGGCGACCACTTTCGGGCCTGGGAGAGCAAGCACCTTCATCGTCAGGCGCCTACCATCATTGGTCTGCTCAATCAGGTCGACCGTCTGGGTAATCCCAACGACTGGGATCCGCCCTACGAGCTATCCGGTGAAAGCGATAAGGAAGCACTGATTCGTGAAGCTCTTGCGTTCAACAAGGAAGTGCTGGGCCTAGAGGATATTATTCCCCTTTGCGTGTCGCCTGACCGCGAGCAATACAACGTCGAGGCCCTGCGTGATTTGTTGAAGGCAAAGTATGGCAAGGCGCTGAACGTGCAGCTCAATCGTCGTAGGCGAGAAACCAGCGGCTTCTCTGCCGCACGGGAATGGAAGCGTATGCGCAAGGCGGCGGGGGCCGTTTTGTCCTTGATGAACAAGGACAAGGAGCGATAGCACCCTGTCTAATCACTGCCGAACAGATCCCGCGTATAGACCTTGTGTGCAACGTCCTCCAGCTCCGGCGCGCGACGGTTGGCAATAATCACGCAGCTTTTGCGCTTGAAGGTTTCAAGGTCCTTGATCACCGGCGAGTTAAAGAACATCTCCTGCTCCATCGCCGGCTCATAAACGAGAACCGGAATGCCTTTGGCCTTGATACGCTTCATCACACCCTGAACCGCAGACGCCCGAAAGTTGTCGGACCCTGACTTCATCACCAATCGGTAAATACCCACTGCCTTGGGGTTGCGCCTGATAATAGAATCGGCAATGAAATCCTTGCGGGTGCGATTTGCCTCCACAATGGCATGAATCATGTTACTGGGCACATTCTGGTAGTTGGCCAACAGCTGTCTGGTGTCCTTGGGCAGGCAGTAGCCGCCGTAACCGAAGCTCGGATTGTTGTAGTGGTTGCCTATACGGGGGTCCAGACAAACGCCATCAATAATCTGACGGGTATCCAGATCATGGGTTTCGGCGTAGGTGTCCAGCTCGTTGAAAAAAGCAATGCGCATGGCCAGGTAGGTATTGGCAAACAGTTTTATCGCCTCGGCTTCTGTGGAGTCGGTCAACAGAACCGGAATGTCCTGTTTGATTGCTCCCTGCTGCATGAGGCGGGCAAAGGTTCGCGCCCTCTCGCACTGTGCACCCACCACGATACGCGGCGGGTAGAGATTGTCGAGCAGGGCTTTGCCTTCACGCAGAAACTCG
Organism: Halopseudomonas salina; assembly: GCF_008641105.1. Next base: position 296,668 of record NZ_VTTI01000003.1, read on the forward strand.
GGAGAAAAAACGATGTTGCGCGAGCCGGTAGCCTCACGCAGCGCACGCGTGTAACCCACGGGCACGGTGGACTTGATCACGATGGTAGCGTCGGGATTAATCGTCATCACATCGCCAATCACCGCCCCGACGCTACGCGTATCAAAACAGTTGGTCGCTGGATCGTAATCGGTTGGGGTGGCGATGATCACAAAATCAGCCCTCCGCAGAGCCAGCATCTTGTCGGTCGTCGCGCGCAGATCAAGCGGTCTGTTCTGAAGATAGGCTTCAATTTCCGCATCATTGATTGGAGACAGCCGGTCATTTATCAGATCGACCTTCTCCTGCACGATGTCCAGGGCCAGCACCTCATTGTGCTGGGCCAGCAATACCGCATTCGAAAGCCCAACGTAGCCCGTCCCGACCACAGCGATTTTCATGCGACCTGCCCCCCCGTTGATCGGCAGCGCCGTAACGCTTCTCGACTACTACTCAGGGTTATATCGGGCAGTTGTTACACTCAATGGTCGGTTTTCCTTCTCAACTCGGGGGCCGCCAGTACGGACCTTTCGTACGCTCCCGCTCCAAGCCAATCGACCCGTGACCCAAGACTGAAGCCTTCTAGATACTTATATATCTTATTCACTAATACGATTGACAATGATTATCATCAATCTTTAGAATCCGCGCGTGCTAACCGCAGACATCTCCTTCGCGGTCTGAGCCAAAAAATTCATAACCAACATCAGGAAAATGAGATGACGCCAACACCCTTATTCAAACGTCAGAACCTCGCCCTGGCAGTGGCAGTTGCACTGCTACCCCTCAGCGCTACTGCCCAGACACAAGACGTCCTGCGGATGCCGTCGATGGAGGTAGTAGGTTCTGAACAGGACGCCATCTCCAAACAATCCGGCGCTGTAGTGATTATCGACCGGGAACAGATCGAACGGATTCAACCCAAATCAACCGAGGACGTGTTGCGCAGGATCCCCGGTATACACGTTAAAACAGAAGAAGAGTCGGCCGTCGTCAGCAACGTCGGTATCCGCGGCCTGTCGGCCAGCGAAGCCAAATCACTGATTCTCGAAGATGGTGTACCGGTAGCTCCGGGTCTGTTCATCGGCAACGACCGCTATTACAACCCGCGTATTCAGCGCATGGAGGACATCGAGGTGCTAAAGGGTTCATCCTCTCTGCGTTATGGCCCTTCGACAATCGGCGGCGTGATCAACTACAAGACCAAAACTCCTGACGACGGCGTATCCGTTTCCGGCCGTGTGGGCTCTTTCAACACCCGCGAAACAACCCTCGAGGCTGGTGGACGCTCCATCTCGGGCGACGCTTTTGGTGGCGTGGTCGCTACCCATGCCCGTAGCGACGGCTTCATGGACAAAGACTATGAAATGACTGATCTGATGTTCAAGGCTGGCGTTGCCATGAGCGACACTCAGAGTCTGGGCATGAAATTCTCCTGGTACGAGAATGATGCGAATATTTCCTACCGTGGATTGCTGCTGGAAGATTACCGTGCGGGTCGTACCTACAATCCGGCACCGGACGATTATTACCTGACTGATCGCAAGGCTTTCGACATCAACCACGAATGGCATCTAAACGATCGGGCAACCCTCCAGACACTGGCCTACTGGAGCGAAGTGACCCGCGACTACTGGCGCTACAGCGTCGATAACGCAGCTTCCAATGCTGCCGGACGTTGGGTTTATACCGACAGTCTGACCGGCAACAACCGCACCTTCGAGCGTTTCGGTGTGGAATCACGCCTCTCCCTGGACCACGACCTGTTTGGCTGGATCAACGAAGCTGAATTCGGCCTGCGGCTGATGAAAGAGGAATCCGACGATAAGCGAATTCGTGCGACTCGTGCTCAGGACCGTACCGGCACCAACGATCGCCATATCGAAGATTCGGCAGAGAGCATCGCCGGCTATGTTCAAAACCGCATCATCTTGTCCAACCGACTGACCGTCACCCCGGGTCTGCGAATCGAATCCTATGAACAGACTCGCAAGGTACTGACACAGAACAACGAGTCGGCTGACACTAGAAACACCGAGTTCCTTCCTGGCATTGGCGCAACCTTCCAGTTGGTACCCGAAGCACAGCTGTATGGTGGTGTATACAAGGCATTCTCCCCTGCCTCCAACGGTGTAGCACTGGACGGCCTGACTGACCAGAAGCTCGATGGTGAGCGCTCGATAAACTATGAGCTGGGAGTGCGCGGCGCCTCGGGCCCAATGGACTACGAGCTTACCGGCTTTTACATGGACTTCGATAATCAGGTGGTCACCGGCAACAGTGATCCGAATCTCTCGCAATCCAATGCTGGGGAAACCCGCCACTATGGCCTGGAAGCCGCATTCGGATATGAACTGGGCATGGGCTTCGCCATTGACTCGAACGTAACCTGGGTACCGGTTTCCGAGTTCAAGACCGGTGACAACAAGGGAAATCGTTTGCCCTACGCACCCAAATATCTGGCCAACGTTGCACTGATGCACACCCACGGCAAGTTCTCGAATGCGTTGCTGGCCCACTATCAAAGCTCGCAATATGGTGACGCTACCAACCTAAAGGACATCCCCGCCGATGCTGCTGGCGGAATCTGGGGCGGCGAAATGAGCTCCTACACCGTCTATGATCTGACCAGCCAGTACCAGGTCAGCAAGAATCTGCGCCTGGAAGGCGCGGTAAAGAATCTGACCGACAAGCGGTACATCACAGGCTTGCGCCAGGGTATCTATGTAGGTCCGGAGCGCTCGTTTGAAGTTGGCTTCAACTACAACTTCTGATCAGCAGGAGGCTTGTCCGGAGCGGATGGTTGTCGCCATCGGCTCCGGTTTACAAGGATCACAGGCCCGCGCAATGCGGGCCTTGTTGTTTGTGGCGGATCACATCTTGCGCGCATCAGCGCTTTGTTTCACCGCGTCCGTCTCCGCAACCGCCGGGGCCGCGTGATAGCGGGTATCTCCCAGCTCATGATTGGTAGCGCGAAGGCGAATGCGCCGCTGCTGCAGTCCAATCATCAATAACGGCGCCACGATCATCGCACTGCCCGCCAGGAACCAGAGATCTGGCACCTCGGCAAAGAACAACCAGCCAATAATGACCGCCCAGATCAGCCCGGTGTACTCCGCACTGGTAACCTGATTGGCATCCACGTGTTTGTAAGCTAGTAGCACACAAACGTTATAGGCCAGGATAAATACCGAGGACCCCACCGCACTGATGAATACCGCATTGCTCCACACAGCGCCTTCCCATAGTGCCAGTGCCAGACACAGCGGCAGGATCATCAGGTAGTTGAGAAAGAGCTTGTGCGCTGTGGACTGCTGGCGGGGCAATTTGCGAACCAGTACCGCGTTGATCGCCAGCGCAGCAGCCGACCCCAACGCACCCAGTGCCGCCCAACTGAAATCCACGGGCCGCAAGATCACCAGGATTCCGGCAAACCCACTGATAACAGCTGCCAGGCTCAGTCTGGTCAGACGCTCGCCAAAAAAGATTACCGAAAGCACCATGACCAGAATCGGCGCGACATAAAACACGGCGTTGGCGGTAGCCAGCGGCAGGGCAATCAATGCATAGACCATGCAGATGATACCGACCAGATGCACATGCCCACGGACAAAATGCAGGCCCGCGCCCTCAAAGGGCTTACTGGTATTGATCTGCCGCCAGAACGGCAACAACACCAGCAGAGTAATGACACAACGCATCAAGGCGTACTGGAAAACCGGGGCGCCCTCCTCTAGAAACTTGATAAACACATCGGAAATCAGCGCCAGCGCATTTCCGATGATCAACAACAGGATTGCGCTGTTGATTGTTTTACCCGACATATCTACCTCTGGTTGTTCATATCACGTGCCGGGATTCTAGGCTTTACCGAGTATGTAGAGAAATGATATTTGACTAGTTAATATTAGTTATTTGGATAGAAAAAGCGCCTATGAAACTACCACCGCTGAAAGCATTACCGGTATTTGAAGCCGTGGCGCGCCTGAACAGCTTCTCCCTGGCTGCAGAAGAACTGGCCGTTGGCCAGAGCGCGGTAAGTCACCAGATCAAGCAACTGGAAACCTACCTGGGAGAACCGTTGTTTATCCGCACCGGGCGTTACCTGGCCCTGACCGAAGAAGGTCGTCAGTACTTTGATGCAATCAGTACCGCATTGCTGCAGATCGAGAGGGCCAGCGAGCACATACTGGGGCATGAAACGGCCCGCCTGCGGTTATCGGTATTCAGCTCCTTCGCCGTTCGCTGGCTGGTACCCAGGCTACCTGCCCTGCGCAAGGAATGGCCGCAACTGGACCTGTCGCTGGAGATGAGCGGGGAAAACCCGCAGCTATCCGATCGGGTGGCCGACTGCTTTATTACCGTCAGACCCACCTCCTCCGCTTTCAGCTATGAATTGCTTTATACAGAACGCTTGTTCCCGGTATGCAGTCAACAGTACTGGCAAACTCTCTGCCGTGAGCAAAATATCGATCCCAACCTGCAGCACGCCCAGACAGCTCCGCTGGCGTTATCAGCGCTTCAAGGCTTGCCCCTGCTTTCCACCCACAGCATATATAACAAGACCGGAGGCGACTGGGCGGCCTGGTACGAGGCCGCTGGCCAGCCCCTCCCGAAGGACACCCGGCTGCAGAATTTCAGCCATATGCTGCTTGCCCTGGAGGCCGCCCGCTACCACCAGGGCATAGCCTTGACCAACGACTATATGCTCAGCAATCGGTCAGATACCGCAGACTTTGTGCGCCTGCCTTGCCACCATGTCATGACCGGTGATCAATTCTATTTCGCCTGGAAAACCAGCCGCCGCCATGAGCCGGGCATACAGATACTGCGCCGCTGGCTGGTTCAGCAGAGTATTGAGTCGGGGTTGAAGCAGTGACTTGCCTAGTGAGTTGAATTAATGATGAAAACCCGTAGCCAGGAACAACAAAAGCAAAAACGCAAAAACCCGCACGAGGCGGGCTTTTGTGGGTTTCTGGATAAGTAGAGAGACAACCAGAAACAGGGCATTGGTCGGGGAGACTGGAATCGAACCAGCGACCTTCTCGTCCCGAACGAGACGCGCTACCAGGCTGCGCTACACCCCGATGATGTGTCGGCATTTTACCCAAAAGAGCCTTGTTCACAATACCCCTGCTGCAAAAAAAGGCTGTTCTAGCAGTGAGTTAGCTTTCCATAAGCCATTGCGCTGGGGTGTTGGCGTTGCATAGTCGGGGGTCATCAAGGTCCAGTTGAACGATGGCATGTGGCTGGTTCAGCAGCCAGCGCAAAGGGCTGCGTTGACCTAAGCTCCAGGCCAATTGCAAATCCGGCAGCAGGGCACTGGGTATCACTGTCAAAAGTGGTTGCCATTGCTCTCCTGCGCGCACCAGACAGACTTTGGCAGGCAGGCTGCGCGCCTGATCGACCAGCAACAACAGCAGCTCAGCATCAACTTGCGGCATGTCACAGGGAACAACCAGCAGATGTGTGCCGTTGCAGGCACGCAGGCCGGCAAGGATTCCGGCGAGTGGCCCGGGAAAATCGGGTTCATCGTCAAGGATCACCTGGTCGGCCCACTGCTGATAGATGTCCTGATTGCGATTGCAGCTGATCAGAACTTCGCTGGCGACCCCGGTGATAAGGGCGGTCAGCCGAGCTGCTATGGGTTCACCACGCCATGGCATCAGGCCTTTGTCACGACCGCCAAGGCGGCTTCCCTGGCCTCCCGCGAGCAGCAAAGCACTCAATCTGAAGATATTTACTGCCCCCACCAGCCGCCTCCCATTGCTGCGCTGTGATATAACAGCGCGTGAAAAATTGCCAAAAAGGATACTCTGCAATGGCCCATGATACTGCCGAATTCGTCCCATTGAATATTGCCGTGCTGACCGTCAGCGATACCCGTAACCTGGATACCGACAGCTCAGGCCAGTTTCTGTCAGATAACGTCAAGGTTGCAGGTCACGTTCTTGCCGATCGACAGCTGCATCCCGACGATATCTACCGGATACGTGCAGTGGTGTCGGACTGGATAGTGCGACCCGATGTGCAGGTCATCCTGATCACCGGCGGTACCGGTTTTACCGGCCGTGACAGCACACCTGAAGCGGTCACGCCATTGCTCGACAAGTTGGTCGACGGCTTTGGCGAGCTGTTCCGCCACGTATCCTGGGAGGAAATCGGCACCTCTACACTGCAATCAAGGGCATTGGCGGGTCTGGCCAATCGTACCCTGGTGGTATGCATGCCGGGTTCCACCGGGGCCTGCCGCACAGCCTGGGATCGCATATTGCGGGAACAACTCGATAGCCGAACCCGCCCCTGCAATTTTGTTCAGCATCTAGCCGCCGCGCCTGCCTGCGGAGCACGCTCATGAGTCTGATGGCCGTTAACGACGCATTGCATCGTGTGCTGGCCAGTGCGGCGAGCGAAAAACTGCCGGACACCGAGACACTTAAACTGGAAGATGCACTGGGCCGCGTGCTTGCCAGGCCGTTGCATTCTGCGCATGACGTCCCGCCCTGGGATAACAGTGCGATGGACGGTTATGCGCTGCACACTGAAGACCTGATCGACGCAGCGCAAACCGGCTTGCCGGTGAGCCAGCGAATTACCGCGGGCATGGCACCGGCACCGCTCGTACGCGGCACCTGCGCGCGTATCTTCACCGGCGCGCCAATCCCTGCAGGCGCCAATGCGGTCGAAATGCAGGAAAATATCAGCGTCGATGATCAGGGCCTGGCGCACTTCGCCAATGCAGTGCGACCGGGCCAGAACATTCGGCCGCAGGGTCAGGACATCCGCGCCGGCAACGTTCTGCTTGAGCCTGGTATACGCCTCAGACCTCAAGACCTGGGCCTGATCGCGTCGGTCGGCATGGATGCCGTCGATGTGTTCAAGCCCTTGCGCGTGGCCGTGCTCTCCACCGGTGATGAACTGGTGGAACCGGGTCAACCGCTGGGTCCTGGACAGATATTCAACAGCAACCGCTACACCCTGATCGGCTGCCTGCAGCGCCTGGGACAGCAGGTGGTGGATGCCGGCATTCTCGAAGACGACCCTGAGTCGACCCGTACAACACTACAAAGTCTGGCCGGCCGAGCTGATGTAATCATCACCTCCGGTGGTGTGTCGGTAGGAGAGGCTGATTTTCTGGGGCAGACACTGCGCGAGTATGGTGAGCTGGACATGTGGAAGTTGGCTATCAAGCCGGGCAAGCCGTTTACCCTAGCGCGCTTTTCCGGTACGCCAGTACTGGGCCTGCCGGGCAATCCGGCTGCGGTGCTGGTCACTTTTCTGCTTCTGGTAAGGCCCTACCTCTTGCGCCGGCTTGGCGTGCGTGACGTGGCTGCGCTGACGCTGGATGTGGCTGCAGGGTTTGACTGGAAACGGGTCGGTAATCGGGATGAGTACCTCAGAGCGCGGCTGGACAATGGCCGGGTGCTACTGGCCGGCAATCAGAGCTCAGGCGTACTGAGCAGCGCGAGTGAGGCTAGTGGTCTTGTCTGCATCAAGGCTGGAACGACGGTAAATACAGGCGATCCGTTATCCTTTCTGCCATTCGAAGGTCTGTTCGATTAGGCACAAAAAACCCGCGCCAGCCCCTGTGGGCTGGCGCGGGTGGTAACTTGAACGCTCCCTTACTCCGGGTTGACGGCGGCCTTGACCAGATTGCTCAACTCGCCGGATTCATGCAGTTCGATGATGATGTCGCTACCGCCTACCAACTCACCACCAATCCAGAGCTGCGGAAACGTCGGCCAGTTGGCGTACTTGGGCAGCTCGGTGCGAATATCCGGATTCTGCAGGATATCCACATAAGCGAATTTTTCGCCGCAGGCCATCAATGCCTGTACGGCGCGGGCAGAGAAGCCGCATTGGGGAGCGTTAGGAGCACCCTTCATATAGATCAGGACGGGGTTCTTGCCAATCTGTTCTTTAATGGTATCGATAGTTTCCATGATTCTTCCTCGGTAGCTGATGAAGGCAAGCTGGCCTGCAAATCGCGTCATTGTAGCGCATTAAGCTGGCCGTAAATACTCGCAGGCCTTATGCCGCTACCACCTCCACAGTCACGCCGTTGAGCGCAGCGTTCCCGGTAACCGGGTCCAGGTAGCACTCATCGGTAAGGTCATTGGCGCTGACACCTGCGTGCTTAGTGGCTGTATCCTGCGATGTACCGGGGCGGTTATGGCCCCAACCATGGGGCAGACTGACGACCCCGGCGAGCATTTCGTCGCTGGCGTTGACCATCACTGTGACCTCACCTACGCGGGAGCGCACCACCACCTGCTGGCCGTCAGCCAGGCCGCGACGGGCAAGATCATCCGGGTGCATAAGCAATTGATCGCGCGGTTTGCCCTTTACCAGCCGTTGATAGTTGTGCATCCAGGAGTTGTTGCTGCGTACGTGTCGACGGCCGATCAGCCGTAATTCACCCTCACGCGGTCTCAGCTGGTCGATATCTGTGGCAAAGCGCTGTAAATCTTCGAGCATGGTTTGCGGTGCACACTCGATTTGACCACTGTCGGTTCTTAACCTGCTTAGCAGATTGGGCTTGAGTGGGCCCAGGTCAATTCCATGGGGATTCTGCTCCAAAACCTCGAGGCTTAACCGATCGCCATAGGGGCCCGAACGCAGCCCTGCATCGATCATCTGGGCCGGCGGCATAGTCGCGCGTGCCTCTTGCCCTGTAACCCGTGCGAATGCCCTGCCCAGCCCGACAAAAATTTCCCAGTCATGCAGAGCGCCTTCGGGTTTGGACAGAATCGGTTGATTTATCCGCGTGACATTGCGCACCGCAAAGGTATTGAAGGTGATGTCGTAGTGATCGTGCTCAAGGGAGGACGTGGGTGGCAGGATGATATCGGCATGGCGAGTCGTTTCGTTGATGTACAGATCAACGCTCACCATAAATTCCAGACTATCCAGGGCACGGTCGAGCTGACGACCGTTCGGCGTTGAGAGCACCGGGTTACCTGCGGAGGTCACCAGCGCGCGGATCTGCCCTTCCCCGGGGGTGAAAATTTCTTCGGCCAGTGCCGCAACCGGCAGCTCGCCATTGAATTCCGGCAGGTTGGATACTCGGCTGCGCCATTGATCGAAGTGGCCAGGCTTGCCTGACACCACATCAAAGGCCGGTTCGGTACACAGCGCTCCACCTGGCTGATCCAGGTTGCCGGTAACCAGGTTGATTATCTGGATCAACCATTGGCACAGGGTGCCGTAACGCTGCACCGAGACACCCATACGGCCATAGCAAACAGCACTCTGGGCCGCGGCAAAGTCACGTGCCAGCTGCCGGATTTGCCGGGCATCGATTCCGCAGTGCTCAGCCATGGCTTCAGCCGTAAAAGCGGCCACTGCAGCCTTTACCTCCTCCATGCCCACGGTGGCCTGAAGGGCCGGACTGGTTTTGCCCAGCCCTTCTTCAAATAGCGTATTGAGCAGCGCCAGTAAAAGCGCAGCATCAGTACCGGGCTGGATAAACAGATGTTCGCTGGCCTGCTCTGCTGTCTCGCTGCGTCGCGGATCCACCACAACCAGTTTCCCGCCGCGTGCCTTGAGGGCCTTGATGCGCTTACCCACATCGGGCACCGTCATGATGCTGCCATTGGACGCCATCGGATTGGCACCCAGCATCAGGAAAAAATCAGTGTGGTCGATATCCGGAATGGGTATGGCGAGCATGTGACCATACATCCACAGGGAGATCAGATGGTGCGGCAACTGGTCTACCGAGGTAGCGGAATACCGCTGCCGAGTGCGCAGTTGGCCGAGAAAGTAGTTACCGTGGGTCATGGACCCATAGTTGTGCACATTGGGATTGCCCATATACACGCCTACCGAGTTACGCCCGTGCTCCGCCTGAATCCCGGCGAGCCGCTCGGCGATCAGGTCAAAGGCTTCTTCCCAGCCGATCTGCTCCCAGGCGTCGCCCACTTTCTTGACTGGCATGCGTAGCCGCTGTGGGTCATTCTGGATATCCTGCAGGGCAATTGCCTTGGGGCAGATATGGCCTCGGCTGAACGGATCCTGGGCGTCGCCCTTGATCGAGAGAATGCGATCCCCCTCGGTTTCAATAGCAAGGCCGCATATGGCCTCGCACAGGTGGCACGCACGGAAATGGGTAACAGGCATGAAGGTGTCTCTATTGTGAGATATTTTTAGCCCTCAACTCTAGGCCCAGCGGGATAGGGCGACAAGGGGCAAAATACGTCAGCATTCATTGCCCTGATCTGCCGGAGCATCCATAGAGCTCCCATGGGTATTTGCCTTACAGCAGATTTTACCGATAAGATCAGCCCCTTCTATTTTCGGGTTTGGCTTATATCGGGCCTTTGGGTCACGGTAGGGCTTTCTGTTTCCGGTTCCTGACCGGCCACTTTCCAGGTAGTAAACATGACTGTACGGCACTTTCTTTCGTTGATGGACTGCTCGCAGGCCGAGTTGATCGGACTGATCAAACGAGGCGTCGAACTCAAGTCGCTGCACCAGCAGGGCGTCATCTACGAGCCGTTGAAAAACCGTGTACTGGCGATGATTTTCGAAAAAGCATCAACGCGTACTCGCGTGTCCTTTGAGGCAGGCATGATTCAACTGGGCGGTCAGGCTATATTCCTGTCCCCGCGGGACACCCAGCTAGGCCGCGGTGAGCCGATCGAAGATAGTGCCCGGGTATTGTCCAGCATGTGCGATGCGGTGATGATCCGGACCTTCGCCCATCAGGACCTGGAGACCTTCGCTCAATATTCCCGCGTACCGGTAATCAATGGACTTAGCGACGACCTGCACCCCTGCCAACTGTTGGCCGATATGCAGACCTATCTGGAACATCGCGGCAGCATTCAGGGCAAGACAGTTGCCTGGGTCGGTGATGGCAATAACATGTGCAACACCTTCATCCAGGCGGCGATCCAGTTCGATTTCAATCTGCGGGTAGCATGTCCGGAGGGTTATGAACCGGATAAAGCGTTCCTTGACCAGGCAGGTGACAGGGTCACCGTGACCCGTGACCCGTTGGAAGCGGTGGCCGGCGCTCACCTGGTCAATACCGACGTCTGGGCATCCATGGGGCAGGAAGATGAAGCTCAAGCGCGCCTCAAGCGCTTCGCACCCTACCAGGTCACCCCGGCAATGCTCGATCACGCCGACGAGTCGGTATTGTTCATGCACTGCTTACCCGCCCACCGTGGCGAGGAAGTAAACGATCAGATCATGGAAGACCCGCGCAGCGTTGTTTGGCAACAGGCAGAAAACCGCCTGCACGCCCAGAAAGCCCTGGTGGAATTTCTGCTCGCCGACTGATCCAGGAGTCACCATGCCAGACACCCAAAGCATCGTTCTAGAGCTGAACCAGCTGGCTTGCGGCTACGCTGGTCAGCCCGTGGTAACAGGGCTTGATATCCATCTGCGCAATGGCGACATCGGCTGCCTGCTTGGCCCCTCCGGATGCGGCAAGACCACCATCTTGCGGGCGATCGCAGGCTTTGAGCTGGTTACCGGCGGTGAGATCAAGTTGAACGGAGAACGGCTGTCCAGTCCGGGCAGGCACATTCCCCCCGAACAGCGCCGCATTGGCATGGTCTTCCAGGACTACGCTCTTTTCCCTCACCTTACAGTGCACGACAACGTCGCCTTCGGGATCAATCGGCATCCCGAACGCAAGCGGATTGTCGAAGAGCTGCTGGACCTGGTGAAACTGACCCAGCTGGGTAAACGCTATCCCCATGAGTTGTCCGGCGGTCAACAACAGCGTGTAGCTCTGGCACGCGCGCTGGCCCCCGATCCCGAGCTGCTGCTGCTGGACGAACCTTTCTCCAATCTGGACGGCGAGTTACGCCGCAGACTGTCCGGAGAGGTTCGCGATATTCTCAAGCAAAGGGGTATCAGCGCACTGCTGGTGACCCACGATCAGAGCGAGGCATTTGCGGTCAGCGACCATGTGGGCGTCCTGCGCGACGGCAAGCTGCAGCAGTGGGACTCCCCCTATAACCTTTATCACGAGCCAGCGACGCCCTTTGTTGCCAGCTTCATCGGCCAGGGCTATTTCATCCGCGGGCAATTGCTTTCACCGGATACGGTGCAGACCGAACTCGGGGTCATCCGCGGCAACCGTGCCTACAAGCTACAGGCTGGCAGCGCAGTGGATGTGCTACTAAGGCCTGACGACATCGTCGGCCAGGATGACAGCCCGTTGAAGGCGAGTATCGTTGGCAAGACATTCCTCGGCGCCACGACGATGTACCGTCTGCAGTTGCCCACCGGCAGTATTCTCGAGGCTATTTTCCCCAGCCACGATGATCACCCGTTGGGAGAAAACGTCGGCATCCGCATTGCTGCCGATCACCTGGTGGTGTTTACCGCCCAGGGCAGCGTCAATGTGCATGCCCAGCTTCCCCTCGAGCAGATGCTCGACGCGGCCAAGCCGGACGCCGACGAGCGATAGCCTGACTATCGCCCGCGGCGCGCCTGCATCAGGGTGCGGGGCGGTAGAGGATATTGCTAACAGTCCCGTGTACCACGCGTGAATGCCGGTAGTCGGTATTCTGCATCATGCCCAGTACGATAATGTCGTTGGCCGGATCAATCCAGGCCCAGGGGCCATGAATCCCCCACCACCAATAGGTGCCGACCGGCAGGTATTGCGCTTTCTCACTGTCGTTGACCACTGCCACGTTCAAGCCGAATTCATTGCCCGGCGCCCAGTCGGGACCGGCAACGCCTGCCGGCAACTGGTTGCTGCGCATCATCTCGACGGTTTCAGGTTTGAGTAGCCGTACCCCGTCCAGCTCACCTTCATTCAACAGCATGCGGGCGAAGCGCAAATAGTCATCCATGGTTGAAACCAGACCGCCGCCGCCGTTGAGAAACGATGGTTTGCTCAACCAGGGCTCATTTGGGTACGGCTTGAGACTATCCTCGGTTGGCGTGTAGGAAACCGCAAACCGATCCTGCTTGCTCTCCGGCACATAAAATCCGGTATCCACCATTTTCAAGGGTGTGAAAATGCGTGTTTGCAGGAACTCGTCGAAGGGCATACCAGAAAAGACCTCAACCAGGCGCGCCTGAATATCCACCGCTACGCTGTAATGCCACTTCGTACCCGGCTGCTGACGCAGGGGCAAAGCGCCAAGCTTCGCGACCATTTCTGCCAGAGTGGAGTCGATATTCTGCAGGTCATTCTCGACATACAAGCGGTCGGTTTGCGACTCGGAGAAACGGCCATAGGTGAAGCCCGCAGTATGAGTCATCAACTCGCGGACAGTGACTGGATGATTCGCCGGCTCGGTGCGCAACTCGCCATCAGGGCCGTCGGCAATCTCGACTTGCAGACCCGCCAGCTCGGGCAGGTATTTTTCAACCGGATCGTCCAGGTTGAAGTGACCGGCCTCGTGCAGCATAAGTAATGCGGTACCGGTTATGGGCTTGGTCAGGGAAAAAATCTTGTAAATGGTGTCGTCAGTCAGCGGCTGTTGTTGCTCCACATTTAGGTAACCCGCCTGATCACGATGGACGATCTGGTTACCCTGCCACACTAGCGTGGCGATGCCAGCAAGCTTCTCTTCAGCCACCTGAGCGTGCATGGCCTGCCCCATCATCTGCAAACGCGGAGTAGAAATCTGGTACTGCTCCGAGCTTTGCTCCTGAGCATGCAGTGGCATGGCCAGAGCGGCAATGCTTGCCGCAATCCCCACTACGGGAAGCAGCACAGTGCTGCGAAAAGATAGATGTCTCATCAAAACCTCTGCTGTTATCGATATTGTTGTGCACGCAACCCTTTCATCGAAGTTGCGATGGAAGCATATTCGTAAATTGTCTGGATATATAGCCACTAGTGGGATTCGATCACGCGCAAACGCACAAATTACACGTCCTGAAATGATCCGACACTTTGTAATGGACACCGGCAGGACTAGTCTGATGTGGAGATTCTTCAATCGGGAAATATCATGAATCGCAGAACGCTTCTGACGGGCTTGTTGGCGTTGCCCGCATTACCCCTGCTGGTGCGCACCAGCTTTGCCCAGACCACCGGCAGTACGGAGCCCCTCATGCAGTTTGAACCGCTCGACAGACCCCACAGTTACTGGCGCGACAAGGTATCCGAACAGGCCTATGAAGTCCTGTTCGAGGAGTCCACGGAACGGCCCGGCAGCAGCCCGCTGGACAAGGTTTACGAGTCAGGCACTTATGTATGTGCGGCCTGCTACCTGCCGCTGTTCGCAAGTGAACACAAGTTCGACAGCGGTACGGGCTGGCCTAGCTTCACTCAACCCATCGAAGGCCATATGGGTACCAAGCAGGACTACAGCATGATCTGGCCCCGCACCGAATACCATTGCGCCCGCTGCGGCGGTCATCAGGGCCATGTATTCAATGACGGGCCTCCACCAAGGGGGGAGCGCTGGTGTAATAATGGTGTCGCGCTTGATTTTGTGCCTGAGGGTGATGACCTGCCCGAATTGAGGGGTTGATAATGCGTCGACTATTAATGGGAATGCTGCTCTTGGTCGGACTGGGACAGCAGGTCGCTTTGGCAAACCAGCCTGTACTGGCCTCAGACGGGCCGCAGGGAAGTGAAATGGCTGTGTTTGCAGGCGGCTGTTTCTGGTGCACCGAGGCGGATTTCGACAAGAAAACCGGCGTTCTTCTGACGCTTTCAGGCTACATTGCCGGCGACGCGCAAACGGCTAATTATGAGGCCGTGTCGTCAGGCAAGACCGACCACATCGAAGCCGTTGCGGTGTTCTACGATCCGGCTCAGATCGACTTCAAGTCTCTGGTGGATTACTACTGGCTGACAGTCGACCCACTGGATGCCGGTGGTCAGTTCTGTGATCGGGGCGCCCAGTACCGTACCGCGCTGTTTTACGGCAATGAGCAGGAAAAACAGATTATCGAGCAATCCAGAGAGAATGTTGCCGCCACTGACCGACTCGACAAGCCGATTGTGACAGACCTTCTGCCGAAGACAGCGTTCTACCCGGCCGAGGAATATCACCAGGACTATTACCAGAAGAATCCTTTGCGCTATCGCTACTACCGCACCACCTGTGGCCGCGATGCACGCCTCGACGAGCTTTGGGGTGCGCAGCGTCAGTAAACCGGGCCTACCAGTTGGAATTAAGTCGCTCGGGCGTGATAATGGCGGGTATACAACACCCAGCCCGAGCGGAAACCATACGATGCAGATCGCCAAGAATACGGTAGTGCAGTTTCACTACACCCTTTCAGACGCCACAGGTGTTCTGGAAAGCTCCCATGACCACCAGCCCGTACTTTATCTCCATGGCCAGCCCGGCCTGGTTGAGGGTCTGGTTGACGCTATGGAAGGTCATGCGACTGGCGACACCTTCAGCGTTGAACTACCCATGGACAAGGCCTACGGTCCGCGGGAAGAAAACGCGCTGCAGAAGGTTCAGGTCAAGCACCTGCATGGCGCCAAGAAATGGAAGCCTGGCATGGTAGCCATCATCCAGACCGAAGAAGGTCAGCGCCAGGTGACGGTAGTCAAGGTGGGGCTTTCACAGGCAACTGTAGACAGTAATCATCCGTTGGCTGGCAAGGACCTGACATTTGAAGTCGAAATCCTTTCAGTACGCGAAGCAAGCGAAGACGAGCTGGCCCACGGACATGCCCACGGGGATGGCGGGCACCAGCACTGAGAATCGGCAGCCAGGGTATTTCACGCATCCGCTAAACAATTGCGTAGCAAAATGCAAGAAAAAAGTGTAAAATGCCCGACTACTTTTATTCAGGCAGGTATTCATGACAGCCAAACCCGCACCCAAAACCGCCCCAAGCAAACGCAAGGCCGACGCAGCAGTCGCCACCAGCAAGTCAATCGATAATCAGATCGACGCGTTTCTCGCCTCAGGCGGTGAAATCCAGAAGATCCCCAACGGCAAGAGCGGCCAGGTTTATGGCGCACCACGCCCAGGTCGCCCGGCCGCCAAATAGTTTCAACCCGTAGTATCGCCAGAGCCGGGCGCAAGCCTGGCAGGCAACCCCTTTCTACCCCTGCCCGCTGCCTCTGCCCCTGCAGCTATTTCAATTCTCATTGTTCGACGATACCTGGCGATGCCTGCCACGATTCAGGCCCCTAGCGTTGCTGCGATCCGATCATTTGCAGTTCGGCGTCATGCAGCGAAACCAGTAGTGCCGTGCCGTCATCAGCCACTTTGAACCCGCCCCACTGCGCCGCCTCAAATTGCTCTCCCGTACCTTCCTGAAAGAAAAATGCGTTGGGACCAATCGAATAACCACCATCGATCCTGCGGATGCGCATACTGATTGTATCGCGCCCTCTGGCCGGGGTATCTCCTACTCCCGCAAAGTCCGCTCGGCGCTGCTCGTCTAGCGTGAAGTGGGCAAAGCTCGGCATCGTCTCGACATCCTTCGCCTCCGCCTCCGACAGCAAGCCCAGCTCGCCATCCGCTGCAAAGCGCAGCGCCATGTAATCACCCTGCATCAGTGACCTGGGGTCAACCGGGGCCAACTGGAGCAAAGCCAGCTCACCCTCCGCGAGCGTTTGCTCATGCCCTTGCACCGCCACCAGCGCAACGGCGACCACCAGAGCCCAGGCGGCAAAAATGGCGCCGCGCAATCTGTATCGACTCATGCGCGTCTCCTCGCCCGAAGGGCTATGAACCGTGCCACCGCCAGTAGCACAACCCCACAGGCTATCATCAGCAATGACTTGTGTAACAGACTGATGTGCAGGCTGTAATACAGAACAAAAAGGTAGAAGCTCGCAAAGGCCGGCATCAGTAATAGCCAGGTGCGGTTACCGGCATGGAACAGGGCGAGCGCGAGTGCCAGGCTCAACACCAATCCCGGAGCCGAATGCGACAGCAACGCCACCAGCGCGCTTACCGCCAGAGCCAACCCGTACTCCAGCCCCGCCGTTCGTCGCCCAAGCCAGGCCACGACGCCCAGCAACACAGCGCCCACCCCCGCAGGATAGATCGCATCGGACCAGTGCCCGGCTTCAAGCATCTGAAATTCGACCATATGATGAAACAATTGCTCATGGGGCATCAGCGCCAGCAGTAGCGAGAGCAGGGTCGCGGCATCCGTCAGAGCGCGTATACGCTGCGCCTGTGAGTGTGTCGCCCAGCGCTGACGGCACAACCAGAGCACACACGCCAGCGCCGCAAGGGCTACCCCATAGATAGCCAGAGCCGCCCCTGAACCTATCAGCACACCAGTGCTGACCAGCATCAGCAGCGCACAGACATGACGATGCAGAAACGATGACGGCAACCACAGCAGACCTGTGGCGATGAGCAAACCCAGCAACGCCACCGGTCGCAAGGTATCCGGATCGCTCCCCAGCCGATCAGCAACCACGAACAGAAGCAGCCCATGCCCCGTCAGCGACAGAGCCAGCCCCATCTGATTGGTAAAGGGCTGACGCCTTCGAAACAAATACACGGCGGCCAGGATCAGCAGTACACCCGCCACTGCGCGCCCCACAGTGCCTTCAATAAGTGCAAGCCAGGGCCCGAGAAATGACAGGATGAAGAGCACAGAGGATACCCAGGCGGCGAGACCAAGCAACCCCGAAAGCCACCAGGGAGTCTGGGATCCCGCCCCAAGACGCTCGCGCTGAGAGGCATCAAGATGCAACTGGGCTTGCATCTGATCCAGCAGCTTTGCCAGCTCCTTTCCGCTCACCCTATCGACTCCCGCGACAGCCGGGTAAGCCAGAGGGCCGCAAGGCCGCTGCTGACCAATACAAACAAACCTATGCCGTTGAGCAGGAAAAAGGTTTCATCAGCATCGATCGACAGATTCACCAGGCCCGAGGTCGCCACCACGATCATCCAGAATAGAATCAGCGCCAGCACCGGAAGATCTCGGCATCGCTGGTGGAAGTAAAAAAGCATGGCTGCACTCACCACCATAAAGGCCAGTAGCAGCGCCGCAAGATCTGTCTCCCACCAGGCTGCAGCAGCGCCGCAGCCCAGTGCAGACAGCACGCCCAGACACGCCAGCCGTTGGATGGAGCGTCGCGGGTACGCAAGCAGTAAGGTGTCGAAGCGGTCGAAAACCAGCAATAACGCAGCGTTGGCCGCTGCCACCACCAACAGCGCCTGGTATGCCTGCAACCCGGCGTACAGCCCCTGCCAGCGCGACTGGGCTAAGAAGGCGCACAGAGCAAAATTGCCCACCGCCCAGAACAGCCCCCAGCAAGCGTTCGATCTGGCCAGCAAGGCCCAGGGAAGGGTTAGCACCGCCCATACTGCAAAGAGCTGCCAGATATCCGAGCCGGTCTGATAGGTCTGGCCGATCAACGCCAACAGTGCACCGGTGGCGATGCAGCAGCCAAACATGGCGGAGCGGTACAGAACCGAGGCGGGAGTAGCCCAGGCAGACAGTACAGCGAAGCTCGAGAACCCCATCAATGCCAGGGCGAGCTTTGCCAATCGATGCATGTCCGCCCAGTTCCAGGCAAAGAAAAAGAGCACGCCCGCGCCAAGCAGTACCAGACCAGCGGCGGTGGCGACTTGCTCGATACCCTTTTGCCACTGGGCACCGTCCGGGGCCAGAGGATCCTGCGCAGCCAGGGCATCCAACTGATGCTTGTCCAGCAATCCTTCCTCGGCCCAGGCATATATCTGCTCCTTGTGCCCGAGGGACCGTCTCACGCAGCGTCTCCCCTGAGCTCGGCTACGCGGCTTTCCATCAACTGCGCTGTCACCTGGTCGGCCGGTACCGGGTCACCTGCCACAAGGCACACCCGCGACCAGAAACGGCGGCAGAATCCCTTGTGCGGGTGACGGCTGAAAAAGCTGCCCCAGAGCCCACGTAGCGCCATCGGAACAACCGGCACAGGGTTGTGTTCGAGCACGCGGGCCATGCCATTGCGAAAAGCGTTGATCTCGCCGTCTGTGGTCAATTTTCCCTCGGGGAAGATACAGACCACTTCGCCGGCATCAAGGTACGCGCCGATCCGCTGGAAAGCGGCCTCGTAGATTTCGGCATTCTCGTCCCGCGGCGCAATCGGGACTGCACCCGCCGTGCGGAAAACAAAATTGAGTACCGGCAAGTCGTAGATTCGGTGATACATGACGAACCGTACGGGTCGCCGTACCGCTCCGCCGATCAGCATGGCGTCGACAAAGGACACATGGTTGCATATCAGCAGACACGGGCCTTCCTCGGGGATCGCCTGCAGATTCTGGTGCTCCACCCGGTATAGCGAGTGGCCGAGCAACCAGATCAGAAAGCGCATGCCGAACTCCGGCACGATACTGTAAATATAGGCGCTCACCGCGACGTTCATCAACGAGATGACCAAAAACAGCTGGGGAATCGACAGCTCTGCCACCGTGAGCAGCACTATGGCGATGATGGCCGACAGCACCATCAGCAAGGCGTTGAGAATATTGTTGGCCGCTATCACCCGGGCCCGCTCGTTCTCGCTGGTGCGCGACTGGATGAGCGCATAGAGGGGCACGATATATAACCCACCAAAAACCCCGATACCAAGGATGCAGCCCATGATCCACCAGGCTGAAGGCAGCGCCATTAACTGCAGCCAACCGTAGGTGTCGTGCGCAGCCGGTACAGCGCTCGAGCCCCACCAGAGCAGGAGGCCGAACACGGTCAGCCCCAGTGAGCCAAAGGGCACCAGACCAATCTCGACCTTGCGCCCGGACATGCGCTCGCACAAGAGCGAACCGGTAGCGATACCCACGGAGAAGACTGTCAGGATCAGCGTGACGACACTTTCATCACCGTGCAGGTAATCCTTGGCAAACGCAGGTATCTGGGTCAGATAGGTGGCACCGAGGAACCAGAACCAGGAGTTGCCAAGCAGTGACCGCGAGACCGAAGGGACCTGTTGCACAAGACCCAGATGCAGGATGGCCCAGGAATGACGAAAGATGTTCCAATCGATCTTCAACTCCGGCATTGCCGCGTGGGCCCGCGGGATCCAGAAGCTGGTGGCGAAGCCAAGTGCCGCCAACACCAACACCGATCCTGCCACCCAGCCAGCCCAGGCCTCCCTCGACATGAGCAGACCGGCGTAGAGAGTGCCGCCCAGGATCGCCAGGAAAGTCCCCATTTCGACCAGGGCGTTACCGCCAATCAGTTCGTCAGGGTGCAGATGCTGAGGCAGTATCGAGTACTTCACCGGCCCGAATAACGCCGACTGGGTCCCCATCGCAAACAGCACGGCGAGCAACAGGGGCAAGCTGCCTAACCAGAGCCCTGCCGCACCCACCAGCATGATCCCGATCTCACCGAGCTTGATCATGCGGATCAGGGAGTCCTTGGCAAACTTTTCGCCAAATTGACCGCCGAGGGCTGAGAAAAGAAAAAACGGCAGAATGAACAGCATCGCGCTGAGATTGATCAGCACGTCGCGGTCGGCAAGCACGGTGATCTTGAACAGGATCGCCAGGATCAGGGCCTGCTTGAAAACGTTGTCGTTGAAGGCCCCAAAAAACTGGGTAAGAAAAAACGGCAGGAACCGCCGCTTTTCCAGGAGACTGAACTGAGACTGCTGTGACATCCGGGCTCTATCCTTTTGTGCCTGACCTTCCTGTTGGATGGCAGCATAGCGGAACAAAGGCACATCCGGATATGGTTGCGCATAGCCCGGACGGTCAATGAAAAGCGACCGGCCAGGCAATAGCACCACTCCTCAGGGCTGGACCTCCAGACGCACGTTCCGGCGCTGGATCCATTGATGAATACGCTCGTGACGCTCGGAGGTCAGCGGGTATTTCCAGGCGATGGCAAAGGCGATCATGTACAAGGTCACCGGTCCGAGAATATACAGAACACGCAGGGCCATCAGCTGGGTGTCATCGTGTACTGTGGCCTGGGCGTTGAAGCCGACCAGCCATAGCAGACCCAGCGACAGGCCAAGACCCAGTGCCATGGCCATTTTCTGCGCCATGCCCGACATCGCAAAAAACAAGCCAGTGCGATGCTCCTTGCTGCGCGCCGTATCCACATCGACGATATCCGCCAGCATGGCCAGCGGCAGAAACTGGAACGCGGCGAAACAGAAACCCTTCAGCGCAAACATGATCGCAAACGGCACCACCTGACCCGCCTGTAGAAAAAACATGCCCAGAATACTGGCACTGGATACCCCGACAGCCACACAGAACGCCTTGTGCTTGCCGATCTTCTTGCCGAGGATCAACCAGAAAGGAATACCCAGAATACCGATACCGAAATAGATCAGGTACATCAGCCCGATATAGGACTGAATCTGCAATACGTGCTGCATGAAGAATACCGACAACGCATTACGGAAAGACTCCCCCGTGACCACGATCAGCAACATCAACATCATGCGTTTGAATGGCCCGTTGTACTTGAGCACCTTCAGGCCCTTTTTCCACTCGGTCTTCTGTACCGTTTTCGACGGCGCCTCGCGGACAAAGGCCAGCGCCAGAAATACCGTGATCGGCAAAGTGACGATAAACAACCAGGCCATACCCCCAAGGATCGGACCGTAACCACGGGTCAGCTCGCCATCAGTGCCCAGCAGCCAGATGATGAAGCGCATGAAGAAGCCATCGGTGTGCCCCTCGGCAAACCGACCTGCCATCGCCTGAATGATCGCCGGCGCCAGAGCAGCCAGGAACAAGCCTATCAGCACATAGCCTTCACGCGAGGCTGTTACTCTGCTTCGCTGATGGTACAGCGGCGACAGCTCTGCACCCCAGGCACCATAGGGCAGGGTCACCATGGTCCATCCCAGGTACATGAACACCGTCCAGAACAGCAGATGTCCGACGCCGACGCCTTCAGGCGGCATGAACAGCATCACCGTGCCGATCAACACTAACGGTGTGCCAACAAATATCCATGGCTTGCGGCGGCCGAAGCGGGTACTCCAACGGTCGCTGATGGTTCCGATAAGCGGGTCGGTTACGACATCGGAAAAACGTGCCAGTACTAGCACCAGCGCCACCAAACCCATGTTCATGCCCATTTCACCGGCATAGAAGGGAGGAAGGTAGACAACCAGCGGATAACCAATAATGGCCAACGGCATACCGATGGACCCGTGGATCATCAGGGTCGAACGCTTCAAGATCCCGTCTTGACTCATACCTTACTCCCGCGCAAACGGCTCGAATTCAACCCAAACTATGGGCGAAACTGCCTGTTATTGTTATCCGAACACTGGGTACTTCTGGCGATTCGTCCGACTGCCGCACCATGACACATTCATTGTGCCTCAACGGCGATTCTAGAGAAGCTGGAGCGCAATACAACCAAAGTCGACCATGAAGTCAGATCTTGAATCAATCGCATTACCACAATGCCAGTATGCAAGCGCAATGGCCCTGCCTGACAGTAGATCGAGCCACTATCAGCGATTGCGATGCAGCTTATTCAGCGCCCTTATGCAAGGCCAGTCCCGGTGCGACATATACAAGCAGGGCGCGTCCAGAGCAACTATGAACTGAAAGGCCAAATCGCTGTCTTACACTTGAACAGGAGAAACACATGAAAAACGGACCTCCCCGCATTACCGTCACCTTGATGACGCTGGCCCTGGGCTTTGGCTCTATGAGCATTGGCGCACAGCCCCCCGAGAACCGCGGAAAGCCCGACGGTCATCCGGGCAAACATGATCAACATGCTGAAAAGGACTATCGCAAGGACAAAAAAGACCACAAGAATCATGAGCGTGACGACGATCGTTACCAGTCACGCAACGGTAGCAACGCAACACCTGAAACCCGAAACATCACTATCGAGGAAGCGGTCATCCGCGAAATATTCCGCGATCAGCGGGACTACGTTAGCGCTGACGATTCGTTGCCTCCTGGCATACGCAAGAATCTGGCCCGTGGCAAACCACTGCCCCCCGGCATTGCCAAGAAGTTTGATTCCCGCGTGCAATCCAGACTACCGAGTTATCCCGGTTATGACTGGCGACAAGTGGGTACCGATGCAGTGCTGATCAACACCACTACCGGTATTATCGAAACCATCATCGACAGTATTTTGCGTTAGCCCTTGCCCCTCAGACTGGAAAAGAAACACTTTCCCGGAGCGCGCCCGGATTGAAGCCACTATTCTGTCCGGGAGCCATAACGGGAAGTCTCATGTTCAACCGGTGCTGTTTTTCATTTCTCAAGACGCTTGTACTTGTTGCTTGCCTCACCCTACTGGCAGCCTGTAGCGCCAGCAGGCTTGCGTACAACAACCTGGACTGGCTGATCAACTGGAAAGTGAGCGATTACATATCACTAACCGGGGATCAGAAGCGCTGGCTGCGAGCCCGCACCCAAGAGCAGCTTGCGTGGCACTGCAGCGTTGAGCTCCCCCGCTATCTGCCGCTGCTCGACCATCTCGAGACCAGTCTGCGTGACGAGCAACTCGACTCCTCCATGCTCTCACAAGGATTACCGCGGATCGAAACGGCCGTGGACAGACTCCTGACAGAGATCGCACCCACCGTATCAGGATTGCTTCGCCAGCTCGACGCCCGGCAGGTCGAAGAACTCAAAGCCAACCTGCAGAAAAAACACGCGGAACTGGTAGAAAAGTACGTTGAACCAGACCTGACAACACAGCATCGCGAACGCGTAGACCGGGCGCAGGAACGTCTGGAAGACTGGCTGGGTCCGCTCGACAAACAACAATATGCCAGACTCTCCGACTGGGCTGACCAGCTACAGGGACATAGCAGCATCTGGCTCGACAATCGACTCGCCTGGCAAAACGCCTTTCTGACTGCAGTGGAAAACCGCGGCAAGCCGGAATTCGATCAACAGATAACAGAGCTGCTGATTGAACGTGAGCAGTTCTGGATCGACAGATATGGGCGGATCGCCGACATCAATCAGGAACAGGGCGCACGCCTTCTGGCTGATCTCATGAACCTGGCTAGCGACAAGCAAAAACAGCATCTAACCAAGCGTTTCTCGACCCTGCGAGCTGATATGGAAGCTTTGCAATGTACTAAAGCATGACGCTTGGTAGATACCAGGACCGTCAAGCCTGCTGCAGCTCCGCCAATATCCTGTCCAACGCCTGGGCAGGCGCTGCCGCACGGGTAATGGGTCGACCAATTACCAGAAAGCTGCTGCCATTGGTCATCGCCTGAGCGGGTGTAACAATTCGCTTCTGATCGTCAGCGCTTGCATCCGAGGGCCGAATGCCCGGGGTCACCAGCAACAGATCATCACCCAGCGCCCCGCGTAGCGCCCTGGATTCGCGCGCGGAGCACACCAGACCGTCTAGGCCACATTCCTGAGCCAGGCGACCTAGACGCTGCACCTGCACCATTGGCTCTATATCTACTCCGACTTCCTGCAGGTCCTCCTGTTCGAGACTCGTCAGCACAGTGACCGCTATCAACAGTGGCCGATGTCCCTCCCTGGAGTGCAGGATTTCTGTGCAGGCATTCATCATGCGTCGGCCGCCGCCAGCGTGGACATTGACCATCCATACGCCCAGGTCCGCCGCTGCCCTGACCGCACTGGCTGTTGTGTTGGGGATGTCATGAAACTTGAGATCCAGAAAGACCTCAAAGCCACGTTGGTGTAATTGCTCGATAACAGCTGGTCCGCTGCTGGTAAAAAGCTCTTTGCCCACCTTGAGGCGGCATTTGGCAGGATCAAGTTGTTCAGCCATGGCAATGGCTGAAGCGGCTTCGGGAAAGTCCAGGGCTACTATTACCGGGGTATCGCAGGGCATGTATCGTTCCTGTAGAAATTAGTGATGCTGTTTCGCTGTTTCATGACCCTTGAGAGGTCTGATCGTGGACCAGCCATGGCATGTCGGACACTGCCAGTGCAAACGCTTGGCCAGAAATCCGCATGAAGTACACCGGTAGCGATGCTTTTCGCGCACCAGGGCTTCGACGACACCGCGCAGAATCAGCAAATTCTCCTTCCCCTTGGCGTCCACGTGATCCAGATGCAGATCAATCAGATACATGAGCCCCCGCAATGAGGGCTGGCTCTGTATATGCTGTAGAACGAAACGACTGACGTCGCTGATACTGGCAGTAGGTCGCATATCATCAGCCCGGGCCAGAACGGTATCAATCATCGGCGGCCCACGATCTATCGCTGCATCCAGATATTCACCCAGATTGAGGACGCCATTATCAGCGCCACTCCTGGCAAGCGACAAGGCTTCTGGCACCATGTCGGAATCGGTCACTGCAAGGCGCTGCAGATAATTGGCAGCCTCCCTGTGCTTGCCCTGGCTCTGCTCAAGCTCCGTCAGTAGCAGATAGGCACGGATACATCCCGAATCAGCCCTGAGTGCATTCTGAAGGTATTTGCGCGCCTGGGAAACCTCCTGCTGGCGAATCGGCTCAAGCGCCATCTCGCAATAATAGTGAGCCAGGGTAACCGCGAATTCCGCTCGCTCACGAACCAGCTTCTCGCCGACCACGGTCGCTTGAGACCATTCATGCTCACGCTCGTATACCTTGACCAGATCTACCAGCGCCTCAGCCCTCAACGGTGAGCCGTTTTCAACCAGTTCTTCCAGAAGACGCTCAGAACGGTTGTGCATCCCTACTGCCAGATAATCACGAGCCAGCTCCAGCTGTACGTTATCAGCCTGGTGACGACTCAGATTGGGACGGGCAAGCAGATTCTGGTGGACCTTGATCGCGCGCTCCACATCGCCGCGTTGGCAAAACAGCTTACCGATCGCAATATGGGTTTCCACCGTTTCGGGATTCACTTCCAGGGCGCGGATGAAGGTCTCGATGGCCTCGTCCGGCTGCTCGTTAAGCAGGTAATTAAGCCCAATGAAGTATTGGCGGTCCAGAGCACTGCCGTGTGGCTGAACCATGAAGCCGACCTTGATTGCTTCCCGACGACCCAGGAACCAGCCAATACCAAGAGCCAGTACGAAGAGCCCGAGGAACATCAGTTCCTGCATGAATATCAGCCTTTGATTGCCTGGGTGCGTAGCTTGTCGACTTCCTTGCGATAGCGGTTTAGCTCGTTGCTTTGCACCATCAGTTTTAGGCGCAGACGCGTGGTGATCAGCCAGCCGATGAACACGCCCAGCAAGCTGCCGAGGATAAAGGCAATAATCACAAACAGGGATAGGGGCATGGCGGGAGAATGCAGCTCGAGAAACTGAAGTTGAGTGCTCTGTTGATTTTCCAGAACAAAATCCAGCGTTGCCAGTGCGACGAGCAAAAGAAAAATTATTAGCACCGCGCGCTTGAGCCATTGCATACCACACTACTCCAGTCCGTTCACATCTGGGCAGTATAGCCTAGTGCCAGGCGCGTGAGATACCGCTTCAGGCCATCTGCAGTGACTCGTTGACCCGGTCACGCAGCTCCTTGCCAGGCTTGAAATGCGGGACATACTTGCCATCGAGCTCGACAGAGTCGCCTGTCTTGGGGTTGCGGCCGACTCGCGGGGCGCGGTAATGCAGGGAAAAGCTGCCAAAGCCGCGGATCTCTATCCGCTCCCCGGTAGCAAGTGCCTGAGACATATGCTCCAGCATGGTCTTGATCGCCAATTCGACATCCTTGGCTGATAACTGTCCCTGCTGCTCGACTATGCGCTCGATCAACTCCGACTTGGTCATGATTTTCCTTTTTTATCAAGCGGCTAGATCACCTTTTACTCGGTTTTACCATGCTTGGGACCTAGCGGCAAGCTGTAAGACCCGAGCCGCCAAGCGGCAAGCTCCAAGCGGCAAGCGGCAAGCAGTTCCTGCAGTCAGATGAGCTTATGGTCGGCAAGAACTTCTCATGAATGGCGGGCTCTACGGAGTTATGTCTCTCACTCGAAACGAGCCAGACTCGGATTGCTTCTAGCTTCTAGCTTGTAGCTTGTAGCTTGTGGCTTGTGGCTTGTAGCTTGTAGCTTGTAGCTTGTAGCTTGCAGCTTGCGGCTGATTTGCGGGCACAAAAAAGGGCGACCGAAGTCGCCCTTTTCAGGAACTACAAGAACGTGGATCAGTTGTTCTTGTTTTCCATCTGCTGCTTGATCAGATCACCGATGGTGGTCGGACCGGAAGCGGTCATTTCCTGCTGACGCAGGCCCTGAATCGCTTCTTTCTCGTCTTCAACGTCTTTCGCCTTGATCGACAGGCTGATCACGCGGCTCTTGCGATCGATGCTGATGATCTTGGCTTCGACTTCGTCGCCAACGTTCAGGACGTTACGTGCATCTTCAACGCGGTCACGGCTGATCTCGGAGGCTTTCAGTGTGCCTTCGATTTCTTCGGCCAGCGTGATGATGGCGCCCTTGGCGTCAACTTCCTTGACGATACCGTTGAGGATGGTGCCTTTCTCGTTCAGGGAAGCGAAGTTGGAGAACGGATCGTCTTCCAGCTGCTTGATACCCAGGGAGATGCGCTCACGCTCGGGATCAACCGACAGGATGACAGTCTCGATCTCGTCGCCCTTCTTGAAACGGCGTACGGCTTCTTCGCCAGCTTCGTTCCAGGAGATGTCGGACAGGTGAACCAGACCGTCGATGCCGCCGTCCAGACCAATGAAGATACCGAAATCGGTGATCGACTTGATGGAGCCGGAAATCTTGTCGCCTTTGTTGAACTTGCTGGAGAACTCTTCCCACGGGTTCATCTTGCACTGCTTGATGCCCAGGGAGATACGACGACGATCTTCGTCGATATCCAGAACCATGACTTCCACTTCATCGCCAACCTGCACGACCTTGGAAGGATGGATGTTCTTGTTGGTCCAATCCATTTCGGATACGTGTACCAGGCCTTCAACACCCTCTTCCAGCTCGGCGAAGCAGCCGTAGTCGGTGAGGTTGGTGACCTTGGCGGTAACACGAGTACCTTCAGGGTAACGACCGGTGATGGCGACCCATGGATCTTCACCCAGCTGCTTCAGACCCAGGGAAACGCGATTGCGCTCGCGGTCGAACTTCAGCACCTTGACGTCGATCTCGTCGCCAACATTGACGATTTCGGAAGGATGCTTGATACGCTTCCAAGCCATGTCGGTGATGTGCAGCAGGCCGTCTACGCCGCCCAGATCGACGAATGCGCCGTAATCTGTGAGGTTCTTGACGATACCCTTGACAACCTGGCCTTCCTGCAGGGTTTCCAGCAGGGCTTCACGCTCGGCACTGTTCTCGGCTTCGAGGACGGCGCGACGGGAAACGACAACATTGTTGCGCTTCTGGTCAAGCTTGATGACCTTGAATTCCAGTTCCTTGCCTTCCAGGTGCGTGGTGTCGCGCACAGGGCGGACATCGACCAGAGAGCCCGGCAGGAACGCGCGGATGGTGTTGACGTCGACGGTAAAGCCACCTTTGACCTTGCCGTTGATAACACCCTTGACGATTTCTTCTGCGGCGAAAGCTGCTTCGAGGACTTTCCAGGATTCGGCACGCTTGGCCTTCTCGCGGGAGAGTTTGGTTTCACCGAAACCGTCTTCGACGGCTTCCAGTGCAACGTGAACCTCATCACCCACCTTGATCGTCAGCTCGCCCTGATCGTTCAGGAACTGCTCACGGGGGATGACACCTTCAGACTTCAGGCCAGCGTGAACTGTGACCCAATCGGAGTCGATGTCCACGATGATACCGGTGATGATAGAACCCGGCTGCATGTCGAGGGAGACTAGACTTTCTTCAAAAAGTTCGGCAAAGCTTTCGCTCATTTGGAATCCTGTAAATGGTTATAAAGGCAGTAACCGCCTGGCCGCTTGCTTCGCGCGCCCTGCAGCCAACATACCCGCCACATCACCAGCTGATGTGGGTTGATTATTAAATGCCCGTTGCCGGCCAGGCTGGTTTTCCGGCAGCGGATGCCCTGATCAGCCCTGCAGGTCGCGTTTGCGCGCTTCCGTCAGAACCTTTTCAAGTACTTCTTCAATCGACAGACTGGTCGAATCAAGCACGATTGCATCGTCAGCCGGACGCAAGGGCGCCACGCTGCGACTCATATCCCGCTCATCCCGGGCCAAAATCTCATCGAGAAGACTCGCCAGATTAGCAGCTTCACCCTTTTCGAGCAACTGCTTGTGGCGCCGCTCGGCCCGGATGTGCGGGCTGGCGGTCAGAAAGATCTTCAGATCGGCATCGGTGAAGACTACTGTACCCATGTCACGACCATCCGCTACCAGGCCGGGCGCCTCGCGGAAGGCGTGCTGGCGCTGCAGCAATGCTTCGCGCACCACCGGAATCGATGCTACCTGGGAGGCTCCAGTACCCATGGATTCGGTACGGATGGCCCGTGTTACCTCCTCGCCCTCGAGAATGATCCGCTGCTCGCGATTGCCGCTGTCGGCCAGAAACTGCACATCCAGGTGAGCGGCCAGAGTCTTAAGCGACTCTTCATTGGTCAGGTCCACGCCGTGATTCTGCGCCGCAAAGGCCAGCAATCGGTAAAGGGCACCTGAATCGAGCAGGTTCCATCCTAACTTCGCTGCCAGCAAACCGGCGATTGTTCCCTTGCCGGAACCGCCAGGCCCATCGATGGTGATGACCGGTATGGCTTGATCTGTCACGCGCCCTCCTCTAGCCGAACCTTGATGCCGACCGAACTGGCCAGCTCCACGAAGCCCGGGAATGATGTCGCCACATTGGCGCAATCCGTGATCTGAATATCGTGCTGCGCCCTGAGCGAGGCAACACTGAATGACATCGCGATGCGGTGATCGCCATGACTTGCAACCGAGCCGCCCTGCATCTGACCGCCATCAATAATAATGCCGTCGTGTGTCGGCTCTGCCTTGATGCCCAATGTCTGCAAACCATCGGCCATAACCTGGATGCGGTCGGACTCCTTGACTCGCAGCTCCTCGGCGCCGCGCAGGATCGTGCGGCCCTCGGCGCAGGCGGCAGCGATGAACAGTACGGGGAATTCATCGATAGCCAACGGCACCTGATCTACCGGGATATCGATACCCTTCAGCGCCGCCGAACGAATTCGAATATCAGCAACGGGTTCACCGCCGACTTCACGCTCGTTCTCCAGGGTGATATCGCCGCCCATCTCGCGCAGGATATTGATCACGCCGATGCGGGTCGGGTTGATGCCGACGTGCTCGAGCAGCAGATTTGAGCCTTCGGCAATGCTCGCCGCCACCATGAAAAAGGCTGCCGAGGAAATATCCGCCGGCACATCGATCTTGCAGGCCGTGAGTTTGTGGCCAGGTTCAATGGTAACGGTGGCACCATCGACCGCTATTGGATAACCAAACCCCTTGAGCATGCGCTCGGTGTGGTCGCGGGTTGGAGCAGGCTCGGTTACCGAAGTACGACCCGAAGCGTAGAGACCCGCCAGCAACAGGCAGGACTTAACCTGCGCGCTGGCCATGGGCATGCTGTAATCCATACCGACCAGCCGACTGTCACCCTGGATATGCAATGGCGGACGACCGTCTTCCCCAGTCTCGATGCGTGCGCCCATTTCCCTCAAGGGTTTGGCTACTCTGCCCATCGGACGATTGGATAGTGAAATATCACCGGTCAAAATGGTATCGAACTGCTGGCCCGCCAGCAGGCCCGAGAGCAACCGCATGGAGGTGCCGGAGTTACCCACATAAAGTGGGCCCGGAGGAGCCTGCAGCCCCTGCAGACCCACCCCATTGATGGTCACCCTGCCATGGTCCGGGCCTTCTATGACAACTCCCATATCACGGAACGCCTGAAGCGTGGCCAGGCTGTCCTCACCTTCGAGGAAACCCTCTACATGGGTGACTCCCTCGGCGAGCGAGCCGAGCATGATCGAGCGGTGGGAAATCGACTTGTCGCCGGGGACGCGGATAGTACCTTGAACGCAGCCACCGGGGCTGGCGATAAAATTGACGGATTGAGTCTGCATAGGTTCCACATAGGCCCTGCGGGCCAGAATATTGCTGAAATGTTCGCGGGCTGATTTGGCCCGGGTAAAGACGCCCAGCAATGCTGTAGCGTCCCCCTCTTCTATTGCCGTGCGCACACGCGCCAGATCCCGGGTAAAGGCGTCGAGACTGCGCAACACGGCGTCCTGATTGGCGAGAAAGATATCCCGCCACATGGTCGGGTCGCTTGCAGCGATTCGGGTAAAGTCGCGGAACCCACCCGCTGCGTAACGGAAAATCTCGAGATTCTCGCTACGCGATGCCAAGGTATCGACCAGCGAAAACGCCAAAAGATGAGGCAGGTGACTGGTCGCAGCCAGCACCTCATCATGGTCGGCTAACGCCATGTGCTCCACATCGGCACCGAGGACCTGCCAGAGCCCGCTCACCTGCTCCAGAGCCACCGGATCCGTTCCTTCCAGTGGCGTCAGAATAACCTTGTGGCGCTGAAACAGCTCTGCATTTGCCGCCTCCACGCCGCTGCGCTCGGATCCAGCAATCGGATGGCCAGGCACGAAATTGGCAGGCACCGCACCAAATGCCTTGACCACTGCATCTACCACTGCGCCCTTGGTGCTACCAACATCAGTAATCACTGCCTGCCCAAGGCTCATCTGTGCCAACTGCGCCAGTACTTTTTCCATGGCCAGAATTGGCACCGCCAGGAGGATCACATCAGCTCCCTCTACCGCGCCTTCAAGGTCGGCGGCGACACCGTCCACGACACCCAGGGGTACAGCGAGATTGCGTGCCACAGGATCTGCATCATAGCCAATGACTTCGCCACACAGGCCAGATTCACGCATTCCCTTGGCAAAGGATCCACCGATAAGACCCAGACCAACTACGGTCAGGCGCCCGAGCTTGCCGGTTGTATATGACCGTTGTTCAAGATCATCCATTCAACAGAACCTGCTTCAGCACATCGAGAAAGCGCTGATTCTCTGCCGGCAAGCCAATGGAAACACGCAAGTGGTCCGGCATGCCGTAATTGGCCACCGGACGTACAATCACGCCTTGGCGCAGCAGCTCCTGAAATACTGGAGCGGCCTCACGACCCAGATCAACCGCGATAAAGTTACCGCGCGAAGGAATCCATTGGAGTTTCAGTGCTGTGAAACCGGCCTCCAACTGCGCCATACCCTCACGATTGATGCGGCGGCTCTCGGCCAGATAGGCATCATCTTCCAGGGTCGCCAGCGCTGCAGCCTGGGCCAGACTGTTGACATTGAATGGCTGACGGACACGATTCATGGCATCAGCGATCGCCGGCTGGCAGATGCCATAACCCACGCGCAGGGCCGCAAGGCCATAAGCCTTGGAAAAGGTCCGTGACACCAGAAGATTGGGATACTGTTTCAGATAATCCAGGCCGTTGGGTACGTCGGTGGTTTCGACGTACTCGGTGTAGGCCTCGTCGAGTACCACAATAACCTGTTCCGGCACCCTGGCAAGAAAGCGTTCCAGCTCGCCCTTCTCGATCCAGGTGCCCGTGGGATTGTTTGGGTTGGCGACAAATACCAGCCGGGTTTTCGCTGTGATTGCCGCAGCCATGGCGTCCAGATCGTGACCCCAGTTGGTCGCGGGCACGACAACTGCCTGCGCGCCCACCGCCTGGGTGACAATCGGATAAACTGCGAATGCGTGCTCACTGAAAACCACCTCGTGCTGAGGCCCTACAAAGGCGCGGGTGATCAGCTCGAGAATATCGTTGGAACCATTACCCAGAGTGATCATTGTTGGAGTCACGCCCAGGCGCTGCGAGAGCGCCTGCTTAAGCGCAAAACCATTGCCGTCGGGGTAGCGAGTCATGTCGGGTAGCACGGCTTGAATGGCGGCAATCGCCATGGGGCTAGGCCCGAGTGGATTCTCGTTACTGGCCAGCTTGACGATATCATCTGGACGCAGCCCGAATTCCCGGGCCAGCTCTTCCACAGGCTTGCCTGGCACGTAAGGAGACAGCTTTTGTACGCCCGGCTGAGCCAGGGCAAGGAAATCGCAGGTCATGACACAAGCCTCAAGCTATAAGCTGCAAGCCACAAGCCGCTCCAGACTGCCGTTACTTGCAGCTTGCCGCTTGCAGCTTGTCGCTGTGGATTCAGAGTACCGCCTTCGGATAAGACCCGAGCACCTTGAGTGCCACGGATTCGTCGTTGATCTTCTCCAGAGCGTCCTTGATCAGCGGGTCGTGCTGGTGGCCGAAGAAGTCGATGAAGAATACGTAGGTCCATTTGCCGCTGCGCGACGGTCGGGTTTCGATCCGTGACAGATCCACACCGTTGTTGTGGAATGGCTGAAGCAGATGGTGCAATGCACCGGGCTTGTTGCGCATGGAGACAATGACCGAGGTCTTGTCGTCGCCGGTGGGCGGCACCATCTGGCTACCGATAATCAGGAAACGAGTCGAATTGTCCGGCCGATCCTCGATTTTTTCGGCGATCTTGCTCAAGCCGTAGAGCTCGCATGCCATATCACCGGCGATGGCAGCTGAGTTCCACTCACCTTTGACCCGCTTGGCGGCTTCCGCATTACTGGCGACCGCAACGCGCTCGACATTCGGATAGTGTGCGTCCAGCCACTTGCGGCACTGGGCAAGGGACTGGGCGTGGGAGTAAACACGGGAAATCTTGTCAGTCTTGGTGTTTTCACCCACCAGCAGGTGGTGATGAATGCGCAGCTCGACCTCACCGCAGATCACCATATCGTGCTCGAGGAAGCTATCCAGGGTGTGATTGATCGCGCCCTCTGTGGAATTTTCCACCGGCACTACACCAAATTGCACAGCCCCAGCCGCCACTTCGCGGAAAATCTCATCGATCGCCGCCATCGGCACGCTGACCACCGAGTGACCGAAATGCTTGATTGCCGCCGCCTGGGTAAAGGTCCCTTCCGGCCCCAGATAAGCGACCTTGAGCGGTTGTTCAAGCGCCAGACAGGCAGACATGATCTCACGGAACAGACGGGCCATCTCTTCGTTGTCGAGCGGCCCCTTGTTCAGCTCCATGATGTGCTTTAACACCCAGGCCTCGCGCTCAGGACGGTAGAACACAGGCTCGATGCCCGCTGGCAGCGACTTCTGCTTGACCTGAGCAACGGTCTGCGCGCACTGGGCACGTTCGCTGATCAGTTCGAGAATTTTTTCATCGAGCGAATCGATACGCTTGCGGAGCGCTTTGAGTTGGTCTTCGTCGGACATGCCAATCAACCCTGTTGCTTTTCGAACTCGGCCATGTAGGCCACCAACGCATCGACCGCCTGCTGGGTAACGGCGTTATATATCGACGCGCGCATCCCACCAACGGAACGATGGCCCTTGAGATTAAGCAGCCCGCGCTCTTCGGCGCCGGCCAGAAAGAGCTTGTCGAGGCGGTCATCAGCCAGACGGAATGGAACGTTCATCCAGGAACGATCTGCCGGATTGATGGGGTTGCTGTACAGCTCACTATTGTCGATCGCCCGATACAAGGTCTGTTGCTTAACCTTGTTTATCCGCTCCATCGCCTCCAGACCGCCTTGCTCCTTG
Organism: Halopseudomonas salina; assembly: GCF_008641105.1. The sequence continues at coordinate 330,999 of NZ_VTTI01000003.1, forward strand.
AGCCATTTAAAAATCAGACCTGCCAGATACCAGCCGAAGGTTGGCGGCGTGTTGTACATGGATCCGTTTTTCGCTGCCACCGCGTAATCGAGCATGGTGGGGCAACTGGCGCGTGCTGCACCGAGCAGATCCTCACGCACGATCACCACGACCAGACCACTGGGCCCGATATTCTTCTGCGCGCCGGCGTAGATCATCCCGAACTTCGACACGTCCAGCGGACGCGACAGAATCGTCGAGGACATATCGGCGATCAGCGGTGTGTCACCCACTTCGGGGATCCAGCCGAACTCCAGACCGCCGATCGTCTCATTCGGCGTGTAATGCACGTAGGACGCAGCGTCAGACAGCTGCCAGTCGTTCTGGCCGGGAATCGCAAAGTAGTCGTGCGCTTTTGCGCTGGCTGCAACATTGACGTGACCGAAACGAGCGGCCTCTTCGATTGCCTTGGCCGACCAGATACCGGTATCGATGTAGTCTGCACTGCCATCTTCCGGCATGAAATTCAGCGGGATCTGGGCAAACTGCTGGCTCGCGCCGCCCTGCAGAAACAACACCCGGTAATTGCTCGGTATGTTCAGCAGGTCACGCAGGTCCTGTTCGGCCGTCTCGGCAACGCTGGTGAATTCTTCGCTGCGATGGCTCATTTCCATGACGGAAAGTCCCTTGCCCTGCCAGTCAAGCAGCTCGGTCTGGGCCTGCTGTAATACCGCTTCAGGCAGCGCGGCCGGGCCGGCGCAGAAATTGAACAGTCGATTGCTCACGTCAGCTTTTACTCCTGATCATCATCGGTTACTTCAGAATCATCAGCCGGACCGGCAGGTTCGTCATCAGCGACTACCGCGCCTTCGATATCGTCGTCACTGTCCAGAATGTCCTCTTCCGATTCCGACGGTTCCTGAATGCGCTCCAGACCCACCAGCTTTTCATCACTGGCTACTTTGATCAGCGTCACACCCTGAGTGTTTCGCGACAGACTGGATACTTCAGCAACGCGTGTGCGTACCAGCGTGCCCTGGTCGGAAATCAACATGATTTCCTCACCATCGACGACCTGCACTGCACCGACCAGAGGGCCATTGCGCTCGTTACTGACCATCGCAATCACGCCTTGGCCGCCACGCTTGTACTGTGGAAATTCCTCAACAGCAGTACGCTTGCCATAGCCCCGGGCAGAAGCGGTCAGAATCTGCGAGCCTTCCTCGACAATAATCATCGAAATCAATTTCTGATCGCCCGCCAATCGCATACCGCGTACACCGCGGGCTGTACGGCCCATGGCACGCACATCGGTTTCCTTGAAGCGGGTTACCTTGCCGCCATCGGAGAACAGCATCACTTCGCGCTCGCCGTCGGTAATGGCAGCGGAAATCAGCTTGTCACCCTCGTCCAGATCCAGGGCAATCAAACCCACGCTGCGCTGGCGACTGAACTGCTCCAGCGGGGTCTTCTTGACTGTACCGTTGGCAGTGGCCATGAAGATGAACCAGCCTTCGGTATATTCGTCGACCGGTAACATCGCACTGATGAACTCGCCGTCGTCCAGCGGCAGCAGGTTGACCAGCGGACGACCGCGCGCTGTACGCGAAGCCTCTGGAATCTCGTAGGTCTTGAGCCAGTAAACCTTGCCCTTGCTGGAGAACAGCAACAACGTGGTATGGCTGTGGGCAACCAGCAGGTGGGACACGTAGTCCTCATCCTTGACGCCGGTTGCCGCCTTGCCGCGGCCACCCCGGCGCTGCGCTTGATAGTCCGCCAGCGGCTGACTCTTGGCATAGCCACCATGGGAGATGGTCACCACGCGCTCTTCTTCGGTGATCAGGTCCGCCAGTGACAGATCCAGGCGCGAGGCGAGGATTTCAGTACGCCTCGCATCGCCAAAGTTGGTGCGAATCAGTTCCAGCTCTTCGACGATGACCTCCATCAAGCGCTCCTGGCTGTTGAGGATGCGCAGCAACTCACCGATCTGAGTCAGGATCTCCTGATACTCGTCCAGCAGCTTCTCGTGCTCAAGCCCAGTCAGACGGTGCAGACGCAGGTCAAGAATCGCCTGAGCCTGGTCGGGAGACAGGTAATACTTTCCATCGCGCAGACCGAACTGCTCATCCAGACCATCCGGGCGGCAGGCATCGGCACCGGCACGTTCGACCATCTCGATTACCGCACCTGGCTCCCAGGGGTTGGCGATCAGTCGCTCCTTGGCCTCACCAGAGGTCGCGGACGCCTTGATCAGAGCGATGACCGGATCGATATTGGTCAGTGCGACGGCCTGGCCTTCGAGAATGTGCCCGCGCTCACGTGCCTTGCGCAGCTCGTAGACAGTACGTCGGGTTACCACTTCCCGGCGGTGCCTTATAAAGGCATCAAGCAGCTCTTTCAGGTTTAGAATGCGTGGCTGACCATCCAGCAGACCGACGATATTGATGCCGAATACATTCTGCATCTGGGTCTGGCTGTAAAGATTATTAAGTACAACCTCGGCGACATCGCCCCGGCGAATCTCGATCACCACGCGCATGCCATCCTTGTCGGACTCGTCACGCAGCTCGGTGATACCTTCGATCTTCTTTTCCTTGACCAGCTCGGCAATTTTCTCGATCAATCGCGCCTTGTTCAGCTGGTATGGCAGCTCATGGATGATGATCTGCTGGCGACCGCCGACTTTGTCGATATCCTCGATGGTGCAGCGGGCACGCACATAGATACGCCCGCGACCAGTGTTATAGGCCTCAACGATGCCGGCACGGCCGTTGATGATGGCTGCAGTCGGAAAATCGGGCCCCGGGATATATTCCATCAGCTCATCGATGGTCATGTCCGGATTTTCGATCAGCGCCAGACAGCCATTGATCACTTCGGTCAGGTTATGCGGCGGAATATTGGTTGCCATGCCCACTGCGATACCGCTGGAACCGTTGACCAGCAGGTTTGGCACCTTGGTCGGCAAAACGGCGGGGATCTGTTCGGTACCGTCGTAGTTGGGTACCCAGTCGACGGTTTCCTTGTCCAGGTCAGCCAGCAACTCATGGGCCAACTTGGTCATGCGGATTTCGGTATAACGCATCGCTGCCGCATTATCGCCATCGACCGACCCGAAGTTACCCTGTCCGTCTACCAGCAGATAGCGCAGCGAGAAAGGCTGAGCCATACGTACGATGGTGTCGTACACCGCAGAGTCGCCGTGCGGGTGATATTTACCGATAACATCACCGACCACACGGGCCGATTTCTTGTAGGGCTTGTTCCAGTCATTCTTCAGCTCGCTCATGGCGAACAGCACCCGACGGTGGACAGGCTTGAGGCCGTCACGCACGTCCGGCAACGCCCGACCGACGATGACGCTCATCGCGTAATCGAGGTAGGACTGTTTCAGCTCATCTTCGATATTGACTGGAAGGATTTCTTTGGCCAGTTCACCCATGAAACGGCATTCCTTTTATTGTCGGCAACGTGACGATGCCCATAGCAATTGTTCAGCGCACTTGAAGGCCCCGCAGGGCCGCTGAAAGGCTTTTGTTGCAGCAATTCAACAGCCAAGCCCGGCGGGCCGATTAAAGCCCGATAGAATACCACAGGGCGGGCTGCGGAGGGAGCCGAAAGACTCTCCCCGGGGACTCTCTCCCACTTCAACGCCGTAAACTCTGTCAGAAAGACTAGTGCAGGTGTCTGTGACTCATCAGATCAGCCAGTTTTTTGGCATCAGGCCGTTCGACAATGCCTTTTTCGGTCACGATAACGTCGATGAGGTCAGCGGGTGTGACGTCAAACACCGGATTGAAAGCTGGTATACCGGCATCGACGGTTTGACCACCCAGGACAAACAGCTCGTCGGCAGAACGCTCTTCGATCACCACCTCGTCGGCGTTTTCCAGTGCCATGTCGATACTGGAACTGGGGGCAACGACCATGAAGCGCAAACCATGGTGCATCGCCAGAATGGAAAGCGCATAGGTACCAATCTTGTTGATTACATCGCCGTTGGCAGCGATCCGGTCCGCTCCGACGATGACCCAGGTGATATCACGGGTCTTCATCAGATGGCCAGCAGCGGCATCCACGTGCACGCAGGCTTGGATACCCTCGCGCTGCAACTCCCAGGCAGTCAGACGTGAACCCTGAAGCCAGGGCCGGGTTTCGTCGACGAAAACGGTATCCACCAGGCCAGCAGCCTGAGCTGCACGTATAACGCCGAGGGCCGTGCCATAGCCGCCGGTGGCCAATGCCCCCGTGTTGCAATGGGTAAGTATATTCTGCGGGGTTTTGTGATGCTTGCGGATCAGCTGCATCCCCAACTTGGCCATCGTCAGGTTGGCCTCAAGATCACTTTGATGGATCGATTGTGCCGCCTCCAGCAAGCGCGCGGGCACATCAGCGTGCGGGGCCAGTCGGGCCAGCCGGTCGCGCATCATCTTAAGCGCCCAGGACAGATTCACCGCAGTCGGCCGGGCCGCTTCAAGCATTTCAAATGCCTCTGCCAGCGCGGCTGTCCAGTCATCACTACTACCTATGGCCCGGGCCTGCAGCGCTATGCCGTAGGCACCGGCGATCCCGATTGCCGGCGCGCCACGCACCAGCATGTCTCCAATAGCCGCTGCCACCTGTGCGGCGTCGGTGCAGTCGACATACTCCTCGCGTCCCGGCAGCAGACGCTGGTCCAGCAGCCGCAGGGCATCGTTGTGCCAGGCCAGCGCGCTGAAACTGTCGGCAACATCGGTATGAACGGCTCGCTGCATGAATAACTCCCAAAACGCCATTATACCTGCGGCCGCCACCTGCTGACGAACATGGAAATGAAAAGCCGCTGCACCTCGGATCAGGCAGACGCTATACTGCCCGGCATGATCCAAGACGAACTCCCCATGACACCCCTACCCGAGCAGATAGACCTGCTGATTCTGCCGAGCTGGATAGTGCCTGTGATCCCCGCAGGCACTGTACTGGCAGAGCACGCCCTGGCCGTGAATGAGGGCCGCATTGTCGGCATCATTACCCGCACCCAGGCCGCCAACGTGCAGGCCAGAGTGCGGCGTGAACTGCCGGGCCACGTGCTCATACCGGGCCTGATAAACGCCCATGGTCACGCCGCGATGAGCCTATTTCGGGGCCTGGCTGACGATCTTCCACTGATGACCTGGCTGCAGGAGCACATCTGGCCGGCCGAAGCTCGTTGGGTCAACCAGGACTTCATCCGCCTGGGCACCCGACTCGCCATCGCCGAGATGCTGCGCGGCGGTACAACCTGCTTCGCCGACATGTACTTTCACCCTGAGGTTGCTGCAGAGGCGGCCATCGAGGCGGGCATACGGGCGCAGCTGGCCTTCCCGGTGATTGACAATCCGATTCCAGGGGCGCGGGACAGCGCAGAAGCAACCGCCAAAGGACTGAAGCTGCGCGACGAGTTGCAGCACAACTCGCTGATAAATGTCGCATTCGGCCCCCACTCCCCCTACACGGTGGGTGACACCACGCTGGCGAACGTACGGATGCTCGCCGACGAACTGGAAATGCCGGTACACATGCATGTTCACGAGACAGCAGGGGAAGTATCAGATGCTCTTGCCCAGGGCAGTCAACGACCATTGCAGCGCCTCAAAACGCTGGGATTGCTGAATCCGAGAATGCAAGCGGTGCACATGACCCAGATCAACGATGAAGATCTCGAGCTGCTGATCAATCATGGCGTTTCGGTGATTCACTGCCCTGAATCGAACATGAAGCTGGCCAGTGGCGTCTGTCCCGTGCAGCGGCTGATTGATGCCGGCGTGAATGTAGCCCTGGGTACCGACGGTGCGGCCAGCAACAACGATCTGGACATGTTTGGTGAAATGCGCACCGCCTCTCTGCTGGCCAAGAGCAGCACCGGCCTGTCCACCGCCCTCACCGCCCATCAGGCCTTGCATATGGCTACCATGGGTGGCGCGCTGGCAATGGGTATTGCCGAGGACACTGGATCGCTGGAGGTCGGCAAATCGGCGGATATTGCGGCAGTCGATCTCTCTGCCCTGATCCATCAGCCGGTTTACCATCCGGTTTCTCAACTGCTCTACACCTGCAACGCCAGCCAGGTAGCCCATGTCTGGGTGGCCGGTCGCGAAAAAGTCAACGCCGGCCAGCTCATACTGCCCGATCAGGACGGGCTGCTCGCCGCCGTCAAACAGTGGTCACAACAGATTCTAGAGAGGGATGAAGATCATGCTTAACGTCGATCGCGCCGAAATTGCCAAGTTCGAAGCCCTGGCCAGCCGCTGGTGGGACCGCAATAGCGAGTTCAAGCCGCTGCATCAGATCAACCCACTGCGCACCAACTGGATCGAGCAGAAAGTCGGTCTGGCCGGCATGGAAATCCTCGATGTGGGCTGCGGCGGTGGCATTCTCGCCGAAGCCATGGCCTTGCGTGGCGCCAAGGTGACCGGCATCGACATGGGCGAAGCGCCGCTCGCCGTAGCCCGGCTGCATCAGCTGGAGTCGGGCGTGGAAGTGGACTACCAGCAGACAACTGCCGAGCAGATGGCAGAAGCATATCCGGAACGTTTCGATATCGTTACCTGCCTGGAAATGCTTGAACATGTGCCGGACCCCAGCTCGGTCATCCGTGCCTGCGCTACGCTGGTCAAGCCAGGCGGACATGTCTTTTTCTCCACGATCAATCGCAACCCCAAGTCATTTGTGTTTGCCATTGTAGGGGCCGAATACATTCTCAAGCTGCTGCCGCGGGGCACCCACGAATTCGCCAAATTCATCAAGCCCGCCGAACTCGGAGGCTGGTCGCGTGAAGCAGGTCTGGATATGCAGGACATCATCGGACTGACCTACAACCCGCTGACGAAGATCTACAAGCTCGAGCAGAATGTCGACGTGAACTACATGATCCACACACAGCGGAGTCTGTGAGCGCATGCTGACCAGTGTTCTCTTTGATCTGGACGGCACGCTGATCGATACCGCTGATGATTTCATGGCTATTGTTTGCGCCATGCGCAGCGAGGCCGGCCTGACTGCCGTGGACGATGCGCTGGTTCGCAACCGGGTATCCGACGGATCAGCCGGCATGCTGGCCGCAGCTTATGCGATCGAAGCCGATGACCCGCAAATGAAGGATCTGCGCAGCGAGTTCCTGCTGCGCTACGAGCGCGACCTGGCCGCCCATGCCCGTCTTTATCCAGGCGTTGCTGAACTCCTTGCGTGGCTGGAAGCCGAGAATCTTCCCTGGGGCGTCGTGACCAACAAACTCAGTCGCTTCAGCACCCCGTTGCTTGAAGCCATGGGGCTGGGTAATCGCTGCTGCAGTCTGGTCTGTCCCGACCATGTCATCCAGGGCAAACCGCATCCCGAGTCACTGCTCAAGGCATGCCGGGACATGCGTACCGATCCGCAGCACTCGGTCTTCGTCGGTGATCACCTGCGTGATATCCAGGCCGGCCGCGCCGCCGGGATGGCGACGGTAGCCGCACTATATGGCTACATCCCTCCGGATCAGAATCCAGCTTCGTGGCAAGCCACATACAGCATCCAATCCCCCGCTGAACTACGCCCATGGCTTCAGACCAGACGCATCCAGGAGACTCCCGATGTTTGATTACAAAGCCCCTCAGAACCTACTCGTCGATCGCGTTATCCTGGTTACCGGGGCCGGAGACGGGATCGGCCGCGCCTGCGCGCTCAGCTGCGCCGCCCATGGCGCAACTGTCGTGCTCATCGGCCGAACTCCCTCCAAGCTCGAAGCGGTATACGACGAGATAGAAGCAGCCGGCTATCCACGGCCGGCCATGTGCCCGCTGAATCTGGAAACGGCACTCGAGAAGGATTATCAGGATCTGGCCGATCAGCTGTTCGACACCTTCGGCAAGCTTGATGGCCTGGTACATAATGCGGCGCTACTGGGTCCACGAACCATGCTGGACAACGTCAAGGCCGAGGCCTGGCTGCAGCTGATGCAGGTCAATGTGAATGCGCCCTTCCTGCTGACCAAGGCAATGATGCCTTTGTTGCGTCAATCCACAGATGCTTCGGTGGTCTGCGTATCCTCCAGTGTGGGGCGCAAGGGCAAGGCTTACTGGGGGCCTTATGCGGTGAGCAAATTTGCCATTGAGGGGCTTATGCAAGTGCTCGCCGACGAGCAGGAGGGTACCAGCGCGATCCGCGTCAACAGCCTCAACCCTGGGGCAACGCGTACCTCTATGCGCAAGGCTGCGTATCCCGGAGAGCCACCGGAAAAGAATCCCGAGCCATCAGAGATCATGCCGGCGTTTCTGTATCTGCTCGGACCTGACAGTAAGAACACCAACGGACAGGCGCTTGACGCCCAATAGCCAGCATTTTGACATTGGTGTGGCATCGCACTGCCCAGCCCCTGTTACTGTGCGGCAATTTTCTGCCGCACAGCCTGCAGAAAAGACCAAGAAATTCTACAAGAATTTGTTTTAAATACAGTTTTTATTAGTGGCACGCAACCTGCATTAGTTCGGATAACCCCAATACCGGCGCGCAGGACTGCACATGACTCTGACCCAGGGTAATACCATAGATTTTGATTCTGCCCGCCTCAAGTTGAGCGAGAACGCGAGCACTGTCGCAGTCTTGCCCGCACAAACCAACCTTATCAGCCTCGCAGCGGTACAGGACAAGCTCACACAGAGTCTGCAAACATCGCTGGAGCTTGATCGCATTCTCGAACTTTTCTTCCAGGAACTCCGTGCCTATCTTGGCCTTGACTGCCTGGATTACCGGCTCGAAGGAAGAAACCTTCACCACCGCATCGGGCAACCGAGTCTGCATCGCTGCAGCTACCGGATGACCCATGAAGGCAGCTTTTTGGGTGAGATCCAGTTCGGCCGGAAAAAGCGCTTCACCGAAGCCCATCTGAAAACACTGGAAACCCTGCTGGGTAACCTGCTCTATCCGCTGCGCAATGCACTCCTTTACCGCGAAGCGGTTTACTGCGCGCACAACGATAGTCTGACCGGGGTGGGCAATCGCCTGGCAATGGACCGCGCCCTGGATCGCGAGGTAAGGCTTTCAATCAGAAATCGCTCGACCCTTTCCCTGCTGGTGCTGGATATCGATTACTTCAAGCAGATCAATGATCAATATGGCCATGCGTGCGGAGATGACGCGCTCAAGGCGGTAGTCAATTGCATACGCAATTGCCTGCGCGGCGCCGACGACATATTTCGCATGGGCGGTGAGGAGTTTGTGATCCTGCTGGGTGACACCGCAGCCAATGAAGCCCGAATGGTTGCCGAGCGTATCCGCTGCGCTATCGAGGAAATGCAGTTTCAGACTGATGGTATTTCGATTCCAATAACAGCCAGTCTGGGCGTCGCTACCCGCCGGCCGGATGAAGGCATTCGGGAGATTCTGGATCGCTGTGACAAGCTTATGTACTGCGCCAAGCGAGCCGGCCGTAACCGGATCGCAGCGCAGTAACACGTTATTTCCTGCCGTGGGGTACCTTGGTGCGACGTACGGTACGAGCCTGGTGCATTGATGGCTTGCGGGCCATGCGCTGCATCTTCTCTTTATCGCTGGTTTTCATCGCCGGCAATGCAATCGCCTCCAGTCCGACTTCCTGGCTGAGCGCATCAATTTCGTTTTGCTTCATTTCCCGCCAGCGACCTACAGGTAGTTCAGGACCAAGAAAAACCGGCCCGAAACGTACGCGCTTGAGGCGGTTGACCCGCATACCCTGAGACTCCCACAGGCGGCGCACCTCGCGATTACGGCCTTCCATCAAACAGACGTGGTACCAGCGATTGATACCCTCCCCGCCCGAGGCAACAATGTCCGTAAAGCGTGCCGGGCCATCATCCAGCATGACTCCGGTCTTCAGGCGTTCAATCATCTCATCATCGACTTCGCCCATCACCCGCACCGCGTACTCGCGATCCATCTGATAAGAGGGATGCATCAGCCGGTTAGCCAGCTCGCCATCGGTAGTGAACAGCAGCAGTCCCGAAGTATTGATATCCAGACGACCGATATTGATCCAGCGACCATGCTTCAGGCGTGGCAGGCGGTCAAAAACGGTGGGGCGGCCCTCAGGGTCATCGCGGGTGCATACCTCGCCTTCGGGCTTGTTGTAGAGCATAACGCGACGGGCTTCTTCATTGGCGATGTCGCGCTTGACCGGGCGACCATCTACCAGAATCTGATCCAGGCTATCGACTCGGCAGCCGAGGCTGGCAATCTGCCCGTTGACGCTGATCCGTCCGCCTTCTATCCAGGATTCGATTTCGCGCCGCGAGCCAAGCCCGACGCGGGCAAGAACCTTCTGCAGCTTTTCCCCGGTAACGGGGTTTGAGGGTTGGTCTGTCATGCTGGGCACCTCCCGGTGTAATGGTAAATCGTGACCGGTAATCTTAACACCGCGACAGGTAGTCGACCAGCCGATTGTCAGCGCCCTTCGTCGCCCTCGTAGCCCTCATCACCGCCCCCATCACCGGGGCTCAACTCATCGGGTCGCAAATCATCGAAATCGGTCTTGATATTCGATTCCATGGAACCCAGCTCGGCCATCAGCGCGTGGAAGCCGGTTTCTGCTGCTTCACGATCCAGCGGCTGAAGCGGCTCGAAAGGCATCCATGGAGCAGTCTCATCCTGATCCGCGCCGGCTCCTTCGTCCTGCAAACCGAGCTCCGGCTCCATCTGGTCGAGATCGCGTATCTCCGCCAGGGGCGGCAGTTCGCTGAGACTACGCAGATTGAAATGATCAAGAAACTGGCGGGTGGTTGCATACATGGCCGGACGACCGGGTACATCGCGATGCCCGACTATGCGCACCCACTCACGTTCGAGCAAAGTCTTGACGATATGGCTGCTGACCGCCACACCCCGGACGTCCTCGATTTCCCCGCGGGTAATGGGCTGGCGATAGGCAATCAGGGCCAGGGTTTCCAGCATTGCCCGGGAATAGCGCTGGGGTCTTTCCTCCCAGAGCCTGCTGACCCAGGGAGAAAAGGATTCGCGCACCTGCAGACGCCAGCCGCTGGCAACCTCGCGCAGCTCGATACTGCGGCCTTCATAATGGCTGGCCAAGCTGGCCAGCGCGCTACGCAGCTCATCCAACCCAGGCTCACGGCCCTCATCGAAGAGTTCGCGCAGGCGCTCAAGACTCAGCGGGCGACCAGCGGCAAGCAAGGCCGCTTCCACTATCTGCTCAATCGTCGGCTGGGACATCGTCACCTCGCACTTTCACGTGTATGGGTGAAAAGGCATCACCCTGGACCAGATCGATCAGCTGCTCCTTGACCAGCTCGAGCACCGCCATAAAAGTAACCACCACGCCCAGCTTACCCTCCCCGGCTGTGAACAGGCTGACGAAAGGAACAAATTGCTGACCACGCAACCGGTCCAGCACTTCGGCCATACGTTCACGCGTTGAGAGAATTTCACGGGTAACCTGGTGGCTTTCAAACATGTCGGCACGGCGCAACACTTCCGACAGTGCCAGTAGCAGCTCCTGCATATCCACCTCCGGATGAGCCCGGCGGTTCTGCACCTGGGGCGCCTCTGCGCTGGCCACAGCAGTATCACGGCCGACTCGGCTGAGGCCATCAATGTCTTCGGCGGCCTGCTTGAAGCGCTCGTATTCCTGCAGTCGGCGGATCAGCTCGGCACGAGGATCATGCTCTTCGTCTTCGTCCTCTGCATGCCTGGGCAGCAGCATGCGTGACTTGATCTCGGCCAGCATCGCCGCCATCACCAGATATTCGGCGGCCAGCTCAAGACGCACCACCTTCATCAACTCGACATACCCCATGTACTGCTTGGTAATCTCGGCAACAGGGATTTCCAGGATGTCGATATTCTGGCGACGAATCAGATAAAGCAAAAGATCAAGAGGACCTTCAAAGGCTTCGAGAAAAACCTCCAGGGCCTCGGGCGGGATGTAGAGGTCCTGGGGCATTTCAGTGACTGCCTTGCCATGCACCATGGCAAAGGGCATTTCCTGCTGGCGACCGGCTACCAGTTGCGACGGCAGACTCGCAGCGACCTGGGGCGTAATAATGACGCTCTCTGGCTGCGGGTCACGCTCATCGCCGCTCATGCTTACTCTCGATACTGCAGGCCCATGGCCTGACGTACTTCGACCAGGGTATCGCGGGCGGCCTCACGGGCGCGTTCAGTGCCCTCGTTGAGGATCATCCGCACCGCGTCGGGGTTCGACTCGAAATCAGCAGCTCGTTCCTGTATCGGAGCCAGTTCAGCCACGATCGCATCGATCACCGGTTTCTTGCAGTCCAGGCAACCTATACCCGCGCTACGGCAGCCTTCCTTGACCCACTCATGTGTAGCGCTGTCGGTATATACCTGATGCAGCTGGAATACCGGACATTTGGTTGGCTCACCCGGATCCGTGCGCCGTACGCGGGCAGGGTCGGTCGGCATGCGCCGCACCTTGACATCGACCTCATCGCTGGTATCGCGCAGGGTGATGGTGTTGCCGTAGGACTTGGACATCTTCTGACCGTCCAGCCCCGGCATCTTGGAATCGGGAGTCAGTAATGCCTGAGGCTCTGGCAGGATGACCTTGCCGCCGCCTTCCAGATAGCCGAATAATCGTTCCTTGTCACTCAGGGTGATGTTCTGCTGCTCCTTGAGCAGCGCCCGGGCGGTCTCCAGGGCCTCGGCATCGCCCTGCTCCTGGTAAGCCTTGCGCAGCTTGCTGTAGAGCTTGGCCGTTTTCTTGCCCATCTTGTGCACGGCAGCGTCGGCTTTTTCCTCGAAACCCGGCTCACGGCCGTAGAGATGATTGAAGCGACGCGCCACTTCACGGGTGATTTCCACGTGAGCCACCTGGTCGGCACCCACAGGCACCAGACCGGCGCGATACATCAGGATATCGGCACTCTGCAGCAACGGATAGCCAAGGAAGCCGTAAGTAGCCAGGTCCATGTCCTTGAGTTTTTCCTGCTGGTCCTTGTAGGTCGGCACCCTCTCCAGCCAACTGACCGGTGTGACCATCGACAGCAACAGATGCAGCTCTGCGTGCTCGGGCACCTGGGACTGGATAAACAGCGTTGAAGAGCCACCACTGACGCCCGCAGCCAGCCAGTCTATCAACATGTCCCAGACGTTCTGTTCGATGTTTTCCGGAGTCTCGTAGTGAGTCGTCAGAGCGTGCCAGTCGGCAGCGAAGAAGAAGCACTCGTACTCATGCTGCAGACGGACCCAGTTTTTCAGTACGCCGTGGTAGTGACCCAGATGCAGGCGGCCCGTGGGGCGCATACCTGATAAAACCCGACGCTGTGAATCAACGGAACTCAATGAGGACTCCTGGAATATGTTTTGGTGGTTGATGTTATAGGGCAGCTGGCGATTATACGCATATCAGCCACAGAATCATTGCTCTGGAGCCCCGCCGAAGGGTGCCGGATTTCCCAGCCCCACACGAAGCACCTCGGGTTCGCCCTCAAGCAGACTGACCACGGTGGTCGGCTCTATGTTGCAAGCCCCCCCATCTATGATCAGATCGAGCTGCTTGCCCAGCCGGTCACGGATCATTTCGGGATCCGTCAGCGGTAAATCATCACCAGGCAACATCAGGGTCACACTCATCATCGGCTCGCCCAGAGCCTCCAGCAGAGCCTGGGTAATGGCGTGATTGGGAATACGCAGACCGATAGTACGACGCTTGGGATGCAGAAGACGTCGCGGCACTTCGTTGGTGGCGTTCAGAATGAAGGTATAGGGGCCGGGCGTACAGGCCTTGAGAAGCCGGAAAGTCTGATTATCCACCTTGGCGTACACCCCTAGCTCGGATAGATCCCGGCAAATCAGGGTGAAGTTGTGCTTGTCGTCCAGCTGACGCAGCCGGCGAATCCGCTCCAGCGCATCCTTGTCGCCCAGATGACAGCCCAGTGCATAGGCAGAGTCTGTCGGGTAGGCAACGACACCGCCCTTGCGAATGATTTCCGCCGCCTGGCGAATCAGCCGCACCTGCGGGTTCTCGGGATGAATATGAAAATACTGGCTCACGCGATGGTCCCTTGTCGTGGTTTTGCGCAGTTTAGCGAGAAAACAGCGGATCGTCCCATACCGGCGTGCATTGTGGCGGCAGTGACGTCATTTTGCCCAGGGCAGTCCAGGGTGATTCAGGAGTATGGAAGTCGCTACCACAGCTGGCGAGAAACCCGAACTCTTCGGAGAGTTTGCCCAGATAGGCCACTTGCTCGACCGCCTGCTGACCATTGACCACCTCGATCCCACGCCCGCCGGCCTGGGCGAAATCCGTCAGCGCCCGCCTGAGTCGCGAGCGGGTAAAACCGTAATGCCAGGGATGCGCCATCACTGCCATACCGCCTGCCGCTCGTATCTGGCTGACTGCTTCGGGTAGTTCCGGCCAGTGCTGCTTTATATCGCCCAATTTTCCCGCTCCCAGCCACTTGCGAAACGCCTCCGCTCGATCGCGCACATGCCCAGCCTCAAGCATCCAGTCGGCGAAATGCGGCCGGGCCGGCGGGCTGTGCGGATCACCACCGGCTGCCACCTGCGCTGCCATGGCTCCTTCCAGCGCGCCCGGCATGCGCTTGGCGGCGAGCTTGCGCGCTATCTGCTCCGCCCGCAGCCAACGACCATTGCGAACCTCTTCTATGGATGCCAATAGCGCCGGGGATTCTGGATCAAAGCCATAGCCGAGCACATGCAGGGTGTGCCCCTGCCACTGCGCCGACAGCTCCACACCGCTGATCCAGTGCATTCCCAGTTCCCGCGCTGCCTGGGCCGCAACCGGCAAGCCGTCAAGACAGTCGTGGTCGGTCAAGGCTACCATCGATATACCGGCCGACGATGCTTCACGCATCAGCTCGAGAGGATCGAGCATCCCATCGGAGGCGGTGCTATGCATGTGGAGATCGGCAATCAATAGAGGCTCCCGGGTGGCTGAGAAGGGACAAATGCAGTGTATTTTCATTATTATGCAGGCCAAACGCTGACAACACCTAACCCGATGACATAAGTTACAGACCATGTCATCTACCGAACCGGACCGAGGTTTATCCATGTATTTTGCCATTATGGCTACTGACGTACCCGATTCACTATCAGCACGCATGAGTGCCCGTCCCGCCCACCTGGCCCGGCTTCAGGCCCTGCAGGATGCCGGCCGGCTGCTGGTCGCCGGGCCACATCCGGCGATTGAGTCCCTGGACCCCGGCCCGGCCGGCTTCACCGGCAGCCTGATCATTGCCGAATTTGCGTCCGCCGAGGCCGCGCAGGCCTGGGCCGGAGAGGACCCCTATGTGGCAGCCGGGGTATATGCCGACGTGCTGATCAAACCCTTCAAACCTGTTATGCCCGCCTGAACCAGGAGCTTTCATGACCCAGAATTTGCAAACCCTGATCCTGACCGCGTGCCTGGCACTGCCTGTTGTTGCTTGGGCCCAGGAATCCACCGCGCCAGGCGATGTCGATGCGGGCACAACAATGGCAAGCCAGGAAACCGACCTAGGCACGCTGCAGGCTGAGCTAGCCAATGTGGAAGCAGAGCGTCAGCGTCTGGCTCAGCGCCTGGCAGGCAGCGCAGACACACAGGAACTGGAGCGCCTTCGCGAGGCCAACCGCGAGCTGCAGAACCGACAAATCGAAAATGACATGCAGGCACGAGCCTCCCTGGAAAAACAACGCCAGCAATGGTTCATGATCGGCGGTGGTAGCGTGCTGGTGAGTTTGCTGGTCGGCTTCATGTTGGCTCGCAGCAGCAAGCGCAAGCGTAACGAATGGATCAATTGAACGAAAACAGGATTCTGATCATCGATGACGATCAGGAGCTCTGCGCGCTACTCTCAGACTGGCTGGACACCGAGGGGTTCAGCCTGAGCTGCGCCAATGACGGCACCAGTGGTCTCGAACAGGCCATTAACGGTAGCTTCAAAGTCATCATCCTTGACGTGATGTTGCCGGGCATGAACGGCCTGGATGTGCTGCGCAAGTTGCGTCAACAGTGCAATACGCCTTTACTCATGCTCAGCGCCCGCGGAGAGCCGGTCGACCGAATATTGGGTCTGGAGCTGGGGGCTGACGATTACCTTGCCAAGCCCTGCGACCCCCGGGAGTTGGTAGCTCGCCTGCGCGCCTTGCTGCGCCGCAGCCAGGCCGCCGTTACCGACAGTGTTGTGCAGGTCGGCGATATACGTATCGATACCGAAAGCCTCATGGCCTGGCGAGCAGAGGAGCCGTTGGCGCTGACCCAGAGTGAAGCGATGATCCTGCGCGCCCTGCTTGAACGGCCAGGCCAACTGGTGGACCGTCAGAGCCTGTCGCGTCAGGCGCTGGGGAAAAATCTTGGTCCCTATGACCGCAGCATGGATATGCACCTGAGTAACCTGCGGCGCAAACTCGGGCCACATGAGGATGGCCGACCGCGCATCCAGGTATTGCGTGGGCGCGGTTATCTTTACAGCAACTGATGAGTCCGAGCCGATCTTTACACAGCCTTTACCCAGTCCATGCTCCGCTTGACGCGACATCGCGCAGACTGTGTTTCATGGCCTGAACCCGGGCCACCACGAACAGGAGCTACCCCATGAAACACACTCTTATCGTTTGCGTGCTGGTAATGGCCACGAGTTTTTCTGCTGCCGGTTTCGCCGGGCAACACAAAGATGGCAAGGGCATGCATGAGCGTCATATGGAACGTATGGCCGCGGAGCTGGACCTGACTGCAGAGCAACAGGACCAGATCGGCAACATCAACAGCAAGTACGCCAAACAGTACCGTGAACTGAGCCAGTCCCATCGCAAGGAAATCCAGAGCTTACTGAACAAGGAACAACAGGAAAAAATGAAGGCGCTGCGTGACGAGCGCCGAGACAAGATGGCCGACTACCACAGTCGACAGAATGACAAGCGTGGCATGAACCCCGACAGCGACAACTGATTCCGTGCGCCTGTTCTGGAAAGTCTTTGCCGTCCTCTGGATCGCCACTTTACTGGTGGGCGGATCGGGCTTTCTGGTCAGTCGGGCTCTGCAACAGGACTGGCTCCTGTTGCAGTTTCATCCGCAGCTCAAGGACTTTGCCCAAGAGTTGACTGACCTGTACGAAAACCAGGGCCCGGCCCAGGCACAGGACTGGCTGGCAGTACAACGCGAAGCCAACCGCTTACGGGCTCAACTCTACAGCGATGCCGGTCAGCCCTTGCTCGCCGGCACCCTGCCCCAGCTACCCCGTTTTGCCCAGCCACCAGCCGCTGAAAAACGCTCGCGAAGCACCCGTCACGGTCGCATGTTCCAGCTTGCTTGGAGCTCAGCGCAGGCGGATTATCACCTGAGCCTGTTTGTACCGGCACCGGAGCTCTTCCGTTGGCAACGCACACCCCTGGCCTTGCTTGCCAATATTGCCTTGGCCATGTTTCTCCTGGCGATTGTCAGTTTGTTGCTCAGCCGCTATCTGACCTCTCCACTTCGCCAGCTGGGTCTGGCCGCCCAATCCCTGGCCCAGGGGCGATTCGAGTCGGACCAACTTAACCGCATCGGCCGTCGACGTGACGAGATAGGTGATCTGTCCAGACATTTCAACCAGATGGGCGAGCGAGTGCAAAGCCTGCTCGACAGTCAGCGCCAGCTGATGCGCGACATTTCCCACGAGCTCCGCTCACCGCTCGCACGGCTAAGAGTGGGGCTTGCACTGGGCAACAGAAAAGTCCTGCAGGAGAATGACCCCCTCTGGCTGCGTCTGGATCGCGAATGCAGCCGCCTGGACGCATTGATCGAAGACATACTGACCCTTAGCCGCCTGGACAGCCAGGACCAGCCCGCCGAGCCATTCCCGCTGGACCCCCTAGTATCTGCATGTGCGGAAGACACCCGGTTTGTCGCCGAAGATCAGAAAATCGAGCTGCGCGGAGCGACAAACTGCCAACTGCTAGGCTGGCCTGATCAACTGGGCAGTGCGGTAGACAATCTGCTGCGTAATGCCCTGCGTTTTTCTGCTCCTCTGGGCCTGATCCGCATCACGCTGCAAAGCAAATCCGGCTCAATGGCGTCATCACAATGTCAGATCACCATTGAAGACGATGGCCCAGGTGTCGAGGAATCCTGGCTCTCACGACTGGGCGAACCCTTCCTGCGACTACCCGGACAGACCAGTAACAGTGGTCATGGCCTGGGGCTCGCTATCGCCAGACGGGCGATCAGCATGCATGGAGGCAAGCTAACATTTTCTCGCAGCGAATTGGGCGGGCTGAAGGCAACCATCGATCTGCCTGCTCAGCCGGGCGGCCAGCTCTGAAAGTAGTCCGACACCTCGAGACGGGGCAGGCTCTTGACCGGGCCTACAGAATGACCAACATACAGATAGGCCACAATATGTTCATTTTCGGCCAGCCCCAGCCCGCTGCGAACAACCGGATGCGAAGCCATGGACCCGGTACGCCATACGGCCCCCAGACCCAGCGCATGCGCTGCAATCAACATGTTACCCACTGCCACGGCACAGGACATATCCTGCTCCTGCCTGGGCACCTTGGGATGCTCCCGATGCGCAGCGACTGCCACGATCAAAAGGGGCGCCCTTTCAGGCTTGCGACGCATGCGCTCCAGAGCAACTGCATCCAGACCCGGTGAATCAGCGAGCGCTGCCTTGGCAAACAGATCGCCAAGGCGCTGCTGCCCCGCGCCTTCGATTACCAGGAACCGCCAGGGACGCAACCATGCGTGATCAGGCGCTCGCAGTGCCGCTCGATACAACACCTCTCGCTGCTCCGGGGTAGGCGCAGGGCCCTCCAGGCGCGTTACTGACACACGTTCGTGCAGGGCAGTCAGGGCATCCATCAATCAGGGTCTCCTGTATCATTCAGGTTGGGCATTTTACTCTCCAGATGCTGCTCACGATATTGGCCCGGAGGCATCCCGAACCAGCGTTTGAAGGCCCGAAAAAAATTGCTTGGATCAGCAAAGCCCAGCAGATAGGCCACCTCCAACAGGGTCAAACGGCGTTGGCGTAACAGCTGCATCGCCAGCTCGCGGCGGGTTTCGTCCATCAGGTGCTGAAAACTGGTGTTCTCTTCCTGCAACCGACGCTGCAGCGTGCGTGTGCTCATGCTCAGGGCGCTGGCCACGCTCTGTCGCTTGGGCTCACCCTGAGGTAGCAGCCGGCAGAGTACCTGCCGCGCCTGATGGGTGACCCTGGTCTGCTCGAAGCGGGCCAGGTAATCACCGGCAAACTGATCATGCATCTGTGCCAGTGTCGTATTTCCTGATGCCAGTTTCGCATCCATCACCTCCCGCGCGAAACTCATGCTGTAAATGCTCGCACCGAAAACCAGTGGGCATTGAAATAACGCTTCATAGGAACTGATGTCAGCGGGCTGCGGGTAGGCCAAGCTAACCTGCAGGGGCACTATTTGTTCACCCGTCATCCAGCGAAAGAAAGCGATCATATAAGCCATGGCTGCATCGTGGCTCTGGCGCGGAGCCGGCACCGTATCGCCATGAATATGCAGCTCCATGGTGTAGCTGTCAGGGCTTTGCAGGAGGGACATATCGGAGGCTTCGCCAATAATGCGCTGGTAGCGCACCAGCCGCGCAAGCCCCTCACGCAGGTTGGTACTGGATAACAGCGCAAAACCGACCACATTGAAATGCGCCGGACGAATCACACGGGCCATATTCAGACCTATGGCCGGATTATTCGAGAGCTGCACGGC
Source organism: Halopseudomonas salina (assembly GCF_008641105.1). The sequence goes on from NZ_VTTI01000003.1 coordinate 350,643, forward strand.
CAGCTCCCATAGCCGGGTCATCTGATCCTGGGGAATGCGTGCATCCGGATCGGCCAACAACTCATGATTCATACCCAGCGTTGCAAAAAGATCTTTGCCGACCAGACCCTCGAGTTCAAGCGCCTGCACAATTGCCAGCGCCCAGTTTGAGGAAGTAGTGCGTTCAAGCTGGGTCATGATGGTCTCGCATGTTGCAATAGGGCTCCTGGTGTCAACACAGCTCGGCTTCGCCGGCAGTCATCGCAAAAAAGCGAACAAGCCCATAAACATGGGTTTGGCACGTGCAGTCATAGGGTGACCTCTGCTGGCTGTTCTATAGTCAGAGGATACCCTATTCACCGGAGAAGCAGCATGGCACAGACTGATTCAGCCAACCCGGCAGCCGATAAGGAATTTCATTCCTTTGCCGAGTTCTATCCGTTCTATCTTAGCGAACATGCCAACGACACCAGCCGCAGGCTGCACTATATCGGCAGCCTGTTGGTCCTTGGTGTGCTGGCATGGACGATACTGACCCAGAATTGGCTGCTGCTTATCGTGCTGCCTATCGCCGGTTACGGCTTTGCCTGGGTTGGCCACTTTTTCTTTGAGAAGAACCGACCTGCCACCTTCAAGTATCCCCTGTACAGCTTCATGGGCGACTGGGTCATGCTTCGCGACGCCCTTACCGGCCGCATTCGCTTCTGACAACGAACTGACTGTAAGCACAGCGACAGTCTGATGCTGGCAGGTCGGCATATACTGGCTGGAAGTACAAGTAGAGGAGTAATCCCATGAGCGAGCAACGCGCAGGCTTCAAAGCCATGCAGGAAGGTACAGCCGAAGACTGGCAGTTGATTTCCAGCCACTTCAGGGCCTTTTCCCAGGGCCTGCCAGACCGGGTCATGACGCACCTCCAGTTGCTCGATGGCGATTACGGCGGGTTTCCGATCGACCGCCTCGAGCATTCCCTGCAAACAGCCACGCGCGCTCACCGCGATGGGCAGGACGAGGAGTATGTTGTCTGTGCCCTGTTGCACGATATCGGAGATACCCTCGGCTCATACAACCATCCAGATATTGCCGCCGCCATCCTCAAACCATTCGTCTCAGAAGAGAACCTGTGGATGGTCGAGAAGCACGGCGTATTCCAGGGTTACTACTTCTTCCACCACCTTGGTATGGATCGTCATCTGCGCGACCAGTTCAAGGATCATCCCCTGTACCAACGCACCGCCGAGTTCTGTGCCAAATACGACGCCACCGCATTCGATCCCGATTATGCGTCTGAACCTCTGAGCTTCTTCGAACCCATGTTACGAAGAGTCTTTGCCAAGCCCAGGCAGTCAATTTACAAGGCTGTGGGCAAGGACGCCGACGCAGCTTGATATAATCGCGGGCTACATCGGCCCGCGCCTTTTGTTGTCATTTGATAGACCAGGGCACCTTCTTTGCAGTTTCACTGAAACCTGATGCATATTATGATCTGAGCCTGAATAGCCCCGACTGACCCGGAGGCGATTGTTCGTGCGCTCGTCATTTCCCGCCCGACCATGGCCCCCAGAAAAACAATCTGTCAGCGGGCCACTTTGCGCGTCAGGGAAAGACTGACCATGATCCTCAACAGCCGCGTTCAACCGGTAAAGCCGCCCCTTGAGGGATTTCACTCCAGGGTTATTGCCTACCTGTGTGTAGCCATTACATTCAGCGCAATCATTTTCGAGCAGGGTTTCAATGCCATTCACGCCGGAGTGATCGTGTATGCCCTGCTGTATCCTCACCTCGTGCGCCTGCTTATCAACCGGTTCAGGAACCTGCAGCCGTTTCACAGCAGGCTTGCACTACTTGGTATTGACGGCCTCAATACCGGCATTTTCATTACGTTATGCGCCTTCGCTGCCGTGCCCAGCATGGTTTTCATACTGCTCATCAGCTTCTCGAGCATTATTATCGGCGGGCCGGTCTTCATGCTCACTGGCTGGCTGCTGGTCTTGCTTGGAGTTATCGCCTCAAGCGCGATTGTTACCCCCCAGGTCGTTTTGCACTCCACTACGCTGGTGGCCGTCAGCAGCCTGCTGAGCGGCGGTGCCTTTACGCTGATCATGGCCGCCTTCGTCTATCGTCAGGGCCGCACCCTGGCTCAGGCTCAGAAAGTTATCAGCGCCGAACAGGAAAAGACCGCCAGACTCGCCACCAGCCTGTCCAAATATTTGTCGCCCCAGGTCTGGGAGTCCATTTTTACTGGCAAGCAAAGTGTGCAATTGGAGACCCGGCGTAAAAAACTCACCGTATTCTTCTCGGATATTCGTGGCTTTACCGAGCTTGCCGAGGAAATGGAAGCAGAAGCTCTGACGGATCTGCTGAATAATTACCTCAATGAGATGTCCCGGATCGCGCTGCAATATGGCGGCACCATCGACAAGTTCATTGGTGACTGCGTCATGATTTTCTTCGGTGACCCGGTCAGCCAGGGCGCCAAGCAGGACGCCGAGGCAGCGGTGTCCATGGCCATCGCCATGCGCAAGCACATGAAGGTACTAAGGCAGCAATGGCGCAGCAAGGGCATTACCCGTCCACTGGAGATCCGTATGGGGCTGAGTACCGGCTACTGCACGGTGGGCAATTTCGGAGCCAACACGCGCATGGATTACACTATTATCGGGCGGGAAGTAAACCTGGCCAGCCGGCTGGAAAACGCGGCTGAGGCGGGCGAAATACTGATACCCCATGAGACCTATTCACTGGTCAAGGACCTGATCATGTGCCGCGACAAGGGGCAGATAAACGTGAAGGGGTTTTCCAAGCCGGTGCAGATCTACCAGATAGTTGGCCTGCGCCGCGACCTGGGTGCAGCCCCCTCCTTCGTTGAACACGAAATGCCGGGCTTTTCCATGTATCTCGACACCAGCGGCATACGCAATTACGACAAGGATCAGATCATCAAGTCACTTGAGCAGGCCGCCCGCAAGCTCCGGGACAAGGTTATTCTCTGAGCCTCGGCGAGCGTTTATCTGCTCGCCTCGCCAGCCAGCTCTGAGGCATCGATGGGGTCTGCTTGCGCGGGTTCCGGCGCCCACTGATACAGCTCGATGCGCCCATCAAGGTGCTCGATCAATGCCGTGCAGGATTCTACCCAGTCGCCGCAATTGTGATAGTCGATGCCGTTCACCCGGCGAATTTCCGCATGGTGAATATGGCCACAAACCACACCTTGATAGCCCCGCTTGGTGCACTCATGGGCCAACGCCTGCTCGTAGTCACTGATGAAACTGACTGCGCTCTTGACCCGATGCTTGAGGTAGGCCGACAGCGACCAGTAACCCAGGCCGAAGCGGCTTCTCCAGAAATTCAGCCACCGATTCAATACCAGAGTAAATTCATAGGCGTGATCGCCCAGAAAGGCCAGCCAGCGATGACAGCGGGTGATGACATCAAACTGATCGCCATGGGTCACCAGTAACTTGCGCCCATCCAGTGTCTGGTGCTCGGCTTCGTCTACCAGGTGAATGTTACCCAGCACCAGACTGGTATAGCGGCGCAGGAATTCGTCATGATTCCCGGTGATGTAGGTGACCCTGGTGCCACGCTTGCTCATTGTCAGCACCCGGCGCAACACATTGGTATGTGCCTGCGGCCAGTAGATACCGCTGCGCAATCGCCAGCCATCAATGATATCGCCGACCAGGTACAGGTGATCGCACTCGTGGCTCTTGAGAAATTGCGCAAGCTTGTCTGCCTGGCAGCCTCTGGTACCCAGGTGGAGGTCGGATATCCAAAGAGTACGTACCCGGTGTTTGAATTCCGGCAAGATCGTTTCGGCCTGACTCATGGTTCATTCTCCCTGACATGCAACTGCAGCCTGTTCCCATGCCCTTGCAGCCTGATGACAAAGAAATGACCATTACATGACAACCGGTCCAAACCCAGTGCCTGCTGGCCGCCTTACAGGCGCCTATTCGTGTCGCCGCTCGTATACAATACGCACGTACAGGTCCCGGTCCGGATTCAGGTCATATCATGTTGAAACGCATCTGCTTGCTCCTGCTGATTTTCGCTACCCCCTTCACCACTGCTCAGGAACTGCGAACTGGTCTGGTTCTCTCGGGTGGCGGCGCCCGAGGGCTGGCACATATCGGCGTTCTGAAGGAGCTGGAGGCCCGTAATATCCCCATTCATGCGATCGCGGGCACAAGCATGGGCGCCGTTATTGGCGGCCTATATGCAGCGGGCTACAGCGCGGCAGAGATCGAGCAGATTGCGCTGGAGCTGGACTGGCAGGCTACGCTGGGAGATGACCCTCTTCGTGAAGATATACCATTCCGGCGCAAGCAGGATGATCGGGATTTTCTCGTGAAGCATCGTCTGAGCTTTGATCGCGGTCGTCCAAATCTGCCGCTCGGGCTTTTGCAGGGACAGAACCTGGGGCTGGTGCTGGAAACCCTGCTGGTGCACACCAATGATATAGACGATTTTGATCGACTGCCCATCCCGTTCCGTGCAGTTGCAACCAATATTGCCACCGGTGAAGCTGTCATTTTCGATCAGGGGCACTTGCCCCTTGCAATCCGCGCCAGCATTGCCCTGCCGGGCTTTTTTGCGCCGGTAGAAGTTGATGGGCAATTGCTCGTGGATGGTGTTCTGGTGAAAAACGTGCCAGTGGACGTAGCCCGCGCAATGGGCGTTGATCGTGTGATCGTGGTGGATATCGGCACACCACTGAAATCCGCAGAGCAGCTCAATTCCCTGATCGACGTCATGGACCAGACAACCACCCTGTTGACCCGTACCAATACCCAGGAACAACTCGACACCCTGGGGCCCCAGGATTTGTTGATCCAACCTGAACTCAGCGCCATGGGTTTCAGCAGCTTCGACGAGGCTGCATTCGCCATCAATGCAGGCGCAAAGAGCCTGAACAGTCGCTCGGACCTTGCACGTTATGTGGCGGGCAACGGGCAAACCGCGCCCTCCACCAATCCGCGAGACATCAGACCCGAGAGGCAACCGGTCATCCACGCCATACGGGTTGAGAACAGCGGAAAAGTAGCTGACGAGGTGGTGCGCAGCATGATCCGTCAACCGCTTAACGAACCGCTGAATCTCGATCGACTGGAAACCGACATGGGGACCATTTACGGAACCGATTACTTCAGCAGGGTGAACTACGAGATCGTGCATGGTGAGCAGATCAATACCCTGCTGGTGCGCACCAGCGGTCGCGAAACAGGTACCGACTACCTGCGCCTGGGGCTCAGCCTGGCAGACGATTTTAATGGCGGCAGCCAGTTCAATATCGGGGCCAGTTTCCGCGTCAACGGGGTAAACCCGCTGGGCGCCGAGTGGCTTTCCCGAGTACAGATAGGCGAGCACCAGATCCTTTACAGTGAGTTCTACCAACCACTGGACTATGGTTCACGCTATTTTGTTGCCCCTTTCGTTGACGCCGAGGCGCGGAATGTTGAAGTGATAACCGACAACGACCCGGTAGCCGATTATCGACAGAAACGCTACGGAGCAGGACTGAATCTTGGCCGACAGATTGCCAACAACGGTGAGTTACGCTTCGGCATTTCCCGCTACCATGGCGAGGCGGACGTACGGGTCGGGGATCGTGAGTTGCCGTCATTCGGATTCGAGGAAGCCTTCTACAGCGTGCAACTGGACCGCGATACGCTGGACAACATCAATTTTCCTCGGTCAGGGGATGAAGCCCGGATGGTCTGGCGTCAATCCGAACCCGACCTTGGTGCTGACGAGCGCTACCGTCAAGTCGAGTTTCGCGTCAACAAGGTGCTGGCCTTCGGTCCCAACAGTATCCAGTTCGGCGGCTCACTGGGACGCACAGACGGCGACGTCGGCGTGGCCCAGAGCAGCTTTCTGCTTGGCGGCCCGGGGCAGTTCTCAGGCTTCAGGCAAAACAGCCTGGCGGGCCAGAATTACAATCTGGGCCGGGCCCTGTACTACCGTCGGCTGAATCCCGGCAAGTTCGTACCGGTTGGCCTGCCTGTGTACCTCGGGGCCAGCTTCGAGTACGGCCGGGTGTACAATAAGGACGCTGATGGCTTTGACACCGGCTATATCGGCGCCGGCAGCCTGATGCTCGGCCTGGATACTGTGCTGGGCCCCCTGTTCTTTGGTGCAGGTGCCAATCAGGAAGGTGAGCGAGCCCTCTACATGAAGCTTGGCCAGACTTTCTGAGGGCTATGCACTTCAGGCCCCGGCAATCTCATGGATCAGCGCGGCGCGTATGCAATGCAGAACGCCCTCCTCCACTGGTTCCTCCAGCTCTTTGGCAACGGTGCGCACGCCCGGCAAATCTTCTTCGGCTTCATTGAGAAAGGCATCCTGAATGCGCTCCAACTGGCCGGGAGGCAATTCGATAGCCTGGTGTAGCGCCAGCTTGCCGATGCTGATGGCCTGAGCCAGTTGCATGTACACCTGCTTGACCGGCATGCTCAGCTGGCGGCTGATCTGCTCTGCGGTCATCCCTGCCATAGCCAGGGCCTGGGCATCCCGACTCGCCTCTTCTGCGCCCGAAGCAGCCGGCGCATCTCCCACCAGCACCTGAAGAAAATCGGCGCCATAGCGCTCCAGCTTGTGCGAGCCAATACCACTGACCAGCCCCATGTCCTGCAGATTACCTGGACGTTGGCGCAGCATATCCACCAGGGTCGAGTCCGGAAATATGACGTAGGGTGGCACCCCGTGAGCCTCAGCAAGCTTCTTGCGCAGCGCCCGCAGGGCTTCCCAGAGAGGTTTGTCAGCCTCGGCAATGACTGCTTTCTCGCCCGAACGCGATGGTAAGGCCGCGGTCCGGGTAGCGTCCTTGCGCAGCGCCAGAGTCTCTTCTCCACGCAGCAGAGCCCGGCAACTTTCCGACAGTCTCAGACTGCCGTAGCCGTCCAGATCGATCTCGGCCAGACCGCGAGCTATCAACTGACGGAAAACCGATCGCCACTCCTGCTCCGACAGGTGCTTGCCGATGCCATAAGTAGACAGGTGCTGGTGACCGGCACTGCGGATCTTCTCATTGTCCCGGCCCAGCAGAATATCCACCAGATGACCGACCCCGTAGCGCTGACCACTGCGATAGGCGCTGGACAGCGCCATTTTTGCCGCCTCACTGCCATCCCAGGTATCAGCTGGCTCCACGCAGTTATCGCAATAGCCGCAGGGCTCAGGCAGGGTTTCACCAAAATAGTCCAGCAGCATCTGGCGGCGGCAGCTGGTTATCTCACACAAACCCAGCATCGCATCCAGCTTGTGCCGCTCAATCCGCTTGTGACGCTCATCCCCTTCGGAATTGGCCATGATCTGATTGAGCATCAGCACGTCCTGAAGACCATAGGCCATCCAGGCATCAGCGGGCAGACCATCGCGACCTGCCCTGCCCGTCTCCTGATAATAGGCTTCAATGCTCTTGGGCAGATCCATGTGCGCCACAAAGCGGACATTGGACTTGTCGATCCCCATACCGAAGGCGATGGTCGCAACCATGATCAGTCCGTCTTCATTGAGAAAACGCTTCTGATGCGTAGCGCGTAGTTCGGACGGCAGGCCCGCGTGGTATGGCAGCGCCGGCCAGCCCTGCCCGCTGAGCCACTGGGCTATGTCGTCAACCTTGCGACGTGACAGACAATAAACAATACCGGCATTGCCCTTGTGACGAGCCAGCATGCCCAATAACTGCTGCCGCGGCTTGTCCTTGGGCACAATGCGATAGAAGATATTCGGACGATCAAACCCGGAAATGAAGCAGGGTGCGTTTTCGAGCTTCAAGCGCTGGCTGATGTCCTGCTGAGTGCGCTCGTCAGCGGTCGCAGTCAAGGCCATGCGTGGCACTTGGGGAAAATGCTCAGCCAATTGACCCAGCTGCAGATATTCCGGCCGGAAATCGTGCCCCCACTGCGACACACAATGCGCCTCGTCGATAGCAAACAGGGCGATATCCAGGGTCTGTAAAAACTGCAATGTGCGCGGCTTGAGCAAACGTTCAGGCGCGAGGTAGAGAAAGTCCAGCTCGCCGCGGCGCATCTGACCGGCGATTAGACGCTGGTCATCCTCGCTCAAGGTGGAGTTGAGCGCGGCGGCTTTGAGACCCAGCTCATTCAGGGTAGCTACCTGGTCATCCATCAACGCGATCAGGGGCGAAACAATCACTGCGAGGCCTTCGCGCAGCAAGCCGGGGATCTGATAGCACAGGGATTTACCACCGCCGGTGGGCATCAGGACCAGGGCATCGCCACCAGTCGCCACCTGATCGATGATGTCGGCCTGCTGGCCACGAAATTCGGCATAGCCGAAGATCTCCTTGAGTCGCTGCAGAGCTTGCTCGCGCATGGGTCTCCCTAGGGTGAAGATGACGGATCATGGCGATCGCGTCGGCCTGGTAAGCAAAACATTGTACCAGCCTCGCCCGGCAAGTCCGCGCCCCATGTCAACTTGCCACAAGCGCTTTGGCAAAAGCGCGGAGGCGCGCGTACAATGCATGCATTATCCACTATGAGGTGTCCCATGTCCTTCGCCGACCAACTCGAGCGCCTGCAGGAATTTCTAGATGCAGACGACCTGCACGATGAAGCACTGGATTACCTTGCCTCGCACGGATATCTCGCTGCTCTGTGCATCAGTCCGGTAGACGTACCCGAAGAGGAGTGGATTGCCGAGCTCTTCGCCGAGGAGCCGAACTACCGCGACGAGGCGCATAAAACCGATATTGAAGATGGACTGCGCACGCTGAAATCACAGATTGCCCGGGAACTGGCCAGTGACGAAGACCTTGAGCCGCCGTGCGATCTGGAACTGGGCGATGAGCCGGACCTGTCAGACCTGCGTAGCTGGTGTGTGGGCTTTCTCGAAGGCGTTTTCCTGCGCGAGGAAGACTGGTTCGACAAGGATGAAGAAACCGTCAGTGAACTGCTGCTGCCGATCATGGTGGGCTCAGGCCTGTTTGAAGATCAGCCGGAGTTTGCAGAAATCGCCCAGGATGAAGACATGGTCGATGACATGATGCAGCACATCCCCGAAATCCTCACGCAACTGTTCTTGTTGTTCCACGCACCGGAAGACAAGCCCAAGCCGGCATTGTTGTCGCGTCACTGAAGTCGGTTACGCCATTGAAGAAGGGCCTGCAAATGCAGGCCCTTTTTTGTTTCAGATCCCGGGGAATCCGGCCATCCGCCAGCAGTCACTGGCGTCAACTGCCATGTGAATGAGTAGGCCGATGCCCACCAGCCGCAACGGTTGCCACAGCGTCATCAGCAGGTAACCGGTGATCGCCGTATAGGTGTGCAATGGATGAAAGCCGATCGAGCAACGGTCGGCGGCAAAAATGGGATCGGCAAGCAAATGATCGAGATCCACCAGCATTACCGCCACCATGATCAACCACGCTTTCTGCCATTGCTGACGAAAGAACACCAGGGCAACAACCAAAGGCAGCAGAAAATGCAAAAAAAGATGAAAAGCAAAGGTAACTGTCATGCGACGCTGGCGCCCTCACCGGCAGCTACCCAGCGCTCCAGCAGCGGAAGAACGTCACTTGGCGACTGGTAACCGTTAGCTATCAGCGCCAACTGCCCGTCGCGCTCGGCCAGCAGGGTCGGGAACCCGGCAATACCCAGGTCCCGCGTCCAGGAAAAATCCGCTGCTATTGCAGCACGGCTGATTTCCGCATCAAAACACTCACCGAAAGCCTTGCGTGAGTAGCCCACCTGTTCCGCCAGCTCAATCAGTGCCAACGTCTGGCCAACGTCCTCGGCTCTGGCGTAAAAGGCCTGTTGAATTGCGCTGACCAGAGCCCAGACTCTGTCGGCGTCCAAGGCTCGCCCCGCAACCAGGGCACGGCATGCAGGCTCTGTGTTGTAAACGAATGTCGCTGGCAGGTCGTCCGGCGTCATAAATGGCTGGCCAGATGCGATAGCTACCGCTTCCCAATGCTCCCCAAGAGCTCCCCTGGCAGCATCATCCAGCGGTGAGCGGGCCCCCGGTCGCAACCCACCAGCCACCAGATGGATGGACAAGCTCGGATAACGCTCGATAATCTGCTCGATAACAGGTGCAAACCCCCAGCACCATGAACACATCGGGTCCATCACGTATAGCAGTCGCTGAGCCATGGTTGTCTCCGTCATGTCGTGCTGTCAGATGATGATTGGGCCTGTTGCTGCCCTATCGGATGCGGCTGGTTGCGCAGCTTGGCCAATTTCACCTGACGCTGACGCTCTTCGGCACGGCGCCGGGTCTTCTCTGGCAGGCTATCGTAGCAGCGCGGGCAACTGATACCTTCCTGATACTGCGGCGATGCTTTCTCTTCAGCAGATATCGGGTGGCGGCAGGCGTGGCACTGGTCAAAGGAGCCCGGCGCCAGATCATGTCTCACGGTTACCCGATTGTCGAAAACGAAACACTCGCCATTCCAGCGACTTTCCTCTGCGGGTACCTCCTCAAAATACTTGAGAATGCCGCCCTTGAGATGAAACACCTCGTCGAAACCTTCCTGCAACATGAAACTTGATGCCTTCTCGCAGCGTATCCCGCCGGTGCAGAACATCGCCACCTTCTTGTGTTTCGCCGGGTCATAGTGCGCTTTGACATACTCGGGAAACTCACGAAAACTTTTGGTCTGAGGGTCTATCGCGCCTTCAAAGGTACCTATCGATACCTCGTAGTCATTGCGGGTATCGATCAGCAGTACCTCGGGGTCGCTGATCAACGCGTTCCAATCAGCAGGCTCAACATAGGTGCCGACCTTCTCGTTGGGACTCACGCCCTCGACGCCGATGGTCACGATCTCCTTCTTCAGCTTGACCTTGGTGCGGTAGAAGGGCATCTCTTCACAGATGGATTCCTTGTGATCCACATCGCTCAGACGGGGATCGCTGCGCAGCCAGCCGAGCACCGCATCCATGCCCTCGCGAGGGCCGGCAATGGTGCCATTGATACCCTCGCGAGCCAGTAACAGGGTGCCCTTGACGCCATTGGCGAGCAGGGTATCGAGAAGGGGTTGGCGCAGATTCTGGAAGTCTTCCAGCGTAACGAACTTGTACAGCGCCACTACGACGATTCGGGACATTATCTACCTCGGTATTCAGTTATCGCCCACGTAAAGGGCGTACCATTTGCCCGGGCAATTCTAACAGAGGCCTGCCCCGGCGTCAGCGACCTGTCTTGCCGCCGCCCAGACAGTTTGGAGAATCCGGAGCCTGCTGAAGGGTGCTCCACTCCTCAGGTGTGTAGGTATGCAGTGCCAGTGCGTGTATACGTGACATCAGATCCCCCAGGCTGCGGTACACGGCCTGGTGGCGCTTGACTGCATTCAGACCAGCGAACTCATTACTGACCACCACCGCTTTGAAATGCGACTCGGAGCCCGGCGGCACATTATGCATGTGGCTTTCGTTTACCAGGTCAAGGTGAACCGGCTGCAGGCTCTGCATGGCCTGGTGCAATGCATTCTGGACTTCGCCCATGATGTCTCCGTCAAAAAAAGGAATATCGACTCAATTGTCAGCACAATCGTCGCGGATGATTGTACCTCAGGACATGCCTAGCGCAGTCCTTGCTGCCGCGTTTCAATCTCATCTGCCATACGCTCCAACAACAACTGAATCTCGGGTTCCAGACGCTCCTCCACGCGTGCGCGGCTAATTGCCATGGAGTCGCGGGTAAGCTGCGGCAGGTGCTGCATCAGCTTGCGTCCGGCAGGCGACTGGTAGAACTGCGCCAACTCCTCGAACTCATCTTCACTGAACACCGGTAGATAGAGGTCGATCAGCTCGTCACGCATCGACTCCCAGGCGAGCTCTCGATCGAGCACCTCACGGGCCTGCTGCTGATAGCTGCGCAGCACAGACTCGTACTGCAAGGATCCGCCCAGCTGGGAAAACTGCGCATTGATCAGGTTGCTTACCTGGGCATAGACCGGCGCGGTCATGCCCTGCGCATTGGCCAACTTTAGAAATCGCTCGGCACTGGCCCGATGGGATGCCTCGTCGGCCAATGCCGGGGTAATTTGTCCGCTCCCCAGCAGCAGCCAGAACAGCAGGGGCAACAAATGAATACGCATGGATCTTCTGGTTTCCCCGGGTACATCCAATGAAGCTTCTATACTGACAGCCATGACTCACATTGACCACTATGGAGGCTCAGCATGAGTACGCGATTAGAATCAGACAGTATGGGCGATATCGAAGTCCCCGCAGACCGTTACTGGGGCGCCCAGACACAACGCTCGTTGCACCATTTTGCGATCGGTGAAGAGCGGATTCCGATCTCTGTGGTTCATGCGCTAGCGTTGATAAAGAAGGCCTCGGCGCGGGTAAACCACCAGCTCGGCAATCTGGACGAAGATACTGCCATCCTGATCGAACAGGCAGCGGATGACGTCATTGAAGGCCGGCTGAATGACAACTTTCCGCTATCCGTCTGGCAGACCGGTAGCGGCACTCAGAGCAACATGAATGCCAATGAAGTTATCGCCGGACGAGCCAACGAGCTGTCTGGTGGTGAGCGCGGTGGCAAGCAGCCTGTGCATCCCAATGATCACGTCAACAAATCCCAGAGCTCCAACGATACCTTTCCCAGTGCGATGCATATCGCGGCCGTCCTGCAAACCCGGGAAAAGCTGATTCCCGCCGTAAGCGAACTGCGCCAGGCGCTCGACGACAAGGCACGCTGTTACGAGCAACTGATCAAGATAGGTCGCACCCACATGATGGACGCCACGCCGGTGACCTTCGGCCAGGAGCTTTCCGCCTTCGTTGCACAACTGGATATGGGGTTGCTGGCAGTAGAGCAGGCGCTGCCTGGGGTGTACGCCCTGGCGCAGGGTGGAACTGCCGTGGGAACCGGTCTGAATGCGCCAACCGGCTTTGCCACAACACTGGCCGAGGAGGTCGCGCGCCTTACCGGCCAACCCTTTATTAGTGCGCCAAACAAGTTCGCTGCTCTCAGCGGTCACGAGCCCCTGATCCAGCTGCATGGCGCCTGCAAGCAATTGGCAGCCACCCTGATGAAACTGGCCAACGACCTGCGCTTGCTCGGCAGCGGTCCACGGGCCGGCTTCGCCGAAATTCGGTTGCCGGCGAACGAACCCGGTAGCTCGATCATGCCCGGCAAGGTTAACCCGACCCAGTGTGAAGCGCTCTCAATGATCGCCTGCCAGGTGCAGGGCAATGATGTCACCCTGGGCATCGCCGCGAGCAGCGGTCACTTGCAGTTGAATGTGTTCAAACCTGTGATTATCCATACCCTCTTGCAATCAATCCGTCTGTTGACCGACGGCTGTAACAGCTTCCGCGAGCACTGCGTGGAGGGTATGGAGCCGGATAGCCAGCGCATGCGTGAGCATCTGGACAACAGCCTGATGCTGGTCACCGCGCTCAATCCGGTTATCGGTTATGACAAGGCGGCGGATATTGCCAAGAAGGCCTACAAGGAGGGTACCACCCTGAAACAGGCCGCGCTGGCGCTGAATTATCTGAGCGAAGCGGAGTTCGACAAGGCCGTCAAACCCGAGCAAATGGTCGGGAGCTAGGCCCTTTTTCGCGGCCGAGCGGCCGCGAAAAGCTGATTCAGGACGCTGCCGGCGGTGGCGTAATCGCCAACCGCCGCAGCCGTCGACTTTTCAGTTTCTGAATCAGACTTGGCGCCAGCGCAACCAACGCCGATCCTGTCACGACCAGCAAGGCGCCCAGGTACGCCAGGTTGTTCAGCAGCTCGGGCGTGATGACTGTCGGCCACAGCATCGAGCCCAGAGCAACCATAGCGAAGGTGAACAAAGGAGTAGTGGCAATGGTCGCACTCACTCTTGATGCCTCCCAATGCACCAGTGCTTCGGCAAAGGCGCCGTAAGCGATCAAAGTGTTCAGGCAACAGCCCACCAGCAGCCAGAACTGCAACGTGGTCAACTGCATGACCGAGGCGGGTGCGGCCAGCGGTAACAAGAGTGTTGAACAGGCAAGATAGATGACCATCATTACCGTAATCGAAGACCAGATGGTCAGCAGCTGCTTCTGTGCCAATCCGTAGAGCGCCCAGGTTGCCGCAGCGCCCAGCGTGATCAGAATACCCAGCGTATAACTGGTCATTTGCGTAAAAAGTTCGACGAGACGCTGATTGAAGAACAAGACGAAACCGACCACCAACACCGAGAGACCAATGAGCTGACCTATACCGAACCTCTCCCGGAATACCCACATACTTCCAAGCATCAGCATCACAGGTGCAACCTGGATCATCAGCTGCATGGTGCCGGGAGTCAGCCTGCTCAAACCCATCAGATACAGTACGTAGTTGAATGTAAGCCCCAGAATGGCGACAACCAGCAGCCATCTGTTGGTCACTGACAGCGCCCTTATTGACGGCAGGCGGCGCCGCCAGGCGAGCCAGGCAAAGAGTATTACGCCAGCGGTGAACAGGCGGTACCAGGTCACGGTGTAGGGATCCATGCCCTTGAGCACTTCCTTGAGCATGATGGGCAGTACCGCCCAGAGTACCGTAGTAATCATGGCCAGAAGAAAACCGTACAACCAACGACCTGACGAAACGTGCATGGGACACCTGAAACAGGGAAAGGGCGGATAATCCGGCATTCTAGTGAGCGCTGCGTCAGGAGCACAGCTACAGCTGACAGGAAGTTGCGGTACTAACTGTTACGGGCAAAAAAACAGCTGCGCCCTCGCGGGTAGCAGCTCAAGGGAGAGCAGAACACTTGGACGATAATGACTTTGGCCAAGGTCGCAGACCATTGGACCAAGGTCTGAGCTAAGCGCCCCTGGAGGGGTCGCGGTCCTCGGTGCGATGCCAACCCTTCTCATCTGGTGCCACCGGGTACCGTGCCCAACGCACAAACTCGGAAAGCCGGGTAATGCCGGTGCCACCCTCGCCCATACCCTTGATGGTTCTGTAACGCACGCGTCCGGGGCGCCCGGGCCGCCGAGCTACAATTTGCAGCACCTCGCGTACTGACCAGTTCTTGCCGGGCATGCCGTTGCTGTAAAAACCGCCCACCTTGAGGTCTTCCTCGGCGACCCGCTTGCTTTTGGCATGGGAGTTTGCAAGCTCAACCAGCTTGAGCAGATCATCAAATTGGATGTCGACATAGGAATCCATCTCGCGCAATGCGTGGTGGAAGTCTTCGGGGGCGATGCCGGTGAGTTTGCCAGGCTCGGCCCTGGCCAGCGCCAGGGGATAGCGACGCCACTCGAACAGGCTGTTGAACAGTATGGCGGCCCCGACGATTACCAGAGCGTCGAGCAGGATCGGATACAGCACGAAAGAGAAACCGGCCTGCTGGATCTCCAGCCCGCCCAGAACCACGATCATGGCGGTGGCCCCACCAGGCGGATGCAGACAGCGGGCATACATCATCAACATGATGCTCCCGCCCACTGCAAATGCGGCAACCCAGGGGCCCGCCGGCAGCCAGAGCGTGCATGCAACACCGAATGTCGCCGAAATCCCCTGACCGCCAAGTACCGGCCACGGCTGGGACAGCGTGCCGTGGGGCATTGCAAAAACCAGGACCGCACTGGCACCCATGGAGCCGGTGACCCAGAGAGCGCCCTCTCCAGCCATGCCGAGATGGGTAATCCAATACACCAGCAACAATGAAATGGTCGCGCCTAGTGCAGAAAGCAATTTTTCCTGGTGGCTGGTGCTATCCGGCCGCCAACCAATAAAATGCAGGCTTGTGCTCAGCCATCGACGCCCCATCGAACCTCTCCCCGGCTGAATTGGCGAAAAAACCATGATACTCCCTGTTACATCGAGGGCGACAGCTCCCTGCGCCTCGATAACTCGGCTGCTATGCTGAGAGCTCGACACTTCAGACAACAGACAGGAGCATCACATGGCTACGCTAGCCACCGAGTCGCTCGACTCTTCAAATCGGGGCGCGAAGCGTCTTTCAGAACAGGAAATAAACGATCTACTGGTCGGATTGGCAGGATGGACCCTGGTAACCGTAGAAGGTGTGCCTCGAGTTGAGAAGGTCTACTCATTCAAGGATTTCCAGCAAGCTCTGACGTTTACCAACCAGGTGGGGGCTCTCGCTGAAGACGTCGGGCACCACCCGGCATTGCTCACCGAGTGGGGCAAGGTAACTGTCACCTGGTGGAGTCACGACCTGGGCGGCGTACAGCGCAATGACCTGATCATGGCCGCCCGAACCGAGCGGCTCAGGAACGGATAATCAGAACAGCGCGCCTTCGCATTCCTTCTGCAGCAGCAGCGGCGGTGGCGCAAAGCGCTCGCCGTACTGCTCGGCCAGATACCGTGACCGCGCCACGAAGCTGGATACCCCATACTGATTGATGAATTGCAGGGCACCGCCGGTCCAGGCAGCAAAACCGATGCCAAAAATCGACCCTACGTTGGCATCCGCCGTAGACAAAAGCACGTTTTCCTCCAGGCAGCGCACCGTCTCGATCGCCTGGATAAACAGCAAACGGTCGCGTACATCCTCGACCGCTATCGACGCATCTTCGCTTCCGAACCGCACTCCCAGCTCTGGCCACAAATGCTTTCTGCCCCCAGCAGGGTATTCATAGAAACCTTTCCCGGCGGCCTTGCCCGGACGCTGGAGCTCATCGACCATGCGGCTGATCACCAGGTCCGCAGGGTGCTCTGGCAATGGCTTGCCCTCTGCGGCAAGATCCTTGCGCGTTTGCTCGCGTATGTGGCTCATCAGGCTCATCGACACCTCGTCCGACACCGCCAGCGGCCCCACCGGCATCCCTGCCTGACGCGCCACATTCTCGATCAGTGCCGCCGGTATACCCTCACCAAGCATTGCTATACCTTCACTGGTAAATGTACTGAACACCCGGGAGGTAAAGAACCCGCGACTGTCGTTGACTACTATCGGGGTCTTGTTGATCTGCATGACAAAATCAAAAGCGCGAGCCAGCGTGGCATCATCGGTCTGATCTCCTTTGATGATCTCCACCAGGGGCATCTTGTCCACCGGGCTGAAGAAATGCAGACCAATGAATCGCCGGGGGTCGGCGATCGCGTTCGCCAGGCCGGTAATCGGCAGTGTCGAGGTATTGGAGGCAATCACTGCATCAGCCGCTGCCTGGTCCGCCGCTGCGCGGGTCACTTTGGCCTTGAGGTTGCGGTCCTCGAATACCGCTTCAATAATCAAGTCACAACCAGCAAAATCGGCATCATCTATCGTCGGCTTGATCCGCTCCAGAATGGTGTCGCGCTTGTCAGCGGACATCTGACCCCGGCTGACCTTCTTGTCCAGCACAGCTGTGGAGTAAGCCCTACCCTTCTCCGCCGCTTCCAACGACCTATCCTTGAGCACCACATCAATGCCTGCCACGGCCGACACATAGGCAATACCGGCCCCCATCATGCCAGCCCCGATAACGCCAACCCGGGTGGTTTGACGGGTTTCAAAGCCTTTGGGTCTGGAGCCGCCAGCCTTGATTTCGTTTAGCTGGAACCAGAACGTACCGATCAGATTCTTGGCTACCTGACCGGTAGCCAGCTCGGTAAAGTAACGCGTCTCGATGATCTGGGCGGTATCAAAATCGACCTGGGCACCCTCGACCGCAGCGCAGAGAATCTTTTCCGGTGCGGGCAAGCAGCCCTGAGTCTTGCTGCGCAGCACCGAGGGCGCTATTGGCAGCAGCTGCGCGAGCGCTGGACTGCTCGGCGTGCCCCCAGGCATCCGGTAACCATTGACGTCCCAGGGCTGGAGCGCTTGCGGAGCGCCAAGGATCCAGATCTTTGCCCTGGCCAGCAGGTCTTCACGGTCACTTGCCAGCTCATGGATCAGCCCTGCCTCCAGCGCTTTGGCCGGCCCTACCTGCTTGCCCTCGACCAGATAAGGCAAGGCCTTTTCAACGCCGAGCAGGCGCACCATGCGCACCACGCCGCCGCCCCCGGGCAACAGCCCCAGGGTGACTTCAGGCAGGCCAAGCTTGACCGCCGGCTGATCAATCGCAACACGGTAATGGCAAGCCAGAGCCAGTTCCCAGCCGCCCCCCAGCGCTGCACCGTTAATCGCTGCAACCACTGGCTTACCCAAAGTTTCCAACCGGCGCAATTGGGCCTTTAGCCCGAGCACCATATGATAGAAAGCCTCAGCATCAGACTGCGTTACCTTGATCAGTTCGTTAAGGTCGCCGCCGGCAAAGAAGGTTTTCTTCGCTGATGTGATAATAACACCCGCTATTTCCTCCCGCTCTTTCTCCAATCGATCCACTGTCTCTGCCATCGCCTGACGGTAGACACCATTCATTGTATTGGCGCTCTGGCCGGGCATATCCATGGTCAGGATCACGATGTTGTCCTGGCCCTTGTCGTAACGGATTGCGTTGCTCATGTTCGGATCCTCAGACGCGTTCAATAATGGTGGCGATACCCATGCCACCGCCGACGCAGAGCGTCGCCAGGCCAAAGCGCAAACTGCGACGCTCCAGCTCGTCCAGTAGCGTGGCAAGGATGATGCATCCGGTTGCGCCCAACGGATGCCCCATGGCAATGCTGCCGCCATTCACGTTGATTTTCTCCTCGGGTACCTGCATCTCACGCATGAAACGCATAACCACTGAGGCAAAGGCTTCGTTCACCTCCAAAAGATCAATGTCGTCTATGTTCATCCCCGCCCGTCCCAGCACCTTGCGTGTGGCCGGAGCCGGCCCGGTCAACATGATGGTGGGGTCGGTACTGGTCACTGCCGTGGCGACGATCCGGCCCCGCGGTTTGAGACCCAGGGCTTCTCCCTTCGCCTGCGAGCCGATCAGCATTGCCACGGCGCCGTCAACGATTCCGGAGCTATTGCCCGGTGTATGTACATGATTGATGCGCTCCACATGGGGGTAGCGCTGCAGCGCAGAGGCATCAAAACCCATCTGCCCCATGGCCTCAAAGCTCGGCTTCAACGCGCCCAGGCCCGCC
The DNA here is from genome assembly GCF_008641105.1 of Halopseudomonas salina. The sequence goes on from NZ_VTTI01000003.1 coordinate 369,537, forward strand.
AGAGTGCTGTCGGCACGAATGAACTCATCATTATCCAGTAGCCTGATGCCATTCTGATCCGTCACGGGCACCAGCGTGCGGGCAAAGGCGCCTTCAGCCCTCGCCCGTGCGGCCTTTTGCTGAGAGCGCAAGGCGAAAGCATCAACATCTTCACGACTGAAACCCTCAAGGGTGGCAATCAGATCCGCCCCTATGCCCTGGGGCACAAAACGTGTGTGCATGTTGGTTTCGGGATCCATGGCCCAGGCGCCACCATCAGAGCCCATGGGTACCCGCGACATGGACTCGACACCGCCAGCCACGACCAGATCCTCGAAGCCCGAGCGTACCTTCATCGCGGCCAGATTGACTGCTTCCAGACCAGAGGCGCAAAAACGGTTGATCTGCACGCCACTGACACACTCATCCCAATCCGCGGCCAGCGCCGCAGTCTTGGCAATATCGGCGCCCTGATCGCCCACGGGTGTAACGCAACCGAGCACGATGTCGTCGACCTGACTGGTATCCAGATCGTTACGTTGCTGCAGCGAGCGCAACACGCCCGCCATCAGATTGGTAGGCTTGACGCTGTACAGCGAGCCATCCTTTCTGCCCTTGCCACGGGGCGTGCGCACCGCATCAAAAATCATCGCCTCAGTCATTGTGTATTCTCCATTGTGACCATGATCCCTACCCTACCTTGCCAAGCTGCCGGAACAATGACCAAAACGCTCAATTGCGCTGACCAAAGCTCGAGCATAAAAGCATGTCAGTTTGATGGCTTATCCATTCCCGTTCGCGAATTACGCCACGACGCATGTAGCCAATTGGTCTAATGCCCCATTGCTGCAGCATCTATCATAAAGTCAGAATAGCGTCGCAGAAGGTAAGGCGGCGCAGGCGACAACGCAGGATCAGCCTATACCTGCATACAACAAGAATAATGGCGACAAGAAGGCGCTTGCGATGAAAAAGCCGATAAAAGCCCGCTTTTCAGCAGTTGGACTGGTATTTGTAGCCACATGGCTGCTCCTGATTTTGCCCAATATCAATTGGGGCGGAGCTGCCTGACCCGCAGGCAACGCCCTCGCGCATGCATCGCGGCGGACTGCTTCGCGGTACAATGCCCAAGCATTGCTTGTGCCATTGGAGACCATGTGACCCCGCCCCCCCTGCTTGCCGATCTTGAGTGGACTGATGACGGTCGTCCCGTTTCGTTGCGTTTCGGCGATATATACCCCTCCTCGCACCTTGATGCGGGAGAAGGCGGCCGATTGTATCTGCTGCATAACCGGCTGGAGTCTCGCTGGCGCGCACTGAATCCAGACGCCCGTTTTTGTATTGCCGAGACAGGTTTTGGTACAGGCCTGAATTTTCTCTGCGCCTGGCAACTCTGGGCTAGTACGGCGCCGGCCGATGCTCAATTGCATTTTATCAGTGCTGAACAGTCCCCCTTTTCCGCTGCAGACCTTCGTCGTGCGCAGGCGCTCTGGCCCGAGCTCGCAATCTGGTCTGAACAGCTCCTGGAGCAATACAGTTCTCCGACGCCGGGCTGGCACCGTTATGTTCTGAATGGCGGCAAAGTAACGCTCACGCTGCTGGTCGGCGATGTTCTGGATACGCTGAAACAGCTGGAGGCGGTGGTAGATGCCTGGTTTCTGAGCGACCTCGCACCACAAACAAACCTGTCCATATGGCAGTCAGAGCTATGCCGGCAGCTGACACGTCTGTCGCACCCGGGCACAACCCTGGCCACTGGCATTGTCGCTGACACCCTGCGCATGGGGCTCTTTCAGGCAGGTTTCACGGTAGCTGAGTTGAGCCAGGCGCAGCAAGGATCAGCCACGCTCGCCGGCGAGACGGACCGCCTGCCTCCTCGGGAATGGACCCCACCCTGGTACAGATCACCAGAGGTCGACTTACCTCCGCAACGCAAGGCAATAGTCATTGGTGCCGGACTGGCGGGCTGCAGTACCGCCTACGCTCTGGCACAACGGGGCTGGAAGGTCACCGTTATCGAACGTAACGCCGGCGAAGCTCGCGAAGCATCGGGCAATCCTCAGGGGATTCTGTACTGCAAACTCTCGCCCCATCAGACACCTCTCTCACGCTTCGTGCAGAGCAGTTATGGCTACAGTGTACGTCTTCTAAAACTGCTGCTTCCCCAGGATGGCAGTAACTGGTCAGCCTGCGGTGTGCTGCAATTAAGCGACAACGAAAAGGAGTCAGCGCGGCTCCGCGCTCTGGCCGGACAAGGCTATCCTTCAAATTTCCTGCACGGTGTAACTGCCGAACAGGCTAGCAAGATCGCCGGAGTAGGCGTGAGCGCCGGCGGGTTATTTTTTCCCGAGGGTGGCTGGGTACACCCTCCTGCCCTCTGCCGATCACTACTGAAGCATCCGGGTATCACCCTTGTCACGCACCAGGAAGCCCTTAAGCTAAGCTACCGAGAAACGCTCTGGCATGCCACCGATGAACAGGAACGGGATATTTGTGCGGCGCCCGTCGTGGTTATCTGCAGCGCCGGTGACAGTCAACGTTTTGATCAGACGGCTCATCTGCCCCTCAAGACCATTCGCGGTCAGATCACCCACCTGCCTGCCTGCCCTGAGAGTCAGGCTTTGCGCACCGTCCTCTGTGGTGAAGGTTACGTTTCTCCGGCTCGCGAGGGGGAACACTTCGTGGGCGCCAGTTTTCGCTTTGACCGGTCTGATACCGAGCCCAGTGAGGAGGAGAACATCAGCAACCTGGCCCTCCTCACCAGCCTGTCAGCGGAACTCGATCAGGCCATACGCCGCTCGCCGGACTGGAATCCGGACAACCTCTCGGCGCGAGCCGCACTGCGCTGCACCTCGCCTGATTATCTGCCACTAATAGGTCCGATCGCGGATGCCAAGCGATTCAGACAGGATTTCGCTGTGCTGGCCAAGGACGCGTCGAAGCGTCCCGACATTCCGGCGCCCTGGCTACCCGGCCTGTATATCAACACAGCACACGGTTCCCGGGGGTTGATCAGCTGTCCCTTAAGCGGCGAACTGATTGCAGCGATGCTCGAAAATGGACCTTTGCCACTGCCCCTCGATCTGGTCCAGGCGGTGCACCCGAGCCGCTTTATGTTGCGCCAACTGGTGCGCGGCAAATGACCAGACAGCCAGTCGGGCCTGCACACCAGCAGCCCAATCAAGGTACCCTTTTATTATCGCTGTGCTAGCATCAATGCAGGTCCGCCGGTAAAAAAACCCAAGATTCGGCGCACCCGCAAGGTATGCATCTGATGCTTTCGTCCCGGTGGCGGTCTCTTTGCTGTCTCTTCCTGCTGTCGTTGTCAGCACAGGCTGGTGCGCAAGCTGGTTTTGACAAGGATGGCTTGGTACTTTCAAGCATCACCGTTCTTGAGGATGCCAACCAACGCATCAATCTCTCCAGTCACGCGCGGATACTTGAAGATCCCGATCAGCGACATCGGCTTGCTGATCTGCTTGCCAACCCCCCGTTACCCTGGAAAACCGTATCAGGCACCCATATCAATATGGGCAAGAATGGATCGGCGTGGTGGGTTGCGGTAGCTCTGGACAACCGCACAGGCGACGATCTGGCGGGCGTTCTGGAAATCAATTACCCGATTCTCGACCGAGTCGAGCTGTTTCACATCGACCCACTGCAGAACCTCGAATACCAACGCAGCGGTGATCACCTGCTGCTTGAGCAGCGGCCCATGCAGGTGCGCAACCCTTGGCTGAGCCTCAACCTGCCCCCCGGCATCAACCGGATATACTTGCGAGTCGAATCCAGCAGTACCATCTTCGTACCTCTGTATTTTGCCACCTGGCCGGCAGCGGTTACTCGGCTGGAGATGGACTCCTTGGCACAGGGGTTGTTCTATGGCGTGATGCTCGGCCTCTTTGCCTACAACCTGTTCTTGTACATATCGCTTCGTGAGACCAGTTATCTCTGGTATCTGGTCTACAACTTGAACATGCTCCTGTTCATGGCGGCTTTTGATGGCTTGTTGTGGAAATGGCTGTCGATGGGCATTGCCTTTCAATCAGTATCGATTTACTGCCTGATGTACCTGCACTGTATCGTCGCCACCCAGTTCAGCCGGCACTTCCTGCACACAGCCGAGCATTTCCACCGGATCGACCGGCTGCTGCGCACCCTCATTCTGCTGGTCGGCATAACGCTGATAAGTCTTCCTGTGATTGGCCTCTCGCTCTACAACATGTTGGCCAGCTTGTATGTTCTGGGCACCTCGGCCCTACTGCTGGCAACCGGAATCTATGTCTGGAGACAGGGCTTTCGCTACGGCTCCTATTACACCCTGGCCTGGGGAGTGCTGCTGTGTTCGCTGATGCTATCTACAGCAGGATCATTGGGCTTTGAGCTGGGAGTGTCCTATGGCACAGACTGGGTCAAGCTGGGCATCTGCATGGAACTGTTCATCCTTTCCCTTGGCCTAGCCGATCGCATCAACGCTCTCAAGGAAGCACGCTTCAAGGCAGACGAGCAGGCTCGCCAGGCGCGCCTGGAGTCGCGCGCACAGGGCCGTTTCCTGGCCAAGATGAGCCACGAGATTCGAACGCCGCTAAACGGGGTGCTGGGCATGGTGGAGCTTCTGCGTGATACACCAATGAGTAGCGCTCAACAATTCTACGTGCGAACCATCAGCAATTCGGGTAAGACGCTGATGTCGGTCATCAATGCGGTACTGGACTACGCTCGTATCGAATCCGGGCATGTCCGTCTTGAGCGTATCGAGTTCGATATCGAGGAATTGGTCTCTGATACCTGCAGCCTGTTTACTGCCCAGGCATTGGCCAGGAATCTGGATTTGTACTGCAGCATCGATCCGGCAGTGCCCCGGAGGGTAATCGGCGATCCTACCCGACTCAAGCAGATACTCCTGAACCTGGTAGGAAATGGCCTCAAGTTTACCCACCGCGGCCACGTGACACTGCATGTGGATAGCGCAGAGATCGCTGACGCCAAAGGACATTACCGCATAAGCTTCGAGGTACGCGATACCGGCATAGGTATCGGAATCGACGCTCAGCGGGACCTGTTCGACTCCTTTACCCAGGCTGACAGCACAACCACCCGGCGGTATGGAGGTAGTGGTCTAGGGCTGGCAATCAGTCAAGAACTGGCATCGTTGATGGGCGGCCGGATCAAGGTATACAGCGCACCCGACGAAGGGGCGCAGTTTTCGTTCAGTCTGGCCTTGAGCGCTCCTGGCCAATCAGACGGTGCCGAACCTCCACTGCCCTGGGCCAATTGTGCAATGCTGGTTGGCTGCGACCAGGCGGCACTGGATTGCTACAGTGCGCTGCTACTGCGTTCAGGTCTGATGGTGCAGGTTCGCTCGGCAAGCATGCCGGTGACAGCCCCGCCGGATGACTGCCTGCTGGTTATCGCAACCGCCGGAATGAACGAAACAGAGCTTGAACGCTTTGCCCTCATGGTGGCCGAGCGTCGACCACCTTCACTTGTCCTGAGGTCGGTCAGCACGATGACTGAGGGCAAGACCACGTTCGGCGTCCAGGTAGTCACCTGCAATGCGCCCGTCACGCCGACCGATCTGCGAGCCGCTCTGCAGGGTTTGGCGCAACGCCCAGAGTTCGCATCGGAGCCAGACGCGCATCAGCTAATCGAGTATCCGCGCTCGCCCGCAGAGATCAGGGTCCTGGTTGCGGAGGACAACCCCGTTAACCAGATGGTCGTACGAGGATTGCTGGAACGCTATGGCTGTAAGGTGGTACTGGCCGCAGATGGCGCAGAGGCGGTAGCTCTCTACCAGGCAGAGCCAGATCACTATCAGCTGATACTCATGGACGGAGAAATGCCCAGGGTGGATGGATTCGAGGCTACAAGGCGCATTCGTGATTTTGAAAGCAGGCATGACTTACCCGCCGTGATCATAGTGGCGCTCACCGCCCACGCGCTGGACATTCACCGTGAAGCCGGTGCCAGTGCCGGCATGAACCATTATCTGGCAAAACCAGTAGAAGCCAAGGCCCTCTATGCAGTAATAGATAGCCAGCTCAACCGTGATAAAGACCTGTAGCGCCCTGATACAACAAACGCCCACCGGTTAGAAAAAGAAATACATAACACAACTGATAGATCAGCTTCTCATTGCTGCGTTGCAGGAGCCAGAAACCCATGCGCACGCCAATGGGCGCCAATGGCAGCAAGACCAATGCCGTCAACAAGTTGGTCTGGTCAAATTGCCCCAGATAGATATAAGCCGGTAGCTTGGCCAGGTTAACGACCGCAAAGAAAACGGCTATCGTGCCCATCAGCAGGGTCTTGTCGAGCTTTTGTGGCAACAGGTACACATTGATAGGCGGTCCGCCGGCATGGATGCCGAAGCTGGTAAAGCCAGCAACCATGCCCCAGAAACTGCCCCGCACACGACTTGCCTCCCGAGGTGCGGGTTCCCCGCGACGCAGCCATATATTCAAGGTGAAAACCAACGCGATAGCACCGATCATGAGCTGTATGTGCGCATCATTAAGTACCCGGAACATCAGTCCACCGAGCACTACCCCCACCAGTGAAGCCGGCAGAATAATGCGCAGATTGGCCCGGTCCCAACGGCCGCGAAAAGTGCGCAGGGCCATCATGTCCATCGCGATGAGAATCGGCAGAAGAATGGCGGCGGCTTGCTGCGGCGACATCACCAGTGCCATCAGCGGTACCGATAGAATCGCGATATTGCCGCCAAAGCCGCCTTTTGCAATGCCATAGAGCAATACCGCGGGAATGGCGCAGAGATAGAAAAGCGGGTCAGTAATCATGTCAGGCCAGCAGCTGCAAAACGGCTGCGCAGTGTATCATTAGCGCCACTGTCATCCGGGAAGTAGACATCATGCTGATACCCCATACCCTGCTGGAGCCGGAAACCCTGGCGCGCCTGCTCGAAGATTTCGTCACTCGTGACGGCACCGACAACGGCTACGAAGCCAGTCTTGAGCAGCGTACCGAACGCTTGCTCAGACAGCTTGACAAGGGTGAGGTGGTGATCGTCTACCATCCTGATACCGGTGACACCAGCCTTGCCCACCGACGCGATGTGCCGGCGGACATGCTTGAGCAATACGACGCTTAACGTAACATGTCAGCCAGGGCGGCAAGCGCCGGTCGGGTGATCGGGAAGGTGACGGCAGAGGTGGCAACGGGGTGGGAAGACAGTCGAACCACCACCAGACCCACTGCAGGGTTTACATGGATCATCTGGCCGTGCACTCCAAGTGCCTCATAGGCACCATCGGCATTGTGACTGATCCACCATTTGTTGCGATAAGAATAACCGGGCTGGTAGTCCCGACCCGATGCCTTGAAGGCTTCGCGGTCGGCGCCCTCACGAATACTCGCTATCACTGAGCTGTCGATGATCTGCTGACCATTGAATCGTCCGTTGAGCCGCAGCATTTCAGCGAAACGCCCCAGGTCGCGCAGGGTCGCATTCAAGCCGGCGCCTGCCCATTCAGTACCCTTGCTGTCGAGCAAAAGATAGGCGTCCTGTTCGGCGCCCAGCTTGCTCCAGATCCGCTCGCTGATCAGATCGGCAAGGTGCTTGCCAGTAGCACGGCGCAGGACCCATCCCAGGACTTCGGTATGCACAGTGCGGTAGATAAAGCGCTCACCGTGTTGGCCATCAGCAGGAATGGTCGGTAAATAGCTGTACAGATCACGTTCGCCGGCAAAATCTTCAGGGGTTGGCAACATGCCCGCCGACATCGCGTATTTCACCACATCCGATTCCTGGTCGGCATATACCTCGCTGTAATCGATATCTGCAGTCATATTCAATAACTGCTGGATAGTCGCGCCACTCCAGCCACTGCCCTTGAGCTCTGGCACATAATCCGTTATCAGGGCGTCTGCCTTGAGGATGCCCTCTTCCAACAGCTGCGTGGCAATGAGACCTGCGAAGGACTTGGTCACTGACCAAAGCATGTGCGGATTCTCTGCTGGCATCCCCTCGTGATAGGCCTCGTAAATCACCTTGCCATCTTTCATTATCAGCGTGGCATCGGCGTAGGTGGCTTCCAGATATTGGCCAAACGTCAGATCATTGCCCTCGGGCCCTACAAAGTTCAGAGCATCGATTCTGGCTCGCAAGTCCTCCCCGACAGACAAGACGGAGGGTGCTGACGCACCGCGCCGGATATTGCGTGAGGGCAATAGTTCGCGCATATGATGGAAGGCCCAACGAAGGTTGGGGAACTGCATCAGAAAGTTTTGCGCGGTAACCTGTTTGTCAGCCGGAGGTGGAAAGCCCTCCATTAATTTCAACTCGTCTAGACGGACTGTTTCGGGTGCGGGCATTGTCTGGGCCTGTATCTGTTGTGTCAGCAAAACCGTGAGTGCAAAGGCGAAACTGCGCGATAGGTTCATGGGTAACTCCCACTGATAACTCGCCGGAGCAGCGAAGGTTTTTTATTAAAATATTTCACTAATCCAAGATATCTGATCGAAGTACCGCTAGCTGCGCCTGATAGGCCAGAGGTGACGACTATTCAGTCACAACACGCCTCAGTATGCCGCGTAACGCTGGGTAATGAGCTCATAACGCCCATTACTTCTTATCGCAGCAAGCCCCTGATCGAAACGATCCCGAATCGCAGCATCGACGAACCCGACCCGATAGCCCGTAGGTGGGAAAAGGAAATGCTCGGTCACAGGCTGACTGACATCAACACGGTCAGCTATTTCGCTATTGAATGCGCGAATGATTCTCCGATCTCCAATCATGACGTCCACTCGCCCGGCATAAAGCAGCAAATTGCGGGTTATCTGCCGCGCTTCCTCACGGTACCGGGAGTTGGCTGCGGTCATCTTGCCAAACCGTGGGCCCAGAACGAATCTCGCACGCTGAAAAGCACTGATAGAATAGCCACCCAGGTCTTCAATCGCGCCTAATTGGATATTGCGATTCTGCAGGGTGACCGCAACGTTCTCGTACTCAATATAAATTTCGGAGTAGTGAGCATCCACACCGCTGGTCTGATTGGTTGTCGCCATGGCACCCAGCTCCCGATACTGCAACATGCGATGCAGGCGTTCCAGGGGAGAGTAATACGGCTCCATTTCAAGACCCACGTGCTCAAGGGCGGCCTCAATCAGCTCATACTCGAGCCCGGAGCCGTCATATTCGAATACATAGGGTGGTTTGTGGGTACCGAACCCGACTACAACGACCTCGGCAAAACTCCTGGGCGACAACAAGACTGCCATAAGGGTCAGAAAGGTGATAACAGGACGCGTCATGAGCGGCTCGATAATAAAATTGTGAACCAGTTTACTGACCGATGGCCAAATAGTAGCAACGCGTAATCTATTACTAAATTTAACGGCCAGCCATCTTCAGAGGCAACGGGGTAGGGCTAATTACCGCACCTACTTGGACACGCCAGGCAATGCCGCTAACATGCATATATCATCATCGTGATATCCGAGGTAGTAAATGAAGACAATTTCCAGCTTGATCATTGCCAGCGTGCTCAGCATTTCTGCGGTACCGGCATTTGCCGCTTGTACCACCGAGGAGGCCATAGTCAAGGCAGAAGAAGTTGCTGCCACCGTTCATCGTCTGGCCGATGGGGACCCGGTTAAAGCCAATCAGTTGTATGAGCAGCTGGTAGCCTTGCAACTACGTAACCCGACCACTGACGACCATGATCCTTGCCAAGCCTATGACCGCATTGTCGAGGAGCTGGAAAAGCAGAACTCACCAAAAGAGTGACGCCGCGGCACTTCCCAGCCAGAGCGCTGTAAACACCTCTTGACTGGCCGCATTCGGATAATGCGACCAGCTCCGTTTTCCAGCTGCCACCTAATCCGGTAACAACAATAGACCTATCGTAAAACCAGATAGGTTCACGGTGTTTTTTCCGCTTTTAATCATTATGTGTGGCAATAGAATGACCTCAAACGCATTTCAGGAGGTATCTCATGCCAACAGCAATCAAACGTGATCTGGCTGAGCTGGTCATAGGCCGCAACGCATCCGATGGTGACGGAGTGAAGTTGAAGCGCGTGTTCGGCGGCACCGGTGCCGAACGCTTCGATCCTTTTCTGATGCTGGACGAGTTCGGCTCTGATGAGGCAGCGGACTATATCGGTGGTTTTCCCGCGCACCCACACCGGGGCTTTGAAACTGTAACCTACATGCTCGAGGGGCGGATGCTGCACGAGGACCATCTCGGCAACCGCGGTCTACTCGAGCCAGGCGGAGTTCAATGGATGACCGCCGGGCGCGGCATTATTCACTCCGAAATGCCACAACAGGATTCAGGCCGGATGCGCGGCTTTCAACTATGGGTCAATCTTCCAGCTGCGGAAAAAATGCAGCCCGCCAGCTACCAGGACCTGCCCGCAAAATCGATAACCGAACATCCGCTAGAGGGTGGTGGGCTTGCCCGGGTCATCGCTGGCCGCCTTTCTATTACCACTCAGCCCGTGCATGGCCCGATCACCGGCAAGACCAGTGAACCTCTCTACGCCGATTTGCAGATGATCCCCGCGGAGCACTGCGACTTACCCGTGCCTGCCCACCTCAACGCCATGTTGTATGTCTACGAAGGCGCAATCGAATTGGATGGCCGAGAGAAGAGTGTCAGTTTGCAAGCAGGGCATCTCGGGCGACTTGGTGACGGTAACGGGATTTCGATTCATGCAGGCCCGGCTGGCGCAAAGGTGTTGTTGATTGCGGGCAAACCCCTGCGCGAACCAATAGTCCAGTATGGTCCTTTTGTCATGAACAGTCGGGAGGAAATCGAACAGGCCCTACGCGACTTTCGTGACGGTCAGCTTGCCTCTTGAGGTATTGACGCGAGCTGGCCGCATCAGAGAATTGGCGTTCTGCCAGCCAGCGCATGGGCCAATGTTCCTCCATCAATATATTCAAGTTCGCCGCCCAAAGGTACGCCATGGGCGATGCGAGACACCTTTATGCCTCGGGGTTTGAGCATACTTGCGATGTAGTGGGCGGTTGCTTCACCCTCGACAGTGGGGTTGGTGGCTAATATCACCTCAGCAACATCGCTGCGTTCAACCGCTTCCAGCAGCGCCGGTATTCCGATCTCCTCCGGTCCCATACCGTCGATAGGCGACAACTGTCCCTTGAGCACGAAATAGCGACCAGTGAAGCCTCCGGCCTGCTCGACTGCCCAGACATCGGCCGGACTCTGCAAAACACATAACAAGGTCGCATCCCTGCGTGGATCCGCGCAGATAGCACAAATGTCGTTCTCACTGAGCGTGCGACAACGGCTGCAGTAACCAACCCCGTCCATGGCGGTTGCCAGGGCACCGGCAAGATGCCGCGCCACATCTCGATCACGTTCAAGCAAATGCAACGCCATGCGCTGCGCTGTTTTGGGCCCAACGCCGGGAAGTCCGCGCAGCGCATCGATCAAATGACGAATCAGGGGACTGAAGCTCATGGCACCGCCTGAATTAGAGGAAGAAGGACTTTAAAAAGGCATCTTGAAGCCGTCGGGCAGATTCATACCCTGGGTCATGCCAGCCATCTTTTCCTGGTTGTTCTTTTCAATCTTGCGCACGGCATCGTTGAACGCTGCTGCAACCAGGTCTTCCAGAATGTCCTTTTCTTCGCTCATCAGGCTGTCATCGATGGATAACCGTTTGACATCGTGGCGCCCGGTCATGACTACCGATACCAGGCCCGCACCGGACTGGCCGGTAACTTCCGCGTTAGCCAACTCTTCCTGCATCCTGGCCATTTTCTCCTGCATTTCCTGCGCCTGCTTCATAAGCCCGGCCATGCCACCTTTCATCATGCTGTTATCCTCATTCAATGGGTCGTCGTATCAATGGGGCGGATACTACCTTCACAGATCTGTGCCGCAAATTCGCGCATGAGACCCAACACCAGCGGATCCTGCTGAATGCTCGCCTCCGCCTGCTCTTGGCGCTTGCGCTTGCGGCGGGCTGCAGCCACGGCAGGAGTCTCCTGGTCGGGAGCAGCAACGCGCACCTCCAGATCCACCGGCACACCAATATGCTCCACCAACGCCTGCTGCAGACGCAAGCGATGATTCTCGTTATAGAGGGCGCTGTGACCGGGATCCAGATGCAGTAACCAAACACTGTCACTACGATCCACGAGCTGGCAATGGGCCGCAATACTTTGCGTCAGGCCGCTGAGTCCCAACTGCAAAAATATGTCCAACCATTGGGCGGCCAGTCCGGTGGCCGGCGGTAGATCACCGGCTGCTGAGCTGGCATCCAGATTGTCTGCTTCGACTGTAGTCGCTGCAACTACCGCTTCAGCGGATTGCCAGTCACCGGGGTATTGACTCAGTTCGAGGCTGTCTTCCTCTTCGTCATCGCGGTCATCAGAATCACGATCAGTCACAGCCGTGGCCTGCAACCATTCCGCAGGGGGCTCGTCTTGGGGTGGCTTAACGGGCGTGGAGGTTTTCATGGGCTGGCCGGAACTGGGCTGACGCCAGGAATCATTGCTAACGTCGGACACATCAGTTGATGGCAGTTCGGACCCTGAAGCGTGATCGGAAGGCGCAGCAGCCACATTCGAGCCAAGGTCATTGGAGACCGCTGAAGACGCCCCGTGCTCCGGGGCTGGCCGCCCAGCGGGCTGGGCATCTGACCTTTGCAGCACGACTGCCTCGGATGCAAGATCCACCGAGCTGCTCACAGCCATTCCAGCTTCTGAAGAAACACCTTCCTGTGGGGTGGCTTCCGAAGTTGGCCTGGGAGTCCCGGATTCAGCCGTGGCCTGGCTGAGTCCCGCCGGCTTTCCCGGCGGAGCTTCAGGTGAAGCGACTACGGCGTCCTGTTCAACGCTGCCGGGCCTGAAGGCAAGCATCCGAAGCATGGCCATCTCGAAGCCGCCGCGCGGTTCGGGGGCCAGGGGCAGATCCCGGCGACCATGCAAACCCAGTTGGTAAAACAACTGCACGTCCTCGGCACTCACCCTACCGGCAAGGTCAATCACCCTCTCCTGGTCACCCAGACTGTTATCCACCGCCTGTGGTAGCACCTGAGCAATAGCCACGCGTTGCAAGACCGACAGCAGCTCACTCAACACGCCAGAAAAATCGGCACCCTGCTCCGCCAACTCGCCCACAGCAATCAACAAGGCCTGAGCGTCGCCCGCAGCCAGCGCATCAAGCAAGCCAAATACCTGACCGTGATCAATGGTCCCGAGCATGCTGCGTACGTCACTGACCTGTAATGCGCCATTGCCAAACGCAATTGCCTGATCAGTCAGGCTCAATGCATCACGCATGGAGCCGTCGGCCGCCCGCCCGAGCAACCACAAGGATTCTTCGTCAAAGCGGATCAGCTCTTCACCAAGAACGTGACGCAGGTGATCAACGATTTTTTCGGGCTGCATATTTTTCAACGAGAATTGCAGGCAGCGCGAGAGGATGGTGACAGGCAATTTTTGCGGGTCAGTGGTCGCGAGTAGAAACTTGACGTGTTCCGGGGGCTCCTCCAGGGTTTTCAGCAGCGCATTGAAACTGTGACTGGAAAGCATGTGCACTTCGTCGATCAGATAGACCTTGTACCGGCCCCGTGACGGCGCGTACTGCACGTTATCCAGAAGCTCGCGGGTATCTTCGACCTTGGTGCGACTGGCCGCGTCCACTTCAATCAGATCGACAAAGCGTCCCTCATCTATCTCCCGGCAGGCCGAACAGATTCCGCAGGGTTCGGAGCTAACTCCGGTCTCACAGTTCAGGCATTTGGCCAGAATACGCGCGATCGTCGTTTTTCCTACCCCCCGGGTGCCAGTGAAGAGGTAGGCATGGTGCAGCCGGTCGTGGTCGAGCGCATTAATCAACGCCTGGAGCACGTGGGTCTGGCCGACCATTTCACGGAACAGGCGCGGACGCCATTTGCGGGCAAGTACCTGATAACTCATTGGATGTGTGCTGTCCGGTAGGATCTGAAAGACAAGCGGGTACTGTAACCAAAGCAGGCTGACTTTGCGAGATATGCGGTGAGGCTTGGTGTTACTGAATAGGGTAGGTCGTCATGGGTGGCGACCCTACCAGCCACACCCCGGCACACGATGTAACCGCTGTGGCTGCTCCCTTCCGGGCCTGACCAGGTTAACGGCGAATCATTGCGAGGGGACCGGCAGGGTCACCATAACGAACCTGTACTGGACAGGCCGCGCTATTGTAACGGCTTGCCAACAACTTACAACCCATTGTTGGGCGCCTCACAACGCCTTTTTTTCGGACCAGGTACCATTTCAGGTTCTGAAACGCCCTACCTGTTGCTGCAAGCCGGCCGCAAGCCTCGCCATGGACTCACTGGCTTGACGGCTCTCGCTGGAATTTTGTGCCGCCTGATCAGAAAGATCCCGGATCCCACTGATATTACGGGCAATTTCTTCAGTGGTCTGAGTCTGTTCCTCACAGGCCGAAGCGATCTGTGCGGCCATGTCGTTGATTCGCACCACTGACTGTGCCGTCTCGCTAAGCGACCTCTCTGCGCCTTCTGCCTGCTCGACACTTTCTGCAGCCAGCGTGGCACCCCGCTGCATGACAGTCACTGCCTGCGAACTACCAGCTTGCAGGCTCTGGATCATCTCCTGAATGTCCCGGGTGGAGTCCTGTGTGCGCGCGGCCAGGGTCCTCACCTCGTCGGCTACCACGGCAAAGCCTCGACCTTGCTCGCCGGCACGAGCAGCTTCGATTGCTGCGTTAAGTGCCAGCAAATTGGTTTGCTCGGCAATCGCCTGAATGACACTCAGCACGCCACCTATCTTGTCACTGTCCTGCTCAAGCCGGTTTATGACGCCTGCCGCTTCCGCCACATCCTTGGCCAAGCGCCGCAGGGCATTCATGGTCTGGCCAACAACTTCGGATGTCGCTTTCCCCTGCTGGTCCGCCTGACGCGCAGCTTCGGCCGTACTGTGTGCGTTATCAGCCACTTCATGAATAGCTGCGGTCATTTCGGTTGCCGCTGTACTCACCTGATCGATAGCCAGGTGCTGGTCTGTCACCAACTGATCCTGGTTGGCGGCTATGGCGCTCATCTGCTCTGACGCTGAAGCCACCAGGAGTGTCGATTCAGCAACTTCGCGAATGAGCATCTGCAATTGACCGAGGAACTCATTGAAGCTCGCACCAAGCTGCCCCACTTCATCGGCCGAGCTGACCTCAACTCGCTTGGTCAGATCGCCACCACCGCCGGCAATATCCCGGATACGAGCAAGGATGTCCTGGATCGGGCGGACGATCAGACCAGGTAAAAAGGCAATGGTCAGCACACAGATAACGAGTCCGAGAATGACTACCAGAGCCAGATTGCGTGCATTGGCTGCCGTAAAGCTTGCTGCGTCCGTTAATTCAGTGGCAGCCTCGGCGTCCACAACTTGAGTCATCTGATCGATCAGATCGCGGGCCCGGCCAAACAACTCGGCAGACTGACCATAACTGAGCTGATTAGCTTCGCCCTTGTCCTGGAATGCTTCGCTCTGCGACAGCCGTACCACTTCCAGGCTGACCCGTTTCCAGTCGCCGAAAACCTGCACAAACTGCTGGCCCAAGGCCTTACTCTCTGGAGAAACCGCCAGCGAGGTGGATACCTTGACCCGATCCAGCGCCTGCTGCAGGTTATCTGCGTGTTCGGACACGAGCTTATCGCGCTCCACGCGCGCCACCCCCTGCACAAGTGACCGCTCGGCAACCAGCGCTTGGTACATGTCCCGATCAGCTTCAAGGAGATTGGTTGCCTGAGGCAACAAGCCGCTGGAGAAACGCTCCATGCGCGAGGACAAATCATTGGTGCCGATAAAGGCTACGGCGCCCAGCAAACAGAAAAGGCCGGCCAGCAGTACCATTGGAAGAGTTAACTTCCAGCGGAAACCCAGATTACGAAAAGAAGCCATTATTGTTTCCTCATATGGTTCGCGGCCTTGGCTCGATCGCAAAAGGCGCCTTTTTGTCAGAAAGAAGTTCTTACTGACATATTAGCTGCCATATCGGCCGTTTATCGAACAACATGAGGAAATTTTGCGACTGTGCATGCTGAATTATGTCTCAGCCCGCCCCGCGCCTGAACAATCCAGATGAGGGGGAAGCCGCCCCGTCGTGCATTCTGCATGCGTAGAACACCACAGGGCACCAGGATCATTATGAACTTTACGGGTAATGCGAGGTCGCCTATACACGACGAGCGAACAACCAGCCGGAATTGCTAAAATACCCAACTGCGTTGTTGACTTGCACGCTCCAGCGCCACCGCGACAGCATCAGGTTCTCCTGGCTTTTCGATAGTCGCTGTTGTGCGCATGTTCATTTGCCGCGCAACTGCCCGAGAGCTGGGATTGTCGTCGACCCAACTGCGCATCTCGACCTGCTGGGGCGCCTGGCGTGCAGAGGTATTAATGTCCGCCTCACCCGTAGAGAGCAGGAATGCCGCACCGAGCAGCATCCCCTGGATACTGACGAAAAAAGCAACGTCTCGACCTTTCATTCTGAAATTCCTCCCAATATCAATCAGAGTGATGAGCTCTAGTGCTGATGGCGACGCTATCGCCTATACAGGGAGAGTTGCAGAGGTCATGCCAGTAATTAAATATATTTAAATTCAATAAAATCAATATTTTACAATTTTTCGATCCCGATCCTCATTGCATTTTGCATGACCTGGTCAATTTTTGTCAGGCAGGATGCATGGAGGCAAAATGCTGTCATAGCGATGACATTACAAGGGAGACCATTACGGGTATGTAGATCAGCGCAAATACAGTACTCAAGAGCGTCGTTCCTGCCACCTGCTGGGGCTCGGTATCGAGCAGAGTAGCTATTACCACCGTATTGGCGGCAATCGGTGTGATGGAGATAAGAAACACCGCCTTGTACACAGCAGCGTCGTAAATGTGCAGCCACAGGCTATCGATACCCCAGAACCCCAGAGCCAGCAGAGGCCAGGAAATGAATTTGCCAAAAAATGCCAGGGCGGTAAAACGCAAATCGCCTGCCAGACCCCGAAAACTCAGAATACTCATACCAATAATCATCATGCCAAGGATGCTGTAGGCGCCCCGGAGATTATCGAACAGGGGTACAAGTACCCCTGGAATACTCAGGTCAGCAAGATTCAGCATCACGGCAAGACAGAAGGCGTAAATGGAAGGCAGACGCGCGACCTTCAGCAGACAGTCACGAATACCAAAACGTCCGCGCGCTGCCAGGTAGAAGCCTACTGAGTTCTCATACAGCGTTGTGCCCAGCAGACACACTATATAGATACCCAGACCCTCCTCGCCGAATATCAACAACGCGACGGGGATGCCAAAGTACCCTGTGTTACCGGTACCCACCGACAGTGGAATGAGGTTGGCACTGGCATTATTCAGCCAGCCACGGGCGACGATTAGATGAGCCACGCCAAGGAAGGTACAAAAGCCGAACACCAGGAATGGAAGCATGATGACGCTGGCTGACAAAGGCGCATTCATCACGCCCGAAAACACGACCGACGGTGTGACAATGTACAGCATGATCCCGGCAATGTGGCTACCACTCGCCTGGAGAAACCGGCCTGCAAGCCAGCCAAGCCCAACGGTTATGTAAAGCGGAAAAAGCTTGAACAACAAGGCAAGGGCGGCCGCCATGATAACTCCGGGCAGGAAACAGACCTGATATTACCAATCTCCCGAGCGCCCGTGATAGCGGCCCGCAGGAGCCGCTCACCGTGGCCATCGGGTCACTTTTCTTCGATGAGGTAGACCCGCTCGATCAGGCTGGTCAAGCCCTGGTCGCGAAATACAGGATGATCGCCGAGCACGTCGACCTCATGCAGAACCGACACCGAGCAACCGGAAAAAAGCGTCCTGACCTCCGCATCCGGCACGCTGAACGGCGGACCGGCGCGTTCTGACTGGCAATAGTCAAGCGTGATCAGCAGCATCTTCCAGCCACCTTCGAGGTATTCGCGCAGGTGCGCAACGTAACGCTGGCGCATCGGTGGCGGTAAGGCAATGAGGGCCGCACGGTCATATACCGCACTCACGCTGTGGAGTTGCTCGACCCCAAGTGCAAAAAAATCGCCACAATAAAGCGTCAGCCCATCGCCTTTGGCCACATCAAAGCCATCGCACACAAGCCATTCACATGGGAGCTGGTGTTCCGCAATAAAGCTATCCAGGGCCAACCGCGATAATTCGGCGCCAACCACCGCCAAACCCTGGTCGCGCAACCACAGCATGTCGAGGCTTTTCCCGCACAGCGGGACCAGTACACTCGCTCCCTGACTCAGATTCAGCATGGGCCACCAGCGCATCATCAATGGATTCGCCCGCGACTTATGAAATCCGATTTCTCCGAGCTGCCAGCGTTCTCGCCAGAATTCCGCATCCATCACACCTTCCCCCCGCTCGCAATTGACTGAGATTACAGCAAATCCTCCACCCACAAACGGCATCAGCCTATATAGTGAAGACGGATACGATACCTGAATGAGTTGCTCTGCCGCATGGACTATATCAACACGCTTTTTCTGATTGGCGCCTTGCTGTTATGCGCTAGCATCCTTGCCAGCTCCCTGTCCTCAAGACTGGGGATACCTTTGCTGCTGATATTCCTGATCATCGGAATGCTTGCAGGAGAAGATGGGTTCGGGGGGATCGCTTTCGATAACACCGGTACTGCCTTCATGATTGGCAGTCTGGCATTAGCGATTATTCTGCTCGATGGCGGAATGCGAACCCGGGTCGAGAACTTTCGTGTCGGACTCTGGCCTGCGGTATCGATGGCTAGTCTAGGCGTCGTGGTATGTGCGGGTCTGACCGGTATGGTAACAGCCTGGTTACTTGATATTCACTGGCTCCAGGGAATGCTTCTTGGCGCCATTGTCGGCTCAACCGATGCCGCTGCGGTGTTTTCCCTGCTTCAAGGCAAGGGACTCAACCTGAAGCAACGGGTAGGTGCCACCCTGGAAATCGAATCCGGCTCCAACGACCCCATGGCGATCTTTCTGACGATTACCCTGGTGGAAATACTCGCTTCCGGGGAGCAAAGCGTCAGTTGGGAATTTCTTGGCGTTTTCATCCAGCAATTTGGTATCGGCGGCATTTGCGGTCTGGCAGGGGGCGTGCTGCTGGCAAGCCTGGTAAATCGGGTCAAATTGGCAACCGGTCTTTATCCGCTTTTGATCACCAGTGGCGCGATTCTGGTGTTTGCATTTGCCAATACTATCGGGGGCAGCGGATTCCTGGCGATTTACCTGACCGGCGTGGTTCTTGGAAATCGCCGGGTGCACAACCTGCAGAATATTCTCCACGTGCAGGACGGAATGGCGTGGCTTAGTCAGATCGGCATGTTTTTGATGCTCGGCCTGCTCGTCACACCCAGCGAGATGATGCCTATCGCCGGGCCCGCCATTGGAATCGCCCTCTTTCTGATATTCATTGCCCGGCCGCTTGCGGTGCTGATATGCCTGGCACCCTTTGTGTTCTCCTGGCGCGAGCGATTATTCATCTCCTGGGTCGGCCTGCGCGGAGCGGTACCCATCATTCTGGCAATCTTCCCCCTGCTTGCGGGGCTCGAGCAGGCGCAGTTGCTGTTCAACGTGGCCTTCGTGGTCGTTCTGGTATCACTTCTGCTACAAGGCTCCAGCCTGCCATTGGCGGCCCGCCTCTGCAAAGTGGAAATCCCCCCTCAGCCAGAGCCCTTACAGCGAACGAGTCTCGATGTGGCAGTGGATGGCGCTTATGAGGTCATGATCTACCAGCTGGAAAATGCCAACTGGTGTGTCGGCGTCAGCCTGCGCGAACTGGCCATGCCCAACAACTCCCGCATAGCGGCGGTATTTCGCGGGAGCGAGCTATTGCATCCGCGCGGCAGTACTACCCTCGCGCTGAACGATGTGTTGTGCATTATCGGCAGGCAGAGAGACCTACCTGCCCTTTCGAAGTTATTCAGCAAACCCCATGCCGCCAGTTACCTGGAAACCCGGCGCTTCTTTGGCGACTTTATTCTTGAGGGCGATGCCGAACTGGGTGCGGTAGGCCGCTTCTACGGATTCGCGGTGCCCGAGTCTCTCCGCGACATTACCCTTGCGGTCTTTCTGGGCAAGCGCTTTGGGGGCCATCCCGTGGTAGGCGACAAACTGGAATGGGAAGGTCATACGTGGGTAGTGGCTGCCGTGGACAACGACACCATACTCAAGGTAGGCCTCAAGCTGGATGGCGACAAGCCACGAATCCCCTTGGGATTCTAGGCACCAATCCCATATTCAGCGCAGCAGGTTGAACAGACTCAAGCCACTGATTTTTACATAGCTTTGCTGGGCGGCCTGTAATACCACCGACTCCAGACTGAGACGGCTGAGTGCTTCTGCGTAATCCAGCTCCGACAGCTCCGCCTGCACCTTGGTATTGATCAGAGATACCTCGGCATTCTCGTTGCCAGTGGATTCTATAACGTTGAGCCGGGCACCGATGCTGGTCTGCACACTGAGTACGCTGTTCATTGCGTTATCGACGTTCTCCAGGCTGATTGCCAGCTTGTCGCGGCGTAGCAGTTTGTCTTCGGGCGAGTTGCCCGGGTCCTCCAGGGTTTCGCGCAGGAAGGCGATATTCTGCAGGATGCTGCGCTTCTCGCCTGTATCGTCGGTGTCACCGGGTTTGATGGTGAAGGTATCCCCATCCTGCAACGCGCCGTCGAGATTAACGACCACACCAGCAATACGTATCTGCAGATTATTTTCTTCATTCGGCTCAAATGTGCCGGATACCGGCACTGCTGAAGGATAGCCGGGATCACCAGGCCCAGGCACCGGAGCATCACCCGTAATGGTGTAAGTATTGCCAGGCCCTATAGAAATGGACAGGGTGTTATTCGGATAGAATTTGGTATCGTAAGTTGTCTTGTCTTCTACCACGCCAAGCGAGATGCGCGGAAAAGGCACCGCAGGGTCCGCAGGCAATGTTCTTTCAGTCACAACGCGATTGACGTTGCCCACGTCAACGAACAGATCCTTGCCGTTATCGTTGATCGCCAATTGCTTAGAGCCTGCGATCTGAATTGAACGCTGTCCCTGGTCCCCCTCGTAGGTGTAAGTGCCGTTGGGCTCCCGTACGAAGGGTGGGGTTTGGCTTTGAAAGCCGCCAAACAGGTACTCACCGCGGGCGTTGCGACTATTGAACAGACCAAACAGCTCCTCTTCACGTTCGGTCAGCTCCTGGGCAAGGGCCTGGCGGTCAGACGCATCCAGTGCACCATTACCCGCCTGCAGGGTGATTTCGCGCACCCGCTGCAGAATATTGGTCACCGAATTGAGTGTGGCCTCCTCCTGATTCAGGCTGTTGGTCGCGGCGCTCATATTCGATTTGAACTGTTCGAGACGACCGGCCTCCTGGTCAAGCTGCAACAGGCGTACGGTGGCTACCGGATCATCGGCTGGCGACAGCAGACGCTTTCCCGAGCTGACCTGCTCCTGGGTACGGGTTACCTTGGCATAGTTATCCTGGATACCCTGATTGCCATTATTGAAGGTCTGTATTGTCGAAATACGCATGGCCTGTCACCTATCAGCGGATGCTGCTTATCAGAGTATCAAACAAGGATCTTGCAACCTGTAGTACCTGCGCCGAGGCGTTGTAATACTGCTCGAACTTGATCAGATTCGCGGCTTCCTCATCAAGGTTGACCGCCGATACCGAGTCACGATTATTGGTCGCCTGCTTGAGTACAGCCGCACTTGAATCGCTATCAGAGCGGGCCTGTGCGGTAAAGGTCGCTACGCGTTGAACCAGGTCGCCGTAACCATCAACAAAGGAAAAACCACTGCGACCTCCCGCCTGCCCCAGAACGGCCTTGGTTTGGAGCTCGGACAATGCCAGGGCATTACGGTTATCTGACTTACCTTCGTTGAAATTGATATTGAAGGTATCACCATCCAGTGGTGTGCCGGTCATTTTCATGCTGAAACTGTAGCCATCCACTTCCCATTCCAGGGTGTTGGTCTGCCCCGGGACAATGCTCAAAGCTGTTGGGGTTATCACACCTGCGGCGCTGGAAAGCGTCAGTGTATTACTGCCCTGGGCATAGCTCATCTCGATTGGAAGAAAGTTCTGCATTACAGCAGGGTCAATCGGTTGCGGTCCCTCTACCAGGGTCGGCTGAGTAATTTTCGCCGTACCCCGATTTGCCAGGCTGCTATCGGCGCTAGCAGGAGCTGCAAAACCCAGCTCCTCCGGTTGCTGCATGACCGACTCCATGCCGCCAGAGCCGTAGCGTGTGGGAGTGACCAGGAAGCGGTCCCCTGCCGCCACACTGCCACCGGTGGGTAGCGTGATCGTAAAACCATCAACCTCGGGAGCAGTTGCAGCCGTAATATCGATAGGCCCGGTGACCGCGTTGTCGCTTACCCGCCGGATACTGTATTGCGTTGCACTGCTGAACAACACTTCATAATCCGAAGTGCTCAACTCTGAGGTGTCAGAAATGAACACATTCAGCTTGGTATTTGGGTCACTGTTGGTTGGACGTGCCTGGCTGCGCAAATCAAGCTGATCAGGACTGTTGATATCCTTGAACAGCTGGCCACCGGCCTGACCATTGACGTCCAGGCCTTGTCCCAACTGGCTGTTGACCTCGTCGGCAATCGACAAAGCCAGCCGACCTACCGAGTTCAATGCCTGATCAAGCACGTCCTGGCGATACCGTATCAGACCGCCTAGCTGACCACCGCTGATCAAGCTGGTAATACCCTGGGCAGATCCCCCGCTGACCAGCTGCACCTCCGCGCGTGAAGGATCTGCAGTCCCTTGTACCACTTGCAGGCTAGAAGCCTCCTTGCCAACTACCAGGGGCTGACCGGAACCAACGAACAGGTTGATGCTGTTATTGTCCTGCGGCACTACCGTCACACCGATCAGCTCACTGAGTTGACGCACCGCTTCATCACGGGCGTCGAACAGGTCATTGGGTTCGGAGCCGTTTGCTACGGCGCGGCCGATGGAGTCATTGTACTGGGCAATAGACTCCGACAGACGGCTGACCTGACCGGTAAGCGTTCCCATCTGCTGACCTATGAATTCAGTCTGGGTCGATAGACGGGTCTGCACGGTATTGAAGCGCGAGGCCAGGCCTTCGGATTCGGACAAAAATAGCTGACGAGCAGGCAGGCTTGCTGGATCCTCGACCGAAGTCTGCAGTGCATCGAAGAAGTTCTGCAAGCCGGGGGTGATACCTGTAGCGGTTCCCGACAAGAGGGTGTTGAGCTCTTCCATCTGCGTCTGGAAAGCGCCTACCTCTGAATTGATCGCGGTACTGCTGCGCACCTGATTGCTCAGGAACTCGTTATAGACCCGCTGCACATCGACAATACTGGTGCCGTTGCCAATGTACCCCGCACCGGTAAAGCTGGGGTCGCGCGCGGCTTGAACAGCAGTCTGGCGGCTGTAACCGGGCGTGTTAACGTTGGAAATATTCTGCCCGGTAACCGACAAATTGGTCTGGCTGGCCTTGAGGCCGCTGAGTCCAATACCAAAAAGATCTGCCATGGTTATGCCCTGCCTGTGCTGGAGTCAGCATCAGCCTGGGCGACCTGCGTGGCCTGCTGAGTGCTGGTTTCGCTCAGTAACTGCCGGGCTATCTGGGACACTTTACGGGCATACTGCGGGTCGGTAGCGTAGCCGGCCTGCTGCAGCTCGCGGAAGAAAGTATCCGGGTTCTCGGTACGCGCCAGCGCCTGCTTGTAACGACCGTTCCCCTCAAGGAAATTCACGTAATCGTCAAAGCTCTGCTCGAAGGAAGCATAGCTGCGAAAACTCGCACGCTCCTGGCCCTTTACGCCATCACGGTACTCATGGGTCATCACGCTCGCCGATTCCCCCTGCCAACCGCCATGGGCCTTGATACCGAAAAGGTTATGGCTGTTACTGCCATCAGGCTGCTTGATGATCGACTTGCCCCAGCCGGTCTCAAGGGCAGCCTGAGCCACCAGATAATGCGGATCAACGCCCAGTCGCGCAGCTGCCTTCTCGGCCATGGGCAGCATTGCCTGAACAAATTCACCAGAACTGGCAAAACGCGTGGGACCCGGACCCACAGGTGCGGCCTGGGCAATGGCGTCAGCGGTGGTTGGCTGACTGCGAGCCACGCCCTGCATTGCACGCAGCGGCTGCCAGGCCTGTGAAGGCTCAGACTGCAGCGGCGCGGAAGAGGCAGCAGAACCACCGGGGTTGCCTGCCAGAGCCATCTGTGTAGCCCCGTGACCCAGGGAAAAGCCCAGCCGACGCTTGGCCAACAGGGCAGAATGGTCGGGCAGATTGCCATTGCCATTCCCGCCTGGCGCAGCCGCAGACAAGTCAGATTTCAGCACCGGCCGCTCCAGGGCAGTACCTGACGTTGCAGGGGTCTTCTCCG
Source organism: Halopseudomonas salina (assembly GCF_008641105.1). Next base: position 393,908 of record NZ_VTTI01000003.1, read on the forward strand.
GGGACAGTTGCCGCATCATCACGTCAGCCAGGCCTAGGCCCTGCTTCTCAGACAGATGAACGGACATCTGGTTGTCGTACATGTCCTGATAGAACTTGGTCTGAGGCGTGTTAAGCGGGTTACCTTCAGCAAAGGCCTGATTGGCATCGCGCATGCTCTTGACCATCATGTTCATGAACAGGGATTCGAACTGCTCGGCGACGCGCTGCATGTTCTCCGGGCTATTGGCCTTGGAACCGGCTTTCAACTCGCTCATGGAGTTGATGTCGGTATAGCTGATGCCGTTGGGGTTCATGATCGCGTCCTCGCTCAGATAACGACAAGTTCGGCGTTTAAAGCGCCGGCCTGTCTCAGGGCTTCAAGAATGGCCATCAGGTCGCCTGGGGCAGCGCCGACCTGATTGACCGCACGCACTATCTCGTCCAGTGACACGCCCGGATTGAACACGAACATGCGACTGTCACCTTCTTCGATATTGATCTGCGAGCTGGGCGTGACTACTGTCTGGCCGCCGCCAAATGGTGCGTCTGGCTGATCCACCTGGATGTTCTCACTGATGGTCACGGTCAGACCGCCATGGGTAACCGCCGCCGGCTGGACACGGACATCCTGGCCAATAACGATGGTGCCGGTACGCGAATTGATCACGATTTTCGCTGCGGCATTACCCTGATCCACCTGCAGATTTTCAACCATGGACATGTAGTCCACACGCTGATTTGGATCCAGCGGCGCGCGCACGGTAATAGAACCGGCATCCTGCGCCTGAGCAACCCCCGCGCCGAAGGTATTGTTGATCTGGTCCACCACTCGCTTGGCGGTCGTAAAATCCGGGCGATTAAGGTTGAACACCAGATGATCGCCACTGGCAAAGGGGCTGGTAACTGCGCGCTCTACAGTAGCCCCGGCAGGAATACGTCCCACGCTTGGCACGTTGACGGTTATGCGCGAACCATCGGCACCCTCGGCGCCAAAGCCGCCAACTACCAGATTGCCCTGGGCGATGGCATAGACCTGGCCATCAATACCCTTGAGCGGGGTCATTAGCAGGCTGCCACCGCGCAGGCTCTTGGCATTACCAATCGACGAGACGGTAATATCGATCGTCTGCCCCGGCCGCGCAAAGGGGGGTAGTTCGGCATGAATCGCCACTGCTGCGACGTTCTTGGTCTGGATGCGCGTACCCGGCGGCACAGTAATACCAAACTCAGTCAACATGTTGTTGAAGGTTTGCACGGTAAAGGGTGTCTGGCTGGTCTGATCGCCAGAGCCGACCAAGCCCACCACCAGGCCGTAGCCGATCAGCTGGTTGGTACGTACCCCGGCCACGCTGGCGATATCCTTCAACCGCTCGGCATGGACCAGGGGGGCAGCAAGCACAAGACATAGGCACATCAGCAGCTTACGCATACTCACTACTCCTAGAAGGGCCACATGGGGCTCATGAAGAACTGGCTGAGCCAACCTGGCTGACTTGCATTGGCGAAAGCACCGGTGCCCGAGTAGGCGATACGTGCGTCGGCAATACGGGTTGAAGGCACGGTGTTATCCGGCCCGATATCCTCACTGCGAACCAGACCGGAGACACGAATAAGCTCGTCGCCGTTATTCAAAGTAATCCATTTTTCGCCGCGCACGCGCATCACGCCGTTGGGCAGGACTTCGAAAATTGTCGCGGTTATCGAGCCGTTCAGACTGTTGGTCTGATTCGCCTCCGAGTCGCCGGCAAAGGTGCGATTTCCGCCAATATCCACACCCAGATTCAAGCCCTTGGCGCCGACCACATTCCCCAGCAGTGTGGGATTGGCGATCTGAGTCGAGCTGTTCTTGCTGATCTCGTTATCGGCACTCTTGCGTGCAGCAGTGCGCTCCTGCAGCGTGATGGTAATAATGTCACCCACCCGGTTGGCCTTGCGATCGTCATACAGGTTGGTCTCGAAGCCGGCCTGATAGATTGCGCCGTTGTTGAGCTCCGTCGGTATCGGGGTGCGCGGCATGATCGGCGCGTAGGACGGATCATTGGGGGCCGGTGGCATCTGCATGCAGGCCGCAAGACTCCCAAGGATCAGCACAACCAGTGCAAGACGCAGGAATTTCATCTTAGTCATTCCCATTAAAGGTTCTGGCTGACGTACTGCAGCATCTGGTCAGCCGTCGAGATCACCTTGGAGTTCATTTCGTATGCGCGCTGCGTCGTGATCATGTTGACCAGTTCCTCGACAACACTGACGTTGGAATTTTCCAGGGTGTTCTGCAGCACCGTACCCAAACCGTTCTGTCCTGGATTACCTGCCTGGGGGGCACCGCTGGCGGCGGTCTCCAGGAAGAGGTTATTGCCGATGGACTGTAGACCGGCCGGATTGACGAAGTTTGCAGTCTGCAGAATGCCCAGCTGCTGGGCTGCCGGATCACCGAAAACGGAAATGCTTACCGTGCCATCCTCACCCACGGTGAAGGACTGCACATCGTCGGGCAACTGGATGGCCGGCTCCAGGGGAAAGCCACTGGAGGTCACAATCTGGCCGTCCGCATCCAGGTGAAAGCTGCCATCGCGGGTGTAGCCAATATTGCCGTCGGGCATCAGAATCTGAAAAAAACCTTTGCCATTGATCGCCAGGTCCAGGGGTTGCTCGGTAGTCTGCAGCGTGCCTTCGGTGAAGATCTTCTGCGTGCCGGCAACACGAACACCGGTACCCAACTGCAAACCTGACGGCAGCTGCGTGTCCTGGGTGGTCTGGCCGCCCGGCTGGCGTTTGATCTGATACAGCAGATCCTCGAACTCGGGACGATCACGCTTGAAGCCCGTAGTCGCCACGTTCGCCAGGTTGTTGGAAATGGTGGTCAGCATGGTGTCCTGGGCGGACAGTCCGGTCTTGCTTACCCAAAGTGCTGCGTGCATATGCTTCTCCTAGCGCGTCACTGACTGAGTGAGGCGGCTGCTCAGGTTCAACTGATCTGCAGAATCTTGTTGGTGATTTGGCTGTTCTCTTCGGCCGTGCGCATCATCTTGATGTGCAGCTCGAACTGACGGGCCAGGGACAACATCGCCGTCATTTCTGACACGGCATTGACATTGCTGCTTTCCAGAAAACCGGACGCAACACGCACTGCCGCGTCAGCAGGCTGCTCGGCCTCGTTCTCCACGCGCATCAAGCCATCCTCACCCTTGCGAATGGTGGCCGGGTCGGGATTGACCAGTTTGATACGGTCCACCTCGGCCAACACATTGGGGGCCTCACCTTCTGCACGAATACTGATAGTGCCATCCTGACCGATTTCGACCTTGTCAGCCGGAGGCAGCGCGATCGGGCCGGCGTTACCCAGCACCGGCATACCACTACCGGTACGCAACAGGCCGAAGGCGTCAATTTTCAGGCTGCCTGCACGGGTGTAGGCCTCCGTACCGTCGGGAGCCTGGACGGCAATCCATCCCTGCCCTTCTACGGCAATATCCAGGTCGCGCCCGGTCTCCTGCATGCTGCCAGAGGCAAAATCGGTTCCAGGCCTTTCGGTCATTGCATAGGCACGTGTGGGATGGGCCTCGCCATACACAGGCATCGACCGCGCCTGTTCGAAGTCACGACGAAAGCCAGTGGTACTCACGTTCGCCAGATTGTTGGCATGAGCCTGCTGAGCCAGCATATTCTGGCTGGCGCCGGTCATGGAGATGAAAAGTGATTTGTCCACGCTGTACTCCCGTTGCGACAAGGAATTGCCGCTTTGCTACTATCACAGGAAAATAAAGCACGGTTCATGCCAAAAAGTGATTTATCGCACTTTTAGCATATAAAACAAACAGATAGAATCACCATAAAAAACAGGGCGGCAATACAAACGGGATAGACCCGCCGGTATTGCCGCCCTGCCATTGCCGGAATATTGCCGGAACTTACCTGAGGTTGATGATGGTCTGAGTAACCGCATCAGCTGTCTGGATCGTCTTCGCGTTAGCCTGATAGTTACGCTGGGAAATGATCAGGTTGATCAATTGCTCCGACAGGTCGACGTTTGACTGCTCCAGAGCCCCTGACTGGATACTGCCTTGCGTACCGGTACCAGGCGCACCTACCACCGGCTCACCGGAGGCAGAAGACTGGGCCCAGGCGGTTTTTCCCAGCGGCGTCAGCCCTTGCTGATTGGCAAAGTTGGCCAACACTACCTGGCCCTGGGTACGAGTCTGACCGTTGGTATAACGCGCAACCAACAAACCGGCGTCGTCAATTTCCAGACCCGCCAGATCCCCAGTAGTGAAGCCATCCTGGACTACAGCGGTGACCGCAAAGCTAGCTGCAAACTGGGTGCTGCCCGCCAGGTCTATATCAAAGGAGGCCGGGGATTCAGCACCGGTTTCACGTCCCGCGCTGTCCAAAGGGACCCAGTTCTGAATACTGCCAAGCGGCTGGGGAGTGGTCAGCTCGCCTACGCTGTTAAAAGTCAGTTCTGTAGGTGTGGGCGCAAACGCGGCATCCGTGGGCAAAGCGTTATTGGTGGCAGGATCGTTGGTAACCTGGCGCCCATCAATCATGGTAAACATGTCCCACTGATTACCGTCAGTTTTCACAAAGTACTTGGTCAGTGTATGAGCATTACCCAGACTGTCAAAAATGTTCACCGAAGTAGAGCTGTTGTAGGTCGCCGAGTTAGTCGGATCAAAAGTATCACGCGCGGCCGCAAGCGCATCTGCCGGCGTGCCACCTGCCGCAATTTCCGTATCATAAGCCTGCTGCCAGATGGCCGGACGAACGTTTGTTGAATTCAGGTTCAGGGTAGAATCGACTACCGATGTTGCTCTGGGATCCGCAGAACGAGTGTCCACACGCAGATCGGTCTGCACTCCCTGATTGATCTGACCCGTCACAGGATTAACGCCGAAGCCTTGCAGACGCTCACCGAAGTTATTGGAGATAAAACCGTCCCGGTCAGTACCGAAGTAACCAGCACGGGTATAGCTGAGCGCACCGTCGTTACTGGTGACAAAGAAGCCATTACCGTTGATAGCAAGATCCAGACTGTTCTCGGTAAAGTTGATGTTGCCCTGGGTAAACTGCTGGGCCACGTTCCCCAGCAATACACCGCTGCCCTGGGCATTGCTGCCCGAGCCAAGGACTGAGGCTGCATACACATCAGAAAATTCTGCGCGCGAACCCTTGAAGCCGACAGTGCCGGCGTTCGCGATGTTGTTACCGGTAATATCCAGATCGGATGACGCCGCCCGGATACCACTCAGACCGATATTGAAAGACATGGTTACTCTCCTAGCCGATGTAGATCGGACGACTGTTACTGACCAATGGAAACGATATTTGAAAGACTGATACTGCCGAGGCCCGCAACGTTGAGCATCATTTCGCCACCCTTGCCATTGCCCAGGGACACACTGTCCACGTTGGCAGGTAGCAGGGTGGCGAGTTGCTTGTTGTCACCTTCGATAGCGGCCTGAGCTTCGAATTTGTACTTACCGGGCGGCATCAGATTGCCGCTGCTGTCCTTGCCGTCCCAGACAAAATCGTGCATACCGCTAGCCTGGCTACCCAGGTTCAACCGGGTAACCACGCTACCCGCGGCATCGGTGACATTGACGTAGACATTGTCGCTGGCCGCGGGTAGAGCCAACTGCCCCTTGATCCCCTTGGTGGTATCTACCATGGCCTGATCCGCCGGCACGATGACCGTGCGACCTACCAGAGAAGAAGCCTGCAAGGCCTGTGAAGACTGGTAGCCGTTAAGCAGCGACTCCATCGAGGAATTCAGCGTTTCAATACCCTCAACCGTACTGAACTGAGCCAATTGAGCAATAAACTCGCCGTTCTCTTGAGGCGACAGCGGGTCCTGATTGTTCATCTGAGTCACCAGCAACTTGAGAAACTCGTTCTTGCCAAGCTCACCGCCCTTGGCGTCACGGCTCTGGTCCACCTTGTACTGATCCAGAACGCCTTCACCTACACTCAGTGCACTAGAAATACTCATTGTCTTGAAGCTCCTGTCACTGACCCAGTGTGAGAACGCGCTGCAACATGGTCTTGGTTGCGTTCATGATTTCTACGTTGGTTTGATATGCCCGTGAAGCGGCCATCATGTTGGCCATTTCTTCGACAATGTTGACATTCGGATAGAACACATAGCCCTGCTCATCCGCCATCGGATGATCAGGTTCGTACCGTGATTGCAACTCGGCATCGGACTCAACCACACCCAGAACCTCAACGCCCTGCCCTGCCTGCTCCTGAGAGGCAAAAAGCGATTGGCCCATGCCCTGCTGCTGCTCGTTGAACATGGTTGCAAAAACCGGGTGCCTGGCCCTGTAGGTCTCACCAGTGCTGCTGGAAACCGTTTCAGCATTGGCGATGTTACTGGCCGTGGTGTTCAGTCGCAGCGACTGTGCGCTCATACCGGAGCCGGAGATGTTGAAAACGTCATTGAGAGACATGGCTTATTCTCCGCGCAGGGCTGTCATCAGCCCCTTGAATTTGCTGTTGAGAAAAGTAAAGCTGGCCTGCAGTTCGATCGCATTCTTGGCGAAAGCGCTTTGCTCGACGTCAGCGTCAACAGTGTTGCCGTCCAGTGATGGCTGCAAGGGCGTGCGGAAGCGCAGACCTGCAGCCTGGTCGAGCAGGCTTTCGGTATTGATATGCCGGGAATGTGTGGTACTGGCGGCAAACCCCTTGTCATCTCCACTCTGCTGAGCAGCCAGCACCGCCTGGAAATCCAGGTCACGCGCTTTGTAATTTGGGGTTTCCGAGTTGGCGACATTATTGGCTAGAACGGCCGCACGCTGACCGCGGAAAGTCAGTGCTTTCTCATGGATACCCAGAGCATTGTCAAAATTGATCGTCATTTGCGCATTCCTCTTGTGGCAATAAATGGCCACACAGTTCTCTCTGCGCAATAACAAAGCAGGTTCCGTGCCAAAACACGAAACCCTTTATATTCAATGAGTTGAAAGGAAGAACAATTCAGAGCGGCAATGGATTACCGTTGGACGGCATTCCGTTGGACGGCACTTCCCTGGACGGCAGGTCACCCAGCGGCAAGGAGGCCCGAAGCTTGCGGCTTGTAGCTATTTTGCCTTGTAGACAATACCCGGACTGCACTGAACCATCTGATAGAGATCAGGGAGGCCATTCAACGCCTCGGACGCACCAAGCATCAGATAACCGCCGGGCTTGAGGGTCCCGTGTATGCGTTTGAGGATATCTTTCTTGAGATCAGCAGAAAAATAGATAAGCACGTTGCGGCAGAAAACAATATCGAACTTGCCCAGCATCGAATAACTGTCTAGCAAATTCATGGCGCGGAACTCGACCCGACTGCGGATCGGTTGCTTGACTGTCCAGCGACCCGGACTGCCCTGGTCGAAATAACGCGCCAGGCGCTCGGAGGAGAGTCCGCGGGCGATTGAAAGACTGTCGTACTCCGCCGATTTTGCGGCGGTCAGGATACCCCCGGACAGATCGGTGGCGACAATTTGACAGCCACCACGCAGCTGACCGGGATTGCTGCGCTCAAACTCATCAATGGCCATGCTCAATGAGTAGGGCTCCTGTCCTGACGAGCATGCTGCAGACCATATTCGCGGTCGCTGACCGGGGTTGGCCTTCACGAATTCGGGTAGCAATCGGTTTTTCAACACGTCGAATGGATAGACATCTCTAAACCAGAGTGTCTCGTTGGTGGTCATTGCATCCACGACCAACTCTCGCAGCCCACTGCGGGGCTGCGTCTGAATCCGCGTTACCAGCTCGCCCAGGCTTTTGATGCCCTGCTGCTCGAGTAACCGGTTCAGCCTACTGGCTACGAGGTACTGTTTATTGTCGCCCAGCACAATGCCGCACGCTTTTTCCAGAAACTCCCTGAAAACATGAAAATCTTGGTTTGCCGAGGTCACGCAGCCCATCCTGTAATCAATTGAATTGCTTCCCCATGCGGCGATCTACTCACGCAGTGCGTGCAGGCGATCAATCACCCTTTGTGCCAGCTCATCCGGCTTGAACTTGGCGAGGAAATCGTCTGCACCCACCTTTTTTACCATTGCCTGATTAAACACGCCCGAAAGCGAGGTGTGCAACAGGATATGCAAACCGGCCATACGTGGATCACCGCGCACCTCGGCGGTCAGCGTGTACCCATCCATTTCCGGCATTTCGATGTCTGAAACCATCATCAACAGATCAGATACACCCTGGCCATTTTCGACCAAGTCACGAAGCCAGTTGAGCGCCTGACGTCCATCGTTGAGCGCGACCACTTCCACACCCACTTCCTGCAGACATCGGACGACCTGTTTGCGCGCCACCGATGAGTCATCAACGATCAGCACCTTGCGCGCCAGAGCTTCGGTATGGGTTACCTCATCGATCACACCTGCGGTGATGGTCTCCACAGTTGGCACGACTTCGGCAAGAATCTTCTCGACATCGATAATCTCGACCATCTTGTCGTCGACGCGGGTCACCGCTGTCAGGTAATGGTCGCGACCGGTGCCCCGTGGCGGCGGGTGTATTTCTGACCAGTTCATATTGACGATTCGTTCGACTGAACGCACCAGAAAGCCCTGAACACGGTAGTTATATTCGGTGATGATCACGAACGCCGTACTCAAATCATCGAGCCCCGGCCCACCAGTGGCCTTGTTGAGGTCGATGATGGGCAGGGTACCTCCGCGAATATGCGCGACCCCCCGCACGACCGGATTCAACCGCGGCAAGATAGTGAGCTTGGGACACTGCAGCACCTCCTTCACCTTGAAAACATTGATGCCGTACAACTGCGGTCCTGCAAGGCGAAACAGCAAGAGTTCCAGGCGGTTCTGACCGACCAGCTGGGTACGTTGGTTTACCGAATCCATTACGCCAGCCATGGACGACTCCTCAAATATCTTGAATGAAACGGCATGCATCTTGCTGCGCTGTTAGGGTAGTGCTCGTTACGGCGTTTTTTTGACATGCGCCAACCCACTCGTCATCAAGGTTCATTGTATGCGTTTTCTCACAGGGTGCGCGGTATTGCCGCTATTTTTTTGCGCAGGCGTTTCCGCCAATCCACTGATTGATCAACTTATCGGCGCGACCACCTCTTTTCTTGAGCAAGAAATCGAGAGTCACCTGCAGCGCAGTGCACGGGACGCCCGCTACGAGGTCACAGTCAATCGCCTGGACAACCGGCTACGCTTGCCGTTGTGCCCGGAGGGAGCGCTGCATGCCGAACTGGAAAGCCCGGCCGAACCTGTCGGCCGGGTCACCGTGCGACTCAGTTGTGACAGTGAGGTGCGCTGGCGGCTCTTCGTGCCGGCCCAGGTGAGTCTGTACCAACCCGTTCTTGTGACCACTCGGCCACTGTCGCGCCATGCCGTGATTACCATGCAGGATATCACCCTGCTCGAGCGTGACGTGGGTCTTTTGAACAACGCCTATCTGACCGACATTGCTCAGGTAGCGGGCCTGCGCCTGAGACGCCAGGTGGCGGCCGATACGGTTTTGGCGCCCAATCAGCTGGAGCAGCAGGAGGTCGTCAAACGAGGCGACAAGGTGGTGATCAGTGCTGCCAACAGCCATGTATCGGTGCGCATGCCGGGCGAAGCCCTGGAAAACGGAAATATGGGCAGTCAGATACGTGTGCGAAATTCGCGCTCCGGTCGCGTGGTCAAGGCCAGAATCACCGGCCCCGGGCAGGTTGAAGTCGCAATGTGAAGTTATTGCTCATTTGCTCTATAATCGGATCGTGAAATTCGGCGAAGAAACGTGACCAGATTCACATAAATTTTTCCTAAAGTTTTGACTGCATCGGCCGTTACAGGTGTTAGTAAAGCATTCAGGTTCTGAGGAAAACAGAATGGTTATTGACTTCAACGCATCAAACAGTGCCAATCGGGGTGCCCAGACAGGCGCTACCATGGGCAAGCGTGATGCCGCGGCCGAAGGCACCCGTCCTGCCGCGCAAGGAAACGCGCAAAACACACCTGCGGAAGATGGACAGGTCAAATTGAGCCCACAGGCCCAGCAGTTACAAGCAGTGGAAGAGCGGCTGCGTGAACTGCCAGTGGTCGATAGCGAGCGTGTAGCCCAGATTCGGCAGGCCATCAGTGATGGCAGCTATAATGCTGACAGCGGCCGCATTGCTGACAGACTGCTGGCTCTGGAATAACCCTGCGGAGCCGTGTCCGGACTCCTTGCCGGTATAGCGATTAGCGGAGAAAGCGGATGGAACAGTTGGAGAAGGTGTTCTTGCAAGCGCAGCCGGACTGCGAAGCTTTCGCCGAACTTCTGGACCAGGAGCAACAAGCGCTTATCAACCGTGACATGGATGAGCTTGAGAAACTGCTGTCTGCCAAAGCCCCCTTGGTCGACGCCCTCGCTCATCATGACCTCGCTATTCGAACTTGGTGCTCGCAGATTGGTATTGCGCCCGGAGATGGGCTCGAAGCACACATCAGATCCTCAGGAGCCGCTACGCTACTGGAGGTCTATTCTGCATTTCAGAACGCGTTGCAACGCTGCCAGGCAGCCAACCTGCGCAACGCGCGACTGGTCCGGCATAATCAACAGGCCACTGGCCGCTTACTTGATCTTCTGCGTAATCAGGGTGAGGCAAGTCAGAGCGTATACGATCGTCAAGGTGTTGCCAGCCGTTCCGGTAATCAACGCAACCTGACCAAGGCCTGAACGGCGTGTCAGATAGCCAGCATACTGTAGTAGTATGCCTGACCTTTTGAACTCGAGAGCCTTCAGTGTCCAGCTTATTCAACCAGGAACCAGGACCGCAGCCACCGCGGGACGTCCGTTCTCCAGTAGAGATTCTCTCGCTGCTGAAAAATATCCAGCAGCACCGTGATCATCTGCGCGTTACCTTCGCTGACCGTCCGCAAAAGTTTCAGAGCTTCATTGTGCAGATAGACAATGCCACCAAGACCCTCTGGATTGACGAGATGATGCCCCGCGATGGCGACCGGTTTGCCACCGCGGGAGAAGCATTTCGAGTAGACGCCTGGCATGAAGGCGTACACATGCGCTGGCACTGTCCCGGCGTGCAAAGGTTGATGCTTGATGGAGTGCCTACCTATTGCGCTCCCCTTCCCGAAGAGATGGTCTATCACCAGAAGCGTGGGGCCTTCAGGGCTGCCGTGCGACGCAGCATGGAACTGTCGGTGCATCTGGGTCACTCAGAGCGCAATGTGGCCCTGGATGGCACCCTCATTGATATCTCCGCAACAGGCTGCAAGGCCCGTTTTAGCGGAGACTGCACACACCAGTTGCCGCCGGGAGACCTGTTTGAGCGTTGTTCTCTGGAACTTCCGGAAAGCGGGCGCCTCAACCTGAGCATCGAGATACGGCATGCCCAGTACGATTCGGGCAGCAACGAAACCCAGGTCGGACTGGCCTTTCGTCAGAATCAGGCGAATGTGCAACGCCAGATAGATCGCTTCGTGAACTATCTGCAGCGCGAGGCACGTCGCCTCGAAAAGGAAGATCTTTTCTAGCTGACCCCTACCTGACTAGCCCCTAACCGGGGCGATGGTCGTCCTGGTCTTCATCAAGGTCCGCGCCAGCACCCGGCGCAACATCATCGCGCATCTGTTCTTCCACCTGTTGTTCGTCTACTCGTGGATCCATTGCAGCCGACAACGAAGAGGTTACAAGGTTACCCCCCGATGGCAGAAAGTGAATTGGTGCGTCCAGCGACAGATTCTCTCCGGTGACCCGTTCGGGCCTGACCCGCATTACCAGCACCAGCGTGCAAAGTGCCATGAACACGTAAAGCATATTGGGCCCTAGCAACTTCATCAGTATGGACCCCAGCAGCGGCCCGAAGCTCGCCCCCAAACCAAAGGTCACCAATAGCATGGCTGAAAGCGCTACACGATCATCCGGATCGATGTGGTCGTTAGCCAAGGCAACAGCAATTGGATACAGGGTAAATGCCAAGACGCCAAACATACTGCTCATCACGAGCAACCCGAAAGGAGGTAAGGGCACCAGCGCGATGATCAGAACCACGCCCGTCAGGATAATGGCGTTGATCTGGATCATCCTGCTCCGGTCCAGTCGATCGGAAAGCCATCCAGCCGGCCATTGTGCGACCAGGCCCGCGCCAATGGTAACCGCCATAAAAACACCGATTTCCGATGTCGCCAGCCCAACACCCGTGGCGAATACAGGTGCCATACCGTAGAACGACCCAAGCAACAACCCTGACACCGCCACCGTGGTGAGCGCCAGAGGAATACGACTCAAAAACACGCGTACCTTCATAGGTGCAGGGTGCAGAGGCGCAGGGTGGATTCTGTTGGTAACGGCAACAGGCACTAGGCACAGGGAGAAGCACATAGAGACAATCAGCAGATGACTGAGATCCAGCTCTGGCATCACCGTCAAAATCCCCTGCCCCATTGCCAGGCCCAGAAAGGTCACAGACATGTAGCTGGCGAACACCATGCCCCGCTGATGAGGCTCTGCCTGTTCGTTGAGCCAGCTTTCCAGGACCATGTACTGGCACATCATAGCCACACCAACAACAATCCTGAGAACGAACCAGATCTGAACGTCCGCAGTCATCGCATGCCCAAGTACAGAGGCAGTCACCACTCCCGCGCTGGCCACAAACGCACGAATATGTCCCACCTTGGCAATCAACCGGTGACCTACGGACGCGCCAGCAACCAGACCAATGTAATAACCAGTCATAAGCAGGCCAATCCATATCTCGTTGACCCCTTCGGCAGCCAGACGCAGGCCCAGGTAGGTACCGAGTAGACCACTACCGACAAGCATCAGGAAGGTAGCAAAATACAACGAGGAAAAGGCCATGATACTTCTGGGCATTCAAACTCCGATGTGGCTGAAGGGTGCAGTGGACAGTCTAGGACAATACTGAAAAAAAACAGGGAAATTCAGGCCAGCAGAATTGGTCAATGACAGGCAGGCGCGCATATTAGCAGCTCGCGAGCATGCTTCCCATCGGCGCCTGAGGAATTGCCACAAACTGCTCTTTCACACAAAATCCCTGCATCAGGATGAACGCTTGTGTGTCCGAAAAGTCCACTGAAAGGGAGTATACGGAGCGTGCGCAGGAATCTGACCATGAGGAGTTGTCCATGACCACGGGTATTCTCGCAGTCGACATAGGCGGGCTCAGCATCAAAGCCGCGGTGCTGGATATAAAGGGCCACATGCTGACGGAGCGTTTGCGGATCGTGACACCCCATCCTTGTCCGCCCGACCTGCTGCTTGACCTGGTGACCAGCCTCACGCGGGACATGCCCGCCTTCAACCGTATTTCCGTCGGGTTCCCCGGGGTCGTGCGCCAGGGCCGTGTACTCACTGCGGCCAATTTACAAAGCGATGAATGGATTGATTTTGAACTGGCCAAGCAGTTATCGGTACGCCTTGGAAACTATCCAACTCGCGTCATCAACGATGCCGATATGATCGGATTTGCATTGATCGACGGGGTTGGCCTGGAAATCGTGGTCACTCTCGGGACCGGCTTTGGTACTGCCATTTTCCGCGACGGTGACTTGATGCCACATATGGAGCTCGCGCATCACCCTATCGCCGAAGGTCGGACCTATGACCAGTACCTGGGCGATGCCGAATTAAAAAAAATTGGCAGCAAGACGTGGAATGAACGACTGGCCCTGGCCCTGGCCCTGCTCAATACACTTTTCCATCCTGACCAGATCTTGCTGGGCGGCGGCAATGCGCGTTACGTCAGCACAAGCCTGCCTGCCAACACTCGGATCGTTTCAGAGGCCAGGGGAATCTCAGGCGGTGCGGCACTGTGGCGTGAATACCCGCCTCTGCCTGACCTGTCGCACAATTAGCCTCCGGTAACCGTCCATCGGGCGCTTCACCACTGGGATGATGACCAACACTAGCGCCACGCCAATACCAACCAGCCGCAATATCAGAATGACTACGGTGGACAGCTATGCCTCTAGCACCGCCTTGCGGTTCCCATCCTGGTCGATGTCGCGAATGAATTCGGCGTCGGTGGTTTTATTGGACGGTATCTCAGGGGCTGGTAGAGTCGAAACCCAGAACGTGATGGCCAATTGGGGCCAATCCGTCGAATGACTGCGTCAATTGAAACTGAACACCACAGAAGACCTATTCAAACAGCTATGCGGAAATCCAGTATGCACGCAACAATCAATGCGCGCACCAGCGCGCCTGACCTGAGCCAGATCGATCTGGACGCGCGTTACACACTCGCCCAAGAACTTGCTCTCGCAGCCGCAAGACAAGGCAAGACCCGCTACAACGAGCGCGCCAAACTGACAATCGAGCACAAGAACAATGATTTCCAGGATGTAGTCAGCGAGGTAGACCGGCAACTGGAGGATCTGATTCGTCAGACACTGGCCAAGCGTTTTCCGGAGGATGGTTTTGTCGGCGAAGAAAGCGGCGCTGCTCAACTGAGCGCGCGCTGCGTTTGGGTAGTCGATCCCATTGACGGTACGGCGTGCTTCGTTAACGGCCTGCATTCATGGTGCGTATCCATTGGCATGATGATTGATGGTGTGCCTTGCGTGGGAGCCATCGCTGACCCGAACCACGACGAGTTGTTTCATGGTTGCATTGGCCGCGGCGCCTTCGTCAACAACACGCCCCTGCGGGTCAGCCAGGCGTCCGATATAAGGGAGGGATTGACAGGTGTTGGCACCTTCCACCCAAGTGGCAAGGAGAACTTTCTGCCTTTTCTACAAAAGCTGCTGGCCGACGGTGGCATGTTCATTCGCAATGGGTCAGGAGCCCTGACCACGGCCTACGTCGCAGCTGGGCGATTGATCGGTTACTACGAGACGCAGCTCAAAAGTTGGGATTGCATGGCTGGATTGGTTCTGGTTGCCGAGGCCGGAGGAAGGCGGAGCGACTTTCTGCGTGGAGAGGGTCTGCTGCAAGGCAACCCTTTTCTGGTAGCCGCGCCGGGTGTGTATGACCAGTTGGCGCGCATGATCGGACCTTCGCTGGATGAGGACTGACGTCGCCAGCCTTACGCCATCATTGGGAGTCGGTAGCCACCGTTCCGGCTCCCCCGCCCAGGGCGATATACAGGGCCACCAGATTCTCCATTTTTGCCCGCTGGATCTGCACCAGCGCCTGCTCTGCTTCAAATAGGGTACGCTCGGCGTCCAGCACCTGTAGAAAATTGACAACTCCCTCATCGTAGCGATCACGCGCCAGCTCTGCGATATTGCCCAATGTAGCGACGTTGTCCTCCTGGAGGGCCAGTTGCTCGGCCAGGTAACGGCGGCCCGCCAGCGCATCGGCCACTTCGCGGAAGGCCGCCTGAATGGTGCGCTCATATTCGGCTATAGCGATATTTTCCCGAGCTTGTGCCACCGTGAGGTTGGCATCGCGTCCACCGAAATCGAATATCGGTAAGGTGACGCTCGGACCGATGCTCCAGAACTTGTTATCACCACTGATCAGGCCATCCAGTTCGCCGGAGGCGTAGCCGGCATTGCCAGTCAGGGAGATACTGGGGAAGAATGCTGCCCGGGCCACCCCGATGTTGGCCCTCGCCGCGCGCAAACGTTCTTCTGCGGCAATGATGTCTGGCCGGCTGTAAAGCAGCTCTGAGGGTAAGCCTGCCGCCAGGGCGCTAGCGGGTAGCTGGCGGTCCAGCGGATACGGCTCCGGCAAGGGTGACGACGTCGCAGCCCCGGTCAACAGCGTAAGGTAATTCTGTTGTTGAGCCACCGTCAGGCGCAGCTCCGCCAATTGCGTCTGCGCCTGTGCCAGCAGAGCCTCTGCCTGATTGTATTCCAGCGCCGAAGCGATACCTGCGTCCAGGCGAACCCTCGATATGCGCACCTCGTCACGCCGGTTTGCGACGGTGGATTGCGCTAACTGCATACGCTGCTCGGCCCCTCTGACTGAGAGGTAGGTAGCGGCCACATCGCCGACCAATGACAGCTGAAAAGCCCGCTGCGCCTCCAGGGTCGCCAGGTACTCGGCTCGCGCGCCCTCGGCAAGATTGCGAACCCTGCCCCAGAAATCGAGTTCGAAGGCGGCCACTCCTACCTCTACGGTATAACGCTCGGTCACCCCTCCACCCGACAAACCCGCTGCAGGCGCTGCCGAGCCGCCCGTACCGGAGGCTCCAGCACCCGCTGAGGGAATCGCCGAACGACTGCGAACCGCACTTGCCCCCAGCGCCAGCGTCGGATAGCGGTCGGCATCGCGCACCCGGAACTGCCCGCGCGCTTCCTCTATTCGTGCGACTGCTATTTGCATATCGCGGTTATGCTCTAGCGCCGTGTCAATGAGAAGCCGTAAACGCGGGTCGAGAAAAAACCTGTTCCAGCTTACCTCACTGGCGATCAACTCCCCCTGACCTGGCTGGAGCGACGCGGGATATTGTTGGTTGGTCGGCAGCATGGGCCGTTGGTGTTCCGGAGCAAACTGGCAACCGACAAGCAGAAACCCCACCAGTACAGGTAGCAAGATATTACGCATCACCGGCTCCCTGTATTGATCCCTTTTCACCATCCGAGTTGTCGTCATCTTCGTGCTGGCGGCTGGGTGGGCGGCGGCGGCTCAACCAGCGTCTGACACAAAGATAAAACAGCGAAATATAAAACAGTCCGAAGATAGTGGCGGCCAGCATCCCGCCAATCACGCCAGTGCCCACCGCAGCGCGACTGGCAGCGCCCGCCCCGCTGGACATGATGAGCGGCAACATGCCAAAGATGAAGGTTAGCGAGGTCATCAGTACCGGGCGAAAGCGCATGCGGACCGCGCTCATGATCGCCTCGTGAATGGATTTGCCGCGCCCCTCTTCTTCAATCGCAAATTCGACGATAAGAATCGCATTCTTGGCCGACAAGCCGATGATCGCCACCAGCCCCACGTTGAAATACACATCAGCCGGCATCCCGCGCAACATGGCGAACAGAATCGCCCCCAGCGCCCCTAGGGGAACGACCAGCAATACCGCGATGGGCATTACCCAGCTTTCGTACAGCGCCGCCAATACCATGAGCACCACGAGCATCGACAACCCCAGCAGCAAACCCACCTGACCGGATGCCTGCTGTTCTTCGTATGACGCTCCTGACCATTCAAAATCAAAGCCGCGCGGCAGGTCCTGGGCCAGACGCGCCATCTCGTCCATCGCCTCGCCACTGGTATAACCGGATGCGGCGTTGCCCGATAGCGTAATGGCCGGGTAGCCGTTGTAGCGCTGTAGCTGTATCGGTCCCCGTGTCCACTCGGCTGTGGAGAACGCACCAAAGGGGACGTTGTTACCCATTTCATTGGGTATCTCCAACTGCAGCACATCTTCGGGGGTGATCCGGTAGGGCGAATCGGCCTGCAGCAACACGCGCAGCACCTCGCCGTCCATATTGAAATCATTCACGTAGGCACTACCAAATGTCGTACTCAGGCTGGCGTTGACTTCAGCTATCGAGAGGCCGAGCGCCCTTGCCTTGATACGATCGATATCTACCTTCAGTTTAGGTGCCTGATCCGCGCCCTCGGGCCGCACGCCTTCAAGCATCTCACTTTCACTTGCTGCGCCCAGTAATTGGTCCCGGGCTTCCAGCAGCGCCTCATAGCCGTTATTACCGCGATCTTCCAGCTTGAACGTGAACCCGCCTGCCACGCCGAGTGCCGGGATGGATGGCGGATTGAGGGCAAAGACACGCGCTTCACGTATCTGCGAAAAGGCCCCGGAGGCCTCATTGACCAGCTCCGGCGCACGCTGCTCGCGATCCGCCCAGGGAAGCAACCTGACAAATGCCATGCCGTGGGCCTGACCCTGACCAAAAAAGCTGAATCCATAAACCGCCAGCGTGTGTTCGACTGCCGCACTGTCAGCATAGAAGTCCTTCACCTGATCCATAGCGGCGGTGGTGGCATTGATGGTTGACCCAGGCGGCGCCTGCACCACGGTCATGACCGAGCCCTGGTCCTCCTGGGGCAGGAATGCTGTGGGCATACGCAGGTAGAGCACCGCGACCAGCGCCAGCAGGGCCGCAAACCCCAGCAGGAACCACAGCGGATGGGCAAGCACGTAACTGACCGCGCCATGATATCGATCGGTGGTGCGCTTCATGCCGCGGTTGAAGGGTCCGAAAATACGGTCGCTCCAACGCTGTTTTTTATCCTGCTCGTCGTCACGGGGCTTGAGCAGGGTAGCGCAGAGCGCCGGAGTCAGGGTCAAGGCCAGGAAGGTCGAAATCCCCACTGCTATGGACAGGGTGACCGCAAACTGCCGGTAAATACCCCCACTGGAGCCCGGAAAGAATGCCAAAGGGACGAATACCGCGATCAATGCCAGGGTCGTGCCGATGATCGCGGCGCTAACCTGTCCCATGGCCTCCACCGTAGCCTCGTAGGGCGCCATGCCCTCCTCGTCGATCAGTCTCTTTACATTCTCCGTGACGACAATCGCATCATCCACCAGGGTGCCGATTGCCAGCACCATGCCGAACAGACTCAGCAGATTGATCGAGAAGCCGACCAGCCAGAGACCCAGGCAGGTGCCTACCAGTGCGATAGGGATCACGATGGTAGGAATCACGACCGTGCGCCAGTTCTGCAGAAACAGCAGCATGATCAGCACCACCAGCCCGATGGCCTGCGCCAGGGTCAACAGCACCCGCTCGATGGAACTGGAGATAAAGGGAGTAGAGTCGTAGGGAACCATCCATTCGATATCGCCCGGAAACGCTTCTTCCAGTTCACCCATGCGCTTTTTCACCGCCGCGGCGGTATCCAGCGCATTCGCGCCCGGCGCCAGTTGCACCGCCAGGCCCGCATTGGGCTGATCGTCCAGTTCGCTACGCGAGGCATAATCCTGGGCGCCTAACTCGATTCGCGCCACGTCCTCCAGCCGCACCACAGAGCCATCCGGATCAGCGCGCAGGATAATTTCGCCGAACTCTTCAGGTGAGCTCAGTCGCCCGCGGGTTTCCAGGGGTGCGTGTATCTCGATACCCTCACTGAGCGGCAGGTCGCCCAGTGCGCCGCCGGCAGCCTGACTGTTCTGGGCTCGCACCGCAGCCAATACATCGCTGGGGGACATGCCGAAGCTCGCCAGACGATCGGGGTTAAACCAGATGCGCATCGCATAGAAAAAAGCGTCGCAGTTCATTGACAATATTGGTGGTGGCGTAATGGCCCAGCTCGAGACTGCTCATCTCACCGCTTTCAGACA
>NZ_VTTI01000003.1:413081-422588 GCF_008641105.1 Halopseudomonas salina
ACTCGCGGATATCGCCTACGCCAGAGACGCGTCGCAGTTCATTGACAATATTGGTGGTGGCGTAATGGCCCAGCTCGAGACTGCTCATCTCACCGCTTTCAGACAACACTGAAATGATCAGAAGAAAATTGGAGGACGCCTGAAAGACTCTGATGCCCTGGCGCCGAACTTCTTCCGGTAGCCGTTGCTCAACCCGGCTCAGCAGGTTCTGCACCTCCATCTGAGCAATATCGATATCGGTGCCCGGTTGCAACACCAGTTCGATCGAGGCGGTACCGTTGGATCGACTGGTCGAATCCATGTACAGATAGCCTTCGACCCCGTTGAGCTCCTCTTCAATCACCTGGGTGACATTGGCTTCCAGAACCGAAGCATCCGCACCCGGGTAGGTGACGCTGATGTTCAAGGAGGGCGGCGCAATGGTGGGATATTGCTCGACCGGCAAACCGCGCAATGCAATCAGACCGCCAAGAAGCAAACCCAGCGCTAGCACCCAGGCGAAAACAGGACGCCGAATGAAGAATGTAGAATTCACGGTGCATCCCCGTCGCCATTATCCTCTTGGGATTCATCCGCTCGCACAGTCTCCACTTCGGTACCCCCGCGCAGGTCCTGCCAGCCGCTGACTATGACCTGCTCGCCCGGCTCCAGCCCCTCAAGCACAATCCAATTGCCCTCGCGCATGCTGCCGGTTTTGATGTCACGTGAAGCTGCTTTACCGTCCTCTCCCACCACCATCACGCTGGGACCCTGATCCTGCATGATCACCGCCCGCTGCGGAATGACCAGGGCGTCCGTGCGTTGGCCCGCAGTCACCCGTGCCTCTACGAACATGCCAGGCAATAGCAGATGATCGGGATTGGGGACCTGCGCCCGGGCTTGCACCGTACCGGTAGAGCGGTCGATCGACATCGCCCGGAAGTCGACATAACCGGAGTGGGGATAGGCTTCACCATTTTCCAGAACCAGCTCGACCGCGATCTTCTCATTCTCGGTAACCGAGACCTCACCGGAGGCGATCTGCGCGCGCAATCCAAGCAGGTCGGAGCTGGATTGCGAAAAATTGACATACACCGGATCCAGTTGCTCTACCCGCGTCAGCAAGGTGCCGTCAGCAGCGCGCACCAGAGCGCCCACGGTTACCTCGGCCCGGCCGGCAATACCGTCAATGGGGGCTTCTACCCGGGTGTAATCCAGGTCCAGTTCAGCAGTCTGTACCTGCGCTTCGGCGAGCTTGACGTCAGCCCGCGCCATGCGCAATTGCGCCTGCGCGGCATCGAACTCCTGCTGGCTGATCGCCTGCTTCTCCACCAGGCCCCGGTAACGCTCCACATCCTGAGCTGCATTCATGGCAGTAGCGCGAGCGCGCTCGAGACGCGCTTGAGCAGCATTCAGGTTGGCCCGGCTTTCCCGTGGATCGATCTGGAACAGCTGGTCGCCAGCCTCGACAGCTGTGCCCTCCTCGTACAGCCGTTCCTCGATGATGCCATTGACGCGCGCGCGCACCTCAGCAATACGTATGGCCTGAACTCGGCCTGGCAACTCGATGGTGTTGGGTACTGCTTGCGCCTGCGGGGTCATGACCTCGACAGTGGGTGTAGGGCGCGAATCCTGCTGCTGTTGTTCTTCACAACCGACCAGCAGGAGTGCTGCGACGATAGCGAGGCTACGCTGTGGGTAGGCCATCTATGGGTCCTTTTCGGCTTAGACAGCGGCTGCCTCATGCAACCGAACTTGTCCTTTTCTCGACAGCCTGGGACGACAGCGGTTCCACGGTCAACGGAAAGCAAACCAAAGCCAGACTGCTGCAACCAACAGCAACAGCACTCCGATCTGCTTTGAATATTGCTTCCAGAGCCCTAATGCCGCGTCTCCAGCGAAATGCACGAGCAGCGCCAGGCCGAAATAACGTACCGCCCGCGACAATGTAACAGCGAGTAAAAACAGGAGAAACGGATAGCCCACCACCCCTGCAGCCAGCATTGCGATCTGCAAAGGTGTAGGCGTAATGCCCACGGCCAATATCGCTGTGAAGCCATTCTGTCGAACTTGTGTGGCGAAGGTCTCGAAAGCCTGTGGATTGCCGGCCCATTCAAGCAAGGTATCACCCCACTGACCCCACGCAAGCACACCCAGCCAGTAACCAACCGCAGCTGCTGTGATATTACCGGCGAGCGCCACGCTAGCTATGGTCCAGCGGCGCCGGGGCTGACTCAGCATCCAGGGAATCAGAATGGTTTCAATGGGAATGGGGACGATCAGCGTTTCCGCCATCGACAGGATGAAGAGAAGAGGTAGGGCATAAGGCGATCGGTCCAGCCTATTCAGCCAGGTGCGCGCAGAAAGAAGACGGGATTGAAACATTGCTACCTGACAGCTCCTTTTGGCTGGATGGCCACCTAATGAAGGGCACGACGGCTTGCTAGACTAGGAAGACCGTTGTCAGGCCAGATAATTCCAGTCAGTTCAACTCGGTTGCGCTGACTTCGACCCTGTTACGCCCCCTGCGCTTGCTTTCGTATAGCGCCTGATCAGCCCGCGCAACAGCCGAACTCAAATTTTCACCCGCGCAATATTGACTGACGCCCACACTGACGGTCACAAAGACTTCCAGATCCGCGAAAACCCATGAACAGGTTTCAACTGCGCAACGTATGCGCTCGGCGGTCTGGATAGCCTGCTCCAGCCCGGTACCGGGAAGCACCACCAGAAACTCCTCGCCACCCCAGCGCCCGATATAATCCTGCTCCCTCAAGGTCTGAGCCAACACCGTGCTCACGCGCTCAAGGATACGATCACCCGTGTCATGGCCATGCTCATCATTGAACTCTTTGAAATGATCGATATCCAGCAACAGGAAGCTCAGCTCCTCTGGATTACGCGCATGGCGCGCGATTTCCTTGTCAGCAAGATCCGACAAATGTCTGCGATTGAACAAACCGGTCAACGAATCGATCGTAGCCATACGCCGCAGCGCACGCTGCGTTCCCGAAACCGTCGAGATGTAGAACAGAGTAAGGTAGCTGAACATACAGAAAACAACGGTCAGGTTGAAAAGAAACACTCCGAGCAGTCCGCCAGAGGCTATCGGCTGTAACGGATCAACAAACCACATCAACGCATAAAGCCCTACATAAAATGCCCAGAGCCCTCCCACCGCAAGCCAGGCGTTTCGCCGCCGCATACCCGCAAATAGGGCGGGAATGAACATCAACAGAAAATAATGGAAGCCACTATCCCAACCAACCAGCAAGGTGCCCAGGAAGGCATGAACGATTACTTCGATCCAGATAAGGATGATTGCTGGCTGATTCAGGCGTTTACCCAGCAGCCAGTAGGCGAGCAGATAGAGCCCCACGCTGACCACGTTGATCCAAGCCAGAATTGGCGATCCGAGAAGATGGAACAGAAAGAAAAAAGCAACGTCGACCGAGGCAGCAAGCTGACAGCAGCGCCTGGCCAGTTGCCAGAACTGCGGTTTGCCACTTTCGTGTCGGCCCGGCGCGGTTACCTTGTCCATCGACAAACTCACTCCTTCCTTGGGGTCTGCCGCATGGATTGGTCGGGATAGTAAGCGGTGACAATGTCAAAAGTATAACTCAAAGCCAGCCGACTGGTTCCGGTACTGGAGAGCAAATTGACATCATCGATCTGGCGACATGGCAAAAAGTAATAAAAGCTAACAAAGCCTTGTCGCCAGGATCCATGACCTCCACATGCGTGACGACCCTGTCAGTGCCAGGTTCAATGCAGAATCTGACTGAGGAAAAGCTTGGTTCTTTCGTTCACCGGATTGGTAAAGAACGTATTGGGTTCAGCCTCTTCGACAATTTCCCCGCGATCCATAAAGATCACCCGGTCCGCAACAGTACGCGCGAAGCCCATCTCGTGGGTCACGCAGAGCATGGTCATACCGTCTTCCGCCAGACCAATCATCGTGTCCAGCACTTCCTTGACCATTTCCGGGTCCAGTGATGAGGTCGGCTCGTCGAACAACATGATTTTTGGCTGCATGCACAAGGCTCTGGCAATGGCAACGCGCTGTTGCTGCCCCCCGGACAACTGCCCCGGAAACTTGTGAGCCTGCTCTGGAATCTTGACCCGCTCAAGATAATGCATGGCCAGCTCGTGGGCTTTGCGCTTGGGCATGCGCCTTACCCACATGGGAGAAAGCGTGCAATTTTGTAAAACTGTCAGATGGGGGAAAAGATTGAAGTGCTGGAACACCATGCCGACCTCACGCCTTACTGCCTCTATATGCTTAAGGTCTTGGGTCAGCTCAGTTCCGTCGACCAGGATCCGACCTTGCTGATGCTCCTCCAGACGATTGATGCAGCGAATGGTCGTGGATTTGCCCGAACCGGAAGGCCCGCAGATAACGATCCGCTCGCCTTGCCGTACATTCAGATTGATGTCCTTGAGCACATGGAAATTGCCATACCACTTGTTAACGTCAACCATTTCTATCATGCGGTCAGCGATGACCGACTCAACCTTAGCTTCGCTCATATCCATACTCCTAATGCTTGTGGCTCGTATCCAGCTTGCGCTCCAGGTGCATGGAGTAGCGGGACATACCGAAACAGAAGATCCAGAAAACCAGGGCAGCGAATACATATCCCTCGGTGGCCATACCCAACCAGGCGGGATCAGTGGTCGCCTGCTTTATGCTGTTGAGCAGGTCGAACAATCCAATGATGATCACCAGACTGGTATCCTTGAAAAGCGAAATAAAGGTGTTGACGATGCCCGGAATCACCATTTTCAGCGCTTGGGGCAGGATCACCAGTCCCATGACCCGCCAGTATCCAAGCCCCATGGCTTCAGCGGCTTCATACTGCCCCTTGGGGATTGCCTGCAACCCGCCGCGCACCACCTCTGCGATGTAAGCGGACTGAAACAGAATCACGCCTATCAACGCCCTGATCAACTTGTCAAAGCTCATACCCTCCGGCAGAAAAAGCGGCAGCATGACCGACGACATGAACAACACCGTAATCAGAGGCACGCCTCGCCAGAACTCGATGAAGGTGACGCAGATAACCCGGATGGCCGGCATGTCGGAACGGCGCCCGAGAGCAAGGGCTATGCCCAATGGCAAGGCACCGGCAATACCCACCGCAGCAATGACCAGAGTCAGCATCAGGCCGCCCCACTGGCTGGTGCGAACCACTTCCAACCCCATCCCTCCGTGAAGAAGCCAATAGGCCACCAACGGATACACCAACAGAAAAACGATCCCGTAGAGCGCCTTGCGCGGCATAGCCGAAATGAACAGCGGCGCGGCGCCCAGAATGGCCAGAACCACTGTCAGGTCGACCCGCCAGCGCAGCTCTGTCGGATAAAATCCATACATGAACTGGCCAAAACGCTGTTTGATAAACACCCAGCACGCACCGTCACTCGTGCAATCAGCGCGGGTCTCACCCAGCCAGTCGGCATCGAGAAATGCCCATTGCACCAGTGGCGGCACGATTAGCCAGATCAGATAGAGCGCGACTACCGTGAGCAGGCCGTTGAACCAGCTGGAGAAAAGATTGGCACGCAACCATGCCGCTGGCCCGATACTCTGACGCGGCGGCGGAAGGTCGGGTTTGAAATGATGAGTCTGCATGGGCTGCCCTTACCGCTCGATCAGCGCAATGCGCTTGTTATACCAGTTCATCAACATCGAAATGCTGATACTGATGGCCAGATAAACACTCATGGTGATAGCGATAACCTCTATTGCCTGCCCGGTCTGGTTGAGCACGGTGCCAGCAAACAGCGACACCATCTCCGGATAACCAATCGCCGCGGCCAACGAGGAGTTCTTCGCCAAATTGAGATACTGACTGGTCAGCGGTGGAATGATCACGCGTAACGCCTGGGGAATGACCACCAAATGCAAGGTCCTGCCCGGCGGCAGGCCAAGAGAGCTGGCTGCTTCGGTCTGGCCGTGACTGACCGACTGAATACCTGCCCTGACGATTTCAGCAATAAAAGCCGCTGTGTACATCGTCAGAGCCAGCGTAAGGGCGATCAGCTCCGGTATCAGTACCCAACCATCTGTAAAGTTGAATCCAGTCAGTTTTGGCGTAGTCCAGTCCAGCGGACTGCCAGCGACGATCACCGCGATGCCGGGAACCAGCAGCAGAATACCGATAGCCGACAGGGCAACAGGAAATATCTGCCCCGTAGCTTCACGCCGCAGCTTGGCCCACCGCCCGAGCACGATGATTGCCACAATCGAGACTGCCAACGCGCCAAGGAACAACCCGAAAGTGTCAGAGACGCTCGGCGCGGGAACATAGAGACCCCGGCTGTTCAGGTAGAAATTGTCGAACACACCCAGGCTCTGCCGCGGCCCGGGAAGTGAGAGCATAACGGCGAAGTACCAGAAAAGGATCTGCAGCAATGGCGGGATATTACGGAATATCTCTATGTAAACGGTGGCCAGCCTGCTGACGAGCCAGTTCGGAGCGAGACGGGCAATACCCAGCGTAAAGCCGAGCAACGTGGCCATCACAATCCCGATAACCGAAACCAGCAAGGTATTGAGCAGACCGATGAGAAATACCCGGCCGTAACTATCCGTCTCGGTGTACTCGATAAGATGTTGCGCGATCCCGAAACCGGCAGTGTTATTGAGAAAAGCGAAGCCGGTGGTGATACCCCGCTTTTCCAGATTGATCATGGTGTTGCTGTACAGAAACCAGCCAAGGGCCACTACAACAAGAATGGCAACAAGCTGAAAAACCCAGGCTCGTGCCTTTGGATCAGTCCAGAGTGAACCTTTCGGACGCGGCGCTTTCGCAGCAGTTTGCATGAAAACCCTCTCGCAAGCCCCGCCCACCAGGCGGACGGGACTCACATCAGCGGAACCATAAGATCAGTCGCGAAGCTGATCTCGCGAAGTATCAGCGCACCGGTGGTGCGTACTGAAGGCCTCCGTTGGTCCACAGGGCATTGAGGCCGCGCTCAATTTCCAGTTCGCTCCCAGCACCGACGTTGCGGCTGAAGCTTTCTCCATAGTTGCCGACCTGCTTGACGATCTGCACCGCCCAGTCTTTCGGCAGATTGAGTTCCTTACCGTACTCACCTTCAACACCGAGCAAGCGTGCAACATCCGGATTTTTCGGCGTTTTCAGCATCTCATCGACGTTGGCCGAAGTGACGCCCATCTCTTCCGCGTTGAGCATGGCAAAAAGAGACCACTTGACGATGTCGAACCACTCGTCGTCACCATGACGCACCACCGGGCCCAGCGGCTCCTTGGAGATAACCTCTGGCAGCACCACGTAGTCGCCGGGAGAACCAAGCTTGATACGCTGTGCGTAAAGCTGTGACTGATCTGAGGTCAGCACATCGCAACGGCCTGACTCGAGAGACTTGGCGCTTTCATCAGAAGTATCGTAGGTGATAGGAGTAAAACTCATGCCGTTGGCGCGGAAATAATCCGCCGCATTGAGCTCGGTCGTTGTACCAGCCTGGATGCAGACGGTAGCACCATCAAGCTGCTTGGCACTGGTAACACCGAGCTTCTTGTTAACCAGAAAACCCTGACCGTCGTAGTAATTGACGCCGGCGAAGTTGAGTCCGAGGCTGGCATCCCGCGAGCTTGTCCAGGTAGTGTTACGCGACAGCACGTCAACTTCGCCCGACTGCAATGCGGTGAAGCGTTCCTTGGCCGTCAGCGGGCTGTAGCGGACCTTGCTGGCGTCACCAAACAACGCCGCCGCCATGGCGCGACACACGTCCACATCCAGTCCGAGGTAGTTACCCTTCTCGTCCGCATAGGAAAAACCCGGAAGGCCATCACTGATGCCACATTGTACAAAGCCCTTTTTCTTGACCGCATCAAGCGTAGCGCCTGCCTGTACAAAGCTGCTTGCACCCAGTGCGGCAGCGGTCGCTAATACTGCTAGGGTAGTTTTCACCGTCTTCATTGAAAATCTCCAGATTGGAATAATTATTATGGAGTCTCACTCTCCCTGTCGGCCCCGTACCGGCTTGAGACGCAATGACGGTACAGCCGTCATGCGGGAAAGGAGAATATCTCACGCCCAGCGCGAGACAGCTGGCAAGCTGCCAGTCCACAGTCCCTCAAGCCGTTGCAAGGCCTGTACCAGTACAGTTAAGTGCATACCCGGGTGTTTTTCTCGTCAATATGGTCCTGAATGCGACATTTAGATGAATCGATGGTCCAATTGACACAAATAGGCGCACCAAAACAGGCATATTTCTCCTGCGATGCGCACCAAAGCTGCACGAAGCGCGCTATTGATCCCACACACCCCCTGGCTAACTTTTTGTTTATGGTGATGTCGTAAATAATTGAATCGTCGAATGGACCGGATCATGGATTGGACCTGGCAATATGTGTTGACCTGTATTTGCCGCACAACTATCGCGCTCCTCGCGATCACACTGAGTGCCTGTGAGGGTAGCCAGTCCATATTGGCACCCGCAGGACTGCAGGCTGAACGCATTGCCACGCTGTTCTGGTGGATGCTTGGTGGCGGCATGCTCATCTGGATTTCCGTAGTAGCCCTTGCGCTCTTCGTCATCAGGGCCAATCCGGCGAAACACGACTCCAACAGGAGCCAATGGATGATCGTTGGAGGAGGGATCCTGTTTCCCGCGGTCGTACTGTCTGCGTTGTTGATCTATGGGCTCTCGCTGATGCCAGACACTCGCCGGCACGAGCAGGCCGAGATGAACATCAGTGTTTCGGGTGAGCAGTGGTGGTGGCGCATCTCGTATGCAACGGCTGCTGGCGAGGTTATAGAGCTGGCCAACGAAATTCGCCTGCCGGTCGGCAAGTCGGTTTTGTTCAAACTGACCAGCACCAATGTTATCCATTCTTTCTGGATCCCTGCGCTGGGCGGCAAGGTGGACATGATCCCCGGCCGCACCAACCAACTGCTCCTGGAACCCACCCGTACCGGCACTTTTCAGGGTGTCTGCGCCGAATATTGCGGCACGTCCCATTCCTTTATGCGCTTCAAGGTAAAGGTAATGGAGCAGCAGGCATTCGAGGAGTGGTTATCCAGGCAGGCCCGACCGGCAAAAACGCCTACCAGTGAAGCCGCCCTGAGCGGCCAGCAAGTATTCATGACCAACACCTGCGTAGATTGCCACACCATTCGCGGCACCAATGCCAAGGGTCGGACCGGCCCCGATCTCACCCATGTAGGGAGTCGCCTGGGTCTGGCTGCGGATACGTTGTCCATGGACCCGGAGAGCTTCAGCCGCTGGATCGGACATACAAGGGAGCTCAAACCGGGCACGAAGATGCCCCCCTTTGCAGCTCTCGGAGAGGAGAAGCTCCAGGCACTGGCGACGTATCTGAGCGGATTGGAATAAATGGTTCGATTCACCCGTATCACGCTCGGGCTCAAGCAGCAGGCGCGTAAAAGTGTCGGATCCGGGGGAGAAATACCAAGATTGGTGCGCGAGCCCGGATTCGAACCGGGGACCTACCGCTTAGGAGGCGTTGATCGGCGCGTATTTTCACGGACAGCC
>NZ_VTTI01000030.1 GCF_008641105.1 Halopseudomonas salina
ACATATAACCAGTCGCTGTTGCCGGACAATTTCTCCACCGCTTCGCGGCTACAAAATCGCCGCAAAGCTCTACGTTATGCCTTGGGTTGAGACACCGTATGTACACATACACAAAAAATGATCGTACTGAGCAACTGAATGAGCTGTGCTTGGCTTTGAGTAGGCTTATCCCAATTGCTGAGAAATATGCTCCAGGTAATTTGCAGCAATACGAAGGTGCAAAAGCAGAAGCCGACTTCCTGCTAACTAATGGATTCACTCAAGAAGAACTTTCAACGCTTTCACGAGAGGTTCCAGATGTGGTTGATCGGCACCGTGATTGGGAGTCTCAAATATTGGAACAACAGGAAGACGGCACATGGTGTGAGCCCAGCTGGTTCGTTGAGCTCGAGGCCGTACTTCAGCCAGCTTTAGAGGCAGCAGGTGTCCTGCGTCGGCTGGGGTACTACTAATGCACAGCCAGAAAGGGCATAACCAAGCAAGGCACGGCGACGGCTTTTTCGTTGCGGCTTCGCCTCCACTACAAAGCCGCGCGTGCTTGCGGCGTTAGGTGTCCGCAAGAAATTGGGGTCAGTTCAGATGAGCTGTAATTCCGCGCGGTACAGTCATGCGTCAAAGGATTATGCAATGCTGAAATTTTGTAGGGTGATCCTTCTCATGGCCATGTTATCAGGGGTGAGCAGTTGTGCCGCCGGGCAGAAGGTTGGTGGTATGACTCCTCAACAAGCTTTTAGCGAGCCACTAGTTGCTGAGCTGGTGGTAGCAGCTACTCAAAATAATTTTGAGAAGATGGATGAAAAAGTCCAGGCTGGAGTTGACGTCAATACGATCGGTGCTGATGGGGTTACTCCGTTGATCTGGCAGGTTTATTTGAGAAACACCAGGGGCGCGGAGAAGTTGCTGAAGCTGGGAGCAGATCCGAATTACCGTGACGAAAAGCTGCGCGTCTCTGCACTGTATTTAGCTGTCGACGCCAACAGAGTTGATCTTTTAGATGTGCTGCTTCGCTACAAAGGGGACCCGAACCTGATCGGGCCTAACGGAGACAGTCTGTTGCACCAAGCTGTTATGAGGTTTTGTGCGGAGTGTGTCCGGCTGCTGGTTGAAAAATATCACGCAAACGTGAACGTACAGGGCAGCAATGGGGATACACCCGCGAATGTAGCCGTCGGCATGGGCAAGTTCGACCTAGTTGTTTATTTTTTGCAGAAGGGATTGAATGAAAATCTTCAGAACTTGGCCTTGGATGTTCAAATAATTAAAATACCGCCCGAATCGAACGGAATGAAACATAAGCTTCAAGTTATAGATATGCTTAAAGCGCGGGGCGTGCAGTATCCTGATCCGCGATATCGCCCGCACCAGCCCCCTCCGGGGTGGAAGCCTTGAATGCAAGAATGCCGGGTGTCGCGCGGTAATGGAGTGAGATCAACATCAACACTCGGCGGTGACTGCTTGGAAAATAAAGCACCTAACAATCGGCACCACAGTGACCGCTTCTACGCCGCTTCGCGGCTACAAATCGTCACGTGTGCCGGGCGTTATATGTGAGCACAATGGACGTAGTTAACAAGTCTACAGTTAAGCATTTTTGGATCGGGACATTCCTTGCTTTC
>NZ_VTTI01000031.1 GCF_008641105.1 Halopseudomonas salina
AGGCTTAACAAGTCGCTCTTGTCGGACAATTTCTTCACCGCTTCGCGGCTACAAAATTGCCGCAAAGCTCTGCGTTAGAGATTACCTATATGAGTTACGACCTATACTTCAAACCTCGAAACGATTCCTTCAGTGATGAACTCTTTCACTCCTACTTCCGTGATCGGCCAAACTACAAATGTGAGGGTGCCCAGGCGTGGTACGGCAATGAGGATACTGGGGTCTATTTCGTATTTGAGCTTCAAACAGAGCAGCGGAGCGAAGAAGATTACGATGACGATGAGCCACTTGAGCATTTTCCTGTCGCGCTAAATATTAACTACCTACGGCCAAGTTACTTCATCTTTGAAGCAGAACCCGAGGTAACTGCGTTCGTCAAACACTTCGATTTTCTCGTCTCTGACCCGCAAATGAAAGGCATGGGCGAAGGTGAATACAAGGCAGAAAAGCTCTTGTCTGGATGGAATTTCGGAAACGAATTCGGATACGCATCCTTCCTGAAAGATGAAAACAACCGAAGCGGTGTTTCTCACCTTCCCGCTGAACAACTTCAGAACGCATGGAGGTGGAACTGGTCGCGCTCTCAAGTGCAGGCACGTGTTGGGGAGTCAAAATTCGTTCCCCGCATCATGTTTTTGAACTTGAGTGGATCACCCGTAACAGCTGCTGTATGGCCCGATGGCATTTCCGTGGTCGTCACACGCGTCGATTACCTTTGCGTTCCCCGCAAAGAACTAGCACCTACAAAGTTCTTCCGCAAGAAAGAAGATACAACATTCGTCGAATGGGATAAGGCACTACCAGTCTTGCTTAAGCACGGAACACAGAACAACGATGGTTCAATCAGTTTGAATTACATGACACCACCTTCCGATGTAGTGAAATTTATTCAGTCACTGCCGAGCGAAAACAGAGCCATCGAAGGCTTATCTGCAGATAGGGTGTTGGATCGTGAGATTTATGAGCGCAGCGCTGTCTAACAATTCCGTCGAGAGGGACGTCCCAAAGCTGCGTTTTGGGTTCCCTCCGCCTGCGGCTCCGGCCGCCCCTCACGTCAAACGTTATGTGTAAAAGCAGATGAAAAGCGCCATCTACGCACTACTATTA
The DNA here is from genome assembly GCF_008641105.1 of Halopseudomonas salina. The sequence goes on from NZ_VTTI01000031.1 coordinate 1,108, forward strand.
ATTTCGACGATTTTCGTGGCCATTATATATGCCATAAACGAAGTTACCGTCTCAAATGCCTTTGCATGGCTTGGATTTTCGATCGCTGTAGGTTCTATAGGCTATTTCATGGTGTTCGCACCGTACGGATTACGAACTCATACGACTGTGTTTGGCCGGCTGCAGAAATATAGGCACCCAGTAGCAGAAGTCCCTGTAAAAGCTGTAGGGCTGATTTTGGTTTCAACCATTTTTTGCTTAGTTATTAGCTTTGGTTTTCATTTTTATGCCACCTAAAACACATAACCAATCACTGCATGGGACCGCTTCTCCGCCGCTCCGCGGCTACAAACCGGCCCATGAGTTCACACGTTATATGTGAGCACAATGGACGTAGTTAACAAGTCTACAGTTAAGCATTTTTGGATCGGGACATTCCTTGCTTTC
>NZ_VTTI01000032.1 GCF_008641105.1 Halopseudomonas salina
TGTTGAGCCGGTCACATAGGTAACACCACAAACCGGCCACATAGGTAACACCTATGTTGGCCGTATTACTCGTCCCCGGCGTTCATCAACCACGCCTAGGCATACCTCGCCAAAATACAATTGCCAACGATCGAACTCCAGTGGTTCCAGCCCAATATATTCCCCCACCAGTTGCCGGGTCGTGTAAATCGGCTCTCCATGGAGCTTGATATAGCCACCATGTTTTACCTTTCTCACCGCGTATCCTGATGGATATTCAACCTCAGGTATCGTCTTCGGAAAAGCTCGTGGTGAGGGCGTATGGACATCGATCGGACAGATTCCCAGCCCAAGACTCTGATGTGGTCTTTCGTAGTTATATTCACGCACAAACTGATCAAATGCCCTTTGCTGAGCTTCCATATCGTCTTTTGGCGGCTTAGCAGTAGCGGCTTTCAGGGTGCGGTGCATGCGTTCATGGCGGCCGTTCTGCTGCGGTTTCCCCGAGGCAATTCGCTCGGGATAAATGCCCAGTTTGATAAGCCAAATGGAGAGCGGAGTGAGGCCACCCAAAGTAGTCATCGCAAACGGCCAGCCGTTATCAGTGCGTATAGCTCGAGGCAGTCCGTAGTCCAGGAAAGCCTGACGGTAAAGCGCGATAGATGGCTCAAGCTTGGGGCTTTGCAACCCTCTGCAGGTGATCAGGAGCCGGCTGTAATTGTCTGAAATGGTCAGCGGGTAACAGAGCTGGCCGTTGCCCAGGCGGAACTGGCCTTTAAAGTCGGCGCTCCATACGTCATTTGGACCTAGTGCATGACCCAGAGGTTGCGTCTGTGGTGGCGTTTTCCGACGTGGTCGTCTTCGCTTCACCAGACCATGTGCCTTGAGAATCTCACCCACCGTGCTGGAGGCAGGCCAATGAGCGCAAGGGTTTTCACGATGGAGTGATGAACGAATCGTAACGGGCCCCCAGTCCGGATATTGGTTCTTCAGTTCCAATATCCGAGCGACAACCGCATCAGCCGTTTGGTGTCTTTGGCTATGCCGAGCACGGCTCTCATCCTCCAGCCCCGTCATCCCCAAAGACTTGAAACGATTAATCCACTTATGCCCTGTTTTGCGCGAAATACCAAATCGCACACATAGCTCTGTGGTGGTGAATCTGCGGCTGAGCCAAGCCTCGATAAAAGCAGTTCTCTCGCCCATGGTACAGGTCACTTTCCAGTTCATTGGCCCCTCCTTATTGAGGCCAATACGCTATCACCTGTTACCTATGTGCCCGGTTTGATCTGTAACCCATGTGCCCGGTTAGTACC
>NZ_VTTI01000033.1 GCF_008641105.1 Halopseudomonas salina
TCCGAGTTACCCACAACCAGTAGACACCTTCTATAGTTAGGTAGCCCCTAGCAGGAGGTGTGTCATGACCAAGAAACGACAGGCATATACCGAGGAGTTTCGCAGGGAAGCGATACGTCGATCGGAGCAGCCAGGTAACACCGCAGCATCCGTCGCCAAAGAACTGGGACTGCATCCCGGTCAAATCTACAACTGGCGACGGCAGTTCACCCGACTGTCCGAGAAGCAGTTCAACAGCGTCGATGGCGTCGATTACTCCAAGAAGGAATCTGCAGAGGTCCGACGTCTAAAGCGTGAATTGAACGACGCCTTGAAGGAAAACGAATTCCTAAAAAAGGCTGCGGCGTACTTCGCGAAGCTCCAGGAGTGAAGTACGTGGTCATCGCAGAGTATCTGGGGCAGTACCCGGTTACGCTGATGTGCCGTGCACTGAACGTCTCCCGCTCTGGATTCTATAAGTGGCACAACCGTAAGCCCTCCCCTAGGCAGCTACGGCGCGAGCAGATCGAAGGCAAGGTGGTTGAGCTGTTTGCAGAGTACAAGGCGCGCTATGGCGCGCCCAGGCTGGCTCATGAGTTGAAGGATGCAGGGCTGCCTTGTTCGAAGAACTTTGTAGCCAACATCATGCGCTACCGCGGAATCCGGGCTCGAAACGGGAAGGGCTTTCACTACCGCCCGGCCAGTCCGACGATGATCAACGTGGAAGAGAACCGGCTGCGGCGTCGCTTTCACGCAGAAGCCCCAAACCAGAAATGGGTAACGGACATCACCTACATCTGGGTCAAAGGCAGCTGGGCGTACCTGGCCACCGTCATGGACCTTTATTCTCGAGCCATCGTTGGCTGGAAGCTCGATACTTCAATGACCGAGAAGCTGGTATTGGATACGCTCACGATGGCCTTCTCACGCAGAGAGGTTAATCCTGGGCTGATCATCCACTCAGACCGCGGCGTTCAGTTTCGCTCGGTGAAGTATCTGGATCTGGTCAGATCAAGCGGCTGCCTACCCAGTATGAGCCGTCAGGGTAACTGCTGGGATAATGCGGTAATGGAGTCCTTCTACAGCCGTCTCAAGGTAGAGCTGATCTATGCGGAGCAATATGGGTCGATGGAAGAAGTCCGATCCGGTATCTTCGAGTACATTGAGATTTTTTATAACCGCAAACGACGACACTCTGCTCTCGGCAATATCAGTCCAGCAGAGTTTGAGCGCAGATGCGCATAACAGTGTCTACTTTTTGTGGGCAGGACCA
>NZ_VTTI01000034.1 GCF_008641105.1 Halopseudomonas salina
AAACGTGATGAACAACTTCTCACAAAAATGCTTGACAGATTAGAAGGTTAGCGTAATATACGCCACCTTGGTTAAGCGGAGACGCGAACCGAAACGCTCTTTAACAATGTGAATCAAGTAATTCGTGTGGGTGCTTGCCTTGAGGTTTGATGATCGAAAGATTTTCAGCCTAAGCAAGTTACTCTGTGAATTCACTGAGTTTTTTGTAATAAAGCTGAGCCAAGTTTAGGGTTTTTTCAAAACCCAATCAGTTTGAAACTGAAGAGTTTGATCATGGCTCAGATTGAACGCTGGCGGCAGGCCTAACACATGCAAGTCGAGCGGTAGAGAGAAGCTTGCTTCTCTTGAGAGCGGCGGACGGGTGAGTAATACCTGGGAATCTGCCTGATAGTGGGGGATAACGTTCGGAAACGGACGCTAATACCGCATACGTCCTACGGGAGAAAGCAGGGGATCTTCGGACCTTGCGCTATCAGATGAGCCCAGGTCGGATTAGCTTGTTGGTGAGGTAACGGCTCACCAAGGCTGCGATCCGTAACTGGTCTGAGAGGATGATCAGTCACACTGGAACTGAGACACGGTCCAGACTCCTACGGGAGGCAGCAGTGGGGAATATTGGACAATGGGGGAAACCCTGATCCAGCCATGCCGCGTGTGTGAAGAAGGTCTTCGGATTGTAAAGCACTTTAAGTTGGGAGGAAGGGCTGATGCTTAATACGTATCAGTCTTGACGTTACCGACAGAATAAGCACCGGCTAACTCTGTGCCAGCAGCCGCGGTAATACAGAGGGTGCAAGCGTTAATCGGAATTACTGGGCGTAAAGCGCGCGTAGGTGGCTAAGTAAGATGGGTGTGAAATCCCCGGGCTCAACCTGGGAACTGCATCCATAACTGCTTAGCTAGAGTACGGTAGAGGGTAGTGGAATTTCCTGTGTAGCGGTGAAATGCGTAGATATAGGAAGGAACACCAGTGGCGAAGGCGACTACCTGGACTGGTACTGACACTGAGGTGCGAAAGCGTGGGGAGCAAACAGGATTAGATACCCTGGTAGTCCACGCCGTAAACGATGTCAACTAGCCGTTGGGAACCTTGAGTTCTTAGTGGCGCAGCTAACGCACTAAGTTGACCGCCTGGGGAGTACGGTCGCAAGATTAAAACTCAAATGAATTGACGGGGGCCCGCACAAGCGGTGGAGCATGTG
>NZ_VTTI01000035.1:0-257 GCF_008641105.1 Halopseudomonas salina
GTAGCCGTTGCGGTCGGTGGTGGCATAGGTCAAGAGCTGACCTTCGGGGCAGCGGTAGCCGTCTGTCTCGGGCTCATAGTCGAATTTCGACTTGCGCATCATGCCGGCCTTGGGCGGCGTCGGATTGCGGTAGCCGGTGACGCCGAGAATAGTGCGATCTTCAAGACCCTTGGCGATGCCGGATGTGGCATAGCCGGCATCGAGCCCGACCGCCTTCACATCGAAGTCGAAGCGATGCCGCTGCCGGTCCAGCCGAT
>NZ_VTTI01000035.1:905-1189 GCF_008641105.1 Halopseudomonas salina
TGCCCATGCAGCGCCCGCTCAGCCTCGATCGCCCGGTCGAGATCGGCCCAATAGTCGGCACGCGACTTCTCGATCATGGCAAGATCGTACTTGCCCTTGTTGGCATTGGCCTTCAGATGCGTCGAGTCGGTATAAAGCACCGTGCCGTCTACCAGCTTGTGGGCGATCGCCTGTTCGACGATATGGTCGAAGATATCCTGGGCCACCGATGTGTCGCTGAAGCGCCGACGCCGGTTCTGGCTCAGCGTCGAGGCGTCGAACACGCCATCTGCCAGCTTCAACCG
>NZ_VTTI01000036.1 GCF_008641105.1 Halopseudomonas salina
ATAATCTTGGCAACCACGCCGGCACCAACGGTACGGCCGCCTTCGCGAATCGCGAAGCGCAGACCATCTTCCATGGCGATCGGAGCGATCAGAGTGACGACCAGCTTGACGTTATCGCCAGGCATGACCATCTCAACGCCTTCCGGCAGCTCGCACGAACCGGTCACGTCAGTAGTACGGAAGTAGAACTGTGGGCGGTAACCCTTGAAGAACGGAGTGTGACGACCGCCTTCATCCTTGCCCAGCACGTACACTTCAGCTTCGAACTGTGTGTGCGGCTTGATGGTGCCCGGCTTGGCCAGTACCTGACCACGCTCTACGTCTTCACGCTTGGTACCACGCAGCAGAACACCAACGTTCTCGCCAGCACGGCCTTCGTCAAGCAGCTTGCGGAACATCTCGACACCGGTACAGGTAGTCTTGACGGTGTCCTTGATGCCGACGATCTCGACTTCTTCCTGGACCTTGACGATGCCGCGCTCGACACGACCAGTCACAACAGTACCGCGACCGGAGATGGAGAACACGTCTTCGATTGGCATCAGGAACGGCTTGTCAATAGCACGCTCGGGCTCTGGGATGTAGGCATCCAGAGTCTCGACCAGCTTACGAACAGCAGTAACGCCCATTTCGTTGTCGTCTTCACCCTTCAGGGCCATCAACGCAGAACCGATAATGATCGGCGTGTCGTCACCAGGGAAATCGTAGGCGCTGAGGAGCTCGCGCACTTCCATTTCTACCAGTTCCAGCAGCTCTTCGTCATCGACCATGTCAGCCTTGTTCAGGAACACGACGATGTAAGGTACACCAACCTGACGGGACAACAGGATGTGCTCGCGAGTCTGCGGCATAGGGCCGTCAGCAGCGGAACAGACCAGGATAGCGCCGTCCATCTGCGCAGCACCGGTGATCATGTTCTTCACATAGTCAGCGTGGCCAGGGCAATCAACGTGCGCGTAGTGACGAGTCGGAGAATCGTACTCTACGTGCGAGGTGTTGATGGTGATACCACGGGCCTTTTCTTCCGGCGCGTTGTCGATCTGGTCGAAACCACGGGCGGAACCGCCGTAGGATTCAGCGCAAACCTTGGTCAATGCCGCTGTCAGAGTGGTCTTGCCATGGTCGACGTGACCGATGGTGCCCAC
>NZ_VTTI01000037.1 GCF_008641105.1 Halopseudomonas salina
CCCCGCGCTGTTTCCAGGCGGGGCGTTTCAGTATAAGCGCTTGACGATGACCTACTCTCACATGAGGAAACCTCACACTACCATCGGCGATGCATCGTTTCACTTCTGAGTTCGGGATGGGATCAGGTGGTTCCAATGCTCTATGGTCGTCAAGCAATTCGTTGCTGTGGGGCGTTAGCCACACGGCGTAAAGGGGGTGGGCGGTGATAGTTGTATAGATTTAGCTTGGTAACCTGGATCTCATGCAGTTCCAGACTGTCGTTCATCGGTGTCATGACCACACCAAATTGCTTGGGTGTTATATGGTCAAGCCACACGGGCAATTAGTACTGGTTAGCTCAACGCCTTGCAACGCTTACACACCCAGCCTATCAACGTCGTAGTCTTCGACGGCCCTTTAGGGGAGTCAAGCTCCCGGTGAGATCTCATCTTGAGGCAAGTTTCCCGCTTAGATGCTTTCAGCGGTTATCTTTCCCGAACGTAGCTACCCGGCAATGCCACTGGCGTGACAACCGGAACACCAGAGGTTCGTCCACTCCGGTCCTCTCGTACTAGGAGCAGCCCCTCTCAAATCTCAAACGTCCACGGCAGATAGGGACCGAACTGTCTCACGACGTTCTAAACCCAGCTCGCGTACCACTTTAAATGGCGAACAGCCATACCCTTGGGACCGGCTTCAGCCCCAGGATGTGATGAGCCGACATCGAGGTGCCAAACACCGCCGTCGATATGAACTCTTGGGCGGTATCAGCCTGTTATCCCCGGAGTACCTTTTATCCGTTGAGCGATGGCCCTTCCATACAGAACCACCGGATCACTAAGACCTACTTTCGTACCTGCTCGACGTGTGGGTCTCGCAGTCAAGCGCACTTTTGCCTTTATACTCTACGCACGATTTCCGACCGTGCTGAGTGCACCTTCGTACTCCTCCGTTACTCTTTGGGAGGAGACCGCCCCAGTCAAACTACCCACCATACACTGTCCTCGATCCGGATAACGGACCAGAGTTAGAACCTCAAAGTTGCCAGGGTGGTATTTCAAGGTTGGCTCCACGCGAACTAG
>NZ_VTTI01000038.1:0-320 GCF_008641105.1 Halopseudomonas salina
TCCGCCCCAAACGCCGTGGCCCCAATGTGGTTATTAACGTGTTCGCGGTCTGCTTTGCAGGTTTCGACAATGATCCTTCCGCAGGTTCACCTACGGAAACCTTGTTACGACTTCTCCTTCCTCTAAATGATAAGGTTCAGTGGACTTCTCGCGACGTCGCGGGCAGCGAACCGCCCACGTCGCCGCGATCCGAACACTTCACCGGACCATTCAATCGGTAGGAGCGACGGGCGGTGTGTACAAAGGGCAGGGACGTAGTCAATGCGAGCTGATGACTCGCGTTTACTAGGAATTCCTCGTTTAAGACCAACAATTGCAAT
>NZ_VTTI01000039.1 GCF_008641105.1 Halopseudomonas salina
AGGCTTAACAAGTCGCTCTTGTCGGACAATTTCTTCACCGCTTCGCGGCTACAAAATTGCCGCAAAGCTCTGCGTTATGGGAGATTCTAAGTGGATTACCGAGTCGTGAGAGTAGTTTGCAGTAAAGCCAATTTAGGTTTGTGTGCCATTTTTTTTATTGTTTTCTCGATTGGTTGCTCGCCAGCAGAGGAATCTACCTCACCGAAACCGCCTTCTAATCTAGCGGCTAACACTACTGAAGACTCTAAGCATACAAACCCATTTACAATCGGCTATGGGCAGGAGTACCCCATCGCGCCACTAAACGAGGATGATTTTCCCTTACCGCTTGCGTTGAAAGGCTTTAAGGCGCCAATGCCATCTGATGCCGGCCTTTCAATGTTCTTTGACCAGGAAATCGTTTTGCTCGCTGAAACGAGCCTAATCTACTCTGTGCAAACCTCCCGTGCATATGCAGACTTGGAGGCTTGTAATTTTGATCGAGATCTTGCTCAAAAGGTCGTATTAGCCAGAATCCCCGGCCTTGCTGGGGAGACCCCACAGTTTGAATCTGAGAGTTTTGTCGTTGATCTCTACTGTGGCTATTCCAAAGGGGGGAGGTTCGTCGAATTACATCTAGCTATTTTCCACAAGCCAACTCAAGAAAAAATAGCAGTTCCAGATTACTCTGATTTCCGGAAGAACAATTAAACAATGTTGCCAAATCCCCATAACAATCGGCATCACGGTGACCGCTTCTCCGCCGCTTCGCGGCTACAAACCGGCACGTGTGCCGGGCGTTAAGTTTCCGAGTTACCCACAACCAGTAGACACCTTCTATAGTTAGGTAGCCCCTAGCAGGAGGTGTGTCATGACCAAGAAAC
>NZ_VTTI01000004.1:0-373048 GCF_008641105.1 Halopseudomonas salina
GCGCCCGCCGAGATCCATCTGGCCTGGCCAGCTCAGTGTCTCCACGCCCGTGGCCGTTGCCGCGCGGAATGCGTTGCAGTGGAACTCCAGGGCAATATCTTGCGTGGCCGCCAGCCGCCATGCCTTGGACAGCGGCAGGTTCTGGCCGGGCTCACCATCCTTGCTGAACTCAACACCCCGGGCGCGCAGCGCGCCGGCGAGCAGGTCCCGAAACTCCAGCACGATATCGGCCTCGGTATAGCCATTCCCCACAGCACCAGGGTCAGCGTCGGAGTGGCCGGCGCTGATGAAGAGTGTTCTCGTTTGCATGGGTTGCTCCTGAATTGCAGGCATAAAAAAGCCCGCCGAAGCGGGCACATATTGAGTCGGGTTCCGACCGATCAGCAGCCGGAAATAAAAAGTCACCCTAGCCGGAAGAAAGCATCCCGCTCTCGCCAATCTGAGGTACTTATGAACGAACACACACTCAAAAGGCTGATCCTCCTGACCAGGCTCCTCACCAGCCTCATCGAGCTTGCAAAGCACTTATTAACCATTGCACCCCTCATTCAGTCACATAGCGTCACCTGCTCCCTCTAAACGCAGGAGCACTCAGCATGATCTTTAAGAAAGCCACTACGATGTCGACTGGAATGGATCAAGACGCAAAAATTGACCGCGGCCTTCAGTCTGGAGACCGCGTCTTCGTGGAGTCAGACGAGCACCAAGGGCAAATCCAGATAACACTCAAATCACAATCAGGAGCCACCTGGGCCGGGCGAGTCAGCGGCTATTACCCGCCACTCGACGCCTCAGCAGAACCCCAAGACTGCGAGTGGGACAGCCTGCAGGATGTCGAGAAAGATCAGGTCATCCATCACGAATACGGAGGATAAGCCCAGCCGAACAGGCCCGGCTGCAGACCGCCTACGCAGCCGGGCTGCCCAGAATCAAACAGATTGATTTTCCTGCCTCATTCAATATGCTGTACATCCATACAGCATATTGACCAACACTATGATCTTTCTCGTTAGGCGCATGCGAGCCCAGGGCGTACCGCTCACCCCCGACCAACTACGAAAAGCAGAAGAGATCCGCGGTGACGTGCGCATCAACCACGAGAGCTGTGCACTCGGCCGCGCTTCCATCATCGCCATGCTGAAGGGCGCGATGCCGCTGAATGAACCGCAGATACCTGACCTACTGGACGCGAGCGCGCAATCCATGGCGCCCAACGCTTTTGTAATCTCCGGCATTGAGCTCGTCGACGGGGCGGCTTATGCTCAAAGCTGGCTGTGCCGGCCAGAATGAGATCCCGTTCGCAGACAACCGAGCCGGCCGATGGCATGCTCATGCTTTTTGAAAAGGAATTCAGACCATGTTTGCACTCACCCGCCGGATCGGCGAGCGCATTTATATAGGCGACAACGTGATACTTGAGATACTCGACACCGATGGCCAGTGCGCTCGCATTGGTATCGACGCCCCTAGGGAGATCCTTGTATTGCGGGAAGAGCTAATAATCTATGACGATTCGTCCGCATCGCCGAACCAGGACCAGCCGATTACTCAGGCAAAAGGCAAGATTTGACCACGGTCATGCCTTGACCCCGGTCAATCTGCTAGTCAGTTAGAAAAATTTCGTTTCAGCCTCATCTATGAATCGCTCGTAAAACTCGATCCCAAGCTTCCCTAGAATCCGAGGGTCAGCCGAGTTCAAAGGCTTTTCCAGATGGCTAGTTGGCGGGTTATACCACTTGCCGGAATTAACGACGCTTTTTACCAGAAGCCTGGAAGGATAGTGCGTGAGGGTTACAGGATCGCCCTCGTAATGGACAATCTCACCGTTCACTATTTCCAGCCTTTTAATATGGCCTGAGCCGTTCGGAAATCCGAGCCCTGTTCCGCCCGGCCTGTGCTCCGCAAGCTCTTGAATAGAGTGATTATCCGCATCCCGCGCCTGCTTCAGATAGCGAAGCAGCATGTCTTTTTTCCGTAGGTTTTGGGTTCTGCCTTGCCATGGCTGAAACTGATCCCGAACATGCTGACAACCTCTTTCAGCTTTGTTCCAACACTTCTCAAGACAGTTCAAAAGCTGTCTCCAATAGTCTTCATACTCTTCAAAACTTTCCGCATTACTCATGTGCTCGAGCGCATTTTTCGCCGCTCTCAGCTCTGCCCTTGCTGCTTTTAGCATGATTCGTCCACCCGTTTAATATCCAACGAGTATGGGTAGTGGCGAGCTTCAGCGCAAACCAGCCGCTGCAGGATGCAATTAAACCTCATCTGACCTCAACTGCTTGGGGACAACCTGTCCACAGCCCTGCATGCTAGGCTTGCAACTCTGCCACCGCATGGAAGCCCCGCATGAAACGTTTCAAGCTCGCCCTAGCCATTCTTGCCGCCGGTGCCGCACTGCTCGCGCCGATCGCCATCTACATCTGGCACTTTGGCTGGAGGATCACATCAGACCATGGGCAGTGGGCAGAGATGGGTTCTGCTATGGCAGGGATTTACGCACCACTGCTAGGCTTACTTACCCTTGGGATCCTTTGGCAGCAACACCAAACCCTTAAAGCTCAACACACCCTGCAACGGGAGCAGCAATCGTTCCTGCATGAGCAGCACGTACAAAACACGTCACGCGAAAGGCTAGACAATGTTCTTCAAACCCTGCTGAGACGTCTAAGCGAGCAAGACAGCAAGGATGTTATAGGGGCGTACCAGACATTCTCTGACTCAGATATAACCGAGGAATTAACCTCAGGATACAGCTACGGCAAAGCTCAGACGGAACTAACAACTCTATGGATCGCTACCTACAACTGCTTTGCCTTTTTCAAAACGACAGAAGACCCCTTGAGGCTTTGGTTCTATGGAGCCATGCGAGAAAAGATAATGGCTGAGATAGGCATGGCGACGTGCATTACACTGGACTTAATCGCGCTATTGCAAGAAGCCTCTATTTCCCATTACGAGTACTTTACAGAGCTCAACACCCATGTAGCCAAAAAAGCCGAGACCAAACCCGACCAGTTCCCTGCCCACACAAATGGCAATGCATGACCTCGGTCCTGTTTCAGCAACATCCTTTTTTGTCTACGATTTGATTTGATGGGAATGAATCTCTGGGGGACGGATTTCGAATCCGTTTGCACCCCCTATTCTGCGGGACTGCGATATGCTGCAAGGCCCTAGAACCGCATCTATCCTGATGATGCTATAGCGTGCTTAGGGGATTCTGGGGGAATCTATCGCACCAAATTTCCCCCAAGTCAGAGACGTGAACCCCGTCACTCCCCGCCCTACCCGCTTACGCTACTATCCCTGTGCCGTGTTCAAAGGCGGCATCCTTGTTGTGCCGGGTTAAGCAGTCCCGGTTTTTAGGCCTACCCCAGCGCCCGCCGCGCATCCTTCGCATCCATTCCATGCCCTACCATCGCATTGATCGCGAACTCACGGTCCCGATACGGCAGCCCCGGCCCTACGCCGATCTTGACGTGAACCTTGTACGCCTGCAGCTCCAGCTGGATGCGTGCCATCTTGATCCGGCACAGCGCGTTATGGGTCCATGGCCCGAACAGAGCAACGCCGAAGAACTTACGCGGCCCCCGGCAGCGTGTAGTCGATCCGGATCGCTTCAAGCTCTGCCATGGTAGTGGCCCGCCTTATCGCGTCATCAATCGCCTGCCGCCGCCCAACCAGAAATGCACTGGCCTGGGCGAACAACTGTACTTTGGCGACAGTGCGCTGCAGGTACTCCGCGCGCGGCACTCCGCGCACCTGGGCAGCAATGTCGATCCATGGCGTAGGTGCGGCATGGTCCGCCTGCCATGCCAGTGCCTCGGCCCGCTGCCGCTCCCAGCTGCTGATTTCGCTTGGCGGGTAGTCTGCGGTCAAGGCCAGCATGGCCTGCTCAAAAAGTGAGTTATTTTTTTCTATCGTTTGCGTCTTCATCGACTGAAATGGGCTGTACTGTGCTTGAGCCTGTTCAAGAGATTCTTGGGGCACATCAGCCACAAACAGAACATTTCCTGACAACCAGTATTTTTCAATATCTGGCTGGCCTGCTAATACGGCTATACCTGAACAGTGGTCAATATCGGTCAGTACGATGCTCGCCATCATTATCCTACCCTCGCCATCCAGAGCATCGGAGAAAAATCCAATACCATAACCTGTAAGGTACTGCCGGAATCTTGGAATGCCTGGCATGTGATGTAGTCTCCAGCCGCTAAAGTAACGACAGAACTACAAACAAGCCCAGTAGGAGCAGTGGGTACAGTTACAGGTGAAATATCTTGCCGCACTATGTCAGAGCTGCCGTTCTTCTGAACCCGGAGCACTCGACGTCCTGAACTGCTAGCCGACAAAAAGACACCCGCACCGATGATATATGCTCCGCCCTGGCCTGCCGGGACCGTAAGGCGTCCGGGATTTGACGCTGGATTATGTATCTCACCACCGGCTTCATGCACTGTGGTGTTTAGCGTGACCTCAGTGAATGTTCCGCTTGGAACACTTACGTTTGCCGAGTTGGTCGCTTTACCATAAACCGCAGTAAAACCACCGCCGCCACCGCCGCTACCCAGATCCGATAGCGCCGCCAGGTTTATCCATGTTACATCCCCCAAGTAACGCCACTGGAGGTGGGTCCCGTCGTTGCGAAGCTCGACTTCTCGTCCATCCTCTCCGGCAGGACCTGCGGAGCCTGCTGGGCCTTGAACACCTTGAACACCCTGCGGGCCCTCGGGCCCGGTCGGCCCGGTCGGCCCCACTTCGCCCTGGATGCCCTGCGGCCCGGCTGGCCCTTGCGGGCCTGATTCACCGTCTTCGCCCTGTATACCTTGCGGGCCCTGAATGTTTCCAGCATTGACCCAGTCAGAAGACGCAGTCGCCCACACCCAAAGGTCGCCATTGATGATATAGGCATCGCCTTGGATGCCTGTGCCGGGTAGCTCGGCGATCGAATCCAAACTACCCAGTATTGCGAGGCCCGCACCGGTTTCACCTTGCGGACCTTGCGGGCCAATCGGCCCCTCCGGACCTGGGGGGCCGGCTTCACCCTGCAAACCCTGAGCACCTGGCGGGCCTGCTGGCCCAACTGGTCCTTCCGGGCCCGGCAGACCCTGTGGTCCTGGCGCGCCCTGCGCACCATCAGCACCCGCCGGGCCCTGGGCCCCAGCCGGACCCATCGGGCCTGCTGGTCCGGCTTCGCCGGGCGGACCTTGAAACGGTGTGCCGTCTGACCATCCGCCACCAGCGATCCGGAAGTACAGCATCCCGTTGTCCGTTGCCAGGTACGAGAAGTTCAGATCCTCGCCGTCGTGTGCGGAGCGATCAGCGAGCAGCCCAGTGGCGTCGACCTGGAAGGCCGGGCCGGGTTCGCCTGCTGGCCCGGCAGGCCCACGGTCCCCACCAATCACAGCAAAGCCCTGACAGGTGGCCGGAGCAGTTCCTGCCGCAATGGCAGTCACCTTGCCCGCATAAACCCGCAGCACGTCAGTCGATCCCAGCTGCACGTCGAGCGTGTACTCGAGCGCGCTCCACTCCAGCGCCTCGGTCTGCTCATCGGTCAGCACCACATCTACCCAGCCACCCGCATCCACGGTCACCGGCAAGGTGCCCACAGCCGCGCCCTTCTCATACAGGGTCAGCTCTGCAGTGGCACCGGTCAGCGGCAGGGGTGGGTAGTACACGATCTGGCCGCCAGAGGCCTTGCTGCCAGTGGCATTGATGGTGCTGATCTCCAGCGTTTCGGCATCCACCATCCGCGCGAAGTGCGGCCTCTCCTGAGGCAGCGCACGGTTCAGGGCTGGCAACTGGCGGACCAGCTCGATCCAGATCGGCCAGTCGGTCGGCAGTCCGTGGTCTACGGTCAGGCGCAACGGGGCGGTGGGGCTGATGGTGGTGATATCGCGGTATTCGGGCGTCGGCTGCATGACGCGCAGAAGGGCACGGAAGGTCGCGCCCTTATGAATCACAAGTGCGAGCTGGGTAGGCTGCATGGGTGTCTCCGTTACTGTAGGCGGGTTGTTGCTCAGTTGGGTTGCGGGTCCGGGGGCGTCAGGGCAAACCACGCAGAGTCCGAGGTCAGTAGGAACAGGCCGAACGACACCTCGGTAGAGGCGCTACTCAATACAACTCGGCCATAGAAATAATCGCTGCTGGGAGTGATGACCAAGTCCCCGTTCAGGTCGTTACCGCTTTGAAATGCCGGCCCACCCAGAATAGAAATCGGCCCCCCGGTTAGTCGCAATCGAAGATCCCCAGCTTCGGCGCCGCCCGACACATACAGATCGAACGAATGACCCTGCCCCGCAGACGGGACAGGCAGATCCAAAACAACATCACCCAGGCCCATAAATACGCATACGTTGGCAGCGCCCGCGGGCACGGCAAAAGTACCGGCCTCCTCGTCTACCAAAATCGCAGGCGATCCTGCGGAGGCGCCGCCCTGCTGTATCAGCTCAGCAAATGCCGCCGTCACAGTGCAAGCAATTACGGTATCCGCCGCCCAGCTGCCAGGCGTGACAGTGCCCTCGCGAGCGCGTGAGCCAATCGTCAGCACCCCGCCACTCTTGCCGGTGATGCGCAGGATCTCAGGGGCGTCACCGTTCGGGTCAATCGTCAGGTCGTAGTAATCGCCAGAGGCAAACGTCAGCTTGTCCGCCTGGGCGGTGGGCACGGTCAGGGTGTTGTCTGTGCTGGCCAGGGGCGCGCTCAGCACAGTCGCCCAGTTGTTCGCGAATTTCTGCATGGTTATATCCAGTTGACGGGCGTGGGGGCGGCGATGATGATCTGCCCGGTTTTGGGGTTGTAGCTGCCGTACTGCAACAGGTTGGTTTCGGACCAGGTGCCGGTGCTGGTTTTGAGTCCGTCTGGCGTCAGGGCGCCGACATAGCTGCCGGCGGTGCTGGTGCTGCGCGTGCTGAGGCCCATGCAGTTGTTGCTGAACAGGTCGAGCAGGTACTGCACGTTGATTTCAGAGCCCAGCTGCGAGTCTTTCGGGCCAGCGAATACCTGCGCGATCGGGCGACGGCTGAGGTTGTCGCCGGTCAACAGCGCCCCAGGCGGCCTGCCTAGATTCTCCAGATCCTGGCCGCCGACCGTTGCTGTCTCGCTGCCCACCAGATACACATTGCTGACCACATCGCCAGACACGGTACTGGTCACGCTGCAGGGCAGCGGCTGAATCCAGTTCTGCGCAGCGCCCTCTGTTTCAAATACCGCATCCGTGTTGGCCACCCTGGTACCAGCCAACTGAGCCAGGCCCAATACCTCTATCTGAGTGGTGCCGTCTGTGCGCTCAACCTGCACGCGCTGGGTGGCGGTCTCCCACTGAAGGCCGTTGTTCGTAACCTGACTGACCAGCCCGAGGTGGAAGTAAACCGGCACCGGGGTTTCATCAGCAAAGCGCACAGCCCACATCCAGCGGTAATGCTCGGTGTACTCGCCGGCGCGGGGTACGTCCGTGCCGCCACCGGGCCCGGTCAGCACCTCGGTTGCAAAATCATAGGTCACGCGGTCGCCCACATACACCCCGTCTTCCGTCGCCGGGGAGCGCGCCACTTCAGGGCCCAGCACATAACCCAGGATACGGTTATCAATGGGCGGCTCGGTGAATATGCTGGCTGGCCGAATGTCCGCGATGTCATAAAGCAGGCTGACGTTCACCAACAGATCGGCGCCGGTACCCGTCACGCTGCACAGGTAGAAACGGTAGGGCCGCGGCTTCTTGTCCAGAGGTGAGACGTTGGCGCTTTGATACGCTGCCAGGGCCAACACGGCATGCCGGCCAGTGGAGCTGACGCTATGCAGGCGCAATACACCGTTGGCGGATGAGCGCAGGTCAGCAAACACCTTGGCCGCATCTGCCCCTGTTGCACGACCATAGCCCAACGCAAACCCCTGCACCTTCTCCTGCGGCTCTACATGCCACTCGCCAAAGCGCCGGGTAACAAACTCGCCCACCGTGTCCGAGGCACTCACCACCGCATTGCGGATATGAACACGCCAGCGGCTGCCGTCCTCGGCCTGGTAGATCCAGCCTCGCAGCGCCTGGCCGTACAAGCTGGCACCGGTAATCAGCGCCTGCCCGGCCCACCACTCGCCGCCAGGGGGCGCAACAGCCTCTTCTTCCGGTGTGATGGGGTCAATACCCGGCACGGTGATCAGATGGGTATCGCCGGGGCCGGCGTAAATGTCGGGGCCTACGGTGTCGATGGGTTGCGGGTAAGGTCGTGTGCTTTCATCAGTAAGGGTGATGGCGCCATTCGCGACGGGGCCATGCCAGGGCCACATCAACGCCCGCCTCATGGCGTAGGCTCTGGCGGGTGCGGATCAGCCAGCTGCACCTGGAACGGATTGCCGCCGCCGTCTGTCATCTGCAGCATTTTGATCTGCGGCAGCGCAAACAGGCCGTCACTGCTCAGTAGCGGGGCGTAGTATTCGCGCTGGTCGATGTCCAGTTCCTGCAGGGGGCCGGCAATGCCTCCCTGCCCGCCTGTGCCGGGCTGTTGGTTCACCTCGCTGTAACCGCGACGCTGGGGGATGCCGCCGCGGGGCTCTTCGCGCTTGAGTGTGGGGAGCGGCTTGCCAGGGTTGGCCATGTCGAGCAGGTTCTGTACCAGCTCGCCCGCCTTGCGCTGATGGCGAGCATCAAGTCGTTCCTGTATGCCGTCCGCCCGCGCATTGGTGCGACTGCTCAGGCCGTTGGAACGCGCGCTGAGGCGCTCACGAATGCCCGTGGATCGTTCAGTAGGGGTAGCCATTTATATCTCCAGCACATCAACAGGGGGCGCAACGCGGATAACTACGGCGCGCTCCGCGGTGATTTCGTCCCGCCATTGCTCAGGTATTTCCGGTGCGTCAATCGCAAAGCGGCGGGGGTAGCGATTCTCCGGAGGCCAGGTGCCAATCGAGTAGCTGCCGGCAAACCCGGGCATCTCCTCGTTATAGGGCGGGCTGGACGAATCCTTGATCAGTTGCGTGGGCAGCACCGGGTTGATGATAGGCGCTACCACGTCCACAAACTCCGGAGGATCTGGCGGGGCCAGCACATCAGCCACCGCTTCCGCCTCACCGCGGCTCACAGCCAGGGTGATGGTCAGCATGGCTGAGCCGGTCTCCTGGTCGCCTTCAGCGGTTAGCCCCACCACAACGCCCGTCGCAGTGGCGCGGTCAGCCAACCTGATGCCTTGGCCGATATCCACGTCCAGCGCATGGCCTAGTGGCACTTGCCAGCTCACGCGGTTACCCCGTTGAGCCTGCAGCAGCTGCGACCTGGCGCGAGCCAGCGCGGTGTTGATTGCCACATCAAGCCGGGGCTGATCGCGGCGCGGCAGCTGATCGATAGGCTCGTCGCCTGTTACCGCGGCAGGATTAGTGCGGCTGGACTCCCACAGCGCGTCCGCATCCGTGTCGGTATCCAGCACCACGCGGTCACGGGTGATGACCTCTCCCACCGCCGCCACGGCGGCCGCAACCTCCAACCGGAACCGGTAAGCCTCGACGGCGCGCTGGCTCCAGCGGAACGCCGTGGTGAAGTCAGCCCCCAACAGCAGATCAATATTTTTGTTGTACCAGGGCTGCGGCAGCTCTGGCAGGTCACCGGGCAAGCGGTACCAATCTGACGCGGTAATAAACCACCCTGCGCTCTCGACCGCGTCCGTCACCATTTGAATGTCAGGCAGCTCTGTACTGTCGGCACGCCATGCGTTAAAGCCGGTGATGCTGGTATTGCCGCCCGTCGCGGGGTTCAGCCAGCTATAGCTCTGCCCGCGCTCTCGGTACCGGGAATACCGGTAGTCCATCTCCAGCTCGACCACGTTGGTGGTGTCGCTCAGGCTGGCCAGCGATATATCCAGGCTCTGGTATGCCGTGCTGCCGGGGGCGAACTCATAGGCAGTGCCCGCCGGGTACCACTCCACAATGCGCGGCTGCCCGTCCCGCCCAGCGCACAGGCTGGCGGTGCGGGTGCTCAGTCGCTCCTGCGCGTACTCCCAGCGCGAACGTCCGGCGGTTTCTTCAAATACATCCACGGACCATTGGCCCGCTACCAGCGCGTCGATCAGCTCAATCGGCATGGCCTCGATGGTGTCAGCCAGGCGCGTGGTGGCCGTGCAGCTGAGCACGCGGGTGAGCACATCGAACTCGGGCTGCACCAGTGAGCCAGTGAAAAGCCGCACAGCCAACACCGGATCGCCCATCACCACAAAGTCCAGCGTCACGGCCATGCCGGCGTAATCCGCAATAGTCACAGGGTCCGGGCCAAGCCACAGATCAAACGTGGCTACCCGGTCGCCATCCTCTACGGCCTCGATCCGCATTGGCCCGGCCAGGGTGGCCGATACATCAACGCCCGCCAGCGTGGCGGCCCAGCGCCAGGTAAAGCTGCCACCTGGTTGGATGGTTATGGTTTGGCTATCGCTTACGGCAACAGAATTGAGCGGCGCGCTGTTGAGCGGGAGGCTGTTCAGCATGCGTTACACCTCAAGGCAGATCAGTTGCCAGTCATTGGTTCGGGTTTCACTGCTTTCAGTCGGGCGGCGGCAGCGCACGGTAAAGCGAGGCAGCCAGCCAATGCTGTACTGCACGGCATCCGCCACAGGCGTGATGGTTGCCACGCGACCATCCATGGTGACCGGCGTGCGCTGCTCGCGGCCATCCTCCAGCAGGGCATCGCACCACACCGGCGCATCGGGCCTCACCTCGGTGGTCAGCGTAGCTGTCAGGCTGGCCGTGTTCAGGCGCATGGCCTTGATGCTCCACAGGTCCAGGTCAGAGCGGAAGTCCACACCCTCAAGCCCCGCACCCATCAGCCCGCTACCACTGATCGAGATGCGCATCTTTTCCCAGTGCGACATCTCCACCAGCTTGCCCTCGCTCAGGCGCACGCTGGAGGTACCGCCCTCTGGCTCATAGGTCACGTTTGGCCAGCCGCTCTGGTGAGCTATTCGCACACCGCCCAGCATCAAGTGGTACATGCTCACCCCTTTCTCAGTTTCGCGAGCCGCACATAGGTGGCCAGTTCGTCCAGGCCGCCCTGCTGAAACCGCGCATTCACCTGCCGACCGTCCGGCAGGTATATAGCCGCGCCGGCGGAGAAGTCGTTCTCGGCGGCATCCATCGCGGCGGAGGTCAGGCCCATGTCATCCTGCGTGGCACGCAGCCCTTTCAGCACGCTGGCCAAGCGCTGGCTGGCATCAGCCGTGAACACCCGCTCGCCACCGCCAAAGGCCACCAGCTCCGGCCCGCGCTCACCCACCCAGGCAAGACCGGGCGGAGCGCTGGGGGTGCCAGTGGCATAGCCCTTGGGGTTGGTGGTGCGATCAGGCGTGAGATTCCACGTAGAAGACTCAGGCACCGCCAGCGTGGGGGTAATAACGAATGCATCACCCAGCAGCTTGCCCAGCTTGCTCAGTTGGTCTTCCAGGGTCTTGATCGCCTCCGGAGACATATACGGCTTGATCTCCAGATCGGTCAGATCCTTCAACTCTTGCAGCTCGGCCTTGATCGCCTTCAGCTTCTCGTCAGCATCGGTCTGCTGAAACTTGTTTGCGCTCAGCTCAATGTCCTGCAGCTCCTTCGCAAACCCGGCAAAGCCGTAAGTGTTCTCCCCGGCCTGCTGCAGCTCCAACAGCATCTTGAGTGCGGCCTGCGCTTGCCGTTGGGCGTCCTCATAGTCCCCGGCCTGCAGGGCGTTGCGGGCGTTCACCTTCAGCTTCTGGGCATTGCCATAGCTGGCCTCACCCGCCCCGCCACCGGCGAGCTGGTTCAGCGCCTCGGCATAGCGCTTCTCAATATCCAGGCGCTCGTCGCGGTACTTCTCCACGTCCTTGTTGGCATCGCGCTCAGCATCGGTCAGCTCTTTGATCTTGCCCTTGGCCAGCTCGACCATGTCGGTATAGGCTTTCTTCTTTGCCTCGGTGCCACCAACCACCGCAGCCGTGGAGCGCCTCTCGCTCTGCTCGAGCTGGTCGGCTACGCTGGACGCCGTCTCGCCAACCTGTTCATAGGTGCCGTCCCACAGCTTGGCAATCTTGCCCATCATCTCGCCAGTGGCCTGGGCGTTGTCTTCCCCGATCTGCCGCATGATGTCCGCAGCTTCGGTAAAGTCCCCTTTTGCTGCGGATACCGCGGCTGCTGCCGTACCACCAATGAATCGCCCCAGGGCGCCGAAGCCATCACCAGCGATGAGTACAGCGGTACCCAAAACCTTGATTACCGCGCCAAGCAGCGCGGCAACCCGGGTGGCGATCTTTCCCTCGCGCGATGTGTCAACCAAAACCCCGGTAAACATGTTCATCGCAGGGCCCAGCTCTGCGGTCAGTTGCTGCCCCAAGCCTTCAGACACAGCGCTCGCCGTATTAGCGGAACGCTCGAACGCCTTGGCGCCCTGCACCACGTCCTCACTCATCACCAGGCCAAGCTCTCTGGCCTGCTGTGCCAGGCGCTCATACTCTTTGCCGTTGTCGCGCAGCAGGGGCAGCAGCAACGCCGCATCACTGGCGATCGCCTCCATGTAGAACGTCATCTCGTTCTGCGAGACGTTGGCCTTCTCCAGGCTGGATACATACAGCTGCAGCGCATCCGGGCCGCTCAGATCGCGGAACTGGTCAGCCGTCACACCCACCTGCGGCGCGATGCTCTCGAAGAAGTCAGCCAGCGGCCCGCCACCGGTCTGCAGAAAGTCGCCTACCTTGTCGCGCACATCCTTGAAGATGTCGCCCAGCTTGTCCGCCTCGATGCGCAGACCTTTAGAAGCAAACGCCCAGCCCTGAAACTTCTCCGCAGTAGTGCCCGACAGCTCCGCCAGTCGCACCATCTGGCCGGTCGCCAGAGCGTTCTGCTTGACGAATAAAGACACAGCGCCCACCGAGAATGCAGCCAGCAGCGAAAGGCCTGCTTTCTTGGCCTTGGAACTGAACCGGTCCAGCTGGCTGTCTGCCTGTTTGAACGCGGGGCCGGCGGTGTTCTTACCGTCCACCACCAGCTGCACGCGGGCCTTTTTGCTCATTTGAGGAGTTCCTGCAGTGTGTTCTTGAGGCGGCTTGGTTTGGCCCTGGCCGACGCGGCCACCAGGATGGCGTCATGCCGGCGGTGGCGGTCGTGGCTGGCGATGGCTTTCTGGAATCCTTCAAGCTGGTCTAGCGTGTACCCCTTCACTTCCGCGAGTGGGTGGCCACGCTCGATCAGCTGCTGGACAACGTAGAGCCAGCCAACTGGCTTGCCGCCTGAACCAGGGCTTGGTCGAAAAAAGAGGAGTTCACCTGTATCACCGCAAACATCAGGCTCACGGCTGCAGCGGCAGGCAAGCGCCTGCGCCGCCAGCGGCCCAGGCTTGTGCAGCTGCCCAGCACAACATCCAGCGCGCCGGACTGCCGGGCGTAGGCGTAGATCTGCGCCGGGGTCGCGTTCTGCAGCATGCTCAGCAGCTCCCCGGCTGCCTTGCCGAACGCCTCAAAGTGCTCGAGCGTTACCGGCCTCACCGTCACCTGCGTGGCGCCCATGGGCACCGTCACAGGTTTGGGGAACAACACACTCAACTCGCTCATGCCTCAACCACCTCATGCTCGATGGTGTAGAACGCTGCATCGCCTGCTTCAAAAATGTTCGGGTCAGGCAGCAAGCGGATGCTCACCGGGATCACACCAAACTCCGCGCCCTGGGTGATGGGCATACCGCCGTTCAGGTTGATGCGCGCATAGAAGCACTTGATGCGGCGCTTCTCGTTCGCACCGCCCTCGTTCACCTGGCCGAACATCACCCGGTAGAACTTGCGGCCCTGGGTGAATGGCTTGATCAGATCCACAGTGGGGTAGCTGTAGGTAACCAGAATCGGCAGCTTCTTGCGGCCATCGGTGCCAGCCACCTCGGCAGCAATCGCCGTGGCCAGCGTCCCGCCAGCCAGAATGCGCAAGCCGCCCGGCATCACGGAGTAATCCACCCCGCGGGTGTACTCTGTAATACCATCTGCGCTGGTCACGTCGGTAACCGCCAGCGGAATGTGATCCAGTACAATATCGCCGCCCACGTAGGCGTCCTGCTCTTCGTCTACCACGTTGCCGCTGGGCACCCGCTCAACCGAGCCGTACAGTGCAATGGCAGCCGCGCGCGGGCTGAAGTCAACCGCCTCGCCAGTGATGTTGATGGCAGAGGTAGAGGTCACCCCGTCAAGCTCCGGCAGGCCGATGCGGGTCGGGTTGGGTACGTTGATCTCCGTGGTCTCACCCTCGGCGCTCACGTTCTGCAGCTTGAATATCTCCTCAAGCCCCCAGCTGGGGTACGGCGCCACACTGGTATGGCCGCGGAAAAGCTGTGTGTAGAGTTGGTCCATGTGTTTCTCCTGGCCTGCGGCCTATCGGTAGGTTTCGCTGTACAGCACAGCGAGGGTGATGATCAGGCGCATCGTCGTCACGCCATCAACGGGGTACTGCGGTTCTGCTTCATCCTCACCGTCGTCCAGGCCAGGGAAGCGCTTGTCTACATCCACCTCGTTAAAGCCCATGGCGCGCATCACATCCAGGTGTACGCGGTCCATGTCAGAGGTGGGTGCAGCTTTTGAAAACGTGACCTCGATCGCATAGGCCCGGCGGCGCAATGCCTGCCGGCCTGCAGTGTCTTCGCGGGTGTCGCGCAGCATGCGGTACTGGATGTACGGCGTTTCAGCACGATCACTGGGGCGGTCCAGCGGGCCATATATCTGGCGGATGTCAGTGAAGTAACCAGCCGCCTGCGAGATGCCGGCCAGCCGATCGCTCAGAGCGTTGTCCAGCTCCGTGGCTTTGGTCATGGGAACTCCAGGCAATAAAAAACCCGCCGGGGCGGGTTTGGGGTTTATCGTGCTGCGCTCGGGCTAGTAAAAGCTGTTCTCAACGCACCAGTCATAAGTCTCTCGCTTGAACGTATCGATCTGCTCTTGTCGCTCAAGAGACGTGGGGTGCCTAGGGCGTTTGTAAGCCGAGGTGACAAGCGTGCTCAATATCTCATCGCTGTGCTCACCATTCCCTTTCACGGCGGAAATAGCATTAGCCATCGGCATTCCACCCTGGTGGCCAGTCATGATGGCCCCGCCCAGCTCCTGCATGATCTCGCAGGATTCAGCACCACCAGACCGGGCAGTCGCAGCGGCACGGGATCGCAATGCCTCAGCAGAGATGGCGGAAGGCGGCGTTGCGCTTGCGCCGGAGTACTGGTTGAAGCTGGAGATAGCGCTTCCAAAAAACGTAACGAGCAGGAAGACGATGAATGCCGCAAGCATCATCGCTGGTAGAGCTGCCAAGATGATCTTGGTCATCAGCCATATCAAGCTAAAGAACGGTATTTGCACACCCGTCACAACAACTTCCCCGTCGATCGCAACAAGCTCATTGTCGTTGCTTACAGCACGCGGGGGCGAAGGCCTTGCAGTCGCCGCCATTTGCGAAGCGATTGAAGGGCCTTGCGTGACTCCTCCTTTACCGTTTCTCTGCGCCTGAACTTTGGCATATACCACACCGCATTTAGGGCAGATGCCTGGGCTTTCGGCCTGCTCGGCCATAGTGGGTTCATAACGGCACTTCGGACATTCCATAGTCATTTCTCCCTAGTCAACTGAGGAAGACTATAGCCCGCACGAAGAACCCAGTCACTTCCGTCTGGTCGGAGTGCGGATCCCCTTGGCTATCTCAGCCTGCAGCCGCCGGTCAAACTCGTTTACCAGGATCGTCTGGATCTTACTCAGCCGCGCCCCGGTCATCATCAGATGAAACCAGTACGCCACCGATGGCCCCAGCGCCGGCTCCGGCTTGGCGGTGCCATACCGATATGTGCGCTGCGCACCGCCCAGCTTACCTACACTGGCCGTGCGGCGGCTCTCGGTACGCAGCGGCTTACGCTTGCTGCCCTTGGGGTTAACAAAGCCCGCCGCGATCTTGCGGCCGGTAATGCCCTGCACCCACACAATGGCCCGCGTAGGGTCCACCGCGTTGAAGCCCCACTTCTTGTACTGCTCCACCAGCACGCCAGAGGAGGATGGAATAATGCGGGCGTTGGTACGCTTGCTACCGGCCCGCTTAATGATCAGCCTGCGGTTAATGTTGCGACGGCCGCCACCAATAATGCGAGACAGGTCAGGCAGCAGTTCGGTCTTACGCACCGTCGTCACAGTAGTGTTGCAGGTGCCGCGCACCACTGGATCAATGCGGCGGTTCAGCTTGCCCAGATCCTCCCGCGCCTGCTGCACATTCCGAGTGGTGAGGGTCACCTTCACGTCACACGCTCCAGCCACACCCCGCGCACCACGCCGTCATCGCTGCGGTCGTCGTAGTCAACCACCCGATAACTCACCGAGCCCACCTCCAATCCGTCACCCGGCTCAGCGCGGCCCGTCTCGATCAGGGCCAGCTCGGCGCGTGTCTTGTAGCCCACTACCTGCTGCATGGTGTCCAGTACCGGGGCCTCATGCTGCAGGAAAACCCGGCAACAGCGGATCCCGCTGCTGTCCGACATCAGCTGCGCGGGCTCGCCAATCAGCTCGGTGGCAGCGATCTGCACCTCCACCCCATCGCCCATCACATCGCGCACGTTATCGATGTGCAGCAAACGCCCACCCGCCTCCAGGTACCGCCCCTGCAGCAACCGCTCATCCCACCACGCCCGCACGGTCACCTGCGCACTACTGCGCAAACCCACCGGCGCCGGGGTAGCACCCTCCTTCGCCCGTATCCCCACCCACAGCCAGTCAATGGTAACGGGCTGCAGGTCGGGGTTCAGCTCGAGGAGGTTGGCGGGGGTGTTGAGGTTTCCGGCTCTCATCCAATATTCACCCAGCGGTAAGGGCCCCAAAGGGCGTTGGTTGCCTGCGGCATCACAGCCACAATCGTGCCAAGCACCACAGCCTCGCGGTTGCTGTACCACTGCCCAATCAGCAGCAGCGCACCCTGCTCGATCGCCTTGTTAAGCACGACCTCATTCGTCACGGGGTCGGGCAGCTCCTCTGCCGTGGCAACCAACTTGCGGTTGGTCTGATCGTCAAACGCCTGCACAGCGGCCTCAACCAGGGCCGCGATGTATTCGTCTTCCTGGTCATGCCTTACCCGCAGGTGCGCCTTCACCGCGTTGATGTTCAGCATCACTTGGCTCCGGCATCAGCCTTGGCGGGCGCTTTGTTTTTGGCGGGCGCTTTGCTTGGTTGAATGGGGGGCTCAGTGGCTTTGCTTGGGGCGTTTGCATTGGCTGCTTCCTCCTCGGCCTGACGCTTCTGCTCGGCTTCGGCCGCCGCCTTGGCGGTGGCTGCTTCCTCCTCGGCTTGGCGCTTCGCCTCAGAGTCATCAACAATCCCCATCTCCCGGGCAACCTGCGCTGCCCGTTCAGGCAGTTCATGCTCGCCCGGCTCAAGCTCGATCACCTTCATTCCATCGGGGGAATACTTGAACGCGGCCAGCAGCACTACGAGTGTCTTTTTCATGATCGGACCTCAAATGAGAAAGGCCCCGATTAGGGCCTTTCTGCTTACGGTTGCTGGACCTTAGATCGCGACCTTCATCAGCTTGATGGCAGTGCTGTCCATCAGGCCGCCACCCACACGCTTGGTGGTGTAGAAGTGCACGTAAGGCTTGTTGGTGAAGGGGTCGCGCAACACGCGGGTGCCTTGCACGTCCGCGATGGTGTACGCCCGGCGGATGTCGCCGAAGGCCAGAGGCAGCGAGTCAGCCGCAACATCGGGCATGTTCTCGTCTTCCTCGTAGCGATAGCCCAGCAGGATGCCCGGCTCTCCTGCTTCCAGGCCGGGGCGCCACAGGTAGTTGCCTTCGGTGTCCTTCAGCTTGCGCAGCGCAGCCAGCGTCAGGCCGTTGCCCAGCCATACCGCGTTGCGACGGTAGCCGCGCTTGAGGCTGTGCACCAGGTCAATCAGGCGATCCGGATCGCTCAGCGCAGCAGCTGCACCGGAGGTGACGAACTGGATGGTGCCGAACGGGCGAGTACCCGCTTTGTCGGTAGTCGCCGCGCTGGGGTAAGCCAGAATGCCCTTGGGCTTCTTCACGCCGTCACCGGTCACGTATGCCTCGCCTTCCTGCTCAGCGAACTCGATCGAAAGCTCCTCAGAGAGCCATCCTTCGACGTTGAAGAAAATGTCATCCAGCGACTTCTGGGTGACCGCCGGGTTGGCATAAATCTCACCAAAGAACGGGGCGATCTGTGCGAGCTTCGGTGAGGTGGTCTCAGGGCGCGCATCTGTCTCGCCGACCCAGCCGGAGCCAGCGCCACCGATGTTCACCAGCTTCTTGTACTCTTCAGTACCCACGGTGATGACGTTGGCCAGCATGCGCATGGTGCTGGCATCGCGCTCAAGCTGTGTGATGTTGCGATCCAGCTCTTCGGGTACTGCGAAGCCGCCGTCCTCGTTGGTGCCGAGATTGATGGCTTTCTGCTCGAGCTCGCGCAAGCCGTCGTCGCGGCCCTTGCGCACGTAGCCCTCGAACGCCTTGCGATGTTCAGCAGTCGTCTCGGTATCCGCACCCGAGGTACCGGGGCGGTTCTTTTTCTTCAGGTTGTCTTCGGTGGCTTTCTTGAACGCTTCCAGCTCGGTGAGCTTGGCGTTCAGCGCATCCACCTTGCCTTCCATCAGGGGGTCCGGCGCGCCCTTCGAGAGCTTCTCCAGCCGTTCGTCGTTCGACTTCTTGAATTCCTGGAAGGCGGCGCCCAGTTCAGTCAGCGCGGTACGCAGTTCGCCATGGCTATCGCCACCGGCTTCACGGCGGCGCATGCCACCGAGGTGGGCCACGCCAACGGAGCGGGCCAAGGGGTTTGGGGTTTGCATAGGGTTCAACCTCTTAACTGTGATGTAAGTTTCTGAATATCGCTGAGTAGGTCATCACCGCCTGCATCACGCAGATTGAGCGCCTTGTAGCCGTCAGCCATGAGGGCCTTGGCTTCGGTTCGGGAAAGTCCGGCGTCACGCAGGAACTTCTCGAATTGACGTGGCCCTTGCAGAGCGTGCTTCACCGTCTCTACTCGGGCTGCGTCGTTGGCGGGGAATGTCACCAGTGACACTTCCCACAAGTTGATATTCTTGAGCCGGAACACGCCGGCCTTGTTATCCCACTCGGCACCGCCGGGGGGAATGTCGTAGCCGATCGACAGGCCAGTGATACTGCGCGCCTTCAGGTGCGCATAGGCGCGTTTGGCCAGCGGGTCGTCATCAATCAGCAGCCGGCCTTCTACGTAGAGGCCCACATCGTCCTCTTCCATTTTGGTGTAGATACCAATGGGCTCATCGAACTTGTGCTGCCATAGCATGGCCGGCTGGCCACCGCGCTCCTTCCAGGCATCAAGCGAGCCCTGAAAAGCGCCCTTGTGCACCACGTCTGAGTAGCTGTCGACCACGTCAAACACAGAGCCGTAGCCGGCAAAGGTGCCGTCATCGTTGATGCTCTTGAGCTTGAATGGCGTGGCCAGGTGCTTGCTAGCGGTCGCTGTTTTGCGATTCATTGGCGGTGCTTCCATTGATGTTCATGTTGGTGGGTGTGAGGTAGATATCCCCACCCTCCCGCGGGTTGCGGTCCTCCAGCTCCAGTACGTCGTTGGGGCTGAATGCGCCGATGTAGACCATGTCCTTGTAGAACTGCGCACGCGCTTTCATGTCGCCACGCACCAGAGCGTTCATGTTGAACTTGGCGAAATGGTCTTCCTCGTCCTGCTCGTTGAGCAGGCTCACGCGGATCTTGTGCTCGATGCGCGTCACGATCGGCATTAGCGCATCGGTCACGTACTCCAACGCCTGGTGCTCGATGTTGTTATTGGTCGAGCGCTCCAGGTTGGCGATCTTGTGCGGCGGTACCCGCATCAGCCCGCAGAGCTGAGTGTCGGTGTACTTGCGCCCCTCTAACCATTGGGCGTCGGAGTTGTTCATGGTGATGGAGGCCCACTTGATGCCACCCTCCAGGATCGCCACCTTGTGGGCGTTATCTGTGCCCTGGTGCATCTCGTTCCAGCTGTCCTTGATGCGCTTGAAGGTGTCATCCTTCAGCACCTGCTCGGTCTCAAGCACGCCGCCTGGCTTAGCACCATTGACGAACAGCTTGGCCCCGTGGCGCTCCGCTGCCACGCCGAGTCCTATCGTCTCCCTGGCGTACTCCAGAGCGCCCACGCCCTTGTAGCCATCCAGCGTCAAGGCACGAACGTGGAATATCTCGTCCTGGGTGAACACGTCCGTCTTGCCGTTGGCGAAGGTCACCTGATACACCAGCGACCAATCCTCGCGCAGCTTCGGCACTACCGAGCCAGGGTTGAGCGGTAGCAGCTCAACCACCTCGCCACCCACCATGTTCTTCCAGGCGTAGAAATTGCCGCGCATCACCTGGTGCGCGGTGCACATCTCCCAGAACTCCTGGGCGGTCATGTAGTCGTTGGGGCGCCGGCTGATCAGTCGGTGCACCTTGTGCCCGCTGGCCACGTCAGAGCCGCGTCCAGGGCGCTGCTTGTGCAGCTTGCACGGCAGCTTGCCAACATCCTCGGACAGCACCTTGATGCAGGCGAAGAACACCGCATACCGCAAGGCTGTTTCAGCATTCACATGCACGCCAGATAAAGCCATGCTGCCGGCGGCGATCATGTCCAGCAGATCGCGGGAGGTCATCGTGTCCGTGCTTTTACGCCGGAACGGGTTAAGTCGTTTGAGCATGCTCACGTTGTTCTGATGCCTCTGGATTCGTAAGCGGAGTTCACGTCGTCAAGCTCTTCGATCGCAGCCATCAACCTGTTCAATGCGTTGAGCAGTGCTGCTATCCCATCGATTCGCTCCGTGCTCTTGCCTTTGTGTGGGCGGTAGTTGCCGTTGCTGTCACGCAGCAAGGCCACGTTCTCAGCGTTCCAGCGCAGCACCGGATGGCCGCCATGGCGTAGTGTCTTGCCCAGCAGCAGGCCCTCAAGACGCTTGGTGGGCGCGCTGAGGTTGCCGAAGTTCTGAGCAAGCTTGACCATCTCGCGGCCGTCGTTGATCAGCTGCGATACCAGGTGCGTGGCGTTCCATGGGTCATAGCCGATCTCCTGCACATCGAAGCGCTCGGCACTTTCGTTGATCACGTGGCGCACGCGCTCGTAATCCACCACGTTTCCGGGGGTGGCCTCCAGCGCCCCGCTGGCTGCCCATAGCGGGTAGGCCACGCGGTCAGCCTTCGCACGCCGATCCATGTTGGCTTCGGGCACAAAGAACCAGGTCAGCACGTAGATCAGCGGATCCTCAGGGATCGGCTCAAACACCAGCACGTACGCGGTAAGGTCAGTCTCGGTCGAGAGGTCCAGCCCGCCGTAGCACTTGCGGCCAGTGAGCATCTCGATATCGAATGCTTCACCGCAGGGATCCCACACGCCCTTCACATCCAGCCAGCGATCATCCTGCTGGCACCAGATGTTCAGGTTCTTGGTTAGTACGTTGACCTGCTGGCCGATGATCTGCTGGGCCAGAGTCACCTGCTCCCGCAAGTAGCTCAGCCGGATCGATACGCCCAGGTTCGGATTGGCCTTGCACCACAGCCGCTCGTCGGTCCAGTCGTCGCCCTCGTCCAGGGTGTAGATCACGCCGCCAACGCTGTCGTTGACGATCCGGCCTTCCAGGATGTCGATCAGCAGCTGGTGCTGCTCATAGCAGATCCCGTTCTGGTTAAAACCAGCGGTGGTGATCGCAGTCAGCATCGGCTCTCGCCGAGCACCCATCGCCGAGATGATCACGTCCCACATCTCGCGGGTGCGGTGCGCGTGCAGCTCGTCCAACAGCGCGCCGTGCGGATCCAGGCCGTCTAGTGTCTTGGCGTCGGCACCCAGCGGCACAAACTCATTGGCGGTACCGGGTACAAACAGCCGATTGCGATAGCTACGGAACAGGCGCTTCAAGCCAGGCGCAAACTGCACCATCAGCTCTGCGTCGCCGTGGGTGATCTTCGCCTGCTCCAGCTTGGTCGCGGCGGTATACACCTTCGCACCTGGCTCGCCATCGAACGCCGAGAGGTGCAGGCCGATGCCAGACAGCTTGGTGCTTTTGCCGTTCTTGCGGGCAACCTCTTCATACCACTGGCGGAAGCGGCGGGTACCATCGGTCCGCCGCCAGCCGAACTGCACAGCCAGCCAGAACTGCTGCCAGCATTCCAAATCAATCGGCTTGCCCGTGTGTTCGCCGCGGATATGCCGCAGGAACTTCGGGAAGAACTCAATGATGTACTCGGCACGGGACGGGTCGAACCACAGGCCCCGCTTGGCGCCCTTCTTCAGGTCCTGGTAGTGGCGCTTGACCGACAGGAACGTCAGCCGGCCAACCAGTATCTTGCCCCGCAGAACCGCGACCCCGTACTCATCCCAGGGGTGCAGCTCTTTGGGGATTAGCTTGGTCGCCCCTGCATAAAGCTTCGGATCTCGTCTAAGAACAGGTCGCCTTGCTCTGCGCCTTTTTCCAGCGCCTTGACCTTCGCGAAGGTCGGTATCGTCAGGCAACAAGACGGTAGCCATCGCAGCAGCTCCCTTTCCTGTCTATCGACGTAGTGCACCAGCTGGTGTGGTTGCTCATAGCCGTTCGGTGTTTTCACCTGAAAGTTTCCGTCGTTCTCCTCCAGGTACTTGTCCAGCAGCTCGATCGCCGTCAGCCAGCGCCGGTACTTTTTCACAATCACAGAGATCGCCAGTCCGGCGGTCATGTGCAACAGCCCAGCCTTGCGCAGCTGGTCACAGATGTAATCCCAGACCCTCAGTTCATCGGGCGAGAAATCAATCGGGCAATCCGGCGACTGAACCTCGTTTGAGGTCGCCGCGACCGCGTGCTCACTGCCCGCCGCCTGGACTTCAATAGGTAAGTCGCTCATAGTCCGGGGTCTGGTTAACCCCCCCCCTGTTTGAATTTCCGCCGTGCGGCGAAACATGGATCCCCCCGTCGTTCGGGAGCATTTCGGTCTAAAGGATTTGCACCCCCTACCCCCTGCCTCTGCTCGTCGCCGTGGTGACGCGCGGCTCGACTCGGGGTGAGGTACCGGGTTCGCGTACCTTCGCGCCTACGCGGTTGTGACACGGCCAGCAAAGCGCCCGAAGGTTATCATCATCGAGGGCTAAGTCCGGTCTTTCGCGATATGGCTTGATGTGGTCGACCATTTTCGAGGGAACAACCAGCCCGATCAGCTCACACTCAGCGCATAGCGGGTGAAGCCTCCTGAACTGCTGGCTCCTCTTCTTCCACCTTTCGGTGCGGTAGAAGCTGTCAGATTCCGGCCGGCGCTCGTTGTACTGCTTGTGCGCCTTGGCTACCTGAACCTGACGGCGAGCGGCCCACTCCTCTTGATGTTGCGTGCAACGAGTTTGACCCAAGGGGGCAACACGGGTGCAGCTAGGCTGGGTGCACACTGACTTGGATGCGGAGGGCATCAGCCGCGCAATGCCTCTCGCAACTCACGGATCATGTCGGTGAGGCTCATCGTCTGCCGCTTCTCTGCGTACACGAACCAAGCCCGCACGAACACCCAGGCAGGCAGACCGCATACGAAGTGCAGCCCGGCCAGCGCTACCGATCCTTCCCACACCTCAGCCCAGCGGTGCAGCTCGAACCACTGGACGACGAACGCCCCGCCACAGATGGAAGCGATCACGGTACAGATCAGCGCGACCACCCATTCCCGCGTTGACTTGGGCTGAGTCATCGCCATCACCACGATAGAGGCGAACGTGGCACCGAACAGAAAGCCGGCGATCTTGACCAGGCCAACACCTGCCAGCCCGCTGGATACCGGCTCACTCATATCTCTGATCCTCATAGTCATCCCCGGCAAGCGCCTGTTGTCGGTTAGCAATAAAAAACCCCACCACCAGGGCAGGGAAAGGAGCAGTGCTCCGATGGAAGGTGGCGTCGTTCCGTGGCCTTGTGACAAGCCGGACGCCAGAAACAGAAAACCCGGCGCGAGGGCCGGGTTTCAGGTTGATCAGTTGGTGGTCTATTCGGACGCACCTATACAGCGTGCTTACTTTGTACCCTTCCATTGCAGTGGCAGCAAGTGGGATTTAATGCCATCGGCTAATGTCCGGTCAATAACCTGCAAACATCCTGAGAATGTCGGTAAATAAGTCTGAATCACCTCGCCCGCTCTTAACGGCTGTCCTACTGTCCCTCTAGCAGAAAACGCTGAGAGTCTCGGTAACTTACTGATATTTATATAATTGTCTGACTGTCTCACTAATATAGATATATTGTGCGCGGAGGGGCTCGCGGGCGCGTGGGCGCCTATATGGGCGCATGTGTATGTGTGTGAGCAAACTCGCTTTAAGGTGGGACGGCAGGACAAACCCGCGCAGGCTATGCCGCTCCGCTGTCCAGCAGGGCAAAACCCAAGCTGGACAGAAGCGGGACGGTAAGCCAGGCGAGACAGAGTCATGCTGCTAGGCGCTCACTAAGCGCGTGACGGATATGCTGATGAGCTGTGTCCAGTGCGTTGTAATACGACCGGGTGCAGCCATAGCCCAGCGATCTAGCGTTGCTTGCGTACTCACCAGGGTGCAGTAGGTAGTGCTCATACACGACGCGCTGCAGGTCATAGCGCAACTGGGTCACAGCCAGTTCAGTGATCGGGAAGTGAGGATCCCCCTGGTAACCTCCCCGCGTGGTCGCCGGTATCACAACGCCCTTAGAATCAATCGCTGCCGCCAGGCTGCACTTCACTCCCAGCGGCCCCACAGGCTCGCCCCTCATCAGCATCCGGTGAACCTCAGCCCAGGCCACCAGCAGATCATCGATTGGCTTGATCAAAACGGCTCCTCCTTCTTTTTTTCAGCTTCTTCGGCATCGGCCGCAGCGCCGGCGGCTTTCCAGCTGGCCGGCTTCTCGTAACCCCAAGGCCGGATCCCGCTACGACCGGCAGCGGACAGACGCTTACGTGTCCAGCCCAGCCGGTGCATGATGTGGCCAACTCGCATCTGCTCAGGCTTGCCCCAATGCCCCAGATCCAGCTTCAAGGCACTGGCGAAGATCTGGTCACCCGTGATCACCTCAAGGCGGTCTGGCTGCTCCAGCCACTCACGGATCGGGTGCTCCCAGGCGTCGACCATGTACCTCGCGTCCTGCTGCTCGGCAAAGTCGCCGGCCTCATGGCTCTCGACCCACCAGCGCTCACCCGCCTCATATCGCGCCACGGCCTCAGCCCATAGCTGGTCCCGCGTCTCTCGCAGCAGCGCCAGGTCAATGTCGTGGCACAGCACCGGCCAATAGCGGCGGTTGCCCGTTGTATCCTTCAGGTACTCCTCCTGGTTGGTGGTACCCGCGAAAACACACTGCCGTGGCACGTCCACTGTTCTGCGGCCGTAGCTCTCACGGTATGTATCGATGTATGCGGAGAAGAACTGCTTGGCCCGGGTGGACTCGGATTTGTTGAAGCTATCCAGCTCGCCCAGCTCCACGATCCACTTACCCCGGATCGCTTGAAATGCATCCTTGTCGCCGAGGTTGATAGGCGAATCCATGAACCACGGCCCGCCCAGCACAGACAGCGCCGTTGACTTACCCTTGCCCTGCCCGCCTTCGAGAATCAAAACGCTGTCGGCCTTACAGCCGGGATTCATCACCCGAGCCACGGCACTGATCATCCAGCGCGCCGCCACCTTCATCGAGTAGACGCTGTTCTCAACCCCCATCGCAGCATGCAGCCAGAAATCGAGCCGGGTTTTGCCGTCCCATTCCAGGTCCGTCAGGTATTCGCGTACCGGGTGCCAGGCATTGTTCGCAGCCACCAGCAGCACTGCCTCAACTACTGAGCTGGACTTCACCCGCAGGTTGTACTGCTCGGCGAGCCAGCTGGTGACACGCACATCGTCCAGATCGGACCACTCCCCGGCCTGTCCGCCATAGGGAGGCGTGCGCCGCTTGAGGATCTTGCTGCTGAATTCGTTGAAGGCGATAACCTCTTTCCAACGCTTATCATTGCCCAGGATCAAACTGATGTTATGCATATGCGGGTGCAATGCCCCGCTGTCCGATCGCTGCAGCTTATCCAGCCAGCCGCCGGCAGCAGGGGGCTTCACCACCTGCATCACCTGCCGGCGCACTTCCTCAAGCCCGGCCGACACGTGCAGATCGTTAAAGTCGGTCTCTTTTTCGCCCCGCTCGCCTATCCATACGGGCGTTACCACCTCGCCCCCGAGGATTCCCGCGGCGCTCTTCGCCTTCTCGAACCCAGGGTTATATGGATCGCCCTTGGCGTCAGTGGTTTTCCAGTCATCATCACAACAGAAGATCAACGGCCGTGCCGGGAAGATCTCTCGCAGCACCTTACCGACCGGCAGAAGGTTGCCCGCATCAAACGCCATAGCCACGGCCAGCCCGGTAGCCATGTGCAAGCTGGCACCAGTGGCATAGCCCTCGGCAATCAGGATCGGTTCACCCGGCTCAGGGTGCGGGCCAATCAAGTGATACGCCCCTTCCTTCGCCACCCCATAGGGCCAATAGGTCTTGTCCCGACCCATCGATTCCTGCACCGCGGGGTAGATCGCCTGGAGGCCGACGATCTTGCTGCGAGCGTTCTTCATTGGCACCAGGAAGGCACCCGACCGAGGTGCATAACGCACCCCAAAGCCTACAATCTGCTTGCGGGCCAGGTAATCACTGCTGCCCTTGGTCGGCAGCTGGGCCCACACCCCCGCAGCACGCTTTGCGGCCCGGGCGGCCGCTCTCTCCTGCTTCTCCTGCTGTTTGCGCTTCGCCTCATCCTGCCGGGCGCGCATCAGCTCGCGATCCTCATCGCTCAGCTTCACGCCCTTCATCTTGATGTTCTGCTTCTCGCCCATCCGCCAGTTACCGAATGAACCGAAGATCAGCGTGTCGCCCTTCTCAGTACGGTGGTCATACGCCGCGTACCAGCCGGTCTTTTCCCGACCCTTGTCGCCTTCCGCTTTCACCCTGACTATCTTGCCGAAGGTCAGAGGCAGATCCACCTGCAGGCCGTAGTCCGTGAACTGGGCCAGCACATCGTCAAACACCCTATCCATGCTGCCGCGTCCTCTGCTGGTGATCAGATTCGCATGGCATACAGCGCTTGCACCCCGGAGCAGCTGCGCGCCGCGCCTCGGGTATCTCTTCGTCGCAGTCAATGCAGATGGTCAGTGAAGGGCCGGCCGGTGCAGCGGTACGGGCTGCGTTGATCATGGCCTCATTCCACTCATCCACGTAATCGCCGGCGCGATCGATAGTGTCAGTCATGTCCGGAGCCCTCCGCGTCATGCTCGAGCACACGATCAAGCGCGATGAGTGCGCCCTGCGCCTGGCGGATCAGCTTTCGGCACGCCGCCAGCTCCTCCCGGTCTATGTGAGAATCATCGGCCAGACCCTCCGCCACACCCTGCATCAGCGCAGACTTCTTCTTGAGCACGTCACCCACTGCCTGAATCACAGAGGTCATCGCTGCCGCCGTATCAACAGCAGGCAGCACCCCGCGCAGATCCACCCACGCCGCATCGCCGAATGACTCGAT
Organism: Halopseudomonas salina; assembly: GCF_008641105.1. The sequence goes on from NZ_VTTI01000004.1 coordinate 27,453, forward strand.
GATGGAATCCAGAATGCGCGGGTCTCGGGTGGCAGTGATGATCTCTTCAATGTCTTCAGGGTTTGCGGTATGGCTGTGCTGGGTGGGGCTGACTTTATGCTGCAGGGTGGATGCACTGCGGCCATACAGCGCCGCGATCCCGGCAGCACCACCAGGGCGAAAGTCCCGGCAGGCGTGGTAGAGCGCTAAACCCAGCGGCAGAATCTCCCGCTTGGCCCGCTCCAGACAACTCTTTGCTTCTCGGCTCATGGCAGTAACTCCAAAACTATGCCAGTGCCACGGGCGGACTGTTTTGCTACAGTCAGTTCCGTGAGCACACGTGGTGGTCACAAGTAGGGCCGCTCTTAGCGGAAAGGCCCTGCACCGGGAGCAGAGCGCTTGCATGCGCCCTGCCCCCAAAATGGCCAGTTGCTCTGTGGTGGAGAGGCTGGCAAGCCCCGGCATCCGTGCCGGGACGAACGTGCAACGGGCGGTAGTACCTTGTGGTGCCGCCTGTTGCGCTAGCAGCGAGGCCAGACTTTGGTGGTCACACCTCGCTGCATCAACGGCCGGCGCTCTGTGGTGGAGAAGCCGGCAAGTCCTGACTTACGTCAGGGCGAGTGATAGCCGGGCATAGCCCGGCGGTTACTTCGCCTAAGCGGCTTTCGATGAGGAGTAATCCGAGGTGCCCGTCGCAGAGACTTCATCGACAAGCAGCGCACCCCCAGATAGCTGGTTCAACTGGTACTGCCGCAACAGCGGGATCCCTTCTTCGGGCCACTGCCTTACCGCCTCGTAGCTAATGCCTAACGCCTTCGCCAGAGCCGGGATACCTTTGAAATATGTAATTGCTTCGGAGCGCTTCATGAGAGTACCTCCACTCAGTTGCCGATATTCAAGCATGCTTGAACTTAATAAAGCAAGCATGCTTGTCAAGATTGCTTGTATGTTTTTCACATGAATATCGTCGAACGAATCGAAAAGCTCCTACTCCACCGGAACGTGAAGCCCCGGAGCATGCGCAGGTCTTTAGCAAAAACTTGCGGCATAAGCTATCAGGCGGTGAGCCAGTGGTTCAGCGGCGAAACAGGTAACATCAAAAACGAGAACCTAGCCGCGATAGCAGAAACATACGGGAGCACTGTCGATTGGCTGCTCACCGGGAAAGGTGAGATGACAAGAGATCAAGGAAGTACAGCAAAGGAGAGCAATGTGATTTCTGCCGACTTTTCAGGCCGTGGGCAAGACATGGTTGATATTCCACGCTTGAGCCTAGCCGGGTCCATGGGCCCGGGTCTCGTCCAGCCAGAAGATTATGTAGATGTGATCGAGCGGATGCGGGTCAGTTCAGGCTGGCTTCGCCGAAACGTCAACGCAAGCAGCCCTGCAAACCTAGCCGTCATCACTGGCTATGGTGATTCCATGGCCGGTACATTTAACGATGGCGATCTGTTGTTGGTCGACCGAGGGATCACAGAGATCAAGATCGATGCGGTTTACGTGCTATCCCTGAAAGGGGAGCTGTACATCAAGCGCCTGCAACGACGGCCAGACGGCGTGTTGCTGATGCTCTCGGATAACGAGAAGTATAAACCCTACGAGATCCGCAACGGTGAACTGGAGCAATTCCAGGTCCTGGGGCGCGTGCTGCTCGCATGGAATGCAAAGAGGCTTTAAGAGCTAATCGCTGACAGACAGGCCTCTGAAACAAGGTTCACGGCGGAAACACAACCAACCTTAAGCCTCTATGAATTGGTAACGCCTGCGAATCAAATAGAAACAGATAAGGAACTCCATGTGACACGGATGAGTCGAAAAACTGGACGAATGGACGTATTCAGCGAATGGGCTACATTGCATATATGCATGCAACTAACATATAGTTGCAACCCTGCTGCAGAAGGCGCTGTCCAATGAGCAGAATAGCCAAGCTCTTGGAAAAGCTGCAGCGTAAGCCATCACCTAAGGACTTCACATGGAAGGAGATCACTCGGGTACTAGAACATTTTGGCTACCACCCTCTGCAGGGTGCGGGGTCTAGAGTCAAATTTGTTCACCAGAATACAAAGCAAGTCATATCTCTTCACAAACGGCATCCAGACAGCACGCTCCTGGAATATCAGATTGAGTGTGTGCTAGCCAAACTCAGAGATGAAGGACAGGTAAAATGAGCACTAAAAAGGTTCTTGAACACAAGGGATTTCAAGGGTCTGTCGACTTCTCAATAGAAGATGGCATCGTCCACGGAAAGATTCTGCACATAGCAGACATGATTACTTACGACGCCGATAGCGTTCCGGAGCTTGTGAAGGCTTTCGAGGAAGCTGTCGATGATTATCTTGAAACCTGTGAGGCGATAGGAAAGAAACCCGACAAGCCTTTTTCAGGCACGTTCAACGTCCGAATCGGCGCGCCTCTGCACATGGCCGTAGCTAAAACCGCGGCTAGAGAAGACAAGTCGGTCAATGAGTTCGTCCGTGAAGCTCTGGACTGCCATGTTAACGGCAGGCATCAAGAGATCCACCACCATTACCAACCCCCCGCTGACTATACAGCCGAATATCTTTTTCATGATGCGTCCTCACGCAAGCGCCGGCCATTTGATCTCGATCTCCAAATTCAAGGGGCTTTTGAATGAAAGCTTCCGACGTCAGGCTTGATCTGGTAAGAATCGAAAACATCACTGGCACTGCATTTGGGCAGAGCGACGAAGCAGAAACCGCAAAGCTTAAAGCGATTTTTAACGCCAGAATCGTGTCTGATCTGGAAGGTCTGAGCAAGGGAGACCTGTTTGAGCTAAGGCTCAGGTTCGCGGCAATCATAGGTGATGAAGAAACGCCTTCGTATGAAATCGAGGTCGCTGGTGATTTCATCATCGAGGATGAGCATATCGTCAAAGAAATCAAGACTGAAGCAGGGGTTTACGAAACGGCCTCGCTGCTATTCCCCTACCTCAGGCAGTTCTCCAAGCCGATTCTAGAGAGCCTTGGAACGGGTAACATAGATTTCCCTTTTTACATTGCCTTGCCCCCACCCACTAGGAAAAAAGGCTCCTCAAAAGCAAGGGCGGACAAATCTGCTTGAACTGCCTTTGAGGCACTAACCAGCCCGCCGCGTGCGGGCTTTTTCATACCCTCTCACTTTTATTCAAGCATGCTTGCATTTATAGTCACCTCATGCTTTCATTTGTTCAAGCTTGCTTGCACTTTTGACTTCGCGAGCTCATCTCTCCACCACAGAGCTGAGGTATCACCATGCAATCCGCCACGGTCCACGTACTACCCTCATGCGACATTGACCGCCTGTTCGCACTGCGCCAGGCCGCCCGCGACACCGGCGCAAAGGTCGTCATCCAGAAGCCCAAGCTGGTAACCCGCCCGCCCGCACCCATCGATCCCGATGGCGGGAGGGCTGCGTGATGATCCGTCTATCACCGATCAGCCAGCTGTTGCTGCCCGCTCAGGTACGCTGCACTGGCAGCTTCCACGTCAAGTTCGCAGGGCATCGACACGCTCCAGGCCATCAGCCCCCTAACGCCACGCTGCAGGTCCACCAAGAGGCCAATCAGGTCCGCTGCCATCTGCGCGCCGGGCTGGACTTCCACACGCTCAACCTACCAACCATTCCAGCCGACAAGCTGACCGCCCGCATCAAGGAATGGATTGAAGACTGCGCCAATGGCCGGCTGGAAGGTGCCGCATGACCGACACCATCGCCACCTACCTGATGATGCTGCTGCGCATGAGCATCCAGATACAGACCCAGGGCAAGCACCTGGCCGAGTTCAACTACTGGGAAAACTTGGGTCGCGTATCGGTCCGCGTTCTATCCAATGGCGCCGGCACCGTGCATGAGGGCAAGGCACTTTCCATCGACATATCCGGCGTGGTGCATATCCGTAGCACGGCCCGTATTGGTGAGATAGATCCCGAATCCCGGACCTACCCGTCAACGGAAGCAGGAGTAATCGCCTGCCTCGAACGCGCAGCCACCGAGCTGAAAGCCTACGTCGACGGATCGATATCGGATCCCATCCAGGAGGCCCGCCATGCTGCGTAACCTCGCCCAAACCGCCAAGCACCTCGGCATCAAGCGCAAGCAGCTCATCTTCAAGATGCGCGAAGCCGGCCTGCTGAATGACCAGAACCTACCCGCCCACCCCATGCGCGACAAGTTCTACCTGCAGACCAAGCACGGCCAGTGGTACCACCCCGAGCTCGGCATGCAGTACAGCGAGTCCACCAGGGTCACCCAGTACGGCATCAACTGGCTGGCAGACAAACTGGGGCTGGAGCGGCCGAAGGTGCCAGAGGAGCGCCGCCGTGTCGCCTAGACAGTACGCCGCTCACGTCCTCAGCCTGCGCACCATAGCCGAACGGCAAGCAGCGCTGGCTGAGGTACCAGATGAGTGGCGCGAACTGATCAAGACGCACGTACGCATCGCCTGGAACCACCCGCGCGGCAACAAACAATAACGGGCAACACCATGACCGACACCAACCAGAAAGCCATCCGGCTGGGGCTCGCCCCCTCGGCCGGGACCGTCGAACGCCTCTTCGCCATATTTGGCGACGAGATGATACCGGCCGAAGAGGTACGCCAGCGCTACTACCGCAACATGAACGCCGACACGTTCAAGGCCGCGCTCGGTACCGAGAAGATCCCGCTGCCGGTCAGCACAATGAACGTCAGCAACAAGGCAATACCGCACATCAACATCCGTCACTTGGCCGCGTACATCGACCAGCGCGCCTATCTGGCAGACCAGGAACTGGCCTCCCGACTCAACCCGGGCGACCAACCCAGCTGACCGCCACCACCGGCAGCACACACCACGAGGGCACCACCATGTACTTACAAGAAATCGTAATAGGCATTGCTCTGATCATCTGCGTACTCGCGTACCTGTTCGGCATCACCACCGGCCGCATGCAACAGAGCAAGCTCTGCGCCGAGAAACTGGAGAGGTTCCGCAAGTTGATATTCAGCGAACGACGCCGCGCCCACGAAGCAGAGCAGGCAGTGATTAACCAGGCAGCTGAAGCGAAGTGGCTGGCTGCCCAGCTCCGCCATCAGATGCCCCGGACCGCCCACACCAAATACGCCCTCCGCATGGCGGCAAAGGAACTTGCGCTGGCAAGCCAGACGTTTGGAGCGATGAAGAGCGCCCACTCTCAAACGGCAAAGCAACTCAGCGAGGAGCTGATAAGAATCGCCAGCTCCATGGATCCGGACCCAGCTCCCGCCGCAGCGAACGACACCGCCCCGCACCTCGGTCTGGAGGACGCAGCATGAGCTGGATACTCACCGCCACCGGCCAGCAGTTCGACCTCGTCAACCCCACGCCCGAGATGGTGCACCTCGAGGACATAGCGCACAGCCTCTCGCGCCTGCCCCGCTTCAACGGCCACACCCCCATGCACTACTCGGTAGCCGAGCACAGCATGCGGGTAGCGCAGTTGGTACCCGAGGCCTGCCAGCTCGAAGCGCTGTTGCATGACGCAACGGAGGCCTACGTGGGCGACATGGTGCGGCCGCTTAAACAGATGCTGCCCGGTTACCAGGAGATCGAACGCCGCATCTGGCTGGCCATCTGCGAACGCTTCGACCTGGAGCCGATCCTGCCCACCTGCATTCACCACGCCGACATGGTCATGCTCGCCACCGAGCGCCGCGACCTAATGCCCAAGCACCCCGAGCAATGGGAATGCCTGCAGGGCATCGAGCCGCTGCCAGGGCGCATCAAACCCTTCTCCCAGCCGCACGCCAAGCACGTGTTCTTTCAGAACCTGATGGAGCTGCTGGCCACCACCCACCGAACAAAAGCACAGGCAGGTGCCGCATGAGCCAGACCCTACTCAAAGAGCTTGAGCAAGCCCGCCGCCTGCATCTGGCTAATGTTTCGCTAGTCCAGAACGCCCCACGCAAATTCCTGCCAGAGGATGCCGCCCGGGCCGAAGCCACGATCGCTCAGCTACGCAAGCAGGTTGCCGAGATCAACGATCAGATTCAGCGCATCACAGGGAGGGCGGCCGCATGACCCACCACAGCGAGCAAGCCAGTGCCAACGCAGGCACTGCTCACCCGACAACAAAGAGCCTCTGCCCCGCAGGGGCAGGCATTATCAACCAGCCAGCAGCCCCCGAGGGGTCGCATACCCCACCACAAGCGTGCGCCACGCCCGCCATTAACCTCGCTTGCCAGCCACCAAGCAAAGCGCCGCACGCGCAGCTTGTTGAGGGGTATAAGCACCCGCCCGCAGCGTTCCGCACGTTCGTACTCCGGATCGACGACATAGACCAAGCCTGGCCATTCCTAAACAGGCTCACAGGGGCGTTCGCTGAGCGCTTGGCCCTACCCGGTATCACAGTCACCGCGATGAGCATGGAAGACGAGATCAGCCGTGTTGAGCAATTGGAGGCTGATCATGACTAGTAATCCTGAGACCCACACCTGCCCTAATTGCCAATACACCTGGCCACACGGCCAGCACGGCGGGCATAGCTGCATTGAGAGACTCAGGCAGCAACTGGAGGACAAGAAGAGCAGCGGTATTCCAGTCGTGCGCTTTGGTCAAAGCGAGAACGTCACCATCAATTCACGCTTTGAATTTAGAGCGAAGGACGAAGCCGCAGCCCTGACGATCCATGCAGATGGGGAGCAGATAGTCACGCTCACCTTTGCGACGCAGAGCCACGCATCAGATGTGTTGAAGGCACTTGTCTGCCAGCGGGTGCCGAAGTCCGATATCCCAACCATCCACATAGACAGTGGATATGACTCGGTAATGACCCAGCCCGGCACCATGCTCAACCCAGAGGGCCAAGAGGTCACCACCCTGACCATCAGCCAGGATGAAACGAAAGTGCGCCTCACGTTCCCCCGCGATCGGCAAGCAGCAGACTTCTTGCGACGGATGATCTGCGATCCGCCGACGGCGGAAGGTTCGGCCGCCCTAGCGCTGGATCAAGCTAAACAGCAGATAACCGGATTCACTTATGGCTTGCTCCACAGCGCGGATGAGCTTGTAAGCGAGATGGGCTTGGCCTTGGAAGAATGGGAGCAGATCAAAGCCGCGTGCGAATGGCTGGACAGCAGAGTTATCTCCGACATCGACGGCGCATTCAACCAGGACCCGGAGGATGAGCAGCCATGATCACCCCCGACAAAATGACCAACCGCATCACCCTGCACGGCCTCGGCTTCATCCAGGTGCAACTCGAAGCAGACCAGCGCCTGCACGTCTGGCACCCGGAGCTGCCGCGCCGCAGATGCTTTGAGCACTCGGCCATCCACAATCATCGCTTTTCGTTTATCTCGCAGGTACTGGTCGGCAGCCAGAGAAACATCGAGTACGGAGACGTCTGGAAAGATGATGGCGAGTTCGTTCTCTATCTGCACGAAGGAGCCAGAACAGCCAATGGCGGGCGACCCTGGGTGCCGAACGGCCGCACAGACATGGTCGCGCTTTATGACGACGTGATTCCCGCGGGCCGAGCCTACCGGCAGGAAGCATACAAGTATCACCGCACTGAGCCGCAGGGTAACGGCAAGGTCGCCACGCTCATTCGAAAAACCTTCGAGGGCGTTAACGGATCGCACTCCACCTGCCGCTTCGGCGTTGAACCAGACACAGACTTCGACCGATTCCAATGGTCGGAGCAGCGGCTGTGGGAAGTGGTGCAGCACGTATTGCTGGGGGCGCAGCTATGAACTCGAACGCTCCGATCGAGCTGCAAATGCCCAAGTCCTGCATCAGCTGCACCCAATACGCGCCGCAGGGCTTCGACAACGACAAGCACTGCCCCTTCACTCATTGGGGCAAGCCCAAGACGCGCACCCCCTACGGCCGCTGCAGCCAGCACAAGCAGGAAGTATTCGCCACCGAGATCTGCGGCAGCTACCAGTGCGAGCCCGGCGTGTACAGCTACCCGGTACCCAACCGGCCGCACCCGCGATCGCCGATGCAGGAGCAGCTCGCGCTGCAGGGAGGCATGCAATGAAAACCGAAAACGAACGGATCCTCGCCAAGGTACGCAAGTGCATGGCCTTGGCCAGCAGCGCCAACGAGCACGAAGCAGCTGCCGCGCTGCGGCAGGCCCGGAAGCTAATGGACATTCACGGCTTGAGCGAAGAGCACGTAGAGCTGTCTGCGCTCGGTCTGGAGCGAATAGCCTCAGAGCATGCCAGAAAGCCCCTATGGACGCAGGCGTTGCTCACACTGGTTGGTCGCGCATTCCAGTGCTCAGTGTTCAGCGGCTACTACACCACGTCTTTTGTCGGGCGGGCGGAGAACGCGCAGATCGCTGCCTTCACTGCGGCAGTCCTGATGCGTCAGATAAAGCAGGCACGGAAGCGGTTCCTCGAGGAGCGCGTATCAAACGCCTATACCCCGGCACAGAAAAAGAAGCTCTCGCAGGGGTACTGTGAGGGCTGGGTATCTGCTGTACAGGCAAAGGTGCGCGAGTTTGCCGCCCCTCTCCGGGAAGAGGACGACCAGAAGCATACCCGATTCATGGAGGAGATCCACAAGAAGGAAATCAAGGAAGCTCGCCAGTCCAAATCCGCCACCAAGGGCAACAAGCTTGCGGCAATGGCGGCCGCGATCGGCGCGCAAGATGGTGAGAGCGTCCAATTGCACACGCCCGTCAATGGATCTGCACCTTTGCCAGCGCTGAGCTTTCAGAGGGAGACGGCATGAAATACGAACCCGATCTGTACCTAACCTGGGATCCCTTCGAAGGCGATATGGATGTGGATATCCGCTGCAGGAAGGTGAAGCTGGTCAGAGTCCGCAAGCCCCACGTGTGCCACCTGAGCATGGGCGGACCAGAGCCAGAACACGAGATCCAGCCGGGAGAGATGGCGCGCCATGAAAGCGCATTCGTGGATGGCAGCCACTGGGGCAGCTACTACTGCTGCATACCCTGTATGGATGCCTGGTTTGATGAGCTCAACTACGACCTGTACGACGATGACCTTGACGAACTGGAGCCCGAAGAGGAAGCGCCCCAGCGCTGCGAGCGGACGGCCGATATGTTCGGAGGTGCAGCATGACCCAGTCAGGCAAGCCCCGCCCGATAGACCAGACCGGCGTCACCTACATTCAGGTGACTTGCGACATCTGCGGCCAGCGCCGCAACACCCACAAGCACCGCAAGCAGCAGAGATGCTCACAGATCAGGCAGCAAATGCACCGGAGGGCCTCATGAGAGCCGACAAGACAGACTATCGCTACCTCGACCAGCTGCCAGACAGCTCTGTGATCTGCGTCGACGAGGTGCTCGCCCTGGTGCGCGTGTCGCGGTCGACCTGGTATGAGGGGATCAAGAAGAAGCGGTACCCGCCGGCGGTCTACATCGGTCCCAGCTCACCGCGCTGGCCGCTGGGCAGTGTGCGCCAGGTCACAACTGGAACATATAAGCCACCGGCCGAACAGACCAGGGACCAGAACGAGGACCAGAAAGCAGCCTGAGCGAAACAGGGACCAAAACAGGGACCAGATTCCAGAAACACAAAAGGCTTGCCGGGTTGAACCCTCGCAAGCCTTTGTTTTGTATGGTGCGCGAGCCCGGATTCGAACCGGGGACCTACCGCTTAGGAGGCGGTCGCTCTATCCAGCTGAGCTACAAGCGCACTGAAGGGCGTTATTGTTGCTAGACGGGACACGTGACAATATCAAAGTCCAGTCGCGGCGCATATTACCTGATCTATCAGGGGCTTGGCCAGCGACGCGAAAGCACCGCCCGCACTTGCAAAAAGCCATCTGTCGGAAATACGTCACAAAATAGAGGCATTTTTTTGGCATAGGCTGACAGCAGCAGTCGAAAGCGGGTATAAAGTAGTTTGAAAATAGAGTGGTAAATTCAGCAGCACCTCATACGCGCCGTATTCGCGCTATACTGGCTTCGACAGGCTGGCGCAGCGGTTACGCCAGTAGTGCTCATTCTCCCAGACGATTAATGTTGCCCCATATGAAAACAGCAGCTCAACATTACACCAGCCGCACTGCCGACAAATTTGTTGTTCGCTTACCTGATGGTATGCGTGAACATATCGCCGAGGTCGCACGGCAGCATCACCGGAGCATGAACTCCGAGATTATCGCCAGGCTCGAACACAGTTTGCTCGACCTGCCTACTCTGCCCGAACAGCCCATTAGACAGATGCTCAATGACACCCAGCTCGATAACCTGAGTCATCCAGAGCGGGATCTGCTCCTGCGCTTCAGGGAAATGAGCCGGCGTCAGCAGAACGCCCTTCTGGCACTGCTCCCTGGCGAAGAACAGGCATCCTGATCCCCGCGTCAAAGCTGCCGAAGATACAATCGGGCTTTTGACAGCGGATCAGAGTACAGACCAAAAAAAACCGCTCTCGACAGAGAGCGGTTTTTTTATGGGCGCTTGCTTTGCCTTATCAACCGACGAAGGTGAGCAGAATACCCGCAGCAACCGCCGAACCGATAACACCAGCCACGTTGGGGCCCATGGCGTGCATCAGCAGGAAGTTCTGCGGATTGGCCTCCAGACCTACCTTGTTGGATACCCGGGCAGCCATTGGCACCGCAGATACACCGGCAGAACCGATCAACGGGTTGATCGCCTGTTTGCTGACCGCATTCATCAGTTTGGCCATCAGTACACCCGACGCCGTACCAACACAGAACGCCGCCATACCCAGCACCAGAATGCCCAGTGTGGTCAACTGCAGGAAGGAATCAGCAGACAGCTTGGAGCCAACTGCCAGACCCAGACCCAGCGTCACTATGTTGATCAAGGCATTGCGAGTGGTATCAGCCAAACGCTCTACCACACCGCTTTCACGCATCAGGTTGCCAAAGCAGAGCATGCCTACCAGAGGTGCAGCAGAGGGCAATAGCAGAGCAACCAACAGCAGCAGCAGGATCGGGAAGATGATCTTCTCGGCCTTGCTGACGACCCGCAGCTGCGTCATCACAATCGCCCGCTCTTTCTCGTTGGTCAGCGCACGCATGATCGGCGGCTGAATCATCGGAACCAGAGCCATGTAGGCGTAGGCCGCTACTGCAATCGGACCCAACAACTGTGGGGCCAACTGAGAGGTAACAAAGATCGAGGTCGGACCGTCCGCCCCGCCAATGATCGCAATAGACGCCGCTTCCTTGAGTGAGAACTCGAAACCGGGGATACCCCATGCAGTCAATGCCAAGGCGCCCAACAGGGTACCGAAAATACCGAACTGCGCAGCGGCACCCAGCAGCAGAGTCCGCGGATTTGCCAACATGGGGCCAAAGTCGGTCATTGCCCCGACGCCCATGAAGATCAACAGCGGAAAGATCGTGGTAGGCAAGCCCACTTCATAGATCATGTAGAGCAGGCCACCCGGATCGCCCATGGCCGCAACGGGCAGGTTGACCAGAATGCCACCGAAACCGATGGGGATCAGCAGAAGCGGTTCGAAGCCCTTGCGGATAGCCAGGTAGATCATTCCCAGGCAGACCAGAATCATGACGACCTGACCAAACTCCAGTTTGAAGATACCCGTGCTTTCCCAGAGCTGAAGAAGATTATCCATTCAATTCTCCTCAGCCGATGGTCAACAAGGTATCGCCGACGCTCACAGCATCACCGACCTTGACGTTGATATCGCCGACGGTGCCTGCCTTGAAGGCCTGCACTTCGGTCTCCATCTTCATGGCTTCGAGGATCATGACCACATCACCCTCCTCCACATGATCACCGGCATCCACCAGCACCTTGAAGATATTACCCGCCAGAGGCGCCTTCTGTGGATCACCGCCACCGGCTGCCGGCGCCGGTGCGGAAGAGGCTGAAGCATCCCCGCCACCAATCGGCTTGATACCAGTAATGTCGCCACCATCTGCCACCTGCACGACATAATCCTTGCCGTTGACAGTGACGGTGTATACCTCGGGCTCACCCGGCTTCGCCGCTACGGTTTCCTTGCCGGTAGGCACGGGCTCAAAGGCATCGGGATTACCGCGGTTCTCGAGGAACTTGAGGCCGATCTGGGGGAACAGGGCGTAGGTCAGTACGTCATCGATCTCGTCACTGGCCAGCTTGATGCCCTTCTCCTGGGCGATGCCCTTGAGCTCAGCAGTCAACTTGTCCATCTCGGGTTCGAGCAGATCAGCCGGGCGACAGGTAACCGGCTCGGCGCCATCAAGAACACGGGCCTGCAGTTCCTTGTTGAACGGTGCCGGCGCAGAGCCGTACTCGCCCTTGAGAATGCCCGCAGTCTCCTTGGTGATCGACTTGTAGCGCTCACCGGTCAGTACGTTGATTACCGCCTGGGTGCCAACAATCTGGGACGTGGGCGTAACCAGCGGGATAAAGCCCAGGTCCTCGCGCACGCGGGGGATTTCGGCCAGCACTTCGTCGAACTTGTCGCCGGCGCCCTGCTCCTTGAGCTGGCCTTCCATATTGGTAAGCATGCCACCGGGAACCTGTGCGACCAGGATCCGCGAGTCAACGCCCTTGAGATTACCCTCGAACTTGGCGTACTTCTTACGTACTTCACGGAAGTAGGCTGCACATTCTTCCAGCAGCAGCAGGTCGAGACCGGTATCACGCGGCGTATTCTGGAAAATCGCTACCACAGACTCGGTCGGCGAGTGACCGTAGGTCATGGACAGGGAAGAGATGGCAGTATCGACGTTGTCGATACCTGCTTCAGCTGCCTTGAGGATCGCTGCTGTAGAAAGGCCAGCTGTTGCGTGGCACTGCATGTGCACCGGAATGCTCAAGGTTTCTTTCAGGCGCGAGACCAGATCAAAGCCGACGTACGGGTTGAGAATACCGGCCATATCCTTGATCGCGATGGAGTCGGCGCCCATGTCCTCGATTTTCTTGGCCAGATCCACCCACATCTCGAGGGTATGAACCGGGCTCGTGGTGTAGGAAATCGTGCCCTGAGCATGCTTGCCCTGAGCTTTCACAGCTTTCAATGCAGTTTCCAGGTTGCGCGGATCATTCATCGCATCAAATACGCGGAAGACATCAACACCATTGACTGCAGCTCGCTCAACGAACTTTTCGACCACGTCATCGGCATAGTGACGGTAGCCCAGCAGATTCTGACCACGCAACAACATCTGCTGGCGCGTGTTGGGCATGGCTTTTTTCAGTTCGCGGATGCGCTCCCATGGATCTTCGCCCAGGTAGCGGATACAGGCATCAAAGGTGGCACCGCCCCAGGACTCCACCGACCAGAAACCAACCTGGTCTAGCTTGCCGGCGATCGGGAGCATGTCATCAAGACGCATGCGCGTTGCCAGAATGGATTGATGGGCGTCTCGCAGAATGACATCCGTTATGCCCAAGGGCTGCTGCTTGGTATCGGTCATAGTGTTATGGCCTTTGTAGTTTTAAGTAGAAAAACGCGCAAAATGGGTGTGTCAGCCGCGACGGCTGCGATGTTGCTTGATTGCTGCCCCGATCACTGCGACAACCTCGGGATCGACCGCGGCGCCGGCAGCCGGACGGGCTCTCTTCGGCGGCTTGGCCACGGGCAACGCTTCAGGAAAGAAGCGGGTAAGAATTGCTGACATGGCGGTGGTTACCGCCACAAGAAGTATGAGGAATATGAAAACCGAGCCCATGCCCAGCAGCATCAATTCCAAGCCTTCCATTACCAGTTCGGACGAGTTCATTTTCTCTCCTGCATCATTATGTACGGTGCATCAGGGACGCCCTTCGGCACGAGTGGCCGGGTTGTCACACCGCAAGCCGTACAGAATGGATAATCTGCTAGCAACAAACTATCCGTTCTGCTCGCAAAACCGGGCTAATGTAGCCTGATGTGACATTTTTGGCAAACCAGGCGACATCGAACTACAGCAGAAACACAGTGGCCAGCCCCAGAAAAATGAAAAACCCACCGCTATCAGTGATCGCTGTAATCAGGACACTTGAGCCCAGAGCCGGGTCGCCTCCCATGCGCACACGTAGCAACGGAATCACTACACCCATAAATGCTGCCAACATCATGTTCAGCACCATTGCCGACATCAGCACTACTGATAAAGCTATGTTGAAATACAGCAACCAGGCGATTACCCCCAGAACGGCACCCCAGACCAGACCGTTGATCAGCGCCACCCCCGCTTCCTTGCGCAAGAGCCGCTCACCGTGGGACAGCTGTACCTGACCAGTTGCGACCCCTCTGACTATTAAGGTGATGGTCTGGTTCCCGGAGTTCCCCCCAACTCCGGCGACGATTGGCATCAGCGCCGCCAGGGCTACCAGTTGCTCTATCGAATTCTCGAACAGGCCTATGACCCGAGAGGCGACAAGTGCGGTGCACAAATTCACTGCGAGCCAGGCCCAGCGATTGCGAACCGACTTCCATACCGAGGCAAAAATATCCTCTTCCTCTACCAGACCAGCCGCATTCAACGCATCGGTCTCATTTTCCTCGCGTATGTAGTCGAGCATCTGCTCAATGGTCAGACGACCCTGTAACTTGCCCTTGTGGTCTACCACCGGCGCAGACACCAGGTTGTAGCGCTCGAAGGCCTGAACAGCCTCCCCTGCATCATCATGGGGATCAAAAATAACCGGGTCGGTGGTCATTACGTCCGCTACTAGCTGATCATCCGACGTCACCAGCAGCTTCTTGACCGAGAGCACGCCCTTGAGCACGCCTTCCAGGTCGACCACAAACAGCTTGTCAGTATGATCCGGCAGAGTCTCGAAACGTCGCAGATACCGACTGACGACTTCCAGCGTGACATCATCACGAATGGTCACCATATCGAAATCCATCAGGGCGCCAACCTGATCGCCATCAAACGACAGGGCCGATTTGAGTCTCTCACGCTGCTGAGCGTCCAGCGTGTCCATCAATTCGCGAACCACATCCCTGGGTAGATCAGGGGCAAGATCCGCCAGCTCGTCGGCGTCCAGATTGGTAGCGGCCGCTATGATCTCGTGATCGTCCATATCGGCGATCAACGCCTCCCGAACGGCGTCTGACACCTCCAGAAGAATTTCGCCGTCACGATCTGACCTGACCAGCTGCCAGACAGCCAGACGCTCCTCAAGGGGCAAGGATTCAAGTATGAAAGCGGCGTCCGCCGGGTGCAGCTCATCGAGCTTGCGCTGCAGCTCGACCGTATTCTGCTTGTGCACCAACTGCTCAACCAGATCCTGGTGCGCGCCCTCCTGCTTATGCACCAGGTTCTCGACCAGACGATGCTTGCGCAGCAGAGTCGTCACCTGATCCAGACGATCCGTGAGACTTTCGGGGGATTTTCTATTGGGAACAGGCATGGCGTGACTTCCCTGAAAGACACAGTGGGCGAACAACAACAACCGAGCAGGAGGCTCATCAGCGAACAAGCCGGGACCAACATCCAGAAGCACTGAAAGCCTAGCAGGCTTTCATTTCAGGCAAAAAAAAACCCACCGGATAACCAGTGGGTTTCTTAATTGGTGCACTCGGGAGGATTCGAACCTCCGACCGCTCGGTTCGTAGCCGAGTACTCTATCCAGCTGAGCTACGAGTGCATTGTGGGGCGTATTATAGGGACTGTTTTTTCGCTGTCAAACGCTTTTTTCCCTTCTGATTCAGAAACTAACGTATGACCAACCCTATACCACATAAGTGGCGGAGAGGGCGGGATTCGAACCCGCGATACCCTTTAACAGGTATACTCCCTTAGCAGGGGAGCGCCTTCAGCCACTCGGCCACCTCTCCGTAACACGCGCAAAATAGTAACTGCGCGCTGCCTTTAATGCAAACAAAAACTCAATGAAATTAACTATTTGGTTCGTCATCCTTTTCTTTCTGGATGCGCTGATAGATTTCTTCGCGGTGCACGGCCACTTCCTTGGGGGCATTAACCCCAATTCGTACCTGATTACCCTTTACGCCCAGTACGGTTACAGTGACTTCATCACCTACCATCAGGGTCTCACCAACCCTTCGAGTCAAAATAAGCATTCCATTTCTCCTTGCTCATGATCAGGACACAGCAGTCTGCAAAAAACCGGCATGTTGCCTGTCACCCTGCCGCTGCGGTAACCGTATGACAACGCAAGAGAACAACTCGTTCGCCTTGACGTTGTGACGCATACCTCAGCAACTGAAGGACAGATGGGACGCGACAGCCAGAAACCACGCCCCCGCGATTACGCTCACCGCGCAACCGCAAACCTTTACAGATGATCTTCGGTAGCCGAATCGGCATCAAGGCCAAAGGCACTGTGCAGACTGCGCACCGCCAGCTCGAGATACTTTTCGTCAATCACCACCGAAATCTTGATTTCGGAGGTGGATATCATCTGGATATTGATACTGTCATTGGACAAGGCCTCAAACATCTGGCTCGCCACACCCGCATGTGAGCGCATACCCACACCGACAATCGAGACCTTGGCAATCTTGTTGTCACCCCCAACTTCCCGCGCACCCAGGTTATCGGCTACCTGACGCAAGATCTCTTCAGCCTTGCGCAAATCGTTGCGATGCACGGTGAAGGTAAAATCGGTGGTGTTATCGCTCGAAACGTTCTGCACGATCATATCCACTTCTATATTAGCAGCGCTGATCGGGCCGAGTATCTTGAAGGCCACGCCCGGTACATCCGGCACGCCCCGAATAGTCAGCTTGGCTTCGTCGCGGTTAAAGGCAATACCGGAAATGACGGGTTGTTCCATTGAAGCATCATCCTCGAACGTGATCAGGGTCCCGGGACCCTCCTTGAAACTATGCAGAACGCGCAACGGCACATTGTATTTGCCGGCGAATTCCACCGATCTTATCTGCAATACCTTGGAGCCAAGGCTGGCCATTTCGAGCATCTCTTCAAATGTGATGCGCTCGAGACGCCTGGCACTCTCCACGACCCGCGGGTCTGTAGTATAGACGCCATCCACGTCGGTATAGATCTGGCACTCATCTGCCTTGAGCGCAGCTGCAAGAGCCACCCCAGTTGTGTCCGAGCCGCCACGCCCCAGGGTGGTGATGTTGCCCTGCTCGTCAACGCCCTGAAAGCCAGCCACGATAACCACTTTGCCCGCAGCGAGCTCACCGCGGATATTGGCATCGTCAATATGCTGAATACGCGCCTTGTTGTGCGCATTGTCAGTCACTATGCGAACCTGTGATCCGGTGTAGGAAACTGCCGGTACATTGATCGCCTTGAGAGCCATGGCCAACAGACCAATGGTGACTTGTTCACCGGTGGACAGGATGACGTCCATTTCGCGCGGATCAGGTTCACTCTGAACCTGCCTAGCCAGATCGATCAGCCTATTGGTTTCGCCACTCATTGCAGACACAACGACGACCAGGTCCACACCCCGAGATCTGAACCCTTTGATCTTCTCGGCTACCTGGCAAATGCGCTCGACACTGCCAACCGAGGTACCACCAAACTTCTGGACAATAAGTGCCATTATGTTTGCACCAGCCCCCTGTGAATATCGGTTTCCCGACGGTTCGTCAGCCACCCTCAGGCAACTGATCCTTGTTTGACCTGCCTCTACTGCTCGCCCAGCCAACTGGCAGCATCGGTTAGCGCCCTGTCGATCGCAGCCACGTCAACACCACCACCCTGAGCCATATCCGGACGCCCTCCGCCCTTGCCGCCAACCACGGCAGCAGCATTGCGGATCAGATCACCGGCCTTTACGCGGCCAACAAGATCCTTGGTGACACCGGCAACCAGCACGACCTTGCCATCGAACTCACCTGCCAGCAGCACTACGGCCGATCCAAGCTTGTTTTTCAGCTGATCCACCAGCCCCAGCAGCGCTTTGCCATCCTGACCGTCTACCCGTTTGACCAGAACTGGCATTCCGCCAACTTCCTTAGCTTCGGACGCCATGTCACTACCTGCGGCACTGGTCAACTTGGCCTTGAGCTGCTCTACGTCCTTCTCCAGCTGTCGGCTTCGCTCCACCAGTGACGCAACCTTGTCCAGCAGGTTTTCCCGGCCACCCTTGACTGCCTGACCGATTTGCCGCAACTGGTCGTCAGCTTCGCGAGTCAACTCTAGCGCGCCTGCTCCCGTCACTGCCTCGATACGCCGCACGCCCGCAGCAATACCGGTTTCGCTGGTGATTTTCAGCAGGCCGATATCACCTGTGCGGCTAACATGGGTACCACCACAGAGCTCAACCGAGAAGCCATCACCCATAGTCAGCACGCGAACCCGATCGCCGTACTTTTCACCAAACAGGGCCATTGCACCCTTGTTCTTTGCGGTTTCAATATCGGTCACCTCGATCGCAACAGCCGTGTTGAGGCGAATCTGCTCATTGACCATGTCTTCCAGCTCGCGCAGCTGCTGCGCACTAATCGACTCGAAGTGACTGAAATCAAACCGCAACCTTTGACTGTCAACCAGGGAGCCCTTCTGCTGGACATGGTCCCCGAGCACCTGACGCAGCGCCGCGTGCAGAAGATGGGTAGCCGAGTGATTAAGCTTGGTCGCCTGGCGAATATCACCGTCAACCACCGCTTTTACCTGGTCACCCTTGCGCAATTCACCACTGGCCACGACACCATGATGCAGATGCGCCGCACCATTCTTGGTGGTGTCACGCACATCGAAACGCAGGCCGCTTGTGGTTATCTCGAAATATCCGGTATCCCCCACTTGCCCGCCAGACTCGGCATAGAAGGGTGTCGTATCGAGTATGACCACGCCTTTTTCACCATCGCGCAGCCACTCGACCTCCTGCCCCTCACGGAATAATGCAACTACCTCGCCCGCGCCCTGAGTACCTTCGTAACCCTGAAACTCGGTTTCCAGGTCAATCTTGACCAGGCTGTTGTAATCCATCCCGAACTGACTGGCAGAGCGGGCGCGTTCACGCTGGGCCTGCATAGCACTTTCAAATCCTGCCTCATCCAGCGTCAGTCCACGCTCGCGAGCAATGTCTCCGGTCAGATCCATCGGAAAACCGTAGGTGTCATACAGCTTGAAGACCACGTCACCCGGGATCTCGGTGCCCTTCAAACTGGCCAGATCCTGTTCGAGAATCTTCAGACCCTGCTCGAGGGTCTTGGCAAATTGCTCTTCCTCGGTCTTGAGAATCCGCTCGACGTGCGCTTGACGGGCTTTAAGCTCCGGAAAGGCTTCTCCCATCTCGGCGACCAATGCCGTAACGATCTTGTGGAAAAACACGCCCTGAGCGCCCAATTTGTTGCCGTGTCGGCAGGCCCGGCGAATGATACGGCGCAATACATAACCGCGGCCTTCGTTGGACGGCACCACGCCATCGGCGATCAGAAAGCTGCAAGAGCGGATATGGTCAGCCACCACTTTCAGCGACGCCGCATCGTCATGCTCGCAGCCGATCGCCTTGGCCGAAGCCTGCAGCAGGTTCTGGAACAGATCTATTTCATAGTTTGCGTGCACATGCTGCATTACCGCACTGATCCGCTCCAGGCCCATGCCGGTATCGACACTGGGAGCAGGTAGAGGCTGCATTTCGCCCTCTACCGTACGATTGAACTGCATGAAGACGTTGTTCCAGATCTCAATGTAGCGGTCACCGTCCTCTTCGGGGCTACCCGGGGGGCCGCCCCATATATCAGGTCCATGATCGTAGAATATTTCGCTGCACGGACCGCATGGACCGGTATCGCCCATCGCCCAGAAATTGTCCGAAGCATAGGGTGCGCCCTTGTTGTCACCAATGCGCACCATGTGCGCTTCGGGTACGCCAACTTCCCTGGTCCAGATGTCATAGGCTTCGTCGTCCGTGGCGTACACCGTGACCCAGAGCTTATCCTTGGGCAGGTTCAGCCATTTGTCCGAAGTCAGGAATTCCCAAGCGTAGAGAATCGCATCGCGCTTGAAATAGTCCCCGAAGCTGAAGTTGCCCAGCATCTCGAAAAAGGTGTGGTGCCGAGCTGTATAGCCA
The DNA here is from genome assembly GCF_008641105.1 of Halopseudomonas salina. Next base: position 47,312 of record NZ_VTTI01000004.1, read on the forward strand.
ACGTTTTCCAGATCGTTGTGTTTACCGCCGGCGCGCACGCATTTCTGGCTGCTGGCAGCGCGGGTGTAGGCGCGGGTCTCCAGACCCAGAAAACAGTCCTTGAACTGGTTCATCCCCGCGTTGGTGAATAGCAGGGTCGGATCGTTCTCCGGTATCAACGAACTGGACGCCACACGTGTGTGGCCCTTATGTTCGAAAAATTGGAGGAATGCTTCTCGAATCTCTGCGCTTTTCATAAATTCCCTACCAGAATCGGGTGCAGCCTGAGCTCCGGGCGCAGGCGTGGTCTGGCGCGCATTATATAAGCATCAGGCGCCCACATGCATCATGCCTCAAGCCGATTATGACAAAGAGAGTGCGGGTCAGAGTGCCAATTCAATGGCCTTGACGAGCGCGGGGGCATCGGGCGCCACCTGGCTGGCAAAATCACCGACTACCCGCCCGTCCCTGTCGATCAGGTACTTGTGAAAATTCCAACCTGGAGGCTGGCCGGTGGCATCGGTCAACTGACGGTACAACGGGTGGGCATCGGCACCGGTTATCGTCTGGGGATCTGTCATGGCAAAGGTCACGCCATAATTGACGTAGCAGACATCGGCTACCTTTTCGATCTCCGCAGCCTCTTGCCGGAAATCGTTGGAGGGCACACCGAGAATTTCCAGGCCCTGCCCGCGGTAACGTTGATAAAGGGCTTCCAGCCCCTTGAACTGTGGAGTAAAGCCGCAAAAACTGGCTGTATTGACAATCAACAAGGGCTTGCCGGCGAAGCGTTCGCACAGGTCGACGGTATCCTTGGAGCGCAATGCCGGCATTTCATGCTGCAGAATGGCGGCGCAATCAGCCAGGACCGACTGACTGGCAAAGACACAGATCAATAGCACCGAGGTAGAGGCAAAGCGGCGCATGGGGAATGCTCCATGATGCGTGGGTAGAGAGCGGAGTATAGGAACCTGGCGGCAGCGGACCAAGAAGACTCATGTAAGCCGTTGTGTCACCTGGCGTAAGGCTGAACTCTGGATTCGTTGCCGCACAGCGATACCGCCCTGACTGGCTTTCCAGAACGCAGACCGAGACTTTCCGCGCTATCACGGGAAACCACTAGAGTCCCCGCAGCCATGCGCGCCGGGGCGCTGATCATGCGGCAATCGTAGCGACTGCGATTGTGAATGAGAAAGGGCTCGGCATCATCCCCCGGCGTGCCGATAGCCAGCACCAGCACCCGGCTCTCACTGACCGATCGGACCTGGGCAAGCGGCGCCTCCAGTGTTGCGCCGCCATCAAATATATCGATGTAACCCTGGTAGCTGAGACCCTCTTCCTGAACAATCGCCAACCCGGCCTCGGAGTCGGGATGTACCTTTCCAATCGCCTCTCGAGCCGCTTCGCTCAGAAAACAGGCATACAGGGGAAACTTGGGCATCATTTCGGCAATGAACGCCTTGTTGCCCATACCGGTGAGATAGTCCGCGCGCGCGAAATCCATGCGAAAAAAGTGCTGGCCAAGACTATCCCAGAAGGGGGAGCGGCCGTCGCGGTCGGAACGCCCACGCATTTCCACAATGACGCGGGGAGAGAAAGAGCCAATGAACTCGGCCATGAACAGGAAGCGTGCTTTTGAAATCAGCCTCGCTATATCGCTTTGGCGATACTGCTCCGGCAAATACAGTGAGCACAATGCAGTCGCACCGGTCAGATCGTTGACCAGAAAAAGGGTCGGTTGCTGACGATACACATCCAACTCGCGACTGGCTGCCACCGTCAGCCCCATCCGGTAGCTGTACCACGGCTCGCGCATACCCGCCGAGCCCAGCATCCCACTGGTGCCTACTACCTGACCGATTTCATTTTCCAGCACAAAAAGGTAATCGCTGTCGGCTCGCTCTACCCGCCCAAGGAAACTCTGCTCCACATTCTGCAGGCGGCGCAACAGACGCTCTTCGCTCGCAGGTAGCGTTGTCAGTCCGGCCCCCGCGTTGACAGCGAGCTCCAGAAGACTACCAATATCAGTGACCCGGGCTGCACGTACGAGCATGTCAGACCTCCCTCGCCAGTCGCAATGTATCCCCGGTTACCACACCCAGCAAATCTGCCATACGCTGATCGAGCACTACCGGCTGGCCTGGCAGGACAGCCAGCGGCATCACGCAGGCTCGGAAATCGCTGATCCGCTCATTGGCAACCAGCCAGCTTTCACCACTTGTGGCCATCTGCCCCACTTCCACAGGAACCACTAGGCTATTGCGCACCGTATGCAATTCACGGGTCCGCGCATGCACTACCGGTCCACCATCGAATATATCCACGTAATTATCAGTCTCGAAACCTTCCTGCATCAGCAGATCAAACACACGCTCGGCCGACGGATGCACCTGACCTATTACTTCCTGGGCCTCGTCGGAAAGCATAGGGACATAAATCGGATAACCGGGCATCAGCTCGGCCAGACAACTGCGCCCGCGACTACTTCCGATACGCTCGGCCTCACTATAGGTGACCGCGAAAAAATGCCGCCCAACCGCGTCCCAGAAAGGGGCGTTACCCTGCTCATCGCTTACACCGACGATTTCCACCGAAGTCGATTCAGCGAAACGCTGGGGGTGGCTGGCCATGAACAGAAGCCGACCCCGCGCATTCAGGGTCACTGCGTCGGCATGCTGAAAAGCCGACTCCAGATGAAAGCCGGAAAGCAGGCTGTGCCCCGTCAGGTCATGACACAGCGACAGCACATGCATGCGGTTATGCAGCCCGAGCTGCCTGGAAGCGTGCACAAACATTTCGTTGCGAAAGGCATAAAAAGGTTCGCTGAAGCCCGCTGAGGCCACCACGCTACTGCAGCCTGCCAGTGCGCCACTGAGCGTATCCTCGATAACAAAGAAATAGCGCTCCTCCCCACTGAAGCTGATCTCCTCGGTCATGGATGCCTCGGACGCCTCGAGAATCTCCGCAAGTAAAACCTCATCATCCGGCAGCGCAGTGACGCCTGCCGGACTGGATGCGGCCAGACGGCGAATTTCGGGAAGATCCGAGACTCTGCTCAGGCGTTGAACCAGCATGGCGCTCTCCGCGGTTATTCAGCCAGGTGGCCAAGGGCCTTGTGCAGGCGCTGCATGGCTTCAGTGATATCAGCTTCACTGATAACCAGGCTGGGGGCCATGCGCATCACATCAGGGCCGGCTTGCAATACCAGCAGCCCTTCCCGCTGTGCGGCTTCCTGGATCTGCCTGGCCTGACCGCGCCATGCATCGGCCAATACCGCACCCAGCAGCAAACCCTGGCCGCGCACCTGGGAAAAAACGGAAAACTCCCGGTTTACCGTCATGATGCCGTCGACCAGCAGCCGGTGACGAGCATCAACACCGGCCAGAACCTGCTCGGTATTAATAATGTCCAGCACCCGTTCGGCCACCGCGCACCCCAGGGGGTTGCCACCGTAGGTACTGCCATGGGTGCCGACCGCAAAGTGCGCAGCAATGGCGTCGGTGGTCAGCATTGCAGCAATCGGGAAGCCGCCCCCCAGGCTCTTGGCGCTGGTGAGAATGTCCGGCGTCACATCACTGTGCATATAGGCATATAGTTTGCCGGTACGCCCCATGCCGCTCTGCACCTCGTCGAAGATCAGCAACGCGCCATGCCGATCACATAGTTCCCGGACAGCCTGCAGATACCCCGGCGCTGCGGGTATTACCCCGCCTTCACCCTGAATCGGCTCGATAACCACCGCGCAGGTACGTGATGATATCTGCCGCTCCAGTGCAGCAAGGTCGTTGTAGGGCACGTGACTGATGCCCTCCAGTGCCGGACCGAAGCCCTGCGAGTACTTGGGCTGACCGCCAACACTGACGGTAAACAAAGTGCGTCCGTGAAAACTGTTGGTACAGGCAATGATCTCATGCTTGTCGGGGCCGACGGTTTCATGGGCCCAGCGCCGGGCCAGCTTGAAAGCGGCCTCGTTGGCTTCGGCGCCGGAATTGGCGAAAAACACCTTGTCTGCAAAGGTGGCATCGACCAGTTTGCTGGCCAGACGCAGCGCAGGCTCGTTGGTCAGCACATTGGACACATGCCAGAGCTTGCCGGCTTGCTCGGTGAGCGCGTCGATCAGTTGCGGATGGGCGTGGCCCAGTACATTCACAGCGATACCCCCGGCCAGGTCGACATACTCGCGACCCTGCTGGTCCCACAGGCGCGAACCCTCACCGCGCACCGGGATCATATCGATAGGAGCGTAGTTGGGGACCATGACCCGGTCGAAATCCGCCCGGCCTACCTGCATTACATCTGACATCCGACTGCTCTCCTCTGCCCCTCAGGGCCATTATCCTGATCTGCTTTGCTTGTTATACCCTGCACCTGACTACCCTTCAGGCCCTGGATGCCACATCCATTGCCTGCTGCGCACGTCGCTGGTTACGATCCTCACGCGGCGTTATCCCGAAACAATTACGGTACGCGCTGGAAAAGTGTGGCCCCGACGAGAAGCCGCAGGACAGTCCGATCTGGATAATCGATTTACTGGTCTGCAATAATAATTGTCGGGCGCGGTTGAGCCGTAATTCAAGATAGTACTGTGACGGTACGCTATTGAGATACTGCTTGAAAATACGCTCAAGCTGCCTACGTGACACGCACACATGTCGGGCAATTTCATCGGTGGTCAAAGGCTCTTCGATGTTCGACTCCATGAGGATCACCGCCTGGGTCAACTTCGGATGTGTACTGCCAAGGCGATTACGCAAAGGGACTCGCTGACGCTCACTACCATCGCGCAGGCGCTCTACCACCAGCTCCTCAGCTACCATAGCAGCAAGGTCTGGGTCGCGCTCTTCAGCCAGGAGGGCCAGAAACAGGTCTTGGGTAGCCTGGCCCCCACTGCTACTCATCCGCCCGCGGTCCTGGACGAAAAGCTCGCTACCAGCTAGAACCGCCGGAAAACGTTCACGAAAGTCATCGATCATTCGCCAATGCACCGCGCAGCGACAATCATCCAGCAGTCCGCTCATGGCCAGGGGATAAACCCCCCCTTCCAGAGCACCTATCACCTGGCCCGCGCGAATCAGGTTGCGACATTGATTTGCCAGGCCAACGGGCAAGGATGAGGGCAAGGCCACGCCGTCTGCCACGAGCCAGAGACGGTCGTGGGTGGCATGCTCGCAGCTCCAGGGACGGGCTGGCAGTTGCCAGCCCTCGTCACTGATCAGCGGCTGATCGTCCAGCGTGAAGCACTCAACGCTATACAGTTCGGCTTCGGCCATTCTGTTGGCTGAGCGCAATACCGCCAGAGCCGGCATTACGGCAGACGGATGGGTGCCTGGCCACAGCACGAAGGCTACCCTTCGCAGCTCAACTGCCATGCCTTGCCCCACCATCGCCATGCGACCTGCACATGTTCCGATTCAGCCCTGTTATGCAAAGGCGCATTGTGCCACAAGCCCCTGGCCGCTGGTATCGGGCACCGGATCGCAGGCAAAAAAAAGGGACGCAGCGCTGTAACGCTGCATCCCTTCTGACCGGCTACCCTTGCATGGGCAGTCGGAGCCTGGCCTTGGGGCTTACTTGTACACTTCAAACAGGCCGGTAGCGCCCATGCCACCGCCGACGCACATGGTAACGATACCGTAACGCAGGTTACGACGCTGGAGCTCACGAACCAGGTGACCGACCTGACGCGAACCGGTCATGCCGAAGGGGTGACCAATGGAGATTGAACCACCGTTGACGTTGTACTTCTCGTTGTCGATACCCAGATAATCACGCGCATACAGGCACTGTGAGGCAAAGGCTTCATTCAGTTCCCACAGATCAATGTCCTCGACCTTCAGACCGCGGGCTTCGAGCAGCTTGGGTACCGAGTAGACCGGGCCGATACCCATTTCATCAGGCTGACATCCAGCAACGGTGAAACCCCGGAAGTAGGCCTTGGGCTTGAGGCCCAGCTCCAACGCTTTCTCAAGGCTCATGACCAGGGTCATGGAAGCACCGTCAGACAACTGGGAAGCGTTGCCGGCAGTAACCGAACCGTCTTCAGCGAACACCGGCTTCAGGCTGTTCAGACCTTCCAGCGTCGTTTCCGGACGGTTGCACTCGTCACGATCAACCACGCCTTCAACAATGCTGATTTCGCCGGTCGTCTTGTCCTGTACCTGATACTTGACCGGCATCGGCACGATCTCGTCATTGAACAGACCTTCAGCCTGGGCACGCGCAGTACGCTGCTGGCTCTGCAGAGCATAGGCATCCTGGCTTGCGCGGCTGACATTGTAGCGGCGCGCTACTACCTCGGCAGTCTGACCCATGGGGTAATAGATACCGGGCAGCTCTTCTTCAAGGCGCGGATTGTAGAGGTGATCCGTGTTGCGGCTCTTGGCCGTCATGGTGATGGACTCGACACCACCGGCGACTATCGCGTCGGAGCAGCCTGAGGCGATCTGGTTGGCCGCGATGGCGATCGACTGCAGACCGGACGAGCAGAAACGGTTTAGCGTCATACCTGCGGCATTGATACCCAGGCCCGATAATACGGCGACGTTGCGACCGATATTGTAGCCCTGCGCACCTTCGTTGGAACCGGCACCCACAATGCAGTCATCAACCAGCAGAGGATCAATTCCAGTGCGCTCGATCAGGGCATTGACGCAATGGGCGGCCATGTCATCGGGCCGAGTGATGTTGAATTTGCCACGAAACGACTTGGCCAGACCGGTGCGAACGCTGTCTACGATAACCACTTCACGCATATTGATACCTCGATTGAGTTTGTCGGTTCGGAGCAACTGATACAGAACCAGAGTTTGGGCAACAGTTAACGCAGTCCCTTCGGACGAGGACTTTAGCAGGGCCCGGAGACTAAAACCCGCACCGTGGCGCGGGTACTATCATCATTCCGCGTGATACCCGAGCATGCGCAGAACATGTCGGCGCTCAGCCAGCAGAGGGCTCCAGCTTCTTCCCGGCAAGGCGGATCATCTCGTCATAAATGACCTGTGGATTGGCCTGCTTGGCTGCCCAGGCAACACGACCCGCTTCATGGGGAAGGATCATGAATATATCCGCCTCACTTTCCCTGTAGACAACATCAGCGACATCAGCCGCACTGATGGGCGAACTCTCGAGCAACTTGGCTACCTGTTGCTTGGCGGCCTGATCCGGGCCGCGAAAAGAATCCAGCAGATTGGTCTGGAAGAAAGACGGGCACACCACGTTGACCTTGATGCCCATCGGGTGAAGTTCCGCCATCAGACTTTCCGAAAGCGCCACAACTCCGGCCTTGGCCACGTTGTAATTACTCATGCCGGGGGCCTGCATCAACGCGGCCATGGAGCCGATATTGATGATGCGTCCCTGTTTCTGCTTCATCAGCATCGGAACGAACGCCTTGCAACCCTTGACTACCCCCATCAGATTGATACTGATCTGCCACTCCCAGTCCTCGAGGGTAAGATCCCAGAAGAATCCACCAGAAGCCACCCCGGCGTTATTGATCAGCACATCGATGCCGCCCATTCGCTCATCGCAACTCTGGGCCAGGGCAGCCAACTGACTGAAGTCACGAACATCACAGCGCTGCCAGAAACCCTTGCCACCTGCGGCCTCGACCATTTCCAGGGTTTCTCTGAGACCAGCTTCCTGGATGTCTGCCAGCACCAGGCGTGCACCCTCTCGGGCATAACGCAGTGCCAGTTCACGACCCAGACCGCTGCCGGCCCCTGTTACCACTATCCGCTGCCCGCCAGTGTGCATATTTGACTGCATGTTCACTACCTCCGGTCGCACTCCGACTAACAGCGCGGGATGCATTTTGTTGTTTTGTCTCAAACCTAATTACCGGTTCCAGTCTAAACACAAGCTGCGACGCAGATAGCAAAAACCGAGCATTATAAATTCTGCGAATAACCGTTCGCCCTTTACGCTTTGTCGGGTGAATGTGCCGCCGGGGCTTAATCCTTTGCTGGCCTGGAATTCACATAACCACATACCAAGGGGCTGTGATTACGTTCATAGCACTCGACCCCCATGGCTTCGATCTGACCCTCGATCAGCGCTTCGAAAGGGTGCAGGAGGGCCGAATAGTCGCGGTCAGGCTCTATCATTTGCAGAGCATGAACACCCGCCTCGATAGTAGAGAGTGCGTCCGGCACCCTGGTCTTGCGCAGGCGATAGCGGCTGACCAGGCCACCTGGCAGGCAAACGCGTGGCAGATTCTGTAATACGGGGTTGAGCATGAGGATCTTGCGCGCCTTGCGCCAGGTACCATCAATCAGGACAAGGCGCCGGGGACGTTCATCACCTGATTGCGCCGGCACTGGCAATTGAGCCCTTTCGCCCGGAAAAAGCAATTCGGTGAACCAGGCTGGATCCGATATCTGTTGCAGAACGGGCGAATCAGGAGGCAGTTGCTCGGCTACGAGAAGGTCAGCATGCGCCAACCCGGCAACCAGCAAGCGACCGGTATTAAGCGCATGCTTCTGCTCCTGCGGATGCTGGATCACCAGGATGCGAGTGGCACATTGCAGGGTTGGGATCAGCGCGCACAAACAAAAATTTGCAGGCCGCAGACAAACAGCGCAGCGCGCTTTCAAGGGCTTGGTCACAGGAGCTCAATCAAGGCAAATGTGGCTAAATCCTACTCAGTATCTGCGTGCGCCGAAACAGCCGAACAAAAAAAAGCGGATCTCTATAACGGGATCCGCCAAAGGCCTTGCGAGCCATGCACTGGTTTGGGGCCGGCCAGACGCCGGCCCCTGAAATTTCAAGGGGCTTTTTGACCACGCTTCTTCTTGTGGCTGTCTCGCCAGATGAACAGAGCCACACCACCCAGAAATGCGATCATCAAACCTACTGTCCCTACCCCGGCAAGTACCACTTCATCAATAAACATGAGGTCTCTCCTCTGATTGCCCATGCTTGAAGAATACCCCTGCACATTGTCAGGGTTATTGACGCGGATCAATTAAGAGAAGGAATTTTGCAGGTGCTGGAATTCAGGTGCCGGGGTTAAAGCAGCAGTGACCCGTGTCAGGGCTTGCGGGGCTTCTTTTTTTTCTTGGTGGGCCTGGTCAGTTTAGTCGCTGGCTTGCCCGGCAACGGAAAGGCTTTTTCGAACTCGCCACGCATTTTTTCCAGACGCGCTTCATGAACCAGGTGCAGGCGCTCCTTACGTCTGGTGGCAAAATCGATTACAGGTAGAGGTTCAGTTTTCTCTGTCACGGCGCAGGGTCCCAGGCTTTGGCGCTTAGGTTAGCACCCCTTCAGACTTGTATGTCAACCAGCAGGCCCTTGCTTGGCAGGTCGTCAATATCGCGGCGTTCATTCACCGGCTTGCGGCGAGCACGATTGCGACGCCGATCAGGAAAATGTCCCTCGGCTCGCTGACGGCGCTCACCCGAACGCTCCATATGTTCGTGCACCCGCTCCGCCTCAGCGGTGGGCTGGACATTGCGTTTGGTCTTGACGGGATCCTGCTGTGCTCCGAGCACGGGAAGATTGGGTATAAGCATGGCTGCCTCACTGGGCCTGACTGCAGCAGGCCGACGCACTGATGAGCAGCGTTGACGACAATCCGATCGCCCCGATGCCTGATATAAGGTGTCCCGGCTCCGATCAACTGACTTCGGTTCAACATCCAGGCTCTTATCTTATCGACCACGAATTCCTCTTCTTTATCCCCCGATTGTGTGATCCGACCCACATTTTGCAACTTTAATCAGCCGTGGACACGAATTTCACAGGCCAACAGGTCGACTATAAGCGGTTTCTGCGCCGGACATGTTCAGTTAATATACTGGCCTTTTCCGGATGGGCAGGAGAGCGGCATGACGATATATACCCCGGGGCAACGCTGGGTAAGTGACAGCGAATCGGAACTGGGACTCGGCACGCTGCTGTCGCAGGACGAACGTTTACTGGTCATTCTTTTCCCGGCCAGCGGCGAAACCCGCCACTACGCGCTGCGAAATGCGCCACTTACCCGTGTGCGATTCAGCCCCGGCGACAACATCACGCATCACGAAGGTTGGGCCCTGACGGTAACTGCCGTAAGCGAACAGGACGGGCTGCTGGTTTATAGCGGGCTGAAGGAAAACAATGAGCCTGCAGAGTTTGCTGAAACCATGCTGGACAACTTCATCCAGTTTCGACTTGCCAGCGACCGGCTGTTTGCCAGTCAGATAGACCCTCTGCCCTGGTTCAGTCTGCGTTATGAAAGCCTGCGCCATCATTGCCGCATTCAACGCTCTCCCCTGCTTGGTCTGGCCGGTGTGCGCACGCAGCCTATCGAGCATCAGTTGCATATCGCCCGCGATGTGGCCGATCGCATTGCCCCCCGGGTTCTGCTAGCCGACGAAGTAGGTCTGGGCAAGACCATCGAAGCGGGCCTGGTCATTCATCGTCAGTTGCAAACCGGGCGGGTCAAACGGGTACTCATCGTTGTGCCTGAGAACCTGCAGCATCAATGGCTGGTAGAAATGCAGCGCCGGTTCAATCTGCGCTTTGCCCTGTTCAATATCGAACGCTGCCAGGGTGCCGAGGATAATCCGTTCGAAGAAGAGCAGCTTGCGTTGGTAGCGCTCGAGTTTCTTCTGGACAACCCCTTCGCCCGCCAGTGCCTGCAAGCCAGCGACTGGGATATGCTGGTGGTCGATGAAGCACATCACCTGGTCTGGGACGAGGATGAACCCAGCCCCGAATACGAACTGGTCGAACAGCTCGCTGGCAGAATCCCCGGTGTCCTGTTGCTCACAGCCACGCCCGAACAGCTTGGCCAGGCGAGCCACTTTGCCCGACTGCGGTTGCTGGATCCGGACCGTTTCCACGATCTCGAAGCTTTTCGTGAAGAGGCCTCAAGCTACCAACCCGTGGCCGAAGCGGTGCAAACCCTGGTCGATGCCAAGCCCCTGGCAGATAACGAGCGACAGGCCATCAGCCAGTGGCTTGGCGGCAATTCCGACGACCTGCTCGATCAACTGGACAAGCCAGGCAATACGGCAAGCGAAGCGCGCGACAGTCTGATCCGCCAGTTACTCGACCGCCATGGCACAGGCCGGGTGCTCTATCGCAATACCCGCGCCGCGATCAGTGGCTTTCCAGAGCGCCAATTGCACGCCAATGCATTGCCCTGTCCGGACCTTTATCTTGACTTGCAGGGCCGCAGCGCGATCTATCCCGAGACTGACTTCCAGACCGGCATTGAAGCCACTCCCGCTCCCTGGTGGCAGGAGGATCCGCGGGTTGGCTGGCTGATCGACACGCTGAAAACCCTCAAACGTAGCAAGGTACTGGTGATCTGCGCCCATGCCGGCACAGCAATGGACCTCGACGACGCCCTGCGCGTGCGTAGCGGTATTCCTGCGGCCGTATTCCACCAGGGCATGTCCATTATCGAACGTGACCGCGCGGCAGCATTTTTTGCCGACGAAGAGTTTGGCGCCCAGGTACTGATCTGTTCCGAGATTGGCAGTGAAGGGCGCAACTTCCAGTTTGCCCATCATATGGTCATGTTCGACCTGCCCGCTCACCCCGACCTGCTCGAACAGCGCATCGGCCGTCTGGACAGGATCGGCCAACAGCAAACCATCCAGCTACACGTGCCCTATCTCCAGGACACGGCCCAGGAGCGACTGTTTGTCTGGTACCACCAGGCCCTCAACGCCTTCGAGGAAACCTGCCCGACCGGCAACGCACTGCAACACGAGTTCGGAGTACGGCTACAAGACCAGCTCGATAACCCCGATCCGGAAGACTGGACACTACTGCTCGCCGAAGCACGCAGCCGCCGGCTGGAGCTTGAGGAGGAGTTGCACGCCGGACGCGATCGGCTGCTGGAGATCCATTCCCGCGGCCATGGCGATGCCCAGCAGATGATCGAAACCATCGAAACCCAGGACAATGACTTTCAGCTCGCTATATACATGGAGCGGCTGTTTGATGTGTTTGGTATCGATAGCGAAGATCACTCCGATAACGCGCTCATTCTGCGGCCCGGCGAGCGCATGCTGGACGCCGGATTCCCGCTGGGTGATGAAGAAGGTGTGACCATCACCTATGACCGCGAAACAGCTCTTACCCGGGAAGACATGCAGTTCATTACCTGGGAGCACCCCATGCTTCAGGGAGGTATGGATCTGGTACTGGCCGGCAGCATGGGTAACAGCGCGGTAGCCGTATTGAAGAACAAGGCGCTCAAACCCGGCACTCTGCTTCTGGAATGCCTGTTTGTCAGCGAGGCGATTGCACCTCGGGCTTTGCAGCTGCAGCGCTATCTACCGCCTACGCCGGTTCGGTGTTTGCTGGATGTCACCGGTAACGATCTGGCGGCCAAGGTGGCCTTTGATACCCTGGATGGACAACTGGACAGCGTACCTCGACACCTTGCCAGCAAGATCGCAAAAAGTCAGCGTGATGTTATCCAGAGCATGTTGAATAAGGCCGAGAGCGTAGCGGACGTGAAGCACCAGGAACTGGTTGAAGAGGCCAGCCGCCGCTTCACCCTGGACCTGGATGAAGAAATCAATCGACTGCAAGCCTTGCGCGAAGTCAATCCGCTGGTCCGGCCGGACGAAATAGACACGCTGAACGTGCACAAGACAGAGGGCTTGACGCAGCTGCGTCATGCCAAAATCAGGCTGGATGCCATCCGGGTGCTGGTGGTGGGCTGAGCGTCTAGACAGCGCAAAGCAGACCAAGGAAACGCTGCAGCTCTTCGCGCCTGGCTATCGCATCCCGATAGCCCAGCGCGATCAGCTCCTGGCAATATTCGGCCTCGAATAAAAGATAGCTCAGCACACTGCCCCCGGAGGCACGTGTCGCCCCGCTACCGCGCAGAAAGGTGCGCAGTGAAGCGGGTAATGCGCGGCGGTGTCGCGCGGCAATGAGATCCAGAGGCTCGCTAGGCGCAATAATCATTACCTCCACTGGCAAGAGACCCTTGCCATGCTGACGCGCGTCCTCCGGCATGAAACTCGCCAGGCGGTTCATGCGCTCAAGCAGCTCCAGATCACTCTCCAGATTGTCGACAAAGGTGCTGTTAAGCAGATGGCCGCCCATTTGTGCGAGGGTAGGCGGCAATACGCTCCCCACTTTTCTGGCGCGCCGACCGGTGTCGACTGATTCGGCAAGATTGTCCGACAGACCAATGACCAGCACCCTGTCAGCACCCAGATGCAGGGCTGGGCTGATCGGAGCCCTCTGACGCACAGCACCGTCACCAAACCACTCACGGCCGAGCTTGACGGGCATGAACAGCAGGGGAATCGCCGCCGACGCCATCATGTGATCGATACCCAACTGGGTCTGGATGCCGACCCGGCGGTGGCGACTCCAGGGCTTGATACGTTCATGGCCCTGGTAAAAACAGACCGACTCTGCGGACTGGTAACCGAAGGCGCTCACCGAAACCGCCCGCAAATGCCCCTGGTTCAATGCACCTTCGATGCGGCCGAAATGCAGGTGCTTCTCCAGCAAGTGCCTCAGCGGCCGATTATCCAGCAGCGACGTGGGTGTGCGGCGCCCTATGCCCAGGAGGTTGGCGCCAGTCCAGCGCACTGCCTGGGCGATTACACCGGGCCAGTCAGAGCGATAAACCTGGTTGCAGCGAAAATTTGCCCACACGGCGTTCAGTCTGTGAATTCCATTGGCGAAGTCACCGGCATTGGACGCTAACGCCAACGCGTTGATCGCACCGGCGGAGGTACCACAGATAACAGGGAAGGGATTAACCGCGGGCTCAGGCAGCAACTCCGCTATCGCCTTGAGCACACCCACCTGATAGGCCGCCCTGGCACCGCCACCGGCGAGCACCAGAGCCGTTGTGCCCGGCACACAGTCGTCAGGGTGCACCTCATCGCTCATGCCCGGCTCCGGCGCTTGCGCTTGCGCCGCTTGGCATAGGGACGCTCTTCACCTTCCGGACGCGTCTTGAAACGCCTGTGAACCCACATATATTGCTCCGGCTGTTCCAAGATCGCCTGCTCAGCCCACTGGTTTATGCGCAGGGCATCGGCTACCTCATCACCGCTGGGGAAATTCTCCAGAGGTGCATGGACGGTCAACTGATAGCCCTGACCATCAGGTAGACGCGTCTGGGTAAAAGGAACTACCAGGGCCTTGCCGAGACGGGCAAAGGAACTTGTCGCCGTCACGGTCGCCGCCGGCACGCCGAAGAAGGGCACGAATACACTCGCCTTGCGCCCGTAGTCCTGATCAGGTGCATACCAGATCGCCCTGCCACTGCGCAGCGACTTGAACATGGCTCGCACGTCTTCTCGCTCGATCGCCCGGGCATCAGCATTGTGGCGCTCACGACCCCGCCGCTGCACCAGATCGAACACCGGATTACGGTGCTCACGATACATTCCATCGATGGTTACCCGTTGGCCGAGCAGCGCTGCACCCAGCTCCAGGGTAGTGAAATGCAGGGACGTGAGCACAACGCCCTGACCTGCAGCGGCGGCCTGCTGCAGGTGCTCGAGCCCATCAACCCGGGCCAGACGCGCAAGCCGATCACGTGGCCACCACCAGGCCATGGCCATTTCAAACAGGGCGATACCATTGGAATCGAAATTGTCGCGAACCACCCGGCTGCGGCGCTCATCAGACCAGTCGGGGAAGCATAGCCGCAAATTGGTCTCGGCTACCTGCCGACGTTCGCGCATGAACACAAACATGCCTGCACCCACCAGGTGGCCGAGCCCCAACAGAACTCGATAAGGCAAACGCACCATCAGCCAGAGCAGACCCAAGCCGAGCCAGATCGGCCAATAACGCGGATGCAACAGCGCGGGACGAAAAACCGGAGCACTCATAAGTAACGCCATCATTATTAAAAGTGCATTCTACCCAAGCAGCGCGCAGCTTGCGATCAGCGCGGCCAATCTATATAAGTGTGCCCACTAACCGTGCTCTGTGGATCTGAAATGACTGTTGATACCAATCTCGACCTGCTGGATAACGACCCCGTGTTCAATCTCAAGGGCGGCATGCTGACCGTTACGGTGATCGAAGTAGTCCGTCTGGACACCGGCCGTTTTGCCCGGCAACTGGGCGACAAAGCGGCACAAGCGCCCAATCTGTTTCGCGACACGCCCGTGGTGCTGAGCCTGGAAAAGCTTGACGCTCATATGAACGTAAGCACCTTGGCAGGCCTGCTGCAGATATGTCGCAACCACGGGCTGTTACCGGTGGCACTACGCGGCAGTGACAACTTCCGGCCGCTGGCCCAACAGAGCGGACTGGTTCTGATGCCCCCCGGTCGTGGGCGGGACCGCACGGTGGATATGCCGGTAAGCGACGAAGCTCCAGCGCCAGCAGAAAATCCGGCTAAAGAAGATACCCCAGAGCCCGCAGCCGCTCCAGGCCAGAACAGAATCGTCACCCAACCGATACGCTCGGGCCAGCAGGTCTATGCGCCAGGCGGAGACCTGATTGTGATGGCACCGGTCAGCGCTGGCTCCGAGCTCCTCGCCGATGGCAACATTCACGTCTACGGACCTTTGCGCGGACGTGCCCTGGCTGGCGTGCGCGGCGACACCCAAGCGCGGATTTTCTGTCAGTCACTGGAGGCCGAACTGGTGTCCATCGCTGGCCATTACAAGGTCGCTGAAGATCTGCGCAAGGAATCTCTGTGGAAGAACGCGGTCCATGTATGTCTGGATGGTGACAGCTTGAAGATAGCAGCCCTATGACTGATACTGTGCAACCATCAGCGGGCGCCCGCAAACCGTAGCCTTGAGCCATCACAAGGTGTCTTCCGGGCATCTCGCAAAACGCCGTCGCGGCGCATCCAAATCACTCAATTTATCGGACAGGAAGGTCACTTTGGCTAAGATTATTGTCGTCACCTCAGGCAAGGGCGGAGTTGGCAAGACTACAACCAGCGCAGCCATAGGTACCGGGCTCGCCTTGCGCGGATTCAAGACTGTTATCGTCGACTTCGACGTCGGCCTGCGCAATCTCGACCTGATCATGGGTTGCGAACGCCGGGTGGTCTATGACTTCGTCAACCTGATCAATGGCGACTCCAATCTCAACCAGACCCTGATCAAGGACAAGCGCTGCGATAAGCTGTTCATTCTTCCCGCATCGCAGACCCGTGACAAGGACGCCCTGACCGAAGACGGTGTTGAGCGAGTGCTCAACGAGCTGAAGGAGACCTTCGATTATATCGTTTGCGATTCCCCTGCCGGTATCGAGAAAGGCGCGCATCTGGCCATGTATTTCGCCGACGAGGCCGTGGTAGTGACTAACCCGGAGGTTTCTTCCGTTCGCGACTCAGATCGTATGCTGGGTCTTTTGGCCAGCAAATCGCGGCACGCCGAGAAAGGTGAAAAGATCCGCGAGCATCTGTTGCTTACCCGTTACAACCCCGCCCGCGTTGCCAACGGTGAGATGCTTTCGGTAACCGACGTAGAAGATATTCTCTCGATCCCGTTGCTGGGCGTTATTCCGGAGTCGCAGGCGGTATTGAAAGCCTCCAACCAGGGCGTGCCGGTCATCATGGATGAAACCAGCGATGCTGGTCAGGCGTATAGTGATGCAGTCTCCCGCCTGCTTGGTGAAGACGTCCCGCATCGCTTCCTGGAAGCTGAAAAGAAGGGCCTTCTGCAGCGCCTGTTCGGGGGTCGGTAATGAGTATTTTTGATTATTTCCGCGATCGCAAGAAGCCGACCACCACCGCTTCGATGGCCAAGGAACGTCTGCAGATCATTGTCGCCCACGAGCGGGGACAACGGACCCAGCCCGACTACCTGCCGCAACTGCAGCAGGAAATCATCGACGTGATCAGCAAATACGTGAAAATTGACCGTGAACAGGTCCACGTGGCCCTTGAAAATCAGGATGACTGTTCGATCCTGGAACTGAACATCACCCTGCCCGAACGGCCCTGATCCCTGCAGGACGCCTGGGCCAGGCGTCCTGCTAAATGCCTGGTAGATCCATGCCCCTTAGTGAAATCTCGATCCTCCATGAGGATCCGTCCTTTCTTGTTGTGTGCAAGCCTTCGATGCTCCTGTCCGTGCCCGGTCGCGCAGAGGACAACAAGGACTGTCTGATTACCCGGCTGCAGGACAACGGCTACCCCGAAGCACGTATCGTGCATCGGCTCGACTGGGAAACCTCGGGCTTGCTGGTATTGGGCCGCAACGCCGATAGCCACCGGGAGCTGTCACGCCAGTTCCACGACCGCGAGACCGAGAAGATGTATATCGCGTTGTGTTGGGGCCAGCCAGACACGGAAACAGGTCAGATCGAGCTGCCACTGCGCTATGACCCTGCCACCAAGCCCAGACACGTTGTTGACCACGAGCAGGGCAAGCACGCGCAAACCTTCTGGCGGGTTATCGAGCGTCTTCCCGAGTATTCTCGCGTGGAATTGACCCCAATAACCGGTCGCTCACATCAGCTGCGGGTGCATATGCTATCGATTGGCCATCCATTGCTTGGCGATCAGCTCTACGCCCAAGGGGAAGCCCTGGACGCCTGCCCTCGCCTGGCCCTGCATGCAGCCCGCCTGGGAATAAGCCACCCGGAGACGGGTGAACGCATGATTTTCGATAGTCCGGCACCGTTCTGACAGTTTGCTGCCAAGGAGCTAAAGCATGACCCACAGTCCCACCAACCAGCGGCTCGCTGACTTTATCCAGGCTTCACCCACGCCCTTTCACGCCACCCAGCACATGGTAGAAAGCCTGCTTGCGGCGGGCTTCGAGCACCTCGACGAACGAGCGGACTGGCAACTCAAACCAGACGGACGCTACCTGGTGACGCGCAATGGTTCTTCCCTGATCGCGTTCACCCTGGGCAAGCCGGAAACCGGCATCCGATTGGTGGGCGCCCATACAGACAGTCCCTGTCTGCGCGTCAAACCACAACCAGAACTCAATCAGCAGGGTCTGTGGCAACTTGGCGTAGAGGTCTACGGTGGCGTTCTGCTGGCTCCCTGGTTCGATCGCGATCTGTCCCTGGCTGGCCGGGTGACGTTCCGTAACCGAGACGGTGATTTGCAGAGTCGACTGATTGATTTTCGCCGCCCCATTGCAACCATTCCCAGCCTGGCGATCCATCTCAATCGGGGTGTGAATGACAACCTGGCGATCAATGCACAGACTGACCTGCCACCGGTCCTGGCCCACAGTCAGGAACCGACGCAGGATCTGCGAGAGCTGTTGCGCAGTCAGCTGGAAAAGGAGCATCCAGATTGCGGTCTGGAGCAGGTGCTGGACTACGAACTGAGTTTCTATGACACCCAACCACCCAGCACACTGGGGCTGGACGGCGATTTCTTCAGTTCAGCGCGTCTGGATAACCTCCTCAGTTGTCATGCCGGGCTGGCTGCGCTGATAAACAGTGGGGCAGGCCAACCCTGCATGCTGGTCTGTACCGACCACGAAGAGGTCGGTTCAAGCTCAACCTGCGGCGCAGATGGTCCATTTCTCGAGGACGTGCTCAAGCGCGTCATCCCTGATAACAGTGCGCGTATCCGCACGATCCAACGCTCCGTGTTGATTTCGGCGGACAACGCCCATGCAGTCCACCCCAATTTTGCCGACCGGCATGATGGCAACCATGGCCCTCGTCTGAATGCGGGCCCGGTGATCAAGATCAACAGCAACCAGCGCTATGCCACAAACAGCGAGACCTCATCATTTTTTCGGGAGCTTTGCGTTCAGGCTGACGTGCCAGTGCAAAGTTTCGTGGTACGCAGTGACATGGGCTGCGGCAGTACCATCGGGCCGATCACGGCCAGCAGGCTTGGCGTGCGCACCGTGGATATCGGTGTTCCGACCTTTGCCATGCATTCGATCCGCGAAATGGCTGGCAGTCGAGATACAGAGTACCTGATCCGCGTGTTGACGCAGTTCTACAACACCGAGCGGCTTGTATGAACGCAACGAGGAGGCCCGCCTTTAGCCGGCGGGCCCAAGAAGAGCTGCCCTACTCTCTTACAAGAATGACCTTACCCACGATCTTGTCAGCCGCAAGCTCGGCGAAAGCCTCTTCCGCCTGATTCTGATTGAAGGTTTTCGCTACTATAGGCTTGAGTTTGCCCTGGGCAAAGAGCGGCCAAAGACGCTCCTCCATCCGCGCGAGCAAACCAGCTTTGTAGTCAGCGTCACGTGTGCGCAATGTCGAGCCCACCAGAGTGATCCGCTTCATCAGCATTTTCGCCAGATCAAGCTTGGCATCGCGCCCACCCATCAGGCCAATCAGCACCCAGCGGGCGTCCACGCCCAGCAGGTCCAGGTGGTCTCCTGCATAGGTCGCCCCCACGGGATCGAGGGCAACCTGAAAGGGTCCTTCCGACTGCAAAGAAGCGATACCGTTCTGACGCAACGCACCCCCGGTAGCGCCTAACTCCTTGCAGGCCTGAAGTTTTTCTTCACTGCCCAAAGTTACCCAGCAGGGGTTGCCGAGCGCCTTGCACAACTGAACCGCCGCGGTACCCACGCCACTGGCACCGGCATGGATAAGAACCTTCTCGCCTGGCTGGGCCGCACCCAGCTCGAACACGTTAAGCCAGGCCGTGCTGAACACTTCGGGGATCGCTGCTGCTTCAGCCCAATTGAGCCCCGCAGGCACCGGTAGCAAATGACGTCCATCAACCACCACCTCATCCGCCATCCCGCCACCGGCCAGAAGTGCACAGACACGGTCGCCAACCTGCCAACGACTCGGACCACTGATCTCGACTACTTCCCCGGCACATTCCAACCCCAAAACGGGCGTCACACCGGGCGGCGGCGGATACATCCCGGCTTTTTGTAACAAATCCGCACGGTTCAGCCCGGATGCCTTTACGGCGACCCTAACCTGCCCTGTCATAAGCTCTACTGCGGGCTGTTCGCGCCATTGCAGCGAACCTCCCTCGGCTTGCAATCCTCTCACGGTGCCTCCATAGTGAAATATCAGCTAATCAAAGATGGGAACCAAGATTCACCCATCGAGCCTAAACTTGCAATCGAACTATTTTCTCCCCCGGACGCGACCACTCTAAATGAAACGACCACATTTTCTGCGCACCACTTGTTTCGTTGTGCTGTTTGCCATGGGCTTTGGCGCTCTGGCAGCCGAACAGCGTGAACCCCTCGACCTCGAAAGTCTGCAGCCTACCCGCGAACAGATGCTCGCCAGCCTCCAGACTGTGGAGCTGCTCAGACTCAGCCATTACAACAAACTGCGGCTGAACGATGAGCTTTCCAGCGAGATATTCGATAACTACGTAAAAGCGCTCGATCCCCAGCGCAGTCTGTTCACCGCTGCCGACATCGCGATTTTCGAGCGCTACCGATACAAGCTGGATAATCTCCTGCCTGCCGGCGATTTGAGCGTTGGATTTGCCATGTACAAACGCCAGATGGATCGCCTCGATCAGCGCCTGGCATACGCACAGGAGCTGCTCGACAAGGGCGTGGAAACCCTTGACTTCGCCTCTGATCAAACCATTCTGATTGACCGCGAGGATGCCTCCTGGTCAGCCGACGAAGACGAATTGGTGCAACTCTGGCGCAAGCAGATAAAGGATGAAGTGCTGCGCATGAAGCTCGCCGGTCGCGACATGGAAATCATCGAGGAAATGCTCGGAAAACGCTACAAGGGTCAGCGTCTGCGCCTTTCGCAGACTCAGAGCGAAGATATTTTCCAGGGTTATATCAATGCCTTTACCCAAGTGTACGACCCGCATACCCAGTACATGTCACCCGAGGTAGCTGAAAACTTCGATATCAACATGAGTCTTTCGCTGCAGGGCATCGGCGCGGTACTGCAAAGCGACGAAGAGTACACCAAGATCACCCGCCTGGTCCCCGCAGGTCCGGCTGCCAAAAGCCAGCAACTTGCCCCTGCCGACCGAATTATCGGTGTAGCGCAGGGCAACGACGAGATGGTCGATGTGGTTGGTTGGCGCCTCGGTGAAGTGGTAAAGCTGATCCGGGGCCCCAAGGGCTCGGATGTACGCCTGGAAGTGATTCCTGCCAGCAACCCACCGACTGACCTGTCAACCCGCACAGTCGCACTGGTGCGGGAGGAGATCAAGCTTGAGGACCAGGCTGCGAAGTCCACAGTCCTTGAATTTGGCGACGGTGAGGATACCCAACGTATCGGTGTCATCCAGGTACCTAACTTCTATATCGACTTCAAGGCTTATAGACGCGGTGACGATGACTACACCAGTACCACGCGGGATGTACGTCGCCTGCTGAGTGAGCTGCAGAAACAGGACGTCGACGGCGTTGTGCTCGATTTGCGCAACAACGGCGGTGGTTCGCTGCAGGAAGCTACCGAGCTGACAGGTCTGTTCATTGACAAGGGTCCGACTGTGCTTGTGCGCGATACCCAGGGTGATGTGCAGGTGCTGGACGACCCGGAGACAGGTGTAGCCTATACAGGACCCATGGCCGTACTGGTCAACCGTCTTTCTGCCTCAGCCTCGGAGATCTTTGCAGGCGCCATGCAGGACTACGGGCGAGCCCTGGTGATTGGCGAACCCACCTTTGGCAAGGGCACTGTCCAGTCTATCCAGCCACTGAATCATGGTGAACTGAAGCTGACGCTGGCCAAGTTCTACAGGGTATCGGGCCAGAGCACCCAGCATCGTGGCGTTGTGCCTGACATCCACTATCCCTCTCTGCTGGAAACCACTGACATAGGCGAGAGCAATCTGCCCGGTGCGCTACCCTGGGATACCATTCCGCCAGCCAGATACGAAGCAGACGGCCACCTGACTCCCTTTATCAAGCAGTTGGCGACACGCCACGAATTGCGTGCTGCAATCGATCCGGAGTTTTCCTACACTTTGGCCAGACTGGATCTGAACCGTACCCTGGAGGAGCGCAAATTTCTGCCTCTCAACGAGGCCAAGCGCAGGGAGCAGCAGGATGCCTTTGATGAAAGCCTGCTACTTCTCGAAAACAAACGACGCGAGGCACGGGGTGAAAAACCTCTGACCGAGCTCGAAAATGATGATCCTCTCGCTGACATTGCTCCGGCGATGGCCGGGGCCGATGAAGAAGATATGAAGGATGATGCCTTTCTGACAGAAACCGGCCAGATCCTGATAGACCTCCTCGAACTGCAGCACCAACTGGCGCACGCCGGCTAGGTTGCCCCTATTCCGGTGCTTTGACAAATAACGTCTCAGCACCGGTTTATCCGGACCACCCTTCTCCTCTGACTCTGACTGTAAACTTTCTGTAACAAATCCAGCACACACTTGTCGCCTGCATGGGCAACGCACTTCGTTGCGTCAGCGCCCCAACCCGAGCTTCGGAGACCGCGATGAGCACGCTGGAAAAGTTACTGGATATCATTCATGGCGGCCACATCACGGTTTTGTTCCAACCTATTGTTTCCACTGTGCAGCAGCGGATCATTGGTTATGAAGCTCTCAGCCGCGGCCCTTCCAATAGTCCACTGCATTCCCCAATGGTCCTGTTTGCGGCGGCGCGGCAATACGGCAAGCTGACCGAGCTGGAGATGCTTTGCAGGCAGAAAGCGGTAGAAGGTTTCAGCCAGCAAAAGCTGCCCGGCAAGCTCTTCCTCAACGTTTCACCGGAAAGCCTGCTGGAACAGCAGCATTATCCGGGTCGGACCCTGACAATGCTTGAGACGGTCGGAATGTCTCCAGAGCAGGTGGTTATTGAACTGACTGAACAAGCACCCATCGACAATTTCGGACTGCTCTACAGCGCCCTTCACCACTATCGGGACATGGGCTTTTCTATCGCCCTCGATGACCTTGGCGCGGGATACTCCAGTCTGCGGATGTGGTCGGAGTTACACCCTGAGTACGTCAAGATCGATAGACACTTCATCGACGGCATTCATATTGACCGGATCAAGCGAGAGTTCGTCGGCTCTATTCTCGATATGGCCAAAGCGTCCCGCGCCCATGTGATTGCCGAGGGCATCGAACTCCCTGAGGAGCTCGAGGTACTGCAGGACATGGGAGTGGACTGGGTTCAGGGCTACCTGCTGGGGCGCCCGGAAGCTCACCCAACGGCCTGCCACAAATCCATTATTGAGAAACTGGAGCCCAATGAGCAGCGATTGACTGAGGAGCCAGGATTGCACAGTCTACTGATCCAGGTCGACAGCGTGCGCCATAACGAAACGGTCAAGAACGTTCTGACCCGATTTCAGCAACAGGCCAGCCTCAACAGCCTGGCGATCGTCGACGACCAGAACAGACCGATCGGAACTGTGCACAGTCATCAGCTTGCCCAGGCCATGCTGCGTCCCTTCGCTGTGGAGGTTCAGAACCGCAGGCCCATCAGCCAGTTGATGGAGACCGAATGTCTGGTCGTCGACATACAGCAAAGCTTACAAAGAATCAGCCGCCTGTTGACCAGCCGTGCGCGCCAGCGCCTGGACGAAGACTTCATTATTGTCGACAACGGCTACTACCTGGGTCTGGGGCGGGTAATAGATGTTCTGCGACAGATAACCGAGCTGAAGATCCGACAGGCTAGGCATGCCAACCCCTTAACTCTCCTACCAGGCAATGTGCCGATCAATGAATGCCTTGGCCGCCTTCTGTCCAACAAACAGGAAGCACACCTGTGTTACGTCGATCTGGATGGTTTCAAACCATTCAATGACATCTACGGGTACGGTAAGGGAGATGAGGTGTTGCTGGGCCTGGCACAGATACTCCGGGATGTGTGTGACCCGCGCTGCGACTTTGTCGGGCATATTGGTGGAGACGATTTCATGCTGGTGCTGCGTAGTGCCGACTGGCAGGACCGACTCTATCTTCTGAACCAACGCTTCCAGAGCCTGTCACGACATTTCTATCGGCCGGAACATCTAGCCGACGGCGGGTTCGGCGCTCCCGACCGCGAAGGACTTTGGCGCAAGCATGATCTGTTGAGCATATCGGTGGGCGTACTCCATCTACCTGCCTGGAACCATGGCATTACCGATCCGGCAGAGCTTGCTGAAAAGGCGTCCCACGCCAAACACGAAGCAAAAAAGTCCAGGGGCTTCAGTATGGTTTGCAGACAGTTGGGGCAGAAGCCGGGCACTACCCTTAAGCCCATCGCCCTCTGAGGAGAGGCACATGTGATCGGCTAGCATAACGGCAGCTGAATACCGTGAGCGATCTTCCAATCCGATCCGTTCCCAGCTAGCTATCCGCGCGGCCCGAAGTTACCCACAAGTTCTGTGGATAAGTCTGTTAACAACTACTGGGAAACCCTCGGCATCCCCGTAGTACTGCGGCTCGCCATAAACTGAATGTTTTTTGATCAAAGAAAAAAGTTCATTAAAATCAATGAATTAAAAAGATTCGTGAAAAAACGCATGGGGTGGAAAGTCGGGGCTTGAGTGTTACCGAAGAATGTGCATAAGAGTAACACTGCATGCCCCGTGGAGAGCTGAATGCCGACACACGGGGCGTTACGCGAGTGTTACAGGTGAACTGGCAGGAATTGCTCCTGACCGGTTTACTCTTCGCCTGAGTCGTCTGACTGGATGCCCAGCAATTCCATTTCAAATACCAGAATGGAGTTGGGCGGAATCACAGGACTGGGGCTGGCTTCACCATAGGCCAACTCGCTGGGGATGGTTACCTTGAACTTGTCGCCCACGTTCATCAACTGCAGAACTTCGACCCAGCCGGGGATCACGCCACTGACCGGCAGATCAACGGGCTCGCCACGACTGACAGAGCTATCGAATACCGTGCCGTCAAGCAAGCGGCCTTCATAATGCACGGTTACGACATCGTCCGGACCAGGGGTAGCTTCGCCTTCACCTTCTTCAAGAACCTGATACTGAAGACCTGAATCGGTGGTAACTACACCTTCAACCTCAGCATTGTCTGCCAGAAAATCCACATTGGCCTTGGCAGCTTCCTCCCCAAGGCTTGCAGCACGTTCCTGTGCCCGTGTCTGCAGTGCTTCGAATGCGGCAGTCAGATCATCATCTCCAACCCGCGATTCCTCGCCAGCAAGGGCATCCTTCATTCCCAGGGCCAGAGCCTCAGGATCAATATCGTCCAAGCCATCGTTCATCAAGCTCTCGCCCATGTTCAAACCGATGCCATAGGAGGCCTGTTGGACTGGATCGGACAGCTCCGGCTCCTTCTCACACCCGGCCAGGGCAAAGATACTCAATGCAATACTGGCTGCCAGCAGATTTCGCTTCATGCTCACCTCAATAGACGCGCCCCAAAGGGCTAAGTTAAAAATCCGAGCTTAACAGGGCTATCGGTGCCAAGCTACCCGCACAGGAATCAGGGCAACAGCCCTATCCGACCAGCAACATTGACGTGCCAGGTTTTTTTAACCACCGTTACGTTCAGACCCGATGAACCCGATCCGTGGAAGCAGCAGATGAACAACGATCATGAGAGTCCAACAGTAGATGAATCTCCCGTAGCAAAGCGGCTGGACCTTAAACTCAGTGAAAAAGCCCGGCCTCTATTTGAACAAGCAGCCCAATTCGCACACGCCAAGGGATTATGGGTATCCATAAGCTCGAGCATCAACGAGCACGCAGTGGCTGAGCTGATCCTGAGCGCACGCTTTCCCGACGACGCGGCTCCCAGCGTCTATCGGCTCATTGCTGATGACGCCAAACAGACAGTCTTTCATGAGATGGAATTTGGCCGAAACAAATCGACCGACCGCCAGGAGACCCGACCCGCCGCACTAAACGACATGGTTATCGACACCCAACTTGAAACCTTCTTCAGCAAGGCCTTCGATTTGCACCTGGATTACCTGACCGACAAACAGCACCCCCCCGGCTTCTGGTAATACTGCATGCCGGCGCCAGCAAGCAGCCTCCGCGAGCAGGCGCCGCTACAAATCAGGTGAGAAAATCTGGTCATCACTGGTAATCGGGACCTGCTCCTTCATCCGCCAAGCCTGTCTCAACATCCATTCTTGTATCTATCTCGACGCCAATTCCAGGCACAAGGTTCAACCTGTATTTGCTCTCCAGCCCCCGCGTTAGATAGCCGAAACTTTTCCTCATACCCCCGGTCAGCTGAACTGAGAGCAACCTGATTTTCAGCTCAGGTTCCGATCTCACGAAAGCGCACGTTTCGTCTGGCAGAGAACGAAACCCGCCTTTCGCGAACAACCGTCGAAATGGGTTACCGGTCGAACTACCGGGCGAAGAACGAGCTACGGGGAAACCTGTATCGGAGGGGTGGCATGGGTAAGGCTATGGTAAGTCCAGGGTTGAGCGAGCTGGCACAACCAGTCACCGCGGTGGGCCGCGGAAAAGTGGAATGTCTGCAGAAGAACCGCAAGAAGATCTTGTTCGTGACCTCAGAACTTGCTGATCTGGCCAAAGCGGGTGGGCTTGGTGATGTGTCAGCAGCACTGCCACGAGCACTTGGACGCTTTCATTCAGTACGTGTGTTGATACCGGGGTATCCGCAAGTAATCAGCCGCGGCCACCCCATGGAAATACTCTGCGAACTGGAGGGTTATGCAGGCCTGCCAGCGTGCCAGATCGGGACCATGCTCCTGCCTGATGGACTGACAGTTTATGTGGTGCTCTGTCCCGAGCTGTATGACCGCCCCGGCACACCCTATGGCGACGAACACGGCCGCGACTGGCCAGATAACCATATCCGCTTTGCCCGTTTCGGGCTCGCGGCAGCTGCCCTTGCCTCAGGTGAGGTCTGCGCTGATTGGCAACCAGACCTGGTACATGCCCATGACTGGCCCGCGGGCCTGGCCCCTGCTTACATGGCCTGGCAGGGTCAGCGCACACCCTCGGTGTTCACCATTCATAATCTTGCCTACCAGGGCTTGTGCGATCTCAATTGCATGCCGGAGCTGGGGTTGCCTGCAGAGGCGGCAACTGAACAGGGCATGGAGTTTTACGGCAAGTTGTCCTTTCTCAAGGCGGGTATCAATTACGCTGATCACAACACCACCGTGAGCAGGAACTACGCCAGGGAGATCACCACAGCTGAATTCGGCTGTGGGCTTGAGGGCTTGCTCAAGTTGAAGGCAAGCACCGGCGGACTCACAGGCATTGCCAACGGGATTGATGAGTGCTGGCATCCGGACAGTGACAGCCGGCATCAATGGCCTGACAAGAAATCCAACACCCGGCACGTGGAAGCGATGTTTGATCTCGAGCCCAACGATGGCCCTCTGTTCGTGATCATTTCCCGTCTGGTCTATCAGAAAGGCCTGGACCTGATACCCCAAGTAGCGGAGGTGATCATCAAGGCAGGTGGTCGTCTGGCGATACTCGGCCAGGGCGAGGAGTCCGTCGAGACGATGCTCACGGAACTCGCTGGGCGCTATCCGCAGCGAATTGGTTTTCATCGCGGTTTTAACGAGCTCGACGCAAGGCGGATGTTTGCTGGCAGTGATTTCCTGCTTATGCCCTCCAGGTACGAACCCTGCGGTCTCAGTCAGAGTTACGCGCAATGCTTCGGATCACTACCAATTGCCAGACGTACCGGCGGCTTGGCTGACACCATCAAGGATGGCGAAACCGGCTTCCTGTTTGACGACAGCACCGCCGAAAGCTTTGCCGACGCAATAGTGCGAGCGACCCGTGTATATCGCCAACCCGATCTGCTTGAGGCCATGCGCCGCCAGGCCATGAATGCACCGCGGTACTGGCATCATGCAGCCAAGCCTTATGACAAGCTCTACCGCAAACTGATTAACGAGTCGCTGGGTAAAACAGGGCCGGCCGTTCGGGGGTCGGAGCACGGATGACCCGTCTGAATTATCAGCACGGCGCAATGCGCCTTGCTGACGGCAAAACGCGCTTTTCCCTCTGGGCTCCAAGCGCAGACAGCGTCAAGCTGCTGCTGGAAAGTGGAGCATCTCAGGAGATGCGCAGCGAAGCCGATGGTTGGTTCAGACTTGCTGCTCAATGCCCAGCAGATTGCGGATACCGTTATCTGATAAATGGACAGACGGAAGTCCCCGACCCCGCATCACGCTTTCAGCCCGATGGCGTAACTGGATTTGGTCAGGTCATCGATCCCCTCGGTTATCCGTGGTCGACGTCAGATTGGCGCGGCCGGCCCTGGCACGAAACTGTGCTGTATGAACTACACGCCGGATTATTGGGAGGCTACCAGGGTGTGGAGCAACACCTGCCAGACCTGGCCCGTCTGGGTATAACAGCAATTGAACTGATGCCCCTTGGTCAGTTCCCCGGAGAGCGAAACTGGGGTTATGACGGCGTGCTACCCTTCGCGCCCCAGTCCTCCTATGGCACCCCCGATGAACTCAGGCACCTGATCGATCGTGCCCATGAATTGAACCTGATGGTATTCGTCGACGTGGTTTACAACCACTTCGGTCCGGATGGCAACTATCTGAATGAGTATGCTGCGCAGTTTTTCCGCGAGGATATTTCCACACCCTGGGGCGCTTCAATCGACTTCCGCCGCCCCCAGGTGAGGAACTTTTTTTGCGAAAACGCGTTGATGTGGGTCCTGGATTACCGCATCGATGGTCTGCGTCTGGATGCAGTTCATGCGATCGGCGAAAGGGACTTTCTCATCGAGCTGGCAAAGCGCGTACGCCAGGCAACCCCACCTGGTCGCCACGTACATTTGGTGCTGGAAAACGAAAACAACGACGCAGCCTTGCTTGAACAGCATTTCGACGCGCAGTGGAATGACGACGGCCACAACGTGCTGCATACCCTGTTGACCGGCGAAGCCGAGAGTTACTACAGCGACTACGCCAGTGAACCGACGCAGAAGCTCGGCCGTTGTCTGGCAGAGGGATTCGTCTACCAGGGCGAGCTGAACCGTCGGGGCGAGCCCCGGGGTCAACCAAGCGCGCAGCTGACGAGTAGCGCTTTTGTGCTCTTTCTGCAGAATCATGACCAGACCGGCAACCGCGCTATGGGTGAGAGACTGACGGTGCTTGCAGATGAAAGGGCGCTCAAGGCCGCAACGGCTTTGCTGCTGTTGTCACCCATGATTCCCCTGCTGTTCATGGGCGAAGAATGGGGCTGCCTGCAGCCCTTTCTGTTTTTTACCGACCACAATCCGGCATTGGCCAAGGCAGTGCGCGAGGGCCGGCGCAATGAATTCTCCGAGTTTTCCAGCTTTGTGGATCCGGACCGGCGTGAAGCTATCCCTGATCCTAACGCCCTGGACACCTTTACTCGATCCATTCCGGACTGGGCCGAGCGTTCACTTCCGAATCACGAGCAATGGCGCAACCATTACCGGCATCTACTCGATCTCCGCCATACGCTAATCATTCCGCGACTCCCCGCAAGGCAATCGCTGGGCTGTGAGGTTCTGGCAAAAAAGGCCGTGGCAGCGACATGGCAGCTTGGTGACCGAAGTCTGTTGCATATCGACCTGAACCTATCTCCCGACCCGGTGCCTGTTAGAGAGCGCAATGGCGCTGACGTCATATTTCACTACGGTCTGAACCTGTGCGGCAGAGGGCATTCGACACTGCCGGCGTACAGCGTGGTCATCAGCATGGAATTCACTACATGAGCGACGCATCACTGGCCAGTCTGGCACGGGCCGCAGGCATCAGCACAAAATGGACTGATGCACATGGCATCCCAAAACAGGTCGGTACTGAAGCCCTTCACGCTCTGCTGCAGAGCCTCGGCCTTCCCGCCTTGGGTGAGCAGCAAATCCAAGCCAGCCTGGCCGAGCAACAGGAGCGCCTGAGGCGGGCGGCTGCCGGCCCGCTACTCGCCATGGTAGCGGACCAGGCGGTCACCTTGGCTGGCCGATTTGCTCCAGGAACCCCGTACAAACTTATTCTTGACGACGAACGCCGCTTGCATCGACGCCTGGACCACAACGCTTGCATCACCGGCATTTCCCAATGTGGCTACCACCAGCTATTGATTGAAGATCAATTACTAACCTTGGCAGTAGCCCCACCCACTTGCCAGAGCGTAGCGGACTTATGCGGCCGACCCGGGGCGCGGGTCTGGGGGCTGTCTACGCAGCTTTATTCACTGCGCCGACCCGGTGACTGTGGCCTCGGAGATACCGTGGCGCTTGAGCAATTGGCGCGTCAGGCAGGGAAGTTGGGTGCTGATGCCTTGGCCATCAGCCCGGTACACGCCATGTTCAGTGCTTCGAGCGATCAATACAGTCCGTACTCCCCTTCCAGCCGTTTGTTCTTCAACCCCCTGTACGCCGCCCCTTCCCGAGTCCTTGGTGAGGACGCGGTAAAGCATGCTGTAAACGAATGTGGGCTCGAGGACGAGCTCGCCAGGCTCGAGACTCTTGCGTTTGTTGACTGGCCCGCGGCGTCTGCGGCCAAACAGAAGGTTCTGCGCTGCCTGTACAGGCATTTCAGTTTCAAAAGCAACGAACTGACCCAGGACTTTGATCGTTTCTGCCGCAAGGGTGGCATTGCGTTGGAGCAGCATTGCCGTTTTGAAGCCCTGCATGCGTACATGTTGCAACACCAGCAGACCCCCAACTGGCAACAATGGCCAAAACCCTTCCGCGATCCCAACAGTACCGCCGTTGCACAGTTCGCCATTGAGCATGCAGCAGATGTCAGCTTTCACATGTTCTGTCAGTGGCTGATCAATTGTGGCTTGGAACGCGCGCAATCGGTCGCCCGCAACTCCGGTATGGCAATTGGTCTGATAAGCGATCTGGCCGTAGGCGCCGATGGCTCCGGAAGTCTTGCCTGGTCACGGCAGTCGGAGCTTCTCAGCGCCATTACGGTGGGGGCCCCACCCGACATCATCAATACTCAGGGGCAGAGCTGGGGAGTCTCGGCCTTCTCTCCGTGGGGCTTACAGGAGGGTGGTTTTAGCGCCTTTAAAGACATGCTCCGGGCAAATATGACTCACGCCGGTGGTATTCGCATCGATCATGTAATGGGGCTGAAACGGTTATGGGTGATTCCCGAGGGTGCCTCACCGGACATGGGTGCGTATCTCAATTACCCCTTTGCAACGCTGATGCATCTGGTGGCTCTGGAGTCCTGGCGCCATCAGGCAATCGTAATTGGCGAAGACCTGGGGACTGTACCCCGCGGAATGCGTGGGGAGCTGGCTGAACGCGGCGCATTGGGCATGCGTGTGTTGCACTTCGAGAAAAATGCTGAAGGATTCATTCCTCCCGAGAAGTGGCCCGATGATGCATTGGCAACTACGACCACCCATGATTTACCGACCATTCTGGGCTGGATTGCCGGACGCGACATCGAGTGGCGTGAAAAAGCCGGGCATCGTGGAGCGCAAGAGACTCAGTCTGATCGCGAGACCCGCGAAACAGAGAGGGCCGAATTAAAGACGGCGCTGCGTCAGGCCGGGGAGCTCCGCTGTGATCAGGAAGAAGCTGTGGAACAGCTCGACGCGTGCATCGGCTTCCTTGGAAAGACGCCTGCTCCTCTTGTATTACTGCCCCTTGAGGATGCGCTTGGGGAGCTGGAGCAACCCAATCTTCCTGGACCCGGCAACATCCATCCCAACTGGCGCAGACGGTTTACGGTAAATGCGGATTACCTTCTGAACAATGCCAGTGTGCAGGGCCGGCTGCAGCGGCTGAGTGAAGCACGTGCAACGCGTGAGCGTGAATCATCATGAATCACGAGACACTGATCGAACTCCGCGCGACCGCCAGAATGCAGTTGCATGCCGGCTTTACCCTTGATGACGCTACTGCACTGGTTGGGTATTTCGCGGATCTGGGTGTCAGCCATTTTTACGCATCCCCTCTCACCAGCGCTCGCCCAGGTTCGTTGCATGGCTACGACGTGATCGATCCGACCAGGATCAACCCCGAACTCGGCGGGGAAGCAGCACTGCAACGTCTTGTGCACGCCCTGCGCGAGCGTCAGATGGGGCTGATTGTGGATATTGTGCCCAATCATATGGCCGTCAGTGATGCCAATCCTTGGTGGCACAGCGTATTGGCATGGGGGGTTACAAGCCCTTATGCGGACTTCTTCGACATCAACTGGCACTCGGCTGACGCCCTGATGGACGGCCGATTGCTGGCTCCGTTCCTGGGCCGAGACTACGCCAAGGTACTGGATGCCGGTGAACTGCTACTCGATTTCGACGTAGCCAATGGCACCTTTTCGGTGAACTACTTCGACAATCGATTTCCACTGACTCCGCCCAGTTATGCGGACATATTGCACTGCAGCGACGACCTGCGGCTGAACGAACTAGCAGTGCGTTTTGCCGCGCTGGAAGGCTCTCGCCAAGCGCCGGAGCAGGCGCAGCACCTTTGTAAGGAACTGGCACAGCTCTGCGTGAACGACGCCCAGCTGGACCATTTGCGCCAGGCTATGAAGTCCTTCAGACATGAGGATTTGCAAGGCAACAATCGATTACATGCTCTGCTGGAACGTCAGCACTACCGGCTTGCCAACTGGCGTACCGCCGCAGACGAAATCAACTGGCGCCGCTTCTTCGATGTCAATGAACTAGTCAGTTTGAAGATCGAGTCTCCCGAGGTATTCGAGGCCGCACATGTAAAGATTTTTGACCTGGTAGAGCGAGGCCTGATTGATGGTCTGAGAATCGATCACATTGACGGCCTGGCAGATCCCCATTCCTACTGCCGCAGGCTAAGACGCCGCATCGAGGGGTTGCCGGGGCACCCACCGGGGACTCGTTTCCCCATCTATGTGGAAAAGATTCTCGGCGATGGCGAGGCGCTGCCGGTCGATTGGCAGGTGGACGGCACCACCGGCTACGAATTCATGAACCAGGTATCGCTTCTGCAACACGATCCGCAAGGTGCCCCGCCGCTGCAGCAACTGTGGGCAATTGAAACCACTCGCCCTGCAGACTTTTTGCAGGAGGTGTACGAAGCGCGGCGCCTGGTGCTCACACACTCACTGGCCGCCGATTTCGAGACGGTGGCGCAGGGTCTGATGGCCCTGGCACGCATGAATCTGGATACACGGGATCTGACGCTCAACAGCATACGCCGGGTACTGCTTGAGCTGATTGCCAACTTCAGCGTCTACCGAACCTACGCAGCTGCCTGTGGGCGCTCAGAACAGGACTGTCAGTATTATCAACAGGCGGCGCTGGCGGCGGATCAGAGGTTATGCGAGTCAGATAAAGATATTCTTGCCGCGCTGGATCACTGGCTTGGGGGAGAGAGCTTCAACCAGTTACCGCCAGGGCCCGAACGTCGCCTGCGCCAGCGTGTTTTGCGCCGCTTTCATCAGTTGACCTCCCCCGCGGCCGCCAAGGCAGTGGAAGACACTGCATTCTATCGTTCAGGGGTATTGCTTTCACGCAACGATGTGGGGTTCGATCCCGGGCATTTCAGTGCGTTAGTAGAGGCCTTTCATAACGTAAACCTCGAGCGCAATAAGTCGTATCCGCGCAGTTTACTCGCCACCGCCACCCACGATCACAAGCGCGGTGAGGATACCCGGGCTCGCCTTGCCGTCATCAGTGAACGGGCTCCCTGGTATATCGACAGGGTTCGCCAATGGAAACAGCTCGCCGCACCCTTGCGCAGCTCCGGCGCAGGAGTGAGAGCACCCTCGGCAGGTGACGAATTGATGCTGTATCAAACCCTGCTGGGCAGCTGGCCGCTGGACCTCGAGAGTACTAACCAGAGCGGTATGCGGGCGTACTTCGAACGTGTCGCGGGCTGGCAACAAAAAGCCCTCCGCGAGGCAAAACTGCTCAGCAGCTGGAGCACACCCAATAGCCCGTATGAGGACGCCTGCCGTGAGTTTCTCGCCGTCGTTCTGCTGGGCTCGCAGGGTCAAAGCTTGCGCGCGCAAATAGCGGATGCTGCCGCCGACCTGGCACCTGCAGGTGCGCTGAACAGCTTGGCCCAAAGCCTGCTACGGCTGACTGTTCCCGGCGTACCAGACCTTTACCAGGGTGCTGAATTCTGGGACTTCAGTCTGGTTGACCCGGACAATCGCAGACCCGTCGACTACTCCACGCGCCAGGCCGCGTTTGCTGAGGAGCACTCGGCAAATCAATTGCTGGAAAACTGGAAGAACGGGCGGATCAAGCAACAGCTTATCGGCCGTGCTCTCGATTGGCGGCGCGAGCATGCAAGCCTTTTCCGGCACGGCAACTATCAGCCCCTGCAAACCATCGGCGAGCACGCCAACAAACTGTGCGCTTTTGCCCGCGAATACGAGGACCGCAGCATCATCGTTGTTGTGCCCGTGCTGGTCGCGTCCTTGCTTGGCGATGCAAGCGATCCGCTGGTACCGGCGAAACAATGGGGTGATACCGCAGTACAGCTGCCTGCGCACCTGCACAAGCGCAGGCTGGAAAACCTGCTGGCAGCCGAAACAGTAATGGAACGCAGCGGCCAAATAGCTGCCAGTGAATTGCTCGCACGGTTTCCTGTCGGTTTCATATCCGTTCAATCCGATGGCCTTGAGGAGCACCAATCATGAGTAACGGACAAGATAGGCGCTATGAAGACTTCCTGGCCCAGCAGCAATCACGAGTGACCGAAGGCCAACCGTTCCCGTTGGGTGCCACCTGGGATGGCCTGGGCGTCAATTTTGCGCTGTTCTCAGCCCATGCGACCCGGGTGGAATTGTGCCTGTTCGACAGCACGGGTGAGAACGAGCTGGAACGGATCGAATTACCCGAATACTCCAACGAAATCTGGCATGGGTACCTGCCGGATGCGCATCCGGGCCAAATTTATGGCTACCGGGTGCACGGGCCATATGAACCCGAGGCAGGTCATCGCTTCAACCATCACAAGCTGCTGATCGACCCCTACGCAAAGCAGCTCGTAGGGAGCCTGCAATGGTCGGAGAGCCTGTTTGGCTACACCATTGGTTCAGCCGATGGAGATCTCAGCTTTGATGAACGTGACAGCGCTCCTTTTGTACCCAAGGCCAAGGTGATCGATCCGGCATTTACCTGGGGGCATCTGCACAACCCCCGCGTGCCCTGGAGCCAGACCGTGGTGTATGAAACCCATGTGCGGGGCATCAGCATGCTCCACCCGGACGTGCCCGAGAACCTACGCGGTACCTATGGTGGGCTGAAAACTGCCGAGCTGATAAGCCATATCAAGTCCCTGGGCGTCACCAGTGTGGAATTATTGCCAGTCCATGCCTATGTCAACGACCAGCACCTGCTAGAAAAGGATCTGAACAACTACTGGGGCTATAACAGCATCGCTTTTTTTGCGCCCCATCCCGAATATTCGGCCAGCGGACGCATCAGCGAATTCAAGGAAATGGTCGCACAACTTCACGACGCCGGTCTCGAGGTATTCCTCGACGTGGTTTACAACCACACAGCCGAGGGTAACGAGCTGGGGCCGACCCTGTCGATGCGCGGCATAGATAACGCGACCTACTACAGGCTGATGCCGGACGAAAAGCGCTACTACATCAACGATTCCGGCACCGGCAATACCCTGGACCTGGGGCACCCCTGCGTGTTGCAGATGGTCACCGACTCCCTGCGCTACTGGGCGACTGAAATGCGGGTTGACGGCTTTCGGTTCGATCTCGCCACCATTCTCGCCAGACATGCCCATGGCTTTGACGAGCGACACGGTTTTCTCGTTGCCTGCCGCCAGGATCCAGTCCTCAGTGAAATCAAATTGATCGCTGAGCCCTGGGACTGTGGCCCGGGCGGCTACCAAGTGGGTGGTTTCCCGCCCGGCTGGATGGAGTGGAACGATCGGTACCGAGATACTGTACGTTCTTTCTGGCGTGGCGACGAAGGGCAGATAGGTGAACTGGCCAGCCGTCTGACCGCCTCGGGAGAGTTCTTCAACCAACGCGGCCGCCGGCCCTTTGCCTCCGTCAATTTCGTCACGGCCCATGACGGATTCACCCTGCGCGATGTCGTCAGCTATGACAACAAGCACAACGAGGCCAACGGCGAAAGCAATCAGGACGGCAGTGATCACAACTATTCCTGGAATCATGGCGAGGAAGGCCCAACCGAAGACACTGACATACAAGAGCTGCGACTGCGCCAGATGCGCAACATGCTGGCCACCCTGATGCTGTCTCAGGGCACGCCCATGCTGCTTGCCGGTGACGAGTTCAGTCGTACGCAGCAAGGCAACAACAATGTCTATTGTCAGGATAACGAG
Source organism: Halopseudomonas salina (assembly GCF_008641105.1). The sequence goes on from NZ_VTTI01000004.1 coordinate 83,313, forward strand.
CTGGGCTGGGTAAACTGGAACCTGGACCAGGAGGGTCGCAGCCTGCTGAAATTTACTCGCAGACTGGCGCAATTGCGCAGCGCCTATCCGATTCTGCGTCGCGGCCGCTTTCTGATTGGCGAGTATGAAGAGGAGCTTGGCGTCAAGGACGTCACCTGGCTGGCGCCGGACGGCAGCGAGATGGCCGCGCAGCAATGGGAGGATCCTCAGGCCCGCTGTCTGGGCATGCTGATGGACGGACGCGCCAGACCCACGGGCATCCGTCGTGGTGGACACGATGCGACCCTGTTGCTGATCCTTAACGCTCATCACGAGCCTGTCGGCTTCCACCTCCCAGAAGTGGTTCAGGGCGCCTGGTGGCATTGCCTGCTGGACACCAGCCGCCCTCGCCTGCGGTCGGGTGAACGACACGAAATGGGAAATGAATATGAGGTTCTCGAGCGCTCCCTGATGCTCTTCGAATTACAGAAAGAGGAGGAGGACTGATCAGGTCCGAAGAGCCAATTCGGGCCTGAGCCAGGCCTTAACTATGCCTGAACTATGCCTGAACTATGCCTGAGGTTGCCGGTCGTAGATTTCATGAAACACCCGTTTCCTTAATCAACGTACCGGTACAACCAAGGTAATCCAGGATCAATGAGTCACGCTTGCAATCCAGCTCCAGAGCCCCGGCAGCTTATAGCCTTTGACCTTCGCCTACTCTTGGGCCTGACTGCGCAAGATGCACGCCAAGCAGGAAGTGAGCACGCCCCATGACGATAATGAGTGTTGAGCGTAAGCCCACGGCCATGGCTTCACCGGTGAACAGGCTGCGTATTCTTACCGTGAACACGCACAAGGGTTTTACCTGGATGAATCGGCGTTTCATCCTGCCCGAGCTGCGTGAAGCCGTTCGCACCCAGTCTTCGGATGTGGTCTTTCTTCAGGAAGTGCTCGGGGAAAATATCAAGCATGGCTCGCAGTACTCAAACTGGACTCCGGTGCCGCAATACGAGTTTCTCGCTGACAGCATGTGGCCAGATTTTGCCTATGGCCGAAATGCCGTGTACCCCCATGGTCATCACGGTAATGCCCTGTTGTCCAAATTTCCGATCTTGCGCTATCAGAATCTCGACGTGAGCGTCAGCGGCACCGAAGAACGCGGGCTGTTACACGCCGTGCTCGACGTTCCAGGACACAAGGAAGTACATGCCATTTGTGTTCATCTGGGGCTTCGCGAACACCACCGCCAGGAGCAACTGGGGCTACTGAGCGATCTAGTCAACCGCTTGCCGGCAGGTGCCCCGGTCATCGTCGCAGGTGATTTCAATGATTGGCGCCAGCGCGCGGACCGGTATCTGGCAGACGCTGGCATGCATGAGGCCTTCGTCAGCGAGTTCGGCACACCGGCCAGAAGCTTTCCTGCCCGTTGGCCTCTGCTTTGTCTGGATCGAATCTATGTTCGTAACGCTACCTTCCGGCATCCGGAAGTTCTGTCCAAACGTCCATGGTCGCATTTGTCTGACCATGCCCCCCTGGCGGTCGAGGTTCTTTTATGAAGGCGCACTGGTGTGACGGCAATCAGGTGGAATTATTGATAAACGGCGAGGCTTTTTTTCCCAGCGTGTTTGAGCGCGTTCGCGCTGCGCGTGAAGAAATCCTGCTGGAAACCTTCATTCTGTTTGAGGACAAGGTCGGGCGCGAGCTGCAACAGGTTCTGATCGAAGCGGCTAAGCGCGGTGTACGCATCGAGGTGCTGGTGGACGGCTACGGTACCGCCGATCTGAGCACGCCCTTTGTCAAGGAAATGACCGAAGTGGGTATCAGTGTTCACATGTTCGACCCGCAACCCAAGTTGCTGGGTTATCGAACCAACCTGTTCCGTCGCCTGCACCGCAAGATAGTGGTCATAGATTGCCAGGAAGCCTTCGTTGGCGGGATCAATTTCAGTGTCGACCATCTGGCCGAATCCGGCCCCATGGCCAAACAGGATTACGCCGTGCTGGTACGGGGCCCGATTGTGGCTGATATTCACAGGGCAAGCATGGATCTGTTTCACCGCACCCGCAACAGTGCCCCTGACTGGACTGACCGCAGCGAGCATAAGGTCCAACGTCGCGCGGGAGGCGCCAGTATGCTGCTTTCCATTCGTGACAATGACCATCATTTGCGCGATATCGAAGCACAATACATGCGGGCCATCCGCTCGGCGGATCATCGCCTGGTTATTGCCAATGCCTATTTTTTTCCCGGCTACCGATTGATGCGTGCTTTGCGGGTCGCAGCCAAGCGGGGGGTGAATGTTGTGCTCATTCTTCAGGGTCAGCCAGACATGCCCTGGGTCCGCCTTGCCAGCCAGTTCCTCTACGGCTACCTGCTACGATCGGGGGTGAAAGTATACGAGTACTGTGAGCGGCCATTGCATGGCAAGGTGGCACTGGTAGACCGTGAGTGGTGTACCGTCGGCTCGAGCAATCTTGACCCCTTGAGCCTGTCACTCAACCTTGAAGCGAACCTGATGATTCGCGACCATGCGCTCAATCAACAACTTTTCGAGCATCTCAACAGGTTGGCCGACGCCAAATGCAACGAGATCACGCTTGAGGAAGTTAATCGGGGTGCCTGGTGGAAAACCCCCGTGAGCGTGCTCTGCTTCCACTTCCTGCGCCATTTTCCTGCCATGGCAGGCATGTTGCCTGCCCACACTCCGCGGCTGGAACCCCTTACGCCAGGCGCAGAAGAAGCCGAAATGATGGAATTGAACCAGGATAAACCCTCATGAGCGTAGCGGCAGAGGCCAGGCAAAAAAAACCGAAACGCAACAAATGGTTCTGGATCAAACGCCTGACGACCATCGCCTTTTTCATCCTGATTCCAACCCTACTGTATTTTCAGGCGCGCAATATCGATTGGCAGGAAGTTGCAGCAACACTGCGAACCTATCCTCCAGGTATCCTGATAATTGGCGCTGGCATCGCGCTGGTCAGCTATTTTGTCTATTGCGCTTTTGATCTGCTGGGTCGCTATTACACCCGGCACGGGTTGCCAGTGAAACAGGTCGTTCCCGTGGCCTTCGTTTGCTATGCATTCAACCTGAACATGGGCGCGCTGGTGGGTGGCGTAGCTTTTCGTTATCGCCTTTACAGCAGGCTCGGGCTTGACGTGCCAACCATTACCCGTGTTCTTACCTTGAGCATGATCACCAACTGGCTGGGTTATATCATACTGGCTGGCGGCATATTCGCCCTTGGATTGATCACGTTGCCCGAGAGCTGGGAGATCGGTGGAACCGGTTTGCGCATACTGGGCGTTGGGCTGTGGATCGTTGCTGCGGCGTATTTGCTTGCCTGTGGACTATCCAAACGCCGCAGTTGGCACTGGCGTGGTCACGAAATACTGCTACCCCCTCTGCGAATGGCATTGGTCCAGGCTGGCCTCGGAGCGCTTAACTGGTCATTGATGGCGTTGCTGATCTATTTGATGATGCCCGAAGACGCCTTCTATCCAACGATATTGGGTATTTTGATGATCAGTAGCATCGCAGGCGTAATCACGCATATTCCGGCGGGCCTGGGGGTGATCGAGGTGGTGTTTATTACCGCATTGCAGCATCAGTTTGCCAAGAGCGAATTGCTTGCGGCTCTGATCGCGTATCGGGCACTGTATTTCATATTGCCCCTGGTCATAGCCTGCATTATTTACATGGTTCTGGAGAATAGATCCAAGACGCTACGCAACCAGCAATAAGGATCACAGCCGAACAGGCTGTGGCTGGCTGCCCACAGCTTGCCGACCTTTGTTCAGGCTGCTGGCTTGAGTATCAGAGTGGCCAGGGGCGGCAGATCGAGTAGTATCGATTGCGCTTTGCCATGGGCTTCCCGCTGTTCCGTTGCGAGACGACCCAAGGGACCGGCTGCAGAGCCCTGATAACGTTCGGCATCACTGTTGAGTAATACCTCCCACTCTCCGACAGCGGGCACGCCTACACGATAATTCGCCCGAGGCGTAGGCGTAAAGTTGTGCACCACCAGTAACGGCTCGGCGCCCTCCTCCCCCTTGCGCAACCAGGCAAAGACGCTATTGGTCCAGTCATCACCAATCAGCCATTCAAAACCCGCTTCGCTTTCGTCCAACTGATGCAGAGCGGGCTCCTTACGGTAGAGCCCATTGAGGTCCTGCACGAGGGTCTTGAGGCCACGATGCTCGCCGTATTGCAGCAGATACCAGTCCAGCTGGCCGTCATGATTCCATTCACGCCACTGACCAAATTCACACCCCATGAAGAGCAGCTTCTTGCCTGGATGACTCCACATGAAACTGAAATACAGTCGCAGATTGGCGAACTTCTGCCAGCGATCCCCCGGCATCTTGTCGAGCAGGGATTTTTTACCATGGACCACCTCATCATGGGAGATGGGCAGCATGAAGCGTTCGGAAAACGCATACAACAGCCCAAATGTCAGCTCGTGATGGTGATGGCTGCGGTACATCGGGTCCTGGCTGACGTACCCCAGGCTGTCATGCATCCAGCCCATGTTCCACTTGAAGTCGAAGCCTAGTCCGCCCTCACGTGTAGGACGGCAGACGCCTGGCCAGGCAGTCGACTCCTCGGCAATCACCAACGCACTCGGCACCTCGGTACCGACCACGTCATTGAGATGACGCAGAAAATCGATTGCCTCGAGGTTCTCACGACCGCCATGACGGTTGGGTATCCATTCACCTGCTTTGCGTGAGTAGTCGCGATAGAGCATTGAAGCAACTGCGTCAACGCGCAGGCCATCGATATGATAGGTCTGCAACCAGTGCAGGGCTGACGCGATCATGAAGCCATGCACCTCGTTGCGGCCAAGGTTGTAGATACAGGTGTTCCAGTCCTGGTGGTAACCCTCGAAAGGATGCTCGTACTCGTACAGCGCCGTACCGTCGAAACGCGCCAGACCATGCTCATCGTTGGGAAAATGCGCTGGCACCCAATCCAGAATCACGCCGATTCCAGCCCGATGGCAGGCATCGACAAAGCCGGCAAAATCATGGGGTGAACCGTAGCGGGCCGTAGGGGCGAACTGCGACAGTGGCTGATAGCCCCAGGACCCGCCAAAGGGATGTTCCATAATGGGTAACAGCTCGATATGGCTGAACCCAAGCTCCTGCACATAGGGAATCAGCTCAGCGGCCAGTTGCTGCCAATTGAGCGGCACACCTTCATCATGGTCCTCACCTGCCCTGTGTCGCCAGGAACCCGCGTGCAATTCGTAGACTGCCAACGGCTCCTGGTGCGGATGCGCCTGATTGCGCCGTCGCATCCAGTCATCGTCATGCCAGTCAAAGACGAGCGGTGAGGCCACCACTGACCCGGTTTGCGGGGGTAATTGTGCGGCCAGTGCCACCGGGTCAGCCCGCAGTGGCAGCACACCCTGTTCACCCAGAATCTCATATTTGTAGACCTCTCCGGGCCCCAACCGCGGAATGAAGATTTCCCACACGCCGGCTGACCGGTGTAACCGCATTGGGTGCCGGCGGCCATCCCAGCTATTGAACGGACCAACCACAGAGACCCGTCGTGCGTTGGGCGCCCAAACAGCAAAACGCACACCCTTGATACCGCCGCAGGTGCTAACTTGCGCGCCGAAGACCTTGCCCAATTCCCGATGATTACCCTCGCTGAACAAATAAATATCCAGCTCTCCCAGCTGTGCAGCAAAGGCGTACGGGTCCTCGGTTTCCTGCACCGCGTCGGGCCAATGAATCCGTAAGCGGTACTCGCAAGGCTCAGACAGTTGAATGGTGAACAGACCCGATATCTCACCCGGTATCATGTCGCCGATGATTTCTCCATTGCGCGCATCAAGCAGCTCAACTCGTGGCGCCCCTGGTTGGTAGGTGCGGATAACCGTGCCTGTTCCCTCACTATGCGGCCCCAGCAATGCAAAGGGATCACCATGTTCTGCGCGTTCAAGCGACTGGAAAGCCGTTTGCCGACTAACATTCGTCGTTGCCCCCGATTCATTCATTTTCATCACCGATCTCCAGGCGCGACCTGCTCAGTTCCACTAATCCCCGCAGTGGCACGTTCAACCACTCGGGGCGGTGGTGGGCTTCGTAGAGAATTTCGTAAGCTGCCTTCTCTATACCGAAAAGGGCAAGGGCCGCATCTTCACCTCCTTGATCAATCCAGGCATGTGGAAGCTCAGCCGCAGCAAGCCGATAGGCGGCCATGAAAGCGTCGCGGGTTTGTGCAAGATAGGAAGAAACGATAGTTGCCCGCGCCATGTCAGCCTCAGCCGAGAGGTCAGTGCCATGTGCATCCCGAGTTGCCAGCGCAGCTGCATAATCAAAGGAACGCAGCATGCCGCTGACATCCTTCATGGGGCTGAGGTGCATCCTGCGTTCTTGGAGGCTGCGCGATGGCTCGCCCTCAAAGTCAATAAAGTAAGCATCCCCTTTCACCACGAGAGCCTGGCCGAGGTGCAAGTCACCGTGCACCCGAATGCGCAGGCCGCCTTCGCTGCTGCGCGCCAGCCGGTCGATCAATTGCAGCACTGCCGTGCGATGGGACTTGAGCCAATCCAGATCGGCTACGGCATTGTCAGGCAAGCGGTCCTGATGCCTGCATGCTGCATCAATCGCCTCGCCAACCTGCGAGGATATATTTCTAGCCCACCCACTAACGTCTTCCGCTGTGCTTGATAAGTGGCCAAAATCAGCATTGTCCGTGGCCCGAGCAAGCAAACTGTGCATCTCCCCCAGGCGCTGACCCAACATGGACGCAAAAGCAGAGAGCTCGGCCAGCGCCGTGTACTGGCTTTCCATGGTCGACACGCCGCCAGAAAGCTCGTCGCGCACCGCCCGTCCGAGTGTGTCCTGGGTCCACTGCCAGGCGTCGCCCTGACTGTTGAGATAACCCTGCAGTACCATGAGGGTATGCGGCACACCCTCATGGTCGACACGCCGCACTTCGCCCAGCAAGGGTGCGACATTGGTAAAGCCGGCTTCGGTGAGATAACCACCCATTTCGGTTTCGGGATGGATACCAGGCATGACGCGACGGATTACCTTGAGCATCATGCGCTCACCGATAACCAGCGAACTGTTTGATTGCTCGGCGGAGCTGAGGCGAATCTCTTCGTCAGACCTCTCTTCAATTGCCTGCAGCAAAGGGCCGGGTAAAAACTGGATTTCCTGCTCATCGCTCCTTATCACCTCGCCGCTGCGCAGGCTGCTCACAACTGTTTGAGCGAATCGGTCAAGGGCCACCGCATCGGTCAGGAGTCCAACACGATCAAAGCGCCGCAAACGAGCCATGGCCAGAGCTACAGCTTGACCCGCACCATTGCCTGCTCGCTGCTCGTCGATGAAGCCCATCGGCAGTTGATAAAGGTTTGTGCCACTAGCGCCATGCACTTTTATCTCACCGAGTACTGTCATTTCGGCAGTCGGTCCGAATGGAATTGCATAGAGAAGTTCAACCCGGGTGGCACTCTCCCCCTGCCCGGCAAACCAGCGCCGACTGCCCAGGTAATCCGGTAGCGACTCGTGTTCAAGAATCTTCCTGCAGGATTCGTTCATCAGCTCGCTGAGGTCACGCTTGACTACCAGGGTGCGCAGCTCCGGCATCGGTTCCGTAGTCGGGGTATGCCAGGCGGGCATCTGAGCCTCCTCGGCGAGCAGGAACCAGAAGAAACCGTAAGGCGCCAGTGTCAGCAGATAATTGAGTTTGCCGATCGGCGGGAAAGACGTCCCACCGACCATCTCCACGGGTACCGATCCCTCATAGGCAGCCAGCTCCAGCTCTGCGGCCTGAGCCGAGCGTGACAGATTGGCCACACACAGAATGGTTTCCTTGTGGCCCTCATCGCTTTCATACTCACGCACATAGGCGATTATCCGTCGATTGGACGGTGCCAACATTTTCAGGGTGCCGCGGCCGAAAGCCTTTTGCTGTTTGCGCACCGCGAGCATACGGCGCGTCCAGTTCAGTAACGAGTGCGTATCGCCCAACTGGGATTCCACGTTGATCGTCTGGAAACCGTACAGAGGATCCATGACCGGAGGCAGTACCAGGCTGGCCGGGTCAGCCTTGGAAAATCCGCCGTTACGGTCGATAGACCATTGCATGGGCGTGCGCACGCCATCACGGTCACCCAGAAAGATATTGTCACCCATCCCGATTTCGTCACCGTAATACAGCGTCGGGGTGCCCGGCATGGACAACAACAGGCTGTTGAGCAGCTCGATCCTGCGGCGGTCACGCTCCACCAGCGGCGCCAGGCGCCGACGTATGCCCAGGTTGATTCGCGCCCGACGATCGGCCGCGTAGTAGTTCCAGAGATAATCGCGCTCACGGTCGGTAACCATTTCCAGGGTCAGCTCATCGTGGTTGCGCAGGAAGATGGCCCACTGACAGCCCTCGGGAATCTCTGGTGTCTGACGCAGGATGTCGGTGATTGGGAAACGATCTTCCTGGGCGATGGCCATGTACATGCGCGGCATCAATGGGAAATGGAAGGCCATATGGCATTCGTTGCCATCGCCGAAGTACATCTGGGTGTCTTCCGGCCATTGATTGGCTTCGGCCAACAGCATCTTGTCCGAATAGTGGGCGTCCACTTCGGCGCGGATCTTTTTCAGTACCACGTGGGTTTCCGGCAGGTTCTCGTTATTGGTGCCATCGCGCTCGATCAGGTACGGAATGGCATCCAGCCGCAGGCCGTCAACGCCCATATCCAGCCAGAAGCGCATGACGCTGAGAACAGCCTTGAGCACCTGGGGATTGTCGAAGTTCAGATCCGGCTGATGGGAGTAGAAACGATGCCAGAAGTACTGACCGGCCACAGGATCCCAGGTCCAGTTGGATTTTTCGGTATCGAGGAAGATGATCCGGGTGCCGTCGTATTTCTGGTCGGTATCAGACCAGACATAGAAATCCCTGGCCTTGGACCCCTTGGGTGCATGCCGCGCCTTCTGGAACCAGGGATGCTGGTCGGAGGTGTGGTTGATCACCAGTTCGGTAATCACCCGCAGGCCGCGCTTGTGTGCCTCGGCAATAAATTTGCGGGCGTCGCTCATTGTGCCGTAGTCCGGGTGAACACCGCGGTAGGCAGCAATGTCATAGCCGTCATCGCGCCGTGGTGACGGGTAGAACGGCAATAACCAGATGGTATTGACGCCCAGATCGGCGATGTAATCCAGCTTCTGAATCAGACCGGCAAAATCGCCTATTCCGTCATTGTTCGAGTCAAAAAAGGATTTGACGTGTACCTGGTAGATCACCGCGTCCTTGTACCAGCTAGGGTCATTGAGAAAGGTGACCTTGTTGTCTTCACTCGCATTCATTACGTAGCTTCCTCATGATGCCGGGCGGATGCGCCAGATGCCGAAGGGCATATGCCAGGGCTCGATGCGCATCCATTGAGTCTTGCCGTACCAGGTCCAGGTATGCCCCGTCATCAGATCCTCGCCATGCATATGCGCGTCGTCGGGCAAGCCGAACTCCCAGAGTGGCAGATCGAAGTGGGCCTCCTGCGCGTTATGCGGATCGAGGCTGATGGCGACCAGTACGAAATTGGACAGGTCGTCTGTACGCTTGCCAAAAAACAGGATGTTGTCGTTCCAGGCGGTGTAAGCCTGAAAACCCAGATGGGTCTGCAACGCCGGATTCTGCCTGCGGATCAGATTGAGGCGGCTGATCTCCGCAACAATGTTGCCTGGGGCGTTATAGTCGCGTGGGCGAATCTGGTATTTTTCCGAATCCAGGTACTCTTCTTTACCCGACAGCGGCGCTGACTCACATATTTCAAAACCCGAATACATTCCCCATAGACCCGAACCCATGGTCGCAAGGGCCGCACGGATGAGAAATCCCGGGCGTCCTGAGTGGTGCAGAAAGCGTGGATTGATATCAGGCGTATTGACGAAGAAATTGGGGCGGTAGCAATCGCGCCACGGCGCCTCATTAAGCTCGGTAAAATAGCTCTCGAGCTCGTACTTGGTATTTCGCCAGGTGAAGTAGGTATAACTCTGGCTGTAACCCACCTTGCCCAGACGCGCCATCATCGCCGGCTTGGTAAAAGCCTCTGCAAGGAACATCACATTCGGATGATCGGCACGAATATCAGCAATCAGCCACTCCCAGAATGGCAGGGGTTTGGTGTGCGGGTTATCCACGCGAAACAGGGTTACACCGCGCTGGACCCACCCCAGCACCACATCGCGTAATGCCAGCCAGAGATCCGGGACTGAGTCCTTCTGATAGAAATCAACGTTGACAATGTCTTCGTACTTTTTCGGCGGATTCTCGGCATGTCGGATAGTGCCGTCCGGGCGCCAGCTGAACCAGCCGGGATGCTGCTTGATCCATGGGTGGTCAGGCGAGCACTGAATGGCAAAGTCCAAGGCGATTTCCAACCCTTGCCTCCGTGCCTGCCTCACTAGCTCAATGAAGTCATCGAGCGTACCCAGCTCGGGATGAATAGCATCATGGCCACCGTCGGGACTGCCAATGGCGTATGGGCTGCCTGGATCACTCTCGCCAGCAACAAGTGCGTTGTTGGGCCCTTTGCGGTGGGTGCGTCCTATGGGATGAATCGGAGGAAAGTACAGCACGTCAAAACCCATGCGACTGATTTGCGGCAACCTGGCGGTAACATCGCGGAAGGTACCGTGGCGAGTCTGTTCAGAGGTAACCGACCGCGGAAAAAGCTCATACCAACTGGCAAACTGCGCCAGTTGACGCTCAACCTCCAAAGGGTAGGCGCGGCTGAACACCTGGTCCGCCCGCATACCGTGCTCGCGCAGGGTCTCCAGCGTCTCAGTTGAGAGAAAGAAGGCCAGTTGCTCGTCCCTGGCATGGGCAGCGTTCATCTGGGCCACCACCCGCTCAAGAACCTGTGCACTTTCAGGCGCTGCCGACTGAGCAGCTGCGCGCACCAACTGCTCACCTTCCCTGAGTTCAAGCGTTATGGGCACACCTGCTCGGTACTTCTTCTCCAGCTCATCCTGAAAAGTGGCGAAAGGGTCACGCCAGGCTTCGATGACATATACGAACTTGCCCGGTTGCTCGGGCACAATAGTGGCTTCCCAGTGGTCATTCCCCAAAAAGGTCATGGGTGACATATGCCAAAAGGAGTCGTTCAAACGGCGCCAGTGCAGATGGACCGCCAGCTTCTCGTGGCCGTCGGTGAACACAACGGCACTCACATTTGCCCTCTGCCCTTCAATACATTTAACGGCAAAGCGGCCCTCATCAAGTACCGGTGACACGGACTCGATGGCAATACGGGGTAGCGTCACCGCATCTTCTACTGTGAGCCCTAGGGCGGGATATTCACTCTGGTTGCCTGAAGCTGACAATGACATTGATGACCCCCTGAAAACACAGGATGAAAGTATCCGTTTCCCTTCTTTTGCTGCTTACAAGAGATGACTGGCGCACCGGCGGCTAGTTCAACGAAAATCCACAACATGCAATCTTTAGCGAGCGGGTCTGTCTCAAGTGGACCGGCGACGTTGTCGATATTTTCAAAAGCGCACCAAGCCGCGCTCAGAGGCAAAAAGGATTGTTTGTATGGAATATCTGGACTGGGTGCAGTGGCCCGCCATGGTAGTAACCGTAGCCGCAGCGTGGCTGGTCGGATCCCGGCTAAAACATCGACGTGAAATAGGCTTCTGGGTATTTCTGTCCAGCAACGTGCTGTGGATGATCTGGGGTGTTTACGCTGAAGCCTGGGCCCTGATCGTCTTGCAGGTGGCGCTGGCAGGTATGAATTTTCGAGGCATGGTCAAAAACTGGAAATGAGCGCTCGCTTGGTACCGCTGTGCCTGACAAGGGCATCCCTTGCCGAGCCAACGACGTAGTTGACCTAGGACTAGACGGTAACAACTCCGTTCGTCGGGCACACTGAATTATCCGCACGTGCGTGATGTCAGTTACTGCATGTTACGAACGGAGTTACATCATGACTGAGCTGAAATCCAACCTGGATCAAGATAATGCGCTAGAGAGCGTGGAAGCGATTGATCACGCCACCTTTCTGGCCAACACCAATTTCAAGACTTCTACCGAGTCGAGGCCCAATGGTGATCTGGTGTTGGTTGTCGAGTCGCCGCGCTATGGCATTTTTCGGCGGGTGGTGCCGAAGGATCTGAAGGATCCAGCGGAGTTCGTCAACAGAGTCAAACTCGACCTGCTGATACAGAACGGGGAATTACCACGTGGCGAGATTTTGCGCGCCGCCCGCAAGGACCGGATCCCCACATACACTTTGGGTACGCTGCACAGGACGCGCTATGCCAGCCTGTGGGAAAACCGCAAGATTGAAAAGGACTAGCCCCATTACCGGGCCGGGATTTGACCTCACTCGATGATCTGAAGACATCTTGTTGCAACTCCCATGGTTCATCTGGAACTTACGCGGATATCTCGGTTCTACAGTTGTGAGTTGAATGAAATATCAACCCTGATACATCCAGGTCACTGACCGGTCAAATAAGGTGAACTTCATGAAATTTCAAAACATCGTTTATACAACTGCACTTACCATCGCCATGGGCGCTGGATCTGGCGTAGCCGTTGCCGGCAACCATGCTGACGCACAGGAGCATGGTAAGAATCATGCCGAAGCCAATGACACCATGACCAATGAAAATGCCAAGAACAATAACCTCAACACAAATGATGTCGAGGCTATGCGAGAAGAAGCGAATGATGAAGCGTTGCCAAACTCGGGCAACCGTGCGGTCCCTGGTGCACCCAAAGCCGGCAAGAACCCCGCCATTGACTCAGAGGCCGGTGAGCACGATTTGGTAGATTGAAAACTACATATCCTGACAAAGACCTCTCTGCGCGATCTTCATAGATCGACTAGTCTCTAAGCATATTAAGCAATTCAAGTTAATTAACATGAATGCGAGACTCATAGTTGTCTTTCATGATTTTCAACAGCCATCTTGATGCACAATCAATTCAAATCAGTTATTGGGAAATCCCGCTCATGCGGCATTTTAATAGAGGTTATATATGAAGTATTCAAATATTACCGGTACTACTGCTGTCGCCCTGGCTTTGGGTGTGGCGACCTCATTCGCTGTGGCTGACATGCATGCCGACCATGGCGATAAAGACATGAAGCACGACGCCATGTCGGCGCAGCACGAAGACAAGAAGTCCATGAACAAAACGCCAGATGCCAATGAACTGGGCGATCGCAGCGAAACCGGCATGGGTATTGAAGCCCGCCCGGGATCTGACGGCACCGACCGCACCGTAACGGGTGAGCCGGATGTAGGTCTGGATGCGGAAAATGAAGCCGGTAACTAACACGCTGGCTTCACTCAAAGGGTAGCCAATGGCTACCTTTTTTTTTGCAGGCACAAGTCCAGTCTGTTCCGACACATTTCAGTCAGCGCCATTAGTAAGCATGAGGAGAGAACATATGAACAAGGCAGGTAATCTAGCAAGCATTTTCGCTGTATTGATCGGCATGAGCGCTATGCCAGTGATTGCAGCTGACGAATTGAGCGGGACCGGCATGGGCGACACCACTCGCACCAGCGGGCCTACTGGCACTCCAGGAACTACGGGAGAAGGCGGCAGCGCAAGCCGCGAAGGGCTGCTTACCGAGCCCAATTATGCTGCGGGCATAGGAGCAGAAGCCTTCGTTGAGCAAGTCACCGGGAAAAACCATGCGATCATCAAGGCAGCGGAATCGATACTTGATGAGAAAAGCGCAGTCAACGACCCCAAAGCTCGCGAATTTGCTCAGCAAATGATCACTGCCCATAAACAGCTCAATCGTCAATTGATCGATCTTGCCGGAAACGAAAAGATCGAAGTGTCCGACGCTGCCACCCTGATCGACCAGGCTCAATCGATGGTGTTAAGCGTTCGCGGTGGTGAGTCCCTTGTCGAGGCCTATGCCAATAATCAGGTGGGTGATCATCAAGCCCTACTGGACTTATTCGACCGCGCCGCAGTCAGCGATCTGGGAGAAATTACCCAGTTTGCCAAGGACGCTCTACCCAAACTAGAAGCACATCTGGAACAGGCGCGCGCCCTGCATCCTGAAACCCGAGATAGAAATAAGTAGCGGCTGAATTCCAGACACAAAAAAAGCGACTTAGGTCGCTTTTTTTGTGTCTGGAAGCCGGAACTTCCAGCTAGCAATATGGCGCAGTGGACGGGACTCGAACCCGCGACCCCCGGCGTGACAGGCCGGTATTCTAACCAACTGAACTACCACTGCGCGTTACCTCGAGTGGTGGGTGATGACGGGATCGAACCGCCGACCCTCTGCTTGTAAGGCAGATGCTCTCCCAGCTGAGCTAATCACCCTTTACTCTCGAAGTGGGGCGCATTCTAGGCAGCTTTTCGCTTGCTGGCAATACCTTTTTCAAAAAAAATTCTCCCCTTTTTCAATATGTTAATTCTTCCCCCGGATCGACTGGCCGCCAGCGCCTGCGTCAGGCACTATTGCTGACTTTTGCGCCGCAAGTCGAGGACAGCATCATGTGGTTTCGTAATCTTCTGCTTTATCGTTTCAGCCAGACCATTCCCTTCAACGAAGCCGAGTTGATTGCCGCGCTCGAACAAAAGCCCGCCCGGCCATGCGGGAGCCAGGAAACCCATACTCTTGGCTGGACAACGCCCTTTGGCAAGCATTCTGAGAATATCGTGCAAGTTGCCGATGGCTATTGGTTGATCGCCCTGCGCAAGGAGGAACGCATACTGCCGGGCAGTGTGGTTCGGGAAAGCCTGACCGAAAAGGTCGACGAAATCGAAGCGCGCGATGCTCGCAAGGTTTACAAGAAAGAGCGCGACACGCTCAAGGACGAGATCATGATGTCGCTCCTGCCCCGTGCCTTCACCCGCACCCAGACCACCCTCGCATGCATTGCACCGCAGGAAGGCTGGATAGCGGTCGACACCTCAAGCGCCAAGCGCGCGGAAGATCTGCTCAGCCTGTTGCGTGAATGCGCAGGCAGCCTGCCTGTGCGGCCCATGACGGTGAAGATCGCTCCCGGGGCATGCATGACCGAGTGGGTCAAGACGGGACAGGCTCCAGAGGGCCTCGTAGTTGGTGATGAGTGCGAGCTGCGCGACACAACAGAAGATGGCGGCGTCATTCGTTGCAAGCGTCAGGATCTGGCAAGCGATGAAATCCAGCAGCACCTGACAGTTGGCAAACAGGTTAGCCAACTGGCCCTGCAATGGCAGGAGAAGCTCGGCTTTACCCTGGATGACAAGTTGTCCGTCAAACGCCTGCGTTTTGAAGATCTGCTGACAGATGAAGCCGATGATCAGGGCGGTGACGATATGGCCGGGCAGCTCGATGCAAGCTTCACCATAATGGCAAAGAGTCTGTCGGAGTTCATTCCTGCCTTGACTTCTGCGCTTGGCGGAGAGGAAATCCCACAGGGGATCTGAAGACCGGGAAAGAGTAAAAGCTATCCACAATATCTGTGGACAACTTTGTGGATAGCCTACTCAAAACCCTGTCAGAGCCGTGTAATATGCGGACACCACTCAGAATGGTTAAAATTTGATCAATTATTTATTCTTTAAAATCAATGAGTTATGATTGATCTAAGTAATTCAGTGGCTTACAGAGCACCCTGCAAGCCGATTTCAAGCATCGTTTTGCAATTGTGTACAATGTCAACCTGCTGCGGTTGCAAAAGATCAGACAATACGCCGGGAGACGGGAACTTGGGCGTTACAATACCCTCAGGGCGCCAAGCGTTGTTCCAACCAGCGCTTGGCATCAGTTGCGGCGGAGCTACGTGGATATTCACGAGCCACATAGCGTAAACGCGAGGCACCCGCCTCGCGTCGGCCCTTCTCGATCTCCCCCATAGCCAGTCGATATTCAGCCCGCGCCATACCCTCGTGAAGAGCTTCAAGGCGCGGCGCCACCTCTGCTCGATAAGCTGATTCAGGGTAGGTACGTACAAATGAAACCAAACCATCATGGGCACGCCTGCCGGCCTTGAGTTGCTCGACTGCGTCCCCTTCTGCCAGCTCGAACCTGACGAAGTCCGTCAGCGCCAGAAGGTAATCCGAATAATCAGGATTAGGCGCATTGTCGTGGCGGTCGCTATAGCCCTCGAGCAAGCGCTCCACTGTCCCCAGCTGCCCATCCTGGAGGCACTGGAAGGCCACCTCCTGCTCGAGACCAGGATTGCCAAGGGGCAGGACCTGGTCAGCCACCATGGGGTCGCAGGCGCCCATGCTGAGCTTGGCCCTGATATCAACTACCTCCGGTGAGGTAGAGGTGGTTCGAGCCGTATTGGTCGCGCAACCGGTAATAAGTGCCATCGCTAATACAAGCAGGGTCAAACGCATTGGGATTCTCCTTGAAAGGTTGCTGGACTGATCATTGCAGGCGTGCACGCCAGCTTATCCATCCGTCAGCTGCCGGCTTACCCAGCAGGCTCAGGCCGCCCACCAGGCCAGCTTCTGCAGTCGCCCTGGCTTGCAGGCGCGTGTCCAGCACCATCGCCTGGCCGGGCCGCCAACGCGCTGTACCCTCCAGGCCCAGCGGCCCTCCCTGATCTGACAAGGTGAATTGCAACCAGCCCTCGCTGTCGGCAAGGTCGGCCACCAGGTTGCCCAGCGCGAGCGCTGTGGGTAGACCACCTGCAGCGGAGTCCCATATCAGACGGCCATCTGCACGGGTGACGTGTTCCATATCCTGCAGCTCCAATACAGGCACATCCAGTTGCCAGGTGCCTTCGAGCAAAAATGGCGCTTTGTTGATCGACGCCATGGCTGCCGCATCCAACTGCCCGCGCACATTTTCCAGAGTCAGCGTGTCAGTACCGACTTGCAGCGTAGCCCTCACATCGCCCTTGCGTGGCTTCCACAAAAGATCCAGTTCAATGGCAGCAGTCAAAAGTCCTGTCGGCCGCCAGGTCCAGGCCAGCGACCCCTGATCAACACCATCAGCTTCAATCCGATTGACCCTGCCCGTCCAGAGTGTGCCGGTCAGGCCAGAGAGCTCGACCTGGGCAGGCAATCGATCCTTGATGTGGCTCCATACAAAACTTGCCGGTAGGTTCCATATCAGGCTTGCCAAAAAAAGCACCAGCGCGAGTATGGCCAGCCGTTTGCCGTTCATTGTGCGCTGTTTCATCGTGGCTCCACCAACACGCGGGCAGACACTATGCCGGGTTCAGCCCCGGCGTCCACAGCCAGCTGACTGACCACCAGACCCTGGCGTTGCTCAAGCTCGGCCAGCCAGCGCACCAGAGCGTCGAAGGCCACCGCATCGAACCAGAGCCGTGCGCCCTCGCCTTCAGGCTGCACCCGTTCCATCGACTCCTTCAGTCCTGCCGCGTTGGCAGAGACCTCGATCAACGTGAGTACCGAGCCACCGGCAACGCCCGGGGATGCCTGAGAGTTGCTCTGCATCCCGGCCCGACGACGCACTTCAAGAGCGGCCTGCTGCATCCATGTATGGTCCGCAGACAGCTGCATCACGTCCTGGCGCAGGTCCGCACGCTTGTTGATTATCGGTTCAACGATCAACAACCAGATGATCAATAGCCCCAGAACTGTCATACCGACCAGAAGAATGATCCGTTCGCGCGGGGCCAGACCGGCCCACCAGTTATTCATGATTCCCTCCGGGATACTTTAAGCCGCGCTGTTACGCCTTCACTTCCAGAATCTGCACCCTGCAGGGTTTCCTGCAGCTGAGGCTTGCTGGCCAGACCTGCACGCAGGGCTTCCAGTTCGGCGAAGGATGCCAGTTGCAGCTCTATCTCGAGCTCTCCCGGAGTTGCACGGAACTGTCTTATATTGGCGTTATCAGCCTGCGCTATCACGGCAAGGGCCTCGTGCAGCAGCTCACCGCCACTGCTCGCGGAGCTACCCGGAGCATTACCTTCAAGAGCCTGGCGAAACTGTGTAACCGGTTGCACCATCCGGCTGTTGGGTAGGCTGCTCTGGAATACTGATTCAATTCCTGCTACAAGACGATCGCGTTCACGTGCCAACGCCAACCACTCAAGGCTGAACTGGGCCAGAAGTACCGCGATCAGAACACCCGCGGCAATCATGACCGGCCGCATCTTGCGCCAGGGGGGTGCGGCCATGCTGGTAGCATAGGGACCGGTGAGCAGATTCAACGGCGGGTTTGGTTGCAGGCAGTATGTGAGTGCATGCCCCACATCTACCTGATCGACTACTTCGGTGACAGTGACATCCCGATCATGCTCCAGACCCAGATCGGCCCGACTGAATCCGCTAGTCTGCACAACGCGCTCATCCTCAGGCAACGCGCTCAGGCGGCGCTTCAACCACAGCCCCAGCAAGCCCGCCTCGATGAGTACTGGCTCCTCAAAGCGTGAAGTAATCAGTGCCTGTAGCGCAGCGCCCGGCCAGGGCGATGGCCTGACCAACAAACCTCGTTCCGGAATATCCCCAGCGTGCAGTATCGGGAGTGGAATCAGCGCCTCAAGACGCCATTGCCGGGAGTCAAACAGAGCCTGCCAATGCGCCATCCTGTCTGTTTCTACCACGGCCGCAGCCAGGCGGCCGTCGGTACGTCGCGGCCCGGGGACACAATGCAGCAGCTCCAGGTCCTGGCTTACCTGATCCTCCAAAGCGAAAGGCAATGCCGCGCGAATAGAGGCAGCGCGCCGGACCGGCATATCGAGCCGATACAGGCTCACCGACGTTGCCGGCGCCAAGGCTCGGAGCCGCTGCCCGGCGAATCGTGTCTTCAAGGTCTGAAGGCTATCGCGCCCATGCTCGCGAACGCCACTCTCGCGCTCCAGGTGCCACCAGTGCACCAGCAAAGTGTCCTGGTCGTCTTCCTGAAGTTCTTCGGGTAATAACACTATCAACATGATTCGATCCGCTATTGTCAGGGCTCACAGGCCGTTTGTTCTCTGAGGACCACTTTTCCGTTGGCGGCATCGATCAGCGAACACTGATAGAAACGCCGCTGGCCAAATTCCGCTACCAGTTCCAGACGCATGTACCAAGGCGCCTGGTCCCCGCTCGGCCGACCAGTAAAAACACCCTTCATCAGATCGGGACTGCGCTCCAGATCTATGGGGCTCGCCTGCCCGGGATAGGCTGTAACGAAGGGGCTAAGGGCCTGCCATGCTTCGCTGGTCATGCCCAGCACCGAGTTGAGCTCCGAGGCAACGAGCATCGCGCGATTACCCGAGACTCGGGCCGGATCTGCCGTGCGATAGGCCGGGTCGTCGGTTTCCGGGTCCATCCAGTCGGAGACCGCCAGGGCCAGTTGAGCCCCGGAGGGCATTACCACGCCCTTCTCGTTACCCACTTCATCTACCAGGCGTGCAAAGTATCCCTGCTCTGTTTCATCCGCACCCGCAAGCGCGTTGAGGTTGTAACGGCACTGCATGTTGTCCACAGTGGCCTGCAAACGAATTTCATCGACCATGAACGGCATGGTGGGTGAGCGGCAGGTATCCCAGGGCAGGTCATCAGCTCCTTCGATACGCTCGAGAAACTGAAGCACCATTTTTTCTCCACCTTGAGCGATATGCCGCGACTGATCGCGCTCGAATACCGCACTGGTTCGCCGGATATCAACCTGACTGCGCATCGCCATTGCCACTGCAGCAGTTACCGCCAGGGCAACGACCAGCAGCGCGGTAAGCAGGGCAACTCCCTGTTGCCTGTGCGCCATGGCACTGCGGGCCAGGTAACTCACTTGCCCACCGCCATCATCCGGCGAATGACCCCGTATTCAGGTAGATCCAGTACGATTTCCACCGCCATCGGCAGCTCTACACTGGCTGTATCAGCGTTGGCTGCCGGCCAGGAGTCCACGCGCTCAAGCCCTGCCTCATTGCGCACCACCAGGGCAAAACCGCTTTCGATACCCAGCAATTCATCCTCTGCAACCAGCTCACCAAAGGGTTGTACCCGGGCGCTTTCAGTATCGACAATATCCACGCCAGGCCAGAGTTGACGCTCCAGTCCGCGGTCGGTGATCAACCAGGCTGTGCGCCGCAGACGCTGATCGCCCCCTGCACCGGCCCTGACCAGCTCCAGCAGCTTTGCATCACCGCCAGCACGCAGCCGTAATGGCGGCAGACGATCACCGAACTCGTCGCGCACAGCCACCGCAACCACCTGCGCCAGATCACGCTCCAGCACGCTGAGGGTAACCTGCAGGTCCGCCAGCCTCTGGGCGTGCACCTGGGTGACTTGATCGGCAGTCAGTACCGCTCGCAATCCGCCGTAGGCCACCACGCTCATGATCGCAAACACGGCCATGGCTATCAGCATTTCCAATAACGTGAAACCCCGTGCGGTGTTGCTGAATGGGTTTCTCATGGCAATACAAACCCACTGACGAAGGCACGTTGATCATCTTCCCCCTGCTCCAACAACCAGAGGCGAATATCCACACGCTTCACCGCAGGCAAAGGCATGGGCGCTTGCGGGGTATAGTTATTGATCTCTACCCGGTAGCCATAGCGAAAAGGACCCATCACCGTATCGCCGGTGCGATTGCCCTCAGCGACTGGACGCATACCGGTTTCATACTCGGCCAACAGATTCTGGCCAGCCCAGTGGGCCAGCGTGCGCTCTTGCAAATACAGAGTATTGCGCGAATGGTCGGATCCACCCTTGACCAGGGCTGCGAGTGCCACAGCAAGGATGGTCATCGCCACCAGCACCTCGAGCAATGTGAAGCCTTTATTCCGGGAAAGCATCGAGCACCTCGACACTGCCTTCCATACCGATGCGGATATGTCGCTCCAGCGGTTTGCCCGGGACTTTGAGGGTGATAATGCCCGGCGTCATTTCGCCGGTGTTGCCCAGACGCACATGGGGCTCCCATCCGCCCGTCTGGGGTAAGGGTTGCCGTTCGCCCTCCTGTTCGTAAGCCAGCTCTATGACGCCCTGCTCAAGTTGCCGAACTCCCAGCTGCTGATCCACGAGGGGCCGCCACTCGCGGGTCGAGTCATCGAGAATGACCAGTTCCAGAAAGCTGTAACTGTCTGGACGCAGGCCCAGGGCTCGCTCTGCCGCACCAGTGATGAGCAACTCGTCGCGGGCCAGAGTCAATACGCCAGCAAGGCGCTGGGTTTCAGTCTTTAACTGACGCTCTGCGCCATCACCCATCGACAGCGTAGCCAGGCTGGCCACAATACCCACCAGAACCAGCACCACCAAAAGCTCGATCAGGGTGAATCCCCTCTCGGCCCTTGCGTGAATGGTCATGGCGGGTATTGTCATGATTAGCGCTGCTCGTTCTGGTCAACGTTCCAGTTACCCAGGTCAGCGTTGGCCCCTTCACCACCAGGGCGGCCATCGGCACCCAGGCTGTACAGATCATAGTCGCGGCCATCGCGCCCAGGGCGCAGATACTGATAGTCGTTACCCCATGGATCCTGTTGCAACCGATCGATATACCCGCCCGAGCGGTAGTTACGCGGCGCATCGTTACCAGTCGGCTGCACCGCAAGGGCCATCAGGCCCTGCTCTGTAGTGGGATAATTGAAATTGTCTAGTCGATACAGATTGAGTGCACTCTCCAGCGCACGTACGTCGTTCTGCACCTTGGTAATCCGTGCCTGATCAGGGCGATCCATGACCCTTGGTACTACCACAGCGGCCAGGATGCCGAGTATCACGACCACTACCATGACTTCGATCAGGGTGAAGCCGCGCTGCTTGCCAGACGGTTGTTGCTTTCTCATGGTCATAGTCAGTTCACCAGTTGGTTGAGTTCAAATATCGGCAACAGGATGGCCAGCACGATGATCAGCACCACCGCTCCCATTGCCAGGATCAGCAGTGGCTCGAAAACGCCCATCACAATGGCGATGCGTGCTTCGAGCTCACGTTCCTGGGTTTCTGCGGCGCGATCGAGCATCTGATCTAGCGTGCCACTGCTCTCGCCGCTTTTGATCAGGCTGAGGGTCATCGGCGGAAAATAGCCGCTTCGTTCCAGCGCATGCCCAACGCCCGACCCCTCGCGCACCCGTTTGGCGGCATCACTTACCGCATCCCGCATGGGCACGTTGGTCACCACGCTGGCGCTCATATTCAGAGCATCCAGCAGCGGCACGCCACTGCCAGCCAGAATATTCAGCGTGCGCGCAAAACGCGCCGTGTTGAGACCCCGGATCAGACGCCCCAACAGCGGCACTCGCAACAGCCAGGCGTCCCAGCGGTAGCGCGCAGCCGGCTTCTTGAGCAACTGCTTGGTAGCCACCACCGCGCCGACCAGAACAACCAGCATCAACAGACCCCAATTGCGCAGGGTGTCACTGGTCGCAATCAACGCGCGGGTGAGCCACGGCAGCTCCTGATTCATGCCGGCAAACACCTGGACCACTTCGGGCACCACGTAGGTGAGCAACGCTATGGTCACCAGGAGCGCAATGATGGTCAGAATGGCCGGATAGAACATCGCCAGTTGAATTTTCTGGCGCATAGCATTCTGCGCTTCGACGTTATCAGCCAGCCGTTCCAGCACCAGATCCAGCCTGCCCGCCTGCTCACCGGCAGCCAGTGTGGTGCGGTATATGGCCGGAAAAACCGACGGAAATTCGCCCAGTGCATGTGCCAACGGCAAACCTTCCATGACTCGGGTGCGCACCGCTGCGAGGGTAGACTTTACCTTCTGGGTTTCGCTTTGCCGCGCGACAGTGCCCAGCACCTCTTCGATAGGCATGCCCGCGCGTGCCAGAGTGGCCATCTGACGCGTGGCAAGCGCCAGCTCCAGGGGCTTGATGCCGCGCTGAAACATGGGGGTGCGCATCACCGATTTGCGCTCGGCGACCTGGTTGACCGACATCGGCATCAGACCCTGTTCGCGCAGCCGGCTGCGCACCTGACGGGAAGAGTCCCCTTCCTCCACGCCCTTGCGCGTGCGTCCCGCCGGATCTACCGCTACATAATCAAAAGCAGGCACGGTCAATCCTCCCGTGTGACGCGGAGAACTTCTTCGAGCGTAGTCTGCCCGGCCAGCACGCGGCGCAAGCCATCCTGGCGAATACCCGACTGGGCCAGCCGGGCGTGGCGGATCATGGCCTGCTCACTGGCACCGTCATGAATCAGACCCCGCAGGGTTTCATCCACTTCAATCAGCTCATAGATACCGGTACGTCCCCGGTAACCGTTGTTGTTACATTCATCGCAACCCACCGCGCTATAGAGCACCGGCGCTTCACTTTCCTCTATTCCCATCAGTCGACATTCGCTGGCCGATGCCTGATGGGCCTTTCGGCAACTGGTGCACAGGGTGCGCACCAGACGCTGAGCGAGCACACCATTGAGGGTCGAGGAGAGCAGAAACGGCTCTACACCCATATCGCGCAGACGGGTAATGGCGCCCGCGGCAGTGTTGGTGTGCAGGGTGGAGAACACCAGGTGACCGGTCAGGCTGGCTTGGATCGCGATCTGCACGGTTTCCACGTCACGTATCTCACCGACCATCACCACGTCGGGATCCTGACGCAGAATGGCACGCAGGCCGCGGGCGAAGGTCATGTCTACCTTGGTATTGATCTGCGTCTGGCCGATACCGTCCAGGTAGTACTCGATTGGATCTTCAACGGTAAGAATATTCTTGCTGCGGTCATTGAGCTGCATCAACGCCGAATACAGGGTTGTGGTTTTACCCGAGCCAGTGGGGCCGGTCACCAGAACAATACCGTGGGGCCGGGCGATAATGCGCTCCATTGCCTCGTAATGGTCAGCGCCCATACCCAGTTGGCGCAGCTCCAGGCGGCCAGCCTGCTTGTCGAGCAGACGGAGTACGACCCGCTCTCCATGCCCGGATGGCAGCGTGGACACCCGCACATCAACAGCCCTACCGACCAGGCGCAAGCCGATACGACCATCCTGAGGCAGGCGCTTTTCGGCAATATCCAGCTTGGCCATGACCTTGATACGCGAAACGATCACCGGCGCCAAAGCACGGGGCGGCTCGAGAATTTCACGTAATACACCGTCGACACGCAAACGAATCGAGAGACGGTTTTCGAAGGGTTCGATGTGAATGTCTGACGCGTTTTCCTTGACCGCTTCGGAGAGCAGCGCATTGATCAAACGAATGATCGGCGCCTCATCCTGGGATTCAAGCAGATCCTCAGGCTCGGAAAGTGACTGGGCTACCGACATCAGGTCGGCGTCTTCGCTCAGGCCCTCGACAAACTGCATCGCGTCATTCGCAGAACGCTCGTAGCGGTCGCGCAGCCGGGCAGCAAATGCATCATCGTCGAGTACCTGCGGCTTGAGCGGATGTCCTACCCGACGTCGCAACTCCAGCAACGCCTGGGGGTCACAGTCAGACCGCACGTATACATCCAGCTGGCCGTCCTGAACGCTGCCCGGCAGCACACCAAAGCGCCGTGCGAAGCGGTAGCCCGTTTCCGCCTGGGGCCCCGGCTCGGCCGGGAGCACAGCGGCAATGTCGGTATCGCTCATCGCTGCATTCCTATTGGCCGGCTGATGGAGGTGTGGGAATACTCAGGCTGGCCGGAGCCGCACTCGTACCCGTCATCGCATTCTCGAATGGCGGTGGCAGACTTAACAAGTAGTTCCAATCAGGCAGGATCGGCCGTGCATCCGGCAGCATGCTTTCCTGACGGTTCTGGGCATCTACCTGACGATCGCGTATGTAGGTGTATTTGGATTGCGTCAGATCCGCAGCAGTCGCGGCGTCACGAATAATCACCGGGCGCAGGAAAACCATCAGATTACGCTTTTCTGTTCGCGCCGTATCATAGCGAAACAGCCGACCAAGACCGGGAATATCGCCGAGACCCGGAACCTTGTCGCGGGTTTCGACCAACTGATCATCGATAAGGCCACCGAGGACGATCAACTGGTTGTCATCCACCATCACGTGAGTCTTGAGGCTGCGTTTATTGGTAATAATATCCGCGGCGCCTGTGGCACCTGCCGCAATCTGGGAGACCTCCTGCTCGATCTCCAGGCGTACTGCACTGCCTTCATTGATCTGAGGTTTGATCCGCAATTTGATACCCACGTCCTGCCGTTCGATGGTGTCGAATGCCTGCCCTGAGTCTTCGATGGAGCGCCCAACGATGAATGGCACGTTCTGACCGACGACGATCTCGGCTTCTTCATTGTCCAGGGTCATCAGGCTGGGGGTCGAGAGTATGTTGCTTGAGCTGTCGCCCTGCAGGGCGCTGACCAGCAAGGCAATCTGGGTACTGCCAATATTGCCGAAGCCACCGAGGCTCAAACCGTCACCCAGCGAAGGGGGCGCTGTAACGTCACCGTCAAGGAAGGCACTGCCGCTGGCCGCCAGATTGACAATACCGCCACTTGCGCCGCGGTTGAAGTTGATAATACCCACGCCGCCATTCTCGCTGCCAATACCCCACTGCACGCCCAGCTCCTTGGCGCGGTCATAGGAGACTTCGGCAATCACTGCCTCGACCAGTACCTGGGCGCGGCGAATATCCAGCTGCCGAATGATTGAAGCCATTTCACGGGAAAGCTCCGCCGGGCCGTAAATCACCACCGAATTGGTGCTTTCATGGGCTTCAACCCGAATATTCGATTGCTGATTATTGAGACTGCCGCCGGTCATGCCGCTTCCGTCGCTGCTCTGCACACCCGATGCCGCGCCCGTACCCGGGACGACGCGCCCCTCGACAATACCGCGCAATACCTCTGCGACCTGCTCGGCCTTGGCGTACCGCAGGTAATGCACCTGAGTCGCACCATCTTCGGCGGGCATATCCAGACGCTTGATAATGTCACGCAGGGATCCACGGCTCTGCGGGTCACCACGCAGGATCACGGTATTGGTACGCTGGTCGGCAATGATTCCGGGGCGCTTGGTAAAGTCCTCCCCCGGAGTGGGCGCATCCAGGGTCTGCAACACCCGCACCACGTCACTGGCCGAGGCATGTTCAAGGGCAACGATCTCGAAGTCTTCCATAGACTCCAGGTCAATCCTTTCTATCAATGCCTGGATACGGCGCACATTGGCAGCGGTATCGGCAATGACCAGGCTGTTTGATTCAGCGGCCGCTGCCAGATGACCACCCTTGGGCACCAGCGGCCGCAAAATCCTCACCAGCTGGCCCGCGTTGATGTGCTTGACGCTGATCACGTGGGTAATGATCTCATCGCCGCGACTATCGGACTGCAGGTTGGAGACCTCGTTTTCCTTGGCTTGGACTTCCGGCAGGATGCGTACCACGCCGTCGGCGCCGGTTACCGCAGCAAATCCGTAGGTCTTGAGTACGCCCAGGAACAGGTTGTACAACTCGCCGCGCTTGACCGGCTGACCGGATACCACATTGACCTGACCGCGCACCCGCGGATCAACGATAAAGTTGATACCGGTTTCCTGACTGACGATTTCGATCAGACCGTTGATTTCGGCATCACGCAGATTGAGCACCAACTCTTCGTTCGGGTCTCCGGCGAAATCAGGAGTCTGCGCCTGTACCGCTACGCTCAGCAGACTCAAACCCAGCGCCAGTGGCACAGCACGGCGGGCAAAACGGGACAGCATCAGCATCGTGTCTCAATCCATCGTTATTGTAATGGTCATGGGTTCACCGTTGCGATCAAGCGACAGACTGACGGTGTTTCCGGTCAGTGTCTGAAGAATGTCACGGTAATCGTTTATCTCGGCGACAGGGGTGCCCTCCACGGCAGTCACCACGTCGCCCGGCTGCAGACCTGCAGCTTCGAATTCGCGGGCATTGCGCGCCGGGCTGACTTCAAGTCCGTACATCGCCCCGTCAATCAGCACGGGCGTGGCGCTAACCACCTCCATGAATCGCTGGGGATTATTCATCCACTCTTCGCGGTCAATGCGCGCCACGCCGCCGTCGGCAGCAAGGGTGAGATTGGGATCGACCTGTGGCAGAGCCGCGGCCCTGCGGGCTGGCGCCCTGGAGGCGGCAAGTGAAGCGCGCTGCAATCGCAACGTCTCCAGCTTTCCATCCCTGGCCAGAATCACCCGATCGGCCAGAACCTGCTCAAGCCGCACATTCCCGGGTAGATCCGCACCCACCCGATAGGCCTTTTCAGGCTGGCCCTGTGGAGCCAGAATCGCGGCACTCCGCGCTGGGTCAGGATCGGTAAGCACGCCTTTGAGGACCCAGCTAAGGGAGGTATCAGGTGCATTGAGCGCAGCACTGCGTTGTTTGCCGGCAGCGCTACCGAAAACCGAAAGAGCAGCAACATCGGCAAATCCGCCCCTCGCACCTCCGGCGACTCCGTTGCTAATGGTCAAGGGTATGGGCGCGGGCGACGGCAGAACGCTCTGCGGCTCAATCACAGTCCAGGTCAAACGCCCCAGCAAGATGGCAGTGATAGCAATCAGCACAATCACCAGCAATCGCAGGGAAGAATCCAGGGGGAATCGGGCGTCCAGGGGCATGCGTTCTCCAGGCAAAGACAATGGGCTGGGTCAGGCGCCCGGGCCGAGACAGACTATACCGACCTTTCTTTGCAATTTTATTGTTATAAGTCTGAAACAAGCGGAACAGACATCCCGATTGTCACGAAATTGCCATCCGCCGACAACCCCCCTGAACGGGTTAAAACCTGGGCTTGGCAAAAGAGTATGGAAATAATGTCTCAAGATCATCCTTCACCAAACCGCACAATCACCCTTATGGGTTATACGCCTGAAACACTAATCAGTGCCAGTAATGAAGCTCCATGCATGCGGGCAAAACCGGACCAACAACCGCATCTGACGCTTGCTACTACGGGCGTTTGACGCTTTACTCTAATGAGCAATGCCAGCACACAAGTGTCTCACTAAAAAACAATTTCGGCCTTGCCTCTCAGGAGAATAACAACAATGAACATGATGAAGAAAACCGCCTATCTGGGCATGGTTATCAGTGCGGTTGCGCTGTCTGGCTGCCTGGGTGGCGGTGGTGGCAGTAGCAGCAGCATTGCCTGCCCTACCGCTGGCAACACACCGGCCGGCGCTACCGCTCAGCAGGAACGAATCGATAATTGCTTCTTCGAGGTGGATGAGGACCAGTTGGCCTTCGGACCGCTAGTCGCTGATGTGCCCGCCTACGAAAATACCAGCCGCTGGCATGGAGTGATTGACAACGCGGGATATCGCGTAGAGGTTCCAGAAAACTGGAATGGCATGCTGGTCATGTATGCTCACGGGTTCCGGGGTGAAGGCTCTGAATTGACCGTTGATAGCCCGCCGATGCGTCAGTACCTGCTCGACAACGGTTATGCCTGGGCTGCGTCCTCGTACAGCACCACTTATTACGATGTGCTGGCGGGCGTTGAAGATACCAACAAGCTGGCCCTGGCATTCAATGACATTGCCGCTGAAAATGGACGCCCACTGGCGGCTCCGACCAAGCGCTATATCACTGGCGTTTCCATGGGCGGGCACGTAACAGCAGCAGCCATCGAACTGGAAACCCAGCAAACTGCCAACACCTTTGTTCCCTATGATGGTGCGGCTCCCATGTGTGGCGTACTGGGCGACACCGAGCTATTCAACTACTTCGGCGCCTACAGCCTATCGTTGTTCCAATTCGGCGGCGTACCTGCCAACACCTATCCGATCAACGATGTCGAGGCCAAACTTACAGCAGCACGCACGGCTCTGTGGACCGACTACGCAACCAACAAGAACGTCGACGGACTTACACAGGAAGGCCTACCCTTGTTCACCACGCTGCAAAACCTGAGCGGCGGTCCGCGTCCGGTTTATGGCGTTGCATTCGGTGGCTTCCAGGATCTGCTGCAGGGATTTGCAGGTGCTGATGGCACAGTCACAGGCATTCTCAACGAGAATGTGGTCGATACCCGCGATGTAACTTATCGCTTCCAGACCACACCCGGACAGCCCCTGACTCCCACAGAGCAAGGGTTCAACGACACGATTTATCAGATTACCCCTGATGCCAATGCCAATGCCTTGCGTGATGATGGGCTGCGCTTCATTCCCAAGGTGAACGGCAATCTGTACAAGGCCATCCCTGTTGTCACCGTGCATACCCTGGGCGATCTGTTCGTACCCATCAGCATGGAGCAGATCTACAAGCAGCGCATGATCGATAACGGCTTCGGTGACCAGGTTGTACAGCGCGCAGTTCGTGCGCCAGGGCATTGCGACTTCTCGTTCGCCGAGTTCGAGCAAACGCTGGACGCCATGCTGGACTGGGAACAGGACGGCATAAAGCCAGCAGGGGACGACTTCCTGACACCTGCCACAGTGGCTGACCCGCAGTTTGGCTGTCAATTTACTGTAGATGGCGCTCCACAGACCGCTACGCGGGCTGCGATTGCTCCGCTGATTGGCGCGTGTGCTCCAGCTGTCCCGGCAGCTGCAGCTCTTTGAGGGAGTGCTGAACCGCAACTGAAGAGGGGCTGGCACTCACCGTGTCAGCCCTTTTTTCTTCCAGTCCCAACACTTCGATCGCCTTGCGCTTGACGTTACTCCGCCGCAATTCCTGAACTGTCTCCTGCACCACTTCCAGCTCCTCGCGGGGCAACTCCCTGGCGACCTGCTCCTGTACCTGAGCCATCGCGGCTTTCGCCTTACCCAGCATAAGGCCGGCCATATTGACGATCACCAACGCCTTCTGTGGGCCCAGCACCAGCAGCGCCACTACCAGCACCAACACCCACTCGCTGAGACCATTATCAAACATGCCTGACACCCCACTCAGGAAACAACTTTTTCGGACTGATGAGCCCGGCTCTGCTGTCGCTCGGCCTCAACATCGATAGCCAGTGCGTCACGGGACTCCTCGCCATCCTTGACGGCTTTCTTGAATCCACTGAGAGCGCCACCCAGGTCACCACCAATGCTGCGTAACCGCTTGGTGCCGAACAACAGCATCACGATCACCAGAACAATTAACAACGAACCTATACTGACTCCACCTATACCCATGACTCTTACTCCGAAAAGAAACGACGCACCTGCAAAGTGCGCCGTTTGATAAAAAAGGTGCCGGCAGAGCCCAATGGAAGCTGCCGGCTACCTGATCAGCTACCGATCACACCGCCGTCATCCTTCCAGATCACCACTGTCGCCGAACGTGGTGGATACTGGCCTGGATTGTTGTCGGGCCAGGTGCTTTGGTAATTACCCGCAGCAAAATCTGCCGGGGAAGTATTGCCACCAGGGTGCTGGACGTTGATAAACATGGTCTTCTGGTCCGGAGTAGTAATTACTCCAGTGATTTCCTGCCCCAGAGGTCCAACGAGGAACCGCTTGAGGTCGCCGCTAGTCGGATCGGCAGCCAACATCGCGCAGTTGCCGAAGGGATCAGTGGCGCCGCTGTCCATCTGAATCCAGACACGGCTGTCCGGATCGATCCACATGCCGTCAGGAGAACTGAGGATATTGTCAGCCGTGAGTGGTTGACCCTTTGGATCCTGACCAACACTGGTGTCAGATCCGAACGTGCCGCTGGTACCGGCAAACAGGAAGATATCCCAGTCGAATGTGGTAGCAGCATGGTCGCCGCCTGTTTCTGCCCAACGGATGATGTGACCATGTGGGTTGGCGCCCCGTGGGTTGGCCTCATCAGTCTGATCAGCCGTACGTCTGCTGTTGTTGGTCAGCGTGAAGTACACATCGCCATTTGCTGGATCGACAGCACCCCACTCCGGACGGTCCATCGGTGTAGCACCAACAGTGTCAGCAGCCAGACGAGTATTGACCAGCACATCAGCCTGGCTGGTAAACAGCGGTGCGACCAGGCCATTTTGACCGTATACCAATGGCAGCCATTCGCCAGTACCATCGTCGTTGAACTTGGCGACATAAAGCGTACCGGTGTCGAGCAAACTACCTGACGCTGTAGCAGAGTTGTAGTTAGTGGCAGTGACGAACTTGTAGATGTACTCAAAACGCGAGTCATCACCGGAATAACAAACAACCGGACGACCTTCTACCGCGGGAGCGAACACGACACCCTCGTGAGCAAAACGGCCCATCGCAGTGCGTTTGACCGGGGTGCTCGTCGGATCATAGGGATCGATCTCTACCATGTAGCCGAAGCAGAGAGGTTCATTCCGGTAGTCCTCGAGTGCCGAAGCACCTTTGATGCTGGCATCAAAACGAATGTACTCATCGGCGCCCGAGGCAGCCGATTCCCAGCCGTAACGTCCATTGGCACCCGTGGGTACGCCGTAGCGGGAGTGTTCGCGGGGATTGTCGCCGCCGTTGGAGAAATAACCGGCCCAGTTTTCCTCTGCAGCCATGTAGGTGTTCCAGGGAGTAACGCCATTACCGCAATTGTTCAGCGTGCCCCGTGTCATGGTGCCCTGTGGGCTGTATTTGGTCTTGACGAAGTCACTGCCGCGTACCGGACCCTGAATCGCCATTGGTGTCAGCGCCGTGATACGACGGTTCATGGCGTCAAACTTGACCTGCCAATCGTTGTTGACGCCCTTGACGACGCGCACGACTGACACACCGTGAGCATTCATTTCCTTGAGCACTTCATCATCCGGACGCTTGCCACCAACCAGCGGGGGTACAGCACCGCCGCTCAATGCCACGCCCTGAGCGCTAGCATGCATCAAGCGCGGTTCAATGTACTCGTGGTTAAGCACCAGCAAGCCATCTTCGGAGCTGTCGTTGATCGGAAAGAAGTGCATGCCATCGTGGTGCGAGCCAATCTGAGAAGCCTGATCGGCACCTGTGCTGTTAACTGACCAGGCAGGAAAATCGCCAGTGATCGGTGTGCCCCAGGGAATCAGCACCTGATGGCTGTAACCTTCGGGCACCACGATAGTGTCTGCACTGCTTACCGGTACAGCAGAGAAGCCCAGCAGCGCCGCAGGCGCCGGAGCAGGTTCAGCAGTGCCGTTATCATCGTCGCTGTCGGAATCGCTCAGACAACCGGACAGACCGAGACCCATGAAGCCGACTGCTGCCGCGCCTGCGCTGCCTTTGAGAATCTGGCGGCGACCCAGACGGGCCTCGAGAATGCTCGAAAAAAGCGGATTCATCTGGCGTGTGCTCAGAGGCTCATCGCCCTCTCCGTGATCAATAATGGCCAGCTGGTTTTGCATATCTGTGGACATCCGGACTTCCTCATCAGGTTATTAGAATCGACCGGGATATGATGGGAATCGAACATGACAGATCGACACCGAAAACGTGAAGTTTTGAGTGCTATTGCGCTACAGCCGGATGTACAGGATATGACAGAGAAAGAAGCTGAACTGCGGAAGTACACCGGCATTTGTTAGCTTCAGGAAAACCCAAAACCCACACCGGTATTGCAGCTCATTATCGGGACATTAAACCCTGCAGCCAAGCTGGCCTGACGACCAGCTCCGCCGCAGTTCAAGCTCTACTGTATTGAGTCGGCCAACCCGGTTTCCAACGTTGCTTCGCTGCCCGGCCCTATTTCGACGAACGAATCATTGCCAAGAGTATACGGAGGCCACGCAAGGCTATCGGTACTGGGGTTGCCAGTTTTGGCGAAGTTGGTCCACATGGTCATGGTTTGTTCCGCAACAGCCACATCCGTTGCGCCGTACTGCATGGAGGCAAACACATCTGCCTGGTCACCCTGCGAGCCGGTCACACCGTTGCCGTTGAGGTCACCAATCACCGGACGGGCACCCTGTGGCGTCAACACAAGCCCCAACAGGTAGTTCTGCACCATTCCGGCGGGGTAATTGAACAGATATGGCAGCTCACACCCGTGACAGCTGGCCAGCCCCATCGCGCTCCAGCCGGTTGGCACCCGACTGAACTTGTAGATGAACTGTTCGGACTGGTACTTCGCCGTGCGTTGCGCCAGCCAGATCGGCAAAGCCGCTCGCAGGGTGGTGTAGTCGCCCGAAGTCACGCCGGCCATCAAAGGCACATCGCTCGGCATACCATTCAGCACATTCTGATAATAGGTATTGGGCTGATAGTAATTATCCGCGTTCGGCCGGTAGGTCTGGCGCGGGATATTGTTGTCCTGATCTGCCTTCACGAGCTCGTTCCAGGGCAAGGCCCGGGCTTGCTCCAGAGTAGTCACACCCGCCCGTTCGAAAAGTGCAGCGCCTATGGCTTCTGACTCGACCAACGAGACCTCCGGACCGCCGGTGGTATCCAGTGGCGCAAAACCGCTCTGAACAATTGCCTTGTGGAACAGCCCCGTGGCCTGGGGCGAGTTCATCAGTGAATAGGCCTTGCCGCCACCGCCGGACTGGCCAAAAATAGTCACATTCCCCGCATCGCCGCCAAAGGATTCGATGTTGTCACGAACCCATTCCAGCGCCATCACCAGGTCCATCTGCCCATAATTGCCGGAGCCGCCGTAACCACTCTCTGCTGTGAGCAATGGATGGGCGATGTAGCCAAACGGCCCCAGGCGATGGTTGACAGTAACCAGCACCACACCCTTCTCGGTCAATCCGTTCGGGTTGTTGTACTGGGGCGAGTTGGCGGAGAGGATCGCAAAGGAGCCGCCATGAAACCAGACCATCACCGGGAGGTTTTCAGCGTCCTTGGGCGCAGTAATGTTGAGATATAGCGAGTCTTCACTCATGCCCCCTTCGTTGACGGCCTCAAGCGCGGTGTCCTGTGCCGACTGGTCAGCCCAGGAGACAGCATCCCGCACACCGTCCCAGGGTGCCAGCGGTTGCGGTGGTGTCCAGCGCAACTCACCGAGGGGCGGTTTGGCATAGGGCACGCCAAGGAATTGCCAGGTGTCCTCGTTAGCCGCAAAGCCACGCAAATCTCCGGCCTCGGTGGTGACCACAATCCGTTCGCTGGTCGAGCGGTTGAAGTGCGCCATCGCATCGGCCGTAGCGGTCACGGAACGCGCCCGCGGATCGGTGTCGGTGAAGGCCCCAGCGGTTTCCAACTGCGCCACTACCGTGGCCAGATCGGCCCTGAAGTCGGCAACAGGCTGTGTCAGATCCAGCTCGGCGGCCTTGAAGGACACCTCGTCACGGATCTGCTGGGTAATCTGGATGCCGTTATTCAGGTCGCCGTCCGCGTCCAGACTCTGCAGCAGCACCAGCATGTTGGTAACCCGGGGATCACCCACGCCGCTGGCACCGTCAACGATACTCAGTGGAGTCAGTTCCTCCGCCCCCGGGGCTGCGCCCAGATCGAGATCACCAATGGCGAAGCTCAGGGTTTCACCGGGAAAGTAGTTGAACTTGCCCCCGGCATTGGTCTGCGCCGAACCAATCGAGGGTCCACTGTAATCCAGCCCTGCCACGGGACTATCGACGAAGGTGCCGCTCAACGGATCATCGTCTGAACCGCCACCACCCAGGCAGCCGGTCAGTGATAGCAGCGGTGCCAGAACCATGGTGAGCAAGGCAGCGCGCAAGGGAAATCTTGCAGTATCTGGTTTGAGCATATCGTTCTCCATTCTGATTGGCGGGCCTCACCGGTGCCTACCGATGCCTACCGGTGTCCTGACCTGCGGGCATGAGGTCATGCGCGCAGGCCGGGGGCCTCTATCTTGTTGTTGTGGATCGATCAGTCGGCAAACTCGTCGGCGACTCCGGATTTCACCTCGGCGACGTCGCTCAGCTCGACATACTGCTGCGTCTGCGCGTCATACTCGGGATACTCGATCTCGCCGGTGATGCTGGGGTTACCGGTCTTGGCGAAGTTGGTCCAGATGCTAAGCATGCGTTCGATCACTTCGCCGTCAGTCGCATCAAAACCGGCGGAGGCGTAAATATCCGCTGGATCACCTGCCGAGCCGCTCACGCCGTTGCCATTGAGGTCACCAATCACCAGCGATTCGCCCGTGGCCGGATCAATCACCAGACCGAGCAGATAATGGGTGATGACACTGCTGGGCATATTGAACATATAGGCCAGCTCGGCCCCGTGATAGGCCTGTACACCGCGCGCCTTCCAACCGGATGGCTGGTGACTGAACAGAGTGGCGTAGGTAGCCGCCTCTTTCAGCGGAGCCATCCAGGGAAAGACATCCTTTACCGTGTTGATCGGATCTATGGTGTCGTTGGTGTTGATAACGAACATGAAGGGGACGTCATTGTCCTTGTCTTGCTCGAACAATTCGCGCTCGCTGATGGGCAGATAGCTGTTGTCGATATTGGTATAGGGCTGCAGCGTGGCCGCAGCCGCCATCACCTCAAGCCAGCTCTTCTCGCGCATTTCCACGAGCGAGGCAGCGTTCAAGTTGTTCTGCAATTGAGTGCCAATCTGCTCTGCGGCCTCCAGGCTACGAGTATCCGGATACAGAGTACCGCTCTGGCTGATCGCCTGATGGAACAGGCCCGCTGCCTTGGGTGAAGCCATCAGCGACAACACCTTGCGGCCACCACCGGACTCGCCAAAAATGGTCACGTTACCCGGGTCACCACCAAAGGCCTCAATGTTGTCACGTACCCACTCCAGGGCCATGATCAGATCCAACTGACCGTAGTTGCCCGAACCGCTATAGCCACTCTCGGCACTGAGGTCGGGGTGGGCAATGTAGCCAAATGGCCCCAGGCGATGGTTGACCGAGACCTGCACAACGCCTTTGCTGGCTACCGCCTCAGGGTTGTTGAAAGGCGTGGTATTGCTGGTCAATGCGGTAAAGCCGCCGCCATGGAACCAGACCATCACCGGCAATCCCTCGGCTTCCTTCGGCGCAGTCACGTTCAGATACAGCGAGTCTTCACTCATGCCGCCCTCGCCGAAGCGCTGCAGCGCCGGGTTCTGCGCCGCCTGGTCGCTCCAGGCTACCGCGTCACGCACACCGTCCCAGGCGTCAGGCTGCTGAGGCGCCTTCCAGCGCAAATCACCCAGTGGAGGCTTGGCATAGGGAACGCCGAGAAACTGCCAGGTATTTGCATCGGCCTCAAAGCCACTGATGTCTCCTGAGTTGGTGCTGACTACCAGGCGCGGGCTGGTAGAGCGCTCGAGATGCTCCTGAGCATCGGCGCTACTGACCAGGCTTCGTGGGCGCGGGTCGGTATCGCTGAAAGCACCTGCCGCTTCGAGCGTAGCTACCACGGTGGTCAGGCTCGCACGAAAATCGGCCGGCGCCTGATCAAGCAACAAATTGCCGGCGTTGAGTGACACCTCGTCTCTGATCGCTTCGGTAATCTGAATACCGTTATTCAGATTACCGTCGGCGTCCAGCGTCTGGAGCAGCACCAGCATGTTGCTCACACGCTGGTCATTCGCCCCCGGGGCACCATCGACAATGTCCAGCGGCGTCAATATCGTCGCACCCACTGCAGAGCCGAGGTCCAGGTCACCAATGGCGAAGCTGACGGTTTGGCCGCTGGCATAAGTGAACTGACCATTGGCATTGGTCTCGCCGCTCCCGTCTTCAGTCTGAAAATCCAGGCCGGACACAGCGCTGTCGACAAAAGTGCCGGTCTGTCGATCATCGCTTGAGCCGGATCCCCCAAGGCAACCACCCAGGGAGAGAAATAGCGGTACAAACGAAGCACTTAGCACAGCCGAGCGCAGGGGATGTTTGATGTTCGAAACTTTCATGCAGATCTCCGATTGTTTTTGTAATGGAGTTCTTCATGCCGCGACCTTCGTATTGTCTTACCCGGAACTATCGCAGGACATTACCTCTCCGCAATCCGCCGAAGGGCGTACACGCTGAACGGTCAAATCAACACGCCCTACCCGCGCAAGCCAGGCAGGTCATGTTCAGATACGCCCCGAGCATAGACCTCGTCCGGGCACTGAACACAGGGAAAAACGCGATTTTTTCGGAGCTTTTCTTGCCGCAAAAACGCGTCCGAAAAGAGACAAATCCGCTTTGTGACTGATAGGTCAGGGTCTGCCTGATGAGGATCTGATGAGAGCGTTTCAGCACGAAAACTGTCACGCTCCGATGATAAACTCCCGTTTCATGGTGTTGCCGACGAACGTACCGGTTCTGCCCTTAAACTCGTTCACTCCTGGGAAAACAGTTTGGTGAGGAAGCCAACAAGACAAGACACGACAACAAGATACAACCAGAGAGCCGTCATAAAAGGGAATGAACAGTCATTCATAACGCTTATGGCACAACTCAACTACCAGGCCAATTCCATTAGATGAATCACTACGAGACAGGTCTTCGATGAAAACTCCAAAACCAACCAGCTACGGGCATTGAGCATGTGCATCAGCAGGACCTGCCAGAGAGCGATGATCCTACAACCTGACCACGGCAATGAATTGGAGCAGGAAATGCCAAATGCCCGTACTTAAGTCGGCGTGCGGCAACAGATCTGCACGAGTGCTCATCCGCAGGAGACCGCAAAGTGTGAGAACAGCCGGGGAAAAGCGAAACCTGGAAACAACAAAGCCCCGAATAACGGGGCCTTGCGGTCTATTTCTGGCGGAGAGTCAGGGATTCGAACCCTGGGAACTGTTGCCAGTTCAACGGATTTCGAATCCGTCCCGTTCGACCACTCCGGCAACTCTCCAGTCGGCGCGCATCATAACAGCTTTGCTCGACGCGGCGGAAGGGGTCAGCCTAGCTGTCAGCCGAGCTCTACGCCCAGACGCTGCGCTACCTCTTCATAGGCTTCAATTACACCGCCCAGGCCCTGGCGGAAGCGATCCTTGTCCATTTTCTTGCCTGTGGCCTTATCCCACAGGCGGCAACCGTCAGGGCTGAATTCATCGCCCAGTACGATTTCGCCCTTGAACAGCCCGAACTCCAGCTTGAAGTCCACGAGTATCAAACCGGCGGCGTCAAATAGCCTGGTAAGGATGCTATTTACCTGCAGCGTCAGTTCCTGCATACGCTTGAGCTGGTCAGCCGTCGCCCACCCGAAGGTCACTACGTGAGACTCGTTGATGAAGGGGTCACCCTTGGCGTCATCCTTGAGGAATAGCTCGAAGGTCGGTGGCGTCAGCGCCTTGCCTTCTTCGATGCCCAAGCGTTTGACCAGACTCCCGGCAGCATGATTGCGCACCACGCATTCAACCGGGATCATATCGAGCTTCTTGACCAGAACCTCGGTATCGGACAACAGCGCATCGAACTGGGTAGGAATGCCCGCATCCTCAAGCTTTTGCATGATGAACGCATTGAAACGGTTGTTAACCATGCCCTTGCGGTCAAGCTGTTCAATCTTTTTGCCATCAAAGGCAGAGGTATCGTTACGAAACAGCAGGATCAGACGATCCGGATCGTCGGTAGTGAATACCGATTTGGCCTTGCCGCGATAGAGTTCTGTGCGTTTTTCCATTATCGGCTCCCGCTGTGCGCGAAAAGTGGTTGGGTCATACCCGTTATGTCTTGCCAGGGGAGTCCCTGGTTCTGTTCAGCCAGGTGTAACTCACCTGACCATCCGGCTAAAGCGCCTTGCAATTCATCCAGCGCCAGTTCTGGCCGGTTGTTCTTTTCACTGATGTGCGCAATCGCCACGTGCCGCAGGGTGGAACGATCGATTTGGGCAAGTAGCCCAGCGGCCTGCTGATTACTCAAATGCCCCAGATCTCCAGAGACCCTGGCGCGCAAACTGGGCGGATAGGGCCCGTTGGCCAACATGTGAGGATCATAGTTGGCTTCCAGAAAGAGCCCGTCGAGCGCCCTGTAGCGCTCAATGATCCAGGGGGTAATCATGCCGGTATCAGTCAGAATGCCGAAGCGGTGCTGACCACTGTCGAAGATGTACTGACAGGGTTCACGGGCATCATGAGGAACCGCCACCGGCTCAACATGCAGCTCGCCGATTGTGAAGCCCTGATCAAGCTGCACAACCTCGACCGGCGCCTGAAAATCGCGCAGCGCATGCAGCGTGCCGTGGGTCATGTAAACCGGTAGCTGGTACCGCCTGGCCAGACCTTCAACGCCTTTCACATGGTCGGAATGCTCGTGGGTGACCAGGACTGCGCTAAGTTGCCGCGCACTCAAACCTGCCTGGGCCAGCCGCTGCTCCGTTGCACGCAGGCTGAAACCGCAATCGATCAGCAGACGTGTCTGACCGGACTCGACAACCGTGGCGTTGCCACGACTGCCACTGCCCAGCGAGCAATACCGCATAGGTTATACCCGCTCGATCAATTCAGATTCGTCTGGATGCGCTCGAGCACATCGGCTGCAACCCGCGGGTCTGCAGCACTATTGATGCTCTCATCCACCGTGACCTGCACACTTCCGCCCACCGCGGTCAGGCGAACTTCGGTACGCTGCGCCCTGTCGTCTTCGGGTTCTTCATCACGGCCAAACAAGCGTCCGAAGAAACCAGGCTTTTCCTGGCTGCTGGCTGACTGAGCCAGATCAATATAGTAAACACCCGAGCTACGGTTCAGGTCGGCTATGCGGATATCGGCCTGACTCAAAGCCTGTCCGATAGCGGCCCAGGCCCGGTTGAAGTCACTTTGCAGGGTCAGGACCGGATTGCCTGCACCGTCGCGCGCAAGCACTGCGCGCGGGCCTGCCTGAGCGGCAACCAGTGAAGTGATTGAAGCGCCACTACGGGTCTGATTCAGATAGGTCTCGATTTCCGCCAAGACGGCCCGCTCAAGATTGGCGTTATCAGAATTTTCAGGCCAATCATCGCGCGTACCGCCCTGGCTGCGCGACATCTGGGTGACATAAATCTCGCTGTTTGCACCTTCAACGCCGGGTTCAATACGCATACGGAAACGGTGCTCCTGACCATCGACCCTGCGACCTTCGCCAATGGCGGGAAGAATGCGGCGCAGCAGCGGGTTGTCGGCCTGCAGATCAAAGGCTATCCAGTCAGTCTGCAGCTGTCCCAGGTTAGGGGTCTCGCTTGCCACCGGCACTTGGTAATCATTCCAGAACTGGCGCACCAGAGGCCAGGCTTCGGCGGCGCTGCGCTGCGCCTGAACCCATCTGGTCGAGCCATTCTGTTGCAGCGAGAACTCGGCTGCATCGGCGCTGACCAGCATGGGCTGGGGCCGGGGCAACTCGAACTCCCCGGTATTTTCCTGGGCCTGAGTCTGACCGGGCACGGGCAGCAGATCACCCAGCGGCTTGCTTTCAACGCCCGCGGGAATATCAATTCTCGGCTCGATGACGACGCCCTGATAGTCCGATCCACGATCCCGGAAATAGCCATCTTCACCAGCGAGATAACCACAGCCACTCAGACCAGCGAGCAGCGCGAGCGTTAAAGCACCCAGTACAGGCTTCATAAACAATTCCTTGGTATACATGGTTCGAGGCGAGTTCACAGAATGCCGCATTCGCGTAGGGCAGCACGGACCGTTTCATGACAGCGAGGGCTGAGCGAGGTCAGTGGCAAGCGCAATGAGTCAGCCATCATGCCCATCTCGTGCAGCGCCCATTTCACTGGAATCGGGTTTGATTCAATGAACATGGCCTTGTGCAACGGCATGAGAGACTCGTTCATCTGGCGCGCCAGATCGGCGTTGCCTTCAAGTGCTGCTTTGCACAACTCGTGCATCGCCTTGGGCGCCACATTGGCAGTGACGGAAACGTTGCCCTTGCCGCCCATCAGAATGAGCTCCACTGCAGTAGGGTCATCCCCGGAATAGACGGCCATGCGGTCCGCAACGCGGTCTATGAGCTCGCGCGCACGCTGAAGATCACCCGTCGCTTCCTTGATGCCGATAATGTTGCTGATATCGGCAAGCCGCTCCACGGTTTCCGGCAACATGTCGCAGGCCGTTCTACCCGGGACGTTGTAAAGTATCTGAGGCACGGCTACCGCATCGGCAATAAAGCGGAAGTGCTGGTACAGGCCTTCCTGGGTAGGCTTGTTATAGTAGGGCGTCACCAGCAGGCAAGCGTCGGCCCCCACGCTGCGAGCCGCTTCTGTCAGCTCTACCGCTTCGCGGGTTGAATTTGCACCTGTACCGGCAATAACCGGTATGCGACCCGCTACCTGATCGACCACACGACGAATCGCCTCTTTGTGTTCGGCCATGTCCAGCGTTGCTGACTCGCCAGTGGTACCTACAGCAACAATCCCGTCAGTACCTTGTTCGAGGTGAAAATCAACCAGCCGTTCAAGAGCCTGCCAGTCAAGCCCGCCCCGTGAATCCATCGGTGTTGCCAGCGCCACCAGGCTGCCTGAAATCATGCAACTGCTCCAGTTGAAACATTGACCCGCAATGGTACTTTCGCCGTGCTGTCAGCACAAGGGAAGCCACACACAATTCGCGGCCGCGCACAGGCTTCTCACACGCCATTACAGGACCTCGACTACAAGACAGTCGCACACAAGCTGAGATTGATCCCAGGGGCAGACGGGGCGACAATAATACCTCTGACGACCTGCCGGACCTGCGGGGCAAGTCGTAAATCAGCTTTTGAGGAACACCATGTCGACCCCAGCACCACAGAAGGAACAGTTCCTGGTTATCAGCGCCCTGGGCGGGCAAACCACCACCCTGGTTACCACCTTTACACGATTGTGCATGGAGCAGCGCTGCTTGATCGTCAGTAGCCGCATGAGCAGACACGGCACCTGCTCTGCCCTGCTTCTGCAGGTCAGCGGGAACTGGGATGCGCTCGCACGTCTGGAGACGCTGCTTCACACGGTGGCACGTCGCGAGCAGTTCACGCTCTCGATGAGCCGCAGCACCACCCTGGATGAACGACCCCAGGCGCTTCCCTACAACGTGTTCGTCACCGCGGCACAGCGGCCTGAATTGTGCGGCGAGCTTTGCGCCTTCTTTCAGCAACTGGAAATCGACATTGAGGAGCTGTTCAGCTTTACCTACATGGCACAGCACACCGGCACAGCCATGTTGAATATGACTTTGACCATCGCCATTCCGGCCAAAACGCAGCTTAGCTGGCTGCGCGAACAGTTTCTGGATTTTTGTGACGAACTCAATCTGGATGCGGTGATAGAGCCCTGGCGGCCAGTGCACTGAGATCCGGAACCATAGCCCCTGCCCAACCTGCAACCAACAGCCAAGGAACCTCCCGGCATGACCATCGAACTGGACCAACCCGTACCTGCCTTCAACGCTCAGGCAACTAGCGGCATAAAAGTAGACTCCGAGCAGCTTATTGGTCAGCACTATGTGCTGTATTTCTACCCCAAGGACAATACGCCGGGATGTACTACCGAGGGGCAGGATTTTCGCGCCTGCCATGAAGATTTTGCTGCGGCCAATACCCGCATATTCGGCGTGTCACGCGACAGCCTGCGTACCCATGAGAACTTTCGCAGCAAACAGGGCTTTCCCTTTGAACTGATCAGTGACGCGGACGAATCGCTCTGTCAGCTGTTCGACGTGATCAAGCTGAAGCAGATGTATGGCAAGGAGTACGAGGGAATAGAACGCAGCACATTCCTGGTAGATGCCCAGGGCGTGCTGCGGGCAGAGTG
This sequence comes from Halopseudomonas salina, assembly GCF_008641105.1. Next base: position 125,515 of record NZ_VTTI01000004.1, read on the forward strand.
GCGCAAGGTAAAGGTCAAGGGCCACGTTTCAGAGGTATTGGCTGCAGCCCGGGCTCTCTGAAACCACCACTTTCTAGGGAGCCTCAGCAACCACCTCGCCAGGTTGCAGCTCCCGACCCTGATTTTCTCCCTGCGCCCCCGGCCATGCATTAAGGACCGCCTTGAACAGAGTGGCGAGCGGGATTGCAAAGAATATCCCCCAGAACCCCCATAGCCCACCGAAAATCAGTACCGCCGCAATGATGGCGACTGGATGCAGATTGACAGCCTCGGAAAACAGAACAGGAACCAGCACGTTACCGTCCAGGGCCTGAATAACCGCATACACAATCATCAGCACCATGAACTCGTTGCCCAGGCCCCACTGAAAGAGTCCGATCAGAGCGATGGGGATCGTGGCAATGGTGGCGCCTATATAGGGCACCAGAACAGAGAATCCGACCATGACCGCCAGCAGTGCAGCGTAATTGAGGCCCAGAACGGCGAAGCAGACATAGCTGACGGCACCTACGATCAAGATTTCCACCGCCTTGCCACGAATGTAGTTGCCTATCTGCTGATTCATCTCGGTCCAGACTTCATTCATCAAACGCCGCTCGCGGGGAAGCCGCCCTACCAGCCAGGCGATAATCTTGTCGCTATCCATCAGAAAGAAGAACACCAGAATCGGCACCAGCACCAGATAGACCAGGATGGTAAGCAACATGGGTAAACCAGCCAGAGACTGGGACAAGAGCCATTGCCCGAACTGCCCAAGCTCACCATTGATCGACGCCACTATCCGATCGATCTGACCAGAGGACACCAGTGCAGGATACTGGTCAGGCAGGTGCGCCAACTGCGCCTGCCATTCAACCAGCATACGTGGCAACTCATTGAACAGATTGATCACCTGCCGCCACACCAGCGGCACGACAATACCGAACAGAGCCGCCAACGCACTAAGAAACAGCAAAAACACCAGCCAGACGGCAATCGCCTGGTGAACTCCCCACTTCTTGAGGCGGGTGACCATACCCTGCAACAGATAGGCGAGCACCACCCCGGTCAGCAGTGGAGCAATGCTGTCACCAAAGGAGATGATAATCGCAAAACCCAATGCGAGGAGTACCGCCAGAACGACTGCTTCCTCGTCGGAAAAGTAGCGATGCACCCAGTTACGGAATACCTTGATCATGCCTGTTGATCTCACTCCTTACGCAACCAATAATGAAATTCATGGTCCTGAACGGAGGACTCGAGCAGGGAGTGACCGGCAAGCTCGCAAAATCGCTTGAAATCCCGTTGCGAACCAGCGTCCGTCGCCAAAACCTGCAATATCTCTCCACTTGCCATCTTGTTGAGGGCCTGCTTGGCCTTGAGCAGAGGCAATGGACAACTCAGCCCCCGGGCATCAAGTCTCTGGTCGGCGGTGAAGGTGCTGGGGGCGTCAGCCATGCGAGGCTCCTGATCAACTAGTGCTACAGTATAGCCCTCGGGGGTTGATGGCAGACAATCTTATCCCACTGGATACGCAGGTAATCATGTATAGCATCACAGCGCTACCCATCAGGCGACTACGCACCGGTTTACAGGGGCTGGCACTTGGGCTGCTGGTCAGTTTCGCTGCGCCATCCCTTGGCGCCACAGAATTCAACCTACCGTCCCTGGGAGATACCAGCTCGTCCATCATGTCTGCGCAGCAGGAATACCAGCTGGGCCGGGCATGGTTGTCCATGCTGCGCGGCGCCGTTCCCACAATGGATGATCCCCTGCTCAAGGACTTTATCGAGCGTCATGTCTATGGCCTGGTAGAAACCAGCCAACTGTCTGACCGACGCCTGGCCTTCGTCCTGATTGAGAGTCCGCAGTTGAATGCCTTTGCCGCGCCCGGCGGGGTGGTCGGTGTGAATGGCGGACTCTTTTTGAACGCCTATACCGAAGCCGAGTTTGCCTCGGTCATGGCCCACGAACTTGCCCACCTGTCACAACGCCATTTTGCCCGCAATCTACAACAGCAGGAGCGCATGCGCATCCCCATGATGACCGCCATGCTGGCCGGTGTCATTCTGGCAGCGGCTGGTGGCGGTGACGCCGGGATCGCTGCCCTGGCGTCCACTCAGGCGGCGGCAATACAGGAACAACGGCGATTCTCCCGCCAGAACGAGCAGGAGGCTGACCGAATCGGATTGATCAACCTGGAACGTGCCGGATACGACCCCGAGGCAATGCCCGACATGTTTGAGCGTCTCGCGCAAATGGGCAGGTTCAGCCGCAAGCCGCCGGAGTTTCTCTTGACCCACCCGGTGACACAGTCGCGTATCGCCGACTCACGCAACCGGGCAGAGCAATTGAAGAATGGCGGACAAAGCGATAGCCCGGAGTATCAGATGATGCGTGCCCGGGTACAGCTACATTATGAGCAAAGTCCCGGACTTGCGGCGCAGCGCTTTCGAATCCTGCTAGATGAACACGAGGGCGACCACGCGGCAGCAAGGTACGGACTCGTTTTGGCATTGATTCGCGGCGGGCAGCATGCAGAGGCTGCCAGCGTTATCGAGCCACTGCTCGCCAGTCAGGGCGACAATCTGGCTGTCAATCTCGCAGCCGTGGAGCTGGACATCAGCCGAAGCAAACTGGATCAGGCGCTTGCCCGCGTAGACCGCCTATTGCTGATCAATCCGGAAAGCTATCCCCTGCAGGAGGCCAAGGCGGATATTTTGTTGCGAAGCCGGCGTTATGCCGAGGCGGAAAAGGTGATCAACCGGCTGGCGAGCCAGCGCGAAAACGACCCTGATGTGTGGTACCTGACCGCAGAGATACGCGGCCTGGCGGGCAATATCGTGGGCGTCCATACCGCCAGGGCTGAGTACTTCATGCTCGCCGGCGACCTGGACCAGGCTGCCGAGCAGTTGGACCTGGCAGCCGTGCGCGCGGGGGACGATTATGTCCAAAGCGCTCGCATTCAAGCCCGTCAGCAGTACCTGATGGAGCAGCGCGCCATTATAGAAAATATGTGATCAGGCGTTCCCGACGGCGTTGAGACGAGCCTGGCGAGTGAATTCGAGCATTCGTTCCAGCGGCTTCACCGCCTGGGGAACAAGATGCTCAGGCACCAGGATTTCATTAGTGCCCTGTTCCAGACTCTGCAATAGTGCCGGCAGGGTGTTCATGGCCATCCAGGGGCAATGTGCACAGCTGCGGCAGGTAGCACCACTACCCGCAGTTGGCGCCTCGATCAACAACTTGCCCGGAGCGCCCTGCTGCATCTTGTAGAAGATGCCCCGATCAGTGGCAACGATAAAGGTAGGATTCGGGAGGGTCTGAGTCGCCTTGATCAGCTGGCTGGTTGAGCCCACCACGTCTGCAAGCTCCACTACCGACATGGGTGACTCGGGATGTACCAGAATAGCAGCATCGGGATATACGGCCTTGAGATCCAGCAATGCCTTGGCCTTGAACTCCTCGTGAACGATGCATGAACCCTCCCAGAGAAGCATGTCTGCACCAGTTTCACGCTGTATGTAATTACCCAGATGCTGGTCAGGTGCCCAGATGATCTTCTCGCCCTTGTCCATCAGGTGGCCAACGATTTCGAGCGCGCAGCTCGAAGTCACCACCCAATCCGCCCGCGCCTTGACGGCGGCTGAGGTATTGGCATAAACGACTACAGTCCGATCCGGGTGCTGATCGCAAAAGGCAGAGAACTCCTCTATCGGACAGCCGATATCCAGTGAGCAGGTGGCCTCGAGCGTGGGCATCAGAACCTGCTTCTCGGGACTGAGGATCTTGGACGTTTCACCCATGAAGCGCACACCAGCTACTACCAGGGTGCTGGCCGGATGTTCCTTGCCAAAACGCGCCATTTCCAGGGAATCGGAGACGCAGCCACCTGTTTCTTCGGCTAACGCCTGTAGCACAGGATCGGTGTAGTAATGGGCAACCAGGACGGCATCACGTGCGAGTAGCGCCGAGCGGATACGTGCTTTGTAATCGGCCTCTTCCGCTGTAGTGAGGGGCGCAACCTGCTTGGCCGCAAGATGGGCCTGAACCAACACCCGCTCGGGAATCTGTGACATGACAAGGATCCTGTAGTCGTGACAATGGCTGGCATTATACCACGCCGTCTGCTCTGAATAATGGATCACTGCCGTGGCGCTGGCCTGCTCCAGCCCATCACCTTGAAGGCGACCTGAACGGGCTGTAATCCTACAGCCCGCTTATCCTGACGGTCACACTGCAGGGCGTGGGCATTTATACGTCCCGCGCCCAACTCAGGATACAGACTGGTTAACTGCGAGCGCGTTCTGCGTCACGCAATGCCTTGATCTGATCGTGGTTACGCAGCACACCCTGATACTGACGTTCTACGACCTGGCGTACGTCAGCGGGCAAATCCGCTTCGAGAGCTTCCTTGTAGCTCTTTTTGGCGACATCTTCCCCGCGCTCGCACTCGTTGAGAATAGCCTTTTCGTCTTTTCCCGAGATCATTGACTTGAGGTCGACCCAGCGGCGGTGCATATCACCTGCCAGGCTAGTATCGTCTTCCGGGTCACCACCCAGACGTACCACAATCCCCTGGAGCTCTGTAGCTGCCTTACCACATTCCATGGCGTGATCACTGAGCAATGCCTTGAGCTCGGGCCGCTTCACGTCGTCCGCGCATACCTTGAAACCTTTCTCACCATCCTTGCAAGTCTCGATAAGATCGTTGAGAACCTTGATGGTTTCTTTCGCTGCTGAAGTCATAGACCTTCCTCCGTTCATTACATGATTGCGATGATGGAAAAGACAGATTGCGTCATTCCATTTGCCAGAGTTTGGACTTTGCCGGCATAGGGAGGTTCAACCATTAAATTGAGGGGCTAGAGACAAGGAAATGCCACGTCGAGCTTTCAGTACGCAGGAAAGCAGCCGATTGGACGGAATCAGGAAGCGGAAAAAGGGGTATGGGGTATTTCAGGATAAACAGAGGGGAAAAATGGTGGGTCGTGTAGGATTCGAACCTACGACCAATTGGTTAAAAGCCAACTGCTCTACCAACTGAGCTAACGACCCGGAACGCGCGCTATAGTACTGATTTATCAGATAAACTCAAGTTTTTTTTACATCCCCGCGTAACGTGTCGGATCCTTTAGCCCCGCAGCCTCGAATCCCTCTGAGCGCAGACGGCAACTGTCGCAGCGGCCACAGGCTCGCCCCTGATCATCTGCCTGATAGCAAGAAACGGTCAGGCTGTAATCGACACCCAACTGTACACCTGATTCGACTATCCGAGCTTTACTCATATTCTGCAGGGGAGCCCTGATGCGAAACCCGACACCTTCGATGCCTGCACGTGTAGCGAGATTGGCTACTGTCTCAAAAGCTTGTATGAAAGCCGGCCTGCAGTCGGGGTAACCGGAATAATCGACAGCGTTAACACCAATGAAGATGTCCTTTGCCTCGAGTACCTCTGCCCAACCCAGCGCCAAGGCCAGAAAGACGGTGTTACGTGCCGGCACATAGGTAACAGGGATCCCTTCTCCCGCCTCCTCTGGTACAGCGATACTGACGTCAGTCAGGGCTGAGCCCCCCATTCCATCAAGATCCAGCTTGATCACCTTGTGGGCTGCTACAGCGGCGCTCGCTGCGAGACGTGCCGCTGCGTTGAGCTCTGCCCGATGGCGCTGACCATAATCGAAGCTCAATGTGTGACACAGATAGCCTTCCGCCTGGGCCATCGCCAGAACCGTTGCAGAATCCAGGCCGCCAGATAGCAGCACGACCGCTTTTTTACTATTCGTCATATCAATGTCCAGGCTCGTCGTTCCACAGATATTTATGCAGCTGTAGCTGAAAACGGACTGGCAAGTTGTCCTCCATAATCCACTCAGCAAGGAGCTTTGGGACTAGCTGTTCGTGGCTGGGCGAGAACAGCACTTCATCTACCCGCTCCGGCAACGAGTACTCGTCCAGCTTGAAGCGCGCCCATTCATAATCCTGCCTGCTACAGACCACAAACTTCACCTGGTCATGTTTACCGAGCACCGCCATATTTCCATACAGATTGCGGCCGGACTCTGCCGAATCTGGCGTTTTCAGGTCTACCACCCTGCTCACACGCGGATCCACTGCACTGACATCCAAGGCGCCACTGGTCTCGAGCGACACCTGATAGCCCGCATCACAAAGCGCTTGCAGCAATGGGAGACAATTAGGCTGGGCGAGAGGCTCACCACCGGTTACGCAGATGAAACGCGGTTTGAACCGCTCTATGCGTGCAAGAATTGCGGACAGGCTGTGAACTTCGCCACCAGTAAAGGCGTAAGCAGTATCACAGTACTGACATCGCAAAGGGCATCCCGTCAGACGTACGAAAACGGTGGGTAACCCGATCGAGCGGCTTTCACCCTGAAGGGAATAAAATATCTCCGTGATCCGGAGCGTTGCGCAAAGATCGACTGACATGTTTGGCATCCAGGGCTGGACTGCTGAAAAGGCAGAGGCCCGTTGGGACGATCGCTTGCACACCTGATGAATCAGGAAGCAAGCATGATGGCCGTAATAGTAAGAGTGGGGCGGGTATCTCTCAGCCCAGGCTGTCCAGATCGCGCCTTGCAAGCTGGGCTGCCGACGAGTTCGGATGCCGTGAGAGCACTTGCTGATACAGCTCTACGGCCTTGTCCCGGTTACCCAGGCGGCGCTCGACATCGGCGAGCTTGTAGAGTGCGTCGGCTTCCTTGCGATGTCCGGGATACTCGCTGACTACCAACGCGAACGCGCGGCCAGCTGATTGCAAATCGGACTCTACCAGGTGAATTTCACCCAGCCAATACTGCGCATTCCCGGCGTATTCGCTATTCGGGAATTTCCTGACGAAGGCACTGAAGGCCTGGATCGCCTTTTCAAAATCTCGCGCCTTGACCAGGTCAAAGGCTGCATCGTACATCAATTTCTCACGCGCCGGATCGACCTCAGCCGTGCCGGTATTGCCTTGCGGTGCTGTTGCACTGCCAGTGTTTCCCTGCTGACTCGCAGTGGGGCTTTCAAGTGCATCAATTGGCGCTTGCTGATCGGCATCGCCAGGTGTAACCCCGGTGCCCGCTGACAGCCTGCGGTCTATATCCTGATATCGGTCCGACTGGTCCTGCTCCATTTGCTTGAGCCGATATTCCTGCTCCTCCAGCCTGCCGCGCAACATCGCGACCTCCTGTTGAAGCTGATACAGCTGCTGCAATAGCTGGCCCTCTATCGAGGGGCCAGCTGTGGTCTGCTGGGCGGCAGGGGTAGACGATTGACTACCGCGGACACCGCCCGCGCTACCGTCAATAACCGGCACCTGGGCCATTGCCGCGATAGGCAATAGCATGAAGGCAGCTGTTAAACCCCTGAACCCTTTCATATGACCTCTTACTTACGCAGTTCTACGCGACGGTTCTGAGCCCAAGCTTCTTCGCTGGAACCCATTGCGGCCGGCTTCTCTTCACCGTAGGAGACCAGCTCCAGCTGTGAAGGAGAAACGCCCTGGCCAGCCAGGTAACGCTGAACGGCAGCAGCACGACGCTCGCCCAGAGCCATGTTGTACTCGCGTGAACCACGCTCGTCGGTGTGGCCTTCCAGCACTACACGGTTACCAGCAGCACGCAGATCCTTGGCATGCACATCAAGGGCGCGGGTAGCTTCAGGCTTCAGCTCGGCGCTATCGAGTTCGAAGTAGAAAGTAGTGACCGCGCGCAGAGCAGCCTCTTCGCTGGACATGTCGTCACCGCTTGAAGCTGGAGTGGTGTAACCAGCACCGGCGTTCGGATCAACCGCGCCAGTTCCGCCGGTGTCGCCACCTTTGGAGGAACAACCAACAATCACGCCCATAGCTACAACCAATGCCGCAAACTTACCAAATTTAATTACTTGCATCATAAGACTCCTCGTAAACCCCACATGTTTTAATGATTTTTTACACCCTAGGGCAGGTATGGGGACCATGAGGGCACTCGCAGGTCCGTGAATTGGGTCGGAATTACCGACCTTGCACGGCCATTGGTAGACACCAGCATGAGTACGCCCCGTCCCTGTTGACGGGTGGCATAAATTAACATGACGCCATTGGGAGAAACAGTGGGTGATTCATCCAATGAAGTTTCTGTTAACACTCTCAGATTACCGCGCTCCAGGTCCTGGATGGCAATCTGAAAATTACGGGTACCCTCTTGACGGTGCACCATGACCATGGTCCGACCATCAACGGAGAGTTTGGCATTGGCGTTGTAGTTGCCGACAAAAGTCAGCCGCTCGGTAACACCAGTATTGATATTCTGTTTATAGATCTGCGGACGGCCACCACGGTCAGACGTGAAGACGATGGTGTTGGCATCCAGCCAGTCCGGCTCGGTATCGATAGCAAAGTGGTTGGTGATGCGTCGCAGCTGCTTGTTGGCCAGCTCCATCACGTAGATCTCGGGATTACCATCGCGGGACAACACAAAAGCCAGGCGTTCACCGTCAGGTGACCAGGAAGGGGCGCCATTGAGGCCCTCGAAACTGGTGATACGCTCGCGGCGACCGGTCTGGATGTAATGCACGAATATTTCCGGGCGCCCTGACTCGAAGGATACGTAAGCAATACGCTGCCCATCTGGTGCATACGAAGGCGTCAGGATAGGTTCCCGTGATTGCAGCAGTGTGACTGCTCGAGCGCCGTCATAGTCCGAGCGCTGCAGAGTAAAACGGGTATTGTCGACAGAAAATCGTTCAGCAGCGACGTAAAGGAGCTTGGTATTGAATGCGCCCTTGATGCCAGTAATTTCCTCGAAGACCTGATCGCTCAGATGGTGCGCCATATCACGCAACTGACTTCGCGTGCCACTCACGGTACGCGTCATCAGTACTTCTTCCCTGACAACACTGTAAAGGCTGAACTGCAGACGATACTGATCGGAGCCGGGATCGGCATTAATCTGCCCGGCGACAACATATTCGACACCAAGAATGCGCCAGTCTCGAGGAAATATCTCGCTGGCCTGGGTAGGAGTGCTGAGCATATTGCGTCTGTCGAACGGAGCAAACATGCCGCTGTTTCGCAGGTCGTTGGCAACAATTTCTGCCATGTCTTCAGGCAGCGGCGTGCCACCCTGCCAGCCAAAAGGCACCACAGCAATCGGCGAAGCCTTGTCGGTGCCCCGGGTAATCTCGATGGCGCCCTGAGCATACAGATTCTGCGTTACAAGCAGCAGCGCGAAGGCAGTTAGCCAGATTTTCAACATTTTCATCAGAATGACAGGTCCTCTGGTTTGAAGCGCAACGTTCGTTTGCGATATAGGCTATCAAAAGTTGCCGGCTTTTCCCGTGACAACTGCTGCATTTCTGGAATACGACCCACGTTTCTGATGGCTTGCACCGCAGACTGGTCAAAACCCGGGTCACCGCTAGTGCGCACGACTACGGCGCCAGTAATCTCACCCGTAGGCAGCATACTAATGACAACGTCAACCACCATACCATTACGTGCAGAAGGAGGACGTCTCCATTGCTCGCTGACATAACGTCTGATCAAATCATCATAGCTGGCTGCTACCTCATCACCTGACAGGTCAGCCTGAGCCTGCTGGTATTGCGTCTCGTCGGCAAGCAAATCAGCCAGCGCCTTGGCGCGAGCCTCTTCTTGCGCACGCCTTTGCTGGGCCTCTTTCTCCGCCGCTGCCTTGGCAGCGTCAGCCTTGCGCTTGGCCTCCTCTGCGGCTTTTTTCTTCGCTTGCTCCGCAGCCTGTTTTTTCGCTGCCTCATCAGCCGCTTTTTTCTTTGCCGCCTCGGCTTCTGCCTTCTTTGCGGCTTCCTCGGCTGCCAACTTGCGCGCTGCATCGGCCTTGCGCTGGGCTTCAGCCTCGGCTTGTTTGGCAGCTTCGAGCTGTTTGGCTGCCTCCGACTGCTTCTGCTCAGCGGCTTGTGCCGCTTTCTGCTGCTCTTCACGCTGCTGGGCGGCCTGCGCTGCAGCAGCCTGCTCCTTCGCCCTGGCTGCGGCAGCCTCGGCCTGTTCCTGTTTCTGCTGGTCGCGTTTGAGCTCTTCTGCCTCGTGGCGTTGAGCTGCGGTACGTGCGGCCTCACCAGCTATACGCTGATCCGTTTGGGTCTGCGCCGGGCTCTTGGAGTTCAACTGTACCAATGTCGCCTGAACAATTGGCTTGGCGGGCTCGAATTCCGGCGCGCTGCTGAAGGAGACGAAAAGCAGCAATACCACAGCCAGGTGCACGGCCAGGGCCTTGAGCACCGAGGCAACATAACGGCCGGTTTCCGCCTGACGCGGCTCACGAGTGTTCACGGCGCCTCTGTAATCAGTCCCACGTTCGGGACACCCGCTTGTTGCAAAGTTGCCATCGCGGTAACAACCAGGCCGTAGTTAGCTTCGCGGTCGCCTCGTATGTATACCAGCGTGTCCGGTCGAGCACTGATAATCTTGGTCACACCCGACGCCATTTCCTCCAGAGAAATCGCGCTGTCCGTCTGGTTCTCCGTATCAACGGTTTCACCCAGATTCCAGAAATAGGTTCCATCGGCCAACACTGACAAAGTAAGCACCTGCTGATTGCTGTCCGAGGGCATGACCTCACTGGCCACCTGCGGCAAATCAACTTTCACGCCCTGATTCAGCATCGGAGCGGTCACCATGAATATAACCAGCAGCACGAGCATCACGTCGATATAGGGTACGACGTTCATCTCTGCAACGGGTTTGCGTTTCCGGCGTCTGCCTTGAACCTGCATTTTGACTCCGTTTACTCGTCGTTGCTGGCGTGGACGCGGCGATGAAGAATGCTCGAGAACTCGTCAGCAAAGGTATAGTAGCGACTGATCAGTGTTTCCGAGCGCGCGGCAAATCGGTTATAGGCAATAACTGCCGGAATCGCCGCGAACAAACCAATTGCCGTCGCGATCAGGGCTTCGGCAATACCCGGAGCAACTGTCGCCAGTGTGGCCTGTTGCGCTGTAGCCAGACCACGGAAGGAGTTCATGATGCCCCAGACGGTGCCGAACAGACCAATGTAAGGACTGGTCGAGCCGACAGTGGCGAGAAACGGTAGATGCTGATCGAGCTTTTCCTCTTCCTTGGAAATCGCCACGCGCATCGAGCGCTGTACCGCATCCATTACAGCATCCGGATCAACACCTGCCTGCTGACGCATCCGGGAGAATTCCTTGAAGCCGGCGCGAAAGATCTGTTCCAGTCCGGAGTTGTTGTCCGGGTTTCCTGTGACCTGACGGTACAACTTGGACAGATCGATGCCAGACCAGAATCGATCCTCGAAGTCATCGAGCGCGGTTTTCGCGGAGCGGATAAAGGACCCGCGTTGGAAAATGATTACCCAGGACATGATGGATGCCGCTACCAGAATCAGCATAACCAGCTGTACCAGAACGCTGGCGGTAGAAATCAGGTGCCACATCGACATTTGATCAGCTTGCACGCGGTGCCTCTCCTCGCTCGGTCTTGCTATCTATTACCTGCCTGGCCCTGAACGCAGCGTTCAGACCAGACGGAATTCCTCTGGGTTTGTACCGGTCGGCGCTGACACATGCAACCAACACCTCACCCTCACACAACAGGTCCCCATCAACACGTTTAACCTGCTGGCGGAACCGTATGCTGGCCCGCTTGAGATCAAGCACTTCCACGCTGACGTCCAGCTCGTCATCCAAGCGCGCGGGCGCGTGATAACGGGCGGTCACCGAGTGCACGACAAAAATAATGTTTTCAGTCTGCAGGACACTTTGGTCAAACCCCAGGGTACGGACCATTTCGGTTCGCGCACGTTCCATAAATTTGAGGTAATTAACGTAATAAACGATGCCGCCGGCATCGGTATCTTCAAAGTAGACTCGGACTCTCTGCACGAACGGCGGTCCGGAATAGTCAGCGCGCATAATGTAGAGCCAACGGTGAGCTTTGCATAGTGTTTCCCAGCCAATATCGAAAATATTTTTTCAAGCCCCGTCAGCGTCCTGTCCGGTGCCGAAGAGATCATCCGCGGGCTGTGTCATCCGACGGGGCAGATCGAGCCCGAAGTGGGCATAGGCGTGCCGTGTAAGCATGCGCCCTCGGGGGGTTCGGGTAATAAAACCCTGTTGAATAAGAAAAGGTTCAAGCACATCCTCTATGGTGTGCCGCTCTTCACTGATGGCTGCAGCCAGGCTATCGATACCCACTGGACCACCATCAAACTTGTCGATCATCGCCAACAACAAACGACGGTCCATGTGATCGAAGCCCTTGACGTCAATATCCAGCAGGTTCAAGGCCTGGTCGGCTATTTCTGCCGAAATGGCACCGGTGCCGCGTACTTCTGCGAAATCACGAACGCGACGCAGCAATCGGTTGGCGATTCGCGGTGTACCGCGGGACCGACGCGCAATCTCGAGCGCACCATGGGACTCCACCTGCAGGCCGAGAATCTTTGCCGAACGGGTCACAATGGTCGCCAGATCATCGACTCCGTAAAACTCCAGCCGCTGCGTAATGCCAAACCGATCACGCAGCGGGTTAGTCAACATACCCGCCCTGGTGGTGGCACCCACGAGCGTAAAAGGGGGCAGATCCAACTTGATGGAGCGGGCAGCAGGCCCTTCGCCGATCATGATATCGAGTTGGTAATCTTCCATTGCCGGATAGAGGATTTCTTCGACTACCGGCGAAAGACGATGAATCTCATCAACAAAGAGTACATCTCCAGCTTCAAGGCTGGTCAGCATGGCTGCCAGGTCGCCCGCGCGCTCAAGGACCGGACCTGAGGTGCTCTTTATCTTGACGCCCATCTCCTGGGCAATGATGTTGGCCAGGGTCGTCTTGCCCAGTCCGGGCGGCCCGAAAATCAGTACGTGATCCAGGGCCTCACCGCGGCCTTTGGCTGCCTTCATAAACAGCTCCATCTGCTCACGCACACTCGGCTGACCGATATAATCAGCCAGGCGATAGGGGCGGATAGCCCGGTCAATAACATCTTCCTGCTGCCGCGGCGCGGCAGCGATCAAGCGATCTTCTTCCAGCATGGATATCCCGTGCGTTGAATGCAGAACAATTAAACGATGCCCTTGAGCGCGCGACGAATCAACTCTTCGCTAGTCATGCCGTCCTCTTCGACCGCTGCTACGGCGCGGCTGGCCTCCTGCGGCTTGTACCCGAGACTTATGAGGGCACTGACCGCATCACTGCTCTGTGAGGCTGGAGCGAGACTGGCACCCTCCCCGCCCAGCGGCTTGAAGGAGCCAGGCAAGGCTTCCCATGCCTTGAAACGGTCGCGTAGCTCTATCAATAAACGCTCCGCGGTCTTCTTGCCCACGCCGGGCACCCGCACCAGAGCGCTGGTGTCCTGAGCCTGTACCGCCCGAATCAGCTCATCAACCTCAAGACCGGACATCAAAGCCAGCGCCAGCTTGGGGCCCACGCCGTTGAGTCTGATCAGCTCACGGAAAAGTTCGCGTTCGCGTTTCTCGACAAAGGCATACAGCAGTTGAGCATCTTCGCGCACCACCATGTGAGTATGCAGGGTAACCGACTGCCCCAGGCCCGGGAGCTTGTAAAAGGTGCTCATCGGCGCGTCCAGCTCGTAACCTACGCCTTGTACGTCCAGTAAAATATGCGGCGGTTGCTTTTCGAGCAGCACACCTGTCAGTCGTCCAATCATTGAAATGTCTCTTCGTTGACGCTCATCTGTGGCGGACCCGGCCGCTGCGCAACCCGAGGAGCCCGCCACCCAGCTGCGTATTGAGTGCCGTCGAATGGGCATGACAGAGCGCCGCTGCCAAGGCATCAGCGGCATCCGCCTGCGGCGTCCCGGAAAGCCCGAGCAGCTGAGTGACCATGTGTTGCACCTGGGTCTTGTCAGCTGCACCGGTACCAACTACCGATTGCTTGATCTGCCTGGCGGTGTATTCATGCACATCCATTCCGGCGTGCACCGCTGCAACTATTGCAGCGCCGCGGGCCTGACCCAATTTCAGTGCCGAATCAGGGTTGCGCGCCAGGAACACCTGCTCGATGCTGAGAATATCCGGCTCATATTTTCCGATCAGTTCACTCAGGCCCTCGAAAATCAGTTTGAGCCTGCCCGGCAGCGGCCCGCCGCCGAGACGGATACAACCCGAGGTGACGTATTCACACTTACCCGCGTGCTCGCGGACAATACCGTAGCCTGTCGTGCGCGAACCTGGATCTATACCCAATATCAGGGCCATGCGTGGTGATTTCCGCTAATTGGATGAGCCCTAGTGTGCCATATCCGCCTGGCCATTCGATAAAAGAACGCGGGCAAGAAAAAGGGAGGCACATGCCTCCCCGTTCCATGCGCTCGACGCTCTAACTCAACTGGGCCAGAACATTGTCGGGTATGTCAGCGTTGCTGTAGACGTTTTGCACATCGTCCAGATCTTCAAGCATGTCAACCAACCGGAGAACGCTCTCGGCTCCCTCCAGGTCCAGGACAACGGTGGTCGCAGGGATCATGCTGATATCCGCAGCCTCACGAACAAATCCCTGCTGATCCAGATGATCGCGAACGCCACCGAACTCTTCGAAAGTGGTCAATACGTCAATCGAACCGTCGTTATTGCTAACGACGTCCTCAGCCCCTCCTTCCAGGGCCACCTCGATCAGAGCGTTCTCATCCGCACCCGGTCCATAGCTGATCTGCCCGCGCCTTTCGAACAGGTAGGCCACAGACCCGTCGGTGCCCAGATTACCGCCACACTTGTTGAAGGCGTGGCGAACTTCACTGACCGTGCGATTGCGGTTATCGGTCATCACTTCGACCAGGACCGCAACGCCACCGGGACCATAACCCTCATAGGTCAGCTCCTCGACGTTGTCCGCATCAGTGCTGCCCACACCACGCGCAATTGCGCGGTCGATGGTATCGCGGGTCATGTTGGCGGTCAGTGATTTATCCACCGCCGCTCTTAGCCTGGGGTTATCCGCGGGCTCGGGGCCGCCAAGCTTGGCAGCCACAGTCAATTCCCTGATCAGCTTGTTGAACACCTTGCCACGCTTGGCGTCCTGCGCTGCCTTGCGATGCTTGATGTTGGCCCATTTGGAATGTCCGGCCATGATCGACTCCGTGGTTCTGGGCGGGTTATTCGACCTTGGGCTGCTCGCGCAGACGGATGTGTAGCTCGCGCAGGGCCTTGCCATCCACCGCACCCGGGGCCTGAGTCATGACACAGGCCGCACTCTGGGTCTTCGGGAAGGCAATGACTTCACGGATCGACTGGGCACCGGTTACCAGCATAACCAGGCGATCCAGGCCAAAGGCCAAGCCACCGTGCGGCGGCGCGCCGTACTTCAATGCATCAAGCAGGAAGCCGAACTTTTCCTGCTGCTCTTCTGCACTGATGCCGAGAATGTTGAAAACCGCCTGTTGCATTTCCTTGCGATGGATACGGATCGAACCGCCACCCAGTTCGGTACCGTTAAGCACCATGTCATAGGCGCGCGACAGAGCCGTAGCCGGGTTGGCAGCCAGATCCTCCGGGCTGCACTTGGGCGCAGTGAAAGGATGGTGCAATGCGCTCAGGCTGCCATCGTCGTTCTCTTCAAACATCGGGAAATCGATCACCCACAACGGCGCCCACTCGCAGGTCAGCAACTGCAGGTCATGTCCAAGCTTTATACGCAGGGCGCCCAAGGCCTCGGAGACGATCTTCGCCTTGTCGGCGCCAAAGAAGACAATATCGCCATCAACCGCGCCAACCCGGTCGAGAATGATTTCAAGGTTCGCCTCGGGAATGAATTTGACAATCGGTGACTGCAGACCTTCAACGCCCTTGGCTCGCTCATTGACCTTGATATAGGCCAGGCCCTTGGCGCCATAGATGCCCACATACTTGGTGTAATCGTCGATCTGCTTTCGCGGCATGCTGGCCCCACCAGGAACGCGCAGCGCAGCAACACGGCCCTTGGGATCGCTAGCCGGCCCACTAAACACCTTGAAGTCGACTTCGGTCAACTGGTCGGCCACGTCGACCAGCTCCAACGGGTTGCGCAGGTCCGGCTTGTCCGACCCATAGCGACGCATCGCCTCTTCGAAGGTCATATGCGGGAAGTCGCCAAGGTCCACGTCCAGCACTTCCTTGAACAGCTTCTGGATCATACCCTCGGTCAGACCGATGATGTCCTTCTCGTCCATGAAGCTGGTTTCGATATCGATCTGGGTGAATTCCGGCTGGCGATCAGCGCGCAGATCCTCATCGCGAAAGCACTTGGCGATCTGATAATAACGGTCGAAGCCGGAGACCATCAGCAACTGCTTGAACAGCTGTGGTGACTGCGGCAAGGCAAAGAAAGTACCAGGGTGGGTGCGACTGGGCACCAGATAGTCACGAGCCCCTTCAGGGGTAGCACGGGTCAGGATGGGTGTTTCCACATCCAGAAAGCCATTCTCGTCCAGATAGCGGCGCACGCTGCTGGTAATGCGCGAACGCAGCTTCAGTTTGGCGGCCATCTCTGGGCGGCGCAGATCGATAAAGCGATAACGCAGGCGGGTTTCCTCGCCCACATCTGAATACTCGTCCAGGGGGAAGGGTGGCGTTTCGGCCTGGTTCAGCACCTCGAGATCGTACCCCAGAACCTCGATCGCACCGGAGGCCATGTTGGGGTTCACTGCACCGGCAGGGCGAGGGCGGACCTTACCGGTTACCTTGACCACATATTCACTGCGCACGCGGTCGGCCAGAGCGAAGGTTTCTTCGCGATCTGGATCGAATACCACCTGCGCCAGACCTTCACGATCGCGGATATCCAGGAATATCACACCACCATGGTCACGACGTCGATGAACCCAGCCGCAAAGGGTGATTTCCTGATCCGCCAGCGATTCGTTCAACTGGCCGCAATAGTGGGTACGCATCATGTTGTGGTATTCCTGTCGTAGAGATCGGGCAGCCTGCGCGCCGGGATGAATGCCAGTCGCGAAGCAGCACACTGAGAAAAGCGCCATAATATACCCGAAAGGTACCCTTGTCGGCGAGAACCTCAATCCCTGATTTAACTGTGCTCCAACGACATGACTCCACATGGAGACGCGCCAGCTGCGAGGAGATTGCTGCAATATTCGGTTTCGACAAATTGGCAGTTGAGCATGCAGGCGTTACGTTAGCGTCTATACTGCAGCTCAAAAGGACAACAACACAGTCGCAGTTACGGCCAACTGCGGCAGTCCAAACCCGTTTGAATCAATCCCATCCAACAGGAGTCATGATGAAAATCGATATTGGCATCAAAGAAAACGATCGCGAGAAAATTGCTCAGGGTCTGTCGCACCTGCTGGCGGACACCTACACGCTTTATCTGAAAACCCACAATTTTCATTGGAACGTGAAGGGCCCCATGTTCCAGACACTGCATATGATGTTTGAAACCCATTACATGGAGCTGGCACAGGCGGTGGATGATATCGCTGAGCGTATCCGGACTCTCGGCTTCCCCGCGCCCGGCACGTACAAGCAGTTTGTCGAACTGAGCAGCATCAAGGAAGAAGAGGGTGTACCGGATGCGCTGGACATGGTTCGCCTGTTGGTCGAGGGTCATGAATCATGCGTACGCACTGCACGGGAGTCTTTCCCTATCTGCGACGAAACCCACGATGAGCCAACGGCTGACTTGCTGACCCAGCGGATGCAGGTGCATGAGAAAACCGCATGGATGCTGCGCAGCCTTCTCGAGAAATAATGTCTGCCGCTGCATTGAATTAACGTCGGCGGGTGGACAGCCACCCGCCGATGCTCAAGTTACAGCACTGCTCTACCCTTCTTGACTTTCTCTTTACCCCACAAGTTCACGCTTTGAGCCCTTGACAGTTTCAGGTTACAGTGCGCGCCCCGGCAAAAGTCTCTATGCGCCGGCCACAGGCACTTCCCCATTACCAATGTCATAGCATCCAAGGTGAAATTCTTGAATACGTTACGTTATCTGCACCTCATCATCGGCCTCGCCGCGTTAATTACAGGCCTGGTCAACACACTACCTTTCTTCGCTCAAAGCGGCCTGATCAATCTCAATGGAATTCTTCTGTTGTTTACCGGCCTACTCAATCTTCAACAGTTCACCGCACGCCACCGTGTGGACACCGCAATCAGGTTCGGCGTCGCCATCGTTGTTTCGATCGGTTTGCTGGTCGCAGCACTGATCCCTCTGATCTCAACTTGGGTTCCCGCGCTCGAAACACTGGTCATTTATGCAATTGGTATGGCCATCGGCGTCGTTTGCCTGGCAACAGTGATGACTCTGGCAAACGAGATACAGCAGCTTTCGTTCAGCCTGCCCGGCAGACAGTCGGATCGCGAAGCGGGTACGGTAAAGTGGTTCAACATCAATAAGGGCTTTGGCTTTATTTCACGCGACCAGGGCGATGATGTGTTTGTGCATTTTCGCGCCATCCGTGGCGAAGGCCACCGGGCATTGGAAGAAGGCCAGAGGGTCGAGTTTGTGGTTGCCCGCCGCGAGAAAGGCCTGCAAGCCGAAGATGTGGTCATTCTGTAAACCAGACTGATTACCGGCGCCCTCAGAGGGCGCCACCTTCCGTCACAACAATGCAGGATCAGTAATGTGGCGGCGGCTGATCCTCATCGTTGGCTGGTAAAGAGCTGGCGAGATCAGCCTGCCTCCTGGCCAACACCTCCACTGCTCGACGCAACTTCTCCAACTCCATCTGCTGCGCGGCCAACGTTTCGCTCAGCGACTGTATGGTGTCATCCTGAAATACCAGGCGTATTTCCAGGTCTGCAACTCTGTCTTCCAGATCGCTCATCACACTTGCTCCGCAAATTTGAAACCAGATGGCAGCATCTGCTTGATTTGTGTCAAGCGCACTTCCAGATCCTCACCCGCAAAAGGCTTCACCGGCAAACGCCCCCACACAGGTGCAGGCCAGGCCGCATCAGTGCGATAGCGAACCACGTGGTGAACGTGCAACTGACTGACGACATTACCCAAGGCGGCAATGTTCATCTTGTCCGCGGAAAACGTGCTGCACAGCAACCTGCTCAACAACGCAGACTCGGCGGATAGACGCTGCTGATCCTTATAATCAAGCTGAAATATCTCGGTCACATCGCAAACCCGAGGCACCAGTATGCACCAGGGATACTGAGAATCGTTCATCATCAGCAGCCGACTCAAGGGAAAATCCCCGATATGAACGCAATCAGCTGCCAGCTGTGAATGTAGCTTGAACATGTGGCTCCTGTTGGCCTGAAGGCAAGATGGGGATGGGAATCGCTGCCCGATTCGATCCCGCCCGTCTCAGCGTGAGACATTTGTGAAACGAATCACATAAAACTGTGATAATTGGATTACAATAGCGCGGTTAAAAGACCCCAGCCGAGGTATGATACTCGGATAAATTGTAGGTCAAAGCTACAAGAGCATGTTTTTTAAGCCTAATGTTTCGCTATTCATCTTTTGATGCTTTAATCTGCTGGGATAACAATAAAAGATGATTGGTTGCGGGTGCCGTGACCATGGCTTGTTTTTAATCTGAAGGAGCAAATAATGAAAAATGTTATCAAGTGGAGTTCCATTGCACTGGCCGTTGCCGCCGCAAATGGACTTATCGTGTCACAAGCTACCGCAGCTGTTGAAAACAACGAAGGCTTCATCGAGAGCTCTTCGGCTACCCTCAGCAACCGCACCATGAACTTCAACCGCGACTTCCGCAGCCCTGGTGTAGGCCAGAGCAAGCGTGACGAAACCGCTACCGGCTTCGTACTGAACTTCGAATCCGGCTACTCCCGCGGCCCGATCGGCCTGGGTTTTGACACCATCGCGATGATGGGCATCAAGCTGGACAGCACCAGCGACGACGCAGGCACTGGCCTGCTGCCAAGCAGTCAGGGCAACACCGGCCCGGGCAACTATGCTGAAATCCGTGGCGCGGTCAAAGCCCACATCGTAGAAGACACCGTTCTGCGTTATGGCGTACACCTGCCGTCCAACCCGGTTATCGCCTATGACGACGCTCGTCTGCTGCCGAACCACTACAACGGTTACAGCATCACCAACGAGTCTATCGACGGCCTGTTCGTAGAAGCTGGTCGCATGAACGATCGTGGCGATATGAGCAGCTCCTCCGAGACTGATGGCGCTTTCATCCTTGACGAGAAAGTCACGTATCTCGGCGGCACCTACACGTTCTCTGACGACCTGAGCACCACCCTCTACACTTCTGATGCTGAAAATCTGTGGAAGCGTCACTTCCTGGGCGCCACCTACAACATGGCGCTGGGTAACGACCTGTCTCTGGTCACCGACCTGGCTCACTACCAGACTTCGGACGAAAGCGGCCCAGCTGACAACTTCGACAACGATGCTACCTCTCTGGCTCTGACTCTGGGTGCCGGTAACCACGCATTCGGCGTTGCCTATCAGCAGATGGGTGGCGATGCTGGCTTCGCTTACTATGATGGCGCAATCTTCCTGGCCAACTCGGTACAGTACCTTGACTTCAACGCCAAGGACGAGCGCTCCTACCAGGCCCGTTACGACTATGACTTCGCTGGCCTGGGCATGCCCGGTCTGACGTTCATGACTCGCTACATCACCAGTGACAACATCGATGCGGCTCCTGCCGTGCGTGACAGCCGCTGGGAGCGTGACACCAACATCAGCTACACCGTTCAGAACGGCGCGCTGGAAGGTGTTAACGTGTTGTGGCGTAACGCTACCATCCGTCAGGACGACACTCTTGACGGCGGCGACGTCGACGAGAACCGCCTGATCGTTTCCTACACCTGGGATCTGCTCTAAGCAAACCCGCGGTAAGAAACAGAAAACCCGGCTTCGGCCGGGTTTTTTTATGCCCGATCGAAAAATCCCAGGTCCGGTGCGGGCTATACGCCAACTGGTCACAACCGTACAATATGGTCACTGCTCAAATCGCCTCAGGATCTACTGCCCCATGCGCACCAGCCAATATCTGATCTCAACGCTCAAGGAAACACCCGCTGACGCCACCGTCATCAGCCACCAACTGATGTTACGTGCGGGAATGATCCGCAAGATCGCATCGGGTCTCTACACCTGGCTGCCGATGGGCCTGCGGGTTCTGCGTAAGGTCGAAAACATCGTTCGCGAGGAAATGAACAACGCAGGCGCCCTGGAAATCCTGATGCCCGCCATTCAGCCTGCAGAACTCTGGCAGGAATCCGGGCGCTGGGAGCAATACGGCCCCGAACTGTTGCGCCTGAAAGACCGTCATGATCGCGAGTTCTGTGTGGGTCCCACCCACGAAGAGGTCATAACTGATCTCGCTCGCACTGAAATCAGCAGCTACAAGCAGCTACCGCTGAACATGTACCAGATCCAGACCAAGTTCCGTGACGAGATACGCCCACGCTTCGGTCTGATGCGTGCCCGCGAATTTGTCATGAAGGATGCCTACTCCTTCCACCTGGATCAAAGCTCGCTGGAACAGACCTACCAGGGTATGTACCAGGCCTATTGCAACGTTTTTACACGACTCGGACTCAATTTCCGCCCGGTGGTCGCTGATAACGGGTCCATAGGTGGAGAAGGCTCCCACGAGTTCCACGTGCTCGCTGACTCCGGAGAGGATGCAATTGTATTCTCGGATACCGGCACCTACGCAGCCAACATGGAAAAGGCGACTGCCTTGCCACCGCAGGGCGAGCGACCGACCGCCAATGCCGAAAAAACCCTGGTGGAGACCCCCGGCAAGTTCACCATCGAGGCCGTTTGCGATTTCCTCGGGCTACCCGCTACCCAGACCGTAAAAACCCTGGTCGTTCTGGGCGAAGCCGGAGAAAGCAAGCAGCATCCCATGGTCGCGCTGGTTCTGCGCGGCGATCATGAGTTGAACGAAATCAAGGCGGAAAGGCATCCGGCCATTCACGCACCTCTTACCTTCGCCAGTGAAGCGCAGATCCTGCAAGCCATCGGCTGCCGACCCGGTTCGATCGGGCCGGTAGGCCTGACGGTCAAGGTCATAGCCGATTACGAAGCTGCGCACCTTGCGGATTTCGTATGCGGTGCAAATCAGGATGGCAGCCATTTCACGGGGGTTAACTGGGAGCGTGATGCAAAGTATGACGAGATAGCCGATCTGCGTAACGTCGTTGAAGGCGATGCGAGTCCGGACGGCCAGGGAACACTAGTTATCAAACGAGGCATCGAGGTAGGTCATATTTTCCAGCTGGGCCGCAAATACAGCGAAGCAATGAACTGCACCGTGCTCAATGAGCAGGGAAAAGCCAGCACCCTGAGCATGGGTTGTTATGGCATCGGTGTTTCACGGGTTGTGGCTGCTGCAATCGAGCAGAATCATGATCAGCGCGGCATTATCTGGCCCGACGCCCTTGCTCCCTTCCAGGTAGCCCTGGTGCCGCTGAAAATGGAAAGCTCCGAACAGGTCAAGGCCGAAACCGAGCGGCTGTATAGCGCGCTACAGAGCGCTGGAATCGATGTGCTTCTCGACGATCGGGACAAAAAAGTCAGCCCTGGCGTCAAATTTGCCGATATGGATCTGATTGGCATTCCGCACCGGGTCGTCATTGGCGACCGCGGCCTGGACGAAGGCCAGGTCGAGTACAAATATCGCCGGGAAAGCGAGGCTCGTAACATCAAGGTCGAGGATATTCTCGCGTTTCTGGTGCAAAGCACCGCAAAGGCCTGAGAAGAGAAAAGCTATGCACATCATTTCGCCACGGCTATGGACACTACCGCTTTCCAGGGAACGTTTGAAGCCTGGTTTCAAAGCAATCGCAACGCTCGCCAGCGTACTGCTGACGGGCTGTGCAGCGCAGGCACCGCAGACGGAGTATGCGCGCGATCGAGTGGATCGTGACCTGGTCAGCCATACTGTGCAGATCGACATAGGCGATTCAGCCGTTATGGCGCTGCCGCAGCGCAAGGTGCGTGTCACCGAGCAGTTATTTTATCAGGTTGATTACTTCGACCGTCACGGCAACTTACTGGACACAAGAGAGGAATATCAAAGTCTGCCCTGGGCCGAAAAACCCATCGTGGTCATTGCTGGCAACTTCCAGACAACCCTGTACACAGACAAGGACGGGCATCTGCAGCTGAACCTGCTGAACGATGGATTTCTGGATCTTGATTACCAGAACCTCAGAGTCATTCAGCTCAGCGCCCAGGCAGATCAGGCCGTGCGTGGCGAGGTAAACCTGCTGGTGGGTCGTGATTTGCGCAGCAAATTGCATGAAGCTGTGGCGCTGATATATGACAACCTGGAAGAAGATGACGTGGATCAGTGGGCTTACAGGGTCAAGCGCCTGGCTGAATTGGGTCTGGACGTTGAATCCAATCAACTGGAAAACATGCTCATTCTCCTGACCACCGGCGATCCGATGCTGCAGGGTGAATTCATCCAGGCACTGGAAATTAACAGCCGACCCTGATATGGCAATACGCACAGGGATAGTGGCGTTGGTTTTGGCAGGCTGGCTTGGACTGGCAGGGCCCGTGCAAGCTCAGGACCCTGAAGTGGTTGATCAACAGCTAAAGGCACTGCTGGCAGAAACGGTGGCGCGCTCAAGCAGCTTTGATGATCGTTTCGATGCGGAGGTCTGGCTGGTCGACATGTCGGCGCGCATGGCACCCTACCTGCCGGATGAACAGGAGAGGCTCGAGTTCCTGCGTCTGGTACATCAGGCCTCCAGCAGCGCAGGTCTGAAGCCTGACCTGGTACTGGCCCTCATTCACGCTGAGAGCCTCTTCGACCGGTATGCCTTGTCGGTAGCGGGGGCCCAAGGAGTGATGCAGGTCATGCCCTTCTGGAAGCATGAACTGGGGCGGCCCGAAGACAACCTGATCGATCTGGCGACCAACCTGCGCTACGGGTGCACCATCCTCAAATATTATCTGGACAAGGAGAAAGGTAACCTGCGACGCGGACTTGCTCGCTACAACGGTAGCCTGGGGAGCCAGAAATACCCGGATCGGGTTATCGATTACTGGTACAGCTACTGGTACGTCAACGAGTGAAAGCCAAGGCTCACAGCTGTACGAAGCCGGCGATGTCCTGCCAGATGCAGGCATCAAGGTCGACCGAATCGACTCGCGCAGCACAAGGCCCCTCACGCAGCCATTGCGCCAATGCCTCGACATTACGCTGCTCACCGCACAACATCACCTCAACCGAGCCGTCGTCCCGGTTCCTGACCCAGCCATCCACGCCCAAATGGTTGGCTTGCTGGACCGTGGCATGCCTGAAGCCCACACCCTGAACCTTGCCTCGTACAAACCCCTGAACACTTAGCCTAGTCATTTTCTACTCCACCTGTAGGTAACAGGGCCATCAGCTCCTGCTCGGTCTGCGGTCCCTGGAGCGTATGTGAAAGGGTACCCTGAGGATTGATGACATAAGTGGTCGGCAGAACCTGCGGCAAGGCCAGTCCGTAAGCCTCGGCAAAATCATGGCCTACAACGGAAAAACCGATATCCATTTCTTCACTGAGCGCACGCAGCTCTTCCCCCTGATAAGCGTCAAAGTGAATACCCAGAACCACAACCTGGTCAGAAGCCCGCGACAGTGAATTCAATTCCGGCAGCTCCTCCCGACAGGGTGCACACCATTCGGCCCAATAGTTGACCACCACCCATCGACCTTCGAGGTCTGCTGCGCGCACCGATGCGCCCCTGTGATCGATCCACTGGGGTTGAGTGCAGGCTACCAGGGCCAGCAGAGACGTCAAAATAACCCACGCCTTGATTTGATGCTTCATGCTGTTACCTCATCAGGCGCGCGAGCGCTCAATTCATCCGGCGCCATCTCGGCAACCAGCCAGCTCTTGACGCTACCCCCCAGAGTCTCCCTGCGCTGATCCTCAAGACGCCCCAAAGAATCAAGTAATGCCGGGTACCAGGGTGCATTCGAGTGCAGACGGGATGGGAGCTCGACTGTGCTGGGAACTGGCCAGGGCATACGGGCAAACAGCTCCGCGAGCTCCATCTGGTCCAGATCCCGGCTGAGAACATATCCACCATGCTGGGCCCGGGCAATTATTCGTTCGGATTCCAGCCATTCTGTCTGCTCCAGCCATAGCTCCTCGTGCATGACCCAGCCCGCATTGTTGACTCTACCCAAGTCGACCACATCGCCACGCTTGTGCGCCTGCAGGAACACCTGCAGCAGCCCCAGCATGCTCAGCAAGCCCGGAAGCATCGGGCGCTGCCAGGCATTGCTGTTTCCCAGATTGGCTACCAGTTCGGCGCCAAACAGAATGATCAGCCAACTGACGTAAATCCACAGCAGAAAAAGGGGAAAAGCAGCAAAGGCGCCGTAGATCAATTGATACCCGGGGAACAGCGCCACGTACAATGCGAAAGATGCTTTAGCCCCTTCAAACAGCAGCGCTACGAGAACACCTCCTGCCAGGCCATGACGCAGGGGCACCCGCGTATTGGGTACAGCCACGTATACCAGCGTAAATGCAGCGATACTCAAGATCAGCGGCAGCCAACCCAGCATCAAACGGGTAAGGGTGTCGATAGCCGCGCCCGTATCAAAGAAATTGAGTGACGTCAGGTAGGTGCTCACCACAAAGCCGGCCCCTAACAGCAGAGGGCCCAGGCTGAGTACCGCCCAATACAGCAGAAAACTGGATACGCCACGCCTGGCCTGCCGGATGCGCCAGATCGCATTGAATGCGCGTTCGATATTCAGCAGCATCAGTAGTGCCGTAATCAGCAGCAGCGCTACACCCACACCGGTGAGCTGGCGGGCCTGATCGGAAAACTGACTCAGGTACTCGCGCAAGGTGTCACCAGTAGAAGGCACAAAGTTGCTGAAGATGAAATCCTCTACCTGACTGCCCACCTGATCAAAGGCTGGAATAGCCGCCAGCATCGCGTAGCTGACCGTCATCACGGGCACAACGGCAAATAAGGTGGTGTAGGTCAACGCTGCTGCGTTCTTGACACAGTTGTCCTCGCTGAAGCGTCTAAACAGGTAACGGCAAAAATGCAGTAACAGGTTGAGTCTTGGCGACATCCAGATACCCTGACAGCCAGAAGAGTTAGCGCTTAGAATAAACCCCATACCCGGCATAAGCCACCGGCCCCGCTCACAGGAACGGAGACTCCCATGTCCGTAGCACGTATTTACCACAACCCTCGCTGCTCGAAATCCCGCCAGACGCTGGCACTGCTTGAAGAGCAGGGAGAAGCACCAGAAATAATCGATTACATCAAGACACCTCTGGACAACGCGTCAATCAGCGAACTACTGACCATGCTGGATATGGGCGCACGCGATCTGATGCGCAAGAACGAAGACACCTACAAGGAGCTGAACCTGAGCAATCCCGAACTCAGTGAAGCACAGCTGGTCCAGGCGCTGGCTGATTACCCGAGGCTAATCGAGCGCCCGATAGTGGTACGCAACGGCAAGGCCGTACTTGCACGCCCTCCGGAAAAGGTATTGGAGCTGTTTGCATGAGCCACAACGCGCCCTACGTTCTGGTCCTGTTTTACAGCCGCCACGGTGCCACCGCAAAAATGGCCCGCCTGATCGCCGAGGGAGTGGAAAAGACTGGCCTGGAGGCCCGCGTGCGGACCGTCCCGGAAGTATCAGCCGAGACGAAGGCCACCAGCCCCGCCGTACCTGCATCGGGTGCGGTGTACTGCACGGAAGACGATCTGCGCGATTGCTCTGCGTTGATCCTCGGCAGTCCTACCCGATTCGGGAACATGGCTGCCCCGCTCAAGTACTTCATCGATGGCACCAGCAGCCTTTGGCTGGCT
Source organism: Halopseudomonas salina (assembly GCF_008641105.1). The sequence continues at coordinate 152,234 of NZ_VTTI01000004.1, forward strand.
GGCAGCCTGACCGACAAGCCGGCAGCCGTGTTCACCTCGACGGCCAGCCTGCATGGTGGCCAGGAGAGCACCTTGTTGTCCATGCAGTTACCGCTGCTGCACCACGGAATGTTTTTGGTAGGCTTGCCCTACACCAATACGGAACTCACGGAAACCCGGGGCGGCGGTACGCCCTATGGTGCAAGCCATCACGCAGGCACCGACGGATCTCGTCCACTCGACGCCCATGAATCAGCATTATGCCGAGCCCTTGGTCAACGCGTTGCCTCCCTGACCCACAAGTTGCATGCCGGAGCTACCCATGTCCAAAGCTGAAAAACCCTTGCCGCCTCTGGAATATCTCGAGCCGCGCATGCGCCTGACCAGAATACTCTCGCTGATCGGCTATCTGGCGGTGATTGTCACTTTGCTTGTTTATAATGCGATGTTTGCGGATCTGCATGGCGCCAACCCGCTGGTCATAATCGGCACTCTGCTGGTACCCCTGTTGATTTTCATGCCGGGCATCGTCATGGGCAATGTGCGAGCACATGCCTGGCTGTGCTTTGCCATCAACCTGTACTTTATCTACGGAGTGCTAGTCTGTTTTCAGCCCGGACGACTGATCTACGGTTCATTACTGGTCGGCTTCAGCCTGCTGTATTTCATTCCAGCGATGGGCTACGTGCGGTGGGGCTTTCAGGCCAAGCGAGTGAGAGAGGCCGGCTGAGCAACTACCAGTCCATGATGCGCTTGACGAAGGGAATGGTCAGACGATGCTTGGCCTGCAGGGACGCCTGGTCAAGCTTCTCAAGGGCAGCAAAGAGCTCACCCATACCTCGGGCGCCCCGGCTCAACATATACCGCGCCACCTCGTCCGATAGCTGCAGACCCCGGCCCTCTGCCCGCAGTTTCAACACCTCCTGCTTACCCAGATCATCCAGGGCCTGCATTTGCAGGACCAGACCCCATCCGAGACGCGAAGTCAGGTCGGGGAGATCAAGCGCCATGCTCCGGGGTGGTGAATCGGCGGCCAACAACAAATGTCCGCCTCGCTCGCGCAGCCGGTTGTAGAGATGGAACAATGCTTCCTGCCAATGTGCATGACCTACCACTGCGTCCAACTCATCCAGGCACAACAGGTCCACCTCTTCCATCCCTTCAAAAAGAACCGGTCCATGCTCGATCATGTCCGCCAGGGGGAGGTACATCGCCAACCCGCCTGCCTCGGCCATGTGATGACAAGCGGCCTGGAGCAAGTGGGAGCGCCCACTACCGCAAGCGCCCCAGAGGTATAAAACGTCATCGGCCGGATTGCTTTGTGGATCGGCCAGCGCACGCACCGCCTTGACCACCAGCTCATTGGGCCCGGCGTAAAAATTGCTGAAGGTGGCTTCGTCGCTGAGCTTGACGCTCAACGACAGTTGTATGGGATTTCCAGTCGACATCAGGGAATGGGAGCCTCGGATTCCGCGACAGCTTGCCCATCTCCGGTAGTCAGAATGTCTTCCTCAGGATCGCGATAGGCGCTTGAATCCTTGTACCGACCCAGCATGTACCGCACCAGAACCATGAGTACCGCTGCAATCGGCAATGCCAGCAATACACCCACAAAGCCGAACAGCTGCCCGCCAGCCAATACGGCAAAGATAACAGCCACCGGATGCAGACCAATGCGGTCGCCGACCAGCAGCGGCACCAGCAGAGTGCTTTCAATCACCTGCCCGAGACTGAACACGGCGACGACGGCAACCAGGTGGAACACATCCCCAAACTGGAAAATGGCTGCAATCAGGGCGGCGCCTACTCCGACAACAAAACCCAGGTAGGGCACGATACTCGCCAGACCCGCAACCATGCCGATCAATAACGCAAGCTCCAGCCCGATGAGCCACAACCCCAGGGAGTAGATAACGCCCAGGCAAAGCATGACCAGTAATTGCCCCCTGATGAAGGAGCTCAGTACTTCATCACAGTCACGCACGAGGCTCACCGCAAGCCCCTCATGCTGTCTGGGTAACAGGCCGCGGATACGCTGCATGATTTCCTTCCAGTCGCGCATCAGGTAAAAAGCCACAACCGGGATCATGGCCAAATTGACCAGCCAGGTCAGCAAAGCCATGGTCGAACGGGTAGCCTGCTGCAGAATAATCCCCACTATCCCGCCGGTCTTACCCAGATTCTCACGAATCGTGTCGGTGACAGTCTCAAGGCGGAAACTGCTGACATCGACGTTCAGACGCGACTCGAACCAGGGCAACGCAGTCTGGTTAAACCAGACCACCATGGCCGGAATACTGTCGCGCAAGATACCAATTTCATTGATAAGCAGAGGAATGAGGATCAGCAACAATACGGCGAAGATACCCGTAACCGCCGCGAAAACCACAACTACACCAGCCATGCGTGGTACCCCGCGGGCTTCAAGGCGGACCACAGCAGGGTCGCCCAGGTAGGCGAGCAGGATACCAATCAGAAACGGCGGCAAGATGGGCTGCAGCAAATAAATCATCAGCATCAGCACCGCAAATCCAGCGGCCCAGTACCAACGGGTATCAGTGATCATTTCCAGTTCCTTGAAAAGAGGGGGTAACGCTCGACACCTTTAGCGCCAGCGAAAAAACATCCTGTTAGGTGTCGGTTCAGTTTCCTGCAACTCGGGCTCAGGTTCCGCCAAGGCGGCACCCTCTGAACTTTCCGGCATTCTAGACTCACCTCCAACGGGGCCTGATTGGTCATCAGCACCTTCATCGGCAACCTGATCAGCCTGGGGCTCGAGAAGGGGTTCGGGCACGGGGAGCACTTCAAGCTCCGGGGTGGGCATGCGGCGCAGACGCTGATCCAGAGCCAGCAAACGCTCCAGCTGCGCCTCAGTGCCCGGAAATTCGAGACCAAAACGTACCTCGTCGCCCCTGATACTCAGAACACTGGGCATCTGTCTACTACCCAACTGCTGAAAGGTTCGTTGCAAGGCGGCAAACTTGTCCAGGCTATCAATTCCTTCAACAATTACTTCCCAAGTCGACACCTCAGCGGCGCTGGATGGAGCAACGGCATACTGTCCGAATACCCTATCCGCCACCAGGAGCATCAGTTGATCAGCCGCTGCAGCCTTCGAATCGGCGGAGATGCGCCCGCTCTCGGACTGCTCGTTCAACCACCAGTGCCACGCCAATACCGGTCCTTGAGCCCCCTCATCGATGGACAACGCCAGCACGGCCTTGGCATCATATCGCTCGCTGGCCTGCCTCAACGTTTCCCCTTCTCCTTTCTGGATGCTCTGGACATCTACCAGCGCCCTGTCCTGAAGGTCGGCAAGGGGTAGACTCAGGGCTACTGCGCGGTTCTGCGCCGCCTCGTCTAGCACTGCGGCCCAGTTACTGCCCTGACCAAGCATTTCGATTCCGAGACCAGATTCCTCTACCGCCCAAAGCATAACCGTCGGCCGATTGGGCCCCAATACCGGAAGACCTGCTTCGGTGAACAAGTCACGCAAGGAAGCCGGTTCGAACTCCACCCGCACACCACCCTCTTCGATGCCGGCAATTCGCCGCATGAGATTTCGTGGATCCTGCATGGCAGCCAACACCGCCTCGTGATCAACCGCTCCACTGCCGGCCTGCCGCGCGACCATAATCTCGAAGGCTTCACGCAAGGCCATGCTGCGATCCTGCTCCTCTCTAGGCGGTATTTCGACCCGATAAAAGCCCTCGAGTACCGCTGCATGCACCAATGTTATTGGTGTGAGCACCAGAACCAAAAGCAGCAAAACCAGATTTCTACGCAACTGATACATGAGAGATTCCCGCGGACCTGACAGCATGAATAATGCGCATACATTAAACGCGCGTCGCCATGCCGGCAACCAAGGGCACCAACTGGGTATCGGTATCGCTCGGCGAGCATGGTTCTCGGCTCCTCATGTTGCTAAACTAGCGACCTAAAGTGTAACGGTTCCAAACAAGGCCGTTGCTATCCCCCTTTCCAGTCGTCGAGATCTCAGCATGAGCAGCCAGACCCCCCCAAAGCCTTCCATCAGCTACAAGGACGCTGGCGTCGACATCGATGCCGGCAACGCGCTGATTGACCGGATCAAGCACGTCGCCAAGCGCACCAGCCGACCGGAAGTCATGGGCGGTCTCGGGGGCTTCGGCGCATTGTGTGAAATACCGGAGGGATACCGGCAGCCGGTTCTTGTCTCGGGCACCGATGGCGTCGGCACCAAACTGCGTCTGGCAATGGATCTGGGCAAACATGACAGCATCGGCATCGACCTGGTGGCCATGTGTGTAAACGATCTGGTGGTCTGCGGCGCCGAGCCCCTGTTCTTTCTCGATTACTACGCCACCGGCAAGCTGAATATTGATATTGCCGCCGAGGTAGTCAGCGGCATTGGTGCCGGCTGCGAACTGGCGGGCTGTGCTCTGGTTGGGGGTGAAACGGCAGAGATGCCTGGCATGTACGAGGGTGAAGACTACGATCTGGCCGGCTTCTGCGTCGGCGTGGTCGAAAAATCGGAGATCATTGATGGCAGCCGAGTTCAGGCCGGCGACGTTCTGCTGGCCCTGCCCTCTTCAGGCCCCCACTCCAACGGTTACTCCCTGGTACGCAAAATCATCGAAGTATCCGGCGCAGACATCAACCAGATTCAGCTGGACGGGAAAAACCTGAACGAGCTGCTGATGGCTCCGACACGCATTTACGTCAAAGCGTTGTTGCAGCTTATAAAGGAGACAGGTGCGGTCAAGGCCATGGCTCACATTACCGGCGGCGGTTTGCTGGAAAATATTCCACGGGTGCTTCCGTCCAACGCCGGCGCGCGCATCGATCTCGATAGCTGGTTGCGCCCAGCGGTGTTCAACTGGCTGCAGGAACAGGGCAATGTTGAGGAAAACGAAATGCACCGAGTCCTCAACTGCGGCGTCGGCATGGTTATCTGTGTAGGCCATGAAGACGCAGAGCGTGCCCTGCAGTTACTGAAAGACGCAGGCGAAGAGCCCTGGATCATCGGCAGCGTCGAACAGCTAGCAGACGGTGCGGAACCGGTCACTCTGCACCGCGGGGGTCGCTGACACAGTGACCTGCCGTATTCTGGTACTCATTTCAGGCTCAGGAACCAATCTGCAGGCACTTATTGACGGCCTGAGGGTAAACCCGGACGAAGGCCAGATCGTGGCGGTGATATCCAATCGTCCCGATGCCCTGGGCCTTGAACGGGCACGCAAAGCCAATATCCCTGCCGTTGTAGTAGACCACAGGGCTTATGCTGATCGTGAAACCTATGACCAGGTGCTAATCGAGCAGATTGATCAGTTCGAGCCCGATCTGATTTTACTCGCCGGCTTCATGCGGATCCTGACTGAAAAGTTTGTTTCGCGCTATCGTGGTTTTTTATTGAACATTCATCCATCTCTGTTGCCAAAGCACAAAGGTTTACACACGCATCAGCGAGTACTTGATGCCAAAGAAGACGAACATGGCAGCACGGTGCACTTTGTCACCCAGGAGCTCGATGGCGGCCCTCTGATCGTTCAGGCCAGAATATCCGTATTACCTGACGACACACCTGCGTCGCTTGCCACTCGGGTGCAACAGCAAGAACATCTCCTCTATCCCCTGGCGATGCGCTGGTTCATTGAGGGGCGCCTGCGACTGGTCAATGACCAGGCTTGCCTGGATGGATCAGCTATTGCACCTGAGGGCCTGAGTCTTGAAGATTTCAATAACGACCTGCGAGAAGATCCCTATGCCTCATAGCACGTCGCAACACCGCTTCCTGCAACAGACCATGCGCTGGCTGGTGGTTGCCGGATTGAGTTTTGGCTCGGCTACACTCTCAGCCGCAGAGCTTGCACCATTTACTGCCAGTTACGCCGCAGACATGAAAAAAATCCCCGTTAACGGCGAAGCCATTCACACCCTCGAGCAGAATGCCGACGGAACCTGGAACCTCAGCTTCAGCGCCGGCATGTTCGTTGCCAGGCTTTCTGAAAACAGCACCCTCCGACTCGAAGAAGATCGGGTAGTGCCCCTCAGCTATCACTACGAGCGCAAAGGGCTGGGTCGCAGCCGCGAGACAAGTCAGGTGTTTGACTGGGAAAACCAGCTGGTAAAAGGCGAACACAAGGGAGAAACCTTCACCCTGGCCACTGAACCCGGGTTACTCGATAAAACCACCTATCAACTGGCTCTGCAGCGAGATCTGATGGCTGGTCGTACGGAGATGATCTATCGCGTTGTGGATGGCGACGAGATCGACGAGTATGAGTTCAGGGTGGTTGGCGACGATCGTGTCACCACGCGGGCCGGCCAGTTTGATGCGGTTGAGGTCGAGCGGATACGTGACGCCGATTCCAAGCGCCAGACTACCCTGTGGTTCGCCAAGGATTGGAATTACCTGCTGGTGCGATTGAGCCAAGTCGAGACCGACGGTCAGCATTATCGCATCATGCTCAAGGAGGCTACGCTCGACGGCAAGCCGGTAGTGGGTACCCCTGTAGCCGAATAGCAGCAGGCTAATAGAAGCACTTAAGAACCCACAAAAAAACCGCGGAACCGAAAGGCCACCGCGGTTTTTTGTGGGCAGCTGTAACTTACTGCTGGGTAAAGCGCTCACCCGCTTCGGCGCGGCGAACCAACCCATCAGCAGGCTTCCAGAATTCGCCCTGGCTGGCTTCAAGAGCACGAATCTGCTTGAGCACTTCATCCAGCCCCAGGTTATCAGCATAGCTCATCGGGCCACCACGCTCGGCAGGAAAGCCGTAGCCGTACAGATAAACACGATCGATATCCTCGGCTGACTCAGCATAACCTTCGTCCAGAATACGGGCACCCTCGTTAACCAGGGCGAGGATGCAGCGCTGGACGATCTCTTCAGCACCTACGTCCCGCTGGGTGTAACCGGCTTCGTCCGCTACTTCGCGGGCCAGCATGTCAGTCTCGGGATCGTGGATAGCCTGGCGACTGCCTTTCTCGTACTGGTAGAAGCCGTGGCCGCTCTTCTGGCCGAAGCGCTCCATTTCACACAGCTTGTTGTCCAGCCATACGATTGGCTCACCACGACCGATGCCTGCCAGCTGGCGTGAGCGCCAGCCCAGATCAATGCCGACCACGTCGTACATGCGGTAAGGGCCCATGGCCATGCCAAAGCCCTGCAGCGCCTGGTCTACTTCCCATGGCGTGGAGCCTTCCAGCACCACTTCGCGGGACTGGCGGGAGTACTTTTCCAGCATCCGGTTGCCGATAAATCCGTGGCAGTTGCCAGCCAGGACGGCCTGCTTGCCAATTTTCTTGCCAATCTCGAGGCAGGCGTCCATGACATCCTGGGCAGTCGCCTTACCGCGGACGACTTCCAGCAGCTTCATGATGTGCGCTGGACTGAAGAAGTGCAGACCCAGCACCTGTGCCGGCCGCTTGGTGGCCGAAGCAATCTCGTCGATATCCAGGTAGGAGGTATTTGTCGCCAGGATTGCAGAGGCTTTCACTTCCTTGTCCAGTTCGGCAAAGATCTTTTTCTTCAGATCCATGTTCTCGTACACAGCTTCAACCACCAGATCCATATCCTGCAGATCGGCGTATTGCTGGGTAGTGGTAATCCGACCAAGACGCGCCTGAGCTTCGGCGTCATCAAAACGCTCCTGGGCCACAGAGCGCTTGTACACGCTGGCGATGTCTTCCAGACCTTTCGCCAGCATCTCACCATTAACGTCGAGCCAGGTGACAGGGTAGCCTGCATTGACGAAGTTCATCACGATACCGCGGCCCATGGTGCCGGCACCTATTACACCTACATTCCTGATTTCTTCAAAAGAAGCCATCGCAGCATACCTCCTGGTCGAGTTGGGAATTACGAGCGCGGTCAGAAGGAAACGATGACCGCAGAGTCTGTAAAACAAGGACCGATACATTACGCAAAAATACGCCGGATTTGAAACAAATAAGCTCGATTGGCGCCATTCACAGTGTGAATAAATTCAGTGCAGGCCTCGACCAGAGAGCCTCTGAAGGTTTCACTGATAGCATGTGCTCAAAGGCTGCAGAGGTATTGTGGCTATATTTCGAGCCCTTTTATCGACCAGAATTACAGCGGAGTAATCACCATGGTTGCCCACACCCAATTGCTGGAGCAGGTAAGAGCATGCACCCTGTGCCAGGCCTGCTTACCACTTGGCCCACGGCCGGTGCTGCAACACGATCCACGGGCAAAGATCCTGATCGTTGGTCAGGCCCCCGGGCGTAAGGTGCACGAAAGTGGCATTCCCTTCGACGACGCAAGCGGTGCCCGCCTGCGCGCATGGCTGGGGATGACCCCGGAGATGTTTTACGACCCAGCCCAGGTAGCAATTGTGCCCATGGGCCTGTGTTACCCAGGCAAAGGCAAGTCAGGGGATATGCCGCCGCGGCCGGAATGCGCGCCGGCCTGGAGAGAACAGCTGCTATCCCATTTGCCCTTGGTGGAGTTGACGTTGGTCATCGGGCAGTACGCACACGCCTATCATTTTGCTGACAAACAGCCGCTCACCGAGCGCGTTGCTGACTGGAGAAGCTACTGGCCGGAACGTGTGCCGCTGCCCCACCCCAGTCCGCGAAATAATATCTGGCTAAAGCGCAACCCCTGGTTCGAGCTCGAAGTCATTCCAGCACTAAAACAACGCGTTGCCGCCCTCACACCACATCGGGCGGCATAACCTCCCACTCAGGCTCCTCGAACTCGCCTATCACTGTGATTTCACAGTTTCTCGCGTGCCTCTCGAGGATGGATCGCACCAGCTCGTCGCGGTTGTCATCCTTGGCGTCGCGTGCTGCCTTGGACTCCCAGCTGGCAATCGCCAGCAGCACGTCCGGTTCACCGATCTTGCGATGCAGCCGGGTGCCCAATGCCCCCGGCGTTTGCTGAATCACTTCACTGGCCTGGATCCAGGCATCGGCGTATTCATCCACCGTGTAGCCGGGCTTCATCCGCACTTCAAAAATGAACTTCATCACAGCCTCTCCCGTTCACAGAAACCCTTCATGGCAGATCGGTAACAGCTCCGATCGAGGCGCTGGTAACCGTGCGCGCATATTTGGCCAGCAAACCACGTTTATAGCGCGGCTCCGGCGCTTTCCAGTTGAGCCTGCGCTTTTCCAGCTCCACACCACTGACATGCAGGTCGATTGTATTAGCGTCAGCATCGATGGTTATCTGATCGCCATCCAACACCAGCGCAATCGGACCGCCATCAGCCGCTTCCGGGGCAACATGCCCAACAACGAAGCCGTGACTGCCACCAGAAAAGCGGCCATCGGTAATCAATGCCACATCACTGCCCAGGCCGCGGCCCATGATGGCCGAGGTGGGTGACAGCATTTCTCGCATGCCGGGGCCACCCTTGGGGCCCTCGTAGCGAATGACCACCACATCGCCGGCAACCACCGTGCCACCAAGAATACTGGCTTGCGCCTCTTCCTCCGAGTGGAAAACCCGAGCTCGACCTCTGAAACGGGTGCCTTCCTTGCCGGTTATCTTGGCAACAGCGCCGTCCGGCGCGAGATTGCCGTACAGAATACGCAGATGGCTGTCGCGCTTGATCGGGTTCTCCAGCCCGCGAATGATGTCCTGGTCCGCCGGATAAGGCGCTACGTTAACCAGATTTTCAGCCAGACTGGCTCCGGTTACGGTCATGCACTCGCCGTGTAACAAACCGGCATCAAGCAGCATCTTCATCAGGGGCTGAATGCCGCCTATGGCAACCAGTTCAGACATCATGTAACGGCCGCTGGGCCTGAGGTCCGCCAGCACGGGAACCCTTTGGCCAATCCGCGCAAAATCCTCAAGGGCCAGCTCGACATCCACCGTGCTGGCCATTGCCAGCAGATGCAGCACCGCATTGGTCGAGCCGCCAAGGGCAATCACCACGGTAATCGCATTCTCGAATGCCTTTCGGGTCATGATGTCGCGGGGTTTGAGATCTTTTTCGAGCAGGTTGAGCACCGCCGACCCTGCCGCCCGGCAGTCCTCAAGCTTGCTATCTGAAGTGGCATTTTGCGCCGAGCTGCCGGGCAGGCTCATGCCCATCGCCTCAATAGCCGAAGCCATGGTATTGGCTGTGTACATGCCTCCGCAGGATCCGGGGCCGGGAATCGCCGTCTCTTCGATCTGCTTGAGCTCAATCAGATCCATATCACCCTTGGCGCAGGCGCCTACTGCCTCGAACACCGAGATAATATCGGTGTGACCCGCGCCGGGCAGAATGGTGCCGCCGTAGACAAAAACCGAGGGTCGGTTCAATCGAGCCATGCCCATCACGCAGCCGGGCATGTTCTTGTCACACCCGCCAATAGTGACCAGTCCGTCAAAGCCCTGGCAACCGGCTACAGCCTCGATCGAGTCGGCGATCACCTCACGGGAAACCAGCGAGTACTTCATGCCCTCGGTGCCGTTGGCTATACCGTCGGATATGGTGATGGTGTTGAAGATGACGCTCTTGCCACCCGCCGCATCGACACCCTGCCCGGCCACTTCGGCCAGATGGTTGATATGCATGTTACAGGGCGTGACCATGCTCCAGGTTGAGGCGATTCCCACCTGCGGTTTGACAAAATCCTCACTTTCGAAACCGACTGCCCGCAACATGGCCCGGCCCGGAGCCTTGCCCGCCCCGTCGACCACTTGTGCAGAATGTCGGCGCCTTGTGTCTTCGGCCATGCTGTTCTCCTTCCTGGGCATTCGATGGATGTATTCTCCTGCCAGCCTAGCACTCTTGAGTGCGCCAGGTTTCAGACCCAGCGGAAAATCAGCAAGCATTGGAAACGATTGCCCATCTACCGCGTCCAACCCCGGGAGCTATATGATGTGCCTTGAATATCTGAAGCCAACGAAACTGATCAGAGGTGGAAATGAACACGCGCAGTCTGTTGGACCAACTGCTCCATGCCGGGAAGGATATGCTGCAGAATCAGGGCAACGGCGGTAATCAGCCACAAAGCCGGGCTGGCGGCAGTTCACCGCTGGGTGGATTACTGGGCAGCGTCGGGGGAGGCGCACTGGGCGGCGGCGCAATGAGCCTGCTGATGGGCAGCAAGAAGGCCCGCAAAATGGGCGGCAAGGTGGCCATGTATGGCGGTCTGGCTGCACTGGGTGTTGTCGCCTACAAGGCCTACAGCAATTGGCAAACCCATAACCAGATCCAGGGAGGCGCCAGCCCGGGTCAACCCCAGACGATTGATCGCGTTCCGCCCGCCCAGATTGAACAGCACAGCCAGGCGATTTTGCGCGCCGTCATCGGCGCCGCCAAGGCCGATGGTCATATCGACGATCGTGAACGCGTATTGATCGATGGCGAAGTCGAAAGGATCACTGACGACTCCGAACTCAAGCGGTGGTTCGACCAGGAACTGGCCAAGCCCCTCGATCCTGCCGATGTTGCTCGCTCGGCTGCCACGCCGGAGATCGCCGCGGAGATGTATCTTGCCAGCCTGGTCATGGTCGACGACCAGAATTACATGGAACGCGCCTACCTGGATGAGCTAGCGCGGCAACTGAAGCTCGACCCTGCCCTGAAAACCGAACTTGAGACCCAGGCAGCAAGCAATCTGGGGTGAGCCCCTTGTGAATTAAACAGCAAGCAACGGCAACTGGAGCGTGACCAGCATCCCATCGGGGCCGTTGCTGAATCGCAACTGGCCGCCAAAGCGTTGCACTATCGCATCCACTATTGCCAAACCCAGGCCGCTGCCGCCCCCGGTGTCCTGCCGCCAGAAGCGCCGAGTCAGCAACATCACGCTGTCGTCGGCCAATGCCGGGCCATGATCACGCACCTTGAAATGCACCCAGTTGCCCTGGCTGCTGACCTCGAGCTCCACCCGTGTGCCTTTGACGGTGTGGCGCAGGGCGTTATCCAGCAGGTTACGCAGCGCTACCGTAGCCAGCGCGGGGGGCATGTTCAAAGGTCGATCCGATAACGTGGCCGCAGCGCGTAGCTCCACACCTTCTGCAGCGCCAGCAGTGTCCTGCATTGCCAAACGGGCGACCTGCAGCGCTGTGGCCTGCGCGCCTTCGTCGAAGGATTGCCGACCCTCTACCCGCGCCAGCAAGAGCAACTGTTCCAGTGTGCCCTGCAGACGATCAGCGCCTTTCTCAGCCTGGGCCAGAGCATTGGCGGACTCGGCGCCCGATGTCATCCCCGCTACCTGCAGGTGCACCTTGATCGCCGTCAGGGGGCTGCGCAACTCGTGGGCCGCATCGCCGGTGAAACGGCGCTCGCGCTCAATGGCATGGGCAATCCGTTCGAAAAGCTGGTTCTGACTGTCCTGCAGCGGTCTGAGTTCGCTTGGCAGAGAGGCCAACTGCAAAGGCTGCAGGGACTGCGCATCGCGCTCAAGCAAGGCATCAGCCATGCGCCGTAGCGGTTCCAGCCCCTTGCGCACGCCAAACCAGAGCAATAACAGCGTACCCAGCAACGCTACCCCTACCGGCAATGCCGCTGCCAGCAATACCGCCGATTGCAGTTCTCTGCGCTCATCCAACCGGTCTGCCGTGGTAATGCGCATGCCATCCTGCTCTACCGTGTAGCTACGCCATCTCACCCCATCTATCTGCTGGTCTCGGAAACCAGTCTGCTGCGCATCGAGGGGCTCCGCCAACTCGGGGTGACTACGCGCGATAACTTCGCCGCGCAATGAGCTGACTTGACAGGTGAGGCCATCGGGGATGCCCAATCGCTGGGCAGTAATGGGATTGCCCGTATCCGGTTGAGAGGATTGCGGCAGCTGTACCAGCAAACCAGCCACCATCTGCGCCGAGGCGGCAAGCCGCTGATCCAGCGACCGCATCATCTCTGCCCGCAGGTCGTACAGCATCCAGGCGGCAGCCACGGACCACAGGATGATGAAAGTGGACCCCAGAATCAGCGTCAGACGCAGGCGCAGGCTCATTGTCGCGAACCGGATAATGGGGGATCGACAGGCGCCGCCGCACCGAGGCGATACCCCAGCCCGCGCACGGTCTCGACTATGTCATTACCCAGCTTGCGGCGCAGATGGTGGATATGCACGTTGAGCGCGTTACTTTCAAGCTCGTCGCTCATGCCGTAGATGCTGTCTTTCAGTTGCCCTGCGGTCAGCACTCGGCCCTTGTTCAGCAGCAGGGTACTGAGCAAGGCACGTTCGCGCCGCGACAGTTCCACTGGCGTGTCGTTCACCCAGGCCAGCGCAGCATCCGGGTCATACACCAGCACACCATGCCTGATCAGATTCGAACTGCGGCCGCTGGCTCGGCGCAGCATTGCGTGCAACCGGGCACTCAGCTCACGCAGATCGAATGGCTTGACCAGATAATCGTCGGCGCCCGCCTGCAAACCGGCAACCCGATCGCTGACGGCATCACGGGCGGTCAACACCAGCACCGGGATGGTCACTTCCCGGGCGCGCAGCCGGCGCAATAACAACAACCCATCCTCGTCGGGCAGCCCCAGATCCAGAATCATCACATCGAAGGCGATTGTTCCGAGCATGGCCTCGGCATGTGCCGCGGTGCCCACCGGGTCCACCGTCATGCCTTGCGCAGCCAGACCGGCGGCAATGCCGCTGGCAATCAGGGGGTCGTCTTCGACAAGGAGAATATGCATGGATGTTCCGCTACGGATTTCTGACAGTATCCATTGTAATGATTAACAGCGGATTAAGAGCTGCTGGCTGAACCACACAGGCGTTAATTCGCCCTTAATCCCGCCAATGCATACTCCAGCACATCATTCTGCAGGCGGGGGCACCGAACACATGAAGTGGCGGCATTTTCCGGTTTTACCTGTTTTTCTATTGTGGAGCAGCCTGGCATTCGCCTTCGGCAGCCTCAGCAGCGGGACCGAAGGCAATGCTGAGTTTCTCCCAGTCGAGGAAGCGTTTGACCTGTCTGTCACGCGCAGTGACGACGGTGCAACACAGCTGACCTGGCGCATCGCACCCGGATACTACTTGTATCAGGAACGCCTGACCTTTTCCGGGTTGAATGCCCGACTCCATCCCACACTCCCCGACGGCACAGCCTACAGCGATGAATTCTTTGGTGATTCGCAGGTGTACCGCGACTCGCTGCAACTGACCATTCCGGCGGAGCACTCAGGCGCGTTCACGCTCGGCTGGCAGGGCTGTGCCGATGCCGGTTTATGCTATCCGCCGCAAAGCCGTGATATCGGTACCAACGTTCAGGAGCCAGCGTCTGATACGCAGGCCGAAGACCAGCGCATGGCCGGTCATCTTAAGGCCTGGTCACTGCCGGTAGCTTTGGCGCTATTCTTCGGGCTGGGGCTATTGCTGGCATTCACACCCTGCTCGCTGCCCATGCTGCCGATTCTTGCTGGCCTGGTGGTGGGCAGTGGCGCGACCCCTCGCCGAGGACTGATGCTTGCATCTGTTTATGTATTCAGCATGGCGTTGGTGTATGCCGCACTAGGCGTGCTGGCGGCGCTGATCGGCGGCAACCTGCAGGCCGTCTTGCAGCAACCCTGGGTTGTTGGCAGCTTCGCCGGGCTCTTCGTCCTGCTTGCGCTACCGATGTTCGGGCTCTTCGAACTGCAACTACCCGCCTTTGTTCGGGACAGACTGGATCAGGCCGGACGCAAGCAGACCGGCGGCCATCTTGGCGGCGCGGCGATGCTCGGAGTATTGTCCGGCCTGCTGGTGGGCCCATGCATGACCGCACCACTGGCAGGCGCGCTACTGTATATCGGCCAGACTGGCGACATGCTGCAGGGCGGTCTCGCGCTCTTTGCTCTGGGTGTAGGCATGGGCGTGCCGCTTTTGCTGCTGGTAACAGTCGGCACCCGCTTTCTCCCACGCCCCGGCGCCTGGATGAACCGGGTCAAGGTGGTATTCGGCTTCGTGTTCCTGGCCGCGGCCCTGTTCATCGTTCGGCCGGCGCTGGATGCCTCCCTGTGGCTCGGCCTGATAGCCGTATTCCTGCTGGGCGCTGCCATCACCTTGATGCATACAGCCCGCGGCAGCACTCACAGCACGATGCTGCATACCGCCGCCACGCTCGCGGGCGTCTGGGGCCTGACGCTGCTGTTGGGCGCTGCCGGTGGTGCGATCAATCCCTGGCAACCCTTGGCAGTCTATAGTGCATCGGCCACAGCCGCTCCGGCAGAGAGCGATATGGACGCCTTTACCACCCTGGATACGCCCGCCGAGCTGGATGAGCAACTGGCCGCCGCCAGGGCAGCTGGAGAATGGGTACTGGTCGACTACTACGCAGACTGGTGTGTGTCCTGCAAGATCATGGAACAGAACGTGTTCGGCAAGGCCGATGTGATGGCCAGCCTGGATGGCGTGAGATTGTTGCGACCGGACGTCACTACCAACAGCGCCGCGAGCCGTGAATTGCTCTCGCGCTATGCTATTCATGGCCCGCCTACCCTTCTGTGGTTCGGGCCAGATGGCGAGGAGCGACGCGCCCACCGCATCACCGGCGAAGTCAACGCGAGTGAATTCATGCAGTCGTGGCAAACCACCCGTGAGGACGGCTAATGCTGACAGTCAATATCGGCCCGCTGGCGATGGCCAGCTCACATCTCATAATGTTGGTCAGTCTGTTTCTGGCGACGCTGACCGGTTGGTGGATGGGGCGTCACCGCGAGCGCAATCCGGAAAAACACCTGTTCAATCTCCTGCTGCTGGGGTTGGGCGTCGCCCGCCTGGCGTTTGTGGCCCTTTATTTCGATCACTACAGAGACGACCTCTGGCAGGTAATCGACATCCGCGATGGCGGTTTCATCATCTGGCCGGGCATCGTAGCGGCGCTGGCTGCAGGCCTGTGGCTTGCCTGGCGCGACCTGACTCTGCGCCTGCCTCTAGGCGGGGCGCTGGCAGTCGGTCTGATCTTCTGGGGCGTGAGCAGTTACATGCTCCACACCCTGCAGCAAGGCACACAACTCCCGGACATGACGCTGCTCGACGTTGAAGGTGAACAGGTATCACTTGAGGATCTGAACGGCCGGCCGCTGGTGGTCAATCTGTGGGCCACCTGGTGTCCACCCTGCCGGCGTGAAATGCCGGTACTGGCCGACGCCCAGCAACGGGAAGCCGACATTGTCTTTGCCTTCATCAACCAGGGCGAAGGCCAGGGCGAGATAATCCGCTTCCTGCAAGACACCGACCTGACACTGCACAACGTCCTGCTCGACAGCGGCGGTCAGTTTGGCCAGCAGGTCGGCTCTCAGGCGCTGCCCACCACCCTGTTTTACAACGAACAAGGCCAGCAGGTCGCCAGCCACCTGGGCGAACTGTCCGCGGCGAGCCTGTCCCACCAGATTGCCAAACTCAAAGAGGAAGAAACGCCATGATCCGACTACATGCAAAATATGCACTCCCCGCCCTGCTATTCACCCTGACGCCCTTCGCCAGCGCTGAAGACTGGCCCGCGCCCATTGCCGCTACCGTCAAGCACGGTGTCGACATTGTCGGCCGCTTCGACGCCCCCGCGGGCCTGCAGGGTTTTGCCGGCAAACTCAATGGACAGGGCCTGGCACTGTACCTCACCGAGGACGGACAGCACGTACTGGTCGGCACCCTGCTGGATGCCAACGGCACAGATATCAGCCAGAAACATCTCGACGAATTGGTGTATCAACCCATGGCAAAAGGCATGTGGGCGCAGCTGGAAGCCAGCGACTGGATTGGTGATGGCGCTGATGATGCCGAGCGCGTGGTCTATACCTTCACCGATCCCAGCTGCCCGTTCTGCAGCATGTTCTGGAAGCAGGCACGTCCGTGGGTAGAGTCAGGCAAGGTGCAACTGCGGCATATCATGGTCGGCATATTGCGTGAAGACAGCCCCGGCAAATCCGCCACCATTCTCGCAGCAAAGAATCCCGCGGCGGCATTGCATGACCATGAGTCCGGTGACGGAGTTGTGGCGATGAAGACGATCCCGGCGGCGATCGAGCAGCAGCTAAAAGCCAATTACGATCTGATGAGCCAACTTGGCGCCCAGGCCACACCGGCGATCTTCTTTCAGGATGACCAGGGACGCATGCAGCAGCAACAGGGCGCACCCCGACCGGATCGCCTGGCAGAGATCATGGGGCCGAGATAACACAGCCCAGTGTATTTATCTGAGCGCCGTCCGCGCCCTGCGCTGCCGATGAACTGAGCGGCGCAGGTGTTTATTCATCCCTGGTGGCTCGCACATCGAATTCAACGGCCAGTTCCAGCGTCTCGGGTTCATTCCCCTCAGGCTTGCCCTGCAGTTTCAGGGTGCCCTCATATCGTCCGACAAAATGCGCCGAATCCCCTTCAATCTCGCTGATGCTAAGCTCCCAGCCGGCTGGCGTATCCTGGTTTCCATAGTTGGGCATGAATCCATTGGTATGGAAATAGGTCACTTCCGGGGGGCTTATCAGCGATCCATTCATCAACGTGAAATTGATACTCAGGGTGCCCTGGGTGGCAAACTTCTGCTCCACATGGCCCTGCAACCTGACTGTCTGCATGCCGGGAGTCAGCTCCGAAAAAGTTGCCGTTGATGCGCCTTGCTGCTTGAGGACATTCCAGCTTTTCGATTCACCATTGAGCGAACCCTCGATGGTGTCGGCAACTGCCGGATTCAGTAGCAGAACAGCGACAATACAACTGGAGAGGCTTAGTCTTTGGCGGAGGGTTTGGTTGGGAAGCATCATGGTCACTCCTGTGGTTATCAGTTTTACGACAGCTCGGGCCGAGGGCTGGCCGAGTGAGGACAGGAGCAAAGCCACATTCTGGATCGGTGAAGGCACGGACATCCTGTCAGGGTCATACGGTTCTCGACATCGGCCGGATCGACCCTGAAAGTCTAGACCAGAAATCCGGGGCTCTCTCACTTGAGGAACAAAACAAGCCAATCCTGATCCGCCTGGCACCCAAAAATGGCTGCAGTAGCAGTGAGGCTCCTGCTGCACTGCTTTGCCACGAACTAGTAGTTGAAAACCCGTATCCCTTCATGAGAAATGTGGCCGTTCAGGGCCGCCTCTGCCTTTTCCAGAAGCTTTTCCAGCGTCACACCCTCAAGGTCAGACAAGCTGATGCTCACATCTATGTCCGGCTGAATCGTTACCCCCTGGAGAATGATTGGCCTGGACAGCTTGGCAACAATAGCAGTGATCACGTTGAACAGATCCTGAATCGAATGCACCGGTATCACTGCACCAAAGCGCGCCATACTCGGATGATGGACGGCCAACACTTTGGA
The DNA here is from genome assembly GCF_008641105.1 of Halopseudomonas salina. The sequence continues at coordinate 170,415 of NZ_VTTI01000004.1, forward strand.
GTCAGGTGATTTCAGACGCTCAGCGAGACATTCCAGAACATGGTTCCTGACGACAGGCCCATTGCGACGATAAATCTCGTCTATCCGTTTAAGACGCATATGCAGGACTGCCACGTAGCCTCCGCCCTTTTCTGACAGACGGATCAATTCGGCAAGTGAATCAGCTGACGGCGTTTCGATGGGAGCACTGACTTGCAGTAACTGCGCCTCAGCCAAGGCATTTTCATGGTTGATCAGCTCGCTGAACTGTTGGCCGAAAGTAATCAACCAGGAACGTTCCAGGCGGCTCATGAAGCGAGGTAGCGTATCCATGATACAGAGGGTACCTATGGGCTTGCCGCTGGGACCTCGCAGTACGACACCCATGTAAAAGCGCAGAAAGGGAGGGCCCAATACGGAGGGATGGGAACAGAACAATTCGTCGTCCTGTATATCTGACAACTCAAGCACATCCAGTTTGAGCGCATGGGCACAGAAAGAGTCGTGGACTGAGCTTTCACAAACCTCAATTCCGAAAGATGCTTTTAAAAATTGATGCTTCCGGTCGACCATAGATACTGCCGCCATGGGCACCTTGAAGATCCGCGCCACAAGCTGCGTGTACCTGTCGAGAAGCGTTTCAATAGGTCCGTCAGGGTTTTCAGGAGAGTCTGAAGCAGGCGCTCCAGCCCCCATCATGACCTGAAGAGCTCGGATATTAGCCTCAAGCACTATGGAATATCCTTGTGTGATGTTGCTCCATCAAAGACTGAACAGCATGAGTATTTTAACGAGTTTAATACCGTGACAGATCCAACACCGTGCGTTAGCGTACATAGCAGCCTTCTCGTACACAGCGCCGTGCAAAGGGAACAAATCCAACCCTCGGCTTGATTCCATGCAAGTGATGCCCTCCCGCCCTCTCACAGATACCCCTCCCGCGACAACCTCGGGCCAAATAACACCCCGGAACAAGCCCTCCCTGTCGAGTGTCACAAGGAGGGCCTGTCCAATAACGGAGTACCCTGCATGCCCCAGAAACGTGATCCTCGGCAGAATCATTTGCTGGCGATACTACCCAAAGACGAGTACGACCGCCTGGCGCCGCATCTGGAGCTGGTCGAACTGACGCTGGGAGAGTCTCTGGTGGAGTCCGGGAAGACCATGCCATATGTTTTCTTTCCCATTGATTGCATCATTTCGCTGCTCTGCGTGATGGAGGATGGGAGTTCTACAGAAACAGCCCTAGTTGGAGCCGAGGGCATTGTTGGCATCTCGCTTTTCATGGGCGGCGAAACCACGCCGAGCCGCGCCATCGTTCAAAGCGCTGGCAGCGCCTATCGCCTCAAGGGTCAGCTCTTGAAGACCGAGTTCAACCGTGCAGGCTGCCTGCAGGATATGTTGCTGCGCTACACCCAGGCGCTGATTACCCAGATGGCCCAGACCGCTGTGTGTAACCGGCATCACAGCCTGGACCAACAATTGTGCCGATGGCTGCTGCTGAGTATGGACCGACTGCCCACCAACGAACTGGTGATGACTCAGGAACTGATCGCCAACATGCTGGGTGTGCGCAGGGAAGGCGTCACCGACGCAGCGGGGGATCTACAAAGGGCTGGCTTGATTTCCTACCGCCGTGGCCGTATCAGCATTCTGGACAGATCTGGCCTGGAAAGGCGGGTATGTGAATGCTATGCCGTGGTAAAAAAGGAATATGACCGCCTGCTCAATTATCGACACTCCGCTTGATCACCATGCACGATCAACCATGATTGAGTGTAGCGAAGGTGTGATTGCGTACATAAATTTCCATGTGTGCTCCAGCGTACCGACTGGATAAAAAGCCGGTGTTACTGTCCCTGTTGTCGTCGATAGAGCGTTGTTTTTCTATCGCTTTCTGACCTCGGGGTTCCATGATGTTCTTTGCATGTGCCGATGGCCAAATTTTCATGCCTGGAGTGCATCAATGGATCAAACCGCTGTTCTTTCCAATCCCAACCGACTTCTCGATAGCCTGACTGCTCAGGAGCTGGAGCGTTTTGTTGCGGACAGTGACATGGTGGACCTGAAGTTCGGTCAGGTACTGGCAGAGCCTGGGGAACGGATCCTGCACGTCTACTTCCCAATAGACTGCCTTGCCTCGCTGATCGTGACCTTGGAAAGCGGAGCACGTCTGGAAGTTTCCATGGTGGGAAACGAGGGGATGGTGGGAGTGTCACTGATGCTCGGCGTGCAAGAGAGCTCGATACAAGTATTGGTCAAGGGAGGGGGTACGGCATTGCGCATGTCATCGGCCTGCTTCCAGGATCATCTGGAACGCAGCCCCGCCCTGAAAAAAGCGATTAAACGCTATCTCAATGCATTGATGAGTCAGATAGCCCAGTCCGCAGCCTGTGCCCACTTTCACGCAGTGGAACCACGTCTGGCACGCTGGCTGTTGATGACCCACGACAGAACCCAGGGTGACCAACTGCACCTCACCCACGAGTTTCTCTCTTCGATGCTGGGGGTAAGGCGTTCAGGTGTGACCGTGGCAGCCAAGGCCCTGCAAAGCCGTGGATTGATCGGCTATCAAAGGGGCAAAATCACCGTGCATGACCGCCCCGGCCTGGAAGAAGCCTCCTGTCACTGCTATGTGGCTGATAGGCAGATCTACGACCGGATGCTTGAACGGGTAGCCTTTTCCTAAAAGCAGTGAAAACCTGAAGATTAAAATCGACAAAGCCCCGATAAACGGGGCTTTGTCGATGCAATATGGCGGAGAGAGAGGGATTCGAACCCTCGATACGCTATTAACGTATACACACTTTCCAGGCGTGCGCCTTCAGCCACTCGGCCACCTCTCCGCAATTCTCGAACCCGGCAGGGCCGGTTCCAAGGCGCGCTAATTTACCGAAAGCGCTTCTGTTTAGCAAACCCTTTTTCCCTGGTGCAGACCGGCACCGGCGTATTACTGCGGAACTGGCCGGTCAGCTTTATCTTGGTACACTGCATTCCACACGCGACCATGTCAGGTCGCCTCCACACAAAGGGAATATTTCATGAACGAGCTCGTTTCCTACCAGTTCTCCGATGGCATCGCGCGTCTTACCTTGAGCAACGGCAAGGTCAATGCGGTATCTCCGGCTGTTGTGGAGGCATTCAACAAGGCGCTTGATCAGGCCGAGCAGGACAAGGCCGTTGTAGTTATCACCGGGCAACCCGGCATTCTCTCCGGCGGATACGATCTCAAGGTCATGACATCCAGTGCAGACGCGGCACGGGACTTGGTTGCATCCGGCTCAACCCTGGCTCGACGCATGCTGTCTCACCCCTTCCCGGTGATTGTTGCCTGCACCGGCCACGCGGTGGCCAAAGGCGCTTTCATCCTCCTCTCTGCCGATTACCGTATCGGAATCGAGGGCCCGTTCAAAATCGGCCTGAATGAAGTTGCCATCGGCATGACGATGCACCATGTAGGCATCGAGTTGGCCCGCGCACGCCTGACCAATAGTGCGTTCAACCGCTCGGTCATCAACGCAGAAATGTTCGATCCGGCAGACGCGGTAACTGCAGGTTTTCTGGACAAGGTAGTATCCGCCGAGGAACTGGAAAGCAAGGCGATGGAAATGGCCACGCAGTTGACCAAATTGAATATGACTGCACATCGCAATACCAAGCTCAAGACGCGCAAGGAACTGCTGGAACTGCTGGACCGCTCCATTGCTGTGGATAAGCAGCACGCTCTCTGATAAAAACGGGCGTTACGACTCGAATCGATTTGCCCGGACAAAACACACCGGACTGACTTATTCTGGTGTTTTTTGTTCAGGGGAACACACATGGATTCGCTTTCTCAGGCACTGCTTGGCGCCTCCGTCGGCGGCGCCATGCTAGGCCGCTGGCATGGCCGCAAAGCCCTGGTTGCCGGCGCACTGCTCGGCACCTTGCCAGACATGGACGTGGTGCTGGACTTCGGCGATGCGGTAGCCGACATGACCTACCACCGGGGCTTCAGCCACTCGCTTTTCGTACTCACTGGTCTGAGTTTGATACTCGCCTGGCTCGCAAGACGCCTGCGTCCCCATCCTGATTACACGGCAGTCCGACTATGGCTGTGCATCTGGCTGATCTTCGTCACCCACGTGCTCCTCGATGCTTTCACCACCTACGGGACGCAACTTTTCTGGCCAATGACCACAGCACCGGTGGCGATCTCAAGCATTTTCATTATCGACCCCCTGTACACCTTGCCATTGCTGTTCGCGGTAGTCGCCGGCCTGATTATCGGCATGAATCGCGCGGGCCTGCGCTGGCAACATGCGGCGCTGGTGATCAGTAGTCTGTATCTGCTCAGCACCCTGGCCGGCAAGCAGATGGCGGATTACCGGCTCGATCGTGCCCTTGCGCTCGCGGGCGTTGAAACTGAGCACCGTTTCAGCTCTCCCACGCCTTTCAACACTCTGCTCTGGCGGGTGGTGGCTGTAGACGGAGATGATTATTACGAAGGACTCACCGGATGGTTTGATAGCGAGCTGCCGAAACTGGTCAAGTTGCCGCGAAACTACAGCGAAGCAGCGCTGGCCCTTGAGGGCTCGGAGCAGCATCACAGGTTACGCTGGTTCACTCGTGACATGCTGCGCTACGACCTTATTGGGAGCCAGTGGGTAGTGACCGATCTGCGGCTGGGCATGACTGGCTATCACCCGTTCCGTTTTGCCCTAGCCACCGTTTCCGACGACGGGAAAACCACTTCATTAGTCCGTGACTCCGAGCTGTGGCCTGCGCCGGCGGCTGACCTGGGGCAGCTAGGGGGGCTGTTCCGTCGTGCGATTGATGCTCAATACCGTTTCCCCCTGGAGTCCCTGGCGAACAACCTGGGCGACATGCCAGCAGCATCTGGCGCGACACCATAGGCTTTTCCATAACCGCTGATGATGCCAGGCAACAGCGCAACAGCAGCCGCTCTCTGCGATAATGCAGGCATCACCCCTACGGACACAGAGCATGACAGCGGAACTGAGCGCAACCGGCGGCGAAAATCGCCGGGGCCTGGCAATGATTGCTGCCCTGCTGGCAATTTTTACCACGATCTTTGCCAGCAATCTGCCAACCCCCCTGTACTCCTACTGGAAGGATCAATGGGGGTTTTCTTCCACAGCGCTAACAGCGGTTTTTTCCATTTATGTACTTGGGGTAGTAACCACACTGCTCATCCTCGGATCGCTATCGGACAAACTCGGTAGACGACAGATGATGGTGCCGGGATTGGTGTTCATACTGGCCGGGGCGAGCGCATTTCTCCTGGCCACAGATATCTACGGCCTGGGCCTGGCGCGCTTGTTGACCGGCATTGGCACCGGCCTGGTTACCGGAGCAGCTTCGGCCGCTCTGGTAGAACTTGAGCCCAATGAGAACTGGACTCGTGCGGCGACTCTTTCGGCGCTGTTCTTTACCCTCGGCGCCTTCGCGGGCCCCACGGTCAGCTCGATTGCGCTGCACTTCGGCACCGGCGCTGCTTTCTGGCCTTTTCTGGTCATTATTGCGCTAACTCTCGGCTCCATCATTCTGCTACTGTCCGCACCCTGGCCCACTCACCTCGGTCAGCGCCAGCACAACTTCAAGCTGCGCAACTGGCGACCGACCACCATCAAGGTGCCACGCGAGCTTCTGGGTGCGTTCATATTCGCGGCCGCCGCTATATGCCTGGCCTGGTCTACCGGAAGTCTCTACGCATCGCTGGGTCCATCACTGGCCATGAATCTGACCGGCATCAGCGATCGCGCCGTTGCGGGTCTATTTGCTGCCGCCTGGCAGTTGATGGCGGGAATTAGTCAGTTTGCCTGCCAACGCCAACCCCTCAACCGACTGCTGATCGCCGGGCCCATCATGCTCATCACCGGCCTGGTGATCATGGCAGGCTCAGTGCTACTCAGTTCGCCCTCGCTGTTTGCACTGGCAACGTTGGCCACTGCTACCGGGGCCGGGGCCACCGGGGTGGTGGCAATTGCCTCTATCAGCCAGGTAGCACCACCGGCAGAGCGCGGCGGGATCATCTCGGCGTTCTACCTGATGGCATACCTGACAATGGCTTCTGTGGTGCTTGGCGTCGGTTTTACCAGCGACGTGATCGGTTTTGGCACAACCGTGCTGGGCTTCACCACCCTGATCTCGATCGCCGCACTGGCGTTGATGGTTACCGCTGTGCGCAGTGGCCGTGCAACTTTCTGGTGATTACCCGAGCCACCAACGCCAGGCGAAGAAGCACAACATTGCACCGATAATAGTTACCAAAAGGTTGCGCCATCGCGCGGCAAGGATGATCGCCACAATACCGCCTACGAGATAGGCGTTATCCACACCCAGATCCAGTTGGCTGCCATCAGGCATGAGCATGGCGGGTGCCACTATTGCCGTGAGCACGGCCACCGGCACGTAATTCAAGCCCTGGGCAACCCAGGGGGTAAACCTTACCCGGTGCCCGGCAGCAAAGAGCGTGTAACGGATAGCAAAGGTGATCAGAGCCATACCCGCTACCAAAATGATCTCATGGAAAGTCATGCATCACCTCCCTGGCCCGACTTGGGTCGGCTGACCAACCGCTCGGCTGCAATGCCAGCCATGACACCGACGAGCGAAGCAAGCATCAAACCCAGCTTGTAAGGCAATCCGTGGGCCACCACGGCGACAGCCCCGGCAGCCAGCGCGGCAACCAGCATTGGCCGGGTTCGTAACAAGGGCACGACGATACCGATAAAAGTGGCGACCATCGCGAAATCCAGACCCCATTCGGCCATCTCCGGCAGCGAACGACCAAGCAGGACGCCAATCAGGGTGCAGACAAACCAGTTGCTGTACATCGCCAGGCAGGAACCGAAAAAATACCAGTGTTTGTCTTCCAGGGGCTCATCCGGGCTGAGGTAATGCCTGTGCGCTACCGCATAGCTTTCATCGGTCAGCCAGAACGCCAGCGGCAGACGCCAGCGCTGCGACAGATGGCGTACATAGGGCAGTAGGCTGGCGCTGTAGAGCAGATGCCGCAAGTTGACGATCAGGGTAGTGAGCAGAATGACCAGCAGCCCGGTACCCGAAGCAATCAGCCCAATGGCGATGAACTGGGCCGAGCCGGCAAACACCAGAGCGGACATGGCCAGGGTTGCGGTTGCAGAAAGCCCGGACGAAACGGCCAGAGTGCCGAAAATTATGCCGAATGGCAGAGCGCCGACCAGCATCGGAATGGTGTCCCTGGCTCCGACTAACGCAGACTTGCAACGCGGTGACATGCTTTGGCCCTTTAACGATCAGGCGAGCGAAACTACGCTCTGGCGTTGAAGCACACAAGATACAGTTTGGCGCGAACAGGCCTCAGTGCAGATTCACATAGCGGCTGATCAACGCCCGGAGCGCAGCTGGTTTGATCGGCTTGGGCAGGAAGTCCAGACCCGCAGCACGTATCTGCGCTACCAGTTCGCTACGACCATCGGCACTGATGACCACCCCTGGCAGGTCCTCCGCCAAACGCCCGCGTAGCCACTGGACCAAAGCAGTGCCCGTGTCGCCCGCATCCAGGTGGTAATCCACCAGAATCAATTGCGGCCGGAATCCGGAATCCAGCAGTTGCTCGATCTCCACCCGATCCTTTGCCACCGCGACATGACACTGCCAACGGCTGAGCAAGCTATGCATGCCGGTCAGGATATTTTCCTCGTTGTCTACACACAGCACCTGGGCGCCGCAGACAGTAGGGCTCGGTTGCACGGCAGCCAGCCGTATGCGGGGCCTGACGGCCGTGGCAACCGGCAGGGCGACACTGAAGACGCTGCCACGGCCTGGCCAAGAGCGCACCGCCAGCTCATGACCCAGGACCCGACAGATACCGTCGGCAATGGCCAGTCCCAGTCCGAGGCCTTTTTCAGCCTGGGTGTGGTGGCTGTCCAGCCGCTGAAACTCCTCGAATATGACTCTCAGCTTATCCCCGGGAATCCCTGGCCCGCGGTCCCACACCTCGATCCTTAACTGACTGCCCTGTCGCCGGGCACCAAGCACGACCTTGGAACGCCCCGCATAGCGAAATGCGTTGGTCAGAAAGTTCTGCAGCACCCGACGTAACAGGCGCATATCACTGCGCACGCGCAGTTGGCTGTCATGCACGCGCAGCTCAACACCCCGTTCGACAGCCAAAGCGCCAAACTCGATACGCAAGGGTTCAAAGAGTTCACTGAGGGCAAAGTCATTCCATTCCGGCGTGATGCGACCGGCTTCGAGGCGAGAAATATCCAGCAAGTCGGAAATCAGATCCTCGGCTGACCGCAGGGACGTATCCAGATGGTGCACCAGCTCTTCTGCCTCGGGCGGCAGGTTGGCCTGATGGGACAAGGACGCCGAAAACAGTCTGGCGGCATTCATGGGCTGCATCAGGTCGTGGCTTACTGCGGTGAGAAAGCGGCTTTGGGACTGACTGGCGCGCTCGGTCTGAGCCTTGGCCAGTGTGAGTGCCTGATTGAGCTTCGACAGCTCACTGGTACGTTCGGCAACGCGCTGTTCCAGGCGCTCGTTATATTCTTTCAGAGCCTGCTCTGCCCGGCGAAATTCAGTGATATCGGTAAAGCTCATGACAAAGCCACCGCCAGGCATCGGATTGCCAATGATCTCAATAACCTGCCCACTGGGGAACTGCCGTTCGGAACGATGGGCGTTGCCCTTGCGCATCCAGTTAATGCGCTTGGTCACATGCTCACGGGGATCACCGGGGCCACACAGGCCACGGCTAGCGTTATACAGGATCAGATCAGCAATGGGCGTACCTATCGCAATCAACCCTTCGGGATATTCGAACATGTCCAGGTAGCGTCGATTCCATGCCACCAGGCGCAGCTCGCGGTCGACCACACTGATTCCCTGGCTGATATTCTCGATAGCACCTTGCAGCAGCCCGCGGTTGAACTGCAACACTTCGGTGGCCTCATCGACGATGCGTACCACGTCGTCGAACTGCATGTCCCGGCCTTCGATTGCTGTCTTGACTACGGCCCTGGCCGAAGAGGCGCCCAAGACCCCAGCCAGCAGACGTTCACTGTGGGCAATCCAGGCGCTACCGGCAATTTGTGATCCGGACATAGCGCCCCCCCGGGTCAGAGAGAAACGCTCGAAGCTGCGTTGCGCGCGCTCCTGGCCAACGAACCGCCCAGCCAGCAGTAACAGATCATCCACTGTCACCCGCAGCAGCGCCCGGCTGGGCCCTTCCTGCCAGGACGACGAATCAGGGCTGACAAAACGACTGGCCTGCCAGTGCTCTACCACCCGGGTCCGACTGAACCCCGATACCAGTATGAAAAACACCACGTTGCCAGCCAGCGCAATCAAACTCGCCAGTGTCAGGTTATCCATCGGAAGATCCAGCGGACCGCCGTAAAGGGTATTCAGCAGCGGCCAGCCCTCCAACTGCCAGCCCAGCAAAGGCAGGATCAGCGTGTAGAACCACAGACTGCTGCCCACGGCCAGACCGGCAAATACGCCAGCACGGTTGGCCTGTTTCCAGAACAGCGCCCCGAACATGGCCGGCGCCAACTGAGCTATGGCGGCGAAGGCGATTTGTCCAATGCTCGCAAGTGTGCCAGCCGAGCCAATCAGCCGATACACCACGTAAGCGAGCAACAGAATAACCAGAATGCTGGTCCGCCTGACATTCAGTAGCAGACCGCGAAACTCTTCATAGGTCCGTTCCGGCCGGTTCCGATTGCGCAGCAACAACGGCAACACAACATCATTCGATACCATGGTACTCAAGGCACTGGCAGCCACGATCACCATGCCCGTCGCCGCCGATGCGCCACCAATGAATGCCAATAGCGCCAGGACCGGACTGCCCTGCAAAAGTGGCAGGCTGATCACATAGGAATCTGCCGACACTGTCGGGCCCAGGGTCATCTGTCCGGCCAGGCTGATAGGAAGTACGAACAGACCTGCAAGAATGAGATAGGCGGGAAACACCCAGCGGGCCAGGCGCAAATCACCAGGTTCGATATTCTCGACGACAGCCACCTGAAATTGTCGGGGCAGACAGAGAAACGCCAGGATGGCAATGAACGACTGAAATAGCAGATTGGTGAACAAGGTATCGCGCTGCCAGTACTCTTGTAGCTCCGGGCTGGAAGTGGCCCGCTGGAGCAAGTCCCCCACTCCGCCGAACAGACTGAAGGTGACAAAAATACCTACCGCCAGAAACGCCAGGAGCTTGACCAGGGACTCGAAAGCAATAGCCAGCATCATGCCCCGGTGGTGTTCGGTAGCATCAAGGCTTCGGGTTCCGAAGAGAACAGTGAACAGAGCCAGGACAAAGGTGATGATGAGTGCGGTATCTTCGGCACCGCTGGTACCGGCAAGGGTCCCACTGCCGGTCATGGACGAGCCGCTGAGCAGGTTATACCCCAGCACAATACCCTTGAGCTGCAACGCGATATACGGCAGAACACTGACCAGGCACAAGATGCTGACTGCTACCGCAAGCCCTCGGGATTTGCCGTAGCGTGAGGCAATAAAATCGGCAATCGAAGTGATGTTTTCCTGTTTGCTGATCGCAATCATGCGAGCGTAGAGACGCCACCCGAACAGAAACAGAATGACTGGGCCGATATAGATCGGGAGAAAATTCCACAACTGATCGGCGGCCATGCCCACTGCACCAAAGAACGTCCAGCTGGTACACCAGACCGCCAGGGACAAGCTGTAAACCCATACACGGAGTCGCGGATTGAACTCGCTGGTCTGCCTGTCGCCCCAGAACGCGATAGCAAACAGCAACGCCATGTAAAGGAGAAATATCGAGGCGACCAGCAAACCTGAAAGCATCACGTAACGACACCTTGAACAAGGTGACCAGTCTGTCAGGCCGCCCTGGCTTTGCCCAGCAACCCCGACTACGACTTAGGTCTAAACATCGGACGATTGTTGCAGTCCGGGCTAGAAGTTTTCCAGCAGAACCAGGCCCCAGACAACCGCCAGCAGAATGAGGCCGAGCATTTGCGCAGCGCTGCTCATGTCTTTCGACGCCTTGGACAGAGGATGGGTCTCAAGCGATATTCGATCGATTGCCGCCTCGATAGCCGAATTCAACAGCTCGATGATCAATGAGATGAGCACACTGCCAATCAATAGAGCTCTGGAAACCGGACCAACCGGCAAGACCAGAGCCACTGGAATCAGAATGATCGCCATCCAGACCAGTTGCCGGAACGCGGCTTCCCCGCGGTAGGCCGTCATCAAACCGTCCAGTGAGTAGCCACAGGCATTCCAGATACGCCGAAGGCCGGTAGCGCCCTTGTACGGATTGGTCATGCACTCTGACCCGCATGGGTCAGTTCCATTTGCTGCAACACCAGTGCCGCCTGGGTCCGGGTACGCACTCCCAGCTTACGAAATATAGCAGTGACGTGTGCCTTGACAGTTGCTTCTGACACACTCAGCTCGTAGGCGATCTGTTTATTCAGCAGACCATCACAGACCATGGTCAGCACGCGGAACTGCTGTGGCGTGAGACTGGCAAGCTGAGCGCTCACGGTCTTTTCCTGCTCCGATAGCGGTCCGCCACTGCCGGCTGCAGTTGGCCAACTTATGCCGCCTTCCAGCACTGTGCGCACCGCTTGCTGTATTTCTTCCAGGGACGAAGACTTTGGAATAAAGCCGCTGGCACCGAAGTCTCGCGCACGATTGACCACGGAGGACTCTTCCTGGGCTGAAATCACTACCACGGGGAGATGCGGATATTGACCTCGCAACAAAACCAGCCCTGAAAAACCGTAGGCGCCAGGCATGTTCAGATCCAGCAGAACCAGATCCCAACTGTCTCGCGTTTCCAGGCTAGCCTGCAGCTCGGAAATACTGCCCACTTCCGTGAGCTGAAGCTGCGCGTCAGCGGCCGAAACGAGAGCTTGGCGCAATGCGCTGCGAAACAGCGGGTGATCGTCTGCGATCAGAATATCGTAGGTGGGAGCCATACCTTATGTTCTCGATAATGATGTTATTTTTGTTGGCTTTGTGGTGCAAAGCGTGACAGCCGCCGGAGAACCCGTCAATTAACTGATTGTGCCGACCCAGCGGTCACGCGCTAATCCTGCGCAACTGTATCTGTTTTTGGACAAAACCTGTAGGCATACTCCGCGCCGGAATCAATCAAGCGGAGCCATGCATGAAATCCAGTGCCTACCGAGCCGACCTGCTCATGCTGATTACAGCTCTGATCTGGGGCTCGACCTTTGTCGCCCAAAGCAAGGGCATGGAGCATGTCGGCCCCTTCCTTTACACCGGACTGCGATTTCTGCTCGGCGCTCTGGCAGTTCTGCCTTTGGTGTTGCTCGCCAGGCCCCGCGCCGCTCCCGGCGGGTACCGATTTAGCCGGCCCATGCTGCTGGGAAGCCTGATTCTGGGGCTTGTCCTCACCCTGGGCATTAACCTGCAGCAGATCGGTCTGATGTTTACCACCGTGACCAACTCCGGATTCATCACCGGGCTCTACGTCATTCTGGTGCCAGTTTTCGGGCTATTCATCGGTATGCGCACTGGCATCGGCACCTGGGCCGGCGCAGCAATGGCATTGATCGGGATGCTGTTATTGAGCGTGAATGCAGACTACAGCATCTCACGGGGCGACTGGCTGCAGTTGACCGGCGCGGCCTGCTGGGCCGTACACGTGTTGCTGGTAAGCTCCCTGGCCAGCCGCTTCGATCCGGTGCGAGTGGCTTTCTGCCAATTTGTGGTGTGCGCTGTGATCAGCCTGGTACTGGCAGTGATTTTTGAGCCCATTGTCTGGACCTCAATCGTGCTGGCCGGGCCAGCCATTCTGTACGGCGGCTTGCTGGCCGTAGGGGTTGCTTTCACCCTTCAGGTAGTGGCCCAACGTGATGCCATCGCCTCCCATGCCGCGGTGATTCTCAGCCTGGAAGCCGTATTCGCTGCGCTGGCCGGCTGGCTGGTTCTCAATGAGACACTCAGCCTGAGGGGATTCATCGGCTGCTCCCTGATGCTCGCCGGCATGCTGGTAGCGCAACTGGTGCCCCTGGTTCTGGAAAGGCGACGGGCAATAGTACCCGTTCAGCAAGAGCCCGCCGGGCATCACTGAGTATTAGGTTTTCTGGCCAGATGCAGCGCGAGACGCTCATGCGCTGGTGTGTCCAGCGTGAACGGCCGATTGGCCCGCGACGCAAGGTAGGCTTCGGTAAAAAGGTCGAAATAGTCACCCAGCAACTGCGCATCGGCCTCATCGCCAGCCAGCGCCAGACAGGCAGCGGCCACTTCGACGGTACACAGATGCTCCTCACGACAGGAGCGTCTTAGGCGATAGCGCGAAAGTTGCTCGGTGCGCAGGCTCAGTATCGGCAACCCAGCCAGGCAAGGACTTTTACGAAACATCTTGCGGGCCTGCGTCCAGGTAGCATCAAGAATGACCAGCAGCGGTCGCTTACCTGAAGCGCTGCGCTCGGGTAGCTCCTGCACCACCTGCTGATCGGGTCGCGCGTACTCCCCGGGGAAAACGATATACGGCTGCCATTGGGGGTCTGCCAGTAAGTGCTCCAGCTGCGAATCCGTTTCTGTGCGGGACCAGACAAAAGCGTGGGTCTCGGGAAGACAGTCGGCTATCAACCTTCCGGTGTTGGTTGGCTTGAGCGGCTCCAGGGGATGCATGATCAGGCAGATGCCTACTGACGTTGCCAGGCTGGGTCGCCAGTCACACAGACATGCCCTGGGAGCAAGCAGGCAACCCTCGCAACGCTGCATGAACGAGCCCCGGGCACGAAAGGGCCTGGTCGATTTTTCACGCATCTGGCTCCGGAGCCGGTGAACCGCGTGCTCGGGATACTTCTCTTCGGTCATGGATTTCCACTTTCAGATTTGGTGCTCGGCCAGCATTCTGACACAATCAAAACCGCTCTGGTCGGGCTTGGCACGAACCAGTTCACTCCGGGATGGTCGAATGCTGCAGTCCGTCATACATTCCGGTCAATGGAGAATATTCATGCGTTGGTTAACCCTGTCCACTACCCTGCTCGTTGCAACCCTAATCGCCCTTCCCTCTCAGGCGCAATCGCTCAGGGAAATGCGCTTGCAGGAAACCCTTGAGGACATTGCCGAGCAAAGTAGCATCGGCACTCCTCGGCCACTCAATGATGACATTGTCGATGAAGGCTTCAGTGCGCGAGATGGTCACCTGATCAATTACCTTTCGGTCAATGAAGCTTATGCGGCCCAATTGCAGTCCGAGCCCCTGGTTGTACGCAGCCAGTTGCAGGCCAGCGTGTGCTCCAACCAGCAGTTTCGCCGCCTGATGGACATGGGCGCGACCCTGACCTACCACTTTGTGCTGACTGATACCACTCAGCCCGTCCTGACACACAGCTTTGTATCTGAACACTGTCAGTCCTTCTAGACTGTCCCAGATCAACGAACCAGCCATCAACGCCCGGCACAATGGAATTTTCAGGCGGAGAATATAAACATGGCTCTACTCACCTTCAAAGGCGCGATACGCCAGGTTACCGGCTCCTGTTATCTGCTGGAAGCCAATGGATCCCGGGTTCTGCTGGAGTGCGGCATGACCCAGGGGTACCGTCGGGAAGAGGCGCAGAATCGAAATCGCTTCGACTTCATGCCCGAGAGCCTCGACGCAGTCATTATCTCCCACGCGCACCTGGATCATTCAGGTCTTCTGCCCAAACTGGTGGCTGAAGGCTATAAAGGCCCTATTTATATGACCCAGGGCTGCGCCGAACTCCTGAAACTCATGCTCGGCGACGCCGCCGCCCTGCAGCAAAGGGACACTGACTGGGAAAACAAGTGGCGCAAACGTGCAGGCAAGCCCCTTCTCGAACCTCTTTATACCCAGGAAGATACCGACGCCGCTCTGCGACTGTGCAAGCACCATGAGTATGGTCAGGAAGCGACAGCGGCTAATGGTATCAATGTTACCTTCCATGAGGCTGGCCATATTCTGGGGTCGGCCGTCGTGGAAATAACCATTCATGAAGCGCACAACCTCACCCGCAAACTGGTGTTTTCAGGAGACCTGGGCAATGACCAGTCGCCCCTGTTGAAGCTGCCTGAAACCCTTAAGGAGGCAGACCTGCTGTTGATGGAGTCTACCTATGGCGATCGGGACCACCGCAACCTGGACGAGACCCTGGAGGAGTTCCAGCAAATACTCGATGCCGCCTGGGCCAGCGGCGGTAATGTCCTGATCCCGTCGTTTGCCGTAGGTCGAACCCAGGACATCCTCTACTATCTGGGCAAGTTTTATCAGGCCGGCACGCTCAAGCAACAGGCTGTATTTCTGGATAGCCCCATGGCGATCGCTGCCACGGAGATTTACGATCGTTTTCGCAAGGACTTCAAACCTGCTGAAAAAGCACTGATCGAAAGCCAGAAAAAAGGGGATCTCAAGCATTGGCTGCCGATCCTCAAATGCACGCCAAGCACCGAGGAATCCATGGCAATCAACCGCGTCTACGGCGGCGCGATTATTATTGCCGGCGCAGGCATGTGCAACGGCGGCCGTATAGTCCATCACTTCAAACACAATCTCTGGCGTGATGATTGCCATATCATCATGCCCGGCTTCCAGGCCAAGGGTACCCTGGGCCGTCGACTGGTCGACGGTGAGAAAAACGTACGCATTATTCATCAGAGCCTCGCCGTGAAGGCGCATCTGCATACACTCGGTGGATTTTCCGCACATGCCGGCCAGTCACAACTCATTGAATGGCTTGGGCACTTCAAACGCAGTCCTGAAATCTATCTGGTGCATGGTGAGCTGGAAAAGAGCGAAGCGCTTGCAGCGGCGATAAAAGCCCGCCTTGGCTGGCTGGCAACTATCCCGGAGCTGGATGAGCAAATAGCGTTTTGACGAGCATGCAAACTGATACTGGAACTGTCGATGACCGATGACAAAGACCCGGCGGACTACCTGACACGGCATGTGCAGACCGGTGGAACGGGGTTACAGCAAAAAATCGATGCGCTGGTCGATGCCAGCGCTGGCAATAGCGCAAACGCTCCGCTCTACCGTGAGATGATTCTCAACATCGTACGCATGGCACAGGCTGACAGGGACCGTTGGGACGCCAAGATCATGCTGCAAACCATTGCCGAACTCGAGCAGGCCTTCGCCCGACTCGAGATGTTCAAGCGCCGCCGCAAGGTAACCGTATTCGGTTCGGCTCGAACCCACGTTGACCATCAGCTGTATGCCCTGGCACGCGATATGGGCAGAACCCTTGCCCAGAATGACTATATGACCATCACTGGAGCTGGCAATGGCATCATGGGTGCAGCTCATGAAGGGGCCGGTCTGGACAACAGTCTCGGCTTCAATATCACCTTGCCGTTCGAGCAGCGCTCCAACGACATCGTATACAACACAGATCATGACCTGCGTTTCAGATTTTTCTTTTTGCGCAAGCTGTTTTTCGTCAAGGAAGCTGACGCGCTGGTTCTATGCCCGGGAGGCTTTGGCACTCTGGATGAAACCCTGGAGGTGCTGACGCTGATCCAGACCGGCAAGAGTCCGGTAGTACCCATTATCCTGCTCGACGTTCCCGATGGTGGCTTCTGGGACGGTCTGCTGACTTTTTTCAAAAACCAGATGTGTGATCAGGGATACATACTTGAGGCCGACTTCAATCTGATCACACTGGCGCGCTCACCTGATCAGGCCATGCAGGAAATTCTGCACTTCTACAGCAATTACCATTCATCCAGATGGGTTGATAGGCGCTATCAGCTGCGGATGCACAAGCCACTGAGCGATCTCACACTGGACCAGATCAACGAACAATTCAATGATATTTGCGAAGGAGGGGATTTCGAGCAGGTAGGTACCGGATGCCCAGATCCGGATGAGCCAGAATTGGATGGAATGCATCGTCTGGTATTCAGCTTTAACGGCCGCCATCAGGGCCGGTTAAGAGCACTTATCAATTACGTCAATCGAGTCGAAAATCTGCGAAACCCCGGTAGCGCATGAAATTGAGCTGTTTCGCACGCTGCTTGAGATCTTCTGCAGGGCCTTCAGGAAAGCGTTTGGCGAATGCCACGCTGGCCCGTTTGGACCAATCCCAGTCCAGTCCCAGCACGTCGCTGACAAGATGCTCGGCCACGCCGCGCTCGCGTAACTCCTCTGCAAGTCGCTGCGGGCCGTAACCACGCTGAACCCGGGCATGCACGTAGGCCTCGCAGAATCGCTCGTCGCTTAGTAGGCCATCTTCCTGCAATTGATCGATCACTGCTTCACACTGGTCGGTAGAAGCGCCACGCAGCTTTAGCTTGCGTAGCATTTCGAGCCGGCTATGCTCACGTCGCGCCAGCAAGTCCAGCGCGCTGCGCCGGATTTCCTGGGGCGTTTCAAGCTGCTGCTGACGACCAAACATGATGTCGCGTCAGATTACAGATCAACGTCGGCGCTGGCCTCGACAGCCGCTGCCTTGGCGTTGCTGGGCTTGGGCAACAGCTGATCACGAATAGCCTTCTCGATCTCGTCGGCAATGGCCGGATTCTCGGCCATGTATTTGGCTGCATTGGCCTTGCCCTGGCCAATCTTGTTGCCCTTGTAGGCATACCAGGCGCCGGATTTCTCGACCAGGCCAATTTGCACGCCCAGATCGATGATCTCGGCATTGTGATAGATGCCGGAACCGTAGAGGATCTGAAATTCAGCCTGACGGAACGGAGGCGCCACCTTGTTTTTGACTACCTTGACGCGGGTCTCACTACCCACTACTTCGTCGCCTTCCTTCACCGCGCCGGTACGGCGGATATCCAGACGGACGGAGGAGTAGAACTTCAGCGCGTTACCACCTGTAGTGGTTTCCGGGTTGCCGAACATCACGCCGATCTTCATGCGGATCTGGTTGATGAAAATAACCAGGCAATTGGCGTTCTTGATGTTACCGGTAATCTTGCGCAGGGCCTGGGACATCAGGCGGGCCTGCACACCGACGTGGTGATCACCCATCTCGCCCTCGATTTCGGCCTTGGGTACCAGGGCTGCTACCGAGTCGATGACAATTACGTCGACCGCGTTGGAGCGTACCAGCATGTCGGTAATTTCCAGAGCCTGCTCACCGGTATCAGGCTGAGAAACCAGCAGATCATCCACGATCACACCAAGCTTGCCGGCATATTCGGGATCCAGTGCGTGCTCTGCGTCAACGAAAGCACAGGTAGCACCTTGCTTCTGCGCCTGGGCAATGACCGAGAGAGTCAGTGTGGTTTTACCTGAAGATTCCGGACCATAAATCTCGACGACCCGGCCCCTGGGCAAACCTCCCAGGCCCAGGGCAATATCCAACCCCAGGGAACCGGTTGAGATTGACGGGATGGCCATACGCTCTTGATCACCCATGCGCATCACCGCACCCTTGCCAAACTGACGTTCAATCTGACTCAAGGCAGCCGTAAGCGCCTTTTTCTTGTTGTCGTCCATTGTGCATCCTCTTGGAGTGGCGGGTACGCGAGTGCCCGGAAAACGAAAACTACTGTATATATGGTCAGTATTATTTCACAGAAGTCTGCCGCCGCCTACCCCTTGTTTAATCAGGTTGAGGACTGGCTCACAGCCAACTGCTCTGCGGCCTTGATCAGGCCCTCCAGAGAGTGCAAAACGGTCTGGGCGCGCACTTCCCGGCGATTGCCCTGCAAACGGCGGCAGCCGGAGCTGACTGTGCCGTCGCGCAGGGCCCAGGCAAACCATACCGTGCCCACCGGCTTCTCTGCGGTCCCACCATCCGGACCGGCGATGCCACTTACCGCGACCGCAATATCAGCTTCAGCGGCTGCCAGCGCACCACTGGCCATCGCGCGCACCACCGGCTCACTTACCGCACCATGAGCCTGCAGATCACCCTCATGCACGCCCAGCCAACGGCTTTTGCTCTGATTGGCATAGGTGACAAAGCCCGTCTGGAACCAGGCAGAGCTGCCACTGACGCGAGTGATGGCCTCACAGATGCCGCCTCCGGTGCAAGATTCTGCTGCACTCACATTCAAGCCGTGACGCTGCAATACATTGCCCAGCCGGGCGGCCGTAGCGTCAATCAAGTGATCATAGTTCGACATGCGCACTCCTCTCATAAAACTGAATAGACTATGCCAGTCTCCAACTACGGATTCATCCCCCGGGTTATCCGGTGGTGGCACTTGATGTTTTCAACTGTTTTTGACCTTGCCGGTTTGCTACTCTGGCGCGCTACCCCAGTCGCTCCCTCCAGATCCATGTGCTGAAACCCCTGCGCGACTCTGTGCGATGCGATGAAATAACCTGATTTTCAATGGATTAAGATGAAAAAAGAAGCTCGAAACCAGCCATCCGGATCTAGCCACACACCGATGATGCAGCAGTACTTCGGGATCAAGCAGCACCATCCGCACGAGCTGCTGTTTTATCGCATGGGGGATTTCTACGAGCTGTTTTTTGATGATGCGAAAAAAGCTGCGCGCCTACTCGACATTACCCTGACTGCCCGCGGACAGTCCGGCGGCCAACCCATTCCGATGGCCGGCATTCCCTATCACGCCGCAGAAGGTTATCTGGCCCGACTGGTGAAGCTTGGCGAGTCTGTGGTGATCTGCGAACAGATCGGCGATCCGGCTACCAGCAAGGGGCCGGTAGAAAGGCAGGTGGTTCGCATCCTCACACCCGGCACGGTCAGTGACGAGGCTTTGCTGGACGAGCGGCGCGACAACCTGTTGGCCGCACTGGTCGGTAGCGAGCGAGGTTTTGGCCTGGCCACGCTGGATATCAATAGCGGGCGTTTCTGTGTGATGGAATTACAGGGCTGGGAAACACTACTGGGTGAGCTAGAGAGACTGGCACCTGCAGAATTGCTGATACCCGATGACTGGGAGACGAACACGCCAATCGAGCGACGTCGTGCGGTGCGCCGACGAGCACCCTGGGAGTTTGATCGCGATAGCGCATTCAAATCTCTGACCCAACAATTCGGCACCAAGGACCTGGTCGGCTTCGGCTGCAACGACCTGACGCTGGGGCTGGGTGCGGCCGGTGCGCTGATGTGTTACGCCAAGGAAACCCAACGTATCGCGTTGCCGCACATCCGTAGCCTCATTCTGGAGCGTTTCGAGGACAGCGTGATCATTGACAGTGCCAGCCGGCGCAACCTGGAAATCGACAGCAATCTGTCCGGCGGGCGCGACAACACTTTGCTGGACGTGCTCGATCATACCGCCACCGCCATGGGCAGCCGTCTGCTGGCCCGCTGGCTGAATCGCCCGTTGCGTGATGCAAAGGTACTGCAAGCACGACAGGACAGCATCACTACGCTTTTACAGCAGCATTACCACGAGGAATTACAACCCGCACTCAAGGGTATTGGCGATATTGAGCGCATTCTTGCTCGCATCGCGCTGCGCTCGGCGCGCCCGCGGGACCTGGCGCGTCTACGTGACTCCCTCGCCGCCCTGCCCGCCTTGCAACAGGCCCTGGAACCTCTGGAAACAGCGCATCTGCAACATCTGGCTGGGGAAGTCGGCGTGTATCCGGAACTGGCCGAACTGCTCCAAAGGGCCGTGATTGAAAATCCCCCGGCGGTCCTGCGCGACGGCGGGGTAATCAAGCCAGGCTACGACGCGGACCTTGACGAACTGCAGAATATCAGCGAAAACGCCGGGCAATACCTGATCGACCTGGAAACCCGTGAGCGCGAACGCACCGGTCTCTCCACCCTGAAGGTCGGCTACAATCGGGTACACGGGTATTTCATCGAACTGTCTCGGGGCCAGTCAGCTCAGGCGCCAGCCGACTATGTAAGACGCCAGACGCTCAAGGGCGCTGAGCGCTTTATTACCCCTGAGCTGAAAACCTTTGAGGACAAAGCCCTGTCTGCACGCAGCCGCGCTCTTGCCCGTGAAAAACAACTGTACGAAGATTTGCTCGACCGTCTCAATGAAGACCTGGCACGTCTACAGGACACCGCTGCGGGCCTGGCTGAACTCGATGTGCTCGCCACGCTGAGCGAGCGTGCAAGCACGCTGGATTACCAGCGGCCAACCTTTATCCAGGGCAGCCAGTTGTGCATAGAACAAGGCCGGCACCCGGTCGTGGAGCATGTTCTGGACGGTCCATTTGTCGCCAATGATCTGCACCTGGATCCCGACACCCGCATGCTGATCATTACCGGCCCGAACATGGGTGGTAAATCGACCTACATGCGTCAGACCGCGCTGATCGTGCTGCTCGCGCATATCGGCAGCTTTGTGCCGGCACGCACCGTGGAAATGTCCATGGTGGACCGCATCTTCACCCGTATCGGTTCCAGTGATGACCTGGCCGGTGGTCGCTCAACCTTCATGGTCGAGATGAGTGAGACGGCCAACATCCTGCATAACGCCACCGACGCTAGCCTTGTACTCATGGATGAAGTGGGCCGCGGCACCAGCACCTTCGATGGCCTGTCGCTGGCCTGGTCAGCGGCCGAGTATCTGGCCCGGGTGCGCGCATTCACCCTCTTTGCCACCCACTACTTCGAGCTCACCGGCCTGGTCGATACTGACCCGGGTGTGGCCAACGTGCACCTTAATGCCACCGAGCATAATGAGCGCATCGTCTTTCTGCATAGCGTACTCCCGGGCCCCGCGAGCCAGAGCTACGGCTTGCAGGTAGCCCAGTTGGCTGGCGTGCCACGTCAGGTAATAGATCGTGCGCGTGAGCATCTGGCGGCGCTGGAGCAACAGAGTCTCAGCCAACAGGGCAAGCCCGAAACGCCGACACAAAAAAAACCTCTGCAGAACGACCTGTTTGCAATGGCGCCGCATCCATTGGTCGAGCAATTACACCAACTCAAGCCCGACGAGCTGACCCCCAAACAGGCACTCGAGCTGCTTTATGAGTGGAAGGCGGAGCACAAATAATGCCTGTAAATGAGAGATATTTGCATTAAGACGCGGCGATCATGTTGCGAACTTCGGCAAATATCATCGTCGCTCTGTACCAGAATGCAAAAACTGCTAGACTACGCGCCATTAATCAAGACCGACTTATTCCGGAGACCCCGCCATGACTTTTGTTGTTGTAGACAACTGCATCAAGTGCAAATACACCGATTGCGTTGAGGTCTGCCCCGTCGATTGCTTCTACGAGGGTCCAAACTTCCTCGTTATTCACCCCGACGAATGTATTGACTGCGCCCTCTGCGAGCCAGAATGCCCGGCCAATGCCATTTTTTCCGAGGACGAAGTGCCGGAAGACATGCAGGAGTTCACTGAGCTCAATGCCGAGCTGGCAGAGATCTGGCCGAACATTACCGAGAAGAAAGAGTCCCTGCCCGACGCTGAAGAGTGGGATGGCGTGCCTGACAAGCTGCAATACCTGGAGCGCTGAGGCGTCTCGCAGTCGAAGAATTGAAAGCCGGCCAATGCGCCGGCTTTTTCATGTCTGCCTCTTGAAAACTCAAATCGCAGACAAAAAAAGGGGCGGGATAAACCCGCCCACTCTTTCATTCCCTATGTGAAATCCTTATCCAGTCGTCCTGACTCCATCACCCTGATGATCCCTGTCTGGCATCCTGCCTGACTGCGTGATCCGTCACACATGGGTACATAATACTGCTCAACCCAATGTAAGCAAGTGTGAAATTTAGCGCTAAAACACCATTCTCATATTTTAATAACTTTATTTTTCAAGCACTTACTATTTTTCTGAGAGAAAATCTACCAAGTGCTGACAGCCGCTGGCAGATTTTGCTTACAAAGCTTGTAGGCAAACACTTACAAAAAAGACACTGCACAACAGGAACATTTATCTCAGGCACCAGTCTCAGGCTACCGAATTCACATCTTCCCTGAATCTGCAGATAAAAAAACCCGGCACCTTGCGGTGCCGGGTTTCGGGTCTTGCCTGGAGGCAGTCGGCTTACATCATGCCGCCCATGCCACCCATTCCACCCATGCCGCCCATGTCAGGCATTGCGGGCTTGTCGTCTTCCGGCAGCTCGGCAATCATGGCTTCGGTGGTAATCATCAGACTGGCTACGGAGGCAGCAGCCTGCAGCGCGCTGCGGGTTACCTTGGCCGGGTCCAGAATACCCATCTCGATCATGTCACCGTACTCGCCGGTGGAAGCGTTGTAACCGTAGTTGCCTTCGCCCGCTTTGACCTTGTTCAGGACAACGGAGGCTTCTTCGCCGGCGTTCATAACGATCTGGCGGAAAGGCGCCTCGACTGCACGACGCAGCAAATTGATACCGACGGTCTGATCCTCATTGTCACCGGTCATCCCTTCGATCGCCTGCAGAGCGCGAACCAGAGCAACACCGCCACCAGGTACCACGCCTTCTTCGACGGCTGCGCGAGTGGCGTGCAGGGCATCTTCAACCCGGTGCTTCTTCTCTTTCATCTCGACTTCGGTAGCAGCACCGACCTTGATTACTGCAACACCCCCAGCCAGCTTGGCCAGACGCTCCTGCAGCTTCTCTTTGTCGTAGTCGGAAGTGGTGTCTTCGACCTGCTTGCGAATCTGGCCAACACGGGCTTCGATGTCCTGCTTGGCGCCGGCGCCATCGATAACGGTAGTGTTGTCCTTGTTGATCTGCACACTCTTGGCCTGACCAAGGTGCTCAAGACCAGTGTTTTCCAGGCTCAGGCCGACCTCTTCGCTGATCACGGTACCGCCAGTGAGGATGGCGATGTCCTGCAGCATGGCCTTGCGGCGATCACCAAAACCGGGCGCCTTGACGGCAGCCACCTTGACGATGCCGCGCATATTGTTGACTACCAGGGTAGCCAACGCTTCGCCTTCAACATCTTCGGCAATGATCATCAGCGGACGGCCGGATTTGGCCACAGCTTCCAGGGTCGGCAGCATTTCACGGATGTTGGAGATCTTCTTGTCGACCAGCAGGATGTACGGATTATCCAGCTCGGCAGACATGGTCTCGGGCTTGTTGACGAAGTAGGGAGACAGGTAACCGCGGTCGAACTGCATACCTTCTACGACGGAGAGCTCGTTATCCAGGCCGGAACCTTCCTCAACCGTGATAACGCCTTCCTTGCCTACGCGATCCATCGCTTCGGCAATGATCTTGCCGATGGACTCGTCGGAGTTGGCGGAGATGGTGCCTACCTGGGCAATGGCCTTGGAATCAGCGCAGGGCTTGGCCAGATTCTTCAGCTCAGCCACGATACCGATGGTCGCCTTGTCGATGCCCCGCTTGAGATCCATCGGATTCATGCCGGCAACAACAGACTTCAGACCTTCGGTCACAATTGCCTGGGCCAGCACGGTAGCGGTAGTGGTACCGTCACCAGCGTCATCGTTGGCGCGGGATGCGACGTCCTTGACCAACTGGGCGCCCATGTTCTCGAACTTGTCTTTCAGTTCGATTTCCTTGGCAACAGTAACGCCATCCTTGGTAATGATCGGCGCGCCGTAGCTGCGCTCGATCAGGACGTTGCGGCCTTTTGGCCCCAGAGTTGCCTTGACCGCGTCGGCCAGGATGTTCACGCCAGCCAGCATCTTGTTGCGGCCAGAGATACCGAATTTAACTTCTTTAGCAGCCATTTTTACTTTCCTTCCATAATGTCGTTCAGAGAATGTCAGAAGCGCTTAACTCAGCTTTCCAACACGCCATAGATTTCGGATTCGCTCATGATCAACAGGTCTTCGCCGTCGATCTTGATAGTGTTGCTGCCTGAATAAGGGCCGAAGACAACCTTGTCGCCTTCTTTGAGAGCTGGAGCACGGACATCGCCATTATCCAGGATGCGACCGGTGCCCACAGCCAGCACCACGCCGGTGTTCGGCTTTTCTGCTGCGGAACCGGGCAGAACGATACCGCCAGCGGTCTTGGTCTCTTCTTCACTGCGACGAACCACTACGCGGTCGTGTAACGGACGGATTTTCATCGTTAGATCTCTCCCAATATTGATGTCGATTGCCGGCGAGCCGGCCTCTCAAGTTAACCGGGCCTTTCGACCCGAGGGACGCGCCAACGGCGACGTCACTGTTTTGTTGAGCCCCCACTGGGAGCCTGTAAAACTGGTGAAGCGTTAATGGGGCCCGCGAAAACGATTTCAAGGGCTCCATGGAAATTTTTTCACTCTCGATCCGCAGGCTTGTCGCGATCGATCTGCTCTTCTTTGCCCTGTTTCCACTCACCCTCAATGACGTCATGGTCCCCCTGGCGCCAGACGCCGGGACCGCCCGGGTCACCGGGTTGGAGCTGACCGCGATAGCGCCAGGCCAATAAAAGACATACCAGGGCTGCAGCGTCGGTCAGCACACCGGGGAAAACCAGCAAGATGCCGGCAAGCACACCCCACATGCCTGACTTGAGAACACCAAAGGGTGAGCTGTCCTGGGCCATGCGGGCCTGCAGCCGTTGCAGCATTGTCCAGCCCTGACTCTGGATAACGGCCACGCCGAGAATGCCGCTGGCCAGAACCCACAACAGGGTCATACCGACACCTATCCTCTGGCCGAGCAATATCAGACCCGCCAATTCAATCAGCGGTATGGCCAGCAATGTAAAACGCACTAATGGCATGCGAACCTCGAAAATTATTCAGTCAAGTATGTATATGGGTACGCCACAACCGGCTTTCAACCGCCAGCCAACGCTGTCTTTTGTCCTTTCCCAGGTCAAACGATGACCGAAACGCACCCGCGGGTATTCAAAAATCGGCAGGAGTCGGGCATGCTTGCCCCCGATAAGATCCCCTTGGCTATGAGAGGTGCCAATTATGCAACTGAAAGACAGTGTGATCATCGTGACCGGCGGCGGTCAGGGCCTGGGTCGTTCCATGGCCGAGTATCTTGCGGGCCGCGGGGCCCGGCTGGCGTTGATTGACCTCAATCAGGATCGCCTGGACGAAGCAGTCGATGCCTGCAAGAAAGCTGGCGGCGATGCTCGCTCCTACATCTGCAACGTCGCCGACGAAGCGCAGGTAATCGATATGGTCAGCCAGGTAGCAACCGACTTTGGCGCCATCAACGGGTTGATCAACAACGCCGGTATCCTGCGTGACGGGCTGCTGATCAAGTCACGCGACGGCGAGATCCAGAAGATGAGCCTGGCGCAGTGGCAGTCAGTCATCGACGTAAACCTGACCGGCGTCTTTCTCGGCACCCGGGAAGTGGCCGCCAAGATGGTCGAGCTGGGTAGCCAGGGCCTGATCATCAACATCTCGTCCATCTCCCGCGCGGGCAACATGGGTCAGTCGAACTATTCGGCGGCGAAGGCCGGCGTCGCAGCACTGACCGTCACCTGGGCCAAGGAACTCGCACGCTACGGCATCCGGGTCGCGGGCATCGCACCCGGCTTTATCGAGACCGACATGACCGCGGGCATGAAGCCCGAGGCGCTGGAAAAGATGACCTCCGGCATTCCCCTCAAGCGCATGGGCAAGCCAGAGGAAATCGCCCATTCGGCGGCCTATCTGTTCGAGAACGATTACTACACCGGCCGCATACTGGAGCTGGACGGCGGTATTCGCCTGTAATAAGGAATATTGGCGGGGCTGGCTTCGACCAACCCGCCACTACTCTTCCTGCCCTTTTAACCCAGGCCGCTACCAACCTATCCCAAAACCCAGCCGGTAGCGGGTGTGGTTGATACTGTTTTGCGAATTACCATTCACATAATCCCATTCGGTAAGCAGACTCAGTGAAGCCCAGCTGTTGACCAGATAGCGAATGCCCAATTCCGCGTCCAGACCGAAATTGATCGCCGGATCGTCTGGAATCAATGCTTCAGCGTTGTGAATCGCTTCAAAGCGTTTACTGAACAGATACCGGCGCAACTCCCACTGCAATCCCAGCGCGTTAAAGGTATCGGTGCTGCCATCACGGCTTTCAAGCTCCACACGGTCGAGGCGTGCCGATGTCTCGAAGCGCCCCAGGGCGTCATTCCACCACTCGTAACCCGGCCCCATACCGAACTGCTTGCGGCGGGCGATTTCCTCGATATGGTCGCGTTCATATCCTGCGGCAGTCTGCCAGAACCATTTTTCGTCGAAGAACCAGCTCACGTCATAGTCGGCCTGCCATACGTGGCGGCTTTTCACATCGTCACGGTAGTCGCGCTCGAACTCCCCGCCCACCACATGCCGCCAATCCCCATGACGCGCACGGGTGTCAAAGGCCAGGTCCAGATCGCGCTGGTCCGTGGTCGTATTCTTGATGTCCAGCGCCGCAGTTGCATCCCCTGACCAGACCCAGTCTTCGATGATGGGGTTGGGCTCTAGCATTTGCTGGATTGTACTAATCTCCAGCAGCACAGGCTGCGTACCACCATTGAGAACATTCACCGTGCCAGAGGTGTCTGACGCAGATACCGCCAGAGAACTTTCTGCCTGCCCCGGCGTCTTGATCAGCAGCGCATGCTCTGCCTCGAATGTACTGATATTCTCGACTTTGACCCGAAGACGGCCAGCAAGCTCGGTATTCATGACCAGTTCACCATCTTGAAGTAGTTCGATAGTGCCGCTGATCCGATCACCATTGGTCAACCAGAGCGTGTCAGCAATAGCGGCGGTAGATGTAACTAGGAGCGGAACAAGTGCCAACAGGGGGCGACAACGGAGCATGTGAAACCTATATGATGAGGGCAACAGCGAGGCGCCATTATCCATGACTGAAAACCGAAAGCCAGCTATGCCGCCTTCAGACTTGCAAACGGGTTCAGCCACCGTCCGTGAGACTTTCTTGCTAGTGCTGGCGAGTATTCCGGAAGGCCGTGTCACAAGTTACGGCAGACTGGCGCAACTGGCCGGAATGGGGCGCGGAGCACGCCTGGCAGGGCGCTGGCTGGGGCAATTGCCGGAGGGCACCACGCTTCCCTGGCACAGGGTTCTCAACAGCCAGGGCCAGCTTTCATTACCTCCTGACCATCCAGCGGGTCAGGAGCAATATCAACGGCTCCTCGCCGAAGGTATCATCATCACCCATCGCCGGGTCGACATGAAACGGTACGGCTGGCCGGATTGAACCAGAAGAACAGGAGCAGCATGATCGACCCCGAAACCAATGGCGTAGCCACCACCTCCATCGGCGAACGTGAAGGGCTACGCGTCTACCTTAAACCACGTGTTATCGGCATGCTCTTCCTGGGGTTTTCCGCGGGCTTGCCATTACTGTTGGTCGGCGGCACCTTCAGCGCCTGGCTCCGTGACCTGGGTGTCGAGCTTACCGCCATTGGTTTTCTCAGCTGGGTCGGCATGGCGCATTCAATCAAGGTTCTCTGGGCGCCGCTGATTGATCGCGCTCCCCTGCCCCTTCTGAGTCGCTGGTTGGGACGTCGCCGGGCCTGGATGTTGCTGGCTCAGTTGGTCATTGCCGTTGCCTTGCTGGGCATGGCGTTCACTGACCCGAGGGAAAACCTTACCCTTGTTGCGCTCTGGGCAGTTCTCGCGGCGTTCGGCTCTGCAACCCAGGACGTTGCGATCGATGCCTACCGCGTGGAGGCCGAGGCCAAGCATCGCCAGGGCGCTATGGCAGCGACCTATGTAACTGGCTACCGAGTAGCCATTCTCGCCGCAGGCGCTGGCGCACTGCATCTAGCGTCGCTGGATAGCTGGACTATTGCCTATGCAGCCATGGCCGGGTTGATGGGGGTTGGCATTCTTACCACGCTGATCATCGCCGAGCCTGCGGTGCACGTGACGCATTCAACGATGGAACTGGAGCACCGGGTGAGTGACTATCTGGCCCGAACCAGTCATGCGGGATGGCGCCGGGATCTGACCGCCTGGTTCATTGGCGCCATGGTGTGTCCCTTCGCCGAGTTTTTTCAGCGCTACGGCAAGGCTGCCCTAGTCATCCTGGCTTTTATCGCGACCTTTCGCATAAGCGATATTTTCATGGGAGTTATGGCCAACCCATTCTACCTGGACCTGGGCTTCAGCAAGGCGGAGATCGCCAATATTGCGGCTGCCTTTGGCCTGGGCATGACACTGCTGGGAGCCGCTCTTGGGGGGCTACTGGTAGCTCGTTTCGGCATTGCGCCTATCCTGCTGCTTACGGCCTTCATGGCACCGGCAACCAACCTGACTTTCGCCTGGCTCGCGCATATCGGACCCGAACAGTATGGCCTGATAATGGCCATCATTGCCGACAATATCACCGGGGGGCTGGCCATTTCGGTATTCATTGCCTACCTGTCCAGTCTGACCAATACAGCCTACACCGCGACTCAATATGCCCTTTTCAGCTCGATCATGACCCTCCCCGGTCAATTCGCAGCGGGTTTTACCGGGATGCTGGCGGCAAACACCGGATGGGTAACCTTTTTCATGCTCACTGCGCTGACAGGCCTACCGGCTATCATTCTGGCGTTCATGCTGCTGAGGGTGGCCCATCCTGACAGACTGAAGCGCCCGGGGATGGATTGATCAATGCGAGGAGCCTGTCGGAAGTAGATAAAAAAACGGCGCCGCTAAGACGCGGCGCCGCAAAAAAACCAAATAAAATTGACTGTCAGAAGTTGTAACCGACACCTACGCTGTAGAAAATCGCTCCGTCGTCGTAGCGATCATCAGCATCGCTGGCACTCTTGAACAGGAACTGATATTCCATCATGCCGGTGATGAACACGTCTTCCTTGACCCAATGCTTGACGCCGATCTCGGGGCCGGCAATGAAGCTCTCATCAACTTGCTCGCCATAGATGCCACCGATGCTCGCACCAATGAACGGACGAGTATCGCCAGTACCGAAATGATAATCATAGAAAACGCGTGTGGAGCCATCAAAGTTGGTCTCCTCACCTTCAGAGTCACTTATGCCGATGCTCTGGCGCACGCCCCACAGCGAAGATGGGCTCAAGTATTCGCCCCAGCTACCCTGCATTGATATTCCATTCTGATCGAAATCCTTGTCGCTGGCGCCAGCCCCGCTCAGGGTGATTTCCCTGTCGCCGGCGGACGGCACTGCCATGGCCATGGCAGGAATCATCGCGGCCATGATCAGTGATGTTTTTAAAAGTCGCTTCATGGAAATATACCTTATGGTCTGGTGAACTGGGCGAGCTATATGCACGCCTCTACCCCCTCTGGACAGGGAACGGTCGTGAGGGTTCAGACTATTGGTAAGAAAAAAGTCATAAAAAAACCCGGCATCGGCCGGGCTTCTGACAGCACATTCGAATTTACTCTGCAGCAGAGTCGGTCATCATGTGAACTGTGCGCTGGGGGAACGGAATAGTGATTCCCTCGCGATCGAAATGCTCCTTGGCCAACTCCTGAAGCTCCCAGTAAACGCCCCAGTAATCATCTGTCTTGGCCCACATGCGTAGCGACAGATTGACTGAGCTATCACCTAGTGACACCAACCAGACCACTGGCTCGGGATCCTTGAAGACGCGCTCGTCAGCTGTTGCCAACCCCAACAGTATCTCGCGGGCCTTTTTGACATCATCGCCATAATCAATCCCGATATTCAGATCCACACGCCGGGTGGGTTGGCGGGAATAATTGATGATGTTGCCGTTGGACAAGGCCCCATTGGGAATGATGATCGTCTTGTTATCGGGTGTTTTCAAAATGGTATTGAAAATCTGAATACTGTCGACGGTGCCACCCACGCCCTGAGCCTCGATATACTCACCGGCGCGAATCGGACGGACGATGAGAATCAGCATGCCGCCTGCAAAATTGGCCAGGCTACCCTGTAATGCCAGACCCACCGCAAGACCGGCAGCACCAATCAACGCAATAAAGGAGGTAGTTTCGACGCCAATCATGCCCGCAACACTGACCAGCAGGATCACCTTCAGGCCTATGCCGACCAGTGCGCCAATAAACCCGTGCAAAGTCCGGTCGATATTGCGTTTCTCCATAAGCACATGGATACCGCCAGTCAGCCGGCCGATCAGCCACCAGCCGATCAGCAATGTCACAATGGCCAACAAGACCTGACTTCCGTATTCCACCACCATTGGCAGCCAGGCTTCCTGAAGCTCTTCGAGCTGCGTCATCACCTCATCCATCCGTCCTACCTCTCTGTCATTCGCTCTAGTCGCGGAAATTGTTGAACTGCAAGGGCATCTCCATATCGGCCCCGCGTAACAACACCATCACTTCCTGAAGATCGTCACGCTTCTTGCCTGTCACGCGAACCTGCTCGCCCTGAATAGCCGCCTGCACCTTGGCTTTGGATTCCTTGATCCTGCCGACGATTTTCTTTGCCAGCTCCTTGTCTATGCCTTCCCTGAGTTGCACATCCTGCTTTACCTGCTTGCCTGATGCAAAGGCTGGCTTGACCTCCAGGCACTGAATATCGATCTTGCGCTTGACCAGATTGATCCTGAGAATCTCGAGCATCTGCTCCAGCTGAAACTCGGCATCTCCGGTCATATGTACCAGCAATTCCTTGTCCTTGAACTCGAAGCTGCCCTTACCCCGCAGGTCATATCGGCGCTCAAGGTCCTTCATGGAGTTTTCCACGGCATTGGTGACTTCGTGCTTGTCCAGTTCTGAGACAACATCAAAAGAAGGCATGCATTTACCTCAACTAAACAAAAAATTTATGACATATATTGCAAAACAACTGCATAGGTTCGTGGCATTATAACCCGAACAGAACAACAGACCGGGAGTCCCGCAATGCCCAACCCGCAGCTCAGCATCATGGTGGTGGACGACACCAAGTTCAGCAGTGCGGTTATTGGCCATAATCTGACGCGCGCAGGGTATGCCGATATCCGATTTGCCAGCTCCGCTATGGATGCGCTGACAATGCACGAGGAGCGCCCAGCCAGCGTTATGGTCGCTGACTGGTTGATGCCCGAAATGGATGGCCTGGAGCTGACAACGCGTATTCGTCAGACCGACGAGCAAACCGACCACTACACCTATGTGGTGCTATTGACTGCAAGGGAGGGCGACAACGTTCTGAGCGAAGCCTTCGATCGTGGTGTAGACGACTTCATCAGCAAATCGTCAATGAACGAGCAGTTGCTTCCGCGCATTTATGCAGCCGACCGCACAACACAACTAATCAACCGGCTGCTTGATGAAAACCGCCTCCTTGCCTCCAATAACAGCCAACTTGAAGAACACAACCTAGTCGATAATGTCACTGCTCTGGGTAACCGGCGTTATGCCCTGCAACGACTCGGCGATATTCTACGCAACGTCGAATCGCGCGGCGGCATCTGCTGCACACTGGTATTGGGCGTGCAGAATCTCGAGGAACTGACCACTCGCCTGGGTGAAGGTGTTCAACAGGAGTTGCTGAGAGGCATTGCGCGGCGACTTCAGCAGCTGGTCCGGCCCACCGATGTGATCGCACGGGCGGGGTCCAATACATTCGCTATTGTCACGCTGGCTGAAGATCCCGCTGACTGCAAACCGGCCAGTTTCAAACGACTCCATGATGGCTTGAACCTCAAGGCCTTCAAGACCAGCGAAGGCTATCTCACATTGCGTGCGGGCATGGCCCTATGTGCAGTGAACGACAGACAGACCTTGCCCGGCACAGAACAACTGCTGGAGCTTGTTGAACAACACCTCGAAGAAGCCTACGAAACCAGCCTGATCACCGAGGTTCGCTGGCCGCAACCGGACTGATCGCCATGCACTTCCATATCCTCGGTGCCGGCAGCCTCGGGCTTCTCTGGGCTGGCAGGCTGATACAGGCTGGTTACCCGGTCAGCCTGATCATGCGCACACACGAGGCGGTTGAGCAATGGCAGGCCGCTGGCAGCATGCTCACATTCGAGCACCAGGGTACCCGACAAAAATACCTGATGGAGGCGACGCTGGGCTCGCACACCGAAGCGCTGGACTACCTTGTCGTCGCCACCAAGGCCCACGCCGTTGCCTCTGCACTGGCGCCTCTGGTTTCTCGTCTGCGCTCTGACAGTGCTGTGATAATGCTGCAGAACGGTCTCGGCAGCCAGCAACAGGCCAGAGCGCTATGCCGTAGCAGCAGAGTGCTCTGCGCCAGCGTGACTGACGGTGCCTGGCTGCGTGAGCCTGGCCATGTGGTCTGGGCCGGCCAGGGAACAACCAGGATCGGTGACGAAGCCGGGGGCCTCTGTCCTCCCTGGCTGGAGTCGCTCAAGCAGACCACGCTCGACTGGGTTTGGGAGCAAGATATCGGTCGTGTGTTATGGCAAAAACTGGCCATCAACTGCGCGATCAATCCCTTTACCGCGCTGTACGACTGCCTCAACGGTGAGATTCCCGCCAGAGCAGGTGCAGAGCTCGACGCACTTACCCACGAACTGCAGTCACTGCTGCAAAGCCAGGGCTATGCAGAACAGGCCGCAGAGCTACCTGATGTGATCAGCACTGTCATTCTGAAAACCGCGCAAAACAGTTCCTCGATGCGTCAGGATGTGCATGCGGGCCGGCGTACCGAAATAGATTACATCCTCGGCCATGCGTGCCGCGCTGCGGAAAAGGCCCGCCTGGAGGTGCCAGCAATGAGGCATCTGCACGCGAGGCTGAAGACACATCTGGCAATGCTTGGGCTACCCGGTGATTGATAGCAGGCTTTGCGTGGGCGCTCAGAACGGCTAGGCTTTGCCGCTAATGACAGACTTCGGATTTTTGACTTTCCTAAAGGCATACGCACCATGGGCTTTCGCTTGAGTAAACTCTATACCCGTACCGGCGACACGGGGCAGACTGGCCTTGCCGACGGCAGGCGCATCGAAAAGGATCACCCTCGTATCGAGGCAATGGGCAGCGTCGATGAACTGAACAGCCTTTTGGGCGTGTTGATAGCTGATCTGCAGGCCCAGCACCTGACCGATTTTTGCTCGGTTTTGGCCCCGGTGCAGCATCGGCTGTTCGATCTGGGCGGTGAGTTGGCGGTACCCGGGCATGACATCATCGGCGAGTCAGACGTGACAGACCTGGAGGAATTGATCGATGGATACAACGCAGACCTTGAGCCATTGAAAAACTTCATTCTACCCGGGGGCTCGCGCTGCGTAGCCAGCGCTCATCTGGCTCGCAGTGTTTGCCGGCGGGCAGAGCGGCGCTATCTTTCGCTGGCCAATAAAGAAACAGTGAACGAGCAGGCGCGAATCTATCTCAACCGGCTGTCGGACCTGCTTTTTGTCATGGCCAGGGCTATCGCAAAGCGTGAGCAGACGCCCGAAGTGCTATGGCATTCCAAACCCAAGCCCGAAGCCTAAGGCCCGCAAGACGTTGAACCGCCTGCGCAACAGCACGGACTGTACTGGAGCGCAAGCACGCTACTCAGTCAGACGCGGAACGCGCTGATAATCTGCTGTAATTCCTGCACCAGCCGACTCATGCGGTTGCTGGACTCTTCAGTTTGCCGCGCACCCTCTGCAGTTCGATCACTGACCTGATTTATCTCGACAATATTCTGATCGATGTCGTGACTTACCGCGGTCTGCTCCTCTGCCGCGGCGGCAATCTGCTCACTCTGATCGACTATCTGATTGACCGCCTTGAGAATATTGGCCAGGGCGTCCTGCACCTTGAGCGAAGAGTCCACTGTGGCGCCAGTCATGCCATGACTCGCCCCCATGGCCTTGACTGCCCCATTCACACCGTTCTGCAGACGAGCAATCATCTGCTCGATTTCCTCGGTGGATTGCTGGGTTCTTCTCGCCAGCGTTCTGACTTCATCGGCTACCACTGCAAAGCCACGACCCTGTTCACCCGCCCGCGCAGCCTCAATGGCAGCGTTGAGAGCCAGCAGGTTAGTCTGCTCGGCGACACCTTTAATTACCTCAAGTACCCGACTGATAGAAGAGCTGTCATCGGCCAGTTGGTTAATCGCCTTGACCGAGTTCTCGATCTCGTTGGCCAGCTTCTCGATACCATCGACGGAGGACTCCACCAACTGCCGGCCGGCCATGGTTTCCTTGCTCACCAGTCCGGCACTGGTCACGGCACTGGCGGCGCTGCGCGCCACTTCCTGGGACGTGGCCGACATCTCGTTCATGGCGGTCGCTACCTGTTCGATCTGCGAGCGTTGCGAGGCGACTGCGCGACTGCTCTCCCCCGAAATTGTCTCTACCTGCTGCGACTGCTGATCCACTTGACCGGCCGTCTGGCTGACCTGCGTGATCAGATCCCGAATCCGTCGTACGGTATGGTTGAAATCCGTTGCCAGTGCGCCAAGCTCATCCCGACTGTCGACCTCGACATGTACCGTCATGTCGCCATCGGCCACCTGGCCCATCAATGCGGACAGCCGCTTCAGGGTTCGCCGCGTAGCCATGTAGAAACCGGCATAGAGATAGATAATCAGCAAACCGACAGCTGACAGGGAGATGATCAGCACAGTCATGGCCTGAATATTTTCGCCTAGCCGCTTGGCCAGAACCTCCCCCAGCGTCTCGAGTACCGCCCCATTGAAAGCGTAGGTTTTGTCAATTTCAGCGGTTAGCTGATTAAAATAATCCAGCCAGTTTCCGCTGAGCGTGCTGGCCAGGATGATATCGTCTTCGAAGATACGTGCGGCGGTGTCGAGACTTTCCAGACTGACCTGTCCTGAACCACGCAGCCCGCTGAGCTCATCTCCCGACAGCACCAGGTCCAGAGTCTGCGCGTAATCACCGCGAAGCGTCTGCATGCTTTCAAACAGATCGTCCATATCGCGACTGGCATCGGAATTCAGATAGCCCAGACCAATGGAATAAGAACCAACGGCACGCCCGGCGCCAAGTGTCTGGGTAATCACAGGCGTCACGTTGATCAGCAAATCGGAAAGCTGGCGGATATTGCGATCATAATCCTGGGGCAATCCAGCATAAGCAGCGCTAAAACCCAGTAGAGAGGACAGTTCGCCGAGCGCAAGACTGGTCAATGCCCCGCGATTGCGGACCGACTCCTGACCAGCCTGTTCGTAGGCCTGTATCAGTTCGTCACGCTTGGTCACCAGGTCGCCTGCCTGCGGGTCATCCGGATCAAGATCCAGACCTTGCAGCGCATCCACTACCTGCTTGCGCAAAACCGCTGTGCGCTGCTCCAGATCCGCTGCGAACTCGCCTTGCCCTAGCTGACCGAGCACAACGTCCAGATCACGCAGCATTTCTGCATCGCGCATGATTGACAGATTCTGCTCAACCAGTGTCATGCCATCGAGGGCGCGCTGGGTAATCTTGACCCGTTCATATGCCTGCTCCACCAGCATGCTGCTGACGATACCTAGAGGCACAAAAAACAGGACGCTGATCAGGCAGAACTTCATGCCATAACTCAAACGGTTCATCAACGCTATGGCGGGGGCCATCAGACTATTCACGCATCCATCTCCTCAAATACGTATCTTCTGCCGTACACACATCAAAACGCGTCGGCAAAAACCTGTGATCAGGCCTTGTGTTTATTATATCGGCGGGGCGAACACCACCTTTCGCATTCCACAACCCGCCGTGCAAGCAGTACAGGAGCTGTTCTGATTGTCTCATACTGAGCTATCGGCAATACGACTGACATCTTTAACCGAACAGGCTGATGAATGCTATACAGGCCGCCCAGACCAAGAGACTTCGAGCAAGTAGTGCACGCACCGGTTGCAGGACTGCCGACGCTGTACCGGTGACTCTCTGCTCATCACCCAGGGCTGCGGCAATGCAATCGGACACCACCTGGTCAGCGCTAACCTCCCAGCGCAGCACCCAACTGTTCACCAACCCCAGTGTTCGCTCAAAATCCCCCACCAGGGCCAGACTCAGTGCAAAAAGACGCGCCGGCAACCATTCCAGTGCATGGATCATGCGCCTGACCGCTGGCAGAGCAGGATGCTCGGATCGTAATTGGAAACGCTCCAGCAGCCGATAACCCAGGGCTCCCAGAGGCCCGAGCAACAGGTACCAGAAAACCGGGGTCACATAATCCCGGAAGGTCGCACAGCCCACACTGGCGTCCACTCCACGCAACAGATCAGAAGGTCCTTCACCGTCAAGGTCCAGGTCTCTACGGGCAATGTGGTAAGCCGCTTCCTGGTCACCTCGTTGCCAGGCTTGCTCGAATGATGCTGCCATTGAACCGAGGGAATCGTGACGGCCGATAGCGACCAGCAGCAGAGCGACATGTGCTGCCAAGGTCAACAGGCCGTAAAGCTGCCCTTCCAGCCCCCATAAAACAAAGACGGCTAGCAACATCGGCAATGCCAGCAGCGCCAGCGTTTGCCATATAGGGCGCGGCTGCTCACCCTCAACGATCCTGCGTACCCACAAGCCGGCGGCATCGACGGGAAAACCGTGGCGCCATGGAGTGAAGCGAATAATGAGTCCGACCAGCAAAAGAACCAGAAAACTCACGCTGCGCCCCCCCCTGTCTGGTTGACCAGATCGCCCAGAAAACGACGCCATTCGAAGGCGGGTCCGGGGTCGGTTTTGCGACCCGGCGCAATGAACTCATGACCGGTAATGCGGTACGGCGTAATAGCCGGATAAGCCGACCGCAGAGCCTGAGTCAGCTCCAGTAGGCTGGAGTACTGAGCCTCCGCATAGGGCTGAGTATCGGTACCCTCCAGTTCGACGCCGATTGAGAAGTCATTACAATCAGTGCGCCCGGCATAAAGTGACGCACCTGCGTGCCAGGCACGGTCCAGACAGGAGACAAACTGGGTGACTTTCCCATTCCGCTCGATGAGAAAATGCGCCGAAACGCGCAGAGCAGCTATGGTGGCGAAGTAGGGATGCTCCAGGGGGTCGAGAGCCCCCCTGAAAAAGGCCTGGACAAACCCACCACCAAACTGCCCGGGCGGCAGACTGATATTATGGATAACCAGTAAAGAAATGCTCTCCGCCGGGGGACGAGCATTGCAGTGGGGCGAGGGGCAGATGTCTACGTCTCTCGCCCAGCCATCTTCTATGCGTATCGGCATGGCCTAAGGAGTCCGGCAAAAACCCTATGCTAGCAGGCTGCGCAGTGGATAGCACAATTTGTATCAGTGTCTGCCTGCCTGCAACTGCCGAAGATTACCGATAACCGATTCAAGAGCGCGGTCAAACAACTGATTGTCGTCAAGCAGGCGGATCAGCCCTGCAGCATGATGCTGAGCAAGGTCCACCCGGGCGAATTCTGCCACTTTCATACCAGCACGATTGACGAAGATGTACTTGCCACTGAAGCTGATGATCGCAGCAAGCTTACAACGCTGCGTCGCAGAGTGCGGATCCATCTGAAACTCGAACCAGCTGCCCGTGTGCAACTGCTCGACCCAGGCCACTGCAGCCGGGTCAGTGTCCCCGGCCAGAAGGGCCTGGTCAGGTGCCGCTGACTCCTCAAGTACTGGCTCACGCACTTCCATGACGGGTATACGCGGGCGCTGCATCTGAGGAGCCGGTTTTACCGTAGCAGAGATTGATTCGGGCGCCGCCTTATCGCCGGAGAGGCCTGTCATTGGGTTTGTCTGCTGCAACTCGCCTGTTTCCGCGGGGGCTGCCTGCAGTGCAGCTTGAGCGTCAGTCTCCTCCGGCTCGGCCATATCCAAGGCTGCAGGACCCTGGACTTCCTGCGCCACATGGGAATGATCCCGCTCTTGCGTTTCAGTCTGCACAGAATCCGGCGCCGCAGGTCCAGCCTCCAGCAGCACCGATTGCTGAAGCTGCTTGAGCCTGACAAGTTGCGGCGCACCCTGCTCAGCCTGAATACCCAGCAGCGTCAGTCCATCAGCCAGGGACTCACGCACCCGCAGGTTGAGGGCTTCACGCTCGCCTACATCGCCAGCAGCCAGCGGTTCAACACTCTGAAGCAACATGCGTGCAACCTCTGCGGTCGCCTGCATGCCAGCGGAATCAGGTCCCTCGCGAAGACAGGTCATCTGCATCACCTGACTCCAGGTTTCGCGCAGCAGATCAACCACGAAGACGGGTAGGGTCCTGCCCAGCAGCATGGCGTTCAGCCTTGCCGCCACCTCACCACGGGCAGCCTCTATCCTGGCCTTGCCCTCTTCTGCATCCCGGGTGCGCTGTTCGAGAAGATCAGAACGGCGCTTTTCGGTGTTGACGAAGCTGGTCAGCTCGCCATGCATCGCCGAAAACATGTCCGGTTGCGGCGTGGGCTCGGCAAGCAAACGCTGAACAATACTATCGAGCAGCACATGCAACTGATCCCGGCGCAAATCATCCTGGTCATTCCAGCCCATAGTGACGCGGGCCAGTTCGTTAAGCAGCCTGCGGGCTGGATGGCTGGCCTGACCAAAGAAGCGCTTGTCAGAGATCGCCAGCCGCAGGATCGGCAGCTGTAGCCGGCCTATCATCGCTTTCAACGCAGCGGGCAGCTGCGGATCATCAAGAATGAAATCAAACAGCATCGATACCAGACTGATGACATCCTCATCGATACGATCCAGGGAACGTCGTTGGCCCTGGTGATCGCGCTGCTCCTGCAGCAACTGGCTGATATGGGTGCGTAGATCCTGACGCCTGAAGCCACCCTCCTCCAACTCACCAACAGGTACCTGGGCCAGAACCCCGAGCAATTCACTGCTCTGCAGCGGCGCGCCTGAGGATCCGGTTACTCTTGAGAGCGCCGCGTCTCCGCTGGCATGCCGCCAGTTGCCGATCAGCTCACTGAACAGGGACAGTACACGTTGCTGGTCGGTGCTCTCCTGCGCTCCATAACCTCCAAGTGCCTGACCGGCAGCGACAGTGGCGCCGGAACCAATGTTTACTGCGGGCTGGTGCCGCTGAACGGGGGCAACGCTCTTCAGATCAGGCAAGACACCCGCGCTGACCAGTTGGGCGTTAGCGGTGGCATAAAAGGGATCAATCGAGTTAAAAACGTAGCGCTCAAAAAGCTTGAGAACGATTATGCGTACTTTTATGTCCAGCGTCATCTCGCCGAGTGCGTCCACAAAAATCTGTGCTAGAGCAGCCGGGCCGACTGGGTTGCTGGTTTCGTCAACAGGGGATTTAACCAGGCTGTTGAACCGAATAGCCAGATGCGAAAGGCCTTGTCGATTTCGCTCCACCACCCGCCCGACCATGCTGTCAAGCGCGACAGTCTGCTCCAGATCGTCGGGCTGAACCAGGGAAAGGCTGTCGATGGCAAAATTGGCTATCGGCCGCGCTTTGACCGTAGAGGCACTGTCGTTCAATGCTTCCATATTGCGCCCGAGCTGCTGACAGCAATTGGAGCTCATCGCATGCCGATGCAGCCGCACGGCGCGCATGGCTTCAAAAAAAAGAGCTTGCTCGGAGTTGCTGGCGGCACGGTCCGCCATTTCGAAAAGACTGTCGTCAGCGTTATCAAACAACGCCGACAAGCGAGCCTTGAGGAAGGCCACAGCTTCCTTGCGCACGCTCCGAAGCGGCGCCGGCAAAACTGACGTCCGCTCCCGATCGGTTTCGCTGCCTTGGCCGGCCGGGGAAAAACTGATGATTTTGGGATCGCGCGCCATACCTGTTCTCCGGACGATCTGCGACCGTCATGACCAACGCCAGCGGAGCTCCCTTCTACTGCACATGATACTGCATGCTGCGTGTACTGCCTTCCATGCGTCACGGATTTGGCGTCAAATTTAGATCAACTATACAGTCTTTTTCAGACCTGCTTTCTTTGTTCTGGCTTTTTCTTGAACCGGTTCACACAATTGGCACCCACGTATTTTCCGGATCGACGCATTGCTGACACAAATGGACGCCAGCGAACAGCTGCCAGGGCGAAACACACGTTATCCTGTGCCGGTTTGGCAAGAATATAAAATAACAGACCTGACTACTGGAGAGTCACTTCAATGGATGCACTTATTGCGTATATCGGCACCATAAACGGCATTGTCTGGGGACCAGCAATGCTCGCACTGCTGGCTGGCACCGGTCTGTATCTGACCCTGGGCCTGAAACTGATCCCCCAACGAAAACTGGGCTACGGCTTTAAAATGCTCTGGAACGGGCGCAAGAGCACCGCCGAGGGTGATATCAGCCCCTTTAACGCCCTGATGACAGCACTTTCTGCCACGGTGGGTACCGGGAACATCGCCGGCGTGGCCACCGCCCTGTTCTTTGGCGGCCCAGGCGCCCTATTCTGGATGTGGGCAATTGCTGTAGTAGGCATGGCAACCAAGTTCTGCGAAGCCGCGCTGGCGGTACATTTCCGCGAAAAGGACGCGCTGGGCCATCACGTTGGCGGGCCAATGTATTACATCAAGAACGGTCTGGGCCAGAAATGGAAATGGCTTGGGGTGCTCTTCGCCATATTCGGCATGCTGGCCGGTTTTGGTATCGGCAATACGATCCAGTCAAACTCGGTAGCCGATGCCCTGCAAAGCACCTTTGGCATTGAGCCTCTGCTGACGGGTATCGTCATAGCCGTACTGGTCGCCCTGGTGCTGATCGGCGGCATCAAACGGATTGGCGAAGTGGCTGGCAAGCTGGTTCCGATCATGGCGCTTTTCTACGTCGGCGGCGGACTGGTAATTCTGGCAATGCATGCCAGCGAATTGCCTGAGGCCTTCGGCCTGATTTTCTATCATGCATTCAATCCGGCAGCCGCCGCAGGCGGCTTTGCTGGCGCCACCATCTGGGCAGCTATGCGCTTTGGTATTGCCCGTGGCGTCTTTTCCAACGAGGCAGGCCTGGGTAGCGCGCCCATTGCCCATGCCGCGGCACAGACCAGCAACCCGGTACGTCAGGGCACTGTGGCCATGCTCGGCACCTTTATCGATACCATAGTGATCTGTTCGATCACCGGCCTGGTGATCATGGTGACCGGTGCATGGCAGAGTGGCGAGAACGGTGCCTCCCTGTCAGCCCACGCGTTCAACATCGGCTTGCCCGGCGGTTGGGGTCAGTACATTGTCAGCGTTGGTCTGGCC
This sequence comes from Halopseudomonas salina, assembly GCF_008641105.1. The sequence continues at coordinate 212,131 of NZ_VTTI01000004.1, forward strand.
ATTTTTGCCTTCACGACCATCATCGGCTGGAGTTTTTATGGCGAAAAATGCACCCAGTTCCTGTTCGGTGAAAAGTCTAACATCCCGTTTCGAGTACTCTGGGTGCTGGCAATCCCACTGGGTACTCTGCCGATCGTCGATCTTGGCAGCCTCTGGCTGGTGGCGGACACGCTGAATGCAATGATGGCGATCCCGAACCTCATCGCGCTGCTCTTGCTCAGTCCTGTCGTATTCAAGCTGACCCGGGACTACTTCAACGATCCGCTCAACCTGTTGAAGGACTAGTCATATCGCCCTCCCCACGCCCGCCTGCCGGCGGGCGTTCTGCGCTTGATAGGGTATACTCGCCGGCTCACGACATACTCGACGGAGCCTCGCCCCATGCCCAATCTGACCCTGGACCAACTGCAACAGATTATCGTTGATGACGTGCGCCGGGCTCTCGCCGAGGACGTAGGTTCCGGCGACATTACCGCCGCCCTGATTCCGGCCGATCGACAGGCCACTGCCAGCATCCTCACACGCGAGTCAGCCATCCTGTGTGGTACAGCCTGGGCTGAGGAGGTGTTCCGTCAGGTCGACCCTCAGATCCACGTCGAGTGGCTAGCCCGTGATGGTGAGCGTATGGAGCCCAATCAGGTGTTCTGCCGACTCAACGGCCCCGCGAGGGGTTTGCTGACCGCTGAACGCAGTGCCATGAATTTCATCCAGACCCTGTCCGCCACAGCCACGCGCAGCCGTCACTTCGCCGACCTGGTCGAGGGCAGCGGCGTACGTTTGCTCGATACCCGCAAGACTCTACCCGGCCTGCGCATGGCCCAGAAGTATGCCGTAACCTGCGGCGGGTGCGACAATCACCGGATCGGGTTGTACGACGCCTTCCTGATCAAGGAAAATCACATTGCTGCCTGTGGTGGCATTGCTGAGGCTATCGCCCAGGCTCGCCACCTGGCTCCGGACAAACCGGTGGAAGTCGAAGTCGAAAATCTCGAAGAGCTGCGTGAGGCGCTGGCAGCAGGTGCTGACATCATCATGCTGGACGAACTCAGCCACGATGACATGCGGGAAGCAGTACGGCTTAGTGCTGGTCAGGCCGCGCTTGAAGCTTCGGGGGGAATAAACGAGACGACCCTCAGAAGCGTCGCTGAAACCGGTGTCGATTTTATCTCCATAGGCAGCATGACCAAGGACATCAAGGCGGTGGATTTATCCATGCGCTTGAGCATGTAATTGAAAAACCGGCCAACAGGCCGGTTTTCTCTTGCTTGCGCCCGCGGGTCAATCCCGGACGTTTTCATACAGCATGTAGTGGGACGTTTCGTACAACCCCCGGGTCAGCGGTAACAGACGCTGGTATTCTCCCGGATACTGGTCGGCCACGTTATCCAGGGGGGTATCGGAGTGCAGGTCGTGCAGGCTGGGCTCGCTTCCGTCGTAATTCATCTGCAACAGAAAATCCTTGCTCACGGCACCTATTAACGGGAAGGTTCCTTCTCGCAATACCAAGGGCACTACTCGCTCACCTTCAGGGGCAGGCATCAACAGATCGCGGCCCGTGGTGCGATTGTCATATTCAAAACCAAGCAGGCCTGCGATGGTGGGAAGCAGATCTGCCAGACCAACCGCCTCATCGAATTCACGCGGGGGTAGTAGCTTGGGGGCATAAATGAACAGTGGGGTATTGTTGCTTTCCAGCCCCAACTGATCGAACGCCGGCCTCATGTAGTCGATATTGGCAATACGGGTGTTGTGATCACCAAACATCACAAAAATGGTGTTATCGAAATACCCGCCTTCTTTTGCCATTTCCATCAACCGCCCGATATTGAAGTCCAGCAGGCGCACCGCGTTGTACTGGGCCACGCTACGCGAGCCCGCCGCCTGCACCTCTTCCAGGCTGGGCTCAAGCACCTCAAAACCGTCGTTATCCGGCGGAATGGTGAAGGGCCTGTGGTTACCCGCGGTCTGAATATAGGCGAAGAATGGTTCATTGCTCGGCAGCGCTCGCAGTAATTTGTCGGTCTCCTTGAACAGATCCAGATCGGAGATACCCCATACGTCAGCGTTAGGAGATTTCCAGAAGCCTTCTTCATACAGCGTCACGCCGTCGATACTCTGCCTGATCAGCCCATTCATGTTGGCCCAGCCGGCACTGCCACCGATGGTATAAATCTTGTTGTAGCCTTCCAGCGCATTGACCAGCGTGTGCTGATTGGTGATCAGCGGATTGCGCGTTGCAGTCTCGGAGCGCGACACATCCGGAATACCGGTAATACTTGCCCAGACGGTTTTAGCCGTACCCGTGACCGGCACATAGAAATGACGGAAGAACCAGCTCTCCGATGCCATTCGATCCAGATTTGGCGTCGGCTTGAGGGGGTTGCCATAGGCCCCTACCGCCGTGGTCCCGAGCGACTCAAGCATGATGAAAACCACATTGGGTCGCTGCGCGGCATCAAGTCGGTGCGGCTGCACAGACAGGACCCTGTTCAGCGTCAACGCCTCAATATCCGGCTCGATCACGCCGAGATATTCGCTCACTTGCGGATAATATTTACGCACCTCGGCAAGGTCGTAACGCTCCTGGGGAATGGCAATGGTGTCGTAGAAAAAAATCACCGGATTGATGCCCAGAGCGCCCAACTGGCTATCACCAGAGAAAAACGCGTCACTCCAGCGCAGCGGAACCGGATTTTCCAGATTGATGTTGCTGAAGCGGCCGAGGATCGCCAGGAATACGACAACCACCATCAGGCAGCTACCCCAGATCCGTGAGCCGAGACCAATGCGGGTATCCGCGCGGTCGAGGGTCTCTCTCTCCAAGCGCAACAGCGCCCAGAAACTGGCCACCAGCATGACCAGCCAGGCCAGAGTGATCCAGATCACCGGATAGCTTTCCCAGACCATCTGCTGGGAAATACCCGCATCCTCGATGAACTTGAGAGCAGAGGCATTCAAACGCACACCGAGATAGGCGTAATGGCCGAAATCGATGATATACATGAATAGCACAACTGCCAGAGCGATCAGCAGATAAGACCGGCTGATCCATCGTAAGGGTCGTGAGCGCAGGCTGTTCCATACCGGGAGCCAGGCCAGCAGCATTGCCGGAAGCATGAGTAGAATAGCCAGTCTCAAATCAAAACGGACACCGATCCCCAGCGTCTCCAGAACCAGCCGCCAGGGCTGATCCACCCCGGGCGTGATCGACGAAAAGCCAAACAGAAAGACTGCTCGCAAAGCGACCAGCAACACGAAGAGAATCACTACACCGCCGAGAAAATAATGCAGACGGCGTGATCGTAACCAGCCCATGGCAGGCTCCTGAAAATAGTTATAGGTTTTATATTGCCAACATCAGCCTTTACGCCCATCGAGTCGAGCGAGGATGTCCATAGCGAGCGAGAAGACCCGCTCGTCTGCGATCATGGATGCAGGTGATGCGGTATCGGTCACCGGCAGCCGGCCACAGCGCTGCAGACTGTGAAACTGACCAAGGCGCTGCGCACTGTATAGCCGCATGCCGTCAGAAGGCAACCTGGAGGGGTCCGCCTCGCACACCTGCTCCAGCAAAGCACAGGCCTGATCCGGGAATTCCCAGGCTCTGGCAACCCGAGCAGTAAGCCTGCGAGCTATCGCCAGCCACTGAGCACGAAAGGCGATGCTGCTCGGGGTCTGACTGCCGTCAAAAAGACTATCCAGGACACGGCAACCGATCAACAGCCCAAGGTTGCTGGAAATACCCGCCAGATACGCAGAGAATTCGTCACCCTGGTCCTTTTGCGCCAGCGCCGCGGTGATTAGTGCGGTTTTCTCCGACTGCTCCCAGAGCAGAACGCCGGCTATCGCGCTGAAATGGCCCTGCCGCTCGCTGAAAATGGGGCGCACCAACAGGTTCGCAACCATTTGGCGCAAGCCTCTCTGACCTAGCACCAACACGGCCTGCTCCAGACTGCGCGCCTCACTGGCGCGTCGATAGAAGGGGCTGTTGGCCAGGCGTATTACCTCACTGACCGAGACAATATCGCGGCCAATAAGATCGGCCAGCTCCCGGGTAGTTGTCGAGGGATCACGGAAATAATTCATCAGACGCGGCAGCACCGCTGGAAGTCGTGGAATCAGCCGGGCGTCGGCCAAATCTCCGTCCATCAGCCCGGCAAATACTTTCAGGGCTCTGGTCTCGAAGTCGTTGAGTGCCGACTCCTGGGGTGAATGTACCCCCAGCACCATGCCCATGAACGCTTGCTCGATACGGGTATCAAGAGGCTGGCTGGCAACCACCGCTGAATCCATATCGGCACTGCGGCGACTGCCTGCCACACCTGATCTCGTAGCCCCGGGCCCACTGCTTCTGCCGGCGGTGAAGAATGACTTTATATGGATCCACATACAGGGCTTTTCCGCAAAGGGTGACAGGGCGGAATATGATAGCCTTTTGCAACCATTTGCGAGCCGGTTTTTGCAGCCCGCCCGCAAAAGCTCAATGCGTATCGGCAAAGCCCTGCAAATAAACGAGCAGGCGCTCACAGTCGGGCAGATGCAGATCAGCCAGTCCTGGCCAGCTGTCATGCTCATGCAGCAGGCATGTACGACAGCCTGCCGCACGGCCGGCCTCCAGATCGAAGCGAAAATCCCCCACCATCACTGCTTCCTTGGGCTCAACTGACCAGAGCCCGAGCAGGTGATGGATGCCCGCAGGGTCCGGCTTGGGCAGAGCCTCAGCACGGCCAAGAATATGCTCCGGCTCGAAGCAGTCGGCGATGCCCAATACTTCGAGGGAAGATAAAGCTACTGAATGCAGATTGCGGGTCAGTATCCCGACCTGCTTGCCGGTATCGCGCAAATGCCGGATAAGCCTGGCAGCACCAGGAGCAGCAGCGACATCTCGGGCCAGACGCAACTCGATGGCGTCAAGTTGCCTGCTCAGCTCGCTGGCCTGATCTTCGGGCAACTTCTCCAGATATCCCAGAATATCCTCATCGGCAGGGATACCCAGCTCCTCGCGGATGGCGACGAAATCATGCTGAGCCAGCGTCAAGGTACCGTCCAGATCAAATATCCATGCCTTGGCATCATGCATCGATCAACGCTCCACCTGACGCATCAGTGATTCCTGGGTAACAGACGCGACCAGAATACCGTCGCGGGTAAAAACCTGGCCCCGGGACAGACCACGGGAACCACTGGCCGAAGGACTGTCCATTGCATACAGCAGCCAGTCATCCATGCGCAGTGGCTGATGGAACCACAGCGAATGATCCAGACTGGCAACCTGCATGTTCCGCGTCCATGACGAAATGCCGTGGGGCAACATCGCGGTACCGAGCAGGTGGAAATCCGAAGCGTAGGCCAGCAGGTAGCGGTGCACCTGTGGATCGTCCGGCAGCCGACCATCAGCCCGAAACCACATATAGCGCACCGGATCGGCGGGCTTGGGATCAAATGGATTGAATTTACCAACCGGACGGATCTCGATAGGCTTGTCGACCAGCACCTTTTCACGCACGCTCGCATGAATCATGTGTTGATGATCACGAGTCAGTTCGGTTTCGTTACGCAGTTCCTCGGGGGCGGGTACGTCAGGCATCTGCGCCTGGTGAGTGTAGCCGTCCTCGTCGCCCTGAAAGGAAGAAATCATGGTGAAGATCGGCTTTCCCTTCTGAATCGCCTGGACTCTGCGTGTGGAGAAACTGCCACCATCACGCAATGGATCTACCTGATAGACGATTGGCAAAGTGGCGTCACCTGCCCGCAGGAAATAACCGTGTACCGAATGCATGTGCCGCTCGGGATCAACCGTCTGACTGGCTGCCGATAGCGACTGACCCAGAACCTGGCCGCCAAACAATTGTTTGAAACCCAGATCCTGACTTTTGCCACGGAACAGGTTTTCCTCGATCTTTTCCAGCGCCAGCAGGCTAACCAGATCATCCAGCATTTGGGTCATGGTAATAGGTTCCTCAACGGCAGCCGACCCGTTGGGGCGGCGAACGGCAAACAGGGGTGCGACAGCGTGTCGCAAAGCGAGACATTCTAACCGCTAACCTGCAGCTTTTGGTAATGCCTGCGCGCTTGTTGGCTTGTTCAAGGGCCCCGCATACTGCGACGAAACCCTTTCAAAGGCCCTGCATACATGGATCTACCTCTGGTTTATCACGCCGATTACAGCTTCACGTTCCCGGCGGCACACCGCTTTCCAATGGACAAGTTCGTGTTGCTGCACGACCACTTGCACGCGACAGGGGTGCTGCATGAGGGCAACCTGCATCAACCTGCGGTGGCTACCAGCGATCTGTTGCGGCTGGCCCATGATGATGGCTACGTCAGCCGATTCAGCTCCAACGCCCTGTCACCAGTGGAGCTGCGTCGTATGGGGCTGCCATGGAGCGAAGCGTTGTTGCAACGCACCACCCGCGCCGTGGGTGGTTCTTTACTGACCGCCGAACTGGCCATGCAGCACGGACTGGCCTGCCATCTGGCCGGCGGCACCCACCATGCCCACCATGACTTTGCCTCGGGTTTCTGCATTTTCAACGATCTGGCCATTATCAGTCGGTACCTGCTTTCCAGCGGCAAGGCCGGACGGGTTCTGATCTTCGACTGCGACGTACATCAGGGCGACGGTACTGCGCGGATTCTGGAAAATGACAGGGACGCCATAACTGTTTCACTGCACTGCGAGAACAACTTTCCCGCACGCAAGGCGGTCAGCGACTGGGACATTCCTCTGCCGCGCCAGCTCGACGATCAGGGCTACCTGACAGTAGTCGACGATGTGCTGGGTTACCTTCTACCCATGTACCAACCTGACATCGTTCTCTATGACGCTGGCGTGGATGTGCATCGGGATGACGCTCTCGGCTACCTTGCACTGACTGACGCAGGAATCGCCAGCCGCGACCGAATGGTCATCGAGCACTGCCTGGGCCGGGATATACCCGTTTGCGCCGTGATCGGCGGTGGTTACAGTAATGATCGCCATGCCCTCGCCCGACGTCACGCTCTGCTGCATCAGAGTGCCGCGCAGATTTGGCGCGAACGCGGTTTGGGTTAAACTGGCAGCCCTGCGCATCAATACCCTGTCAGACTTCATCGGATTCCTCATGCCCGCGAGCGTTTCACCCCTTCCCAGCGTTGCCATTATCGGTGCGGGTCCGGCCGGCTTGATGGCAGCCGAGACGTTGGCCGCCCGCGGTCTGCAGGTAGATATCTATGATGCGATGCCATCGCCCGGACGCAAGTTTCTGCTGGCTGGCGTCGGCGGCATGAATATTACCCATTCCGAGTCCGCCGAGCATTTTGTCGCCCGCTACAGGGAAGCCAGCCCCTGGGTGGAAACCTGGTTGGCGCAAATGGATGCCAGTCAACTGCGCCAGTGGGTTCACGGCCTGGGAGTGGATACCTTCGTGGGGTCTTCCGGCCGGGTGTTCCCGGTGGAAATGAAGGCAGCGCCGCTACTGAGGGCCTGGCTGAGACGTCTGCGTGAGGCAGGCGTACGCTTGCATACCCGGCATCGCTGGACTGGCTGGACCGAGCAGCAACAGTTGCAGTTCGACACGCCGGCCGGCCCGCAGTGCAAGGTCCACTCAGCCGCCATCCTGGCCCTGGGCGGCGGCAGCTGGGCTCGCCTGGGATCAGACGGCGCCTGGGTGGAGACCCTGCGTGTAAGGCACATTACGGTCGCGGACTTATTGCCGGCCAACTGTGGATTCGTCGCCGACTGGAGCCCTTTCATGACCGAGCGCTTTGCTGGCGCGCCGCTTAAACAGGTTATCGCCACAGTGAGGACGCCGGATGGCCAGGTGGTATCACGCCGGGGCGAGTGCGTGGTCACCCACGACGGTCTTGAAGGCAGCCTTGTCTACGCTCTTTCCGCCCCACTGAGGGATGTGTTGCTGGCCACCGGCAAGGCCTGTCTCTGGCTGGATGTAGCCCCGGATCGCACCCGCGAGGAGCTGGCTGCGTTGCTGGCCAAACCGCGCAAGGGCCAATCCCTGGCGTCGGTTCTGCGCAAACGTGCAGGGCTTGACCCCTTGAAAACGGCCTTGCTACATGAATGCCTGCTACCGGAGGTTCTGGCCGATCCTCAGGCCCTGGCACAGGGTATGAAAGCGCTGCCCATAGAGCTGCATGGCATACGTCCATTAGATGAGGCTATCAGCAGCGCCGGCGGGATAACCCGGAGTGCGCTGGATGAACGACTGATGCTGAGGAGCATGCCGGGGGTATTTTGCGCTGGCGAGATGCTCGACTGGGAGGCACCCACCGGCGGCTACCTGCTGACTGCCTGCTTCGCCAGTGGCCGCACCGCAGGCCAGGGCGCCGCTGACTGGCTCAACGCTCCAGCTTGACCCCGGAAAGCCGTGGCAACATCCAGGTTTCGAACAGGCGCGGGAAGAATCGCGACAAGAAGCGCGCCCGCCAGTCAACATTGGACAAGACCAGCAAGCGTTTGCGTTTGACTGCTCCCAGATAGATGTCGTCTGCTACATCGTTGGGAGATGACACCTTGAAAGGCGCAACAATACTGGCCTGGTTGATTGACCCGTCACCCACCAGCGCGTTCTTGCGTATATCCGTAGCCGTGTAGCCCGGACTGACCAACATTACATTGACCCCCTGCTCACGCACTTCCAAGCGCAAGGTCTCGAAAAGACCATGCAGGGCATGCTTGCTTGCGTTATAGGCGCTACGATACAGCAGCGGGGCAAATCCAGAGATCGAACTGAGTACAATAATCTGCCCCTTGCGCTCAATCAGACTCTCAAGAGCGTGCCGTGTACAGTGCAGAGCACCAAAGTAATTCACCGCCATAATGCGCTGGAAAACTTCCAGATCGGTGTCGGCAAACTCACTGCGGTGAGTAATACCAGCATTGTTGATCAACACATCAACACCACCAAAATGCTCGATCACCTGGCAGATCGCCTGTTGGCAGGCCTTATCGTCGGCCACATCGCAATGAATAGCGAGAACCTCGGCGTTCAGCTTGCTCATCAGCTGCTCGCGAAAGGCAACCAGAGGCTCATTCTGAACGTCGAGGATCGCAATCCGCGCTCCGGCCTGGGCGAATCGCAACGCCAGCGCACGCCCGATGCCTGCGCAGCCGCCGGTCACCACAACTACCTTCTGTTGAAACATCCCTCTGGCCATCACCCGTCTCCCACTGCTGTTGTCCAAAGAGTGGGCCAAAAAGAAGCGCGCTGCAAGAAATGCCCTAGGGCGCCAGGCGTTCGCGCCGCCAGTGATTATCGACCAGGCGATAGCTCAGCCGATCGTGCAGACGGCTGGGCCTGCCCTGCCAGAACTCGATCAGTTGGGGCTTCAAGCGCAAGCCACCCCAATGTTCGGGACGTGGAGGCGCCTCCTGGGCATAACGTGCTTCCAGTTCGGCCAGCTTGTTTTCCAGCACCTCGCGGCTGGCAATTACTTCGCTCTGAGGCGACGCCCAGGCACCTAGACGGCTTCCGACCGGGCGGCTGTGGTAATAGGCATCGGACTCCTCTTCGCTGATGCGCTCTACCTCCCCTTCGATACGCACCTGGCGCTCCAGGTCATGCCACCAGAAGGTCATTGCTGCCTTGGGCTGCTCGAGCAACTGGCGACCCTTGGCACTCTGGTAATTGGTAAAGAACACAAATCCCCGTTCGTCAGCGCCTTTGAGCAGCAATGTACGCAAATGCGGCTGGTTGTCGGCATCCACGCTGGCCAGCATCATGGCGTTCGCCTCGGTGGATTCGATCTCTACCGCTTGCTCGAACCAGTTGGCGAACAAACTCAGCGGTTCATCGGGGGCCTTGTCTTCAAGCAGACCATCACGGGTGTAGTTACGGCGTAGATCGGCAATATCAGGCTTCATCGGAAAATCTCCCTGTCATCTCGGGCCTAATCCTAGCACCGCCAGTGTGGACTGCATTGATCCCGGACAAGGCTTGTATCAATCCACGCTTCGCAGGCATTGGTAGACCTCACGACTCAAGGCCAGCGCGCGGGGATCCATCAGCACGTATGGGCCCATCGCGTTGGTCACATAACCGAATCCGACCTGGGTCTCTGGGTCACAGAAACCCAGGCAGCCGCCTGCTCCCGGGTGTCCATAGGCCTGGGGCCCCATGCCGAAACCACCGCCTTCATACGGCTGCTCAAGCATCACACCCAGACCGAAACGGGTAGGCGCCAGCAAAGTACGATCCATGCCTTGAACGTGCTCGCGGCGCATCTCATCGACCAGTTCCGAGTCGAGCAGATGTGCCTCTCCCAGTTTGCCGCCGTGGGCCAGGACCTGCCAGAAGCGTGCCAGGGACCTGGCGTTACCGGTACCGTTGGCAGAGAGTATCTCGGCCTGCTGCCAGTGGCGCTCATTACTACTCACCATCATGCTCGAGGGATTGCCGAATGCCTTGAAGCCCATCCCCTCAGGTTTGCCCATGGAGGCAAAGAGCGCGCGGGCATACTCATCGCCGTACTGGTTACGTAACCGCGATAAATGTGCCAGACGCGGCAGGTCCTGATCCGGCACGCCAACAAAAAAATCCATCCCCAGTGGCCGACAGATATGCTCCTGAATGTACTGACCAGGGCGAGTGTCGCTGACCCTGCGCAGCGGCTCGCCGACCAGCCAGGCATACGTAACCGGGGCGTAACCATGGGCTTCGCCAGGTGCCCACCAGGGCCGCTGCGCGGCCAGGGCGCTACTCATCACATTCCAGTCGAACAGCGCCTCGGGAGGCAGTGTTTCGGTTACTGCCGATAAACCGGACTGGTGACTGAGGACCTGACGTAGCGTGATCTGCGCCTTGCCAGCTTGAGCAAACTCCGGCCATACATCGGCCAGAGGCGTATCCAGACCCAGCTTGCCTGCCTCGACCTGCTGCAAAATAGCCACCGCACCCAAGGGTTTGGTGCAGGAAAACACATTGACCAGTGAATCCTGCTCCCAGACCTGCTGGTTGTCCTTGTCGACCACGCCCTGCCACAGATCCAGCACTGTCTCACCGCCAATGGTCACGCAGAGCGCACTACCCCGGGCCTGCGGATCCTGCTGTTGTGCGGCAAAGATGTCCCGCACGGATTCAAAACGGGGATCGAAATAACCCTGGACATTGCTCATGGAAACTCCGTTGTTGTGTTTATCGTTGGTCCATATTAAATCGCAGATTCAGACCCAATACCGCACCGATATTCAGCGCTATTCGATTTCCCGGCGAAACGGCGGCAATGCATTGAGAATTGCCTTGCCGTAACGCTGGGTCACCAGGCGGCGATCGAGCAGCGTGACCGTGCCACTGTCCTGCTCATTGCGCAGCAGCCGGCCACAGGCCTGGATAAGGCGCAGGCAGGCATCGGGCACGGCGATTTCCATGAAAGGATTGCCGCCATTGCGTTCGATCCACTCCGACAGCGCCGCTTCCACCGGATCGTCGGGCACGGCGAAGGGAATCTTGGCGATGACCACGTGCTCGCAATAGCGGCCCGGCAGGTCGACACCCTCGGCGAAACTCGCCAGACCAAAAATCACGCTCTGTAGCTTCTCGTCAACCCGAGAGCGATGCTGGCGGATCAACTCCTGTTTGGACAGATCCCCCTGCACAAAAATACGCTCGCGGAAGGCGCCACCCAGCCCGGCATAGACCTCGAGCATCTGCCGCCGGGAGGAAAACAGCACCAGACTACCGAGAGCCTCTTCAAGAATGGCTGGCAGATGTTGAATAATCGCAGCACTATGGCCAGCGCTATCACGCGGATCGGCGCCCAGATCAGGAATGCGCAGCAAGCCCTTTTCCGGGTAATTGAACGGGCTTGGCGCCATGGTGCACACCGCACTTCTGGGCAGGCCCGCCCGCTGGCTGAAACGGTCAAAACGTCCCAGGGCAGTCAGCGTCGCAGAGGTGACCAGACAGCCAAAGGCGCTGTGCCAGAGGAATTGGCGCAGGGTATCGGCAGCCAGGATCGGACTGACGTGCACTTCAATATCGTTCTGCTCGGTAAGCGTCAACCAACGGGCGGTGGGGGGCTTTTCCGGCGGATCGAGCAAGCAGAACTGGGTCCATAACGTCCAGTTGCCTTCAGACCGAGCCAGCAAGGCGCCAAACAGGGGATACCACTCTTCGGCCTGATGCGAGGTCACGCCCACCGCCTCACCATCCATAGCGTCCTTGAGCTGATCCACCAGGCGCTGCAAGAGGTCGGTTATACGACCAAAACCCGCCTTGAGCTCGACACCCATGTCGCACAGATGCTCAGGAATGACGCCGTCCTTGAAGCGGTGCTGGGGGCGAACCTGACCGCTGAGATCCTCGGCATTGGCAAAATCCGATACTTCGGTCAGGGCCTGGGCCATGAACTGCTGGTGCGGTTTGAGATCCCTGGCAACCTGCGGTACCTGCTCCAGCGTCCGGCCGAAGTCCCCGGGCAGCGGATTCTGTGCCAGCAGCTTGGTCAGATTCTTGTCCAGCTGCTCAAGCCAGTCAGCTGTGGCTGCCATCCGCGTATGATGTGCGAAGTGGGCAATGGCCTTGTCAGGCAGATGATGCCCTTCGTCGAAGATATACAGGCAGTCACGCGGATCCGGCAGAATCGCCCCGCCACCAAGCGCCAGGTCGGCAAGGACCAGATCGTGGTTGGTAACGATCACATCAACCTTCTGCACCCCCTCACGAGCCTTGTAGAACACACACTGATTGAAGTGGCCACAACGGCGGTTGGTGCACTGGATATGATCGGTGGTCAGTCGGGCCCAGTCCTGGTCAGGCAAGGCTGCAGGCCAGGAATCGCGCTCACCGTCCCATTTACTGGTACCCAGGGCATCGACCATGCTGGTGTAGAGCTTGAGCCCTGCCTCGTCCACTTCGAGATTGAAGCCCTCATCGGCAAAGCCCTGCTGGCGGCTGGCTAGCGACTGATTATCGCTGAGCAACTGGTCAAGCTTGGACAGGCAGACATAGCGTCCTCGCCCCTTGGCCAGGGAAAACTGGAAATTCAGCCCCGCGTTGCGCTGAATATCCGGCAGATCCTTGAGCACGATCTGTTCCTGGAGCGCTACTGTGGCAGTGGAGATTACCAACGGCTTGCCCAGGTGCCGGGCAATAGGGATAGCCGCGAGACAATAGGCTACCGTCTTGCCCGTACCGGTCCCCGCTTCCACCACGGCCACCGCCGGATCGCCGTCCCGACGACCTTCGTCATCCAGCTTAATGCCGCCAAACAGCTTGGCCACCTCGGCAATCATCACCCGCTGGCCATAGCGCGGCTTCAGGGACTTGTTTTCGAGGAAGGTGCGGTAGGCCGTCTGGATCTGGCCTTTCAGTTCATCGTTCAGCATGCGGGCTCCAGGCAAGGGCGGCATCATATCACTTCGCGCCCCTGCGGGCTTGCTGCAGGGATCGGCCGGCAGGTAACCTCTAGTTGCAGTTTTCGCTTGCCAGAAACGGCAACAGACCGGAATCTGGGCATCCCGAATAGCCGATACTCTGAATATACCAACCGGAATCTCCATGTCCGCTACACCTACTCATGCCCTGCTGGGCATTCTCGATCAGTATCAGCCCGAGCGCCTGCTGTGCATAAGCAGTGATCCGATTCCCGCCGTATCGGCATACATCAATGAGCATCCGGAATGCGAACTGATCGAAACAAGCCAGGTGCCTCTGCCAGACGACCTGGCTAACCAGCGCTATGACCTGGCGATCATTGCCGATCAACTGGAGCGCCTGGATAAACGCCAGGGCATCGAACTGCTTGCCGGCCTGCGCAACCTGTCGGTCAGCCGCATGGCGGTCCTGGTGGAGCTTGCGGATGCGACGGAATGGGAGTCGAACGATTTCTATGGCTTGGCCATGCAGCGCGACGCCCGGTTTGAAAAGGACGATCGTTGCCTCACCCTGTTTAGCTATGATCTGGCAGAGTACAAGACGGTACCCGACTGGCTGAATTCCAAGTACTGGGCCAACCCGGAAAACTTTGACCGGTACTGGTGGTAGTGACTTCCAACTCGAAGACCCCCTGTCCGTGCTGCAGCAATCGTTCCTATGATGACTGCTGTGGGCCGATGCACGCGGGAGCGCCCGCGAGCAATGCACAAACCCTGATGCGTTCACGTTACAGCGCCTACTGCCTGGGTCTGATCGATTACCTGGTAACGACGACACTACCGAGCCAGCAGGCTCGGCTCGATGTGTCTGCGATGACCAGGTGGAGCCACGAAAGCACCTGGCTCGGGCTCGAGGTAGAGAACACGACGGACGATGGCAGCGATCGCGCTCAGGTGACTTTTGTTGCGCACTGGACGGATCCTGATGGGAGTCAGCATAAGCACCGCGAGTGTTCGGAATTTATCCGCAAGGCAAACAAATGGTATTTCGTGGACCCAAATTACCGGCCAGATACCGGACGTAATGCGCCCTGCCCTTGCGGATCGGGTAAAAAATTCAAGCGCTGTTGCGCCCCCTGAGCCTGAAGACTCCGTTATTGGCTCGCAAACGTCTCAGTCCTCGAGCTTGAGGTGATCGGTATCAGGTACTCTGGCGTCAATCGCGGGTTTGAGTTGATCCAGATCGGCACCGGGCGGCGCCAGGCTCAAGGCCGAGAGATCGATAGGCAACGGGGTGAAGGTGTCATAATCGTCCTGCATGTCGGCTCCTGCCGGTGCGATACCGAAATCGGGGGCTTCTACGTTCCTGAAGGCGGCCATATAGGCATCTCGAGGCTCGACGTGAGAGCTCTGCGACTGGACGGTAGCCTGCTCAGCCTGCGAATGGGGCCGCACCGGTTCCGCAGCAGCGTCCATCGGATCAATGCTGCACAATGCCCCCGCACGCTCGATAGCTTGCCGGTACTTTTCGGCTGCAGACTCATCCAGCCCCTGCTTGATCACTACCCGGCGCCCCGAGAACAGCACGTCGAGCTGCTCTCCACCCACCTGAAAAAGCTGCCCGATCCGCGCCCGAGCCTGGTCCTGCGTCACACCGGAGCGCACCTGTCCCTGAAAAGCAATTTCGAAAAGAGGCATCTTGTCTCTCCCTCGTAATGATTAGTCCTGCACCATTAGCGGCATTTGATTAGTATGGACAGACGCAGGCAGTCCGGCAACTCGATAAAAAAGGCGCCTTGCCCCATACCTGGAGGGTACGCATGTTCAGAACCATTTCGGTAATAGCGTTGGTAGCGGGTCTGTCACTGCTGACCGGGTGCGCATTGTTCAGCCCCTCCTACACCAAGCCGGATATTGCGCTGGCCAATGTCGAGATGCTCAAGGCCAATTTGTGGGAACAGTCGTTCCGGTTAAAGCTACGAGTGGACAACCCGAATGATCGAAGCCTGCCCATACGGGGCATGCAATACCAGATTTATCTGAATGATGCCCGTCTGGCCACTGGCGTCAGCGATCAGATTTTTGACGTGCCGGCTTATGGCTCGGAATATTTTGAATTGAATGTACGGTCCAATCTGTGGCGACATGTGGGCGACATCGTCAAACTGATCGAGAATCAACAACCCGTGGATTATCGGATAGAAGGTCATATCCGAACCGGCCTGCTCTTCTCGCCTAGACTTAATCTTCGCGAAAAAGGCACGCTGAATCCCGCCGATCTGAGTTTCTGAAATTATGCCGTTATCGAACTTGTTAATCCTCGCTGGAGTGACAATCATTCTGGCACTGGCTGTTTATGCCGCTGTTCTGTGGCGCCAGGTGCGACGCAAAAGCGATGCGCAGCAGGCACTGCAGCGCGAACGCGAAGAGCGCCTGGCAACCGACATCGAGTTTCTGGCAAAGAGCCTGACTAGCGGTCAGTTACCGGCGATCGAGGGCGCCATCCGGATCAAGGTGCTGCTCGACAATTACACAGGACCACGCCGCGAAAGCCTCGACCTGACCGTATTCGAGACGGTTTATGACGCCACAGCGCACATACCTACTCACCAGGCATGGAAGGACTTGCCACGCGATGAGCGCAGGATCCTTGAGGCGGAGATGGCGGATATCGAGGTGAATCACAAATCACGCCTTGAGGAAGCTGCGGCGCAATTGAGCAAAGGACTGGCAAGCGCCCGCTGATTCGATTGAACGCGAACGCTGCCAAAATACCGGGCGTCTTACCCGGCAAAACCTTATTCAGACTACCGAATTACCACCGTCCACTGCGATGGCCTGACCAGTCACATGGCGCGAGGCCTCGGAAGCCAGGAATACTGCCGGCCCCTTGATGTCCTCTTCGCCGCCGATGCGACCCAGCGGAGTGCCTTCCTTGATCATCTCGGTCACTTTCGCCAGGCCCTGGGCCATCTTGGTGGGGAAGTAGCCCGGGCATATGGCGTTCACATTGATATTGTAGGCACCCCATTCACCTGCCAGTGCGCGGGTCAGGTTGATTGCGGCCGCCTTGCTGGTGTTGTAGGCCACGGTATGGATACCGGAGTTGGCACGGTTGCCCTTGAAGCCAGCAATCGAGGCAATGTTGATGATTTTGCCGGAGCGTCTTGGAATCATGAACCGGCGACCCACTTCCTGAGCCATCAGGAAACACACGTCGACGTTCAGAGTCATCACTTTCTGCCAGCCCTCATAACTATGTTCCGCGGCAGGCTGACCCCAACTGGTTCCGGCATTGTTGATCAGAATATCGACGGTTCCAAACTTGGCCTCGACCGCGTCAACCAGGGTCTTGACCGGCTGTGTGTCCAGTTTTCCCAGGTCACAGGCGATGCCGCCGGCTTCCACGCCCTGGGCATTGAGTTGGGCGACGACCTCATCGACTTCGGCACTGTTGCGCGCGCTGATGAATACCTTCGCACCCTGTTCACCCAGCGCTTCGGCCATCTGCAGGCCGAGACCCTTGGTTCCGCCGGTAATCAGGGCGACCTTGCCAGTCAGATCGAACAGTTGCTTGACGCTCATTAGACATCCCTCTTTTGATGTGAGTGCATTCAGTTGTATCTACATCATAACTGCTCGCCGGTTTTCAACCGACCATCAGTGATCCGGGTGATATACCACCAAGCTCGGGTGTTATCATACCCGTCCCCTATTTGCGGTGACTCCCATGGCTCAACACGACTTCAGACACAGCCTTCTAAACCCGGCACACACTTTGATCGAGTGCCGCACCCTGGCAGCCGGCCTTTTTCAGGTGACCGGGCAGGGAGGCGGTGTCCAACCGGGGGATACGCTGGTCTGCACCATAAAGGGCAGCCGCGACCTGCCAATGTCCTTGCTGGTCGACAAGGTGCGTTATCTGATCAACCCACCGGGACAATGGACTGCCACAGCCAGGGGTCCTGATCTGCGCGGGCATTCAGTGCTTGGCTGGTCCATACGATGCGGCAACTGCGAAAAAGAGCAGGCGTTCGAATTTCTTGTGCTTGACAAGGACAACCTGCAGGCACGCACAGAAAAAGCGGTGGTCCGGATTGGTGAAATGGGTTGGGCGCCCAAGGGCGACAATCATCTATGCCCGGCCTGCGCCAAGCAGAAATCCTGATTTTCTCAGAACAGATTGAGCTGCTCACCGAGCAAGCTATGTGCATGATCCAGACGCACACCTACACCGATCAGGCGCACTGGACGGCCACCACGGGCAAAGGCCTGGATGCATAACTCGCGATAACCCTCCGGAGTCACCGGGGCGCCAGCCTGCTCAAGCGTAGTCTGGGTAAAATCATGGAACTTGAGTTTGATGAAGGGCTTGCTCACCCGATACTCACCTTCGAGCCGACCCAATCTCTGAGCCAGTTTCTCCAACAGGGGTGCCAGGGCGTTGAGACAGGCCTGAAGATCGGGCAGGTCCTGATCATAGGTGTTTTCGACGCTCACCGACTGCCGTTTACTTTCTACAACCAAGGGTCGGTCATCGATCCCCCTGGCCAGTTGCCACAGTCGCTCGCCAAAACTCCCGAACTCCCTGGCAAGATCCTGTTTGCGCCAAGGCAGGAGCTCAGCGCACACATCAACACCCAGGCTCTTCAAGCGCGCAGCCGTTACTCGTCCAACGCCATGCAGCCGTTCAACCGGAAGCCTTCTGACGAACTCCTCTACCTCCTCAGGCAAGATGACTTTCAGCCCATCGGGCTTGTTCCAGTCACTGGCGATCTTGGCCAGGAACTTGTTGGGCGCCACGCCAGCTGACACAGTAATGCCCTGGTCGGCCTGTACCAACCGCCGTATCTCGCGGGCCATCAAGGTTGCACTACCGTGACAGGATTCACTGGCTGTCACGTCCAGATAGGCTTCATCCAGCGAAAGCGGCTGAATCAGCTGGGTAAACTGGGTAAAGATCGCTTGAATAGCCTGAGATGCCTCACGGTAGGCCGCCATGCGCGGCGGCACGATCAGCAGATCAGGGCACAGCTTGCGTGCGTAGGCCGAGGCCATTGCCGAGCGCACACCGAATGCACGTGCTTCATAATTGCAGGTCGCCACGACCCCACGCTTGTCAGCATCACCACCCACAGCCAGTGGGCGCCCGCGCAGGCGTGGGTCGTCACGCATTTCAATTGCAGCATAAAAACAGTCACAGTCGACATGGATGATTTTGCGCACGGCAGGCTGACTCGGAAAATCCAATAGGGACCATAGGAGCATCCTATTGTACCTGATCAGTCAAGCGAACCCGGATCACCGAAGGTCATCCGGTCAGAGAAAGCTAACTGGCAACCACCTGATTTCTGCCCGCTTCCTTGCCCTGGTACAAGGCCTTGTCAGCGCGGCGAATCACATCTTCGATAGTTGCATCGTCCTGGCTGACCTCTGTAACCGCAAAGGTAGCTGTTATGCGAATCTCCAGATCATCGGACTTGACCGAGCTCGCCTGCAATTTTTCCCGCAAGCGGTTAATGACAATCATGGCGTTTTCCAGGTCGGTGTCAGGCAACAAAAGAATGAACTCCTCCCCACCGAAACGCCCCACGATGTCGGTGTGCCTTAGCGTGGCAACAAACAGATCAGAGATGTGTTTGAGCACCTGGTCGCCGGCATCGTGCCCATACTGATCGTTGATCTTTTTGAAGTGGTCCAGATCGGTAACACACAAAGTCAACTTGCTGCCATGCCTGCGTACCCGCTCCTGCTCGCGGCGAAACAGGGTTTCATACTGCCTGCGATTCAGCAGCCCTGTAAGCGGGTCAGTAGTGGCCTGCAGCTTCAGCTCAACCTCCAGCTCCTCCCGACGTTTTATCTCGGCCTGAAGGGACTGATTGATCTGCACCGTTTCAATGAACAGTGCGTATTGATGGCGCTTACCCAAATTCAGCCGCACCCCGGCAAAATAACCAATGATGGTCGGCAGGCAGAGGATGAAGAAAATCCCCACCAGAAGTGGCGGCGCAACATTGAGCAAGTAGATGCAATAAAGGGAACCGAATATACCGAACAAGGCTACAAGGTTGGAGTTTATGATCCGATTGGGTACAAAAATGTAGATACTGATCAGCAGGATGACGGTAACGCCAATGTTCCAGCTGATAATGTCCGGTCGCACGAAATAGATGAGGAAAAACAGAAAGAAGCCAATGACCTCGATGACCGTGACGCCAATGCCGTCTCTGGCAAGCCGGGGCTTGAATTTGACTGCAACGGAGAATATCAGCACCAGCGTTGCCGACAACACCCGCATGCCCATCAGGTGGTAAAAACCCTCACTCATGCCCAGGGCGATATAGTCGAGCCAGCCAAACGCCAGCAGCAGGAAAGCCCACACCCGCAAGGCTACAATCAAGTGTCTGGCTGTTTCTTCCTTGACATGCTCCCGATAGGCAAGCTCGGTATCCGTATGAAGAAATTCACCGCGCCAGGTAGACAGGGAGTAACGCTTGGGTTCATCGGTCACTTTGGACTCCACCGCCACGAGGGGGCGATTTTTTATTATTTTCATTCATCAGCCTGTCAAGCATACGCCTGAGAATGTAACAAAGCCAAGTATCCATAGTGGCATTGTGACGCATGTCATGGAATCCGGGGCCTGCCGAGGCGCTAATCTTAAAGCCGGCAGCCATCATCAACCCGACGCCGGCGAGACAAAAAAATCTTTTCTGTTCAATCGCTTGACAGCGCAGCGCCAATGCGTAGAATGCAGCCCTCAGACGCGGGGTGGAGCAGTCTGGTAGCTCGTCGGGCTCATAACCCGAAGGTCGTAGGTTCAAATCCTGCCCCCGCAACCAATCTGAAAAACCGTCGAACGGATACTCTCCTTCGGCGGTTTTTTTTGCCTGAATTTCGACCCAGAGGAATATTGCGGACAGGATTGACAGCCCTATACTGTCGGCGACATCCAGCCATAATACCCAGGCCCGTTTATGTTTTCACCTCGACTGTTACTGCTATCCCTACTGATCACCTCATGCAGTGCAGTGGGCGCTCCGGTGACTCAACCACCCGCAACACCGACCTTTCTGATTGCCGAAGTCTGGCCATGGGGCTATTTCGACAAGGACAATCAACCGGCAGGCATTATAAAGAGATTTGCCTCGCGGCTTTCCGAACAAGCCGGTATTGAAATGAACTACCGGGTTTTGCCCCACCAACGGGTTTTGGCTGACTTCAGCCGAAGCGATGGCGATTACACGATGCTGTTTCAAAACCCTGAGGTGGACAGTTTTGCCGAGCGGGTCGCCATGGTACAGGTGAGCGACATTATGTTGATGACCCATCGCGAGTCGCGGCTAAACCTGACCCTCGGCGCTCTGGCTGGCAAGACGCTGGGTTATATTGGCGGCACCTATTATGGCGAGGATTTCCACGCTGACCAGCGCATCGTCAAGCTGCCGGTATCGAGCCTTGATCAGGCATTACGCATGCTGCAGCTGGGGCGTCTGGACGCTCTGATAACCAGCGACATTTTACTGCATCACAGCCTCAGGCAAGCGCAGCTCGACCCCGGCATTTTCCGTGCCCAGGTGCTCACCCGCGGCCATGAAGCCTACCTGTATGTATCCCACGGCAGCCGCACCGCAGCTCACGTACCATTGGTACGCGCCGCGCTGGAAGAGATGCGTGCCAACGGCGAATTGGATGAGATGTTTCGTAACTCACTTCAGTTGCCGCCCAATAGCAGCCACTGACCCGAAGTCCTGCCCGCGTCCGGTATCCCCCTGTATCAACCGCTGCTTGCCGACTACCATGACTGGATAACACCAATCAGAAGACCACGGAGCTGCCAACATGCATATTGGTTTTATTGGCCTGGGCAACATGGGCGCGCCGATGGCGCGCAATCTGCTCCGCGCAGGTTACCGGCTAACTGTTTTTGACCTGGCAGCCGCGGCTGTTGCAAGTCTGGTTAACACAGGGGCAACTGCCGCTCCTTCGATTATCGACATCGCACAAAGCGATGTGGAACTGATCATCACCATGCTACCGGCAGCATCCCATGTCAGAGAGGTCTACCTCGGCGAACAGGGCCTGTTGTCCGGCGTAGCCCCGGGGGTGCGTCTGATTGACAGCTCAACCATCGATCCAATGACCGCCCGTGACGTAGCTGCCGCTGCATTGCAGCAGGGTAATCCGATGCTCGACGCTCCGGTTTCGGGTGGCACAGGAGGGGCAGAAGCCGGGACCCTGACTTTTATGGTCGGTGGAGACAATACGGATTACGATGGCGCCTTGTCAGTTTTGCAGTCCATGGGGAAAAATGTCGTGCATTGTGGCCCCGCGGGCAACGGTCAGGCCGCCAAAGTGGCCAACAATATGTTGCTGGCCATCTCCATGATAGGCGTAGCGGAAGCCATGAATCTCGGGGTGTCTCTGGGAATGGATCCGAAAGTACTGGCTGGTGTGATTAACACCTCGAGCGGGCGCTGCTGGAGTTCTGATACCTATAACCCCTATCCGGGGGTGATCGAGGGCGCACCCGCCTCGAGGAACTACACAGGGGGCTTTGGCACCGACCTGATGCTCAAGGATCTGGGCCTGGCAACCGAAGCGGCAAAACAGCAAAAGCAACCCATCATACTTGGCGCACTAGCCCAGCAGCTCTATCAGATGTTCAGTAGCCAGGGCCACGGAGCTATGGACTTTTCCGCCATTATCAAACTGTATTCAGGAGAGGATCAATGACAGAGTCGCAAGCGGTTATTCTGGCCGAAACGCGCAACCACATAGGCTATCTGACGCTGAACCGTCCGGAGGGCCTCAACGCGCTGACGCTGGAAATGGTGCGACTGATGCATGCCCAACTCAAGGCATGGTCCAGCGATGAATCCGTCAAGGCCGTTGTGTTGCGTGGCGCCGGCGATCGCGCCTTCTGCGCAGGCGGCGACATAAGAGGACTCTATGAGCTGCACAAGGCACGCAAGCAGGGTATCGAGGAGTTTTTCCGCCATGAGTACATGCTTGATCAATATATTCATGATTATGCCAAACCCGTAATTGCGCTGTTGGATGGCTTTGTTCTGGGTGGAGGCATGGGCCTGGCGCAGGGTTGCAGCCTACGGCTGGTCAGCGAACGCGCGCGACTGGGCATGCCCGAAACCGGCATCGGTTATTTTCCCGATGTAGGCGGCAGTTATTTTTTGCCCCGCCTGCCTGGCGAGCTGGGGGCTTATCTGGGCCTCACTGGCAATCATATAGGCGCCGCAGACGCACTGTACGCGGGCCTAGCCGACGTCCATCTGCCCAGCGAACGCATGTCGAAACTGGATCAGCATTTCGACCAACTGGATTGGTCGCTGAAAACGCCGGAACAGATGCTGCGTGATATTGCGTTGACTGAACTGCCCGGCAGTGACCTAGCCAAGTTGCAGCCCGCCATTGACCATCACTTTGTCGAACATGACATACCCGCTATCCGCCAGTCACTGCTGAGTGAACACCGCAGTGAATTCAAGGAATGGGCGCAGAAAACCGTGGAAATCCTGGATAAACGCTCGCCTCTGGCCCTGGCTGTCACCCTCGAACTGTTGCGCCGCGGCCGCAAGCTCAGCCTGCCGGAATGCTTTGCCATGGAGCTGCATTTGGATCGTCAGTGGTTCGAGCATGGCGACATCGTTGAAGGCGTTCGCGCCCTGCTCGTCGACAAGGACAAGAGCCCACAGTGGAACCCCTCCTCCATCTCGAAACTGGACCCCAAGAGGGTCGATTCTTTCTTCAAGGGGCTGTAAATGAACGATCTTGAGTTCAGCGAAGACCAGCGCATGGTGCGCGATATGGCGCGAGAGTTTGCGCGCGCCGAGCTGGCACCCAGGGCAGCGCAATTTGATCGTGATGGCTGGATCGACGATGCCGTCGTCCAGCAGATGGGTGAGCTGGGGCTGCTCGGCATGGTCGTCCCTGAGGAAAAAGGCGGTAGTTTTACCGACTACAGCGCTTACGCATTGGCGGTAGAAGAAATATCCGCAGGTTGCGGGGCAACAGGCGCTCTGATGAGCGTGCATAACTCGGTTGGCTGCGGGCCGGTTCTCAACTACGGCTCAGCTGAACAACAGGACACCTGGCTGGAAAAGCTGGCCACCGGTCGGGCGATTGGTTGCTTCTGTCTCACCGAACCCCATGCGGGATCCGAGGCGCACAACTTGCGTACCCGCGCGGTACTTGAGAATGGCGAGTGGGTCATCAACGGCGCCAAGCAGTTCGTGACGAACGGCAAACGCGCCAGCCTGGCCGTGGTGTTTGCGATCACTGACCCGGAACTGGGCAAGAGAGGCCTGTCGGCCTTCCTGGTTCCTACGGATAACCCGGGGTTTCGCGTCGACCGCATGGAACACAAGCTGGGTATCCGCGGCTCCGACACCTGCGCCATCACCCTGGATAATTGCCGGATTCCGGAAAGCAGCCTGCTTGGGGTTCGCGGCAAGGGTCTGTCGATAGCGCTATCCAATCTGGAAGGCGGCCGTATCGGTATCGCCGCGCAGGCGTTGGGCATTGCCCGGGCAGCGTTCGAGGCGGCTCTGATCTATGCCCGTGACCGCACCCAGTTTGGCCAGGCGCTGACCGAACATCAAAGCATCGCCAACATGCTGGCCGACATGCATATGAAGCTCAATGCAACACGCTTGCTGATCTTGCATGCAGCGCGCTTGCGTACCGCAGGCCAGCCCTGCCTGTCAGAAGCCTCCCAGGCTAAGCTGTTTGCCAGTGAAATGGCCGAGGATGTCTGCTCCAAAGCAATCCAGATCCACGGTGGCTATGGCTATCTGGAGGACTATTCAGTTGAGCGGCTTTACCGGGATGCGCGCATTACCCAGATTTATGAGGGGACCAGCGAGATCCAGCGGTTGTTGATCGCCAGGGAACTGAGACACTACAGCCTGTAGCGAGTCAGGCCGGATATGTGCAGCTGTTAGTGGAAATCCCGGCTGCGCACATCCAGGCCCGCCAGCATGGGGGTCAGATCCTGCAGTCGCCCGGCAATGACATGCCTGACGCCCTTCTCTGATTCGAACCGCCCATCCACGCGCAGCAGTTGCGAACCCACCAGCTCCCTGCGATGCCGCTCGCCCAGATCCTGCCAGACGATCACATTGATCATGCCAAACTCGTCCTCAAGGGTGACGAAAGTAACGCCGTTGGCCGTGCCGGGTCGCTGGCGACCGGTGACCAGCCCGGCGACCGATATGAGCCGTCCACTTTCGGCCACCAGTAGATCCCGAGAGCTGCGACAACGGCAACGCTTGAGTTCTTCGCGCAACAGTTTCAACGGATGCGGTCCCAGCGTGGTACCCACTGCGGCATAGTCCGCAAACAGGTTTTCAGCGACCGTAGGCGCCGGTAGCAGCACCTGCTTTTCCTGACCTGAAGACTGGCCGGCAAACAGGGGCAGCTGAGGCTCAACCCCGGCCACCGCCCAGCGTGCCTTGTGCCGGTCACCGGCCAGCCCCAGCAGTGCGCCGGCATCAGCCAGCAATTCGCGATCTCGATGGCTCAATCCGGCACGCACGCTGAGATCGCTCACATCATCGAAGGTTTTTTTCTGTCTGGCTTGGGCAATGCGTAGGCCCACTTCCTCATGCAGCCCCCGGACCATGCGCAGACCTAACCGAATAGCTGGCTGCTCCGTTTGGACAGGCATATCGGTTGTGGGCTCAAGGGAGCAATCCCAGTCACTGCACTGCACATCGACGGGCAACGTCTCGATCCGGTGCCTGCGTGCATCCTGCAGAATCTGGTCGGGGCTATAGAAACCCATTGGCCAGCTATTGATCAGGGCGCAGGCGAAGGCAGCGGGTTCATGGCATTTGAGCCAACTGCTGGCATAGGTCAGCAGGGCGAAACTGGCCGCATGGGATTCGGGAAAACCATAGCTGCCAAAACCCTTGATCTGTTCGAATATCTGCGCGGCAAACTCGGCGGTATAGCCACGCTCCAGCATGCCCTTGGCCAGCCGTTCCTTATGAGGCTCAAGGCCGCCCCGCCGCTTCCAGGCGGCCATAGAACGACGTAACTGGTCGGCCTCCCCGGCAGAATAGCCCGCAGCGACGATGGCCATTTCCATCACCTGCTCCTGGAACAACGGTACGCCCAGGGTACGTTCGAAAACAGCTTTCAGGGCCTCTGATGGGTAGACCACCGGCTCCTCGCCGTTGCGCCGCCGCAGATAGGGATGCACCATATCGCCCTGGATAGGACCCGGGCGCACTATGGCCACCTCGATCACCAGATCGTAGAAGGTTCTGGGTTTTAACCGGGGTAGCATCGCCATTTGCGCCCGGGATTCAATCTGGAATACACCCACGGTATCGGCACGGCCCAGCATGTCGTAGGTGGCACTGTCCTCAGCGGGTATGGTCGCCAGGGTAAGATCAAGGTTGCGATAGTCGCGTAGCAGATCGAAGCTGCGACGCAGGGCGCTGAGCATTCCCAGTGCGAGAATATCCACCTTGAGCAGACCGACCATGTCCAGGTCATCCTTGTCCCACTGGATGATGGTGCGATCATCCATTGCCGCATTTTCTACCGGCACCAGGGTCTGCAGAGGGTGTTCGGAGATAACGAAGCCGCCCGGATGTTGCGACAGGTGACGGGGAAAACCGATAAGCTGTTCGGTCAACGTCAGTACCCGATGCAATATCAAATTATCCGGATCAAATCCGGCTTCGCGCAATCGTTCATGGCTGGGAATCCTGCTGCTCCAACGGCCACAGCACTCGGCCAGGGCACTGACCTGATCCGGCGGCAACCCCAGGGACCGGGCAACATCACGCAGGGCGCCAGCACCGCGGTAGGAACTGGCTACCGCAGTCAAGGCAGCGCGGTTGCGCCCATAGCGCTGAAACACATACTGGATGACTTCTTCGCGCCGATCATGCTCGAAATCCACGTCGATGTCCGGCGGCTCATTGCGTTCCCGGGATAGAAAGCGTTCGAACAGCATATTCATCCGTGCCGGATCAATTTCGGTCACGCCCAACACGAAACACACGGCAGAATTGGCTGCCGAACCGCGCCCCTGGCAGAGGATATGTCGACTGCGGGCAAAACGGACTATGTCATGCACTGTGAGGAAGTAGCTTTCGTACTCCAGCTCTTCGATCAGCTCCAGCTCGCTGTCGACTTGTTGACGTACCTTGGCAGTAATACCCTCTGGCCAGCGCCAGGCAATGCCCTTCTCCGTCAGATGTCTTAACCATTGGCTGGCGGTATGACCCTCAGGCACCAGTTCCCGCGGATACTGATAGCGCAACTGACCCAGGTCGAACTGGCAGCGATCGGCGATCGTACGTGTTTCTGCCAGCAGAAACTCAGGATAAATCTCTGCCAACAACTGCGGACTGCGCAAATGGCGTTCACCGTTGGGAAACAGCCTCAGGCCAGCTTCGGCGACGGTGCAGTGATGACGAATTGCGGTCATTGTATCCTGCAAGGCCCGGCGGCCACGGGCATGCATATGCACATCCCCGGCCGCCACCGGCCTGATCTGCAACCGCTCTGCACAGGCCAGCAGCTCCTGTAATCGCGCAGCATCGTCAGGGCCACAGTGCAGCTCGACAGCTATCCAGAGACACTCGTTAAATCGTTGTTTAAGCCAGCGGCCCTGTTCATCATCTATTCCAGATTCAGGAATCCACAGCGCCAGCAAACCCCGTAACGGCTGATCAAAATCCTCGGCGAGCAGGCAATAATCACCCTTCTCCGCCCGGCGACGGGACCGGGTAATCAGATCGCAGAGCACCTGATAACCGGTCAGATCTTCCGCCAGCAGCACCACCTTGGGCCCGCCTTGTATCTGCATTTCACTGCCGACTATCAACCGCAACTGATTTTCCTGTGACGCCTGCCAGGCGCGGACTATGCCAGCCATGGTGCATTCATCCGTGACTGCCAGGGCCTGGTAACCATGCCGAGCTGCGCGCTCGAACAATTCAGCGGCGCTTGATGCGCCACGCTGAAAAGAAAAATTCGATAGACAATGCAGCTCGGCATAATCCGTCATGCAAACCAGCCGTGCAGCCAGAATGGTCCGGCCTGACCGACTTGGCGAAATGCCCAGGCCAGCTGACCATGTTCAGTTCTGATCAGGTAATAATCTCGACGAACGTCTGCGCCATCCCACCAACCGGACTCGATCCTTTCCGGGCCCGCCAGTATCTGTCCGGCATCGTCCCCCAGCGCGACAGGTTCGGACACCAGCCAGCCAGGCCGCAACGGCAGGGCAACCGCCAGGTCAGGTTTGCCTGCTGCCTGTTGGCGCCAGGCGTGTTCGGGTCGATGATCCGGATGGCTGCATATATCAAGCACAGCATCATCGCCCAGGCGGGCGCGCAGCCGTTCACGTAACTGCTCCCAGGGCAGCTTCTGCTGCGGCCGATCTTCGAACAGCTGGGATGATTCGGGCACAAAACGTGGCAGGTCCCTGGCAACCAGGCGCACGGCCTGGACCGGAGCGGGTATCTGCAGGGTTTCGAGTCGTCCGCGGGTCAATTCGAAGAGCATCTCGGACTCGCGTTCAGCCGCCAACAGGCCGACTGTGAGCCGGGTATCCTCCAGATTGCGGTGCTCCAGATGCAGGATAAAACGCTGCAC
The DNA here is from genome assembly GCF_008641105.1 of Halopseudomonas salina. The sequence continues at coordinate 240,077 of NZ_VTTI01000004.1, forward strand.
TCCGCTATCGCGACCTGCAAGAAAGGCTGCCAGGTCGGACACCAACCTTTTGACGGGAAAAAATAACGTCTGATTGGACTCCACATCAAAATTGAGCTCGATGCGCACATCGAAAAAATCCGGCGGTGCGAAACAATCAAGCACCAGGGGGCGGTCCCCGAGCAAGGTGTCGATATGCCGCAGAACCTGTTCCGGGAAACGCCGGGCCAGGGTATCGCGGGGCAGCGCGAGCACCTGATGCAAGCGCCGCAGCCCCATCCGCGAAAAGGCAGTCGCCGTCTCACCAGCCAGGCCAATACGCTCAACAGACATCCTACCTAACGTTTCTCGCAGTGCATGCCGGTCAGGAACGGCAATGCCGTCATGACTATTGGCCAGCATCCGGGCAGCAGCGGGATTGGGCGCCAGGGCAATGCGATGGCGGAAGCCCATGGCATCCAGCTCATTGCGCAGCCGTTGTTCGAAATGCAACCAGGGACCGAACAGCCCCATGCTCGACTGTACTTCCAGAAGTAAAGCCCGAGGATAATGCAGACTCACGTGGGAGCTGAAACGATAGGCCCAGGCAGCCAGAAGATGATGCCAGTGCTCGATCTGCTTTTCGTCGTATTCAGCGATAACAAACTCATCGGTCAATGCCCTGGCCGCGGTAAGCGTCATGCCGGGTCGCAGGCCGAGCTCGCGTGCGGCAGGAGTAACCGTCTGCAGCATCCGCCGCTGAGCTGGACCAGCAATAAGAGCCAGCGCTGCCTTGGGGTCTTCACGATGTCGCAGCACGCCATCAAGAGCTAACTGGGGAAAGAGTATGCAGGCCCAACGCATAGCTTTAGCGCCCTGCTCGAATGCTTATCGCATTAGCCGAGGGGCGACCGCCACGGCACTTGAGCACCCTGACCTGGCCTGCCGCATCATCGATCACCAGGCGCAACGCCGCGGGTGACGGATTTGCTGATTCAGCCAGCGGCCGATAGGCAAAAGCCAGAGTTTCGCCAGTTTCCGCGGCGACCTGGATCCGCCGCAGTGCTCGATCACCAGCGCGCTGAGGCCAACAGATTACCGCGCCAAAACAGCCCGATCGCAGGCATTGCTCTGCGGCCCACAGAGCCTGATCCCCCGCAGCATCAACCATCACCAGTTGCCGCTGATCGATCCCCGCAGCCTGCCAGGCCGGAACATAGGGGATGAAGGGCGGCGCGACCAGCATGATGCGCTCACCTGCCTGGCTCAAACGCGCCAGGGTGGGCCAGAGCAATTGTAGTTCGCCCATGCCATCGCGGGCATAAAGGATCTCGCTCAAAGCTGTATCTGGCCAGCCACCGGCGGGTAATGCCGCATCCAGAGCCGCATGCCCGGTAGGCTGAATATGGGCAGGCAAACCCGTAGGCTGGCCTTTCCAAACCTGACGCTGCTGCAACAAGGTGTCCAGAGCGACAACGGCACCCATGATCCCTACCCCACGATTACTGTATATACATACAGCATATCACCGGCAAAAACTCGGTCAACGGGATTTTGTACTGGGCAGACGGATGGCCCGACAACTCCGGTCAGAAGAAAAAATACAGAGAGGACAATTGATGACCCTGCTGGAAAGCGTGCCAAGCCAGAGCCGGGAACGAGAGCTGTTGTGCTAGCCGCGCAAGCGTGCCAGCCACTCAAGATCTTCGGGACGGGTAACCTTGATATTGTCCGAGCGGCCCTCGACCAGACGGGGCGCCTGGCCGGCATGCTCCATGGCCGAGGCCTCATCGGTGATCGACACGCCGGCAGCCAGCGCTCGGAAAAGGGCATCGTGCAAGGCGCCAAGACGAAACATCTGTGGCGTGTAAGCCTGCCAGAACAGGGAACGGTCTGGAGTGGAAGCAACCCTGCCATCAGGCCCGGCGCATTTCAGCGTATCGCGCACTGGTACCGCCAGGAGCCCGCCAACAGGATCATCAGCCAGGGTGTTGAGCAGATTGTGCAAGTCCGTCGCCGACAGATTGGGACGGGCTGCATCATGCACCAGCACCCAGTCTTCCCTGTCTGCACCTTGCTGCAAAAGCGCCAGCAGCCCGGCGAGAACCGAGTCGGCACGGTCGCGGCCGCCAACAACATGCTGGATTCGCGTGTCGCTGGCACAGGCCAGATCATCCCACCAGCGATCGACAGCCGATAAACAGACAACCAGCCCCTTGAGACCAGGCCGGTCCAGAAAACAATCAAGGGTATGTTCGATCAGAGCGCGATCGCCAAGTGGCAGATATTGTTTGGGCCGATCGGCCCGCATACGCGAGCCGATACCCGCTGCGGGAATGACCACCCAGTAAGTCACTGACGAGGTCATCAGTCGGTGCTCAGCTGAAAAAGTGTCTCACCCTCACGGATCATGCCCAACTCGTGCCGGGCACGCTCTTCAACGGTTTCCAGCCCCTGTTTCAGCTCTCTGACTTCGGCTGTCAGGACCCGGTTACGTTCGAGCAGTTGTTCATTGACCCGCGACTGCTCGGCAATTTCCTGCTTGAGCTGGGTGACATGGGCGAGACTGCCCTCGCCTACCCAGAGACGATATTGCAGCCCGGCGAGCAACAGCAACGCGACTACCCATAGCCACTTCACAGAAGGTGCCCCCCACAGTCAGCACTCAGCCGTGACAGCCCAGCCAGGGCTGCCTCCGGTATGCAACTGGCGAGTTGCGCTGTGATAGCGGCCATGGGCAGCATCACTCAGCTACGGAACTCGGCACGACCGTTGTACTTGGCCTTGCCCTGAAGCTGCTCTTCAATACGCAACAACTGGTTGTACTTGGCCACGCGGTCGGAACGGCATAGCGAGCCGGTCTTGATCTGGCCAGCCGAGGTGCCCACCGCCAGGTCGGCAATAGTGCTGTCTTCGGTTTCGCCCGAGCGATGCGAAATCACCGCAGTAAAACCGGCAGCCTTGGCCATCTGGATGGCTTCCAGCGTTTCGGTCAATGAACCGATCTGGTTGAACTTGATCAGGATGGAGTTACCAATGGACTCATCGATACCGCGCTTGAGGATCTTGGTGTTAGTCACGAACAGATCGTCACCCACCAGTTGCACCTTGTCGCCGATCTTCTGGGTCAGAATCTTCCAGCCAGCCCAGTCGGACTCGTCCATGCCGTCTTCAATGGAGATGATCGGGAATCGCTCGGTCAGGCCGGCAAGGTAGTCGGCAAAACCGGCAGCATCGAATACCTGCCCCTCTCCAGCCAGATCGTACTTGCCATCCTTGTAGAATTCGCTCGAAGCACAATCCAGCGCCAGAGTGACGTCATCACCCAGGGTGTACCCGGCATTGGCAACGGCTTCGGAGATCGCCGCCAGGGCGTCTTCGTTGGAGGCCAGATTCGGCGCGAAGCCGCCCTCATCGCCTACCGAGGTGCTCAACCCACGGGCCTTGAGCACTGCTTTGAGGTGGTGGAATATCTCGGCACCCATGCGCAATGCATCGGCGAAACTCTTGGCGCCAACCGGCTGGACCATGAACTCCTGAATATCGACGTTATTGTCAGCATGCTCGCCACCGTTGATGATATTCATCATGGGGACCGGCATGGAGTACTCGCCGGGTGTGCCGTTCAAGTCAGCAATATGCGCGTAGAGGGGAATACCCTTGGCCTGGGCAGCGGCCTTGGCGGCGGCCAGGGATACCGCAAGAATCGCGTTGGCGCCCAGGGTAGCCTTGTTCTCGGTACCGTCGAGATCGATCATCGCCCGGTCCAGACCGGCCTGGTCGGTTGCATCACGGCCCACCAGCAACTCACGAATCGGCCCATTGATATTGGCCACTGCCTTGAGCACACCCTTACCCATGTAGCGGCTCTTGTCGCCGTCACGCAGCTCCAGCGCTTCGCGCGAACCGGTGGAGGCGCCCGACGGTGCACAGGCAGTGCCAAACGCGCCACCATCCAGGGTAACGTCGGCTTCGACAGTGGGATTGCCGCGCGAATCGAGAACTTCACGACCCTTGATATCAATGATCTTTGCCATGGTTGCTGCTTGCTCCATCTAACTGAAAGACTGTGGTATGTATTCGGATCGGATGATCAGGCGGTTTCCAGCACCGGGAAACCCTTGACCAGATCATCCAGCGCCTTGAGCTGGGTCAGGAACGGCTCCAGGCGGTCCAGCCGCAATGCGCAGGGCCCATCGCACTTGGCGTTATCGGGATCCGGGTGCGCTTCAAGGAAAAGTCCGCCGAGACCCTGGCTCATGCCAGCCTTGGCCAGATCAGTGACCTGGGCACGCCGACCGCCCGCTGAGTCGCTGCGGCCACCGGGCATCTGCAATGCGTGGGTCACGTCAAAAAATACCGGATAGCCGAACTGCTTCATGATGCCAAAGCCGAGCATGTCGACCACCAGGTTGTTATAGCCAAAGCTGGACCCGCGCTCGCAGAGGATCAATTGATCGTTCCCGGCCTCTTCGCATTTGGTCAGGATATGCTGCATTTCCTGGGGCGCCAGAAACTGGGCCTTCTTGATATTGATCACCGCGCCGGTTTTAGCCATCGCTACCACCAGATCGGTCTGGCGCGACAGGAAAGCAGGAAGCTGAATGATGTCGCAGACCTCGGCCACCGGCGCAGCCTGATGGGGCTCGTGCACGTCGGTAATGATCGGCACCTTGAATGTCTGTTTGATCTCTTCAAAGATCTTCAGGCCCTCATCAAGACCGGGGCCACGGTAGGAATTGATCGAGGAGCGATTGGCCTTGTCAAAACTGGCCTTGAACACATAGGGAATGCCCAGCTTCTCGGTAACACTGACATACGCCTCGCAGATCTGCATGGCCATATCCCGGGACTCGAGCACGTTCATCCCGCCGAACAGCACAAAGGGTTTGTCGTTGGCGATTTCGATTGCGCCGACCTGGATTGTCTTGTGTTGCATCTGCTTACCTCAGCTCTTGAGTTTGTGCTGGGCCAGTGCCGCCTGGATAAAGCCGCTGAACAAGGGATGACCGTAACGCGGCGTCGAGGTGAATTCCGGGTGGAACTGGCAGGCAACAAACCAGGGGTGATCACCAACCTCGATCACCTCCACCAGAGCACCGTCGACAGAGCGACCAGTCACTTTCAATCCACCAGCCTCAAGCTCGGGCAGCAGGTTGTTGTTGACCTCATAGCGGTGACGGTGACGCTCCACTATCACGTCCTTGCCATAACAGGCGTGGGCGTTGGAACCCGGCGTGAGACTGCATTCCTGGCCACCCAGACGCATGGTGCCGCCCAGATCCGACTCTTCGGTGCGCAACTGACGATCACCGTCGGCGTTCTCCCACTCGGTAATCAGACCGACCACCGGATGGGTGGTGGTCTTGTCGAATTCGGTCGAGTTGGCGTCTGCCCAACCGAGCACACTGCGCGCGTATTCGATTACCGCCACCTGCATACCTAAACAGATGCCCAGATAGGGAATCTTGTTTTCGCGGGCGTGACGCACGGCGGCGATCTTGCCTTCCACGCCGCGCAGACCAAAGCCGCCCGGCACCAGAATCGCATCCACACCGTCCAGCAGACCAAGGCCCTTGAACTCGATCTCTTCGGAGTCGATATAGCGCATGGTGACCTTGGTCTGACTCTGTATACCCGCATGGCTCAAGGCTTCGATAAGCGACTTGTAGGCCTCGAGCAGCTCCATGTACTTGCCGACCATGGCAATGGTGACTTCCTTGTTGGGGTACAGCTTGCCGGCTACCACGCGATCCCATTCGGAGAGATCAGCCGGACCACACTGCATACCAAAGCGCTCTATAACGAAATCATCCAGACCCTGGGCATGCAGCACCGCAGGAATCCGGTAAATGGTGTCAACGTCTTCCAGACCAATGACCGCGCGCTCTTCCACGTTGGTGAACAGCGCAATCTTGCGTCTGGAAGAAAGGTCGATCGGATGATCGGAACGGCAAATCAGTACGTCGGGCTGCAGACCAATGGAACGCAGCTCCTTTACCGAATGCTGGGTCGGCTTGGTTTTGGTCTCGCCCGCGGTGGCAATATAGGGCACCAGGGTCAGATGCATGAGCATCGCACGCTTGGCGCCGACTTCGATACGCAACTGGCGAATCGCTTCGAGAAACGGCTGGGACTCGATATCTCCCACGGTACCACCAATCTCGACCATGGCGACATCAGCGTCGCCGGCACCCTTGATGATGCGGCTCTTGATCTCATCGGTAATGTGCGGAATCACCTGGATAGTCGCGCCAAGATAATCACCGCGGCGCTCCTTGCGCAGCACTTCCTCGTAGACCCGACCAGTAGTGAAGTTGTTGGCCCGGCCCATGGTCGCGGAAATGAAACGCTCGTAATGCCCCAGATCCAGATCGGTTTCAGCGCCATCATGGGTGACAAAGACTTCACCATGCTGGAACGGACTCATGGTGCCCGGATCGACATTGATATAGGGATCGAGCTTGAGCATCGTGACTTTCAGACCCCGAGCCTCGAGGATGGCGGCCAGGGACGCAGAGGCAATGCCTTTGCCCAAAGAAGATACAACACCACCCGTGACGAAGATGTAGCGCGTCATGAAAAACCCGTTGATTGATCTGTTAAGCGGCCTTGCCGCAGGGAATAGAAGGGAGGCCGGGGGAAGCAATTGCTGATTCCCAAAGTCTCGTCAAGATGGGAAGCCAGGATACCAGACACCCCCGGATTGCTCAATCCGCAAGTGCCGCCAAAAGTGCGCTGAACCGCGCTTACAGCAGCTCAGTCTGCACTTGCTCCTCTGCCGCGTTAACACCAATGCGCAGGAACTACTCGCTTGGCTGCCAGCGTATGCTCCAATCCTCGCCCGCGTGTTGGCGAAGATAGGCTTCATTGTTCCAGCGGCCACCTATAGAAACCAGCTCCTCGCGGTGGTAAATCAGGGGAATTCTGGCTCGTAACCAGGTCGGCAAACCGGCCTCTTGCAGCAGATGCTTGAGCGACTGCGTGGGCCTGCCCGCTAGCCGGATCACTTCACCGCCCTGGCGATAGCGCACAACCCATTCTGCCAGATCATCCGGCGTGACTGCCGGCAGATGAACCAGAAGCGCACCGTTACGGGGGGTGAGCAAGACTTTTCCACTGGACTGGATCGATTGCCCATCCATGTACGGGGCATCAGAAACCGGCAACAGCCACAACCGACCTGACGACCGGCATAGCCTCCCCTCTTCCAGTTCGAGGACAGGCTGGCTATCGCTCGCACCATGGAGTTGCTGATCAAGCTCTTGCAGCCGACGCTGCGACAGCCTGCACCCATGAACCCTTAGCCAGTAGCGCAGCACATTGTTACGCCGCGCAGTAGACAGATCCATCAATCCCGCAACCGACAGACTAGGCCGGTCAGCTAACCAGGGGTCTTCAAGGCCGGCAGCCAACAACTGCATATCCTCCTCGGCACGCTCATCAAGCACCTCGTTTGCCTCACGAACATGTCGGGCGAGGGTCAGCAGGCTGTTATCGATGGCTGGCCATCCCTGCCGCAGGGTCGGTAGCAGGTTATGCCGCAGCGCGCTGCGGGCAAAACGAGGATCATGGTTGGCCGGATCTTCTACCCAGGTGAGCTCACGGCCCCTGGCCCATAGCTGTAATTCACTGCGGGGCTGGTCGAGCAAGGGTCTTATGAGCTTCCCCCTGTCCAATATGCGGCTCGCCGGCATACCCGCCAGACCGCGCAGACCAGTGCCGCGCAGCATCCTGAACAACAAGGTTTCCAACTGATCCTCACAGTGATGGGCAAGCAGAAGGCAGTCGCTAGTGTCCATATGGCGGGCAAAAGCGGCGTAGCGGGCGTCACGGGCCTGGGCCTCGATGCTTGCGCCCGCAGCCAGTTGAACCCGCTCGACAGTCAGTGGTACCTGCCTGGCCTCGCATTCCCGGACACAGTGCTCCGTCCAGCTATCAGCATCAGGATGCAGGCCGTGGTGGACGTGAATGGCTCGCAGAGGGGGCAATGGATGCTCGCGGCCCAGATCGACCAGTGCGTCGAGCAGTACCATTGAGTCCATACCACCGGACAACCCCAACCACCAGGTCGGAGCATCCGTGCAGGGCAGCAACTGCCTGAGCAGCTCCTGCGTGGAGAACATCTACTTCAGACCAAATGCCATCAGGCGCTCATAACGGCGCTCGAGCAGCTCTTCGGCCGGTAAAGCCTCAAGGGCATCGAGCTCAACCAGCAACTGCGCCTTGATGCGGGCTGCCATTTCTTCAGGCTTGCGATGTGCACCACCCAGAGGCTCGGCAATCAGGTTGTCGACCAGCTTGAGCTCTTTCAGGCGCTCGGCAGTTATACCCATGGCCTCGGCGGCGTCAGCGGCCTTCTCGGATTTTTTCCAGAGTATAGAGGCGCAACCTTCTGGAGAGATGACCGCGTAAGTGGAGTACTGCAGCATCATCAAGCGATCGCATACACCGATAGCCAATGCACCGCCTGATCCACCTTCACCAATGACAGTGGCAATAATGGGCGTCTTCAACCGCGCCATGATCTGCAGGTTCCAGGCAATAGCTTCACTCTGCCCACGCTCCTCGGCGTCGATACCCGGGTAAGCACCCGGCGTGTCGATAAAGGTCAACAGCGGCATATTGAAGCGCTCGGCCATCTGCATCAACCGACAGGCCTTGCGATAGCCTTCAGGCTTGGGCATGCCAAAGTTGCGGCGGACCTTTTCCTTCACGTCGCGTCCCTTCTGATGCCCGATCACCATTACCGGCCGGCCATCCAGTCGCGCAATACCACCAACAATCGCGGCATCATCAGCAAAATGCCGGTCGCCATGCAGCTCTTCGAAATCGGTAAAAATCTCTCTGATGTAATCCAGCGTGTAGGGGCGCTGGGGATGACGCGCCATCTGGGCGATCTGCCAGCTGCTCAGGTTGCCGAAGATGCTTTCGGTCAACGAACGGCTTTTGTCCTGAAGACGGGAGATCTCGTCAGTAATATTCAGGGAGTTGTCGCTGCCTACCAGCCGCAGCTCCTCAATCTTGGCCTGCAGATCGGCTATCGGCTGTTCGAACTCCAGGTATTTCTGGCTCTTGCTCATAAGCATCCATCATCCACGTGGGCCCTGCGACAGGGCGTACGATTTTTGCATTACCTTAAGGGATTGGCGGCCCGGCGTCGAGCCACCCCTTCAGGCTTGTTATCTATAGTGCAGGGAGACGCTGTCTTTGCCCAACTGGTCACGCAATCCCTGAACCAGATCATCCGCTGGCTCAACCCGCCAGGTCTCACCCAGACGCAGCTCCGCAGCCGCATCGGGCCGCTGCAGGTCCACGGTCACTGCGCAATTTCCCGGGTGTTTCTGCAAAAGACCAGCAATCTGGCCCAGGCTTTCCGGACCATGGCGGGTGGTATCCAGACTGATCCGCACACTGTCGAGCAAGGTGGTGCGTGCATCTTCGAGACTCATTACCCGCTTGACACGCATCCGCAGACCGCCGGAAAAATCGTCCTGTGACACCTCGCCCTCGACTACCAGCAATGCATCTTTCTGCAGTAACGCCTGGGACGACTGATAGGCCTCTGCATAGAGGGATACCTCGATACGGGAAGAACGGTCGTCGAGCGTAACGAAGCCCATCTTGTCACCGCGCTTGCTTTTCATCACCCGCAGATCGAATACCAGGCCGGCAATGGTTTGACTGTCCCGCGAGGGCTTGAGATCAATGATGCGCTGGCGGGCAAAACGCCGTATCTCTTTCTCATACTCATCAATCGGGTGCCCGGTCAGATACAGGCCGAGGGTTTCTTTCTCACCACGCAGGCGCTCCTTGAAAGACCATTCCCGCGCCCGACGATAGGCTTCATACACGTCACGCTCGGTGGAGGGCCCGAGCAATTCGCCAAACAGGTCGCCATGACCACTGTCAGCGCTTTTGGCAGTCTGCTCGGCCGAAGCGATAGCCTCTTCCATTGCCGCCATCAATGACGCGCGATTACGATCAATCTGTTTGAGAAAGACCTGGTGATCGGTATCGAAAAAGGGGCCCAGGCTGTCCAGGGCTCCAGAGCGAATCAAGGCTTCCATGACCCGCTTGTTGATGCGCTTGAGATCTACCCGTGCGCAGAAATCGAACAAATCAATAAAGGGTCCACCCTCACGGCGCTTCTCCACGATGGTTTCGACCGGGCCTTCACCTACACCCTTGATGGCGCCAAGACCATACACCACGTCACCTTCATCATCGACAGTGAACTTGTACTCGGAGATATTCACATTCGGCGATTTGAGGCGCAGCTTCATGCTGCGACACTCTTCAATCAGCGTCACCACCTTGTCGGTGTTGTGCATATCCGCTGACAACACCGCAGCCATGAAGGGAGCCGGGTAGTGCGCTTTCAACCACGCGGTTTGGTATGACACCAGACCATAGGCAGCGGAGTGCGACTTGTTGAAGCCGTAACCCGCAAACTTTTCCACCAGATCGAAGATGTTTCCCGCAAGATCTGCATCAATATTGTTGTTTTCACAGCCTTCCAGAAAGACCTGACGCTGCTTGGCCATTTCTTCGGGCTTTTTCTTGCCCATCGCCCGGCGCAGCATGTCGGCGCCGCCCAGCGTATAGCCAGCCATCACCTGTGCGATCTGCATCACCTGTTCCTGGTACAGGATGATGCCGTAGGTCGGCCCGAGCACCGGCTTGAGGCTGTCCAGCTGATAGTTGGGATGCGGGTAGGAGAGTATCTCGCGGCCGTGCTTACGATTGATAAAATCGTCGACCATCCCCGACTGCAGCGGGCCGGGCCGGAACAGGGCCACCAGTGCGATCAGATCCTCCAGGCAATCGGGCTTGAGCTTCTTGATCAGCTCTTTCATACCCCGCGATTCCAGCTGGAATACGGCGGTGGTCTCGGCCTTCTGCAACATCTTGTAGGTCGGTTGATCGTCGAGCGGGATAAAGTTGATGTCCAGCGGCTCGCCACCGGTCTTGGCGCGCACGCGATTGACCGTGTCCATCGCCCAGTCGATGATCGTCAAGGTGCGCAGGCCGAGAAAGTCGAACTTGACCAGGCCGGCGGATTCCACATCATCCTTGTCGAACTGGGTCACCAGGCCGCCGCCCGCTTCGTCGCAATACAGTGGCGAAAAGTCGGTCAGCTTGGTCGGTGCTATCACCACGCCACCGGCGTGCTTGCCGACGTTTCGGGTTATACCCTCAAGCTTGAGGGCCATGTCCCAGATTTCCTGGGCCTCTTCGTCATTGGCCAGAAAATCGCGGAGTATCTCTTCCTGCTCGAAGGCTTTGGCCAGCGTCATGCCGACTTCAAACGGGATCATCTTCGACAGCTTGTCGGCCAGCCCGTAGGATTTACCCTGCACCCGCGCGACGTCGCGCACTACTGCCTTGGCGGCCATGGTGCCGAAGGTAATGATCTGTGATACCGCGTTACGTCCGTATGTCTGGGCAACATACTCGATCACCCGGTCGCGCCCTTCCATACAGAAGTCGACGTCAAAGTCGGGCATCGATACCCGTTCGGGATTGAGGAAGCGCTCGAACAGCAGGTCATACTGCATGGGATCAAGATCGGTAATCAGCAGCGAATACGCAACCAGTGAGCCTGCCCCGGAGCCACGACCCGGACCTACTGGAACGCCGTTATTCTTGGCCCATTTGATAAAGTCCATCACGATCAGGAAGTAACCGGGAAACTCCATCTGGATGATGATATCCAGCTCGAAATTCAGCCGGTCGATATACACCTGACGGCGCTGATCGTAGTTTTCCGAGTCAGGAGGCAGTACGACCTTGAGGCGCTCTTCGAGGCCTTCGAAGGAGACCTTACGGAAGAAATCGGCTTCGGTCATACCATCAGGCGTGGGGAATGCGGGCAGGAAGTTTTTGCCCAACTGAACGTCAATGCTGCACCGTTTGGCAATCTCGACGCTGTTGGCCAAGGCTTCAGGTATGTCACTGAACAGCTCGGCCATTTCTTCCGGCGTTTTCAGATACTGCTCTTCGCTGTACTGCCGAACCCGGCGCGGGTCATCCAGGGCGCGGCCTTCGCCGATGCACACGCGGGTTTCGTGGGCTTCGTAGTCTTCGCGCTTGATAAAACGCACGTCGTTGGTTGCTACCACCGGGCAGTCGTGCTTGACGGCGAGGTCTACGGCGGCGTGAAGATATTCTTCGTCGTTGGGGCGGCTGGTACGTTGCAGCTCCAGGTAGAAGCGCCCTGGGAAGACTTGCATCCAATACTGCAGCAGTGCGTCGGCTTCCTGGGGGTTGTTGGACAGCAGCGATTGACCGATTTCTCCTTCGCGGGCGGCGGACAGTGCAATTACGTCTTCACTGGATTCGGCGACCCATTCGCGGCGGATGGTCACAACGCCGTTGCGCTGACCCTCGGTGTAACCGCGGGAAATCAATTCGGTCAGGTTCCGATACCCGTTGCGGTTCATGGCTAGCAGGCTGAGGCGGGTCAACTGGTTGTCGTCGTTGTCCCCTACCAGCCAGATGTCTACGCCGGAGATCGGCTTTATTCCGCCGGCCATGGCGGCTTTATAGAATTTGACCAGACTGCACATATTATTCTGGTCGGTCACTGCGACTGCAGGCATCCCCTGCTCTGCCACGGTCTTGATCAGCGGCTTGATCTTGACGATGCCGTCGACCAGTGAATACTCGCTGTGGACGCGCAAGTGGACGAAGGAGTGGGTCATGGTATTCCTGTTTCTGGAGGCTACTTCAAGGTTGGGATTGTAACGGTGGGTGGAGTTGGGGGCCAGCGGGCTGTCCCTTGTAGTTTTTAATTCTCCGCCTGATGGCTCTGGCGCAGCACTTCCTGAGCATCACTGCCTGGGTATTGGAGCATACCGCTCCAAGCCTGGGTCTGTCTGGCTCAGTGGTGCAGAAATGGGCTGGCAGCAGACTCGGAGTCTGTGAGCTCCCAACCTGGCAGGGTTCCGAAAGCCGCCGTGAATCCGTCCATGGAGGCTTGTCAGAAACGTCCATGTTTCAGACACTTTCTCCACCCCGCCAGGCTGTGCGCTCAACGGGCATCGGCGTGATGCTTGGTTTGCTGTCCAAGGTCAAAAGCAAAAATCTCGTGCCTGACCCAATCCCCGTCATTCTCGCGAACGCGGGAATCCATTTTGACCTTCGCGCAGTCTCAACGAGTCACTACCCGGATTGAAACAAACAAATCAAGCCGACCATCGATGGCAGGGATGCGATCGCCGAGCCTACAGGGACGTATTTTCGGCCTGGGACTGGCGGCGCTCGGACTCAGAAAACTCGAACAGCGCCAAAGCCTCGCGCACCGGCGCGAAGGAACGCCTATGGATCACCGAGGCGCCGAGTTCGCGGAGCGCGAGCAGGTGTACTGGTGTGGGGTAGCCCTTATGCTGGGCGATACCGTAGCCTGGGTAGAGCAGGTCCAGCTCTTTCATCTCCCGATCGCGGGCGACCTTAGCCAGGATCGATGCGGCGGCAATGGCGGGAACGCGGCTGTCGCCCTTGATCACAGGCTCGCTTGGCATCGGCAGAACCGGGCAACGGTTGCCATCAACCAGTACACGATCGGGCTGGACCAACAGACCCGCGACCGCTCTTTGCATCGCCAGCATGGTAGCGTGAAGGATGTTGAGCTGGTCGATTTCATTCACTTCGGCGCGGGCAATGCACCAGGCAAGGGCGCGCTCCTGAATGAGCGGAAAGAGTGCTTCGCGTCTGGCTTCGGTGAGCTTCTTCGAGTCGTTCAGGCCTTCGATCGGACGCAGCGGATCAAGAATTACTGCAGCGGTGACCACGGCGCCACACAGTGGACCACGCCCTACTTCGTCGACACCCGCAACAAGTTCATCGCCAACGGGTGGATTCCAATCCATCAGTATCTGAGCCATTAAAGCCTGCCCTTTTGCCTGAGCAGATCAAGCACCGCCTCGGCAGCCGCCTGATCCGCATTGCGCCGGAGCATTTCGTGCAAATGCATGAAAGTTGCCTGGGTTTCTGCACGCTCGGCGGTGGGTGCCAATAACTGCATCAGGGCCGCGCCCATGGTTTCCGGAGTGGCGGCGTCCTGCAGGAATTCGGGGACTACTTCGCGCTTGGCCAGTAGGTTGGGCAGCGCTACGTGGCCGACCTTGACCAGACGCTTGAGTATCCTGAACGTCAGTCCGGCCATGCGGTAGGCGACAACCATCGGGCGCTTGAACAGCATGGCTTCCAGGGTCGCAGTTCCAGATGCGATCAGCACCGAGTCGCATGCAGCCAGTGCCTGGTGGGCTTGTCCATCGAGTAACATCAGGGGTAGATCAATACCACTTTCAGCAATGATGGCCTGCATTTGCAGCTTTCGCTCTTCGCTGGCACAGGGCATCACAAAGTGCAATTCTGGCTCGCGTTGCTGGCACCAGGCGGCAGTCTGAAGAAATAACAGACCAAGCTTGCGTAGCTCACCGTTACGGCTGCCGGGCATCAGGGCGAGCAACTTCGTTTCTGAAGCTATGCCCAACGCGGCTCTGGCTGCATCGTGATCAGGCTGCAAGGGTATTTCATCTGCCAGCGTATGACCCACGCAGCGCACAGCAACCTGATGCTTGCGGTAAATCTCTTCCTCGAAGGGAAAAAGCGTGAGCATCAGGTCGGTGGACTTCTGGATACCCAGAACACGCTTCTCACGCCAGGCCCAGACCGACGGGCTGACGTAGTGCACTGTAGGAATACCTGCGTCACGCAGTTTGCGTTCAACGCCAAGCGTAAAATCCGGCGCGTCGATGCCTATGAAGACATCGGGTTGTTGTTCCAGCAGCCAGGCAACCAGCTCCTTGCGGATGCGCAACAACTCGCGCAGGCGGCCCAGCACCTCCACCAGCCCCATGACTGACAGCCGCTCCATGGGCACCCTGCTCTGCATACCTTCGGCCAGCATGCGTGGGCCGCCGATACCGATAAATTCTGCGTGGGGATGGGACTGTTTGAGGGCGCGGACCAAGCCGGCCCCCAGGGTGTCGCCTGACGCTTCGCCAGCCACCAGCGCGATACGCAGAGGCCGCTCACCCGATGCTTTCTGGACTGACATGGCTAGCGGGTAATGCCGCGGGTCGAGGCGATAATGGAGTCGCGGTAGAGGGCGATCTCGGGGTACAGGCTGGCGCTCTCTTCAAGCTCTTTGAGGGCTTCAACCAGGGTCAGACCCTGACGATAGACCGTCTTGTATGCCTTGCGTAGCGCAGCGACCAGCTCTGGGCTGTAGCCACGACGGCGCATGCCTTCAAAGTTCATGCCGTGGGCACTGGCAGGGTTGCCACCAACCATGACGAAAGCCGGAATATCCTTGAACACAGCGCTGTTGGCCGCGCTCATGGACCAGGCGCCCAGCTTGCAGAATTGATGAACCGTGGTGTATCCACCAAGAATGGCGCCGTCGCCAATGTGCACGTGCCCGGCGATGGTCGCGTTGTTGGCCATGATAATGTGGTCGTTTACCACGCAGTCGTGGGCAACATGCACGTAGGCCATCAGCAGGTTGTGACTGCCGATCCGGGTGATGCCCTGATCCTGTACCGTGCCGCGATGCAGAGTGCAGCCTTCACGGATGATATTGTGGTCACCGATGATAAGCTGTGTGGGCTCGCCGTTGTATTTCTTGTCCTGACAGTCTTCACCGACCGAGGAGAACTGGAAAATACGATTGTGCTTGCCGATGGTAGTTGGCCCGCGCACAACGACATGCGGACCGATAACCGTGCCAGCGCCTATTTCCACATCCGGTCCGATCAGGGTCCAGGGACCGACTTCAACGTCATCGGCCAGGCGCGCGGCCGGATCGACGAGCGCTAAAGGGTGAATCCGGCTCATATTCTGTGTTCCGCACAAATGATTTCGCCAGAGCAGGCTTCCTTACCGTCAACCGTTGCACGGCAGGCAAACTTCCAGATCCCCCGACGGTTGCTCAAATGCTGCGCTTCGAGCTGCAACTGGTCGCCCGGCACAACCGGCTGACGAAAGCGCAATTTGTCGGACCCAACGAAATAGTAGAGCGTTCCGTCGGCAGGCTTGACGTCCATCATCTTGAAGCCCAGTAAACCTGCAGCCTGCGCCATTGCTTCGATAATCAACACACCCGGCATGATCGGATGCTCGGGGAAGTGGCCGTTGAAAAAGGGTTCATTGACCGAGACGTTCTTGTAGGCACGGATATTCCGGGATTCAAGATTCAGTTCCACAACCCTGTCCACCAACAAAAAAGGGTAACGGTGGGGCAGGTATTCTTTTATTTCCTTGATATCCATGTATTAGCAGGCCTTGCAATAAGCAGTAGTAGGCGCCTAGGCGGCGCGGCTCAGGACTCTGATGAGCCGTGAGAGTCCTGAGTCACCGTCAGGAGCTCTTTTTCGAGTTTCTGGACTTTCTTGGCCAACGAATCAAGCTGGCGGAAGCGCGCAACACTTTTGCGCCATTCAACCGCAGGCTGCATCGCCGTACCCGATGAATAGGCGCCGGGTTCGGTGATGGATCGTGTAACCATGGTCATGCCTGTGATGAAGACGTTATCACAAATCTCGATATGCCCGACCATACCCACCCCTCCGGCGATAGTGCAGTGCCGTCCGATGCGAGTGCTGCCCGAAATACCGACACAGGCAGCTATGGCCGTGTGATCGCCAATCTGCACGTTGTGGGCAATGTGAATCTGGTTATCCAGTTTGACGCCATTGCCGATGCATGTGTCAGCCAAAGCGCCGCGGTCGATAGTGGTGTTGGCACCGATCTCCGCATCGTCTCCCACTGTCACACCACCGATCTGTGCGATCTTTTCCCAGCGCCCACCGTCATTGGCGAAACCGAAACCTTCCGAACCCAGGACGGCTCCAGATTGAATGACAACCCGATTGCCGATGTGGACATCATGGTAGATGCTTACTCGAGGTCCCACCCAGCCATCGCAACCTATTACCGAGCGGGCGCCTATGAAGCTTTGCGCACCAACAACCGTTCCTGCACCAACCTGCGCACCTGATGAAATGACCGCTCCGGGACCGATGCTGGCAGTTGGATCAATGACCGCATCCGGCTCTACAACAGCCGAGGGGTGAATACCCGGAGTTGCTAACGGTTTGGGATCAAACAGATGCGAAAGACGCGCGTAGGCCACATAGGGATTGCCGACAATCAGGGCATTTCCGGAAAAATTCTCAGCGTCGGCTTCGGTAAGCAGCACTGCGCCTGCACCGGTAGAGCCTAGGTGCTTGCGATATTGACTGCTCGACAGAAAGCTGAGCTGAAGGGGGCCAGCATCCTGCAAGGTTGCCAGCCCGCCGATGAGCTGGTCGGGATTACCGACCAGCCGTGCACCGACTTTTTCGGCGATAGCCGATAGCGAGAATTGCAATGGTGAGCTCACCGGCCGACTCAACGCGTCGCGTTCAGGCGCTCGATAACCTGGCGCGTGATGTCATACTCAGCCTTGACTTCAACCACTGCGCTGCGATCAATCACCAGGTCGTAGTTGCCACCTTGCAGAACAGTCTCGACCGCCTTGTCCAAACGTGGCTTGAGGGTTTCAAGCATGTCACGGTCAGCACGAGCCTTGGCTTCGTTCAACTGCTTGGACTCGGTCTGGAAGTCGCGAGCCTTCTGACGAAACTCCAGATCAAGCTTCTCTAGCTCGGTCTGTCCCAATTTCTCACCATCACGCTGCATGCGCTCCTGAAGACGCTTGGCTTCGGCCTCAAGATTACGCAAACGCTGTAGCTGGGTACCAAATTTCTTTTCGGCATCGACTGAATAAGCCTTGGCTGCATCAGATTCCAACAGTGCCATCTGATAATCGAGTACCGCAATTTTCATCTGGGCCGATACGGTAAAACTGGCCATAGCCAAAGCAGAAATCAATGCAACCTGAATAAACTTGCGCACTCTGAAGCTCCTGTAACTTATAGGGTGTTCCGGATCAGAACGTCTGACCCAGGGTAAACTGGAATACCTGCGTATCATCCTCGGACTGGCTGTTCAACGGTACCGCGAGACTGAAGCCCAGAGGGCCCAGGGCCGTTAACCATGAGAGGCCCAAACCTGCGCTGTAGCGAAGGTTGCCCAGATCCACCTCACCACACCCGGGGTTATCTTCGCCATTGGTCAAGACGTCTCTGCTGCAATAGGTGTCATATACATTACCCGCGTCCAGAAAGAGCACGGTACGCAGAGAACTCTGGTCCTTGATGAAAGGCACCGGGAAGATCAATTCGCCGCCACCAACCACTTTGATGTTGCCACCGAAAGGTAGTTCGTCTTTATCCGGATCAGCCGCTGCCGGTGTGCTACGCGGCCCAAGAGAGCTTTCGCGGTAGCCACGTACCGAGCCGATGCCACCCGCATAATAGTGTTCGTAGAACGGAACACTCTGGGTAGACCCGAAGCGACGGGCAAAACCGAGGTTGCCATGCAGACGCAGGGTAAAGTCTTCGCTGACCGGAAAGTAACGCTGCGCACGGTAATCGACCTTGTAAAACTGTAGGTCACTGCCAGGAATGGTTGTCTCGAAGTTGACGCTCTGCGATGAGCCACGGTCGGGAAAGACACCTCGATTCAGGGTCGACTGCGACCAGCCCGCATTGAACTTGAAGTTGGTAAAGCTATCGCCTTCACGATCGAGGAACTGGTCGATCTCCTGGACAGTAAAGCTACCCGTCTGGATGTCGTCCTGCTGCGCACTCAGGCCAAAGGACAGTCGTGAGGTGTCACTGATCGGATAACCGATATTGAACCCACCACCGTAGGAATCCACAGAGTAGCTGGACACATCAACGTTCAGCTTGTCGTAATCGGTCGCCCTGTAGAAAGCGTTATAACCTAGACTCACGCCGTCGGCAGTGAAATAGGGATCAAGGAAGCCGAAAGAGAGAGCGGTCTGGTATTCAGAGCGATTGGCGCTGAGGCTGACCCGGTTACCGGTGCCGAAGAAATTGTTCTGACTGATCGAACCACCCAGGATCAGGCCGGTACCCTGGGCAAAACCCAGACTCGCGGTGATCGAACCGGAAGGTTGTTCTTCGACGGTATAATTGACGTCGATCAGGTCATCCGCGCCGGGTACCGGCACAGTTTCCACATCGACTTCCTTGAAAAAGCCAAGACGCTCAAGGCGAACCTTGGACTGGTCGATCAGATAGGTTGAAGCCCAGCCACCCTCCATCTGACGCATTTCGCGGCGCAGTACCTCATCCTCTGTCTTGGTATTACCACGGAAGTTGATCCGGTTTACGTAGGCGCGCTTGCCGGGGTCTACAAAGAAGGTAACGCCGACGCTCTGATCCTCTTCGTTGATTTCCGGAATACCATTAACGTTGGCGAAGGTATACCCCTCGTTACCCAGGCGGCGGGTAATCAGCTCGGACGTGGCAGTCATGACCTGACGCGAAAATACTTGGCCTGGCTCCACAAGCAGCAGCCGACGCACCTCATCTTCAGCAACAATCAGATCACCGGACAAATTCACGTCACTGACAGTGTAGAGCTCACCTTCGTCGATATTGACTGTAACGTAGACGTTCTTCTTGTCAGGCGTGATGGTAACCTGGGTGGAAGCGATGTTCATGTTGATGTAGCCGCGGTCCAGGTACCAGGAGCGCAGACGCTCTAGATCCCCAGATAGCTTCTCGCGTGAATACTTGTCGTCGCTACGCAGAAAAGACAGCCAGCCGCTGCTCTTGAGCTCGAACATGTCGACCAGTTCTTCTGTGTCGAACACGGTGTTACCCACCACGTTTACGTTCTTGATCGAGGCAACAGAGCCTTCATCGATCTGAATCTTGATCGATACGCGGTTACGTGGCTCGGCTATGACATCTGTTTCGATGTCAGCTGAATAACGCCCCTGGGCCACGTACTGACGGAGCAATTCGTTACGCACCCCCTCGAGGGTCGCCTGTTGAAAAATCTCTCCCTCGGAAAGACCGGCCAGTCGCAAACCATCAAGCAAGTCGTCACTTTCAATGGCTTTGTTGCCTTCAAGTTCAATAGCCGCAATGGAGGGCCGTTCGACAACCGTGATCACCAGAACGTCGTTCTCACGGCCTAGCTGGATATCCTGAAAAAAACCAGTGCGAAAAAGCGAGCGACTCGCCTCCACCAGCGTTTGATCGTCCACCTCATCACCGATATTGAGGGGCAGAGCAGCGAAGACGCTGCCGGCGGAGACCCTCTGCAATCCGTTGATGCGGATGTCGGAGATACGGAAGGCGTCGGCGAAGGCCATTGGCGCGAGGAGTATCAGCAATAGCGCAGGCAATAAGTAACGTTTCATGAAATCCGTTCTGGCTGACTGGTTAAATTCTATCCACCGCGTACGGCAGCTCGTATTCGTGCATTCCGGACTAGCTACCCAGGCGGCTTATGTCGTTGAAGATGGCAAACAGCATCACACCGGCTATCAATGCCACCCCAATCTGCAAGCCCCAGGCCTGAAGCCTCTCGGATAACGGCTTGCCCCTGATCCACTCAGCCGTGTAATAAACCAAATGGCCCCCATCCAATACCGGGATAGGCAATAGATTAAGCACGCCCAGACTGATGCTCAGGTAGGCAATAAAGTTAAGAAAACTCTCAGGTCCCGACTTGGCCGAAGCGCCCGCCACTTTAGCAATGGTTATCGGGCCACTCAAGTTTTTTGCCGACACCAGGCCCGTGAGCATCTTCTTAAGCGACTCAAGGGTCAAAATTGTCATATCCCAGGTCTTGGCTACTGCGACCGGGATAGCGACCAACGGATTGTAGTCGATTTCGCGAATCATACTCTCTGGCCAGTCGAATGCAGCAACACCGAGCCCGGCAAACCCCGAGACCTCACCGTTGTGCTCGCGCCCCTGGGGCACCAGGGTCAATGTCTGGCGAACGCTGTCCCGTTCAATACCCATTTCCAGCGGGCGACCGGCATTAGCCTGAATAGCCGGCACCACCTGCTCCAGCCAGTTATCCACGGGATCGCCGTTGATGCTGACTATCAGATCGCCGGACCGAAGGCCGGCAGCCTGCGCTGCCCCACCATCACTGACCTCGCCAACCAGAGGAGGAACATCTGGCTGCCAGGTGGTCAACCCCAAAGCCCGGATAGGATCCGGCTGATCGGCCCCGCGCAGCCAGTCCGAGAGCACCAGGCTGTAGCTCTGGGGAACACTGCTGCCGTTTTCAATAGCTTTTATCTGCATTTGCCCGGTTTCCCCGAGCCTGCGGATCAGCTGAAGGTTGACCTCCTGCCAGCTACGAGTGGGAGTACCATCGACCTCGACCACTTCCAACCCTTCTACCAGGCCGGCACGGGCTGCCACGCTACCCTCTTCAACAGGCCCGAGCACCGGGGCCAACGTAGTGATACCCAGTACCGCGATCAGCCAGAAAGCCACAATGGCAAGCAGAAAATTGGCCACTGGGCCCGCAGCCACAACGGCTATCCGCTGCTGTACGGTTTTACGGTTGAACGCCTGATCAAGCTCTGCTGCGTCAACCGGACCCTCCCGCTCGTCAAGCATCTTGACGTAGCCGCCCAGCGGTATCGAAGCAATCGCATACTCGGTGCCGCGCTTGTCGTGCCAACTGTAGAGCGCAGGACCAAAACCCACAGAAAATCGCAACACCTTGACGCCGCAGCGTCTGGCTACCCAGAAATGACCATATTCATGAATTGTCACCAGCAGACCCAAGGCTACGACAGTCGCCAACAGGGTGAATAAGAGATCCATCCAGTGCCTCGCTCAGGGAAAGTGGTTACCGCGTTCCGATCGGTCGATCAGCGGTACTGGTTCAAATAGGACCGGTCAGAAGTGACGGCTCAGCCAGTCGTTAGCATGCTTGCGCGCATGGCGGTCGGTCAGCAGGATGTGATCCAGATCCTGGACGGATTCGGAGGCCATGCAATCTAGCGTGTGCTCGATGATAACAGGGATATCGGTAAAACCAATGCGTCCAGTCAGGAAAGCCTCTACTGCGACTTCATTTGCGGCGTTGAGAACAGCGCAAGAAGTGCCACCCGATTCAGCAGCCTCTCTGGCCAGACGCAAACAAGGAAACATCTTCGGATCGGGTGGACGGAAGTCCAGCCGGGCAACCGATAACAGATCAAGCGGACTGACGCCGGAGTCAAGCCGTTCAGGCCAGGCTAGTGCATGGGCAATAGGTGTTCGCATGTCCGGATTACCCAACTGGGCAATGACCGACCCGTCTATATAATCCACCAGAGAATGCACCACACTCTGGGGGTGTATCACGACCTCGATCTGCGCTGGACGGACATTGAAAAGCCAGGAAGCTTCGATCAATTCGAGCCCCTTGTTCATCATGCTGGCCGAATCCACCGAGATTTTCTGCCCCATGGACCAGTTGGGATGAGCGCAGGCCTGCTTCGGCGTAACCGTTTTCAAGTCTTCGACACTCATGTCCCGGAAGGGACCTCCAGAAGCTGTCAGAAGAATTCGGCGCACACCTACACTGGCCATGCCACGGGCATAATCCACCGGCAGGCATTGAAAGATGGCGTTGTGCTCGCTGTCTATCGGTAGCAGCACTGCGCCGCTATCCTTTACTGCCTGCATGAACAAAGCACCAGACATGACCAGTGCTTCCTTGTTGGCCAGCAGAACACGCTTGCCGGCGCGGACTGCTGCCAGGGTCGGACGAAGACCTGCCGCACCCACGATAGCCGCCATTACGACGTCAACATCCTCTGCTGAGGCGACCTGCTCAAGGGATTCTGCGCCGACCAATACAGCAGTTGGACATCCCGCATTAAGCAAACGGGCTTGAAGAGCTAGCGCCTGCTCATCGCTGGCTACGACTGCATACCGCGGGCGATGAGTCAGGCACTGGTTCTCCAGCACGTCTATGCGGCTGTGGCCGGTCAAGGCGAATAAAGCGTAACGCTCGGGATGCCGCGCGATGACGTCAAGCGTATTCACACCGATAGACCCGGTCGCACCCAGCACCGTTACCCAGGAGACACTCACGCCAGACGTTCCCCGATCAGCATCCAGCACAGGGCGAAGACTGGCACGGCTGCGGTCAGGCTGTCTATACGATCAAGAACCCCGCCGTGGCCAGGCAGCAGGCTGCTGCTATCTTTAAGCCCCTGTTCGCGCTTGAACAAACTCTCGGTCAGATCACCAACAATGGAAAACAGAACAACCAGCGCCGCAGTCACCTGCCCCATAAGCAATGCCGTCACACCCCAGCCTAGATATAGCAACACGCCCAGCGTCAGTAGCTGAGTAAAAACCAGCCCACCCAGCAGACCCTCGACTGTCTTGCCCGGGCTGACCCGCGGGAGCAGCTTGCGACGCCCCCAGGTCTTGCCCGCTACGTAAGCTCCTACATCAGCAGCCCAGATCAGAATCAACACGCCGAGGATGAGCCACAAACCGTTTTCCTGAGCCCGCAACCAGACAAGGCCATACCAGGCAGGAAGCAGGATCAACAGCCCGAAGAGCTGGCTGATCATGGATCCTGCCCAGAGCCCTCGGCCTTTCGGATAACGGCTGATAAGCACCAGCGCGACCAGCCACCAGGCCAGAGCGGGCAGAAACAGGTAGTGAGCCGGCCAGGCATCGCGGTACAGGCCAAACATGAAAAGCGCCACAACCAGCGCGTAAACAATACGCCCCTTCTGCGCTGCTTCGCCCGCCAGGCGCGCCCATTCCCAGGCCCCCAAAACCACAATTGCGCCAACAAACAACGCGAAAGCGGCCCCTTCCAGAAGAACGAAGCCAGCGATTGCCAGTGGAGCGAGAATAACGGCGGTAATAATTCGCTGCTTGAGCATCAGGTCTGCACTCCTACGATCTGGTCACTGGTTTTACCAAACCGGCGTTGACGCCGGGCGAAGTCCGCAAGGGCTTCGCGCAAAGCGTCCTGCTTGAAGTCAGGCCAGAAGAGGTCGGAGAAATACAGCTCTGCGTATGCCAGCTGCCATAGTAGAAAATTACTGATCCTGCGCTCTCCGCCAGTGCGAATGCACAGATCCGGAAGCGGCCACTCGGCTGTACTCAGACAGGCCTGCAGATGCGCTTCACTAATAGATCCGGCATCCAGCTGTCCTTCAGCCACTCTGACGGCCAATTGGCGCGCCGCCTGGGCGATATCCCACTGCCCGCCATAATTCGCAGCGACAACCAGGGTCAGCCGCTGACACCCTTGCGTGAGAGCTTCTGCGTCGTGCATGGCCTTGCGCAATTCTGGCGTGAAGCGAGAGCGATCACCGATTATGCGCAGTCGGATGTCATTTTCTCGCAAGCGACGAACTTCCCGGCGAAGCGCGCCAAGAAAAAGCTCCATCAACGCGCCAACCTCATCCTCGGGGCGACGCCAGTTTTCACTGGAAAAAGCGAAGAGCGTGAGCACCTCTACGCCCTCTTCCGCACAGACTTCAATCGCTGCCTTTACCGCATCCACCCCAGCCTTGTGGCCAGCCACGCCGGGCATCAGCCGTTTGCGCGCCCAGCGGTTGTTGCCATCCATGATGATGGCAACATGACGGGGCACTGAAGCGAGCGCTGTTGCAGTCTTGTCATTCATCAATAAACCTTGGGACTCCGGCCATCAGATGGCCATGAGATCCACTTCCTTGGCTTCCAGCGCCTTGTCGATCTCGGCGATGTATTTGTCGGTCAGCTTCTGGACTTCATCCGCTGCGCGGCGCTCCTCGTCCTCACTGATCTCTTTTTCCTTCTGCAGATCCTTGAGTGAGCTCAGCGCATCACGACGAATATTGCGGACAGCAACCCGGGCATTCTCCGCTTCAGATCGCGCAGTCTTGGTGAAGCCCTTGCGGGTTTCCTCTGTCAGCGCCGGCATCGGAATACGAATAGTGGTTCCCGCAGTAGCTGGATTGAGGCCAAGGTCGGAGGTCATGATGGCCTTCTCTACGGCCTGGATCATGCTTCTGTCAAACACCGTCAGAGCCAGCGTACGGGAATCCTCGACGTTGACGTTAGCCACCTGCTTGAGGGGCGTGTCACTGCCGTAATAGGACACCATTACGCTGTCGAGAATACTCGGGTGAGCCCGGCCAGTACGAATCTTGGCGAAGGCGCCGCCCAGGGATTCAACTGACTTTTTCATGCGCTCCTGCGCATCTTTCTTGATTTCGTTGATCATTATCAACCCTCGATCAATGTCCCTTCGGCGCTACCTACCACCGCATTGAGCAGCGCACCGGGTTTGTTCATGTTAAATACCCGCAGGGGCATCTTGTGATCGCGTATCAGACAGATCGCGGTCAGGTCCATTACGCCAAGCTTGAGGTCCAGGACCTGATCGTAGGTCAGACTGTCAAACCGCTCGGCATTGGGGTCCTTCATCGGGTCGGCGTTATACACCCCGTCCACTTTGGTAGCCTTGAGCACCAGATCGGCATCAACCTCGATACCCCGCAGGCAAGCTGCTGTATCCGTGGTAAAAAAGGGATTGCCCGTACCTGCGGAGAATATTACCACGTCCCCACCGGCAAGATAGCGCATCGCCTTGCGGCGGTCGTAATGCTCGGTCACACCTTCCATTGTAATAGCGGACATGACGCGGGTCTGAATGTTGGATCTCTCCAGCGAGTCACGCATGGCCAGAGCGTTCATCACAGTAGCGAGCATACCCATGTGATCGCCGGTAACGCGGTCCATGCCCGCCGCGTGCAAGGCAGCGCCCCGGAAGAGATTACCGCCACCGATGACCAGTCCGATCTGCACACCGATACCGATTAACTGGCCGATTTCAAGTGACATCCGATCCAGCACCTTGGGGTCGATACCAAAACCCTCGGTGCCCATCAGGGCCTCACCGCTTAGCTTGAGTAGAATTCGTTTGTACTTGGGCTGGCGACTACTGGGTACCTGGGCCATCTGGACTCTCCTGCTGGGAATGGCGAAACGCTCAACAAGTTACAACCGGAACAACCTGGCAAATTTTCTGACGGTGCCGGTTACCACTTGTTCAGAGTTTCCTAAAAAAGAGGCTTCACGCCTGCGCGGGAAGCCTCTATTTGAAACTGTATTACAGGCCACCTCGCGGGTGGCCCGTCATGCGCCGTTCCAATCGCATGTTCACTGTTTGGTCGCCGCGACCTGTGCGGCTACTTCGGAAGCGAAATCGACTTCAGCGCGCTCGATGCCCTCACCCACTTCATAGCGTACGAAGTCGATAATCTCGGCGCCGGCCTTCTTCGCCAACTCACCGACCTTGACGTCAGGATCCTTGATGAAGGGCTGCTCGACCAGGCTGGCTTCGGACAAAAACTTGTTGATACGGCCTTTGACCATGTTCTCAACAATATTCTCCGGCTTGCCGGCAATTTTCTCGGCATTAAGCGCCAGGAAGATTTCCTTTTCCTTGGCTACGGCGTCATCGGAGACCTGGGTCGGATCCAGAAACTGCGGATTGCTGGCAGCCACGTGCATGGCGATATCCTTGGCCAACTCTGCGTTACCACCCTTCAGAGTGACCAGTACACCAATACGGTGACCGTGCAGATAAGCGCCGATCACATCGCCTTCAACGCGGGTCAGGCGACGAATATTGACGTTCTCACCGCACTTGGCGATCAATGCCTCGCGGGCAGCTTCCTGATCGGCAATCAGCGGCGCAGCGTCGGAATAGCCAGCTGCGATCGCTTTGTCCAGACTCTCGCCAACAAAGTTCTTGAAGTCATCCTGCAGAGCCAGAAAGTCGGTCTGGGAATTGACTTCGATGATCACGCCGCTCTTGCCGTCATCGGCTACCTTGGCAGCGATGGCGCCTTCGGCGGCGATGTTGCCAGCCTTCTTGGCAGCCTTGATGGCACCGGCGGAGCGCATGTCGTCGATCGCTTTTTCGATATCGCCACCAGCGGCTTCCAGGGCTTTTTTACAATCCATCATGCCCTGGCCGGTGCGCTCGCGCAGTTCCTTGACCATAGCTGCAGAAATCTGTGACATGGGTTGTTCCTCTAGCTTGCTTGATTTGAGGCTGCCTGTTCATTGGCTGGCAGCCGTATCATGTTGCTTTCACTATATTGCAAAAAGGGGGCATGGCCCCCTTTTCGTTACGGCGTCAAACGGCCAATAAACATCCTTAGCCCTGCGTAGCCTCGGCAGCGGCCGGAGCGGCCTCTTCGACAAACTCGTCGCCGGCGCCACCGTTGTTCTTGCCACTCAGTACGGCATCAGCCATGGCAGCAGCGTAAAGCTTGATGGCGCGGATCGCGTCATCGTTGCCGGGGATGACGTAATCGACGCCGTCCGGGCTGCTATTGGTATCCACAATGCCGATAACCGGGATGCCCAGCTTGTTGGCTTCAGTGATGGCAATGCGCTCGTGCTCGACATCGATAACAAACATCGCGTCAGGCAGGCCGCCCATATCCTTGATACCGCCCAGACTACGGTCCAGCTTTTCCAGGTCGCGAGTACGCATCAGCGCCTCTTTCTTGGTCAGCTTGGTGAAGGTGCCGTCTTCAGCCTGGATTTCAAGATCACGCAGACGCTTGATAGAGGCGCGGATGGTCTTGTAGTTGGTGAGCATGCCGCCCAACCAGCGATGGTCGACGTAGGGC
This sequence comes from Halopseudomonas salina, assembly GCF_008641105.1. Next base: position 267,591 of record NZ_VTTI01000004.1, read on the forward strand.
ATGCCGGCGCGGGTTGCTTCTTCAGCAATGATTTTGCTGGCAGCGCGCTTGGTGCCGACGAAAAGAACCTTGTTCTTGCCGGATGCCAGCTTCTCTACGAAGGTCAGGGCATCGTGGAACATCGGCATGGTTTTTTCGAGGTTGATGATGTGAATCTTGTTACGAGCGCCGAAAATGTACTTGCCCATTTTCGGGTTCCAGTAACGGGTCTGGTGGCCGAAGTGCGCACCGGCCTTCAGCATATCGCGCATAGATACTTGAGTCATGACAGCTCCAATGTATTTCGGGTTGAGCCTCCACGCATCCCAGTGTCCAACCCCGGAGGGCACCCAGGACACCGTGTCGATACGTGTGTGGTTTCAGTTTTAGCCTGATGATCTTTGTTCAGGCGCGGCGCTTTATACCATACAACCGGAAACAGATAAAGGCGCAGATGCCCGGCGGTCACGCCCGGCAGCCCTCAACAGCGCGCAGCATGTCTGTTAAACTGCGCGATTGATTACCGCGTCAGCCGGCGTGACAACCGACAGCGCCCAAACGAGAGAATCCCGCAATGACCGTTACCATCAAGACCCCGGAAGATATCGCTGGCATGCGCGTAGCCGGACGCCTGGCGGCTGAGGTGCTGGAAATGATCGGTGAGCATGTCAAACCCGGCGTTACCACCGAAGAACTGGACCGCATCTGCCACGACTATATTGTCAATGTGCAAAAGGCCATCCCGGCTCCACTCAACTACGGCGGCGCACCCGGCCGCATTCCGTTCCCGAAATCGATCTGCACTTCGATCAACCACGTAGTGTGTCACGGCATCCCGAACGAAAAGCAGCTCAAGAGCGGCGACGCCCTGAATATCGATGTTACCGTCATCAAGGATGGCTATCACGGCGACACCAGCAAGATGTTTCTGGTCGGCGAAACACCCGAATGGGTTCAGCGCCTTGCACGGGTGACCCAGGAATGCATGTACAAGGGTATTGAAGTGGTTCGCCCTGGCGCGCGCCTGGGGGATATCGGCCACGTGATCCAGGAGCACGCCCACGCCAATCATTTCAGCGTGGTCCGCGAATATTGCGGCCATGGCATCGGCAAGGTCTTCCACGAGGACCCGCAGGTGCTGCATTACGGCCGTCCCGGTACCGGGATGGAGCTCAAGGAAGGCATGACCTTCACCATCGAGCCAATGATCAATCAGGGCCGGCACGAAACCCGCCTGCTCGGCGATGGCTGGACTGCGATTACCAAGGACCGCAAGCTTTCCGCCCAATGGGAACACACCATCCTGGTAACCGCGGACGGTTATGAGGTACTCACACGTCGCCAGGAAGAGACCTTCCAGTAAACGACAATCGGGGTAGTCCTGTGGATAACGAATTGTTCGACCCGGGCCAGTTTCAGGCTGAACTGGCATTGAAGAGCAGCCCTGTAGGCGCATTCAAAAAGGTCATTCGCAATGCGGATACGGTTTTGCGGGCACGCTTTGAAAGCGGTCGCGATATTCACCAACTGATCCACGAGCGCGCCTGGTTCACCGACCAGATATTGCGCAAGGCGTGGTCGATCCAGGCTACTACTGACACGCCAGGTATTGCGCTGCTGGCGGTAGGCGGTTATGGACGTGGCGAACTGCATCCACACTCGGATATCGACCTGCTGATTCTGCTGCGCGAAAGCAATACCGATGCCTATCGCGATTCGATTGAACAGTTTCTCATGCTGCTCTGGGACATCGGCCTAGAGGTCGGCCAAAGTGTGCGCTCGATCAGCGAATGCCAGGATGAGGCGCGCAACGACATCACTGTGATCACCAACCTGATGGAGTCACGCACCCTCTCTGGAGACGAAAGCCTGCGCCAGGCGATGATCGAGGCGCTCAGCGCCAAGCACATGTGGACCGACGCCGAGTTCTTTCGAGCCAAACGGGCAGAACAACAGCGACGCCACGCCAAGTTCAACGATACCGAATACAACCTTGAGCCCAACGTTAAAAGCTCACCCGGCGGCCTGCGCGACATCCAGACCATCGGCTGGGTGGCACTGCGGCATTTCGGCACCAACGATCTGCGCGAGCTTGTCGACAGGGGATTTCTCAACGAACCGGAGTACGGCATTCTCACGGCAGGCAGGGCTTTTCTCTGGCAGGTGCGATTCGCCCTGCACAATCTGGCTGGGCGGGCGGAAGACCGGCTGCTATTTGACTACCAGCGCACTCTGGCCAAACAGCTGGGCTATGAAGATAACGACAGCAAGCTAGCAGTCGAACGTTTCATGCAGAAGTACTACCGGATCGTAATGTCCCTGTCAGAACTCAACGATCTGCTTATGCAGCATTTCGAGGAGATACTGCTGCGCGATGCCGAAACGACCGAAATCGAACCATTGAACTCGCGATTCCAGATACGCAACCACTATATTGAAGTAACGCACCCCGAGGTATTCAAACGCACCCCTTTTGCCCTTTTGGAAATTTTCCTGTTGATGGCGCAGAACCCTGAGATCCGCGGTGTGCGCGCCGACAGCATTCGTCTGCTGCGCGACCATAGGCGCCTGATCGACGATGCCTTCCGTGCCGACATTCGCAATACCAGTCTGTTCGTCGAGCTCTTCCGCTGCAAAGAAGGCATTCACCGCAATCTGCGCCGCATGAACCGTTACGGCATTCTCGGCCGCTATCTGCCCGAGTTCGGCAAGATTGTCGGCCAGATGCAGCATGATCTGTTCCACATCTACACCGTCGATGCCCATACACTCAATCTGATCAAGCACTTGCGCAAGCTGAATCAGCCCGAGTATCAGGAAAAGTACCCCCTGGCCTGGCGTATCTTCTGTCGGCTGCCTAAACCTGACCTGCTCTATATGGCGGGCCTCTACCACGATATCGCCAAGGGCCGCGGTGGCGATCACTCGGAACTCGGCGCGGTGGACGCAATGGCGTTCTGTCAGCGTCACCAGCTGCCGGCCTGGGACTCGCACCTGATCAGCTGGCTGGTGGAAAACCATCTGATCATGTCGACTACCGCCCAGCGCAAGGACATTTCCGACCCGCAGGTGATCCACGACTTTGCCGTGCACATCGGCAATCAGGTGCGGCTGGACTACCTGTATGTACTGACTATCGCCGACATCAATGCGACCAACCCGACGCTATGGAATTCCTGGCGTGCATCCCTGCTGCGTCAGCTCTATACCGAAACCAAGCGCGCCCTGCGCCGCGGCCTGGAAAACCCACCGGATCGCGAGGAGCACGTACGCCAGACGCAGCATGCGGCCCTCGACATTCTGGTGCGCAGTGGCGTCGAGGAAGAGGACGCCGAAGAACTCTGGGAGCAGTTGGGCGAGGATTACTTCCTGCGCCACACCGCCAGCGACGTCGCCTGGCATACCGAGGCCATTGTCCAGCATCCTGACCGTAACGGGCCGTTGGTGCTGATCAAGGAAACTGCCCAGCGCGAGTTCGAGGGTGCCACGCAGATATTCATTTACACCCCCGAGCAACACGACCTCTTTGCCGTGACCGTGGCGGCGATGGACCAGCTCAACCTGAGCATTCAGGATGCGCGCATCATTACCTCGACCAACCGCTTCAGCCTGGACACCTACATTGTGCTGGACGCCGATGGCAGCTCGATCGGCGACAGCCCCGAGCGCATTCGCCAGATCAAGCATGATCTGATCGAGGCCCTGGCCGACCCAGATGCCTACCCCTCGATTATCCAGCGCCTGGTACCGCGCCAGCTCAAGCACTTCTCTTTTGCGCCCGAGGTAACCATCTTCAATGCCCCGGAGCGCCAGCATACGATTCTCGAGCTCAGCGCACCGGACCGGCCGGGACTGCTCGCACGAATGGGTCGCATTCTGCTGGACTTTGACATCAACGTGCAGAACGCCAAGATCGTCACCCTGGGCGAGCGCGTGGATGACGTGTTTGTGATAACCGATGCAAACAATCAGGCCCTGTCTGATCCGGAGCTGTGTCGCCGACTACAAAACACCATCGTGGAAACGCTCGGCAACTCCAGTGGCCAGGCGCAACCCTCCATGCCCAGCCAGATCCTGATCTGAGGAAGACATATAATGAATACCGATCTGGACCGCTTGCAGCCTTATCCCTTTGAAAAGCTGCGCGCATTGATCGCAGATGTGACGCCCAACCCCGGGCTGCGCCCGATTGCGCTCTCGATTGGTGAGCCCAAGCATCCCTCACCGCCCTTTGTGCTGCAGACACTGGCTGACAATCTGGACAAGGCAGCAGTCTACCCAACAACTCTGGGTATCACGGAGCTGCGCCAGGGCATTGCCGACTGGCTCAAGCGTCGCTTCCAGCTCACGCATGTAGACCCTGCAACACAGATAATCCCGGTCAACGGCACCCGCGAGGCGCTGTTTTCCTTCACTCAGGCGATGGTCAGGCGCGATCCTGAAGGCCTGGTCGTCAGTCCCAATCCGTTCTACCAGATCTACGAAGGAGCAGCCTTTCTCGCCGGAGTGGAGCCCCATTACCTTGCCTGTGACGCGGGCAATGGCTTTGTACCCGATTTCGACAAGGTGCCTGAGTCGATCTGGCAGCGCTGCCAGGTCCTGTTCATCTGCACACCCGGCAACCCAACCGGCGCCGTAATGCCACTCGCCACGCTGCAGAAACTGATCAAGCTGGCAGACCTGCACGACTTCTTTATCGCTTCGGATGAATGCTACAGCGAGATTCATGCCCCCGGGGCAATCGGCCCGGTCGGACTACTCCAGGCCTGCGCGGCAATGGGCAGGGATGATTACGCACGCTGCGTGGTGTTCCACAGCCTGTCAAAGCGCTCCAACCTGCCAGGTCTGCGCTCGGGCTTTGTCGCCGGCGACGCCAACCTGCTACGGCCCTATCTGACATACCGTACCTATCACGGCTGCGCAATGCCGATTCAGAGCCAAATGGCCAGTCTTGCCGCCTGGGGGGACGAAGACCATGTGGTCGAAAATCGCCGCCAATATCAGGCAAAATTTGATGCAGTGCTGGATATACTGAATGGCGTGATGGACGTCGAACGACCGGACGCCGGCTTTTACCTTTGGCCACGAACATTGATCGATGACTGCGAGTTTACCCGGCGCCTACTCGCTGAGCAGAATGTGGCTGTGGTACCCGGCAGTTTCCTTTCCCGGGAAATTGACGGGTATAATCCCGGCGCTGGACGAGTTCGCATGGCGCTCGTAGCCCCGCTCGCCGACTGTATCGAGGCGGCGCAGCGCATCCGTCAGTTCATCGAGGACCTGGAAAAATGATCACCCTCTACGGCATCAAGGCCTGCGATACGATGAAAAAGGCTCGCGCCTGGCTGGATGAAAAGGGCGTGAGTTATCAGTTTCATGACTACAAGAAAGACGGCATCGACACTGAAAGGCTGGCCGCCTGGTGCGCAGAGCATGGTTGGGAGACCATCCTCAACCGTCAGGGTACAACCTATCGCAAGCTGAGTGACGACGAAAAAAGCGATATCGATACGGAAAAGGCTATCGCCCTGATGCAGCTCAATCCGTCAATGATCAAGAGACCGGTACTCGATATCGGTTCGAAGCGTCTGGTGGGTTTCAAGCCCGACCTCTATGCCGCCGAATTCGAATGACCCATGCACCAACAGAATCCAAGGAATAACGAATGAGCGAATGTTTCAGCCTGGCCTTTGGTATCGGTACCCAGAACACTGCAGGTGAATGGCTCGAGGTTTACTACCCCCAGCCGCTGCTCAACCCCGAGCCGGCAATGGTCAAGGTAGTAGCCGAGGTGCTTGGTTACAGCGGTGGCAATCAGGCCATCGACCTGACCGCCAGCCAGTGCAGCGCGCTCGCCGACGCTTTGAAGAAAGCTGACTTCGCCGAAGCGGGAGCGTTGGTCAGCCAACTTGAGGGCAGCAGCCGTCCGCTGGTTGCCACCGTACTGGAAACCGACGCTGCACCAGTTTCTACACCTGAGGCCTACCTCAAACTGCATCTGCTGTCGCACCGCCTGGTCAAACCCCACGGCGTAGTGCTGGCCGGCATATTCCCGTTGCTGCCCAATGTCGCCTGGACCAACCAGGGCGCCATCGACATTAACGAGCTACCCCAGCGTCAACTCGCCGCTCGTATGGCAGGCCAGATGCTCAATGTATTGAGCATCGACAAGTTCCCCTCGATGACGGACTACGTGGTGCCTACCGGCGTACGTATCGCCAATACCGCACGTGTGCGTCTAGGCGCCTATGTCGGCGAGGGTACAACGGTGATGCATGAAGGCTTTATCAACTTCAATGCCGGCACTGCGGGCACCAGCATGGTCGAAGGCCGTATCTCCGCTGGCGTATTCGTTGGCAAGGGTTCCGACCTGGGTGGCGGCTGCTCGACCATGGGTACCCTGTCGGGCGGCGGCAATATCGTCATTTCCATCGGCGAGGGCTGCCTGATCGGTGCCAACGCCGGTATCGGTATTCCCCTGGGTGACCGCTGCACCATCGAGGCAGGTCTGTACATCACCGCCGGTATCAAGGTTGCACTACTGGATGACGCCGACAACCTGGTGGAAATCGTCAAGGCCCGCGATCTGGCCAGCCAGCCGGACCTGCTGTTCCGCCGTAATTCCCAGACCGGCTCGATCGAGTGCAAGACCAACAAGAGTTCGATCCAGTTGAACGAGATGCTGCACGCGCATAACTGAGAGCGGCAAGCTTCAAGCTACAAGCCGCAAGTTGACCGAGTGTGCTGCACGCACCGTGAAAAGACCCGCTCCGAATTGTCGGGCGGGCTTTTTTATTCGAGGGCTGCAAGCCTCAAGCCGCAAGCTACAAGCTGATCGCGTTACCTAACCCCTCAGTGCATGAAAAAACACTCTGCTCTTTCTCGGGGGTTTTGTTTTTGACTTTGGTGTCTAGCTTCTGGCTTGTGGCTTGTGGCTTGTGGCTTGCCGCTTGAGGCTTGTAGCTTGCGGCTTGCGGCTCAGCGCTTGCGGCTGAGAATCCGGTCAACCAGCCTCGCCGCAACCACCAGCCCGAAAGTCCCGGTAACCATCGATACCGCGCCGAGACCGCCTTCACAGTCGAGTTTGACCGAGTCACCAGCAAAGCTTTTCTCGTGGCATACGCTGCCATCCGGCGCGGGGTAGCGCAGCTGTTCGGTGGAGTAGACGCACGGAACGCCAAAGCTGCGTTTGCTGCCCGCTTTGGGGAAATTATGATTGCGCCGCAGCTGGGAGCGCGCCTTGGCAGCCAACGGGTCATTGGTGGTTCTGGACAGATCGGATACGGTAACCTGGGTCGGGTCGATCTGGCCTGCAGCGCCGCCGGCCGTCACAATGGGGATGCGCCTGCGCCGACACCAGGCAATCAATTCCACCTTGGACTTCACGCTATCGATACAATCGGCGACCCCGTCCAGGTCCTCGGTGATGTAGTCAGGCAGCGTACGGTCGGTGACAAAATCCATCACCGCCCGCACATCACAATCAGGATTAATCGCCCTGAGGCGCTCGGCCATCACCTCGACCTTGGGCCGGCCAATCTGACCGGTCATCGCTGGTAGCTGACGATTGGTATTGGTCTGGCAAACCTCGTCCAGATCGATCAGGGTAATACGGCCGATCCCCGTACGTCCCAATGCCTCAGCAGCCCATGAGCCCACCCCGCCGATGCCGACCACGGCAATATGAGTGCGCCGCAGTTGCTCGAACGCCTCACGCCCATACAGCCGCGCTATCCCGCCAAAGCGCGGGTCGTCGGTGGTCGGGTCAGCTATCGCGATATCTTTGGCCATGGGCACCTCTGAAAAAATACCGGAAGATTATAACCCACCAGACTCGACCCGGCTCAAACCCTCAGGACCCTCAGGTGTTAAGATAGCGGCCGCCACTATTCGTCTGGAGCTCCCATGGGCCTGTTGTTTGAAGAAATCGATATCCAGCCTTCGGCCATCGGTGAGATTTCCCTGCGAAGACGCCGCATACCGGCACTCGGCGACCGGGACATCTACGAGGTCAAGCTCGGCGAAGAGTTTCTGATGTCGAGCATGTTCTACGAGGCCGAGATCGCCCTCGCCGATCTGGGTCTGGCTGCATTAGCGGGGGCAAATCTGGATGTCGTCATCGGTGGCCTCGGGCTCGGCTATACCGCTGTTGCAGCACTGCAGGACAAGCGCGTCAGCGAACTGCTGATCGTTGATTATCTGGATACGGTTATCCGCTGGCACCAGGAGGAGAAGGTCCCCCTCGGCAAGGAGCTCAACGCAGACCCACGCAGCCGCTATGTGCACGGCAGCTTCTTCGATCTCGCCGTCGAGGCGGGCGCGGGGTTCGATCCGCAGCAGCCAGGCAGGCTATTCGATGCGATACTGCTGGATATCGACCATTCACCACGCGCCTTGCTGCACCACTCCAATGCCAGCTTCTACACGGTCGACAATCTCCGCGCAATGAGCCGCCAATTGAGAACCGGTGGCGTATTTGCACTCTGGTCACAGGACCCGCCGGACGCCGAGTTCATGCAGGTGATGGAGGCGGTATTTCACAGTAGCACTGCCCATGTAGTCCCTTTCTTCAATCCGTTCCAGAACGGTGAAGCCACCAATACCATCTATGTTGGAGTCAAAGCCTGATGCCCTTCCACCCCCGCAACAAGCACAAGGGGCATTACAACCTTGGCACCCTGGCGGCCGCCAATCCGGCGCTCAAGCCATTGATTATTCCCGGCAAGACCGGGGAGCGCACGCTGGACTTCAGCAAAGCAGAGGCTGTCCTTGAACTCAACCGGGCGCTGCTGGCTACCCAGTACGGGATACAGAAGTGGGACATACCCGCGGGTTACCTGTGCCCACCGATACCGGGTCGCGCCGATTACCTGCACACCCTGGCCGACCTGCTGGGCGACAGCCACGACGGTCAGATACCCACGGGCCCGACCCTGGTGGGACTGGACATCGGCACCGGAGCCAATCTGGTCTATCCGCTGATCGGTCAGCATGAATATCAGTGGCGTTTTGTCGGCAGCGACATTGATCAGAAGGCATTGGACAATGCCAAACGCATTCTCACTGATAATCCCAAGGTGCAACCGCATATAAGCCTGCGCCACCAGTCCCATCCCGACAGCATTTTCCGGGGCGTTATCGAGCTGGATGAACGGTTCGACTTTACCCTCTGCAATCCGCCATTTCACCCAAGCGCAGGCGCGGCCAAGGATGCCAATCGGCAAAAATGGCAAAAACTCAACAAGGGCAAGGCGCTGGATGACAACCCGGGCCTGAATTTCGGCGGACAGAGCACCGAGCTGATCTGCAATGGTGGAGAAAGCGGATTTCTGGCCCGCATGATCACCGAAAGCGCCGGACTGGCGCAGCAGGTATTCTGGTTCAGCAGTCTGGTATCCAAGGCTGCCAATGTAGCCGCGCTGGAGAAGCAACTGCGCGAACTGGGCGCGACAGACGTCCGTGCCCTGGACATGGCCCAGGGGGAAAAACACAGCAGACTCCTGGCCTGGACCTTCCTCGACAAGAAGCAGCGCCGGGCCTGGCGCAAGGCGCGCTGGCCACAACCACACAAAGTTTGAAGCTCTGCCCGGGCCGGAGCAGCAGGCGTCTGGAGATGAGGTTTCCGACGCCAGTCTGCTATCATGGCGCGGTAATTCAGCCACTGCGAAATCACCATGACCGAGCTCTCCCCGACCCTGACCCTCGCCTGCGATCTGATCGCCCGCAACTCGACCACGCCCGATGACGCTGGCTGCCAGCAGCTGATGGGCGAGCGCCTGTCTGCATGCGGATTCAAACTCGAGTCCATGCGTTTTGGTGAGGTAGACAATCTTTGGGCCCGTCGGGGTACCGAGGGCCCAGTCCTGTGCTTTGCCGGCCACACCGACGTGGTACCCACCGGACCCATAGAGCGTTGGGATAACCCGCCGTTCTCGCCGGTGGTGCGCGACGGCATGCTCCACGGGCGCGGCGCAGCTGACATGAAAGGCAGCCTGGCGGCAATGATTGTTGCCGTGGAACGCTTTATTGCTGACGCTCCAGACCATAAGGGCTCCATCGCTTTTCTGATCACCAGCGACGAAGAAGGGCCGGCCACTGAAGGCACGGTCAAAGTCGTGGAAACCCTGGTTGAGCGCGGCGAAAAGGTCGACTGGTGCATTGTCGGTGAGCCCTCCAGCACCGAGCTGGTTGGCGACGTAGTCAAAAATGGCCGCCGCGGCTCACTCAATGCCCGGCTGACCATCAAGGGCAAGCAGGGGCACGTAGCCTATCCGCATCTGGCACGCAATCCGATTCATCTGGCAGCACCTGCGTTGGCGGCGCTGGCGGCGGAAAACTGGGATGCTGGCAATGCCTTTTTTCCACCGACCAGCTTCCAGGTATCCAACATCAATGCGGGCACCGGCGCGACAAACGTCGTCCCCGGCGAACTGGTTGCGCTAATCAACTTCCGTTTTTCCACCGAGTCCACCGCTGAAGGTCTTCAGCAACGTGTACGCGATTTGCTTGACCAGCATGGGCTGGACTATGAGCTGGACTGGACGCTTTCCGGCCTGCCCTTTCTGACTGAGCCCGGCGCGCTGCTTGATGGCGTCAGCGCGGCAATTCGGAAGGTGACCGGCCGTGAGACGCAACCCTCCACCACCGGCGGAACTTCCGACGGACGCTTTATCGCGACAATGGGCACCCAGGTCGTGGAGCTCGGACCGATCAATGCAACCATCCACCAGTTGAACGAGCACGTCAGTGCCAACGACCTGGATACGCTTACCGAGATTTACCAGGCCACCATGGAGCAGCTGCTAACCTGATGCTCCCGCTAATCTGTCCACTTTGCCAAGAAGCCCTGCAACCAGACAACAAGAGCTGGTCATGCTCGAACAACCACAGTTACGACCAGGCACGCCAGGGGTATCTCAACCTGTTGCTGGTGCAATACAAGAACAGCCGGCAGCCCGGTGATACGCCAACCATGCTCGCCTACCGGCAGGCTTTTCTGGATGCCGGCCACTACCAACCGGTGAGCGATCGAATCAATGAATTGCTTGCCCTTGGTAATCCTGCCGCCCTGCTGGATATGGGTTGCGGTGAGGGCTACTACACCGCGCGCCTCAAGCAGGCCATTGCCGGCTGCGCAATCGGCGGCCTGGATATAAGCAAGGATGCGATCATCAAGGCCTGTCGCCGTTCTCGCGACATCCAGTGGCTGGTCGGTTCTACTGCCAGACTGCCAGTACCCGATGCCAGTCTGGATGCGGCCCTCTGTGTCTTCAGCCCCTGGTCCTGGGATGAATGCCTGCGCTGTCTCAAGCCCGGGGGCCAGGTACTGCTGGTTGGCCCCCATGCCGATCACCTGCTGAGTCTGCGCACCGCACTCTATGACAGCGTGCACCACACACCAGAACTGATAAAGTCCCTGCCCGAGGGGTTGGCAATCGTCAACGATCAGACCCTGCGCTATGCTCTGGATCTGACATCAGCCGACCTGGCCAATCTGATTGGCATGACGCCCCATGGTTTTCGCAGCAGTCCGGAGCGTCAGCGGGCTGTAATCGAGAAGGGCCTGGGCGGCCTGGAAGTGGCCATGCGACTGGTCCTGCTGCAACGCTCCTGAGGAGACACTAAGTGCGCCAACCCGATATTGAGATCTACGTACGTGAAGAAAACCTGGATGCACTGACCACCTGGCTGGGGCAGGAGCTCGGCAGTCTCGAGCTCAAGCCCTGGAACGAACTTGTACGGCGCGGCACCCTGACCTGCGGTGAACACCGGATTCCGCTGATGATAGTGCGCAAGGCCGCCGGCAAATGGGCCAGCGTCTGGTTTGACAGCGCACACACACCCTGGGAGTCGGATCTGGACTGCGCCCGTGCGGTTTATCTGGGGCTGCAGGAAGAAGTCCGCTGTTCAGTGGGTGGCTGGTCGGAGGAAGAGGACGATCCTGATGCCGATCGCTGGATCAAGATCAACGCCAGTGGTGAGGTGGAGTTTACCTGGCAAATCAAGGCCTGACCCTGTGATGCAGGAGCATCTAGTCGTGATTGGCGGCACCCTGGCGTTGGCCATGCTGTCGATGCTGATCCACTACGAGGCATCTTTTTACCTGCGACTTGTCCTTGAAAGCCGCAAGTCGCTGTCTCGCCGCGCCCGCATCATGACCTTGACCAGTGGCCTGTTCTGCTCCCACGTGGCCCAGATATGGCTATTTGGCGCAGGGGCCTGGGTGATAATCAAGCTGTTCGATTACACCGGCACCCTTGGCGGGATCCCGCATATCCAATTTCTGGATTATGTTTACCTCTCGGCTGCCAGCTACACAACAGTGGGCTACGGGGATATCTTTCCCCTCGGACACATTCGCTTCCTGTTCGGCACCGAATCGCTGGTCGGATTCATGCTGCTGACCTGGACGGCGTCTCTGACCTTCGTAGAAATTCGCACGCATTGGCAGGATCTGGAAAATAGTGACAGCCGTTGAATCCCGGCACCAAGGCCCCATATCAGAGTCAGACCCTTTTTCGAGGAACATGCCATGTCGCAGCTGATGATCGTTGCCTGTCCCCATTGCCACCGCAAAAACCGAATTGAGGCAGCCAGACTCGACGAGTCACCCCGTTGCGGAGTCTGCAAAGCGGCCCTCTTCATGGGTGAGCCTGTGGACCTGGACTCTGGCAGCTTCAACTCGCACGCCGGCTCTGATCTGCCATTGGTAGTCGATTTCTGGGCCCCATGGTGTGGCCCCTGCCGTCAGTTTGCACCTACATTCGCCAAGGCAGCCGGCGAACTTGAGCCACGGGTTCGTCTGGCCAAGGTCAACACCGAAGAGCAGCAAGCACTGGCGTCACGCTTCGGCATCCGCAGTATTCCAACCTTATTGATCATGCGCGGCGGAAAAGAGCTGGCCCGGGTTGCTGGTGCCATGCCACCCGGGCAATTCATCCAGTGGGTCAACCAACAACTGGGCTGAACCCAGCGACCAGAAATGCACAAGCCCGCCGGATATGAATCGCGGCGGGCTTGTTTTTTCGCAGTCACAGTTGCTTGGGAAGCGTTGCAGTTACTCGGACGTTTCACCACGAATGATATCGGAACGACGTTTGAGCAGGTCCTCGACCTGGGCAACGCCCAGCTGGAACGCCCAGCGATTATCAGCATTCACGTCTAGGTTGCTATCCTCTGGTTGTTCAAAATCATCTATGGTCAGCCAGTAGCGCCCCGCAATGTCGTAGAGGCTGGCCGCGATTTCGGCCCCCTGCCAGGTGCTCACCTGCATCCGCAATACAGGTGCTTCGAGCTCCAGTGTGCCACGCAGCGCCACATCCTGGGCGTTGAGACCAGTCAAAGCGAGAACCATGCTGTTGATCCACCGCTCGCTCCCCTGCTGCTCTGCCAGATCCAGGCCTGCCAGATGGAAGTTGTAATCACCTTCCTTGCCTTTCTCAAGTTCCAGGACCTCGCCATCTGCATGTTCCCAGCGTGCCGTGGCCGCCGATTCCATCGGAATGCGCACGACCTTGAGGTCCAGCCATTGCTGGGGATTCAATGTCATGCCAAAGGGCCGATTGATCAACCACACCTGGTCCTCATCTGCAAAACGGACCAATTGACCACTGCCCACAGGGTTGCCGAACAATAGGGCCGTCTGGTCTGCGCCGGCATTCAGCTGCAACCTGAGGGGCGGCGCCTCGGGCGCCTCTGAAGCCAGGCCAAGGCGTGCATGATATTGCGGGTCAGCGGTTTGCTTCTCGGTCACCCGCGCACCACGCACCGCGTGCAGGAGCGCAGCGACACGTTCCGGCTGAGCAGGAAATCCATCCCGACTGACGACACCCCAGGCGCCCTCCACGCGCTCCAATACAACCTGATCTGCGCCGCGACTCAGGCTGATAGCGTCCAGCTCGCCAAGCGCGTTCAGCTGCCCCTCAGACAGCAAGGATCGGCTCTGCAGGTCTTCGACGCGATCGTCAGCCTGGCGCTGCAGGGCGACAACAACCAACAGCACGGTTATCACCGCCAGAATCGCAACAAATTTGATCTTCATACCAGAGACTCCTTAAGCCGACTTGCGACGCAAGCGGCGAATGAGCCACCAGAGCAGAATGCCCAGGGTGAGCAGGGCCGGCACCAGCGCTATGTTGATCACCTTCAACCAGGTACCCAACTGCTCGATATCGGCATTGAGCTGAAAACGTACATCACGCAATTGCTTGCGAATTGCCAGCTTCTCATCCAGGAACCGTTGCACGGCATCCTGCTGTTCGGCACTCATTTCCACCATCTGCGAAGGATCCTGGCCCTGCTGCAATTCTGCCAGCCGCTGCTCAGTCTCGGCCAGCTGCTGCTGCAGACGCTGTTCGCTGGCGCGGTAACGGCGCTCTGCGGCCCTTTGCAGATTCTCTACAACGGTAAACGGACGAGTGGAATCGCCACGCGAGCGCACGCTGATCAGCGCCTCGGAGCCAGACAGATTGTCGAGCGCGTTAATTACCAACCCGCCATTGTCAGCCCAGGGCTGCGGCACCCGCTCACCGAAGAAATCCTGCACCTGAACCCACATGCGGTCAGTCAAAAGATCGGTGTCCGCAATGACCATCACATTGATGTTTTCAGCTGACTGGATTGCCGGCTTGCTACCATCGAATCCCTCAGGATAGGCACTGACTGCCGGCCCCTGGAGACGGGCAGCAAGGTGGTAGGTGTCCTGATCCGGCTGGAAACCATCGAGCAATACTTCCGGATCCTGCATCCCGGTAAAGGCACTGCTGGCGATCAGTGCGCTGTTGGCGGTGCTGGAAAACAGCGGTGTGAACTGCGTCTGCGCGCCCTCGATCGGCGCCAGCGCGCCAGCGGTGGCGACTGTCAGCAGGCTTAGCGGCGCAGTAACGGTGTCATCCTGGTTGATCTGGGCCTGCTCGATTTCGAGCCAGCCGATGTGGCGAGCGGGCAATTGCCCCTGACCACGCCCCACTGACATACCCAGCCGGGCATCCAGCACGACCTTTTCAGCATCGAAAGACACGCCCCAATTGCTCAACAATGGCGACAGATCCGACGACTTGCCGTCGGCCATCGCATCCATCATCGCTTCCTGACTCTGATCGGCTTCAGCGAGCGGATCGATGAAAGCCAGCAACTTGCCACCGCGCAGAACAAACTGATCAACCGCGTTCAGTGCCTGTTCTGTAAGCGCCTTGGGATGCACGAGCATCAGAACGTCGATATCGGCGGGCACCTCGGTAATATCATGTTGAAGGTTATTGACCTCGAACAACTGGCGTATCTGTTCGAATACCACCCAGGGCGCCGCGGGTTGACCGGTCATAGGATTCATACCGCCGCTCAGGGGCAAGCCGCTGATCAGACCTACCTGGGCCTTTTCAGGCTGCGCCAGGCTGTTGATCAGGCGGCTCAGTTCGTACTCGAGCAAACCTTCCTGCTCCAGTGCAAAGAAAGGAATGACCTCTCGCTCGCCAAGGGTATTACTACCCGCCAGGCCGAAGTACAGCTTCTCTCCGCTCTGCGGCAAAGGTATAGCCTGCAGACCGAATTCGGCGGCGCGGTCCTCGGCCTCAGAGAAGGGTTGCGGATCAATGATCTGCAGATCGATCTTATCCCCCGCGACACGCTCATATTCCTGCAGCAGCTCTTCTACACGGCGCGCATAGTTGCGCAGCACAACCATGTCCTTGCTCGCGCTGTCGGAAAAGAAGAAATACAGGGTAACTGGCTCCTCGAGTCCGGTCAGGATTTCACGGGTACCATCGGAAATGGTGTACAGCTTCTGTTCGGTCAGATCGATACGCGCGCCCGGGAGCAGCGTATTGGAGGCCATGTTGAAGGCGACAAAGGCCAACAGCAGGACCAGCAGGCCGGTGCCTGAATACATCAAACGTTTCATTATTATGTCTCCTTCGCCTCAATCGGCCTTTTTCAGGTCGATGACAATCGCGGTAGCCAGCAACCACACAGCCATCAGCGAAATGAAATACAACAGGTCACGCAGATCCAGAACGCCCTTGCTGATGGCATCGAAACGAATCAGGAAGCTGAGTGAGGCGATAGCATCAAGCAACCACTGTGGTGCCCATCCGCTGAACAGATCGAGCCACAGGGAGAATCCGCTGACGATAAAGATAAAGCAGGCAACAACACTGACGATAAAGGCGATCACCTGGTTCTTGGTCAGCGCCGACATGCACGAGCCGATGGCCAGATAGCCGCCTGCCAGCAGCCAGCTACCCAGGTAGCCAGTGAAGATCGCACCGTTGTCAGGCGAGCCCAGGTAGTTGACGGTAATGATGATCGGAAAGGTCAGCAGCAGCGCCAGGCCGATGAACACCCAGGCCGCGAGGAACTTGCCCAGGACCATGTCGGTACGCGAAACCGGCAAGGTCATCAGCAATTCGATAGTGCCGGATTTACGCTCCTCAGCCCAGAGCCGCATGGCCACTGCCGGCACCAGAAACAGGTAAAGCCAGGGGTGGAAGTTGAAGAACGCGTTCAGATCAGCCTGGCCACTCTCGTAAAAACCACCGAGATAGAAGGTGAAGACCGCAGCCAGCACCAGAAAGATCACGATAAAGATATAAGCCAGCGGGGTGGCAAAATAGCTGCCCAGCTCGCGTTTGAAGATCACTCCAAGATTTTTCATGCTGCTTCCTCCGCAGTCAGACGACGGAAGACTTCGTCCAGCCGGCCGCGCTCGACCGACAGCTCACGCACCGGCCAGGCATGATCCTGGGCATATTGACCCACTACGGGGAAAATCACCTCGCCAGGCTTGGCAATAACGGTCAGCAGGTGTCCGTCTGGACGCACTTCGATTTCCTGCACACCGGGCAAGCCCAGCAACGGCTGACTGTCCACCGGTTGCTCCAGAGCAACAGTAACAGCCTGGTGATAGCGCGAACGGGCCTCAAGCTGCTCCGGCGTACCATCGGCCAACAGGCGACCATGGGCAATCACCACGGCTCGGGTACAGACCGCGCTGACTTCTTCCAGAATGTGTGTGGAGATCACCACGATCTTGTTGCTGCCTTCGGCGAGCTGCTTGATCAGCTTGCGTACCTGATACTTCTGGTTCGGGTCCAGACCGTCGGTGGGCTCGTCAAGAATCAGGATGCTGGGGTCATGCAGAATCGCCTGGGCCAGGCCTACGCGACGCTTGAAACCCTTGGACAGCGTCTCGATGCTCTGGCTCATTACTGCACCCAGCTCCAGTTGCTCGGCCGCCCAGGCTACGCGTTTGTGCTTTTCCGCACCGCTGAAACCACGCACCTCGGCAATGAACTCAAGGAAGCGTTTTACCCGCATATCACCGTAACAGGGCGCACCTTCCGGCAAATATCCCATCTGTTGCTGGGCTTGCAGGGTCTGGGTCTGGATATCAAATCCGCCAACGGAGGCTGAGCCGCCATCGGGGGTAAGAAATCCGGTGAGCATTTTCATCGTGGTCGATTTTCCGGCACCGTTTGGCCCCAGAAACCCCAGTACTTCCCCCGGACTGACGTCAAAGGACAAATTATCCACGGCAACATGGTCGCCAAAGCGTTTGGTCAGGCTGTTTATCTTTATCATGGCCTCTTCCGTTATCCCCAAAAAAACAGATGCGCCGCAAACAGGCGGACAATGCAGTGCGCAAGGATACATTGATTGGTGTCAAAGCGGGGCAGGCATTGGACGGGCAAGGACGATCAGACACCAATGGAGTCGATACGCCGAGGCAGCGTTCCCGCTCTACCGGCTAGCAGCAAGGAATGAATCAGCGCTCAAGGCATGGACTATATGAACCCGCCGGGTATATTTCAAGGGCTGCAACTGTATTGATCCAGGCCCTCCGCTTGCGCGGCTGAAACCTGCCCACAAACAGGCTAGAATCCGCGTCAAAGGTCTTGTGCGCAGGGACTGCGAATACCATCCCATTCAGGAAACTCCATGTCAGCTGTCTATTCTTCCTTCTTCGGTCGTTTGCGCTTCGGTTTGTTGCGGCGGCTGTTATATATATGGGCACGCTCGGACAGCATCGGCAACAGCAGTTTCAGCCTGCATCTGGATCAAGATCAGCCAATTGTCTACGTATTGCCATACCGTTCGTTGTCAGACCTCATGGTGCTGGACCGCGAATGTATCAAGGCGGGCCTGCCGCGCCCGGTCCGGGCTCCCCATGGCGGTCTCGATGAGCGCGAGTCGCATGTTTTCCTCAGTCACGCCAAGGCCTGGGTAGGTCGCCCTGATCCGCGAAAGCAATCGCCACGCCTGCTCAGGACCCTGGATGCAGTCCAGGACCGGTACTGCAAGGAGGTACAACTGGTACCGGTAAGCGTTTTCTGGGGCCAATCACCGGATGTCGAGTCCTCACCACTGAAACTGCTGTTTGCCTATAACTGGACAATGGCCGGGAGGCTGCGCAAGTTGCTGGCCATAGTGCTGCATGGCCGCAAGATTCGTGTGCATTTCGGGCGGAGTCTGTCATTGCAGGAACTGGTGCAACAGGATCTGGGCCGTGAGCGCAACCTGCGTCGCGTCAACCGTTTGTTGCGTGTGCACTTTCGCCAACAACGGGGTGCGGTAGTCGGGCCGGACCTCTTTAATCGGCGCACACTTCTCAAGGGTCTGCTGCAATCGCCCCAGGTCAGACAGGCAATACAACGGGAAGCGCAGGAGCGGGAAATCGACCCCGCCAAGGCTCATCGCGAAGCTGCGCGCTATGCCAACGAGATCGCCTCGGACTTTACCTACAGTATTATCCGTTTTCTCGAGGTTGTGCTCTCCTGGTTCTGGAACAAACTCTATGACGGCACTCGCATAAACCATGTGGCAAGAGTCCAGGACATAGCGCCGGGCAACGAGATCATCTACGTACCTTGCCACCGCAGCCATATCGACTACCTCCTGCTTTCGTATGTGCTTTTCCAGAACAATCTGACGCCTCCGCATATTGCCGCCGGAATCAATCTGGATATGCCTGTAGTCGGGAATATTCTGAGACGCGGAGGCGCCTTCTTCATGCGCCGCAGCTTTCGAGGTAACCAGCTGTATACCGCTGTTTTCAACGAATATATGCACACGCTGTTCAGCCGCGGCTTTCCGACCGAGTACTTTATAGAGGGCGGGCGCTCTCGCACTGGGCGCACGCTCAATCCGAAAGCAGGACTACTGTCGATCACTCTGCGCAGCTACCTGCGCTCCTCCCGCCGCCCGATTGTCTTTGTGCCTGTCTACATCGGCTATGAACGAGTTCTTGAGGGTCGTACCTATCTGGGCGAGCTACGGGGCCAGGAAAAAAAGAAGGAATCCTTTTTTGATCTGTTCAGGGTTGTATCCGCGCTGAAACTGCGCTTCGGTCGAGTTGCGGTCAACTTCGGCGAGCCAGTAGCGCTTAACAGTTTTCTCGGCAGGGAACAGCCGGGCTGGCGTCAACAAAGCTACGAGCCGGACTACCGCCCTGCCTGGCTGCCGGACGTCACTGACCGCCTGGCCCGAACCCTGGCCAGCGCAATCAACGCCGCGTGCGATGTCAATCCGGTCAATCTGATCGCGCTTTCGATGCTTTCCACCAGGCGCCTGGCACTGGATGAGCCCGCACTCATACGGGTACTGGAGAGCTACAACACACTGCTTCGCCGTGTTCCATACAGCAGCAGCGTGACCTTGCCGGACATGGATGGAGCCCAACTGATCCGCTATGTGGAAAGCATGGGCATGATAGGTCGTCAATCCGATGCACTCGGCGAAATTCTCTACCTGGATGAACCCCAGGCAGTGTTGATGACGTACTACCGTAACAACGTTCTGCATCTGGTCGCGTTGCCGGCCCTGATTGCCTGTCTGTTTCTGAATAACGCCCGGATGAGTCGTGAACAGATCATTCGTCTGGTGACAGCCATCTACCCCTACCTGCAGGGTGAGCTTTTTCTGCAATGGCGCGCGGAGGAACTACCCGCGGTGATCGGGACCTGGATAGATGGTCTGGTCGCTGAAGAGTTACTGCACGACAGTGCGGGCCAGATTTCCCGGCCGGAAACCAGCTCCGGGGAGTTTGTGCTGCTGACCCTGCTCGCGCGCAGCATTCTGCAAACGCTTGAACGCTTCTACATGGCATCTGCACTGCTATTCAGCAATCCCAACGGTAGCCTGACAGCTGAAGAGCTTGAAGCGCTCTGTTCGGTCATGGCGCAACGGCTGTCAATACTGCACGGTCTGAATGCGCCGGAGTTCTTCGACAAGACCCTGTTCCGCCAGTTTATTCAGCGCCTCAATGAAAAGCAGGTGTTGAGCCAGGACGTCGAAGGACGGCTGAGTTATTCGCCGGACATGGAAGACATAGCTGAGAACACGGCAAAGCGAGTACTCAGTGCGGAAATCAGACTGTCGATCAGGCAGGTGGCGCGCGCGTCCAAGCCGGCGCCTGCGCCTGCGTCGCCCATGGAGGCAGACACCTAATTACCGAGTTTCTGTATACCGTAGATATCGTAACGGCTGGACTGACCGCTAAGTTCTGCGCTGGGCACCCGACCACTGATGGCCGGGGCTTTGCGTGGTCGCTTGACCGCGACCCTGTGGCTGGCCAGCGCCAGGGCCGCCTCGAGCAACGCCGGCGCATCCAGATCATCGCCTGCCAACGGGCGAAAGACTCGCATTTCCTTTTTGACCAGCGCGGATTTGTCGCGATGGGGGAACATCGGATCCAGATGAATCACCTGCGGCACTGCACCGTCCCATGCATTCATCACAGTGATGGCATCGGCCTGAACCAACTCCATACGACCGGCAATCTCGGCGACCTCGCCACCCGCCTGCCTGGCGCGCAGCAAGCCGTCAGCCAGCAGCGCAGCAATAATAGGTTGCCGCTCGATCATGGTTACCTGGCAACCCAGAGCGGCCAGCACAAAGGCATCCCTCCCCAGTCCAGCGGTGGCATCGAGCACGCTGGGCCTGAGCGAACCCCGCAACCCTGCGGCCCTGGCCACCATTTGCCCGGTTCCACCGCCAAACTGACGCCGATGGGCAAGTGCGCCTTCGACAAAATCAACTCGCACCGAGCCTGGTGCGTTGGCTCCTGTCGCCTGCAAACTCAATCCGGCCTCCCCTACCTGAAGTAACAGGAATGCGTCATCGGTGGCGGGGTCCAGTAACGGTAGTGCCAGGGAGGCTGCCAGTGCGGACGCCCTGGACTCGAATTCGGGGCGCAAAAAAGTCACCCCAACGAGATGTGCGGTTGCTGGAATATTCACATCGGGAAGCCTGGGTTGAAGCCTGAGGGATCAGGCAAACAGATCGATACCAAAGATGCCATCGGAATCGTCACCGACAGGCATGCTGGCAGTGGACTGATAGCTGGCCATGGCCTGATTCGTACGACCGTAGACCGGCTCCAGGCTCTCGCGGCGGGCAGGGATATACTCGGCATTGGCAGACGACGGATTGACCGATCGAGTTGCCAGGGCCCGAGAAGGCTCGACGGGAGCAGCCTGGGCTGTCTGACCCGCGCGCGCAGGCTCGCTGTTGGCCGGAGGGACCACAGGGCGAGAGCTGCGCTCGGGAAGCGCAGTGAATGGGATATAACCATCCAGACGCATGAAATGACTCCATGGGATACAAAGTAGAGATTATCCTGCCTACAAAGAAAAGGCAAAATCAGCCGACGGAACGTGGTGTCGCCACCTTGTCACGCAGGTAAACCGGCTGTGCATCCGCAGCGTCCAGCACGTCACCCGACGCCCAGCGCGGAGCAGCGAGCGTCAACAGATCCCGCGCATCGGGAAGCATCTGTGGCCAGCTCCGTTCCACCCGGACTCCCAGGCGTTCGGCATATTGCCAACCGGTCCCGGCGCCCTCGGGGAGCCCCATACCCCTTGCCAGGGTCACCTTTTCCGGTGCACTGACACACTCCTCTCCCACCAAATGCATCACTCCCGCACGCAATTGATAGCAGCCCCAGTAGACTTCATCCATACGCGCATCAATGGCGGCACACACATTCTCGGCCTGGTGCTCGCGAGCAGCGCGTTGGGCGAGTGCGGCCAGATTGGATATGTCTATAACGGGTTTGTTAAGCGCGAAAGCCAGGCCCTGAACCATGCCGGTTGCTATACGCACGCCGGTGAAGGCCCCCGGGCCCCGCCCAAAAACCAGTGCGTCGATATCGCGCATTTTAATGCCGGCTTCGTCCAGCAGCTCCTCGATCATCGGCAGCAGGCGCACCGCATGCATGCGCGGTATGACTTCGAAGCGGTGAAGCACCCGGCCTTGATGCAGCAACGCAGCCGAGCACGCCTCGGTTGCAGTATCGAGAGCAAGCAGTGTGTTCATAGCGGTCGGTTTCAATGAGGGGCTCATAGGAAATCAGTGGCTGCCCGCAAGCAGCCAATAGTCCATATTGCCGGTCGCCCGTGGCCAGGCGACCTTAAAACATCACTTCAGTGCGTTCATGACTTGCTGGGTAATGGTCTCGACGCTGCCCACACCCACTACGCGAGTGCACTTGGGCGTACCCTGTGCATCGGCCACCTTCTGGTAGAAAGCAACCAGGGGCTGGGTCTGCTCATGGTAGATTTGCAGGCGATTGCGCACTGTGGCTTCCACATCATCTTCACGCTGAACCAGGTCTTCGCCAGTCAGATCATCCTTGCCTTCGACCTTCGGTGCCTGATGCTTGATGTGATAGATGCGACCGGAGGCAGGATGCACACGACGACCAGACAGGCGCTCGACGATTTCTTCATCGTCAACTGCTATTTCGAGCACATGGTCAATATTGACTCCAGCTTCAACCAGCGCCTCGGCCTGAGGGATAGTGCGAGGAAAACCATCGAGCAGAAAACCGTTACGGCAATCTTCCTGGACGATCCGCTCCTGGATCAGACCAATAATCAGGTCATCGGACACCAGGCGCCCGCTTTCCATAACTTCCTTCACCTGCTTGCCCAGCTCGGTACCGGCCTTGACCGCTGCACGCAGCATGTCGCCCGTGGAAATCTGGGGTATCTCGAACTGCTTGCAGATGAACTGGGCCTGGGTGCCCTTGCCGGCGCCAGGCGCTCCCAACAGGATGACTCGCATATTCAAACTCTCCTAATCTGACTGAAACCGGGCCGCGGCTGGCAAAACGCCAACCACTGGCAAACGCCCGCAATTGCGCCGACGCATCTAATTCATCGCAGCCCACGGCATGCGAAAAGGGCGTTCAACATACACTTACAACCCCGCATGCACAAGCCAGACCATGGTCTCGATGGGCACCCCGGCCTGCGGGCCCCTCAGCCGGTATTGCGCATACCGGCAGCGATTCCGGCAACCGTTACCAGAAGGGCCCGCTCAAGATCTGGATCGATATTCTGGCCCTGGGACCGGGTCCGGCCCATCAGCTCGGCCTGCAGTATATGCAGCGGGTCGGTGTATGGATTGCGCACCGCGACTGATTCCAGCAAGGCCGGATTGTGGGCCAGCAGCTGCTCGGTCTGACGCAGCGTCAGTACCGCTTCGGTCGCCTGCTGCAACGCCGCGCGCAGTTTCGCACCCAGAGGCCAGAGGTCAGGACTCGCAAGGCGTTCTTCATAGAACCGGGAAATACTGGCATCTGCCTTGGACAGCACCATCTCCAACATCTCGATTCGCGCCCGAAAAAACGGCCAACGGTCCATCATGATCCGCAGCTGATCCGCCTCGCCCGCATCCATGGCTTCCATCAACGCCTGGCCTGCACCCAACCATGCCGGAAGCATCAAACGGGTCTGTGTCCAGGCAAAGATCCAGGGGATTGCCCGCAGACTCTCGATGCCGCCCTGCGTCTTGCGTTTGGCTGGTCGGCTGCCCAGCGGTAATCGCGCCAGCTCCTGCTCGGGCGTTGCCTGGCGGAAATATTCCACGAACTGTGGCTCGTCTCGCACCACGCCGCGGTAGACCGTCACAGAACGATCGGCCAGGCTCTGCATCATCTCACGCCACTGGGGTTCAGGAGCTGGAGGTGGTAGCAGACTGGCCTCAAGCACCGCGCTGGTATAAAGCTGCAGGCTTTGCACAGCAATTGCCGGCAGCCCGAACTTGAAGCGGATCATCTCCCCCTGCTCGGTCACCCGAAACTGGCCATTCACCGAGCCAGGAGGTTGCGACAGGATTGCCATGTGGGCAGGCGCGCCCCCGCGACCAACGGTACCACCGCGGCCATGGAAAAGCCTCAGTCGCACCCTGTGCTGCGCAGCAACCGCCACCAGTGCTTCCTGCGCCCGGTATTGCGCCCATCCGGCAGCCAGGGTCCCGGCGTCCTTGGCCGAATCCGAATAGCCGATCATCACCTCCTGCTCATCCCCGGCAATGTTTCGGTAGCCCTGCAGAGAAAGCAGCCGGTCTATGGCAGGCGCTGCATTGTCCAGGTCTGCCAGGGTTTCAAATAGGGGCACGACGCGCATTGGCCAACTGACGCCGGTTTCCTTCAGGAGTAGTTTGACTGCCAGTACGTCCGAGGGGCTGGAAGCCATGGATATCACGTACGAGCCCAGCAATTCGGCGGGCTGACTGGCTATGATACGGCAGGTATCGAGTACCTCGGCTACCTCATCAGATGGCTTCCAGCCCGGTGGCAACAGCGGTCGGCGATTGCTCAGCTCTCTGATCAGGAACTCGCAGCGCTGCTCTTCACTCCAGTCGCTGTAGCGACCCAGCTCCAGGTAATCGGTCAACTCGGCCAGTACGTCCGCGTGCCGCCCGGCATCCTGACGGATGTCCAGCCGTACCAGACCCAGGCCAAAGGCATTGACCCGGCGCAGGGTATCCAGCAGTGGACCGTTGGCAATCAGCTCCATGCCCTGCTCCAATAAAGAGGTATGGCAATCCTCCAGGGGCTGGCGCAATTCATCGAGGCTGCCCAATACAGCTTCATCGGGCGGCAGATCACTTTCCAGCGCAGCCTCGGCCCAGTCCCGGGTCGCTTGCAACCGTTCACGCAAACGCTTGAGCAGCGCGCGATAGGGCTCATCGACCAGCCCTGTCTGATCCAGCACCCGCTTGCTGGCTGCCTGCATGGATAACTGGTTGCCCAGGCTTTCGACATCGCGCAGGTACAGATCGGCCGCCATCCAGCGACCGAGCAGCAGCACCTCCCGGGTTACCCGTGCAGTAACATTGGGGTTGCCATCGCGGTCGCCACCCATCCAGGATCCCATGCGCACAGGAGCTGTGCGGGGAGCCAGGGACGCACCGGTAGCCGCCCGCACCTCCTCGTCCAGCTGCCGCAGAAAGGTAGGGATCGCAGACCAGAGGGAATGCTCTATAACCGCAAAACCCCATTTGGCTTCATCTACCGGCGTCGGGCGGCTACGTCGAATCTCATCGGTATGCCAGGCTTCACTGATCAGCCGGGCCAGATCGGAGCGCACGCTCGCCTGCTCTGAACTACTGAGATCATCATGATCACGACGGCCCAGGGCCAGCGCAATGGCATCGTACTTCTGTATCAGGGTACGGCGCGTCACCTCGGTGGGATGCGCAGTCAGCACCAGCTCGATATCCAGTGATTCGACATGCCGGCGCACAGTGACGCCGTCCATTCCTGTTTCCTTTAACCGCTTGAGCAGGTCACTGACGCAACGCTGCTCGAAACGCACGGGCTCATCAGGACGCTGGCGTCTGTTGCGGTGGTACTGCTCGGCAATATTGGCCAGATTGAGAAACTGATTGAAGGCCCGACAAACAGGCAACAGTTGATCGTCAGGCAAATCGTGCAGCGCTGCCAGCAACGCCTCATGGGCAGCCTTGTCTGTACTGCGACCCTGTTTGGCGCCCAGACGGATACGTTCGATACGCTGCAGAAAAGACTCGCCCAGTTGCGCCTTGATAGTCTGCCCGAGCAATTCGCCCAACTCATGAACATCTTCACGCAAGCGCGCATCTATCTCAGTCATTTGCCGTCTCCTGTTGTCCTAATATACGACAGCATGCTGGCGTAGGGGCCTGCCTGACAAGAGGCGCGTTTTTCTGAGGCACGCAGCGCTGAAATACGCCCCCGACAGGAAGCACTCTGCGTGCAGAAACAGGCCCTTGGGCTATGCTGGAATTATCGTCAAAAGTGAACACAAGCAGAACTAGTTGGGAGAAAACATGAAGATCCGTGAGCTGACCCAAGAGTGGGAACGTAGTGCCAAAGGGGCGATGACACACACGACTTATCAGGTACAGTTGCCTCTGGAGGACGCGGCGCGCCTCGCTGCGCTTCAGGAGATGTATCCCAGACGCCATGTCGAGGAGCTGATTACCGACCTGTTGTCCTGTGCACTGGAGGAGCTGGAAGCCAGCTTGCCCTACAAGCCGGGTGACGAGGTAGTGGCCAGCGACGAGATGGGGGATCCGATCTACGCCGATGCCGGCATGACGCCACGGTTTCTCGAATTGAGCAAGAAGCACCTGCATAATCTGCAGGGCAAACAGAATCAGCCTGCCTGAACTGGCTCAGAGCCCTTGTAGCTTGGCTTCATCCCATAGCTTATCCAGGCTCTCCAGGTCCGTGTCAGCCAGGTTCAAACCCTGGCTGACCAGGCGGTTTTCGATGAAGCGGAATCGACGCTCGAACTTCTCATTTCCCTGACGCAGTGCTGTCTCGGCATCAACCTTCAGGTGCCGCGCCAGGTTGACCACAGCAAACAGCAGATCACCCATCTCCCCGGCGACAGCCTGATGATCCCCCTGGGCCAGCGCTTCACGCACTTCATCCAGCTCCTCGGCAATTTTTTCAAGCACCGGCGCAGCTTGCCCCCAGTCGAACCCCGCACGGGAAGCGCGTTTTTGCAGTTTCTGCGCTCGGCTTAGCGCCGGCAGCGCTCTGGGTACATCATCGAGTAACGAGAGCTGTTGCGGGCGCTCTGCTCGTTCGGCGCGCTCCAGCGCCTTGATCTCCTCCCAACGCTGGCTGACCTGGTCCGCCTCCAGCTTGAGGGCCCCAGCCGGGGTACGCAGATTGCCATCGGGAAAGACATGGGGGTGGCGTCTGATCAGCTTGCGGGTGATGCCATCAACAACCTGCTCCCAATCAAAAAGACTCTCCTCCCGCCCCAACTGCGCGTAATAGACTACCTGAAAAAGCAGGTCGCCAAGCTCACCGGCCAGTTGCGGGTAATCCTTCTCGGCGATGGCATCGGCGACCTCGTAGGCCTCTTCCAGGGTATGCGCAACAATAGTTTCAAAGCCCTGCTCCAGATCCCATGGGCAACCATGCAAGGGATCACGCAGGCGCTGCATCAAATACAGCAGATCATCTATCTGGTAGCTCACACCTGGCTCTCCTTGCGATTGCGCCGCGCCTCGATGATATTCGGCAGCTGACTGATCCGCGCCAGCAGCCTGCCCAACATGTTTATGTTAGGCACCTCCACCGTCAGTAACATGGCTGCGTAGTTGTCATCCTTGTTGGTGCGGGTACTGACCTCGAGCACATTGATCTTGTCGTTGGCCAGCATCTGCGACACGTCGCGCAGAAGGCCGGAGCGATCATAGGCCTTGATGTAGATTTCCACCGGATAGGTCTGCACCCGCTCGCTACCCCAGCTGACTTCTATGAGCCGGTCAGAGTCCCTATCCTGCAACTGCATGGCGGTTGCACAGTCTGCGCGGTGCACCGTCACCCCGCGGCCGAGAGTAATGTATCCGATGATCGGGTCGCCGGGCACGGGCTGGCAACAACCTGCAAGCTGAGTCAGCAAGTTGCCGACGCCCTGAATGAAGACATCGCTGCGGCGACCGGGCTTGGTCGGGCGCCTGGGAATCAGCTCCAGCTGCTCACTGCGAGTATCCGGTTCGATCAGTTGCTGGGCAACATTGACCACGTGCATGAGTCGAATATCGCCGGATCCAACCGCAGCAAAAAGATCGTCCTGGCTGCGGATACCCAGCTTGTCTATCAACTGCGCATAGTCTGCGCCATTGAGCGCAAGCCGCGTTAGCTCACGGTCGAGCATCAACTTGCCTGCCTGCACGTTCTGTTCCCGCGCCTGCTGCTTGAACCAGTGCTGGACCTTGGCCCGCGCGCGGGAGGTGTTGACATATCCCAGGTTCGGATTAAGCCAGTCGCGACTCGGGCCGCTCTGCTTACCGGTAATGATTTCCACCTGTTCACCGGTTTGCAGGATGTAGCTTAGCGGTACAATACGGCCGTTAACCTTTGCCCCGCGACAACTGTGACCTATTTCGGTATGTACGCGGTAGGCGAAGTCCAGCGGTGTGGCGCCCTTGGGAACATCGAGTACGTGACCGTCAGGGGTAAACAGGTAGATGCGGTCCGGCTCGAAATCCACACGCAACTGGTCAGCCAGCCCGCCGATATCGCCCATCTCTTCATGCCACTCGAGCACCTGACGTAACCAGGCAATCTTGTCCTCGTATGCATTGGAAGACGTACTGCCGGCATCGGTGCCTTTATAGCGCCAGTGGGCGCAGACGCCCAGTTCGGCCTCCTCATGCATACCCTGGGTACGGATCTGTACTTCCAGCACCTTTCCGCCGGGACCGACAACCGCAGTATGCAGCGAGCGGTAGCCGTTTTCCTTGGGATTGGCTATGTAATCATCAAACTCGTTGGGAATATGCCGCCAGAGACTGTGCACAATCCCCAGAGAGGTATAGCAGTCGCGTACCAACGGAACCAGCACCCGTACTGCACGTACGTCGTAGACCTGACTGAAGTCGATATTCTTGCGGCGCATCTTGCGCCAGATTGAATAGATATGTTTTGCGCGCCCGGTAATCTCGGCCTGGATGCCGGCCTCTTCAAGCTGCTGGCGCAACTGGCCCATCACTTCATCGATATATTCCTGCCGGTCCAGCCGCCTCTCGTCGAGCAACGCTGCGATCTGCTTGTACTGAAGGGGTTCGATATAACGGAAAGAGAGATCTTCGAGCTCCCATTTGATATGACCGATTCCCAGGCGGTGAGCCAATGGCGCATATATATCAAATACCTCGCGGGCAACCCGATAACGCTTTTCCTCGGGCGCATCCTTGACCGCACGTATGGCGCAGGTACGCTCAGCCAGCTTGATGAGCGCAACCCGCACATCGTCGACCATGGTCACCAGCATCTTGCGCAGATTTTCGACCTGGGACTGGGAGCTGAATGCAGCTGCCTTGGCAGGGTTTTGTGAAACGCTGATGGCCGCCATCCGCTGAACACCGTCGACGAGGCTCGCCACCGCGAGGCCAAGCCGGCGTTCGACAGCAGGCAGATCTGTCTTGCGTTCACGTACCGCGCGATAGATGACCGCTGCCACCAGCGAATCCTGATCGAGCTTGAGCTCGGCGAGAATTTCCGCCATTTCCAGGCCAGTGGTATAACTGCTGGCGCCTTCAGCCCAGATATTCTCTTCCGCGATCGCCTCCTGCTCGAGCTGCAAGGCCCATTCGCAAGCCTCGCGCAGGATCTGCGGGGAGGACAATGTCACGCGTTGATTGATGCGATCGATCCACGCGGCAATATCGACGCTGCCATCGCCGTTAGTGGGGTATTGCGCCCTGACCTGTACCATTAGGACAGATCCCTGATTTCATGCGGATTCTTAGACAATTTTCTTCACTCTATTGAGCTTTTCGAGCAGAACCTGCAGCCGTACCGCGTACAAACAGTGCCATTGCCTCGACATGCGCGGTCTGAGCAAACATGTCCATCACCCCCACCTTGGTGAGCCGGTATCCCTTAGCTGCCAAAATCCCCGCGTCGCGCGCCAGGGTAGCCGGGTTGCAGGATACGTAGAGAATCCTACCGACCTTCATGTCGGCCAGCGTTCGTACCAGCAATTCGGCACCATCTCGGGGCGGATCCAGTAAAGCGGCATCGCAGCCGTCAGCGAAGCATTTACTATCGAGCAGCTTGGACAGGTCCGCCGGTAAAAAGTGCAGCGAGTTCAGCCCATTATTTACAGCATTAGTTTGTGCCCGAGCCACCATCTGGCCATCGCCTTCAATCCCGGTTACCCGGGCCCCAGCCAGAGCCAACGGCAGGCTGAAATTACCAACCCCGCAAAAGAGATCCAGAATACGCTCGCCTTCCTGAGGTGCAAGCCACTGCAATGCCTGGTTAACCATCTGCTGATTGACTGCCGCATTCACCTGGATGAAATCGCCCGGCGCAAACTCCAGCCGCAAGCCCTGGTCGGCCAGCAAATACGCTGCCTGGGTGCCTGCACCACTGATACAGTGCAGCGATTGACCATCTCCTGGCTGCGTCCAGCACTCGGCACCATGATCCAGCGCGAGCTTGCGCAGACGGTCGAGGTCAGCTGATGGCAAGGGCTGCATATGCCGAATGACGATGAGCGGCACCTGGGCCGCGATCAACTCCACGTGGCCAAGGGCAGCTGCACCCTCCAGATCCCGAAGCACAGGACCCAGCGCCTGCACCAGCGACTCAAGCTTCGGCACCAGAATCGGGCACTCCTGCACTTCGACCAGGTCACTGCTGAAGCGCTGACGGTAGCCAACCTCAAGCCGCGCCTGCCTGCGATCCCAGCGCACGGCCAACCGCGAGCGCTGACGATAACCGTAGGCAGGCCCCAGCAACGGAGGCATCCACTGTTCCGGTTCTACACCTGCAAAGTGCTGCAATTGCTGGACCAACGCCTGTTGTTTGACCTGCAGCTGCATCGTGTGAGGCATGTGCTGCAAGCTACACCCGCCACATAGATCAGCGTGCCGGCACGCCGGTGTGACGCGCTCGGAGCTGGCCTGCAAAATGCTGTCCACGCGCGTCTCGATCAGCTTGCTGCGAGCCTTGAGGACACGGCCGATGACCCGTTCGCCAGGAAGACCACCATCAACAAACACCGTTCGACCTTGCCAGCGTCCAATCCCTCGCCCATCGTGACTGAGCCGCTCAAGTTCGACCTCAATGCGCTGACCTATGGCCGCAGGCGCGTCAGCGGTCTTGCGGGCCTTACCGCGGAAAGCTTTCATGATTTAGGGTCATACACTCCGGTGGACAAATACCGATCACCGCGGTCACAGATAATGGCCACAATCACCGCATTCTCGACCTCGCGCGACAACTGCATGGCAGCCGCCACCGAGCCTCCAGAGGATACACCGCAGAAAATACCCTCTTCGCGGGCAAGTCGGCGCATCATGATCTCGGCATCCTGCTGAGCCATATCGATTATCCGGTCTACCCGCTGCGCATCGAAGATACCCGGCATGTATGCCTCGGGCCAGCGGCGAATACCTGGAATAGATGCGCCCTCGACAGGTTGCAGACCGACGATTTGAATAGCCTGATTCTGCTCCTTGAGATAACGCGAGGTGCCCATGATGGTGCCGGTGGTACCCATGGAGCTGACGAAGTGGGTAATGGTTCCATGGGTATCACGCCAGATTTCCGGGCCCGTACTGCGGTAGTGCGCCTCGGCATTGTCAGCATTACCGAACTGATCCAGCACCTTTCCTTTGCCCTCACTCTGCATCTGCATGGCAAGGTCGCGGGCACCTTCCATGCTCGCTTCGCGGCTGACCAGAATCAGCTCCGCACCATAGGCGCTCATTGCCGCCTTGCGTTCAGAGCTCATGTTATCCGGCATGATCAGCACCATCCGGTAACCCTTGATTGCCGCCACCATGGCCAGAGCAATACCTGTGTTGCCCGAGGTGGCCTCGATCAGGGTATCACCGGGGCTGATTTCACCCCGCAGCTCGGCCTGTTCGATCATCGAAAGCGCCGGCCGATCCTTGACTGACCCCGCGGGATTGTTGCCTTCGAGCTTGGCCAGTATGGTATTGCTGGTGTCACCGGGAATGCGCTGCAGACGCACCAGCGGCGTGTTGCCGACAAAATCAGCGACGGTAGGATAATCAGTGGTCATCTTGCACCTTTCGTTGCCATGGCCCGGAGTAGCACCCGGTGCTGTGCTTTTCATTCAGGCGGCCTATGATACCGGCAACGGAGTGAGGGATACACAATGAATGATATAGGCCTGAAAGCACGCATCCTGCTGATGACGCTGATACCCACGGGGGCAATGATTCTTGCCCTGGGCAGCTATTTCAGCTGGCAGGCAATCACCGACCTGAACCAGCAATTGCTCGAACGCGGCTTCATGACCGTCGAGCATCTGCAGGACCCCGCGGCTGTCGCCTTGCTGAATGGCGAGCCTGAACAGGTCAGAAATCGACTCTCAGCCACCCTAAACCGCTCCGATGTGCGCGCCGTGAGCCTGTATGACAGTGACCGCAACATACTCGAGCACAGCGGCCCGCAGATGCATCAGCCGGAGCGCACCCTGGGGGTGGACAGCCTTGGTGCGGGCACCGGTCTTCAGGTCCGACGCAGCGACGACAGCAGTCGTTTTCTTCTCCCGCTGATCGCTTCCAGCGAATTGCTTGATCGTCAGGCCGCAGTAGAGGTCGAATCGGATGCTCTACTTGGCTGGCTTGAGGTCGAACTCAGTCACGGCAATTTGCACCTGCGCCAGTATCAGACCCTGCTTCACACACTGGTACTTATGCTTGTCGGGCTGACCTTTACCGGCCTGGTGGTCAGCAGTCTTGGCCGGCGCATCAGCGATCCCATCGCCAGAGCCAATCACGCGGTAAGCCGTATCAGCAGGGGCCAGCTCGATGTGCGTCTGGAAGGCCAGGACAGCCGTGAACTGGACGATCTGGCCAAGGGTATCAACGCCATGGCCGAAACGTTGCAAAGCGCACAAGGTGAGTTGCAGCAGAATATCGACCAGGCCACCGAAGATCTGCGGCAAACGCTGGAAACCATCGAGGTACAGAATATAGAGCTGGACATGGCGCGCAAGACGGCCCTGGAGGCGAGCCGCATCAAGTCCGAATTTCTTGCCAACATGAGTCATGAGCTGCGTACACCGCTCAACGGCATCATCGGCTTCAGTCACCTGCTGCAACGCACCGAGCTGAGTAACCGCCAACAGGAATATCTGGGCACGATAGGATCATCCGCGGACAATCTTTTGGCGATAATCAACGAGATTCTGGATTTTTCCAAAATCGAGGCAGGCAAGCTGATACTCGACAACCTGCCCTTCAACCTGCGCGATCTGATTCAGGACACACTGACAATGCTGGCGCCTGCTGCCCACCACAAGCATCTGGAGTTGGTCAGTATCATCTACCGTGATACCCCCCTGGGCCTGTGTGGTGATGCCTTGCGCCTGAAGCAGGTACTGGCCAACCTGATCAGCAATGCAATCAAGTTCACGCATACCGGCTCGGTGAGTATCCGCACGATGCTCGAGCATGAGGACGAAAGCCATGCGCTGCTGCGAATCAGTGTTACCGACACGGGTACCGGTCTCAACGCAAGCCAGCAAAAAATGCTGTTCCAGGCGTTCAGCCAGGCAGACAATTCCATTTCCCGCCAGGCTGGTGGTACCGGACTGGGACTAACCATCGCCAAACGCCTGGTGGAACAGATGCAGGGCGAGATCGGCCTCAACAGCCAACCGGGTGAAGGCTCTGAATTCTGGTTCACAGTGCGCCTGGAAAAGTCCAGTCAGGCGGCTGATGACCTGCCTTACAGGCCTTTTTCCGGCCTGCGGGCCGCGGTGGTAGAGCCACTACTGTTGAGTCGCCAGGCATTGTTGCACTGCCTGGAGGACCTCGGCCTGGAGGTTAGCGTCTATGAAAACCCCGCCTACCTCGAAGAGGATATGATTGCTCGCAGCCACAGCGAGCGAGCGATAGACCTGATGTTGCTGAGCAGCGCGGCCTCGACAGATCAGCCCGAGGTTTTGCTGGAACTGTTCAAACGTGGATCACTGGTCGGCGGCTGCAAGACTGTTCTGCTGATCGATACTACCGAACATTACCCCGCTCTGGATCAGCTGCCAGCCAGCGAATGTCAGGTACTCTCTCGCCCTCTGTGCACTCGCAAGCTGTTGCGCGCTATCAATCGACTATTCAAACCGGAGCCTGTCAGCATCGCAGCGCGATCCATATCACTGAGCCAATCAATCACGATTCTGTGCGTAGACGATAACGAGGCCAACCTGAAACTGGTCGCGACCTTTCTGAGCCAGATGGGGGCACAGGTTCTTACCGCAATGAGTGGGGAACAGGCCTTGGACATACTGGCCACAGAAGCGGTAGACCTGATTTTCATGGACGTTCAGATGCCCGGTATGGATGGCCCCGCCACCACGGCCGAATTGCGCATGCGTGAGGAGCTGGCCGGCTACGCGCCGCGACCGGTCATCGCATTGACCGCCCACGCCCTGGCAGAGGAACAGCGCAAATTACTGCAGTGCGGTATGAACGATTACATGAGCAAACCTATCAGCCCTGAGCAGCTTGCCCATTGTGTGCAGCGCTGGACGGGCGTGGCCTTGGAGATGCCTGCCTCGGCTGACGCACTTGAAAGCCCGCCCAACCGACGCCTGGAAGATCGTGAGCGGCTGGCGGTTCTGGACCGCAAAGAAGGCTTGCGCCTGGCTGCCGGAAAAGAAGATCTCGCAGAGGACATGCTCCGCATGCTGATCGAGGGTTTGCCGGACGAGCGACTCAGAATCGAGAGGTACATTACCAGCAATGCAAACGAGGAGTTACTGGAAGTCATACACAAGCTCCATGGCGCCAGCCGCTACTGCGGCGTACCGCAATTACGCGCCTGCTGCCAGCGCGCGGAGGAGCTGTTGAAGCGCGGCCTACCCAATCAGGTAGCGGTCAGTCAGTTAATCGAGGCAATTACCCGATTACAGGCCGCCTATGCCACCGAATCGGCCTGAGCCGCCGGATCGGCCGACCATACAGCAAACGCCAGCGCCTGCTCCCGTTCATCACTGAGGCTGAGCAGCATGCTCCCTCCGCCGCCGCTGTCAAGCCGGGTAAGGGCAGCTCCGCTCAGCACAACGACCGGTGCGCCAAGTGCGTTGCGATCAATCTGTATGCAGTGCCAGGACATTCCCTGGCCCAGGCCGGTACCCAGGGCTTTGAGAATGGCTTCCTTGGCGGCAAAGCGCTTGGCCAGGAAGCGCGCCGGCTGACCATGCACAGCGTATCGCTGCCACTCCGCATCAGTCAGGATACGCCGCGCAAAACGATCCCCCTGGCGCCCGAGTACTGCCTCGATTCGCCCGACCAGCACCATATCGGTACCAATGCCCCGAATCATCTATTTCCCGATGCGCCGAGAATCAACGCGCGCATATCTGACACCGCTGTCGCCAGCCCGGTAAACAACGCACGGGCAATAATCGCATGCCCTATATTGAGTTCGTTGATTCCCGGCAACGCCGCAATAGGCTCGACGTTGTGGTAATGCAGACCGTGCCCCGCATTGACCACCAGACCCAGCTTGCGCGCGTAGATACAGCTCTCACGCAAGCGGGCTAGCGCATCCTGCTGCTCCTTGCCATGGGTGTCCGCGTAATGCCCGGTGTGTAACTCGATAACCGGTGCACCAGCGCGCTTGGCTGCCTCGATCTGCTGCGAATCCGGATCGATAAACAGGGACACCTCGCTACCCATGGCCGACATCCGCTCGACCGCTTCCTGGATCTTCGCGCCATTACCTGCCACGTCAAGTCCACCTTCGGTAGTCAGCTCCTCGCGACGCTCGGGCACCAGGCAGATGTTGGCTGGCTTTATCTCCTCGGCAAACTTCAGCATCTGACTGGTTACCGCCATCTCCAGATTCATTCTGGTTTGCAGAATATCCCTGAGTACGCGCACATCACGCTCCTGGATATGCCGAAGATCTTCTCTCAAATGCAAGGTAATGCCGTCTGCCCCGGCCTGCTCTGCTTCAATGGCAGCCTGGACGGGGTCGGGATAGCGTGTTCCCCGCGCCTGGCGCAAGGTCGCCACGTGATCAATATTGACGCCTAGAAGTACACGTTGTGGATGGCTCAAGATCTGTCTCCTCTGGGGGTGCTGCTAGGGGATGAAAACAGTTGACGACTGACCAGCGGCCGGCCGCCCAGATGTATTGCCAAAGCCTGTCGCATGAGATTTTTCGCCGTCCTGAGCGCCTGGGGCGCCGCCCAGTCAGCTCGCGCCATTGCCAACAGCCCAATACCGGGCAGCCCGGGCCGCCCATCTCCCGGGCGCGCATCAACGAGGCGCAGCAAGCCTACTTCGGCCTGCCAGACATAGGTAGCATCAGCTTCAATCGCAGCACCGCTGGCGTCTTCTGTCAGGCTGAAACCATAGCCCATAACGTCCAACAGTTGCCATTCGAACTCGCGCAATACCGGTTCCACGGAGGTGGTTCCAGCCAGCGCCTGTAGGGCCGATTGATAGCCCGCAAAGACCAGCGTCTGCGGGTCTCCAGCTGCCAGAACTCGCACCAACAACTCATTCAGATACAAACCACTGAATAGCGAGTCACCCTGAAGCGGCAGATAGGTACCGGCAGCTTCGGCCTGAGTCAGGGTTTTCAGCTCACCACGCCCGCTTAGGCTTACCAGCAAAGGCACAAAAGGTTGTGGAGATACGCCGCCGCGGGGCTTCCTTGCGCCACGCCAGACAACCCGCTGTAGCCCCTGATGCAGCGTAAGAAGATCAACCAGTGCACTGGTGTCTCTATAAGGGCGGCTATGCAGAACAAAGGCCGGGGTCAGGGTTGATTGCACTGCAACCTCGAGGGCGACGAGTGACTACTTGTCGAAATAATAACCCAGGGAAGTGAGCGCACGCTCGTCATCAGACCAGCCGCGCCGTACCTTGACCCACAGATTGAGCATGATCTTGCTGCCAAACAGTTTCTGCATGTCCAGGCGCGCTTCCTGGCCGATCTTTTTCATGCGGTCGCCACCGTCGCCAATAATGATTTTTTTCTGGCCTTCACGCTCGACCAGGATCAGCGCATGAATATGCAGGACCTTGCCTTCCTGTTTGAACTGCTCAATTTCCACCGCTACCTGGTAGGGAATTTCCGCTCCGAGCTGACGCATGACTTTTTCACGGACCAGTTCGGCGGCCAGAAAGCGTGAGCTGCGGTCAGTCAGTTGATCTTCCGGGTAAAAGTGCTCGCCCTCAGGCAGGCGCTCGGCAACCAGCTTCTCCAGCTCCTCGATATTACGACCCTGTAGCGCCGAAACCGGAACCACTTCGGCGCTGGACAATTGTTGCGCGAGCCATTCCAGGTGTGGCAACAACTCCTGCTTGTCGTCCATACGGTCGACCTTGTTGACCACCAACAGCACCGGACAAGTAACGTAGCGAACCTTTTCCAACACCATCTGGTCCTCATCGGTCCAGCGCGTACGATCAACCACGAAAAGCACCACATCGACATCACGCAACGCCTGGGTTGCGCTCTTGTTCATGAAGCGATTCAGCGCCTTTTCGTTTTCCTTATGCAGGCCGGGGGTATCGACATATATCGCCTGCGTCTCGCCTTCTGTCTTGATACCCAACAAGGTATGCCGGGTGGTCTGTGGCTTGCGCGAAGTAATCGCGAGTTTCTGCCCGAGTATGTGGTTGAGCAACGTCGACTTGCCCACATTGGGCCGGCCTACAATGGCCACATAGCCACAACGGGAGGTACTATCACTCATCTGCTTTCTCCACGCCCAGGGCGATCAGGGCTTTTTGGGCGGCAACCTGTTCCGCCAGACGGCGGCTGTTGCCCACACCGTAGGTGGCTTTCTCCAGAGGGCTGACGAGGCACTCGACCCTGAAGGTTCTGCAGTGCGCCTCGCCACCGCTTTCGGTGACTTCGTAGCGAGGCAGATCGCAATGCCGCGACTGCAGGTATTCCTGCAATCGGGTTTTGGGGTCCTTGTTGTTGTCGACCAGTGTCAGGCAATCGATATGGCCCTGCAGCCAATGCAGTATCCGCTCGCGCGCTACTTCAAGACCACTTTCGAGGTAAATGGCTCCGATGATTGCCTCGGTCGCGTCAGCGAG
The DNA here is from genome assembly GCF_008641105.1 of Halopseudomonas salina. The sequence goes on from NZ_VTTI01000004.1 coordinate 305,412, forward strand.
AATCGACTCGCGACGGAAACCTCCGCTTTTCAGCTCGCCCGAGCCCAGTCGCAAATACTCCCCAAGCTCGAAACCCTTGGCCAGTTCAGCCAGGGTAACACCCTTGACCAGACGGGCTCTCAGGCGCGAAAGCTGGCCCTCACGGGCCTGCGGGAAGCGCTGATAAAGCGCCTCTGCTGCTACAAAATTGAGCACTGAGTCTCCGAGAAATTCCAGCCGCTCGTTATTGCGGCCCCCCAGGCTACGGTGGCTAAGAGCCAGGTTCAGCAGTTCTGGATCGCTGAAGCTATAGCCAATCTTGCGTTCAAGGCGGTCTAACTTGTTTGTCACTTAATAGGTCTGACTATATGGGTTTCATCAAAATGGACCAACAGGTCCACGTTCTGCAGTGCCGGCGTGCGCACTTCGTAGGCTATCTGCACAGTAAAGGCGTTGGCGCCGCTGGCAGTAACCTTGATCGCTTCACGCGCGTTGATATCGCGTATGCTGTTTATCTGCATACCCTTGTCGATGTAGCTATTGAATTCCCGAATCGAATTGATCTTGATCGTAGGATCTTCATTGACCTTGGTCACCATGTCCCGCAAAGCGAAATGGTCCAGGTATATGGGGATCAGCTTCATCGAGATGACCAGACCGAATATGATCAGCGCAATGACGGCCAACCAGCCAAAGAATGACATGCCTTTCTGGGAGTGGCGCATGAATAACCTCGTGACGTCCGTTGTTGGTGTTGTAGTTCCAGCCCATCAATGTATCAGGGCAACCCTTGAAAAACTTGGCAGGTTACGCAGTTTCGGCTCTGGCCAATGCATCCAGATGGCAAATGCCTTGCCTACAATATAGTTGTCCGGGACCATTCCCCACAACTCCCTTGGCATATCGGGCGCATTCCAGTAACGGCTATCATTGGAGTTGTCCCGGTTGTCCCCCATCATGAAATAGTGTCCGGGCGGCACCAGCCACTCCTGAGCAGCAGGTGTACGGGCAAGACGCTCGACGCGGATGTGATGTTCGACTTCGCCAAGCTGCTCCTCGAGAATCCGCACCTCTGCAATGTTCTGCATCGGATGACCAGCGGGAAGGTCTTCATCGAGTTTCACCTCAACCACACTGGTTGGTACCTTTTCGCCATTGATGAACAATTCCTTGCCTGCGTAGCTCACGCGGTCGCCAGGCAGTCCTACTACGCGTTTGATGTAGTTGATGCGTGGGTCGTTGGGATAGCGAAAAACCATCACATCACCACGCTCGGGATCGCCTATGGCGATTACCTTGCTGTCGATAACCGGTAGACGGATACCATAGGCAAACTTGTTCACCAGAATGAAATCGCCCACTTCCAGCGTTGGCTTCATGGATCCAGAGGGGATCTGAAAGGGTTCCACAAGAAAGGAGCGCAACACCAGAACCACGAGCAGTACGGGAAAAAACGACTTGCCATATTCAACCAGCAGCGGCTCCTTGCCCATACGCTCGAGCACCACCGGATCGGCTACATCGACCTTTGCCTCGTAGACGGCACGTGCCCTGCGCCGCTTCGGGCCAAGCCAGACCAGATCGATCAGCGCTAAAAGACCGGTAATAACGACTGCGAGCACCAGTAGCAGCGGGAAATTGATATGCATAATCGCGTCCGTTTAGCTATTGCTAGCTGTCTACTTTCAATACCGCAAGGAAGGCTTCCTGGGGTATTTCCACATTTCCGACCTGCTTCATCCGTTTCTTACCGGCCTTCTGCTTCTCGAGCAGCTTCTTTTTCCGGCTGGCGTCGCCGCCGTAGCACTTGGCAATCACGTTCTTGCGCAGTGCCTTGACAGTCGACCGCGCAACGATCTGACCGCCCACTGCTGCCTGGATGGCCACATCGAACATCTGGCGGGGTATCAGCTCGCGCATTTTCTCGACCAGTTGGCGACCCTTGTAGGCCGCGTTGTCCCGATGCACGATCAGCGCCAGAGCATCTACTTTTTCGGCGTTGATCAATACGTCCAGGCGCACCAGGCGGGCTACCTGGAAACGATCGAAGGCGTAATCCAGCGAAGCATAGCCACGGCTGACCGATTTCAGGCGATCAAAAAAATCCAGAACAACTTCATTCATCGGCAGATCGTAGATTACCTGGACCTGTGTACCGAGAAACAGCATGTCATGCTGAATACCGCGCTTCTCCGAACAGAGCGTAATTACACTGCCCAGGTGATCCTGGGGGACCAGAATATTCGCCCGAACGATAGGTTCGCGCATTTCCTCGATCATGGATGGATCGGGCAGATGCGAGGGGTTGTCAACGTAGATGACGCTACCGTCTTTCTTGACCACCTCGAATACGACTGTGGGAGCCGTCGTGATAAGGTCAAGATCGTATTCGCGCTCAAGTCGCTCCTGGATGATCTCCATGTGCAACATGCCGAGAAAGCCACAGCGAAACCCGAAACCCAGGGCTTCGGAACTCTCAGGCTCGAAATGCAGGGAGGCATCGTTCAGCGTCAGCTTGGATAGCGCATCACGAAAATCCTCAAAATCTTCTGAACTCACCGGGAAAAGCCCGGCATACACCTGCGGCTTGACTTTCTTGAAGCCCGGCAACATGTCGACGTCAGGTGTGTTGGACAGTGTCAGAGTGTCGCCCACCGGCGCACCATGAATATCCTTGATCCCCGCAATAATGAATCCCACCTCGCCCGCTTTCAGGTCCGCGGTTTCACTGTGCTTGGGATTGAATACACCAACGCTGTCCACCTGGTGGATTTTGCCGGTCGACTTGACCAACACCTTGTCACCCTTGCGAATACGTCCATGCTTGACCCGCACCAGCGAAACCACACCCAGGTAATTGTCAAACCAGGAATCGATGATCAGCGCTTGCAGCGGAGAATCCAGTTCGCCAACCGGCGACGGGATCACCTGAATCAGGCGCTCCAGTACATCTATCACACCAAGACCGCTTTTTGCGCTGCAGGTGACCGCGTCTGTTGCATCAATCCCGATGACACTTTCAATCTCGGCCATGACCCGCTCAGGCTCAGCCTGGGGCAAATCGATCTTGTTCAACACCGGCATGACCTCTAGGCCCTGCTCAATGGCGGTATAACAGTTGGCTACTGACTGTGCCTCGACACCCTGGGCAGCATCAACCACCAGCAGAGCTCCTTCGCAGGCCGCCAGCGACCGGCTGACTTCGTAATGAAAGTCAACGTGACCGGGCGTATCAATGAAATTCAGCTGATAGGTCTTGCCGTCTTTCTCGGAGGTGTAATACAGCGTAACGCTGTGAGCCTTGATGGTGATGCCCCGCTCACGCTCGAGATCCATGGAATCAAGAACCTGTGCGGCCATCTCCCGATCGGCCAGACCACCACAGATCTGAATAAACCTGTCCGCCAGAGTCGATTTACCATGGTCAATATGGGCAATGATCGAAAAATTTCGAATTAAACTAAGGTCACTCACAACGGGGATCATCCAGACATGATTGCAAGACTGGGAGCCAGGAAGCTCCAAGCAGTAGACGGGGGACTCCCCCGAAATCAGCTCGCGAGTGTACCCGAATAAGCAGAAGGACGCTATGGCGCCCAGGACAACCGACATCCGCCTGGAAGACCAGGCGGAAGCCGTATTAGCAGCACATTAAGCCTTTCTACTCGGCCAATCGGAAAGTAATGTAGCTGGCGCGGCCCTGGCGGACCACGCGCATGGAAACCGAGCGATCTGTGGGTAACGCCTCGGCTATTTCCTCGAACTGCTCCACCGACTCGATCTGTCTGTTATCCAGGCTGGTGATAACATCACCGGCCCTCAGCCCCACCATCGCCGCCGGACCCTGGCGTACCTCACGTACAACAATACCTGCGGCCACATCCATGGCCTCACGCTGCTTCTGCGTCAGCTCGGCTACTACAACGCCAAGCCGGTTAGTCGCTGCGGATGGCGCCTGCTCGCTTGGCACGGCTGCCGCTGCGATCGAATCATCCTCGGGCAGCGCACCGACTTCCAGATTCAGGGTGCGGCGCTTTCTGTCTCGCATAACAACAACGGAGGCCTTTTCACCCGGACGCACCCGACCCACAGCATGGGGCAGATCGGAGGACATATTGATCTCCTGACCGTTGAACTGCAGGATTACATCGCCGACCTGCAGGCCACCCTCGTCCGCCGGACCGCCCGGCATGATCTGAGCCACCAGCGCGCCTGCCGGCTTGGGCAGACCAAAGGACTCAGCCAGGTCCTTGTTTATTTCCTGGACTACAACCCCCAACCATCCGCGCTGCACGGTGCCGTTTTTCTTCAACTGCGCTACCACATCCATGGCAACGTCAGCCGGAATTGCAAAGGAGAGCCCCATGAAACCGCCGGACCGGGTGAAGATCTGCGAGTTGATACCCACTACTTCCCCATCAAGATTCAAGAGCGGGCCGCCAGAATTACCCGGATTGATGGCCACGTCAGTCTGAATGAAAGGAACATAGTTCTCGGTCGGCAGACTCCGACCTTTTGCGCTCACAATTCCCGCCGTTACCGAATAATCAAAGCCAAAAGGCGAGCCAATCGCAAGAACCCATTCACCCGGCTTGAGATCCGACGATTTGCCGATTCGAACAGCAGGCAAATCTTCATCAGCCTCAATCTTCAGCAGCGCGAGATCCGAACGCGGATCGGCACCTACCAGCTTGGCTACCATTTCCCGGCGGTCGGACAAACGCACGAATATCTCGTCGGCCCCTTCTATCACGTGATTATTTGTCAGAACATAACCATCATCTGAAAGAATGAATCCAGAGCCCAGTGATTGGGGTGAGGGTTGCTGCCGGCCTGGCTGCTGGGGACCCTGAGGAAAACCGTGCTCGAAGAACTCACGGAAAATGGGTGGCAACCCCTCAAGATCGGGCATGCCCTGCCCACCGGCCACTGGCGATCGGCTGGCCGCACGACTGGTGCTGATATTGACTACGGCGGGGGATACTTCCTCCACCAGATCAGTAAAATCAGGGAGCCCCTGAGCCAGACCCAGCGATTGCCAGCCAAGCAGTGCTGTGGCGGCTGTCGCAGCCATCAAGCGCTTCATCGAATACATATGATTGAGCCTCTTTCTAGAATGAGCCTCGGACCAGCAAAGGCGCTGCTGATCCATCAGGCAAATGTCGTAGTACGCGAGCATGATAAGCCGGATTGCCACGTTCGCGTTGCGCCCACCAACCTGTTGTGACAAATCCGCTGGCAAGCCCGCAAGCCGCCGCGAGGATAATCCAGGGTTCGGACATTCCTAGCTGATCCGTCAGCGCAGCGAAAATGAACATTGCAAGCAGGGGCAGGATATACATCAGGGTTGACGCCTTTACAACAGCATCCTCCGGAAGACCTATGATGACCTCGTCACCGATCGATAGAGGCTGGTCGCAAAGCACCCGGATAAAACCACGGCGCGCGCCGGACCCCAGGCGCTCGAGCAATGCCTGGCCGCACCCGGCCCGGGCCTGGCAGCTATTGCACGTGCTGCGCCGGATGGTTTCGACCCAGGCAGCGCCCGGTTCCAGACTCAGAATTCTACCGCGCTCTTCAATCACGCTTTGTCACCTGCAATGCCTGCAAAAACGTAATGAGAAATTCTCAATCGGCACGCGATCTGTCAAGGGTTAGCCTCGATAAACGCTTGGGAATCAAAATCAGGTGACAGGGACGCGACTATACGACCTGCTGTAACCGGTGGTATCTCGCCAACAACGGTAGCCATGAAAGCCCCGCCTGGCGTGTCCAGCCTGCGACTGACAGCAATTGTCGGCCCCAGTTGGGCAAGAAGGTCTGCTGCTACCTGACCGTCAACTAAAGGCTCGATAAAAACGGTAAACCGGGCAAAACCGTCAGTGAAAATCTGGGTAACGATTGGCAGGTCACTGTCAGCTGACTGGCGAGCCTCACGCCTAATGGGTGCAAAACCAGGAGGGACCCAGGCCGGCAACCAGCGGTCGTTCGCCAGCGATGTCACTACAGATTCTTCATTCACCGCCAAACAGGTACTGGCGGCTGAGAGATTTTTCGGATCAACAGAACCGAGCTGCAAATTGGTAAATTGAAATCGCTCCAGTAACGCGCCCTTCTCGTCGACCAGCAAGGCCTGCAACAGCAGACCACTGTCGACATCAAGGTAGAGCTCGTGGGCGTAACGGAAGGAATCGCGCGGCTGGACTGATAAAACAGTGACGGCTCGGTTGGCAACCCGGCCAGAACCGAGCACCTCCAATGAATACCACTGCTGAAGCGTTGGTGCTTGTTCCGGCAGCATTGCCCTGTCCGATGGCGCCGCACCTGCGGTCGGAGCGCTCGTGCATTCCAATGCATCGTTCCGGCGCAACCACTCCTGAGGCGTACCGTCAGTGCGCAGCAAGCGTTCCACGACTTCGCCGTTGGCCTGCCGCCAGACTCTGTGGGTACTGAAGCTACCAGCGCGCTCATAGATAAAGTCGCCCTGGTAACTCATCCCATGCGCTGCGCTGGTCATCTTTTTCAACAGCGTTTCAGCTTCATCAGCCATCAGCGGGCCGGCAAATAGCAGCGCAGTCGATACCAAACCCACTACGAGACAGCTGCGCAACCCGTAACTGGCAGTCGCGGCCGCCTGCACCTATCGCCCTTCCATACTGGCTGCGCGGGCATTAGGCAATAATTGCGGGGTGATCTGACCATCTCCCTGGCCGGCATGCTGACGCAGATAGGTGTCGATTTTCTGCTCTTGCCACGCAGCGAGCGGCTCTTGCGCTGGCGGCTCATCTGCGTCTGGTTGCGAATAACCCGCAAGTACCGCACCCGGCTGTGCAGCCGGGGCACTGGGTAACGCAACCGGCGGCGTCTGATCGGCTACCATTGCCTCACTACCCGAGCTCCCATCCTGCTGGAACATGTTCACGCCCACCAGAACCGCAACAGTAACGGATGCGGCCACTGCAAACCGGCCCACACTCTGCCAGATCCGCGAGGTCTTGGCAGTTGCCGGAGCAGGTACCGGATCATTGGCAATCGCAGCAGCGATGCCCTCGGACAGATCAATCTTGCCCTGCCAGGGTTCCTTGTGCATCAATGCACGCGCCGCCTGGTATCGTGCCCAGTCGCTACGCAAGGACGAATCATCCCCGCACGCTTTCAGAACACGGCGTACTTCAAGCTCATCCGCTTCGTTGTCCATAAGCGCGGAGAGAGACTCCTTCAAGGATTCACTGCTCATTGCTATACCTCTGCTTTTGGCCCTTTGGGCTAGCTGCATTTGACCCCCGGCGCCCGCTCAATCTTCGAGCAGGGGCTTGAGAGCTTTGTCAATTGCCTCTCGGGCCCGGAAGATACGTGAACGTACCGTACCAACCGGGCAACTCATTACCGCGGCAATATCTTCGTAACTCAAACCTTCGAACTCGCGTAGCGTCAAGGCAGTACGCAAGTCGTCCGGCAGCTGCTGCAGGGTCCTGTTGACCATCTGCTCAACCTCATCACGCAGCAAATCGCGTTCCGGCGAATGAATATCCTTGAGAGCGCTATCTCCTTCGTAATACTCGGCTTCATCAGCCGCAATATCAGAATCGGGCGGTCTGCGTCCGCGTGCTACCAGATAATTCTTGGCCGTATTGATCGCTATGCGGTACAGCCAGGTATAAAACGCGCTGTCTCCGCGAAAATTGGCCAGGGCGCGGTACGCCTTTACAAAGGCTTCCTGCGACACATCCTGCGCTTCATGGCTGTCGTGCACAAAACGCATGACCAATGCCAGAATCTTGTGCTGATACTTGAGTACCAGCAGATCGAACGCCCGCTTGTCACCGCCTTGAACCCGGACTACCAACTCCTGGTCTGTCTGCTCAGCCATGCGGCAGCTCCCGACGGCCTGGGCCTTGTAGCCCTGCCTTACTGTGATAGACCAGCAATGTAAGCAAAAGTTCTCCCCTCTTCAGGCTCAGCTGTATGAGCATTGGAAAACACCTAAAGTTCCGCCAAGCCCGTAAAATATTGTCATTATTCGGCAACATGATGCCGTAAAGCCATCTGCGCAAGTTTGTATTGTGGCGTACGCGCCTTCTATATACTAGTTGCCAATACATTCCGTCCGGGCAACAACCCGGCTCATCAGGCCCTGATTGAGACACCATGGGACAAGCGCATAATTACGATGTTTTGGTTATTGGTAGCGGCGCCGCCGGTCTGACACTGGCTTTGCACCTGGCAGACGACTTGCGGGTGGCCGTGATCAGCAAGGGCCAGCTGTCCGAAGGCTCGACTTTCTGGGCACAGGGTGGCGTGGCTGCCGTCCTTGACGATACCGATACAGTCGACGCCCATGTGCAGGATACGCTTGACGCCGGCGGGGGCCTGTGTCGTGAAGATGCGGTTCGACAGATTGTCGGCAGCAGTCGTGATGCTATCGGCTGGCTGATAGATCAGGGCGTACCTTTTACCCGCGAACGACGTGCTGATGGCAGCGAGAGTGATGATTTTCACCTGACTCGGGAAGGAGGCCATAGCCACCGCCGCATCATCCACGCAGCGGACGCAACCGGCGCAGCCATTTTCAACACGCTACTCCACAAGGCGCAGGAGCACAGCAATATCGAGCTGCTGGAGAACCGGGTTGCCGTTGACCTGATCACCACCAGAAAACTGGGACTACCTGGCAAGCAATGTCTGGGCGCCTACATTCTGAACCGTAACAACGGCCATGTTGAAACCTATGGCGCGCGCTTTACGGTTCTGGCAACGGGTGGTGCGAGCAAGGTCTATCTGTATACAAGCAACCCCGACAGCGCGTCGGGAGACGGCATTGCCATGGCCTGGCGGGCCGGCTGCCGGGTGGCGAATATGGAGTTCAACCAGTTTCACCCCACTTGCCTCTATCACCCCAAGGCCAAGAGTTTTCTGGTGACTGAAGCGTTGCGGGGAGAAGGTGCACTGCTCACGTTAGCGGACGGCTCGCGTTTCATGCCACGTTTTGACAAGCGTGCAGAACTCGCACCTCGGGATATCGTTGCACGCGCGATCGACCACGAGATGAAGCGTCTGGGTCTGGATTGTGTCTTTCTGGACATCAGCCACAAGCCGGCGGATTTCATACGCAGTCATTTTCCGACTGTACATGAGCGCTGCCTGGCATTCGGGATCGATATCACGCGCGAACCGATACCGGTGGTGCCGGCTGCCCACTATACCTGTGGCGGCGTTGTGGTTGACGCCTGCGGTCGCACCGACGCAAACAACCTGTACGCCATAGGGGAAGCCAGTTACACCGGCCTGCATGGCGCCAACCGAATGGCCAGCAACTCACTGCTGGAATGCATTGTGTTCGGACGTGCCGCAGCTCAGGACATACTTAACGAACTTGAACGGACCCCCATGCCGGACAATCTGCCGCACTGGGACGAGAGCCAGGTCACCGACTCGGACGAAGATGTGATCATTTCCCACAACTGGGACGAGTTGCGCCGATTCATGTGGGATTACGTGGGTATCGTGCGCACCACAAAGCGCCTGCAAAGAGCCAAGCATCGTGTTGATATGCTGCTTGCGGAAATCCACGAATTCTACAGTAACTACCGAGTCAGCCGGGACCTGCTGGAACTGCGAAATCTGGCGACGGTTGCCGATCTGATCATCACCTCAGCGATGCAGCGCCATGAAAGTCGTGGCCTGCATTATACGCTCGACTACCCCAACCTGTTGCCAGAGGCCGTCGATACTATTCTGCGGCCGCCCAACGCTGACGACTGAAGCGTAGCCGCAACCTGAGGCGCCGCAAGGCGTCCTCGGCGGCAGCATCTGCGGGCAGGATCACAGACACTGCGAGCCAGCGCCCCGGCTCCCTGAACCGCACAACGGTAAGGAAGGCACTGACGAAGGTGTCCGCCAACAACCGCGCTGCGCTTTCAGAACCATCGCGGCGCATGACATGCCATCCCTGACTGTCGAACCGCAATCCGGTAATCGATTGCGCGTGCTGCAAGCTCACCTGCCGCGGCCAGACCCATATACCGTAACCCAGGACGACAAGCATGCTGGCCGTAGCCAGCAGCGGAGGAAGGCCGCTGCGCAGGAGCGCTGCACAGGCGAGAACGCTCAACAGAATCACCAACCCCCCCAGAAAACGAGAAGGCTGCCTGCGAAGCATCAGATAATCAGGCTGGCTGAACACGGTCGAGAATCATCCTTACCATACGTTTTAGATCCGGGTCGTCGGGTTCGCTGCGTTGCATGAACCAGCCGAACATGTCCTGGTCTTCGCTCTCAAGTAACTTTCGATAACGCAATTTGTCTTCTGCATCCAGATCGCTGTAGGCTTCCTCGAGAAACGGTCCCAGCAGTACATCCAGCTCAAGCATGCCCCTTCGACTATGCCAGTACAGCCGTTTCTTCTCAATTTCAGCCGACATCTCTCTCTCCGCAATAAGGTAAAAACGCCTCAGAATGCACAGGTGACATTATAAGCGCAAGACGACACTGACAAGCTGCCGACGCCGCCCTATGATGTAACAGCTGAATTCATCAGGCAATCAGAGCTTATGACCCAAACTAATCCGCTAAATAGTGAACTCGCGAGATACTTCCCAATCGATTCGCCAACGAAGTCGCCTGCAACAGCACTGGCCTGGCTTGGCCATGAACGCATTATGGCAGTCAGCGGCCCCGATTCGGCGAAATTTCTGCAGGGACAACTGACCTGCGACGTCACCCGCCTGCCTCTGCCTGGCAGCGTTCTGGGCGCCCGGTGCAACCCCAAGGGCCGCATGCAGTCGAGCTTCAGGCTACTTCGCCATGACGAGTCAGACTACTTGCTGGCGATGGCAGAAGCGCTAATCGGGCCCCAAATCACAGACCTTACCAAGTATGCTGCCTTCTTCAAGACCAAGATAATCGACGCCACAGATAGCTGGGTGAGGCTGGGACTCCATGGAGAGAAGGCCTCTTCGCTTCTGGCTGAACTTGATCTGCCCGTACCCGGAGCACCAGATACCGTGGAACAGCTGGATGCCGCAAGGGTAGTTCGCCTGCCCGGCAACGATAGCTTTGAGCTCTGGCTTCCGGCCGAAATGGCCCTGCCTGCTATCGAGCGGTTGCTTGCCACGGCCACCGCCATACCATTAAACGATTGGCAGCTACTGCAGATTCGTGCGGGTATTGGCCAGGTGTTTGCTGAGACACGTGAAGCCTTTATTCCACAGATGCTCAATCTTCAGGTATTTGACGCCGTAAGCTTCAAGAAAGGCTGCTACACAGGCCAGGAAATTGTGGCCCGCATGAAGTATCTGGGAAAACTGAAAAAACGCATGTTCAGACTCGTCAGTGAGAAGTCTGACTGTCTGGCCCCGGGCACCCCGGTAGTCAACAGGGACACCGGACAGGTGTTGGGGGAGGTGGTGATGGCAGCCCTGGGCCCCGAGCATATGGAAATGCTGGCGGTAGTACAAAAGGATGCGGCACAATTGGCATCGTTGTGTGCAATTGATAGCCAGGGGCCAGCACTCACTCTGGCTCCCCTGCCCTACGAGTCCGAAGTGGCCGACGAAGCCGGCCAGGCGAAATGACAAGGAATACCCATGACTGATCTGGCCCAGCGCGTACAGGAAGAATTGATTCAGGCAATCGACAAGGATCAGTTGGTACTGCCTACGCTTCCAGAAGTCGCCCTGCGCATACGCGAAGCCGCAGAAAACCCTGACGTCAGCATTCCCGACCTGGTTCGTGAGATCAGCAATGACGCCGCCTTGAGCGCACGCCTGATCAAGGTAGTTAACAGCCCACTACTGCGCACCCGCCAGGAAATCACGGATCTGGGCATGGCGGTCAACCGCATGGGCATCAATTACACCGCCAACCTCGCAACGGGACTGGCGATGTCGCAGATGTTCCAGGCGACCTCTGACGTTATTGACCGCAAGATGCGTGAAGTATGGGCCCGCAGTACCGAAGTAGCTGGCATCAGTCACGTACTCTGCCGACACTACACCCGACTCAAGCCCGACCAGGCGACGCTTGCCGGGCTAGTGCATCAGATTGGAGTCCTGCCAATTCTGAGCTATGCCGAAGAAAACAGCCAGTTGCTGAGGGATTCGATCAGCCTGAACCTGGTGATCGAGCATATTCATCCGATACTGGGTGACCGCATTCTGGCAGCCTGGGATTTTCCAACACCCTTGCGCCACATACCGACCGAGCACCTGGATTTCAATCGTAATACGCCTACGGTCGATTACTCGGATGTGGTCCAGGTCGCGATGCTACAGAGCCTCAGCAGTGAGCATCCCCTCGCCCAAATGGACTGGAGCACTATAGCCTCCTTCAACAAGCTAGGACTGGCTCAGGGGGAGGACGGCGACGAAGATCTGTCTGCCGAAATGGAAGCCGCCATGCAGCTGCTGGGCTAACCGCCCGGCAGGCACGGGTAGCGAACCACTGCCTCGTCAGCGATTACGCCACTGTGGCGGGCGCTTGTCGAAGAACGCGTTGACACCTTCCAGGGTGTCCTCGTAATCGAACAGGTCAACAAAACGCTCACGTTCTTCGGGCAGCAAACTGTTGAGTGATTGACGTCGCGCCCCCTGGATAAGGCTCTTACAGACCTTGACAGCCATCGGGCTCTGCCTGCCAACCTGAGCCGCCAGCCTTAGGGCGGTCGCCAGAGCCTGGTCCTGCTCTACCACCTCTTCCACCAGCCCGATGCGCTCGGCTTTGACCCCGTCAATCCGCTCTCCGCACAGAATCATCCGCTTGGCCCAGCCCTCTCCGACCAGCCAAGCCAACGCCTGGGTACCGCCTGCGCACGGCAACAGGCCAACTCCTGCCTCCGGCAGTGCCAGTTGCACCTGACGCTCGGCAATTCTGATATCGCAAGCCAACGCACACTCCAGACCGCCACCCATGGCATAGCCGTTGAGCGCCGCAATGGTTACGCCGGAGAAATCGCGCAGCGTCTCGAAAGCCTTGCCGAAGAGACTCGCCATCTCACGGGCTCTGGCCTTGTCGCCGTCGGCAAAAAGTTTAAGGTCGGCACCGGCTGAAAAGAAACGATCACCACGCCCGGTAATCACCAGGGCAAAGATCTCTGAATCGGCACCAAGATGCCCAACCAGCTCGATCAGCCCGTGCAAGGTATCGCTGTCCCATGTATTGGCTGGCGGATTATCGATGGTAACCAGCGCGGTGTGGCCGACTTTCTGCACGACCAGCTTGTCGGTACGTGGGACCAGAGCGGTATAGGGTTGCAGTGCGTGATCCATGGAGGCCTCCAGAAACAGTGAAGAGATAAATTCAGACTGCGCTATCGGGCAAGGCCCAGTCAATCGGCTTGCGCCCGTGCAATTGAAGATAGTCATTTGCGGCTGAAAAATGGCCGTTACCGAGAAAGCCCCGGTGGGCTGACAGAGGGGAAGGGTGAGCCGAGGTAAGAACGCAATGCTTCGAAAGATCAAGCTGTTCGGCCTTCTGCCGCGCATAGCTGCCCCACAAAATGAAGACCAGATGCTCATGCTGCTGCGCTGCCACCTCGATAATCCGGGTGGTGAATCTCTCCCAGCCACGCTTGGCATGGGAGCCCGCGTCACCCGCCTCTACTGTTAGCACCGCGTTGAGCAAAAGCACGCCCTGCTCTGCCCAGTGGGTGAGGCATCCATGCGCTGGTCTGGGTATATCGAGATCCCTCTCCAGCTCCTTGAAGATATTTTGCAGGGAAGGTGGCGGCCTTATGCCGGGCGGCACAGAGAAAGCGAGCCCATGGGCCTGGCCCGGACCGTGGTAAGGATCCTGGCCAAGTATGACCACCTTGACCTGATCCAGCGGGGTACTGTCCAGAGCATTGAAGATCCGGGGACCGGGAGGATAGATGATTTGGCCGTTTGCTTTCTGCACGCGCAGGAACTCGCGCAGAGTGCGCATGTATTCCTTCCCGAACTCATCAGCCAGAGCGGCTTTCCAGCCTGACTCCAGCTTGACCTCGCCCTGTGCCACTGGTTACTCCGCTACCGGCACAGACTGGGCGCTGCAGCGCACAACACGCTGACGATCATCAATCAACAGCCCGGACAAGCCGTTATGTCGGCTGTCATGCAGAATCAGGATGCCATCGACGCACTCCGCGACCTGATCGGCAGCACGACTACGCATCTGCCCCGCTTCTGCAGAGCCCACCTTGATCAGACTGAATTCGGCCACGACCATGCCCTGTTCTTCCCGGGAGAAGTTCAGGTAACCATAAAAATACAACACCATAACTGTGGCAAAGACCGTCGCGAAGGCGGTCAGAATCATTGGTATCTTGTTCATTTCCTTGCTATCACTCATTGGAATTCCTTGCACTCTGGCCCTGTAACAAGACTCAGAGAATGTTGGCGTAATCGGCCTCGATCCTGTCGAGACTGAGGTTATTCAGAAAGCCGGAAAAACACATCCAGGCACTCAGCGCATTCAGATCGGCAAAGGGTTCTGGCAAGTAACGCGGCGGCACCACAAGCCCCTCCTCTACCAGTTGGCCCAGGGTGCGCATATCTTCCAACGTGGTCTTGCCACAGAACAATAGCGGTATTTGCTGGAGCTTGCCCTTGCGTACCGCGAGCTGAATATAGTTATAGGTCAGGATAAAACCCTTTAGATAGGCCAGATCCTTGGTAAACGGCAGCCCATTACTGCTGGATCCGCGAAATACCCGACTGGCATTGGTGTAACTGTTTTCACGGGAATATTCCTGCTCCCGGTAAAACTGGAATACATCCATAAAGTCACCACCACTTTCAGCCAGCTGAATCGCCCGTGTGCGGTCGGTCAGTTTGCGCAAACGCGCCGGATAGGAGGCGAAGGTGATTACCTCCATCAGAATGGCCAGGCCCTCCTGGGTCACGGTCGACGACGGCGGCCCCTTGGCCAGGAAGGTACAGATCGGCTGGTGCTGGCCGTTAAGACTGGTCGCTACATGCACCATGCCCTCGTGCACGGCGAGGATTTTCAAATCACGCTGATTGAATTTGGCGTCACTGCGGATCTTGATATAGTCCGCGCCAGCAGCCGCGTCAGCGACGATGCCGTCGGATTCGAATACGCGCACGGCCTGATCGTCCGGAAAGGCTTCATTCATCCGCGCCTGCAAAATGTCCACCGCTTCGGGCGCAGCGATGGTCTTGGGCTCACTGAGCAATTCGGTCTTGCCGATATTGGCCAATGACTCGCTGAGCATGATGCCCAGATCGGTCAGGGTCGGGTCGCCAGCGTGGAAGGCGTCGGAGGCAGAACCATACAATTCCTGGGATATAAGCCCCATATCAGGGGTGCCGCGCGCCTCGAGCATGCGGATCACCATGCGGTATTCCTTGCACATGCGCCGCATGATCTGGCCTACCGGGTTGAAGGTGCCCAGCTGACGGGTGATGTCGCGTTCGATATCCTGCAGCACCTGGCGACGCTCTGCCGGGTCAAAGCCCAGCGGGCGCTTGGCGTAGTAATCAGGGCCCACATCGGGAATGCTCTTGCAGCGTTTGCGAAAGAACTCCTCACGCAGACTGTCATCCCACTTGATCGCATCCAGAATCCGGATCGGCGCCTGCGCCTCGACAATGCGGTCGGACAGACTGCGAATTACCAACTGGTACTGCTCGCTCTGTTTTACCGTCATGGTGTTCCTGCTTTGGTTTATGCGTGGTCGGGTGATGCTTTTTCGAGCTCGTGCAACGCTTGGCCGGGCAACCCTCATGCTGGACACGCCGCAAGTACATCCCTGTAGGCTCGTCGCTGGCCATCCCTGGCCATCGACGGTCCAGCATGAGGGTTACCCGGCGCCGCGGTAGGGAAAGGAGTGCTTCCGAGAGCGCCTAAACCCCATACCAATCCCCACTTTACGTTCCGCGCTGCCTCTTCAATCTCACCGGAAACCTGATCAAACACCCAAGTCTACAAGCGTGTCTGGGTGCGGCCGGTGGCGGACCGTCGCTGGCCAGGGACGGCCAGCGACGAGCCCACATGGATGTGCTCGTAGCGTGTCCGCCACCGGCCGTACCCAGGCGCGCCAAACACACAATCCCTGAGATCAGGTTTCCTTAAACGTTACCAAACGAACTCAAACCTCAGGCCGCATATGCGGAAACAGAATCACATCGCGAATGGACGGCGCGTCAGTCAACAACATCACCAGGCGATCAATACCGATGCCCTCGCCCGCCGTCGGCGGCATGCCATATTCCAGCGCACGCACAAAGTCGGCATCGTAGTGCATGGCTTCATCGTCACCCGCATCCATGTCTGCTACCTGAGCCAGGAAACGCTCAGCCTGGTCCTCGGCGTCGTTAAGCTCCGAGTAGGCATTGGCAATCTCGCGGCCGCCAATAAATAGCTCGAAACGGTCAGTCACACTCGGATCATCGTCACTGCGACGCGCCAGCGGAGACACCTCAAAGGGATAACGGGTAATGAAAGTCGGCTGCTCCAGAAGATGCTCGACCCGCTCCTCGAAAATCATCACCTGCAGCTTGCCTAGACCCTCGAAGCCCTTCACATCCGCACCGGCTTTCTTGGCAATAGCACGGGCCGAGTCCAGGTCCTGTAGATCAGCCGCACTGATCTCGGGGCAGAACTTCAGGATTGAATCGAACACCGACAGCCGAGCAAAGGGCTCGCCGAAATGGAACACCTTGCCCTGGTAGGGCACATCTGTGGTGCCCAAGACTTCCGTCGCCAACTCGCGGAACAGCTCCTCGGTCAGATCCATGTTGTCTTCGTAATCGGCATAGGCCTGGTAGAACTCGAGCATGGTGAACTCCGGATTGTGCCGGGTCGAAACACCCTCGTTGCGGAAGTTGCGGTTGATCTCGAACACCTTCTCGAAACCGCCCACCACCAGACGCTTCAGATACAGCTCCGGGGCAATACGCAGGAACATCGGCAGATCCAGCGCATTGTGATGCGTCTCGAAGGGCTTGGCCGCCGCGCCACCGGGGATCGTCTGCAGCATGGGCGTTTCGACTTCGAGGAAATTACGGTCAGCCAGGAACTTGCGGATATGTGCGACCACACGTGAACGGATCAGAAACGTCTTGCGCGTCTCTTCGTTGACGATCAAATCAACATAACGCTGGCGGTAACGCTGCTCGGTATCGGTAAGACCGTGGTGCTTGTCCGGCAGTGGCCGCAATGACTTGGTCAGCAGCGTAGCCTTTTGCATCTGAACGTACAGATCGCCTTTGCCCGAGCGCTGAAGGATACCTTCGGCCGCTACGATATCGCCCAGGTCCCAGTGCTTGATAGCCTCCAGGGTTTCGGCCGGCAGGCCCTTGCGGTCAACGTAGAGCTGAATGCGCCCACTGACGTCCTGCAAAACCAGGAAAGCACCGCGATTGAGCATGATACGACCGGCCACCTTGGCCGGGATCGCTGCTTCCTCAAGCTCCGGTTTGGTCTTGTCCGCATAGGTTTTCTGCAGATCGGCGCAGTAGCTGTCACGGCGGAAATCGTTGGGAAATACCCGGCCCTTGGCGCGTTCGTGGGCGAGCTTTTCCTTGCGCATCGCGATCAGGCTGTTTTCTTCCTCGTGACGGGCGTGCGGGTCTTGCGGCTGGTCGGTCATGTTTGCGTATTCCTGGGCGTTACAGTTGTATGGCGTAGATCAGACGTTGTCTTGCATCGGGCGCGGCGGCGGCGCTTAAAGCCCCTGTTTCAGACTGGCTTCGATGAATTCGTCCAAATCCCCGTCAAGTACCGCGTTGCAGTTGCTGTTCTCGATATTGGTCCGCAGATCCTTGATCCGGGACTGATCGAGTACATAGGAGCGGATCTGGTGGCCCCAGCCAATATCGGACTTGCTGTCTTCCAGCGCCTGGGCAGCGGCTGTGCGCTTCATCATTTCCTGCTCGTAGAGTTTGGCGCGCAGCATCTTCATCGCGGTATCGCGGTTGCCATGCTGGGAACGCTGGCTCTGACAGCTGACCACCGTATTGGTCGGTACGTGGGTAATGCGCACCGCAGAATCGGTGGTGTTAACGTGCTGGCCACCAGCGCCCTGGGAGCGATAGGTGTCCACGCGCAGATCGGCGGGATTGATATCGATCTCGATATCGTCGTCAATCTCCGGGGAGACAAATACCGCGGAGAAGGAAGTATGCCGTCTGTTGCCCGAGTCATAGGGGCTCTTGCGCACCAGGCGATGCACACCGATCTCGGTGCGCAGCCAGCCAAAGGCGTATTCACCCTTGATATAGACGGTAGCGCTCTTGATACCGGCAACTTCACCTTCGGAGAGTTCGACAATCTCGGTTTCGAAGCCGCGCTGATCGGCCCAGCGCAGGTACATGCGCAGCAACATGTTGGCCCAATCCTGGGCTTCGGTGCCACCCGACCCGGCCTGGATATCCAGATAGCAATTGGTTGGATCCATCTCGCCACTGAACATGCGGCGGAATTCGAGCTTCTCCAGACTCTTCTGCAGTCTATCAAGCTCGGTCACCACATCGGCGACTGCGCCTTCGTCCTCTTCTTCGGCTGCCATTTCCAGCAATTCCGAAGCATCGTTCAGACCGGCATGCATCTCGTCCAGGGTTTCCACGATCTGCGCCAGCTGCGCGCGCTCGCGTCCCAGGTTCTGGGCCCGCTCGGGGTCGTTCCAGACGCTGGGGTCTTCCATTTCGCGTTCGACTTCGGTCAGACGATCATGTTTATGATCGTAGTCAAAGATACCCCCTGATGGACTCAGAGCGGCCACGCAGATCTTTGATGGTGTTAAGAATCGGATTGATTTCCATGGTGACAAATCCCGTCAGGCAAAAGCCGCCACTATAGCCGATTTCGGGCTCCACGTGCAGTACTCAAGGGTTTGTAGAGCAGACTGCAGTGGCGCCCGAGGGAGCCACCAACCCAGCCCTTTCTCAGTGGGGCAACACCCGGACGAATACAATAGTGCCTATGCCCCAGAATGCATTTAGTATGAAGCCTATGATGAAACGGCCTGGTAGCTGGGCCATATCAAAACCGTACCCCTTGAGCGGAAATACAACGATAAGCGCGACCAGGGTCAGCGCGATACCACCGAACAAAGCGGCCTTGAGCCAGATCAGAGCATGGCCGATTTTGTCCAGCACTGCGATCATGACCAACGCCCAGAGCCCACCCCAGAAACTCGCTGATATGACTGAGGGAATCCCCAGCGGGGCAGTGGGTTGCAGCGAGTAAGGTGCGAAAGGCACCACACCCGCCGAGTGCAGAAGCCCCAGTGCCGCCTGATGAAAGCACAGAACAGCCAGGAAACCGGCGACGAAAACGAATATCCAGCGTTGCATGGTCACACCTCTTTATTATTTTGAGCTACGACTATAGCAGGCTCGAAGCACTGCGCCATGGCCCTGCAAAGCGGTGAAACCAAAGGGATGCAAATGGCCTTGACGCAGATCAGTTAGCTCCACTGTGCTACGGCCTAGACTGAACCGATCAGGTCACTTATTTGCAACGGAGTCATACCGTGAGCCAGCTACTGCCAGACCAGAACACGCTTGATGAACACGCAGATCAATGCCCGGCCTTTGCCCGCTGGCGCGCCGGCCATGGCGTCATTGTGCATACCCCGGAAACCCAGGCAGCTGTTTATCGCCTGGCTCACCTGTTACAGCAAAAAGGTCAGCACGCTGATCCCGACGGCGTATACAACCAGCTTATCGCACTCGACCATCTAACCAGCGCCGGCATGTGGCTGGTGGTGCACATGACCTACGCCAAGCGCTGCCAGACAGACGGCACGCCGTTGGCAGCAGAGGATTTCAAGTCCAGACCCGAGGGTCATACCGGAGGCGCCCTGAACATGGTGCCCGCCTATGCGGCCTATCTGGCACTGGATAGCCTGACGGGACGCACGCGCAGCTGGCTGATGGGGCAAGGGCATTGCGTGGCAGCGATTGACGCCGTCAACGTTCTGATCGGCAATGTGCACCCCGAGCAGGCCGCACGCTACGCCGGCAATGCAGGGCTTAACCAGCTGTTAAAGGATTTTTATGGCTATGCGCAGATGCCCAATGGGCGCCCTGCAGCTCCCTTGGGTAGTCATGTCAACGCCTTTACCGCAGGCGGCGTGATTGAGGGTGGCTATTTGGGCTTTGCCGAATTGCAATATGCGCACATGCCTCTACCGGGCGAAACGCTGGTGGCCTTTCTATCCGACGGCGCCGCAGAAGAGCAACGTGGCAGCGACTGGATTCCACGTTGGTGGCGGGCTGAAGACTGTGGCGTAGCCCTGCCGGTAATGATCGCCAATGGCCGGCGCATTGAGCAACGCACCGAGTTGGGCACCGAGAAGGGCCTGGATGCCTTTGCCAAACATCTTCGCGCCTGCGGCTTTGATCCGATGCGCATCGACGGCCGTGATCCCGCAGCCATAGTCTGCGCCCTGCACGAGATGGAGCAGCGCCTGGAACGCCGCGTGGAGGAATACCATGCCGGACTGTTGCAGTATCCCCTGCCGATCCCCTATGCCATCGCCGAGACGGTCAAGGGATTCGGCTTTTATGGCGCCGGCAAGAACGCCGCGCACAACCTGCCCCTGCCAGGCAATCCACGGCACGATCAAGCCGCACGGGACCTGTTCAACCAGCACGCCGGGTTGCTCTGGGTAAGCCCCTTGGATCTGCAGCAGGCACGCGAGCAACTCAACCGGCATGATGCCGATAAACGTCCGCGCGAGCGCGACCATTCCCTCGCGAAGCGCAACCCGGCAGAGCCGATCATTCCTCCACTGGAATGGAGCCAGGATACGGTGTCACCCATGCGCGCAGTAGATCGTTTTTTCACCTCACTGGTCGAAGCCAACCCCGAACTGCGCGCCCGCGTAGGCAACCCGGACGAACTGGCCAGCAACCGTCTGAGCGGCGTCCTCAAGGCGCTCAAGCACCGCGTGCTGGAACCGGAAAGCGAGCTCGAAGCGATTGATGGCAGAGTGATTACCGCTTTGAATGAAGAGGCCGTGGTCTCCGCCTGCCTGGCCAACAAGGGAGGACTGAACCTGGTTGCCAGTTACGAGGCCTTTTGCGTAAAAATGCTTGGGGCCGTGCGTCAGGAGCTGATTTTCGCCCGCCATCAGAAAGAAGTGGGCAGGCCCGCCCAATGGTTGGGATTTCCGCTGATTGCCACCTCACACACCTGGGAAAACGGCAAGAACGAGCAGTCGCACCAGGACACCACCTTTTGCGAAAGCCTGCTGGCCGAGATGCACGATGTAATGCGAGTTCTGTTTCCTGCGGACTACAACAGCATCCTCGCCCTGTTGCCGGGCATCTGGCAAAACCGCGGACAGCTCAGCTGCATGGTCATCCCCAAGGGAGAGTGTCCTGTATGGATGAGCCCGCAGCAAGCCCACCAACTGGCAGACCAAGGTGCCATTGTGCTTAATGAACATCGGGGCAAAGGCGAACCTTTACTGTTGATCGCCAATGGCGCATACCAGCTCGGTGAAATGCTCCGCGCCGCACAGCGACTGACCGAGCATGACCAGTCTTGGCGATTGGTGTATCTGCAGGAGCCGGGACGATTTACCACCCCCCGGGACACTCACGAGGCCGCATGCAGCGCCAGTGCCCAGGAAATAGAAACGCTGTTTCCTGCCAGCATGACCCGGCGCGTGATGCTCACTCATATGCGCCCCGAGGTGATGCGTGGCCATCTGCACAGCCTGTTCCCGGTTCCGGCACGCAGTCAGGTGCTGGGGTATATCAACCAGGGCGGAACATTCGATCATACCGGCATGCTGTTCACCAACCGTTGCACCTGGGCCCACGTAATTGGGGCCGCCGCGCGCACGGCGCCAGAGGCCGACTCACAATATTGGCTGGATGAGCAGGAGTGGGCCGCTATAAGCGGTTGCGGCAACCCGGCAATATTACGCTGAAAAGCGCGGGCCCTGATTGATGGGCCCGCAACTTTTCTTCAAGAGTTGGACTAGGTCCGAGCCAACCCAGGGCGTGGATGTCTGACCCGCTTTTCCAGCTCGAGAACGAGCAGCACAATCACCCCCGCTGCTGGCGCAATTGCCAACGTGCTCCAATCCAGTGGAGCAGTAAGAAACATCGACTGCATAAAGGGTGCATAGGTAAACAGCCATTGCAGCAGGACTATCAGAACAATCACGATCCAGACCGCGCGGGTGCCCAACACCCCCTGCAAGGTGATTGATGCACTGTCCAGATACCGGACGGAGAACAGATAGAACACCTCCATCGCCACCAGGGTATTCACTGCCAGGGTTCGCGCGGCGGCTTCGCCCAAGCCGGCATGGACTGCCCATTGGAAAGAGGCGAATATGCCGCCCAGAAAAAGCAACGATACCAGTACGATGCGCCACACCAGAAAAGCGTCCAGCAGCCCTTCGTCCGCAGGCCTGGGGGGTTTGTGCATCACGTCATTCTCTGCTGGCTCGAAGGCAAGACCCATAGCCAGCACCACAGAGCTGACCAGGTTGACCCAGAGTATCTGCAATGCCGTGATTGGCAAAGCCAATCCCAACAGCAAAGCAACGATCAGACTCGCCGCCTCGCCACCATTGATCGGCAACAGAAAACTGATGGCCTTTTTCAGATTGGTATAGACCGTTCTGCCTTCACGCACGGCCGCGGCGAGGGTCGCGAAATTGTCGTCCAACAATACGATGTCAGAGGCCTCCCGAGCAGCGGCCGAGCCCTTCTGGCCCATCGCGATACCCACATCAGCGCGCTTGAGCGCGGGTGAGTCATTAACGCCATCGCCGGTCATTGCTACCACGCCCCGGGCGCTTTGTAGCGCCTGCACCAGGCGCAATTTGTGCTCCGGACTGGTACGAGCAAAGACGTCTACCCGCTGGGCCAACTCAACCAGAGAAGCGTCATCCAGGGCGTCAATATCCTTGCCGCTGGCTACTTCGCGGGTATTGCGCAACCCCAGTTTCTCTGCAATGGCACGCGCGGTCACTGCATGGTCCCCGGTAATCATCTTGACCTCGATACCCGCCTGGCGACATTCGGCGATCGCCTCCATCGCCTCCTGACGTGGCGGGTCCAGCAGACCTACCAGCCCGATCAATTCCAGACCCGCGCCCAGTGTTTCCACGTTCAGCTCGCCGGAGCCCGAGGGTGCAGGCGCGGCGGCCAGAGCCAGGATTCGCAGGCCTTGGCCCGCCAGCTTATCTATGTGTCGTTGCCAGCGCTCAGGGTCAAGTGGCGCTGCGCTGCCTTCACTGTTGCGCACCATTTCACAGAGAGCCATCACCCGCTCGGGCGCACCCTTGACGAAGATTCGCGCCTGACCGTGATGATCATGGTTGAGTGTCGCCATATACCTCAGGTCGGAATCGAAGGGCACCTCGTCCTGTCGTGGCCACTCGGCGCCGTACCCGTTCAGGTCCAGGCCAGCCTTGGCAGCCAGCACCAGCAGTGCGGCTTCCATCGGATCGCCGACGACCTTGATCTGCTCAGCGGTGGTATCAAGTCTCGCGTCATTGCACAGCAGCGCTGCCTGGGCCAGATCCGCAACCAGCTGCTGCGGAGCAGGTACCGATCCACCGGCACCCTCTGCCGCGCCAATGTCCCCTCCAAGGTCATAGCCGTCCCCGCTGACCGGAAATATCTGATCGTCCAGCACCAGCGCCGCCACCATCATTTCATTGCGGGTCAGAGTACCGGTCTTGTCCGTACAGATGATGGATACCGCGCCCAGTGTTTCTATCGCAGGCATTCGTCGAACCACCGCCTTGCGATTAGCCATGCGCTGAACACCAATCGCCAGGGTGATGGTAAGAATCGCCGGCAGCCCCTCCGGTATCGCCGATACGGTCAGCGCAACCACAGCCATGAACAGGTCAGCGAGCGGCCTGTCGCCAAACTGCCAACCCAGTAAAAATACGCCTAGACCTGCTAGCACAATGACCAGCGACAAATAGCGTGAAAACCGGTTCATTTGCTGAGTCAGCGGGGTTTGCAGTACTGCCACCTCCGACAGCAGACCGGATATGCGGCCGATCTCGCTATGCAAGCCGGTGGCCACCACCACGCCCCGGGCAGTCCCGGTTCTCACCAGGGTGCCCGAATAGGCCAGACATAAACGGTCTCCCAGGGCTGCATCGGCAGGCTGAGTCTCCAGGGCCTTCTCGACGGGTATCGACTCACCGGTGAGCATCGATTCATCGACGCTAAGACCATGTACCTGGTCCAGCCGTATATCGGCCGGCACTCGATCACCGGGCTCAAGCAAAAGCACATCCCCCGGCACCAGATCACTGGCATCGATGTGCAAGCGCTGACCGTCACGCAGGACAGTGGCCCTGGGTGCGAGCATATGACGTATAGCAGCCAGTGCCTTCTCGGCACGACCCTCCTGAATGAAGCCGACCACCCCCTGCACCAGAACAACAGCAAAGATTACTGCGGTATCCAGCCAGTGCCCCAGCAGCGCCGTGACCAGCACAGCACTCATCAGCACATAGATCAGGACGTTGTTGAACTGGGCAAGTAACCGCAACCAAATCGGCCGGCCCTCAGTCTCGGGCAGAATATTGGCGCCGTGCTCTTCAAGGCGACGCTTCACTTCTTCCCGGTTTAATCCGGCTTCCGGCACTTCAAGCGTCTCTCGAACCGCCTCTGTGCTCATGGTATGCCACTGGGTGCGCTTGGTATCCTGCATGGCCTGCTCCTGATCCCGGATCGATTCCCCCTGGCCAGAGTGCCCCGTGCAGACAGACGGGGAGCTGACTCAGATCAAATGTAGACCCGGAAAAGTGGCACAGCGAATTTCTAGCGTCTTTGCGGGGCAAGCATCGTGGCGAGCTTTTCGGCGATCATCAGGGTGGGCGAGCAGGTGTTGCCTGAGGTGATAGTCGGCATGATGGAAGTGTCAGCCACGCGCAGCCCTTGCATGCCATGCACACGCAGCTCGTGATCCACCACCGCTTCGGGACCCGGGCCCATGGCACAGGTGCCCGCCGGATGAAATATCGTCGTGCCTATGGCCGCCGCTGCCTCAGCCAGCTCTTCATCGGTCTGCAATGATTGCCCTGGCAGATACTCCTCGGGCTTATAAGGGGCGAGAGCGGGCGCCGCTGCGATCCGCCGGGTAAGACGTATGGCGTCTGCAGCGACCTTGAGATCATCGGGGTGAGACAGGTAGTTGGGCTGAATAAGTGGCGGCGCTGCCGGATCGGCACTGGCAATCTGTACCCTGCCCCGGCTTTTGGGCCGCAGATTGCAGACTGAAGCCGTAAAAGCGGCAAAGGGGTGCAGAGGCTCGCCAAAACGCTCAAGTGAAAGGGGCTGCACATGGTATTGCAGATTGGCGCGGGGCTGATCCGGATCCGAACGGGCAAAGGCGCCCAGCTGACTTGGCGCCATAGCCAGCGGGCCGCTACGGTTCCACGCATAGCGTAGCCCCATACCCACCTTACCCCACCATTTTGCCGCCATGCGGTTCAGGGTAGGCACGCCCTGGACCTTGAAGATCAGACGTAACTGCAGGTGGTCCTGCAGATTCTCTCCCACACCTGGCAGCTCATGCCGCACCTCGATACCGTGGGACTCAAGCAGCGGACGCGGACCAATACCCGAACGCTGCAGCAGCGCTGGCGAGCCGATTGCACCAGCACAGAGTATGACTTCGCGCTCGACACGGATCTCGAGCTCTTGCCCCTGCCAGCCAACACGCACACCGCAGGCGCGCTTGCCATCGAGCATCAGCGTCTTTGCCTCGGCATGGGTGAGAACGGTCAGGTTCGGGCGTCCGCGCGCCGGCTTCAGATAGGCCCTGGCCGAATTCCAGCGCACTCCACGACGTTGATTTACCTGAAAATAGCTGCTGCCCTCGTTATCACCCGTATTGAAGTCATCGATAGGGGCAATACCATTTTCATCCGCAGCCTGACGAAAGCCGTCCAGCAGGGTCCAGTGCAGCCGCTGGGTCTCGACCCGCCACTCGCCTGCATCGCCATGGTGCTCGCTGGCACCGGCGTAGTGGTTTTCCGATTTGATAAACAGCGGCAAAACCTCCTTCCAGCTCCAGCCAGGATTGCCCGCGGCAGCCCAGCCATCATAGTCGGCCGCCTGACCGCGCATATAGATCATGCCATTAATCGATGAACAGCCACCCAGTACCCGACCCCGTGGATAGCCCAGGCTCCGTCCGCCCAGACCCTGCTCTGGCTGAGTTTTATAGCACCAGTCGGTACGCGGATTACCGATACAGAACAGATAACCGACCGGAATGTGAATCCAGGGATGGTTGTCCTTGCCGCCGGCCTCGAGCAGCAGTACCCGGGTAGCGGGATCTGTCGACAAACGATTGGCCAACAGGCACCCGGCGGGGCCGGCGCCGACAATGATGTAATCGTAGTGGGATTCTGGAGCGCGCATGGATCACCGATATTGTTGTTTGCACCGATGGTGGCACAACAGTGATGTCGCGCAAAGGCTTCAGAGCGGCTGCAAATGCCTGACCATAAGCTGCAGACTCTGACGTCCGCGAAACTCGTTGATGTCCAGGGTATAAGCCAACAGCACGCGTTGAACTCCCGGGTTAGGCCAGACCTTGGGGTCAATATTGAAGGCGATGGCATCCAGCACGTCAGTGGCTCCGGGAAGCTGCAGCACCATCTTCAAATGCCGCTCGCCTACCAGCCGCTGCTGGATGAGTAGAAACTCCCCGTGAAATCCCGGCTCGGGGAAATGTTGCCCCCAGGGACCCGCCTCACGTAACTGCGATGCCAGATCCATATTGAATTCAGCCTGATCCAGCTCGCCGTCAGACAGCAACCTGCCAGTCAGATCATCCGCTGTAAGCTGCCGCCTGACTTCACTGTCAAAGGCGGCCTGAAAGGCCTCGAGGTTGGCCTCGGGCAAGGACAACCCCGCCGCCATCGCATGGCCACCAAATTTGCTGATCAGGCCTGGATGATGCGCCGCAACCGCATCCAGCGCATCGCGAATATGCAAGCCGGCCACCGATCGGGCGGAGCCCTTGAGATCCCCATTGCCAGCATCGGCAAAGGCGATTACCGGACGATGGTATTTATCCTTCAGACGCGAAGCCAGGATACCAATGACGCCCTGATGCCAATCAGGATCAAAGAGGCAGAGACCATAGGGCAGATCACTGTCCTGCAGATCCATCGCAGCCAGTGTCGTCAGCGCCTGCTGCTGCATGTCCCGCTCAATGGATTTGCGGTCCCGATTCAGGCCATCCAGCTCGCGCGCAATATCCTGGGCCAACTGCTCGCTGTCGGTGAGCAGGCACTCGATGCCCAGACTCATATCGTCAAGACGCCCAGCCGCATTCAAACGGGGGCCGACGATAAAGCCCAGATCAGTGGAAACCAGACGCTCGGCCGGCCGGCCTGCGATCTCCAGCAAAGCCCGGATTCCGGGTCTGCAACGCCCAGCCCGGATGCGCGCCAGACCCTGATGCACCAGAATACGATTATTCGCATCCAGGGGTACCACATCGGCCACGGTGCCGAGGGCAACCAGATCCAGCAGTTCGCCCAGATTGGGCTCGGGGCGGGTCGCATTGAACCAGCCCTGCTCGCGAAGCGCCGCACGAAGCGCCAGCATCACATAGAAAATAACACCAACGCCCGCAATGGCCTTGCTGGGAAACTCACACCCGGGTTGGCTCGGGTTGACTATCGCATCGGCGGCAGGCAATTGTTCGGCGGGCAGATGGTGATCGGTGACCACGACTTTCAACCCGGCAGCCTTTGCTGCAGCCACGCCCTCGATACTGGATATCCCGTTATCCACAGTCACCAGAACTGCAGGCTTGCGCGTCAACGCAACCTCGACTATTTCCGGGGTCAGGCCATAACCGAACTCGAAGCGATTAGGCACCAGGTAGTCCACCGGACCTGCACCCAGGGCCCGTAAGCCGAGCACGGCGACACTGCTTGCGGTGGCGCCATCGGCGTCGAAATCCCCAACCACCAGAATCGGTTGTTGCCCCTGCAGCGCCTCAACCAGCACCGCAACGGCCTCCGGCATCCCCTTGAACAGGGTGAAAGGCAGCAGCGCCTGAAGACGCTTGTCCAGATCGGCAATACTACTGACTCCGCGGGCTGCATACAGGCGGGTCAGAAGCGGCGGTAGATCCCCGAGTGCGGGCAGTTCGGCAGGGACGGGACGGGATTCGATTCGCATCAGCAACTCACTGCTCGGCCATCAACCATTCAAGCGGCAGCTCGACCTGAATGGTGGCATCACTGACATAGAGCACGCCATCGGTAATCATCACACCCCAATCGATGGTACGCGTCAGACCCTCTGCCAACAGATCCAGCGGTTCCTGGGGCAACGCAGCGATATGCAGATTTTTCAGGCCAGCAACACCTGGCAGGACCTTGGCCGACCACGCGCGAGCGTTGCCATAAACCAGAAGTGACACCTTCTCGGCACGGCGTGAACACCAGATCAGGCGCTCCGCGTCGGGCTGGCCGACCTCGATCCAGTGCTCGATACGATCATCCAGACTTTTATGCCAGAGCGCCGGTTCATCTACCTCGGAAAGGCCTCTGCCAAACGCCAGCCGCTCCTGGTACCAGATCGCATAGGCGAGCACGCGGGCAATCATCCGCTGGGCTGTCTCGGAGGGATGACGGGCGACCGTCATGCGCATTGACTCGTAGATGCCACGATCGGTATCGGTCAGGTTCAGATGGACTTTATAGGGCGTTGCTTGCTGAGCCATGGGCGTCCAGTTCGGCTTGAAGAGGAGCGCAGTGTACCTTAAAAAGCTGAACGAAAAACGCCAGGACCCGAGTGGATCATATCAACCGTCTTCGGTTTCCTCACCTGTCTTGGGCTCTATCAGCAGAGGCAGCACGTGCAGAGTAATCAGCGCCAAAACCGTTGCCAGAATGGCCACTATTTCCTGCCCAAGCCCCACTGCAACCCCCATTGCTGCGGTCAGCCACAAGCCCGCTGCTGTTGTCAGTCCGCGTACATTGGCCAGTGACTCGCTTTTCAGAATCGTCCCTGCGCCAAGAAACCCCACACCCGCAACAACGCCCTGAATGACCCTGCTCATGGCGTCATTTACCTCGCCGGTCGGGTCTGCGCTTAGTACAAAAAGCGCTGCGCCCAACGCCACCAGCATATGTGTACGCAAACCGGCGGCCTTGCCCTGACTTTCCCGTTCGATACCCAGTATGCCACCCAATATTGCGGCCAACGTCAGCCGTAGGCATACCCGTGTGGTCTGCTCTACATCGTTGATATCGGAAAATTCCGCCGCGACAGTTGTGACAACGACTTCCCAAGTGGACATCCGCCAGCTCCTTTTTTTCAGCTCCTGATTGAAAGCGCTATGCCGTGAATTCACGGGCGCTTTCGGAATTGGAAAACGATCAGACTGATAGGTTCGCAATGACGGCAGGAACAATGGTGCCTGCCATCAGTCTACACTTATCAGAAGCATTTCCTTTTCACCGACTATGAGTGAGCCACCATGTTGAAAGATCTGAAAAATCTCAAAAAACCGATTCAGAGCAAAACCGAACAACTGATGTCCATGGGCGGCGGTGCCATGCTGTTGCGCAAGGGCATTACCCGTCCTGGCATTATAGGCGCCGTCAGTCTGGCGATAGGGGCGTACACCCTGTACCGCGGAATCAAGGCCTATCGCGCCAGCCACGCTATTGATCATGCCGGCAGCAGCATGGCCACGCCCGCAGGCGCGCTGACAGATCAGACAAAATCATCGAACCAGCAGACCGTTCCGGCAACACCGGTCAAGAGTCCGCTCGGCTGACATACCAGGCCGCCGTCCTCTCCGGGCGGCGCCCCACCTCCATTACCTCCCCTACCTCATCGCAGTCCCATCGAATAGACTGACGCTCCCTCCCTCGCATGGATTACGGAGCCCCCATGAACACTGCCAAACCCCTGACAGGCCTCAAGGTTGTTGAACTCGGCACCCTGATCGCCGGACCATTTGCCGCGCGCATCTGCGCCGAATTCGGTGCCGATGTCATCAAGGTCGAGTCGCCTGACGGCGGTGATCCGTTGCGCAAGTGGCGCAAGGTGTATGAGGGCACCTCTCTCTGGTGGTTCGTGCAGTCACGTAACAAGCAATCTTTGACCCTTAACCTCAAGCATCCCGAGGCATTACAGATACTCAAGGAAGTGCTGAAGGATACGGATATCCTGATCGAGAATTTTCGACCGGGTACATTGGAGAAACTGGGTCTGGGGTGGGATGTGCTGCATGAGCTCAACCCTGGACTGATCATGGTCCGGCTATCCGGGTTTGGCCAGACCGGACCGATGAAGGATCAGCCGGGTTTCGGTGCCATCGGCGAATCGGTCGGCGGTTTGCGGTATATCACCGGCTTTGAAGATCGGCCGCCCGTGCGCACAGGCATATCCATCGGCGATTCGATAGCGGCCCTGTGGGGCGTGATTGGCGCCCTCATGGCGCTCAGACACCGTGATATGGCCAATGGCGAAGGACAGGTAGTGGATGTGGCACTCTATGAAGCCGTATTCGCCATGATGGAAAGCATGGTGCCCGAGTTCGACGTCATGGGCTTTGTCCGCGAGCGCAGTGGCAACATCATGCCGGGCATTACGCCCTCCTCCATTCATAACTGCGCAGACGGCAAGGCGGTGCAGATTGGCGCCAATGGCGATGCCATCTTCAAACGTCTGATGCACGGCATCGGTCGGCCAGATCTCGCAGGGGACCCTGAACTGGCGGACAACGCCGGCAGAGATACCCGCCGCGATGAGCTATATGCTGTCATTGATCGCTGGACAGGCACTTTATCGCAAGCAGAAGTTCTGGAGATTCTGAACAGGGCAGATGTGCCAGCAAGCCGCATCTATTCGGTGGCGGACATGTTCACTGACCCTCAGTTTCTGGCACGTGAGATGTTCGTCTCTGGCCAATTACCTGATGGCAGGGAATTCAAGATGCCCGGAATAGTGCCCAAATTATCGGCGACGCCGGGGTCGACCGAGTGGGTTGGACCGGCGCTGGGCGCACATACGCAAGCGTTGCTTGCAGGGATGGGGTACAGCAGCGAAACCATTGCGCGGCTGCGCAAAGAGGCGGCGATCTGACTAAGTCAGAGCCGCAGATGCGCCATGACAAAGGTTCATCACAGCGCACCGCGTTGACGCTCTCGCCTGGCGGGCAACGCCCGCCGCGAGGCTAACTCAACGGAAGCCGAGGAACGACAGGATAGCGAGAACAATTACGACGGCACCAACGATATAGACGATGTTATTCATAAGACATGCTCCAATAAGGGGGAAAACCGCATTCTTTTGAAATGCGGCTTAATCCTTGGACAGTCAGAATCGCAAAAGGTTGTAAAAATAGGTGAATAGAGCAATTCCACGTTTACCTATCAGGTCCAATACACACCGAATCAACTGAAATCCTGCTTGTGCATCCAGGGGATGATTCGCTCGAAAGCCTGCTCGATATTGTCCAATGAGGTCGAATAACTCAACCGCAGCGCGTTACTGCAACTGTGGCCGAACGTCTCACCGGGAATGGTACAGACCCCCGTTTCCTTCAACAGACGCAACGCCACATTGGTGCCATTCACTCCCTCGGGCAACGACGGGAACAGATAAAAGGCGCCCTCCGGCTTGTAACCGGTCAGGTGCGGCGTCTGCTCAACGAGCTCTACCAGCCGGTCACGGCGGCGAGTGTATTCGGCAAGCATGCTGTCGATGAAATGACTCCCGCCGTTCAAAGCCGCCACGCCGGCCCACTGACAAGGGGTGTTGGCCACAGTGGTGGTGAACATGTGATAACGGCGCAGCCGCTTGATCGCGCCCTGACTGGCGATAATCCAGCCGATCCGCATACCGGCCATGCTGTAGGTCTTGGAAAAGCTGCTGACCACCATCACGTTATCAAGATCACTTGTATGGCCAAGCACCGAAGGGTACTCCTTGCCATCATAAATGAGGTGATCGTATACCTCGTCACTGATCACCTCGATCCCCCGATAGGCTGCCTCTTGCAGAATCGCCTCGAGGGTTTCCTTCGGGTAAACCGTACCCGTGGGGTTGCTCGGCGAATTGAGAATGATTGCGTAGGTATTGGGCTGGATAGCATCAATTACTTCCTGCGGATCCAACTGATGGTTCTTCTCGGCGCGGGTGGCTATTTCCGTTACTTCACCTCCATTCATCCGCAGCAACGGGGCGTAAAGCATGAACGCCGGATCGGGCACGATAAAATGCCGGCCCGGTGCAGAGACCGCCGTCAACGCCAGGTAAAGCGCCTCCGTTGCCCCAGTGGTGATCATGATATTGTCTGGCGAAAGCTCTCGCTGATAGCGTTGGCCGTAGTACAGGGCCAGGGACTCAAGCAGCTCCGGGAGTCCTGCATCCATCGTATATCCAGTCTGACCGGCCCGCAGGGCCTCAACCGCGGCGTTGACTACATTTTCGGGTGCGGGCAGATCTGGCTGGCCGATGGACAGATGAATGACATCCTCCATGGCAGCGGCCATGTTGACCATCTTGCGGATACCCGGAACCGGAATCGCCATCATCGCCGGGTTCCAGATAGGGTCTTCGGATTCGTACAGGTCGATATCCAGCGTGCTCAGGGACATGGCGGACTCTCTCTCAGGAATTGAACAACTCGGGGCGACGATCTGTCAGTGGTGCGGCCTGCTGGTAAGCATGACCCGCCTGCAGCAACAGTGCATCGTTGAATCTGGCTCCCACCAGCTGCAAGCTGATCGGCAGGCCGGCCTTGTCGAAACCGCAGGGCACCGACAGGCCCGGCTGGCCGGTCATGTTGAATGGGTAAGTGAAAGGCGTCCAGGTGGGCCAACGCGTGCTGGGCCAGTCGCGCGGCACCTCACGGCCAGTTTCAAATGCAGTAATTGGCAAGCTGGGCGTCAACAGCAGATCATACTTGCGATGGAAGTTGGCCATACGCTCGCGCAATGCCATGGACTCATTCACTGCACCCATGTAATCAAGCATGCTCAACCGCGCCGCTTTTTCCGCCACCTTGACCAGTTCAGGATCCATCCGCTCGCGCTTTTTCGAACCCAGGTCGCGCATCGCATTTGCTGCACCACCATAAAACAGGTGACCGAACGCCCCCAGCGGATCGCTGAAACCGGGGTCGACCCTGACCACTTCCGCGCCCAACTCCTCGAAGACCTTGGCGGCCTGAGCTACGGCAGCTTCGACCTCGGGATTGACGTCGACATAACCTAGATTCGGGCTATAGGCAATTTTCAGGCCTTTGACACCTTTGTTGAGATCCGCCAGATAATCAATATTGCGTCGCGGAATGGCATTGGTGTCGCGATGGTCAGGTTCGCACAGCACATTCATCATCAGCGCGGCGTCCTCGACCGTCCAGGTCATCGGCCCTGCGTGGGCCAGAGTGCCAAAGGGGCTGGCTGGCCAATGGGGCACCTCACCAAAGGATGGCTTGAGTCCAACTATCCCGCAAAAGCCTGCCGGTATACGGATTGAGCCACCAGCATCGGTTCCCAGCGCCAGCGGGGCCATGCCCAGCGCCACGGCAACGCCGCTGCCGCCACTGGAACCACCGGCGGTCTTTTCCGGATTCCAGGGGTTGTTGGTTACCCCATCCACCGGATTGTCGGTTACGCCCTTCCAGCCAAACTCCGGCGTTGTAGTCTTGCCGATGGGGACGTATCCATGCCGGGCCAACGCTGCAGTGGCTGGTGCCGACTTGTTCAGCGTGCTCTGCGGATCAACGGTGTATGAGCCTTTGATGGTTGGCCACATAGGCGTGAGAAATACGTCTTTCACCGCAACAGGTACACCATCCACCAGGCCCCGCGCTTCACCCTTGTGATAACGCTGCTCTGATTCGCGTGCCAGGCCAAGGGAGGTTTCCCGGTCTACCAGACAGAAACCGTTGGTATGCTTATCCAGGCGTTCGATCTGGTCCAGCATCGCGCCGGCCACATCCACTGGCGACAGCGTCTTGTCCCTGTATTGCTGCAAAAGCTCTACAGCGGTCATCCGCAAAATCTCGTTGGACATGTGTTTCTCCTGTCAATTACATCTGATGATTCAGCCGGAGCCGATCAGCCTTTGGAAACCTGATTGAACAGAGCTTTGTGCTGAATCCAGCCCTGAAAATTGGCCACGAACTGCTCACCGAGAGCCTGTTGCCAGCCCCGGAAGTCCCCAGCCATGTGCGCCGACATCATGACATTTGGCTCATCCCACAGCGGATGTTCCGCGGGCAACGGCTCCTCTTCGAAGACATCCAGAGCCGCGCCGGCTATCTGGCCCGCACGCAATGCCTCCAACAGATCATCGGTACGCACGATCGGCCCGCGACCGACATTGATCAACCTCGCACCCGGCTTCATCAGCGCAAAGGCCCTCTCATCGAATAGCCCCTCTGTATCGGGGGTCAGGGGTGCGGTTATCACAACGTAATCGGACTCGCGCAGACAGTCGAACAACTGATCGTTGCCCAGCACCTGATCAAAACGCTCGTCTTCGCGTGGGGCCCTGGCAATACCGGTAACGCGCATTCCGACCGCCCTCAGCAGCGTGGCCACTTCACCACCGATCGATCCCGCGCCGACAATCAACGCTCGGGTGTCGCAAACCATTTCGGTGTCACGGTGCTGCCATTGATGCCGGCGCTGCAACGCCAGATTGCCCAGGGTGTCCTTGGCGAACAGTAATACGGCGCCCAGCACGTATTCGGCGATCCCCCTATCGAATACGCCCCGGGCATTGGTTACCGGAATATCACTGTCGACCAGAGCGGGAAACATCAGGGCATCCACACCGGCACTGGTGGCATGCACCCACTGCAGACGTGGTTGCTCCGGCCAGCAGCGTTCCAGCAGGCCGGTGCGAAAATCGGTCACCACCAGTACATCGGCTGTTGGCAACAGCGCGCGCAATCGCGCTTCGTCACTGACGGTTTCGACCCGAACGTCGGCAGGCAAACCGCCGAGCCCGGGCAGTTCGTTTTCGCCTTCGGCGACCAGTACCAATACGAAAGTCATGACATACAACTCCAACTATGGCGGCGGACTTCAAGAATCCGCTGGTAAAGCGACAGGCGAATCAGGCAAAGCCCTTCGCCAGGAGATCTCAATCAAGCTGCGCAATGATGCCGTCGGTTACTTCACTGCAACGGCGCGCCTGTGTGTTGCTGGTCAGCAAATCCTGTGCCACGGCCTGGCGTAATCGCTCGGCAGAAGGGCCAAAACCCAGCCACTCGAGCATCATTGCCGTGGTCAGCAACATTGCGGCCGGGTTGGCCTTGCCCTGGCCTGCAATATCCGGCGCACTGCCGTGGGTCGGCTCAAACAGTGCAGGCATCTCCCGGCTATCGGGGTTGATGTTGCATGACGGCGCCAGACCAAGACCACCGGACAACACGGCAGCCAGATCGGTCAGGATGTCTCCGTGCAAATTACTGGCCACCACCACATCAAACTCCCAGGGGCATTGCACGAATTTCATGCACGCGGCATCAACCAGTTGGTGAGTGACGCCGATATCAGGGAACTCGCGGGCCACCTCGGCAAAGACTTCGGTGTACAGCTCGCCCCACGCCGGCTGGGCATTGCGCTTGGTAATCAGGCACACCTGAGCCGCTGCAGTGCCCTTCTCGGCGCAGAAAAAGCTGCGCGCAGAACCATGGATCTGCAAACGCTCGCGCGCTCGAACAAAGGCATGGCGAATCAGTCGCTCGGTGCCACGGCGGGTAAATATCTCCAGCTGGGTTGCCACTTCGTGGGGCGTCCCCTGCTGCAGGCGTCCACCCTGGTTCACATACTCCCCCTCGCTGTTCTCACGGATGACCAGCATGTCTACCTGCTCCGCGCGGGGGTCCGCCAGATAGCGCGGGGCCCCGGGCAACAGACGCGCCGGCCTTTCGCAGGCCCAGAGATCCAGACCCTTGCGAAAAGTCAGTAAGGGCGCCAGTGATACACCATCGGGCAACCGATAGCGTTTGTGGTCCACAAGCGGCCCCGGGTCCCCCAGGGCGCCCAACAAGAGGGCGTCGTAGTCGCAGGCCTGCGTTAGTGCATCATCCGGCATCATCTGACCGTGCTCCTGATGCCAGGCGGTACTGGGCCATGCCAGTACATCCCAATGGAGACGCAGACCATCGCGTTCACGCAACCTTTCCAGAACCCGGACTGCCTGATCCATCACTTCAACGCCGATACCGTCACCGGGCATCAGTGCAATCCGGGCGGCTTTTGCAGTCGCAGTCATCAATTCACTCCGCGCCCATGCAGAGGTACTTCACCTCGGTATATTCATCCAGGCCGTAATGCGACCCTTCGCGTCCCAGACCAGAGGCTTTAACCCCGCCGAAGGGCGCAGCCGCATTGGATACAGCGCCTTCATTGACGCCGATGATGCCCGCTTCCAGCTCGTCAGCAACACGCCATATCCGATGAATATTCGTGCTGTAGAAATAGGCGGCCAGGCCGTAGGGCGTATCGTTGGCGATCTTCAGCGCTTCTTCCTCGGTATCGAATTTCATTACCGCAGCCAGGGGGCCAAAGGTTTCGTCCTCGCACAGCTCCATGTCCGGAGTCACATCGGTAATCAATACAGGGTGCACGTAGCTGCCGTTATCTGCTTCGGGCCTGGGTCCGGCAACATGGGTAGCGCCCTTCGACAACGCATCTTCGTAATGCCGCTTGACCTTGAGAGCAGCATCATGATTGATCAGAGCTGACTGGGTAACGCCCTCCTCGAAGCCATCACCGACCTTGAGCTTGCCCATTGCCTCGGCCAGCAATGAAACGAATTCATCGTGAACACTGGCTTGTACCAGGAACCGGTTGGCGCAAATGCAGGTCTGTCCGGTGTTGCGGAACTTGCTTACCATAGCCCCCTCGACGGCGCGCTTCAGATCAGCGTCGTCAAAAACGATAAAGGGTGCGTTACCGCCCAGCTCAAGGGATACCTTCTGGACATTGTCGGCGCACTGGGCCATCAACTTGCTACCCACTGAGGTCGAGCCGGTAAAGCTCAGCGTGCGCACCACAGGGCTGTCGGTAAAGACCTTGCCAATCATGCTGGACTTGCCGGTGACGACGTTGAAAACACCCGCCGGGATACCCGCTTCGTGAGCCAGTTCAGCAAGTGCCAGAGCGGTATAGGGCGTCGCTTCGGCCGGTTTGACGATCATTGAACAACCGGCAGCCAGCGCCGCACCGGCCTTGCGGGTGATCATCGCTGCTGGAAAGTTCCAGGGTGTAATGGCCGCCGTGACCCCCACCGGGTGACGGGTAACCACAATGTGCTGGCCCGGCTTGGCACCCGGAATCGTCTCACCGTATACCCGGCGAGCCTCTTCAGCGAACCAGCGGATAAAAGAAGCGGCATAGACGACTTCGCCACGGGACTCTTCCAGGGGTTTGCCCT
The DNA here is from genome assembly GCF_008641105.1 of Halopseudomonas salina. Next base: position 342,776 of record NZ_VTTI01000004.1, read on the forward strand.
GCTCCATGGTCATCAGGGAAGCGATATCCTCCTTGTGCTCCAGCATCAGATCATTCCAGCGCAGCAGCAGGTCTGCACGCTCCAGTGCCGTTTTCTTGCGCCAGATCTGAAAGCCGGCATCAGCCTGTACGATGGCTTCACCTATCTCGGCGGCACTCAGCGATGGAATGGTGCCCAGAATCTCCCCGTTTGCCGGGTTGTCGACCTTGACGGTTGCGCCATCGGCGGCATCTCGCCACTGCCCTCCAATGTAGCTTTGCTGGCGGAACAGTCGTTTGGCACTCAATCGGGAAAGGGACATTTTTCCTCCTTTGATTTTCTAGCGGTATTCAAACAAGTCTGATTTCAAGGTAGGCCGGTTTAACCCGAGACGCAATGCACAATCCCCAGCCCGCGGCCAAACCGTCTAAATCCATCGTAGCTCTGACCCGGATCTGCAGGTAAAATCGCGGCTTTGACGCCAATCAACGGGGCAATTCCATGGGTCGCGCTTACCAGAACCGCAAAGAATCGATGGCCAAGACGGCCGATGCCAAAACCAAGGTCTACAGCAAGTACGCTCGCGAGATCTACGTCACTGCCAAATCCGGCGGCGTCGACCCCACTGGCAATCTGGCCCTGCGCGGGCTGATCGAACGCGCCAAAAAAGATCAGGTACCAGCCCATGTGATCGACAAGGCGATAGACAAGGCCAAGGGTGGCGGTGGCGAGGACTTCTCGGTTGCACGCTATGAAGGCTTCGGGCCGGGGAACTGCATTGCCATCGTCGAGTGTCTGACCGATAACCCCAACCGCACCATTTCCGATGTGCGCAACTGCTTTACCAAGACCAAAAGCAAGATGGGTACACCGGGCAGTGTCAGCCACATGTTCGATCACTGCGCCATCCTGTCCTTTGCATCTGATGATGAAGAGGGTGTTCTGGAAGCACTGATGATGGCCGACGTCGATGTGACCGACATCGAGAACGAAAATGGCATGATAACTGTCTTTGCGGCCAATACCGATTACGGCAAGGCCAAGCAGGCACTGGCAGACAGCTATGGCGATATCGATTTTGCAGTCGACGAGATCCAGTTTCTGCCGCAGACATCAACTACGCTGGAAGGCGATGACGTTGCAATGTTCGAAAAATTCATCGACATGCTGAATGAACTCGACGACGTGCAGAACATCTACCACAACGCGGAAATCTGAAAACGCTGCTCCCGGGCCAGGCCAATGCACAATGCAACCTCCGGTGACTGAACAGGTTTCCTGCCAATTGCAGGGATAAGGGAGTTGCGCATGTTCGACCTGGCCGTTTTTACGCTCAGCATGGTATTGCTTGCAGTCACGCTGTTTGCCAGGATCCGTCTGCACAACTGGTGGTTACGCGCCTGTGAGTTTCCGCGGGTGCAGATTGCATCAGTTGCAGCCATCACCGCGCTGCTGTCACTGCTGGTCGGGGACCCTCTCCAACCCTACAGCCTGGCGGCCAGCCTGGTCGTGCTGACCCTGCAGCTCTGGCGAATTTACCCCTACACGCCCTTTGGTCCGCTGGAACTCAAGAACGCAGAGCCTGGTAACGACGATCGCTGCATCAAGCTGTTGATCTCCAATGTGCTGACGCCCAACCGCAACGCACAAGGGCTTATAAAGCAGATACTCAAGCATCAGCCCGACATCATCCTGACCCTGGAATCTGATGACTGGTGGGGCGAGCAGTTGCACGCAGCGCTGTCAGAGACCTGGCCCGAAGTAGTGAGTATTCCCCAGGATAATCTCTACGGCATGCACCTCTATTCCCGGTTGGAATTACAGGGCCTGGAGGTCAAGCGGCTGATCCAGGACGACATTCCCTCGATACACTGCTGGATCATTCTGAGAAGCGGCGAACGCGTGCGCCTGCATGCTCTGCATCCCCGCCCCCCGGCGCCGCAGGAAAGCGACACCAGCCTCTGGCGCGACGCTGAATTACTATTGGTTGGCAAGGAAATCCGCGATCACGCCGGACCCGCCTTGTTGATCGGCGATTTGAACGACGTCGCCTGGTCGCGTACCACCCGCATGTTCACCCGCGTCAGCGGCATGCTGGATCCGCGCCGGGGCCGGGGTATGTTTTCCACTTTTCATGCCGAGCACCGCCTGCTGCGCTGGCCGCTGGATCACATCTTTGTGACCGAGCACTTCACCCTGCGGCACATGGAACGACTTCAGGGGTTCGGATCTGACCACTTCCCCATTCTTGCCACCCTGTGCCACCGCCCTTCACGGAGTGATGAGCACGACAAGCCTGAACCTGACGGGAGTGACAAGGAAGATGCCCGGGAGACTATAAACGCTGCCCGGGAAGCCGCCTGAACCATCTCACGGCCCATCAGGACCGCAGATCTTCCATCCAGTCGCCGGCAAGATGGGCCTCCTGCTCGTGTCTTTCGTCCCGCCATTCCTCCCGCAACGCCGCCTCATACCATTCGCGCATGGCGGGGAGATCGAGCAATTGATCCACATACTCCAGCGCCGCGCCGGACATCGGCAAATCATAGGTCTGAATCCGGAAAGCGACCGGCGCAAAAGCCGCATCCACTGCAGTAAACTGATTCCCTGCCAGAAAAGGCCCACCAAAACGCTCAAGCCCCTGGTTCCACAGATCATCGATCCGATCAAGATCTCCCTGCAGTTCCGGTAATATCCCCGCCATACGCACTCGCAGTCCACAGTTCATGGTGCAAATACTGCGCAGGTGCGCAAAACCGGCGTGCATCTCGGCCGATGCGCACCGGGCCCATGCCCGCGCCTTCGCATGAATGGGCCACACCTGCGGATGCAGCTCGGCAAGATACTCGAAGATCGCCAGCGAATCCCAGACCACAATGTCGCCATGCGTCAGGCACGGCACCTTGCCGCTTGGCGAGAAGGTGCGATAAATAGCGGAGGTTGCGTCTCCGGCAAAGGGCATCAGACGTTCGTTGAAGGGGATCTGCAAGTGGCGCAACAACACCCAGGGCCTGAGAGACCAGGAGGAGTAGTTCTTGTTGGCTATGTAGAGGTCTGGAATCATGCTTGGCTGCTCCGTCAGAAATACATTCCGTGCGTACAGGGAAAGTATGCCCGAGAAAGATCAGCCAACGCACGCACTTCTATATTGGGGCGTGCCCGAGGCCCGGACGTGTTACTCCAGAGCTGGGGTTGGTCTTATCAGCACCTCGTTCACATCCACATGAGCCGGCTGAGACAGGGCATAGAGCACGGCCCTGGCAACATCCTCGGGCTGCAGAGCCCGCTCAGGCGGCTTGTCGAAAAAGGGCGTATCAACCATCCCCGGCTCGATCAGAGTGACGCGTATACCGCTTCCCCGCAGCTCTTCGCGCAAGCCGTATCCAATTGCCGAAACAGCCCACTTGGTCGCACTGTACATGGACCCGGGAATTGTCACTCGACCCGCTGCGGAGCCAGTCATCAAGATATGCCCACGAGTCTTGCGCAGTGCAGGAAGACAGGCCTGCACGGTCATACCCACGCCCAGCACATTGGTCAGGATCATGTCGCGCCACACGGCGGGATCGGCTTTGGAGAATCCACCCGGCTCACCACCACGCCCGGCATTGGCAAAAATCGCATCAATTTGCCCAAAGGCGCGCTCTGCTTCCGCGGCCAGCCTGAGTTGATCATCCTGGCTTTGCACATCGCAGGCGACGGTGATCACGCGCTCTGCCCCGCCGAGCTCTTGCTGCAAGCCGTGTAACTTGTCTGCTGAACGCGCTGCCAGCACCAGCCGATAGCCAGCCTTTGCGGCTTCTCTGGCTGTGGCGGCGCCAATACCGGAGGAGGCTCCAGTGATTAACAGGACGGGATCAGTCATGCGTGTCTCCTTGCATTCGATTGGTTTCAGCTTGGACGCCGTATCGAAGAAGCAGTTCGCACACATTTGCAAAGGAATACTGCAAGGTGTGACAGGCAGCCCCAAAGGGCTGCCTGCGAAAGGGCATCAGAGCATCGAGTTGAGGCGCTGACGAATCAGTGCGTCCGCTTCGCCCATGATGCGATCGAGCAGCTGCTGGCAGGTCGGAATATCATGGATCAAACCTGCGACCATGCCGCATGACCAGGCACCAATCTCCATCTCGCCTTCCTTCATGATGCGCGGATAGACTCCGGCAACTTCATCGATGATGTCCTTGAACTGCAGGTCCGCGCCCAGGCGCTTTTCTTTCTCGATAATGCGTTCAACCGCTGCGTTATTGAGAACGCGCTCGGTATTGCGCAACGGCCGCATGACCAGGCGGGTATCGAGCTCGCTGGCAGCCACAATGGCTTGCTTGACGTTCTCGTGCACGGGCGCTTCCTGGGTAGCAATGAAGCGCGTGCCCATGTTCATGCCCTCGGCGCCCAACGCCATGGCCGCAACCAGCGAGCGACCATCAGCCATACCGCCTGATGCAACGAAGGGAATCTCCAGCTCATCGGCTGCACGGGGCAACAGGATCATGTTTGGAATATCGTCTTCACCAGGGTGACCACCGCACTCGAAGCCATCGACCGAAACCGCGTCGCAGCCGATTGACTGGGCCTTGAGTGCATGGCGGACCGACGTGCACTTGTGTATCACCTTGATCCCGGCGTCCTTGAGCAGTGGCATGTACTGTTCCGGGCTACGGCCGGCAGTTTCGACATATTTGACCCCACCGTCGATAATCGCCTTGATATAGCCAGGATAGTCAGGCGTGTTCAGCGAGGGCAGAAAGGTCAGATTGACTGCAAAAGGCTTGTCGGTCATGTCCCGGCAACGGGCAATTTCATTGGCCAGATCCGCAGCGGTTTTTTGCGTCAGACCGGTGATGGTACCCAGCCCCCCTGCATTGGAGACTGCTGCTGCAAGCTCGGCAAAGCCGACATAGTGCATGCCGCCCTGGATGATAGGGTGCTGGATGCCGAACAATTCAGTAATACGGGTTTTCACGATCAGTTGCCTCTTGTGATGGGGTTCCGGCGGGTGCCGGGATGAATAAAACCTTTGCTGACGCTAATTTCGCGGGCCGTAAATTGCAAGCTTTTGCCCGCCAACGCCCAGTGCGGAGCCTTCAGGGTCAGATGTCGCCGGCATCCTCGACACGTGATGGCTCCGCTATCCGGGCCCTCGGTTCATGGTGAGCAGGGAGAAAGTCATGTTCGGCAAACACATCGCTGAGAATCGCCTGTTCGATAAAACTCCGCTCCCCGACCTTCACCGGCACTCTGACAACCAGGTGCATGGCCTCCGGCGCCGGGACTTGCAGCGTGACCCTCGGCTCTACCGCGGGCACAGCCAGACCGCGGTTGGCACTCACCCGAGTCATGAAGGTTCTTACCTGTTCGAGATAAGGAGCACAGTGTCGATTAGCTGATTCCAGACAAGCCCGCTGCGCCGAGCGCCAGTCATCTCCCCGCCGGAACGGGATGCTGAAGACGTGAAATCCATAATTATCAGTAAAGCTTTCATTGATCACCGGCTCGGAGACAAACAACGCATTGGGAATAACGATCATCCTGCCCGTGCGTTGCTGCAATGCGCCGGGACCCACCTCAAGAACCGTCGTGGCCAGCAGGCTCTGGTCAATCACATCACCGCGAAACTCCTTGACCTGAATACGGTCTCCCAGGTTGAAGGACCGTGACCCGCTTTTAAGCAGAGAGCCGGTCAGGCACAGGATCAACTCCTTTGTCGCGACGACAAAGGCCACTGCGATTGCGACTATCGACAGTGCCAGCGTGCGCAACTCGTCACCCCAGATGATCACCAGGCCAAGGAGCGTAAGCAAAAGGAAAGCATTCCGCGAGTTAACCAGCCAGCGGCCCCTTAATTCGGGGGATGCAACCGTCCGCCGTATGAAGCGAGCGGTCAGCGAACGGGCTACCAGAACCACGACAAGCAACAATGCAGTACTGATCAGCAATCGCAAAATCCCGTCCGCGAGTACGACCCCCTCAGGTAACAGATTCACGCCCTCCAGCATTACCCCACCCCAAACATGAACATTGTGCAGCGAATCATCCTTGGCTGCCGATCAGCCGTCAATGTCGATGTCTTCGCATCGCTCTACCGGCATGAAAGAACACGACCGGAACTTGTGTGCCCCATCGGCTTCATACCAATAGAGCCCGAACAGATGACAATAATATTTCGCTCTCGAATCATTTGATAACGACCTAACACCGCAAACCATATGCAGGTACGGTTAGCCTAGACCTCTTCTATGGTGTATAGTAATTACACATCTAAATTATACATTGAACGGGACAAGCTCCCGATCGCAAAGGAGGTCGCATATGAAGAAGGATCCAACCAAGGGTTTTATTGCTCTGCTCGGCTGGGCGCCCAACGCTGTTGAAGCCGCAGCCACCTTTGACCGTCGCTATGTAGTAGTCGCACCCGAATGGGCCGAGGACTACTGTAAAGAGCACGATATCCCCTACGTGGCCTGGAACTTCGAGCGCCTCAACGACCGGTCCATGGAAATAGCTCAGACGCTCAAGGACATGGGCGTGGATGTATCCATCCCATTATTCGAAGAGACCGTTGAGTGGGCCGGGGCGATCAACTCCGTCCTGCTGGATAATCCACGCCTGTTCGGCCAGTCAATGCTGATGCGTGACAAGTCGCTGATGAAGCGTCGTGCACAGCTTGGTGGCATTCGCGTTGGCATCTTCGAGGAAGCCCACGATCGCGGCGATGTGATCCGCTTCCTCAAGCGCGTCAACCAGACCCTGCTCAAGCTTGATGGCGATCCGAACGATCCGATCCACGTCAAGGCGTTCGACAAGGCGGGTTGTCTCGGTCACCGGGTCATTCGCACACCGGATGACGTGGATGCGATCCCTGACGAGGAGTTCCCATCCCTGATGGAGTCCCACCTCGATGGCTGGGAATTTGCGGTCGAGGCCTGGATTCACGATGGCAAGATTCGCTTTCTGAACATCTCCGAGTATGTACGTCTTGGTTATTCGGTACACGTTCCCGCATCACCCAAGCTGGAAGAGTATCGTCCGCAGATCGTCAAGCAGATCGAGAAGCTGATCAAAACCTTCGACATCGAATTCGGGATGATTCACCCCGAGTATTTCGTGACCAGCGACGGCGAGATGTACTTTGGTGAGGTGGCCTACCGTCCGCCGGGCTTCAAGGTATTCGAGCTGCTTGAGCGCGTGTACAAGGGTTTCAATGCTTATCATGCGAGCATGCTGGTATTCGATCCGAAATCCACCGAAGAGGAAGTCCAAGCCTACTTCCCCAAGGAGATCGAGGACGCCGATGGGTACGCCGGTTGCTTTGGTGTCTATCCGCGCCGCCGCGTAGTCAGCAAGCTCGAAATTCCTGCTGAAACCGAGGATCACCCCTATTTCGAGTCACACGAGCTGACGACACCGCTTGAAGAGATGGTAACCAAGCGCACCGCATTCGGAACCCATTGGGGCCTGATCTATTTCAAGGGCGACAACGCCGAGGAAATGCACAAGTTGCTCGCGCGTCAGGAAGAACTGGACTTCTACGTATAGCGCTCAGCGCATCCGGTCCCTATCATGGGCGGCAATGAGAATGAATAGGGAGTGTGTGCGTGGTCGAGCAGAATACGCAAAATCCGCCAGATGACGGCAAGCTTGCGTTGTTGTTGTCCCGGTTTGACGAAGCCCTTGAGCTGCTGGATCGCGCCCCCGAGTTTGCCAAGCCAGGCAAGCTCGGCCGGGTATTCGACACCGCGCGGAGGGTAATGATGGTAGCCGGTGGCTGTGCGCAGCTTGAATCGCGCGCAGCCATGCTGGAGTCCGCAGGAATTTTCGCCGGCTCCGACTGGGCCAGCCCCGAAACACTGGTGCCGGCCCTCACTCCCCAGACCCTGTCGAGTGCTGATCCCCATACGCTGGTGATTGAAGCGTTGAGCGAGCTCAGACTGCTGGCTGTAGCCCGCGGCGAATTTGTTCACCCGGTTGTGTCTTCCGAGCATGCACATCATTTTCTTACTCAGGTACTGGCAAGCAACCTTGCGTTACTGTTCTCACCCTTGAGTGAAGCCGAGCGTGAAACTCAGGGACGTCTAGCCGAGCTGCCACGTAACCTGCTGCAGCATCTGGCAGCTTCAATCGGCTATCAACACATTATTGACCAGTTGATTGGCGAGATCTGGCGCATCCTGCAGCAACGGCCCATTCAGGTTGACCCGGTAAAACGGATGATTACCCAGATTGCCCTGTGTCAGGCCAATCCCGACATTGATCTGGGCAACAGCGGACAGGGCGCCGACCGCCTGGTAAGCAGCCTGTTCGGTCCGACCCATGCATGCCGAGAAGACCCGGGTATCGAAATCTACCAGGAACGTCTCGATTACATGGACCACGCCGCGCTGCAAAGCGAAGCGACCGGTTTTGCCCGGGCCATGCACGATACCGGTCTGGCCTCTGCCTATCACGCCGTTCTAATGCGTCACCTGCTTAACCAGGCGGAGCATTTGCTGGCTGAGGCCATGGGGCTGTCGGCCACCGGAAGAGACTGTCTTCTGTGTTATCGCGAGCTGGTCCTGGCACTGATCGACAAGGGTGTACATCCGGGTACTCCGCAGGCGATCTACGGTCTGGCCCTGATGCTGGAGCGCGGCATTCTGTTTCAGTTGCCGGTTGCCCCTGCCATGTGGCGGCAGCTCGGCTTACCCTTGTCGGACTGGTCACGGGAGCGGCTGACCATGGCGTTCGGCACCGCCGTACCAGCTGAGGCACTGTTGTTGGAGGGGGTTCTATGTATGCTGGGCCTGCCCCTCGGCGTAGGCCAGGGCAACAACCCGACCTGTCAGTCTGCACGGGCATTATCGATGTGGGCCTACAACGACCCGGATTATCTTCTGCAAATGGTGACCTGGGCGGCGCGCGATGATGAGATCATCATGCACTTCGAAGGGCAGCCAATTTCCTCACAGGAAAGCCTGAGTGGCGTGGCTACCACCTTGCCGATCGACCTGGATGCAGTTTCACTATTGGTGGTGCCGCATCTGGACCGCATCTACGCTGAAATGGGGCGACGCTGTATCGGTCGTGAGGGCGACCCGCATCGCTGGGTCAATCCCGAGTTCCATGGCTGGTGGGCAGGTCGTGGCTTCCGATTGAATGTTGATGTCCCGACGGGCCATCTGGTTGATCTGGATGATTTTATCCGGCACTTCTATGCCGCCTATCATCCGTATCACAATGGCAATCAGCCGCTGATTCACCCCCAACCGGCGGGCATCGCAGTTACCGATAGCGCTGCGCGCTTCATCGGCTGGCACGCCATCACCATATTGCGGGTCAATCTGGATCAGACCGATGAGATGCGCCTGTATTTCTACAATCCGAACAATGACAGCGGGCAGAATTGGGGCGACGGCGTAGAGGTCAGTACCGCAGGCCACGGCGAACGCTTCGGAGAGGCTTCACTACCCTTCGCACAGTTTCTGTCCAGGCTGTACATTTTTCACTACGACCCTCTCGAGCACGGTGAACCCGCGTCCGTCACCCGCGAGGAGCTGGATGAAGTCATCGGTTATATACAGCGCAGCTGGGGCGCCGGACGCATGCCAGATGCCCCTCTTGAGCCTCCTGTCACTACATGATGGGTTCCCGGCGCCAGCAGCAATTGCTGGCGCCCCATCAACCTTGGATCAGCGATCCGACCGTAGCGGCCCGAACTCTAGCGGCACCCAGGAGAATGCCGCCCCTTCGCGGCGAACATGACCCAGGCCAGGGAAAGGCAAATGCGCTCCCGCCACCCAGAACCGGTTACGTGCAGCCTCGTTAAATACATCCTTGCGGGTGGCCAGCGCCGCCTCACTGTCGACGTCGAACTCGATCGTCACATCCGGGCGAGCAAATTGCACCGTATGACTATGCACAATATCGCCCCAGACCATCAGGTCCTGCCCCTCAGATTGAAACAGGTAGGCATTGTGCCCAGGCGTGTGGCCGTTCGTGGGTACAGTTCGCACGCCGGGCATCAGTTCGGTATCACGCCCGTACTTCTGCAATCGCTTTTGCGCCACATAGGGCTCTACGGCCGCCTGAGCCATCTTGAAAAACGGTTGGGCGCTGTCCGGCATGGTCGCTGTCAATTCTTCATCCAGCCAGTAAGCGGCTTCTGCGCGAGGCACGTGTACCGTGGCGTTGGGGTAGGTTGCCGATCCGTCGCTGTTGCGCAAACCACAGGCGTGATCCGGATGCAGGTGCGTCAACAACACCATACTGACCTGCTCGACAGTGTAGCCGGAGGCTTTCAGATTGGATGCAACATTGCCGAGGGTCGGTCCGAAACACTGCGCAGCGCCCACATCGACCAGAATCAGCTCGGTACCCGTGTTGACCAGATAAGCGTTGACCGCTGTTTGTACTCCGTCATCGGCTGAAACGAACATCCGCGTGAAAAGCGTTTGCAGGTTATCTGCATCAATGCCCTTGAGTAGCGCCGGATCCAGATCAACATACCCATCGTAAAGTGCAGTTACTTCAAATTCGCCCAGATTCATGCGGTAGTAGCCAGGCACTTGCTCTTGTTGCCTGGGAACCGGTTGCGCTTGTGCAAAAGAGGAAAACAGCGTCAGACCGGCTGCAGCCAGCCCAATGGAACGAATCAAAGGGTGTTTCAGACTCATCAGACTTCTCCGTGCCACTTTATGGTGCTCAAGCATCGGATCTTTTGCAGCACTGTGCAAGTCGGGGCAAAACGCACCAGCAGCTAATCGGTCGCACCCGTGTTTCGATAAATGTCACGGAACCAGCGATAGCCCACCCACGCAGCAGCCAGCAGGTAAGGGACAGCGCCTGGCACCCACATGATCAAGCCGGCCAATTGCTGATCTTCCAGGCTCCGCGACTCTCCGTACAGCGGCGCCTGGGCAAATGTCAGCAAAGCCCCCAGAAAACCGGTGTGCATTAGAGTGAGCAACAAAGCAAACAGCGACCAATGCACATTCCGCCGCTTGCCCTGCAAGACCGCCCACCAGAACAATCCGGCTGTCAGTAGAAACATGCCGTGCTCCACCACATGCCACCAGGGATTATCCAGCGCCAGTTGGTAGAACCGCGGCGTATGCCAGAACCACACCGTCAGGCCATGCAGGTAGGCGGTAAGCATCGGATGCCGGGGCAGGCGCAGAAAGGGGGTCCAGCAGCTGACTAGCCATCGCCCTCCCCCCGCGACGAGCTGGCTCAAAGGACTGCTGAGCACCCACAAAGGGGCGATCACAACCATGAACAACATGTGCTGGATCATGTGGGCGGTAGTACTGGTTTCCGCCCATTCGTCCAGCGGCCCGACCACGGCAAAAAAACTCAGCAGCATTGCCACATGAAAAAAGATCGGGTGCCAGACAGGTGCGGCCCTGCGCACTGATCCAAGGATGTAGAAAATCCAGAAAATACTCAAGATGGCTGCACCCAGCAATATGGATATCCGCTCCTCCAGGCTGCCCGATAGCGGGCTGTGAGCCCAAGCCGGGATGCTCGTGCTACCAAGCACAAACACGCTCAGCCAGAGGATTGCGCGCGGCCTGGTCACACGCACGGGGCCAACATAACGGCCGGCAATGCCACTGCCAGGGTCGCAAAAGCTCCCACCAGGTAAACCCCCGCAGCGGCGCTGGCGATAAAGCGCTGATTGTCCCGCTCCCTGGCGGACAGGCATTGTGCTGCCGACCGGACTGCCCAGCAACGACGGGCACAAAACAAAAGGAACAGCGATAACGCCATGCCAAGGACAAGCACCAGAGCGTTGACCCAGGTCATAACGCCCTGGTCCGGGCTCGGCGGCGCCAGTTTGCAGACAACTCCCAGCCCGCCATACAGACTGACGAACCAGGCGCTCCAGACGATCAGCCCGAAAAACATCTGCAAAGGATGGGATGGTGAAAACATCAGCTCCCTCCCCAGGCCATGGGTAGCAGAACAAAGGCCGCAAAACTCATCCAGAAGACACCCAGCGTATACAGCCAGAACGGGCCAATCACGACGGGCTCATAGGGTATTTGTGCGCTCACATAACCCAGCCTGAGACGCACCGCCTGAAGCGCCGTGAGGATCACAGCCAGCCCACTATGGATCAACTGGTAGAGGACCATTACGGTCAGCACTGCATCGTGCGCTGTCTGCGTAGGCTGCAACGGCGCATCCAGCAATATCCAGAGCAATAACAATACATGCGCGGCACCTAGCAAGCTCACCAACCAGAACATACTACCCAGCCTGTCGGCATTACGCTTGCGTAGCCGCGTCAGGCCCCGGCCGTAGAGCAGCACCGCCAGCGTCAGCAGCACGCCACTGGCCACCAGCGGCATAAGGGCCAGGGGCCCGTTTTCAGGCACAGTCCACAGGGGTGAGGCGGTCCAAAGATAAAACCAGCCGAACAACAAGGACAGATACAGCGTACCGTTAGCCATCAACGAAACCACCATACCCCACAGCCCAGGGCCGTCGAAGGTCCTCGAATGCAGTGGCGGATCGGTGGGATCATCTTCACGCAGGGGCGTCACTGACGGATGGCCTCCGTTGTGCCAACTCCAGCGCAGCAACAGAAAGACCGCAGCCACTGTCGACAGCACGGCGACAAGATAGGCCTTGACGAGCAAACTGATACACAGCACGCCGATTGCCACAGCGCACTGCAATGGTATCCAGGAATTGGATGGCAGGTTAATAATCTCACGGACCTTGCCTGTAATAGCGTCCGAGCCCCATGTGTCACGGCGATTGTGCTGAATTTCAGCCAGGCCATGCTGCCCCGAGGCTATGGTTTGCGGCAGATCGGTGTTTTCCCACATGGGATGGCGGGTTTCTACGGTGGGCAGACTGGCAAAATTATAGGTGGGGACCGGCATGGGCATGGCCCATTCCAGCGTGTCCGCATTCCAGGGATTGAGGGTTGCTCTTTTGCCGAAACGAAAATGCAATGCGATATCCAGAATGACCGCCGCGACACCGATAGCCATGACAAATCCACCGATCGACGAGATCAGATTCAACCATCCCCAGCCCATTTCGGCTTCGTAGGTATAGATCCGCCGCGGCATACCCAGCAGGCCGGTGAGGTGCATGATCAGGAAGGTCAGATTGAATCCGATGAAAACCAGCCAGAAACCCCAGCGGCCCAGGGTATCTGAAGGCATCCGTCCCGAGACATGGGGCAGCCAGTAATAGAGGCCGGCAACCATGGGAAACAGCATCCCGCCAACCAGCACATAGTGCATGTGGGCGACCACAAAATGGGTGTCATGTACCTGCCAGTCGAACGGCACCAGCGCCAGCATCACCCCGGTCAGCCCGCCATTGACGAAGATTACGATGAAACCCAGTATCCACAGCATAGGCAGGTGAAATACCACTCGTCCCGCCCAGAGCGTCGCCAACCAGGCGAAAACCTGAATCCCCGTAGGGATCGCTACCAGCATGCTTGCCACGGAAAAGAATGATAACGCCAGTTGCGGGATACCCACCGTAAACATGTGGTGGACCCACAAACCAAAGCTGAGAAAACCCATGAGGATGATGCCCACCACGATCCAGCGGTATCCCACCAACGGGTGCTGGGCAAAAACGGGTATGAGTGTGGATACGATGCCCGCAGCGGGCAGAAACAGGATATAGACCTCAGGATGTCCGAACAGCCAGAACAGGTGTTGCCATAACAGCGGGTCCCCTCCCCCGGCCACTTCGAAGAACACCATACCGGCAGCACGCTCGAGCTCCAGCAGTATGCTGCCGAGAATAAGCGGTGGAAATCCGAAGATGATCATCAAGGCCATTGCCAGGATGTACCAGCAGAAGACCGGCATCTTGCTCAGGGCCATCCCCCGGGTTCGCGTGCGCAGGATAGACACCACGAGCTCCACACCCGCCGACAGGGCGGAAATCTCCACGAATGTGATGCCAAGCAGCCAGAAGTCAGAGCCGGGCCCAGGCGAGTAATTTGCACTGCTCAGCGGCGTATACATGAACCAGCCGGTATCCGGCGCAATATTCATTACCAGGCTGGACAGGATGATCAGCCCGCCAAAAAGATAGCAGTAATAACCCAATGCGCTCAGCCGCGGAAAAACCAGATCCCGCGCTCCGATCATCTTGGGAATCAGATACATTGCCATACCTTCCAACACCGGAATGGCAAAGAGAAACATCATCACTGTGCCATGCATGGTGAACAGCTGGTTATACAGCTCGATACCGACAATATCCTGTTCGGGTAACGCCAGTTGTGTGCGAATGAGCATCGCCAGCAATCCACCCACCAGGAAGAACATGAACCCGGTAACAATGAACCGCAGGCCGATCGTCGTGTGATTAACCGCCGACAGTGCCCGCCAGCCTGGAAGATTGCCCCACACACGGTCGAAGGTCCTATGGCGTTCCTGGTTACTTTGAATCAGTGGATCTGTCATCTGGTCAGGCTTCATGCAACCCTCTCCCCAATTGCCGGTCCAAATGCTGGATAGCTGCCACAATGAGCATTGCTAACCTTTTGGCAACCGACGGAGCACACTCTTCCAGGTTGTAATACAGCTGAACACAGTCGGAGAGTTTCATGGCTGAAGAGAAAATTCGCAGCAAGATGTCGATTCATGGGCATCCTATCCATCCGATGTTGATTCACTTTCCGGTGGCAGCTCTGCTCGGACTGATCGGAGCCGATATTGCCTACCTGGTCACGGGGGACTTTTTCTGGGCTCGCCTGAGCCTCTGGCTGGCAGGTATCGGAGCTCTGGGAGGCTGGGTATCGGGCTTCATCGGCATGCTCGATCTGACTATCGTGGCACAAATACGCAGCTTGATAACGGCTTGGTGCCACGCGATTCTGGCGGTGATGATGCTGTCTCTGGCTACACTCAACTGGTTGTTGCGTGTAGGGGAACCGGATCTGGCAATCATGCCCTGGGGACTCTATACCAGCCTGCTGACTGGCTTGTTGATATCCCTTACCAGCCTGCTTGGCGGCATTCTCGTATACGATCACGCGGTTGGGGTCTCGCCGGAAAAAATGGCCGAGCGGCGCGAGAACCTGTGAGAATCCTGGAGCCATGGGGAATTTAGCAGTCATAGCCAGGCCTCGATTTGGGGCTTGCTAAGCACCAGCCAGACAATTGTGAACATCAGCGAACCACTGACTACCGCGAGTAA
Source organism: Halopseudomonas salina (assembly GCF_008641105.1). The sequence continues at coordinate 357,917 of NZ_VTTI01000004.1, forward strand.
CATGCACCAGGGGACAACCGGCTTGCCATTGCGTGACTCTGCCCGCAGGATCAGCAACCCCGCAAGGGCGTGGCATATCACCAAGAATGACACCAGCGTCAGCTTGAATATAAGCCAGGGAACGATGGTGTGATTAAGCACGAAAACCAGGGTTCCCGCGATAATCGCTACCAGGGCTGCGGGTGTTGCCACGAAGGTAAAAACGGCTCTGGCGATAGAATCGTAAGTGACCGGTGGCTCTTTCAGCTTTTCATCATGCATGACCTCTCCGGCGATGAGGGCCGGGAGATATAACAGCGCGGCAGCCCAGAACAGCACGCCTATGATGTGTAGTAGCAGAATCCAGAGCATTCGGTTGACGATCTCCCTGTTGGTCCACCTTTATGACGGATCAGAGGATATTGACAACAGCCAGGCCAAAAGTTGCCCCGATGACACAGAAGGCGATCAAAGCCAGCAGACCGTCCTGCGCCACCAGCGCCAGGCCTAGAGCAGCGAGGGCAACGCCCACGGCAGAGGCACTGAAGGGAACCAGCTCAAACACGGGCATGATCATTGCGATACATACGCATAACGCGGCCGTAACATAAGCACCCGAGCGGCTGACAAGAAAAAACAGGCGGGGACGCGTCAACCGGTCGACCACTCGGGCCGGCGGAGTGATCCAGCGTAACCCTGTCATGATCTGCTTCCTGTCCAACGAACGATCCAGCAACCAATGGGGCATCCAGAAGAATCGCCGCCCCATGAGTAGCTGTGCTGCAATCAGGAAGATGAATGCCGCACTGATCGAGGTCATCCCGGGGATGCCACTCAGGGGGGATGACAAGGTCAGTCCGATAATCAAAAGCAAAGGGCCAAATGAGCGGTGGCCAATAGACTCAACCACAATACCGAGAGATACCTCGCCGTTCTCGCTTGCCAGGGTCGCTATGTGATTGAATAACTGCTCAAGGTTCCGCAATTCCTGAACCATAACATCCTCTATTCAGCAGATGGAGCAGACAGCGCAACTCCTGATTACTGCTTTGATGCTTATTGAGCTTTAAGGTTCGACAGGCACCCCAGGTGCGTTGCCGAAAGTCATTTCGACAACGCACAGTTATCAGAGGGGTTTGCCGCGATTACCGTGTTGGGCCACAAAGGACTGGACCTCGTGCAACTCGTTGGCCAGTACAGTAAAGCGCTCATCACGCTCGAACAGATCCTTGAGATGTGCTGGCAGGACTGGCTCCACATCCACCTCAGCCTTGATCACCGCTTCGGGAAACTTGACCGGATGGGCCGTACCCAGAGTGATCATCGGCAGCGACATTGATCTGCGGCATTCCCGCGCCGCACGCACCCCAATAGCCGTATGCGGATCCAGCAACTCGCCTGTGGCGCGATAGACGTCGGTGATCGTGCTGCAAGTGGCGTCATCGTCTACTGCGAGCGAATCAAAGAGTCTGCGTGTTTCAGTCCAGCGTTCGTCTTCAACACTGAGCAAGCCAGTCTTGCGGAACTCCGACATCAGTTCGGCAACCGCTGGACCGTTACGTCCATGCATGTCGAACAGCAAACGCTCGAAGTTGGAGGACACCATGATATCCATCGACGGCGATAAGGAAGGGTGCAGAGTATCCTTGGCATAGCGGTTGCCGCTCATGAAACGGTGCAGAATGTCGTTACGATTGGTGGCAACAATCAGCTGGCTGATCGGCAGTCCCATATTGCGGGCCAGATAGCCTGCAAATATGTCGCCAAAGTTACCGGTGGGCACCGAGAACGCCATGGAGCGAGCGGGGCCACCCAGCTGTAGGGACGCATGAAAATAATAGACGATCTGCGCCATGATGCGCGCCCAGTTGATCGAGTTCACCGCAACCAACCGCGTCCCCTTGAGGAAACCTTGATCAGCGAAGCTGTTCTTGACCATTTCCTGGCAGTCATCAAAATTGCCTTCCACGGCAATGTTGTGGATGTTGTCGCCCTTGATGGTCGTCATCTGCCGGCGTTGCACTTCCGAGACGCGGTTATGCGGATGCAGAATGAAGATATCCACATTCTCGCAATGCTTGCAGCCTTCAATCGCGGCCGAACCTGTGTCACCGGAGGTCGCGCCCATGATGACCACCCGCTCGCCACGCTTGAGCAGGAAGTGATCGAGCAAGCGACCAAGCAGCTGCAGGGCAAAATCCTTAAACGCCAGAGTCGGTCCATGGAAAAGCTCCAGAACCCACTCGTTCGCACCCAGTTGGCGCAGAGGAGCAATAGCCTCGTGGGCGAAGACGCCGTAGGTTTCCTTGAGGATCCGCTTGAAGTCGGCATCGCTGATGCTGCCTGCCACGAAGGGGCGCATTACATTGAAGGCGAGCTCGTGATAAGGCAGCCCCGCCCAGGAAGCAATCTCTTCCTGGGTGAAGTGCGGCAGGTTCTCAGGCACATACAATCCACCGTCTGTCGCCAGACCGGTCAGTAAAACATCTTCAAAATTCAGAGCCGGAGCCTGGCCCCGAGTACTTATGTAGCGCATCGTTGCAAACCTTCGGTTTGAGCTTCAAGTCACAAGCTTCAAGCGCCAAGCAGCCGGACCAACACCGGACCACTTGTCGCTTGCAGCTTGTAGCTTGCCGCGATTAATTCAGTTGTTCTACCCGGATCCGCATCAGCGGCGAGACCACTTCGTCGAGCGCCTCGAGCGCCTCAATAGCATCATTCATCTTCTGCTCGCGAACGCGATGCGTCATGATGATGATCGGTACCAGACCAGCCTGCTCCTCGACTTCCTTCTGCAGAATCGATTCGATATTGATCTCACGCTCGGAAAGAATGGTCGCCACCTTGGCCAACACACCGGGACGATCCTTGGCCTGAATCCGCAGGTAATAGGCGGTCTCGATAGCCGAAGCAGGCAACACTGCCAGATCAGAAAGCGACTCGGCGCGGAAGGCCAGGTGCGGCACGCGGTTGTTCGGATCGGTGGTCAGAGCACGGACCACATCGATCACATCGGCAACCACCGAGGATGCGGTGGGCTCAGCGCCAGCGCCAGCGCCGTAATACAGCGTAGAGCCCACTGCGTCACCATTGACCATGATGGCGTTCATCACACCGTTCACATTGGCAATCAGCCGGTCGGCCGGGATCAGTGTCGGGTGCACACGCAGCTCAACGCCGTCAGCGGTCCGTCGGGCGATACCCAGGTGCTTGATACGGTAGCCAAAAGCCTCGGCGTAGCGCACATCGGCTGTAGTGAGCTTGCTGATGCCTTCGGTGTAGGCCTTGTCGAATTGCAGCGGAATGCCGAAAGCAATGGATGCCAGGATGGTCAGCTTGTGCGCCGCATCAATCCCTTCGACGTCGAACGTCGGATCGGCCTCGGCGTAACCGAGCATTTGCGCCTCGGCCAGCACGTCGTCAAAGGTGCGGCCCTTGTCGCGCATTTCGGTCAGAATGAAATTGCCGGTGCCATTGATGATACCGGCCACCCAGTCGATCTGATTGGCTGCCAGGCCCTCGCGCAACGCCTTGATGATCGGTATACCGCCAGCGACAGAAGCCTCGAACGCCACCACAACACCCTGCTTGCTCGCCGCCTCGAAAATCTCGTTGCCGTGAACCGCGATCAATGCCTTGTTGGCCGTCACTACGTGCTTGCCATTGGCAATAGCCTGCATTACTACGTCAAAGGCCACGGTATAGCCACCGATCAACTCGATGACTACTTCAATCTCGGGATTATTGACCACGTCGAAAACGTCATCCGTGATCGGCGTGTCGCCGGTATCGCAGGCAGGATTCAGATGCCGCGCGGCAATCTGGGCAACCTCAATGCCGCGTCCGGCGCGCCGGGAAATCTCGACCGCATTGCGCTGCAGAACGTTGAAGGTGCCACCGCCGACGGTGCCCAAACCACATATTCCTACTTTCACCGGTTTCAAACCATGTTCTCCATTTGATCAAATTATTCAAGATCGCCCGGGCTACGCGCCCTTGGGCATTCGTTTAGTGTCCAAGCCGTTACTGGTTGGCCAGCGCTTCCTGAGCCAGTGTTTTCGCAGGCTTGTAGCCCGGTACCAGAGTTCCGTTGGCCAGAAAAATGGCAGGCGTACCTTGAACTCCCAGCTGCACACCCAACTGATACTGGTTGGCCACAGGATTGGCGCAGCTGGCTTGCTCGATGGTATTGCCCAGCTTGGCTTGGGTCATTGCCTCTTGCGGATCCTTCGCGCACCATATTGATTCCATGGTCGCGGCGCTCTCGCCTGACGCCCCACTTCGCGGGAAAGCCAGATAACGCACTTCTATCCCAAGTGCGTTGAGCTCGTCTACTTCGCTGTGCAGCAGGCGGCAGTAACCACAATCCACATCGGTAAAAATGGTGACATGGGTCTCAGGCTTCTCGGGCGCAAATATGACCATCTCCTCACGCGGCAGCTTGTTCAGTGACTCACCGATGGTCTTGGCTTCGGCCGCGGCTGTCAGGTTGCTCAACCCGCCATCGGTGACATCAAACAATGCCCCCTGGACCAGAAATTTCCCGTCAGCACTAGCATATATGATGCGACCACTGTCCATTTGCACCTGATAAAGACCCTCCATGGGGGACTCACTGATGGTCTGCACCTGCATCGGTAGATTGAGCTTATCCAGACTGGCACGAATGTCATCAGCGGGGGCCGCCATTACGGCCGGGGCGCCAAGAGCGAGCAACAAGGTCATGTAGTATTTGAATCGCATCAGAGGTCCTCTTCAAGGCGGTCAAGCTTAGCATGAAACACCCGCCTCACCCACGGGGATGATGGCTGGCGTGCAGATCGCGCAGACGCTGACGCGCTACATGTGTATAGATCTGCGTGGTAGACAGGTCACTGTGCCCCAGCAACATCTGTACCACCCGCAAATCGGCACCATGATTGAGCAAGTGAGTGGCAAACGCATGGCGCAGGGTGTGCGGGGACAGGTTAGCGCGAATACCCGCCTGACTGGCGTGCAGCTTGATTCTGTGCCAAAAGGTCTGACGCGTCATTTCAGTACCGCGGCGGCTGGGGAAAAGCACATCTCCCGCCTGACCTCCAAGCAATGCACCCCTGCCCTCACGCAGGTAACGCCCGATCCAGCTCAGGGCCTCTTCCCCAAGGGGCACCAGACGTTCCTTGCTGCCTTTGCCGGTCACCCGGATCACGCCCTGGCGCTGATTCAACTGATCCAGGCGCAAGCCCGTCAGCTCGCTCACGCGCAGCCCGCAGGCATAGAGCACTTCAAGCATGCAGCGATCACGCAGCCCCAGGCTGTCTTCAACGTCCGGCGCATCAAGCAGCGCCTCGACGTCCGCCTCGCTGAGCGCCTTGGGCAAGGGTCGCCCCATCTTCGGCAAGGCGATATCCAGCGTCGGGTCTTCCACAATCAGATTCTGACGCAGGGCATGGCGGTAAAATCCACGCAGGCATGACAGCAGTCTTGCCGTTGAGCGGGCCTGATAACCCTTGCCAATGCGCCAGCCCAGATGCTCCATAAGATCGGCGCGGCTTGCCCCGAGCAATACCAGCTTACGCCCAGCCAGCCAACCGGCCAGATGCTCCAGGTCGGTGCGGTAGGCTTCCAGCGTGGGCCTTGCCAGGCCGCGCTCCAGCCAAAGATTATCGATATAGCCGGCAATTATGCGCTGCTCGGTGTCGCTGATCACTGCGCGGGGCATAGGATGCTGCATGGGCGCTGCGCCGGGCTTGGCCATAAAAATATCTCGAACGCTGTAAATTCACAGTCATCATACGCCAGACAATAAAAAAGCAGCCCGCAGGCTGCTTTTTTTTCGTACCGGAAAAGCAGGCTGATCAGCCCAGCTTTTCCTTGATACGAGCGGCACGACCGGACAGGGCGCGCAGATAGTAAAGCTTGGCTTTACGTACATCACCACGACGCTTGACGGTCAGGCTGTCGATCAGCGGAGAGTAGCTCTGGAAGGTACGCTCGACGCCTACACCGCTGGAGATCTTGCGCACGGTGAACGCGGAGTTCAGACCCCGGTTACGCTTACCGATAACCACGCCTTCAAAGGCCTGCAGACGCTCACGCTCGCCTTCCTTCACTTTAACCTGAACGATTACAGTGTCACCCGGAGCGAACTCGGGCAACTTCTTGCTCATCTGCTCAGCTTCGATCTGGGCAATAATGTTGGACATTTAATACTCCTGCACAAGCCGTCGGACTTGAATCAATGGTTATCGGTTTCCCGTTCGCGGATAAATTCCGCCAACAGCTGCTGCTGTTCTTTGCTCAGCGTTAGATCCTCGAGCAACTCTGGCCGACGTTGCCAGGTTCTGCCCAGGGACTGCTTGAGACGCCAGCGCCGGATCAATTCATGGTTACCACTGAGCAGCACCTCCGGTACGCGCCGCTCTGCAATCTCTTCCGGCCGGGTGTAGTGCGGACAATCCAGCCACCCTTCCGAAAATGAATCCTCAACCGCCGAATCCGCATGCCCGAGCACACCGGGAATCAGTCTGGTCACCGAGTCCAGCAGCACCATGGCTCCCAGCTCGCCCCCCGACAACACGTAATCGCCGAGGGAAATTTCCTCATCTACGCACATCTCGATGATACGTTCGTCGATACCTTCATAGCGTCCGCATAACAGCACCAGGCTGTCCAACACCGCCAGCTCCTGCACCCGTTTCTGAGTCAGTGGCTGGCCCTGGGGTGACAGATAGATCACCCTGGGCTTCGAAGGAGCCTGCGCTGTGATCGACTCGATCGCTTCCAGCAACGGCTCGACTTTCATCAACATCCCGGGACCACCGCCAAAGGGTCGGTCATCTACCGTGCGATGCTTATCGTGGGCGTGCTCACGGGGGTTGCTGAAGGCAACTTCAAGCTGACCACGCTTAACTGCTCGTCCGGTTACCCCGTACTCGGTCAGCGCCGCAAACATCTCCGGAAACAGCGTTACTACACCGGCCCACACCGGTCAGAACTCCGGATCCCAATCAACCTGCATTACGCCTGCCTGCAAATCGATGGCCTTAACATACAGATCCGGCAGATAGGGCAGCAAACGTTCGCGCTGATCCAGGCTGCCTTCACAGGGCTTGACCACGATCACATCGTTGGAGCCGGTCTCGAGCAAATGATCAATCAGGCCCAGGAGTTGCCCCTGCACCGTTATCACCTGCAAACCTTCCAGCTGATGCCAGTAGTACTCACCCGCTTCGAGATCTGGTAGCGCTTGTTCAGCCACACAAATCTCGTTACCCACCAGTGCCAGCGCCTGATCCCGGTCGGTTACCCCTTCGAGATCGACTACCAACACCCGACCCTGCACCCGACCATCAAGCACTTTGATGGTGTGTGTCTGATCACCCTTGCGGAGTATCCACTCGGGGTAGTCCAGTGCGTTATCCAGCGGATCAGTGTCAGACTTGACCTTGACCGAACCGCGAATGCCGTGCACCGAGACAATTTCGCCAAGGACCACCAGGGGCGATCCGGACGACTCCGGCAGGTTGCTCATATCAGGCGGAAGCCTGATTTTCCTTCAGCAGGGAAGCAACGCGCTCGGACGGCTGCGCGCCCTGACTCAACCAGTAGCTTACCCGCTCCTGATTAACGGACAGGCGAATTTCAGCACCGTTGGCAACGGGGTTGAAAAAGCCAACGCGCTCAACGAAACGACCATCACGGGCGTTGCGGCTGTTTGCGACAGTCAGGTGATAGAAGGGGCGCTTCTTGGAGCCACCACGAGCTAGACGAATGGTTACCATGTGGACATTGTTTCCTGTATTTGAGTAACGCTCATTGAATCAATTACGGACCACTATCTGCATTGCAGGTCTGTTGTGCCCGAAAGGTCGCGTATTCTACGGAATATCGCAGCCATTGAAAACTGTTTTCTGCATTGTAGCTGGAGGACCAGCAATCCGGTCAGAACTTAGGCATCCCGCCGCCAGGGGGCATCATGCCACCGCCGCCGCCCATACCACCCATTCCGCGCATCATTTTGGCCATGCCACCCTTGCCGCTGACCTTTTTCATCATCTTTTGCATCTGCTTGTGCTGCTTGATAACCCGCCCGATATCCTGGATCTGGGTGCCTGAGCCGGCGGCAATGCGGCGCTTGCGCGAGCCGCTGATAATGTCGGGATTGCGCCGCTCGCCTGGAGTCATCGAGTTGATGATCGCCTCCATGCGACTGAACTGCTTTTCCGCTTCGGTCTGCGCGGTTTCCATCTGCGACGGATTGATCTTGCCCATCATCGGCAGCTTTTCCATCATCGATCCCAGGCCACCCATACCGCGCATCTGCTGCAGCTGGTCGCGAAAGTCCTCGAGATCAAAGCCTTTGCCCTTCTTCAGCTTCTTGGCGAGCTTCTCGGCCTTATCCTTGTCGAGCTTCTGTTCAGCCTGCTCGATCAGACTGAGCACGTCGCCCATGCCAAGGATGCGCGAAGCAATCCGGTCAGGGTGGAAAGCCTCCAGCGCGTCGGTCTTCTCACCCACACCCAGAAACTTGATCGGCTTGCCGGTAATGTGCCGCACCGACAGCGCCGCACCGCCACGCGAGTCGCCATCGACCTTGGTCAGGATCACGCCGGTCAAAGGCAGCGCTTCGTTGAACGCCTGGGCAGTCAGGGCTGCGTCCTGGCCGGTCATCGCATCGACCACAAACAGCGTTTCAGCTGGCTTGGCCGCTGCGTGCACAGCACGAATCTCGTCCATCATATCGGCGTCGATGGCCAGACGGCCGGCGGTGTCGATGATCAGCACGTCCATGAAGCGGTTGCGCGCCTCGCGCATAGCTGCCTGGACGATATCGACAGGCTTCTGGCCAGCGTCGGAGGGGAAGAAATTCACCCCGACTTCTGCCGCCAGGGTTTCCAGCTGCTTGATAGCAGCCGGACGATAGACGTCGGCACTGACCACCATGACCTTTTTCTTCTGCCGCTCGCGCAGGGTCTTACCCAGCTTGGCGACAGAGGTCGTTTTACCCGCACCCTGCAGACCCGCCATCAGGATCACTGCAGGCGGCGTGACGGCCAGGTTGAGACCCTCGGCCTCACCCATGACAGCTTCGAGCTCGGCCTTGATGATCTTGACGAACACCTGCCCTGGCGAAAGGCTGCGGGACACTTCCTGACCAACGGCGCGCTCGCGCACCTGATCAACGAATGCCTTGACCACCGGCAGCGCAACATCTGCCTCAAGCAACGCCATGCGCACTTCACGCAGGGTGTCCTTGATATTCTCTTCGGTGAGCTTGGCCCGCCCAGTCACACCACGCAGACTATGGGAAAGGCGTTCGGTAAGATTGTCGAACATGCTGAATCTCCTATGCTTCCCGTAAACCGGACAGACGGGCGAAGCGATCAAGCGCCGCAGTATACCCTGCGGCGATTGTGGATGACAGGGAGCGCTTTAACAGCGGCGCGGCTTATGCGACACTTCGATTCCAATGATTTCCATTGCAAGGATGTATGACAGCCCTCATTTCCAGCCTGTTTGCCGTGTTCCTGTATCTGGGCGGCAGCATCTACCAGATCCGCTGCCTGGCCAAACGCCTGGCCGTTAACACATCCCTGCTGCGGGCCATCGGCCTGGTGGCACTTACTGCGCATGCTGGCAGCCTCTATCTGCAACTGATTACCGATACCGGACTCGCGCTGGGCTTCTTCAATGCGGGCTCGCTGGTAGCCTGGCTCATCATTGCCATCACCCTGGCATTCAGTTTTCGCGCCCCGGTATTGAGCCTGCTGCTGGCCCTTTTCCCGCTCGCTGTAGTCACCGTATTGCTGGCCTGGTTATTTCCTGGCCATGGCACGCGACTGGTGGCAGGTGATGGCATGCTGGTCGCCCATATACTGCTGTCCATTCTGGCTTACGGCATTCTGACCATTGCCGCCTTTCAAGCGGGCCTGCTGGGCATCCAGAACTATCAGCTCAAGCACAAGCACCCCACTCGCTTCATCCGCACTTTTCCGCCGCTACAGACCATGGAGCGCCTGCTGTTCCAGTTCCTGTTTTGTGGCGAGCTGCTGCTCACACTGGCTTTGATTACCGGCTTTGTCTTCCTCGACAATATGTTTGCTCAGGACGTGGCTCACAAAACCCTGCTCTCATGCCTTGCCTGGGTAATATTTGGCGTTCTGCTCTGGGGTCGGCACTTCCGTGGCTGGCGCGGCAGCAATGCAATTCGCTGGACTCTCGCGGGCTTCCTGTTGCTGGCCCTGGCCTATTTTGGTAGCAAGCTGGTTAGCGAGTTCTTCCTCGCCTGATCATGCTCCCATCTTCTATTGTCCTTGAGGTTCCCTCTTGAACGACTCGCATACGACCTTCCTGCTGATAAGCCTCGTTGTGCTGATCATGCTTTCGGCGTTTTTCTCGAGCTCCGAAACCAGCATGATGAGCCTCAACCGCTATCGTCTCAAACACATGACCAAGGAAGGCCACAGAGGCGCCAGACGGGCATCACGGCTACTGGAGCGCCCCGACCGCCTGCTCGGCACCATCCTGGTCGGCAACAACATCGTCAACATTCTTGCCGCCTCTATCGCAACAGTAGTTGCGGTGGAGTTTTTCGGCGAAGCCGGCATAGCCATCGCGACCATCGGCCTGACCATTATCATTCTGATTTTCGGGGAAATCACGCCCAAGACACTGGCAGCCGTTCGCCCGGAACTGATTGCCTTTCCAGTAAGCATCGTCCTGCAGGTTCTACAGAAAATCCTGTATCCGATCGTCTGGGTGTGCAGCAGCATAAGCAACGTGTTGCTGCGCCTGATGGGTATCAACCTCGCGTCGAACAATGACCAACTGAGCGTGGAAGAGCTCCGTACCGTGGTGCGCGAGGCAGGACTGGGCATTACTCGTAGTCGTCAGAATATGCTACTTGGCATCCTTGATCTGGAAAAAATGACCGTCAATGACATCATGATCCCGCGCAACGAAGCCATTGGCATCGACCTGGAAGACAGCCTGCCGAGTATCAACAGTCAGTTGCGCACTTGCCATCACACCCGCCTGCCGGTATTTCAGGGCGACATAAACAATGTGACCGGCATAGTTCATATGCGCTCCATAGCACGTCTGTTAAGCCGCGGCGACCTGACCAAGGATTCCCTGATCAACGCTTGCAAGGAGCCCTACTTCGTCCCGGAAAGCACACCGCTACATACCCAACTGTTCAATTTCCAGAAGCAGAAGCGACGCATTGCGATTGTGGTGGACGAATATGGCGATGTGATTGGCCTTGTTACGCTCGAGGACATACTGGAAGAAATTGTTGGTGAATTCACCAGCGACATGCTCCTGCCCAGCCAGGATATTCACCCTCAGGATGACGGCCGCTTTGTCATCGAAGGCGGCACAGCTATTAGGGCGATTAACCGTCAGCTGAAATGGAAATTGCCCGCCGATGGGCCCAAGACGCTGAATGGCCTGATCACCGAGCAACTGGAAAGCATTCCGGAAACCAGCGTTTGCCTGGCCGTCGGACCGTACCGCATGGAAATACTGCAAACCAAGGACAACATGGTCAAGAGTGTTCGGGTGTGGGACCGCGGCCTGGATCAACAGGGCCCTTTACCCGGCACGGAAGCAGAGCCAGAGCCCGAACATTGACGCGGGCGCGGCTGCGCCGCCCTCAGAGCTGAACCTTGATGGCCCCGATCACTGCCATGGCCTTTTCCCGCGCAAGAGCTATGTCGTCGGCGCGAGCAAGCGCTACGCCCATGCGGCGCTGACCGCTGACCTCAGGCTTGCCGAAAAGACGTAACTGCGTATCCGGTTGCACCAAGGCGTCATGCAGGTTGGAAAAACTGACCGACTGGGACTCCCCTTCAACGATCAGCACCGCTGAGGCAGAGGCACCCAATTGCCGTACCGAGGGCACAGGTAATCCCAGAATCGCCCGTGCGTGCAAGGCAAACTGCGACAGGTCCTGGGAAATCATCGTCACCATCCCGGTATCGTGGGGCCTAGGTGAAACCTCGCTGAACCATACCTGATCACCGCGAATGAAAAGCTCGACACCAAACACCCCACGACCACCAAGCGCGTCGGTCACAGAGCCGGCAATGCGTTTGGATTCAAGCAGAGCTGCTTCGCTCATTGCCTGTGGCTGCCAGGACTCCTGATAGTCACCGCCGGCCTGTCGATGACCGATGGGATCGCAGAATACGGTTCCATCGATATGTCTGACAGTAAGCAGGGTGATCTCATAATCAAACTCAACCAGACCCTCGACGATGACCCGTCCGCCACCGGCACGCCCGCCTGACTGGGCATAGTCCCAGGCTGCTTGAACCTGCTCCTGATCCCTGACCAGGGACTGCCCCTTGCCCGACGAACTCATGACCGGCTTGACGACACAGGGGAGACCGACCGCCTCGATGGCAGCACGGTATTCATCAAGGGTACCGGCGAAACGGTAGGCAGAGGTTGGCAAACCGAGCTCCTCGGCCGCCAATCGGCGTATACCCTCACGATCCATGGTCAACCAGGCTGCGCGGGCGGTTGGAATCACCGTATAACCTTCGGTTTCCATATCGCGTAGGGTCTGGGTAGCAATTGCCTCGATTTCGGGCACGATATAATGCGGTTTTTCCTGCTCGATCACCGCCCTCAACGCTGCACCATCGAGCATGCTGATCACATGGCTGCGATGGGCAACCTGCATGGCCGGAGCCTGGTCGTAACGATCCACCGCAATGGTCTCGCAGCCAAGTCGCTGCAGCTCGATCACCAGCTCCTTGCCCAGCTCTCCAGCTCCCAATAACAGAACGCGCACTGCGCCCTGGGTACCCGGCGTTCCTATTTTACTCATGCTGGCTGACTCATGCCTGAAATCCCTTGTCCTTATTGATCGAAAACCACAGCCCCTGCGCGCGAGCCCGCTCTTCACAGCGGGCAAGCACCTCGCGGCGCTGCTCCTCGTTCATGCGAAACCATTGCGTGATCTCCACTGCGCTACGCTGGCAGCCGGTGCATATATCACGCTCGTCCAGCGCACATACCCCTATACACGGGGATGCAACCACGCCGGACACCTTCAGTCGTCCTGGGGCTTGAGATCGCGCTGGTAGCGCTGGGCGTTGTGCACATAGTGGGCGGCACTGGCCTCAAGCATCTTCTTCTGCTGTTCGTTCAGCTCGCGCACCACCTTGCCCGGAGAACCTACCACCAGAGATCCATCGGGAATCTCCTTGCCCTCGCCAATCAACGTATTGGCGCCGATGATGCAGTGCTTACCGATCTTCGCGCCGTTGAGCACCACGGCGCCGATCCCCACCAGACTATAGTCGCCCACAGTACAGCCATGCAGCATGGCGTTATGGCCCACAGTCACGCCCTTGCCCAAAGTCAGCGGATAACCCATATCCGTATGCATCACCGCACCATCCTGCACATTGCTATGCTCGCCGATGAGAATCAGCTCGTTGTCGCCGCGCAGCACCGCGCCAAACCACACGTTGGCACCGGCCTCCAGCCGCACCTTACCCACTACTGCAGCAGAATCGGCGATCCAGGCATCATCTGCCATTTCTACTCGGTCGTTACCCAGGCTGTATTTCATCTTCTCTCCTGCTTGCGATCTTCATCGTAGGGGGTGTTCAATTCTATGTCGGCATCAAAAGCGATATTGACGAACTCGGCCAGCATCAACGCGGTCAGGCCCCAGATCTTGTGGCCATCAAAACGATAGCTGGGTACGTACCAACTACGGCCTTCGTAGTCTATCCGGTGGGTCATCTCCCTGCGGTCTTCCAGAAAGAAGCTCACGGGCACCCGGAATACCGTCTCGATCTCACCTGCGTTGGGCACCAGATCAAACACATCAGGCACAATGCCTACATAGGGCGTTACCTTTATGCCAAAACGTGACACCAGGGAGCCGAGCGGACCAACCACCTCCACCAGCTCAGGCAACAGGCCAATTTCCTCGTGAGTCTCGCGCAGTGCAGTGTATTGCAGATCCACATCACCAGGATCACGTCGCCCGCCGGGGAAAGCGACTTCGCCGGAGTGGGTCGACAGGCGCTGGGAGCGAACGGTCAGGATAATCTCCGGCCGGTCGTGCACGCAGGTGACCGGGATCAATACGCCGGCCTCCGGCAATCCCGCACCTTCAATCTCGCGCGGACGATGTTCGCCAACCCGCAGGCGCATCTTGTCCAGCATTCAATTCACCTCTTGTGTTTTCAATAATGATGTCATGATCACTTACGTAGAACCAGTTGCCCAGCCGGCAAATGCGCCTCAAGATAGGACAAAACATATCGGCTTACGAGATAGCGAATCATGAAGTTCTGCAGCGATTGCGGTCAGCAGGTCAGCCAGCGCATCCCGGACGGCGACAACCGGTCCAGATTCGTTTGCAACCACTGCGAGACCATCCACTACCAGAATCCGCGCATAGTCGCCGGGTGCCTGGTCATCCATGAAGAACAGGTTCTCCTGTGTCGCCGAGCCATCGAGCCTCGAGTCGGTTACTGGACCTTGCCAGCCGGCTACATGGAGAACGGCGAAACTACCGAAGAGGCAGCCCTGCGCGAAACCTGGGAAGAAGCACAGGCCCGCGTCAGCGAGCAGGAGCTCTATATGCTGTTCAATTTGCCGCACATCAATCAGGTTTACATGTTTTTTCGGGGCAAGCTGATTGATCGCGCATTTGCAGCAGGCGAAGAGAGCCTGGAAGTCAGACTCTTCACCGAGTCAGAAATTCCATGGGACGAATTGGCCTTCCCCACTGTCGGCAAGACGCTCAAGCAGTATTTTCACGACCGTCAGCACAGCCACTACCCGATCCGCATGCGGGATATTGTCTACCGCCCCGGGCAATCACGTCAGGTCGGTTGATGCGTTCATTCGTTTATCTATTGCTTGCTTTGCTGGGACTGCTGCTTCATTCAGGCCAATCCGCAGCAGCAGAGCCGGTCATCGACAAAGTCCTGGTACACAAGCACGCAAGAAAACTGGAGGTTATCAGCCAGGGCGAAGTCATACGCGCCTACCGCATCTCACTGGGTCGCGAACCTGTGGGGCACAAGCAGGAGGTGGGCGATCAGCGCACTCCCGAGGGGATCTACACCATCGACTGGCGTCACAGAAGCGCCGACTACAACCTCAGCATGCACCTGGATTATCCCAACCTGAAAG
>NZ_VTTI01000004.1:373058-408413 GCF_008641105.1 Halopseudomonas salina
ATCAGACTGCAGCCTACAAGCGGGGCGTCGACCCGGGCGGTATGATCATGATCCACGGTACACCCATAGACGAAGAATACCCCGAGTGGTATTTCGAGGGCCTCGACTGGACCAACGGCTGCATAGCACTCACAAACGCGGAAATGCGTGAAATTTGGGACCTGGTACCCGACGGTACCTTGGTCGAAATCAGACCTTGAATCTGCAATCCGTGAGCGCCCTCCGCGAACCTCAGACTCTCCTAGCCGGCAATCTAGAACTCTGCCAACAACCAGCAATCAAATGCCGGCTCCTCGTAGGGATGTGCCTGTCGCAGCGCGGCTATAGCCGTTTGAATTGACTTATCCGCGCAGACCATCTCGACCCTGAACTCTTCTACTCTCTCAAGCGCACCAGACTCGCCAATAAACGGCTGGCTACCCGGCATCGGACGAAATTGCCCCGTACCCCCGGTCTGCCAGCAGCAATGCTCGTAATTTCCGATATGTCCTGCCCCTGCCCCGAATACCGCCAGCTTCACGGCTTCGAGATGTGACTCCGGCACGTAAAAACACAGTTTGTACATTTTGCTTACCTTTTGCTGTGATCGAAGCCATCAAAACACCTCAACCGCTTGCTCCAGATCAAATAGAAACACGCTCAGGTTGCTATGGTTCAAACATACGCAAAGCGAAACCGGAGATCATTATGAAAAATCTATTGTTGAGTCTTATTGTCACATTACTCTCTACAACGATTTCAGCCGCACAGACCGAAGCCCTGACACCCGAACAGACCTGGCAGGTTACGAAAGAAAAGGCAGACCAGATCCTCTTCGTGGATGTGCGAGACCCAGTGGAGATCATGTTTGTCGGCTTTACTGATGCAGTGGATATCAACGTGCCCTTCAAACTCGCCGACCGATACGAGTTTCTGGAGGACAAGAAGCACTTTGCCATGAAAGCAAATCCTGATTTTGTATCCGGCATCGAGAGGGCGCTGGCTCATAAAGGGCTGGATAAGAGCGCGCTGATTATCACCATGTGCCGGTCCGGCTCAGATCGCGGCAAACCCAGCGCAGAATTTCTTCTGGAACAGGGCTTCACCAACGTCAAGTATGTGGAGAACGGTTTCCAGGGCGACAAGGCAGCTGAGGGTGCTCAGCAGGGAATGCGGGTAGTCAATGGCTGGATGAATTCAGGCCTGCCATGGTCTACCGACATCAACCCAACAAAAATTCATCGTCCTTGATCACACCATTAAGTGCGCAAAGATGCGGGAGGGCACACTGGGGCGCGACCTCCCGACAACGATTTAAGTATCAGAAACTGAAAATACGAAATGCGGGATCCAGCATCTGCGCGGCCATCTCAGGGGGAGTGGCAACGCTGACACCCTCAAGGAGATCCGCCTGGCTGTGTGTACTATTGGGCAGGTACAGCGCACATACCTTGACCGTAGCACCCTCCTTGATCAGCCGTCGCAGCATCTGCCCCGGGGTCAGATCCTTTGGTTTCAGGGCAACACCCTGGTATGACTTGAGGGCCAGATCTCCGGCCTGATCGCACAAAAGGACGTGCACCTCTGCGCCCTGGTCTGACATTGTATTACCCAACACCATGGCCATGCCCTGAGTCTGGACGGAACTGTCGGACAGAATCACCAGGGCCTTGGCGCTTGGCGCCTGAGAATCAGCGGTCTTCTGGTGATTATCAGCAAGGGCTGGCAGGACAAACGTGGCTGCAGCCAGGGCGGCCAACAGCAAACCTGTGTTTAATCTGATCATGATAAGAGCTCCCTTGATTAACGAACGGATCTGGCCTTGCAGGTTTTGATACCCAAGAGTGAATAAGCCGGGCAAAGGCCGATAAAAGCAGTGACCAGCGGTATGAGGCCAATCCAGCCCCAGGCCGTCTGCGGGCCTAAAAAAACCAGTGCTATAAGTACCAGTCCGACGATGGCCCGGATGACTCTGTCTGCTGTTCCCATGTTGACTGTCATTACGGTGTCTCCCTTCTCTATACGATGTGCGAGGTTGTATTGTGCGAGCATGCGTCAGGAAACACGGTGACTAAGTCACATACCAGGGCTGCGGATTTGACCAATAACCAGACGGGCAGAAGTCGACCATGAAGCACCCCATTCTTGAGACCTTGCCTCCCTTGCTCAGGCAAGAAGCGGAAAAAACACTGCGGACAATGCCACTTCCTGTCGGCCAGGTCCTTTTCAGTCCGGGCGATCCCTGTGGCGGCCTGCCATTGGTACTGGGTGGCTCGGTGAAAGTGCAGATGACCGCGGTATCAGGCAACCGCATTGTTCTGTACCGGATGGGCGCCAACGATATATGTACTCTATCGATTGGCTGCCTCATGTCCGGACGCGGACATCGCGCCGAAGCGGTAGTGGAAGAAAGCGGCGAAGCAATCATGCTGCCCCGAGGCCTGTTTGACCGAATGATGGCCGCCTCTGCCGCATTCCGGGCCGGAATCATGACCTCTTACGGCCTACGTCTGGACGACCTGATGCTGCTGGTAGAAGAGGTGGCTTTCCGGCGGATGGATGAACGCCTCGAACAATGGCTCGCCACCAGGGCCAACCAGGGTGAAATCCATGCCACGCATCAGGACATTGCCGAAGAGCTGGGAACCGCCCGTGAAGTGGTAAGTCGCCTGCTAAAAGAACTTGAAAGACAGGGACGCGTAGTGCTCGCACGCGGTCGAATCAGTGGTATCAAATGAAGCCTGATGGCGACTATTGAATACCTGCATGTGGATCAGTGATATCGGCTTAACAGTACATCCAGTAACTCCGGCTGAAAAACCCGCTCAACGGTGACGGCGTAGAATCGCTCGTCCACTCCGCTCAACGCCTCCCGCTCGACCAGAACGCCATTCGCCAGTTCGTCCCTCACCACGACCCTGGGAAGCAGACCAAAAGCCTGGCTGTCCCTGGCCATCAATCGCAACATCGCCATGTCATCCACCTCTGCCTTGATCGTCGGCTGGAACCCCTGACGCAGACAGAAGGCGTCGAATTCACCCCGTATCCCGTGCTTGCGGCTGGGCAAGACCCAAGGGTGCTGTTTGAGGCTGGCGGCTGCCAGAGCCGGAGGACAGACTATGGTGACCGGCTGGCGAGACAAAAGATGAATCTGCCATACCTGGTTATCGCTAACCTCAATGTGCGCGTTGGTCAGAACCACGTCCAGTTGGTGCCGGGTCAGGTCACTCAACAGTTTGGCCTGGTTGTCCGATATCAGCGCAATGCTGGCCTCGGAATCGTACATCGCAGGACCGATGAACTCCTCGATGAAGTTCCGTGACATGTGACTGGTAGTGCCAATGCGCAAACGTTTGTTCGCCAGGCTGACGCCATGGCGCAGCAGGACTTCAAGTTCTTCGCCCCGATGAAAGATGTCCTCGGCAAAACGCATCGCCTGCTGACCAGCCTCGGTAAGTACCAGTTTACGACCACTTCGGAGGAAAAGCTGGCAGTCGAGACTCTCCTCCAGGCTACGAATCTGAGTGGAGAGGGCCGACTGGGAGACATGCAGCTGCTCGGCTGAACGGGTGAGATTACCGGACGTTGCAACGTGCCAGAAGTAGTAGAGGTGACGGTAGTTGAGCCTGCTCATGAGCGTTCCAGCGTTCTTTTAAATAGAACGTTACCATCCCTATTATGAATTTCACAGAATGAATTGATCAATCGATACTCCGTTCAGACCACCGGAGGATGATCGTATGGAATCTACAATCGTTGTTACCGCCCTAGTGCCGCTCGTCTATGTAGTTGCCATGCTGAGGTTCTGGCGCAGCACCAGCGCGCTGGCGGCTTTTGTGCTGGCAGTAGCAGTGACAATACTCGCCGCCTTCAATCTGCTGACACTCACGCTGTCATCCGTGCAGGAGATCATGTTGCTACTGGTCACCGGGCTGGGCTGGATCGTGTCCAGGTTCAGCGAACAGTATCTGGCCGGCGACCCAGGCCAGCCGCGCTTCTACTGTTGGCTCAATGCGCTGCTGGCCAGCGTTCTCGTTGTGGTGGTGGCAGATAACCTGCTTTTGCTCTGGACCGCCTGGGTAGCTATCAGCCTGAGTCTGCATCAGCTGCTTGTGTTCTATCCGGAGCGTGCGCGGGCTGCACTGGCCGCGCACAAGAAATTTGTCTTCGCACGGCTCGCCGATCTCGCCCTGCTTGTTGCCATCGGCCTGATCTACTGGCAGCACCAGACACTCTCGATCACTGCACTGGACGGAATCTGGCGGGAGCTGGATACGTTACCCCTGTCGATGCAGTTTGCAGCCGTCCTGGTGGTAATCACAGCGTTACTCAAATGCGCTCAGTTACCCTTTCATGGCTGGCTTATTCAGGTTGTGGAAGCGCCCACCCCGGTATCTGCACTGCTACATGCAGGCGTCGTCAATCTGGGCGGGTTTCTGCTGCTCCGCCTGGCCGGGCTCCTGGAACTGGCTGCGGTCGCCACGGGCGTACTTTTGATAGTTGCCGGCGCCAGCCTGGTGCTTGCGGGTCTGGTTGCCGTCACACGCATCAGTATCAAGGTCGCACTGGCCTGGTCGACAGTGGCTCAAATGGCGCTGATGCTGCTCCAGATTGGACTGGGTCTCTACGCGCTAGCCATTCTGCATCTGGTGGCCCATTCCTGCTACAAGGCCTATTCCTTCCTGAATTCCGGCAGCCAGGTACAGCATTCAGTGATGGCGCGGGTGGCGCCCGGCGGCGGTCTGAAGCTGCGCACCGCCATGCTGGGCAGCCTCATCGCCATGACTGCCTACCTGACTCTCACCCAGTGGTTTTCCCTGCCAGTCAGCGCAGCCGAATGGCTTCTCCTGGCGCTTTACAGTATTGGTTTTGGCTGTCTGTGGCGTCGCCGCGGCTGGCTACTGTCACTGGGCATGATCGTTGCCCTGGTGGCCTTGCACCTTGTATTCAAAGCCGGCGCACAAATGCATCTGGAACCTGCGGCAAGCCCTGCAGGTGACTGGGCACTGATCTGGACTGCAACCGTTATTGCCGCCCTGGGTGCCGGCGGATGGCTGGTGATGTTCGGTCGCAACACCACCCTGCATCAGGACCTGTATCGCAGCCTCTACGCCGGACTCTACCTAGATGAGTGGGCCACCCGCCTGACACTGAGACTCTGGCCCGCACGGCTGCCGGAACCCTCACCGATGCTAAACCCCGTACTCGCAAAGGAGACACGTCCATGACCATGGCAGCGGAAAAAAAAGCTTCTTCATCTCAGGTACTGGATGCCGTGAGCAACGCCTGCAAACGCATCGCACCCAACTGGCCCCTGGATCAATTGATTGCGGTCAATCCCTGGTGGGCAATGCGGGATAAGCCGATGGAAGTCGTCGCCGGCGAGCTGTCATGGCTGGCAGGTGTACGCTGTTTCCTCGACCCCGAAGCATACCGGGCCCAGAGCATTCCCCAGGATGTCATAGCCAGGGTGCTGGCCGAACAGGGCATGCCGATGCCAGTTGCCCACTTTGTTGCAGCGAATCCGGTACGGCCTGCCACCTGGCAAAATCTCGATCAACTGTTCGATGATCACCGTGACCTGTCTCGGCAGATAAGCTGGCGCGAGGAAATACAGCATCAACTCAGCCAGTTCGCCGGGCGATATTTCGTCGATCAACAGTCTGGGTTCTACCAGGCCTGGCTATCTCAGACCCGCAGGGATCACGGCCTTTCGATTCTGATGGGCGAGCCCAACCTGGTCCGGCGATTTGACGCCTTACCTGACACGGCGCAGGAGCTACTGAGCGTAGCCATGGATGAACTCATGGTGCCAGCGGAGCGGCAGACCGACTACGCCCACGCGCTGCTTCTGAGCCTCAATGGCTGGGCCAGCACCGCGGCCTACCGCAGCTGGCAGGCCGGAATGCACGGCGCACTGGACCACACCCTGCTGGAACTGCTCGCCGCCCGCCTGGCCTGGGAACTTGTTTTGTGGCGTCAGCCTGGGCAATGGGCGGGCTCGGTCACCGGCGCATGGACTCGCCAACTGGCACAAGCCGACCGCCAGCGCGCAGCGCATCTCGCCCACGCCAGACACCTGCACTGCTGGCAGTTGGCAAGCGAGCGCGTTTATCAGAGCGGGCTGCAAGCCCAGTTGACAAAGCCGCGGGGGACCGCCAATGCGCCTTCAGCGCCGGCCGACGCGCCGTCGCTGCAGGCTGTGTTCTGTATCGACACTCGCTCGGAAATCATGCGGCGGGCGCTTGAGGCCCAGCACCCGACAATCGAGACGCGTGGCTTTGCCGGATTTTTCGGCTTGCCCATCGCCTATCACAGCGGCGCCTATCACCGGCCGCAACTTCCGGGTCTGCTGGCCCCACAGCTGCAGGTAATAGATGATATCCAGCGTTATCAGGAGCCGACACCCACCAGCCTCTACAGCCGTTGGCTGGCCATGGGCAAATCACCCAACGGCGGGTTCAGCCTGGTCGAATCATCGGGCATGGGCTACAGCCTTGGCTTGCTCCGTAACACCTTTGGCTGGCGCTCATCGGCCAACGCAGTCAAACCTGCCACCCGGTTGCATCTGCATCGCGACGGCCAACCCTTGTCTACCGCTGCGCAAGCTGATCTGGCTTTGGGGATACTCAAGGCCATGGGCCTGGATAAAAGGGTGGCCAATCGCGTGTTACTGGTTGGACATGGCAGTGACTGCCAGAACAACCCCCACGCCTCGGCTCTGGATTGTGGCGCCTGCGGCGGGCAAACCGGCGAGGTAAACGTGCGTCTGCTTGCGCAGTTGTTAAACGACACCTCCATTCGCCAGGCCCTGGCCGACAGGGGATTGGAACTCCCGGTAAACAGCCGTTTTTTTCCAGCGCTGCATAACACCACAACCGATAAGATTCAGATACTGGCCGGCCAGCCCGATCAGCAGATCATGCTGTGGTTGCAGGCGGCCAGAACACAATGCGCGACAGAACGGTCCAGGTACCTGGACACTGGTGGCGCGCCGGTTGTTGAGGCTCTGGCAAAGCGAGCCAGGGACTGGTCCCAGGTACGCCCTGAGTGGGGTCTGGCCAACAATGCCTGCTTTATCATTGCACCCAGGGAGAGGACCCGGCACCTGGACCTTGCCGGGCGCAGCTTCCTGCATGATTATCAGTGGCGTGACGACCCTGATAACGCCCTGCTCACGCAGATACTCACGGCGCCCATGCTTGTAACCAATTGGATCAACATGCAATACAACGCATCGGTAACCGAGCCCTTTCTGTACGGGGCCGGGAACAAGACGCTGCATAACATAGTGGGTGGCAGTCTGGGAGTATTCGAGGGCAACGGCGGGGACCTGCGCATCGGACTGCCCCTGCAGTCCGTGCACAACGGCACGACCTGGATGCATCAGCCGTTGCGGCTGAGTGTGTATGTCAATGCCCCTCGCGCAGCCATCGCCAGGATCGTTGCAGCCCATGATGAAGTGCGCTGGCTGGTGGATAACCAGTGGCTATACCTGTTTCAGTTGACCGATGCGGGCGCTTGCCGGTTCTTCGAGGATCGGTGGGCCGAGCCTGATCAGGCCCAGTAAGGCTGCTACCCACAACCTGCCCGTCAGCATACCCGGCGGGCAGGACGTCAACACTGGGTTACAAAGACGTGAAACATGCAATCAGGTTGATCCTGGTCATGTCAGGTTCACAAAATGAGGCCTACTCTGAGTCTGGATGATTATTCCTTCACCCAGCAAGGAGAAGCTCATGACCGAGGAAAAGCAGCCCCCACCAAACCCTGAAGGCGACCTGGCATCACGGTTCCCTACAGCCTATACCATTCTTTTTCTTCTGATCATTCTGGTCGCGGCGCTCACATGGATCATACCCGCGGGGCAGTATGAGCGATCCATGAATGAGGAAGTCGGGCGCGAAGTTGCGGTGCCAGGCACCTACCAGACCGTCGATCCCAGCCCCCAGGGCTTTGTCGACATCATGCTGGCCCCCACGGCCGGGTTCTACGACCCCGACAGTTATGCAGCCAACGCCATAGATGTGGCGCTCTTCGTTCTGTTCCTGGGCGGATTTCTGGGCGTAATGAACGCCACTGGCGCAATTGATACCGGCATACGCAGTGCCATGCACCATCTGGAGGGCCGGGAGATATGGATGATCCCGATCCTCATGACGCTATTCGCGCTGGGGGGGACGACCTACGGCATGGCGGAGGAGACGCTCGCGTTCTACGCCATCCTGATCCCCGTCATCATTTCAGCCGGTTATGACGCCGTCACCGGTGTCGCAGTCATTCTGGTGGGTGCCGGCATTGGTGTACTAGGCTCCACCATAAATCCTTTTGCCACCGTTATCGCATCCAACGCCGCCAACATTCCTTTCACCGACGGCATCATGCTGCGCTTTGTGCTGCTGGTTGGCGGTCTGATCATTTGTGCGGCCTACGTCATGCGCTATGCCAAGCGGGTCAAGGCCGACCCGTCCCGGTCGGTGGTCGCCAAACAGAGAGATGCGCACCGCAAGCTGTTTCTGCAAGGCCATGACGAGCTGGACAACTTCGAGCTAAGCGCCATTCAGAAAATCGCCCTGATTATCTTCGCTCTGACCTTTGTGGTCATGATCTGGGGCGTCTCGTCCCAGGGCTGGTGGATGGCTCAGATGGGCGCTCTTTTTCTGGGGTCGGCCATCGTGATTGGCCTGATTTCGCGACTAGGAGAGAAAAAACTCACCGGCAGCTTTGTCGACGGCGCCCGTGATCTGCTTGGGGTTGCGCTGGTAGTGGGTCTTGCCCGGGGCATCGTCGTCATCATGGAACAAGGCATGATTGCTGACACTATCCTGCACAGCGCCGAAAACAGCCTGGGCGGATTACCCGAGTTGGCCTTTATCAATTTGATGTTCTGGATAGAGGTGGGCATGAGCTTCTTCGTCCCCTCCTCCTCAGGTCTCGCTGTTCTGTCAATGCCAATCCTCGCGCCACTGGCGGATTTTGCCAACGTGGGCCGTGATCTTGTAGTGACCGCTTACCAGTCAGCCAACGGCCTGGTTAATCTGATAAACCCGACCTTCGCGGTGGTCGTGGGTGGTCTGGCTATTGGCCGGGTGTCCTATGATCGCTGGCTGGTGTTTATCTGGCCTCTGCTGCTGATTCTGACTGTGTTCATCACTGTAGTGATCAGTGTTGGCGCGTTCCTTTGATAACCCGAACCGGAGGCAACATGACAGATCATAGCCTGGGCGTACATTCTGAAACCGGCATCCTGCGGCAGGTCATCGTTTGCCGGCCGGGGCTCGCCCACCGGCGACTGACGCCCTCGAACTGTGATGCGCTACTGTTTGATGACGTTTTCTGGGTCAAACAGGCGCAGAAAGACCATGATATTTTCGCCGATGTCATGCGTGCACGTGGCATAGAGGTGCTGGACGTCAACGACCTGCTGGCAGAAACCCTGGATATCCCCCTGGCCCGCGCCTGGATTCTGGACCACCGTATTACCTGGGATCATATCGGCGTCGGCATGGTTTCCGACCTGCGCGCCTGGATGGACGAGCTCCCCGGCCGAACCCTGGCGGAATTTCTGATCGGCGGGCTGGAGGTGGGCGATCTGCCCTTCGACCCCTCCGGTTTGTTCGGCAACCATCTGGGGCCATACGGATTCGTACTGCCGCCGCTACCCAACTTTCTGTTCACGCGCGATAACAGCGCTTGGATCTACGGGGGCGTAACACTCAATCCCATGTACTGGGCTGCGCGCAAACCGGAAACCCTGCTGATGAGCGCCATCTATCAGTTCCATCCAGCCTTCGCCGGCAAGGTCAAGGTTCACTGGGGCGATCCGCTCAAGGACCACGCCCTGGCCACGCTGGAAGGCGGAGACATCATGCCGGTGGGTAATGGCGCCGTACTGGTGGGAATGGGCGAGCGCTCCTCGCCACAGGCAATCGGTCAACTGGCCAAGGCCCTTTTTGACAATGGCACAGCCGACCGGGTGATCGCCTGTCAGATTCCCAAGACCCGCTCAGCCATGCACCTGGACACGGTGTTTACTTTCTGTGGCGGCAATGTGGTGACCACCTTCAAGGAAGTTGCCGACCAGATGGTCTGTTATGACCTGCGGCCCGGCCAAGGGGACAAGCATCTGTCATTCCGGCAGGACAGCCGCCCGTTATTCGATGTGGTGGCCGATGTGATGGGCTACAGCTCGCTGGAAGTCATCGCCACTGGTGGCGACACCCCTGCCGAGCGGGAACGGGAGCAGTGGAATGATGGCAACAACGTGCTTGCCCTGAGTCCGGGAGTCGTTATTGGCTACGATCGCAACGACGACACCAATGCCGCCCTCGAAGCGGCAGGCATAGAAGTGCTTGCCATACCCGGTGCCGAGCTGGGTCGGGGCAGGGGCGGCGGGCGCTGCATGAGTTGCCCGACCATACGAGACGCAGTCTGACAAGTCAGGAGCAAGGCAATGGCATTCAATCTCAAGAACCGGCATTTTCTGACCCTGCGGGACTTTACCCCGCGGGAAATCGGGTTTCTGCTCAAGCTGTCCGCAGACCTCAAAACCGCCAAGTACTCGGGCACCGAAGTACCGCAGTTACGCGGCAAGGACATCGCCCTGATCTTCGAAAAAAACTCAACCCGAACGCGGGTGGGTTTTGAAGTCGCCGCCTTTGATCAGGGTGCCAGGGTGACGTACCTGGGCCCGACTGGCACGCATATCGGCCACAAGGAATCCGTAAAGGACACCGCCCGGGTGCTGGGCCGCGTATACGACGCCATTGAATACCGCGGTTTCGGCCAGGCAGTCGTGGAAGAGCTGGCACAGTACGCCGGAGTGCCGGTCTATAACGGTCTGACCAACGAATTCCACCCCACGCAGATACTGGCCGACTTTCTGACCATGCAGGAGAACGTGGACAAACCCCTGCGCGAGGTAGCCTTTGTGTTTATAGGTGATGCCGCCAACAATATGGGCGACAGTCTGCTCATCGGTGGTGCCAAGATGGGGATGGATGTGCGCCTTTGCGCTCCCGAAGCCTGTTGGCCTGCCGAGGCCATTCAGAAGGAAGCGCAGACGATCGCCGAAACCACCGGCGCACGAATCATGATTACCGACGATATCGATGCCGCCGTGAAGGACGTGGACTTCGTCTATACCGACGTATGGGTCTCCATGGGCGAGGCCAAGGAAAAATGGGCCGAGCGCATCAAGCTGCTGCAGCCCTATCAGGTCAACGCAGCGTTGATGGCAAAGACCGGCAACCCCAGGGCCAGATTCATGCATTGCCTGCCGGCCTTCCACAACACGGAAACCACCCTGGGCAAGGAGATACAGGCAGAGTTCGGCATTGATGCCATGGAAGTGACTGACGAGGTTTTCGAAAGCCCCGCATCCATCGTGTTCGATCAGGCGGAAAACCGCATGCATACGATCAAGGCGGTACTCGTCGCCACCCTCGGATCATGACAAGGGAGTGATGACATGCTCGTAGTCGCAGCCCTCGGAGGCAACGCACTGCTACGCCGCGGCGAACCGCTCACCGCGCAGGCGCAGCGTGCCAATGTAAAAATTGCCGCTCAGTCACTGGCTGGTATCATCCGTGCCGGCCACCGGCTGGTGGTTACCCACGGCAACGGTCCCCAGGTCGGCCTGCTGGCCCTGCAGGGCGCAGCCTACAAGCCAGACGAAGCCTATCCCCTTGACGTTCTGGGCGCAGAAACAGAAGGCATGATCGGTTATATCATCGAGCAGGAACTGGAGAACGCACTGGATCATGACCGACCGGTAGCCACCCTGCTGACCCAGATACTGGTCGACAAGAACGATCCCGCTTTCCAGAAACCCACCAAATTCGTCGGTCCGGTTTACGAGCGGGAAGAAGCCGAAACCAAGGCCCGTGCTGCAGGCTGGCATATAGCCCAGGACGGTGATAAATGGCGGCGGGTGGTTCCCTCTCCCAAACCCTTGGAAATACCCGACATGCGGGTGCTTAAGCTGTTACTGGATCAGAATGTAGTCATTATCTGCGCTGGGGGCGGCGGCATCCCCGTTCTGCGCCGGGACGACGGCAGCATGATCGGGGTGGAAGCCGTCATCGACAAGGACGCCGCCACCGCGCTGCTGGCCCGACAGTTGGGAGCTGACGCCCTGCTGCTGCTTACCGACGTGGATGCAATATACCGGGATTTCGGCAAGGATAGCGCCAGCCCGATTTCGGCTTTGACGGTGTCCCAGGCCCGCGAACTCGATCTGCCAGCCGGCTCGATGGGCCCCAAGCTGGAGGCTGCAGCCGAGTTTGCCGAGCATGGAGGCATTAGCGGTATCGGTCGGCTGGAAGATGCTCTAGCGATCCTGGAACGCAAGGCAGGTACCTGTATAAGCGGCTGATCAGCAGACAGAATCCAGTCCTCAGAGAAGGTGGCGTTGGGCATAGAGCGCTTTCCAGTGATCACCCCTGCGTTCGGCTATTTCCGTATCGAAATAGTGCCTGAGCCGCCGGCGATCCTCGGGCTTGTCTTTCAGAGCGGACCCGAGAAGGAAATGCACCAGGCTTTCAACCGTCATACGCCCGTCGGCGTAGTAAAAGGCGTGAACGCTCATGGCGTGGGCCACAGCTACTGCCTCGGCGGTAGACATTGCCGAGCCCGCCAAACGGTCAGTACTGCGCCCGGCGATCGACTGACCGTTGCGCAGCTCATGGAAAACCGTGACCAGCACTTCCAGCACCATGGGATCGGGCTTGAAGGTAATACCTGCCTTGGCATTAAGCTTTTCTGTCTGTCGAACCACCACGTCGATTTCATCGCCGAGTCGCGCAATCGGCTTGACCTGCTCGAAATTCATGCGACGTTTCAGAGCCGCGCTCATGCGGTTGACACCCTCATCCACACTGTTGGATGTCGCGATGATATTGAAACCCTCGCTGGCATAGATCACGCCATCATCCCCAGCCAACTCGGGAATGCTGATTACCCGATCCGACAGAATGGAGAGCACCGAATCCTGCAACGTCTGAGGGCAACGCGCAATTTCCTCGAAACGCAGGAATTTGCCATCACGCATGGCCCGTAGCAGCGGGCTGGGAACCAGTGCCTCGACACAGGGCCCATGCTGGCGCAACAAGGCTTCATTCCAGGTATAGAGCAACTGGTTGACGCTGTTGACTGCCCCCCCTTGAATCATCAGGGACGAGTCGCCCGAGGCGGCAGCGGCAATCAACTCCGAGAGCAGCGACTTGGCGGTGCCTGGCTCGCCCACCAGCAGGGCGCCACGGTTGGTGCACAACGCTATCACCACGCGCGTAACCACCTCGGGCTCACACACAAATTTGCGCTCAATACCCAGCTTCTTGTCACCCTCGACGAACTTGCCCACCGCAACCGGAGACATGCGCCAACCTGGAGGAACCGGGTGCTCGTCAAGCTGCTTGAGGCGCTCCAGCTCTTCTTGATATTCAGCCTCGGCCGGCAGACGTTGCTTGTTTTCATACTTGCTCATTGGGCTTCTCTCCGGCCACCGCGCGACTCAGGAGCCATGCGCTCCTCAGGCAGAATTCGTGGCAGTTCCGACATGGGTATGGTGCCGGCGATAACATGATCAAGGGCGCTATCACGCATGGTGCTCAAGCCTGCATCCAGCGCCAGCCAACGCATTTCACCAATGGGCGGCTGACGGGATATTGCGTTGCGAATGTCCTGGTTCACGTGCAGATACTCCACAACCGCCACCCTGCCCCGTGTACCTTTACCGTTACAGGCTGGGCAACCGGTTCCGGCATAGCAGCGAAAGCCGGCAGGTGCACCTTCGGGGAACAACTCCGCCATGATGACCGGGTCTGGCTTCGCCTCTGTACGACACTCCTTGCAGATTCTCTTGGCGAGGCGTTGGGCAATAACCGCAAGCAGCTCACTGGCAATCGAATTGGGGTGCACACCCAGGTCATAAAGCCGCTGAAGGGAGTCCACCGCGTCGTTACAGTGCAGCGTGGACAGCACCACGTGACCGGTTTGTGACGCCCGCATAGCCTCCAGCGCCGTTTCCTGGTCACGGATCTCGCCTACCAGGATCACGTCCGGGTCCTGGCGGACGAAGGCACGCATGGCATTGGCAAAGCTGAACCCTATGTCAGGCCGCACCCGCGTCTGTTGAATGTTGTCGATGGAATACTCGATCGGATCCTCCACCGTGATGACCTTGCGCTGACCATCATCGGCTAGTTCCTGCAGACCCGCATACAGCGTGGTGGACTTGCCTGAGCCAGTCGGTCCTACCACCAGAACCAGACCGGCGGGGTTATTCAGCAACCGGCGATAATGGCCGGAAATCTTGCGCGACATTCCCAGCTCCTGCATGGTCATCGCACGGCCGGTCTGACGTAGCAGACGAATCACCACATGCTCGCCATGCAGTGAAGGTTGGGTCTGCACCCGCAAATCATAGGACGCGTCGCCAAAGCGCAACATGGAGCGTCCGCCCTGAGGCAGGCGGCGCTCGGCGATATTCAGCTCCGCCCGCAGCTTGATCACATTGACAATTCCCAGCAGTTCACCGGGGGTCAATCGATAATGGTTGAGGTCATGCAGTTCGCCGTCAATACGCAGGCGTATACGAATGCGATCATCATAGCGCTCCAGGTGAATATCGCTTGCCTGGTTGGTCACACCCTCAAGCAGAATTCCCTCATAGATTGAAACAAGATAGGGGCTGATACGGTTATGTGCGTCTTCTTCACGCCCCTCTTCCTCCTCCGCTTCGTCAACTTCGGCAAGGTGGGTACGCCCCAGCATGTCGCCGCGCAGGGTGATAGCCAGATGAGACCAGAGGCGTTGGAAATCGGTTGGTGTTACCAACAGCAATCGGGTGGTATGCCCTTCTGTGAGCCTTTCGATCGCATCCAGGCGTGCATCCGGGTCGTCACTGGCAACCACCAGCTCGTTGCCTTCCATGTAGGCGGGAATCAAGCGGTGCTTGTCCAGAAAAGTCCGCGAGAAACCCGCAAAAAGCCGCACGTCCAGGCTGGGCAGCAACTTCTCCAGTTCGATAAAGGATACGTTGCGCTTTTGCGCCGCAAGTCGACGATAAAGCTCGGCATCCTCATAATTAACCAGCCTGTGCAAAATCCGCATCAGGGGCTTGCCACTGGCAAGTGCTTCCTCTCGGGCTTTGGATACGGTCTGTTCGTCGGCGACACCCAGGTCTATCAGAACGTCGGCCGTAGAGCGTCTGAAATCGACCCAGCCCAGCGTGCCGGCTCGCTCGAGCTGTTCTTCCCGGCGACGATATTGCACCAGCGAGGGCGACCGGCCCTCTTCAGGCTCAAGGTTGATTAACACTCCACCTTCCTTGAGCAGGCCCAAAAGCGCCTCGGGATGCTTGAGAAATGTGCCACTGAGTATGAAGTCGCAGGGGGCGTCCAAGTGAAAGCCCGATTGCACATCCGCAATACTGATCTCTACGTTCTTGATGTGGAACTTGGCCAGATTGGTAGCTGCAATATCGGCAATCGCTGCCTCCTTTTCCACTACATGGACCCTGGAAAACAGATGCGACAAGGCGGCCGGTACATAACCAGACCCCGCACCCACGTACAAAACGCTCTGGTTCCTGCCCATGGGAGGCAGCGCAGTCAGGATCTGCTGCAAGGCAGAACGAGTAGGAATGCTGTGACCAGACATATGCTGGGCCAGATCCGAAGAAGCAATGAAAGCTTCCCGGGGAACCGCCCGCAGGACAACCTGGATCTTGGGATTATGTGTACTCACGGTTTTCTCCGCTATACGTCGCCGGATATCAACCAGCGAACAAGAAGGCTCATAATCCCAAGATAACCGGTAATTACGGCCTTAAATACGACGTAAGTCATGTTTTAACCAATCTGCCAGCCAGAACTACCAGAACAGAGTGACTCCTCGGACAGAATCGGTTTTAGCGCTTGGGACCTCTGTCCATCCCGTCCGGAAATAACCCTTGGTCCTTTCAGATTAAAGCGCATACTGCGGCACCTGAGCACATAGCGGAGTCGATACTCTGCAAAGGAAGCTGTGATATCAGGATGATCCCGAGGTTCATATGGAAAACACCCAAACTAATGGCAGCAGCGTCGCAATCGTGGCAATTATTGTAGTCGGACTGCTCATTGTTGGGGCCGGCGTACTATTTTACACCGGCGCATTCGATAGCAGTGGCGGCACAACGAGCACCACCGTTATTGAGGCCCCTGCCGAACAGGACAAAGGGTTGAGCCTCAAGTTTGAAGATAAAGACGGCGTAAAGACCGAAATCTCGACTAACTGATTGCGTTAGCAGATGGAGGTCAATAACAGGACTTCCACAAAGAAAAGCCTCTAGTCTTCGCAGACTGGAGGCTTTTCTGATTTCCGCCTGCCGCCCATAAGCCTAGGGCGCATTCCTCTGAGATGGCGAACGCTTGAAGTCACCAATTTCCTGGTGGGGATCAACCCTTGAGCGATGCTCGCTGGTTGCCTGGGCCCACCATATCAGCTGATTGAAAGTACGGCCCAGATAGTCAAACCAGCCGTCCATTTTCACCTCTTGCTGGGGGCCACCGTCCTCGGTAAATACTTCTTGTGCCCGAGGCACGTGGATCATCGCAGACACCGGCAAACAGCCAAGCTCTGCCAGAAAGGTACGCATCGCTATCGCCGCGCGCATCCCGCCCCACTGGCCGGCGGAATAGGTCACGATTGCACTTGGTTTATAGGCAAACAATGAGCTACCGAAATGGTTGAGCAAGTGCGCCAATGCCGGGCTGAGCGAGTGGTTATATTCCGGACTGATCATGATGTAGCCGTCAGCGGACTCGATTTTATCCGCCAGCGCATCAAGACCCTCCGGAGCCCTGCTTTTCGGATAGGCAAAGTGCGGTTTGAAGACGTGATCAAGCGGATAATCAAGGGCATCCACCAGCTCGAACTGATGACCCTCGTACCGGGTTTTCAGAAACTGCAGACATGCTAACGCCACACGATGCCCGAGTCGCGGGGGCTTTGGCGGGGTGCTGTCTCTTACCGTGCCAAGAAAGACCAGGAATTTCATTTTTCAGCTCTCTGTATTGGGCCCTATAACCAACGGCTCAGGGGGCGATTGGCCCGCATCGGTCAGCGTTGGTGGCCGATAGTTGAGACCGGCATCTTGCCATCGCTGCCAAACGCTCTCATCGATGGAAATATTCACTGCTGGGCGCCCTTTTTTATCCTCGGCATATCTGCGGCTGAAGCGAGCCTCTTCTTCGCCACGTCTGATTTTCTGGAACCAGGCGTAGCCGCCTTTGAGAAACTCCTGGAATGAATCCCTCGGCTCGGTTTTCCAGGCATCCTCTGCAGCAGTAAAGCGGTCAAGCTTTAATCCGGCCTTCTCCGCTTTGCCAAGCATCCACTGCAGTGAAATATCAGCGAGCCGATCATCCGAGCCGTATCCACCGCCAACGTTGGCGTGGGCGCCAATGAACCAGCGTTGCTCTACCTCAAGATTGCGGGGCTTTTGCTTACCGTCATCACTGGTCCACAATGGCACATCATAGGTAGCTCGATGCTCATCCAGGGCCACCGCGTGGTAGGCACGATCCACGATGCTGGAAAGCTCGGTATCGTGCCAGGCGAATTTCCCATGTTCGGAAATAAGCGTGCCGGGCACTCCGAGCGCACCAACCGTATCCCACACCCCGATAAAATGAATTCTGGGCGAGCGGCTGTAGGTTTCCCGAAACGCCCTGCACTCCTCGGAATCCGGTGCCAGGCTGTCGTTGCGGTAAATCTTCTCTGCCTTTTTCAACAGGCACGGGGTCACGATATGCAGCAACCCGCACTTGCGGATCAATCCGACCAGGCTTCTGGCTGTGTAGGCACCACGGCTGAAGCCGAATATCCAGATTTCCTCTCCTTCGCTGTAGCGTTTTGCCAGCCACTCGTAGCCTTCCAGCAGATTCCTGCTCAGACCATAGCCAAACACGCCACCACTAAAACGCTCAAAGCTCGAGGTACCCACACCCGGATCGTAGAAAAAACGTTGCCTGATCGTGCCATCGTAGTCTTGGATACGCCGCGTGAGTCGGTACACATTGGTCTGATCTTCCGGATCATTCCAGGTACCGTCAAAGAGTAGAATCAGTCTTTGTGTCATGGTTTCCTTCCCATTCAGTTGGCCAACAAACAAAGCAGGCAAACATTTTCACACCGGTGCTGGCTGGTAAAAACAGAGTTGATTCGCACCTGCCCTCTTGGCTTTATACATCGCCTTGTCGGCCGTTTCCAATAGCGTGGCAGGGGTCGCCGCATCCTGAGGAAAAACGGTAATCCCTATGCTGACGGATATCCGGATGTTTTCTTCATCCAGGCAGAAGGGTTTGGCCAGCTGCTCAATGATATTCTGAGCTACGGTGACAACGTCGTCCTGTTCACTGGCACCTACCAGCAGCACGGTAAACTCATCGCCCCCCAAACGGGCCACCGTATCTTCCTCACGAACACACTCGTTCAGACGCCTGGCCACCGCCACCAGGAGCCGATCCCCCATATCGTGACCAAGGGAGTCGTTCACATCCTTGAAACCGTCCAGGTCCAGGAAAAGCAATGCGAAATCGGCGTTACTGCGTCTCGAGTGCTTGATCGCCTGCTCCAGGCGGTCCAGAAACAAGCGTCTGTTGGGCAGTCCGGTCAACAGGTCATGGTGTGCGCTGTGCCATATTTTTTCTTCGGCAAGGGTCTGGGCTGTAATATCCCGAGAAATGCATACCGTGGCCTCTGTCTTCCCATGTTCGTCCAGCACTGGTGCCAGAAGGTATTCAAATTTCTCACCATGCCCAGAGGCAAAGGTATGAACAAACTTGCCACGATGGGTGGACTGCTCGGCAATGACTTTCTCCAGATTGCGCTGAAAATCCATAGCAAATGGAAAACCCAGATCGAAGGTAGAGTTGCCAATGATTTCCTCGAGCCTGAGCGCAAAGAGATCTGCAGTCGCCTTGTTGGCATAGACAAACCGACCTTCCAGATCCAGCACATAAATAGGGTCCGGTGAGGCTAGCAATATGGCACCAAACAGACGGGTTTCCATCTCCTTGACCGTTGCATACTGTTCCAGCGATTCAGCCACAGCCTGATCGATCGCTTCGTGAAAACGAGTCAGATCTTCAATGTGCTGGCCAGTCTTGGCTCGGTACGCCTTGGTCCAGTGCGAGACCACACTCGCTCGCAAGGCACGGAATTCAGACACCGTCTCGATAACGCTGAAACCACTGCTCTGCCGGTCCTCGCCATGGATCTCGGCCCAGGACTCCCTGTCTCTGAATTCATGGCCCTTTGATTTGGCTACCTGTTCAGTCTCGCTTTGCACCGACTCAAGATCATCCGCGATCTCCAGCAGCATATTCCTGGCATGATCACGCAATCCGACCTGGTCCATATCTTCAGCATGCAAAAGCGTTTTTGCAAATGCTTCCCAGTCCTGAAGAATGGGCTCTATTTCGGTCCGGATAAAATCAGCTAATCGCATGGTTTGCCTGCAAGGTTGAGGCTTATCGAAAGGGGAACAGCAGCATTTCAGATCTCACTCAATGTCCTATAAGGCCCCGGCGCTCTGCACACTGAAAAGTCTGGCGAACAGGCACGGTTGCAGACAGGTCAATCAGATCATTCGCCCGCTTTGCCAAAGTCTGTTGTACAGATGTAGAGTTCGCACACTGACGCTAGGGTAACCGTGTCACAATCAGCAAAAGATACGGAGTAGGTATGAACCAGCCATTGAGCTTCAATCGGGATCTGATCGAGAAATATGATCGTCCGGGCCCTCGATATACGTCTTACCCCACGGCACCGCAGTTTCATAAAGCCTTCGCCGTGGACGACTATCAGGCGGCGGCGAAGGCCAGCAACAACGATGTGACGCCCAAACCGTTATCGGTTTATATCCACATCCCGTTCTGCAAAAGTCTTTGCTATTACTGCGCCTGTAACAAGATCATCACCCACAAGACCGAGCGTGCAGTAGAGTATCTGGCCTACCTCAAACGAGAGATAACCCAACAGGCAAGCCTCTTTGACTCGTCACGCCGGCTGACCCAGCTACACCTCGGCGGCGGGACACCTACCTATTTCACCAGCGAGCAGTTGGCTGACCTCATGCAGACGCTGCGCGACACCTTCAATATGGACAACAGCGACGCCCATGAGTTCTCCCTTGAGGTGGACCCCCGCACGGTAGCGCCAGCTCAGATTCATACGCTGCGAGAGCTCGGGTTCAACCGGCTCAGCTTCGGTGTTCAGGATTTCGACGAGGCCGTGCAGGCAGCTGTTAACCGCATCCAGAGCGAGCAACAAACCCGTGACCTGGTCATGGCTGCCCGTGATGCTGGCTTCAAATCAATCAGTGTCGACCTGATTTACGGCTTACCCCTGCAAACTGTCGCCAGTTTTGATGTTACGTTAGCCAAAATCATCGAACTGCGCCCTGATCGTATAGCGGCTTACAGCTATGCTCACCTGCCGGAACAGGTCAAGGCGCAGGGATTGATTCGCATGGAAGACATGCCGCCGCCGGAACGCAAGCTCGAACTTCTGGAGCTCACCATCCAGCGCCTCACCGAAGCCGGCTACGTGTACATCGGAATGGATCACTTTGCCCTCCCGGAAGACGAGCTCAGCCGTGCCCAGGCCAATGGCACCCTCCAGCGTAACTTCCAGGGTTACTCCACCCATGCCGACTGCGACCTGATCGGTATCGGCGTGTCATCAATCGGCAAGGTGGGCGACAGCTACAGCCAGAACGTAAAAGAGCTGTCACGCTACTACGCGCGCATGGATAGCGACATGCTGCCGGTACAGCGCGGCTACCACCTAAGCGAAGACGACAAGCTGCGTCGAGATGTGATCACCGACCTGATGTGCCATGGGCGCGTGGATTACAGCAAGTTCGAACAGCGTTATCAGATCAAATTCACCGAGTACTTTGCCGATGCACTGGCATTACTGGCAGAGCACGAAAGTGATGGCTTGGTGGAGCGCCACAAAGACGCCCTCGTATTGTTGCCCCAGGGCCACCTGTTGATGCGCAGCGTAGCGATGACCTTTGATGCCTATCTTGGCGAGGAACAGAAAGGCCGCTTCTCACGCACGGTGTAATTGGAACTGTTATGGCCGGTGGTGGCCAGGTGTTCGTAGCCCCCACCAGGCCCGCAGATCCTCACCAAGCCAGAACTGGGGATAGGACCAGCTGTCTTCATCCATGCCGATTTCTTCTTCCCACTCCCGCACCTGTTCGTTGATCTGCTCAAACATCGCATCAGGGTCATCGAACGACAGGCCAACACTTTGATACACGGCCTTGGTGAACCAGGTCATTTCCGAGTCGTCGCCGCAGCCGAATGAGGTACGGTCCGAGCGAGCGGAGGTCAGGATCAACGTGTGCGCGTCTTTGAGTGGGTCGATCCACTGGCCGGAATAACACGCTGAAACCACCAGCACCTTGCGACGAACGTTCAGCCTATTCAGCATTTCGGCAAAATCCTGTGGCGACAGACCGGGCAGATCAATGCCCGGTTGGCGCAACAGCAGCTGGCCGTCTTTACCACCGTGACTGACCAGATGCACAACCAGCACGTCTTCCTCCGGATTCAGCCGTTCATCCAGCGCCTGGAGTGCGGTGGCAATCGAAGGCCGGGTAGCAAGGGGGTAGGTCGCATAATCTCGGTGATTGAGCAGCATGATGGCGCGGTTGGTGACATCAAACTGCTCCTGCAGCCCTGCTCTGGCCACCTGAATATCTCGCATGAAAACCGATTCGGTCCCGTCACCACCAACCGCCAGAAAATAGGCATCTGATACACCAGGCGTTTCGGCAGCCAGGCTGTCGATCTGCTCATCCAGTCGCTGACGGTCCTCAGCCAGAATAGTCTCAGTCAGCGGCGCGGGTGAATCCGCTGGAGCGCTTTCATCGGCGTCGACAAGCTCACCGTACTCCCAGACCCCGGACAAAGCTCCAGAACCCTCCGGGGTATCCGGATAAGAGTAGGTTCCCTCACCGTGGTAATACCAGTCACGAAACTCACCCTCGTAAATGCCATAGTCGGTAATGTGTTTGCCCTCTACAGGCATGCCATCGGCAAACGCTGCCTCATACACGCTGCCATTGACTTCATAACGCCCGCGACCATTGAAGTTGTCGTCTGCAAATGCACCTTCGTAGCGGCTTTGTTTGTCTTCCCAAACGCCCTGGCCCGCCATCAGACCCTGACGAAACTCACCCTCGTAACGCCAGCCAGCCGGCGACTCAAGCTCCCCCTGGCCATGCCAGTACCCTTCACGAAACTGCCCCTGGTAAAGCAGGCCACTGGCAAACTCCTGCGCACCCTGGCCATGAAAAAGCCCTTCCTGAAGAGCGCCGGTATAGGTGCTGCCATCCGGCAAACGGGCATCGGGTGGCAACAACGGTGGCGGGTCGCACGCTGTAAGCAACACGACAGCAATCAGTGACAAGGTGGCACGCACAACGCGCGAAAGAACAAGTGGCATAATATTTCGCCGTGGCAGAGGAATGTGTGTGGGCAAGTCGAAAATTGCTTGCCCCCAAGAAGACTAAACCAGTCCCTGCTCGCGGGCCATCGCCATCGCCGCCTGAGGCCCCGTCCAAAGCGAAGGTAGAATAATAAGCGAGACGGGTATGGCAGTAAGCACAATAAACTGCTGCAGGACCCCAATCTGACCCGCTCCCATGTACAGAAGAATGGCCGCCATCAGAGCCATGGCCCCACCCCAGAATACACGCAGCCACGGACTTGGCTCGTCGTGCCCGGCGCCAACCATGGCAATTGAATAACTCATCGAATCACCGGTGGTGGCCACAAAAATGGTCGTCAGCAGCAAGATTGCCGCTGCCATCCAGGTGCCTCCTGGAAGAGCCTGCGCCACAGTCAGGGTCGCCACGTCAAAACGGAAATTATTCAACGCCTCGGTAAGATCGAAGGTGCCTGCAAGCTGATGGTAAATACCCGAGCCACCTAGCAGGGTAAACCAGATAGTGGTGGCGATCGGTGCAAGAATAGCCACCGCTAAGATCATCTCCCGCACAGTGCGGCCGCGTGAGATTCGCGCCACAAATACCGCCATCAACGGGGTATAACCAATAAACCAGGCAAAGAAAAACACCGTCCACCACTTCATCCACCAGGCAGGTGCTGTCTCGGCCGTCATGGTCGCCATGGCAAAAAATGACGTCACGTATTCACCCATCGACTGGGTGTAGCTGTTAACCAGAAACAGGGTCGGACCAAAGATGAAAATTACCGCTGCTATGGCCAGCGCCAGTAGTACATTAAAACGGCTGAGCAGCTGAATACCCTTGTGCAGGCCGGTCATTGCCGAGGTCATGTACACCGCAGCAAGAATGACCAACACCGTCAATTGGGTACCGAACCCGTCATGAAAGCCGAAGAGCTCGTGTAAACCAAAGCTCATTTGTGTGGCCAGAAACCCGATCGGGCCAACTGTTCCGGCCACCACGGCAATCACACAAAAAGCGTCGATCACACCCCCAACCCGCCCCTGGATCATCTTTTCACCAAAAACCGGATACAGCAGCGTTCTTGGTTGCAGAGGTTTGCCCTGATCGTAATGAGCACGAGTCAATACCAGGGCTGTAAGTGAGCCGAGCACAGCCCAGGCCAGAAACCCCCAATGTGTAAACGACTGGGCCAGAGCTGGCCCGACGGCAGCAGACGTACCCGCCTGCGTACCAAACGCCGGCGGCGTAACCACAAAATGATAAACCGGCTCTCCGGCAGCGAAAAACACACCACCGCCGGCCAGCAAGGTACACATGATCATCGACAGCCAACGGAAACGGCCTATCTCTGGTCGATCCAGCCCACCTATGCGCGCCCGCCCAGCGCCGCTGAGAGCCGTACCCACCGCAATAAAGAATGTCAGTAACAACAGGAGCTGAAAGAAGGAGCCCAGATAGGTCGCCGTCCACGCGAAGCCGCGGCCAATCAAATCGGCCACATATTCACTATTGATAATTGAAGCGCCAACAAACAGCAGAATAAAACCGACGGTGAGTACCAGTACCACCGGGTCGCTGCCACTGCGCAGGACCTCGTATTTAGTCCGCGAAGATGAATCAGATCGAGAAGTCATGGAATCTGCCTTTTGAGAGCAAGCCGGGCAGACATTTGGACCAGCGGAATGCCACGACGATTAACGGGTGAAAGTCAGCTGGTAATCCTACGTCGCATTCTCAAACGTTGAAATTATTCAATGTAATCAAATACGTCAGCGATAGGTGCGTTGTTCCAGCACAACAGCGAACATCCGTTTATGTCGACGCACTGATCCGGTCGGATCAATTCTGATACTTGAGTATGAGTTCGCCCGTTTCGTTACCTTCTGAGGTTCCATCGGCATAGTGGCGAATGAAGTCAAATATGTCCTGCTGCATCACAGTCACTTCAGAGCCGCCCTTCAAATCCGGGATATTCACCGGCTCATTTTTTAATAAACCGGATATGGCATCGTCATCCCAGGACAATACTTCAACCCACATCCACTCTGCTCCACCCTCAGGAATATCGAAGGGAGCTTTTAGCAGAATAAATTCACCCGGGGCCAGCCCGGCGTTAAAGTCCGCTTTCAAGCCGTCCAGCTTCTGGCGTGCTGATTCACTCGCGGCAGTTATCATTGCGTTATGCTGAACGTAAGCGACCTGATCCTCCCATCCGAACAACGAGGAAAGCAGGTTGGTCTGAATCTCGCTTGAATGACGCCCCTCCTGGTCGTGGAACAGCAATTCAACAATATAGTTATAGGGATCACCCTCCTCCCGAACGCCCTTTCCTGTCTGAATCACCACATCACGCTGTGCGTTAATGCCCAGACTGGCCACCAGCTCTTGTTTATACCGGGTATCTGCAAGCTCATTAATACTGATACCCAGGGTCCCATCCTCCTGTGGGAACTGCCCTTCGAGAAACGATTGAGCAACCAGGTTGATCAAATTCCCCATGGACCGATTCAAGGACCAGGAGAAATCGTTGACCACAATGTCTGGCAAACCGAACTTGGCCATCCCCAGTGAAATCGCCCGTACGCCTCCGGCATGTTGATAGGCATGAATAACGGTGTGTTTTTCAAGAATGGGTAAGTCGCCATCCCAGGGGGCGACTCTGTTAGCCTGCCAGCTGTCAGGCGTAAACAGCTCCCGCGTTTCTGAATCCCAGATGACGCCACCAGTAGCCTCGGCGATTTCCAGCAGCGTCAGATTCGCCGCCTTCATGCCGTCTACAGACATAGGCATTGGGTAGGCAATATCAACCACCAGGCCAACCCTGGCATTCTGAATTCGCACTGCCTGTTCCCTATCCAGCCCCCTTCCAAAATAGGCAAGGTAATCCAGATCGGGCACCGGATAAGTGTCCTGCAAGTCTTCAATCAAGCGGTAAGTCACCACCGGCTTTGTCGACGCCGCAGGCAGCTCACCCACGATCTCAAATCTATCGAAGAAAGCTGCCACTACGCCGTCGGCCGGTGCCTTCACCTCCGGGTAAAAGTACAGAATCGACCTGAACCGGATGTCGGGTTCCGACGCCGGCTCAAGCGCAAGCACCAGACCGCTGAAGTTGAGTACACATACAAAAACAATCGTATTTCTGAAGTTGAACAACTTCATGGTGGGTAACGCTCCAGTAGCCGGTCGACAATAAGCGCACTATTCAATCGGATTCGCTCTATTTCACTTGAGCTTGGAGTCAAGGTAAGCGAATAGTGATCTGGACCAATCAGGCGCAAACACGTTGGTTTCCATTGCCCGCTTGGAAACGATCTCTACCCGGGACTGATTACCATTGTAATTTTCGATAAATATGGCGACGTTCTCACCATAGCTGAAAGCGGTGACGCCCCGCTGAGCCAGAATCATATTTGACGACTCGTTAGCTGTAACCAGCTTCAAACCCACCGATGGCACAGCCTCTACCGTCGCAGCCCACACCTCGGACTTAGGCTTTTCATAAATCCTGTAGGGGCCTGTTCCTTTCTCTGCGATGGAGTCGGCCATGGTCGTGCAGCCGGTTACGATTGCTACTGCGGCAAGAACAATTAGAGATCTGATTGCTTTCATTACTGACTCCTTAATTGGTCACAGGCTGAGGCGGCGTCGGTTTGCTTGTACCCGTATGCTGGTTCGGATTTTCTTCCGAATCCTTCCTGTCAAACACCTTGCCATCGATGATTGAGCGTGGGTCCAGGTGTTCAAGCCCCACTTCTTTGAGAATGGAATCCAGCAGTGGCACGTTGGCGCGATGTTTCAACATGGCATTAACCAGCTGATCCGAGAGGTTTGATCCACCTCCGTTGCTGCTGCCTTCAGCCGCGCCCCCACCGTTGAAACCCGGTGCGCCGCTTATATCGAAGATCTTGATGCTGTCGATCTTCTCGGCCGGCTTCATGGCCTGCTCCATGATCTTCGGCAGTTGGGCAATCATCTCCATCTTCTCGGCGAACGCCACCTGCTCCCGACTCAGCAGGTTTTTCGCTTCGTTCAGCTGACGCGCGCCCTCAGCCTCCGCCTCAGCTTTGACTTTAATCGCGCCGGCTTCCGCATCGGCGGTCACACGAATGGCGTCAGCTTCATCAGTAGCGGCTGCCTTGCGCGCCTCTGCTTCTACTGTCACGCCAATGGCTTCGCGCTCGGCGCTTTCCTGTGCCTTGATCACGACAATGCGTTTTTCCCGCTCAGCACGTGCGGTTTCACGCACGGTGATTACTCCCTCCTCCTTGGCGACTGCCTGGGCGCGAGCTTCATCCGCCTCCGCCGCGGCGCGGGACTCATCCTTCGACTTCTCTGCGACAGCAATTTTCTGATCCTGCTTGGAGAGCTCCAGACGTTTACTCTTTTCGATGTCGCGATTCTGGGTTTCTTCTTCCATGGCAATGCGCGCCAGCTCCACCGCGCGGTTGGCGGTGATGTCCGCCTCCTCGGCTTCGCGACGGCGTTCTGCGCCCACCCGCGCTATATCGGATTGCTGACTGGCACGACGGTTTTCAATCTGCTGTGTCTGCTCCAGGCGAGCAAATTCCTCGTCCTGTTGGATACCCAGTTTGCGCTTGGCGGCATCGGTCGATTTCATCTGAATCTCGACCATGGTTTCCTGTTCAATGTCGTTGCGAATCTTGCGGCGCGATTCAAGCTGCTCGGTAAGCTTGGTAAGACCTTCAGCGTCAAAGGCGTTTTCCGCGTTGAAGTATTCCTTGGCCGTTTGGTCCAGGCCAGTCAGGGAAACAGATTCCAGTTCAAGACCGTTCTTGAACAGGTCTTCGGCGCAGCTGGTCTGAACTTCCTGCACAAAGGACACCCGCTCTTCATGGAGTTGTTCCATGGTCATACCCGCCGCCACAGACCGGAGTACATCCACAAATTTACCCTCGATCAGTTCCTTGAGCTCCTCGGGACGCTGCGTGCGCGCTCCAAGGGTTTGCGCAGCGGTGGCAATGGACTCGTTATCAGGTTTAACCCGCACGTAGAATTCGGCGGTCACATCAACGCGCAGGCGGTCCTTGGTAATCAGCGCCTGATCATTTGCCCGCCGCACCTCCAGCCGCAAGGTGTTCATGTTCACGTAGATGATCTCGTGCAGCACCGGGAACACCATGGCGCCGCCGTCCTTGATTATTTTCTCCCCGCCAAAACCTGTCCGTACAAACGCCCGTTCCTTGTTTGCGCGGGTATAAAGTCGCGCAAGAATGACGCCGAGCACTAACAGAGCAAAAAAACTGACACCTGCAACAATCAATACAAAAGCGAGGTTACTTGCATTTCCCATTATCTGATTCCTTGATTTTTTTCGTTATCCAGAACGGAGGAGTCGCCCTTTATTACAACAAACTGGTTGCCCTCACGCCGCACTATAAGCAGCGGCATGCCTGGCCCGAAGGGTCCGTGCCCTTCCTCGGCCAGCACCATTACATAGTGCGTTTGGCCATGTTGGTCGCGCACTCGCGCTTCGGCCGAATGGCCGCTGCTTGACTGACCAATGGTGACAACAGCTTCACGGCCGATGAGCGTTTCCAGCGACACCGAGGAGGTCTCGTTTTTTGGCATGACGGCTTCGAGGGCAGACGCCCCCCAGCGCGTGAACGGCAGCGCTATCAGAAAAGCGAGGGGGACGGACACCAGTGCCGGCAACATGACGCCAAGCGCACTGTTGAGCGCAAAATTCATGGCCAGACCAATACAGCCAAAGGCGGTCAGAAAGATCACCAACAACATCAGAATGGGTACCTTGCCCACCTTCAGCCAGCCCAGAAGCCGCGACAAAGCCGAGTTTGATCCTGCATCTGCCACTTCGAAATCGGAGTTGACGCTGAAGTCCGGAATGAACGAATCGAGCATGTTTCCCAGGCCGACACCCACCACGGCCCCCACACCCTCGAACACTCCGATGATCACCATCAGTGTCAGCGCGATCGCGAACGGAATGTTGGCGTTTGCCAATAGTAGATCGAGCACCTCAGCCTTCCTTTTTCAGTGCCGCCAACCGCTCCGCAACCCGGTTTTTACGGTGCAACTCCTCCAACTCGGCGCGCGCGGAAGCGTCACCGGTCTCAGCTCCAGTGGGCAACCCCGTGACAGAGGCTTTAACACGGGCAACTGCGCCTCCAGCTTTCTCGACCCGGCGCTCGATTGAAGAGCCGCTGGCAGAGCTTCCAGTTTCACCCGTCAGCTGTCCCGCGTCCGCGCGCTTGCGATCACGGATAACCTGCAGATCCCGCTCCATTTCTTCCTGCTTGGAACGCAACCCCGACAAATAGCGGTTCAGTTCCTGTTCCTCTTGCTGGGTAGTTGCCACTAGGCTTTCGATAATAGGAAGCCGGTCCTCTATGCCCACAAGTTCATTCACTCCTGCTTCTGCAAGATCGTCGCGCCCCTGCTGCAAGGCCGTCTGTATCTGAGCCTTGAGATCTTCCGCCCGCCTATTCAGTGACGACAGCTCCCGGTTGGCATTGTGCCTATTGGCCTGCTTGCGCCCAATCTCCGCCCGTACTTCATCAATAGCCCGATCAACTTCTTCGATCGCCTGACGGGCCACCACCTCCGGCGCCACATTCTCTGTCGCATCGACCACCGAGGTAAAAGTTCCGCCAACCAGCCGGGCAACACGGCCAAGTAATGATTCGCTCATAGGTGTATCTCCTTAGGGGTTCCATCCGTTAATTGTTTGCTTCTACCAGCCCGCAATAGTGCTGCTCTTCTTATCCTCTAAATATCAAAACCATCGATATCATCTTTGAAAGGCTTGCAGACCGTACGGAGCCCGCCAGAAAGCACCCTGAAAGGAATATCGATTGCCAATTCAATACAATCGAGAACGGAAAATTTGTCGGAGCTATCACGCCTTGGCTTAACGTAATGGGCAAGGACAAAGCAGCCTATGGCCCAGGCAAGGACCAGGAAATCAAAGCCATTCACAAACAGGTCGAAAACCAGATAGAGGCCAAAACAGAAAAGCGCAACGGCAGCGAATAATCTGGCAGCGTCAATCATGTCTTGGCTCCACTAAATTTGATCGGCATGGAAACGCCTTTTTCTATTCGCCATAACCCAGGCGCACTTACGCGCGGCCCTGTTCCCGAGGGAGTAGAAGAATTGCGTTAAATCAGCTTTGAAAGGAGTGCAGGCGACTCTTGCCTGGAGGCGGGATGTAGCTCGCATTCCTTTGCGTAGGACGAGATTAATCCAGGGGGC
Source organism: Halopseudomonas salina (assembly GCF_008641105.1). The sequence continues at coordinate 402,775 of NZ_VTTI01000004.1, forward strand.
TATTAGACGTCCAAGATAATTTTCAGCGGCTGTGATGCGCGCCCAAAAACACAAACCCCGGCAGAGGCCGGGGAATGATCTGGAGGGCTAGCGCATCCTCGCGCCTAATTCGCACTGCCGCATGCCGCCGCGGGGGTCACGTTCAATTGCGCGAGGAAGGGGTGGCAATCACAGCTGACACCTGGTTAAGGGCTGGTTTTAGCCAGTCCCAGAGAGCGTAGCGAACATCTTGAACATTTGGTTAGGCGCTCGCACGTTTGCTTCCTGCGAGCAGACCAGCAGCAGCAAGATATACGACGCCAGTGATTCGATTAAAAAGCTTGGCGCGAAGTGGTTGCTGGAGCCAATGTTTGGCTCTGGACGCTGAAAGCGCATAGATGGTAAGCCACATCAACTCAAAGAATATGAATGTGACACCGAGCAGTAGAAACTGCGGAGCGTGAGGCTCACTCGGGATGATGAATTGCGGAAAGAGTGCGCCAAAAAAGAGAAGAGCCTTTGGATTACTCGCTCCGACTAGTAGACCTTGAGCGAAGAGGCGCTTTCTTGTGGACACCACTGCAGCGCCGGAGACGTCAATATCCCTGGTGGAAGAAAGAATGGACGAAATGCCGAGGTATGCAAGATAGGCCGCGCCTAACCATTTAAGGGCGGTGAACAGCACCTCTGACGCTGCAAGGGCTGCGCCCAAGCCAAGAGCCGACAACGCCATGATCCCCACGATTGCGGTTGTACTCCCTAGCGAAGCAATGAGTGCTTTGCGCGCCCCGTGGTTGACTGAAGTAGAGACGCACATCAGCACACTAGGCCCAGGGGTGACGGTGAGAACAACGACCGCCGTTACATAGATAAGCCAGGTGGAGAGGGTCATGGAAGATGTTCCTGTAGCGCATGGTGATAGTTGAATTACGCGCTAACGCCCGGCACGTGTGCAGCCAATTGTCAAAGCCTGCCAAGCCAGTACTGATGACGTCGCCGGTCATGGGCAACAGCCAGAACTTGAAAGCCATAAGGCTTCTCTCGGTAAAGGATGGATAGCGGAAATCTGTGAAGGGGCACTCTACGAATATCTGGCGGCAATTCGACTTGCCAGGCTCTTGGTGACGCACCAAGTAAACTGGCTAGGGCCTCAAATTCCTCCGTGAAGGCACCACCCAATCCCGGAACCTTTGACTCGTAATAGCCAACTGATTCGAGAAACTCGGCTTACGCTGCCGGGTGAAAATAATAATTCATTTGATCAGGGCTTTAGCCTTCCGCATGACATCCTCACCGGACACCGCCCGAACTGAGCCATTATCGAGTTCTTTGCTTCTTCGCCGAGCCTCAAGCAAGCAATCGGACCTGAGCTCTTCTTCTGACGGAGACTCAAGACTCAGAACCAGTCGCTGGATCAGTTGGGCTCGCTCCTCCCTGGGAAGGTGGAGCGCCTCGTCTTCAATTTTCTGGAGATTCATGGAAGAAACCTCTCGTTCGCGTATCGGCCAATTCTGGCACGGATGGGCGCTTGGTGCCACGGCTCAGCTTTTTGGCTTTAACGCTTTGCTCACGCGCCGGTTTGTAGCCGCGGAGGGGCGGAGAATCGGTCGCCATGCAGTCGATTGTTAAATCCTTTTACGTACGGTATCCTGATCATGTTCAATATCCTGTACAGGAAAAGCCTTATGGATGCCATTAGCTACACAGCCGCTAGAACCAACCTAGCAAAAACCATGGAACAGGTCTGTGAAGACCATTCCCCTGTGATCATCACAAGGAGCAAGTCGCAGTCCGTGGTAATGATCTCCCTTGATGACTACGAGGCCCTGCAAGAAACTGCATACCTCCTGCGCGCACCAAGAAACGCAAGGCGTTTGCTGGACTCCGCTGCCGAGCTGGAGCAAGGCGGTGGCCAAGAGAAGGAACTTCTTGAATGAAACTTATCTTCTCCGAGAATGCCTGGGAAGATTATCTGTACTGGCAGAAAACCGACAAAAAGATTCTTAACCGAATCAACAAGCTGGTCAAAGAGACCAAGCGAGAACCATTCGAAGGTGTTGGCAAACCAGAACCCCTCAAACACAGCCTTGCGGGGTACTGGTCTCGCCGGATAAATGAAGAACACCGAATAGTTTACAAGGCCACGGATGACGCTTTGCTTATCGCCCAGCTCCGGTATCACTACTGATCTAACGCCCGAACTCACGGACCAGTTTGTAGCCGCGGAGCGGCGGAGAAATTGTCCGGCAACAGCTACTGGTTATGCATTATTCGTAGTGGCTCCAGAGGCGGAGCACTTTTACCACTTTCTCCTCTTCAAGCACTTGGTATACCAGGCGGTGCTGGATATTGATGCGGCGTGAATAAGCACCCGCAAGATCACCAATAAGCTTCTCAAACGGGGGTGGCTTGCGATACGGATCTTCTGCAATTAGTGCCAACAACTCTTGGGCTTTTGGCTTGAGGCCGCTGGAGGCCAGCTTCTTTGCGTCCTTCTGGGCTTGTTTGGTGTAAACCAACTTCCATGTCACCAGTTCAGCTCCTCATCGCATTCATCCACGGAGGTATCCATTCCCTCACGAATAGACTCACGCATACCCGGTACGGACAGTAGGTAAAGCGTTTCCTGAATGGCAGACCAGTCATCCTCCGAGATCAGAACAGCTTTGTTTCGCTTGCCCATAATGACGATTGGCTGGTGGGATTCGGCAGTCTCGTCAATCAACCGATAAAGGTTGCTGCGCGCCTCAGTTGCTGTGATTCCAGTCATGACGCACCTCTTGCGTGATCAACTTTTCACCAAGTGTACGCTTCCAAGCACGTACGTCAAGACGCACGTCATGCATAACGTGCGAACTCATGGACCGGTTTGTAGCCGCGAAGCGGCGGAAAATCGGTCGCTGTGCAGCCGTTGGTTATGCCCTGTGCCCGATTTCTGATACAGCACTCCACGGACGAATGTTCTTCAGTTGATCCTCAAGGGCATCTTCCGCAATCTCAGTGTCGTAGGCCGCCTGAGCTCGCAACCAATAGCCATTGGACAAACCAAAGAAGCGACAAAGTCGCAGGTCCGTGTCTGCGGTTATCGAACGCTTTCCAGCAATAATCTGGCCGATTCTCTGAGCAGGCACCCCAATTTCTTTGGCCAAACGGTATTGAGAAATACCCATTGGCTCAAGAAACTCTTCCTTCAGTAACTCGCCTGGCGTTACAGCTTCAATGTTGCGCATGAGTCACCTCCTAATGGTAATCAACAATTTCGACATCTTCCGCACCAGCCTTGGTCCAGCGGAAGCAAACCCGGAACTGCCTGTTGATTAGAATGCTGTGCTGACCCTGGCGGTCACCATGCAACGGCTCCAACATATTGCCGGGCGGTACTTTAAGATCATCAAGCTGACTTGCAGCCTGGAGTTGCCGGATCTTCCGCAAGGCAACTCGCTCGAAATTGACAAAGCGTCTGACGCGGCGCCCGCCTGCCAGCTTCTCGGTATCCTTACACTTGAACGATATGATCATAAAGAAATAGTGACGCAGAGCGTTAATAACGTCAAGCGTTAATGTATGGCAAAGGACACTGAAAGAAGGGCATAACGTCGCCAACACGCGCAGCTTTGTAGTGGAGGCGTAGCCGCAACGGATAAGCTGTCGCCGTGATTGGCTTTGTTAGCCTTATCAACGTGACTGTGATGTATAAACGTCAAAAATTGAACGACCAATTTTAACAATCGCATCATTTCGGTCTGCCATTGAAGCCTCTGTTTGAGCTAGATAGATACTTACAATAATTGGGGATTGATGCTCACTCCACACAAACGCTGTAATACTCCGAGCGCCGAAACCGCCGGCTCCTGAGCGATCCGCAATATTCCATCCCACTGGCAATACTGAACGCAGTAAATTACCAGTGACTTGATTGTTCACCATCCAAGACTCTAATTTTTTCTGGTTCGTTTCGGAAAGTACGGAACCAAATAATAATTTATTTAAAGTACTGGCTATTGCCTTAGGCGTTGTCGTATCCCTCAAATCATCGAGCTTGGCTTCATTTAACTCAGGTTCAATACGGTCTAGACGAGTTTCTTTGTCCCCGATTTGTCTTAGAAAATCAGTAACGCCTTCGGGGCCCCCTACAGCACTTAAGATGATATTTGCCGCAGTATTATCACTTGTAGTCATAGTTGCGAAGCACGCATCATCGAGTGTGATTGCCTGTCCTACTTGCTTTTCTACTACAGGGGAATAGGCCACTAGATCTGTTTTCTTAATCTCGAACGTACTGCTGGGATTAACTTTTTCTTGCTCAGCATCATAGAGCAACTTAGCGCAAGCTATTGTTTTAAAAGTGCTTGTTAGGGGGAACCGCTGGTTGCCATTGTAATCCCAGTATTCTCCATTCTGAGTATCAAGAACGGAAATCCCTATACGAGCAGAAAGAGAAGTTCCAATCGCCTTAACATCTTGTGCAACTCGCTGAAACTTTGAACTACTTGCAAAAACCACAGATGGTATCAAAATCAAAAATACCAATAAAAACTTCATGTGCGTAACCCCATGATTTTTATTTGTAAACATTCTGTCTGAAAGTATGAGGCTCCATGACATGGCTAACGCCCGCGTAATAGGCGCGAGTTTGCGAGCGTCCTAATTGACGCGTTTGTTAAGTTTCTCATTGATCACCAACTTCAATTGATTGAAGTCTTGCTTGCCTTTCTGATCAAGATAATTCAAATACTCTACCGCGTCATATCCATTGTAAGATTTATCTGGCCTATTAATTCTCTGCCCAATGTCGGCACCAGAATCAAGTAGCAGCTTGGTATAACGGGGGTTATTGAATAGAATGGCTTGATGTATAGGTGCCAAGCCATCGTAATCTTCAGTTAAAGAAGCGCCGTCGCTAATAGCCGCCTCTAGAAGGCTATATTGCCGCTCGGTTACTTCGCTACTACCAAACTCAAGAGTGTTACCTATGTAAAAAATGATTGGCATATCACATTGATCTAACTTTTCGGAAAGCATTCCGCATTCATTATATAATTCAGGGTGATTTATAAAGAGCCAAGAAGCCATTGTAGGACTAATGAAGCCACCATCTTTTGCATAAGGATTGAAAGAGAAATCTTTTGATTCAATTGAAGATAGAATGGTTAAACCTCTTGCGTCTGTGCCAAACAAAAACGCTTGCCATAACGCTGGGGTTAATGATGCAAAAAATATCAATACCAATTGCGTTTTTCGGAACACCTTTCGAACAAAAAAGGCAAAAATAAAGCCGCCAGCCAAGAACCCCAAAATGCTTGCAAACATTGTGGCTGCCACAAAATCTTCAAATTGAGATTTTTCCCACTGATTGATCAATTTAATCTTTTTCTCAACGTAAATAAGCTCCTTGTCAATTTCATTCTGTGAAGCACCACTTTCGATTAACTCTGAATGTTTCTCGTCCTTAGCTTGAGCAATAGAAGATTCCATTGCAGAGTCGCCGGTCACCAAAACTACGTTCACCAGCGTCACGCTAATTGCTATGCAAACCACTACAATTTTAAAGAAAGTTGGCATTAGTAGATGCTACCTTAAAACTGGTCCTGCCCACAAAAAGTAGACACTGTTATGCGCATCTGCGCTCAAACTCTGCTGGACTGATATTGCCGAGAGCA
>NZ_VTTI01000041.1 GCF_008641105.1 Halopseudomonas salina
CGTTAGCACTCTATGAAATACATCGACAGTAGAAGCCATATTGGCTATGGAATGTACAAAAATGTATCTGAACTGAAACTCACAAATGAGATTCAGTATTTTGCTCGCCTATGTAGTGAAGAAAACTCATATTTGATGATCAAAATCCCTGACATATGCATAGTTAGTTCTAAGCTCCAAGAGGCCATCGAGTCATTAGTAGATGATAAAGGACAAAGCAGAATTCGTATTTTGAGGCAAAGGGCATGAGCCTATATCTGGCGGTTTTCACGCAGGATGATGAAGAGATAGATGGATTCCAAGTTGGGACATATCACGACTATGGTAAATTCATTGATTCCATCAAAGAAAACGTAGACCCCAAAAATTGCAAGCTCCTAATAAATCATCATGATTCGGATGGTTACTGGACGCCTCAAGAGTGTGAGAATCTAATTGAGGAGTTAACTTACATAAAGAAAGTATTAGCCAAGTTGCCGCCTCAGAAAATAGAGTACGATTGGTCGAGGCAAACCCCATATGAACCTGGAAATAACCTCAATGCTTCATTACAAAACATTGATGGTGAGCCAATGACCGATGCCTTAGTAAGCTTGTGTCAGGTGGCGGTTGAAAATAATGCAAAGCTTTATTTCCAATAAAAGTGCTAACAATCGCAGGCACAGCGACAGCTTTTTCGTTGCGGCTTCGCCTTCACTACAAAGCTGCGCGTGCTGCGGGCGTTAA
>NZ_VTTI01000042.1 GCF_008641105.1 Halopseudomonas salina
ACAATCGCAGGCACAGCGACAGCTTTTTCGTTGCGGCTTCGCCTTCACTACAAAGCTGCGCGTGCTGCGGGCGTTAAGCCACCTAGCAGGAGCCTCTTCATGCCAACGGAAAGTCGAGAAGAACAGCTCGTAGCAGCAGGGCGCGGCAAGTGGTCAAAGGCTGGCGTACCTCATAAAGGTTGGCATTGTGTTGATATCGAGGATCTTGGCGAGCCACAAACAGAATGCGGTATGTGTGAATCGCAGACGATCCGCTTCGTGCATCACATGGAGCATCCAAATTATCCAGACATCCTAGAAGTAGGCTGCATCTGTGCGGGTCATATGGAGGGCGACGTTGCTGCGGCTCGGACCAGAGAGTCGTCCATGAAAAACCGATCTGGAAAACGAAAGCGCTGGCTTTCAAGGAAATGGAGGATTTCTGCTAAAGGTAATCCTTGGATTAAATCCGACGGGTTCCGGATTACGGTTTATCGACGTGCATCTGATTGGGCGGCCACTCTAAGCTCAGAGGACAATTCCTTGGTTATGCACAGCAGAAGAAACTTCAAGACCTTAGATCAAGCTAAGTTGGCTGCATTTGACCATATTACGAAGCTTCTGGCGCGAGAGGCTTAACAAGTCGCTCTTGTCGGACAATTTCTTCACCGCTTCGCGGCTACAAAATTGCCGCAAAGCTCTGCGTTA
>NZ_VTTI01000043.1:0-303 GCF_008641105.1 Halopseudomonas salina
CACATGCTCCACCGCTTGTGCGGGCCCCCGTCAATTCATTTGAGTTTTAATCTTGCGACCGTACTCCCCAGGCGGTCTACTTAACGCGTTAGCTCCGAAAGCCACGGCTCAAGGCCACAACCTCCAAGTAGACATCGTTTACGGCGTGGACTACCAGGGTATCTAATCCTGTTTGCTCCCCACGCTTTCGCATCTGAGTGTCAGTATCTGTCCAGGGGGCCGCCTTCGCCACCGGTATTCCTTCAGATCTCTACGCATTTCACCGCTACACCTGAAATTCTACCCCCCTCTACAGTACTCTAG
>NZ_VTTI01000043.1:337-660 GCF_008641105.1 Halopseudomonas salina
ATGCAATTCCGAGGTTGAGCCCCGGGCTTTCACATCTGACTTAACAAACCACCTGCATGCGCTTTACGCCCAGTAATTCCGATTAACGCTCGCACCCTCCGTATTACCGCGGCTGCTGGCACGGAGTTAGCCGGTGCTTCTTCTGTCGCTAACGTCAAATAATGCAGCTATTAACTACACTACCTTCCTCACGACTGAAAGTGCTTTACAACCCGAAGGCCTTCTTCACACACGCGGCATGGCTGCATCAGGCTTGCGCCCATTGTGCAATATTCCCCACTGCTGCCTCCCGTAGGAGTCTGGACCGTGTCTCAGTTCCAGTG
>NZ_VTTI01000044.1:0-277 GCF_008641105.1 Halopseudomonas salina
CCCCGAAAGCTATTTAGGTAGCGCCTCGGACGAATACTACTGGGGGTAGAGCACTGTTAAGGCTAGGGGGTCATCCCGACTTACCAACCCTTTGCAAACTCCGAATACCAGTAAGTACTATCCGGGAGACACACGGCGGGTGCTAACGTCCGTCGTGGAGAGGGAAACAACCCAGACCGCCAGCTAAGGTCCCAAATTACTACTAAGTGGGAAACGATGTGGGAAGGCTCAGACAGCCAGGATGTTGGCTTAGAAGCAGCCATCATTTAAAGAAAGC
>NZ_VTTI01000044.1:407-647 GCF_008641105.1 Halopseudomonas salina
GTTGAAGGTGTGTGGTAACGCATGCTGGACGTATCAGAAGTGCGAATGCTGACATGAGTAACGATAAAGGGGGTGAAAAACCTCCTCGCCGGAAGACCAAGGGTTCCTGTCCAACGTTAATCGGGGCAGGGTAAGTCGACCCCTAAGGCGAGGCCGAAAGGCGTAGTCGATGGGAAACGGGTTAATATTCCCGTACTTCTTACAATTGCGATGGGGGGACGGAGAAGGCTAGGTGGGCCT
>NZ_VTTI01000005.1:0-110030 GCF_008641105.1 Halopseudomonas salina
GGGGACGAGTAATACGGCCAACATAGGTGTTACCTATGTGGCCGGTTTGTGGTGTTACCTATGTGACCGGCTCAACAGGGGGAGGCTTTGGCTTTGGCTTGGCTTGGATTGGATTGGATTGGATTGGTTTGGTTTGGTTTGGTTTGATTTGGTTTGGTTTGGTTTGGTTTGAAGCTTGAAGCTTGAAGCTTGAAGCTTGCCGCTTGCGGCTTCCCCTAGATCGGCGGGATGTTGAGGTCGAAGCGCGGCAGCCGGTCGCCCATGCTGTCGGCGCGCGGTGGTATGTGCAGTTCATACACTACGTCATCGCCCTCAAGACTCTGCAGATGTATATCGAAGCCCCATAACCGGTGCAGATGGCGCAGCATCTTGCTGGTGCTTTCACCCAGGGGTTTGCCGTCATGTCGCTGGTGGTGAAGGGTCAAAGAACGATCACCGCGCCGGTCGACCGACCATACCTGGATGTTGGGTTCACGGTTGCCCAGGTTGTACTGTGCGGCCAGATGCTGGCGCACAGCGCGATAGCCGCTGTCGTCATGAATTGCAGCTACTTCCAGATGATCGTCTATTTCGTCATCGGTGATCGCGAACAGTTTCATATCACGGATCACTTTGGGCGACAGAAACTGCAGAATAAAGCTCTCGTCCTTGAAGGTACGCATGGCGAACTTGAGGGTCTCCAGCCAGTCACTGCCCGCTATGTCAGGAAACCAGCGTCGATCCTCCTCGGTGGGATTTTCGCAAATGCGGCGGATGTCGGTCATCATCGCGAAACCCAGCGCATAGGGGTTAATACCGCTGTACCACTGGCTATCGAATGGAGGCTGATAGATCACACTGGTGTGCGATTGTAGAAACTCCATAATGAAGCCTTCGTTTACCTTGCCCTCGTCATACAGATGGTTGAGCAGGGTGTAATGCCAGAAAGTTGCCCAGCCCTCGTTCATCACCTGGGTCTGACGCTGCGGGTAGAAGTACTGCGCCACCTTGCGCACGATACGCACAATCTCGCGCTGCCATGGCTCCAGCAGTGGTGCATTCTTTTCAATAAAATAGAGTAGATTTTCCTGAGGTTCGCTCGGGTAGCGTGGTTCTTCATGTTGACGCTGCTGGGCTTCGGCGGACACAGGTATGGTGCGCCACAGATCGTTGACCTGGCGCTGCAGGTGCTCTTCGCGTTCCTGCTGGCGTTGACGCTCTTCTTCCGCGGAGATCGGATAGGGCCGCTTGTAGCGATCGACCCCGTAGTTCATCAAGGCATGGCAGGAGTCGAGGATATCTTCTACTGCATCGATGCCATGACGCTCCTCGCATTCATTGATGTAGTGCCGGGCAAAGACCAGGTAGTCGATGATCGCGCTGGCATCAGTCCAGCTGCGGAACAGGTAGTTGCCCTTGAAGAAGGAGTTGTGGCCATAACAGGCGTGGGCGATGACCAGCGCCTGCATGGGCATGCTGTTCTCTTCCATCAGGTAGGCAATGCAGGGGTCTGAGTTGATCACAATCTCGTAGGCCAGGCCCATCTGGCCGCGCTTGTAATTTTTTTCGGTGTGCAGAAAATGCTTGCCATAGGACCAGTGGTGATAGCCCAGAGGCATCCCGACTGAGGCATAGGCGTCCATCATCTGCTCGGCGGTGATGACCTCGATCTGATTCGGGTAGGTATCCAGCCCATACACGTCGCGGGCGATACGGCCGATCTCCCGGTCGTATTCGCGGATCAGGTCGAACGTCCATTCCGAGCCCGTGGAAATGAATTGCCGGGTCATGTGGCCATCCTTTTCTGGAAAAGTTTGCGGAATACCGGATAGATATCGTTGGTGTCCACGATCTGCTGCTGGGCAAAGCCGTCAGGGAAGTGTGCGGCGACCTGCTCGTACTCGTACCAGAGTGCCTGGTGCTCGCGCGGGGTGATTTCAACATAACAGTAATACTGCATGGCCGGCATGATCTTGCGGATCAGTAGCTCGCGGCAGATCGGCGAGTCGTCGTTCCAGTTATCGCCATCGGAGGCCTGGGCGCAATATATGTTCCATTCATTGGGGGAGTAGCGCTGCTCGACGATTTCCTGCATCAGCCGCAGCGCACTGGAAACGATGGTGCCACCGGTTTCCCGGGAGTAGAAAAATTCCTCCTCGTCGACCTCCTTGGCGCTTGTGTGATGGCGGATGAAGACGACCTCGATACGCTCGTAATTGCGCTGCAGGAACATGTACAAAAGAATATAAAAACGTTTGGCCAGGTCTTTGGTGGCCTGGGTCATTGAGCCTGAGACGTCCATCAGACAGAACATCACGGCCTTGGAGCTAGGGCTGGGTTGCTGGGAGATCAGGTTGTAGCGCAGATCGAAAGTGTCCAGAAACGGGATGCGATCGATACGCTGGCGCAGCTGTCCGATTTCCTCTTCGAGCAGGCGTATGTCGGTGAAATTGTCAGGCTGCTCCAGTTTGAGTTGTTCTAGTTCCAGTGTTGCCTCGCGCAGTCGCGATCGGCTGCCGCCACTGAGGGCGATACGCCGGGCATGGGCCGAGCGCATGGAGCGCACTATATTTATCCGCGAAGGGTTGCCCTGGCTGCTGATGCCGGCACGCACGGGCTTGAAGGTATCGGTGCCGACCAGATGTCGCTTGACCAGGTTCGGCAGTGCCAGGTCCTCGAACATGAAGTCGAGAAACTCTTCCTGGGTAATCTGGAAGACAAACTCGTCCATGCCTTCGCCATTATCGCCGGCTTGGCTGCCGCCCCCTCCGCCCCCTCCACCTTCCGGGCGGGGGATGCGATCTCCCATGCTGAACTCACGGTTGCCGGGATGCACTCCGGTATTGCGTCCACCGCGGCCATGGTGAAAGATCGGCTCGTCGATATCGCGGCCGGGGATGCTGATCTGCTCGCCATGCTCAAGATCGGTGATCGACCGTCGCCCGACCGCTTCCTCGACCGCTTTCTTGATATGGGTCTTGTAACGGCGCAGGAACCGCTGACGGTTCACCGTGCTCTTGTTTTTGCCGTTCAGGCGTCGGTCAATCACATAGCTCATGGGCCCTCCAGTTCAAGCTGCAAGCCGCAAGCTGCAAGCTTGAAGCTGGCCTTGCTGAATTCTGACACTGATGTCTGCCTGCGCCTCCGAGGCATCTTTTCGCTTGAAGCTTGCGGCTTGAAGCTTGCCGCTCGCTTTTTACTGGGCTTTGCGCACCCGCAGATACCATTCCGACAGCAGACGTACCTGTTTCTCGGTATAGCCGCGCTCGATCATGCGGCTGACGAAATCGCCGTGTTTCTTCTGGTCTTCCTTGGAGGCCTTGGCGTTGAAGCTGATGACCGGTAGCAGGTCTTCGGTGTTGGAGAACATCTTCTTCTCGATCACCATGCGCAGCTTCTCGTAGGACAGCCACGAGGGGTTGCGTCCGTTGTTCTGGGCTCGGGCGCGGAGCATGAAGTTGACTATCTCGTTACGGAAGTCCTTCGGATTGCTGATACCCGCGGGCTTTTCGATTTTTTCCAGCTCCTCGTTGAGTGCCATACGATTGAGAATCTCGCCGGTATCGGGGTCGCGGTACTCCTGATCCTGGATCCAGAAATCGGCATACATCACGTAACGATCGAAGATGTTCTGTCCGTATTCGCTGTAGGACTCCAGATAGGCGGTCTGGATTTCCTTGCCGATGAAGTCTACGTAGCGTGGCGCCAGGTATTCCTTGATGAAGCGCAGATATCGTTCGCTCACCTCGTTGGTAAACTGCTCCTGTTCGATCTGCTGCTCCAGAACATAGAGCAGGTGCACCGGGTTGGCTGCGACCTCGGTATTGTCGTAGTTGAATACGCGGGACAGAATCTTGAACGCAAAACGTGTCGACAGGCCGTTCATGCCTTCGTCCACACCGGCGTTGTCACGGTATTCCTGGATCGACTTGGCCTTGGGATCGGTATCCTTGAGGTTCTCGCCGTCATACACCCGCATTTTGGAATAGACGTTGGAGTTTTCCGGCTCCTTGAGGCGCGACAGTACGGTGAACTGGGCCAGCATCTTCAACGTGTCCGGCGCACAGTGGGCGTGGGCCAGCGAGCTCGTGGTCAGCAGTTTCTGGTAGATCTGGATTTCGTCACTGACGCGCAGGCAGTAGGGCACCTTGACGATGTAGATCCGGTCGATGAAGGCCTCGTTGTTCTTGTTGTTGCGGAAGGTGTGCCACTCGGACTCGTTGGAGTGGGCGAGGATCACGCCGTTGAACGGGATCGCACCCAGCCCCTCTGTGCTGTTGTAGTTACCCTCCTGGGTGGCGGTCAGCAGCGGATGCAGTACCTTGATCGGAGCCTTGAACATCTCCACGAATTCCATCAGGCCCTGGTTGGCCCGGCAAAGTGCGCCTGAGTAGCTGTAGGCGTCGGGGTCGTTCTGCGGGAACTCCTCAAGCTTGCGGATATCCACCTTGCCCACCAGTGCGGATATATCCTGGTTGTTCTCGTCACCCGGCTCGGTCTTGGCGATCGCAACCTGCTGCAGGATCGAGGGGTACAGTTTGACCACGCGGAACTGGCTGATGTCACCGTTGAACTCGTGCAGCCGCTTGACCGCCCAGGGCGACATGATGCTGTTCACGTAGCGGCGTGGAATGCCGTAGTCCTCCTCCAGAATGGCGCCGTCCTCCTCGGGGCTGAACAGACCAAGCGGCGACTCGAAGACCGGCGAGCCCTTGATGGCATAGAACGGCACCTGCTGCATCAGTGCCTTGAGCTTTTCGGCGAGCGAGGATTTGCCGCCACCAACCGGGCCCAGCAAGTAAAGAATCTGTTTGCGCTCTTCCAGGCCCTGGGCTGCATGACGGAAGAAGGAGACGATATGCTCGATCGCATCCTCCATCCCGTGGAAATCGGCAAAGGCAGGATAGCGTTTGATGATCTTGTTGGAAAAAATCCGCGACAGGCGTGGATCCAGCGAGGTGTCGATCAGCTCCGGCTCGCCGATCGCCTTGAGTAGACGCTCCGACGCCGTGGCATAGGTCAAGGGGTCTGCCTTGCACAGGTCGAGATACTCCTGCAGGCTGAATTCTTCCTGCCGGGTGGTTTCAAAGCGGTTCTGGAAATGGCTGAATATGCTCATGACTCGACCTCGCTAGAGCTGGAATGAGGTCTGTGGCTTCCGGGAGGTAGCCAGCCTGACGGCCGGTAGAGGGCGACGGTATAAAATGAAGCATGAATCCCCCCAGCACCAACGCAACAGGCATGGTCGGGGAGTCTGTCGAATCGGCTAGCTGGCGAGGTAGTTGCCAGAAGTGACCCGGCAGGCTCCCGTTTTGGCGGAAGCCGGCAGACCGGCTTTCAATTAATGATTGCCTTGATCACAGAATAGTTGGTTTGCTCGTAGCTGACATCGATAAATTGGAAAAAATTGTAATACCCGCCAAACATCAGGCCTCGGGATCTGGTCGGGAAATATTATCCGGGAACTGATGGCTCCAGAGTTCATAACCGCCGTCAAGGCTGAACACACGGGCAAAGCCGAGGTCAGCAAAATAGGCCGCCGCCGATTGGCTGGAATTGCCGTGATAGCAACAGACGATGAGCGGTTGTTCTCGGTCTGCAGCTGCCACAAAAGCGGGCAGGGAATTGTTGTCCAGGTGTTTGGCGCCGCCAATATGGCCAGCAGCAAAACTCTGCGGATCACGGATATCAACCACGGCGGCACCCTGGCCGATCAATTGTCTGGCCGGTTGCGGTCCGATGCGCTCAAATTCACTCATTGTTCAATCTCCACAATCGCTCTGGTGGCGCTCGCCGGTGTCCAGGTTCATCAAGGTCATGCAGTTGCCCCATACGCAGCCGCTGTCCAGGGCATGTATGCCCGGGATACCGCTCTTGGCCTCCAATGCAGCCCAGTGCCCGAAAACGACCTGAATATCCGGGTCCTTGCGGGGGTAACTGAACCAGGGAGCAAAGCCATTGGGGGCCGTGTCCTGGCCTTCCTTGGTTTTCAGATCTAGGGTGCCGTCGGCCTTGCAGAAGCGCATGCGCGTCAGGTAATTGGTAATGCTTCGCAGGCGCTCTATGCCGGTCAGGGCGGCCGACCAGCAGTCCGGCTGGTTGCCGTACATGTGCTTCAGGAACTCGCTGGAGTCGGATTTGGAGCGTAACACCGCCTCTACTTCTGCAGCATGGACCATAGCCTGAGCGACCGTCCATATGGGCGGAATCCCGGCGTGAGCCATAAAAAATCCGCGCGTGGCATCGAAGTGAGCCAGCGGGCGCTGGCGCAAATTATCCAGCAACTGAACGCGGTCATCTGCTTTCAGGATGGAGAGCAGGGTGTCTGAATTGCGCAATCGGGTGGCGTCGTGGGCCGTTGCCAGCAGATGCAGGTCGTGATTGCCCAGCACCGCAATGCAAGCGCCGCCCAGACTATCAAGAAACCTCAGAGTGCCAAGAGAATCCGGGCCGCGATTGACCAGGTCGCCGACTGACCACAGGGTGTCGCGTGACGGATTGAAGTCGACTCTTTCCAGCAGGGTCTTCAAGGGTCCGAGGCAACCCTGGAGGTCGCCGACAGCGTAGGTTGTCATGCAATGGGCCTGTATGGTGCGCCAATGGGCTTCAGTTAAGGGCGTTGGGTTTGGCCAGCCTGAATAGCGCAATGGGTGCCTGGAAGCTGTGGCCATCTGTGGCGCGCATGCCGTAGCTGCCCTCCATCGAGCCGACCGGTGTCTCCAGCAGGCAACCACTTGTGTAAGTGTAGGTGGCAGATGGTTCAATCAACGGTTGCTCGCCGATGACGCCGGGTCCTTTGACCTCCTGGACCTTGCCGTTGCCATCGATGATCTTCCAGTGCCGGTCCAGCAATTGTGCCGGTACATTGCCACTGTTGCGGATGTGGATAGTGTAAGCAAAAGCATACCGGCTGGCGTGTGGATCGGACTGTTCGCTAAGATACCGGGTGTCGACGCTAATGCTGATGTCGTAGACAGGTGAGCCGCTCATGCCTGGGCATCCTCTGTGGCTTGCCGCGCCAGACGGTTGGCCAGGCGAACAAAGCCTGCCAGGTCAACCTGCTCGGGTCGCAGGGTGGGGTCCAGATCTTCGGCAATGATGTCTGCTTCGCTCAGCAGGGGCTTGAGCGTGTTGCGCAGCGTCTTGCGGCGCTGATTGAAAGCCTCTCTCACTACCAGTTCCAGCATGGCCGGATCCTCGGCAGGGTGTGGTAACTGTGCATGAGGGGTGAGGCGCACGATTGCCGAATCGACCTTGGGTGCTGGCTTGAAAGCACCGGGACCGACGTCGAAAAGATGCTCAACCTGGCAGTGGTACTGCACCATGATCCCCAAGCGTCCGTAATGATTCATGCCCGCACCAGCGGCAAGGCGTTGAACCACCTCTTTTTGCAGCATGAAGTGCATGTCGCCTATGCAGTCGGACTGCTTGAGAAGGTGAAACATCAGCGGGGTAGATATGTTGTAGGGCAGGTTGCCGACCACGCGGAGCTTTTCCCCGGCTGGCGCCAACTGGCTGAAATCGAACTTGAGGGCATCGCCCTTGTGCAGCTCAAAGCGTGTGTTGGCGCCAAAGCGGGCAAGCAGTAAAGGGTGCAGGTCGTGATCGAGCTCTACCACATCAAGCCGGGCGCCACTTTCAAGCAACCCTTCGGTAATCGCGCCCTGACCAGGGCCGATTTCCACAAGGTGTTGCCCCTCCCGGGGCGCCACGGCGCGCAGGATATTATTGATGACGCCTGGATCGTGTAGAAAGTTCTGACCGAAGCGTTTGCGAGCCCGGTGTGGTGCAAAATCGCTCATGCGGCCTCCCTTGCTTCGATCATCGTGATCGCCGTGTCCAGGGCAACCCGAAGGCTGCCTGGATTGGCTTTGCCGCTGCCGGCGAGATCGAGTGCGGTGCCGTGGTCGACCGAGGTGCGGATGATCGGCATGCCCAGAGTGATGTTCACCGCGTTGCCAAAGCCCATATGCTTGAGCACAGGCAGGCCCTGGTCGTGGTACATGGCGAGTACCGCATCGGCACGCTCCAGGTGCTTGGGCGTAAATAAAGTGTCTGCTGGCAAGGGGCCTTCCAGATGCATGCCCTGGGCGCGTAAACGCTCCAGAACGGGAATGAGGGTATCAATTTCTTCGCGGCCCATATGGCCGCCTTCGCCCGCGTGGGGGTTCAGACCACAAACCAGTATGCGCGGTTCCGCGATACCGAATTTGTTTTTCAGGTCGGCGTGGAGGATGTGCAGAACACGCTCGAGCAAAGACTGATCAATGGCGTCAGCCACCTCCCGCAACGGCAGGTGAGTTGTAGCCAATGCGACTCGAAGGCCGGGGCAGGCGAGCATCATCACCACCTGTGTGCTACCTGTCTGAGCGGCAAAAAACTCGGTATGGCCAGAAAACACCACGCCGGCGTCATTGATTACACCCTTATGCACCGGCGCGGTGACTACTGCGGCAAACTGACCGTCCAGACAGCCGCGGCCTGCGAGCTCCAGCGTGCTCAGTACATAGGTAGCATTGGCCGGGTTGAGGACGCCGGGCTGACAGGTCTCGGGCATTTTTACCGGCAGCACACTCAGTTGACCTGCAGCCTGTGGCTGGGGCAGGGCATCTGGATCAAAGGGCTTGAACTGGACGTTCAGGCCCAGCATGCGCGCGCGCTCAGCCAGCAGGCCAGGGTCGGCAATCACCACGCGCTCATGGGGGCAAGCCTGCATGGCTAGCATCAGACACAGATCGGGGCCGATGCCCGCGGGTTCGCCAGGCGTCAATGCTATGGCTTTGCAGGTCACTAGATGAGGATCTCGACATAGGCTTCGTCGCGAATTTCCATCAACCAGGTCTGCAACTCCGAGTCATACTTTCGTTCCTGCAACAGATTGGCTGCCTGCTGCTTGCGCATATCGTCAGTCATATCGACGCTGCGCTTACCCTCGACCTGCAGGATATGCCAGCCAAACTGGGATTCGAAGGGGCGAGAAACCTGACCCTCTTCGATAGAGGTCATGACTTCGCGGAATTCGGTCACCATTGTTTCGGGCATTACCCAGTCCAGCGAGCCGCCGTTAAGGGCTGAGCCTGGATCCTCGGAGAAGCCGCGAGCCAGTTTGGCAAAGGATTCGCCCGCCTGGATGCGCTCGTACAGGCGCTGCGACAATTTTGCGGTTTCTTCGGGGCTGCGGATTTCGCTTGGTTTGACCAATATGTGGCGAACGCTATATTCCTCGACCAGTTGCTCGCTTGCGCCGCGCTTGTCCTGGACCTGCAGAATGTGGAAGCCCACTGGTGAGCGCAGTGGCTCGGTCACTTCGCCGGGGTCCAGCGGGGCTATCGCACTGGCGAATGGGCCGGGTATTTCACTCGTCTTGCGCCAGCCAAGCTCACCACCTTCTAAAGCGGTATCGTCAGTGGAGCGGCTGACTGCCAGGGAGCTGAAATCAGCACCTTCGCGCAGCTCCTGATATATCTCTGCAGCCGTTTCGCCAATGCTCTGCACTTCGTCCTGGCTGGCACCCTCGGGTACCGGCAGTACGATCATCGCTAGACGATACTCGGGGGCAGTCTGCATCCGGCCGGCTTCGGAGTTGAGAAAATTGCGTATCTCCTGCTCGCTCACCTGAATGCGCTCGGCCACCCGACGTTGACGTACGCGGTTGATGATCATTTCACGGCGGATCTGCTCGCGGGCCTGTTCGTAGCTGATGCCGTCACGCTCGAGGGCAGCACGAAACTCCTCGATGGTAACGCCATTTCGCGCGGCCAATTGCTGCATGGTCTGGTTGAGGCTGGCATCGTCAATACGAATGCCGGCCCGCTCACCCATTTGCAGTTGAATGCTTTCGAGCACTAGCCGGTCGATAACCTGCTCGCGAAGGACGTCCTCTGGAGGCATCTGGACGCCACCCTGCTGCAGCTGGTCGCGAACGGCGGCCATGCGTTCAGTCACCTGGCTGGCCATCACCACGTCGTTATCGACAATGGCGGCTACGCGGTCGAGTGGAACAACCTGAGCCTGCACTGCACTGCTCAGTAAAAAGCTGGCGCACAGGCCGAGGAATGCTGTTTGTAACTTAGAAACCATTGTTTTCACGCTCTCTGTAACCAGGTATGCCTTCATCGAGAAGACTTTCAACACGGTTGCCTGTGACGCTGCCGAGGCCCTTGAGCACAATCTGCAGGAATATGCCGGTATTGCCTGTGTCATTGGCAACGGACTCGCGTTCGTTGTAGTCGAGCCAGTAGCGATTGATGAATCGCAGCTTCCAACAGCAGCTGTCGTATTCAAGACCACCAAAAGCTTCCAGGGTTCTGTCGCCGGCAAAATCATGCTGCCAACGTCCGATCACGCTCCATTGTGGGTTCAGCGGCCACATGAACGACAGGTCGGATTGATCGATCCGTTGATCCAGGTCGCTCAGGAAGTTACCGGTAAGAGAGTCAAAAGTATTGATTCGATTGCGGTAACGGTAGCCTGCGTTGAATACCTTTCCGTTGCCGGGCTGATAGTTCGCGATCAGACTGCCTGCGCCGTTCCTGCTGTTGTCCGGGTCCCATAAAACGTTGCCGCGCACGCGCCATGCCTGGTTGATCCGGTACATGGCTTCGGCGGCATAAGCTGATGACGACTCTGTTTCGTCCTCTGCCGAGGTGCCCTGATTGTCGAGTAGTTGAACACGACGGTCCTCGAAATAAAAGACCTGGCCCAGGCTGGCACGGGCACGTTCCAGACCATTTGTTTCCAGGGCTCGGCTGGTCACGCCGAGGGCCAGCTGGTTGGCATCACCGGTACGGTCATTGCCGCTGAAGCGGTCATCGCGGAACAGCGAATTATAGCTGAAGGTATTCGCGTTGGTATCAAACAGCGGCTGATCGCTCTGGTCCTTGTAGGGGGCATAAAGGTAGAACGCCCGGGGTTCCAGGGTTTGACGCAGGCTATTGCCGAACCAGCTGGTGTCGCGGTCGAAGTACAGGCCCGCGTCCAGACTGGCTACCGGAATGGTGCTGGAAGGGTTGGTATCAGCGCCGTCGTAATCGAACGGGTCAGCGGCTCGATCATCAAATTCCAGGTCGTAATACACTGACTGCACACGCGCGCCAGGGGTTACAAAAGCCCAGCTGTTGCGCCACGGGTAGCTGATGGCCGGGCTGACGCTGACACGATGCCCCGTCGCACGTTGCAGGCCAACCAGGTTTTCATCCGGCTCGGCAAAGGTAATGCCGTCCTCACCGGTAATGGTGCCGTTCTCCAGATCCCGGTCGAAGTAGCTGTACTCTGCGCGGTAATCGAGCTTGAAGCCGGAGCCGGCAAGATAGTTACTGCCATTCAGGCGCAACTGCGGGAGCCGCTGGTAAGGCGTGAGTGAGGCAATGGTGGCCAGCTCGTAGGCGTGCAGGGTGCCACGCAGGCTCCAGCTGTCGCCGCGGTAGGTGACAGCCGCTCTCTGATTGACGAAGGTGCCACTGCGGGTGTCCAGGGAGCTGTTCAGATCCTGGAAGTAAAACGGATCGCTGATGTTGGTGTAGTCGACCTCGGTCACGATTCTGCTGGCCAAACCGCCCTCATGGTTGACGCCGTAGAGCCAGCGGTTCTCGTCGTACTCGCGGTCATCCAGAAAGCTGGCGCTGAGCACCGTTAGCTCGTCCGGACGCATGTAGCGGAAGTCGCCTTCCATTTGCAGTCCGCGACGGGACATCAGCCGCGGGTAGAGGGTCGCGTCATAGTTGGGCGCTAGGTTGAAATAATAGGGCGTGACCAGTTCGGTGCCGTTGTCCGTGGAGTTGCTCATGCTGGGCGCCAGCAAACCGGTCTGGCGGCGGTCATCCAGTGGGAAATACAGATATGGCGTATAGAATACCGGCACATCCTTGACCCGCAGGGTCACGTGCCTTGCTTCACCCCAGCCTTTTTCCCGATCCAGCTCGATGTCATCGCTGTGCAAAGCCCAGGTATTTTCCCCCGGCTCACAGGTGGTATAGGTGCCTTCGGTCAGCACGATCACGGCATCATCGCGGCGCATCAGCTTGGCTGCAGTGCCCCGGGCACGCGCGTCGTGGACTACATAGTTTACCTGGTCGATGCGTGCTTCACCGCTATCAATCTGCATGCTTGCCTTGTCACCGGTGACCAGAACGCCCTGATCGCGCAAGCGCACGTTGCCGTCTAGCAGGATCTGGTTGTTCGGCTGGTCAAAGCTGGCGAGATTGGACTGCGCCTGCAGGCGACCCTGGCTCAGCAGAACGTCGCCCTCCAGCGTGCCGGTCTGGGTGCCCTGTTCAAAGCGACTGGAGTCAGCGCTGGCGTAGATCGGCAACTGGTCGAACGGAGTGGCATCATCACGCCCTTCCCGGGGCGGCTCCACGTAGGCTCCACCGCAGTAGGAGGCAATCTGGGCACGCTGCTCGTCGTTGAGCTGGTCGCGGGGGACCCAGTCCATCTCGGCGGCGGGCAGGGACGCCGAGCGTGCCGGCCTTGCAGGGGCCGTTTGCACGACTGCTTCACGGCGGTCCTGTGTGGGCTCGGGTGCGGGGTCTGCTACGGTGGGCCTGACTGGTCGCGGCGGCAGGTTGGCTGGCGCGGCTGTGGGCTCGCAGCTCCAGCCGGTGCCATCGGCACTGGGGCGACAATCGACCTGTGTATTGGCCAGACTGGTCAGGGGCTGAGTTATCAGCAGACCGCTGACCAGCAGCAGGGGGAAAGCGGGACGAAACGGAGGAGTTCGGTTGGCCATATTGTAGTTATCCGGGCTTCCAGTCGGTTGTTGCGCGCGACGGCTTGTGCGTGGTGAATGCAATATGCATGCTGCGTGTATCCAGCAAGATAAGGGATAATAAAGCATTGTGTGACGCCAGAGCCAGCGTCGGTCGGTACAGGATGGAATGATGGATTCAAGATGGGTGTTACTCAAGGCCTGGTTGCCTTCGGTATTGGGCCAGGCGTATCAGGCGCAGGGGTGGGGCGAGGTGGGTGAAGGTCGGCTCGAGCCAGCCAGCGCGGATGCCAGTTTTCGTCGGTATTTCCGCTGGACGGACGGCGCCCACAGCCTGATCGTCATGGATGCGCCGCCGGACCAGGAAGATTCTCGACCCTTTGTACGGATCGCTGGCTTGCTGGACGACGCAGGCGTGCGCACACCGCAAATCTTCGCCAGCGATCTCGATCAGGGTCTGTTACTGCTTGAAGACATGGGGGCCAGCACCTACCTGCAGACGATTCAGGCAGGTGTGGAGGAAGAAGAGCTGGAGCGCATGTTCGATACCGCCGTGAACACCTTGGTTCGCTGGCAGCTCAGCAGCCGGCCCGGGGTGTTACCCGAATATGATGAGGCGGTACTTCGGCGGGAGCTGCAGCTGTTCCCCGACTGGTTTGTGACTCGGGTAAAAGGCCGCGATCTGACTGCCGGTGAGTTTGAGGATTGGGTGTCGTTGTGCCGATTGCTGCTCGACAGCATCCTGGCGGAAAACCGTGTTTTCGTGCATCGGGACTACATGCCCCGCAACCTGATGAGTGGTTCGGGTGATCCCGGGGTGCTGGATTTCCAGGACGCCTTGTACGGCCCGGTCAGTTATGACGTCACTTCGCTGTTTGCCGATGCGTTCTTCAATCTGCCGCCTGTGCGCCGTGAGGCCTGGCTGGAGCGATACTGGCAGCGGGCATGGGACGCTGGTGTTGGCGTACCGGACAACTTTTCAACCTTCCTCGATCAGTCTCGATTGATGGGCGTGCAGCGACACCTCAAGGTGCTGGGTATCTTTGCCCGCATTTGTCACCGTGATGGCAAGCCCCACTACCTGACCGACGCGCCGCGTTTCATCAACTACCTGCATGAGGCCTGTTCCCGGGATGCGCGCCTGGCCCCGCTGCAGCGCCTGCTGGGCAGTCTGGAGATGCCTGCATGAAAGCAATGATTCTTGCAGCAGGTAAAGGCGAGCGCATGCGCCCCTTGACCCTGCACACCCCCAAGCCGCTGCTCCCGGTTGCGGGCAAGCCACTGATTTTCTGGCACCTGGAGGCTCTATCGCGGGCAGGGTTCAAAGATCTGGTAATCAATCATGCCTGGCTGGGAGAGCAGCTGGTAGCGGCGCTGGGCGACGGCGCCGCGCTGGATCTAAGAATATGCTGGTCTGCCGAAGACGAACCCCTGGAAACCGGTGGAGGCATACAGCGCGCGCTTCCCTTGCTTGGCGATGAGCCCTTCGTGCTGGTAAACGGTGATATCTGGACCACCTTCAGCTTTGACCAACTGAGTCTGCCAGTCGGCAAACTGGCGCACCTGGTGTTGGTGGATAATCCTGCCCATAAGGCCGTAGGCGACTTCAGTCTGCATGACGGCCAGGTGGCTAACCCGGCAAGCTCGGGGGAGTATCCACCGGTTTTGACCTACTCGGGCATAGCGGTTCTCAGCCCCCGGCTGTTTGCCGAGCAGAAAGCTGGCGCTTATGCACTTGCGCCTTTGCTGCGTGAGGCGGCAGAGCAGGGGCTGGTCAGCGGCGAATATTTCGCCGGTGACTGGCTGGACGTAGGAACCCCGGAGCGTCTGAGCGAGGCTGACCGCCTGGCTGGAGGGATCTGAGCCCTATGCTTTGGCCAATGACTGTCGCCGGTGCCCTGCTCGGTGCGTGGGTGGGCGATGTGCCCGGTGCGATTCTCGGCGCAGTACTTGGCCACGCGCTGGATCGACATTGGCGACTCAAGCGCTGGTCTGAACTACCGGTGCGTGTTCGTCAGACCTTTGCTGCAGAACGGGTCAGCTTTGAGCAGATTCTTTTCCTGTGCCTGGGGCGCATCGCCAAGTGCGAAGGTCGAGTGATCCCCGAGCACCTGCAGCTGGCGCGGGACCTAATGCAGCAGTATCGCCTGGATGAAGAGGGGCGTATTCGTGCGATGCGCTGGTTCAATGAGGGCAAGGAGGCTGGTGACAGGCTGGATGGGATGGTGCGCAAGCTTTTGCGCAGCGAGCCGGAACGCAGTGCTGAATTGCTCGACTGTTGCTGGCGAATGGCGTTGGCCGATGGCAGTCTGGGTGGCCGCGAACGGCAACTGCTTGACCAGTGGGCCAGCAAGGCTGGTGTCGGCAACGCTGAACAGCAGCGAATGCATCAGCGTCACCAACGCCAACGCACCGATCGCACGCAACGCACAGATCGAACTGATCGACGCAAGCGGCAGGCGCCGGTCACCAGTCGAGACAGTCTCAAGGATGCGGCACTGCTACTGGAGGTTGACCTTGATGCCAGTCCGGAGGAAATCAAGCGCGCCTACCGTCGCCAGATGAGCCGGCATCATCCGGACAAGTCGATGGCGCGGGGCGACGGTGAAAAAGAACAGAATAGTGCCGGCGAGCGAATTCACCGGATCCAGGATGCCTACGAGCGCCTCAAGCGTTACCGTGGTTTTCGCTAGGGCTGCTGCGGGGGTATATTCTTTTCCAGCCAGCCCTGAATCCGTTTGGCAAGCATGCGCTGGCCCAGTTCCGATTGATCCTGTTTGATCAGCAGCAGTTGGTCATAGCGTTGGTTGGCCAGGCGTTGGGCGTTCAACTTCCGATCTTGTGCCTGCTCGCGGCTGACCTGATCCGTGCCATCGAATATCTCGTAAGCCGGCTTTTGCCACAGGGCCAGCAGGCCATCCAGTTGGGCGTGTCGCTCAGGGCTGTAGGTTGGTGGCCGGGACTGCATCAGAATCAGCGCGGCAGCTTCTGTCCGGGGGGAGGCGTCCGCTGCCGTGGCCTGCAATACCCAGAATGCGGCTTCGCCGCGACCCAATAGCACCAGGGTTTCAGTGCCCTCTGCCTGCAGAGCCTGGGCGGCCACATTGATTCGCCCAGTGGTGCGTTCCGCTGTTTCAGCCAGCATTCCATTGTTGGCCGCTTCATCCAGAGCTGGGTCAAGCCGTGGTGTTTCCGGCAACGTAATCGCCAGGGTGTGCCAGCCCTGACTGCTTAGATAGCGGCGCGCCGGGCCGATCAGCTCTGGCCAGTCGGCATGTTCGTTTTGATCAGCTATCAGCATGATGCCCCCGCGGGGCTGCGGCTGTGCTGCAGGCAGAAATAAACCCAGAAAGGCATCCTCACCTGACTCCAGCTGGCGAAGCTGTGCAGTCGGCAGCTTTCTGTGCAGGGCTTGTTCCTGGTTCTGGGCCCGGGAGATATCCGCTTCAGGCTGTTCATCCGGTTGCGCTGTCGCTGGTTCGGCAGGGGTTTCCGTAAGTTGCTCTGTCTGATTTGTCGGCGACTCGGCGTCCTGGGATAGCACCGCTGGCGCCTGCAGAGTAAAGGCAAGGCACATGCATGCTAGTAGAATCGGATGGCGCATCGGAAGGTACCCGTGTGGGATAAAGTGCCAGTATAACAGCGCATAAGCGGCCTGCTGGGGTAGACTAGGCCATCCGTTTTAACCCCGAGGTCCGTTATGTCTGACTATGCGATTGCCCCCTCCATACTCTCCGCCGATTTCGCCCGCCTGGGCGAAGAGGTCGACAAGGTGCTGGCCGCTGGTGCCGACATCGTACATTTCGATGTGATGGATAATCACTATGTGCCGAATCTGACAATCGGTCCGATGGTCTGCAGTGCGCTGCGCAAATACGGCATCACTGCGCCGATCGATGTGCATTTGATGGTCAAACCGGTAGATCGCATTATCGGTGATTTCCTCGAGGCGGGAGCCTCGTATATCACCTTCCACCCCGAGGCCAGCGAACATATTGATCGCTCTTTGCAGTTGATTCGGGAAGGTGGCGCCAAGGCGGGTCTGGTATTCAACCCGGCAACCTCCCTGGACAGCTTGAAGTACGTAATGGACAAGGTCGACATGGTGTTGCTGATGAGCGTAAACCCCGGTTTCGGTGGGCAGAAGTTCATCCCCGGCACCCTGGACAAGTTGCGCGAAGCCCGTGCGCTGATCGACGCCAGTGGACGGAGTATTCGGCTGGAAGTGGACGGGGGCGTCAATGTGCAGAACATTCGCCAGGTTGCAGAGGCTGGCGCGGATACCTTTGTAGCCGGCTCTGCCATATTCAACCAGCCTGATTACAGGGCCGTAATAGATCAGATGCGCGCCGAGCTGGCCCTGGTGAGGCGCTGAGTGAGCCAGCTTCGGCATATGTTTGAGGGTCGGCTGCCGACCCTGGTGATCTTTGATCTGGACGGAACGCTGCTTGACTCCGTGCCTGACCTTGCTGCTGCAGTCGACACCATGCTCGCTCTGCGTGGGCGCCCACCCGCGGGGGTAGAAAGAGTCAAGGACTGGGTGGGCAATGGCTCGGAAGTACTGGTGCGCCGGGCCCTGGCAGGCAGCCTTGAGTATGCGGGAGTAGAAGATGCAGAGGCTGCGCCGGCACACCAGGATTTCCTTCAGGCCTATGCCGGAGAGCATCATCTCACCCGGGTTTATTCCGGCGTACAACCCCTGCTCGAGTGGTTGCAGCAGGAGGGTGTGACGATGGCGATTGCGACCAATAAGCCCGAACGCTTTGTTGCTCCGCTTTTGCAGGAAAAAAACCTGGGCAGGTATTTTCGCTGGCTGGTAGGTGGCGATACGCTCGCTGCGCAAAAGCCTGATCCGGCTGCGCTGCACTGGATCATGGAGCTGGCTGGTGTGACGGCGAACGAAACACTCTTCATTGGTGACTCACGCAACGACGTGATCGCCGCCAGAGCGGCTGGCGTGAAGGTCGTTGCGGTCAGTTATGGCTACAACCATGGCGAGCCCATAGCCGCGCAAAACCCGGATTTGCTGGTTGATTCACTGGACGCGCTCATATAGTCTTTCAGCCTGACTTTAGACCCTTTCGAGACGGATCAGCCGTGTTTGTCAGCAACCGCAAACTGATGAGAGTGATCAAGGCGCTCGCCCGCTGGCGTTGGCGCACCTGATTCTGCCTGCCTGCGCTCGGCGCGGGCCTTCTCCGTTTGTGTGACAATTACCCGCCCCATGAGGCTGATCATGACCCAAGACGATTTTTTACGCCTGGCTGACCAGGGCTTCAACCGTGTACCCGTGGTACGTGAAGTGCTGGCCGACCTGGACACCCCGCTGTCCACCTACCTGAAATTGGCCGACGCGCCATACTCCTATCTGCTCGAGTCCGTGCAGGGCGGTGAAAAATGGGGACGCTACTCCATTCTGGGGCTGCCGGCCCGCACGGTATTACGTGTTTACGGGCACAGCGCCCGGGTGCTGGTCGATGATGTGGAGACCGAACGCCATGAGTGCGATGATCCGCTGGCCTTTGTCGAAGAATTCAAGGCGCGCTACAAGGTCCCGAGCATCCCCGGCCTGCCCCGCTTCAACGGCGGTCTGGTGGGCTACTTCGGTTATGACTGTGTGCGCTATGTCGAACCGCGTCTGGCCCATTGCCCCAACCCTGACCCCTTGAACAACCCTGACATCCTGTTGATGGTGTCCGATGAGGTTGTGGTATTCGACAACCTGGCCGGGAAGCTGCATGCGATCGTTCTGGCCGACCCCTCAGTCGAGAATGCTTTTGACCAGGCCAACAAGCGCCTGGAGGAGCTTCTGGACAAGCTGCGTCAGCCGCTGGCCCAGCGCCGTCCCCTGTCGCTGGATAATCCGCCTGACCGTGATCTGGATTACCGCGCCAGTTTTACCCGCGAGGATTACGAGCGAGCCGTGGATACGGTCAAGGAATACATTCTGGCCGGTGATTGCATGCAAGTAGTGCCCTCCCAGCGCATGAGCATCGACTTCGCTGCCGAACCGATCGATCTGTATCGCGCGCTGCGTAGCCAGAATCCGACGCCTTATATGTATTTCTTCAATTTTGGTGATTTTCACGTGGTGGGCAGCTCACCGGAAGTGCTGGTACGGGTCGAGGACGGCGAAGTCACCGTGCGTCCGATCGCCGGCACGCGCCCGCGCGGCGTCACGGAAGAGGATGACCTGGCGCTGGAACGCGATCTGTTGGCCGACCACAAAGAGATTGCCGAGCACTTGATGTTGATTGATCTGGGGCGTAACGACGTGGGTCGTGTAGCCAAGATCGGCCAGGTCAAGGTTACGGAAAAGATGGTAATCGAGCGCTATTCCAACGTGATGCACATCGTCTCCAACGTGAAGGGCCAATTGCTTGAAGAGCTGAACGCGATGGACGCGCTACGCGCTATTTTGCCCGCCGGCACCTTGTCCGGTGCGCCGAAGATCCGTGCGATGGAAATTATCGATGAACTGGAGCCGGTCAAACGCGGCGTCTACGGCGGCGCGGTGGGTTACTGGGCCTGGAACGGCAATATGGACACCGCGATCGCAATCCGTACAGCGGTAATCAAGAACGGTGAGCTGCACGTGCAGGCCGGCGGCGGTATCGTCGCCGACTCCGTGCCGGCGCTGGAATGGGAAGAGACGATCAACAAGCGTCGTGCGATGTTCCGGGCCGTAGCCCTGGCTGAACAGTCGGTAGAGTGAGGAGCACCCTATGTTACTGATGATCGATAATTACGACTCCTTCACCTACAACGTGGTGCAGTACCTGGGAGAGCTGGGTGCAGAGGTCAAGGTGATCCGCAACGACGAGATGAATGTCGGGCAGATCGAAGCACTGCAGCCGGAGCGCATAGTTATTTCTCCCGGTCCCTGCACGCCGAATGAAGCAGGGGTCTCTGTCGAGGTTCTCAGGCATTTTGCCGGGAAGTTGCCGATTCTCGGTATCTGTCTGGGTCACCAGGCGATCGGCCAGGCTTTTGGTGGCGATGTGGTACGTGCTCGCCAGGTGATGCACGGCAAGACCAGTCCGGTTTTCCACGAATTCCAGGGTGTATTTGCCGGTCTGGCCAACCCTCTGGTGGTTACCCGCTATCATTCATTGGTGGTGAGCCGAGAAACCTTGCCCGATTGCCTGGAAATCACCGCCTGGACGCAGCACGAGGATGGTTCAGTGGATGAGATCATGGGTGTGCGCCATCGCGAACACATGATCGAGGGCGTGCAGTTCCACCCCGAGTCCATTCTCACCGAGCAAGGCCACGAATTGCTCGCCAATTTTCTCAAGCAGCAGGGCGGCCAGCGCGGCTGAACAAGACAGGGAGTATCTATGGATATCAGGACGGCACTGGCTCGAGTCGTTGATCACATTGACCTGGGCACCGAAGAAATGCGCGAGGTGATGCGCTCCATCATGACCGGCCAATGCACTGACGCGCAGATAGGCGCCTTTCTGGTCGGTCTGCGCATGAAGGGCGAGAGCATTGACGAGATTACCGGTGCCGCCATGGTGATGCGTGAGTTGGCATCGGGTGTGGTTGTTACCGGCGACCGGGTGGTAGATACCTGCGGCACCGGTGGAGATGGTGCCAATATTTTCAACGTCTCCACTGCGGCCGCTTTGGTGGTTGCCGCTGCCGGAGGCAAAGTAGCCAAGCACGGCAATCGCGCAGTATCGGGCAAAAGCGGCAGTGCTGATCTGCTGGAGATCGCGGGAGTGAATCTGAACCTCACGCCTGAGCAGGTCAGTCGCTGTGTGGAGGCGGTAGGGGTCGGCTTCATGTTTGCCCCAGCGCACCACAGCGCCATGAAATATGCGGTAGGCCCGCGCAAGGAGCTCGGTCTGCGCACCCTGTTCAATATGCTCGGGCCGATGACCAACCCGGCCGGTGTGCGCCATCAGGTGATCGGCGTGTTTACCGACCGGCTGTGCCGACCCATGACCGAGGTGCTCAAGCGTCTGGGCAGCGAACATGTGCTGGTGGTGAGCGCCCGCGATGGCCTCGATGAGGTCAGCCTGGCAGCGCCAACCCATGTCGCGGAGCTGAAGAACGGCGAGATACTCGAGTACGATATCAGTCCCGAGGATCTGGGCATTGCCAGCCGCAGCCTGATCGGTCTGAGCGTCGAAGACGCGGCGGGCTCTCTGGCGCTGATTAATGATGCCCTGGGTAAGCGCAAGACCGAGGCGGGCGAGAAAGCCGCTGACATGATTATTCTCAATGCCGGTGCCGCTTTGTACGCCTGTGACCAGGCGGCAACCTTTCTCGAGGGGGTGCAGTTGGCGTCCGATGCCTTGCACTCCGGCCTGGCCCGGGAAAAGCTCAATGAGCTGATTGCCTTTACCGATATCTTCCGCGAGGACAGCGCCCAGTGAGTATTCCTACCATTTTGCAGAACATCATTGCCCGCAAGCATGAGGAAGTGGCGGAACGTAAAGGTCGTCTTTCGCTGGCCGATCTGGAGCGCACAGCCGCCAGCGCCGATGCACCACGTGGATTTGCTGCTGCGATGCAGCGAGCTGCTGCAGCGCAGCGGCCAGCGGTGATTGCCGAGGTCAAGAAAGCCTCTCCAAGCAAGGGCGTGTTACGTGAACACTTCGATCCGGCCGAGATCGCAGCAAGCTATGAGCAGGGCGGCGCGGTCTGCCTCTCTGTCCTGACCGATATCGATTTTTTCCAGGGCAGCGATGACTATCTGCGCCAGGCCCGTGCGGCCTGCAGTCTGCCGGTGATCCGCAAGGATTTTCTGATTGATCCGTACCAGGTGGTCGAGGCGCGTGCCATGGGTGCCGACTGCGTGCTGTTGATCGCCTCTGTGCTGGATGATGCGCAGCTGGCGGACCTGGCTGCTGTGGCCCGTGAGCAACAGCTCGATGTGCTGGTAGAAGTGCATGACGAGACCGAGTTGGTGCGCGCCCTGAAGCTCGACACGCCCCTGATAGGTATAAACAATCGCAATTTGCATACTTTTGAAGTCACCCTGGACACCACTCTGGAGCTGCTACCCCAAGTGCCCACTGATCGGCTACTGATCACGGAAAGTGGCATTCTCAGTCGTGCTGATGTGGAATTGATGCTAGCCCATGAAGTGTATGGGTTCCTGGTCGGGGAAGCCTTCATGCGTGCGTCGAACCCAGGTGGCGAGCTGAAGCGATTGTTCTTCTGAGTCCAATGGCGTTGCTGAAGTATCTATTATACTGATTGTTTCCAACTGAATATTGCGCTTTCAGTTTGCCTGGACCGATGTGAGAATCATTCCACAATAACTCGGGATCGGCAGTATGCAAGTAAGGAACACAAAAGAGACCTATGGTCTTGTCGCGGTCGTTTTGCACTGGGTCATTGGGCTGGGGGTGATAGGTATTGCCATCCTTGGGCTGTGGATGACCGGTCTGGATTACTACAGCAACTGGTACCAGCGCGCGCCTTTCTGGCATAAAAGTATCGGAATAACGCTCGCTGCTCTTATTGTCCTGCGCCTGTTCTGGCGCCTGGCCAATCCGAAACCGGTTCCCTTGCCGCATCACAAAGGCTGGGAAATCAATCTGGCCAGAGTGATTCACTGCCTGCTCTACGTTCTTCTGTTCATCATTGTTACCAGTGGGTACCTGATCTCCACCGCCAAGGGTCGAGGTGTCAGCGTATTCGGCTGGTTTGAAGTGCCTGCACTGATTACCGGTTTGCCTTCGCAGGCTGACCGTGCCGGCTTCGTGCATTACTGGCTGGGCGTTACCTTGCTTGGGTTGGTTGCGTTGCACGCCCTGGGCGCCCTCAAGCACCATTTTCTGGATCACGATAGTACCTTGCGGCGCATGCTAGGCATGCGGCCGCGCTCAACCGAGGAGAAAAAACCATGAAGAAAGTGATTGCTGGTATAGCCCTGAGCGGATTGGTCGCCCTGAGCGGCGGATTGCAGGCCGCTGAATACGCGATCGACAAGGAAGGCCAGCATGCCTTTATCAACTTCAAGATCAGCCACCTGGGCTACAGCTGGTTATATGGCGGTTTCAACGACTTTGATGGCTCCTTCAGCTGGGATGCGGACAAGCCCGAAGAGAGCTCCGTCAATGTGGTCATCAACACTGCCAGCGTGGACTCCAATCATGCCGAGCGGGACAAGCACCTGCGCAGTGATGACTTCCTGAGTGTCGACGACCATCCCCAGGCTACGTTCAAGTCCACGTCCGTGGAAATGACCGGTGATGAAACTGCAAACATTACAGGTGATCTGACGCTTAACGGGGTTACTCGGCCGGTAGTGCTTGCCGCTCAGTTCATCGGCGAGGGCGAGGACCCATGGGGTGGCTATCGCGCAGGCTTTGCCGGGACTACTACATTGAAACTGACCGACTTTGATATCACCAAGGATCTTGGGCCTGCTTCCCAGGAAGTGGAGTTGATTCTCAGTGTTGAAGGTGTTCGTCAGTAATCATGCCCGAACACAAGCCGGAGACCCGCTCAGGTCGCCAGGTTGTGCATTTCAGGTCGCCCGGTAACGGGCGGCCTCTTCGACTATCCAGTCCCTGAATGCCTGCAATGTAGCGGATTCTGCCTTACGCTCTGGTATGACCAGATGGTAGGCATGATCGCTGTCAAAGCTGTGGGCGCAAGGTGTGATCAGGCGGCCGCTGTCCAGCTCATCCCGAATCAGGAACGGCGGAATCAATGCCACCCCCATCCCGTGAATTGCCGCCTTGGCAAGCATCGAGAACAATTCCAGGCGGGTGCCGTTCAGATCGTGTTCTATCCGCATATCCAACGAACCGAACCATTGCCTCCAGGCATAGGGGCGGGTGGTCTGTTGCAGTAACGGCAGTTCTGCAATCTGCACAGGCTCCAAATGAGTGTGCGGAGCTATCAGGTCGGGGCTGCAGACGGGTATTGGTGATTCCTGCATCAGAAAATGTGCTTCGGTACCCGACCAGTCGCCATCACCAAAATAGATGGCAGCGTCGAATTCGGTATCGGCAAACAGGAATGGACGCGTGCGGTTGGTCAGGTTTACCGATACGTGCGGATGTTTCGTCAGAAAATCCCCCAGACGGGGTAGCAGCCACTGGGTGCTGAAGGTGGGGACTGCAGCCAGCTCCAGGGTTGCGGTGCCCTGGTTCCCCATTACGGAGAGCGTATCCCGCTCGACCGCATCCAGCCTGCTGCTGATGCGTCTACTATAGGTTTGTCCGGCCTCGGTCAGCTTCACTCCACGGCGGGTACGACGAAACAACTGCACATCGAGAAATTCTTCCAGATTGGCAATCTGGCGGCATACTGCACTCTGTGTCAGCGAGAGTTCCTCTGCGGCCTTGGTAAAACTTTCATGCCGGGCAGAGGACTCGAAACAAACCAGAGCCTGGGTCGGGGGGATCTTGCGGCGCATGTTAACTCCTCTGGAGCAGCGGCAACCTACAAGTTACAAGCTGCAAGTTGGTCGTGCAGTTACGAATCGGCGCGTTAGGCACGAACAAGCTTCACTTGCAGCTTGACGCTTGTAGCTTGAAGCTGTTTTTCGGAGTTCCAAAATAGCACAGGTAGCTGAAAAAAAGGCGTTTGCTGCCAGGGCTCTTCAGGTCTAGTCTGTACCCATCCACGGCGCTTGACGCGTTTCTGTCCCTACATCTTTACGGAGCTCACATGGCCGACTCAAAAGCACAATTCAACTGGATTGATCCCCTACTGCTTGAGCAGCAGCTCACTGAAGAAGAGCGCATGGTGCGTGATTCAGCCGCTTCCTATTGTCAGGAGAAGCTGATGCCGCGTGTGCTCGAGTCGTTTCGTCACGAACAGACCGACGCTTCTATCTTCCGTGAAATGGGTGAGCTTGGTCTACTCGGTGCCACTATCCCCGAGCAGTACGGCGGGAGCGGCTTGAATTACGTCTGCTACGGCCTGATCGCCCGTGAAGTGGAGCGGGTCGATTCCGGTTACCGCTCGATGATGAGCGTGCAGTCTTCCCTGGTCATGGTGCCGATCAACGAGTTTGGCAGCGAGGAGCAGAAGCAGAAATACCTGCCCAAGTTGGCCAGTGGCGAGTACATCGGTTGTTTCGGTCTGACCGAGCCAGATCACGGCTCCGACCCGGGTTCGATGGTCACTCGTGCGAAGAAGGTTGATGGTGGTTATAAGTTGAACGGTGCCAAGATGTGGATCACCAACAGCCCTATTGCCGATGTGTTTGTGGTCTGGGGCAAGACCGAAGATGACGTGATCCGCGGCTTTATTCTGGAGAAGGGTTGGAAAGGCCTGAGCGCTCCGGCAATCAAGGGTAAGGTGGGTCTGCGTACATCCATCACCGGCCAGATCGTGATGGAAGACGTATTCGTTCCGGAAGAAAACCTGATGCCCGGCGTAACCGGTCTGAAAGGGCCTTTCACTTGCCTTAACTCTGCCCGTTACGGCATATCCTGGGGCGCCCTGGGAGCCGCTGAATTCTGCTGGCACACCGCGCGCCAATACACCCTGGACCGTAAGCAGTTTGGCCGCCCGCTGGCGCAGACTCAGCTGATCCAGAAGAAACTGGCCGACATGCAGACTGAAATCACCATGGCGCTGCAGGGCTGTCTGCGCCTGGGTCGCATGAAAGATGAAGGCACTGCAGCGGTGGAAATCACTTCGATGATGAAGCGCAATTCCTGCGGCAAGTCCCTGGACATTGCTCGGGTGGCCCGCGATATGCTTGGCGGTAACGGCATCTCCGATGAGTATGGCGTGATCCGTCATGTGGTCAATCTGGAAGTGGTGAACACCTATGAAGGTACCCACGATGTGCACGCGCTGATTCTGGGTCGGGCACAAACGGGTTTGCAGGCGTTCTTCTAAGACATAGCTGCAAGCTACAAGCCATAAGCGGCAAGTCAAACCGAGCAGGTGGACTTGCCGTTTTTGTATAGGGCTACTCAATGACGTGTTCAGATACCTCGACAACAGATCGTATGGGCCACTTGTTGCTTGCAGCTCGGGGCTTAAACCGAGGACTGCACGCATGAGCGCATTGTCTGGCCTGCGTGTCCTCGACCTCTCCCGCGTTCTTGCTGGCCCATGGGCTGGGCAGCTGCTGGCTGATCTGGGCGCAGATGTGGTCAAGATCGAGCGGCCTGGATCTGGGGATGATACCCGAGCCTGGGGACCGCCCTACCTTCAGGATACAGAGGGGCGGGATACATCCGAGGCAGCGTATTTTCTGTGTGCCAATCGCAACAAGCGTTCGATGGCAATCGATTTCACCCAGCCTGCCGGTCAGGAAACCATACGGCAGCTCGTTGCTGAGGCTGATGTGTTAATCGAGAACTTCAAGGTAGGCGGCTTGGCAGCCTATGGCCTGGATTATGCGAGCCTGAAGGCGCTCAATCCGCGGCTGATCTATTGCTCGATCACCGGTTTTGGGCAGAACGGTCCCTACGCCGAACGAGCTGGATATGACTTCATGATCCAGGCGATAGGTGGATTGATGAGCGTGACGGGGCGCGCCGATGACGAGCCCGGTGCGGGGCCAGTCAAGGTGGGTGTGGCCGTTACCGATATTCTGACCGGTCTCTATGCGAGCAATGCAGTGCTCGCGGCACTGGCAGAGCGCGAGCGAAGCGGTTTGGGTCAGCATATCGACCTGGCGTTGCTTGACGTTCAGGTAGCCTGTATGGCCAACCAGAGTCTCAACTACCTGACAACCGGGCAGGCGCCAGCTCGCATGGGTAATGCCCACCCCAATATTGTGCCTTATCAGGATTTCCCCAGTGCTGATGGCGACTTCATACTCACTGTGGGCAATGATGGTCAGTTCCGGCGCTTCTGTGAGGTAGCGGGGTATCCGGAATGGGCGGATGATTCGCGCTTTGCGACAAACGCCCAGCGGGTAGGTAATCGCAAGATTCTGATTCCGCTGATTCGACAGGTAACCGTATTTCGCTCCACAGAGCAGTGGATGGCTGACCTCGGCGCTGCGGGTGTGCCCTGCGGACCGATCAATAATCTGCAACAGGTTTTTGAAGATCCTCAAGTCCGTGCCCGTGGGTTAAGGATTACGATGGATCATGCGCTATCCGGACAGGTTGATCTGGTTGCCAATCCCATAAGACTGTCGCGCACTCCTGTGCGGTATCGCTCGGCGCCGCCTTTGCTTGATCAGCACGCCGCGCAAGTGCGGCGTGACTGGCTTGGCAGCGCCGATTAGGGTGGCAGGCTGATCAGGGTATAAGCATGACCGGATTGTGGCTCTCACGGGCAACGTATTCGGCAACGCTGCCTAGCGGCAGTTCGTTGATGGGTGTGGCGCCGCGCTTGCCCATGAGGAGTAGGGTAACTTCTTCACGTTGAGCGGCCTTCGCCACTTCCTTGCCAGGCGTTCCCTTGAGACGCTGCACCGAGACGTTGCTGTGATCGCTGCAGAGGCCATCGAGCAAGCTGTTGGCATCGTTGTCGCCTTCGTCTACCCAAACGACCAGTCCCTGGTTACCCCTGCCCATTAACTCCCGGAAAAACCTCTCGGCATGCTGCCCGGAGTTTGAGCCATCTGTTGCGAGCATTATGCCGCCGTCAGGCTCGGCTACCTTGCTGTCCATAGGCAAGATCAACAGGGGGATTCGCGTCATCCGCGCCAGATTCAATGCAATGTTGCCGCGAAACAGATCGCGGCCGGACGAATGGCTTCGGTTGAGGGCCACCACCACATCGGCTCCCACTTTCCGTGCCGCATTCAGTAGCTCCGATGCCGGGAAGCCGTGGTGTAGCCGATAATCCACAGACATGCCCGAGTCATTGGATATTTGCTCGGCAAGGTTTTTCAGTCGTCCTTCGATTGCACCATCGCTGTCTTCGATGTGCTGGCGTTTGTGGGTCTCAATTACATGGACCAGGGTTACCCGGGTCAGACCGAGTAGTTTGGCAATCACAGGAAGATGATCCAGGGTTCTCTCCCAGCCTTCGGAATAATCTACGCTCAACAGACAGTGTTTCAGCATGGAAAAACTCCTTTGATCAGGGCTATCGGGCCACGGCGCAGCAGTTCTGGTTCAGGTTCTTGGGAATGAATATCGGCTGTAGACGAGATCAGGCAGGGCAATGTAACCATGCTGCTCAGCCGGGTACGATGCTTCATGCGGGGACTCCCTGTCGTTAGGGGCTTTCTGAGACTATAGTCCGTGGGGCGGTTGCCAGCCAGGTTGCGTCGACCTTCATGGGTCTGTAACGGGGTGCGTCGGTAGGCTGGCGCTCCCGATAGTGGAGCTATACTGCAGTGGTTGGAACCTGTATCCATAATGAATGAGGAGCCAGATATGAAGCGTTTAACGCTGTTTTTTGCGGCTGCGGTGATCAGCACGCCGTTGTTTGCGATGCATTGTCCCGCGGATATGGCCAAGATCGATGCCCAGTTGCAGAGCAATCCGCCCTCCGACCCTGCGGTTCTCGAACAGGTTCAGAGTCTGCGTGCCGAGGGACAGGAGCTGCATGAAGCAGGAAAGCATGGCCAATCGGTCGAGGTGCTTGGTCAGGCCATGGAGCTGCTCGAAGGCTGAGGTAGTGAAGTTCTACAGATCTGCTGGCTGGGTGAGTACACATTGTCTGTCAGAAACTAAAAAGCGGGCCTGATCTCAGGCCCGCTTTTTTGTGTTGCAAATACAGATCTAGCGGCCAAACAGCGCCGGCTTCTCACGCTGAGGGCGATTGCCTGCAGGTTTGCGCGGCGCATCGGATGCCGGTGTGCTTGGTGCCATCCGGTTGCCCAGAGCCTGGTGACGGCGCTCTTCGCTCACGCTGTCCTGTGGTTCGCTGTTAGGGCGGGCGGCACGGGGTGGCTGATTGCTGCGCGGCCGATCAGTGCGGGGGCGGTCGCTACGCGGCTTTTCGCTGCGGGGTTTATCGCTACGGGGTTGGTCGCCACGCGGCTTGTCACTCCGCGGCTTGTCGCCCCGGGTCTGTTGAGTCCGGGCTGCGCCACCGGCCGGACGTTGGCCCCGGCCGCTGGAAGGGGCGCCACGGGCGCGCTCCGGGCGGTCGCTGTTCATCTCGCTCTGGGCTGGCGGCTCGAAACCTTCCAGGCTGCCTTCCTCGATTTTCTGCTTGGTCATCCGCTCGATATCGCGCAGAAGCTTCTCTTCGTCAGGGCTGACCAGTGATACTGCGCCGCCGCTACGGCCGGCACGGCCGGTACGACCGATCCGGTGTACATAGTCTTCCGAGACGTTTGGCAGTTCGAAGTTGACCACATGTGGCAACTGATCGATATCCAGGCCGCGGGCGGCGATATCGGTTGCGACCAGAATACGCAGCTTGTTCGCCTTGAAATCGGCCAGTGCCTTGGTGCGGGCGCTCTGGCTCTTGTTGCCGTGGATAGCTGCGGCTGGCAGACCGTTCTTGTCCAGGTACTCGGCCAGGCGGTTGGCGCCATGCTTGGTGCGGGTGAATACCAGGACCTGCTCCCAGGCACCCATGGTAATCAGGTGCGCAACCAGCGCGCGCTTGTGACCTGCCGGTACGCGGTACACGGTCTGCGAAATGCGCTCGACTGTCGTGTTGGGCGGCGTTACCTGAATGCGGGCCGGGTTGTTCAGCAGTTTGTTCGCCAGGTCGGTAATGTCCTTGGAGAAGGTGGCCGAGAACAGCAGGCTTTGACGCTGAGTTGGCAGTTTGGCAATGACCTTCTTCACGTCGTGCACAAAACCCATGTCGAGCATGCGGTCCGCTTCGTCCAGTACCAGGATTTCGACCTTGGACAGATCCACTGCGCGCTGCCCGACTAGATCGAGCAAGCGGCCGGGGCAGGCTACCAGTACGTCCAGACCCGGTGCGATAGCCTTCATCTGGGGATTGGCGCCTACACCGCCGAATACACAAGCCGTTTTCATTGGCAGCTCGCCGCCGTAGGTACGAAAGCTTTCGTGCACCTGGGCCGCGAGTTCGCGCGTGGGGGTCAGAACCAGTACGCGAACCTGTTTCGGCGCGCGACGCTGGGCTGCGTCAGCCTGGCCGCCCGGGTACAGTTTCTCGATAATCGGCAGTGCAAAGCCTGCTGTCTTGCCGGTACCTGTCTGGGCGGCAACCATCAGGTCGCGACCTTCGAGCACTGCGGGGATGGCCTGGGCCTGTACGGGGGTTGGTTTGGTATAACCAGTGGCTGCAACGGCGCGCACTAGCACGTCGGACAAGCCGAGAGTAGCAAAGGACATTCAGATATTCCTGTGATGGCCGTTTGCGGAGCTGATTTGCCCGTGCGGCCGATGATGAAAAAATTGAAGGAGCGAGAGTCTAGCAGAAACCGGACTGAACTGCAGCTAAAACCTCGAACCGCGGTTTTGCGGCACACGCCTTCAGTGTGTCAGGGTAAGAGTGCCGTCGTTTACTGCCAGACGATACCTTTGCAGGATTTGTTCATACTCTTCGGTGTGCTTGAAAGCTCTAAGGGCCTGGGAGAATGCCTGGGCTGGCTCCTGCCATCGGGGCGCCTGGTGGAAAGCCAGGTAGAAATTACTTTGACTCAAGGGTAGTGGATGGTAGCCGACCTGTTCAGTGATGCCCAGGATGCTGCTAGTGTAGAGCCCGACCGGGCGGCTCATTGCAACCATGTCTACCCGGCCTCGTAACAGCTTCTGGAAGTTGGCAGCAAAGCTGGGGGCGGGCTCGCGAAAAAAGGTATCTGAAGCAATGAAGTCATCGTTGTTGTAGAGGTACCCGGGGGATACGCCGATAACCAGCCCCGTCAGATCATTGAGACTGTCGAACGCGAAGGGTCGGCGACTGTCATGGAAGAGTACCGTCTCATGACTGGACAGTGGCTCGCTGGTGAACAGGAACCTGGCCAGATAATCCGGGTGAGGAGCAATATCCAGTACGGCATCGGCTGTGCCTTTCTCTACGTCCTGCAAGACTCGCCGCCATGGTTTGAGCTCCCATTCCACCTGATAGCCAAGTTGAGCTAGCAGGTGCTCGGTAATTTCCTTGTCAGCACCTTTGATAATGCCGTCTTCGACGTATACGAAAGGAGGCCACTCTTCAGTGACTATGCGCAGGGATTCCGCCCACGCTACGCTCATCGTCGTTAATGACGCGAGAAATAGACATATTTGCAGCTTCATCACTGGCAGCACTCCTTGACGGGCGAGCTTCGGCTCAGCTCCCGCGCAGATTCCGCCACACGGCAAGGCTGGGTTCAGCCTGATTGAGAGTATAAAAGTGCAGACTTGGTGCTCCGCCGTCAATTAGCCGTTGGCATAACTGGGTTATTACTTCGTTCCCAAAAGCTGCGATGCTCTCACTGTCATCACCGTAGGATTCCAGCTGTTTGCGTATCCAGCGGGGGATTTCTGCGCCACAGGCGTCGGAGAATCGTGCCAGCTTGCTGTAATTGGTGATCGGCATAATGCCCGGCACTATGGGTATGTCTACCCCAGCCTTGCGTACCCGCTCAACAAAATGAAAGTAGCAGTCAGCGGTGAAGAAGTACTGGGTGATGGCGCTATTGGCGCCCGATTTGGCCTTGCGGATAAAGTTCTCAAGGTCCGCCTCAAAATGTCGAGCCTGGGGGTGAGCTTCGGGATAGGCGGCCACTTCAATGTGGAAGTGATCACCGGTTTCATTGCGGATGAATTCCACCAGCTCGTTGGCATATCGCAACTCGCCGGAGGCTTGCCCCATGCCTGAGGGTAGATCGCCGCGAAGCGCGACGATACGCTTGATGCCGGACTCCCGGTACAGGTTCAGCAGGTTGCGCAGGTCTTCCTTGCTGTCGCCGACGCAGGATAAATGCGGTGCGGTGGGTACCTGGACCTCCTGGTCAAGTTGCAATACGGTCTTCAAGGTGCCATCGCGGGTCGATCCGCCCGCACCGTAGGTCACCGAAAAGAACTCGGGATTTTCAGCAGCCAGCACTTTTCCGGCAGCGATCAGCTTCTGGTGCCCGGCCTCGGTCTTGGTCGGGAAGAACTCGAAGCTGACCGGAGCCTTGCTTGTAGTATGTGTCATGTCGTTCCTGCCCTTATTGATGTGGGCTTTTTTGAATGGTTGTTGGCTGAAGGCTGAAGGCTGAAAGCTTGAAGTGATCCGAGTTGAGGCACTGTTTACCGTCAGGCACTAACAAGTGCTTGTCGGGCAGGAGACAAAACCCACACCGTTCAGCTTTCAGCTTTCAACTAAAAGTAGAGGGTGCTGGCTGCACCCTCCACTTGCCGCTTGTAGCTTACCGCTTGCCGCTTCGTTTAATAACGATAGTCTTCCGGCTTGAAAGGTCCTTCAACAGCGACGCCGATGTAGTCGGCTTGCTTGCTGGTCAATTTGGTAATCACGCCACCGAAGCCCTTGACCATTTCCAGCGCGACTTCTTCGTCCAGTTTCTTGGGCAGCACTTCTACGCGGAGCAGTTCGGCTTTCTGTTCGGTCGACAGTTTGGCATAACCCTGACCAAACAGGTGGATCTGGGCCAGCACCTGGTTGGCGAAAGAGCCATCCATGATTCGGCTTGGGTGGCCGGTGGCGTTGCCCAGGTTGACCAGACGACCTTCGGCCAGCAGGATCAGGTAGTCATCGTTGGCCGCATCGAAGTTGTCCTTGCCGGTGCGGTGCAGCTTGTGTACCTGCGGCTTGACCTCTTCCCAGTGCCAGTTGGCGCGGGTGTAGGCGGTGTCGATTTCATTGTCGAAGTGGCCGATGTTGCAGACGATGGCGCGCTTCTTGAGGGCGTTGAGCATGTTGGCATCACACACGTTGACGTTACCGGTGGTGGTTACCAGCAGGTCGGTGCGTCCGAGCACCGCGGTGTTGATGCAAGCGGGAGTGCCGTCGTTGATGCCGTCATTGAACGGTGAAACCAGCTCGAAGCCGTCCATGCAGGCCTGCATCGCACAGATGGGATCGACTTCAGTAACCTTGACGATCATGCCTTCCTGACGCAGGGACTGGGCCGAACCCTTGCCCACATCGCCATAGCCGATAACCAGTGCCTGCTTACCGGACAGCAGGTGGTCGGTGGCCCGCTTGATGGCGTCGTTGAGGCTATGACGGCAGCCGTATTTGTTGTCGTTCTTGCTCTTGGTCACCGAGTCGTTAACGTTGATTGCCGGGATCTTCAGCGTGCCTTTCTTGAGCATCTCCAGCAGGCGATGTACGCCAGTGGTGGTCTCTTCGGTGACGCCGTGAATCTTGTCGAGCATTTGCGGGTACTTGTCATGCAGGATGCCGGTCAGGTCGCCGCCATCGTCCAGTACCATGTTGGCGTCCCATGGCTTGCCACCGTGCAGGATGGTTTGCTCGATGCACCACTCGTACTCGTCTTCGGTTTCGCCTTTCCAGGCAAACACCGGAATACCCGCGGCGGCTATGGCTGCGGCAGCGTGATCCTGGGTAGAGAAAATGTTGCAGGATGACCAGCGGACTTCAGCGCCAAGCTCGATCAGGGTTTCGATCAGTACGGCGGTCTGAATGGTCATGTGGATGCAGCCAATGATCCTGGCACCCTTGAGTGGTTGCTCGGCCTTGTATTTGCGGCGCATGGCCATCAGCGCAGGCATTTCCGATTCAGCGATGATGATTTCACGGCGACCGTAGTCAGCCAGATTGATGTCGGCAACTTTATAGTCGTTGAAACCGGCGGGTTTGATTACAGCACTCATGCGATTACTCCATTCGTAGTTAGCGAATGGGCGCGGTTACGTGTTTAGTGACACCATCCGAGCCTGACGACCTGTTGGCAGTAAGTTGCCTGGTCGCTGCAGCGCCCCTCGGATGGGGTCAGAATCTGTTTACAATCCGGCGTCGGCTTTCAGGGCCTCGGCGCGGTCGGTTTTTTCCCAGGGGAAAGTAATGAAGGTATCGCCATTCACGGTGACTTCCTCTGGCGTGCGGCCAAAGTGACCGTAAGCCGCGGTTGCCCGGTACATCGGATGCAAAAGATCGAG
Organism: Halopseudomonas salina; assembly: GCF_008641105.1. The sequence goes on from NZ_VTTI01000005.1 coordinate 33,574, forward strand.
CATGCGCGTAATGGCATAGGGGCGCAGGTCGAAGTGCTCGCGCACCAGCTTGATGATCTTGTCATCGCTGATCTTGCCAGTGCCAAAGGTGTTGATCGACATCGATGTCGGCTGGGCTACGCCGATTGCGTAGGAAACCTGGATTTCACAGCGCTCGGCCAGGCCGGCGGCGACAATGTTCTTGGCCACATAGCGGCCGGCATAGGCGGCACTGCGGTCAACCTTGGACGGATCCTTGCCGGAAAATGCGCCGCCACCGTGGCGCGCCATGCCGCCGTAGGTGTCGACGATGATTTTCCGGCCGGTAAGGCCGCAATCGCCCACCGGGCCGCCGATCACGAACTTGCCGGTCGGGTTGATATGATATTGAGTGTCGGCATGCAGCAATTCGGCCGGGAGCACATGGCGGATGATGTTCTCCATCACGGCTTCGCGCAGGTCGTTGAGGCTGATTTCCGGATTGTGCTGGGTCGATAGCACGATCGCGTCTATGCCCACCACCTTGCCATTGTCGTAGCGGCAGGTGACCTGGGATTTTGCGTCCGGGCGTAACCATGGCAGGGTGCCATTCTTGCGGATTTCAGACTGACGCTCGACCAGGCGATGGGCGAAGGTGACCGGAGCTGGCATCAGTACGTCGGTTTCGTTGCTGGCATAGCCGAACATCAGGCCCTGATCGCCCGCGCCTTGATCCTCGGGCTTCTGCCGATCCACGCCCTGGGCAATATCCGGAGACTGTTTGCCGATGATGTTGATTACGCCGCAGGTATCGCCGTCGTAACCGACATCGGACGAGGTATAGCCCACGTCCTTGATCACGTTGCGCACCAGGTCCTCGAGGTCGACCCAGGCGCTGGTAGTCACTTCACCACCCACAATGGCGACACCGGTTTTCACCATGGTTTCACAGGCAACGCGCGCGTGTTTGTCTTCGCTGATGATGGCGTCGAGCACGGCATCGGAAATCTGGTCAGCCAGCTTGTCCGGATGGCCTTCGGAGACCGATTCGGAGGTGAATAACGAGTAATCGCTCATGGTGCCATCCTTCCTGTTGATAATTCATTTGTTGAGAATTCGGGGGTGAAATACTGCTGTACCTGTATCTGGAATCCGTTGCGCAGCCCTATATAGAGGCTGCCGCCCGCCGTCAGGCCGGCGCCAGCTGCCCAGTGACTCAGGTCTTCCTGATCGAAGCCGAGCCAGAGATCGCCGCAGGTATCGCGTACCCAGCTCTGGTCATGGCTGCACAGCTCGGTCAGGATCAGGCTGCCACCGGGCTTGAGCAGGCGGGTGAAGCGCTTCATGGCCTCCGCTGGCGCTGGCATGTGATGCAGCACCATGTTGCACACCACGCAATCGGCCAAGGGTAGTGATGGTTGCGCTGCCAATGCGTCTGCAAGCAGACATTCCACATTGTCCAGACCGGCCTCGGCACATTGTTGACGCGCGCGGTCGAGCATGGAGGCGGCGTTATCCATGCCGATTACCCGGTCGAAGCGGGTTGCCAGTTCCGGCAGGAATCCGCCTTCACCCGGGCCGACCTCTATGGCCAGTTCCCGTGCGGGCAGCCGCAGGCCGTCGATCAGTGCCAACAATGGCTCGCGATAGAGGCCGAAGTGCGCAATCAGGTCCTGCTGCGCGGGTGTGCCTTCAGCGAAGCGGGCGAAGAACTGGCGGGACATCTCTGCCCGCTGGCCATGAATTACCGCAATTGACTGCTGCAGGCCGATGCCAAGAGGCAGATCGTCCAGGCCGCAAAGCAGCCTTTCATGCACGCCCGACCAGTGGCTTGAGACATCAGGCAGGCTGCGTCGATAGAAGATCGAGTTCCCCTCGCGCCGAGTGCTGACCAGGCCGGCGTTGGCAAGTACCTTGAGATGGTGGCTCATGCCGGACTGACGCATGGCAAAGATTTGTGCCAGCTCCAGCACACCGAACGAATCGTTGCGCAATGCGCGAAGAATATCCAGACGCAAAGCATCACCGGTGGCCTTGCAGAAGGCTGCCAGTTGATCGGTAAGGCTGGGAGGTTGCGGCGCAAGCTGCGCAATTTGTGTCATGCCGGCAGTTTAGGGGTGCGACCGGAATCGTGCAAGATCTATATCAAAATAGTTTGATATAGGGCGGAGTCGACCGAAGGGCGCCCTACGGATCAATCCACCTCGGGGTTTTCATTGCCCGCCGACGCTGTTTGCGCGAAAATGCCGGGCCTTGCAACTAGCCGGTGATTATCCGCTGGCCAGCCAATCTGTCAGCCTCACAGGAGTTACCCATGCCCAGCCGTCGTGATCGAGCCAATGCCATTCGTGCCCTCAGCATGGATGCAGTGCAGAAAGCCAATAGCGGCCACCCCGGTGCGCCCATGGGTATGGCTGACATAGCCGAAGTTCTGTGGCGTGACTATATGAAGCACAATCCGATCAATCCCCAGTGGGCGGATCGCGATCGATTTGTGCTGTCCAACGGCCATGGTTCGATGTTGATCTACTCTCTGCTGCACCTTACAGGCTATGACTTGCCGATCGACGAGCTGAAGAACTTCCGCAAGCTGCACAGCAAGACCCCGGGTCACCCCGAATATGGCTATACGCCCGGTGTGGAAACCACAACCGGGCCGCTGGGTCAGGGGCTGGCCAATGCGGTAGGTTTCGCACTGGCCGAGAAGATCATGGCTGCCCAGTTCAACCGCCCCGGACATGACGTGGTCGATCACCACACCTATGTTTTCATGGGTGATGGCTGCCTGATGGAAGGCATTTCCCATGAGGTCTGCTCGCTGGCCGGCACCCTGGGTTTGAACAAGTTGATCGGCTTTTATGACGACAACGGCATTTCCATCGACGGCGAAGTGCATGGCTGGTTTACCGACGACACACCCAAGCGCTTCGAGTCCTACGGCTGGCTGGTCATTCGCAACGTCAACGGTCACGACGCCGACGAGATCAAGACTGCGATCGAGACTGCACGCAAGAGCGACAAGCCGACCCTGATCTGCTGCAAGACCATCATTGGCTTCGGCTCGCCTAACAAGCAGGGCAAGGAAGAGTCCCACGGCGCTGCTCTGGGTGAAGACGAAATCGCACTGACGCGGGAAAAACTGGGCTGGAAACACGGTCCCTTCGAGGTTCCCGCGGACATCTATGCCGAGTGGGATGCCCGCCAGTCCGGCAGCCAGGCTGAGCAGCAGTGGGATCAGCGCTTCGCCGCCTACCAGTCGGAATTCCCGGAACTCGCCGCCGAATTCCTGCGCCGTATGGCCGGTGAGTTGCCGGAGGATTTCTCCGAGAAAGCCGCGGCATACATTCGTGATGTGGCAGACAAGGGTGAGTCGATCGCCAGCCGCAAGGCTAGTCAGAACAGCCTGAACGCCTTTGGTCCGTTGCTTCCCGAGTTGCTGGGCGGCTCTGCAGATCTGGCCGGCTCCAATCTGACGCTGTGGAAAGGTTGCAAGGGCGTCAGCAAGGAAGACGCAGCAGGCAACTACATGTATTACGGGGTGCGCGAATTTGGTATGAGCGCGATCATGAACGGTGTCGCACTGCACGGCGGCCTGATTCCCTACGGCGCTACCTTCCTGATGTTCATGGAATACGCGCGCAATGCGGTGCGCATGTCGGCGCTGATGAAGGTCCGGGTGCTCTATGTATTTACCCACGACTCGATCGGTCTGGGTGAAGACGGTCCGACGCACCAGCCGGTCGAGCAGCTAACCAGTCTGCGCACCACGCCAAACCTCGACACCTGGCGTCCGGCCGATACCGTCGAGGCGGCCGTGGCCTGGAAATGCTCGATCGAGCGCAAGGGTGGCCCAAGCGCCCTGATTTTTTCGCGTCAGAATCTGCCGCATCAATTACGTGACAATGAAACCGAGGCAGCAATCGCCCGCGGTGGTTATGTACTCAAGGCCTGCGAGGGTGAGCCGCAATTGATTCTGATTGCCACCGGTTCTGAAGTCGGCCTGGCCATGCAGGCCCATGCCAAGCTGACCGAGCAGGGTTATCGGGTACGTGTGGTTTCCATGCCCTGTACCAGCGTATTCGACCAGCAGGACGCCGAGTACCGTCAGGCGGTGTTGCCCCTGGAAGTAGGGGCACGTATCGCGATTGAAGCTGGTCACGCCGACTTCTGGTACAAGTATGTGGGTCTGGACGGTCGGGTCATCGGCATGAACAGCTTTGGTGAATCGGCTCCGGCTGCGGCCTTGTTCGAAGAGTTCGGCTTTACTGTAGACAATATTCTTGCCGCAGCCGATGAGCTGCTCGAGGAGTGATGCCACAGCGCGCGCCCTTTCGCATTGCTATCAACGGTTACGGCCGGATAGGGCGCTGCGTTCTGCGCGCGCTGCATGAGCGTGGGGGCGAGGGTATGCAGATCGTGGCACTCAATGATCTGGCCGATCACGCCAGTATCGAGTACCTGACCCGTTTCGATTCGACCCATGGCCGATTTCCGGGAGCGGTGTCGTTCGAGGGTCAGCACTTGCAGGTAGATAATCAGTCTATCCAGGTGTTACGCCAGTCCGAGCCTGAGGGTGTTGACTGGCGTGCACTGGATATCGACATGCTGCTGGAATGTTCCGGGCAGTATACGACCCGCGATCAAGCGCTGCGCTTTACCCATGCAGGCATTCCTCGCGTACTGTTCTCCCAGCCCATGGTCAACGCCGAAGCTGTTGACGCCACCATTGTGTTTGGGGTCAACCAGGATCAACTGGACGACAACGCGCGACTGGTTTCAAACGCATCCTGCACCACCAACTGCAGTGTGCCGGTTCTGAAGCTGCTCGATGAAGAGATAGGTCTGGATTTTGTGTCGATCACCACTATCCACTCGGCGATGAACGATCAGCCGGTCATTGACGCCTATCACCATGATGACCTGCGTCGCACTCGCTCTGCATTTCAGTCGATGATCCCGGTTTCCACCGGCCTAGCCCGTGGCATTGAACGACTATTGCCGGAACTGTCGGGCCGGATCCAGGCCAAAGCGATACGTGTGCCCACGGTCAATGTGTCGGCGCTGGACATCACGCTGCAAACTCGACGTGATACTTCTGCGGAGGAGATCAATCGTCTGCTCGAGGGCGCTGCCCGGGGCACCTATCGTGGGCTGCTTGACTATACCGAGCTGCCCCATGCCAGTTGCGACTTTAATCATGACCCCCACTCGGCGATTGTGGATGGGAGTCAGACGCGTGTTTCCGGTCCACGGATGGTTAACCTGTTGATTTGGTTCGACAACGAATGGGGCTTTGCCAACAGGATGATCGATGTGGCCGGCTACTGGCTGAGAAAGTGAATATTGTCTTTTAAATCAAGGAGTCGGTAATGAGCGTATTGACGATGGGCGAGCTGGATCTCAAAGGTCAGCGGGTGTTAATTCGCGAGGATCTCAATGTGCCGGTCAAGGATGGCAAAGTGCAAAGTGACGCGCGCATCCTGGCGGCACTACCAACAATCAGACAGGCTCTGGACAAGGGCGCTGCAGTGATGATCTGTTCACACCTGGGGCGTCCCGAGGAGGGTGTGTTCACTGAAGCCGACAGCCTGGCGCCGGTGGCGGCTTACCTATCCAAGGCCCTGAGCCGCGACGTACCGCTAGTCACCGATTATCTGGCTGGCGTCGAAGTAGAGCCGGGCCAGGTCGTTCTGCTCGAGAATGTGCGTTTCAACCGCGGCGAGAAGAAGAATGACGATGAGCTGGCGCAGCAATATGCTGCGCTATGCGATATTTTCGTCATGGATGCCTTTGGCACCGCGCACCGCGCCCAGGGGTCGACCCATGGCGTCGCCAAGTTTGCCCGCGTGGCCTGCGCAGGCCCGCTGCTTGCAGCCGAGCTGGACGCGCTGGGCAAGGCCCTTAAAGAGCCGGCCCGGCCGATGGCGGCGATCGTTGCCGGCTCCAAGGTCTCGACCAAGCTGGACGTGCTCAACGCCCTGTCGGAAAAATGTGATCAGTTGATTGTCGGTGGCGGTATCGCCAATACCTTTCTGGCTGCTGCCGGTTATCCGGTCGGTAAATCACTGCATGAGGCGGATCTTCTGGACACCGCCCGGGATATAGCAAAACGCGTCAGCGTGCCTTTGCCGACCGACGTGGTGGTGGCCAAGGCGTTCGCCGAGGATGCCGAGGCGACCGTCAAGCTGGTTGACGATGTGGCCGATGATGACATGATTCTCGATATTGGCCCGCAAACGGCCAGGCACTTCGCCGAACTACTGAAATCTGCCGGGACTATCCTCTGGAATGGCCCGGTGGGCGTATTCGAGTTCGATCAGTTTGGCGAAGGCACTCGTGCCCTGGCGTTGGCGATTGCCGAAAGCCCGGCCTTTTCCATTGCCGGCGGTGGAGACACCCTGGCAGCCATCGACAAATACGGCGTGGCCGACCGCATATCCTATATTTCTACCGGTGGCGGTGCCTTCCTGGAGTTTGTCGAGGGTAAGGTACTGCCTGCAGTTCAGGTACTCGAAGAAGCTGCCCGAAGCGCGACTGACTTTTAATCTAAAGACACCCGCAGCGCGGACTGTTCCCAGTCCAGCGCTGCTGACAACTTGCAGCCATCCGCGTGGTGCGGCAGGCTAATATTCAACATTTGCACGATTTAGTTCAGGAGAACATTCATGGCTCTTATCAGTATGCGCCAGATGCTGGATCACGCGGCCGAGTACGGCTATGGAGTGCCCGCTTTCAATATCAACAACCTCGAACAGATGCGCGCAATCATGGAAGCGGCCGACAAGACCGATTCACCGGTCATTGTCCAGGCTTCAGCCGGTGCCCGCAAATACGCTGGTGCGCCGTTTCTGCGTCACCTGATTCTGGCGGCTATCGAAGAATTCCCGCACATCCCTGTTGTGATGCACCAGGACCATGGCACCACGCCGGCAATCTGTCAGCGCTCCATTCAGCTGGGTTTTTCCTCAGTGATGATGGACGGCTCGCTGTGTGAGCTGGGCAAGAATCCGACTGACTATGATTACAACGTCGATGTGACGCGCCGTACGGTCGAAATGGCTCACGCCTGTGGGGTATCAGTGGAAGGCGAACTCGGTTGTCTGGGTAGCCTGGAGACGGGGCAGGCTGGTGAGGAGGATGGCATTGGCGCGACCGGTATTCTGGATCACAGCCAGATGCTGACCGACCCGGAAGAGGCGGCTGATTTCGTCAAGCGCACTCACGTTGACGCGTTGGCTATTGCGATCGGTACCAGTCATGGTGCCTACAAGTTCACCAAGCCGCCCACCGGTGACACCCTGGCAATCGACCAGATCAAGGCGATCCACGCGCGCATTCCCGATACTCATCTGGTCATGCACGGCTCTTCTTCGGTCCCACAGGAGTGGCTGGCGATCATCAATCAGTATGGTGGCGACATCAAGGAAACCTACGGGGTTCCGGTCGAGGAAATCGTTGAAGGTATCAAGCATGGTGTGCGCAAGGTGAACATCGATACTGACCTTCGGTTGGCGTCCACTGGTGCAATGCGTCGACATATGGCTCAGAATCCGAGCGAATTCGATCCACGCAAATTCTTTGCAGAAACCGTCAAGGCCATGCGTGATGTATGCATCGCCCGCTATGAGGCGTTTGGCGCCGCAGGCAATGCATCGAAGATCAAACCAGTGAGCCTGGAGGTCATGTATCAACGTTATGCGACCGGTGAGCTGGATCCGAAGATCAACTAAATCCGTCTACTGGGTAGTGTCTGCTGCAAGGAGTAACCATGCGAGCCCCTGAAGAAGAGCCAGATGAAATTTTTGCCCGGGAGCGCCTGGTTGAGGCGGTTGAGAATCAGCTTGCAGCCGACCAGCCACCCTCTGCTCAGGCTACCCTTAACAAGCTCACGCTGGTGGGTTATGCGCGAGAGGAGAGCATTGAGCTGATGGCCAGCGTACTGGCCCACAGTATCGGAGTCATGCTCGATAACGACGCACCCTTTGACATGTCTGCTTACGAGCAGGCTTTGCGTAACCTGCCCGAGCTGCCTGAAACTACTGATTAACAACAGAGCGGCGCCGGGCCTGCACAACAAGAACAGGAACACGATCGATGTTATTGACGATCTTGCGGGTAGTTTTTTTCTTTTTCGTTAGTGTGTTGGTGGCTACCGCTCTGGGGACTATCGCACAAACCCAGATCAACCTTTGGGAGCTCCAGCAGCTGGGGGTTTCGATACCCTGGTCGGAGCGATTGACAGTCACCTTGCGCGACCTAGGTGGCTTCACGCCCTTTTTTGGTGCGATGGTAGCAGCGGCCTTTATTGTGGCGTTACCAGCGGCCCATGGCCTCGGAAAGATCTTCAAACCCTGGCGCTGGCTATTGTTTTTTCTCGCTGGCGGGGTGGGCATATGGGTGGCGTGCCTGGTTGCCAACTACGTCCTGCCGATGCCGACTTTTATCGCGGCCACGCGTGAAACTCCGGGCCTGCTGATCGTCGCGGCATCGGTAGGTGTTGGTAGCTGGCTGTTCGGAAGGTTCACTCGTCCACCGGCCCGACGCGGTTTGCGCGTTCTGGGTTGACACCTTCCATGGGAGATTTGAGCATGAAGAGCAAGAGCATGTTATTGACTGCGACCGTGGCGATGGCTTTTGCCGGCGCTGCACAGGCAGTCGACTACCAGATTGAAACCGTAGCCGAGGGGCTTGAGTTTCCCTGGTCCCTGGCATTCCTACCCGATGGCGGGATGTTGGTGACCGAACGGCCCGGCCGTCTGCGGCATATCAATGCCCAGGGAGAATTGCAGGACGCAGCAATCGAGGGTGTTCCCGAAGCTTTTGTCAGTGGCCAGGCTGGGCTGTTTGAAGTCGCATTGGACCCCGATTATGCGAACAACAAGCGCATCTTCCTCAGTTATGCCTGCGGCACTCTTGAAGCCAACCATACGTGTCTGAGCAGTGCCACCTTCTCCGAGGCTGGTCTGCAGGACGTGGATGAGATTTTCCGTGTACAGCCTGCCAAGACGGGCAGCGCCCACTACGGCGGGCGCGTGGCTTTTTTGCCGGACAACACCCTGCTGCTGACCCTGGGCGATGGTTTTGATTATCGCGAAGAAGCGCAAAAAACGAGCAGTCACATAGGTTCGATCGTACGCTTGAACCGTGACGGCTCGGTGCCCGAAGATAACCCCTTTGCAGGTGGGGGTGATGCGTTGCCGGAGCTCTACAGCATCGGCCATCGCAATGTGCAGGCGATTGTATATGATGCGCAGAATGATCGAGTCCTTGCCCATGAGCATGGCCCGCGCGGCGGCGACGAGCTGAATCTGATCGAGCCAGGCAATAATTATGGCTGGCCCAAGATTACTTTTGGTGTGGATTACAACGGTTCCACCATCAGCCCCTATACCTCTTTGCCGGGGCTCGAGCAGCCGATGTTGCAATGGACACCCTCGATTGCTCCATCGGGTATGACACTCTATCGAGGCGAGCAATTTCCTGCCTGGAAGGATAGCCTGATGATCTCGACGCTGGCAGCGCGGAACGTCCGCAGAGTCGAGTTGGACGGTAATGAAGTGATGGCTCAGGAGACACTGTTCGATGAATTGGGCAGCCGCTTCCGTGACGTTCGTACCGGCCCGGACGGCGCGCTGTATCTACTTACTGACGCCGCGGCTGGCCAGGTTCTGCGTGTCGTTCCGGGGGCTGTTTCGGCGCAGTGATTCAGATGTACAGTGGCTCCTTACATCGGTTGTTCAGGCAACCGGTTCGGAGTTGTGAAAACTGACGCCGCCCCGGCCGCTGGTTTTGCGTGAATAACGGGCCGAGTCGGCCTGCCTCAGCAGCAGCGGCAGATCCAGGTCTGCGGCGTGGGACAGAGTAACACCGATGTTGATCCCTACAGAGATGCTCTGATCTTCCAGTTCAATGCTGGGCGCCAGGGCATCAAGCAATCTCTCTGCAATTATCTGTGCCTGTTGTGAATCTGCGACGTCATCGGCTACCAGAACAAACTCGTCACCCCCGAGGCGCGCGACAAAATCAGTCTCCCGGGCAGTGCTGGACAACCGCTGCGCAATGACACAGAGAATCTTGTCTTCGGTATCATCCCCCAACTGATCATGCAGCTGTCTGAATCCATCGAGGTCTACAAGCATGACCGCAAGGGGGGCCGGTCGTCGTCTGCTACGGCGTAGTGCATGGTTGATATGCCGATCGAGCGCAGCGCGGTTGGGTATGCCCGTGAGGGGGTCTTCCAGAGCGGCATTCTGTAGCTTCAGGTTAGCTTCATTGCGCTGGCGCGTAGCTTCCTGTAACTGCTGTTGCGTCTGTTCTTGGGCGTTGGTCAAGCGCTTGATCTGAACGTCTCCCGCATCCAGCTGGGCTCTGTTCTGTGAGTGTGTTCGCCAGGCTAGCGCCATCGAAATGACCAGCATGCTCGCGGCGCTGCAACTCTGGATAGCCAGATCGGCAAGTAGATAGGTCGGTACGAGGCCGGTTGCTCTGAGAGCAAACAGACCAATGCCGGAAGCGATCAGTACTGCGCCCAGCAGGAAAGGTCTGGCTGAGGGTAGCCGCAAGCGAACGGCACGCACAAGACAGATAGCGGCAAAGACAGTGCTTGTAATCGCCAGCCAGGGTATCGCACGGCTGACCCAGCTCGCGGAGACAAACAGGCTTGCCAGGGCCAGTACCACACTGATGATAGCCAACACATCAAAGAGTACGCGCCAGGTGCTCGCCTGTGTCCTGTCGAGGAAAAGGTTGCGCAATAGCAGCAAGGCACAGCCATTTGCAGCGGTCAGGCCAAAAGGCAGCAGCCGGGTACCCCATTCGCCGGCTTCGGGCCACAGATACCGGGCCCCAAGTCCGGAAAAAGCCACTACGCCAAGCGCGAACAAGACCAGGTGTGAGCCATACAGAAGGTAGTTCTGATCGCGCAACACTCCAGCTACCAGCAGATGGTAAAGACCCAGGCCCAGCAGTAGTCCACAGTAGAGTGCAACCATTGCTGTGCTGCTGACGCTATGACTGGCGAAGGCTGAGCGTGACCAGAGCTGACTTGTCACACCGAGACTGCCCGCTGATTCAGCTCGGAGATACAGAGTGGCCTGTTCTCCGGGTGCCATCTGGAGCATGAATACTGCATTGCGGTGCGGAAAGTCGCGTTCGGATAAGGGCACTCCCAGGCCGCTTATTCGTTCAGGTTGGCCCTCGCGGTAAAGGGTCACCCTGCTCAGGGAGGAATAGGGGAAATACAGATGCCAGAGGGTCTCTTGCTGCGCAACGGACTGCACATTGATCTTCATCCAGAGGGCGTCGGAGCTGTAACCGAAATGCATATTGCTGTAGTTGGATGCAGCAGTCCATGCCCCTGCGCCGGAAAGAATTTGCTCGAATGTTGTCTGCGCATCGGTGCGTCTGAGCTCTAGCCAGGGCTGCAGATCCAGGGTTTGTTCGCTACCTTGAAGCTGCAGAACACGCGATTCGGGTTGCGCAACGGTCCAGCACGCCCAGCTCAGGAGAAGCAGGCTGCAGAGTGCGAAGACCAAGCGCCCGGTGATGCATCGACTCCTTTGTCGCAGGGCCCTCATGCCTTGATTTTCTCGGGCGGGGAGGCGGTATGCAAGACAACACCGTGTCGGCCGCTTCGTTTGCGTTGGTACATGGCCTGGTCTGCCTGGCGCATCAGAGTCTCTATATCGGGCTCGACCCCGTTGCTCAGGCTGATGCCCACGCTTGCGCCAACGCTGACACTGACGCCCTCCAGCTCCAGCGGCATACTCATGACATCGAGTAGTCGTTGCCCCTGTTGCAGGGCGTCTTCCTGATCGGCGATTCCTTCACTGATCAGGATGAACTCATCGCCACCAAGCCGGGCCACCAGGTCGGTCTGCCTGGCGCAGCCGGAAAGACGCGAAGCGATACCAACCAGCACCTGGTCTCCTACATCGTGGCCCAGCTCGTCGTTTATCGCCTTGAAGCCGTCAAGGTCAATCAGTACCAACGCAAGTAATTCGCCTCGCCGGGCTGTGCGTTGCATCGCCTGGGGCAAATGGCGGCCAAGGGCGCTGCGGTTGCCCAGTCCGGTCAGAGGGTCCTGCATGGCCAGCAGCTCCAGCCGCTTGTTGGCCTCTGCCAGCGCTTCGGTGCGTTCCGCTACGCGCAGTGCCAGAATACGCTCCTGGTGGACCAGGGACTGGACTACCTGTTTCTGGGCCGATAGCGCCTGCAATTGAGCCTGCTCCTTGAGACGCTTGAGCTCGTTGAAGCGTGCAGCCAGACCGAGGGAAAGGAGAAGCATCTCCACAGCCGAACCGATCTGCATCGCATTGACGGTAACAAAGTTGGAGGGTATCAGGCCGAAATTGCGCAGCCCCAGCAACATGCCGCCTACCAGCAGCATCAGCCAGGCGATTACAAATATGCGTGCACCCGGTATGCCCTTGACGACGCAGATCATGCCGGCGGTGAAAAGTACCAGGGTGGTCAGCAGCCCGGTGACCGACATCAATTGCAAAGCGGGCTGAATGGGGATGATCAGTGTGGTCAGCGTCGCCAGCATCGCCATCCATGCAAATATGGCCAGGAACGAATCCAGTAGTGGTGTTCGCCGAGCGGTATCCAGGAATGACCGGGCGAAGAGCACACCCACCGCGGCGGATAGACTGAGGCTGAAAGGCAGGATGCGGTTGCCATGCTCGCCAAGGTTGGGCCAGATGAACTGGGCCCCTAGTCCGTTGATTGCAGCAACTCCGGCACCGAAGGCAACTACGAAGCAGACATACAGCACGAAGGAGCGCTCACGCAAGACGGCAAACAACAGCAGGTTGTAAATGGCCAGCGCCAGCAACATGCCGAAGTAGGTCGCCAGGATGGCATAGCTTGCCTGGCTGTTTTCATAGAAGTGCTCCGCTTGCCACAACTGGGCATCCAGCGTCAGACTACCCTCTGAATGTGCGGCGACGAATAGCGTGCGGCTTTCACCGGGCTCCAGATACAGCTTGAAGATTGGATTGCGATGCTTCATGTCCCGCTGCTGGTATGGCAGCGTGTCACCCTGATGCTGGATGACGGTACCGTCTGCCCCTACGTTATACAGGGTAACCCTGTCCAGAGACGGGTAACGCATTTCGAGAATCCAGTCGGTACGGCGGTCGGCCGTGGACGTCACGGTCGCCTTCAACCAGAGACGGTCGCGGGTGTAGCTGAAATTAAGACCTTCTCGTTGGGAAGCAGGTTGAAACAGGGAGGGTTGCTCCATTACCTGGTCAGGTAGAAGCTGGCGTTCCTGGTCACGGAAGTAGCTTACATGGGGCTGCAGATCAGAAATTACCCGAGTCGCATTATCGACTATCAGGGGCGCTGAGGCCTGAGCGGTGGTGCCTGTGAGCAGGAATAGCCAGATCAACGCGAAACAACGCATTGCTGAGCCGCGCAGGCCCCTGGAGGGTCGAACGTGCGTTAAAAGGACCATATGCGAAGTGTGACCTGAATCCCTGGTGTTTCATCATCGGTGGCCGGCTTGTTCTGCCTGACGGGTTGATACCTTGATCGGTATCGGCTGTGATTTGAATGGCTTTATCCAGCCACGACTATAGGTCTGTGCTGGTGCTGGCGTCAAATTCTGCAGTTGACCGTTGAGCCTGCTGACGGAAGCCCCGTGGCGTGACTCCCAGCCAGCGGCGGAAGGTTCGACTGAAATTGGTTGGATCCAGATAGCCCAGGCGCTCTGCCACATTCTCGATACTCAGGCTGGTCTGTGAGAGAAGCCAGCAGGCCAGGTCACAACGCACATCGTCGAGCAAGGTCTGATAGCGAACACCCTCGTCGCTTAGGTGACGAATAAGCGTGCGCGGGGCCATATGCTCCTGGGCGGCCATTTGCTCCAGGGTCGGATATTGACTGTCGCAACTCAGTAAGCGTTTTTTTATACGTTCGCTCAGGGAACCACCGCGGACCAAGCGTTGAAGCTGGTTTTCGCAGTCACGCAGAGCCAGTCTGTGGGCTTCAGGATCTGCCGCCAGACAGGGGCTTTCCAGGTAGCCGGCCGGCATCTCGAGCCGTAACTGATCGCTACCGAACCTGACTGTCCCGGCTACCTGACGATAGGCAGCAGACCAGTCTGTCTCGGCCATGGGCCAGTGCAGGATCAGATCCTGATACACGGGTAGTCCGGTGGCAGTTTCGAGCAGGCGCAGAACGCCGGTAGTGAAGTGCCCCAGCAGGTACTCGCGCAGCTCCGGCAGAATCAGGCGCTCGTCGAGGACCAGCATCGTTGTGTGCTCCGGGTCGATTCTGAAGGCGGCGATGTTCTGGCGCAAACTGGAGTACCGATTGATAACCCCCACAGCCGCCCGGACGTTGCTGGTCAGAATGCTGGCGTAGCCGGCTGCGCCATGGGCGGAGACGTCGGTGTGCCGGCCCACTTCGATACCCAACCACGGACATTGACTGAGCGAGAGCGCATGCAGCACCAGGCGATGCATCTGGTCGAAGCTCAGAAAGTGATTGTCGTGGTGCAGGTTGTTCCAGTCGAGACGGGTTCCTTCCAGAATGCGGCTGTCGGAGAACCCGCGACGCCGCAGCTCGGCACAGATAAGACGGGCATATACGGGATGAATCGAGGGGCTGAGCCAGAGCTGCTGGTTGAACATGGGCCGGACCGAAGAAAGGATCAGTTGTCACAATATGACGATTTATTGCCCGTTGCAACGGTAGGCGGCCTGCCAGGCGGGGAGGATGATCATCAAGCAATCGTCGAATAACCGTCATAACAATAAAAGGTATTCAAGATGAATAGCTCGGCCTCTGTGTCTCCGGCATCTTCAGCTTACGTCGACAGAAAACGGCATCTATGGTTATTTTCTCTGCTGGTGCCCTGTATAGCGCTTATCGGTCCACTCATGTACATGTTTGTGTCGCCCAATCTCTTGTGGTTATGGTTGCCGACACTGTTCAGTTATCTGGTGATTCCCTTACTGGATGCGATCATCGGGGAGGACCAGAGTAACCCGCCGGAGGAAGCTGTTCCGGCACTCGAGGAAGACCGATTTTACCGTTACGTTACCTATGCCCTGGTGCCTGTTCTCTGGGCCAGCTTCCTGGTCAGCGTGATCTTCGTAGGTACGCATGAGCTGCCCTGGCACGGCGTTCTAGCGGTGATACTTGCTGCCGGTGGCACTCTTGGCTATGGCCTTAACCTTGGCCATGAAATGGGCCACAAGAAAACCTCACTCGAGCGCTGGCTGGCCAAGATTACCCTGGCTCTGGGTTTTTATGGCCACTTTTTTGTCGAGCACAACCGTGGGCACCACCGCGATGTAGCGACTCCGGTTGATCCGGCGTCCTCACGCATGGGCGAAAGTATCTACCGCTTTGTTTTCCGGGAAATGCCAGGTGCATTTTTTCGTGCCTGGGATCTTGAGGCCGAACGCCTCGAGCGCTGTGGCAAGTCGGTATGGAGTCTGGAGAATGAGATTATTCAGCCGGCCCTTATAAGTCTCGTGCTCTATGGCACACTGATCGCGTTCCTCGGCGTACAGATGATACCTGTGTTGCTGCTGATTGCATTCTGGGGTGCATTCCAGCTTACCCAGGCTAACTACATCGAACACTACGGGCTTTTGCGCAAGCTGCAGGCCAACGGCCGATATGAGCGCTGCCAGCCGCACCATTCATGGAACAGCAATCATCTGTTTTCCAACTGGGCCCTGTTCCATTTGCAACGCCACTCCGATCATCACGCACATCCGACGCGTCGCTATCAGTCGCTGCGTGATTTTCCCGATCTGCCGCGGCTGCCCAGTGGCTATTTCGGGATGTATGCGATTGCCTATGTGCCGGCGATCTGGTTCAAGGTGATGGACAAGCGCCTGCTTGATGCGGTCGATCGAGATCCGTCACGCATCAATTTCGAACCGGCCAAGCGTGATCGGTTGATGCGCCGCTACCGGCTTGGGGATGCGCAGGAGACAACGACGGGCGCCGGGGTGGCAGCATGAGCCGCTACCTGTGTCCTGAATGTGGATATGTATATGACGAAGCCGCAGGCGATGCCCATATGGGTTTCGCCGCAGGCACCGCCTGGTCCGAGTTGCCGGAAGATTTCGTCTGTCCCGATTGTGCGATCAGTTACAAGGACGACTTCACCCGGAGTGATGAAGGCGCGGTCTAGAGCGGCCATACCCAAAGCAGCATGGGTACGCTGACCGCGACAACGAGTATCGCCAGTGGAAGCCCCAGCGGCCAGTAGTCGCCAAATCGGAAGCCGCCCGGGCCCAGAATCAACGTGTTGTTCTGGTGCCCGATGGGCGTCAGGAAAGCGCAGGAGGCGCCAATAGCGACGGCCATCAGAAAGCTGTCGGGATTGACTTCCAGTTGATGCGCGATACCGATTGCGATCGGGCACATGATCGCCGCCGTGGCGGCATTATTCATGAAGCTCGACAAGATCAGCGTCACCACCAGCATGAGGCTAAGGGCGATGACTGGATTGCCCTGGGCCAGTTGCTCGAGCAGTGAGCGCGCCAACAGATCCGCGGCCCCCGTAGTTGCCATCGCATCTGCCAGTGGCATCAGGGCGCCGAGCAAAACGATGATAGGCCAGTCGACAGCCTCATAGATGCGGCGCATGGGCAGGACGCGTGTGAGCATATAGCCGACGACCCCCAACACGAACGCGATCGCTGTCGGCAGGACCCCGAGAGCTGCGAGCAGCACTGCAGCCAGCATGATGCCCAGGGCGGTATAGGCTTTCTTCCGATCGGGAATCAGGATGGCTCGCTGGGCGAGGGGTATACAGCCCATGTCATTGGCAAAATGGCTGATCGCATCGGGCGTGCCCTGCATCAGGAGCACATCCCCTGCCTGCAAATCAGTCCAGCGCAATCGTCGGATCGAGCGGTGGCCCTGACGGGAAATTGCCAGCAGATTGACCGAGAACCGGGTGCGGATCCTCACATCCGTAGCGCTACGTCCGGTGAGTAACGACGTCGGCTGTACCAGCAGCTCCTGTATGGTGATCTCGTCTGCCTGAGCGTTGCTTTTCTCGTTCTCTTTGTTCTTTTCGTCCTTGCTCGCTTCCCTGATCTCTTGATCGTTCTCGCCCTCGTCCTCAGATACCGATATCTGAGCATCAGTCTTGGATTCTGCCTCGGCTTTAGCCTCTGTCTCGGCGTCGTCGTCCGTGTCCTCCTCGATCGGCTCACTTGGAACATCTTCTTCCAGCTTCAGGCCCAGTCGTGTCAGAGCGGGGCCCAGTGCTTCCGGCTCTGATTCCAGTACCAGGATATCTCCGGCCTGAAGTCGCTGACCGGCGCGCGGCGCGGTGACCCGGAAGTCGTTGTGTACCAGGCCGACGATCTGGGTGTCGGCGTCCAGGCGCTCCTCGACTTCGCCCAGCCGCTGGCCAACGACTTTGGAATCCCTGCCGATGCGCACTTCCGTGATATAGGTGCCGGTATCGAAGCTACCCGCATCCGAACGGGTTCTCTTGGGCACCAGCCAACGCCCGGCGAGGACGGTAAAG
Source organism: Halopseudomonas salina (assembly GCF_008641105.1). The sequence continues at coordinate 51,044 of NZ_VTTI01000005.1, forward strand.
AGTATGCCGGCCAGGGCGACGGCGATCCCCACCGGGGCGAAATCGAACATGGCGAAGGGGCCCTGTGCATCTTCGGCCCGGAACCCGGAAACGATCAGGTTTGGCGGCGTACCTATCAAGGTGGTCATGCCACCGAGAATGGTGCCGAAAGCCAGGGGCATGAGCACTTGTCCAGGCTGGATATTCTGCTTGGCGGCAAGCTGAATGGCGATCGGCATCAGCAGTGCCATGGCGCCGACATTGTTCATGAAGGCCGAGAGAAAGGCGCCGAGCAGCATCAAAGCAGCAATGCCCAGGGCCGGTCCGCCGCCGGTAGGGAGAATGCGCTGGGCCAGGGCATCCACCGCGCCAGTTGTCTGCAGGCCGAAACTGAGTATGAGCACCGCGGCCACGGTGATCACCGCGGGATGGCCGAATCCTTCGAATGCCGACTCGGCCGGCACCAGTCCGAGAATCACGCAGGCCAGGAGTGCGGCCAGGGCTACCAGGTCATACCGCCACCGGTCCCAGAGGAAAAGACCAACGGTCACCAACAGTACGACGAAGAACAAAACCTGATCGAGACTCACTATCCAGACTCCTGTAAGCGTGTGTCAGAGCAGCCGGATTTTGAATCGACGACCCTTTATCTTTCCCTGCTCCAGTCGCTGATGGGCGGTGGGGGCGAGATCCCTTTTGACGGCTACCAGTGCCTGGTAGTCGGTGATACTGATCTTGCCGATCGCATCGGCCGGTAGGCCGGCGTCGCCAGTGAGTGCGCCCAGCAGGTCGCCAGGTCTAACCTTGTCCTTGCGCCCACCGGCCACCGCCAGCGTGCGCATAGGTGCAATTAACGGCGTATCCAGACCCGCAGGCAACTGTGCGATCGGGTGCCATTCCAGGGGCTGGCCGCGAGCGGCTTCGATTGCATTGGCCCGCCCGCCTTCAGACGGGGCGACCAGGCTCAACGCCAGGCCGGGTTCCCCAGCACGTCCGCTGCGACCGATGCGGTGAGTATGGACCGCCGGGTCCGGGGAGAGTTCGACATTGATCACCGCAGCGACGCCGGCAATATCGATCCCCCGGGCGGCCACATCGGTAGCCACCAGTACGCTGCAGCTCTGATTGGCGAACAGAGCGAGTACTTCGTCCCGTTCCCGCTGTTCCATGTCGCCGTGCAGCGTCAGTGCACTGATTTTGTGAGCCTGCAAATGTTTGAGAACATCCTGGCACTGCTGGCGGGTATGGCAAAACGCGATACAGGGTTGCAGGCGTTCAGCGGCAAGGAGTCTGACTACCGATTGCAGGCGCTCACCAGGGGTAATTTCGTAGAAGCGCTGGGTAATCGGATTTTCCGGCTCGGTCTCTTCAATGCTGATACGTTGTGGTGACTGCATGAAGCGACCGGCAAGCGCTTCGATTGACGGGGGGTAGGTTGCCGAAAACAATAGGGTCTGCCGTCGCTTGGGTGCCAGCTCAATGATTGCGCTGATCGCATCAAAGAATCCCATGTCGAGCATCCGGTCTGCTTCATCGAGTACCAGGCAGTTGAGGCCTTTGAGCTCCAGAGTGCCGCGGTCCAGGTGATCCTTTATACGTCCGGGTGTCCCAACCACCACGTGGGCTCCCTGTTCGAGGGAGGCGGCTTGGGGACCAAAAGGCGTACCGCCGCAGAGCGTAACGATCTTGATATTGGGCATGCCACTGGCCATAGTGCGTAATGCGGTTGCGGTCTGCGCGGCGAGCTCCCGCGTGGGGCTCAGGACCAGCGCCTGACAGCCAAGAAAGGCCGGGTTCAACGGCACCAGAAGGCCGATGCCAAAGGCTGCGGTCTTGCCGCTACCGGTGCGCGACTGAGCTATGAGGTCGTTGCCGGTGAGGATCACCGGGAGCGCTTGCGCCTGTACCTGCGTCATCTCCTTGAAACCAAGATGCTCAAGGGTTTGCAGGAGTGCGGTGGGCAGAGACAGGCTGGAAAAGGAAGTCGATTGCACTGGCGGCACCTGATGCTTGATGGCCGCTCAGTGTAGCAGAATGGTCTATGGCGTCAGCGCTTGATTCTGGACTTGCGAAACCCTCCGTGGCTAGTGAAAGAGCCGGTATCGCCGAAAATCGAGAAACGCGTTGCACGGAAAAACGCCGTTGCGCGGGAAACATGATAGCTGCGCGCCTTGTTATACGCCCAGATCCAACCGCGGCTGTTACTGCTCATGATAATCACTCCATGATGACCATTGGTTTCGGTGTTCAAGATAGTACGGGCAGGATGTGACAAGGTAACGTCAGAGGGGAAAGGCTTGACTCTTCTTGTGTCTGTTTATTGGCACATCCTGTTCGAGCGCATATTACGTCAATGGCCCGGCGTAAGAAAAGGAAACATTTTGTTTCGCATCCAGATTGTCGATAACTGACGTGAATTAGTCATTTTCGGCAACAGATGTGCGATTTCGTCCATTTTCCTTGGACTGATACAAAGCCTTGTCAGCAGCCTCGATCAATTGGGTGTGATTGAGCATGGCATCATTCAGTTCGGCGACGCCCAGGCTGATGGTGACATGCAGGATCATGTTTTCGTGGGGGATCTTCAGCGCTGCTATGGCTTTGCGCAAGCGCTCGGCAAACTGATAGGCGCCATCTTCGGGGGTGTCGGGAAGGAGCACGGCAAATTCTTCCCCACCGTATCTGCCGGCGAAGTCGGTTTCCCTGGCAAATAGCCGGGTAAGTCGGGCTACCTCGCGTATCACTTCATCACCTAGTTGGTGACCATAGGTATCGTTGAAATTCTTGAAGTGGTCTATGTCAAACATCAACAGACTTGCGGGGTGCTCGTACCGCTGATGGCGGGAAAATTCCTGCTCCAGGCACTGCTCCCAGTAACGACGATTGAGCAGACCGGTGAGTCCGTCACGCAGGGCAAGTTCCTGAAGTTGGTTGTTGGCCGACTCCAGCTGTCGCTTGTTGACCGCGACACTGGTTACGTCGTAAATGATCAGGCATACATGATCGCTGACGCCACTGGTGCTGCGCAGGGGGAGGATAGTGACATTCTGGTACATCTCGTCCGCCAGGCCAGTGATTGGCTGATAGCTCTTGAAATGCACCAGGTTGGGCCGCTGCTCCCAGATTGTGAACGCCCGGGTTCCCAGCATGACGGCAGTTTCCACTTTGCGACTGAACCAGTTACGTTCGATCTCGGGGAATACGTCGAACAGGGTCCGGCCAGCAACCTCATCTGCGCCCAGTCCGGAGTGGTTCTCCATGAAGCTGTTCCAGACATCGATCTGATAATCGCGATCCATGACAACCACGCCGACATCGATGCTCTGGACCACATCCAGAAGCCAGTGAAGTTCAGTGATGTCAAACTGGGCGGGCATGTTCCTGTCCTTTTGATGCGTTCAATTGATCATGAAGTCGAGTTTTTCGCGCAGCCGGGGTACGGAGTCCTCGGTGAACAGCAGTAGCAGGTCGAAATGAATATCCAGGTCTTCCAGTCCGTAGCTGATTTCCACGGCGAGAGTGCGTTTCCAGCGGCGTTGATTGATGCGTACCAGATCCTCAATCGGGCAGTGTTGCCCGAGTACCAATGGATGACTCTGCGACAGACTGATATTAAGCTGTTCCGACAGACCATTGAGACAGGCGCCTATTATGATGCTGGCAAGATCAAGGAGCATTTCCAGTCTTGCAGACTCATCCTCCTGGGTCTCGAGAAGCTTGGCGACGTCGTTGATTTCGGCATCATGGAAAATCAATAGCGCCTCGCCCGCAATACCGCCACCGATATATCCCTGGCATATCGCAGTCAGGCTCTGACCGCGCTGGGCATCAGCCAGCGTCATGTGCAGTTCACCGACTTCCAGAATATTGACGTTTGGAATCGGGAGCTGAATAAATACACCGAGCACCTTGCTCAGCAGGTTGGCGGCCCGCCCCATGGCAATGTTGGTCACTTCACGGAAAGCGTCGCGGAAGGAGACATTGGGCAAGTCGGAGAATTCGGAGGTATGCTCAGCGGCTGCTGGAGTGAGGGGGATCTCGACTCCGAGCGCATTCAAAGCGTCGGCCAGTTGCATGGGGTCAGCCGGCTTCTTGATGAACGCCTTGGCACCAAGTGCCTTGGCTCGCCGAACCGCTTCATCCTGAACGTCGCCGGAGACGACTATAACCTCCGCTTGCAAGCCTTCTTCGCGCAACCGGGCAAGTACTCCGAAGCCATCGAGCTCAGGCATGGTCAGGTCGAGCAAAACGATTTGGCCAGCGCCCTGGCGGATGGCTTCTAGGCCTTCGATTCCGTTGGTCGCCTGGGTTATCCGCAACGGCCAGTTTGATGGCAGTGACCGGATAAGCTGCTTGCGCGCCATGTTCGAATCGTCGCACACCAGCAATGGTATGGTGCTCACATCCACTATCCTTGTTACATTGGGCGATTTAAATGAACTTGTCGCTAATTGGCGCTTGCCTGGAGCAGGCATTTGGCCATACTTTGCGCAAGAATGCCAAAACGCGGAGTTATTGAGAAGCGATTGAGCGGAAAAGTCGAGCCTTTTTTCGCGTGCCTCGAAAAGTGGCATGCCGCCGGGTAATAAGCAAGCCGATTCAGGAGTGAACGGATGAAGGTGGGATTGGAAACCGACCAACAACACAGACGCCTGGTGCTCAAGGCGCTGTTATGGATGACGGTGGCGGCAGGCAGTCTCTTCGCGAGCCTGAATATCGGCCGCGAGCTATGGCTTCTGGCCGCCGGCGAAGCCTTTTTTGTTCTGTTTGCCCTTTCTATATTGCGTATTGTGGATCGCACCGAGCATCTGAAGTGGGTGATGATCGCCTATCTTGTACCGTTTTTTTCCTTGATGGTGCTGGCCATGCTGCTTCCGGGTACGTCCAGCACGGTTTTTGCCTGGATCCAGACCATTCCCATAATCTGCTACCTGTTGCTGGGCCTGCGCGGCGGGTTCTGGATGTCTCTTGTCTTCATCAGTCTGGGGGTGAGCGCGTTCAGTTATCATTTCGGCGCCCAGGAATCGTTACTTACCATGATGATGCTGGCGAACGTGGCGATCAGCAGTATGGCCATTATGCTCTTTTCGCATATTTACGAGCGCAGCCGCATAAAGAATGAAGCGCGGCTCATCGAGCTGGCGAGTACCGATAATCTGACCGGGCTGGCAAACCGTATGAAGCTTGCGGAAGTGCTTGAGCGCGAGCGCAGCCATGCAATGCGCGATAACAAGCCGTTGTCATTGATCATGCTTGATGTGGACTACTTCAAGCGCATCAATGACCAGTTCGGACACGAAGCGGGAGACCGAGCCCTACGCCATCTGGCCTCTGTACTCTCCAGCCGATTGCGGGAAACTGACTTGCTTTGCCGGCTCGGTGGAGAAGAGTTTGCCGTGTTATTGCCTGGCGCCGCGTTGGAGCAGGCAGCTGACCTGGCAAATGACTTGCGTCGGCACCTGAGTAAACGTCCTCTGGAGCTGGGCTCTGGCCAACAGACCATGACATTCAGTGCCGGAGTGGCAACGCTGGGAGAGGATGGTCAGAGTCTTGACCAACTCATGCAAACGGCTGATCGCCGTATGTACGAAGCCAAAGCCGCAGGCCGTGATCAGGTTGTTGCTGCGGGACAGCAGTATCCCCTGAAGGCGCCGGATCCGCTCCTGTCTTGACTCGTCTGTAGTTAATAACGCACATCCGTAAAATAAAATTGAATATGTGTTGAGCTCTTCTACACTCAATATCGGGTCGACGGTCCCGACCGTGAGATTGAGGAGAGTGTTATGCGCATCGGTGTTCCGCGGGAAATCAAGAATCATGAGTACAGGGTGGGGCTCACCCCTACGGCGGTAGCCGAGCTGGTCCGTCATGGGCATGAGGTGCGGGTGGAATATGAGGCAGGGGCCGCCATCGGCTTTGCCGACAGTGATTACCTTGCAGCCGGGGCTCGGATGGCAGGCGTCGAAGAGGTGTTCAGCCAGAGCGAAATGATCGTCAAGGTCAAGGAGCCGCAGGAAGTTGAGCGGGGCCGGCTGGGGCCGCAGCATGTGTTGTTTACCTACCTTCACCTGGCGCCGGACCGCCCCCAGACCAAAGGTCTTCTGGCCTCCGGTGCGTTGTGCATAGCCTATGAAACAGTTACCGATAGCCGCGGTGGTTTGCCCTTGCTGGCGCCCATGTCGGAAGTGGCTGGGCGGATGGCGGTGCAGGCCGGAGCGGGTTGTCTGGAAAAGGCGCGTGGCGGGCGTGGCGTGCTGCTTGGTGGCGTGCCCGGAGTACCCAGGGGGAAAGTGGTGATTCTCGGTGGCGGTGTAGTTGGCAGTAATGCGTTGGCCATGGCGGTTGGTCTGGGAGCGGATGTAACCGTGCTGGACAAGAATCCTGACGTGCTTCGACAGCTGGATGCACGCTATGGCAATCGCATCAACACGCTATATTCCACCGCGGGCACCTTGGAAGAGCAGCTGTTGGGGGCTGACCTGGTCGTCGGTGCTGTCCTGGTGCCGGGCGCTGCTGCGCCCAAATTGATCAGCAAGGACCTGGTGTCACGCATGCAGGCCGGAGCGGTATTGGTGGATGTGGCCATCGATCAGGGGGGCTGCGCTGAAACATCCCGTGCCACCACCCATGCTGATCCTACCTTTATTATTGATGGGGTGGTGCATTACTGCGTTGCCAACATGCCCGGGGCCGTGGCGCGCACAGCGACCCAGGCTCTGAACAATGCCACGCTGCCATTCGTGCTGGCGCTTGCCAACAAGGGAGCGAAACGTGCCCTTGAGGAGGACGCACATCTGCGGCAGGGGCTTAACGTGGCGGCGGGGAAGCTTGCCAATGTCAGCGTAGGCGAGGCTTTGGGTATGCCGGCTCAATCCCCTGACGTCGTTCTGGCATCACTTTCCTGATTGATTGCGGCAGGCATTTGCGTCTGGTTCGTCTTTGAGCTGTAAGGCAAAAGCTCGGCATGTAGTTGCTCAATGCGCTCGTCTTTCGTCTGCCACAAATCATTAACCCATTTCTGGAACCGGTTCCGGAACTGGACATCATTCTGGTAGTCCCCGGCGAACAGTTCAGGGGCGAGCTCGACCTGGCGTATGTCTATCACCACTCGATCCACCCTGCCGCTCAACAGCGCCCAGAATCCAGGGGGCTTGCCCTGCGGGTAGACAATGGTGACGTCGAGCAACGAGCGCATCTGCTCGCCCAGAGCTGCCATGACAAAAGCCACTCCTCCTGACTTGGGTTTCAGCAGATGCCGGTACGGAGAGTTCTGCGCTCGATGCTTGGCTGGTGTCAGGCGCGTTCCCTCAAGATAATTGACGATAGTGACGGGAAGCTTGTTGAACTTGCGGCAGGCGCGCCGGGTAATTTCCAGGTCCTTGCCCTGGTCTTCCGGGAATCTGGCGAGATGAGCCTTGCTGTACCGTTTCATGAATGGGTAGTCCAATGCCCAGAAGGCAAGACCAAGAAACGGGATCCATACCAGCTCACGTTTAAGAAAGAACTTGAAGTAGGGCGTTTTGCGGTTGAAAGCCTGCAGCAGCGCAGGAATATCGACCCACGACTGGTGATTGGAAATGACCAGGTAGGAATGTTGGGGTGCCAGTACACCCTCACAACGAATATCCCATTGGGTGCCAGTCATCCGGTTGATCGTGGCGTTGACGCCCGCGGCCCAGGTTTCCGCGATCCACATCACAATACGGGAGCAGTGCCGTTGGAAACCCCTCAGGGGTATGGCAACCTTGAGCAGTCCTACGACCAGCATTGGTCCGATGCCAATCAGCGTATTGAACAGAATAATCAGACACGTCAACGTGCCGGTTAACCAGTGTGGCATGTAGCTGTTTCCAATCCGTGACGTTTGAAGAATAACGTCTTTTGTCGGCGCTGACAGCCCCGAGGTTTCAAAGGCAGTGTGATATCACCCGTTAAGGCGATTGCCCGTATTCGGGGTTCTCCTTAACGTGTCTGATCAAGAATCTGTAAGCGCAATTGCAGTTGATCTGTACAGGCGTGCCCTGGAGCTCCTATTCCATGTCCCGGCAATTCATTTTTTCACAGGCCATAGACGACGCCTCTGTGCGTGCAGACTCGCGGTCAAGGGTGTTGCCGCTGCTGCTGCGACTCGTGCTTGCGATCACTGCCGGCGTCCTGGTGGGGATTCCCTGGTTGAGCCCGGCGCTATTCTGGACCGCCTGGCTTGGCTGGGTCCCTTTGTTGTTTGCGCTGCGCCATGCCGGCCTTTGGGGCACCCTGATCGTAGGCTGGACCGCAGGCACCGTCTGCTTCGCCATAGCCAGCCACTGGATGCTGAATTTTGTCGGCCATCTCGATGATTATTCTGCTTTGCTGACAGTGCTGCTGAGCCTGGGCTTCTGGGTCTATGCTGGCCTGGCTCTGGGTCTGGGCTGTCTGTTGTTTCGCTGGCTGACCCTGCACCTGCAGGGTTGGGAGCTGTTGAGCTTTCCGTTGAGCCTGGTCAGCGTGATGGCACTCTATCCGCTACTGTTCCAGACCCACTTCGCCGAGGCCCAGGCTGAATTTCTGACCGGGCTGCAGGGGGTCGATCTGTTAGGTGCCAAAGGCCTGGATATGATGATGCTGCTGTGCAGCGTACTCATCTACCGTGTCCTTACAGGGTCCTCGCGTATGCACGCCTGGCGAGCCAACGCACTGGCGGTGTTCGTTTTGCTGTGCTGGTTTGCCTACGGCGCCTTCAGTGTGGCGCATTGGGACGCGCAAATGGAGGATTGGCAGGTTCGCCGTATTGGTCTCGTGCAACCCAACGATGCGGTCTCCTTGAAAGTGCCTGAGCCGCCCAAGGGTTTCAGTCGTGAAAATCCCGAAGAAATGGCTGCAACGCTAAGGCTGGCCCAGGCCGGTGCTCAATTGGTTATCTGGCCCGAAGCGCGTTACAAGGGTTACTTTGACCATTTCAGCGTGCGACAGGCCTATTCCAAAGCGTTGGCTCAGAACGGCGTGGGACTGGTTTTTCATGATGCTGAAAAGCGTTGGAAAGACGGCGAGGAGGTCTTCTACAACACGGTTATGCATATTGACCGACAAGGCAATGAGGTGGGTCAGTACCGTAAGATGCGCAGAATGCCTTTCGGCGAATACCGTCCCGCGTTCTTCAGCCTGCCGGGCCTGGACTGGCTGACGACGCAGCTGTTTGGAGAGTTTCTGCGGCCCCTTGCAGCGGGCTTGGAGCATGCTGAGTTCGCCGTGGATGGCATGCGCCTGGTACCCAAGGTGTGTTACGAAACAGCGTTTCCTGCAGATGTGGCCGATGCTATCGGAAATGATGGGGCGGGCAAGGTGCTGCTGTTCGTTTCACAGGACAACTGGTTTGGCGAGACTACGCAGCCGTTTCAACATCGTGCGATGTCAGTCGTGCGCGGGGTGGAAAATCGGGTGCCGATGATACATTTGATTAATAATGGCCCGTCGATTGTGGCCGCGCCCAATGGTCGGGTTCTGGCTTCGACATCGGCCTTTTCCCGGGCGGAACTGATGGCTGACCTGCGTTTTTCACCCACTGCCGGTGGCAGTTTGTACAGCCGTTATCCGGGTATCGTTGAGTGGCTGATATACGGAGTTCTCGCAGGGCTATGCATCGCCGCAATTCTGTCTGGTCGCCGCCGCTCAGGGATCGAGGTGGAGCGTTAAACGAAAAGTCCTGCGGTGTGGCCTGATGACCAGGCCCACTGGAAGTTGAAGCCACCCAGGTGGCCGGTGACATCCAGTACCTCACCAATGAAGTAAAGGCCGGGCTGCTGTTTGGCCTCCAGGGTTTTTGAGCTGATGCCGCTCGTATCCACACCGCCCAGAGTCACTTCCGCCGTGCGGTAGCCTTCGGTCCCGGACGGCTTGAGGGTCCAGCCGTTGAGCTGTTGGCCGATCTGCTCAAGCTGGCGGTCGCCCATTTCCGCTAATGGCAGGTCCTGTGATTGTGGCCACCAGAGGGTTTGCAGCTCCGCTATCAGGGATTTGGGTAGTTTTTGTCCAAGCAGAGTACGCAAGCGGCTTTTAGCCTGTTGCTGCTTGGCCAGAATCAGCCACTGATCCGCAGCCACGCCTGGCATAAGGTCTATCAGTAGCGGGTCGCCAGGGAACCAGTAGTTGGAGATCTGTAACATGGCGGGGCCGCTCATGCCGCGATGGGTAAACAGCATGTTTTCGGTAAAGCTTCTCCCGTTGCATGTTGCCGTGACCTCTACTGCCAGGCCGCTGAGACGCTCACACATCAACTTAGTGGTGTCACTGAACATGAACGGCACCAGCCCCGCACGCCGCTCCGTCACAGGGAGGCCAAACTGCCTGGCTATTTCGTAGCCGACACCGCTGCCGCCGAGAGTTGGAACCGAAAGGGCTCCGGTTGCCACCACCAGTGAAGTGCATGTCAGCTTTCTTTGTATGCCGGCCTGGTCCAGGGTCAGGCTGTAACGCGATGGCCCGGCTTGCAGCGCCTCAACATGGCCAAGGGTGCAGTGGGTCTGTATTTCGACCCCGGCCCGGTCGCATTCCTTGAGCAGCATATTGACAATATCCTTGGCTGAATCCAGACAGAACAGCTGACTGTGGCTGCGCTCTTCGTAGGCAATGCCATGCTGCTCTACCAGGGCAATAAAGTCCCACTGGGTGTAGCGGCTAAGGGCGGATTTGCAGAAATGGGGGTTGGCGGAGAGGAAGTTATCGGCCTCGACGAAATGGTTGGTAAAGTTGCAGCGTCCGCCACCGGACATGAGAATCTTCTTGCCGACCTTGTTGGCTTTTTCCAGTACCAGTACTCGACGTCCCCGCTGGGCCGCAGTGAATGCGCATAGCAACCCCGAAGCGCCTGCTCCTAGAACGATGACATCATATGGTTGAGCAGGGGGGCGAGCTGATTGTGACACGTGATATCCATCGACAATGGCGTTTTAGTATAACCCCTAATGCTCAGGGGTTCAGGGCCTCTCAGGGGCTTTCGATGCTTTTACCCGCACGCGATTGTTTGCGTCCCGGCTCTCGCGTATCAACTGATCGCTGCCTGAGGCATTAGCCGACTTTGCCATACGGTCGTATAGCACCACGTTAACGGTCGCCGCGAGGTTCATGCAGCCGAAGGTCGGAACGTAGACGACCGCATAGGCACGGTCAATCAGGGCCTGCTCGAGGCTGCCATCCTCAGGACCAAATACATACAGCGCTTTATCAGGGTGGTCGAAATCAGGCAGGGCAGTGGCGCCCTCAACCAGCTCTACGCAGACTACTTTCACTTCTGCAGACAAACCGCTGAGCATATCCTTTACAGGTAGTAGCGGAATGCGTGATGCGACTCCCTTGGTATCGGTATTAAAGCGTGCCGCGCGATCATAACGCTGGCCAGTATAACGAACGGTGTCGGCGCCGTAGCAGCCAGCAGCGCGCATGACAGCGCCGACATTGGTTGGGCTCTTGGGGTTGACCAGGCCGATGCATATTGAGAGATTCATAGGGTCGGATTCGTGGGACATCGGCAGCCGTTGGTCGGGGAGTAAAATGCGCTCGACGTGCCGCCAGGGCCGACAGGATGTATAGTGCGCTGATCGAATTCTAGCACGGTAATCCCATGAAACTACTGATCCGCAATCTGTCTCGCACAACCACTGAAACTGAAATGCGCAATCTGTTCGAAGCGCACGGCCTGGTGCAATCCTGTGTCCTGGTAATGGACAAGCAAACCGGCGGGTCCAAGGGTTTTGGTTTTGTCGAGATGCCCCGTCACGATGACGCCAAGGCGGCGATCAAGGCCTTGAATAACCTGGAAGTTGCTGGAAGCCGTATTCGTGTCAAGCGTGATGAGTCCGAAGAGGCTGGCAAGGGTGCCTGAGCAACACGGGCACGATCCGCTGCACGGCTTGACCCTGAAGCGGATACTCGAGGAGCTGGTAGAGACCTACGGCTGGGAGGAGCTTGGACGGCGTATACGCATCAATTGCTTCATGACCGATCCGAGCATCGCGTCCAGTCTGAAATTCTTGCGCAAGACACCCTGGGCCCGCGAAAAGGTAGAAGCTCTCTATGTGGAGACGCAGTACTCCTGAGCGGTGCAGGCGCTGTCTGGCCTAGCGTACAGATAGTTCAAGATGGATCGAGTGTGGGTGAATCCGGGGTTGAGTCGGCGACGCGCTGTGCACGATTGCCCCCCAACCGTTTGGCTCGATACATTGCGCTGTCTGCGAGGTCCAGCAGTTGTTTTTCTTCATCCGCGTCATCGGGGTAAAGCGCGATGCCGATGCTCGGAATAATGATCAGCTCCAGTCCCGCGAGAATGAGGGGCAGATTCAGTGCCTCGCGGATTTTGTCGGCGATAACATGGGCCTGCTGCGGTTGATCGAGAGCCTCGAGCAGTATCACGAACTCATCCCCGCCGATGCGCGATACCGTGTCCGATTCACGGACACAGCGTATAACCCGGTCCGCCACAGCCTTGAGCAGTTGATCGCCAATGGCATGGCCATGGGTATCGTTAACCAGTTTGAACTTGTCCAGGTCCAGGTACAGCACCGCTGCCTTGCCCTTTTCGCGTCGTGCTCTGGCCAGCGCAGTGTTGATCCGATCGCTAAGCAGTGCTCGGTTTGGCAGGCTGGTCAGTTGGTCATAGCGGGACAGGTACTCCAGGCGTTCGCGCATACTGGCTCGGTGAATGGCGGCGGCGATCTGGGTTGAGATGTAATGCAGTAACTGCTGATCTTTATCACTGTAGGCAGGCGCTGACCGTCGGTTCTGAATGACCAGTGCACCGTGAATTCCCTCGATTGTTGCCAGGGGCACTGCCAGCCAGTCCAGGCTGCGATCGCTGACATTCTGCGTGGTGCCGGATATGACGGCTGCACCGCGCTTGGCTTCCAGGCGGATCGGCTGGCCACTTCGAATGACGGCATTGCTCAATGTCAGGGTGTCGGCATTGGCCGAATCCGAGTACGGACTCTTCTCGTCTGCACTGTAAGGAAAGTGGGTTTTGCCATCCTGTGGGTTGTGCAGGGCAATGCAGAAGACGCTGGCCGGCAGCAAGCCGCCAATGATTTCGTGGATATTGCGAAAGAGTATAGGCAGATTTGCTGCGTTGGAAGCGGCCTCGGAGATCGCATACACCGCAGCTTGCATGGCTTCGGTGTGTTTGCGTTCGGTAATGTCGTGGGCCACTGCAACACGTAACTGGTCCTTCTCCGACCAGTTCGCGGACCACATGATATGAGCCACGCTACCGTCTTTGCGAATATAGCGGTTCTCGAAATGGTTGGTCAGGCGGCCAAGCATGACTTCACGGGCAATGGCCACGGTGGCGTCCAGGTCATCAGGGTGGACCAGGTCAAGAATCGCCCTGCCGATCATCTCCTGGGGCTGGTAGCCGAAAATCCTTTCACAAGCGCCGCTGACATAAACGAGCCGCCCTGCCGCATCCACGACACATATCGCATCGAGTAGCAAGTCCATCACTGCGGGGGAGAGCTGAAAGCTGCGTCCTTGCTCAGCGCCTGCCGTTCCGTGTTCTGTTTTTTTCAACGGCTGCCTCCCTGAAACTACTGAGCCTGAAGTAGGAAAGATACCTCAGGCATCAGGCAGAGTCCCGGAAAATGCATCAAATTGAGGCATTACTGACTGTCCTTGCGCTTTTTTTCAGCCTTGCGGTACAGCGCTCGCAGTGCTTTGGATTCTTTGCTGGCGCCGCTGCCATGGGACGCCAGGATGCGGTGCCAGACAGCCTGTTTCTGTTCTGGTGAAAGACGTTTCCAGGATTTCTTTTCCTCGTGCGTACGCCCGCATGCCTTGCAGATCTGATACTTGTTGAAGTCGCACAAATCTATACAGGGTTTTTTGGTAATGGGCTCGCTCATGTCACTCCTTCTTGTTTACAGGCTCAACCTTCCGGCTGATAGCCAGAGTGTCAGTGTGGGAGACAATAAAGAGGTCCTCTTCTGCCTTGTAGTCCCACCTCTCGACTTGGCAGCTGTGCTGGCCCTGCTCGCAGGTATGTCTGATCAGGTTGACCGAGTTGGGGATGCTGCCGCGCACCCGGGTTGACAGGGCTGTACCAGCCTGTGCGGTCCAGCCGCTGCGGCCTGAATCGCCGTGCCGACCATGCAGAGGCCAGACATAGGGCAGGTGAATATGGCCGCCTACCAGCAGATCCAGCCCCGCATCGACCCATCGCGGTACAGCTTCTTCGTGGCCAATCAGCAGGTTGGTCAGGTCGGACTGTTCGCGGGCGCGTACAGGGTGGTGCTGCATAACCATGCGCAACTGTTCAGGCCTGGCCTGGCCAAGCCTGGCTGCAACACGCTCGATTTGCGCCTTATTGACCGCTCCGTCCTTGTGCCGGGAGGGGCGCGATGTATTAAGGCAGAGAACCAGTAATCCAGCGCTTTCGTATACGGGTTCCAGTTCGTTGCCAAAGGCGCGCCTGTAATTACCGTACGGGTTGAATGCCCGTGCGAAAAGATTGAATAGGGGTATGTCGTGGTTGCCTGGTACTGCGAGTACCGGAGCGGGCAACTGTGTCACAAAATCCTGCGCTGCGGCGAATTGCGCTCGGCGTGCCCGTTGGGTGATGTCGCCGGACAGTAGAATGACTTCGGGTTGCTGCTCTCGGGCGAGGCGCAGCAGTGCACTCATCACGCGCGGCTGTTCAGTGCCGAAATGCGGATCGGATATTTGCAGTACGCAGGTCATTCACGCTCTCGCTTGGAAGGGTCCCGAGGCACCAGCAAGGGTAATTTGTCAGGAGCCACACGAAATGTCAGAGGGGCGCTCATCCAGCAGATTTCGCCATCCATCGCCACCTTGAGGCGCTTGCGGCTGCGACGTGGCCGCACTGTCATGGTATCGAAACCGAAACTGATCACATTTTCTGCATCTCCCAGCCGCCTTAAAAGTCCCCGGATCAGCAGGCCATAAAGCGCCATGGTGCCGCGTGATCGGGACGTCATTGCAACGAGATGGTGACGCTCGATCTCGTCCACCTGATCAAACCCCAGCTGCTCGAGCTGCAGGGCGTTGTTGCCGACCACGATGGTAGGCGTGGTCAGATGGCGTCGGGGCTGGCCTTCAAGATCAATCTGCACGTTCAGGGAGCGGTGTGCATGCATCAGAGTCACCAGGGCTGACCACAGCGCGATCAACCGACTCCGCCCGTAGCGGCGCTTGTAGGCTTCCCGGTCTTCGAGCAATTGTGGATATAGCCCCAGACTTGCGTTGACCAGAAAGGTGCGGCCGTTGAGCATCCCGATATCCACCGGTTGGATGACTGCATCCAGCAGGCAGGCCAGCGCCGCTTCGGTGTCCTGTGAAATGCCGTAAGTACGACCAAAGTAGTTGAAAGTGCCCTGGGGCAGAATACCAAATGGCACCCCGCTGCCTAGCACGACCTCGCTTACCGCGCTCAGGGTACCGTCACCCCCGACTGCCACAACAATGCCATTTTGCTCGATGGCAAGTTGCAGGGCCCGTTTGGCGGTGGCAATCAACTGCGAGGCATCGTCCACAGGCATCAGCTCAAAGCGTCTGCCAGCCCGGGCAAGCGTAATTTCAATGGTCTCGCGTGTTTCGGCTGCGTCGCGGCTTCCCGAGCCGTTGTTCATTACCAGGAAAAAGGGTTCAGTACCGGTCAGTGACCTTGTCGGGTCAAGATTCTTTACTGCCGGTGCACCGGCCTCTGCTGGGGAGTAGTCCTGACAGGGTTTCGACATGCTGAGTGAATGATCCATGGCTGAAAGGACGTTGGAGCCTGTTTGGCCGGGGAGGTTCAACGCAGCTGACTATCCTTGCTTCCCCGGCGGTTGTAGCTCGAGTCGCCGGCTTCGGCCCTGTCATGTGCCTCCTGGCAGTTCACGCACAGATGTACGCCTGGGACCGCCTTGCGGCGAGCCTCCGGAATCTGCACTTCGCATTCCTCGCAGTGCGTCAGGCTCACGCCTTTCGGCAACTTGTTACGCGCCCGCTGTACCGCTTCATCCACTGTATCGTCTATCTGGTCCTGCACCGCTCCATCCTGAGCCCATCCGGTTGCCATGGCTGTCTCCACATTTCTGTGCGCTGCCGACCCTGATTGCCTGCAGCTGCTTTATCAACAGCATAGACGCTTTACCAGGTCGTTGCCGGGTACCGCACCCTGCCTCAGGCAGCCAACATCGTCCAAATGCCAACCAGGCTCACGGCCAGCAATACGCTGCCCAGGACGCGGAAAAATACTGGTGTTTCGGCATGCATGATGTGCGCATGTGCCCGCAGACCGATCACATGGCCGACTGCCGCGCAGGGTAGCAGCCATAGATGATGGATCAGCTGCAAATCGACTCCGGCATACAGAAACGCAGCCATCTTGATGGTGACCAGAATAAACCAGAGGGCAAACAGGGTATCGCGGAACTGCTCTTTGGCCAGGTGCTGGGCGGCCACAGCAATGATCAACGGCGCGCCAATCAGCGAGGTGCCACTGACATAACCGCCAAGCATCAGAAAGCAGGTATCTACTACGCGGCTGCGGCTGCGAAAGGGGCGGTTGGTGATATACGATAGGGAGTAGGCGGCCACGATCACGAAGATGATGATGCTCATGATGTTGCCCGGGAGCGTCAACAGGCCGAGCACGCCGATCATTTTGGGGACAATCATGATACCCAGCATGCGCCCCAGATATCGCCAGTCGACCGTTCCGCCGTTACGGCGTAGTTCTGGTGCCTGCCGGCGATTATTCAGCGCGATGGTCAGCGACGAGAAAAACAGCAGGTGCATTGCGATAAGCGGCAGAAAAACCAGGGGGTCGTTATGCACCAGCAACAGGAAGGGCAGTGAGAGCACCGCGCCGCCAAACCCCAGCCCTGAACGGACGAAGCCGCTCCAGACGAAAATCAGACCGATAAGCGCGTATTGATAGGGTAACAGCTCGGCCATAAAACACATCTCGAGACAGGGCGGCTTGCCAGTGTAAACCCTAACCCGGGTCAGGATCTCGGCAAACGCCTGGAAGGCTTCGCAGGGTTGGTCCCGGATCACCAGCGAAAACGCTGGCTGGTCTTGTGTTGAGCAAATGCGGATGCCGGGCATGGAACTAAAGGATCAATTGCAGGTCAAATATGCAGCGCAAGTATGCGCCAAGCCGAACCGGTCTGATCCCTCCGCAGGAGCACTTCATGAATATCGCATTGACGCCCTTGATCTCCCTTATTGCCGGCATCCTGATTCTGGTAGTTCCCCGTTTGCTGAATTACATCGTGGCAATCTATCTGATCATTATCGGTCTGGTAGGTATCTTCGGTGGTGGATTCAATCTGCGCATGTAGAATCGGTAGGCCGGCCGGGTTTCCGGTCGGCTATTTGCCTTTGCCGCGCTATCTCCTGGTGCGGTTGCTTCGGTTAAACCTGGTGCTGCTGATCAGTCCTCCTTGAGTCATTTAACGTCCAGTTTCTTTTCCCAGAACATTGCCTTGCCCAGCTGTGGATCGAGTTCATATCCGTTGAAACCAAAAGCGCGATAGGCTGACTGGGCAACCGTATTGCCTTCAAGGACCTCCAGAGTCATCTTGCAGCAGCCCAGCTCGCGGGCCAGTGCTTCTGCTTCTTCGAACATCATCCTGCTCAGGCCTTTGCCGCGGTGTTGCGCGGCCACAACAACGTCATGAATATTCAGCAGAGGGCGGCAGGCGAAGGTTGAAAAGCCTTCAAAGCAGTTTGTCAGTCCGGCCGGCTGACCATCAACCAGCGCCAGAATGACGTGGGCGGTATCGCGCTTGCGCAATTCGCTTATTAGATTCTCGCGTGTACTGGCGGCTAGAGGGGCACCGCCCCCCATCGGATCGCGCGCATACTGATCGAGCAAAGTGATAATGCCAAGGGCATGCTCTGGGGAATCGAGATCAGCTCTGACAATCTGTATGGTGAAATTGCCGCGCGCTGGCTGTGAGGAGGTCATGGTATTTTTTTCTCCCTGGAGTCGTCGGTCATCGTGGTTTGCGCTACCTTTTTGGCTTCCTCATTCTTGGGCGGGGTCAGGCTCAGTACCTGCCAGCCCGGCTTGGGATCCAGCGTGCCCTCGTCGACAAAAACCTCTAGCCGGCCCTTGGGTGATATGGCGAACAACGGCACTACCTTGCCTTCATGCAGTTGCGCAAGATTGGTGAAATCAAATTCTTCGCTCAACTTGGTGGTGCGTATTTCCCAACCTTTGCTGAGCAGGCTGGCCAGCTTGCTGTAGCTCATGCCCTTGTCAAACAGCGTATGGCCGCGATGTTCGGTACCCAGTTTGTGTTTTTCGGCCGTATCGGTTTCGGTTGTCGACAGCAGGGTATATACCTTTTTGGCGCCAAACTCGCTGCCATAGCGCATGCTGGCCACCACATTGATTCCCAGGCTGGGGGAAAGCGCAAGTAATCGGCCTACACCCACCAGGTCCAGATGCTGGTCGGCATAGGCCGAAACGGCATTGCCATAGAATGTTTCCAGGCCCTCCATTCTTGCATCGCGAATATGCTCCCACTGGGTGTCGGTCAGCACCACGCGTACACCCTGCTTATGCAGTGCGCGGGCAATGCTTCTTGCTACGGGATTGGCTCCTACCACCAGGAAGCCTGCGGCTGCTGGCTCAGCGACTTTCAGTAGCCGGGCGAGGCCCCGTGAAGTAGCGCTTTGCAGCACCACCGTGCCGATGATGATGGAAAACGTCAGTGGTACAAGAATGCCTGCGTCGACCTGTCCCGCTTCCTCCAGGCGAATCGCGAACAGGGCGGATACCGCCGCTGCAACGATGCCGCGCGGAGCAATCCAGGAGAGCAGAGATTTTTCCTGCCAGGTCAGGCTGGATCCGATGGAAGAGATCCATATGGAGGCAGGACGGGCAATCAGTTGCATGACCAACAGCAAAAGGAGAGGGGTCCATCCCAGGGCAAGAATATCGTCGAGAGTCAGTCTTGCCGCCAGCAGAATGAACAGGCCGGAAATCAGTACAACGCTGAGGTTCTCCTTGAAGTTGAGAATCTCGTTGATATGCAGGTCCTTCTTGTTGGCAAGCCACATACCCATCAGTGTCACTGCCAGCAGACCCGACTCGTGGGCTAGAGAGTCGGAAATACTGAAGGCGGCGAAAACCACGGAGAGCGTCGCCAGATTCTGCAGATAATGTGGTACCCAGCCGCGCTTGAGAACGAAGCCCAGGAACCAGCCACCGGCGATGCCAAGAATAGTGCCAACCGCAATAATCTCGAGGAACGCAAGCAGACCATGGGCAACTCCCGCGCTTTGACTCTGGGCCACTATAAACTCGTAAACCACAACTACCAGCAGGGCGCCGATAGGATCGATGAGGATGCCTTCCCAGCGCAGGATGTTGGATATGTTGCGATTGGGTCTGACGGTGCGCAACATCGGTACGATTACGGTAGGGCCGGTGACCACCGCCAGTGCGCCGAAGAGGATGCTCAGCTCCCAGCCGACGCCGATCAGAAAATGGGTGGCAATGGCCACGATCAGCCAGGTAATACCTGCGCCCAGGGTGATCAGACGCTGCACCACCGCTTTCTGGCTGCGTATTTCGCTCATGTTGAGCGTCAGGCTGCCCTCGAAGAGAATGATCGCCACGGAGAGACTGATCAACGGAAACAGTAGATCACCAAAAAGCTGGTCCGGGTCGATAACGGATGTAAAGGGCCCGAGTACGATGCCGGCGGCGAGTAGAAACAGAATGGCGGGGAGCTTGACGCGCCATGCCAGCCATTGGCAACCAAACGAAATGAGGCCAATGACCGCGATGCTCAGACTTGCCGATAACAACATAGGTGTTCCTTGGGTGCGCGAATCAGCCCACGAGTTTAGCGGCAGTGCTACCTATGTCCAGCGTTGCCAGGCGACGGAAGTCATTGATCGATACCGAATTAATGTGTTCACAGGTCAGTCTGCGGCTGGGGGGAGTTTGTCTTCACCGGCGGCGGAGTCGGTAGCCGGCCGTGAACGATCATCCGGATCGGGCTTGCGCTGGGTCAGGCCTTCAGCGGAAATGATATGCAGATCCCGTTGCGGGAAAGGAAACTCGATGCCGTTCTGGTGAAACAGATCCCAGATCGCCAGGCGTACCTTGCTGGCCACATTGACCAGTCCCTGCTGCGGATCGCTTACCCAGATGCGTAGCTCGAAATCCACTGAGGAGTCGCCGAACCCTGACAGGTGAGCCTGTGGCGCATGTATGCCATCGCGCAATATTCGGGGCTGGGTCAAAGCAGCTTCGACCATTAACTCGATTGCCCGGTGTACATTCGAGCGATAGGAAATGCCAACCTCTATTTTCAATCGTACGGCAGTGTCGGAGTAGCTCCAGTTGATCACCTGTTCGGTAATCAGGTTTTCGTTAGGGATCAGATATTCCTTGCCGTCACGGGTGGCTACAGTGGTGTACCGTGCGCCCATTTGCCTGATCCAGCCGTAGGCGTCGCCAATCTCTATTACATCGCCGGGTTTCAGTGACCGATCCAGAAGCAGGATGATGCCGCTGAACAGGTTGGAAACGATCTTCTGCAGGCCGAAACCGAGGCCGATGCCCAGCGCGCCGGAAAAGACTGCCAGGGCCGTCAGGTTGACGCCGACAAAGGTTAGCGCCACCACGACGGCCACCAGATACAGCACAATACGCAGTACTTTGCCGATCAGGACACGCGCTGCAGGTGTCACTCCCTCCAGATAAATCAGTCGGCTGTCTACCAGACGAGCGACCAGGCTCGATAGCCAGATAAACAGGGTCAGCAACAGGATGCCATTGATGAAGCCCATCAGTGACAGCCGCATTTCACCGATATTGAACGCGATGGAATCAAGCAGATCCAGAAATGCCTGTAGCCAGCCGAGAATGGCCAGCGCTGCTACGAACCAGACAACGGCGGTAATGAGCTTTGCCCACCCAGGCTGGCGCAGAAAGCTGGTGGCCAGCCGTATGACTACCCAGGCCGTAAGCAGGTTTGCTGCAATGCGCAGCAGCTCGCCGTCCAGCCCTGCCGATTGACTCGCGCCGTGGGCGATCCAGGCCAGTAACGCGCCCATGCCGGAGCTGGCCACCAGCAGCAGCCGATGCAGCGTATGACGCATGCCGGGTAGCAGCGTTTCACGTGCCAGTATGGTGTCGACACGCGGCACCATTACCCGGCGCAGCGCAAAGCTGGCTAGCAGAATGCTCACCAACACCAGAGCCTCAATCAGCGTACCGCTAGTAAGCAGATGGTTCTCGGCCCAGCTGCCTACCACTTCGATGCTTTGCTCGATGGTAATGGGTGGTATGTCTAAAGGGTCCGAACTTTTTTCTTGGGCCATACACTCAGTGCAGCACCTATACCCGTTGTTGTCGAGGCGAAGCGCATGAGGCAGGCCGCCCCGCCCCGCTGACACCCTGGGTTAGAAGAGCCGGGTTGCTGGGCTAGAGTATGGGCGTCCATACTGACACCAAGTCCGCAATGGCGGTCTTCTAAAATAAAAACAAGCAATCAAGGAGTACCATCATGGCTTTCATCGAGCGTGAAGCTCTGGTTTTTTCCGATGAGGTGGCGATTGCCGAACTGCAGAAGGTGTTCGCTCTGCAGAAAAAGGCTTTTCTGGCCAATACCTCACCCACCCTCAATGAGCGGCTTGCACTGCTCCAGGCACTTGCCGATATGATGCTCAATTACCGTATCCGGATTCAGGAGGCGGTTGCTTCAGACTTTGGCTCCCACCCCGCTCAATTCTCCGACCTTGTAGAGTGCCTTGGTGTGGCTGGTCGGGCGAAGTTTGTTGCCGAGCGCCTTGCTGAGTGGGTCAAGCCGCATGCACGGGAGGTCGACCCGGCGCTGTTCGGCAATGCGCGGGCTTATGTCCAGCAGCAGCCCAAGGGTGTTGTGGGTAACATGGTGCCATGGAATTTCCCATTCGATATCGGCATCGGCCCGGTCGTGGAAATGCTCGCGGCAGGCAATAGGGTTATCGTCAAACCTTCAGATCTGACCCCGGCTTGCAGTGAGCTGACGCTGGAAATGATCAGAGCGACCTTCGATCAGGATCAGGTGGCGGCTGTGGCTGGCGGTATCGAGTTGGCCAAGCATTTTCCGACCCTTGAATGGGATCATCTGATGTACACCGGCAGCACCGAGGTGGGTCGGCTGGTAGCGGTTGCGGCCGCGCAGAATCTGACGCCGGTCACTCTGGAGCTGGGCGGCAAGTGTCCGGCCCTGGTCGCTGAGGACGGCATAAATTATGCCACCATCGAGCAGATCATCGGTTGCAAGACCATCAAGAACGGGCAGATGTGTGTGACCGTGGACTACGTTCTGATACCCGAGGCGCATCGAGACCATCTCGTTGATTTGCTGCGTCAGAGGCTGGAATCCACTGTGCCTGATTACGCCAAACATAAGGATGTTACCGGGATTATCAATGAGCGGCACATGGATCGATTGCAGCGCTACCTCGATGACGCCAGCGAAAAGGGCGCAACACTATTGTCGATCGGTGGCGAATCGGACCGCGCGACGCGTCGCATGCCATTGACGCTGGTGCTCGATCCCAGCGATGACATGGAGGTAATGCGTAACGAGATCTTCGGTCCGATTCTGCCGATCAAGACCTACCGTACCCTGGATGAGGCAATCGATTACATCAATGCCCATGATCGGCCACTGGGAATTTACGTATTTACCGAAACACCTTCGAGTGCTCAGCAAATTCTCGACAGGACTGTGTCCGGTGGCGCTTGCGTAAATGCTGCGGCAATGCATGCAGCCCTGCCTTCGTTGCCCTTTGGGGGTATTGGCAAGAGTGGTACTGGCCGACACCATGGGCTAGAGGGATTTCTTGAATTTTCCAACCCTCGGGCAGTGTTTGAACGTGGCAATGAGGACCTGATCGCAGCAATGTATGCGCCCTACGGGGAACTTGCTGATGCGGTCATTAGCGGTGCATTGGAGAGCGATCACTAGGTCTTTCCATTTGGCTGAAAGACTGATGCAGCTCTGGAGTGGGCGTTCTAACCGACTGCCGGTGCGAGGAGCGTCCACCCAATTCCCAGCGCCGCGCAGATGCCCAGTAGGGGTAGCATGCGCATTTTCAATACAAAGGTCATTACACAGGCGGCCAGAGTGATGCCCAGCAGGGGCAAGTCTAAGCTGGCTGGTTGCGGGATCAGCAAATCAAGCCCATGGCGCGTAATACGATGGTTTTCTGCAAAGAGCGCATTGAGGGCAAACCACAACGCCAGGTTGGCGATCACGCCGACAACTGCGGCGGTTATGGCGGCCAGGGCCGCGGACAGTGCGCGGTGCCCACGCAGCTTCTCCACATAGGGCGCGCCGGCAAATATCCAGAAAAAACATGGCAGGAAGGTAACCCAGAGCGTTAATAGAGCGCCAGCGGTCGCAGCCAGCAGGCTGGGTTGAGGTAATCCTTCGCGATATCCTGCAAGAAAGCCGACAAATTGGGTAACCAGAATAAGGGGTCCCGGCGTCGTCTCGGCCATCGCCAGACCATCCAGCATCTCCCCGGGCTGCAGCCAATGGTAGTGCTCCACGCCCTGCTGGGCCACATAGGTAAGCACCGCATAGGCACCGCCAAAGGTGATCAGCGCCATTTTCGAGAAGAATGAGGCGATCTGGGTAAACACGTTTTCGCTGCCCAGAAGTCCATGGAATCCGAGCAGGGTGCCGGCCCAGAGCAACATGCAGATGATGGCAGCGGTGCGGGTTCCCGGGCGTACCTGGACGATCATTTCTGCTGTATGTAACACGCCGTCATTGGCTGGGAACAAGCGGGCTCCCAGGTAGCCGAGCAGGCCCGCACCGATGACCACCAGCGGGAACGCGAGACCAAACACGAAGAGAGCAATAAAGGCGGCGGCGGCCAGCAGGGGCTTGACTGTGCCTCTTAGTGTGCGCGCCGCAATGCGTAGTAGTGCCTGAACAACAATGGCCAGCACCGCGGCTTTGAGTCCGAAAAACAAGCCCTCTACCAGGGTCAGATCGCCGAGCAGAACGTATAGCCAGGACAACGCCAGAATGGCTGCTGCGCCGGGCAGGATAAACAGCAGGCCGGCGATCAGGCCGCCGCGCACGCCATGCAGCAGCCAGCCGACATAGGTTGCCAACTGCTGAGCCTCCGGGCCGGGCAGCAGCATGCAGTAATTGAGTGCGTGGAGGAAACGCGCTTCGTCCAACCAACCCTTTTCCTCGACGATGATCCTGTGCATCAGCGCAATCTGGCCCGCAGGGCCGCCGAAGCTCAACAGGCCGATACGCCACCAGATAACTATTGCTTCGTGAAACGGTATTTGCGCCATGGGGAAATTGAACCTGTATATGCGTTTGCTTGTCTGTAGCTTATGGCTGGCATTTAGGGCTGAGCTTAACGCAACGATAGTGCATTGACTGTTGCAGTTGAGCTGGCACGGGATCTTCCGTTGCCCTGCCAGGTTACCAATCAGCGTTCAGGCTGAAATTCATATCAAATGCAAATAGAGGACATACCATGGCAGTTACAGCGACCGATCCGATCAAGATCCTTTTCGCGATACTCTTGCCGCCCCTCGGCGTATTCATGGAAGTGGGCTTCAAAGGTCACTTCTGGTTGAACATTCTGCTTACGCTGTTTGGTTTCATTCCGGGCATCATCCATGCCCTGTACGTGATCCTCAAGCACTGAGCATGTTGTTCGAGAGTGTGTAAAAAAACCCGGCCTGAGCCGGGTTTTTTATTGCTGCTGATCAGCAGCCGTAGCGGGCCTTGAACTCGCGGCGACGGCGGTGCAGAACCGGCTCGGTGTAACCGTTTGGCTGTACTGTGCCTTCAACACACAACTCGACTGCTGCCTGGAAGGCGATGCTGTCATCGAAGTTCGGTGCCATTGGTTTGTAGGCCGGGTCGTGCTCGTTCTGGCGGTCAACCACGCTGGCCATGCGCTGCATGGTTTCCATCACCTGCTCCTTGGTGCAGATACCATGGCGAAGCCAGTTGGCGATGTGCTGGCTGGAAATGCGCAGCGTAGCGCGGTCTTCCATCAGGCCTACATCGTTGATGTCGGGTACCTTCGAGCAACCGACGCCGTGATCGATCCAGCGCACGACGTAACCCAGAATACCTTGGGCATTGTTGTCCAGTTCCTGCTGGATTTCTTCAGCGGACCAGTCGGTCCGTTCTGCCAGCGGGATGGTCAGGATGTCGTCTACTGACGCGGGCTGGCGCTTGGCCAGTTCATCCTGACGCTCGCTCACGTTGACCTTGTGGTAATGCAGGGCGTGCAGTGTTGCTGCAGTGGGAGAAGGCACCCATGCAGTGTTGGCGCCGGCCATTGGGTGGCCGATCTTCTGCTCGAGCATCGCAGCCATAAGGTCAGGCATGGCCCACATACCCTTGCCGATCTGCGCCCGACCCTTGAGCCCGGTAGCCAGGCCGATATCCACGTTGCTGTTCTCGTAGGCGGCAATCCACTTGGCGCCCTTGATCTCGCCCTTGCGAATGAATGCGCCGGCTTCCATGGAGGTATGAATTTCGTCACCGGTGCGGTCAAGAAACCCGGTATTGATGAAGGCCACTCGCTCGCTGGCCGCCTTGATACAGGCTTTGAGGTTGACCGTGGTGCGGCGCTCTTCGTCCATGATGCCAACTTTCAGCGTGTTGCGCTGCATACCCAGCATGTCTTCCACTCGTCCGAACAGCTCGGTAGTGAAGGCGACTTCCTCGGGGCCATGCATCTTCGGCTTGACGATATAGACTGAACCGGTACGCGTGTTCTTGCGCGTGGTGTTACCGTTGAGGTTGTGCAGGGCAATCAGACTGGTGATCGCGCCGTCCATGATGCCTTCTGGGGTTTCGTTGCCGTCCTTGTCGAGAATGGCATTGTTGGTCATCAGGTGACCCACGTTGCGTACGAACAGCAATGAGCGGCCATGCAGGGTCAGGGTGGAACCATCGGCACGGGTGTAATCACGATCCGGGTTCATCGTGCGGGTGAAACTGCTGCCGCCCTTGGCAACACTTTCTGCCAGATCGCCCTTCATCAGGCCGAGCCAGTTGCTGTAAATGACGGTCTTGTCATCAGCATCTACTGCCGCGACTGAGTCTTCACAGTCCATGATGGTTGTCAGGGCAGACTCCATCAGCAGGTCTTTCACGCCGGCGGCGTCGGTCTGTCCCACATTGCTGGTCGGGTCGATCTGGATTTCGAAATGCAGGCCGTTGTGCTTGAGGAGTACGCCCTGTGGCTGGCCCGGCTCACCGGTAAAGCCGATGAACTGCGCAGTATCCTTGAGGCCGGTCTGGGCGCCATTCTTCAGGGTGACGACCAGTTTGCCGTTCTCGATCACGTAGCTTGTAGAGTCTACGTGGGAACCTTCGGCCAGTGGTGCTGCCTCATCTAGGAACCCGCGTGCCAGCGCAATGACCTTGTTACCGCGAATTTCGTTATAGCCAGGGCCCTTGGTGGCGCCGTCGGC
Organism: Halopseudomonas salina; assembly: GCF_008641105.1. The sequence continues at coordinate 77,478 of NZ_VTTI01000005.1, forward strand.
CTCGGAAATCGCATCGGTACCATACAGGGCGTCGTACAATGAACCCCAGCGAGCGTTTGCCGCGTTGAGCGCAAAGCGGGCATTCATGACCGGCACAACCAGCTGCGGGCCAGCGAGGGTCGCGATTTCTTCGTCGACATTGCTGGTGGTGGCCTGGAAGTCGTCCGGTTCGGGCAGCAGGTAACCGATCTCCTGCAGGAAAGCCTTGTATGCAACGGCGTCGTGGGCCTGGCCGGCACGTTTCTGGTGCCAGGCATCGATTTGCGCCTGCAGATCGTCGCGCTTGGCGAGCAGCGCCTTGTTCTTTGGTGCCAGATCGTTGATAAGGGCTTCGAAACCTGTCCAGAAGGAGGCGGTATCGACGCCAGAGCCGGGAATGGCCTGATGATTGATAAAGTCGTGAAGTACCCTGGCAACCTGGAGGCCGCCAACTTGGACGCGTTCAGTCATGGAAAACCCTCACTCTGCTGACAACCTTCGCGAACGTGCGTAGGTCGTGGAATTTGGAGACGCGGTATGTTACACGATGATCGATTGCAAATCATGTTCAGGACGTGGAATTGTGTCGCGGTCCATGTCGTTAAAAGATAAATGTAGCCGACTTCTTGGTAACCAATACTCACCTTTTGATCAGTTGAGAAGTGAATGGATCAGGTTTTTTTGGATGTGCTGGTCGAGCAATTGCCAGAGTTGGAGCCTGGGCGAAAGCTGGACGAATCTGCGCGACGTTATGCGTCTTACTACGGCATCGACTTCAGTGATCGTGCGCCTCAGCATCTGGGCCGCATCCAGGTCGACGAATTTGCCGTGGCGGTGCAGGTCTGGTTGCCGCCGCAGGCTAGGGGCACCCTCATTATCCTGCATGGATATTACGACCACATGGGTCTGTATCGCCACCTGATAGATTGGGCTCTGCAGCGGGGGCTGGCGGTCATGGCGTTTGATCTGCCGGGCCATGGCCTGTCCAGTGGTGAGCGGGCCAGCATTGATTGCTTCCTGCGTTATCAGAAAGTGCTCGACGAGGTATTGATACATGCCTCTGGCTGGGGTCTGCCTGCGCCCTGGCACCTGTTGGGGCAGAGCACGGGTGGTGCAATTCTGATCGACAAGCTCCTGCATGGCCCGCTGCCTGAAGAGTTGGGGCGCACGGTGCTGATGGCGCCGTTGGTCAGGCCTCGCAAATGGGGCGTGTCGCAGGTCAGCTTGCGCCTGCTGGGGGGCTTCGTGCAGCAATTGGGTCGCCGTTTTACCGAGAATTCCACCGATCAGGCGTTTCTTGACTTCATCCGCGAGCGCGATCCCCTGCAGGCGCAGTTTCTGCCCGTTGCCTGGGTGCAGGCGTTGGAGAAGTGGATACCCCGGATCGAGCAGGCGAGCCCCAGCGGGCTCAGCCCGCTGATTGTACAGGGTCAGTTGGATGGCACTGTGGACTGGCAGCACAACATGCGTGTGCTTGAGCAGAAATTCGATAGGCCGCAGGTTTTTTATCTCCCCGAGGCTCGCCACCACCTGGCAAACGAGGACGAGCTGATTCGTCGTCAATATCTTGCGTGGCTGGCGCGGCAGCTGGATATCTGAACCGGGCCAGTCGCCTTTTCAGGGGTTCAGTGCATCCTTGGTCGCCTGTGTCATGGCCTGGTACGTCGCCACGCCAGCTGCGGTCTGGGTCCATTGCAGGTACTGCTCAAGCTCCTGGTCGTTGAGGTCGCGATACACATAGGCAAGGGTGTTCGGCAGATCGGGCGCCATCTGACTGCGTATATTTTCCCGGCGCGCACTGACCAGATCTACCGGGACCTGGAACAGGCCGCCCAGCAGCTCGTTGGCGCTGTCGGTCGCAAGATTGGCGAGGGCCATCGAGACTTCGACCCCTACCTCCAGCGCGGGGAGGGTAGAGCCCAGTTGGCGCAGCAATGTGTAACGCTGGGGCTCAATCTGCTGCTGGGCAACACCGCGTTGCATTTCCTTGACTGCCGCAGGGGCGGTTGCCTGGGTTTCCAGTGCAACGACCTTGCGACCCAGTGGGCTGCGATAAAACTCAATGGCCTCTTCGTGGGCAGCATCGGGCAGCGATACCGCAAGGCGGCTGCGAGCACGGTCCTGCATGGCTTGTGCCTCGAAGCGCTGATTGCTCTTGTTGACCAGGCTGGCGTGTACATTGGCGGGTAGCTGCTGGGCATAGCGTTGTTGCGCGGCGCTCAGGGCGCTCTGGAAATGCCGTTGGTGGGTTGCCATACCCGACAGATCATAGAGCTGTTCGGGCGCTTGAGCCCTCACGCTCATGGCGATGAGAGCGACACTGATCAGCAGCGTCATGGCCAGCAGGTGTATCGATTTGAGGCGCATAGGTTCTCGCATTGGGGGGTTGGGGTTAATCCAGGCTATTTGCCGGACTTGTCGTGCCAGCGGCACAGGATACAATGCGTCGTCTGGCAGCCTGATTCGTCAAACTGGGTCCGGGCGTCAGGTTTTCCTAGCGTAGCATTAAACGCAACATTCGAGTTCATAACCATGTCCGAGTTCCCGCTTGCCCTGGGCGATTGCTTCGAGCGTATCGCCGATGATCTGGTGGCCCGTCGCTGGTCCGTTCAGGAACAGGCGTTGTCCGATAAGCTTGTCGGGCAACTTGGCGCGGTCTGTCGGCAGCTATGGCATCGGGACGATCTGACCCCGGCGGCGGTAGGTCCAGCGGGAGAAGAACTGATCATTCCCTCGATCCGGGGTGACTACACGCGCTGGCTCGATGATTGCCCGCCAACGGCGGCTGGAGCGGCTTTTCTGCAGGTCATGGATGATCTGCGTGCGGCGCTTAATCGCAATCTCTTCGTCGGGCTCGATAGTTTTGAGACCCATTACGCACTCTATCCCCCTGGTGCGGGATATCGTAAGCATCTGGACCGGTTCAAGGGAAGCCCCCTGCGACAGGTGTCGGTCGTGGCTTATCTGAATCAGGCCTGGCAGCCTGGAGACGGTGGGGAATTGCGGCTGCATCTGGAAGAGGGCATGCACGACGTCGCACCGCGGGGCGGTACCCTGGTGGTGTTCATGAGTGACAGTGTTGTGCATGAGGTGCTACCCGCTAACAGGGAACGGGCCAGTCTGGTGGGGTGGTTTCGCCGAAGACCGGACAATCCGCTATTGCGTTAGCAGATTACCGGTCTGTTACTGGCGGATCAGAACAGTACGCGGGCACGGATGGTGCCCTTGACCTGCTGGGCCTTTTCCAATGCCAGCTCGGAGGCGTCGGCGGACACGTCGATCACTACGTAGCCGACCTTTTCGTTGGTCTGCAGGAACTGACCACAGATGTTGATGTTGTTCTCGGCAAATACACGGTTGATCTCGCTCATCACGCCGGGCACGTTCTGGTGAATGTGCAACAGGCGGTGCATGCCGGGATGTGAAGGCAATGCGACCTCCGGGAAGTTGACCGACGTGATGGAGGTGCCGTTGTCGCTGTAGCGCACCAGCTTTTCAGCCACTTCCAGGCCGATATTGGCCTGTGCTTCCAGCGTCGAGCCGCCAATGTGGGGCGTGAGGATGCAGTTGTCGAACTCGCGCAGCGGGCTGACAAACTCTTCCTTGTTGGAGCGTGGCTCGACCGGAAATACGTCGATAGCCGCACCATTGAGGTGCTTGTCGCGCAGCGCGCCGGCTAGCGCGTCGATGTCCACCACGGTGCCGCGGGCAGCATTGATCAGGATCCCGCCGGGCTTGATTGCGCGGATTTCCTTCTCGCCCATCATCCACTTGGTTGCAGCGGTTTCCGGTACGTGAAGGGTCACGATGTCGCACATACCCAGAAGTTCGTTCAGCGAGCCGATCTGGACAGCATTGCCCAATGGCAGCTTGGTAACCACGTCGTAGAAGAACACCTGCATACCCAGGCCTTCAGCCAGCACGGACAGCTGTGTCCCGATCGAGCCATAACCGACGATACCCAGTTTCTTGCCGCGGATTTCATAGGAGTTCTCGGCGCTCTTGATCCAGCCGCCACGGTGACAGGACGCATTCTTTTCGGGTATGCCACGCAGCAGCAGGATTGCTTCGGCCAATACCAGCTCAGCTACTGAACGGGTATTGGAGAAGGGGGCATTGAATACCGCCACGCCCATTTCCATTGCTGCAGTCAGGTCTACCTGGTTGGTGCCAATGCAGAAGCAGCCGACCGCGACCAGTTTGTGGGCGTGGCTGAAGATCTCGGCAGTCAACTGGGTGCGCGAGCGGATGCCGATAAAGTGGGCTTCGGCAATCGCTTCCTTGAGTTGCTCTTCGGGCAGGGACCCGACGTGGTACTCGATATTGGTGTACCCGGCAGCCTTCAGTGTGTCGACGGCAGTCTGGTGGACGCCCTCGAGGAGCAGAAACTTGATCTTGCTTTTGTCCAGCGAGGTTTTGTTCATGGTGTCGGATACCCGCAATGCTGTTTAAGATAAGCCTTCAGGATTCTGTGACGCTTTTTGTCGCAGCAAGAGTCCTGTTTCGGAAGCCGCGTATGCTAGCATAATCTCCCTTTTTTGATGCCTGTACCTGTATGAAAAGTCTTCAGGTGCAGCATGAATTCCGTTCGAGAGCCGCCCATGACCCCAGATGCCATTATCAATACCCTGAAAACGCTGGTAGATGCCGACAAGGTGCGCACCGACGCGGAGTCGTTGAATACCTGGGGCAAGGACTGGACCAAGCATTTCGAGCCCGCGCCGCTGGCGATCGTCTTTCCCAAAAGCGCCGAACAGGTACAGGCGCTGGTCAGATTTGCCAATGAGCAGAAGCTGGCTCTGGTGCCCTCCGGGGGACGTACGGGACTTTCCGCCGCCGCAGTGGCGGCCAACGGAGAAATAGTTGTCTCCTTTGACTACATGAATCAGATCACCGAGTTCAACGAGTTTGACCGCACTGTTGTCTGCCAGCCCGGAGTCGTCACCGCTCAGCTGCAGCAGTTCGCCGAAGACAAGGGCCTGTATTATCCGGTGGACTTTGCCTCCGCCGGGTCCAGCCAGATTGGCGGCAACATCGGCACCAATGCCGGTGGTATCAAGGTGATTCGCTACGGTATGACCCGCAACTGGGTGGCTGGCCTCAAGGTGGTTACCGGCACGGGCGAATTGCTGGAGCTGAACAAGGATCTGATCAAGAACGCCACGGGCTATGATCTGCGCCAGTTGTTTATCGGCGCAGAGGGCACCTTGGGGTTTGTTGTCGAGGCGACCATGAAGCTGGAGCGCGCGCCGCGCAACCTGACAGCCATGGTGCTGGGCACCCCGGATTTTGATTCGATCATGCCGGTGTTGCACGCTTTCCAGAACCGGATCGACCTGACTGCTTTCGAGTTTTTCTCCGACAAGGCCATGGCCAAGATCATGGGGCGCGGTGATGTACCCGCGCCATTCGAAACCGATTGCGCTTTTTATGCGTTGCTTGAATTCGAGGCGCTGAACGAAGATGTCGCCAACGATGCTCTGGCCACCTTCGAGCATTGTGTCGAGCAGGGCTGGGTACTGGACGGGGTGATGAGTCAGAGCGAGCAGCAACTGCAGAATCTATGGAAGCTGCGCGAGTTTATCTCAGAGACCATCTCGCACTGGACTCCCTACAAGAACGATATTTCGGTCACCGTGGGCAAGGTGCCGGCCTTTTTGCACGATATCGATGCGATTGTGGCCGAACATTATCCGGATTTCGAAATTGTCTGGTTTGGTCATATAGGTGACGGCAATCTGCACCTGAATATCCTCAAGCCGGAAGCACTGTCCAAGGATGAATTCTTCAGTCGCTGCGCCAGCGTCAACAAGTGGGTGTTTGAGATCGTGCAGAAGTATAACGGTTCGATATCCGCCGAACATGGTGTTGGCATGACCAAGCGCGATTATCTGAGCTATAGCCGCAGCGAAGCTGAAATTGCGGTGATGAAGTCGATCAAGCAGGTGTTCGACCCGAATGGCATCATGAACCCGGGCAAGATTTTCCCCTGACTCTGCCGCTTACAGTCCATTAGGAGTGCCTATGTCCTATCAACACCGTTTCGCCGATGGTTCTCCTGTTGATCTGCCTGTGGGCAAGGTCGTGTGTGTGGGGCGCAACTATGCTGAACATGCTAAAGAGCTCAACAATCCGATACCCACCGAGCCACTGCTATTTATCAAGCCCTCGACGTCGATCGTGGCTCTGGGCGAACCGATACCGCTGGTGCCATCGCGCGGACCGGTGCACTACGAGACAGAAATTGCTCTTCTGATCGGTAGCCCCCTGACGGGAGCGGTGAATGAGACGCAGGCAAAAAATGCGATTGCCGGCGTGGGGTTGGCGCTGGATCTGACCCTGAGAGAACTGCAGGATCAGCTGAAAGCCAAGGGCCACCCCTGGGAGCGGGCAAAGGCTTTCGACGGCGCCTGCCCCTTATCGGAGTTCGTTCCGGCGGCCCTGACTCCGGCGCTTGATGATATTGGCATGCAGCTGAAAATCAACGCAGAGGTGCGCCAGCTGGGTAATAGTTCGCAGATGATCACCCCCATCATTACCCTGCTACAGCAGATAGCAGCCGTGTTCACGCTCTTGCCCGGCGATGTTGTCATTACCGGTACGCCAGCGGGCGTGGGTAAATTGCAGGCAGGTGATTTTTTAAATCTGTCGATCCCGGGTCTTCTGGAACAATCAGCCCAAGTGGTCGCCTGAAAAAGCTTTCCGGTCACCGTCAAGCGCTTTCAGGCAGGCTAAGTCGCAATCCTGCCGACATGCTCAACGGGATTCTGGTATTGAAAACTGTCCTCGCGTTGTTCATTTTGCGCCCGCCCATTAGCTATTCGTTCAGGCCCGTTTCAGTGTTTTCACCCCTTCGGCGGTGCCCAGCAGCAATATGTCGGCCGGTCGGGCTGCAAACAGTCCGTTGCACACCACGCCGACGATAGCGTTGAGTTGTTCTTCCAGTTTGCGCGGGTCGTGAATCTGCATGTTGTGCACATCCAGAATCACATTGCCGTTATCAGTGATCACCCCTTCGCGGTAGACCGGATCGCCACCCAGTTTGACTATTTCTCGCGCCACGTGACTACGGGCCATTGGAATCACTTCCACGGGTAATGGAAATTCGCCGAGGGTGTCTACCAGTTTGCTGGCATCGGCGATGCAGATAAAGGTGCGCGCTACTGCGGCAACGATCTTTTCCCGGGTCAGGGCTGCGCCGCCACCTTTGATCAGTTCCAGATGCTTGTTTGCCTCGTCGGCGCCATCCACGTAATAGTCGAGCCTGCCAACACTATTTAAGTCGTGTACCTGAATGCCATGCTGGCGCAGCCGCTCGGCCGTGGCTTCAGAGCTGGCCACTGCGCCATCGAAAAACCCCTTGTGTTTTGCCAGGGCATCAATGAAAAAGTTGGCTGTCGAGCCGGTGCCTATACCTATCACGCTGCTGTCTTCCAGGTCCGGCAGTAAAATATCTACGGCGGCTTGGCCGACGGCCTGTTTCAATTCATCCTGGGACATGGTGATACCTCTGGGTGATATTCGAAGTGGCAAATTATACGCGCCAGGGTGAGGCGGCGTGTAGTCGCAGGCCGGTCGATTCGCTAGACTGCTGGTTTTCCCCGGAACAAGCCGAAGCCCCATGCTGGAAACCTACGTCAAGAAGATCCTCAGCTCCCGCGTTTACGATGTCGCGGTGGAGACCCCGATTCATGCCGCACCTTTCCTGTCTGAGCGGCTGGACAATACGGTTCTGCTCAAACGTGAAGACCTGCAACCGGTGTTTTCGTTCAAGATTCGTGGGGCCTATAACAAGCTGGCGCTGCTCACCGACGAACAACGTGCCTGCGGCGTGGTAACGGCCTCGGCAGGCAACCATGCTCAGGGCCTGGCCTACGCCGCCCGTCACCTGGGGGTCAAGGCCACTATTGTGATGCCGCGTACCACACCGGAAATCAAAGTGCGTGCTGTGCGTGCACGCGGCGCCAAGGTCGTGCTGCACGGTGATGCCTTTGATGAGGCGTTGGCCTATTCGCAGAAGCTGATCAAGGAAAAGGGGCTGGTATACATCCATCCCTTCGATGACCCCGATACTATCGCTGGCCAGGGTACTATCGCGATGGAAATCCTGCGTCAACACCAGGGGCAACTGGACGCGATTTTTGTGCCGGTTGGCGGTGGCGGTCTGATCGCCGGTATCGCGGCTTATGTCAAATACCTGCGTCCCGAAATCCGCGTCATCGGCGTGGAGCCAGCGGATGCGGCCTGTCTTCAGGCCGCGATGGCGGCTGATGAGCGCGTGGTTTTAAGTCAGGTAGGCTTGTTTGCTGATGGAGTGGCGGTTGCGCAGATAGGCCAACATACCTTTGAGGTCTGTCGTCATCATGTGGATGAGGTGATTACTGTATCTACCGACGAGATGTGCGCTGCAATAAAGGATATCTACGATGACACCCGGTCGATTTGTGAGCCGGCTGGCTGTCTCGGGGTCGCGGGTATCAAGAAATACGTCGAGCGCGAGGGGTGTAGTGGCAGGGTGTTCATAGCCATTGACTCCGGTGCCAACGTCAATTTCGATCGCCTGCGCCATGTCGCCGAGCGTGCCGAAATCGGTGAAAAGCGCGAAGCGTTGTTGGCTGTGACCATTCCGGAGAAGCCGGGTAGCTTCAAGGCATTCTGTCAGGCCATTGGCAAGCGCTCGATTACCGAGTTCAACTACCGCTATCACGACAACGCGCAGGCGCACATCTTTGTTGGCGTCCAGACCCATCCGGAACTCGATCCCCGTGATGCGCTGGTAGCCATGCTGGCGGATCAGGGATTTCCGGTGTTGGACCTGACTGATAACGAGCTGGCCAAACTGCATATCCGCCACATGGTAGGGGGGCACTGCGAGCAGGTTACCGACGAGGTGGTCTACCGCTTCGAGTTTCCGGAGCGCCCAGGCGCGTTGTTCAATTTCCTCAACAAGCTGGGTGGGCGCTGGAATATCTCTATGTTCCACTACCGTAATCACGGGGCTGCCTACGGTCGGGTCGTGGTGGGGCTGCAGGTAGCCGAGGCCGAGAGACATAAAGTACCGGAGATTCTGGACAGTATTGGCTACATGTACTGGGATGAAACTGACAACCCTGCCTACAAACTGTATCTGGCCTGAATGCCGACCTTCGACGCTTTTTTCAGCCAGATTTGACATAGGTCCGGGCAGGGGCTAAAAAAGAACTTGATTCATGGTTCTCTTTTGTCTCGCTCGCTGACTTCACATGATATTGCGGTCTGCTGAGTCGGGCTTCATCTGTGCTTGCACCTACAAAACAACGATTCGAATAATAATAATGTACTGAATTTGGGGGTAATTGTGCGGCGTAAACCTGATTTGCTCTGGGTATTGATCATTGTTTTTGGCCTTGGGGTTGTGACTACTGGCTACACCCAGGGCTTTCTGGAAAGCAGGCCTGCGAGCGAGCGCAGTCAGCAATAGCAATAGCAATCAGGGCCTTGCGACCATGATGCATTCTGCGTCGCTCACGATGCCGTCAAGCGGTATGTCCCAGGGCGCAACCGGTAAAAAGTCCACTTTCTGACATTTGTGTGCGAGTCCAATCAGGCTGGGCGCAAACCAGGTCTGCCTTCTGCGCAGATAGGCAAAGGTCCGGTCATAGAAACCTCCGCCCATTCCCAGGCGGTTACCTTGCTGGTCATATCCCACCAATGGCATCAACACCATATCCAGTCGCCATGGCCGTGTCTGGCCGCTAGCCCTGGCCCTGGGTTCGGCGATACCAAACCGATTGCGTGTCCATTGCTGGTGCTTGTGGATGCGCTGGAACTTCATGCTGTTGCGTGGCCATCCGCTCACCACGGGCAGGTAGCAGGCCTTGCCCATGCGGCAAGCGTGGCGCAAAAGCAGCGCGGGATCTATCTCGCCATCGTTTGCCAGATAGAAAGCAATATGGCGACTGCGTATGAACAGCGGGTGCTGTGCCAGCATCCGGAAAAGCTTGCGGCTGGCAACATGCTGCTGGGAGGGGGTCAGTGCCCGGCGTGCGGAACGCAGATCCTTGCGTAGCGCCTTACGTCGGGTTGGAGTCATGTGAGAGTCCCCGGAGATGCCGCTGCCGGGTTAGCCCTTGAACCCGAAAGTTCAAGGTGGGGGACACGGCACTGTCTCAGGCTTTCCGTCATGCGGACATGCACACTGACAGTGGCGCGTGGCCTCCTTCTACAGGAGTATCGGCTCAGGGACATCACCGACTGGCAAACATCCCAGGGACAGAAGAGACTATACAGAAAAGTGCGCACTAATTCACTGCCGATCAGGATTGATGGCGCGAAAGTGCCTGATCAAGGCGGCTGACAAGATCGCCGATCTGCTGTTGCTGCCGATCCAGTTCGCCGTCCTGTTTGCGGCTACCGGTCAGCATCTCGTGGCTGATATTGAGCGCGGCCATAACGGCTATGCGCTCCACGCCGATAACTTTGCCGCTGTTGCGGATGTCCCGCATGGTGCTATCCAGGTGTCGGGCAGCCTGCTCCAGATTGCTGCGTTCTTCGGGAGGGCAGCTGACCCGGTATTCCTTGTCGAGAATGTTCAGGGTGACGGTCGTGGCGGTGCTCATGCATCATGCTCCAGGGATTTGAGACGCGATATCATGGCTTCGACCTTCTGACGGGCCAGATCGTTCTTTTCAATTAACTGCATCCGCTCTTCTCTCCAGGATTTTTCCTGTAATTGCAGATGCTGATTCTGCTGCTGGAGGCGGTCGCACAAGTCGATCAGTTGGGCCACTTTCAGTGTCAGGGTATTGATGTCGGGTGCTTCCATTTTCGCCATTCTGTCTTCCCGGTGTTGGGCAACTATAGAGTGGCGCCGCAAGCCGGTCAAACCTGTGTCAGGCAGATGCCCGGGTCCCGGCTTGATGCCTGAGGTTCGCTGCGCTGGACCCTGCCCGCGCGGGGCAGTAGATTACGCAACATATATGCTCCGCCGCCGCAGTCATCTGCTTTTATACTGTCCTGGTAAAACCCTGGAGGCTCCGATTTATGGCACTCATGCCAGCTGTATTCGATTTTGACCGTTATGCTCAACTGTTCACTGATCTGGGCGCGGCAGCTTTTCCTGCCGAATTACATGGCCACCTGGTAGGGCGGTTGTCGGCCGGTGCCCGTTATGATCATGGCACCTGGCTGAACGTAGCCCAGGAATTACTCGATACCCGAGGCACCCTCTCCGAGGCTGGCAAGGTTCAACTTATCCTGTTACACGATGCCAGCCTGGCGGAGCTGACCGGAACCGGCTTCGATATCACACTGTTGTTGCCGGACGACGGCGCGACCGTCGACAGGCGCACCCAGGCGCTGGGCCAGTGGTGCGAAGGATTTCTTGGTGGTTTCGGACTGGTCGAGCGCAACAACGAACTAAGCGAGGAAGCGGATAGCGCCCTGCGTGACTTTGCTGCCATTGCTCAGGTGCAGACTGATCTGGAGGAATCGGAAGCCAATGAAGTGGATTACATGGAAGTAATGGAGTACGTGCGCATGGCGGTGCTGATGCTCTTCAGTGAGTGCCAGCCCGCTTCCGACAGCGAGACCAAGCCCCCGGCATCATTGCACTGACATCAGAGGTAGGCATGCACATATCCAGACAGGAATACGCCCGACGCCGCAAGGCGCTCATGGCGCAGATGGAGCCCAACAGCATCGCAGTGCTGCCTGCCGCTCCGATGCGCGTGCGCAACCGGGATGTGGAATACCAATACCGTCAGGACAGCGACTTTCAGTACCTGACCGGCTTTCCCGAGCCTGAAGCGGTGGCAGTGCTCATCCCAGGGCGAGAGCATGGCGAATATGTGATTTTCTGCCGCGAGAAGGACAAGGAGCGGGAGCTCTGGGACGGTTATCGCGCGGGGCAGGATGGCGCGGCTACGGAGTACGGAGCGGATGATGCCTTTCCGATTGCCGATGTAGACGACATTTTGCCGGGACTGATCGAGGGTCGCGAGCGAGTGTATTACGCCATGGGCGCCAATCCGGACTTCGACCGCCGATTGACCAACTGGATCAATGTCATTCGCAGCAAGGCTCGACTCGGCGCCACTCCGCCGAATGAATTCGTCGCTCTGGATCATCTGCTGCATGATATGCGTTTGTACAAGAGTGCGGCCGAGGTCAAGGTGATGCGTGAGGCGGCGCAGATCTCTGCCAAGGCGCACACGCGGGCCATGCAGGTATGCCGGCCGGGAAGCTGGGAATACCAGCTGGAGGCTGAGTTACAGCATACCTTCATGCGCCATGGAAGCCGTTATCCGGCCTATTCCTCTATTGTTGCTGCGGGCCGAAACGGGTGCATCCTGCATTACACCGAAAATAATGCGCAGATTCGCGACGGTGATCTGGTGTTGATAGACGCCGGGTGCGAACTGGACTGTTACGCAAGTGATATCACTCGCACCTTTCCCGCCAATGGACGCTTTACTGCCGAGCAGCGCGCCATTTATGACATTGTGCTTGAGGCTCAGGCGGCGGCGTTCGAGGTGATTGCTCCAGGCCGCAACTGGAACGAAGCGCACGAGGCAACGGTACGAGTGATTACCTCGGGGCTGGTTGATCTGGGTTTGCTGCAGGGCGACGTCGACGAGCTGATTGCCGGCGAGGGCTACAAACGCTTCTATATGCACCGCGCCGGGCACTGGCTGGGTATGGACGTGCATGACGTGGGTGACTACCGTGTGGGTGGCGCCTGGAGAGAGCTTGAAGCCGGTATGGTGATGACCGTTGAGCCTGGGATATATATCGCCCCTGACGACGAGACGGTGCCACGCAAGTGGCGGGGCATTGGCATCCGGATTGAAGATGACGTGCTGGTGACCAAAGCAGGTTGCGATGTGCTTAGCGCGGACGTGATCAAGGATCCGGATGAAATCGAGGCCTTGATGGCCAGTTCACATGAAGACGCAGGGGCGCTTGCGTGAACACCATGGTTAGCAGTGATCTGACCATTGTCGGCGGTGGCATGGTAGGCGCCTGCCTGGCGCTGGCTCTGCAGAGTTGTGCGCGCCAGGCCGGCTGGCGTATTCGTTTGATTGAAGCCCAGCCACCAGGCGTCGGCCAGGTCCAGCCCAGCTATGACGCGCGCTCAACGGCTTTATCACATGGCAGCCGCCTGCTTCTGGAGCGACTCGGCGTATGGTCGCAGCTGGCGCCGAACGTCGAGCCTATCCGGCAAATCCACGTGTCTGATCGTGGCCACCCGGGTGTAACCCGGCTATACGCGGACAAGGAGCGCGTGCCGGCGCTGGGTTATGTGGTGGAAAATGCCAGGCTCGGCGAAGTACTGCTGGCTGCGCTGGATTACCAGACAGTTGAATGGATTGCCCCGGCCCGGGCCACATCCGCCAGGGCAATACCGGGGGGCTACTCACTGGAGATCGATGTTGACGGATCGAGCACTGTGCTGGAAACCGATCTGCTGGTGCTGGCCGACGGTGGGCGTTCCGGCTTGCTTGATCAACTGGGTGTGCACCGGGATGTCAGCCCTTATGGTCAGACGGCGATCATCGCCAATATCACCACCGCTCTGGGTCATGGCTCGGTGGCCTACGAACGCTTTACCGAATCCGGCCCGCTGGCGCTTTTACCGCTCGCTGGGCAGCGCAGCGCGCTTGTCTGGACCTTGCCGGAAGAGCAGGCTGAGGATATTGCTGCCCTGCCGGAGTCGGCGTTTCTCGCAGCGTTGCAGCGGGCCTTTGGTTTTCGCATGGGTGCATTGACGCGGGCAGGTTCGCGAGCTTCCTATCCGCTCAAGCTGACCGAGGCTCAGGAGCAGGTCCGCGCGCATCTGGTGGTACTTGGCAACGCTGCCCATAGCCTGCACCCCATTGCTGGTCAGGGCTTCAACCTGTCTCTGCGCGATACGGTAGCCCTGGCAGACAAGCTGATTGCTGCTCAAGGTTGCCGCAGGCCCCTGGGTGACCTGGCTGTATTGCAGGACTACCTGGACAGCCAGCGCGCCGATCAGCGGATGACCGTGGCATTCAGTGATTATCTGACCCGCCTGTTCAGCAATCGCCAACCAATGCTGACCCTGGGCCGTAATCTTGGTCTGCTCGGTCTGGATTTGCTGCCGCCGGCGCGACGCATGTTCGCGAGACAGGCGATGGGACTGAAGATCTGATTGCTTAGATCGCTTTGCAGTAAAGTTATTCGAGGTGGGTTTCATGCCGCAAGACTATGATTTGATAATTGTTGGTGCCGGCATGGTGGGCGCAACGCTGGCATTGGCCCTGGCTGATACGGAGTTGAACATTGCGCTGGTTGATGCTCTGCCGCTGCAGGCCAAGGTAGCCGAATCGTCACAAACCGTTTCTGGTTACGACCCGCGCGTGAGCGCGCTCAGCGCCGCGTCCGAGCGCATATTCACACAACTGGGTGTATGGCCGCTGATTGATAGTGCGCGTCGCTGTGCCTATCAGCACATGTGTGTTTGGGACGCCGAGGGCACCGGTGAAATCCGATTTGATGCCAATGCTCTCAATGAAAGCCGTCTTGGGCACATCGTGGAGAATACGGGTATACAGCAAGCATTGCTGCGCAGGCTTGAGCAGACTTGCGTGAATATGCTCGGCGAGCGCAGGATCGAAACCCTGGTACGCGAGGAGGCCGGCTGGCGGGTCAAACTGGTTGGCGGCGAGGCCCTGCGTGCCCCATTGGTGGTGGCCGCCGATGGGGCGCGCTCCAAGGTGCGTGAGCTTGCCGGGTTTGCGCTCCGGGAGTGGGATTATCTGCACCATGCAATCGTCACCACCGTGCAGGTGGCCGAGCCGCACCAGAACACCGCGTGGCAACGGTTTCTGCCGACCGGTCCTCTAGCCTTTCTGCCTCTTCCAGACCAGGCAGGGGCGCACTACTGCTCGCTAGTCTGGTCGTTGTTGCCCGAAGCAGCAGACCGGGTCATGGCGCTGGATGATGCGACCTTCGCGCTGGAGGTCGGTGCGGCTATAGAGGGTAGGCTTGGACAGGTCGTCGCAGTGGATCCGCGGCACCGTATCGAGCTGCGGCAACGTCATGCCAAGACCTACGCGATGCAGGGGCTGGTGCTGGTGGGGGATGCGGCGCATACCATCCACCCGCTGGCAGGGCAGGGAGTGAACCTGGGGCTGCTTGATGCAGCTGAACTCAATGATGTCCTGCGTGCGGCAATTCAGCGCGGTGAGCCGCTGGCTGACCTGGCTGTTTTACAACGCTACGAACGCAGGCGCATGGGTGCGAACCTCGGCATGATGGCGGCGATGGAAGGCTTCGAACGGCTCTTTCATGCTGATGCGCTGCCGCTACGCTGGCTGCGCAATGCGGGCATGCAATGGCTGGATCAGCAGGGGAAGCTTAAATCTGTGGTCATACGCAGGGCGATGGGGCTCGACGGTGACCTGCCTTCCCTGGCAGGGGATCCTGAGCTGAACAGAGAGAGCAGCTGAACCCTGTTGCTATTCTAAATTCGAATCATTAACATCTAGGCTTTGCTTACTATCGAGAGGCCTAGTCCATGTCCGTCATTCGTTCCGTTACTGCGCTGAGTCTGGCTTTGACCACCTTCGGCAGCATTGCCCAGGCCAAGGAGTTGGTCGTCTATTCTGCACGTCAGGATCATCTGATCCAGCCAGTTTTTGACCTCTACACCAAAGAAACCGGCGTAAAGATCAACTTCATCACGGACAAGGAAGCACCCCTTTTGGCGCGTTTGCAGGCCGAAGGCAAGAACACGCCGGCTGACATGCTGATCACTGTGGATGCTGGCAACCTCTGGCAGGCTGAGCAGCAGGGCGTGCTGCGGGAAGTGAAATCGGATGTGATCGAAGAAAATATTCCGGCTCAGTATCGAGCCGAAAGCGGCAAATGGGTTGGCCTTTCGCTCCGCGCGCGCACTATTGTCTATTCGACCGAACGGGTCGATCCCGCCGAGTTGAGTACTTACGAGGCGCTGGCCGACGACAGCTGGAAAGGTCGGGTATGCCTGCGTACGTCGAAGAAGGTCTATAACCAGTCCCTGACAGCTACCATGATCGAAACCCTGGGCGAAGAGCGCACCGGCGAGGTCATAACAGGTTGGGTGAATAACCTGGCCACGCCCGTTTTCCCCGACGACACCTCTCTGATCCAGTCAATCGACGCAGGTCAGTGTGATGTGGGGATCGTCAATACCTACTACTTTGGTCGTCTGCAGAAAACCGAACCGGATCTCAAGGCGGCGTTGTTCTGGCCGAACCAGGAAGACCGTGGTGTGCACGTCAACATTTCGGGAGCTGGTGTAACAATGCACTCCAAGCAGCCCGAGGAGGCGATAAAGCTTCTAGAGTGGATGACTACACCTGCGGCGCAAGAGGTATTTGCCGAGGTCAACCAGGAATTCCCGGCCAACGAGAGTGTTAAACCTTCGGACGAGGTGGCAGCCTGGGGTGAGTTCAAGGCGGACCAGATCAATGTCGAGGTCGCAGGGCGCTTGCAGGCCGAGGCCATCATGCTGATGGATCGTCAGGGCTGGAAGTGAGCTGATCTGCAGCGCTGGCCGAAGCCATAGCTGTTTTTTCCCGATATACTGCACGCCCGGCCCAGCGCCGGGCGTTTGCATTTTTCCGGCACGCTGACATCCGGCGAGCCTGTCACCAGCCCCAGGAGCATATGTGCCTCAGGTCATGATCAGCAAAATGCCTTACTGGCGCGCGGTGGCTTATGGCTCGGCTGCGCTGGTGGTGATGCCGTTGCTGGTGCTGGTGCTCAGTTGGCAGAGCATAGATGCCCCTATTTGGGCGCACCTGTTGCAGACCCAGTTGCTCCAGTTGATTGGCAATACTCTGACGCTGGTTGCCGGGGTTGGGGTAGGCGTGATTGTGCTGGGAGTGAGCCTGGCCTGGCTGACCAGCATGTGCGAATTCCCCGGGCGACGCTGGCTGGACTGGGCGCTGATGTTACCCTTCGCGATTCCGGCCTACGTGCTGGCATTTGTAATGATCGGGTTGCTGGATTTCTCCGGTCCCGTGCAAACGCTATTGCGTGACTGGTTGGGTAATGATTTCCGAATGGTATCCATCCGCTCCACCGGTGGTGTCATCCTCGTTCTGGTACTGGTTTTCTATCCCTATGTCTATCTGCTTGCCCGCAGCGCCTTTATGGCTCAGGGGCGCGGTCTGATGGAAGCGGCCCGTGTGCTGGGACAGACACCATGGCAGGGCTTCAGCA
Organism: Halopseudomonas salina; assembly: GCF_008641105.1. Next base: position 94,668 of record NZ_VTTI01000005.1, read on the forward strand.
AGATTGCGCTACCCATGGCGCGGCCGGCCATAGGCGCAGGGGCCGCGTTGGCGATCATGGAGACACTGGCTGATTTCGGTGCGGTATCCGTTTTTAACTATGACACCTTCACCACGGCGATTTACAAGACCTGGTATGGCTTCTTCAGCTTGCAGACAGCCACCCAACTGGCCAGTGTGTTATTGCTTTTTGTCTTTCTGGCGCTGTTTGCCGAACGCAGGGCTCAGGGCAGTAAGCGATTCCCTGGGGTTGATCGGCCAAGGCCCGGCGCAATATACAGGTTGCGCGGGATCAAGGCGTGGCTGGCAAGTGTTTATTGTCTGCTGGTGCTGTCCATCGCCTTCATCATTCCGGTTAGCCAGCTGGTCTACTGGTTGCTCGAAGGTGGCATGGCGCACCTTGACAGTCGCTATTGGTCGCTGATTCGCAACACCCTGATGCTAGGTGCCATGGCAGCCGTTCTGACTGTCAGCCTGGGGATTCTCCTCGCCCTGGCCCGTCGGTTGCAGCCCATCAAACGCGTACGTACTGCAGTAGCGGTGTCGAATCTGGGTTATGCCCTGCCCGGATCGGTGCTGGCGGTGGGTATCATGTTTGCGTTCAGCTGGATCGATAATGCCTTCTTGATTCCGCTGCGAGGCTGGCTGGGCGCCGAACAACCTACGCCCTTGCTGCTCGGTAGCCTGTTTGCGCTATTGCTGGCCTATCTCATACGCTTCATGGCTGTAGCTTACGGCCCCCTGGATACGTCCCTTGCGCGCATAAAGCCCTCGTTACCAGAGGCCGCCCAGAGCCTTGGGCAGTCGGGTTGGGCAGTCCTGCGGCGCATCTATCTGCCTCTGCTGTTGCCGGGCATTCTCAGTGCAGGGTTGCTGGTCTTCGTCGATGTGCTCAAGGAGATGCCTGCTACATTGCTGATGCGCCCCTTCGGTTGGGATACCTTGGCCGTGCGCATTCACGGGCTGACTACCGAGGGTAACTGGGAGCGGGCGGCGTTGCCGGCCCTGACGCTGGTACTGGTGGGGCTGCTTCCGGTCATAGTGCTGATCAGGCGTTCCGCGCGGCGATAGCATTGCCGGGATCCTCGGCTCTGGCTTCTATCAATTGTCACCAAAGGCTGCACAGTAGGCTTATTTCTGGCTACAATTCACAGCCTGACACTCCTCCCAGTATCAAGGAATAGGCCACATGGGTTTGCGCACTCCGCTTTATGAGCAGCACCTGGCCGCCGGCGCCAAGATGGTTGATTTTGGCGGGTGGGACATGCCGTTGAATTACGGCTCACAGATGGAAGAACATCATCACGTACGCCGCGATGTAGGCATGTTTGACGTGTCTCACATGACGGTAGTCGATGTGGCGGGTACCGAAGCCAAGGCGTTTCTGAGATATCTGCTGGCCAACGATGTGGAAAAGCTGACCACTGCCGGCAAGGCACTGTACAGCGGCATGCTCAACGAGAACGGTGGGGTGGTCGACGATCTGATCGTCTACCTTTGCAGGGATGGCTACCGGTTGGTGGTGAATGCGGCCACCCGGGACAAGGATATAGCGTGGATGAATAGCCAGGCAGAGGGTTATGCGGTGACCCTGCAGGAGCGTGATGACCTGGCTATGATCGCCGTGCAGGGCCCGCGTGCCATAGATGTCGCGGCCTCCGTAGTCAGTGATGCCTGCGCTGCGCTGATCGGCGACCTCAAGCCCTTTCAGGGGCTACCCAGCGGCGACTGGTTCATTGGCCGCACAGGCTATACCGGTGAAGACGGTCTTGAAGTCATCTTGCCCGCCGATCAGGCAGCTGGTTTCTGGAACGCGTTGTTGGCGGCAGGTAGTCACCCCTGTGGCCTGGCGGCGCGTGATACGCTGCGGCTCGAGGCTGGCATGAATCTGTACGGTGTAGATATGGACGAGAGTGTGTCACCACTGGCTGCCAACATGGCCTGGACGATCGCCTGGGAGCCTGCTGAGCGTAACTTCATTGGTCGCAAGGCGCTCGAGGCCCAACGTGCAGCCGCAGATCAGCCCAAGCAGGTCGGGTTGGTGATGGCCGAGCGAGCTGTGCTGCGTGGTCATCAAAAAGTCCTGGTCGACGGTATCGGCGAGGGCGAAATCACCAGCGGCACTTTTTCTCCCACGCTGGGATGCTCCATAGCACTGGCCCGCGTGCCACGTGAGACGGGCGATAGCGTTCAGGTCGAAATCCGTGGCAAATTGCTGAGTGCGCGGGTCGTCAGGCCAGGCTTCGTGCGTAACGGCAAAGCCGTATTCGAATAACTTTCAGATCATTTTTCCGAGGACAGCCCCATGAGCAATACTCCCGCCGAGCTGCGTTATACATCGAGCCACGAATGGACCCGCCAGGAAGCTGATGGCTCCATCACGGTCGGTATTACCGATCATGCTCAGGATCTTTTGGGCGATGTCGTCTTTGTCGAATTGCCGGAAGTTGGGCGCGAAGTGAGTGCGGGCCAGGAATGCGCCGTGGTCGAGTCAGTCAAGGCTGCCTCCGATATCTATGCTCCGGTCAGCGGCGAAGTCATTGCGGTCAATGAGGCGCTCACCGAAAGCCCTGAACTGGTTAACAGCGAGCCCTATGCCGGTGCCTGGTTCTTCAAAGTCAAACCCAGCGACGCTGCCGAGTTGGACAAGTTGATGGATGCCGACGCTTACAGCGCGTCGATCTGAGTCCCCGCGGAGTTGCCAGCAAGGCGGCTCCGCTCGACTGTATGTGCTGACAAGTTATTGATGCTGGCTGGCGCCGACGCTGTGATCCGTGTCGCTCCGATGAGCCGAACCCTATAGCCCAGCCTCCTTCGCGAGGCATGCGGGGCCATTCTGGTCCAACCTATCGCATTTCAATCTTTGACAGGTATTTCCATGAGCCACACGCCAAGTCTCCACGATCTGGAACAGACAGATGCCTTCTTGCGCCGCCACATTGGTCCGGATGCCGCTGAACAGCAGGCAATGCTGGATGCCCTGGGCGTCGAATCGCTGGATGCGCTGATTGGGCAGACAGTTCCACGCACTATCCTGCGCGAGGAATTGCTGGATATTCAGGGGCCGCGCAGCGAGGCTGAGGTATTGGCGTATCTCAAGGAAATAGCGGGTCGCAACCAGATATTTACCTCCTGTATTGGTATGGGGTATCACAACACGCTGACCCCTACGGTGATATTGCGCAATGTGCTGGAGAATCCGGGCTGGTACACGGCTTACACGCCTTATCAGCCGGAAATTGCCCAGGGCCGGTTGGAGGCGCTGCTGAATTTCCAGCAGGTTTCCATCGATCTGACAGGCATGGAGCTGGCCAGCGCATCTCTGCTGGATGAGGCGACTGCAGCGGCCGAGGCCATGGCGTTGGCCAAGCGCGTAGCCAAGAGCAAGAGCAATCTGTTCTTCGTTGACCATGATTGCCACCCGCAGACAATCTCGGTCGTGCGCACCCGTGCCGAAGCCTTCGGTTTTGATCTGGTGGTGGACGACGTATCTACCCTCGCCAAGCATGATGTTTTCGGTGCTCTTTTCCAGTATCCCGACACCTGGGGCGAGATTCGCGATCTCAAGCCGTTGATCGATGAGGTACATTCCAAACAGGGCCTGGCCTGTGTAGCGGCTGATCTGCTCAGCCTGGTGCTGCTGACCCCCCCGGGTGAGCTGGGAGCAGACGTGGTGTTTGGTTCTGCACAGCGTTTCGGGGTACCGATGGGCTATGGCGGTCCTCACGCGGCATTCTTTGCTACCCGCGATGCCTATAAGCGAGCCATGCCCGGCCGGATCATCGGTGTGTCTGTCGATGCTCGCGGTAACCGTGCTCTGCGTATGGCGCTGCAGACCCGTGAGCAACATATTCGGCGGGAAAAGGCCAACTCGAACATCTGTACTGCTCAGGTGCTGCTGGCCAACATGGCCAGCTTCTACGCTGTATATCACGGGCCCGAGGGGCTGCGAACCATTGCCGAACGAACTCACCGGTTGACTTCAATTCTCGCCATTGGTCTGGAGGCCGCTGGCTTCCAACGGCGCAACGCGACTTTCTTCGACACCCTGACCCTCGAGGTTCCCGGACAGGCAAGAGCCATTGTCGAGCGGGCACGGGCGGCCAGAATCAACCTGCGGTTGATTGATGGCGATAGTCTGGGGATCAGTCTGGATGAAAGCAGCACCCGCACCACAGTCGAGACTTTGCTGGCTGTTTTCGCGGACGAGCAGCCGCTGCAGGCGATCGAGGTGCTGGATGCCAAGGTGGCTGGCAAGGACGTCGGTATCCCTGCCGGCCTGCGTCGCCAGTCGGCCTTTCTCACCCACCCGGTATTCAACAGTTATCACTCCGAAACCGAGATGCTGCGGTATATCAAGTCGCTTGAAAACAAGGATCTGGCCCTGAACCATGCCATGATTCCGCTGGGCTCTTGCACCATGAAATTGAATGCCACCACCGAGATGATTCCGGTTACCTGGCCCGAATTTGGTCAGATTCACCCCTTCGTACCCTTGGCCCAGGCCGAGGGCTATAAGGTGATGATCGATGAGCTCGAGGAAATGCTGAGGCAGATCACCGGTTTCGATGCCATTTGCATGCAGCCCAACTCGGGTGCTCAGGGTGAATATGCCGGTTTGTTGGCAATTCGCAATTTCCATGAGGCCAACGGCGACGAGCACCGCAATGTGTGCCTGATTCCGACCTCTGCCCACGGTACCAATCCGGCATCGGCCATGATGGCCAGCATGCGTGTGGTTCTGGTGGGGTGCGATAACCAGGGCAACGTGGATATTGCCGACCTGCGCCAGAAGGCTGAAGACAATGCCGACAACCTGTCCTGCCTGATGATTACCTATCCGTCTACCCACGGGGTGTATGAGGAAGGTATACGCGAGATCTGCGATATCGTTCACCAGCACGGTGGGCAGGTCTACATGGACGGTGCCAACCTGAATGCGCAGGTAGGTCTGACCCGTCCGGCGGATATCGGCGCCGACGTCTCGCACATGAATCTGCACAAGACGTTCTGTATTCCCCACGGTGGTGGCGGTCCCGGCATGGGTCCCATCGGTGTCCGGGCACACCTGGCGCCCTATGTTGCCAATCACCCGGTAGTGCCGCTGGACGGCCCCAACCCGGAGAATGGTGCTGTTAGTGCAGCGCCCTGGGGCAGTGCCAGTATTTTACCGATCAGTTGGACCTACATTGCGTTGATGGGCGCAGCCGGCCTGCGCCAAGCAACCGAGGTGGCGATTCTCAATGCCAACTATCTTGCCAAACGCTTGGGTGAGGCGTATCCGATTCTCTACAGCGGTGCGAACGGCCGGGTTGCCCATGAATGCATTATTGATATTCGGCCGCTCAAGGCGGCAAGCGGCATCAGCGAAGAGGATGTTGCCAAGCGCTTGATGGATTTTGGCTTTCACGCGCCGACCATGTCGTTCCCGGTTGCCGGTACGCTGATGATTGAGCCCACCGAGAGCGAGTCCAAAGCCGAACTGGATCGTTTTGTCGACGCAATGCTGACTATTCGTAACGAAATCAGCCGGGTTGAGCAGGGTGAATGGAGCGCTGAAGACAACCCGCTGCATCACGCTCCGCACACGCTCGCCGATATCACCGGTGACTGGGATCGCGCATACTCGCGGCAACAGGCGGTTTTTCCGCAACCCTGGGTGGCAGCCAACAAGTTCTGGCCAAGCGTGAACCGGATAGACAATGTTTACGGTGACCGCAATCTGTTTTGTGCCTGCCCACCGATCGAAAGCTACGAGGACTGAGACTCCTGCGCGCCCCGGCGCCGACAATGGGCGAGCCTTGCAGGCCCGCCTTCGCCGCTGCAGAGCTGTTGCAGCTTCAAACGGTGCGCAAACTGCGTCCGGGCCTGGCCGGATGCAAGACAGGAGTTGGCAATTGCTATGACTGACGATACCCGCAACTCGATTCATACCGGCCAGGACGCGATTGTCGAAGCCCTTGGCAAAGGCAAGCTCAAGCGCGTGCGCAAGCTGGTGCGGCCGATGCACCCGGGTAAACTGGCGAGTCTGCTTGAGGCTCTGGAGCCGGATCAGCGTCAGACCGTATGGCAGCAGGTTGCCGACGAAGATGAAGCCGCGGTGCTGCGCCATCTCGACCCGCAAATGGCTGCGACTCTGCACCGCGACAGCGATCATGGTGACGTTGATGCTGACCTGCACGATCAAGAAGAAAACGTCTTCACTCATATCGGCAGCGTTCGTGACGCTCTCCAGGCCGGGAAGTACAAGCGCGTAGGCAAGGTCTTCAGGCACATGCATCCGGCCAAAGCCGCCGGTCTGCTTGAAGCCCTGCCACCGGATGAACGCAGTGCGGTCTGGGAGACGCTCGACAGCGAACGTTCGGGCAAGGTGCTGGTCCATCTGCACGAGGAGGTCAGGGCCAAGTTGGCCCTGGAAATGGACGATGAGGAGCTGGTTGCCGCTGCGCGCAAGCTCGACCTCGATGATCTTGTCGATCTGATTCAGGCCTTGCCAAGTGGCTCGGGGCGTCAACTGCTGCTGTCGATGGATGAGCAGAAACGCAAACAGATTGCCGAAATGCTGTCCTATCACGAGGACTCGGCCGGCGGTCTGATGAACGTGGACCATATTTCGGTGCGTGCGGACGTGCGGATCGGCTCGGTATTGCGTTATCTGAGATTGCTGGAAGATCTGCCTGACCACACCGACAAGGTCATGGTCGTGGATCGCAAGAATCGCTACCTGGGCGTATTGCGCCTGAGCCGAATGGTGACCAGCCTGCCGGAGGCCAAGGTCAGCGAAGTGATGGATGATGAGTTCAAGCCGATCAGTGTCGAGTCCTCGAGTCACGAAGTCGCGCGCCTGTTCGAAGATCTCGACATGCTGTCCGCCGGTGTAGTCGATGGTGATGGTCTTTTATTGGGGCGCATTACGGTTGATGACGTGATGGATATCATTCGTGAAGACTCGGAACGGGCCATGATGAACATGGCAGGTCTGGACGAAGAAGCTGACATGTTCGCCCCGATTCTCACCAGTACCCGGCGCCGCTCGGTCTGGCTGGGCATCAATCTGATTACAGCCTTTCTTGCTGCATGGGTCATAGGCCAGTTCCAGGGGACGCTTGAACAGATTGTGGCGCTCGCGGTACTGATGCCGATTGTTGCCAGCATGGGAGGTATTGCCGGCAGTCAGACCCTGACGCTGGTCATCCGTGGTCTGGCACTTGGGCAGGTGGTGGGCGGCAACGCACGGGTGCTCTTGATCAAGGAGCTGGGCATTGGATTGCTTAACGGGGTGTTGTGGGCTCTGGTGGTCGCTGCCCTGGCGATTCTCTGGTTCGGGAGTTGGCAGATCGGTGGGATCATAGGCGCGGCGATTCTGCTCAACCTTGTCTGTGCAGCCCTCGCGGGACTGGTAATTCCCCTTGTTTTGCGGCGTTTTGGTATTGATCCGGCCCTGGCTGGTGGGGTTATTCTTACCACTGTCACCGACGTGGTGGGTTTCTTTGCTTTCCTCGGTTTGGCGACGTTACTGCTGATCTGAGCGCCGCGATACAATATTCCGTATGTCAGCCTGGGCTGGCATACTCCGTCACACAGGCTGGATGGTCCGCGATTGCCGGGTTGGGTTCTTTCTGGGTTAAGCTTGCATATCTTCGGGAACGGACGCAGCCGGACTTCGTGCGGCGCTCACATTTGAATGGATTGGGGAGAGTGACATGGCAGAGGTAACACTGGTCGTCGATGACAACGGGTATGCAGATCACAAGCTGGCCTGGCTCGACGCCGAAGGGAAGATCCAGACCCTCAAGGTACCGACGATTATCGGTACTGATCGGCTGAGCTCAAACAGCGGCGAGACCGTCGACCGTTACCGGGCTGATGGGGTGGATTACACCTGCAAACCTTCCGTGCGTTCCCCGATAAATCTGCGTAACGCCAATTACCCTGCTTCAGTCGAGAACCGCGTGCTTGTCACCCACGCGCTGCGCAAGGCCAAACTACTCAACAAGCCTCTGCACCTGGGAGTAACTCTGTCCTTTCGCGATTATTTTTCCGAGCAGGGCAACCAGATAACCGAGAACAAGGTAGCCACTATTGCCAATTTCAATGGCAGTAAAGGCACGGTTGAGGTTATTGGCAGTGATGACAAGCTGAACATTGACCAGGTCGACTGCTATTCCGAAGCCCTGTCCGCCTTCTTCGATTTTGTACTTGATGACGAAGGTGAGTTCACCGATGCGGCAAAGTACACCAAAGGTGACGTGGCGATAATCGATATTGGTGGCTCCACCACCGACGTGGTGAACCTGATTGTCGATGACAGCATCACTATCAACAATACCTATTCTGGTACCGACAAGGTCGGCGTGCTGGATCTCAAATTTGCCCTGGAAAAGGCCATCAAGCAGGAGCTCATCGATCTGGGGTTGCTGGAAAACTCCCATGATGCCGAGATTCCACCCAATCTGGTCAGCGAAGTACTGGAAACAGGTTCCACTTTCTATGCAGGTGAAGTGCGCAATTTCGAAGTGTTGCGTGACGACGTAGCTTGTTCGGTAGCGACCAAAATCATTAACAACGTCAAGTCCCGACTCGGCTCCATCGGTATTTACCGCGCCATTATCATTACCGGGGGCGGGTCGGTGGTGTTCCACCACTGGCTGACCCAGGCATTCCCCAATCCGGTCATGCTGGATGAGTTCTCCAACGCTCGAGGCGCGCTCAAGTTCATGCGTAATGTGGCTGCTGCAAAGGCGAAAGGCAAACCCTCGAAGGCTTCAGCCAAACAGCTGGAAGTCTGACGCCTTCGCCGGCGTCCTGCCTGGGCGTCGGCGTCTCAGGGTATTTGCAACTGTATGTTTCCCTGCTCTGATGTGGTTCGTGATTACGCTAAGGTAATGGCTCGATCACAGCAGGAGACATCCTCGATGCTATTTATAAAGATGCTAGCTGCTCCGACCAGAGCAGCGGCTGGTTTTTGGGTCGCGCTGACGACAGGTGCGCTGGCCATGCTGATAGCACAGTTCAGCCTTGCCGAGCAGGCGCCTACCTCCCCCCAATACCACGACAAAGTCGCCATTGTGACCGGTAGCAGCTATGGACTGGGCCACGAGCTTGCACTCCTGGGTGCAGAAAAAGGCATGAAATTGGTGCTGGCAGACATTCGCCCTGACCAATCCGAGACGTTGGCCGAACAGATTCGAGCGAAGGGTGGTCAGGCCATCGTGGTTGAAGTGGATCTCGCCGATGCCAAACAGCGGCCTGATGTGATCGAGGCGGCGATGGATGAATTCGGTCGAATCGATTATCTGTTCAACAACGCTGGCTATTCCTATCTGGCCACTCTGGAGCAGATGGACAGCGTGGAAGCCCACCGTCTTTTCGAAGTCAACTACTGGGCCTACGCCGATCTGGCGCAGCGGGTCATTCCCATCATGCGCAAGCAGGGCGGCGGTACCATCGTCAATGTCTCCTCGATCCTGGGCATGCGGGCCGCGCCTGCAAATCTGGGGCATTACGCAGCCACCAAACATGCGCTCCATGGCCTGTTTCAGAGCGTTGCACAGGAAGTTCAGGGAGATAACATCAGCGTATTTCTGGCTGCTCCCGGTGGTATGAAAACCAAAATCAGTCAGCACTCCACCGGGCCTATGGCCGATCCCGAAAACGACCGCGCAGCCAATTGGGAAGACCCAGCGATTGCCGCAAAGGATATCTTCGAGAACATGCAGGGTGAGGCCGTGATCTTCAATCCGGGTTACGTCGGGCGACAGTAGCCGGGTCGGCCGCCTAATCCATTGCGTCGGCCATCTCCAGGATCGCGCTGACAATATCGTTCATGGTGATGATCCCGACCAGTTCGTTGGCATTGGTTACCAGAATGCGGTGGATGCCCATGGTCACCATCAGGCGTGCCACATGCTTTACAGCCAGCTCGCGCGAAACGATCAGCGCGGGCTTGCTGCAGATGTCGTAAACGTTGATCAGATCAATATCGCCTTCCTCGGCCACAATGGTCTTGAGAATGTCGTTATAGGTCAGCAAACCATAGGCATCGTGCTCGTTGTTCTTGTTGACCACCAACGACTTTATATTGTGTTCACGCATTTTCAGCATCGCCTCTCGCACAGTGGCAAATGCCGAGATGGTGATCACGCTGGTTTTCATGATGTCCTTCACCAACATGGCAGGGCTCCTTGGAAGCTTCAGATGTCTTTGCGAATCAGTTGTTCGAACTGCTCTACCTGGGTGGGGTCGATACCGGCGATATGATCCAGCGGCAGGGTGAAAACTACGCCTCGACTGTCGTTGTTCAGATCCAGATCCCGCACCAGGCGTTTCATCACCTGCAGCGAGAGTTTCTTTTCCAGTACCAGAATCAGTACCGACTGACTGCCTTCATAGGTCAGGCCGAAGAATGTCTTTTTCTGCTCCGCCCCTAGCCCGCGTCCGTTGAGGATGGTTATCCCTCCGGCGCCTGCGGCCTTGGCGCTCTTTATGGCTGTTTCTTCCAGATCTTCGGCCAGAATGGCTACCAGAACCGAGAATTTCATTGTGCATCTCCTCCAGCGGGTTTGAGCCGCTCCATCACGATAGCGTAGAGCAGAACAGTAACAATCGGGAATATCGACGCGAAGGCAATCAGCCCGAAGCCATCAATCAGCGCGCTGCGGCCTTCGATCTGGGTGGCGAGTCCAATTCCCAGTGCAGTGACCAGGGGCACCGTGACTTCAGAAGTTGTCACCCCGCCCAGGTCAAAGGCGAGCGGCACGATGAAGCGCGGTGCGAGCCAGGTCAGGAATATCACCAGAGCGTATCCGCCCATGATGTAGTAGTGGATGGAGTCGCCGGTAATGATCCGGTGCACCCCTATGGCGATGCCGATGGCAACGCCCAAAGCGACCAGCAATCGAATATGCTTTGCATTCAGCTTGCCGTGGGCAGCCTCCTCGGCCTGACCGCCAATCGCGATCAGTGCCGGCTCGGCCATCGTAGTGGCAAAACCGATGGCCAATGCGAACAGGTAGACGTAAACCAGGGTATCTAGCCCGATCAATTGTTCTGCCATGCTGCGGCCAATCGGAAACAGGCCGAGCTTCAGTCCAATGACAAATGCATACAGGCCCAGAATAACCATCGCAAAGCCCATGATGACTCGACGCACGTAGGGAAGAGGCTTGCGGATCACTGCATACTGGAAAAACAGAATCACGATGATGATGGGCAGAACGTCGCGCAGCATCATGAGCAGGTCGATCAGCATGCCCACCAGCACAGAGCCGGATGTCTTCGTTATGATCTCTGCCGTGTCGCCCGCTTGCAGGGCGATATTGGACGCGGCCTCAACAGCGGCCTCAACGGGAAACAGGGTATAGACAACGATTCCGTAAAATTGCACCGCTATCATCGGCACCATGACGGCGAGAGCCACCAGGCCGAATCCATGGGCCAGCGGATTGCGCCCTTTGATTGATGCCGCCAGACCAATACCCAGTGCAGCGATGAGCGGAACAGTGACAATATTGGTGGTTACCCCTCCGGAGTCGTAGGCCAGACCCACGATCTCCTCGGGAGCAAAGAAGGTCACGCAACTGACCAGTAGATAACCAATGATCATGTACCAGTGCAGGGGATGACCAAGCAGGGTGCGCAGCACGCCGAGTGCTACCACCAGTCCGACCGAGAGGGCTATGAGTAGGCGCAGGGTTAGCCCCTTGATTCTCCCATCGCTGATGTCTTCTGCCTGCTCAGCGACCGCAATCAGAGCGGGTTCAGCAATCACCGAGGAAAACCCCAGGCAAAACCCGAAGCCCATCAGCAACGGCAGAGAACCACGCCTGGCAAAGGCGTTCGACAGGCTTTTGCCTACCGGGAAAACACCCAGCTCCAGCCCCTGCAGAAAAACGGCTACGCCAAAAATGACCACGGCAAGACCCAGCAACATCTCGGTGAGCCCATTTGGTAACTCCCGGATCACTGCCGCCTGAAACACACCCACCACCAGGATGATTGGTAATAGGTTGCCAAAAGCGTGCCGCAGGTTGTACCAGAAGGTATGCAGGTGATTCATTCGAGGCGTTTCCAGGCGCTTTGCAGTTATCGTGTCAGGCTAGCGAAATCATTGCGACTGGGTGCTGACCTCGATCAATCAAGTACCTGCAATACTGATCAGCGCTCCTGTGTAAGCTCCACCATCAGGTCGTCGGCCAGGTTCTCCAGGTCATTGCGTAATGCCTCGAGATCGGTCTGGGGGTGAATGCCGAGACGGGCGCTGGCCTTGAACAGCAGATCTGCACTCATGGGGGCCGGACTGCACTCGGTTTCCAGCTGCTCTACATTGACGCCGTTGCGCGCCAGGACCTGTGATACTTCATGCACGATGCCGGGGCGATCGTTACCCAGCAGGGTCAGGTGCAGTATTTCCAGTTCGGGCTCATCTGCCTGACCGCTGACCGCAACCTGAACGTTAATGCCCAGGCTGGTCAGTCCGTCAAGGTCTATACGTAATCCTTCGACCTTCTCTGGCGCGATGTCGACCCGCAGAATGCCCGCGAACTGACCGGCCATGCGTGCCATACGGCTTTCCAGCCAATTACCGCCGTGGCGATTTATAACCTGGGCGATGCTTTCCACCAGGCCTGACTTGTCGGCGGAAATTACCGTGATAACGAGGGGTGTCGACATGCATTACTCCTTGAAGCAGTGTTTGAGACGTTGCGTTCAATCCTGATAATACCGGCCCTCGCCGGTCACCATCATTTCACGGCAATTGATCTCCAGATTTTCGTAATCGTATTCGGTCAGGCCAACATATTCGAGAATCTCGTGGCCTACCGCGTTCCATTCATGGTCAACAGCCTGGTTGGCCAGCACACGATGAGCCTGACAGATATGCTCTGCCATCTTCAGAATTGCCAGCAGGTTTTTCAGCCCCGGATCGTAGTCGTCCTGAGTAAAGATCTGTTCCACATTGTGATGACTGGCAATGGCTTCACACAGGTGTTTGGGAAGCAGCCAGGATTTGGCAGTAAAGTATCCAACCACTGCGTGGTTGGTGTTGAGCCGCTGGTTCTCTACATCAACAATACGTTGCCCTGCCTGGGAGTAGGACTCCTCCATTACTTCAATGTAATAGGGGAAGCGCCTCAGCATCAGGGGAATGCCACAATTGTGGAACAGCCCCAGGGCATAGGCTTCATCCGGTTCGATACAGCCAATTTTTTTTGCCAGGGTCATGCATGTCATCGCAATGTCCTGGGCGCTGTCCCAAAAGCGATTGAGGTTGACGATGTTTTCATCGGTCATCTCACTCCGTATGGACTGGGCGTTGATGATGTTGATCACTCGCTTTACACCCAACAGGTTTACCGCCTGCTGAATTGAGGAGATCCGGTTTGCCAGCCCGAAAAAAGGCGAATTGACCACCTTCAGCAAGCTTCCCGAGAGCCCTGGGTCCTGGCTGATAAGCCGAGCAATCACCTTCAAATCCGGGTCAGGCATCACCTGTTCCATCTGCAGGTCCACCATGATCTGGGGCTGTGGCGGCACACTGATGCCCTGCAGGGCACGCCTTATCTGCTCTTCCGAAAGATCGTCTATCATGCAAGCTGGTCCGATATCATGCTGGATATTCGAGTTTAGCCGCAGACTGCCGGACTGGACAGCCTGTATACTGCCCGCCCGGTGGAATTCACTGCCGACTGAAAGAGGAGCTCCCCGATGACACTGCCCAGCCTGCGTCTGAAATCCAATAGCGACCGCCGTATCAAGGCCGGACACTTGTGGGTTTTCAGTAACGAAGTGGATACCGCGCAGACGCCTCTGACAGCCTTTGAACCGGGCCAGGAAGTGCAACTCGAAAGCGCCACTGGCAAACCCTTTGGTCTCGTCACCATGAGCCCGACCAATCTTATTTGTGCGCGTATGCACAGCCGCGATACCGGCACGCTCCTGAACAAGTCATTGCTTGTGCACCGTATTCAGGTCGCGCTCAGCCTGCGTGAAAAACTTTTCGACAAGCCGTTCTACCGCCTGGTCTACGGCGATGCAGACCTGCTACCGGGGCTCGTGGTAGACCGCTTTGGGGACTATCTTGTGGTGCAGATCGCCACCCCCGGTATGGAGCGGGTGCGCGGCGAGATCGTCGAGGCCCTGGTTCAGGTACTCAAGCCAGCGGGTGTGCTTTTCAAGAATGATAGCGGTGCGCGCAGCGCCGAAAACTTGCCCTCCTATGTGGAAGCAGCCCACGGCGATGTGCCCAAGCGCGTGGCCCTGGAAGAAAACGGAGTGCAGTTCGAGGCGCCGGTATGGGAAGGGCAGAAGACCGGCTGGTTCTACGATCACCGCATGAACCGCGCACGCCTGGCACCCTACGTGAAGGGCAAGCGGGTGCTCGACCTATACAGCTACATTGGCGGCTGGGGCGTGCAGGCAGCAGCCTTCGGCGCCAGCGAAGTCATGTGCGTTGACAGTTCTGCGCCGGCGCTGGACCTAGTCGAACATAACGCGGGCCTTAATGGCGTCGCGGACCGCATGTCAGTCGTTGAAGGCGACGTGATGGATGCCCTGCGCGAGCTCAAATCGGCGGGCGAGAAGTTCGACGTGGTCATCGCTGATCCGCCAGCCTTCATCAAGAAGCGCAAAGATCAACGCAACGGCGAAGCTGCCTATCGCCGCCTGAACGAACAGGCCATCAGGCTGCTTAACAAGGACGGTATCCTGGTCTCGGCATCCTGCTCCATGCACCTGGCGGAAGAGACGTTGCGCGACATCCTGCTGGCCTCCAGTCGGCACCTGGATCGTCACCTGGTCATCACTGAACGCGGCTTCCAGGGCCCAGACCACCCATTGCATCCCGCAATCCCTGAGACTGGCTACATCAAGTCGCTGTTCTGCAGGGTTTTGCCGGTCTGAAGCACCCGTAACAGGTTTTGCTTTTGCTTTTGGACAGCAAACCCCGCATCACTCCGATGTCGGCTGAGCGCCCAGCCTGGTGGGGTGGAGAAAGTGTCTGAAACAGGGACGTTTCTGACAAGCCTCCATGGATGGATTCCCGGCGGCTTTCGGAACCCTGCCAGGCTGGGCGCCTTGAGCCCCAGGCTCGCCATCGAGAAAAACCGTTTCTTAAATACCGAGCAAGCAGATGCAGGCCGTGAGTCCACGCCGACACGCTGCAAGTACGTCCCTGTAGGCTCGACGCTGGCATCCCTGCCAGCGACGGTCGGCTTAGTCCTCTCGTCCTGCGTCTGCAGCTAGCTCATCATTTGCCGGCGAGAAAAGCAAAACCACTAAAAGCGTTCATCAAAAAACGGTGTTTGTTTTTGCCCTTGGACAGCAAACCCCGCATCACTCCGATGTCGGTTGAGCGCACAGCCTG
>NZ_VTTI01000005.1:110068-192386 GCF_008641105.1 Halopseudomonas salina
GCGGGGTGGAGAAAGTGTCTTAAACAGGGACGTTTCTGACAAGCCTCCATGGATGGATTCACGGCGGCTTTCGGAACCCTGCCAGGCTGGGAGCTCGCAGACGCCGAGGCTGTCGACATATCGACTCTGGAAAAGCCGGCCCGGCCAGCGATCACAGATCGCTGTCGTTCGCTGCGCGAAGATCAAAATGGATTCCCGTCTTCGCGAGAATGACCGGGGTGAGAATTGCCGGTTGAGCGCACAGCCTGTCGGGGTGGAGAAAGTGTCTGAAACAGGTCGATAATTGCTCCTGCATAATCGACACTTCCGCCATCCCTGGCGGTCGGGACTGCCGCCAAGCCTCCATGGACGGATTCACGGCGTCTTTCGGAACCCCGCCAGGCTGGGAGCGATGAACTTCGACTCAGCTGAACAAACCGATTTTCATCAGCCCCGCAAACTCAACACCGGCCACCCATGCTTTTGCGCATGCTCACGCAAGGTATCGTCAGGATCGACCGCCACAGGGTGATCCACCATGCTCAGCAGCGGCAGGTCATTATGTGAATCACTGTAGAAATAACTGCCGTCCAGACTCTCCTCGTTCTCCACCAGCCAGCGCTCGAGCCGGGTTACCTTGCCCTCACGGAAACAAGGGATATCCGTAGTTCGTCCGGTATAGCGACCCTCGGCAGTTTCGCATTCGGTAGCCAAAAGAATATCGATACCCAGGCGCGCAGCGATTGGGCCGGTAATGAAACGGTTGGTCGCCGTGATGATCATCAGCGTATCGCCCGCCTGACGGTGCTTGTCGATCAGCGTTAGAGCCTGAGGCAGAATGATCGGCTCGATCATCTCCGCCATAAAGCGGCCATGCCATTCATCGAGCTGGGCTTGAGGATGCTCGGCAAGCAGCTGCAGACAGAAATTGAGATAGATCTCGATATCCAGCCGGCCGGCTAGATAATCATTGAAGAATCTGTCGTTTTGCGCCTGATAGGCCTGCGCATCAACAATATTGTTCTGGACGATGAACTCGCCCCAGCTGTGGTCGCTGTCGCCGCCCAGCAGCGTATTGTCGAGATCAAAAATAGCCAGTGGCACGGTGTACTCCCGGGTGATTGGAATGGCAGCCTGCAAGGATAATCCAGACTGTAGACAAAAGCTTGGGCTGTGGAGTCAAGTTGTTTCAACTATGCAATTGCTGCGCCGCGCGTCTTTGTGGAACAATGCAGTGGATCATCAAACAAGGAACAAGGCAGTGATTGACCCTGATGGCTTCCGTCCCAATGTAGGCATCATCCTGACCAACGGGTCAGGGCAGGTGCTGTGGGCACGCCGTATCGGTCAGGATGCCTGGCAGTTTCCCCAGGGCGGGATACAGCGCAATGAAACACCTGAACAGGCCCTGTATCGAGAACTCCATGAAGAAGTCGGGCTCATGCCCGAAGATGTCGAGATTCTCGCCTGTACGCGTGGCTGGTTGCGTTACCGCTTGCCGCAGCGGCTGATCCGCAGTCACTCGCAACCCATTTGTGTAGGACAGAAGCAGAAGTGGTTTTTGCTACGCCTGACGGCTGACGAGCAACGCGTTTGCATGACCAAGACACCCAAGCCCGAGTTCGATGGCTGGCGCTGGGTCAGTTACTGGTACCCCCTCGGTCAGGTGGTTGCGTTCAAGCGTGACGTCTATCGCCGTGCGATGAAGGAATTGGCACCTAGGTTGCCTCTGGAACTGGTGCAGTTTTGAGCATGCTCAATACCCTGCGCCGCATAGTGCAGGAGGTCAACGCGGCGCGGGACCTGACGACGGCCCTGGATATTATTGTCCAGCGCGTGCGCGAGGCCATGGGCACGGAAGTCTGTTCGGTCTACCTGCTTGATCCGGTCACCTCCCGCTATGTCCTTATGGCCACCGAAGGTCTCAACAAGGATGCCGTAGGCGCCGTCAGTCTGGCCAATAACGAAGGTCTTATCGGTTTTGTCGGTGCCCGCGAAGAGCCGGTCAACCTTGAGGATGCCGCGTCCCACCCCAAATTCCGCTACTTCGCCGAAACCGGCGAAGAGCGCTTCGCCTCCTTTCTTGGAGCGCCAATCATTCACCACCGGCGGGTAATGGGTGTACTGGTGGTGCAGCAGAAAGAGCGGCGCCAGTTTGACGAGTCGGAGGAGTCTTTCCTCGTTACCATGAGCGCTCAGCTCGCTGGAGTCATTGCCCATGCCGAAGCGACCGGCTCCATCCGCGGCCTGGGTTGGGGCGGCGAGCCGGTGCAGGACACCCGCTTCGATGCAGTGCCCGGGGCGCCCGGCGTTGCCATAGGCCAGGCCGTGGTGATTCTGCCCCCGGCTGATCTAAAAGCCGTACCAGACAAGACCGTCAAGGATATAGACGCCGAGATCGAGCTGTTTCGTAGCGCTGTGGCGACAGTACGCCAGGACATGCAGGACCTGTCCGCCCGGCTTTCGACCCAGTTGCGCCCGGAAGAGCTGGCACTGTTCGATGTCTATCAGATGATGCTTGAAGACGCCGCGCTGGGTAACGAAGTAGTCAACGTCATCCGCACGGGTCAATGGGCCCAGGGGGCGCTGCGCGAGGTCGTCAGCTCCCATGTCGGGCGTTTCGAGATGATGGATGATCCGTACCTGCGTGAACGTGCCTCGGACGTCAAAGACCTGGGTCGACGCATTCTTGCCTACCTTCAGGAGGCGGGAAAGCAGGAACTGGTATTCCCGGAGCACACGATTCTCGTCAGCGAAGAACTGTCGCCTGTCATGCTGGGCGAGGTGCCGAAGGATAAACTGGTAGGCCTGGTGTCGGTTTTGGGTTCGGGCAGCTCCCACGTGGCTATCCTGGCTCGGGCCATGGGCATCCCTACGGTAATGGGCGCAATTGATCTGCCCTACACCCGCATGGACGGTCTGGAACTGATCATCGACGGTAATCACGGTGAGGTGTACGCCAGTCCGTCGGCAGAGTTGCGCCGGCATTACCTGGAACTGGTGCGTGAAGAGCTCGAACTGACCCAGGGCCTGGAAAAACTCAAGGAAGTGCCCTGTGTGACCACCGATGGTCATCGCATGCCACTGTGGGTCAATACCGGTTTGCTGGCCGATGTGGCGCGATCGCTTGATCGCGGCGCAGAGGGTGTGGGTCTGTATCGTACCGAAGTGCCGTTCATGATTCAGGACCGCTTTCCTAGTGAAAAGGAACAGCAGGCTACCTATCGGGAGCAGCTCGAGGCTTTTCATCCTCTACCGGTCACCATGCGCAGCCTGGATATCGGCGGCGACAAAGCGCTTACCTATTTTCCAATCAAGGAAGACAACCCGTTTCTTGGTTGGCGGGGCATCCGGGTCACCTTGGACCATCCCGAAATCTTTCTGTTGCAGACCAGAGCCATGCTCAAGGCCAGTCGTGGTCTGAACAACCTGCGCATCATGCTGCCCATGATCAGCAGTGTGTATGAAGTCGAGGAAGCATTGCACCTGATACACCGGGCGCACAGTGAAGTCTGCGACGAAGGTGTTGCGGTGCCCATGCCGCCAGTAGGTGTGATGATCGAAGTGCCAGCTGCCGTGTACCAGGCCCGAGAGCTGATTCAGATGGTGGATTTTCTCTCGGTGGGTACCAACGATCTCACGCAATATCTGCTCGCGGTCGATCGTAACAACCCTCGTGTGGCGGATCTGTATCACTCATTGCATCCAGCAGTGTTGCAAGCGCTTCTCAAGGTGGCAGCAGCCTGCCGTGACGCGGGCAAACCCATGAGCGTGTGTGGCGAGATGGCCGGCGACCCGGCTTCTGCTGTGTTATTGATGGCCATGGGCTGTGATGTGCTGTCCATGAACGCGACCAATCTGCCCAAGGTGAAATGGCTGCTACGCCAGATCAGTCTGTCCGACGCCAAGGCTTTGCTCGACGAAGTGATTGAGCTGGATAACCCCTATCTGGTGCAAAGCACGCTGCACCTGGCCCTGCGCAACATGGGCCTGGAGCGGGTACTACGGCAGGGCCGCTAATCCAGCTGCCATGATGACTCGCCGAGCATCACTCCCATCGAGCCGTAGCGTCTCTCCAAAAATTCAATCTCGCCCTCTCTGCCCAGTCGCACAAAGGTGCTGGCCCGTGTGCCGTATTCCTTGCCGATAATAAAAGCAGCGGAAAGGGCGCGCTCGAGCTCCAGGCGGATGCCGGTGTCAGGCAGTTCGGCGTCAGGATAAATACGGTTGTTGGCCAGTAGCTCGAGCAACTCCACCGGCTTACCATCAGGGTCTGCTGCAAGGCCGTCGCGCAGGCATCTCTGCTTCGGCCAGTCACTGTCCAGATTGCCGTTGGACAACCCATATATCCCCGGACTGACCAGGATCGCCTGTTTATCGTGGCTATTGAAATACCAGAGCTGCTGCGCATCGCCAATGATCAGGTTGAAGCCGCCATACTCATCTGCTTCGGCGACCAACTGCTCCAGATACTCACCTGGTGCAATATCCGATGCCAGGTAGTTCAACGCCAGCCCGCCACGCGAGCGCGGTGCAGCCTTTGCAATCGGTGCACGGATATTGGTCAGAGCGGCAAATCGCTGGCTCCGGGTTACTCCCAGCCAGGTGCCGCCGGCGTCGAGATCCTTGCCGGCGAGCAGATCCGGCAGTTTTTCCTCAACCCAGAAGCCCGCCTCATGGGTGGGGCGGGCATGAAACTCGTCTCGATTGCCCAGTAACGTCAGCGGGTATTCACCCACCTGCCAGGCAAAAGCCATCAGACACATTGGCGTCTCCTTGTGTGGATGCCAAGTCTAGCGGCTTTTTGTCTGGTGGCGGAAATCGGAATTTCCGATCTGTAGGTATTTCCTGATTTCCATACGCATGGAAAAAAGGCCGATCTTTTCAGATCGGCCTTTCATCGCACTGCCGCAGGGATATTACCGGCAGGCGTCAGTCAACAATCGGCACCGGTGTGAGTGGTGCAGGGAGTACATCGGTAGCGATGACGGTATAGATGCTGCCAGCGTTCAATGCCGTTGCCGGGAGATCGATCACCGTGGTGGGTGTCGCAGTAATATTCACCTTAAGGTCATAGCTTCCCGCTGGCACGGTCAGATAGCTCGAGGCGGTGAAGTAGGGGACGTTCTCCAGCGGTTGAAGGACTGTGTCGTTGGCGAGAACGTCCACATTGGGCGCATCGGGGGCGGCGTGGATGACCCGAATCTTGGCGTTGTCGCCAGTTGCTGGAGTCAGGTCGTCCTCAAGGCTCCCGACCCGGGAGCAGGATTTAGGCAAAGGCCACAACCGAATAAAGATCAATACCCATACAAAAACCATCTACAAGTTATACAAAAGGCGTGTTCGTGTTTTTCTGTGTATAGGTGTGCGGCTTCTCGGCCTACTCCCTGATCTTGTAGCCGCCGTCTACTGCGGTCGGGGCAGGCTTGAAACACATATTTCAGCTACACTAGCGGGCCCGCAACGCGGGGCTACAAATTCAAAACAGCCGGGGGTGTTGTGGAGTTTCTGGTCTATCTCGTTCTGGGCGGTTTTGCCGGTGTGCTCGCCGGGCTGTTTGGTGTGGGTGGCGGTATGATTATCGTGCCGGTACTGGTTTACAGCTTTGCAGTTCAGGGGTTTTCTCCGGATGTTCTGACGCATATGGCGGTGGGTACGTCGCTCGCTACTATCGCATTCACATCGATCAATGCCATACGCGCGCACCACCTCAAAGGTGCGGTTCGTTGGCATTTATTCGTTTGGATGACCCTGGGTATTGTTTTCGGCACCGCCCTTGGCGCGCTGACAGCGGCGACGCTGGCTGGTCCCTTGCTACAGAAAATCATCGGTGTGTTTGCTATTTGTGTGGCTGCGCAGATGGCCTTTGAGCTCAGACCAAAGGCTGCCCTGGATGTTCCGGGTAAGCCCGGTCTGACTCTGGCCGGTGGTTTTATTGGCTGGGCATCGGCTATTTTCGGTATTGGCGGCGGCAGTCTTACGGTACCCTTTCTGGTCTGGCGTAGCGTACCCATGCAACAGGCGGTCGCCACATCCTCTGCCTGCGGGTTAACGATTGCGATTGCCGGTGCTATCAGTTTTATCGTCACTGGCTGGGCCATCGAGCCGCGCCCGGAGTGGAGCTTGGGTTACGTGTATCTGCCGGCCGTGATAGGTATCGCTGCCACCAGTATGCTGTCTGCTGGCTTCGGCGCGCGGTTGGCCCATCGCCTGTCACAGCGACTGCTCAAGCGACTTTTTGCGCTTTTATTGTTGTGCGTGGGTATCAATTTCTTGATGTAGGGAACCGTCATGCTGGCTTATCCGCAGATCGATCCGGTAGCAATTTCGCTGGGTCCGTTACAGATTCACTGGTACGGTCTGATGTACCTGGTAGGCATTGGGGGGGCCTGGTGGCTAGCCAGCCGCCGACTGAAGTCCTTCGACTCCACGTGGACCAAAGAGACTCTGTCTGACCTGGTGTTCTGGGTCGCGCTAGGGGTGATGGCCGGCGGGCGACTGGGCTACATTCTGTTCTACGACTTGCAGTCCTATCTGGAAAACCCCTTGCTGGTGTTACAGGTCTGGAAGGGCGGAATGTCCTTTCACGGCGGGCTGTTAGGCGTTTTGCTGGCGGTCTGGTGGTTTGCACGCCGCACCGATAAGCGTTTTTTCGAACTGATGGACTTCGTCGCCCCGCTGGTGCCGATAGGGCTGGGAGCTGGACGCATTGGTAACTTTATAAATGCGGAGCTCTGGGGTAAGGCCACCGATGTTCCCTGGGCGATGATCTTCCCGACCGACCCGCTGCAACTGGCCAGGCATCCGTCGCAGCTGTATCAGTTCGCGCTGGAAGGCGTGGCGCTGTTTATCATTCTCTGGTTGTACTCGAGCAAGCCGCGACCAACGATGGCTGTGAGCGGGCTGTTTGGTGTCTGCTATGGCGCCTTCCGGTTCTTCGTCGAATTTTTCCGTGAGCCGGACGCACATATCGGTTATCTGGCTTTTGGCTGGCTGACCATGGGGCAGCTATTGTCGCTGCCGATGATTCTGATTGGGGCTGCGCTGATGGTGTGGGCCTACCGTAATGAGGGTGCCAAGCGTGAAACAGTATCTTGATCTGATGCGCCACGTGCGCGAGAAAGGAACCTTCAAGAGTGATCGTACCGGTACCGGCACCTACAGCGTGTTCGGCCACCAGATGCGCTTTGATCTGGCTGAGGGCTTCCCTCTGGTGACCACCAAGAAGTGCCACCTCAAGTCGATTATTCATGAACTGTTGTGGTTTCTGCAGGGCGACACCAATATCGCCTATCTCAAGCGCAATGGCGTCTCCATCTGGGACGACTGGGCAGACGAGAATGGGGACCTGGGGCCGGTGTACGGCTACCAGTGGCGCTCTTGGCCGGCGCCCAGTGGTGAGTCTATCGACCAGATCAGCAAGTTGCTGGAGATGATCCGCAGCAATCCGGATTCCCGTCGCCTGATCGTTTCTGCCTGGAACCCGGCACTGGTCGATGAAATGGCGCTGCCGCCTTGTCATGCCTTGTTCCAGTTCTACGTGGCAGACGGCAAGCTGAGTTGCCAGTTGTATCAGCGTTCGGCCGATATCTTTCTGGGCGTGCCATTCAATATTGCCAGCTACGCACTGCTTACCCTGATGGTTGCTCAGGTTTGCGGCCTGCAGCCGGGCGATTTCGTCTGGACTGGCGGCGACTGTCACCTGTATGCCAATCATCTGGAGCAGGCAGATCTGCAGCTCAGTCGCGAGCCTTTTCCGCTGGCGACCATGCGTCTGAATACCGGAGTGACGGATCTGTTTGCTTTCACCGCAGAGGATTTTGCTTTGGAAAACTACCAGGCACATCCCCATATCAAGGCGCCGGTGGCTGTATGAGCGATGCCTCCAGCCCGCGTATTGCCATGATTGCGGCCATGGGTCTGAATCGGGTCATCGGCCGTGACAACAAGTTGCCCTGGCATCTGCCGGAAGATCTCAAATACTTTCGCAGCGTGACCTGGGGCAAGCCCATTGTGATGGGGCGCAAGACCTTTGATTCTCTTGGGCGGCCGCTGCCGGGTCGCACCAATATCGTGATCAGCAACAGGCAGGGGTTACAGATCCCGGGTGCTTCGGTCCAGACAACCATTGATGCGGCCATGCAGCAGGCCTCTCGACAGGCGGTGCTGGATGGCGTTGAAGAGGTAATGGTGATCGGCGGTGAGACCCTGTATCGGCAAATGCTGGAGCGCGCTGACAGGTTGTATCTGACTCTGGTTGAAGCCGAGCCGGAAGGGGATGCCTGGTTCCCTCCGATTGACGCGGATGACTGGGAGTTGCTGGAGAAGCGGGATGTACTAGGTTCGGATAGTTATCCCGCGCATTCCTATCAGGTTCTGGACAGGCTCAGGGGCTGACCAATCACGTCCTCAAGGGGGCGCGGTCGACCGATCCAGAAGCCCTGGAGAAAATCGCCTCCCCAGTTGGATAGCTGATCGGCACTGTGCGCGTTCTCAACGTAATTGGCGACTGTCTGCTTACCCATCCCGCGCGACAGGGTTACCAGGTTCTTCAGGTAGTTGGCGCGATCGTCAGAATCCCTCGACAGCTGACGGGCGTCCAGCTTGATACCCTTGATCGGCAGTCGAGCCAGATAGCCCAGGGCACCGTACTCCTCACCAAAATGGTCCAGCCAGATGTCCACTCCGAGCGCTGCCAGGTTCCGGCATAAGGTTTCAGCCTGTCCGGCATGCTTCAATAGGGCGTCTTCGCGGAGCTCCAGCTGGACCACGCCAGGGCTTATACGATGTTTGCTGAGAAGCTGTCTGAGCTGATCGGTGAAGCGCGGTTGTTTCAGCTCGCGGTCGCTGAGATTGATCGACAATCGACAATCAATCCCTGCATCGCGCCATTGTTTGACGGCCCCCAGGGCCTGGCTGATGACCCAGTGCCCCATGGGTAATATAAGGCCGCTGTGCTCTGCCAGGCGCAGAAATCCATCCGGCGTCAACATGCCCAGTTGCGGGTGTTGCCAGCGCAACAGTGCTTCCCAGGCTACGGTATGCCCGTTTCGGGTATCCACGATGGGTTGGTAGTGCAGCCGGAACTGGCCCTCCAGCAAACCGTGGCGCAGGCCCTGTTCTATGTCCAGGTTGTGCTGGGTTTCAGCGTCTTCCTCGGGGCTGTAGAAGCGATAGCCGTTACGTCCGCCTGCCTTGGCCCGGTACAGCGCCTGATCGGCGTGGGAGAGGAGCTCCTGCGCGGTTGCCCCGTGTTGCGGATGTGTGGCAATACCGACACTGGCAGAAATGAGCAGATGATGGCCGTTCAGGGTGATGGGCTCACTCAGCGCATGAATGATCTTGCTCGCAATCAGCGCGGCATCATTGGCGTCGTGTAAATCGTTAAGCAAGGCTACGAACTCGTCCCCGCCAATCCGGGTAATCAGATCGACATCACGCATACTGCGACGCAAGCGGTTGGCAATGACGGCAAGCAACAGGTCGCCAAGGCCATGACCGAAGCTGTCGTTGATCTGTTTGAAATAATCCAGATCGATATACAGCAGCGCGAAACTGGTATGGCTGCGCTTGCTGCGCAGTAGCAGGCGGTCCAACTCCTCTTCGAGCATGGCCCGATTGCCCAGCCCGGTCAGCGGGTCCTGTTTGGCCTGCTGCGCAAGCTTGCCACCGCTCTGGCGGCGCCAACCAGCGTGGCGGAGTGCCCGCTGCAAACCCGTTGTTGTAATGCTCCGCCGCAACAAGACCTCATCGGCGCCGTCCCTGATAGCCTGACTGTCGGTTTCCGGGGAGTCATCATCACGGATCATCAGGGTCAGGGTGGGCTGGGAAACACGACGAACTTCTTGCAGTAAAGCAAGGTCTTCGGGGATCAGGCAATAGCGAAAGTCACCGTTGGCCAGTCGATGGGAGGCTTCTTTGGGGCGGTTGCAGACTTCAATTTCCAGCACAAGTTCGTCAAGGCTCCGTAGAAGTGCAAGCAAATGCTCACGCTTGTCCGGGTCCGCTTCTACCAGCAGTGCCCTGTGTTCGACTGTGTCCATCTGTCTGCGCCCGGTCTCTTTTTGCTTATATCATTTAGCCATTAGTCGAATGATTTTACCGCCGCAGTCCTTCCCTGGCTCAATGTTGAGTTGCGAAAGGACGCTCTGTCCGACAGATGGTAAGACAATCTCGCTGACCGTCCGGTTCATTGACGCTTTCAGATGCTGCCTGTGCGTCATGTCGTATCGCTGGCGCTACTAATGCTCACCCGTCCAGCATTGCCTTGTCGCGCACGGCACCTTTGTCCGCACTTGTTGCCAGCAGTGCATAGGCTTTAAGTGCAGTAGTTATTTTGCGCGGACGCTTCTCAACCGGTTTCCAGCCTTTTTTGTCCTGCTCAATGCGGCGATGGGAAAGCTCTTCATCACTGACCAGCAGATTGATGCTGCGGTTGGGAATATCGATGAGCACCTTGTCGCCATCGCGTACCAGACCAATCGCGCCGCCAGCGGCAGCCTCGGGGGAGGCATGGCCGATTGACAGGCCGGAGGTGCCGCCTGAAAAACGACCGTCAGTCAGCAAGGCGCAGTCCTTGCCAAGCCCCTTGGATTTAAGGTAGCTGGTGGGGTAGAGCATTTCCTGCATGCCGGGTCCGCCTTTGGGACCTTCGTACCGAATGATCACGATATCGCCGGGCTTTACTTCGTCAGCGAGAATGCCTTTTACAGCGCTGTCCTGACTTTCGAAGATTTTTGCGTTGCCTTCGAACACATGGATGGACTCATCTACCCCGGCTGTCTTCACCACGCAGCCATCCAGGGCGATGTTGCCGTATAGCACAGCGAGGCCGCCTTCCTGGGAGTAGGCATGTTCTACGCTGCGGATACAGCCGCCTTCGCGGTCCAGGTCAAGGGTGTCCCAGCGGGTGGACTGGCTGAATGCAGTCTGGGTCGGGATGCCGGCCGGGCCGGCGCGAAAGAAGGTATGCACTGCTTCGTCGTCGGTAACCGTGATATCCCATTTCGCAATGGCTTCCTCCATGCTGGCGCTGTGCACAGTAGGTACCTGGGTATGCAGCAGACCACCGCGTGCCAGGGAGCCGAGGATGCTGAAAATGCCTCCGGCGCGGTGCACGTCTTCCATGTGGTACTTCTGAATGTTCGGGGCTACCTTGCATAACTGTGGCACCTTGCGTGACAGCCGGTCGATGTCACGCAGGTCAAACTCGATCTCACCCTCCTGAGCAATCGCCAGCAGGTGCAAAATAGTGTTGGTCGATCCGCCCATGGCGATGTCCAGGGTCATCGCGTTTTCAAACGCATCAAAACTGGCGATATTGCGGGGCAGCACGCTTTCGTCGCCATCGCCGTAGTATCGCTGGCACAGATCAACAATGGTGCGGCCTGCCTGTAGAAACAGCTGCTCACGGTCGCTGTGTGTCGCGAGCGTGGAGCCGTTGCCTGGCAGGGCCAGGCCCAGCGCTTCGGCCAGGCAGTTCATCGAGTTGGCGGTGAACATGCCAGAGCAGGAGCCGCAGGTGGGACAGGCGCTGCGCTCATACTCGGCGACCTTTTCGTCGCTGGCAGTTTCATCGGCGGCGATAACCATAGCATCGACCAGATCCAGGCCATGGCTGGCCAGTTTGGTCTTGCCGGCTTCCATCGGCCCGCCGGAAACGAATACGACTGGTACGTTGAGGCGCAGGGCGGCCATCAGCATACCGGGGGTGATCTTGTCGCAGTTGGAAATGCAGACAATGGCATCGGCGCAGTGGGCGTTGACCATATACTCCACTGAGTCGGCGATGATCTCACGCGATGGCAGGGAATAGAGCATGCCGTCATGGCCCATCGCGATGCCGTCATCAACGGCAATGGTATTGAATTCCTTGGCAACGCCGCCGGCTTTTTCGATCTCGCGCGCGACCAGTTGGCCCATGTCTTTCAAGTGGACGTGGCCAGGTACGAACTGCGTAAAGGAGTTGGCTACCGCGATAATCGGTTTCTTGAAGTCTTCATCCTTCATGCCGGTTGCACGCCACAGGGCGCGTGCACCAGCCATGTTGCGACCGAAGGTAGAGGTTTTCGAGCGGTAATCGGGCATGACGGCAATCTCGTTGGCTTGGCAATCACGCAAGCATACCAAGTTGCCGACCGCCGTGCAGCAGGACGGGCATCCAGACGGTTGGTCGGCCTGGTTTAGAGGGCCTTCTCGAACACCTTGGAGTTACGCTGGAAGTTGTACAGCGACGCGCGCTTGGCAGGCAGGCGCTCGACCGAACTGGGCACGAAGCCACGTTCGCGAAACCAGTGAGCAGTACGTGTTGTCAGCACGAATAGGGTGTCGAGTCTCAGAGCCCGGGCCTGGGCCTCAATGTGGTCGAGCAACTGATCGCCGCGACCGCCATGGCGGTAGTTTGGGTCGATCGCGACGCAGGCCAGTTCTGCTGCACTGGAGTCTTCCAAGGGGTAAAGCGCCGCGCAGCCGATGATCATTCCATCACGCTCGACCAGGGTGAACTGGCCGATCTCGGTTTCCAGGATTTCCCGCGAGCGCCGGACCAGAATGCCGGCCTCTTCCAGTGGACGCAATAGTTCGAGCAAACCGCCCACATCGTCTATCGTTGCAGTGCGGATTACTTCGAAAGCTTCCTGGGTAACCAACGTACCGCCGCCATCGCGGGTGAAAAGCTCGGTCAGAAGTGCGCCATCATCGCTGTAACTGACAATGTGCGCGCGTCTTACGCCCTTGCTGCAGGCTTTGCAGGCAGCGGCGAGCAATGAACCCGGCAGGCTGTTGCCCAGGGTATTCAGAAATGGCTGTGCGCGGGTGGGTTTGAGTTCGCGAAGCAGTTCGCCCTCGGCGCTGATTATGCCCTGATCAGGGCCGAACAGAATCAACTTGTCGGCTTCAAGTGCGCTGGCTGCACTGGTGGCCACGTCTTCGCAGGCCAGGTTGAATACTTCACCGGTGGGCGAGTAGCCGATCGAGGACAGCAGCACGATGGCGCTTTCGTCCAGATGCCGGCTAATGGCCTTGCGGTCGATGCGCCGCACTTCACCGGTATGATGGAAGTCCACGCCATCAACTACACCAATGGGTTTTGCGGTAACGAAATTGCCACTCACTACCCGCAGTCTCGACCCCTGTCCGGAGGCTGAGGGAGCAGAACAAAGCTGCGCCTCGATGGCTATGCGCAGACTGCCCACAGCGTCCATGACGCAAGCAAGGGTGTCGTTATCGGTAATGCGCAGGTCGTTATGGTATCGGGAGGAGATGCCTCGGACGCTCTGCCGCTCCTCAATCTGTGGGCGAGAACCATGGACCAGAACGAGCCTGACACCGAGGCTGTTGAGCAGGATAATATCGTGCACGATATTGCCAAAATTGGGATGTGCGAGAGCCTCGCCCGGCAACAACACGACAAAGGTGCAGTCACGGTGGGTGTTGATGTAAGGCGTCGAGCGGCGGAACCAATTGACGTAATCGAGCATGTTTGGACGGTCCGGGCAAAACAGCAGTTTAGGGACATTGATGGATTTGCTTCAAGCGCTGTTTGCGCGCAACTGGGGCAGGGGCCATGACCGCGGAGCCTATTGAGGGCAAGATAGCCATTAAACCTGCAGCAAAAGAGAGTGAGATGTGAGCGCAAAAGACCAGGACTTCACGATTGTAGATACGCCGGATGCGGCTGTTGATCGACTGGCTCAGCTATTTGAGCAGGCTACCGGTGCGTTGCGGGTAGCGCTTGATGACTATCTGCGCGACCGCAGCCGGCCCAGTGAGGAGCAGTTGCGGCAGTTTCGTTATCCGGAGCTGCGCCTGACCTACGAATCCCAGGGCGAGGCTGCCGCGACGGTCCGCGCCTACGCCAAGGTACAGGTGCCGGGTGTCTACAGCGTCACCGTCACTCACCCTGAGGATTTTCGCCGCTATCTTCTCGAACAGTTGGGCCCTTTGATGCGTGATTTCACCCTGCAGGTCGAGGTTGGCGTCAGCGATCAGGCGATTCCTTATCCCTACGTGCTTGAATACGCTGACCTTGCTGCATCGGGCGTAACGCCCAACGAGCTCGCACGGATTTTTCCCAGTACTGACCTCTCGGCGGTCACTGACAGCACGGCAGATGGACTGTATGACTGGGAGAGTGCTTCGCGGCTGCCCTTGGCTCTTTTCGATGCGGCGCGGGTGGACTTCTCGCTTCGGCGCCTGGTGCATTACACCGGTAGTGACTGGCGGCATGTACAGCCATGGATATTGCTGACCAACTACCACCGCTATGTGGATCAGTTCATCCGCCATGGCCTGGATATGCTGGCGCAGGACTCGCGCTTTGAGCGTATGGTGCTGCCCGGCAATGTGGTAATCGAGCGGGGTATGTCCGAGGAGCACGCGCAGACATTGGTAGCGGGCGTACTCTGGCACCGCTATCAGATGCCGGCCTATCACCTGCAAGCATCCGAGGGTGATGGCATAACGTTGGTCAATATCGGAGTAGGCCCTTCCAATGCGAAGAACATCACCGATCACCTTGCGGTACTGCGACCGCACTGCTGGCTGATGATCGGGCACTGTGGAGGCTTACGTCAGTCCCAGACCATTGGCGATTACGTGCTGGCCCATGCCTACATGCGTCGTGATGGTATTCTGGATCGGGTACTGCCACCGAACATTCCCCTGCCGGCGCTGGCAGAGGTGCAACTGGCGCTGCAGGAAGCGGCGGCGCAGGTCACCGGCGAGCGGGGCGATGATCTGAAGCGGCGTCTGCGTACCGGCACAGTATTGACCTATGACGATCGCAACTGGGAGTTGCGTTGGGCTCAGGAACGTCCGCTGATCAATCAGGCCCGCGCTATAGCCGTCGATATGGAAAGCGGTACCATTGCTGCCCAGGGTTATCGCCTGCGGGTGCCCTACGGAACGCTGTTGTGCGTGTCGGACAAGCCACTACACAGTGAGCTCAAGCTTCCCGGCGCTGCGGGTGCCTTTTACGAGCGCGCCGTGACGCAGCATTTGCATATCGGTATTGCAGCTGTGGATTTGCTACGCAACCAGCTGAATGCGTTGCACTCGCGCAAGCTGCGCAGTTTTGACGAGCCACCGTTTCGTTAGACCGGACGCTGCTCAGGTCAGGCAGAATTGCTTGATCAGGCCGCGCAAAACCTTCACGGCCGGATCGATGCGGTCCATCTCCAGATACTCATCAGGCTGGTGGGCCTGATCGATGTCGCCGGGGCCAAGTATCAGCGTTTGCATGCCGAGACGGTTTAGGTAGGGGCCTTCTGTAGCAAAGGCCACGCTTCCGGCGGTATAGCCAGTGAGCTGCTCGCAGGCCTTGACGATCGCTGCGTCTGCTGCGGTTTCGAATGGTGGCACGCCGGGAAAGAGCGGGTTATAACTGATATCCACCTGCTGCTCTGCAGCGATTATCTTCAGTTGCTGGCGAATATCCGCGCGCAGTGCGTCCGGGTCCATGCCCGGCAATGGGCGGATATCGAATTCCAGAGCACATTTGCCACAGATGCGGTTGGGGTTGTCGCCACCATGAATGCAGCCCAGATTCATGGTCGGAACCGGCACGCCGAACAAAGGGTCGTTCCAGCGCTTTTGCCATTGCTTGCGCATGCTCAGCAAATCGCCGATGACCCGGTGCATGGCTTCCAACGCGTTACTGCCCAGGGAGGGGTCCGACGAGTGGCCGGACTGGCCCGCGATGTCGATGCGCTCCATCATGATGCCCTTGTGGACCCTTACTGGCTTGAGCCCTGTTGGTTCGCCGATGACTGCGTGACGCGCGTTGGACAGGTCACTTGCGGCCAGCGCCTGGGCGCCACTCATGGAACTCTCCTCGTCGGCGGTGGCGAGAATGATCAGTGGATGCTTGAACTGGTGGTCGGTGTATTCCTTGAGCGCCTCTATGACCAGCGCAAAGAAGCTTTTCATGTCGCAACTGCCCAATCCATACCAGCGACCATCCGCTTCGGTCAGTTTGAAAGGGTCGTGCTTCCAGAGTTCGGGGTCGCAGGGCACTGTGTCCGTATGGCCAGCCAGCACCAGCCCGCCAGGACCTGATCCCAGTGTGGCTATGAGATTGGCCTTGCCAGGCTCATCGGGTATTGGCTGAATTCGACAGCTGAATCCCAAGTCCTCAAACCAGGCGGCGAGCAGGTTAACCACGTCGAGGTTGGACTGATCGAGCTCCGGTTGGCTGCAGCTGATCGATTGGGTCTGGAGCAGGGCATCGAACTGTGCCCTGAGAGAGGGAAGAGCCATAGAAACTCCTGGCGGTCTGAGCTGACTGATTCAGGTCAGCTTAGCCCGCCAGGCTTTCAGCGTCAGCCGAAAATGCTGCTGAGGATAAAGAAAAACACAATTGAGAGTGCGGCACCGGCGGGCAGGGTAATGACCCAGGAACTGAAGATGGTGCCAATCACGCGCAGATTCAGAGCGCCGATCCCGCGCGCCATGCCTACCCCCAGCACCGCCCCGACCAGGGTGTGGGTGGTTGAAATAGGTAGGCCAATGCCCGAGGCAGAAACCACTGTGGTGGCGGTTGCCAGCTCCGCGGCGAACCCGCGGCTGGGCGTCAGCTCGGTGATGTGCCGCCCGATAGTGGCAATGACCCGGTAGCCATAGGTAGCCAGACCGATAACGATACCCACCCCGCCCAGCAACAGGACCCAGGCCGGCACGACTGAGCGCGCAGCAACTTCGCCACCGGTCTGCAACACGCCGACGATTGCCGCCAACGGGCCTACCGCATTGGCGACATCGTTGGAACCAT
Organism: Halopseudomonas salina; assembly: GCF_008641105.1. Next base: position 126,816 of record NZ_VTTI01000005.1, read on the forward strand.
GGGCAAAAGCCATGGCGCAGGCGGTGAAAATCATCAGGACCGCAAAGACCTTCTCCACACTGGCGAAGTGGAAATCCTTGTCCGCTGCTGGGTCGGCCTTGATCCGCGTCAGCAGAATCATGCCCAGCGCCATCACCAGAACCCCGACGCCGATGGCAAGAAGAAAGCCCTGGAAGTTGCTGATATCCAGGCCGACATGTTTGAGTCCCTTGGTCAGCGTCATAAGGGTGACTACAAAGCCCACTGCAAACATGTAGATGGGGACGTAGCGTTTGGCGTTGGTGAACGGATCATCGGTGTTGAGGATCAGCTTGTGCACGCTCATGAAAATCATGAAAGCGACAATGCCCGACAGCAGCGGAGAGATAACCCAGCTGGCGACGATGGGCACCACTCCGCCCCAGTTCACCGCGTCCATCGAAACACCCACAGCGCCAAAACCGATGACAGCGCCGATAATCGAATGCGTAGTGGATACCGGCCAGCCCTTCAGCGAGGCGATGAGCAGCCAGGTCCCGGCGGCCAGCAGTGAGGCCATCATGCCGAAGATCATCTGTTCGCCGCTGATCAGGTCCGAATCGAGAATGCCGCTACGGATTGTCTGGGTAACCGAGCCGCCAGCCAGATAGGCACCGAGAAACTCGAAGACGATGGCAATCATGATTGCCTGTTTTATGGTCAGCGCGCGGGAGCCCACGGAGGTCCCCATGGCGTTGGCGACATCATTGGCGCCAATGCCCCAGGCCATGAAAAATCCGAACAGGCAGGCAAGTATCAGCAGGATGGTGCCGTATTCTGCAATAAGGGTCATGTCGGAGTTACTCTGTTTGGGTGCATGAAGAGACTGACCACTAGCGGGCCATCAGTTGTTCCAGGCGGTTGCCGACGCGCTGAGCGCGGTCTGCAACATCGCCGATCCATTCGATGATCTGGTAGAGAAACATCACGTTGACTGGGGGGAGTTCGCTTTCCAGTTTGAACAGGTCTGCACGTAACTTGATCTGTAGCGTGTCGGTGTCGTGTTCGATGGCGTCGAGCTCTTCGATCAGGCTTTCCACCAGGGCCACTTCGCGGCCGGAAAATCCGGTTTCCAGCAGCTCGTCCAGCTCGTTCATGGCCTTTAGCGCCTGTGCTACGGCATCCACCGAACGCTGGACGAAGGTCTGGAATACAGGCCGAATCGGCGCGGGTATTTCCATCTGACGGCCGAGCATCAAGCCGGCTATATCCTTGGCGCGATTGGCCACTTTGTCCTGTACACTGAGTAGCTCCAGCAGGTCTGAGCGTGGCACCGGCAAAAACAGACTTTTGGGCAGGTGTACCCGGACATCTTTCTTCAATTTGTCGGCATCGCGCTCCAGCTGGGAAATGTGCTGCTGCAGGCGTTCGGCTTCGGTCCAGTCATTAGCCGCTACGGCGTCCATGAAAGGCACCAGTTGGGCTGCACACTCATGAGCCTTGACCATATGGTGCTGCATCGGGCCAATCGGCGAGCGGCCAAACAGGCTGAGAAAGGGGTTGCTGGGCATGAGGCCTCCGGGATGTATTTGCCGCGAGATTATAGGCGCTGAGCGGTCAATCGTCACCAGAGCGTCATGTTAACGTCATTTAAAAGTCATAAATGACCCTGGCAGCACATCACTTCTGTTGCCTGTCTCACGCGTTGCGTCCTGCGCCTGAGCCGTAAAGAATTCCGACATTGGACCCTCTCCCTGTCCAGTGTGCTTGTTGAATACAATCGAGATCATGGAACACCCGATGGCCAAAGAAACCGAAATCAAGTTGCGCACTACGCCCGAAACCCTTGAAGCCTTGCGCGCGCATCCATTGCTGGAGGCCCGCCGCCAGGGCGAGTGGCAATCAGGGCCCTTGCTCAACCAGTACTACGATACCCCCGAGCGGGATCTCTCCGGGGCGAAGGTTGCATTGCGGATGCGTCGCGACGGTGATCGTGCGATTCAGACTCTCAAAAGCAGAGGGCAGAGCGTGTCGGGTCTGTCCGAGCGTAACGAATTCGACTGGTACCCCGACAAGCCGGAGCTTGACGTATCCCTGCTGGATGACAGCTGTTGGCCCCAGGCGCTGGCCGATCTGGACAAGAGTCTGTTGCAGCCGATATTCACCACGGATTTTCAGCGTACCAAGGTACTGCTGCGCTGGGAGCGTGAATCGGCAGACGGAATGGAAGTCGTCGAGGTAGAAGCCGCGCTGGACCTGGGTAAGGTAGTAGCTCAGGAGCGCGAAGAGATCATTTGCGAGCTGGAGCTGGAAGTTCGTCAGGGCCCAGCAGTTGCGGTTCTTGAACTGGCCCTGGAGTTGGCCGGAGATCTGCCGCTGATGCCTTGTGACATCAGCAAGGCCGAGCGGGGTTACCGGCTCTTCGATCAGGCCAGTTACGATCTGCGACTTCAATCCCCGCAATGGACGGCTGAGTCGACAGTCGATGAGGTCATCGCCGGCTCGACCCGGCAGCTGCTGGGGCAAAGCCAGCGCCTGGCAGAGCAGTACCGCTATTCCCAACAGTGGCGCCTGTTTCGCGACATGACTACGCATCTGGCAGCGTTACGTGCGTCTTTTGGCGTTTTCGATCTGGCCTTGCCCAAATCGAGCGCGCAACAGTTCACCCGGCCGCTCGACTCTCTGCTTGAGCGTTTCAGGCCATTGGTGCTGGCAGGCTGGGCTGATGATGATAGTGGGCGCAGTGCCCGTGATCAGGCGCCGGATGTATATGCTGGTGCCGTGAATGAGCTCGCCTGGGGTCAGTTGTTTATCGGTCTGGCATTATGGCTGGAGCAGGCAGCTTGGCAGCATAACCGGCCGCCCAAGGGCGATCGCATTGGAGCGCTGCCACTACCGCACTGGTTGCTCGCAGCCGTGGCCAAGGAAATCCAGGAGCTGAGAGTACCGCACCATAACGATCCGGACGGCGCCGTCAGCCAATGGCAGGATCAGCAGCCGCGGCTGGGCCGGTTGTACTATCTTCTATCCCAGTTTCGCCAGTTCCTGCCGGTTCCGGAGCCTGACCGTCTGTTTGGCGAACTGAACAAGCTGCAGGCATTGCTTGAGCAATATCCGTCCATCGACGACGAGCAGAGGCCCTTGTTGCTGGATGCATTACGTAAACAGGGTCAGCGTTTGCGCAAGCTCAACGCCTGGCGCGAGCTGAATGCCTGAGCACAATGCCATCTGGTGATACGGGGGATGCGTGGAGAAACTGAATCAACTGGCGATACCCGGAAGTGACCGCCCGCTGGATCTGGGCGATTTTCTCAATGTGCTGGCGTCCCAGGGACGCCTGAGTATGGACACCGCGGAGCAGCTGAGCATGTTGCGCCGCGCTGCTACCGGGGAGACTGCCAAGCTGCACCCGCTGGAGTTCATTGCCGCGCAGGCGCCAGAGGATTTGTCCCGCCCTGGCAAGATACTCGACCTGGAGACTCTCTCGCGCTGGCTTGCTGATGAGGCGGAGCAGCCGTTCTATCGTATCGATCCGCTGAAGATCAACGTGGCAGCGGTTACTCCATTGATGTCCTTCGCCTTCGCCCAGCGCCATCGCATTCTTGCGCTTGAGGTCAACGAGCGCGAGGTGGTGATCGCCAGTGCGCAGCCCTTCGTCAGCAGCTGGGAAACCAACCTGGTGCACGTGCTCAAGCGTGAGATTCGGCGGGTGGTGGCCAGTCCGGCGGATATTCAACGTTATTCGGTGGAGTTCTTCAGACTCGCACGGTCGGTAACCGGGGCCAACGCCACGGATCAGAAAAGCAGCGCGATAGGCAACTTCGAACAGTTGCTCAATCTCGGCAGCATGGGCCAAGAGCCTGATGCCAATGATGCTCACGTGGTCAATATCGTCGACTGGCTGTTCCAGTACGCCTTCGAGCAGCGCGCCAGCGATATTCATATCGAGCCGCGGCGCGAGGCGGGCAGTGTACGCCTGAGGATCGACGGTGTGCTGCACACGGTTTATCAATTCCCGCTGCAGGTGTCGGTTGCGGTCGTCAGTCGGCTGAAAACCCTGGGGCGCATGAATGTGGCGGAAAAGCGCAAGCCACAGGATGGCCGGATAAAGACCAAGTCGCCCCAGGGCAATGAAATAGAACTGCGCCTGTCGACCCTGCCCACCGCCTTCGGTGAGAAAATGGTCATGCGGATCTTTGATCCCGACGTGCTGTTGCGCAGCTTCGATCAGTTGGGATTTTCCTCCGAGGATCAGCGACGCTGGCAGGCAATGGTCGGGCAGCCCAACGGAATTGTATTGGTTACCGGGCCAACCGGGTCAGGCAAAACGACCACCCTGTACACCACCCTCAAGCAGTTGGCCACGCCCGAGGTGAACGTATGCACCATCGAAGACCCGATCGAAATGGTCGAGGACAGCTTCAATCAGATGCAGGTGCAGCACAATATTGATCTGGATTTTGCGGGTGGCGTACGCGCCCTGATGCGCCAGGATCCGGACATCATCATGGTGGGTGAAATTCGCGACCTTGAGACTGCGGAAATGGCCATTCAGGCTGCGCTCACCGGTCACCTGGTGCTTTCGACCCTGCACACCAATGACGCACCCAGTTCGATCAGCCGGCTTATCGAGCTGGGTGTGCCGGCCTATCTGATCAAGGCTACGGTGCTTGGGGTCATGGCGCAGCGTCTGGTACGAACCCTGTGCAACCACTGCAAGGCGCCGGCCGAAGTGGATGCTGATGCCTGGACAGAACTGACTAGGCCCTGGAATGCGCCGCTACCCACTCGCGCACATCGTCCGGTAGGTTGTCCGCAGTGTCGAGAAACCGGTTACCGCGGACGTGCAGGGGTTTACGAGTTGATGACCCTGAGTGACGCGCTCAAACCCCTGGTGCAAGCCGATATCGACCTGAACGCTCTGCGCCGGCAGGCCTACAAGGACGGCATGCACAGCCTCAGGTTGTCGGGTGCGCAAAAGGTCGCGGCCGGCGAAACGACCATCGAGGAAGTGCTGCGAGTGACGCCCAGCAGTCAGCAGGCCTGAGCACTGCTCGTCGCAGTGCTGCCGAGTGGGTAGAATGCGCGCACTGATGTTAATGGGATCCCTTAGATGAATTACCGCCATAGCTACCACGCCGGAAACCATGCCGATGTTTTCAAGCATGCGGTGCTGCTGCGCATGTCGCAGCTCATGCAGCGTAAGGAGACGCCCTACTGTTATCTCGATAGCCACGCGGGCACTGCGCTCTATGATCTGCAGGGTGAGGCGTCCGGCAAGACCGGGGAGTATCTCGAGGGTATAGCTCGCCTGTGGGGGCGAAAGGACCTTCCGGCGTTGCTGCAGGGGTATGTGGACAGTGTGGGTGAGCAAAATCAGGACACTGATTTGCGTTACTACCCCGGCTCACCTCAGCTGATCGCTGCTGGACTGCGCGAACAGGACCGGATGATCCTGAGTGAGCTGCACCCGGAAGATGCCGCTATTTTGCGCGAGCATTTTATCGGTGATCCCCGCGTCGCAGTTCACCAGCGTGACGGTTATGAGCTGGCCAAGGCGTTCTTGCCAGTGGCCGAAAAACGCGCGCTCTGGTTGCTGGATCCGCCTTTCGAGCGAGGTGACGATTTTGATCGGTGTCTGACTGCCATGCAGGTGGCGATCCAGCGGATGCGCCAGACGGTCATAGCCCTCTGGTATCCGATCAAGGACGAGCGCCTGTTGCGTGACTTCTATCGACAGACTGCAGCTGCAGGACTGCCGAAGGTCCTGCGAGTCGAGCTGACCGTCCGCCCGGCTGATACCTCTTTGGGGCTCAATGGATCAGGCCTCATACTGGTCAATCCGCCATGGCCGCTCTGGGAGGAACTGGAAGAGGTATTGCCCTGGCTCGCCAGTCAGTTGGCACAGTCGGGCAGTGGCGCATGGCGCCTGGACTGGCTGGCAGGTGGCCCCTGAGGTCCGGAATTCGACTCGGTCCCGGTCACCGGTGCCGCCCGAGACTGGCAAAAACGGCTCTTTTGGCTAGGCTTACCTGTGTAGACGTGGGCGCCGTCGGATATCCCCGTGAGGGCGGACACTTATAGAGAGCGAAATCTGCGCCGGAACATATCGCATCTTTTGGTGTCCATGTATTGTCCGGCTCACAAGGCCGGACAATTTCGTTCCAGGATCTCAACTTTAAGGAGCTCGACCATGGCTGAAGCTAAAAAGAGTACACCGGTAACCGACAATTCGACGGTTAATAGCGAAAAAGACGCAGGTAAGGAGGCAGTTATGGCAGCCTATAGCAATCTGGTAGAAGCCAAGGAACACTTCAAGCACGCAGCAGAAGCCGCGGGCCTGGATCTGAAGAACGAAGCGTCGGATCAGTTTTTGAAAGGCAAGGCGAAAGCGGGTGAACTGAGCAGTCAAGCCAACAGCTACGTTCAGGAAAAACCCCTCACCAGTCTGGGTATCGCATTTGCGGCCGGCTTCCTCATTTCGCAGCTGTATAGCAGGAAATGAGCGAGATCCCAGGCGAAACCAATCTGCAGAGTGGCGATCCTGGGAGAGGCCCCGAGCCTGGGCAGGATGAACTTCAGGCCTGGTTAGACTGGTTCAAACATGCGGCCTCGGCCGGGGGTGATCTGGCAAAGCTGGCGAAATTGGAGCTGAGCCTTGCCCTGGGCGACACCAAAAGGATTGTGCTGCTTGCCTTGGTGGCTGTTCCTCTGGTCGTGCTTGCCTGGTTGGGGCTTTCCATCCTGGTGGCCTGGCTGGTGTTTCTGCCGGTGCAATCGGTGGGGGCCGCGATTGGGATATTTATTGCAGTACAGATCATCCCTCTGGCGATTATCCTGTGGTGCATCAAACGGTATAGTAAAAGCTGGGCCTTCGCGGCAACCCGCGAACACCTGCAGGCGTTCAAGGAGGGTGCTGAGAGTGCCGCGAAAACAACTGATTGAAGATATTCGCCAGCTGGATGGCAAGCTGTCACTCGAGCAAAGTCTCCTCAAGCTGAATGGGCGGGAACGTGTTGCGTATCTGCGCAGCCTCTCACCATGGCTGCTCATCGGTGCTGGTGCGGCGGGTGGAGTAGCCCTGGGCCTGCTTGGTAGCAATGGTAGGTCCAAGCTGATGTCCGCTGGCATGACTGGGGTGCATCTCTGGCGATTGAAATCGTTGGCGAGCTCTCTGGCTGGCGGCGGCGAAGCGGAAGTGGCTAATGTAGCCGTCTTTGGAGGAGACATCGCTTGACCACCGCCGATGGCGGTGATCTACCCAGCAAAAAGCGGCAGTTTGATTCCCGGGAGGCTGGTGCTCAGGGCAAGTCGCCTATGTACAAGGTGACGCTCTGGCTCCTGGCACTTGCTCTTCTTTATACCCTCTATTTCGCCAAATCACTGTTGATGCCCCTGGTCGTGGCGTTGCTTTTTGCGCTCTTGCTCAGCCCGTTGGTGGCGGTGTTGAAACGTCTCTACGTGCCCAGAACACTGTCGGCAATCCTGATTATCTGTGCGATTGGCGGGCCCTTCACTTTGTTGGCCATCGAGCTTGCCGAGCCTGCGCAAAAGTGGGCCAAGCAACTGCCCGAGCTATCCGAGCGCCTTACCAAGCAACTCGATAATCTGACCGAGTCATCCAAACCGGTTTCGATTCAGAGTGCCGTGCAGGAAGAGGAGTCGGATGGATTCAGCTTCTTCGGACTCTTTGAACGAGAGAAAAAACAGCCAACCCCACCCCCGGTTTCACAGTCGTCCGATGATGTAGGGGAAAGCGTCAGCAAGCATGTAAAGCAGGGTGGTATGGAGTTGATGGTGGCTATTCTGGCAGCCACGCCCGTTATGATTGCTCAGCTCCTCACCTGCGTTATTCTGATTCTCTTTCTGCTGATATTCGGTCCGCGATTATTCAATGCGTATATTCATATATTCGTGCCACCGGACACGCGTGAGGAAAGGGTCAATCTCGTAGGTACCATCCAGCTTGAGCTATCACGGTATATCGGCACGGTCAGTGTGATTAATGCTGGGCTCGGTATGACAACGGGGCTGGCGCTGTGGCTCTTCGGAGTGGAAGACGCTCTGCTCTGGGGAGTACTGGTCGGTTTGCTCAACTTTGCTCCCTACGTAGGGCCTATCTTCGGCATGGCCATGCTCTGTCTTGCGGGGCTTGCCCAGTATGGTCCGGTAGCCCTGGCGGCGTTGCCGGTGTTGATCTATTTTTCCATCAATCTTCTCGAGGCGCAGTTTGTCACGCCCCTGGTGCTGGGTAAGAATATGCGCCTGAACCCCTTGATACTGATTGTCTGGCTGTTCATCTGGGGCTGGTTGTGGGGCGCGGTGGGTGTGTTGATCGCAGTACCCTTGCTGGTCTGTATCAAGCTCGCGGTCGGCAAGCTGCCAATGACTGATCGCTGGGTAAGGCTCATAGAAACCCGGGCCTGAGGGCGTCGGCCTGAGGTTCGCTCGGGCGGGTTGAGGGTTGGGTTTCAGGCCGGTTTGGGTGGCTGCCGGACCAGGGCGAGTGCTGACACAATCAGAACCCCACCCAACAGCATGGAGAGGGTGGGCTGCTCGGCAAACAGAAACCAGGCAAACAAAATGCCGTAGACTGGTTCCAGCGCGAAGAACAGCGAAGCCACCCTGGCTTTGAGAACCTGCAAGCTGGCTACAAATAGCCCGTGGGCCAGCCCGGTGCATAGCAAGCCGAGCAGGGCGATCCACAGCCAGTCCAGAGGTGCCATCTGGCCGACGGCCATTGGCGCGAAGGGTAACAGGCACCCCAAGATCACCAGGTTTTGCCAACAGGCAATCTGCACAGGGTGTAGGTCGCCAGCGGTATAGCGATTGCCTACCGAGGCGCCGGCAAAGCAGAGGCCCGAGAGCAGCGCCCAGAGCAGGCCGGCTGTCGCCTGGTTGCCCAGGCTGAAGTCGGGCGTAACCAACGCCAGGCCGATACAGATTAGCACGACCTTGAGCAGGTCCAGACGACTTGCCGACTCCTTCCACAGCAGCCATTCAAGCATGACAACAAAAGCCGGAAAGCTGGCAAACCCCAACGTGGCTATGCCAACACCAGCAATTTTCACCGCGTGAAAAAAGGTCATCCAGTGTACGCCCAGCAGAATGCCGCAAGCTGCCAGCTGCATGAGGCGCGTTCTGTTAATGCCGCGCAAGATGGGAGAGCTGAATATGCGCGCAAAGATCAGTAGCGCGAGCACTGCAAAGAATGCCCTGCCCAGCACTATGGCGATGGGCCCCGCCTGGGTGAGTTTGCCAAAGATGCCGGTAAGTCCGAACATGAGCGCGGCGACGTGCATGCTGGCGATCGCCCGGCTCGTTGTCATCTGCATGCTGTCATCCTGGTTCGTCAATGGTGGTCTGGCCGCGCAGTCTACCCAGCGCTGCCAACCTGGCCAAGCTACAGCTATGGCCGCACAGTTCACCGCCGCGGTGGGTAGATGTTACATTGGCATCATTTGGTAACATTCAAACAAGAGCAAGGGTCCCGAATTGAGTGATCAAACCCACGGTCTGGCGCAATGGACGGCTCGCCTGAATAATGCCGAACTGCCTGCAATGGCAGTGGTAGTACATGACTTGCTGCGACTTTCCCAGTCGCAAACCGCTTCGGTCAGGCAACTGGCGGAAGTTCTTCTACGTGATGCCTCACTTACTTCCAAGGTGCTGCGGGTCAGCAATAGCGTTTACTGTAATCCGGGCCGTGAGGTTATCCGCACGATTTCCCGAGCTGTTGTGGTGATCGGCTTCGACCAGGTGCGGATGATCGGCCTGTCAGTCAGCCTGCTCGATGGTCTGCTGAAGGACTCGCCGCGTGAACAGCTGCAGTCACTTTTGGCGCGTTCCTTTCACGGTGCAATGCAGGCGCGCAATCTTGCGGACTACAGGGCCTTGCCGGAAAAGGAAGAGATTTTCATAGCGACACTTTTGCGCCACCTCGGCGAGATGGCGTTCTGGAGTCACGGCGGCAAACAGGCTGACCTGCTTGCGGACGCGCTCGCGGTGCCTGGGGTTGACCGGGACAAAACGGTAAAGCGTGTAGTAGGCGCCAGTTTTGATCAGTTGACCTTCGGTTTGCTCAAGACCTGGAATATGGGTGAGATCGGTCAGTTGGTCAAAGCCAGTCATAGCTCCTCCGGGCCTGCCGCGCGAGCAGTTACTTTGGGCTCTGCCATTGCCGAGGCTGCCCGAGAGGGTTGGGCAGGGGAAACAATGCAGGCCTTGCTGGATCCGGTTGCGGAGCTGACCGGAACCACTCGCGAAGAGGCCATGCAGCAGATTCTGGCCAGTGCTGACGAGGCGGTCCGGGTCGCTGGCACTTGCTCCAACGCCGACCTGGGAGCATGGATACCCCGTACCGATGACCTCCCTCTGGATCTCTCCGAGTTGCTACAGATGGATGCTGTGCCCGCGCAGTCGGCACGCACAGCGGTACAGGAGCCCCTGTTGCAGCCAAATGTAGAGATGCTCAAGCTGTCGGTGCAGAACATGATGCTGATGACCAAAAGCCCGATCAATCTCGAAAATACCCTGACCGGTGTGATCAATGGAATGCACTTGGGAGCTGGGCTGGAGCGGGTCATGCTTGCTGTTTTGGCGGATAACCAGACGCGTTTTCGGGCACGGCGAGTAGCCGGTAAGGGAACCCAGAGCTGGGCCCAGGATTTCAATTTGCCCTGTGTGGTATCCAATCCTCATATATTCAGTTACGCGTTGCAAAACAACGAAGTGATTTGGATGGGTACGCCGACTAGCAGCGGCTTAAAGGATTTGATTACGTCCGACATTACCAGCTGGCTGGGTGAGGGCCCGTTCTTTATTGCGCCGGTAATCGCCGGCACCCGGCGAATTGGCATTCTTTATGGCGATATGCGACTGTCGGGAAGGCCCTTGACCAAGGCTCAGTTCACGGCTTTTCAGCGTCTGACCGAACTCACTGGAAGCTGCCTGAAAGCCCTGAGCGGGCGCGGCTGATCAACTACCCTGCATGCATATACCTGTACCGGCAAGATTGCAGTAGCCACCCGGATTCTTGTGCAGGTATTGCTGGTGGTAGGGTTCTGCATAATAGAAGGTCGGGGCCGGAATGATCTCGGTAGTGACCGCATCCATGCCGGCTTGCAATAACAGATCGGCGTAATTGGCCTTGCTGACTTCTGCCGCCGCCTGCTGTGCCGGAGTACTCAGGTAAATGCCCGAGCGGTACTGTGTGCCGGTATCGTTGCCCTGACGCATGCCCTGGGTAGGGTCATGATTTTCCCAGAAAGTCTTGAGCAGCTCCTCGAAGCTCACTTCCTCCGGATCGAAGACCACCAGAACCACTTCGTTGTGACCGGTCATGCCCGAGCAGACTTCCTCGTAGGTGGGGTTGGGAGTCAGCCCTGCGCAATAGCCGACGGCGGTGGTGTGCACCCCAGGAATCTTCCAGAACAACCTTTCCACTCCCCAGAAGCAGCCCATGCCAAAGATGACCTGCTGCATCCCCGCTGGAAAAGGGGCATGCAAGGAAGTGCCGAGCACGGTGTGGATCTGGCTGGTCTGGATGGCTTCATCCCGGCCTGGCAGGGCCTCTTCAGCGGTGGGCAGGCGCATTTTATGTTCGGGAATACGGCGGAAAAACATGGGCGACTCCGGGCAGAGGGGCAGGGCGAATTTGAATTTCATGGTGCGCCTGGCAGTGACTACCTGTCCAGCCGCGGATTCATTGCTGTGTGTGTCCTGTCAGATGCTCAGGTCAAGCGCCTGGAGCAGGTCAGGAGGCAGCTTGCCCGTCGCGACAAAGTGCGGGTTGAGCCAGGTGTCTCGAGCCGGATAGCCGAAACGCTGTCCGTCCAGGCCGAGAACCTGCCCGCCGGCGCCTTCGAGCACCGCCTGGGCTGCGGCTGTATCCCATTGACTGGTAGGGGCGAACCGCGGGTAGAGATCGGCGTTGCCCTCGGCCAATAGGCAGAACTTGAGTGAGCTGCCGATATTCACCAGATCGATCTGCTGTAGTGATGTCAGGCGGCTGAGCAGTGCTTCTTGTTCCGGACTGGTGTGTCTGCGACTGGCAACCACTGTCAAAGTCTCGCTCGTACTGCGGCAGCGGATAGCTTCGGCGGGCTCCCTGCCGGAGCGGCGCCATGCACCGAGCGATTGGCCTCCCCAATAGAGATTGTCACGGGCTGGCACGCCTACCACTCCAAAACGGATCTGCCCCTGCTCTATCAGCGCTATGTTGACGGTGAACTCATCCGTGCCGGCAATAAACTCCTTGGTACCGTCTAGCGGATCGACCAGCCAGAACCGTTGCCAGTGTTGCCGCTCAGTCAGGGGCACTTGCGCGTCTTCCTCAGATAGTACCGGGATCTCGGGCGTTAGCTGGCGCAGGCCCTCCAGAATCAGGTGGTGTGCTGCAAGATCCGCTGCGGTCACCGGAGAGTCATCGGATTTGGCGGTAACCTCAGGCTTCTGACGCCACCATTTCAATGTTTCCCGTCCCGCCCGCTCGGTCAGCGCCAGTAGTGCATCGGTATTGAAGGGCAGGCTGTCGAGTGAGCGGGTCATCTGTGCAGCTCTCCGCGCTGCTCGAGCAGGTCGCGCACAAGGTATAGTGCGGCGAGGGCGCGGCCTTCTGTAAAGTCCTCACGTGCAGCCAAGTCGCTGAGTGCGTAGAGGTCGACACTGTCGACCCGCATGGGTTCGGGTTCGTCACCCGGCAAACGCTTTTCGTAGAGGTCGCGGGCCAGCACTATGGCAATCTGCTGACTCATGTAGTTGGGAGACAGGGAGAGGTGGGTCAGATATTCCAGGCGGCGGGCGCCAAAGCCGGCCTCTTCCATCAATTCACGGTTAGCGGCATCAAGTACATCTTCGCCAGGTTCCACCAGGCCCTTGGGGACGGACATCTGGTAGTTGCCCATGCCGCCACAATATTCCTCTATCAAGACCACCCGGCGCTCGTCCTGCATGGCTATCACCATCACCGCCCCATACCCCTGGCTGCGGTTGACCAGGCGCTCGTAGGTGCGCTCGACGCCGTTGCTGAAACGCAGTTGCACCTGCTCGACGGTAAATAGTCTGCTCTTTGCGACGATCTGCGCCTCGAGGGTTTCGGGCAGTTTTGGCATTGGGTGCTCCGTGGTTAACAGCGTTTGGCTTGGGTATCATAGCGGCACATGTCACCAAAGCCCAAACGCCCATGCTGAACTGGAACAACATCGATACCGTCCTGCTGGATATGGACGGGACCCTGCTGGACCTGCATTTTGACAACCACTTCTGGGTCGAGTATCTGCCGCAGCGTTACGCCGAGCATCATGGTCAGTCGGTCGAGTGGGCCAAGGCCGAGATTTATCCTCTGATGAAGGAAAAGCAGGGGCAACTGGACTGGTACTGCCTGGATTTCTGGACCCGTGAGCTGGCCATGCCGATCGTTGAGCTCAAGCGCGAAGTAGCGCACCTGATCAGCCTCAGGCCTGACGCGGAAGTATTTCTGCGGGCGCTACAGGCCAGTGGCCGTGATGTGATATTGATCACCAATGCGCACCGTGGCTCCCTGTCATTGAAGCTGGAGCGCGTCGAGTTGCGAACCTACTTTCAGCGTCTGATCAGCTCCCATGACTTCGGTTTTCCGAAAGAGGCGCAGGCTTTCTGGGTTGCATTGCAAGCTGAAGTCCCCTTTGATCCGCAGCGCACGCTCTTCATTGATGACAGCCTGGGAATTCTGCGAGCTGCCAGGGACTACGGTGTCAGCCACCTGCTGGCGGTCAGGCAGCCAGACAGTCGCGGAGCCTTGCGTGATACCGAGGAGTTTGATGCCGTGGAGGACTACCGCGATCTGGCGGCAGCCTGCCAGGGCTAATATTGTTCAGCCTTCGCCCTTGGTCCGGGTCTGATTGGGCTTGGCGTTCTTTTCAATGTACTCGATGATCAATCCGGCGATATTGCGGCCGGTGGTTGACTCGATACCCTCCAGCCCCGGGGAGGAGTTGACCTCCATGACCACCGGGCCATGGTTGGAGCGCAGAATATCCACACCTGCGACGTTAAGGCCCATCACCTTGGCAGCGCGTACTGCGGTCATGCGCTCTTCCGGGGTGATCTTGATCAGGCTGGCGCTGCCGCCGCGATGCAGGTTGGAGCGAAACTCGCCAGGCTTGGCCTGGCGTTTCATTGCTGCGATGACCTTGTCGCCCACGACCAGGCAGCGAATGTCCGCTCCGCCCGCTTCCTTTATATATTCCTGCACCATGATGTTGGCCTTCAGGCCCATGAACGCCTCGAGCACTGATTCAGCAGCCTGCTCGGTTTCGCACATCACCACGCCAATGCCTTGCGTGCCTTCCAGCAGCTTGATAACCAGCGGCGCGCCGCCGACCATGCTGATCAGGTCCGGTATGTCGTCGGGTGAGTGAGCGAAACCGGTGACCGGCAGGCCAACCCCCTTGCGGGCCAGCAGCTGCAGTGAGCGCAGCTTGTCCCGGGAGCGGGTGATGGCGACTGATTCGTTCAGGGGGAAAACGCCCATCATCTCGAACTGGCGCAATACCGCCGCGCCATAAAAGGTAACCGACGCACCAATGCGCGGAATGATCGCATCGAAGCCTTCCAGCTCGGCGCCCTTGTAATGGATGGTCGGCTTGTGACTGGCGATGTTCATGTAGGCGCGCAGGGTGTCGATAACGCGCACCTCGTGGCCGCGTTCGCGTGCCGCTTCGACCAGTCGGCGGGTGGAATACAGGTTGGCGTTACGCGACAGTACCGCAATCTTCATGGTGGTTCCTTCAGGGGGTTACGGCGAACAGAGAGGTTTGGGGTTTTTCCTGGACAAATCGGCGGCCGGGATCAATTACCAGCTCGCCTTCCAGCATGGCGGTACAGCCCATCAACACGCGATAGCGCATGGATTTACGGCAGGTGAGCGTGAAATACACCGACCAGCAACGGTCACCGAGTACCAGTGGCGTACGTATGACATGACGCTCCTGCAAATGACCATTGGAGCTGCGGATGGATTTGTATTCCACCAGTTCCGCCTCGCAGCGCTGGGCCCGTTGTTTCTTCTGGCTACCAATGTGCGCATTGAAGCGCACCCAGGTTGCACCTTTGCGCTCGAACGTCTCGATATCACTGGCATGTAATGCCGAGGTTCTTGCCCCGGTATCTATTTTTGCCATGATCTGGTCGATGCCAAGCTCGGGCAGGCCAATCCACTCGCGCAACCCGATAACATTAAGGTGATCAAAAGTTTTCAAGCAGACAGCTCCTGGTGCATTTGGCGCGCATCATGGGGCAAGTCATGGGCGACGACAAGCCTGATACACTCGGCCTGAATGAGGAGTACAGACCCTATGGGCGATGATAGCAAGGTACGGTTGGATAAATGGCTCTGGGCCGCTCGATTTTTCAAGACTCGAGGTCTGGCGAAGGCGGCCATAGAAGGCGGCAAGGTGCAATGCCGGGGTGAGCGCTGCAAGCCCAGTAGAGAGCCGAAGGTGGGTGAGCAATTGCAGATACGTCAGGGCTTCGAGCAGCGTACGGTGACTATTCTCGAGCTCAGCGGCCAGCGGCGTGGGGCTGCTGAGGCGCAGTTGCTTTACGAAGAAACGGCCGACAGTCTTCGCCAGCGCGAGGAAGCTGCAGCCAAGCGCAAGGCCATGGGGCCCGGTCTGCTGATCAGTGAGCATCGCCCGAACAAGAAGCAGCGCAGACAGATCCATCAGTTTCGCAATGCACGCAATTCACCCGAGGATGGGTGAAGGGGTATAATCGCCATTTGCCAGGGGCTGATCATGGCGTATCAAGATACCACCCAACGTTTTCTGTTTGAAAACGCCGACGTGCGCGGCGAACTGGTCGCGCTGGAGACCAGCTACCGCGAGGTGCTGGCCAAGCACGACTATCCCGAGCCGGTTCGTGAGCTACTGGGCCAGATGCTAGCTGCGGCGGTGTTGTTGTCGACGACTATCAAGTACGACGGCCTGCTGATACTGCAGGCGACTTCTTCGGGTCCTGTTTCGACACTGATGGTCGAGTGCGCCAGTGACCAGGCCGTGCGAGGGATAGCCCGGTACGATGTGGATATGACCGATGGCAGTCTGGCCGATCTGATGCCCGGCGGCATCCTGGCCATTACCGTAGATCCCCAGGAGGGACAGCGCTACCAGGGTATCGTCTCCCTTGATGGGGCCACCCTGGCCGAGTGCCTTAACGGCTACTTTGAAAACTCCGAACAGTTGCCGACCAGGTTCAGGTTGCAGGCCGACGGGCGCTCTGCCAGGGGATTGTTGCTGCAGGCGCTGCCTGCCGATCGTCAGCGGGATCCGGAGCAGCGCGCAGCAACATGGGAACACCTGAATATTCTTGCTGACACGCTCACGGCTGAAGAGCTGCTGTCCCTCGATAACCAGACAATTCTGCGCAGGCTCTTTCACGAAGAGGACGTACGATTGTTCGATCATCAGGCGGTGCGATTCGAGTGCAGCTGTTCAATGGAGCGCTCGGGTAATGCCCTGGTGAGCCTGGGGCGAGATGACGCCATGGCATTGCTCGATGAGCAAAACGGTGAAATCGAGATCGACTGTCAATTCTGCAATACCCGCTATCTGTTTGATCAGGCCCGCCTGGAGGCGCTGTTTCACTCGGCACAGGAGCATGCCAGGCGGTTGCATTGATCAGCGAAGGCGAAATACATGCATTGCAACTCAAGTAGATAGTCAACGGCTATGGTCATGATGAATAACGAGTGCTGATCAGGTTTAGCGCGGCTGGTTTTTTTTTGGCATAATGGCGCGCCCGCGCGCTGACCTGGCGTACACACGAAGAGCTGAGGCCGATCTGTCGGTCCCATGGAGATTTCGGCCCACGCCGAACGAGGATGAGGTTTGATGACGCACAGTAACCATACGGTTTATACCGACCTGAGTATTCCACACCTCGTTGAGCTGGCTATTCAGCGTAACGAAGGTCAGTTGGCCGATAACGGCGCGCTCGTGGTCAAGACCGGTGAGCGCACCGGCCGTTCACCCATGGACCGCTTCATTGTCGAGGAGCCATCGACGCAGGACTCCATCGCCTGGGGCCCTATCAATCGTCCGTTTCCGGCTGACAAGTTCGATGCCTTGTGGAAGCGCGTTGCAGGCTATCTGGCTGAACGCACCAGTTTTGTGTCCCACGTGCATGTTGGCGCCGATCCTGAGCATTATCTGCCTGTGGTGATGGCTACTGAAACAGCCTGGCACAACCTGTTCGGGCGCACGCTTTTCATCAACCCGGAAGAGTTCAATCCGGCTGCCAGGGACCGTTGGCATATCATCAATGCGCCGCATTTTGTTTGTGAGCCCGAGCGCGATGGCACCAACAGTAATGGTTGCGTGATCATCAACTTTGCCGAGCGCAAGGTGCTTTTGGCTGGCATGCAGTACGCCGGTGAAATGAAGAAGGCGATGTTTTCGGTACAGAATTTCCTGCTTCCGGCCAAGGACGTTTTGCCTATGCACTGCGCCGCCAACGTCGGCGACGAAGGTGATACCACGCTGTTCTTTGGTTTGTCCGGCACTGGTAAGACCACACTCTCTGCTGACCCTGCGCGTAATCTGATTGGTGATGACGAGCACGGCTGGGCTACCGGTAGCGTGTTCAACATCGAAGGTGGTTGCTATGCAAAGTGTATCGACCTGTCGGAAAAGAATGAGCCAGTCATCTGGAAGGCGATCAAGTTCGGATCCATTATCGAGAACGTGGTCATCGATCCTCAGAGCCGGACTGCGGACTACGCTGATGTCAGCCTGACCCAGAATACCCGGGTTGCCTACCCGCTGAAGCACGTTGAAAAGCGTGTTGAAGCAAACCGTGCCGGTGAGCCGAACGCGATTATCTTTTTGACCTGCGATCTTACCGGTGTGCTGCCCCCTGTATCGATTCTGAACAACGAGCAGGCCGCCTACCATTTCCTCTCCGGTTACACCGCTCTGGTCGGCTCGACCGAGATGGGTTCCGGCGATGGCATCAAGTCGACTTTCTCCACCTGTTTTGGTGCGCCATTCTTCCCGCGGCCTGCCGGCGAGTATGCCGAATTGCTGATCAAGCGGATCAACGCCTTCGGCAGCAAGGTGTACCTGGTTAATACCGGTTGGACCGGGGGCAGCTACGGTACCGGCAAACGCTTCAGCATTCCTACCACCCGCGCAATCATCGCGGCTGTGCAGTCCGGTGCGCTGATTGGTACCGAAACTGAACACCTGCCAGTGATCAACCTCGATGTGCCAACCTCGGTACCCGGTGTCGATACCCATTTGCTGAACCCGCGTAATACCTGGGCAGATCCGTCCGAGTACGACGCGGCTGCACAGGCCTTGACTAAATTGTTTGTCGACAATTTCAAGAAGTTTGATGTTGCGCCCGAGATTGTTCAAGCGGGCCCGCAGCTCTAAGCCGCCAGGCGCTGCGTTGTAAAGCAAGACCAAGCCCGCCATTGGCGGGCTTTTTTGTAGGCGGGAGCGGGCCTCTGAGGAGGCTGGCTGCTATTTCGGCTGCTTTGGAGTGTGGGCTTTGCACGCTATTGGCTGGCCACTACCCAGGCTTTTTCAAGATAGTGTCCATAACCGCATTTTTAGGGTTGACAGTCTGACTGCGCCCGGTAAAATGGCGCGCCTTGGCAGGGGATATGTAACGACAGTTACTGCCCAAGTCAGGTTGTTTTAGGTAATTCCGCGATAGCTCAGTTGGTAGAGCAAATGACTGTTAATCATTGGGTCCCAGGTTCGAGTCCTGGTCGCGGAGCCATCTAGAACCGGATCGGGGTATAGCGCAGCCTGGTAGCGCGCCTGCTTTGGGAGCAGGATGTCGAGAGTTCGAATCCCTCTACCCCGACCACTTTTTTCCCGGATGTGTCGCTTGACATGTCCTTTGAGTACCGGGTCGTTAGCTCAGTTGGTAGAGCAGTTGGCTTTTAACCAATTGGTCGTAGGTTCGAATCCTACACGACCCACCACTCACTCCCTTTCGCTTCAATCATCCACGCAAAAAATATTCATCGGCATTTGGCCGACCTTTCCCGTGTCTGACTTTGCCGCGGCCTGCGTCTGCAGGGACGCGCCACTATGGTAGTGGCCACGCCCGGCTGCAGGGCTTGTGGGCTAGTGTAATTTCAGCCTTGGCGCTGTGCTGCTACCGATCCTGTCGCTGAGCATCAACATCAGGGTGCGTGGCACGCCGTACAGCGCCATCTGGTGCATTCGGTACAGGGACACATAGAACATCCGCGCCAACTTGCCTTCAAGCATCACGCTCCCTGTGAGGTTGCCCATCAGGTTGCCTACCGCGCTGAAGGTCGAGAGTGAGATAAGTGATCCATAATCCCGGTAGACGTATTCCTGTAACGGCTTGCCCTCTATTAGCCGTTTGAGATTTTTTGCCAGCAAGGTGGCCTGCTGATGAGCTGCCTGCGCCCGTGGCGGTACAAAACGTCCGTCTTCACCCGTAGGGCACGCAGCGCAATCGCCAAAGGCGAATATTCGTGAGTCTAGTGTCGTTTGCAGGGTGGTATAGACTGCCAACTGATTGATCCTGTTGGTCTCCAAGCCAAGGTGGGCAAGAAACGCAGGTGCCTTGATGCCCGCCGCCCAGACTTTCAGGGAAGCGGCAATGTGCTCGCCATTGGCCAGGAGCAGGCCTTCGTTGGTTACCGTTTTGACCGGCGATCCGGTATGCAGATGGACACCCAGCTCCTTCAAGGTTTGGGTCACTGGCTCGCTGATACGCTCGGGTAACGCCGGAAGTACCCGTGCACTGGCTTCCACCAGATTGATGTGCAGGTCTTCGGGGCGAATGCGGTTCAACCCATAAGCCTGCAATAATCGCGCGGCGTGGTGCAGTTCGGCAGCCAGCTCGACACCGGTAGCGCCGGCACCGATGATCGCGACATTGATCTTCTCGCTGATAAGCCCCTCGCTGCTGGCCTGCGCTTTCATGTACTGATTGAGCAGCAGTCGATGAAAACGTTCAGCCTGTTCACGCGTATCCAGAAACAGACAATGATCTGCGGCGCCTTCGGTGTTGAAATCGTTGGTGTTGCTGCCTACCGAGATTACCAGATAGTCGTAGCCGATCTCCCGTCGGGGGATGAGTTCTTCACCATTCTCGTCCTGGATTGACCGAAGGCAAATGACACGACGCTCACGGTCGATGCTGTCCATGGCGCCCAGCTGAAAGTGAAAGTGGTTCCACTTGGCCTGGGCCACGTAGTTGAGTTCATCGCCACTGGAGTTGAGTGATCCGGCCGCCACTTCATGAAGCAGTGGTTTCCAGATGTGGGTCATGTTGGTATCAACCAGGGTAATTCGCGCCTTGTTGCGCTTGCCCAGGTGTCGGCCCAGGCGGGTAGCCAGCTCAAGACCGCCGGCGCCACCACCCACGACCAGGATGCGGGGTAAAGATTCGAATGTTGTTGCTTGGGACATGGCAGAGACTCGACACAAAGAATGATTCCGGGTCGGTCAAGCAGCGGTACGCCCGTTACACCAGTACCAAGGAGGCGAGCATACGTGCGATGAGGCCCATGCCAATGACTGAAGCGAGAATGACTCCGAGCAACAGCCAGACATTGAAAGGCTTGCGCTCGACTCGGTTGGCCGGTTGATTGAGATACGCATCAACGCGTTCCTGATCTTCTGGATAGAGGCGGCTGGGCATGCTGGGACCTTTGGCTTGGGCGCAACGCAGGGTTACGGGAGCTGGCTTGACTGATAATGGCATTATTCTAGACCCTGACGACATATATTGCATCAGGCGCTTCTGCGTGCCTGGAGCGCGCTCACTGTATTTCGGGATATGAGTGCGTTACCGTAAGCAGTGAGTGGGCCGGGCCTTGGTGCTATGCTCCTGCGGATATCCTGACGAGGTTCCCCCATGCTCGCTGCCGCTCTGTTGACCCCGATACAGTTGGTGCTTGGCGCCACGCTTTTCGCTCTGGCGGCGCTCTGGGCATTGGCCCGGGTGTCATGGGTAGAGTTGCTGGCCGATGATCGTCGTCAACATCTGTTCTTCGGCAGTATCTTCGTTCTTTTTGTACTCTGGCTGGTGCGTCGCGATTTCGACAACGGACTGACCTTCCATTTTCTCGGACTGACTGCGGTTACCCTGCTGCTTGATTGGCCGCTGGCTGTGGTTGCCGGCGGCCTGGCGCAACTGGCGCTGGTGCTTCTGGGATTGGATGACGCTGAGGCTTTCGGTATCAATGGCATTCTTCGAGTGCTGGTGCCGGTGCTGATTACTGTTTTGATCAGCCGTGGTCTTGAGCGCCTTGAGCCGCGTAACCTGTTTGCCTATATATTTGTCAGCGGCTTTTTTGCGGCCGCTGTGGCTGCCGCTGCGGTGATCCTGGTAGGAATGGGGCTGCTGGCCTGGTCAGGAGAGCTGGCGCCCCCCTCCAGCTTGATGGAAGCATTTGGCTATCTGTTGCTGGTCGCGTTTCCAGAGGCGTTTATCAACGGTACGGTGATAAGCGCGTTGGTGGTTTTCTGTCCTGATTGGCTGGAAACTTTTGATACCGACCGCTATCTGCAAGAGCCGTTCGACAAACCATGATCCTGAGCCAGATCAATAACCCGGTACGCCTGATGTGCTGGAATAGTGATTTTTGAGCGGAGAATTCGAATGTCTGTCTACAAGCTGGCTGAAAAAATAGTTGTCGAGGGAGTCGAGCAAGCCCAGCGGGCTGGATACAGTGAGCAGGATCTGGCCAGAGCCCTGATGGCTGAGGTGCTCAATGTATACAAGCGTGAGCGCTCACTGACGGACATAGCCCATGAACTGAATTTCCTCGCCGAGAATCTCGACGAGGATACCGATTACGCCTTTATGCGGCCCTAGACTGGGGTAATGGCATGCGTGCGGGGGGCGGGCTTCTGTTTACGGCATTGTGACTTCGATTGTGCCGTTGGCATTCAGTGTTACGTCGGCCTGGCCACCCTCTACCGATGGCGCGATTGACTCGCTGTCTGCCATGCTGGCCATCTTGGCACCGCGATAGGCCATAGGTTGCATGAACTGGGTATCAAGGCTGAGGTTGACAATCCGGTATCCGTTACCGCCCAGGCTCTCGGCCGCTATGTCTGCGCGCGCCTGAAAGGCAGCAATGGCCTCTCGCATAAGCTGATTCTCGGTATCGCGACGCGCTTGCGGTGACAGGCTGAAGCGCATGTCAGCGAGGCTCAGATCATCCATGAGCTGGCCTGTCAGCGTGGATAGCGCAGCGAAGTCGGTGCTCTCGAGTACGATTTCGCCACGCTCGCGCCAGGCAACGATCTTTTCACCCTTTTCATCGTAAACCGGCTGGCTGCTGCGTGTGCCGCTGGACACCTCGATATTTTCGGTTTTACGTGCGGTGTTCAAGCTCTCGTTCAACCGCTCGGAAATACGTCGTGCCAGTTCGCTGGCATCCTTTCCCTGGTCTTGCGCGTACATTCTTACGGTCAGAATGTCATGGCTGACCGCCTGCTGTACTTCGGCCCGCAGCGACACCTGGTTGTATTGCAGTTCGTTGGCTACCGCCTGGGTAGCTCCCAGGGCGCAGGTCAGGCCAAGTAGGAGAGCGGAGAATGGCAACTTACGCATAGATTGCTTCCTGTGCAGTGTGATAAGTGGAGAGAGAATTGTAGTCAGTATTGGGGGTATGTGCTTGAGGATCTGCTGCGTAATACATTCTCGATAGTATCGGGTATCAGGCAGTGTGGTTTTGTGCGACGCTGTGTCGCACTTCAAGGACCCTCGTCCTGGTCCGTGGGCCACCTATAATCGGAGGTTTACTCTTGGTGCGATGGGCAGTCATGGGCTTCAATACTCTCGCTTTATCGCCTACCAGGCAGAACCTGTGGCGGCTCATACTGATCCGTCTGCTGGTTCTGCTGGCGCAGAGCATCTCGGTGATGGGCGCTTACCTCAGTGGTTGGTTTCCACTGCCCTGGACGGCGCTACTGATTATCCTCGGCATATCGGCGCTGGTCAGTATCCTGACGCTCCTGCGCCTTTCGCGTCGCTGGCCAGTGACGGATATGGAGTACGGAATTCAACTGGCCTTCGATGTGCTCGTGCACAGTATTCTGTTGTACTTTTCCGGCGGTCCGACCAATCCGTTTGTTTCCTATTATCTGGTGCCCCTGACTATAGCAGCAGCGACCCTTCCCTGGTTCTACACGGCTTTTCTGGCAGGGCTGTCAGTTTTTGCCTACAGCCTGCTGCTGCTCTGGTACGAGCCCCTTCAGGCGTTCGAGTTCACCATGGGGCGGGGAGTCATCAACCTGCACATGATAGGCATGTGGTTGAATCTGGCAATGAGTGCCGGTTTGATCACGTTCTTTGTGGTGCGCATGGCCGCCGCCCTGCGTCAGCATGCCGAGCGGCTGGCGGATAAACGGGAACAGGGTATTCGCGATGCGCAGCTGCTTGGTATTGCCAGTGTGGCAGCCGGAGCTGCACATGAGCTCTCCACGCCGCTGTCGACAATGAGTGTGTTGCTCAAGGATCTGCGTAGCGACTACCACGAGCCGGCATTGCAGGAAGATCTGGCTCTGCTGCAGGAGCAGGTAGGTCTATGCAAGGAGAGCCTGCAGCAAATGGTGCGTCGCGCCGAGTTGACGCCCAGCCACCCCGTACAGGTCGAGCCGGTAAATGCCTGGATGAAAGCGTTGTTGGCGCGCTGGCAGTTGATGCGCCCCGAGGCCTCATGGCAGTTGCAGCCCATGCCGCCCGGCGCGATACCGCTCGTCAAGGCGAGTCCGGAGCTGGGGCAGGCGATGCTCAATTTGCTGAATAACGCGGTCGACGCCTGTCCTGATGATATAACCATCGCCATGGAGTGGGACCAGAAACGCCTGCGCCTGCTGATTCGTGATCATGGTCCGGGGGTTCCCTTGCATATTGCCGAACAGATTGGCACGGCTTTCGTCACTACCAAGGGCAAGAAGGGGTTTGGCCTTGGCCTGTTTCTCAGCCATGCGGCAGTCGAGCGGATGGGTGGGAGCGTTAAATTATTCAATCAGGACACGGGGGGCACGCTGACGGAAGTCCTCCTGCCGATTGTGTGGGAGACAGAGCATGACTGAAGACATCGAACAGGAAGAGCAGCCACTGTTATTGCTGGTGGATGATGATCCAACCTTTACCCGGGTTCTCGCCCGGGCTCTGACTCGGCGTGGACTGCGGGTCAACACGGCTGGCGATGCCGAGGAGGCAATGCAGCTGGCAAGGCAGGAACAGCCGGATTTTGCGGTTCTGGATCTCAAGATGGAGGGCGACTCGGGGCTTGTGCTCCTGCCGCGGTTGCTGGAGCTCTACCCGGATCTGCGGGTAGTCATTCTTACCGGTTATTCGAGTATTGCCACCGCGGTGGAGGCAATCAAACGGGGCGCCTGTAACTACCTGTGCAAGCCTGCAGATGCCGATGACGTATTGACTGCGCTGCTATCCGAGCAGGCTGACCCGGAATCCCTGGTTGCTGAACATCCAATGTCGGTCGATCGCCTGCAGTGGGAGCACATTCAGCGCATTCTTGCCGAGCATGAGGGCAATATTTCGGCAACCGCCAGAGCCCTGGGCATGCATAGGCGCACCCTGCAGCGCAAGTTGCAGAAGCGGCCGGTTCGGCGCTAGGGGTTTGCATTGGGTTTTTTCCAAATTGCGTATAGGGTGGTAACAGGCTCATCGGAAACAGGCGATACTCCATGTTTGCAGCAATGCGGTCAGACAAGATGCAGGCGCTTCATCTCTTTTCTGATGAGGCGACCGGGCTGGAAGCTATCATAGCCATTCACAATACCCGGCTGGGGCCGGCGCTGGGCGGCTGTCGCTACATGCCCTATGCAAGTATCGAAGCCGCCAGCGCTGACGCAATGCGGCTTGCTCGAGGCATGAGCTACAAGGCTGCACTGGCTGGACTGGAGCAGGGCGGTGGCAAGGCGGTTATCATTCGTCCGGCTCACGTTCCAGATCGGGCAGCTCTGTTTGAAGCCTTCGGACGCTGCATAGAATCCCTGCGCGGGGGCTACATTACGGCAGTGGACAGCGGCACCAGTAGCCAGGATATGGACTGCATCGCGCAACAGACGGGGCACGTGACCAGTACCAGGCAAGCGGGCGACCCGTCACCCCATACAGCTCTTGGCGTTCTAATGGGCATCAAGGCTGCGGCGCGGCGGCAGCTTGGGCAGGAAAGTCTCGCCGGCGTGCGCGTCATGCTGCAGGGACTTGGCAATGTGGGCTATGCCCTGGCTGAAATGCTGGTAGCTGAAGGTGCCGACCTGCTGGTTGCCGATCTGGATGCCGGTAAGGTACGTATGGCAGAGGACGACCTGGGCGCCACGCCGATAGCCCCCGACGCCGTATTCGAAGCACCTTGTGATATCTTCGCTCCCTGTGGGTTGGGTGGGGTGCTCACACCCGCCAGCATCGCCCAGCTACGTTGTGCCGCCGTCGCAGGTGCCGCCAACAACCAATTGATCAACAGCGACGCGGCTGACCTGCTGGATGCGCGCGGTATTCTCTACGCGCCGGATTACGTGATCAATGCAGGTGGTTTGCTACATGTGGCACTGACTCACCAGGGCGTAGCAGCCGGAGAGATTGCCGCCCGGGTGCGCCTTGTTGGCGACCGGCTTGATAGTATATTCGCCCAGAGCTTAGCCGAAGGACGCTCTCCGTCGGAGATAGCCGACCACCAGGCTGAGGCAATTATCTACGCCGACTTAGCGCTTTCCTGAATATCAATTTCTGTCCAGGCCAAAACGCTTGCGCAGTCGTGCGTCAAGTATCGAAGCGGGCAACCAGCGCTTGAGCCGCACCATGCTGCGGCTGCTGGTTCCGATCAAGGCCACTTCCGGGCGCAGCGGATTCTTTATGTAGCCCATGAGTTCCCGGGAGAAGTCTGCAGCGCTGGTGGATGTCGACTTCTGCGAGGCCTTGGCGCGGGCCTGTACCGCCTTTTCCCATGGTTTGAACCAGGAATCCTCGGCGATGGTAATGGCTGCACTGGCGTTATTGCCGAAGTCCGAGGCGATTGCTCCGGGCATGACGGTAAGCACCTTGATACCAAAAGGTGCCAGCTCCAGACGCATCGCATCCGACAGCGCATGAAGGGCAGCTTTGGACGCGCAATAAACGCCCGAGAATGGTGTGGTTGTGACGCCTGATACACTGCCTATATTGACAATCAGACCCTTACTGTCGCGGAGCAGGTCACTCACGGCGCGTACCATTGCAACCGGAGCGAATACATTGGTATCAAACTGCTTGAGCAGCGTGGCCCGGTCGGCATCCAATATCGGTCCCATGGCGCCGTAACCGGCATTGTTGACCAACAAGTCCAGGCGGCCCGCCTCAGTGCGCAAACGCTGTGCACAGGCCAGTACCTGGGCATCGTCGTTGACATTAAGCTTCATGGCCATTGCCCCGCGTGCCACCAGAGCATCCAGGCTGTGCGGATCACGGGCGGTCGCCCAGACCTGATAGCCCTCGTCGAGGCAAACTGTGGCCAGGGCCTGGCCAATGCCGCTGGAGCAGCCGGTTATCAATGCGACGGGTTTTGTCATGGTGTGTAGGCCTTTGTTGTTATCTTTTGTCTGTTTCGATCAATCGTGAAAATGGGCACTCAAATCTGCTGCTCGGTAGCGAAGATCGGATGGGCGATAACCGCTGCGTAGCGGTGGAACGCGAAAGCAGCGCTCCCAATCACCGCCGGCCGCGACTGGCTCGCCAACACGATAGCCGCCACCGGTCACGCTGGAATCCAACAGGTTTCTTTGCTGGCCTGCCTGACCGGCGTGCAGTTGCCATTCAATATTGCTGGCAATCCGACCGCTCTGATTGTCGATCCGGACACGCAGAGGCTTGCCAAACTCACAGGCCTCAGGCTGATAGTCGATACTGATGTGCAGTTGGTCCAGGTGCTGACTGTTCTGCCATTGACGCACCCCGACAAATGCAGCGAGTATCAGGGCGAGAGCAACCAGCACGCCGCTTGCGGGGAGCATGATGCGGGGATAGCGTAACAGCAGAAATAGCCAGACAAGCAGCAGGACTATGCCCAGAGGCATGAGTGTCTCCTTCGCGGAACAGGGGTATGACTTTACCAGACCTGGCGCTTCAACACATCGCAGATGGATCCCAGCCGAATAATTCACAGCTGTTCTGCAGGCAGGCGCGAGCAAGAACATCGGCCGGTTCTTGGCGAATCATGGCGAGTATTTCACAGATACGTGGAAGATTGCCGGGGGTATTTCGTTGATGAGGATAAAACGCCGGCGCCATGTCCGGCGAGTCGGTTTCCAGCACCAGGCTGTCGATCGGCAGCTGCGCCAATACACGATGCATTCGCTTGGCCTGGGGCCAGGTAGCTGCACCGCCGAGGCCTATCTTGAAGCCGAGCCGGATGTATTCCCGAGCCTCCTCCTGGCTACCGGAGAAGGCGTGCACGATGCCTGCGCGGCGGAGTTTCACATGCTTGAGCAGGGCTATGGTGGGTGCATGGGCTCGCCGTACATGTAACAGCGCGGGCAGGTCGAAATCAGCGGCCAACGCCAGTTGGGCCTCGAGCAGATGCTGTTGGCGCTCGCGATTCAGTCCTTTCACGAAGTAGTCCAGCCCGATTTCACCTACGGCGCAGCATTTGGGGTTTCCAGCCAGCTGGCCCAGCCACTCACGCAACTCTGTCAGATGTTCATCCCGATGCGCTTCGACAAAGACCGGGTGCAACCCCAGCGCGGCATAAACGCAGGTTTCCCTCTGGCTCAGATCCCATACCTCCCGCCAATTGGTCTGGCTTACCCCCAGTACCACCAGGCGAGTCACGCCCGAACGGCGGGCCTGTTCGATAACGGCAGTTCTGTCGGCTGCAAAGACGGGGAAATCCAGATGTGTGTGGGTATCGATGTAGCGCATGGTTCAGCGCCGGGCGGAGGAGCTTGTAAAGGTGCCCGAATTCGGAAACAGGTTTTCGAGCAATATGGGGCGCCCGATATGGTAGCCCTGGGCGTAGTCCACACCAATGGAGCTGACCACGTCGAGAATTTCCGGACTGGAAACAAACTCGGCCACAATCTTCTTGTTCAGGAAGTGGCCCATTTCAGTGATGGAGCGCACCAGTGCGTAGTCGAAGTTGTCCGTGACGATATTGCGCACGAAAGTGCCGTCGATCTTGATGAAGTCGACCGGTAGACGTTTGAGGTAGGCATAGGATGATTGGCCCGTGCCGAAATCATCCAGGGAGAAACGGCAACCGATCTCTTTCATCTCGTTGATAAAGTCTGCAGCATCCTCGAGGTTGTCGATGGCCGCGGTTTCGGTAACCTCGAAGATCAACTTGTCGCGTGGTACATCAAAGCGCACCAGAGAAGCAAAGATAAAGTCGAGGAAGGAGTCATCGTTGAGCGAGCACCCCGACAAGTTGATAGAGAAACCGCCAAACTCATCCAGCTCCTCCCTGTGCTCGGCCATCCAGCTGAGCACGGTTTCAATTACCCACCGATCCACCGCGCCCATTCGATTGTATTCTTCGGCGGCACGGATGAAATCGGCAGGCGGCAGGTGCTCGCCATTCTCGTCTACTACGGTGAGCAGGGTTTCGTAGTGCATGTCGACTGCCCTGTCGCTCTGGATGGGCTGGATTTTCTGACAGCGGACTTTCAGCAGGCCCTCATCCAGGGCGTGGTTGATGCGGGTGACCCAGGAAATCACCTCGTCGCGCTCGCGGAAACGGGTGTCACCCGGCTTGATCGTCTGAATATCCCGGTGGCCGGATCTTTTGCTCAGGTCTGCTGCTGATTCAACTGTTCTCAGCAGCTCCATAGGATCTACGGCATCGCCATCAACAGCCATCATGGCCACAGCGGACTGTATGGTAAAACTGTGCTCACCGCTGACAAATCGACTGCGCTCCACAGCGTTTTTAAGCTGCTCGGCGGTCTGATGGTCCGCCTGACGGGATTGGGAGGGAAGAAGCACGCAGAACTGATCAACACCTACCCGTCCGGCAATAGCCTCCGGTTCCAGTTCAGCCATGATGGTCGCGGCGATATCCCGCAGGAACTGGTCGCCTACCTCATAGCCACAGGTATTGTTGATCAGCTTGAACTGCATGATGTCGATGAAAATCAGGATATAGCGGTTCTTTCCTTCCCGAGCCTGGTCGACGCTCTGCGTCAACCAGCGGACAAATTCGCGGCGGGTGCGCAGGCCGGTCAGCGGGTCGTGCGCGGTTTCCAGCGCCAGCTTGTCATAAACCTTCTGGACCAGCGCGTCGAGCCCCTGTTCGAGGGCCGGCATGCTCTCGTCGTTGAGGATGCTGAGGCGGCCGTCGCGAAGTCGTTCGGCGACCTCTTCGAGCGTCAGTTCAGCGGCCTTCATACCACGATGGTTGCTGAATACATAGCGGCTGCACGCTTCGGCGACCCAGGCCAGATAGAGCAGCTGTGGCTCGGAGTCGGGCGCATTGCCTTCCAGCCATTGACCCACTTTCAGGTTGCGTGCGCGCTTGAGCCACCGTTGCAGCTGACGATCCTGTGCCCCGCCACCAGATGGCTCCTCCTGCAAGGGGCTGACAAACTGCACCTGATTGATTGAGGGATCATCCGGGTTGGCCAGTAACATTTCCAGGTTGCGCACCAGGGTCTTGTGACCCAGCCCTGAGTGGGGGATCTTTGACAGTCCCTTGGCGATCAGCCC
This sequence comes from Halopseudomonas salina, assembly GCF_008641105.1. Next base: position 156,471 of record NZ_VTTI01000005.1, read on the forward strand.
CAGCAGCTTCTGCGAACTGAAGCGCAGACGGCTCTCGTCGTACGCCCCGGGCACGGTTCGCACCAGTAGTTGATCAATCACTACCAGGGTCATTTCCCACGCCAGGCTGGAGACCCCTTCACGCAGGTAGCTGAGACGCATCAGCTCCTTCCAGCCATTATCCACCAGGTCGATTATCGGCTGGGCGACAGGCTGCGATCCGAGCAGACGGTACAGCTCCCAGTCAATCAGCAGATTGGCCTGGACGATCCGCTGCTGGCCCTCACAGGCTTCGGTTACACGGGTCAGGTTGCGTTCGAAAAAGTGTTTTTCACGCCCAACCAGTTCGTCCAGACTTTCCAGAGCACGGGTAAAGCCGCTGTTATCGTCACCCTGGTCCTGCAGAAGGCTGGCAATGGTGTCGATAATGACGGGGCGGTTCTGGTTGATATTGATGCTGCGTCTGTCTGATAGCAAAGCCAGGTAGTTGACTGTCTGACGCGCCGGGTGAAAGTCTGCGGAGAACAGAGTCGGGTCCTTGAGCATGACCTTGAGGATCGGAACCTCGAGTTTGCGCAATTCATGTCGGAGGTCTTCGAGCACCCGTTCGTTCTGAACAATATTGTCGAACAGTCCTTCGACCATGTCTGCAGAGTCACACTCATGGCTGCTGACCTTGCCATCTATCCCACCGGCTTCAAGCAGATAGCGCTTCAGGGCGCCGGGTTCATCCAGCCGTGCAGACCCTCTGAGGACGTCATTTTGCACCTGATGCAGCGCATCGAGCACTTCTATCTGGGGAGGACCCGACGGCGTAATATCCTCGACTGCAGGGCGGCTTGTGCCGCTGGGGGCGCCGGACAGATGGCGCTGCATCGACCAGAGACGGGATGCCGCGGTAAAGGCGGCCTTTATACGTCCGACCGGACTGCTTGCGGGTTGTACCTGGCCGCCAATGCTGGCGAAAGAACCTGTATGGCGGGTGGTGCCCGGGGCGTCCGCGTCGCCCCCGGTTCTTTGCTCTTCGACGATGGCTGTTGGGGTCAGTGTGGGTGCTGTTGGTTCCTGCGCCGTTGGCACATTGGAAACCCTGTCGGCCTGAGACGGATGCGCATTCTGGCTGGCCAGGTAGCGACTGACGTTGAGATCGGGCAGCACTCCGGCGTCGATCAGCAGCCCATTGAGTGCCGTATAGACAGCATCAAGCTCCAACAATATGACTTCGTGAAAAACCTGAAAAATCAGCCTTAGTGCCTGGTTGCCCAGATGCAGATGGCGGATTGCATCTGCCAGGGCAAGCCCCAGAGCCGATGGCGAATAGGGGTTACTGACCTCGGGAGTCTGCGGGTTCGAGAATGCGGCATCCAGGCGAAGCTGCAATTCGAGCAGTTGTGAACGCAGGTGTAGTTCCGCCTTGGAAATCGAAACGCGGACCACCAGCCAGTCTTCGAATTCGTCTTTCTCGATCAGAGCCAATGTCGACCGTGTATGTCCGGGCTGTTCGTCAGCGCCCACCTGGCCAGCCTGCGATATGCCGGTAAGGGCTAGTGCTTCGCTGGTAACCGAGTCGATAACCTGAGATCCGATGCGTGATTCCTGCACGTGCAGCAGGGCTCGGGCGTCGAGTAGTTTCTGGCGTCCATCGAGTGTTTTGCCTGCATCTGCTTCCTGGCCCAGCACATCGTCCAGGTGCTTGAAAAAGTGCGGCATATGGGTGTCGAAAAAGCGGCGTACCAACTGGTTTGTGCCGCCTATAAGGCTCGCTTGCCGTGCGTGGGTCAGCGGGCGCTGACCAGGGGTAGGATGCCAGTGCGCACTATCGCTCGTTGCGGTTTGTTGCAACATGTCCAGCTGTGGAGGATTGTCCTGATGAAATCGCAGACCAATGCCATTTCCGGAAGCATGGACGATATGGACGGGGACCTGAGTGCGGTCAGCACCTCTGCCAAACAGAACAGCCGTATTGATAGTGCTGTTATCGACCAGTGCATGCAGCTGCCTTGTGCGACGGACGTCATTGAGCGAAAGCAGTAGTCCGCCCTGACTGAAATCCTTGATGCAGCAGCCAAAGTCCTCGATTCCATCGACGCGGAAGATGGCATCTATCGAAACACTCTGGCGCGCGTATCGCCTTTTATCCACAACTGAATCCTGATAACGACCGCTGGAAATTTCCTTGCGTTTCAGTCTAGCGCTGTTAGACCGGAAAATCAGTCAATATGCGAGAACGCATTAAATATTCACCTCTTCGGGTGATCTTTTGAGTGGCCTTCAGTTACAAATGGCGAGGCGCAGGATCAGTGGTGCTCCCGGGTCGCGAGGAAGCGAATGTCTGGCCAGCGCTCCTCTGTCAGACCCAGGTTGACCCGGGTTGGCGCGAGGTAGGTCAGGTGTCCGCCGCCATCGATCGCCAGATTCTCCATCGCCTTGTTGCTGAACTCCTCGAGCTTTTTCTTGTTATCCGACTCGACCCAGCGCGCCGACCAGACGGTGACCGGCTCATATATGCACTCGACCTTGTACTCCTCCTTCAAGCGACTGGCGACCACATCGAACTGTAGGACGCCGACCGCGCCGAGGATAATGTCGTTGCTGCGCTCGGGGAAAAATACCTGGGTCGCACCTTCTTCGGCCAGCTCCTGCAGCCCTTGGCGTAACTGCTTGGACTTGAGCGGATCCTTCAGACGAACACGACGGAACAGCTCGGGTGCGAAATGCGGTATGCCGGTGAATCCAAGGCTTTCGCCCTGGCTGAAGGTATCGCCAATCTGGATTGTGCCGTGGTTGTGCAAACCAATGATGTCCCCAGCCCAGGCTTCTTCCAAGTGCTCGCGCTCGGCGGCAAAGAAGGTCAGGGCATCGGGTACCCGCAGCTCCTTGCCAGTACGCACGTGATGCAGTTTCATGCCCTTCTCGTACTGGCCGGAACAGATACGCATGAAGGCGATACGGTCGCGGTGCTTGGGGTCCATGTTCGCCTGAATCTTGAACACGAAGCCGGTAAAGGCGTCTTCGGCGGGCAGTACAGTGCGTTCGTTGGCGGCGCGCGGCAAGGGTGGTGGAGCCCAGTCGACGATCGCATCAAGCACCTGGTCCACACCAAAGTTACCCAGGGCGGTACCAAAGAATACCGGTGTCATCTTGCCGTCGAGGAAGGCCTGACGGTCGAAGTCGTGGCAGGCGCCCTGTACCAGTTCGAGCTCCTCGACGAAGCTGTCGTAAAGGTCGTCGAGATGTTCGCGGGCCTCGTCCGAATCCAGCTTGCTGATGATGCGGCTAACGGTGCGTTCATGCCCATGGCCGGTCTCGTACACGATGATCTCGTCCCGAGTCAGATGGTAGACACCCTTGAAGTCCCGGTAGCAGCCGATGGGCCAGGTAATGGGTGCAGCCTTGATATTCAGTACCGCCTCGATTTCATCGAGCAGTTCGATAGGGTCGCGTATATCCCGATCGAGCTTGTTCACAAAACTGACGATAGGCGTGTCGCGAAGACGACATACGTCCATCAGGGCAATGGTCCGTGGCTCCACGCCCTTGCCGCCGTCGAGCACCATCAGCGCCGAGTCGACCGCGGTCAGGGTGCGGTAGGTGTCTTCGGAGAAATCTTCGTGGCCGGGGGTGTCCAGCAAGTTGATCATGCATTCACGGTAGGGAAACTGCATGACCGAGGTACTTACCGAGATGCCACGCTGCTTCTCCATCGCCATCCAGTCGGACGTCGCGTGGCGGTCGGACTTGCGCGCCTTTACGGTGCCCGCCACGTTGATCGCCTGGCCCATCAACAGTAGCCGCTCGGTGATGGTTGTCTTACCCGCGTCGGGGTGCGAGATAATGGCGAAAGTACGGCGTTTGGCGACTTCGGCGGCGTTGTTGCTCATTGAGACCCTTGCTGAATAGCTGGCGTATTGAATTTAGCCGGCGATTATACCCCATAAGCCGGGTTGATCTCATGCCTGTGCCGCCATCTCTGCCCGGATCAGGCGGGACAGGGTGTCCTGTCCAGTCGGTTGGCACTGGCCCGCTCGATGCAGGCACTTAGCTGAGCGGTATCGGCATGCTGAAGATGCAGGCCAAGCTTGGTTCGGCGCCACAATATGTCCTCAACCGTGATTGCCCATTCGTGGGTTACCAGATACTCCACTTCTAGGGCATACAGACCAGCACCGAAATGTTCACCCAGATCGCCCAAGCTGGTGCAGTCGCGCAGCAGGTTCTGCACAAGCGTGCCATAGGTGCGCACCCAGCGTGCTACCAGTGTGGTTGGCAGCCATGGGCGGTGACGCGCGATATCTGCAGCAAGGGAGGCATGATCAGCAAAATCCCCTCCCGGTAAGCTGGCATAGCGTGTCCAGGCTGGCCCAGCCTCAGGAAAGAATTCGCCAAGGTTGTCAACTGCCGCCTCTGCCAGTTTGCGGTAAGTGGTTATCTTGCCGCCAAATACGGAGAGCAGGGGCGCCTGGCCAGGTGCAGCGTCCAGTTCAAAGCTGTAATCGCGGGAGGCTTTTTGCGCGGAGGACGACTCATCGTCCATCAGTGGGCGGACCCCGGAAAAAGTCCAGACTACGTCATCTTCTCTCAGCTTTTCACGAAAGTGATCGTTGACCACCCTGATCAGATAGCTGGTTTCGTCGGGGGAAATGCTCACTACGGAAGGGTCGTCCTGGTAGTCGACATCCGTAGTACCGATCAACGAGAAATCATCCTCATAAGGGATGACGAAAACGATTCGCCCATCCTCGTTCTGGAGGATGTAGGCTTGCTCGCCAATAGCCATCCGCGGCACTACGATATGGCTGCCCTTTACCATGCGTATCTGTTTGGGAGCGGGTTGCTGCAAGGCATCACTGAACAGACTGCTGACCCAGGGGCCGGCTGCATTGATCAGGGCGCGGCATTGATGTTGGCTGGTTTTGCCGGTTGACAGGTCCTGCAGGGTCACATGCCACATTCCGTCTACCCTCTCGGCCCGGATACAACGGCTGCGGGTGCGTATCGTAGCGCCTTGCTGACGTGCGGCCGTAGCGCAGAGCACCACCAGTCGCGCATCGTCTACCCAGCCATCGGAGTATTCGAAACCACGATCAATGCTCTCTACCAGAGGGCTGTCAGGTCCGAATCGCAAGCCGCGGGAGGCCGGTAGCAGTTCGCGCTTGGCCAGATGATCATAAAGAAACAGACCGATACGGATCATCCATGCTGGCCGAAGATGTGGTCGGTGGGGCAGGCGAAAGCGCATGGGCCACATTATGTGCGGAGCATTGCGTAGTAGCGCCTCCCGCTCGGCCAGGGCCTCACGTACAAGGCGGAATTCGTAGAATTCGAGGTAGCGCAAACCGCCGTGAATCAGCTTGCTGCTGCGCGAGGAGGTGGCCGAGCCAAGGTCGCCCATCTCACAAAGCAGCACCTTCAGGCCTCTCCCGGCAGCATCCATTGCAATACCGCTGCCATTGACGCCGCCACCAATGACGATGACGTCCTCAATTTGCTGCGCTGACTGAAGCTGTGACATCGAACAGACCTGATCGCTGATAAAAGTGTCGTTCAATAATACACATCAATGTGTATCAGGGTCATGCGCCTGGATGTTACGACACCCTTAGGAGTGTTGCAGCGCACTACGGCACGTAGCTTTGTATTGTCGTCTATGGCTCCAGATGTGGGCCGGGGACGCCCAGATGGTCCAGGAGCACCGGCAAACCGTGGACATGGCCCTGAGCGTAGTCGACACCAATCGCCGTGACCGTCGCCAGTATTTCCTGGTTGGATACGTGTTCAGCCACCACCTGCTTTTGCAGGTAATGACCCATCTCGGTAATGGAGCGCACCAGGGCAAAATCCACATCGCTGCTGGTGATATCCCGTATGAAAGTGCCGTCGATCTTGATGAAATCCACTGGTAGCCGCTTGAGGTAGGAATAGGACGATTGGCCTACACCGAAATCGTCCAGGGAAAAACGACAGCCGATACTGCGCATTTCAGCGATGAAGTCCGCGGCGTCTTCAAGATTGGCGACGGCGGTACTTTCGGTTATTTCGAAGATCAGCTTGTCGCGGGGTACCTGGTAGCGCACCAGGGCGTCAAATATGAAATCCAGAAAGGTCTCGTCGTTCATCGAGTGTCCGGACAGATTGATTGAAAAACCGCCAGACAGGCGCAATTGCTCAGGGTGCTCCATCATCCAGCGCAGGACAGTCTCGATAACCCAGCGATCTACCGAGCCCATGCGGTTATAGTCTTCTGCTGCTTTGATAAAGCCAGCCGGTGGCATGTGTTCGCCCTGGTCATCGATGACGGTCAGCAGGACTTCGTAGTGGGGCAGTTTCTGGCCACCAGCGCCGGCCAGCGGGGCGATCATCTGACAGCGCAGTTTCAGATTGTCGTCGTCAAGGGCGCGGTTTATGCGCGTAACCCAGGTCATGACCTCATCCAGCTGTTCGAGTCGCCCATCGCCGGGTAGTACCACCTGGATATCCTTGGAGCCGGCTCGTTTGGACAGCTCCGAGGCCGTTTCGACCGAGCGCAGGAGCTCCATGACCTTCTTGTTGCGGTGATCAAAACCGAGCATCGCGATGGCAGCGTGGATGACAAAACTCTGGCCGTTTTCGACAAAACGGTTGGTTTCTATCGCTGACTTGATCTCCACCGCAAGGCGGTAACCCAGGCTGTCTGAGGGCACCGGCAGCAACAGGGCGAACTGGTCTGCACCTACCCGGCCAATAATGGTCTCTTTCTCTTTCTCTTTCTCTTTCTCTGTGACAAGGTTTCCCGCGGTGCCAGCAATGGATCGCAGGCGTTCGGCAAGCTCGCGAAGAAACCGGTCCCCGGCTTCGTAGCCACAGGTATTGTTAATGACCTTGAACTGCTGGATGTCGATAAAAATCAGCGTATAGGTCTGTGTGGCTTGGCTGGCCCTCTCAACGCATTGGGCCAGGCGGCGTGAGAATTCCTTGCGGGTCTGCAGTCCGGTCAACTGGTCGTGGGAAGAGTCAAACGCCAGCTTGTCATACATTTTCTGGATCAGTGCATCCAGCCCCTGATCCACTGCGGGCAGGGCAGCCTCATGCATCGGCTCCAGACTGCCGTCACGCAGGCGCCTGGCAACGTCATCGAGGGGCAGGGCGAGACTGCGGGTACCCTGGCGGTTGGCGAACATGAACTGGTCGGTGTCCTCTGCTACCCACAACAACTGCAGCAGTTGGGTTGGAGTTGACTCTGATGTGACCTCAAACCATTGCCCGGTTTCCAGTGCCCGCGCGCGCTTTAGCCAGCGCAGGAGATGCTCATCAGTATCTGTCTGTTCAGCCAGACGTTTTTCCAGAACCTCGCTGTCCAGCTCGGCACCGGTGTAGTGCGCCATCGGGGTTGTAGGGGTGATGCCGGTATCTAGCAGGACACGCAGTGAGTCTGTGAGCGCATCCCTGGAATCTGTCCCCTGGGACACCCTGGACAGTCCGCAGGCCACGGGTTCGATCAGCTCGCTCGCGGAGCCTGCGGGTAGCTGATCAGGAGCACGCTCGGGTTGCAGGTACAGAAGAATCGCCTGAAGCGCCTCGATGGTATCAGCAAACTCCTTGCTGTCAGCGCCCTGGCGTAGACATGCCAGGCGCATGTATTCCCGCCAGCCCTGCTCCACAATATCTAGAATGACTATGGGTATGGCCCGGTCCAGCATGTACGTCAGCTCGCGTTCGACCCGTCGTGTGGCCTGAGTCAGGCGTTGCTGACCAGTGCATTTTTCCCTGATGCGCTGTCGGTTCCGATCGATGATGCGTTGCTCACGCAGCACCAGTTCCTCCAGTGCGGGCAATGCCTGGACGAACCCGTCGACATCGTCTTCGCTTCCCAGAATCTGTTGAATGGACTGACGGATCGGTTGGCGATTGGCGGTCAGGTTGATGCTGTCCTGATCCACCAGCAGCGCCAGATGGTTCATGGCCTGGCGGGCAGGGTGGGCGGGTGCATTGAACAGCTCGGGATCTGTCAGCATGATCCGCAACAGGGGGATTTGCAGGCTGTGCAGATCGTCCTGCAGGTCGTCGGCTACCCTTTCGCTGCTGGCGATGCTCTGGAACAGACCCTCGATCATCTCCACTGCGTCCAGCTCGCGCTCACACATCATATGACCCGCCGGCGCCGCATCAAGCAGTTGCTGCCTTAGTGACAGGGGTCTGTAAACCGCGGCTGTATTCAGTAGTCGCGCCTTCATGTTTCCAAGCGCCAGCATCGTCAGCACAGCGCTTTGTTCATCAAATTCAGGCATTTCTGCCGCGGCATCCGCGGGCGCGTACCACGCCGAGTTTGAATCGGAGCGGCGGTGCAGGGAATTGAGCCGGGTGACAACATTGAATGCACTGGCAGGCACTCGGGGTGACGAATCGGCGGTTCCCGGCTGGTCTGCTACCTGGGGCTTGTCTGGTGGTATCTCTGTTGGGCCCAGCTGGCGTGGTAGCTCGTTGTGCGTGGCTTCGGAGCGCGCCTGGTCGGCCAGGTAGCGGTTCACATCCAGGCGTGGCAGCACCCGGGCCTCGGTAAACAGGGTGTTCAGTTCGGTGTAAATCCCCGGCAGCTTGTCCAGAATATGGCTTTGAAACACGCGAAACACCACTTCTAGCACGGCATTTTTCAGGCCCAGGGGGCGGATGACCTCGGACAGGGTGTGGCACAAGGCGGCGGGAGAGAAGGGGTTGAACAGCCGATGCCCGGTTTTACTCGCAAAAGCAGCATCAATGCGCAGCTGCAGTTCGATCATCGCTTCGCGCACCTGGGAGTCTGCGCGCGAAACTGCCACTCGAACAACCAGCCAGTCCTCGAAGTCCTCTTTTTCCACCAGCTCCAGCGTGTTGCTCGCTGCCGGTTCGCGCGCCATCGGTTGCTTTGCGGCCTGATTGCCGGATGCGGCGTTCAGAACGGCTTGGTTTAGACGATTAACCACGGCAAGTAATACGCGTGGTCGTTGCCTGCGCAGTAGCGCAACAGCATCAAAAAACGGCTGCTGAGCATTCTGGTTTTTTTGACGGTCGGTTTCGAGCACCAGTGCCCCTTCCAGCTGGTCAAAATAGCCGGGAAGCTGAAGTTCGAGAAAACGACCGAACAGGCTTTGCGCCGCTCTGGCGAGCGTTTCTTTCTCTGCCGGATCCAGCATTTTGCTGGGGCCGGATGCAGTCTGGTTGGCTGTGCTTGCCGAGTTGTCGGCCAGCCCGGCAGCGCACTGCAAGGCGTAATAATGATCACTGCCGGGGTTAAGGAGGCGCAGGCCGGCGCCCTGGTCGGTAACCCGTGCGAGCTCGACCTCAAGTACTGTGCTGCGGCCTGCGCTGGTAAGGTGCAACTGCCCTGTAAGCGGTTGCTCGAGGGCGTGCTGGCCAAGTGAGTTCAATGCCTGCCTGCTTAGGCTGGCAAGTACGCCTGTCTGGCTGAAATCGCGGACCACGCAGGGATAATGGCTATGCAACAAGCTGAGTCGGGCATTGAATCTGGCGGCCTTTCTTGGCCAACTTCTCTTTTCCATGACGACACCCAAGGGGACTATAGACGAAGACGGTCTTATGCGGGTTTTGTCTCTCACGCGGGACTGTAATCTTGCTAGATTACTGTGAGTACGAATTAATTTGTTAATTTATTGACGCATGTGTTGTGATACTTTTCACAGGTGTTAGTATTTTGGCATAATAGCAGTTAGCTATATTTTGTGGCGACAATGTGAACCGTTTCATAAAGTGACAGTCGGATTGTTGCCTATGCAAAATCAAGGGATTGGAATGATAGATTGTAGTTTTCGCCAGTTAGCAGTCAGTATCGGTAAGCCTTTCGGGCTCCTGATTACCCTTTTCCTGTCGCTTTTCGCAATGGCTGGCCTGGTGAGAGCCGAAGCCGGTGCTTCTGCTCCTGCTAGCGTGGCTTTCTGGTACGCAGAGCAACCGCCCCTGTCGGAATTGTCCCAGTTTGATTGGGTCGTGTTCGAACCGGCACACGTGTCTGCAGCAGACGTCCTTTTCGTTACCGCGCAGGGCTCAGAGCCATTTGCCTATCTTTCCGTAGGTGAGCTTGATGAGCACCAGGCTCAACTGGATCCTGGTCTGCGCGACGAGGCAGCCAGTGAGGCGCGCAACGATAGCTGGAACAGTAGCGTGATGGATCTCACCAGCCCACGCTGGCGTAATCACCTTCTCGAGCGGGCCTCAGACTACGCTCGTCTGGGCTACAGCGGTTTGTTCCTTGATACCTTGGACAGCTTTACTCTCCTTCCCGAAGACCGACGCGCAGCCCAACGTTCCGCACTATTAAGTGTTTTGCAGGAAATAAATCGGCTTCATCCGCAACTCAAACTGTTTTTCAATCGGGGTTTTGAAGTACTTCCCGATATGCATAAGGGTGTTGCAGCCGTTGCAGTTGAATCCATTCATGCGGGCTGGAATGCCCGCAATCGGGCTTATAGTCCGGTGCCGGAAGAAGATCGCGCCTGGTTAGTCAATGCACTGCAGCCGCTGCGTGAGCGGGGCATTCCTATCGTTGCCATTGATTATCTGCCCACCGACCGTCGTGAAGAGGCACGGGAGCTGGCCGGTCGTCTCGTGGACGAAGGTTATGTCCCATATGTGGGGACGCCCGAGCTGGCAACGCTCGGTGTGAGCAGCATCGAAGTACAGCCCCGCCGCATTGCGCTGCTCTATGATCCCCGCGAAGGCGAGCTCACCCGAAGTGGGGGCTTCAGGTCTCTCGGCGGCTTGCTTGAGTACATGGGTTACCGCATTGATTACATGCCGGTGGATGATTCTCTTCCTGCCTCCTCGATGACCGGGCTCTATGCAGGGGCCATTATCTGGATGACCTCTGGCGCGCCGCCTGAAAGTGGCAAATTCAACAGGTGGATACTCAACCGGATGGAGGAGGGTATTCCGCTGGCATTCTTTCAGGGCCTGCCGGTAGATGACGCTGCCATTCTCAACAAATTCGGCCTGCAGCGTAATGGTGATCAGCCGGCTTCTGGCCTGAAAATGGTCAGCCATGACCCGCTGCTTATCGGTGAGTTCGAAGCCCCCCTGATCGTGCGTTCGCGGGGAATGATTGCCATCGGCACTCAATCGGCGTCCAGTTCAGACCACGCAGCTCTGGTGCTGGTTGACGACAATGGCCGCGAGCATACCCCTGTAGTGACGGGTGACTGGGGTGGTATAGCGCTGGCGCCCTACGTATTCGAGGGTGAGGACGACACCCGTCGCTGGATTGTAGACCCCTTCGCTTTTCTGCAAAAAGCCCTGCAGCTGGCCCCGTTTCCGGCCCCTGATGCGACCACTGAAAATGGCCGTCGAATCGCCACAGTGCACATCGACGGGGATGGCTTCCCGTCCCGTGCTGAAGTGCCCGGGACTCCCTACGCCGGCACCATTGTGCTGAACGATTTCATCAAGCCCTACCCACTGCTGACCTCGGTGTCCTTTATTGAAGGTGAGGTAGGACCCAAGGGAATGTACCCCTATCTGGCTCGCGAACTTGAGCCTATCGCCCAACGCATACTCGCCCATGGGCGCGTGGAGCCGGCTACCCACACCTACAGCCACCCCTACTTCTGGCAGGCCGAGAGAGAAATCCAGCGTGAGGGTTTTCAGGCTGACTACGGTCTGATGATGCCAATCCCGGGCTATGACACGATCGATTTTCAACGGGAAGTCATCGGTTCGCGCGATTATGTGCAGAGTCGGCTGGCTCCGGCGGACAAACCGGTCAACATGATCTTCTGGACTGGCGACGCGATCCCCGATGCTGCAACGATCAAGCTCGCCTACGACGCCGGCATGTTGAACGTCAACGGTGGAGAGACCCGGCTGACCCGTGCGGATCCCTCGCTGACCGGGTTGTATCCGCTGCTGCGTCCGACTTCAGGTGGGCTGCAGGTTTTCGCCCCCATCATCAACGAAAACGTCTACACCAATTTGTGGCAGGGGCCCTACTACGGCTTCCGCGATGTGATAGATACCTTCGAACTGACCGACTCGCCGCGACGCATGCGCGGTCTGCACCTTTACTACCATTTCTACTCCGGTACCAAGCCGGCGGCGATCAAGGTAATGGGTGATATCTATCGACATATGCTCGATCAGGAGCCGATATCCCTGTGGATGAGTGAGTATCTGATGCGGGCCCATGGTCTGCACACAGCTTCCCTGGCCCGCGCCTCAAATGGCAAATGGCACATCAGCGCGCTGCAGGGCTTGCGTACGGTACGGATTGATCCGGATATGGGGTGGCCAGACATGTTGGCCTCCACAGGGGTTGCAGGTGTGATTGACCTCCCGCAGGGCCGTTACGTCCATCTCAGTGATAATCGTGCAGTGCTCGCGCTGCAAGCCGTTCGCGACTCTGCTCCGGCCCTTGAAGAGGCCAATGTCCCCTTGACTGCCTGGCGGTATCTCGACGCCCGGCGGGTTGAACTTTCATTTGCCGGTGAGTTTCCCATCGCCTTCTCTGTCCGCTCCTCGTCCGCCTGTCGCCTAAATGTCGGTGGTCGGAAGATCAGCGGTCGTGCGGCAAATGGGCTCTGGCATTTTTCCCTATCGACTAAACAGGTGAGTGATGCGCAACTCGTCTGCGAGTAAATCCGTTCGGCTGGTCAGCCCCTGGACGCTCGCGTTTTCCGCTGCGGCAATAGGCGGTGTCCTGGTGTTGACCTACAACAGTGAGGACGTATTCCTCCCTGACGAGCAGGAGCGAGCCGACGATGTGTCAGCGAGCTACGCCGAGGTTCTTCTCGCTTCACGACCTGAAGATGACGAGTTGCGGCTTGATCTGGTTCAGCTGCTGGTCGACCTGGGACAGTACAGCCGCGCGCGACGTCACCTGCTGGGCTGGGAAAATCCAGATGTCGGCCAGATGGAATACTATCGGCTGAAGATTGATGCGCTCAGTGCACTGCACGGCCAGGATCCGAGTCGCTTGGAGCCAGCCCGTGCCCAGTTGATGGCATACGACCACCGGCAGTTGTCGGTGGAGCAGGCGCGTCACTGGGCAGACCTTGCGCTGCGCATGGAAATGCCCTGGTTGGCGGCTGACGTTTACCACTCGCTCGCACTTCGAGTACCGGAAGAGCACTTGCCTTACCTCAAGCGTGCTGCTCGCTGGTATCTGGCAAGCAACCAGTCTGGCAAGGCGGCGATGGTCTATCTGGATATCCTTGCAGCCAGCGAAGAGGTAGAGGATCGCCGATATTATCTGCGCCGCGCCTATGATGCACTGCTGGCTGTTGGTGCCGGTGATCAGGCTTCCAGACTGCTGGTCAGGGAGCGCGCCGAGCTGACTGATACCGAAGCGGACGCCGCCTGGCTCAAGCAGGGCGTTCAGATGGCAGTGGGTAGCCAGCGAATGGACCTTGCAGCCATTCTTGTCGCCCGCTGGCGTGAGCTTCAGCCCTATAGTGCAGAACCAGTCGACGCTCAGTTTCGCCTGGAGCTCGCCCAGGGCAACCTGCGTGAAGCCTGGGAAACTGGTGATCTGCTGCTGGCTCTGCGCCCCGAAGATCCGGACCTTCTGCGCCAGATGGCTCAACTTGGAGAATGGCTTGGTAATAGCCGCGCGGCCCTGGATTACTGGACTCAATACCTGAATTTGCGCGAGGATCCCCAGGCCCGCGAACACGCCTGGCGCCTGGCTTTTCAGTTATACGATTACCAGCAGGGGATAGCCCTGCTTGAGCCAACCGCGGGCGATCGCAGGCTCTCTGAAGAGAAGCTCGATGCGCTGGTATTCGGTTATGAGTCGCTGGGTCAGCCCGCACGCACCGAAGCCTGGTTGCGCCAGTATCTTCGCAGTTATCCCAGCCATCGCATGGCCTGGGTGCGTCTTCTGCAGAATCTGGAGCACACTCAGCAGTTCGAGGCACAGACCGCCGTCTGGGATGACATGGCCAGCCGCTTTGAGCTGAGCACTACCGAACGAATTGAATGGGCCAGCGCCTACTGGCGCATTTATCAGCCCGAGCGCGCCTGGGATATTCTCGATATCGACAACCGTAATATCGATGACCCTGAATACTGGCGGACCCTGGCTGGCCTCGCGTGGGAGCTCGAGCGTGACGACGAGTTGCGCAATGCCTACGAGCGAATGCTCGAGAAGGGCATTGCTCTGAACAGTGGTGAAGAGAGCGACCTGATCGAGCTCTATCGCCTGGAGCAGCCGCGCAAGGCGCTGGAGATGCTTCTGGCAGGCTGGCGCGAGCGGGGCGATCCAGGTTACCTGGTGATGGCGCTGGATATGGCTATCGTCCTGGGCGATATCGATCTTCTGCGTACCCTGCTAGCCGAGGCAGATGAACAACCCTCGGTGGCGCTCCGTCCTCAGGTCATGCTGGCCAGAGGCTGGCTGGCAGAGCGCGATGGCGATCTTGATACCGCGACGCGTATCTACCGTTCTGCCCTCGCCAGGTATCCAGGCAGCCCCTTGGTGCGCGAACGTTTGATGTGGTTCTTCATCGATCACCGTCGCACTGCAGACCTGCCTTTGATGACCCATCGCTGGCGAGCCTTTGCACGTCGTAACGGGAATATGTGGCTACCTTTTGCCGCCGCCAATCAGATGCTCGGCAGGCACGAAGAGGCCCTTGCGTGGTATCGCATGCACCTGCGCGCCAACCCCTACGACTGGCTTGCCCGAGCTGCTTACGTTGATGGCCTGGAAGCGGCGGAGCGTTTCGATCTGGCCCAGCGTCTACGCCACCAGTTGGTAGAGGAGTTCGAGACGCGCCCGGGCGATGCACCCCGTATGGCATTCGAATCGCCTGAAGTGGCGCCCCAGCGTTACGCAGTGTGGCTGCGCCTGTTGGCGGCCAGTCATTCGGGTCTGCGTTCAGAGAAGCAGGCCATGCAGTGGCAGGACGGTTCGCCGGCAATGTTGCAACTCTGGTTCGACCGCATGCTGACCCAACTGGATATTATCAACCAGCCGTCGCAGAAAGACGCCTGGCAAGCCTGGGGTCGAAGTCATGGCCTGGATATCAATGCTTATCACAGCATGCAGGAAGCTCTGCGTAACTATAACCGTGACATGCTCACCAAGCTGGTTGCCACGGGCGAACTTGATCCGGCTCAGAACGTCGAGGCGCTAGACCGCCTGGGCGAGGAGAGTACCGCCTTAGGCCTTGCACTGAGCCACTTGGGCGGCGGCAACCCGACTATTGTCGATCAGCAACTGCGTCGACAGGCCGTGGATATCCAGTCACGTATTCCCCAAGGCGCACGGATCGGCTGGCGCCGCGAAGACCTGGGGGGTGTCGAGCTCAGTGGCACCCACGCGACCATCGCCGGCAATGTCGCCGATGACTGGTACACCAGCGTTGATCTCGAGCGCCTGAACTACAAGGCTGACGACCTCGATAGCAGCGTACTGGGTACGGAAAAGAATGCCCGCGTCACCCTGAGCCGCAAGCTGGAAGACGGGCGTATTGCCTTGACAGTAGATAGCAGCAGCCGCGCCGATGAGGATCGTGTTGGCGTAGGCGCCTCGCGCACCTGGCAGTTGGGTGGGCGTGACCAGCTTGAAGTGGGTCTGGGTTGGAATCAGGAGAGCCTCGACAGCGGTTTCATGCGTGCCGTCGGTACCCAGGACTCGATCTACGTAGCCGGTATTCACGGATTTTCAGCACGAGATCAGCTTTCCTGGTCGATTGAACAGCGCGCCTACGGCACTCGTTATGGGCATAGCCTGGGTAACGGCACCGCCTTCAATATCGAGTTCAACCAGATCCAACGTTTTGAAGGGCCGACATGGGTGGCACGGGCAGGTATCGACTATCAGCGCAACAATCTGAGCCGTCGGCAGCTTGACGACCTTACCGTGGCAGATGGCGGACCAGTGGAGTTCGACGTGATAGAAGCGTCAGGACTCTTGCAGGAAGAGTACGGCCGGTTGTACGCCGGTACTTCATGGCGCAGGGGCTTCCCCGGCGCACTCAACCGTGGCCAGCCTGAGTACACATGGCTGGTGGACGTACAGGCGGGGTGGGACTGGGTTGATAGCCAGTTCACCTACGGTCTGAGCACCGGGGTCGGTTCGCGGGTCCTCGGTGATGACGAGCTGGCGTTGACCTTTGGTTATCAGTCGGAGCCGCGAGGCACCGATGCGGAGGCTGGCGGCATTCTGGAACTGACTTATAGCAAGAGATTCGGACGCTGATTATGTTATTCAAACAGGAGAGATTCATCATGCAATCGAGAGCGGGCCTGGCCCTCATACTGGCACTCACTGTGGTGACCGGCTGTAGTACCTTCACTGGCAAAAGTGGCGAAGCGCTGCCGCGTGACGCCCGCTGGGGGCTTGTACCCCTGGTGAACTATTCACAGACACCGCAGGCGGGTGAGCGTAGCGAGCAGATATTGCTCAGCGTTCTCAGTCAGCGCGGCCTGCAGCCAATTGTCTATCCCAAGACAGAGCAGGAAACCATGCTGTTTGATGATAGCGAACGTCTGGCTGCTGGTATGGAGTGGGCGCAGCGCCAGGGTTTCGACTACGTGATCAGCGGTAGTGTCGAGGAATGGCAGTACAAGAGTGGTCTGGATGGTGAGCCTGCGGTTGGTATCAGTCTGCGCGTACTGGAGCCAGTAACTGGCCGCGTTATCTGGAGCAATAGCGGAGCCAGGGCTGGCTGGTCGCGCGAAAGCCTTTCCGGTAGCGCCCAGAAAGTACTGCGTGAGCTCACCGACGACCTGCGGCTGGAATAATGTCAACTGAATCCCCGTACAAGGACTTCACCCTCGCGGCGCGTGCCAGTGAACTCGCAGCCTGGGTTGAAACAGTCCTACTAACCGCACTGGCGATCGGTCTGGGCATTTATTTCGTGCCGGAAGATCCATTGCAGGTGTATGAGTTTACCTGGCCGATGTTGGCACCGTTGCTGGTGGGACTGCGTTACGGGTTCGTCAAGGCGCTGGTCAGTGCCTGTCTTCTCGTTGCAGCATTGCTGTTGCTGCGCGAGTCGGGTCTGGAGGCATATCAGCGAATGCCGGGCGCCTGGATCATCGGCATGCTGGTAATCAGCATGGTGGTCGGTGAATTTCGGGATCTCTGGGATCGTCGGCTGCAGCGATTGCAGATGGCCAATGAATATCGTCAGTACCGGCTGGATGAATTTACCCGGGCGCATCAGATACTGCGTATTTCCCATGACCGGCTGGAACTGCGGGTTGCGGGCAGTGACCAGAGTCTGCGCAGCTCTTTGCTGATACTCCGTGAGCGTCTGCGTGAACTGAAGCCTCAGGGTGATCCGCTGGTAGCCATGGCGCAACCCATCATGGCCTTGCTGGGACAATATGGCTCATTGAGTATCGCCGGTCTGTACGCGATCAAGGACGGGCAGATGCAATCCCGTGCACTGGCCACCCTCGGCGATATGGACGAGCTGGATCCTGAAGATCGTATGATAAAGCTGTGTCTTGAGCAGGGCGAACTGATCAGTATTCGTGAAGAATTTCTCGAACGCGGTGATCAGGAGCAGTTTTCTTCGCTTCAGGTGTGTGTACCGCTGATCGATACCGAGGATAACTTGCTTGGCATCCTGGCGATCCGGCAAATGCCGTTCTTCGTCTTCAACGACCGTACTCTCAGTCTGTTGGCGCTCCTGGCTGGCCACGTAGCGGATCTGTTGCGTAGTGACGCCGCTGCCCTGCAGCTGCATGACGCCGACGCTCAGAGTTTCTCCCAGCAGCTGCGTCGGTCTCTGATCGACGTTGAACAGCATGATCTGGATGCCAGTTTGTGCATGTTCGAGTTGACGGATGCCAATCAGGAAATGATTCGTCTGTTCGCCGACAGTCAGCGTGGTCTGGATTTGCAGATACGCTTGATCAATGACCGTGGGCATGACTGCATTCTGGTATTGATGCCGTTAACGTCGACTGAAGGCTCTCGCGGCTACCTGACGCGTCTGCAGCACCAGGTTGCTGAACATTTTGGCCAGGGTCGTACGTTGGATGATGTGGGTGTACGGGTCATGTTCCTAGAGGTGGACCCCACGGGCAGACGCGAAGGTTTGCGCAATTTCCTTTATCACGAGTGTGGGTTGAATGATCAACAAGTTGCTATTTAGCGGCGCGCTGGTTTTCGAGTCCCTGAGTTGGGCCATGATCTTCCGTGAGCCGACGCTACTCGAAGGCATGCTGTATATCGTGCTACCGCATGCGGTGGCCTGCATACTGCTGGCGCTTGCCCTGTGGATGTTCCTGCCCATGCGCTACAAGTCGCCTGTGCCCTGGGCACCACTGTTTCTATTCAGCATCGCCTTTTTCATTCCATTGCTGGGTATGATCGGGGTCATCTTCTCTGTATTTCCGGCCTTGTACCTGCAGCGCAAGCGTGAGGAACAGGTTTGGCAGGCTACGGGTGTGCCCGGGCTGCCGTTCCGTCCCCTGGAGCGTCGGCACTCGCCCATGTTTCAGGATGGTGGTCTGCAGGACGTGCTGTTTCTTGCGACTGACCCGGAACGTCGCCTGAACGCACTTTTGGCGACCCGTCGCATGCCATCCCACGAATCGGTGCCGATACTCAAGTTGGCCTTGCGGGACCCGGCAGATGATGTACGTCTGCTCGCCTATTCGATGCTCGATCAGAAGGAGAGCGGCATCAACCACAGGATCGAGCGTCTGCTCGATCGGCTCGGCAAGAGTGATGATGAGAGCCCCGAGGCAACCCACGTCGGGCTGGCGCGTTGGTACTGGGAGCTTGCCTACCTGGGACTGGCCCAGGGCAGCGTTCTGGACCATATCCTTGGTCAGGCGCGTAAACACGCTGAACAATCCCTGGCCCTGCAATCCAACCCGGAGGTTCATTTGCTTGCTGGACGCATTGCGCTGGAGCAGGGTGACCTGAGTGCAGCCCGGACATCTTTCAAACATGCGGAAACCGGTGGTATTCGTTTCGAGAAAATTGCTCCCTTCCTCGCCGAGGCCGCATTTGCCGCGGGCCAGTATGAGGAAGTGCCGCGCTTACTGGCACGCTTACCCCAGCATGCCCTTTCCAGGCCGCCGTTTGCTGACCTCGCGAGGTACTGGTTATGACTGACCAGAACAGGTCGGGGCCTGTAGCACAACATGGCGATCAAGCCGACGTATGTCTGTTGCTCGAAGGCACCTGGCCCTATGTGCGTGGCGGTGTGTCTGGCTGGATAAACCAGATTATTCTCGGCCTCCCCAACGTCACTTTTTCAGTTCTCTTTATTGGTGGTCAGCGGGAATCCTATGGTGAGCGCCATTACGTAATTCCACCCAACGTAAAGCATATTGAAGAAGTTTTCATCGAGGATGCGTGGCAGTTTGCTCCCCGTGCCGAGCAAGCGCCGTCTGACGGCTCCGTACGCGATCTGGCGAACATGTACCGATACTTTCACCACCCGCAGAAACCCGACGAGATTACCGGGGATGCCGTGCTCGGGGCCTTGGCCAGTGGTCAGTTGACCATGCAGGATGTATTGCGCAGCCGGGCGAGCTGGGAGGCTATCACCGAGGGCTATCTAAACCACTGCAGCGACCCCTCGTTTATCAACTATTTCTGGACCATGCGCACCATGCAGTCACCGATGGTGATGATTGCCGAAGCCGCCGCGCGTATGCCCAGGGCGCGTCTGCTGCACGCAATCTCGACAGGATATGCGGGTTTGGCTGGTTGCATTCTCAAGCGCCGCTGGCAGTGCAAGTTCATACTCAGTGAGCACGGCATCTATACCAAGGAACGCAAGATCGATCTGGCTCAGGCCAGCTGGATCGCCGAGAACGCTGACGAAGCCCTCAATAGCAGCCTTGACCCAAGCTCTGGGTATATTCGTTCCATGTGGATCCGTTTTTTCGAGCGTATCGGTTTGATGGTCTATCGAAACGCTGACCCTATCATTGCCCTGTATGACGGTAATCGACAGCGCCAGGTACTAGATGGTGCCGACCCGGACCGCACCCGGGTGATACCCAATGGGATCGATCTGGAGCGCTGGAATGCCTTGCGGCAAACACGCGCTGAGGGTATCGCTCCAGTGGTAGGCCTGATCGGCCGGGTGGTGCCAATCAAGGACGTGAAGACCTTTATCCGCGCCATGCGTACCATTGTGTCCGAACTGCCCGAGATGGAAGGATGGATCATCGGTCCGGAAGATGAAGACATCGAATACGCCGCAGAATGTCACAGCCTGGTCGCCAGTATGGGCCTGGAAAAGAACGTACGTTTTCTGGGATTTCAAAAAGCCGACGAGATCATACCCAGGCTTGGAGTCATGGTGCTGACCTCCATTAGTGAGGCGCAGCCTCTGGTGATCCTTGAAGCCTGGTGCGCTGGCACCCCGGTAGTCAGTAGTGATGTCGGTTCGTGTCGTGAACTTATCGAGGGCGGCACAGCCGAGGATCGCGATCTGGGCCAGGCTGGCGAAGTGGTAGCCATCGCTGATCCCCAGGCCACAGCCAGTGCGGTCCTCAGACTGCTGCGCAACCCTGAGCGCTGGCAGACGGCGCAGACCGCGGGTGTGGCTCGGGCCAATCGCTACTATGGTGAAGCTTTGATGTTAGAGCGTTATCGCAAGCTTTACAGTAATTCAATGGGGAACCTCTAATGGCAGGAATCGGTTTTGAGCTGCGCAAGATCCTGGCGCGAGATTCCTACTCGTCGACGCTGCGGGCATACGTATATGCGGGTCTGCTGAGCGCGGGCCCATGGGTGCTGTCGATTATCAGCGTCATGCTGATCGGCATCATGAGTATTGGCGTGGTGTTTCCGGAATTGCTGGTCAGGCAGTTTCTGGTGACCACCACGTACCTTTTTGCCACATCGTTGATTACCACCGGTGGTCTACAGGTATTCTTTACCCGATTTGTTTCCGACAGGTTGTTCGAGAAAAAGCCCCACGTCATTTTGCCCAATCTTCTGGGCATCATGCTTATTGCGACTATTTGCGCTGGCCTGCTGGCCTTTGTACTGCTGTGGTGGCTGTTTGATCAGCCGTTCCTGTATAGGCTCCTGGTCCTGACAAACTTCGTCACCCTGTGCAATCTCTGGCTGGTGATCATCTTCCTGTCGGGCATGAAGCAGTACAACCGCATCCTGCTGACGATGCTAGGCGGTTATTCGCTTATGGTGGTGGCTTCGTTTTTCCTGCGCCCCTGGGGCCTGGACGGCCTGCTATTTGCGCTGCTTCTTGGTCATGCCACGCTGTTGTTCGTATTTCTGTTCGATATCCTTCGCGAATACCGTGCTGAGAAACTGATTGCCTTCGATTTTCTCGACCGCAAACAGGTATTTTTGAGCCTGCTGTTGACCGGCGTTTGCTACAACATGGGTATCTGGGCTGATAAGTTCATCTTCTGGTTCAACCCGATGACGTCGGAACACGTCATCGGGCCGTTGCGCGCATCAATGTTGTACGATCTACCGATCTTCCTTGCCTACCTCTCCATTATCCCAGGGATGGCCGTGTTTCTGGTACGCATCGAGACGGATTTTGCCGAGTGGTACGAACGCCTGTTCGACGCAGTGCGTGAAGGCCAGACCTTGCAGCATATCCAGCAGTTGAAGAGTGAAATGACCGTTGCCATCCGGCAGGGCTTGCAGGAAATCTGCAAGGTGCAGGGCATCACAGTGGTGCTACTGTTCCTGTTTGCTCCCAAGTTGCTGGAGTGGCTGGGAATCTCGCACTTCTATCTGCCCCTGTTTTACATCGACCTGATTGGCGTGAGTTTCCAGTTGCTGCTCATGGCTTTGCTCAACGTGTTTTTCTATCTGGATAAACGCGCCATCGTGCTGGAGCTGAGCGCCCTCTTTGTCTTGCTCAACATCGCACTGACCCTGCTCAGTCAGTACCTTGGGCCAAGTTTCTACGGTTATGGCTTCACGGTATCGCTGGCGATCTGTGTGCTGCTGGGGATGATGCGTCTGAACAAGTCGCTGGATGATCTGGAATACAATACCTTTATGTTGAGCCGGTGAGTTTCAGCGTGAAGGTTTTGGGATTCAACCGCTAAGTCAAAATGGATTCCCGCCTTCGCGGGAATGACGGGGGTGGGGTCAAGATGGATTCGCGCCCCGCAGAAATGACGGGGGTGGGGTCAAGATGGATTCCCGCTCCGCGGAAATCAGGGGGTTGCAAGGCGTGCTGTCCATTGACGGGGCGCCGCAGGTAAGCCTTTACGTCATCCTCGCGAACGCGGGGATCCATTCTCGGGTTCGGCAAAGTACAAGCCGCCCCCGAGCACGGAGTGTTTACACCGTCAGATACTGCTGCACCAGCTCATCACTCAGATCTGCAATCGGCCCATCAGCCATTACCCGCCCGCGCTCCATGATGAAAAAGTCATCCGCGGTGCGCCGGGCAAAAGGCAGCTTCTGCTCGACCAACAACACCGTCAGACCCATCTCCCGATTGAGCTTGCGGATCACCTCTCCGATGTCGCGCACGATATTGGGCTGAATGCCCTCGGTGGGTTCATCCAGAATCAGCAGTTTGGGATCCAGCACTAGTGCGCGGCCGATCGCCAGTTGTTGTTGCTGGCCACCGGACAGGTCACCGCCCCGTCGCGACTTCATCTCCTTGAGCACCGGAAACAGCTGGTAGATTTGCTCGGGAATCTGGCGGGCGCCGTCTCCTCGTGCGCCCAAGGAAATCTTCAGATTTTCCTCCACGGTCAGTAGCGGAAAGATTTCCCGGCCCTGGGGCACGTAGCCGATGCCCGCCCGGGCGCGGTTTTCGGTGGACATGCGGGTGATGTCCTTGCCGTTCAGCAGAATCTGCCCGTCACGTACCGGTAGTAGACCAGTAATGCACTTGAGCAGTGTGGTCTTGCCCACACCATTGCGGCCCAGTAAGCAACCGCAGGTGCCTTCGCGAACTTCCAGATCCAGGTCCCAGAGAATATGACTCTGGTTGTATAACTGATTGATCGATTCAATGCGCAGCACGGCTTACTCTCCCAGATAGACTTCGATGACGCGTGGATTGTTCTGCACCTGGTCCATGCTGCCTTCGGCCAGCACTGAACCCTGGTGCAACACCGTGACCTTGCGCGCAATGGAGCGCACAAAAGCCATGTCGTGTTCCACGACAATCACCGAATGCCTGCCTGCCAACGAGGTGAGCAACTCGGCAGTTTTCTCCACCTCTTCGCCGGTCATGCCAGCCACCGGTTCATCGACCAGCAGCACCCGTGGGTTCTGCACCAACAGCATGCCGATCTCCAGCCACTGCTTCTGACCGTGGGAGAGCGCACCCGCCTCCTGGTGGTAGTGCTCGGTCAGGCCGGTCTGGCGTAGCACCTCGTCAATGCGGTCGCGCTGCTCACCGTTCAGATCGTTGTTCAGCGTGTACCACACGTTCTTTTTCGACGCGGTTGCCAGCTCCAGGTTCTCGAATACCGAAAGCGCCTCGAACACCGTGGGCTTCTGAAACTTTCTGCCGATACCACCCCGTGCAATCTGGTGTTCTGAACGTTTGAGCAGATCGATACGTTGGCCGAACCAGATACTGCCGGTGTCGGGTTTGGTCTTGCCGGTAATCACATCCATCATCGTGGTCTTGCCGGCGCCGTTAGGCCCGATGATGCAGCGCAACTCGCCTTCATCGATAGTCAGGTCCAGATTGTTCAGCGCTTTGAAGCCATCGAAGCTAACGCTGATGTTTTCCACATAAAGAATCGGGCCGTGGGTGGTATCGACCACGCTATCGAACGCAGGCGGCGGCTGGACGAAATCAAACACCTGATCCCGGCGCCAGGTTTCGCGCAGTTGTTCTGTGGTTTTCATTCTTTGTCTCCCTTGCGCAGTAACCGACCGGCCAATCCCACCAGACCCTTGGGCATGAACAGGGTGACCATGACGAACAGGCCACCGAGTATGAACAGCCAGGTTTCCGGTGAAAATGTGGTGAAGAAGGTCTTGGCATAGTTGACCGAAAACGCACCCACCAGGGCGCCGAACAGCGTGCCGCGCCCACCGGTGGCAACCCATACCACCATCTCGATCGAATTAAGTGGCGAGAATTCGCCCGGGTTGATGATGCCCACCTGGGGTACGTAGAGCGCGCCGGCAACCGCTGCCAGCATGGCCGAGAAAACGAACAGCCAGAGCTTGTAGGATTCGACCTGATAGCCGGAAAAGCGCGTGCGGCTTTCCGCGTCACGGATCGAGATGATCACCCGGCCCATGCGCGAGGTAACGATATAGCGGCAAGCCAGATAGCCGAGAATCAGCATGATGGCGGATGCGATCAGCAGGCCGGCACGGGTCGAGTCAGCACTCAGACTGAAGCCGAGAATATCCTTAAAGTCATTCAATCCGTTGTTGCCGCCAAAACCCATCTCGTTGCGGAAGAAGGCCAGCATCAGTGCGTAGGTCAGGGCCTGGGTGATGATTGCAAAATACACACCGGTGACCCGCGAGCGGAACGCCAGCCAGCCAAACACCAGGGCCAGCAGGCCCGGCACCAGCAGCACCATCAGCATCGCGAACCAGAACATGTCGAAGCCCTGCCAGTACCAGGGTAGCGTTTCCCAGTTGAGCACTACCATGAAGTCCATCAGCTCGGGATGCCCGTATACACCGCGATCGCCGATCTGACGCATCAGGTACATGCCCATCCCGTAGCCGCCCAGCGTAAAAAAAGCCCCGTGACCCAGGGACAGAATACCGGCATAGCCCCAGATCAGATCAACAGACAGGGCGAGCAGGGCGAAGCAGAGAAACTTGCCGAGTAGCCCGACGGTAAAGTTGGATACATACAATGGTGACTCCGGTGGCACGGCCAGGTTCAGCACCGGCACCACGATCGCGATCAATGCGACCAGGCCGAGCACCACCATGCCGCCCCGATCGTTAAGTAATAGACGTTGGATCAGCATACTTCCCTCTCAATAATCATTGGCTTGAGCAGCGATGCACGTTTAAGCGCATCAGTCTGCCGCCGCGCGTCCTTTCTGCGGGAAGAGTCCCTTGGGCCGTTTCTGGATAAACAGGATCAGCATGATCAGCACCATGACCTTGGCCAGCATCGCGCCAGCGTAGGGTTCCAGGAAGTTGTTGATCAGCCCCAGGCTCATCGCGCTGACCAGCGTGCCCCAGAGGTTGCCGACGCCGCCGAACACCACCACCATGAACGAGTCGATGATGTAGGCTTGGCCCAGGTTGGGGCCTACGTTGGTGATCTGCGAGAGCGCTACGCCGGCGATTCCGGCTACGCCGGAACCCAGCCCGAAGGTCAGCGCGTCTACCCAGCTCGAGCGCACACCCACTGCGCGTGCCATGGCGCGGTTCTGCGAGACAGCGCGTACTTTCAGGCCCAGCGAAGTGCGCTTCATCACCAGTAGCAGGGCGAAGAACACCATCAGCCCGAAGATCAGGATGTACAGACGGGTGTAGGTGATCGACAGTACCGGGTTGATGACCAGTGTGCCGCTGATCCAGTCCGGCGAGCTGACCGAGCGGTTAAGCGGACTGAACAGGGTGCGTACCGCCTGCTGCAAGACCAGGCTTAGGCCGAAGGTGGCCAACAGGGTTTCCAGCGGACGGCCGTACAGGAAGCGGATCACACCACGTTCGATCAGGATGCCGACCAGGCCGGTGATGACAAAGGCGGCGGGAATGGCGATCAACAGGCTCCACTCGATCAGACTCGGGAACAGCACCTGCACGCCCCAGGTGGTATAGGCACCCAGCATGATCAGCTCGCCGTGGGCCATGTTGATCACGCCCATCACGCCGAAGGTGATCGCCAGGCCGATAGCGGCCAGTAGCAGGACCGAGCCCAGGCTCAGGCCAAAGAACAGATTCTCGACGAAGCGGTAGAAACTGATGCGACCCTCGATCGATTGCAACGCCTGTTGCGCCTCGGCGCGCAGTTGGGGGGCTGCGTCGTTGGCTGCGATATCTGCCAGTTCGTTTCGTGCCTGGCGCTCCAGGGAACCGCTGAGCTGCTGTACCGCCTCCAGGCGCACTGACGGATCCTCGCTGTTCAACTGAAACAGGGCCCTGGCAGTCTCTATAGCCTCGAGCACCAGGGTGGATTCCTCCACCTCTTGCCGGGCGCGCAGCATCTCGACGGTTCCTTCGTCGATACCATCGTAAATCATCCGCCGTACAGCGTCATAGCGTACCTGCGCATCCGCGTTATTCAGGCTGAGTTGGGCGATCAGTCCGCGCAGTTGGGTGCGCAGGGCGTTGTGCACCGGCACGCGGCGCAAGCCTTCAGTCGTCGCCAGCATCTCGCCGGTAAGGGCATCGGTAGCCACATCACCGTCGCGTATGGCCACGGTAGGGGGATCATTGCGATCGGCCTGCAGGTCACCTGCGGCGAGCGCGGTAAAAATGGCTGGCAGCCTTTCATCGTCATAGACAGCGAGCTTGCTAACGGTCTTGATGCGGTTGGGCAGGTTGCCTTGCACCAGTTGATGGACCAGTGTTTCAAATTCGTTGGGTTGAGCAGACTCGACTGTGCCGTCGTTTGGATCTGCTGCATTGGTTTGCGCATGCAGACTGGCGTTGAAACCGAGGCTGCAGAGCAGCAAAAGCCACGCGCAACAGACGCGCAGCGATTGCCAGGTTATGGCGCGGCAGGGTGTATTCATCGCAGTGTTCTCACTTGTGTGGTCGTGACAGGTCCGGCGTCGCGCCGGACCTGTAGCCGATCGCGGCCCCTGAATCGAGACCGCTAGCCTGTTGCCGTTTATTCGGCAGTGGCGCCCACGCAGGTCTTGGTTTCTGTGTTGTAGTTGCCACAGTTGACGGGGTCGGTCCAATCACCGATCAGGTTCTTGCTGCCTTCCAGGTAGTCGGACCAGGCGTCACCGGCGACCAGATCATCGGTCTGGGATACTGTGAGGAACTGGCCATCATCCTGGATCTCGCCGATCAGCACCGGCTTGGTGATGTGGTGGTTGGGCAACATGACGCTGGTGCCGCCAGTCAGGTTGGGCACTTCCACGCCGACCATCGCATCGATCACAGCATCGACATCAGTAGTACCGGCTTTTTCCACAGCTTTGACCCACATGTTGAAGCCTATGTAGTGCGCTTCCATCGGGTCGTTAGTGACACGCTCGGGGTTCTTGGTGAATTCGTGCCACGTCTTGATGAACGCCGCATTCTCTGGAGTATCTTCACTCATGAAGTAGTTCCAGGCCGCCATGTGGCCAACCAGCGGACCGGTATCGATACCTGACAGCTCCTCTTCACCCACGGAGAAGGCGATGACCGGAATGTCTTCAGCGGAGATTTTCTGGTTACCCAGTTCGCGGTAGAAAGGCACGTTGGCGTCGCCATTGATGGTCGATACCACGGCGGTCTTCTTGCCGGCACTGCCGAAGCGCTTGATTTCGGACACGATGTTCTGCCAGTCGGAGTGACCGAACGGCGTGTAGTTGATCATGATGTCTTCTTCAGCCACACCATTGGCTTTCAGGTAGGCCTCTAGGATGCGGTTGGTTGTGCGCGGGTAGACGTAGTCGGTTCCAGCCAGCACCCAGCGCTCCACGCCAATGTCGTCCTTCAGGTAATCAACGGCTGGTATGGCCTGCTGGTTTGGCGCGGCGCCGGTGTAGAACACATTGCGCGAAGACTCTTCACCCTCGTACTGCACCGGGTAGAAAAGAATGCCGTTCAGTTCTTCGATAACCGGCAGAACCGATTTGCGTGATACTGAAGTCCAGCAACCGAAGATCGAATCTACCTTGTGTTGCTCCAGCAGTTCGCGGGTGCGCTCGGCGAACAATGGCCAGTCAGAAGCAGGATCCACAACTACGGCTTCAAGCTGTTTGCCGAGCAGACCGCCTTTCTTGTTCTGCTCTTCGATCAGCATCAGCATGGTGTCTTTCAGCGTCGTTTCTGAAATGGCCATGGTGCCGGATAGTGAGTGCAGTACACCTACCTTGATGGTTTCAGCCTGCACAGTCATTGCGCTGAGCGCCATGCTGCACGCGACGCCAAGCGCCCCGGCCTGTTTGACTAATTTTCTGATTTTCATGGGTCTTTCTCCGTGTGAAGTACTTATCCTGATGTGTGAAAACAAGCTTGCAAACAACGGGTGCATCTCTGCGCGGTTGGAGCCGGTCAGCATGCCGCCGGCCCTTCTTTATCAGCTTGGCGCCGTATCTGGCGGTCGGCTTTTGTTCTGGTTCTGCCGTGCTTCAAAAATCATGTGCAGGGTGATCTTGCGCACCTCTGCCTTGCTCTCCTCTATGTGTGTCTTGAGCATCAGCTGGGCCTCCTCGGTGCGGCGCTGAATAATGCTGCCGAGGATTTTGCCGTGCTCCAGATAGGTCGCCTCTATGCGTGGCGCCTTGGTGAAATCGATACGTCGAACGATGCGTAGGCGCTCGGTCACGTCATGATGAATACGGGCCATCTCGACGTTGCCGGTGGCCTCGACCAGTTGCTCATGGAAGCGTTCATCCAAGGCGCAGACTGCCGGGCCGTCGCTCAGGCGGTCCGCTGGGTGAACCAGCCAGATCGCTTTCAGTTCATCCAGCGCCGGCGCTGCCTCCATCTCGCATAGCCGCTTGACCGCCGCCATCTCCAACACGATGCGCACGTCATACAGCTGCTCGTACTGTTCGAAGTCGAAGGGCCGCACCTGCCAGCCGCTGCGAAAGGATACCTCTACAAAGCCCTCGCGTTGCAGGCGTGTGAGCGCCTCGCGAACTGGCGTACGGCTGGCTGAAACCCGCTCGGCTATTTCGCTTTCGGTAAAGCGATCCCCGGGCAGCAGCTGAAAATCGAAGATGCTCTGCTTGAGTTGCACATAAATACGTTCGGTCAGGTTCTGCCGGCGTTCTGGCGTCTTGCTCGCCTGGCCGTCAGCTGCCCTGTTCAATCTCAGAACCCCTGTTTCTCTTGCTGCGCCCTGGTCCATTATCTAGTCCTCGAGAACCAGTAGCAGATCACCCGCATTCACCTGCTTGCCCGGGGCGCAGTGGATAGCGCCCACCAGACCTGCCCGCTCGGCGTGCACGGCGAACTCCATCTTCATGGCCTCGACAATCAGCAGTGGCTGATCGGCCTCGACTGTTTGTCCGGGCTCGACTAGCAGCTTCCAGATATTGCCGCTGATGTCGGCCAGTACCGCCAGGCCGTCGACCTCGATGGGTTGTTCGCTGGTCCTTGTTTGTAATGCGGCGTCGACGTTGGCTTCCTCGTCTGCCTGCCAGAGTGCAACTTCCTCGGTGAAGGCGGCCTGCTGATGCGCCTTGAATGCGCTGATGCTTTCGGCGTTGTCATGTAGAAACTGTTCGTGTTCCGCCAGATCGAAGTAGCTCTCCTCGATACGAATATTCAGGCGGCCCTCACGGAAGGCTTCGCGCTGCTCGGTCAGCTCTTCCTCGGACACCTCGTAGTAACGTACCTGGTCAAAGAACTTCAGCAACCAGGGCTCCTGGTTGATAAACACGGGGCTTTTCAGGAACTTGTTCCAGATTGGCAACGTACGACCCACCAATTGGTAGCCACCGGGAGAATCCATGCCGTAGATGCACATGTAGACGCCGCCGATACCCACAGTGCCCTCGGCGGTGTAGGTACGCGCCGGGTTGTACTTGGAGGTCAGCAGGCGGTGGCGGGGATCCACGGGCACTGCGCAAGGGGCGCCCAGGTACACGTCGCCCAGACCGAGCACCATGTAACTGGCGCTGAACAGCACATCACGCACCGCATCGATACTGTCCAGCCCGTTGATCCGGCGCATGAACTCGGTGTTGCTCGGCAGCCAGGGCGCGGTGTCGCGCACCGACTGGCGATAGCGTGCAACAGCGTCCAGGGTGGCAGCGTCCTCGAAAGCCATCGGGAGATGAATCACCCGGCTGGGCACGCGCAGGCTGTCGGGCAGGTTGTGCTCGATCGCCAGCAGACCCGCAACCAGATTCTGCTGATGCAGTACGCGGCTGTCGTAATTCACCTGCAGTGAACGCACCCCGGGTGACAGCTCGATGATGCCCTCGATAGGCGTGGCCTTGAGTGCTTCCATCAGCGCGTGAACACGCAGTCGCAGACGCAGATCAAGCACGTTGTCGCCATATTCGAGCAGGATGTACTTGTCGCCGGCCTGACGGTAAGTCACTAGCGGGCGGCTGCCTTGCTCGGGTAGTGACGCAAGAATGCAGGCAGACAGCCCATGATCCGGCTCGGGGATGGACTGTGGCTCTATTGCCGGCAGCACACTGAGGGTCTCGATTGCCTGATCCTGCGCCTGCTCCATGGCCAACGCCGTATCAAAGCCCACTCGCTTGAAGCGAATGCGATCCCCCGGCTTTACCTGACCCACTTTCCACAGCTCGGCCTTGATGATGGTGACCGGGCACACGAAGCCGCCCAGGCTCGGCCCGTCGCGGGTCAGAATCACCGGCATGTCGCCGGTAAAGTTGATCGAGCCGACCGCATACTCGGTGTCATGGATGTTGGAAGGGTGCAGTCCGGCTTCGCCGCCGTCACTGCGGGTCCAAGTCGGCTTGGGGCCGTTCAGGCGTATGCCCAGGCGGTTGGAGTTGTAGTGCACCTCCCAGGCGGTGCCGAAGAACATCTCGATGGCTTCTTCGGTAAAAAAGTCCGGCGCCCCATGGGGCCCGTAAAGCACACCGACTTCCCACTCCCGCGGACCGGTGTCGTCACTGGCGTAGTCGGGAATCAGTCCATGCGGGGCGGCAGCCGGCTCGTAGCAGGGCGCGGACGTGGTGCAGGCGGCGATCGCCGGATTGCTGATTGGCAGCATGTCGGTAGCGCGCAGGGTGCGACCTGCATGGCCGCCAAACTGGCCGAGCACAAAGGTCGAGCGGCTACCTAGGTAGACCGGTACATCGATGCCATTGCGCACGGCGAGATAGGAGCGGCAACCGGTGCTGGCTTTGCCGACTTCAAGCACCTGTCCGGCCTTGACGCTAACCGGTGCCCAGAAGGGCACTTCGGTACCATCCAGAGTGGCACTTGATTGTGCACCGGTCAGGGCGATCACACTATCGGTATGAAAGCGCAGAGTCGGACCGATCAGCGTACATTCCAGGCCGGCTGCACTCTCGTGGTTACCGACAATCCGGTTGGCCAGGCGGAAGCCATAGTCGTCCATCGGCCCCGAAGGCGGCACACCGACACTCCAATAGCCAGCACGACCGGGGAAGTCTTGCACCGTTGTGTATGTGCCGGGTTTCACCACCTCGATCACCGGCGCTTGGAAATCAAAACTGGCCAGGCGATTGGTTGCCACATCGCCAGCGGCAAAAAAGTCGGTGGCGATGATCTGGCGCAGGTAGTCCAGGTTGCTGGCGATGCCGGCGACCGAGGTGCTGTCCAGCGCGGCACGCATTTTCGCAATGGCGTCGACGCGGTCGCTGCCGTGCACAATGATCTTGGCGATCATCGGGTCGTAGTAGGCTGAGACTTCAGTGCCGGTCGCAACCCAGGTATCGATGCGGGCGTCTTCCGGAAAGCTCACATGGGTCAGCACGCCGGGGGAGGGCTGGAAATCGCGGACCGGATCCTCGGCATACAGGCGCACTTCGATTGCTGCGCCCTTGGGGTTAATTTCTATATTCAGGGCCGGCGGCTCCCCGGCGGCGGTCAGGATCATCCACTCGACCAGATCCACACCGGTGCATGCCTCGGTAATCGGATGCTCGACCTGCAGACGCGTGTTTACCTCGAGAAAATAGAACACATCACGGTTGGCATCGTAGATATATTCCACGGTGCCGGCGGAGCGATAGTTGACTGCCTTGCCCAGCTCCACCGAGGCGGTCATCAGCTTCTCACGGGTGGCGGCGGGCAGATCGGGTGCGGGGGTTTCCTCGACCACTTTCTGATTGCGGCGCTGCAGGGAACAGTCACGCTCGCCCAGAGCCAGCACCTGACCCTTGCCGTCGCCGAATATCTGTACTTCCACATGGCGCGCATTATCCACAAAGCGCTCAAGGAAGACGCCGCTGTCGCTGAAGAAGTTCTGCCCCAGGCGTTTGACGGTTTCGAAGGCTTCGATCAGTGCTGCTTCATCGTTACAACGCGTGAGACCGATGCCGCCGCCGCCGGCGGTACTTTTCAGCATGACCGGGTAACCCAGTTCGGCGGCGGAGCTGATGGCTTCCTCCAGGGAGGCAAGCAGACCGGTGCCGGGCGTAAGTGGCACACCGGCACGCTCGGCAATCTCGCGGGAGGTATGCTTGAGACCGAACTGGCGGATCTGGTCCGGTGTAGGACCGCAGAAGGCGATACCGGCTGCTTCGCACTGTTCGGCAAACTTGGCGTTTTCGGACAGAAAGCCATACCCCGGAATGATCGCCTGCGCGCCGCAATCCTTGGCAGCCGCCAGTATGCGGTCGGCCTGCAGGTAGCTGTC
This sequence comes from Halopseudomonas salina, assembly GCF_008641105.1. Next base: position 188,765 of record NZ_VTTI01000005.1, read on the forward strand.
GGCGGCGCTGTTACCGCCCAGGCAGATTGCCTCGTCACAAGCATGTACGTGAGCGCTGTTCCGGTCGGCGTCGGAGTAAATGGCCACCGAGCGGATGCCCATGGTCTTCAGGGTGCGGGCGATGCGGACCGCAATCTCCCCGCGGTTGGCTATCAGTACAGTGTTCAGCATGGTGCAAGTCCCTTTGATGTGCTCAGCGTGAGGCGATGTAGGCGCGCCAGCCGCCAAGATGCGTGATATCGGTAGCGCCATCGACTGCAGCGCCCTCACAGATGAAGCCCTTCACCTCACGGCCGTCCTGCAGTGTCAGAGTCCCGATACCCAGCGGGGCTGGAACCAGCGCAACAAAACTGCCGAACAGGTCGACTGGTACATCCCAGAGCTCAACGGCAATGGTTGCTCCCTCGTTGGCGCGGATCAGACCGGGTTTAGGTGGTGTGGTATTGGGCAGGGCGTAGAGCCGGTAATTGCCGGCGGTAAAAGTGCTCTCGACAAAGCGTGCATGGCGCTCGGTCAATTGGATGTTCAAGGGCATGCCGCTCAGGTGGGCACCGACTACAGCCAGTCGTACATGTCCGGCGGGAACTTGGGTAGCTATAACAGGTGCGGGTAATGAGCGATCGGTAGCGCCGGCTTTCCAGGGAGCGAAAGCCTCCCAACGGCGACCGAATTCAGCCAGTGAGCCATCCTGCCAAGCGGCGCCAATCAGTGTGATGCCGAATGGCAGGCCGTCTTCGCGCAGGCCGGCGGGCAGCGCCAACGCGGAGCAGTCTGCCAGGTTGACGAAGTTGGTCCAGGTGCCAAGCTGGCTGTTGACCCCGACCGGATCCTGTTCCACTTCTTCCAGGGTCGGCATCCGCGGAGTGGTCGGTACCAGCAGCGCATCCACGCTACCCATGAGCGCCTGAATGGTCCGTGCCAGATCCGCGCGGCGGTATTCGGCCTTGTAGGTATCCGTAGCGCTGAAGTTCTGCGCCTGGGCCAGGATGCCGCGCACCACCGGGTTCATCTGGTCGGCGTGGGCGTCCATGAATTCAGAGACCGCAGCGTAGCGCTCGGCCACCCACGGCCCTCCATAGAGCAACTCAGCCAGTTGCTGCATCGGGCTGTAATCAAGCTCGACCAGCTCCACGCCCATCGCCTGCAGTTTGGACAGACTGGCTTCCCAGGCGGCCGCATATTGGCTGTCGCCGAACCAGGGAAGCGAGGCGGGGATGCCCAGTCGTGGCTTGACCGGTAACAGCGTGGCGGCAGTTGGCGGCTTGCGGGAATAGCCGTCGGTAGAGTCAAAACCTTCCATCACGCCGGCGACTATCTCAGCATCCGTCACATTCAGGGCAAAAATCGATACGCAGTCCAGACTGCGACAGGCCGGCACTACGCCAGTGGTGCTGAAGCGGCCTCGAGTAGGTTTGAGTCCGACCAGGTTATTAAAGGCAGCCGGCACGCGGCCGGATCCTGCGGTGTCGGTACCCAGGCTGAACGGCACCAGGCCGCGGGCGACGCTGACCGAGGACCCGGAGCTGGAGCCGCCAGAGATGTAATGCTTGTCGAAACTATTGGGTACCGGGCCATAGGGTGAGCGAGTACCGACCAGTCCGGTAGCGAATTGATCGAGATTGGTCTTGGCCAGGACCACAGCACCGGCCGCACGCAAACGCGCCACACAGGTGGAGTCAGCAGTAGCTGTATAGGCATACTCAGCGCAGGCGGCGGTGGTTGGCAGGCCGGCAACATCAATATTGTCCTTTACCACATAGGGGATGCCATACAAGGGCAGCTGGCGTGCGTCGGGCAGTGCTTCCAGCGCATCGAGCTGAGCGCTCAGTTCGGCATGGGAAAGCACATGGATGAACGCAGGGTCCTGCCCATCGAGTTGCGCATGAATTTGCTCAAGGGCGGTGCGTGGAGTCAGGTCGCCGCTGCGGTAGGCTTCGAGCCACTCTGTGATTGTCCATCCGGATTGCTGAGCCATCTGGCCTCCTGCTGATCGTGAAAATACCGTCTTGTATACAAGTGGGTGTTCAACACGAGAGAGCAGGTAACGTGCCAATTTCTGACAATGTCATTAATTGACAAATAAATACCTTGTAAAACAATGAAATACCTCCAGTCCAGAGTGTCTGGCTTTCGATGGAAAGATGTCGGAGTAGCCGACGTGCATGGTCTTTCGCGGCCCAAAACAGTGCCGTTGGTCCCGTTTTGGTGCGCGCAGGGGAGGGGATGTTGCCGCCGTTGGCCGGCCTGATGGTCTAGTATGAAGACCGCAGGTCTTAGCTTTAAGGATCAGATAAATGCGCAGGTAAAACCGTACTTTTGTCATCCACAGCTGGGAAGATTAATGAAATGTCAGGTCCCTATTGACCCCGAGATCGCTTGGTCTTATGGTGCGCCACGAACGTTGAGGCTGGCACGATCCATACGGCTCAAGTACTGACGACGAGACAGCGAGACACGCGCAATACGGCGTTCTTATTGCTTTCGGCGCACGCCTTGGGAAGTAGGCGAACCAAAGTGGGGATACTGATCAGACGTTCGCACCCCCCGGGTTATTTCTTCACACGACCCGACCTGAAATAGTTGCTTTGGAGCCAATGCATGTCTATCAAACTCGACGAATACTTTGATCGCGAAACCTTCAGCCGTATCAAGGCCTGCGCCGATCAGCACGAGACCCCCTTCCTGGTTGTTGACCTGAAAACCATCGACCGTGCCTATGACGAACTAGTCGAAGGCTTTCCCTTCGGCAAGGTCTACTACGCGGTCAAGGCCAACCCGTCCAATGAAGTTTTGGGGTTGCTGAAGGACAAGGGCGCCAACTTCGATATCGCCTCCATCTATGAGCTGGAAAAGGTCATGGCCCTGGGCGTCAAGCCCGAGCAGATCAGCTTCGGTAACACCATCAAGAAGTCCAAGCATATCCGCGCATTCTATGAAAAGGGCGTGCGGCTGTACGCCACAGACTCAGAAGCCGACCTGCGCAATATCGCCAAGGCCGCACCGGGCTCGAAAATCTATGTGCGCATTCTGACTGAAGGCTCGACCACGGCTGACTGGCCGCTGTCGCGCAAGTTCGGTTGCCAGACCGACATGGCCATGGACCTGCTGGTTCTGGCCCGTGAACTGGGCCTGGAGCCCTACGGTATTTCTTTCCACGTGGGCTCACAGCAGCGTGATATTGGCGCCTGGGACGCGGCGATCGCCAAGGTGAAGGTAATCTTCGAACGCCTGAAGGAAGAGGACAATATCACCCTGAAGATGATCAACATGGGTGGTGGCTTCCCGGCCAACTACATCACCAAGACCAACACCCTGAAAACCTACGCAGAAGAAATCACCCGTTTCCTGCAGGAAGACTTTGGTGACGACCTGCCCGAGATCATTCTCGAGCCTGGTCGCTCCCTGATTGGTAATGCGGGCGTATTGGTCAGTGAAGTAGTGCTGGTGTCGCGCAAGTCCCACACCGCCCTGGAGCGCTGGGTATACACCGACGTTGGCAAATTCTCCGGCCTGATCGAAACCATGGACGAGTCGATCAAGTTCCCGATCTACACCGAGAAGCAAGGCGAACTGGAAGACGTCGTTATCGCCGGGCCGACCTGCGACAGCGCCGACATCATGT
>NZ_VTTI01000005.1:192396-355961 GCF_008641105.1 Halopseudomonas salina
ACGAAAGCTACAAATACGGCCTGCCGCTGAACTTGGCCATTGGCGATCGGATGTACTGGCTCTCTACTGGTGCCTACACCACCAGCTACAGCGCTATCGAATTCAACGGCTTCCCGCCTCTGGAAGCGTTCTACATCTGACGCGTTGCTTAGCGGCAAGCTTCAAGCTGCAAGCGACGAGCTGCTTGTGCAAAAGCCTGGCCCTGATATCAGGGCCGGGCTTTTTTATTGTCTGGCGAAAGTGGCACTTTGTTGGGCCTTAGTCTTACTTCACCAGAGATGCTTCCTGAGACCCCGCTGGTCAAGATGGAACTCGACATTCCCAATAAGCACCAACCCTGGGAACGTTCGAGTTTCACCTCACACCGGCCCCCGCCTCTGGGAACGTTCGAGTTCCACCTCGAACAAAGCCGGCCCCGCCGGCCAGAAACCAAAAAGCCCGTACTGCGAAACAGTACGGGCTCTTGATCCACCTAACCACAATCAGCTTAAAGCTTGCCGCTTGTAGCTTGAGGCTTTTATGGTCAGCTGAACTTCTGAATATTAGCCATCAGCTCACGCAGCGCCTCGATGTTGTCCTTCGGATGCACAGCGCCTTCGAAGTCGCACAGCTTCTCGAAGTTGGCAGCCACGTCTTCGGGCGTGAAGCCTTCATCGGGGTTGAAGCCAATACCCAGCGAACGCTCCCAGCGAACCTTACCCATCCAGCCGCCACCGACTTCAAACAAGCTGCCGGTCTCTTTGCTGTCTTCCGAGCAGAGGTATGCAACCAGCGGGCTGACCAGCTCAGGCTTGAGCTTGTCGAAAGCACCTTCCGGGAACAGACCTTCAGTCATGCGCGTGCCGCCAGTCGGCGCAATCGCGTTGACGAAGATGTTGTTCTTGCGGCCTTCGATCGCCAGGGTGCGGGTCAGACCGTACAGACCCAGCTTGGCCATGCCGTAGTTGGCCTGGCCAAAGTTACCGTAGATACCGGAAGTGGAAGCGGTAAATATGATGCGACCGAAATTGCTGTCCTTCATGTAGGGCCAGGCAGCGTGGGTTACCTTGTAGGCACCTTCGACGTGAACCTTGTAGACCAGATCCCAATCAGCGTCGGTCATCTTGGCAAAACTCTTGTCTCGCAGGATGCCCGCGTTGTTGACCACAACGTCCACACGACCGAAGTTATCCATCGCGCACTGCACGATTTTTTCACCGTCGATTACGTTGTCCGGGTTGGCAACGGCAGTACCGCCTGCAGCCTTGATTTCTTCAACAACCTTGAGGGCTGCTTCGCTGTTTGCGCCTTCGCCCTGGGTGCTGCCACCCAGATCGTTGACGACAACTTTGGCGCCGTGCTTGGCGAACAACAGCGCGTGGGCACGGCCAATGCCGCCGCCGGCACCGGTTACGATGACGACCTTGTCGTCAAAACGAATATCGCTCATGAAATGCTCCTGTCTATATGGGCGGTGAAAAAAGGTTTATCAGTGTTAAACACTTGTTTAAATTCAGCAAGGGGTACGGGCAAGGTGAATAGCCAAGCATAAGCCGCTGAGACACGCTTTGCGAAACAACGCTTGGTAACCAATTGCAAAGTGCAGACCGCGAAAAAGGGGTAGATCCCTCCCGAACCGTTCAACCCGCCGCGCAGGCGTGCATAAAACACAAGGGTCTTGTTGTGATTAAAAAGTGTTTATTAACGTTTTTGCTTGTATCAGTCGTGGCTGCTTGTGCTGACTCTGAAAAAGCGGCGCGAACGCTGTTGAATCAGGCGATTCAGCAGTGGGATCGCGGGGAGCTTGAGCTGGCATTGGGCACCTTTGATCGTATTGGTACGCAGTACCTGGATACTGTGGCGGCCACCGAGGCCATCAAGGAGCGCGCGGTGCGGCTCGATACTTATCGCGCTGCATCGAGCACCGAACGCAACCGGGCAATCAACAGCGGCGTAGTGTCACGTCATATATATCAACAGGTGGAGTCCTACTTTGATAGAACCGGGCATTATCCAGAGTTGCTGCACGGTGATGAGACGGTTTATCAGGGGCAGTTCGACGCATTTGTCAGTTACTGTACCTATCAGAAATCGATCCTTGAGTACGGTTACCAGCTTGACTGCACTCGGGCAGACAGCGTCTATGTCGAGGCCCGCAAGCAGCGTTTACGCGAGGCCGTGCAGAAACCACACAGTGTTAAATCAACGGCTTCTGTTGAGGACCGCAATGCCTCAGCGATAAAAACAGCAGCCGATCTGAGTCCTGCCCAATCCAGTTGGGGGGAGCACGCAAATCCCTCTGGCGCGCTGCCAGAGGATGGTTTTCAGGCGTTCTACATTAATACCAACCAGCCTCGCCAGGTGATTGCAACCGAGTCCGTCGGGGGCATAGCTATCAACTATATACGTGATGATTTTCACGGAATTGAATCGGGTGATTTTGGCGGTTACTGGGTGGGGATGCTCGAATTCAAGCAGCAGGAGGTCATGAGCTTTACTGTCAGCCAGAGCTGGTCGAAAACACGAATACTGATCAATGGCCGAGTGTTGTTCGAAGGTGGATCGGACCAGTCGATCCTGTACCGGTTTGAGCCCGGTGAGCACAAGATCGAGGTGGAATACGTCAATAATTGGCACACGACCGAGTTCAGCGTGGGCATACACTCCAGCGTCACTTATCTGGATATGGATCAGATCAAGATGCGCCTGCAGGCGAATCTGCTTGATGACTTTCAGGTGCTGTATGCGGGTCTGTACGAAAGTTCCGCCCGGGACATGACGACCATCGTCAATCTGGAGAAGACGGCTGACCCTGTGGTGTTGGTGCTCAGCTCCTATAGTCCCGTGAAATGGTATGTGTCCAATCCCTTCGGCGTCGAGATACGCGCCATTGTTTACGGCGCCTACAAGCCCGGGTCCACACTGGCCGGGGATATTCCCGGGTCGATACTCAGGCTGCCCGCCAAAACGCGAATCGGTTCCTATCATGTGAGCCCGGACTGTCGCTGTGTGGCCGGCAGTTTTCATTGCGAGGGCAAGGGCAAGATGCCGACCGTGACTGCGCTACAGACGCTGACCAACAAGACGTTATCGGGGTTTACTGGGCACTATTCTGCCGAGTCACTGACGGTGCCGGAGGTACGGGTAGATGCCTGTTTTCTTGAGGAGCTGACAGCCCGGATGAGCAGGATCGAGATGGACCGGGCCGCCTGCAAAGCAGAGAACAATCCTGATTTTGAGAGGATGTTCGAGGGCTAACCCTAGAGCACCAATGAGGTCGCCAGGAACAGCATCAAGCCCATACCGATAATGTCGGTGAAAGTGGTCAGGAAAATGCTGCTGGCCGTTGCCGGGTCTGCGCCGAAGCGTTTGAGCAGCAAGGGGACGGCAACCCCAAATATGCCGCTGGCCATGCAGGCGCCAATCATCGCGATAAAAATAACGAAGCCGAGCATGGCCGGATTGGCAGAATCGGTAAAAAGCGCATAGGCAAACATTGCAGTGCCGGCAATAACCCCGACCGCTGCGCCATTGAGGGCGCCTAGTAGTATCTCTTTGCGCAGCAACTGCCTGAGCGGGTAGTCCTGTATCTTGCCCAACGTTATGCCGCGCAGGGTAATTGCCAGTGCCTGGCAGCCGGTGTTGCCGCTCTGGCCGGCAAGCACCGGCAGAAAGGCGGCGAGGGCGACAATCTGTGAGATGGTGCCCTCGAACATCCCCACCACAAAAGCCGCTGCAAAGGCGGTAATCAGGTTGACCTGTAGCCACGGATGGCGCATCCGGAAGGCGGCCAGTACGGGCGTATTGATCTGCTCCTCCTTTGCCACACCGTATTGGGAGCCGGCCTGGGTGCTGAGCTCGGAGACAATGCGCTCATAGAGTTTCCAGCCGCGCACTTCGCCCACCACACATTGCTGGTCATCCACCACTGGATAGATGCGGTAGTGCCGGTAGAGCACTTCGCTGACTGCGCTCTTGATGGGTGTGCTCTGATGAAACGCGAATGGCTCAAGCACCATGATGCTGGACAGCGCTTCGGATGGCTTGGAGAGAATCAGATCGCGCATGCCCACGAGCCCGACCAGGCGGTTTTCCTCGACTACGAATATGTAGCTGATTTCGGCCACGTTTGCACTTTTCACCATGAACGCCAAGGCTTCGGCAACCGTATAGCTGGAGGGGAGCGTCGCTGTGGCGGGGGTCATCAGCTCGCCAATGGTTTCTTCGATTCCGGACAACACCACGCGCGTGGCGGTGTCCCCTGGAGCGGCGATTTCGCCCAAGTGGGAGGCCACCTGCATAGCCTGATCGGTTGGCAGGCGCGCGAGAATGAACTGGATATCGTCCGCCGGCAGCCCGACCAGCTCCTCGGCGGCATCCCGCGGGGGCAGTTTGCGGATATGTTCGATTCGCTCGGTCAATCCCATTGTCTGTGACATGTCTCGGCCTGCTGTCGCTGTTTGATTCAGACTATAGCAGGCGCTCCATCGGTTTTATTGAGCATCAATAACTTGTAGTTCCAGGCTCAGGGTCCATGCTGAGAGCTAACGCTTTTTCAGGAGCTCGCTTATGCGTGTTTTTTCCAATCCGGTTGGCGCCGGCTCTCTGTGGTTCGACAATCTTGCCACGGCGGAGGGTATGCCAGTCGCGTACGACCCGCAGGCGCGCGCATTTCTGCCCACACCACCTTTTTGTGCCAATCGCGACATCATCGGTTGTAACTGGATAGCACCTGCCGAAGGCGAATTTTGCCGGTCCTGCAGCATGACAGAGCTGGCTCCGGATACGTCGATTGCCAATGCTCTTCCCAACTGGGCACAAACCGAGGCTGCCAAGCGCTGGGCTCTGGATAATCTGGGGCGCTGGCACTGGTTCAGACCAGAGGATCCAGGAGCTCGCCCGGTGTTTCATTTGCTGGCTGAAGGTACAACACCCGTTCCCATGGGGCACGCTGGTGGTGTAGTGACGATCAGTGTGGCGGAGGTGGACCCTGTGCTGGTAACTACTCGCCGTGAGGCACTGGAAGAGCCCTACCGCACCATGATTGGCCATATGCGGCATGAGATTGCTCACATGCTCTGGTGGCGTTTGAGCCTGCGCGAGGACTTTCTGGAGGCCTTTCAGGGCATGTTCGGTGATGTGATGATCGACTACCCTGGCGCGCTGCAATATCACTATGCGAACGGCCCTCCTGAGAACTGGAAGGAGCATTACCTGACCAGCTACGCGTCGGCCCATCCCCACGAAGATTGGGCCGAGACGGCGGCGCATCTGCTCCACCTGACAGATATAGCAGACAGCTTTGTCGCCACCGGCCTTTCCTCGCCGCAGATTCCTGATGCTGGCTGGGACCCTTATTCGGAGCCGGATGCCGATCGACTTATTCACATTGCTGCGACACTGACCGTGGGCGTAAACCACGTCAATCGTGCCATGGGTCTGTCAGATATTTATCCCTTTGTGCTGTCTGACCACGCGCGTCAGAAGCTCGCCTTTGTGCACGACTGGTTGCGCCGAGGTGCCTTGGGTCTTTGACCTGCAGCAATATCCCCTGCACCAGCCTCCGGTAACATCGTTGCTGAAATTCCACGGGTCCGCTTCGGATCTCAGTGACGAGGTTGCCTGGTGACGCTCAAAGCCGTGTTCCAATCCATGCGGTTACCCTTTCTGGTGCTGACGCCAGGCTGTGTGTTCCTGGGCGTTGCAACAGCCTTTGCAGGAACTGAGCCGGTGCTCTGGGCCAACCTGTGGCTGGCAATGATCGGCGCGCTGGCTGCGCATATTGCAGTTAACACACTCAACGAGTATCAGGACTTCCGCAGCGGGCTGGATGCGCTTACTTCGCGCACGCCCTTTAGTGGTGGCAGTGGCGCGTTGATAAGGTGGCCGGATGCGGCAATGGCGGTGCGCTGGACTGCCGGCGGATGCCTGGCGGCAGTTGTTTTGATTGGTTTGTATTTTCTGGCGCAGTTTGGAGCAGCCATACTCCCGATTGGTATCCTGGGGCTGGTCATTATTGTGTTCTATACCCGGTGGGTGAACAGGCTTCCCTGGCTGTGTCTTGTAACTCCGGGTATCGCTTTTGGTCCGCTAGTGGTGATGGGTACCCATTTCGTGCTCACTGGGCAGTACAGCGGGAGTGCGGCTGTTGTGTCACTGGTGCCTTTTTTTCTGGCGAATAACCTGTTGTTGCTCAACCAGTTTCCAGATCTGGAGGCTGACCGCCAGGTCGGACGGCGGCATTTGCCGATTGCCTACGGTGTAGAGTTTGCAACCGGTGTATACGGTTTCATGGCGGCGGCGGCCATGCTTGTTATTGTGCTGAGTGTCGACTCAGGAATCCTGTCATCGCTAACCCTGCTGGCCTTGGTGCCTGCGGCGGCCGGGCTTGTAGCTTGGGAAGGTGCCCGCCGATACGCAGATGAGCTCGAGCGATTAAGCCCCTATCTGGGTTTGAATGTGCTCGCGGCTGTTGTTACACCCCTGGTTCTGTCCAGTACGCTAGTTCTTGGTCGTTAGCTCTGGAACATCTCCAGACTCAGAATCAGCTGCACCAGCGTGGCATTGGCGATGTCGATGAAAAAGGCGCCTAGCAGTGGTATGACCAGATAGGCCTTGGGACTGGGCCCGAATCGGTTGGTCAGTGCGTTCATGTTGGCGATACCGATTGGCGTCGCGCCCAGGCCCATGCCGATAAAGCCGGCGCTGATGCAGGCTGCGTCATAGTCGCGGCCCAGCAGCGGGAAGACTACAAAAATGGTCAGCAGAGTGATGACAGCGGCCTGCATCACCATGACCACGCTGATCATGCCAAGCGCGCCCTGCAGAGATAGCAGCGGCAGGCTGATCAGACTCATACCGAGAAATAGCTGCAGACTCAAGTCGCCCGCGAGCTGTATGGGTCTGTGATCGATGGTGACCTTGAACAACTCCAGGCCGTTGGTAAGTGCTATACCCAGGAACATGGCGGTAAGGAATGCCGGCAAGCGAACCCCAACACCCGATAGCCAGCCGTACATTGTCGCGCCCAGGGCGAAACACAGGGCGATCAACAACACAGCGGTGAGCACGCTGTTCAATTCGATGATGTAGGTAACCTTGTTGCCGGACTCGATATGCTGGATCTCGGCGTGCGCGGCGTCTGAATGCAGATTGTTGCGTCGAATAAGCCAGGCTCCCACCGGACCGCCAATCAACCCGCCCATGATCAGGCCGGCGGTGGCGAAGGTCATGCCCATGGAGCTGGCGTTGGTCAGACCAAAATGCTCTTCGAATAACTGACCCCAGGTGATGGCTGTACCGTGCCCGCCGGCAAGGGAAACGCTCCCGCCAATCAGGCCGAGGAGGGGGCTTTCGCCAGCCACAAGTGCCAAAAGGGTGCCGGTCAGGTTCTGGAATATCAGCAGAACGATTGCCAGCCCGAGCATGATTGCCAACGCCTTGCCGCCCTCCAGCATCTGCCGTAGATGCGCGGAAAGTCCAATGGTGGCGAAGAAGGTGATCAGCAGCAGATCTCGTAACTGAAGATCAAAACGTATGTCCCGGCTGGTAGTGGCTTCGATCACTGCGACCAGCGCACTGATCAGCAAGCCGCCGGTAACGGCGGGAGGGATATTGTAGGTATGCAGCAAGGCCACTCGCCGATTGATATGAAATCCAATCCATAGCGCTATGATCGCGATCGCCACGGTAACGGGCGTGTTTATTTCCATGGATCTGTCCTGGCTGGGCCTGGCGGTAAGACTAGCAGAGCCGCCGTGAAGATAAGTTGACGGGGGTCATCAAGCAGTACACCGCCCGTCTGCATCGGTACCTTTTTGACTGACAAAGCGCTAGAATGCCGGCCGCACGCAGCCAGAGTGGTTGTGGCAATGGGTTCCCTAACCCCATTACATCCCAAAAAGGACATCCCATGTCGTTGCTAGCATCTACGATCAGCCGCTCCGTTCTGGCCGGTCTTATCGCGTTTCACATCCTCATTATCATCGTCAGCAACTACCTGGTGCAGTTGCCGGTCACCCTGTTCGGCTGGCACACCACCTGGGGAGCGTTCAGTTTCCCGTTCATTTTTCTGGCGACTGATCTGACTGTCCGGCTTATGGGCAAGGGTGCCGCACGGCGGGTTATTGCCCGGGTGATGTTGCCCGCATTGGTAGCTTCATACGTGGTGTCGGTACTGTTCCAGGAGGCGCGTTTTGGTGAACTGGCGGCGCTGGGAGAATTCAATCTCTTTGTATTCCGCATCGCCGTTGCGAGCTTTCTTGCCTATGCGCTGGGCCAGTTGCTGGATGTGCAGGTATTCGATCGCCTGCGTCAGTTGCGCCAGTGGTGGATCGCCCCGGCAGCATCGACCGTGATCGGTAATCTGCTGGATACCTACCTGTTCTTCTCGGTGGCGTTCTGGCATAGCGACGATCCGTTCATGGCCGCCAACTGGGTCGAGATTGCCACGGTCGACTATGCGATCAAGCTGATTATCAGCCTGGTATTGTTCGTGCCGCTGTACGGGATGCTGCTGAGCTGGATTGTGCGGATGCTGCCGGCAAAGGCGCTCGGGCCAGGGCCTGTTCTCGGCAAGAATGGCTGAGGTGCCAGGCAAGGTCGCCCACGGGTGATCTGCGCGGGTCAGTGAAGCAGATCTATTCCTTCTTGCATCAGTGCCTCGGCAATATGCCGATACCCCTTCAGGCCGGGGTGATAACCGTCCGAGGCAAGCAGATCGGGGTCGGTTACCAGTGGGTAGCGCAGATGAATAAAGTCACCCGTTCTCTCGTGGGCCAACCGGGCGTATACGTCATCCAGCTGTCGGGCACGCCAGCCCATGACCTGGCGTAACGGTGAAGGCAGGGCGGTAAACGAATGCATGGGTGGCACGCCGAGTAGCACCAGGGGCGCCGAGTAGCGCGCTGCCAGCATCTGACGCAGGGCAATCAGCTGTTGGCGGAAACGATTTCGGGATGTGAATCCCGTAGCATCGTTGACCCCCATGCTCAGGAGCACGAGATCTGCGGGCGGAAGCTCCGCCTTTACCAGCGCGCCGTTGAGTGCTTGCAGGCGAATGCCATTTACCCCGAAGGTGTGCCAGGCGGTCGTGCTCGCTGAGTGCTGGTGGATCAGCCGAGCCAGCTGACTGGCCAGGCCCTGGTCATGAGTGGCGACACCGACGCTGGCCGCCGTGGACTCGCCCAGTACGAGTATGCGCCGCTCAGGCGTGCCCTCGCCGTACTGCCCGCCTGGAGTTCCGCTGCCGTCAGGTAAACGCGGGGTTATGCGCCGCGTCCGCCTGCCCTGGTAGAGCAGAACAGGCGCGAGCACTGCAGTGACCAACCAGAAGGGCAAATGCATCGGGTTTGGTCAGGCCAGCTCGACCGCTACTGCTGTTGCCTCACCACCACCAATGCACAGCGCTGCAACACCACGCTTGCCGCCGGTTTTCTGCAGGGCGTTGATCAGCGTGACGATGATCCGCGAGCCGGTGGAGCCAACCGGATGGCCCTGGGCGCAGGCGCCCCCAAAGATATTCACCTTGGCGTGGTCCAGATCGTGCTCGCGCATAGCCAACATGGTGACCATGGCGAAGGCTTCGTTGATCTCGAACAGATCCACTTCGTCTTTTTTCCAGCCGGTCTTGTCGAACAGGTTGCGCAGCGCGCCGACCGGGGCAGTGGTGAACTCGCTCGGGTCCTGGCTCTGGGTCGCATGGCCAACGATGCGGGCCAGTGGCTGCAAGCCACGCTTTTCAGCTTCGGCTGCAGTCATCAATACCAGGGCGCTGGCGCCGTCGGAAATCGAGCTGGCGTTGGCGGCGGTGATGGTGCCGTCCTTGCCGAAGGCGGCGCGCAGGCCGGGGATCTTGTCGATATTGGCGTTATGCGGCTGCTCGTCGTCCTTTACCACGGTTTCGCCTTTGCGGCTGGTGACCGTGACGGGTACGATTTCGCTATCCAGCGAGCCGTTGTCGATTGCCTTTTTTGCGCGGGTCAGTGACTCGATGGCGTAGGCGTCCATTTCCTCACGGGTAATGCCGTTCTTGTCTGCGGTTTCCTGCGCAAAAGAACCCATCAAGCGGCCGGTGCGGGCGTCTTCCAGGCCATCCATGAACATGTGATCCTTGATTTCGCCGTGGCCCATGCGCATGCCGCCGCGAGCCTTTTCAAGCAGGTAGGGGGCATTGGACATGCTTTCCATTCCGCCGGCGACCATGATCTTGTTGGTGCCTGCCTTGAGCAGATCGTGGGCCAGCATCACGGCTTTCATGCCCGAACCACACAGCTTGTTGATGGTAGTGCAGCCGGTCGCGGCGGGCAGGCCGGCATTCAGGCTTGCCTGACGGGCGGGGCCCTGCTTGAGGCCTGCGGGCAACACGCAGCCCATGATCACCTCTTCCACATCAGTGGGCTGGATGCCGGCGCGGCTGACGGCTTCACGAATCGCCAATGCACCCAGATCCACGGCAGCTACGCTGGCCAGGCTGCCCTGAAAGCCACCCATTGGGGTGCGCGCGCCACTGACGATGACAATGTGATTATCGGACATGCTGTGCTCCTGAAAAATAATGACTGACTTTGATGGCAGGGTCATCTATCGACCTGATTGCAACATTATACCTGCTAAGTATACTCGCTGGATAAGTGTGGCCAGGTTCATACTTAGGAGGGATAGGTAGCCGGGGACAAACTTGGCTATAGTAAAGGCATGCTTGGCCCAAGGCCGCATCCAGACCAGACAAGCCCAACAATACAGGTCATTACAATGCTCAATACCCGTGTCATCAAACCGACGGACGAGGCGCATGCTACGCCGTTGCTGATCAAGAATATTCTGCTATCCGGTCAGCGCTATGAGCGCACCCAGGAAATCGTCTACCGCGACATCAGCCGGTATGACTACGCCACTCTCAATCAGCGGGTCTGCAGGCTCGCCAATGCTCTGACCAATGCGGGCGTCAAGGCGGGCGACACCGTCGCAGTGATGGATTGGGACAGCAACCGTTACCTGGAATGCATGTTCGCTATCCCGATGATCGGCGCTGTATTGCACACCATCAATATCCGGTTGTCGCCCGATCAGATTCTGTACACCATGAATCATGCCGAAGACATTTTCGTGCTGGTCAATAGTGAATTTGTGCCTATTTATAAGGCCATTGAAGGTGATCTGACCACTGTCAAGAAAACCATTCTCTTGACCGATGGACAGGAAAAGACTGCCGAGCTCCCTGATCTGGTGGGCGAGTACGAAGAGTTGCTGGCTGCGGCCGAACCGACGTACGATTTCCCTGAATTCGACGAGAATTCTGTCGCAACGACCTTCTACACCACTGGCACTACAGGCAATCCGAAGGGCGTGTATTTCACCCACCGCCAACTGGTTTTGCACACCCTGACTCAGGCGTCGACCATGGGTGGACTGGATAGCGTGCGCCTGTTTGGCAACCGCGATGTGTACATGCCGATTACACCCATGTTCCACGTGCATGCATGGGGTATTCCTTACACTGCGACGCTGCTGGGCACCAAGCAGGTCTATCCGGGCCGTTATGAGCCGGAAATGCTCTGCAAGCTGATCCGCGAAGAAAAGGTGACCTTCTCCCATTGCGTACCGACCATTTTGCAGATGGTGCTTAACGCTGATGGTGCCAAGGATATGGATTTTGGCGGTATGCGCGTGATTATTGGTGGCAGCGCGCTGAACCGCAGCCTGTATGAGGCGGCCAAGAAGAAGGGCATGGTGTTGTCAGCAGCCTACGGCATGTCCGAGACCTGTCCCCTGATCTCCAGTGGCTACATCAACCTGGAGCTGGAGCAGGGTACTGAAGACGATCGCGCGGCCTACCGCATCAAGGCCGGTATCCCGGTACCCTTTGTTGAAGCGCGTTTGATGGACCCGCAGGGCGGTTTCCTGCCCCACGATGGCAAGACCCAGGGCGAGCTGGTTTTGCGCGCACCCTGGCTGACCCAAGGCTATTTCCGCGAGCCGGAAAAGAGCCAGGAACTGTGGTCCCATGGTTGGATGCATACCGGTGACGTGGCAGCCATTGATGCGATGGGCGCTATCGAGATTCGTGACCGTATCAAGGATGTGATCAAGACAGGTGGCGAGTGGATTTCCTCCCTTGAGCTGGAAGATCTGATTAGCCAGAGCCCTGCGGTGAAGGAAGTGGCCGTGGTGGGCGTGCCTGACCCCCAATGGGATGAGCGTCCCTTTGCGCTGATCGTGGCCCATGACGGTAAAGAGATGGACGCACGCATTTTGCGTGATCACCTCAAGCCCTATGCCGAGGAGGGCCGCATCAACAAGTGGGCCATTCCTAACCAGATTGCGTGTGTTACCGAAATACCCAAAACCAGTGTTGGCAAGCTCGACAAGAAACTGATTCGCGGCGAGATTGTCAAATGGCAAGAGGCTGAAGCCCCCTTCCTGTCTACGCTGTAAGCGTTTTCAGGGTTGCGGCTGGCCGGTAACATCGGTCTGGTCGTGGCGTCTTTGTCGGTCGGGGAGGCAGTCTTCAAGACTGCTTCTTCGGCATGAAGGGTGGGTTTCATGCCTATAAGCGGTGAGGTTCTGCGGTATGTCTGCCTGGCAGATTCATACTTTGGACGGTCTCACCACGGCACGCGCTCGGGTAGAGTGCGCGGCTGCATACGCTGTGCTTCACGGCGATGGCACCCTTCAACCGGTCGGGGTTAGATTCCTGGCCACAGGCAAGGCAGAACAACTATGAAACCTAATTTCAGACAATCCGCATTGGCGGTCTCCCTGCTGGCTTTCAGTTCAGCCGGTATGGCAGCCGCGACGCCCGAGCAGGTTGCATCGCTGGGCAATACACTGACGCCGGTTGGTGCAGAGAAAGCAGGAAACGCTGCAGGCACTATCCCGGAGTGGACTGGTGGCCTGGCAACTGATGCAGCTCCTGTAGGGGCCGACGGTTTTGCATCCAACCCCTTCACCGATGACCAGCCGCTGTTTGTCATTACTGCAGAGAACTATGAGCAGTATGCCGACAATCTTGCCCCTGGCCAGGTAGCGATGTTCAAGCGTTATCCCGAAACTTTCCGTATGCCGGTTTTTGAAAGCCGCCGCAGTGTTTCCATGCCTGATTCGGTCTACAGTGCAGCACGCGACAACGCTGCCAACACCAAGTTGGTTGCCGGTGGTGACGGCTTGGAAAATTACCGTCTGGCCATCGCTTTCCCGATTCCGACCAATGGTCTGGAAGCTGTTTGGAACCACATTACCCGTTTCCGTGGCGAGTCACTGCAGCGCATCATCGTGCAGGCGACCCCACAGACAAACGGCAGCTACACCATAGTACGTTTTAACGAAGACTATGTTATTCCGCAGGGCCTGAGTGATTTCACTCCGGGCACCATGGATAACATCCTTTATTACTTCAAACAGCAGGTGACCGACCCGAGCCGTCTCGCCGGTAACGTGCTGCTGGTCCACGAGACCATCAATCAGGTGGATACGCCCCGCACTGCGTGGATCTACAACGCCGGTCAGCGCCGTGTACGCCGCGCTCCTCAGGTTTCCTATGATGGCCCGGGTACTGCTGCCGATGGCATGCGTACCTCTGACAACCTGGACATGTATAACGGTGCACCTGACCGCTATAACTGGGAGCTCAAGGGCAAGAAGGAAATGTACATTGCCTATAACAGCTACAACCTGGGTTCGCCGGAGCATGAGTACAGCGACATCATCCAGGCCGGTCACCTGAACCCCGATCTGACCCGCTATGAGCTTCACCGCGTGTGGGAAGTCGAGGCAACGGTCAAGCCGGATCAACGCCACATCTATGCCAAGCGTCACATGTTTATTGACGAGGACTCCTGGCAGGCTGCGCATATCGACCATTATGACGGACGTGACACCATGTGGCGCGTAGCCGAAGCCCATGCTCTGCATCGCTACAAGGATCAGGTGCCGGGTTTTGCTGCCGAAACGCTGTATGACGTACTGGCTGGTCGCTATCTGGTCATGGGCCTGAATAACGAAGAAGCTCAGGATTATAATTATCAGCACAGCGCAAGCTCGTCAGACTTCACGCCGGCTGCTCTGCGTCAGGCTGGCGTTCGCTAGTAACCGCCCCGGGCTGTAGCCAAACGCTATGGCCCGGTTCGTTACAAATCGACAATATATCTCCAGGCACATCCCGCTAGACTTGGTGGCATGCACGTTGCCATTTCCTCCCCAGGCAAGATGTTCCGGCCCCCGTTGCCGGCTGACCATCTGCCCAGACCTGAACTTGTCCGCCTGATCCAGGACGCGGCCCAATGTCGTGTGGTGCTGATCTGCGCACCTGCCGGTGCCGGCAAGAGTACGCTCGCCGCTGAAGTGGCCGAACAACTCCCTGATCTCTGGTTATCTGCTTGGCTTGCGCTGGAGCGCCGTGATGCTGCGCCCGCACAAATGCTGCGCAGCCTGATAGAGGCCTTGCAGGCCCTGTTTCCCGGGGTGGGTGCGGCCGAGCTTGCGCTGCTGGCGCAGCAGCAGACGCATCAACCGCTGGCAATCGAGCCGCTGATAGCCTGCCTGGTAAGCGAACTGGAACGGCATAATCTGTCTCAACAGTCCGTGCTGTTGATTCTCGACGATTATCATCTTGCCCGCAACGCGGCCACCGACAGCCTGTGCGCGCTCCTTTTCGAGCGCCTGCCGGCCTCTTTCCAGGTCCTGATTACCAGCCGAGGTCGCCCTACTTGGCCTCTCGGGCGCATGCGCCTGGCCAATCAGGTCCTGGAGCTGGACGAGCGACAACTGCGGCTGCCGCCGGAGTGTGCCCGGATCTTTCTCGAGCGGGCAGGAGTCGACGTTGCCGATCGGCAGTGGCTCCGCCAGCGTATCGAACGTAATGAGGGTTGGTTTGCGGGGCTGCGGCTACTTGCGCTTACGGCCGGATCTGGAGAACCGCAGGCGACGGTGAGTGAAGAGCAGCTGGTACAGGAGTATCTGCTGGAGGAGGTGATCGGGGGGCAGCCCGTTCACGTGCAGGAGTTTCTGTCACAGATTATCTGGCTCGACCACTTCACTCCCGAGCTGTGCGATCAGGTGCGTAATGCCAGTGACAGCCGGGTAATCATTGACTGGCTGTTGGAACATCAGGTTTTTCTGGTGCCCCTGGACCGTCAGAGCACCTGGTATCGCTTTCATCATCTGTTCTGTGATGTGCTTCGACAGCGGGGTGCCGCGCAGGGGCTTCCTGCCCGTCAGGGGGTGCATTTGCGAGCTTGTGACTGGTTCCGCGAACATGGCCGTATTGCTGATGCGGTCGAGCAGGCGCTGGCCGCAGAACGTCCGGATGAGGCTGCGGCGCTGGCGCAGCACCTGCCTCTCGATCAACTGCTTGCCGAGCAGCATGTGAGTACGCTGCTGCGCTGGAAGGCAATCCTGCCGCGCGTCTTGCAAGGCAGTTCTGCCCGTCTGGTGCTGGTGCATGGCTGGACGCTGGCGCTGGCCTGTCAGTTGGAGGATGCTCGCGTCATGCTTGCCCGCCTGGCCTTTTTTCTGCCGCAACCCGACGCTGCAAGCCAGCGCAGGCTGCTGGGGCAGGCGCTGGCCCTGCAAAGTTATGTCGCCAGAGCTGCCGGGGATCTGGGCGAGGCATCCCAGTGTGCCCAGCACAGTCTGCAGTGTCTGAATAGCGAGGATGTCGGTAGTCAACTTATGTCGATGTTGACCCTCGCTGATATTGCGTTGTGCGAAGAAAATATCGACGCGTCCCGGGGCTGGGCCAGAACCGCGCTGGAGCTCGCTCAGCGTAGCGCGAATGTGTTGTTCGAGGCGCAGGTGGTACTGGTACGTGCGCGGTTGCTGCAAGCCCGTGGGCAAGTGGCCCGCGCTTGCCGGATGCTCGGTCAACAGCTTGAAGTGCTTAATAAGCTGGATTACCCCCAGGGCCTGGCGATTCGGGCACGGCTGACGATCCTGCATGGTTATTATGTCGGTCAGCTTGGCGACTCTGAAGCCGCTCGGCGTGAGGTTCGGCAGGGTATTGATGAGGCTAGGAGCTGTCGAGATATCCATGTTTTGCCAGGCTATTGTCTGTTGGCAGGCATTGAGGCGCGTCGGCGTGATGGTTTCAACCAGGCCTTCGAGCTGCTGGCTGAGGCTGAGCGTTTGATGCACCAGTGGGATGTTCCGCCGGTTTTCTATCTCGGCTGGGGCACGGCGCTGAAGAGCGATCTGTGGATCAGCGCCGGGCGGCAGGAGCTGGCCGAGCAGTGGCTGCCGCGGCTGCGCCAGACTTACTGTCTTGAAGAGCCGGCTGCACCGCCGAGCTTTTTCCATGTGCTGCCTGTGGTGATCGAGCGGGTATACGCTCGACTGTTGTGGGGCAGGGGTGAGCAGCGGCAGGCCGAGGCCCTGCTGTGGCAAGTCCTGGAGCGCCTGCAACTGCAGGGTGAGCGCTTGCAGGCGTTGTCTGTCATGACGCAGTTGGTGCAGATGCTGGGTCGTAGCCAGCGACGCGCCCAGGCTCAACAACTGTTGCTCAGGGCCATCGTCTGGGCTGCCGACGATACAATCGTGGGCCCATTCCTGCCCCTGATCTCGCACATGCCTGTGCTGGTCCAGCGCACCCTCCAGAACGCGCCCCCTTCCCGGTTGAAGTTACGGCTGCAGGAGAAACTGCCGATGGCCAGCCAGGCCCCGGAGTCTGGACTGGTCGAGCCTCTGAGCAGTCGGGAGCTCGCGGTGTTGGAGTGTATAGCGCGCGGGCACTCTAATCAGCAGATCAGTGAAGCCCTGTTTATTTCACTGCATACGGTAAAAAGTCATGCGCGGCGCATCAATCACAAACTCGGCGTGGCGCGTCGTACGCAGGCGGTAGCTCAGGGCAAGTTGCTGGGTCTGCTTGGGTAGGCCGACCCCGGATCAGGTAATTGTCTTGCAGTGCGCATCAGAGTGCGGTCTTATGGCTCAGCAATTGATACTCGTCACTACGGTGATACCCAGGTCACGTTTCTCCCACAGAGTTTGATTGGCAGCACAAAGCTTGCCGCGCACGCCAGTGTGTCTTTGAAGGCGTGTGCTAATCTGTCACCACGTGTTTTGAAGAAAAAGGAATCTATACATGAAGAAGCAAATGATGGTTGTTGCGGGTCTGAGCACGCTGCTGCTGGCGGGTTGTACTACCAATCCCTACACGGGTGAGCGTGAAAGCGGCAAATCTGCAATCTACGGCCTGGGTGGTGCGGCAGCCGGCGCTGCTATTGGTGCTGCGACTTCCGGTAGCGATGACCGCGCCAAGGGTGCCTTGATCGGTGCGACTGTTGGTGGCGCCGCGGGTGCTGGTTATGGCTACTACGTGGACCAGCAGGAAGCCCGTTTGCGTCAGGAATTGCGCGGTACCGGTGTGCAGGTTGTGCGCAATGGCGAGAACCTGCAGCTGGTCATGCCAGGCAACATCACCTTTGCCAGCGGTTCGTCTGACATTTCCAGCAGCTTCTATCCCACCCTTAATTCGCTGGTCAAGGTATTCCAGGAATTCGACAAGAATGGTGTCGAGATCGTTGGTCACACTGACAGCACCGGTAGCAATGACCTGAATATGCGTCTGTCCCGTGAACGCGCGCAGAGCGTTGCATCCTATCTCGCTAACAACGGTGTTGCCGGTGCGCGTATCAGTGCAACGGGCGTTGGCCCTAGCCAGCCGATCGCGAGCAACGACACTACTGATGGTCGTGCGCAGAACCGCCGTGTGGAAATCAACCTGCGGCCCCTGCAGCGGTAATTGACTTATGGCCTTATCTGTCTGCGCAAGCAGGTTGATAGAAGACCATGAAAAAAACGCAGCCATCTGGCTGCGTTTTTTTTGTGTGAATTCCCGGGCTACTGGTCAGCTGGATACTGGTCGTGCAGCCTCTCGAGCTGCTGGTCTTTCTCAGCCCACAGCTCGTTGACCCAGGCCTGGAAGGCTTCGCGGAAAGCACTATCGTTCTGATAGTCGCGACCCAGAAATTCCGGGGGTATGGGTTTCAGGTCGCAGCGCATCACGACCTTTCTGACTCGGCCGCTGAGCAGGTCCCAGAACGTCGGACTGCCATCGGGATAGTGGATGGTGACATCCACCAATGAGCGCAACTGCGAACCCATGGCATCAAGCACAAAGGCGATACCCCCCGACTTGGGGCGCAGCAGATAACGGAAAGGCGAGTTCTGTTCGGCGTGTTTGGCGGGGGTCAGACGGGTGCCTTCAAGAAAATTGAAGATAGCGACCGGAGTGGTTTTGAACTTCTCGCAGGCGCGGCGGGTGGTCGCCACATCCTGCCCGGCTTTTTCCGGGTGCCGGGCCAGATAGGCCTTGCTGTAGCGTTTCATGAAGGGAAAGTCGAGCGCCCACCAGCAGATACCGATTACCGGGACCCAGATCAGTTCCTGCTTGAGGAAGAACTTGAGCATAGGCATCTGGCGATTGAGATTGTGCTGCAGTACCAGGATGTCGACCCAGCTCTGGTGATTGCTGGTCACCAGATACCAGCCGTCATAGTCCAGCTGGGAGACGCCCTGTACGTCCCAATCAGTGTTGCCACTAAGCCGCATCCAGCCACTGTTGCACAGCATCCAGAATTCGGCGATCCGGATCAACGCCCGGGTGCAGAGCGCCTGCAGGGCAGGGAAGGGCAGCAGTTTCACCATGGCAATGGGAAACAGTACGCTGAAGCATAGCAGCGTGTTGATTATCAGCAACAGGGTTGCCAGGGCGCCGCGGAGGGCGTGAGGCAGAAAGCTCAGCATCAATGGGTGCTCATTCAGGGACCGCCGGCCAGATGAACCGGCGATCGAGTCATTTTTACTTGTCTGCCTGTATGGCCGTCAAGGCAATGGTATAGACAATGTCGTCCACCAGGGCGCCGCGGGACAGATCGTTTACCGGTTTGCGCAAGCCCTGCAGCATTGGGCCAACGCTGACCACGTTGGCACTGCGCTGCACCGCCTTGTATGTCGTGTTACCGGTATTCAGGTCTGGAAACACGAACACGGTTGCCTTGCCGGCCACCGGACTATCTGGTGCTTTCTGCAGGCCGACGCTGGCAATCGCGGCAGCATCATACTGGAGCGGACCGTCGATCAGAAGCCCGGGCTCGCGCTCGGACGCGATGCGGGTTGCCTCACGGACCTTTTCCACATCTTCCCCGGTACCGGATTTGCCCGTCGAATAGCTGATCATCGCCACCCGTGCTGGAATGCCGAAGGACTCGGCGGACCGGGCGCTCTGAATCGCGATTTCTGCCAGTTCTTCAGCGTTCGGATCCGGATTGACCGCGCAGTCTCCGTAAACCAGCACCTGCTCGGGCAGCAGCATGAAAAAGATCGAAGACACCAGATTGTACCCGGGGGCCGTCTTGATCAGCTGAAATGCCGGTCTGATGGTGTTGGCGGTGGTGTGAATGGCACCGGACACCAGTCCGTCGACCTCATCGAGTGCCAGCATCATGGTACCCAGCACCACGTTGTCTTCGAGCTGTTGCAGCGCCATGGGCGCGTTGAGACCCTTGCCGGCACGGAACTCGACCATCTTGTCGACATACCGCTCACGGACTTCCTCCGGATCGATGATCTCAAGGTCATCCGGCAGGGTGATGTGCTGAGCCCGGGCCACAGCTTCAACCGATTCGCGCTTGGCCAGCAAGACACAACGGGCAATGCCCCTGCGTTGACAAATGGCTGCAGCCTGCACGGTACGAGGCTCGTCGCCCTCCGGCAAAACAATGCGCTTGGCTGCTTTCTGGGCCCGGGTCATCAGTTGGTAACGGAATGCTGGCGGTGACATGCGGGCTTCCCGTGGCGCGTCGCAGCGCCGCTCCAGCCAGGCGTGGTCGATGTGGGAGGCGGCAAACTCGGTTACCTGTTCCGCGCGCTCGTGATCATCTACCGGAATTTCACGATTCATGCGGTCGAGCCGGGTCGCAGTCTCGAAGGTGTTGGTGGTTGTGGACAGTACCGGCAAACCTCCGGTCAGTGCGGGTTGGCACAGCTGCATGACCCGCTCATCGGGGGCGA
Organism: Halopseudomonas salina; assembly: GCF_008641105.1. The sequence goes on from NZ_VTTI01000005.1 coordinate 212,383, forward strand.
AGCCACTGGTCAGCATCAGGCCTGCCAGGGGTGTGCCCGCCAGGGACGCCAGACTTGCGGCAATGATGATGTCATCGCGGTCGCCGGGCGTGACGATCAGCGTACCGGGTTTAAGGCGCTCGACGATATTGGGTACCGTCCGTGCACACAGGGCAATCTCCATGACGCGGCGGCTGTTGATCTGGCCTTCGTGCAATACGGTTGCATGCAGCAGTTCGGCCACGTCAGACGTGCGCGGCGCGTTCAGGGTCTCTTCCCAGGGAATGCAGCCGATCAGGCGGAAGTCCTCGGTATCCAGTACCTGGGACTCCTGTTTGAGGGCAATGGCGAACTCTTTCAGGGTACGTTTGAGTTCGCTGCGGTCGCTTGGCAGCCTGTCCGCCAGCTCGAGTCCGCGTACCTTGTTGACGATCACGCCGAGTACCTTGGGATGGCTCGGGCCGCCGAAACCCTGAGCGTGAATTTCGATACGGTCAGCCAGACTCGACATGTCGTCGTCATCCGGCGCGGTGACCAGGATTACATCCGCATCCAGGCTGCGAGCCAGGTGATGGTTGATGCGCGCGGCATAACTGGCCTGACGGGTTGGCACCATGCCTTCGACAATCACCACGTCGGCGTCTATCGCGGCGAGCTGATAACTGCTGACAATGTCTTCCAGAACCTCATCGAGCTGGCCGTTTGCCAGCCGGTGCTCCACATCGGCCAGTGCCAACGGCTTGGGCGGCTTGAGATCGAGCGTGCGGCTGATCAGTTCGGTCGAGCGCTCAGGACCCAGGTCGCCGGGGTGGGGTTGGGCGATGGGTTTGAGAAAATGCACGCGCAAGCCTGCGCGTTGCAGTGAGCGAATCAGGCCGAGGCTGATCGAGGTCAAGCCAACCCCGAAGCCGGTTGGAGCTATGAAAAAAGTGTGCATGCAGTCATACCGCCTGTGATGTAGGTGTCAGTGATCGAGCAGGGCCAGGCTTTCATCCGCTATCTGGCGCTCCTCGTCGGTGGGGATGACCCAGATGGTCGGGGAGCCTTTGGCATGTATAGCAACGGCTTCACCACGGGCATGGCCGTTGTTGGCTGCCTCATCGAGTTTGAGGCCCATTGCACCCATGTGTTCCACCGTGCGTGCGCGAATCTTCGCCGAATTTTCGCCAATACCGCCGGTAAACAGCAGCCCGTCCAGGCGCGGCAGTGCTGCGCACAGGCCGAGTAGAGATCTGGCTAGTCGGTAGCAGAACACCTCAATGGCCAGTTTCGCTCCTTCGTGGTCGTCGTCGGCGGCGGCCTCCAACTGACGCATGTCGTTGGTCAGCCCGGAAAGGCCCAGCAGTCCGCTTTCGCGGTTGAGAAGTTGTTCGATTCTTGGCAAGTCCCAGCCCAGCGTGCGGCCCAGATGAGCATGCAGGTTAGGGTCTACGTCGCCACTGCGGGTGCCCATTACCAGGCCCTCGAGGGGCGTCAACCCCATGCTGGTATCCAGGCTGCGTCCGTCCAGCACCGCACAGCTTGAACATCCGTTGCCCAGGTGGGCACTGAGCCAGGCGCCCCTGCCAGGCGCGTGGCCACTGAGCAGGCTCGCCCGATGGGTAACGTATTGATGGCTGGTTCCGTGAAAGCCATAACGGCGAATGGCGTGCTCCCGGTAAAGGGCTTCCGGTATTGCGTAGCGATAGGCGTACGCGGGCATGCTCTGGTGGAAAGCAGTATCGAATATAGCCACGTGGGGTATGTCGGGAAAAACGGCCATTGCGGCCTGAATACCGGTCAGGTTGGCGGGGTTGTGCAGGGGTGCCAGGTCGGCATTGGCACTGATGGCAGCTATTACTTTGTTGTCTATCAGCTGGGCTTGGGTGAAGTGTTCGCCGCCATGTACCACCCGGTGACCTACCGCGCTCAAGGGTTGGCCGGCGTGCTGTTCGATCAGGGGGAGCAGGGCGGCCATGGCTGATCCATGTTCGCCATCCTCAAGCAAGGTTTCTTCCAGCGCGCTGGCAGTCTTCCATTGGAGTGTGGCCTGATCGCTACCCAGCCGTTCCGCAAGGCCGCTCAGCAGTGCTGCACTGTCGCCCTCGCGGCGCAGTGCGAATTTGATGGAGGAGCTGCCGCAATTGATTACCAGAACCAGTCGCTGGGTCATCGTTACCTCGTCAGTGGTCGGCCAGATGGCGGTCGGAAATCTTTCCGGGTCATAGTCTATACCAGCCTTGCGTCGGTCAACCCGTGCGTTCAGCGGTCAAACGGCGTAAACTGCTCCGTTTTAAGCGAAAAGACAGGTGACGAATTATGCAGATTGCTGCGAACAAAGCCGTATCGATTGAATACACACTCACCGATGATGCCGGCGAAGTACTTGATTCGTCCGCTGGTGGTGGTCCGCTGGTGTATCTGCAAGGTGCGGGTAACATCATCCCCGGTCTTGAGCAGGAGCTGGAAGGCAAGCAGCCTGGCGACGAGCTGAAAGTGACCGTTGAGCCAGAGCATGCCTACGGCGAATTCAGCGCCGAACTGGTAGCCGTGCTGGGCCGCAACATGTTCGAAGGTGTCGATGAGCTTGAGCCGGGCATGCAGTTCCACGCCTCCGGTCCTGATGGCAGCATGCAGATTGTCACCATCACCGCAGTCGAGGGTGACGAAGTGACCGTTGACGGCAACCATCCGTTGGCTGGCCAACGCCTGACTTTTGAAGTCAAGGTGGTTGAAGTGCGTGATGCGACCGAAGACGAAATCGCCCATGGTCACATCCATGGTGAAGGTGGCGTTGAGCACTAAGGCTGGTTGAGGGTCCCGGCTGACGGCCGGGCCAAAGCCATGCAGTGAAAAAGGCTTCCCAAGGGGAGCCTTTTTTGTGAGCGCTGTTTGGCTATTCAGTGTTATCAGTAGAATCCATTATCCTGGGGTGCGCTATTAATAATAGGTGACCGGTCGTATATTAGTCGTCATGAACGCTATTCAAGATAAACGCGCACGCATTCTGGCCGCCGGCACTGAAGTGATGCTGCTCAAGGGTTATAACGGAACGGGTGTGCAGGAAATCACCCAGAGCGCCGGTGTGCCCAAGGGCTCCTTTTACCATTACTTCGAAAGCAAGGAAGACTTTGCCATTCAGGCCCTGCATTACTATTACTTGCCGAGGCTAGAGCGCTTTGGCAGTGCACTGCAGGCCGACGATGCAAGCCCCCGGGAGCGAATTCTGCGTTTTTATCGGGATCTGGTCGGGTATTTTGCCAATCAGCATGAGCCAACTCACCAGTGCTTCATTGGTAGCCTTTGCCATGAGAAGGCAGGCGACAGCCAACCTATAGGTTATGCCGCAAGTGCCATTCTCAATCGCTCTAGTGAGTTGCTGGCTAATTGTCTGGTTGAAGCCCGTGAGGCTGGCGAGTTGCCCTCTGATCAAGACCCCCATGCGTTGGGCGCCTTTATTGGCGCTGCATGGGAAGGTGCCTTGCTGCGCATGAAGGTAGACCGGCAAATAGGCCCGTTACGCGTTTTTATCAGCCAGCTGGAGCGCCTGCTGCGGCCCTGACGGAGCTGTCGGCCGGCTGATGCTATTACACTGACCCTATAACAAGACGACCGGTCCACTCGATAACCGATGAACCGCGGTTGCCAACCAACATTCAACTCACTACAGGAGTTCTATCCATGTCCGCTGACACCAGTTCACTGTTTTCCTCCTTCCAGTACGGTCCCCTCACGCTGAGCAATCGCATCGTGATGGCACCCATGACCCGTAACTTTTCACCCAATGGTGTGCCGACTGACCAGGTTGTCGAGTATTACCGTCGTCGCTCTGAATCCGGTGTGGGCCTGATCATCACCGAAGGCACCACTGTCAATCACGCGGCAGCCAGTGGCTACCCTGACGTACCCGCTTTCCATGGTGAAGAGTCTCTGGCCGGTTGGAAGAAAGTTGTCGACGCGGTCCATTCGGTTGGCGGCAAGATTGCACCCCAGCTGTGGCACGTGGGGAACACCCGTCGTCTGGGCGCGGAGCCGAACGCCGATGTGCCCGGTTACGGTCCCATGGAAAAGCTCAAGGACGGCAGAAAAATCGTCCATGGCATGACCCGTGACGACATCCGTGAAGTAGTTGAAGCCTTTGCCCAGGCTGCCCGCGATGCGAAGGAAATCGGTTGTGATGCGATCGAGCTGCACGGCGCCCATGGTTACCTGATCGACCAGTTCTTCTGGGAGGGTACCAACACCCGCGATGACGAGTACGGCGGCAGCATGGAAAATCGTGGACGCTTCGCGGTGGAAATCATCAGTGCCGTGCGTGCTGCTGTGGGCCCCGAGTATCCGATCATTTTCCGCTTCTCCCAGTGGAAGCAGCAGGACTACACCGCGCGCCTGGCGCCGACGCCTGAGCTGCTGGAAGCTTTCCTGGCACCGCTGGTTGAGGCCGGCGTGGATATCTTCCACTGCTCGCAGCGCCGCTTCTGGGAGCCTGAGTTTGAAGGCTCCGATCTGAACCTGGCTGGCTGGACCCGCAAGATCACTGGCAAGCCCTGCATCACTGTAGGCAGTGTGGGACTGGACGGCGAGTTCCTGGAATTCATGGTCAAGACCGACAAGGTGGCTCAGACTGCCAACATCGACGACCTGTTGGTGCGCCTGGCGGCCAATGAGTTTGACCTGGTGGCGGTAGGCCGTGCGCTGATCGTTGACCCCGAGTGGGCAGACAAGGTCCGCGAAGGTCGTTTCAGTGAAATCCTGCCCTTCAGCCGCGAGGCTCTGAAGACCCTGGCTTGAGCCTCGGGTCTCTGGCGTGGGTGGCGCGTGTCATCTTCGCCGGACCTGATGCAGCTCTGCTCAGGTAACCTTCGAACCGATCAATCACCGGGCCCCAGCCAAGCTGACAGGCCCGGTGTCTAGCATGTATCCGCACGCTTCGCCTTCCCTCAACGTCATCGATCAGCCATAGGAGGTTGCAGGTGAACTGCTTGGCATCTCCCACGGGGGCAAGGCAGCCACTGAAGCGGTCACGTATGTGCTGGTGCGCGGCAGCGGAGTCGAACGCATTGATTGCAAGGCCCGACGCCATTGCCTCGGTCACCACATTGCCAAAGGTTTCGACAATACTTGGAAATACGAATATATCGGCACTGGCGTAAGCGCTGGCCAGTTCTGCTCCGTTCAACCAGCCGGTAAAGAGGGCGTCGGGTAACTGCTTTTGCAATTCTGCCCGCATTGGGCCGTCACCTACTACGACCAGCCGTAATCGCTCCGGATGATCAGTTGTTTCAAGCGCTTCTTTCCAGGCTTGTATCAGAAGTAAAAGATTCTTTTCCGGGGCTAGTCTGCCCACGTGTAGTAGCACGATGTCATTTTCTCCCGCCTGCCATTGCTGGCGCAGGTTCGTGCTGCGATGGCTCGGGTGAAAGCGCTCACAATCCACTCCCCTACCAAGCAGAACAAGATTCTCCAGCCCTGCACGCATCAGCTCCTTCTGCTGAGTAGGGCAGGCGGTCAGGGTCAGCTGCGTACGATTATGAAACCAGCGCAGGTAACTCATGATCGGCTGCTGCAGCAGGCCTACGCCATAGTGGTCGGCATACTGCTGGAAGTGCGTGTGAAAGCCGCTGATGACTGGAATGCCCATTTTCCGCGCAACGCGCAGTGCAGACCAGCCAAGAGGGCCTTCAGTCGCAAGGTAGATGGCGTCTGGCCGCTGCCGTTTCCACATCGCACGCAGGCGGTTGCCGGCTGGCAGGCCCAGTTGCAATTCGGGGTAACGTGGAATGGCCATGCCGTTGACCCGTCGTTCCAGCAGTTCCGGGCCGTTGCTGATGCCTGGATGCTCGCCTGATTGGGCCGGTCGAATCAGTTGTATCTGATGACCGCGGTTCAGGAGCCCTCGGCACAAATGGCCGAGGGTATTGGCAACGCCGTTCACCTGGGGTGCATAGGTTTCGGTGACCAGGGCAAAGCACTTTTGCGGAACGGGATCTGTTTTCATGATCCCAGTATGGAGCGCCGCGATGATGCAAGTGTGACGTTTTGATAACGGTTTTATGTCTGCGCTGACCCCCGTTCGCGCACCCACAGTAATGTTGAACCCGCCACGGCGGAGGGCATCACCAACAGGTTGATCAGCGGAATCAGCATACCCACGTAGACCGGCAGGCCGAACCCCATCGAGAGCAGCCGTCTGCCCCGCATCCAGCGCAGCAGATCGATAAAGCTGACCTGATCGTTGTCGGCCTGCAAATCAATATACTGCACAGCCATCATCCAAACACCAAAGACAATCAACAGTGGTGAGCTGATCAGATTGACCACCGGTACGAAGCTGAGCAGTAACAATATGACCAGCCGTGGCAGGAAGTAAGCTATTTTGCGCAACTCCCGCCCCAGGGCGCGTGGCACCACCAGCATGACGTCCCGCAGGCCGGTAGGCGGGCTGACCTGCCCGCGTTCCTGCTCAGCTATCTTCTCCGCAAGAAAGCCATAAAAGGGCGAAGCAATAAGGTTGGCCAGGATGCTGAAACCGAAGAACAGGACCAGGAGGACCAGCAGCGCAAAGAGTGGCCAGAGCAGCCATTCTATGAAGCTCAGCCACTGCGGTATCGTTGCCATCAACTGTGCCATCCAGATATTGAACTGGCGTATACCCCAGCCGATCAGGGCGGCAAACACCGCCAGATTCAGCAGCAGCGGGATCACCACAAAGCGGCGCAACCCGGGCTGGCGCACGCGTTGCCAGCCTTGACGCAGGTAGTCGGGGCCGCTCAATGGGGCAGAAGTTTGCTTCATGAAACAGATCCTTGCTGAAAGAGGATAAAAGAGCGCTGTGATAGGGTTAAACTATCCGGCTTATACAGTGATTGGAATACCCAGTACCAGCATGCATGGCCTAACATGCAACGCTGCTCTGGTCCGCCGGGGATCCCCGGCCAAAATCGACCGTCCGCATATTAACCCCACCGCGATCGCGGTGCTCTGGAGGCAGCATGACCGATGTACGTCACACCCGTCTGATTATTCTCGGATCCGGCCCGGCAGGTTACAGCGCCGCCGTTTATGCCGCGCGAGCAAACCTCAAGCCCGTGTTGATCACAGGCATGCAGATGGGCGGCCAGCTGACCACTACCACTGACGTCGACAACTGGCCAGGCGACGTGGAAGGCTTGCAGGGACCTGCTTTGATGGAGCGGATGCGCGAGCATGCCGAGCGCTTTGAAACCGAGATTCTCTTCGACCACATCAACAAGGTCGATCTGACCAAGCGCCCCTTCACTCTTTGGGGTGATCAGGGTGAATATCAGTGTGACGCCCTCATCATCGCAACGGGCGCCTCCGCCCGTTACCTGGGCCTGCCTTCGGAAGAGGCCTTCATGGGCAAGGGCGTTTCTGCCTGCGCTACCTGTGATGGTTTTTTCTATCGTAACCAGGACGTGGCTGTGATCGGTGGCGGCAATACGGCAGTCGAGGAAGCCCTGTACCTGGCCAATATCGCTCGCAAGGTCACCGTTGTACACCGCCGCGAAATATTCCGCGCCGAGAAGATCCTGGTGGACAAGCTGTTGGCACGCGTCGCTGAAGGCAAGATCGAGCTCAAGCTCAATGCCACCCTTGATGAAGTGCTGGGTGATCAGACTGGTGTGACCGGTATGCGCATCGCCAAGACCACCGGTGAATCCGAAGATATCCAGCTCAGCGGCGTTTTCATTGCCATTGGCCACACCCCCAATACCAGCCTGTTTGAAGGCCAACTGGATATGAAGGACGGTTACCTGAAGATTCAGAGCGGCACGGAAGGGAACGCGACTGCGACCAATATACCGGGCGTATTTGCCGCCGGCGACGTCGCCGACCATGTCTATCGCCAGGCGATTACTTCCGCTGGTGCTGGGTGCATGGCGGCGCTAGACGCCGAACGGTATCTGGACGAGCTGTAAAGCCCTGCGTCATTGGCAGTCTGTAATCGTATTGGAAATGGCCTCCTTAACAGGAGGCTTTTTCGTTTCTACCAGTACCACCCTAGCGCAAGAGTCAGTTCGTCACCTCGATTGCGCTCGTACATTAGCCGCAGGTCCTGGCTGCTCCCCATGCTTCTTCTCGCTTCCAAGCGCAAGGCGTTGTAGGCGGACACCTTTGCGGCGACTGGGAGCCGATGCTCCACCTGCAATTGCGCCTCCCACAACGATCCGGTTGCGAGATTCAGCCGCGCCCCAATTCGGGCAAAACCATAACCTTCCTGAAGTCGACTTTCCTGTACTGCTGCACCTATATAAGTGGTGCTAAACAGGCTTTCATCAAAACGGTAGCCGTAACCTCTGTCCGCCTGTATGCGTGGTACCAGGCAGTGCTCGCAGTCGAGGCGCAAGGGTTCTACGCCAACCTTGAGGTTCCAAGCCGTGCCTGTGTCTCCCGGGAGCCCGGTTAGAGCAGGGCTAACGCTTGCTATGGAGATAAGGTCCAATTGGCGTAGCTTTATCCCCTGATCGGAAATATGCAGGCGTAGATCGCCCATGCTCAGTGCAGCTCTTTTTACATGGGCATGATCTGCATCCAGAGCGTCGTAATAGGCGGGTCTCAAACGCACCGACAGGGCATGGGAAGTGTCGGAATTGTGGGTAATGCCTAACTGAAACCAGCTTGGAGCCCTGCCCGTATGGGGGGATTCGGGCTTTTTGTTGGCAAATGACGGTAAGCCAGGTGGCAGTTGGTAACGCATTGCCAGCGCCTCGCGGTGCGCCAGGTTGGCAGGGTCCTCCGCGCCAGCTGCTCGATCGCGTATGAACTGATAGTAATCCAGCAGGGTGTCCAGGATGCGCTGGCGAGAAGGCAGGTCCGCGCCAGTGAATGAGGCATCCTCAAAATGGATATCTTCGAGGGCCAGTTGTTTGAACAGTTGCTGTTCGAACGAGCTGAGTGCTTGATATTTCGTGTATAGCCGAGACTGACGAGAGGGGTGGTAGCGCACCTCGGACAAAAGCGGTCTGCTCTGGTAACTGGCGTCGCCCAGGCTCTGGATCAGGCTTTGTGGGATGGTCCAGGGCCGACTATCGGGCACGATTTTCAGGCCCTCAACGATTTCGAGTATTTCGGCCATGCGGTATGCGCAGTTGCGCCGGAAAAAATAGTAGGTGTAACGCTTGCCGAGTACTTCCCAGGCGTGTGCGGTAACCAACTCGACGGCATCGGGGGGCAGATCTAGCTGGTATTCCCACATATCGCGTAGTTCATTTTCGCCATAGTTGTGATTGTGGAAATAGAAATTGATATGGCTGAAACCGCCGTCGTAACCCCCGAAGATACCTTTGAAGATATAGGTTACGGGATCGTCATCGTTTTCCACAATGGCGCCATAATTGAGGCTTGCGTCCATCAGCCCCCCCTCGCTGCCATCGCCTGTAAAATTGAATTTCAGCAAGGTATGGCCGTAATACGAGGCGGGATTGCCTAGATAGCCGGTGGCGAAGACCACGCTGACCGACGAAACGGTATTGTCCCGCGTCCATTTGTCGAGGTCAGTGCAGTTAATATTCTTGTGCAGTTCCAGATCAGTGCCGAGTTGGCTCTGCAGCCAGAGCGCCCGGGCCGGAAACCGGCAGACGGCATGGGATCCAGCCGCATCGTCCGTGGCGACACTCTGTTGCAGTGCTGCAAGGGTAGCCTGTAGTTCAGCGAGCGGGTTCTGATGGCCATCGGCAGCAAGAAAGAATTCAGGGCTCGAAATCGCGCTTTGCAAGCGAGGCTGAAGCAATCCGGCTTTTTCGTAGTGGAGCAGATTCAGCCAGACAGGGTGGCTGGACAACTCCTGAAGAGCGTCCGGTTGTTCGTCGCAGAATGCGTTCTGACTGCTGATCAATAACAGGCAGCCGAACAGGCGGAGCAAATGTCGCACTAGGGAATGGTGCACTTGGAAGTCTTATTGTTCTGGGATACCGCGGGAAGAGGGTCGCCAGTGCATGGCACCGACGACCCGGCGACTCAAGCCTGACAGCTCAGGCTTACAGCCTGATCCATGGCATCGTAAAGGCCAGCGGCTTTTTCGATGTGGCTCATGTTTTCAAAACCATCCGCGCCGACCTGGCCGGACAGAGTGGTACGGGCGCTGGTGATGGCTGCAGGCTGGCGTGCTGCATCGCACTCGAGAATATTCAGCAGGGTAGTCAGGTGCTCGCCTTCACCTTTGGCAGTCTCTTCAGCCAGACTTTCATAGGTGTCATTGATGAAAAGTGCTGCGGCCAGATTTTTGCCCGAGCAGGTTTCAGGGCTCATCGTTGCAGATGTTACCGCGGTGGTGCCGATATCCCAGATCACGTTGGAGGTAACTGCAGCCCAACCGGTGTTGGGGAAGAGAGCTGCGCCGATACCGCAATCCACGAATGGATTCGGGCCGGAGCCGGGAGCTTTGGATTGTGCGAAGGACGGTGCACTGACAGAGACACAAGCAACAATAGCGGCGGCAGCCAAGATTCTAATTTTCATGTTTTTCATTCTTCCTGAATTATTTTTTATTACCTCGGGTCATAAAAAACCGAGGAAACGCAATATATTTCAAGGTCCGAAAAACGGCAATAGCCTTTTGCTAGTATTGAAGACGCTTTGCAAGCGGTACTTGAAGAGAATGCTTTGGTGCGAAATCACCGGGATGGGTCTGTAATTTAATGACCATTTGCTGTGCAAATGGTGCCTCGAGGGAGAATCGAACTCCCACTCTGTCACCAGAAACGGATTTTGAATCCGCCGCGTCTACCAATTCCGCCATCGAGGCCTGTGCTTTAGTACAGACGGCGCGGAGTATACGAATCCCGCGGGTTGATGGTCAATGCCGAAAGCTGTAATAAATGCGCTTTCTTTGGCCCGGGGTTCGGGTTTCGGCTATTATGTGCGGCCATTTTCCTACGTCCGGAAGCGATCTCTGCATGCGTCTCAGTGACTTTCATTTCGATCTGCCAGACAGCCTGATTGCACACCACCCGCTAACGGAGCGGCGTAGTAGCCGTCTTTTGTGCCTGGACGGTCCAAGCGGCAAGGTGACCCACCGGCATTTCGTTGATCTGCTGGAATATCTGCAGCCTGGCGATCTGATGGTATTCAATAATACCCGAGTGATACCTGCGCGGCTCTTTGGTCGCAAGGAAACTGGAGGTCAGCTCGAGATACTTGTCGAGCGTGTGCTCGACGCGCGGCGTGTGCTGGCGCACGTGCGGGCCAGCAAGTCGCCCAAGGCAGGTGGGCGCATTATCGTCGACGGCGGTGCAGTCGCGGTCATGGTTGTGCGTCACGATGCGCTATTCGAGCTTGCCTTCGATGAAGATGTACTGCCATTGCTTGAGCGCGTCGGCCATATGCCTCTACCGCCCTACATCGACCGCGCCGACGAGCCGGCGGACCGTGAGCGCTATCAGACGGTATATGCACAGAAGGCTGGAGCGGTGGCGGCGCCGACCGCGGGCCTGCATTTTGACAATGAAATGCTCCAGGCGATTGCCGACAAGGGCGTGCAGCGCGCTGAGGTAACCCTGCATGTTGGGGCTGGCACCTTCCAGCCCGTGCGGGTCGAGCGTATCGAAGATCACCAGATGCATAGCGAATGGCTGGAAGTCGGCGCGGACGTGGTCAACGCGGTCAAGGCCTGCAAGGCAAGCGGGGGCAGGGTGATCGCAGTGGGCACCACCAGCGTGCGATCCCTTGAAACCGCGGCCCGAGATGGCGAGCTGAAGCCCTTTAGTGGCGATACCGATATATTTATCTACCCGGGGCGACCCTTCCATGTGGTTGACGCCCTGGTGACCAATTTCCATCTGCCGGAATCGACGCTCCTGATGCTGGTGTCGGCGTTTGCCGGTTATACGCAAACCATGGCGGCCTATCAGGCAGCAGTCGCGGAGCATTACCGCTTTTTCAGTTACGGTGATGCCATGTTCATCACCCGCAATCCGGCCGCGGCCGGACCCGAGGACCTAGCATGAGTCACATGAACTTCGAGTTGCTGGCCACCGACGGCAAGGCGCGTCGCGGCAGGCTGACTTTCCCCCGCGGTGCGGTGGAAACCCCCGCGTTCATGCCGGTGGGTACCTACGGCACGGTCAAGGGCATGTTGCCCCGCGATGTGGAAGCGATTGGCGCCCAAATCATTCTTGGCAATACCTTTCACCTGTGGCTGCGCCCTGGCACAGAGGTGATCAAGGCGCACGGGGATCTGCATGACTTCATGCAATGGCAAGGTCCGATTCTGACCGATTCCGGCGGTTTTCAGGTGTTCAGTCTTGGCGCCATGCGCAAAATCAAGGAGGAGGGCGTGTATTTCTCCTCCCCGGTTGATGGCGCCAAGGTATTCATGGGGCCGGAGGAGTCGATGCAGGTTCAACGGGACCTGGGCTCGGATATCGTAATGATCTTCGATGAGTGCACCCCCTATCCCGCGGACGTTGATACTGCTCGCCGCTCGATGGAGTTGTCCCTGCGCTGGGCGAAACGCTCCAAGGACGCTCACGGCGATAATCCCTCTGCGCTGTTCGGGATTGTGCAGGGCGGCATGCATGAAGAGCTACGTTTGCGTTCGCTGGAAGGCTTGAACGAAATCGGCTTCGACGGTCTGGCGATTGGCGGGCTGTCTGTCGGCGAGCCAAAGGAAGAGATGATCAAGGTCCTGGACTTCTTGCCCCAGCACATGCCGGCCGACAAGCCGCGCTATCTGATGGGTGTCGGCAAGCCCCAGGATCTGGTTGAAGGGGTACGCCGCGGGGTGGATATGTTCGATTGTGTGATGCCCACACGCAACGCGCGCAATGGCTACCTCTTTGTTGATGCGGGCGTGATCAAGATCCGCAACGCGGTGCACAAGCACGACTCTTCGACGCTGGATCCGACGTGCGACTGCTACACCTGCCAGAATTTTTCCCGCGGATATCTGCACCATCTGGACAAGTGCGATGAAATGCTCGGCAGTATGCTTAACACCATCCACAATCTGCGCTACTACCAGCGCCTGATGAGCGGTTTGCGCGGTGCCATCCAAACAGGTACATTGAGCGCCTTTGTGGACGACTTCTACGCTCGGATTGGCTTGCCGGTACCTCCCCTGGAGGCCTGAAAAGCGCTCTGGAAGCGCCCTTGATCTTTCTTTCGAGTAAATACTACAGGAGTGTCACATGAGCTTTTTCATACCTGCCGCCATGGCCCAGGAAGCTGGGGCTGCAGCCCCTATGGGTGGTGGTTTCGAGTGGATTTTTCTGGTCGGTTTTCTGGTTATCTTTTATCTGATGATCTGGCGTCCCCAGGCCAAGCGCGCCAAGGAACACAAGAATCTGATTGGCGGTCTGGGCGTAGGTGATGAGGTTGTCACCGGCGGCGGTATTCTTGGCAAGGTCAAGAAAGTTACCGACGAGTTCATCGTGCTGGAAGTGAGCGAAGGCCAGGAGCTGAAGTTCCAGAAGGGCGCTGTTGTAGCGGCGCTGCCCAAGGGCACATTGAAAGCCATCTGATCCGCACCAACCACCTTTCTTCGGGCGCCCTTTGGCGCCCGGATTGTTATCGGGCTCCGATATGCTCAACCGTTATCCCCTCTGGAAATACCTGCTGATCGTCGCCGTACTCGTGCTCGGCGTGATCTACGCATTGCCTAACCTTTATCCGGACGACCCGGCTATTCAGATTTCCGGCGCACAGACTGGTCAGACTATCGAGCAGCGTGAGTTGGATCGTATCGAGTCCGCGTTGCAGTCGGCCGGTATAGAGACCAAGGGCACTGATCTGGGCGATCTTGATCGCTCCGGGCTGGTGCGTCTGGTCAACCGGGCAGACCAGCTGGCAGCGCAGGATGTGGTGCGCCGCACCCTTGGCCAGGAATTCATCGTTGCCCAGAATCTGGCTCCAACCACGCCGCAGTGGCTGATGAACATTGGCGCCGGTCCCATGAAGCTGGGTCTCGATCTGTCTGGCGGTGTGCACTTCCTGCTGGAAGTGGACATGGACAAGGCCATTGAAGCGCGGGTCAATGTGTACGAAAGCGAAATCCGGAATCTGTTGCGCGGGGAGCGTGTGCGCTATCGCAGCATGCCCAATCAGGGCAATGTGCTGCAGTTCGGGTTTACTGATGAGGCGCAGTTGTCGGAAGCACAGCGTCTGATCGGTGCCGACTACAACCAGTTCCAGATGACTACCGTCAGCCGTGAAGAACTGGAAGTGCTGCGTCTGACCCTGACTGAAGCCGAAATGGCAGAAATTCGTGATTATTCGGTGCGTCAGAACCTGACTACGGTGCGTAATCGGGTGAACGAGCTGGGTGTTGCAGAGCCGCTGGTTCAGCGTCAGGGTGCCAATCGCATCGTGGTGGAGCTGCCAGGTGTGCAGGACACGGCCGAAGCCAAGCGTATTCTGGGCAAAACGGCGAACCTCGAGTTTCGCCTTGGTGCGGAGCCGGATGCGCCACGCGCCACTGTTGAGACCTTTGACTTTCGCGGTGACAAGCGGCCACCAGCTGACGTAGAGCGCAGCATCATTCTCACCGGTGACCAGGTCACCGATGCACAGTCCAACTATGACGAGAACGGTCAGCCCCAGGTCAATATTCGTCTGGATGGCCCTGGCGGCGACATGATGACCCGCGCCACGCGCAACAACGTGGGCCGCGGTATGGCGGTGATCTTCATCGAGCAACGGCAGATTTCCCGCAAGGTTCAGCAGGAAGTCGACGGTGAGATGGTCGAAGTGGATGTGCCGGCCTTTATCGAGGAAAAGAGCATCATCAGCCTGGCGACTATTCAGAGTACGCTGGGCAACCAGTTCCGGATTACCGGGCTGGATTCGCCTGCAGAATCTTCTGAACTGGCCTTGTTGCTTCGTGCCGGTGGTCTGGCAGCGCCGATGTACTTCGTTGAAGAGCGTACCGTAGGTCCGAGCCTGGGTGCGGAGAACATCGCCAAAGGCATATCGGCCACGCAAGCCGGTTTCGTGCTTGTGCTGATCTTCATGCTGATTCTGTACAAGGTTTTTGGGGTGTTCGCGGGGATTGCGTTGAGCTTCAACCTGGTGCTGCTACTGGCTCTGATGTCTCTGCTGGGCGCCACGCTGACGTTGCCGGGTATTGCGGGTATCGTGTTGACGCTGGGTATGGCGGTGGACGCCAACGTGCTGATCTTTTCCCGTATCAAGGAGGAAATTGCCGGTGGAGTATCAGCGCAACGGGCTATCCACGAAGGTTACGACAAGGCATTTTCTGCGATCATCGACGGCAGCCTTACAACCCTGCTGGTGGGTGTGATCCTGTTTGCCATGGGCTCCGGTCCGATCAAGGGCTTTGCGGTAACGCTCTCGCTGGGCATTCTTACATCGATGTTCAGTGCCATCATGGTCACCCGGGCGATGGTCAACCTGACCATTGGTGGGCGTGACATCAAGAAGCTGTGGCTGTGAGGAGCGCGTCATGATTACCAGTAAAAGCATCAACTTCATGGGGCTGCGCAAGTTCTTCTTCGCAGTCGCCGTTGTTCTCATGATCGGCTCCATCGCCAGCCTTGCGGTCAAGCAGCTCAATCTGGGCCTCGACTTCACAGGTGGCGCGCTGGTCGAGCTGCAATACGAGTCAGCAGCGGATCTGTCCGAGGTTAGAACCATCCTGCGCGCGGCGGGTTACGACGATGCGGTGGTACAGAACTTTGGTGCATCCACCGACGTGCTGATCCGGCTGGCCAGTGAAGATCCAGATCTGGGTAGCCGGATCGCGGAAATCGTCCAGAGTGAAGAAGGCGGTGAAGTCACCATCAAGCGTATCGAGTTCATCGGGCCGCAGGTAGGTGAAGAGCTGCGTGATCAGGGCGGCCTGGGCATGCTGCTGGCGATGGGCGGAATCCTGCTCTACGTCTCGCTGCGTTTTCAGATGAAGTTCGCCGTGGCCTCCATCGTGGCGCTGGTTCACGACGTGATTTTCACGCTGGGTATCTTCTCGTTCTTCGGCTTGTCCTTCGATCTGACGGTGCTGGCGGCATTGCTGGCGGTGATCGGTTATTCGCTGAACGATACTATCGTGGTGTTTGACCGGGTCCGGGAAAACCTGCGAGTGATGCGCAATGCCGATCTGGAAGAAGTGATCAACGTATCCACTACTCAGACGCTGGCGCGAACCTTGGCAACATCGGCATCGACCTTGCTGGTACTTTTCGCGCTGTACTTTTTCGGTGGCGAGAATATCCAGGGTTTTGCGCTGGCGCTGATCATCGGTGTGGGTATCGGTACCTATTCGTCTATCTATGTGGCCAACGGCCTGTTGATGACGATGAACCTGACCCGCGAAGATCTGATTCCGCCGCAGATTGAAGAAGAAGTGGACGACCGCCCCTAACGGCAGCACGCCGCCGAGCGGCAAGTTTCAAGCGGCAAGCGGCAAGCTAAAAGCTAGAAGCCTCAAGCCTCAAGCGACAAGCGGTAAGCTTCAAGCTGGCCGTGCAGACGTAAAAAAAGGTTCTTGGCTAAAGTCCGTTGCGATACGGACCAAAGCGAAGAACCTTTTTTGCTTCCAGCTTCGAGCCACTCCGGCCTGCTTGAAGCTTGCCGCTTGCCGCTGGAAGCTTGAAGCTTGCAGCTGGCTGAAGCGCCTTAGCGCTTCATGCCTGGCGCCAGGTGCGGCTGAATGGCAGTCAGTACCGCCTTGAAGCACTTGGGGTTGCCGGCCACGATATGGCCTTTCTCCAGGAAGTGGTGGTCACCGGTGAAGTCGCTGACCAGGCCGCCTGCTTCCTGAATCAGCAGTGTGCCAGCTGCCATGTCCCACTCGGCCAGGCCGGCCTCCCAGAAGGCGTCATAGCGGCCAGCTGCCACATAGGCCAAATCCAGGCTGGCTGCGCCGCAGCGGCGGATGCCGGCGGTCTGGCCAACCAGGCTGCGGAACATGCCCAGGTAGTTGTCCAGTGATTCCATCTGGTTCTGGCGGAACGGGAAGCCCGTGCCCAGGAGCGCACCGTCCAGTGTCTTGCGTGAGGTTACCCGCAAGCGCTTGCCGTTGAGGGACGCTCCGCGGCCGCGGCTGGCGGTGAATTCTTCCTGGCGAACCGGGTCCAGCACAACTGCGTGTTCAATTCTGCCCTTGATGCGGCAGGCGATGCTGACTGCATAGTGAGGAATACCGCGGATAAAGTTGGTAGTGCCGTCCAGCGGATCGATGATCCAGACAATGTCGGCGCCGTCACCCTGGCCAGGCTGAAAGCCGGATTCCTCGGCATGAATGCCGTGATTCGGGTAGGCCTTGCGCAGATGGGCGATGATGGTCTGTTCGGCAGCCCGGTCAACTTCGGTAACGTAATCGTTGGCCTCTTTCTCGTTGACGGTCAGAACGTCAAGCCGCTCTACGGAGCGATAGATCAGTTCTCCTGCGCTGCGTGCGGCGCGCAGGGCGATGTTCAACATGGGCTGCATACGGGTGTCTCTGATTAGGGGGTTTCGAAGAGCCAGAAATTGTAGCAGATAAGCCAGCCAACATGAATGCATCATGGCCTTTGTGTGCTGGCTTTTGTAAGATGTGCGGTTCCTCGCCAACCGGCGCAACCGTCGTGGAGTGCTTACGTGCTGGACAACGTTCGAGTGGTTCTGGTCAATACCAGTCATCCCGGCAATATCGGTGGCGCGGCCCGCGCAATGAAAAATATGGGGCTCACCCGCTTGGTACTGGTCGATCCGCAGCGTTTTCCGGATCCCAATGCCGCTGCACGCGGGGCCGGAGCCGACGATGTGCTCGAAGGCGCCTTGATTGTCCCCACCCTTGAGGAAGCTATCGCCGACTGCGTGCTGGTGATGGGTACAAGTGCGCGGGACAGGCGCATCCCCTGGCCGGTAGTAGACCCTCGCGAAGCGGCGGAAAAGGTGCTCGATCAGATAGCCGAGCTGCCGGGTGCACAGGTGGCGCTGGTATTCGGACGGGAAGATTCCGGCCTGACTAGCGAAGAGCTGCAGCGTTGCCAGTTCCATGTGCATATACCTTCGAATCCGGACTTCAGCTCTTTGAATCTGGCGGCCGCGGTACAGGTTCTGGCCTATGAACTGCGTATGCTGGTGCTCAAGCGTCAGGACCAGCCTACCCACATGCAAAAGATCGAAACCACGGCAACCCAGAACGAAATTCCCACTACTGCCGAGGAGATGGAGCAATATTTTGGCCATCTGCAGCAGGTGCTGGTTGAAATCGGCTTCCTCGACCCGCAGAAACCCAGACAATTGATGCCACGACTGCGCCGCCTGTATGGCCGGATCCGGATAAATCGGATGGAAATGAACATTCTGCGTGGCATCCTTACCGAAACACAGAAAGCCATCGGCGTGAAAGCGACCGGTGAGCGGAGACGTTAACCATGTTCAAGCGTATGAAGGAAGATATTGCCAGTGTGTTCCACCGGGATCCGGCAGCACGCAGCACCGTGGAGGTGCTGTTCTGCTATCCCGGGCTGCACGCCATCTGGTTGCATCGACTGGCCCATGCGCTGTGGGTGCGTAACGCCAGACTGGTAGCGCGCATGGTGTCGAACTTCGCCCGCTGGGCGACCGGTATCGAGATTCATCCCGGCGCGAAACTGGGTCGCCGTTTCTTTATTGACCACGGCATGGGGGTGGTCATCGGCGAGACGGCCGAGATCGGTAATGATGTAACGCTGTATCAGGGGGTCACTCTGGGTGGCACCAGTTGGGATAAGGGCAAGCGCCATCCAACCCTGGAAGACGGTGTGGTTGTGGGTGCCGGGGCCAAGGTGCTGGGGCCTTTCACGGTGGGTGCCGGTGCCAAGATCGGATCCAATGCGGTAGTCACCAAGGCTGTGCCTGCTGGTGCAACTGCGGTGGGTATACCTGGTCGTGTCATTCTCAAGGAGTCGGATAAGCGTGCCGACGAGCAATGCGCCAAGCGTCAGGCCATGGCCGAAAAGCTCGGTTTCGATGCCTATGGGGTCACCCGTGATACGCCTGACCCGGTAGCTCGGGCAATCGGTCAGATGCTTGACCATATGCAGGCGGTGGACAGTCGCCTGGAAGGTATGTGCCACGCCCTGGGCGAGCTTGGCAGTGATTACTGTGCCAAGGAGCTGCCAGTGCTGGGCGGCGAGGATTTCGATCTGCTCAAGGCTGAAGTCGATAGCGTTGAAGCCAAATCCGATGATGCCAGCGATGCTGGGCGTTTATAGGACACGATGCCGATGTTGCCGATCTATCTCGATTACGCCGCCACTACCCCGGTTGACCCTGCGGTTGCCGAAAAGATGATGGGTTGTCTGACGATGGACGGCAATTTTGCTAACCCGGCTTCACGCTCACACATCTACGGCTGGAAGGCCGAGGAGGCGGTAGAGCTTGCGCGGCGCCAGGTAGCTGACCTGGTGGGTGCCGACCCGCGGGAAATAGTCTGGACCTCTGGCGCGACCGAGTCCGATAATCTGGCGATCAAGGGTGCGGCGCGCTGTCGTGCCGAGCGTGGACGGCATATCATCACGTCGCAGATCGAGCACAAGGCGGTGCTCGATAGTTGTCATCAACTGGAGCGTGAGGGTTTCGAAGTGACCTGGCTCAAACCGGAAGCTTCGGGGATCATCGAGCCGCAGCAACTACAGCAGGCGATGCGCGAGGACACCATTCTTGTATCGCTTATGCACGTAAACAACGAGATTGGCACCATCAACGATATTGCGGCTCTGGGTCATATTGCCCGCTCAGGGGGGGCGTTGATGCATGTGGACGCGGCGCAGTCCACTGGAAAGCTGCCGATCGATCTGCATCAGTTACCGGTTGATCTCATGTCCTTCTGTGCCCACAAGACCTACGGGCCCAAGGGTGTTGGAGCGCTCTACGTGCGCCGTGATCCCTCCCTGCGGCTTGAGGCGCAGATTCACGGGGGTGGTCACGAGCGTGGCATGCGTTCAGGTACCCTGCCCACCCATCAGATTGTCGGTATGGGAGCCTGTTTTGCTCTGGCCGGGGAATTGATGGACCAGGAACATCAGCGCATTAGCGACCTGCGCGACCTGTTGCTGGCCGGTCTGGCCGAGTTGCCCGAGGTGTTTCTCAATGGTAGCCGTGAGCGTCGCATACCGCACAACCTCAATCTTGCCTTTGCCGGAGTGGACGGGGAGCTACTGCTTCTTGCCTTGAAAGATCTGGCTCTATCTTCGGGTTCGGCCTGTACTTCTGCCTCGGTTGAGCCATCCTATGTGCTGCGTGCACTGGGTATGTCCAATGCGCTTGCCCAGGGGTCGCTGCGTCTCTCGTTGGGTCGCTTTACCTCGGCCGACGAAGTGAAACGTGCTGCGCAGATACTCTGCACTGTGGTTCCCAGGTTGCGCCAGGGCGGCTGAACCGGTTGCCCCCTCGCGCTAGGCTGGTGAATCTGCTGGCCGGTATGTATTTCCCTCTAACCTGCGTATAATCCGCGGGTTAACAATTTCGTAAAATTTCTCACCTCACAATTATTTTCTGGAGAGTTTTCCATGGCCGTAGAACGTACCCTGTCCATCATCAAGCCCGACGCCGTTGCCAAGAATGTTGTTGGTCAGATCATCAGCCGTTTCGAGAAGGCGGGTCTGAGCGTTGTGGCTGCCAAGATGGTTCAGCTGTCCCAGTCCGATGCTGAAGGCTTCTATGCCGAGCACAGTGCACGTCCCTTCTTCAAGGATCTGGTTGGCTTCATGACCTCCGGTCCGGTTGTTGTGCAGGTGCTGGAAGGCGAAGGCGCCGTGCTGAAGAACCGTGAACTGATGGGCGCCACCAACCCCAAGGAAGCCGACGCAGGCACCATTCGCGCTGATTTCGCTGAATCCATCGATGCCAACGCTGTACATGGTTCGGATTCCACTACCTCAGCGGCTCGCGAAATCGGTTATTTTTTCGCAGAAACTGATCTTTGCCCGCGCGGCTGAGACGACTTTCAACACCAGGGTGATGATGTGACTGCTACAACCAATGCCAACGGCAAAGTTAATCTGCTGGGTCTGACCCAGCCGAAAATGGAAGCCTTCTTCGAGAGCCTCGGGGAAAAGCGCTTCCGTGCCGGACAGCTTATGAAGTGGATTCATCACCAGGGTGTCGGTAATTTCGACGAAATGACGAATGTCAGCAAGGCGCTGCGTGAAAAGCTCGCAGCCTGCGCCGAGATTCGTCCGCCGGAAGTGGTCAGCGAAGATATCTCCACCGACGGCACACGCAAGTGGGTCGTACGCGTTGCCTCTGGCAGCTGTGTGGAGACTGTCTACATCCCTCAGAATGGGCGGGGCACCTTGTGTGTGTCTTCCCAAGCGGGATGTGCGCTGGACTGCAGTTTCTGCTCTACCGGCAAGCAGGGTTTCAATAGTGATCTGAGCGTGGCTGAAATCATCGGCCAGGTCTGGATCGCCAACAAGTCGTTCGGCAGTATCCCGGCCAAGACGGACCGCGCCATTACCAACGTGGTGATGATGGGCATGGGTGAGCCACTACTGAACTTCGACAATGTGCTCGATGCCATGTTGTTGATGATGGATGATCTGGGTTATGGGATATCCAAGCGCAAGGTTACGCTGTCGACCTCCGGTGTCGTGCCGATGATCGAGAAGCTGGGCGAGGTGACTGACGTAGCATTGGCCTTGTCGCTGCATGCACCCAACAACGCCCTGCGTAACCAGCTGGTCCCGCTGAACAAGAAGTATCCGCTGGAAGTTCTACTGCCCGCCTGCAATCGATATATGGCCAGACTGGGCGAGAAGCGGGTGTTGACCATCGAGTACACCATGCTCAAGGACATCAATGATCAGCCGGAACATGCCGAAGAGATGATTGAGCTGCTCCGCGAAACGCCGTGCAAGATCAATCTCATCCCATTCAATCCCTTTCCCCATTCGGGTTACGAGCGGCCAAGTAACAACAGTATTCGCCGCTTTCAGGATATGCTGCACAAGGCGGGTTACAACGTTACCGTTCGGACCACCCGGGGTGAAGATATCGATGCCGCCTGTGGCCAACTGGTCGGGCAGGTCATGGATCGTACCCGACGCAGCGAACGCTACATCGCTCTAAGAGAATTACCGGTCGACGGGCAGCCTGTGGAGCAGCCCTCCAGCGCGGACCGGTAAGCCATCCAACCGAGGATCGATTGTGATGAACAGAATGATGATCGCGGTAACATTGTTAACGGCCATCGCCCTCAGCGGGTGTGTAACAACCAGCGACCAGCCGCAAAAAAACAAGCCTGATCCGGACGCCGGGCGTGATGCGTATATTCAGCTGGGCCTTGGCTATCTTCGCGAAGGCGAAACAGAAAGTGCCAAGGCGCCACTCAGCGAAGCACTGAAACTGGATCCTCGCTCGGCTGCTGCACACCTGGCGCTGGCGATGGTGTTTCAGCAGGAAGGTGAAACCGGTTCGGCTGACAAGCATTATCGGGATGCTCTGGCCAGTGAGCCGGCCAATCCGAGAATATTGAACAATTATGGGGTTTTCCTGCTCAGTGAAGAGCGCTATCAGGATGCTCTGGGTTACTTCGAGCAGGCAGCGCAGGACACTTTGTATGGTGAGCGCTCCAGGGTATTTGAGAATATCGGTCTGACTTATCAGCGCATGGACCAGCCGGAGGAAGCCAAGGCGAGCTTCGAGCGTGCCCTGCGATTGAATAGCCGGCAACCTCTGGCACTGCTGGAGATGGCAAAGATCGAGTTCTCTCAGCAGAATTATGTCCCGGCATGGGACTACTATCGCAATTTCACCCAGTTTTCCGGGCAGAATGCCGCCAGCCTCTGGCTAGGCATTCAGCTGGCACGGCGGTTTGAAGATCACAATCGCGCTGCAAGCTACGCGCTGCAGTTGCGTCGCCTGTATCCAACAAGCCCGGAAGCGCAAGCATTGAAGGCAGCAGATCAATCATGAGTACAGAGCAGCGAGATGCGATGCCGCCAAATGGTGAATTTCGGCCTGACGACGGACGGATGGCCCATCCCGGCGCCACCTTGCAGGCAGCGCGTGAAGCCAAGGGGCTGAGCACTGCCGAGGCGGCGACCAGTTTGCGGCTTCCGGAGAAAATACTGGTTCATCTTGAAGCCGGACGCTTCGATCAGTTACCTGGGGACACCTTCGCCCGTGGCTATGTGCGCAGCTATGCTCGCTTGTTGGGCCTGGACGCCAACCGGTTGGTGCTGGAATACGACCGGTCACGGGGTATTGAAGTGCGTGAGCGTCAGGTCAGCGGCATCGACAAGATGACCAAGCCGGGCAAGGCGGGCGGTATGCTGGTGACCTGGACAACGGTGATCGTCGCTCTGGCCATCCTGGCCTCCATTCTCCTTTGGTGGTACGACAGCCAGCCGACGCGTTCTGTCGAGGATGTGTCCAGTATCGCTGGTCAGGCCCTTGATGAGGTTGAGGTAGATGCGCTGGCGTTGCCCGAGAATTTTGCCTCGGAGCCCTCGCCGCCCGGTGAAGCTGCTATGTCGGTTCCCGATCCGGTGACTTCGGTGACAGACGCTGAGGGCCCGGCAGACGCCACTGGTAACCTCGCAGTGCCAGACGACGGAACAATGTCTGATGGTGCGGCCGAGATTCCTGTTGAGGAGCCACAGGCTGCGCTGGATCAGGTTGAACAGCCGCAGCCTACGGCGGTTGTCGAGCAAGAGCCTGTTGTGGAAAGTCAAGAGCAGCCGGCAGTGGCGGGTAGCGGGTTGCAGATGCAGTTCACCGGTGACTGTTGGGTGCAGGTCAGGACCCCAGGTGGCGACTCCTTGCACAGCGGCCTTATGCAGGCAGGTCAGTCGCTGTCAATCGATCATCAGGGGCCAATAGAGGTGGTAATCGGCGCGGTTGAGGCCGTTTCAACAATTGCCTTCAATGGCGAGCCGGTGGACACGCAAAGCGTCCGCGAATCGGGCGTTGTTCGCCTGCGCCTGGGCTGAAGGAGCTACGCGATGCATCACGAGTCACCCATCAAGCGCAGAGTGTCACGGCAGATCCGGGTTGGGTCGGTCCTGGTCGGCGGCGATGCGCCCATCTCCGTGCAGAGCATGACCAATACAGAAACCTGTGATGTGGCCGCCACAGTTGCCCAGATCAGGCAGCTGGAGGCTGTAGGTGCAGACATCGTCAGGGTTTCGGTGCCCAGCATGGAAGCTGCAGAAGCATTCGGCGAGATCCGCAAGCAGACTGCCATGCCGCTGGTTGCGGATATTCATTTTGACTACAAGATCGCGCTTCGAGTCGCCGAGTTGGGCGTTGATTGTTTGCGCATCAATCCGGGTAATATCGGGCGTGAAGACAGGGTTCGCGCGGTTGTTGACGCTGCGCGTCACAATGGTATCCCTATTCGCATAGGTGTGAACGCAGGCTCCCTGGAAAAAGACCTGCAGAAAAAATACGGAGAGCCGACGCCAGAGGCCCTGGTGGAGTCTGCGTTGCGTCACGTCGAGTATCTCGACAAGCTGGATTTTCAGGACTTCAAGGTTAGCGTTAAGGCATCAGACGTGTTCATGGCCGTGGGTGCCTACCGGTTGCTGGCTGCGCAGATCGATCAGCCATTGCATCTGGGTATTACCGAGGCGGGTGCGCTGCGTTCGGGCACGGTCAAATCTGCCGTGGGTCTGGGCATGCTGCTTGCCGAGGGGATCGGAGACACCATCCGAATTTCTCTGGCTGCCGATCCGGTGGAAGAGATCAAGGTAGGCTACGACCTGCTCAAGTCACTGCGCCTGCGCTCGCGGGGCATCAATTTTATCGCTTGTCCAAGCTGCTCGCGTCAGAACTTCGACGTGATCAAGACCATGAATGAGCTCGAGGCACGACTCGAGGATGTCGTGGTACCTCTGGATGTGGCAGTGATTGGTTGCGTGGTGAACGGGCCCGGCGAAGCCAAAGAGGCTGATATCGGTCTGACAGGTGGCTCTCCGAACAACCTGATTTACGTCGGCGGCACGCCGGACCAGAAAGTCGATAATGTTCACCTGGTCGACACGCTGGAAAAACTCATTCGAGACAAGATTGCTGCCAAACAGGCGCTGGAAGCCAATACCATCGCCCGTGGCTGATTAAGGAAAGATGCATTGAAGACCCTGCAAGCCGTGCGCGGCATGAACGACGTACTGCCCGCCGACAGCGCTTTATGGCAGTACTTTGAAAGAACAGTAGCTGATCTATTGACTGGTTACGGGTACCAGCAGGTGCGCATGCCGATCGTCGAGCCTACTGAGCTGTTCAAGCGCTCGATTGGTGAAGTAACTGATATCGTCGAGAAAGAGATGTACACCTTTGCTGATCGCAATGGCGACTCGCTGACATTGCGCCCGGAGGGCACCGCCGGTTGTGTGCGCGCCATGCTCGAGCACGGCCTGCTGGGTGGCGGCATAAGCCAGAAGGTCTGGTACGCCGGCCCGATGTTTCGTCACGAGCGCCCGCAGAAGGGTCGCTATCGTCAGTTCAATCAGATTGGCGTGGAAACCTTCAACATCAGCGGGCCGGATATTGATGCAGAACTGATTCTGTTGAGCTGGCGGCTCTGGAAGCAACTGGGCCTGCAGGACGCGGTCACTCTGGAGCTTAACAGCCTTGGCAGCAGCGACGATCGCGCCCGCTATCGTGATGAGCTGGTGGCTTATCTACGTGAACGTTTTGATCAGCTTGACGAGGACAGCCAGCGCCGTCTTGAGAGTAATCCGCTGCGCGTGCTCGACAGCAAGAACCCTACCACTCAGGCGCTGCTGGCTGATGCGCCGCGGCTGGCCGATTTTCTGAATCAAGACGCACGGCTGCACTTCGAAGGGTTGCTAGCGTTGCTTGATGCCGCAGGTGTGCCTTACGTGATCAATCCGCGCCTGGTACGCGGGCTGGACTATTACGGGCTGACAGTGTTCGAATGGGTCACCGACAAGCTGGGCGCTCAGGGAACGGTGTGTGCAGGTGGTCGCTACGATGGTCTGGTCGAGCAATTGGGCGGCAAGCCAGCCACAGCCGTTGGTTTTGCCATGGGCATTGAACGTTTGCTGCTGCTGATTCAGACATTGGATCGGGTGCCGGCCGAGCTGGCGCGACAGGTGGATGTCTACTTTGTCACTTTGGGAGACGCAGCGGCGGTTGCGAGTTTCAGGCTTGCAGAACAGCTACGTGACGCTTTGCCGGGCGTTCGTCTGGTCGTGCATTGTGGCGGCGGCAGCTTCAAGAGCCAATTCAAGAAGGCCGACAAGTCCGGTGCTCTCTTTGCACTGATTCTGGGCGAAGATGAAGCGGCGGCAGAACAGATCGGGATCAAACCGCTGCGCAGTGATGCGCAGCAGGAAAATATTGCCTGGCACGAGCTGCCGGCACGTCTTCAACAATTATTTTAAGCGCAAGCAGCCGCTTCGTTCAGGCAAGGAGTCTGGGGTGACGTACGAGACAGAAGAAGAACAGGTAGAAAAGATCAAGGAATTGTGGAACAAGCACGGCGTGCCTCTGCTGACCGGTGTTGTTATTGCCCTGGCTGGCGTATTTGGCTGGCAGGGCTGGAACAACTATCAGGATAACCAGGCTGCCAACGCCTCGGCGCTCTATCAGACAATGCTGGAGTCGGTGTTGGCAGATGGTGGTACCGAGGATCGAGCTCGCGGCGCAGAACTGGCCGAGCAGATACGTGACGAGTACAGCGGTACTCGTTATGCCCAGTTTGCTGCATTGATGCAGGCCAGACTGGCCGTGGAAGCAGAGGATCTGCCTGCAGCTGAAGAATTGCTGAATGAAATTGTTGGCGATGCGGGGGATCCGGTACTGGAAGAGGTCGCCCGCCAACGTCTTGCGCGCGTTCTTGCCGCCCAGGATCGCGCCGAAGAAGCACTTGAGGTGCTCATCGGTGACGTCACCGGTGCCTTGCTGGCCAGTCGTGAGGAAATACGCGGCGACCTGTTGCTTGATCTCGGTCGCGAAAACGATGCCCGTACTGCCTACCAGGCTGCCCTGGCGGCACTCGAAGATCCCCAGGCACGCCCGCAATTACAGTTGAAGCTTGATGATCTGGCGGAGGAAGCCTAGTGAAACTGAAGTTCCCGTATTTGGCCATAACCATGGCGGCTCTGCTGGTTGCAGGCTGCAGTGGTTCCGGCAAGAAAGAACTCGCCCCGGCAGAGCTGCAGGATTTCACCGCTGAAGTAGAGTTGGAGCGCAACTGGAAACGCAACATTGGTGCTGGCCAGGGCAAATTGTACAACCAGTTGATGCCATCGCTGGACGGTTTGACTCTCTATGCAGCCGACGCGAAGGGGCGTGTAGTTGCAATGGACCGCGATACCGGCGAGGTAATGTGGCAGGTCAAGCTTGATGAGCGTGTCTCGGGTGCTGTGGGCACCGGTGGCGGTCGTATCATGGTTGGTACGCTGGACGGCGAAGTGATCGTTCTGGATGAAGCGGATGGCTCGGAAATGTGGCGTACACGGGTCTCGAGCGAGGTCCTCGCCCCACCGCAGACCAACGGTGATGTCGTTGTGGTGCAGACCCTGGATGACAAGATCACTGCGCTGGATATTAGTGACGGCAGCCAGCGCTGGATCTATGAATCCAGTGTGCCGGTACTGACCCTTCGTGGACACAGCACTCCGTTGATTTCCCGCGGGCGAGTGTTTGCGGGCCTTTCCAGTGGTCGAGTGGTGGGTCTGGCGGCCGATACCGGCTTGCCGATCATGGAGGCACGAGTCGCGCAACCGCAGGGTCGTACCGAGCTCGAGCGGATGGTCGACGTTGATGGACAAATGCTGCTGATTGACGAGACCCTGTATGTGACCAGTTACCAGGGTGCTCTTGCCGCCGTTGACGTGGCGTCGGGCACTGTTCGCTGGCAGAAAGAAGCTTCGAGTCTGGTTGGACCCGGCGAAGGTTTCGGCAGTGTCTATGTCAGCCATGCGGACGGGCGGGTTGAAGCTCTGGACCGGTCTCGCGGCGAGTCTCTCTGGGTCAACGACAGCCTCATGCGTCGTAACCTCACTGCACCGGTAGCGTTCAGCAGCTACATCGCCGTAGCCGACTTTGACGGTTATGTGCATCTGCTTGCTCAGACCGATGGCCGTATGGTTGGCCGCGTGCGGGTGGATGGTGATGGCGTTCGGGCACCCGCTATAGTGCTCGGCGACACCCTGTATGTGTACGGCAATAGTGGTGATCTGGTGGCGTTGACGCTCCCTTAGATCCAAATAAAGCTATACTTTCCCGGCCGCTGCCCCCTGAAATGGCGCAGCGGCCGTTTTCGTTTATTGCACGGTAGTCCGTGCGCGGAGTAATCATGGTTCCTGTAATCGCCCTCGTGGGGCGGCCCAATGTCGGCAAGTCCACGTTATTCAATCGTCTGACCAAGAGTCGTGACGCAATTGTTGCCGATGTAGCCGGCCTTACCCGTGATCGCCAGTACGGCGAGGCGAGCTGGCAGGGCCAGCGGTATATCCTGGTCGATACCGGGGGCATCAGCGGTGATGAGCAGGGTCTCGACATGATTATGGCCGGGCAGTCCCTGCAGGCTATAGAAGAGGCCGATGCGGTCCTCTTTCTGGTCGATTCGCGCGCAGGTAGAACGGCGGCGGACGAGTTGATTGCCCAGCATCTGCGCAAGCGCAACAAGCATACCTACCTTATTGCCAACAAGATTGACGGTGCCGATCAGGATTCGATCCAGGGTGAATTTTCCAAGCTCGGCCTCGGCTCGCCAATCGGTATTGCCGCAGCCCATGGTCGCAACATCAATCCGATGCTCGAGATGGTGTTTGGTGAAAATGGTATTGGCAGTCTTGCCCAGGAGCCTTTGGCCGAAGGCGAGGAGGGTAAAGCGCCGCGTATCGTTGAGGCGATTGGTACAAAGATTGCGGTAATCGGCAGGCCCAATGTGGGCAAGTCGACCCTGGTCAACCGCATGCTCGGCGAAGACCGGGTGGTGGTATTCGACCAGGCCGGCACCACTCGCGACACCATCTATATTCCCTATGAGCGCTTTGAAAAGCCCTACACATTGATTGACACTGCGGGGGTGCGCAAGCGCGGCAGGGTATCGGAGGCGGTCGAAAAGTTCTCGGTGATCAAGACCCTGCAGGCGATCGAGGATTCCAACGTGGTCATCTTCGTCATTGATGCCCGCGAAGGCGTTGTGGAGCAGGATTTGCACCTGCTGGGCTTTGTGCTGGATGCCGGGCGCGCGCTGGTGATTGCTGTCAACAAATGGGACGGCATGGATGAGCGCGAGAAAGACTACGTGAAGATCGAGCTGCAACGCCGTCTGATTTTCGCCCAGTTCGCCGACCTGCACTTTATTTCGGCACTGCATGGCAGTGGCGTGGGGCTCCTCTACAAGTCAGTCGACAAGGCCTTTGCCAGCGCCATGACCAAGGTGCCGACCAATCGCATGACGCAGATCCTTGAAGATGCCGTAGCCAACCACCAGCCGCCGGTCGTCAACAGTCGCCGTATCAAGCTGCGCTATGCGCACCTGGGTGGTTCCAATCCGCCGATCATCATCATTCACGGCAATCAGGTGGAGAACGTTCCGCAGTCTTACACCAAGTATCTGGAAAATACCTTTCGCAAGGTGCTGGGCATGGCGGGTACGCCGATTCGGGTTGAGTACAAGGGCGGCGAGAATCCCTTTGCCGATCGCAAGACAGGGTTGACCGATCGCCAGGTGAACAAGAAGCGGCGCCTGATGAGCCATCACAAGAAAGAAGAAAAGAAGCGCAAGGACAAGAAGCGATAAGCCATTGGCTGTGCTGATTGAATCTGTGCAATAAAAAACCCGGCTCTCTGGCCGGGTTTTTTATTGGGCGCGACTCAGGATGCGGTCTGAACCATCGTCGGGTAATCGGTATAACCCACCTCGGCCCCACCATACAGAGTGGCCGGGTTGATCTCGTTCCAGGGCGCACGAGCCTTGATGCGCTGAACGAGGTCAGGATTGGCGATGTAGGGGCGTCCAAAGGCGATCACATCCGCCAGGCCGTCTTCCACTGCCTGTGCGCCGGACTCTGCGGTCATGCCACCAGCCAGAATCAGGCGGCCGTCATACAGCTCACGCAGGGTTTCAAGTAACGCGTCAAAACCTTCGTAGACACCGCCGACCCAATCAGGGCGATTGACATGCAAATAGGCCAGATTGCGTGTATTGAGTTCGCGCAGAAGATAACTGAACGTTTCCCTGGGGTTTGCATCGTCCACGCCGTTGAAGGTACCCATGGGGGAAATGCGAATGCCGACCCGGCCACTGTCCCCCGTGGCCTCAATTACCGCATCGACTACCTCCAGCACCAGACGCACGCGGTTCTCGAGGCTGCCGCCGTAACCGTCGGTCCGCTGATTGCTGTTGGAGCACAGAAACTGATCAAGCAAGTAGCCGTTCGCTGCGTGCACTTCCACACCATCGAAATCTGCATCCAGTGCGTTGCGAGTCGCTTTGGCATAGTCGGCAACTATCCGGGGAAGCTCCTCGGTTTCAAGCGCGCGAGGCATGGCGGTCGGTGCCTTGTGATGACTGCCGTCAGCCTCCTGAACGTAGCACTCGGCTTTGGCCTGAATGGCCGAGGGAGCGACAGGATCAGCGCCGTCGGGCTGCAGTAGCGGGTGGGAGATGCGGCCCACGTGCCACAGCTGCAGGAAAATACGACCATCGGCTTCATGTACGGCCTGGGTAATCTGTTTCCAGCCAGCAACCTGCTCGGCGCTGTGAATGCCTGGCGTCCAGGCGTAGCCCTGGCCTTCAGGGCTGATCTGTACAGCTTCGCTGATGATCAGGCCTGCGTTGGCGCGCTGGGCGTAATAGGTGGCGTTCAACTCATAGGGTATGTTGCCAGGCTGCTTGCTTCGCTGACGAGTTAGGGGTGCCATGATCACGCGGTTTGGCAGATCAAGGCTGCCCAGGCGAATGGGCGTGAGAAGCGGGGATCGAGACATCTGGTACGACTCCTTGTTGCCTGCATCAGTGGGTGCAGAATGTGGAGTGTATTATGGGGGCGACATTTCTTTTGACAAGCGCAGGGGATTTAACTGGATATGTCGGGGCGGCTGCAGCGAGCGAACCCGATATGACGCGCCGAGCTTTTATCCCGGCGCGTTGGTGTTGGGCACCGATCAGGCAGCTTGCGCTTCGGCCTGGCGCAGGGCGCGGTTGAGGGCGCTGAACAGCGCGCGGAAGCTGGCCGTGGTCAGGTTTTCGTCGATTCCAATGCCGTGTAAGGGGCGGCCGCTGTTAAGACGAATTTCCACATAGGCCGCTGCCTTGGCATTGGTGCCGGAGCCAATGGAATGCTCGTGGTAATCCATTATCTCGACCGATACGGGTAACCCTGCAACGAGTGCTTCGAGAGGCCCCTTGCCCAGCCCACGCCAGTGCAAGGTTTCGCCCTGGTTCAGGACCTCGACGTCGACGGCACTGGTGCCGTTTTCTTCCTGCAGTCTGTGTCGGATCAGCGCGTAGGGACTGGTTGCCTGCACGTATTCCCGATCCAGCAGCTCATGGATCTGCGCGCCACTCATCTCCAGGCCGAGCCGGTCAGTTTCGCCTTGCACAACCTGGCTGAATTCGATCTGCATACGGCGTGGCAGGCTGATGCCATAGCCTTGCTCGAGCAGGTAGCTGATACCACCCTTGCCTGACTGACTATTGACTCGAATGACCGCGTCATAGCTGCGGCCGATATCTTCGGGGTCGATCGGCAGGTAGGGCACTTCCCACAGGGAGTCGGGTTTGCGTTGGGCAAAGCCCTTGCGAATGGCGTCCTGGTGCGAACCCGAGAACGCGGTGTGCACCAGATCACCGACATAGGGATGTCTTGGGTGCACGGACAGCTGGTTGCACTCTTCGACTACCTTGCGCACGGCATCGATATCGGAAAAGTCCAGCTGCGGATGAATGCCCTGGGTATAGAAGTTCAGCGCCAGGGTAACCAGGTCGACGTTGCCTGTGCGCTCGCCATTACCGAACAGGCAGCCCTCGACCCTGTCAGCTCCCGCAAGAAGGCCGAGTTCTGTGGCGGCGACGCCGGTGCCGCGGTCGTTATGGGTATGCAAGCTGATCAGCACACTGTCACGGCGGCTGATGTGCCGGCCGAACCATTCGATCTGATCGGCATAATGATTGGGTGTGGCAATTTCGACCGTGGCGGGCAGATTGAGGATGACCTTGTTGTCGGGCGTCGGCTGCCATACGTCGAGTACGGCGTCACAGACCTCTACGGCAAACTCCAGTTCGGTGGAGGTGAAGATCTCCGGCGAGTACTGGAAGGTCCATTGGGTATCGGACTGTTCTGCGGCCAGCTGTTTGATCAGGGTGGCGGCGTTGATGGCGATGTCCACGACGCCTTTCTTGTCCTGGTTGAACACGATGCGGCGAAAGCTCGGCGCGGTGGCGTTGTACACGTGGATGATGGCTTTCTTGGCGCCACGCACGGATTCGAAGGTGCGTCTGATCAGATCTTCGCGCGCTTGGGTGAGCACCTGGATGGTTACGTCATCGGGGATGTGACCATCGTCGATCAGGCTGCGCACAAAGTCGAAGTCGGCCTTGGAGGCTGATGGAAAGGCTACTTCGATCTGCTTGACGCCAACCTTGACCAGGGTCTGGAAGAATTTCAGCTTGCGCGCAGGGTCCATGGGCTCGATCAGTGACTGATTGCCGTCGCGCAGGTCGGAGCTGCACCAGATCGGTACTTCGGTAAGCGTGCGCGATGGCCACTGGCGATCGGGAATATCTACCGGCTCGAATGCGCGATATTTGCTGGATGGGTCTTTGAGCATGCTCATGGTCTGCTTCCTTTTCGGCCCTTTACCTTGTGGGTCGGGCGGGTGCTGAATAGGGTGTTGTTGCAGTAAAAGTTAATAGGTGCTGGTTTTTATTGCAATGCGAGTTTTAAATTTGGCAGCAATCGCCAATAAAGAGCGTTTGGTGAGCTTTTTGGTATCTTTGGTGCGGTGTTTTGGAGGATTTTTGCGCGATCCTTGAATCGGTATGTGGTGTCGCTGCTGGGTGACCACCGCTCCCAGCCTGGCAGGATTCCGAAAGCCGCCGTGAATCCGTCCCTGGAGGCTTGGCGGCAGTCCCGACCGCCAGGGATGGCGGAAGTGTCGA
Source organism: Halopseudomonas salina (assembly GCF_008641105.1). Next base: position 245,375 of record NZ_VTTI01000005.1, read on the forward strand.
TTATGCAGGAGCAATCATCGACCTGTTTCAGACACTTTCTGCACCCCGCCAGGCCGTGCGCTCGCCAGGCAAAGGAGTGAGGTTGAGTTTGCTGTCCAAAAGTCAAAAGCAAAACTCCTAGTGTCTCACCCCACCTTCGTCATTCTCGCGAACGCGGGAATCCATTTTGACCTTCGCACAACCCCAGCGAATCATTGGATTTTTCAGGGCATGAATGCGCCAATAAAGATGGAGGGGTCTACGCGTGTATTGTTGAGGCTGACGTTCCAGTGCAGGTGTGGGCCTGTCGCTCTGCCGGTGGCGCCGACTTTGCCGACGTGTGCCCCGCGGCCGACTTCATCTCCTACCTGCACATCGATCGCCGACAGGTGACAGAACATGCTGATGAGCCCCTGGCCGTGGTCAACGAAGACGGTTTTTCCGTTGAAGAAATAATCACCCGTAAGAATCACCTGGCCGGCTGCGGGCGCTTTGATCGAAGTGCCTGTGGAGGCGGCGAAATCCAGGCCGGAGTGGGGGTTGCGCTCTTCGCCGTTGAAGAAGCGGCGCAGGCCGAAGGCACTGGATAGGCGGCCATCTACCGGACGGTCGAATAGCAGGTTGCTGGGCTGGCGGGCACTGAAAGTCTTGTAGGCGTTGATCTGTTCGTCCAGCTCGCGGTTGATGCGTTTGAGATGCTCGGGGTCGGGCGTTACGTGCTGCTGGTTTTTCAGCTTGATATGCTGCTCGGGATATTTGCGGTCGGAGACCTTGAACGCAATTTTTTGCCCGCCCTCTGTCTCGATATGCTCGGTACCGGGTTTCACCGCCAGCGGGATGCCGGCGATGGCGATCCAGCGTTGACCGTCTTCGCGTATTACCAGCAGTGGCTGGTTCTGATACTGCGCGCGGGGCGCTTCGGATTGCTCTGGGAGGGTAACGACGGCTACGCCGCCAGGGACCGGCTTGTTCAACAGCCGGGTAATAAAGCCTTCCGCCTGGGCTGGAAGCGCCGATACGGCCAGGCAGAACAGAATGATCAGGCGCTTGAGTGGCATGGTTAATCCAGTAAGGGGAGGGTGTGAGGGGCGTCGAGATTGTCCTCCACGCGCAGGGCCAATCGGCCGTCGCTGAGCTGCGCCTCGACGCGCTGGCCTGGTTTGGCGTCGGCCTGGCTGCGTAGCGGTTTGCCCTGTTGGTCGAACAGAATGCTGTAGCCGCGGCCGAGGGTGGCCAGAGGGCTGACCACATTCAGAGTTTGGGCGAGACCGTCCAGACGTTGGCGCCGGTGCTGCAGATTTTGTGTCATGGCGCGGGGCAGACGCTGGTCGAGTTGGTCGAGGCGTTGGCGCAACAGTGCCAGGTGCCTGCCGGGATGCTGAGCCTGCAGGCGCGCTTGCAAACGTTCGCTGCGCTGGCCTACCTGGTTCAGATGCTGGCGCATGCCGCGCTTGAGGCGCAACTCAAGTTCGTCCAGGCGCTGGGCTTGCTGGGCCAGGCGTTCGCCGGGATGACGCAGGCGGCGACGCAGGTTTTCCAGGCGCAGATGTTCCCGGGCCAAACGGTCACGCAGGCATTGGCGTAATTGCCGGTGGGCGCGCTCGACCTGTTGCAGCATGGCCTGTTGATCAGGGCTGAGCAGTTCTGCCGCCGCCGACGGGGTAGGGGCGCGCACGTCGGCGATGAAATCGCAGATTGAGACGTCGGTTTCGTGGCCAACCGCACTGACCGTGGGGGTTTGGCAGGCCGCCAGTGCGCGGGCGACCATCTCTTCATTGAATGGCCATAGATCCTCCAGCGAGCCACCGCCGCGGGCGACGATCAAGGCGTCGAAGCCTGACCGGTCGGCCAGTTGGAGTGCGCGGACAATCTGCGGTGCTGCGTCACGACCCTGGACTGGCGTGGGCACTACCACCAGTTCGATAAAGGGTGCGCGGCGACCAAAAACGCTGATGATATCTCTTACTGCGGCCCCGCTCGGTGAGGTAATAACGCCGATGCGTTTGGGATGCGTGGGGAGGGGGCGTTTGCGTTCAACGGCAAACAGGCCCTCTTCCTGCAATTTGGCCTTGAGTGCATCAAAAGCCATGCGCAGTGCCCCGTCACCGGCCGATTCCATGCTGTCGACTATCAGTTGATAATCGCCGCGGCCTTCATACAGACTGACACGTCCACGCACCCTTACCTGCAGGCCGTCACTCAGCGCCATGCGCACGCGGCTGGCGTGCTGACGGAAGAAGGCGCAGCGGATCTGCGCCTTGCTGTCCTTCAGGCTGAAATACAAGTGACCGGAGGAGGGGCGGGCGAGGTTGGACAGCTCACCCTCGACCCATATCTGCGGGAATACATCCTCGAGCAGGCTGCGCGCGCGGGCATTGAGCTGGCTGACGCTGAGCACGTCGCGTTCTTTGGTCAGGCGTTGGAACAGGGCATCATCATTCATGCGCCCATCTTAGCCTGCTGGCGCGCTGCAGAGAATAATCGAGTTGCAATGCGATACTCATTGAGCGTATTGGGCGTGGCGGGTATAATGCCCTGCTTCCATTTTCCCGCTCGGGAGCCCTGCTATGCTACGTGTAAGCCAAGAAGCCCTAACCTTTGACGATGTTCTGCTTGTGCCCGGTTATTCCGAGGTCATGCCGAAAGACGTCAGCCTCAAGTCCCGGCTCACCCGGCGCATCGAACTCAATATCCCTCTGCTGTCTGCTGCCATGGACACCGTCACCGAAGCCCGTCTGGCTATCGCCATGGCTCAGGAAGGCGGCATGGGTATTATCCACAAGAACATGACTGTTGATCAGCAGGCTGCCGAAGTACGCAAGGTGAAGAAATTCGAATCCGGCGTAGTGAAGGATCCGATCACCATCGATGCAGACGCTACGGTTGGCGAGCTGGTCGAGCTGACTCGCGTAAACAATATTTCCGGCGTTCCCGTGCTGTCCAACGGGGAACTGGTGGGGATTGTCACCGCCCGCGATGTGCGTTTTGAAATTCGCATGGAAGCCCTGGTCCGAGAAGTAATGACCGGCAAAGACAAGCTAGTTACCGTGAAGGAAGGTGTCAGCGCCGGCGCGGTGCGTGAGTTGCTGCACCGTCATCGGATCGAGAAGGTCCTGATAGTTGATGATGAATTCCGCCTCAAGGGCATGATGACCGTCAAGGACATCGAAAAAGCCCGCGCCTACCCCAACGCTACCAAGGACGACCAGGGTCGTTTGCTGGTCGGCGCGGCTGTGGGTACCGGTGCCGATACCCCTGATCGCGTTGCGGCGTTGGCAGCTGCCGGTGTTGACGTGGTGGTAGTTGATACGGCCCATGGACACTCCCGCGGCGTCCTTGATCGCGTACGTTGGGTCAAGGAAAACTACCCGGACATCCAGGTGGTTGGCGGTAACATCGCGACCGCCGAGGCCGCGCTGGCCCTGGTTGAGGCGGGCGCCGATGCGGTCAAGGTAGGCATCGGCCCGGGTTCGATCTGCACAACACGTATTGTCGCCGGTGTCGGCGTTCCCCAGATTTCTGCCATCGCTGATGTCGCCACCGCGCTCAAGGATCACGACGTTCCGGTTATCGCTGACGGCGGTATCCGTTTCTCCGGTGATCTGTCCAAGGCGATCGCCGCTGGTGCGTCGGTCGTCATGATGGGTTCGATGTTTGCTGGTACTGAAGAAGCGCCTGGCGAGGTCGAACTTTTCCAGGGCCGCTCCTACAAGGCTTACCGCGGCATGGGTTCCATGGGTGCAATGTCAGGCAGCCAGGGTTCTTCGGATCGCTATTTCCAGGACTCCAGTGCCGGCGCCGAGAAGCTGGTGCCAGAGGGTATCGAGGGCCGCGTGCCTTACAAGGGTTCGTTGGCTGCGATCATTCACCAGCTGATGGGTGGTTTGCGTGCATCAATGGGTTACACCGGCAGTCGCAATATGCTGGAGATGCGTACCAAGCCCCAGTTTGTACGTATCACCAACGCCGGTATGAGTGAGTCCCACGTTCACGATGTGCAGATCACCAAGGAAGCACCCAACTACCGAGTTAGTTGAGTAATCATTGTCTGTGCTGCTGGTGTGACAGCTGATCGAGCATGTCATGCCAGCCGGTATTTACGCCTCCGGCACTGCACAAGTACTGCTATCCTAATTTTTGCGTAACGTCCTTCAGAGAGCCTGCCCTATGGTCCATCAAGATATTCATGCCCACCGCATCCTGATTCTGGACTTCGGTTCTCAGTACACCCAGTTGATTGCTCGTCGCGTACGGGAGATAGGCGTGTATTGTGAGATTCGCGCCTGGGATATGGACGAGAACGAGATTCGTGATTTTGCCCCCAAGGGCATCATTCTGGCCGGTGGGCCGGAATCTGTTCCGCTGCCAGGTTCACCGCGAGCTCCTGAGATCGTGTTCACGCTCGGCGTGCCGGTGCTCGGCATCTGCTACGGCATGCAGACCATGGCCGAGCAACTGGGTGGCAAGGTTCAGGGTTCGGACAAGCACGAATTCGGTTACGCGCGGGTGGATATCGTCGGCAAGAGTGACTTCCTGGCCGGTATCGAGGATCACGTGGATGGTGATGGCCTGCTCAGTCTGGACGTCTGGATGAGTCATGGTGACAAGGTCATCGAGCTACCGACTGATTTCCATATCCTTGCCAGCACCCCGAGCTGCCCGATTGCCGCGATGGGCGACGAAAAGCGCCATTTCTACGGTCTGCAGTTCCATCCTGAGGTGACACACACCCGTCAGGGTCTGCGCATGCTGTCGCGCTTCATTCTCGAGCTGTGTGCATGTGAAGCCCTCTGGACCCCGTCCAATATCGTCGAAGACGCCATCAGCAACGTGCAGGCCCAGGTGGGCAAGGATAACGTGCTGCTGGGTCTGTCCGGTGGTGTGGACTCGTCTGTGGTTGCGGCCCTGCTGCACCAGGCGATTGGCGATCAATTGACCTGTGTGTTCGTGGATAACGGCCTGCTTCGCCTGCAAGAGGGTGAACAGGTAATGGCGATGTTTGCCGAGAACATGGGTGTGAAGGTGATCCGCGTCAACGCCGAGGAGAAGTTCCTCTCGCGTCTGCTGGGTGTGACCGACCCGGAGGAAAAGCGCAAGATCATCGGCCGCACCTTTATCGAAGTGTTCGATGATGAAGCGACCAAGCTTCAGGGCGTGAAGTACCTGGCCCAGGGCACTATCTATCCTGACGTGATCGAATCAGCCGGCTCGAAGAACGGTAAGGCCCATGTGATCAAGTCCCATCACAACGTCGGCGGGCTGCCCGACGATATGGCATTCGAGCTGGTCGAGCCACTGCGCGAGCTGTTCAAGGACGAGGTGCGCAAGATTGGTCTGGAATTGGGTCTGCCCTTCGACATGGTCTACCGTCATCCCTTCCCGGGCCCGGGCCTGGGAGTGCGGATCCTTGCTGAAGTGCGCAAGGAATACGCTGACATCTTGCGTCGTGCAGACCATATCTTTATCGAGGAGCTGCGTCGGGCCGACCTGTACCACAAGACCAGCCAGGCATTCGCTGTCTTCCTGCCCGTGCGCTCTGTCGGTGTTGTGGGCGATGCCCGCCGCTATGAGTGGGTAATTGCGCTGCGCGCTGTGGAAACCATCGACTTCATGACTGCGCGCTGGGCGCACCTGCCCTACGAGTTTCTGGAGACGGTCTCCAACCGTATCATCAACGAAATTACCGGCGTATCCCGGGTGACCTACGATATCTCCAGCAAGCCGCCTGCAACGATCGAGTGGGAATGATCGCGCTGCGGGACCTTGTGCGGCAAAACCGGGTCTCACCTGAACAATTGAGGGAGACTGGATATGCGTGACCAAGGCAATGAGAAAACCCGGAAGAAGCTCGAGCGCCTGGCGTGGTTTCTCGACAGCTCGATCAAGGTGCCAGGCTTCAATGCGCGATTTGGTCTGGATGGTCTGATTGGCCTGATTCCAGGCGTTGGCGACGTTATCTCGGCCCTGATTTCCAGCGTGGTCATCTCGGAGGCTGCGCGCATGGGTGCGCCCAAGACCCTGTTGCTGAAAATGGCTTTCAACGTGCTGGTTGATACTGTCGTAGGGGCAGTGCCCCTGGTTGGCGATCTGTTCGATTTTGCCTGGAAAGCCAATAATCGGAATGTAAGCCTGCTTAATCGCTATCTGGATAGCCCGCGGGAGACAGAGGTTACCAGTCGGGTTTTTGTCTGGGGCCTGAGTGCTGCGCTTCTGGGGTTGGTGGTTCTGGTTGGCTATCTGTTAGTGCTGTTACTTCAAGCCCTGTTCAATGCAGTGGGTGCCTGAGCCAGAGGGCGGTTCGTCCGGCTCAGGCGACTCGCTGTCCGTTTACTCCCCTGAGCTCATGAGCTGGCTGGAGAGCTTTTGTCCCGTCCATTCGATCAGCTGGACGGCAAGGGCATCCGAAGCTTGTTTGAAAGCATCTACCACCCCGGTAATAGCCTCAGAGGCCAATGGCTGTTGAGCGATGAATGTCCTGCTGGCGAGAATGTTTCTGCTGGAGGGGTCAATCAGTCGGGCGTTCAGCTCGATGACGACAAAAGGTCCGGCGTCTGCGTATATAACCTGGAAGCGGCGTAGGTCACTACTCATGTGAATATCGGCACTGAACGAGTTTTCGTCAGTGCTCACTGCCATGAGCGCGCCGCTTTGCTCGAAGGCCTGGGCCAGATGGTCGCGCAATAGCGCGGGTGCCGGGTCGGACCAGCGGGCGCCCTTGTAGTTCTGCAGTTCGTTACCCCGTGGGTTGACCACTATGCGTGGGCTGCTGAGTACGGAGCCAGCCCGAGGTGTGCCGATGCGAAGCGAAAGCGGTAGAACGGTGTTGGCCGAGGCGCTCATGCCCGGTGCCGGCAACTGGTAGACCTTCAGGGATTCTGCTTCCGGGAAGACGGTGCACGCGGTAAGCCAAAAGGTGCTCGACAAAACGGCGCCGGTAAGTAGTTTGCGGTGGCTCTGTTTCAAGGTTCGAACTCCTCCATGCTGTCGCGACCCAATATGAAGCGCGTGGGATTGTCTTCCAGGCGGCGCGTTATGGTGCGCAGGGAGCCAAGGGTAGCGCGCAGCTCGTTGATGGCCGGTTCCAGCTGAGAAAGCCCCTGCATGCCGGAGGTGAAAGCCTCGCTGTTGTCGTTCAGCAAGCTCTCCAGAGTGCCACTGGTACTGGCGATCGAGGTGAGTGCCTCCTCGGCCTGGTTCAGCGTGCGTGCGCCTTGCTGATTGAGAAGCTTGTCGGCACTTGCGACCAGCTCACTGCTACGTTGCAGCGTTTCATTAACCTGTTCGCTGGCTCTGGTCAGTTCATCGAGCAGTAGTGTGAGGCTCTCGCTCTGGGCTGCAATGCCACCTGTTGCGCGTTCGACGTTTGTCAGGGTGCGGCCAATACTGTCGGCATTCTCATCTGACAGAATGCTTCGGGCATTGGACATCAGTTGGTTGACGTTGGTCATCAGGTCTTCCCCGTCGGCCAGTAATGAAGATATAGGTGAGGGCGCGGCAACGATGACTGGAGGCCCTTTCTTGCTGGTCAGCAGCGGGCTGCCAGGGGTGCCATGGCTCAGCTCGATGACCGAGTTTCCGGTAATGCCGGTGAAGGACAGGCGCGCCCGCGTGTTTTCCTTGATAGGCACGTCCGTGCCTACCCGGATTCGCGCCAGAACGCGGCGCGGGTCTTCGGGGTCGAGTTGCAGCGAGTGGATGTCGCCGACCTTGATGCCGCTGTACTGCACAGCGCTGCCGCGTGACAGACCCGTAACAGCCTCGTTGAAGACGACAATATATTCCTTGTATTCGCGGCTGGTGGCCGCACTGCCAAGCCATAGCGCAAATATTATTGCCGCGCCGGCAGCGAGCAGCGTAAAGAGTCCAATCAGCACGTGGTGAGCGCGGGTTTCCATCAGCGGTCATGCTCCGGCTGGTGTCTGTTACGTTCGGTCGCATCGGCCGCGGCGCGGCCTCTGGGGCCATGGAAGTAATCCTGTATCCACGGATCGTCTACGGCAGCCACTCGTTCGAGGGTGTCGGCTACCAGTACTTTCTTCTGGGATAACACGGCAATCCTGTCGCAGATTGCGTAGAGCGTATCAAGGTCATGCGTCACCAGGAATACACTCAGACCCAGCGCATCGCGCAGAGTTCGAATAAGCTCATCAAACGCCGCTGCGCCAATGGGGTCCAGGCCGGCTGTGGGCTCATCCAGGAATAGTATATCCGGGTCCAGGGCAAGTGCGCGCGCCAGTGCTGCACGCTTGATCATGCCGCCTGATAATTCCGACGGATATTTGCCCGCAGCGGTTGCGGGTAGCCCGGTGAGGGCAATCTTCATTTGCGCCAGGTGTTCGGCATCAGCGCGACTCAGGCCGCCATGCTCAATCAGGGGGAGGGCAATATTCTCAGCCACGGTCATTGAAGAAAACAGCGCGCCTTGCTGAAACAGCACACCGAAGCGCCGCTCATGCTGAGATCGAGCCTCGTCATCAAGGGTCTGCAGGTCCTCGCCGAAGACCTCGACCCGGCCTCCGGTGGGGCGCCTCAGGCCCAGAATCGAGCGCAGTAGTACCGATTTGCCGCTGCCGGAGCCGCCAACAACGCCAAGAATTTCCCCGCGGTAAATGTCGAGGTCGAGATTCTCATGAATGGTCTGCGTGCCAAACTGATTGAGCAATCCGCGCACGCGGATCAGCGGTTCATTCCCAGTAATATCGCTCACCAGCCCATCTCCATGAAGAAGAGCGCGGCCAGGGCGTCTACCAGAATCACCACAAAAATGGATTGCACAACGCTGGACGTGGTGTGTTCGCCCACAGACTGTGCACTGCCCGTAACCTTGAAGCCTTCAAGACATCCGATGAGTGCTATCAAAAAGGCAAAAATCGGAGCCTTCACCATGCCTACATAAAAATGCTGAACATCCATGTTCTGCTGTAGCGTGCCCAGAAACATTGTGGGGGAGATGTCCAGGGAGAGCATGCATACCAGGGCGCCTCCGAGGAGTCCGGAAAACATCGCAACCAGGGTAAGAATGGGTAACGAAATCAGCATCGCCAGTACGCGGGGTAGTACCAACAGATCGATTGGGTTGAGGCCCAGGGCGCGAATGGCGTCAACTTCCTCATTGGCTTTCATCGAACCAATCTGGGCGGTAAAGGCGCTCGCTGTTCTGCCGGCCAGCAGAATTGCCGTGAGCAACACACCAAACTCACGCATAAACGAGAAGGCGACCAGATCCACGGTGTAGATGGTCGCGCCAAAGCTTTCCAGGATTGTGGCGCCCAGGAAAGCAACGACAGCACCGACCATGAAGGTGAGCAGCGCTACAATTGGTAGAGCGTTTAGTCCGGTGACTTCAATTTGCGCGACCAGCGAGGTTATTCGCCAGTTACTCGGACGCAGAATATTGCGGCTGAGGCTGGCCAGCACCAGGCCGGTAAATCCCAGCAAATCAACCAAGTGGTGCCAGAACGTCAGCGTGGCGTCGCCAATGCGGGCCAGCAGATCGACTATCAGGAACCCTTGAGTGGCAGATTGAGGCGGACTGGACTCTATGGTCTGGGCTACCCGTTGCAGCAGCATGCCCTGCTTGGGGTCTATGCCGTCATTGCGCTCGGCCAGGGTGGACAACAGCTCCGGTCCAAGCAGCTCGGCTAGTAGCTGGGCGCCGGCTGTATCGAGCTTGGCAAGATCGCTCAGGTCAGCACTCCGGGCGGTTGTGGTCCGGCCCTGCGACAGTCCGATCTGCTCGCGCAGTTCGGCGTAGTGAGCGAGCACCCAATCGCCCCTGATGATCAGATGCGCCGGATCCTGCTCACTGCGTTGGAAAAAACTTTGAGGGTCAGCGCCCGACATCTTTATCGGTATCCGCAATTGAAGGTGGTGGCCATCAGGTCACCCCGATATGCATCAGGACTTGCGTTCGAACCCGTAGTCTTCCGAGAGGGTGCCGGGACTATCACCCTTGGGTGCGTAGTCGCGCGGTGGTTCAAGGCTGTCGAACAATGGCTCGCCATTGGGTCTGCTGCGCGAGACCGGGGGCTCTTCCAGGGCTGCAAGAAGACGCTGGCGGGTCATCTCGTCGGGGGACAGGTCCATCGCACCCTGGGAAAGATGCTCCTGAATTTCCTGATGGTTGCGATTGAGTTGAGCAACCAGGTTGGCTGTGGTTTTGAAGTGGCTGGAAACTTCCTGCTGATATTCCTCGAATCGCAACTGCAGACTCTCCAGCTGGGATCGGGTGCCGGATGAATATGAGCCGCTGACGCGCCTGGCGATCTGTGTCAGCACGATGCCGATAATCACGCCTGCTGCCAGAGCAATAGTTACTGCAATCCACAGGTTTTCGCTTGCTTCCACTGTGCTTCCCCTATTGAACAATTGAGTGTCAGGCCCGCACGTAAGCGGCTGATCAGCTAATGTACTAACGGTAACGACATTTCTCTGCCAAGGCTAGTACCCTTTAGGCTAGCCTGCTTCCGGCGGTGTCTCCGGCGGTTCCTGCATAGCCTTGGACTGCCGCTGGTCGAGGTGGTTTCGTGGATTTGTTCAGGGGGTACAATGAGTAGCAAACTTGAAGAACGGATGTCCATCGCAGGGCCTGCCGGCTCCCTGGAGTTGCTTGTGACGCGCGCTGAGGATCCGGTGGCCCTGGCCGTCATTTGTCATCCCCATCCTCTGCATGGAGGCACAATGACCAATAAGGTGGTGCACACATTGATGCGCTCGGCTCGGGATGCTGGCGCCAATGTGGTCCGGTTCAACTTCCGCGGGGTGGGACGTAGCGATGGTGAGCATGATGAGGGTAAGGGCGAGATCGACGACTGCCTTGCCGTGATCGAATGGGCTCGGCGAGAGCTGCCGGCTCCCGCGCTCTGGGTGATGGGCTTTTCGTTCGGGGGCTATGTTGCCGCTGCAGCGGCCAATCGTCTGGACAGTCCGCCCCAGAAACTGGTTCTGGTAGCTCCTTCGGTAGAGCGCCTACCGTTTCCGGAGCTTTTGCCTCTGAGCACGCCTGCTACGGTGATGATGGGCGAAGCTGACGACGTGGTGGCATCTGCGTCGGTCTTCGGTCTGCTGGAGGGGCGTGATGATGTGGTCGTGGTACGCTTTGCCGACACCGGACACTTTTTTCACGGCCGCCTGCCGGAATTGAAGGATGCGGTTGAACAGGCGCTAACCTGAGAACGCTTTCCGGTACATCGTATAATTGCCAAACTTGATATCCAGGGGGTACAGTTCCGCCCCCTTTCACCTCCGATGGTCAGCATTATGACGCCTCTTGATCGGTACCAGGCGGACCTCAAGCGTCCGGATTTCGTTTACGACCCAGCGCAGGAAAATGCAGTACGTCACCTGCAGCGTCTGTTTGATGATCTGGTTGCCACTGACCAGTCTCGATCCGGTCTGTTCGACAGGTTTTTGCGGAAAAAGCCTGAATTGGTCAAGGGATTGTACTTCTGGGGCGGAGTGGGGCGGGGTAAGACATATCTGGTTGACACCTTTTTCGATGCCTTGCCGATCGAACGCAAGATGCGCACCCACTTTCACCGATTCATGCAGCGGGTGCACCTTGAGCTAAAGGGGCTCAAGGGCGAAAAGAATCCGCTAACCCTGATCGCCAGTCAGTTTGCCGAAGAGGCTCGGGTTATCTGTTTTGACGAGTTTTTCGTTTCGGATATTACCGACGCGATGATTCTTGGCACTCTTATGGAAGAGTTGTTCAAGAACGGCGTTACCCTGGTTGCAACCTCCAACATCGTACCCGATGGGTTGTACAAGGATGGGCTGCAGCGAGCCAGATTCCTGCCGGCAATAGCGCTGTTGAACAGCCACACTGAAGTGGTCAACGTGGATAATGGCGTGGATTATCGCCTGCGCGCTCTGGAGCAGGCGGAGTTGTACCATTGGCCCCTGGATGAGGGTGCGGATGAGAGTCTGCGCCAGAGTTTCGAGAGCCTGGTACCAGATATCGATGAAGTTGTAGAGGGCGATCTGTTGACCGTCGAGAATCGTCCGGTCCAATCGATTCGTGTCTGCGAGGACGTGGGCTGGTTCGAGTTTCGCGAGCTGTGCGACGGGCCGCGCAGCCAGAACGACTATATCGAATTGGCCAAGATCTTCCACGCGGTGTTGATTGCCAACGTGGAACAGATGAATGCGAGCAAGGACGATATGGCCCGCCGGTTCATCAATCTGGTCGATGAATTCTATGACCGCAACGTCAAGTTGATACTCTCAGCCGAAGTCGAACTCAAAGACCTGTATACCGGTGGGCGTCTGAGTTTCGAGTTCCAGCGCACCCTCAGCCGACTGCTCGAGATGCAGTCTCACGAGTTTCTGGCTCGGGCTCACAAGCCCTGATTCAAAAATCAGGAGCTACTGCAGGTTTTGCTGGAATTGGCGCCGGTACTGATTTGGTGACAGCTCGGTGTGCTGTCTGAACAGGCGGGCAAAAAAGCTCGCGTCGTCATAGCCCACATCGTAGCTGATGGTCTTGATGCTGCGGCGGGTAGTACTCAACAGGTTTTTCGCGGTTTCAATGCGCAAGCGCTGCAGGTAGTGCAGTGGCTTATCCCCGGTAGCGCTCTGGAAACGCCGCATGAAGTTGCGAATGCTCATGCCGTGCTGGCTCGCGACATCTTCAAAACGAAACTTGTCGGCAAAGTGCTCTTCGAGCCACTGCTGGATCTGCAGAATGGCAACATCCTGGTGCAGTTTCTGCCCACCAAAGCCAATGACGCCCGGAGTGTAGCTGCGCTGGACTTCATAGAGTGTGTCCCGTGCTACCGCCTGGGCCACCTGGCTGCCGCACAGTTTCTCGATAAGATGAATTGACAGGTCACAACCCGATGTTACGCCAGCCGCACAATAGATGTTGTCAGCATCGGTGATATGTTTGTCTCGACACAGCACCACCTGCGGGAAGCGCTGACTGAATTCATCGAAGAAGCGCCAGTAGGTGGTGGCTTCTCGTCCATCAAGTAGCCCGGCTGCCGCTACCCAGAACACACCGGTTGCTTCCGCGCTAATGAGCGTCCCGCGGGCATGCTCGTCCTGTAGCCAGGGAATCACGCCGGGATAGCGTTCGAGCATCTGATCGAAATCACCCCAGAATGCAGGCAGCATGATCAATTGTGGTCGAAGCGCGCTGAGGGTCGCATCGGTTGCTATGCGGTCCTGGCTGAAGCTGGTGACGGGCAGGCTGTCGGGAGCCACGATGGAGGTGCGAAATCCCGGGGTAAGCCCGTGGCCGCGCCTGCGGCCATCACGCAGGCTAGCCATGTGGAAGAAGTCCTTGGCCTGCATTAACGTGGAGGCAATTACTCCGTCGGTTGCGAGTATTGCCACCTGACGAAGCGGGGCGCGGGATTGGTCGGGCTGAATCATGGTTGTTATCGCTTTTATAAGTTGAATCGGCCAAGCGTTGACTAAAGCATCTTATACTCTGGCACAACTGCCGTGTTGAGTACGATAAAAAGCGCAAATGTCTGTTGATTGTCAGGGTCGGGGTCAATAAACACCAGGCTGCCATGTGCAGCCTGGTGTTCATATGCGCCGTGCTCTCAGGGCGCGGGGTTTGGCTGGCTTTGATGAATCTCGGCGATCGCTTCCAGTACGCCGTCGGGCAGCCCCATATTGATACTGCTCAGGTTCCGATTGAGTTGATCCATGTTGGTGGCACCAATGATGTTGCTGGTAACAAAGGGTTGCCGGGTAACGAATGCCAGCGCCATCTGAGCGGGATCGAGTCCGTGCTCACGGGCCAGCCTCACATACCTGGCGCAGGCTCTTTCGGCCTGCGGGTTGGTGTATCTGCTGAATCGGCTGAACAGCGTCAGGCGCCCTTTTTCCGGCTGGAGCCCGTTCAGGTATTTACCGGTAAGGGTGCCGAAGGCGAGTGGGGAGTAGGCCAGCAGTCCGGTTTGCTCGCGCATGGATATTTCAGCCATGCCCACCTCGTAGGTGCGGTTGAGCAGGTTGTACGGGTTCTGGATTGATGCGATGCGCGGCCAGCCGCGGCTTTCGGCTAGATGCAAAAACCTGCTTACGCCCCAGGGGGTTTCGTTGGACAGGCCGATGTGCCGGATCTTCCCTGCTTTGACGAAATCCTCAAGCACCTCAAGGGTGTCCTCGACAGGAGTGATGGTTTCATCCGGATTGTGCCGGTACCCCAGATTGCCAAAAAAGTTGGTACTGCGGTCAGGCCAATGTAATTGGTAGAGATCGATGTAATCGGTGCGCAGGCGCTTGAGGCTGGCGTCAAGTGCTGCAGTCAGGTGCTCGCGGTTGAACCGGGTCTTGCCTTCGCGGATGTGTGGAAGCCAGTCGCCCGGTCCGGCGACCTTGCTGGCGATGATCCAGTCCTCACGATTAGCGCGCTCTGCAAGATAATTGCCGAGAATCCGTTCGGTTTCCCCGTACGTGTCGCTCTTTGGTGGGACGGGATACATCTCTGCGGCGTCGATAAAATTGACTCCCGCGTCCTTCGCCCGGTCTATCTGGGCGAATGCATCTTTCTGTGTATTTTGCTCCCCCCAGGTCATGGTGCCGAGGCACAGTGCGCTGACCTTGAGCTTGGTGCGGCCAAGAGGGCGATATTGCATGGGTTGCTCCCTGAATAAGGTTGAGTCCGGTTAAAAGATCGTTAGGCTGAGCTAATATGGCATTGATTGTAAATAAGGGTTGTAATTTTTGGCTCCCTTGACATAATGCCCGCCACTTTCGACAGGATGCCTAGCCTGTCGTTGTTGTTTACAGCGCAGATGCCACCCAGACCCACGCAGCCCCCACTGAGTGTCTGTTCTAGGCTTTGTTGTCTTGTAAAAACACATTTCATTCTGTAAGATTCGCCCTCTTATTATTAGAGCGGCCTCTGAGGCTAGGATTAATGAAAACCTTCAGCGCCAAACCTGAAAGCGTAAAACGCGACTGGTACATAGTAGACGCAACTGGACTGACCCTGGGTCGTCTGGCTACCGAAGTTGCTACCCGTCTGCGCGGCAAGCATAAGCCAGAGTACACTCCGCACGTGGACACTGGCGATTACATCGTCATCGTCAATGCCGAGAAAGTACATGTGACCGGTAAAAAGGCACAGGACAAGATCTACTACAGCCACTCCGGTTTTCCGGGCGGTATCAAGTCGATCAGTTTCGACAAGCTCCTTGTTCGCGCTCCAGAGCGCATTATCGAGTCTGCCGTTAAAGGCATGTTGCCGAAAAACCCCTTGGGGCGTGCAATGTACCGCAAGATGAAAGTGTACAAAGGTGCAGTTCATCCCCATGCGGCCCAACAACCCCAAGAACTCAAGTTCTAACAGGAGCTCACTATGTCGGCGACACAAAACTACGGTACTGGCCGTCGTAAAACTGCCACCGCTCGCGTGTTCCTGCGTCCGGGCAATGGCAACATCCAGATCAACAGCCGCACCATCGAGAATTTCTTTGGTCGTGAAACAGCGCGCATGGTTGTACGCCAGCCGCTGGAGCTGACCGAAAACGTCTCCAAGTTTGACGTGTTTGTTACCGTCAAAGGCGGCGGCACTACAGGTCAGGCAGGCGCTATCCGTCACGGCATTACACGTGCACTGATGGAATATGACGAAACCCTGCGCGGTGTATTGCGCAAGGCGGGCTTTGTTACACGTGACGCCCGTGAAGTTGAGCGTAAGAAAGTGGGTCTGCGTAAAGCGCGTAAGCGTCCTCAGTACTCCAAGCGTTAAGTCGCAAGACTTATCCCGAAAACGCCCGGTATCCTCATGGAGCCGGGCGTTTTTGTTTGTGCGACAAAATGCCGCTAACTTGGTGCATGGTCCGCAACGCCCCGTTTTACGATGGTTTGAGCCGAGCAGGCAATGTTGTTTAGTGATAGTTCACCTTGTCAAAAAAGGGGTTTTTCATTACCATCGGATTCATTTTGTGCAAGCGGATTAAAACTCTTAAAAGGGCTCATAAAAGCCTGAATCAGCTGAGATGGGAGACGACTGGATGAGTAATGACGGCGTAAACAACGGCCGGCGTCGCTTCCTGGTGGCAGCCACAAGTGTTGTGGGTGCAGCCGGAGCCGTGGGGGTAGCAGTACCCTTCGTTGGATCGTGGTTCCCGAGTGCGAGGGCCAAAGCGGCTGGCGCACCGGTCAAGGTGAATGTGGGCAAGCTTGAGGCCGGTCAGCAGATCGTTGCCGAATGGCGCGGTCAGCCTGTGTTCGTCTCCAGGCGTACCGAGGAGGCGCTCAAGACGCTGGAAGAGATGACGGACCGTTTGGCTGACCCTGAGTCGGAGTCGGCGGATCAGCCTGATTACGTCGATGGTGTTGCCCGGTCAATCAAGCCGGAAATCCTGGTCGTAATGGGCATCTGCACCCACCTGGGTTGCTCGCCTCTGTTTCGCCCGGAAGTCGCATCGGCTGACATGGGTGAGGACTGGAAGGGTGGTTATTTCTGCCCTTGCCACAGTTCGCGCTACGACATGTCCGGTCGGGTTTTCCGTGGCCAGCCGGCGCCGCTGAACTTGCCGGTTCCCCCCCATAACTATGAGTCCGACGATGTCATCGTCATCGGCCTGGATCCGGAGACTGTCTGATGGGTAAGCTGAACAGCTGGATTAATGAGCGCATGTCGGTCAACAGGGTGGTTGAAGATCACCTGACCAAGTACTACGCGCCCAAGAACTTCAACTTTTTCTATTTCTTTGGCTCCCTGGCCATGCTGGTTCTGGTCAACCAGATCGTTACCGGTATCTGGCTGACCATGAGCTATGAGCCATCCGCTGAAGGCGCCTTCGCGTCGATCGAATACATCATGCGTGATGTTGAATACGGTTGGTTGTTGCGCTATCTGCACTCCACCGGTGCTTCGGCATTTTTTGCTGTGATCTACCTGCACATGTTGCGCGGGATCATGTACGGCTCCTACCAGAAGCCACGTGAACTGATCTGGCTTTTCGGTATGACTATCTACCTGGTACTGATGGGTGAAGCCTTCATGGGCTACCTGTTGCCCTGGGGCCAGATGTCCTATTGGGGCGCTCAGGTGATCATTTCACTCTTTGGTGCGATTCCCTTCATCGGACCGGACCTGGCTCAGTGGGTGCGTGGTGATTATCTGATTTCCGGCATTACACTGAACCGGTTCTTCGCGCTGCACGTGATCGCGTTGCCGATCGTGTTGTTGGGTCTGATTGTTTTGCACATCATTGCCCTGCACGAAGTTGGCTCTAACAACCCTGACGGTATCGATATCAAGAAGCATAAGGACGAGAACGGCAAGCCGCTCGATGGCATCGCCTTCCACCCTTACTACACAGTCAAGGATATTGTCGGTGTGGTGGTCTTCCTGTTTGTGTTCTGCATCGTGGTGTTCTTCTTCCCAGAGATGGGCGGTTTCTTCCTTGAACACCCCAACTTCGAAGTCGCTAACCAGTTGAAGACGCCGGATCACATTGCGCCTGTCTGGTACTTCACGCCTTTCTACGCCATCTTGCGCGCGGTACCGGCTATCGGCGGCTCTGCGTTCCCCGGTGTGCTCGCCATGGGTGCGGCCATTGCAGTGTTGTTTGTTCTGCCCTGGCTTGACCGTAGTCCGGTTCGCTCTATCCGCTACAAGGGTTGGATGAGCAAGTTGTGGCTGGTGATCTTCTGCGTATCCTTTGTGATTCTGGGTATTCTGGGCGCGATCCCGGGTAACGATACCCGCACACTGATCTCACAGATCTGTACCGTACTGTATTTCGCCTTCTTCCTGCTGATGCCCTTCTACACCCGCATGGAGAAGACCAAACCCGTTCCAGAGAGGGTTACTGGCTAATGAAAAAGCAATTGATTGCACTGGTATTTGCCCTTGTGCCCTCGGTCGTAATGGCGGCTGCCACGGGTGTTCCACTCGAGTCAGCGAACATTGATCTGCGCGACAAGGCGTCACTGCAGGACGGCGCACGGACCTTCGTCAACTACTGTATGGGTTGTCACTCTACCCAGTATCAGCGTTACGAGCGGGTAGCAGACGACCTGGGTATTCCGGACGAGCTGATGATGGAGAATCTGGTTTTCTCCGATTCGGCCGCGATCGGTGAGCACATGAAGATTGGTATGCGTCCGGAGGATTCCAAGCGCTGGTTTGGTGCTGCTCCCCCTGACCTGACCAACGTGACCCGTGTGCGTGGCGAAGATTGGGTTTATACCTATCTCAAGACCTTCTACGAAGATCCCTCGCGTCCGATGGGAGTCAACAACCAGGTATTTGCCAATGTGGGTATGCCTAACGTTCTGGAAGAGTTGCAAGGACGTCAGGTGATCGGTTGCAAGGCCATGCCTGTCGAGAAAGACGGCAAGGTGCAAAAAGATCCACTTACCGGCGATACGTTGATGGATGAGCGTTGTGATGTGCTCAAGGTAGTCGAGGGCACGGGCATCCAGAGCGAGGAGGAGTTTGATACCACGGTACGCAACCTGACTGCGTTCCTGGCTTACTCCGGTGATCCCATAAAGCTCGAGCGCCATCGCATCGGTACCTACGTACTGTTGTATCTGGCATTCTTCTTCATATTTGCCTACCTGCTCAAGCGCGAATACTGGAGAGATGTCCACTGATCAGCTGTTTCATTGATCAAATGCGCGCGCCCTTTGGGGCGCGCACTTGTTTCTGGGGTATAATCCCGATCTCGTAATAGACACAGACTGTTTTGAACCGTCTGTGGTTTTTCATGTTCACGCAATCGCGTGCTTTGTGGTTACCGCAATCCGCTACAGGATGAGGGTTGATTTATGGGCGTTACCGCCAACAAGCGTTCCTCGATGGCTTTTTTCTCCGATCCGAGTGATCACTACTGTCACCGCGTACGAATCGTTCTGGCAGAAAAGGGCGTCACCGTCGACGTGATCAACGTCGAGCCCGATAACCATCCGGAAGAGCTGGCGGAAAATAATCCATACAACAGCGTTCCGACGCTGCTTGACAGGGATCTCGTTCTTTACGAGCCCAACATCATGATGGAATATCTCGACGAGCGCTTTCCTCACCCGCCGTTGCTCCCGGTTTACCCGGTAGCCAGGGCTAATACACGACTGCTGATGTTTCGTGTACAGCGTGACTGGTGCGGGCTGGTTGATGCGATCACCAATCCCAAGACGCCTGCTGCGGCTGTTACCAAAGCGCGTAAGGAGTTGCGTGAGAGCTTGATTGGGGTTGCTCCGGTATTTGCCGAGATGCCGTATTTCATGAGCGAGGAGTTCAGCCTGGTCGATTGCTGTATCGCTCCGATTTTGTGGCGTTTGCCCGTCCTGGGTGTCGAACTACCCAAGCAAGCCAAGCCGCTGCAGGATTATATGGATCGGATTTTCCAGCGTGAGGGTTTCCTGGCCAGCCTGTCGGCTGCCGAAAAGGAAATGCATTAATCTTTTCTTGATCAACAGTGTCCCCCGAAGGAGGCCCGCATGGCTCAAATGAGCTCAAGCCGACCCTATCTGGTACGAGCGCTATACGAATGGATACTGGAAAATGACTGCACTCCTTATGTGCTCGTCAATGCCCAGTATCCCCAGACCAGCGTTCCGGATGCCTTTGTCGAAGCTGGTCAGATAGTACTCAATCTCTCGCCAAATGCGATACGGCATCTTGAGATGGATAACGACAGGATCACCTTTGACGGTCGTTTTGGCGGCGTAGCCCAACAGGTCTGGGTTCCTGCCCAGGCCGTGATGGCTATCTACGCACGCGAGAATGGTCAGGGCATGGTGTTCGAGGTCGAGCCTGCGCCGGTTCCGCCTTCCGATGACCCAGAAGCTGACAAGTCAGCTTCCGTCAGCTCTATCAAGGCGGAAAAGGCCAAGAGGCCATCGTTGAAAGTCGTCAAGTAGATTTGCTCTGCACAAAAAACCCGGGCCACGCTTGTAACGTGGTCCGGGTTTTTTGTGGCCGGTAAAGCGCGATTTCAGTCGATATATTCAAACAATTTAACGATTCGCTGTACCCCACCCACCTGCTGAACGGCCTGTACTGCCAGTTCGGCCTCTGCGCGGCGTACCAGACCCTGCAGGTAGACAATACCTGCCTCGGTAGTCACCTTGATGCGTCGACCGGGGATGGCGCTGTCAGCCAGTAGGCGCGCCTTTGCACTGGTGCTTATAAACCCGTCGCTGTTACGCGCCAGCAAGGGCAGTGGAGGGCCTACAGTGAGCTCGTTGTGCACCACCTTCACCCGTTGTACGCGTTGCGCAACTGAGCCGGCCAGATCCTTCAGATCTTGCCGGGGTACCTGACCGGTCAGCAGAACCACGCCGTTGAAACTGGTCACAGAGAACCGGGCGTCACGTTCAAGCTCGATGTTGGATTTGGCAATATTGACGTTGGCTTTGGTCTCAATCAGTTGATCATCAATCGTACTGCCAAAGGTGCGTGTGCCCTTGTTGCTCTCGATAGGCGTATCGCGCGTTGCGGTCAGCACGGAGCTGCAGCCTGCCAGTGAGGCAACCAGCAGCAGGCACAGGGCTATTTTCATTCTTCACTCCCGAAAAGTTGACGGTCGATCAGGTCGCATAGGCAATGGATGGCCAGCAGGTGTACTTCCTGGATGCGGGCTGTCGAGCGAGCCGGGACGCGGATTTCAGAGTCTTCGGGAAGCAATAGTGAGGCCATGGCACCACCATCACGCCCGGTAAGAGCAACCACTAACATGTCGCGATCATGTGCTGCCTGAATGGCCTGCAGCACGTTACCCGAGTTGCCACTGGTTGAAATGGCCAGCAATACGTCTCCGGGCTGACCCAAAGCGCGAATCTGCTTGGAAAAGATTTCGTCGTAGCTGTAGTCGTTGGCAATCGAGGTAATGGTCGAGCTGTCAGTGGTCAGGGCCAGGGCTGGCAGGCTGGGGCGTTCGCGTTCGAAACGGTTGAGCAGCTCCGAGGAGAAATGCTGTGCGTCGCCGGCAGAGCCGCCATTACCGCAGGTCAGGATCTTGCCTTCATTGAGTAGGCAATTGACCATCAGCTGGCTGGCTTGCTCGATGCTTGGCCCAAGTACTTCCATGGCACGGGTCTTGGTTTCGATGCTGTCGGTGAACAGTTGCCTGATACGGTGCTGCATATCCATAGAAAATGACTCGCTAGCAGGTGAATGCTTCACGGATCCAGTTGTAGGAGCCTGGGTCCGCGGGATTGCCGTGTGCGGTTACTACGTCGAAACGGCAGGGATTGTCAGCCAGGTGGGGATGCGTCAGCAGATAATGCTGTGCTGCGGCGATGACCCGCTTTTGCTTGCGCCAGTCAATACTCTCTACCGCGTCGCCCCAGCGGCTGCTGCGTCGGTAACGCACTTCGACGAATACTACTGTATCGGCGTGACGCATGACCAGATCAAGCTCGCCCATCTTGCAACGATAATTGCGGGCCAGCAGGCGCATGCCGGCGTCCAGGAGTAACTGTTCGGACTGACGCTCGGCCAGGTTGCCGAGCTTTTGCTTCTCCGTCAGTTCGCTCATTGCACCCGAGCGGCCGAGGTTGCGGACAGTTGCCCACGCTCCATCACGCCCCAGCTGAGTTGCCGCTGAATACGGCCATCCGGGGCGAGTGTGAGCTCGCCAGTAGCGCCGTTCACGCGGGTGCTGGCATGTTGCTGCATCTGAGGTAGACGCGAGAAGATTCGTTGGGCATCAATGCCCATCGCATAAAGACGCCCTAAAGGTCCTTGAGCCTGAGGCCAGTTGTCGGTTACCTGGCCGTAGAGTGTGTCATTGCGCGTCAGCAGCCATGGGATCTCTGCCACAACAATGCCATCCATATCGGCATTCTGTTGGCCGTCGAGTCCCACCTGGTAGACATGGGATGTCGCATAGACCGGGAGGTCAGCTGCGTACTGGAATGCCAGGGTAGGTTTGATCTGCCTTGCCTGTTGCGGATTGACAGCGATAAAGAGCGCGTCCAGGTCCTGGCGCGGGGTGGGCTGAACGACCACATTGCCATTCAGCGCTCTGGAAACGCGCTGACTCCGTTGCTCGCTCTGACGTATCTGCAAAAGATCGGCAATCTGGCCCGAGATGGCCGCAGGCTGATCAATCACGACGCGGCCAATCAGCACGCCACCCATTTCTTCCCAGCTGCGCCTAAACGACTGATAAGCACGCTCGCCCCAGTCGGTTGTGGTGTGCAAGGCGGCCATTTGTCGATGCCCCTGCTCCCACGCTTGCATGGCAGCGGAACGGGCTTCGTCCTCCGGTGCCAGTCCGAACTGGAACAGGTCCTGTGGATAGGGGCCTTCCTGCTCGGCGTAGTTCAGGGCCAGGGTAGGTATTGGCAGGGTAGCGCGCGTCGCGAGCCGCCCAACACGTGCGCGATCCAGTGGTCCTATCACCCATTCCACGCCATCAGCGCTGGCCTGAGCATAGAACTGATCCAGATCGGAATAGGCAGTGCTGTCATAAAGACTGACACGCGGCTGGTCGAGACCTTTGCTCTGAGCCTGATACTGGGCAGCGAGAAAGCCATCGCGTAACGCTTCTGCGGCGCTGGCCAGCGGTCCTTCAAAAGGCAGCAGCAAGGCTATGTGTTGGGGCCGGCTGGCATGTAGTTCCAGCAACTGTTGAATCGAATCCGGTAGTGGTTGCGCTGCCGGGTGGGCGCTGTTTTCATCGCGCCACGCCTTGATTGCCTGTACCTGTAGATCGATATTGCGAAATTCACGTTCGATCAGTGCCAGCTCAAGCCAGCTGCGTAATTCACCGTCAGCATTTTCAGTCGCTTGAGTGAGTTCTGGTGTTGGCACTTTCTGGAGGTTTTCCCAGATCGCCAGAAGGTTCGCGTTACGCTCGCCGCCGGACAGCACGCCATGCATGAACACGCGCTCGCGCGCCGCTTTCAATGGCTCTCCCGTAGCGCCCAAAGCCAAAACGCGTAATCGCTGGATGGCAACCTGGTCGGTCAATGGCAGATTGTCGATCTGATTCATGGAGGGGTGGCGAAGGGCGCGCAGAGCCATTTCCGGCTGTTTCAGTTCGAGCGCACTACGCGCCTGGAGCGTACTGAAGCGCACTTGCTGGTCCAGGGGCAACTCGCTTTGCGGTATGCGCTCGAGAATCGACAGGACCTGCTGAGCCTGACCGGCATCGCTGGCAGCCTGGGCCGCATAAAGCCGCAGAAGGTTAGCCTCTGCCCCCGAGTACTTGTCCGCATCGGCAAGGATTTTCTCGGCGGACGCCTGTGGCGTGCGCGGTAGCTCGCTCAGGCTCTGGGGAGGGCTGGCGCAGCCGACAAGCAGTACGGCGAGTGCCAACGACAGTATTGGCAGGCGTTTATTGCAGGGCATGCAGCGGTATCCTTACGCAAGGGACACAAAAGGCGTCCCGTTGGATTTCTTGCAGATGTCATCTGCGGCATTGTAACCAAGGGGCAGAGCGCGCGCCATGCACTGGATCACGTCCTGTACAATACGGCGTACACATCGATCGAGATTTGTCATGCTCACATCCACCGGTACTCTTTTCATTGTTGCCACGCCCATTGGTAACCTGCAGGACATGACTCCGCGGGCGCTGGAGGTGTTAGCCGATGTCGGACTGATAGCTGCAGAGGATACCCGCCACAGCGGTCGCTTGCTGCAACATTTCGGCATTTCAACACCTACCACGGCCTGCCACGATCATAATGAGCGCGACAAAAGCGCCAGACTGGTCGAGCGCATGCTTGCGGGTGAAGACATGGCCTTGATCTCTGACGCGGGTACGCCGTTGATTTCCGATCCCGGATACCACCTGGTACGCGCGGCACGGGAAGCTGGTGTGCGAGTCTGTCCCGTGCCGGGTCCCTGTGCGCTTGTTGCTGCGCTCAGCGCTGCAGGTTTGCCTTCTGACCGCTTTGCGTTCGAAGGGTTCCTGCCGGCCAAGGCCAGTGGTCGTCGTCAGCGGCTGCAGGCCCTGGCCAGTGAACCGCGGACCTGGATGCTCTACGAGGCGCCCCATCGCTTGCTCGAGTGCCTGGAAGACATGCTGGATATTCTTGGCCCTGATCGTCAGGTAGTTTTGGCCAGGGAGCTGACCAAAACCTTTGAAACCATTCGTGGCGCGCCGGTTGCCGAGCTGGTCGAATGGGTGCGCGCCGACAGCGATCAGCAGCGGGGCGAATGCGTACTCGTGGTCGAGGCCATGCCCCCGCGGGATGAGAATGAAGGGCTGGACCCGGAAGCCGAGCGGATACTGGATCTGCTACTTGAAGAGTTGCCGGTAAAACAGGCCGCCGCCCTGGCAGCAAAAATTACCGGCGAGAAGAAGAACCGGCTCTATCAGATTGCCCTAGGCAAGACCGCGAGCTGAGAGCCGCGGCCTGCCTGCGGGGGAGCTCTAATCGGCCTCCAGTACCATGACCCGTTGCCCGGCCTTTACCGGCGAGCCAGGCTGCACGTGCACCGCTGTGATCACGCCGTCGCAGGGCGCCAATAGCGGAATCTCCATTTTCATCGATTCCAGAATCACCAGAACGTCGCCGGCTTTTACCTGTGCTCCCTCGACAACCTGAACCTGCCACAGGTTGCCGGCTATGTGACTTTCGATTCCTTGCTGGCCGGCTTGGAGTGGCGCTTCTACACCCGCTTCCGCCTCCGGCTCTTCACTGGAGAAGTCTGCCTGCCCATTGGCAATCCAGCGATCGCGCTCGGCATTGAAAGCGGTTTTCTGGTGCGTCCGGAATGCCTGAATGCTGTCCGCTTCTTCGTCGAGAAAAGCCTGGTAGGCGTTCAGGTGCAGCTCGGTCTCCTCGATCTCAAGTGAATAGCGACCCAGCGGAAAGTCACGACGAATGCGCGTCAGCTCATCGGCAGCGACCGGGTAGAAGCGGATCTGATCAAAGAATCTCAGCAGCCAGGGCTGCCCCCCAAAGGCTTCGACTTCCCGGTAGCGATTCCACATCTGCAGTGTGCGTCCAACGAACTGATAACCGCCGGGCCCTTCCATCCCGTATACGCACATGTAGGCGCCGCCGATACCCACTGAATTTTCTGCTGTCCAGGTGCGCGCCGGATTGTACTTGGTGGTCACCAGGCGGTGGCGCGGGTCCAGCGGTGTGGCTACGGGCGCGCCAAGATAGACATCGCCCAGACCCATGACCAGATAGCTGGCTTCGAAAACGGTGCGGTAGACCTCGTCCAGGTTGGGTAGATCGTTGATCCGACGGATGAACTCCAGGTTGCTTGGGCACCATGGCGCGTCCTTGCGCACGGTGGTCATGTACTTTTCTATGGCCAGCTGGCAAGCAGGGTCGTCCCAGGACAGGGGCAGGTGCACAATGCGTGAAGGTACTTTCAGGTCACGGGCCTGGCATACGTCTTCCCAGACGTCTTCGATAATGCGTAGCAAGCGATCAATCGACAGGGTCTCCGGTTGGTAGTGCACCTGCAACGAGCGGATGCCGGGCGTCAGGTCATGCACGCCCGCCAGGTCCATTGCCTCCAGCGCCTGCATCAGGGCATGGCCACGGAAGCGCAGCACCAGATTCAGTTCCGGTTGGCCAATCTCCATAAGCAGGTGGGTATCGCCGGAGAGTCGCGCGACCAGCCGCGTGTCCTCTTCGCCGATGTCCAGAACGATGGGCGATTCGGGGGCCACAGCGGTAGTGGTTGCCGGGCAATCTGCAGTTAGTCGGGCGATGTCCCGTTGGCGACAGGTTGCCAGTTCACGCGCGGTCTCAAGACTGACCGGAATAAAGCGAATCCGGTCACCGGCCTTAAGCTGGCCCATCTGCCACAAATCCGCCTCGATAAGGGTTACCGGACAGACGAACCCTCCCAGACTGGGACCGTCGGGCCCGAGGATCACTGGCATGTCACCGGTGAAATCCACAGCCCCGATGGCATAGGGATTGTCATGGATGTTCGAGGGGTGCAGGCCGGCCTCACCGCCGTCTTCGCGCACCCATTCGGGTTTGGGACCAATCAGACGCACACCGGTGCGGCTGGAATTGAAGTGCACTTCCCAATCGGTTTCCAGAAAGCGCTGCATGTAAGCCTCGGTAAAGTACTCCGGGGCGGCATGTGGACCGTAGATGACGCGCACATTGCGCACCGCCGGCAGGTCAGTGTGCAAGGCGGTGGGCAGGGAGGTGCCGCTGCTGGTATCGGTCAGTTCCTGCAGATGTAAGACGTCACCGGCGCGCAGGGCACGACCGGCATGACCGCCAAACTGCCCAAGGGTAAAGGTGCTCTTGCTGCCCAGATAGTCTGGCAACTGGATGCCACCGCGAATGGTCAGATAGCTGCGCGCACCGGAGCCGGCGATGGTGCCGATTGCCAGTTGGCTGCCGGCCTTGATTAGCAGGCTGGTATGCATGGCTTGCGGCTTGCCATCCAGGTTCAGCGGAATCTCGGCGCCAGTCACGGCAACCACGGCGTTGGTGTTGAACGTTAGGGTGGGGCCGCTCATGGTAATTTCCAGACCGGCGGCGTTTTGCGGGTTGCCCAGCAGACGGTTACCCAGTTGCAGCGCCAGATTATCCATCGGCCCTGATGGGGGCACCCCCACCGACCAGTAGCCCAGGCGACCGGGCACATCCTGCACCGTGGTCTGGGTGCCGCCGCTGATGACCTCGAAGGTGCTGGCCTGGTAGGTCAGCTCATCCAGGCAGCGGGTCCAGGGTTCGCCAGAGGAAAAGGGCGCGTAGGTGAGGATCTGCCGCAGGTAATCACGGTTGGTCTCCACGCCATACAGCAGTGTGTCGCCCAGCGCCTGATGCAGTGCCTTGCTGGCTTGCTCGCGGGTTGGCTCCCAGCAGATGATCTTGGCGATCATCGGATCGAAATAGGGTGGGATTTCGCAACCAGCCTCTACCCAGCTGTCGATTCGCAGCGCCTCGCCGCCGGCAGCGGGAAAATTCACAGCGGTCAGCAGGCCCGGGCACGGCTGGAAGTCGCGGCCTGGGTCCTCGGCATAGACCCGCGCCTGGATCGCATGGCCACGGGCATCCAGGCCCACGCCCAGTTGGGCGAGTGGCGGCAGATCACCTGCGGCCAGTTGGATCATCCAGCTAACCAGATCCACGTCCCAGACTTGCTCAGTGACGCCATGCTCGACCTGCAACCGGGTGTTTACCTCGAGAAAATAGAATTTCGCAGCCTCGCTGTCATAGACAAACTCAACGGTGCCGGCGCTCCGGTAGCGCACGGCACTGGCCAGGCGGATGGCTGCTTCGCAGAGTGCTTCGGCCATGCCCTCGGGCAGGTTGGGCGCGGGCGTTTCCTCGATCACTTTCTGGTTGCGTCGTTGTACCGAGCAGTCACGCACGCCCAGTGCCAGCACCTCACCCTGTCCATCACCGAATACCTGTACTTCCAGGTGGCGGGCGCGCTGGATGTATTTCTCGATAAACACGCCAGCGTCGCTGAAGTTGTTCTGGCCCAGGCGTTTGACGGTTTCGAAGGCCTCGCTCAGTTCGGCTGCGCTGTAGCACACGCGCATACCGATACCGCCACCACCGGCAGTGCTCTTGAGCATGACCGGGTAGCCGACCTGCTCGGCTGCGATCAACGCGGATTCAAGACTGTCGAGCAGGTCCGTACCCTCGAGCATGGGTACGCCATGCTCCTTGGCCAGGGACCGGGCAGTATGCTTCAGGCCAAAGACGCGCAGTTGCTCAGGCGTTGGGCCGACGAAGGCAATGCCGGCTGCTTCGCAGGCCTCGGCGAAGGCGGCGTTTTCCGAAAGAAAACCGTAGCCAGGATGGATGGCCTTTGCGCCGCTGTGTTTTGCCGCCGCGAGAATCTTGTCCACATCCAGGTAGGTGCCCGTCGCCCCACCTTCACCCAGGGAGATCGCCTGGTCGGCCTGCTGGATATGCAGACTGGCCGCATCGGCCTCGGAGTAGACAGCAACACCCTTGACCTCAAGATCCTTCAGTGTGCGCAGGATCCGGCAGGCAATGGCACCGCGGTTGGCTATGAGTAATGTATCGAACATCGTGGATATTCCTCGGCCAGGTCGTCCTGGGTTACCTGTTCTGTGCTCCGCGGGTCGTCCCAGCTGAAGCTGCAAGCCGCCAGCGACAAGCTGCAAGCGGCTACATTCAAAATCGCATCAATCGATCGCTGCACGGCCAACTTGAAGCTTGCCGCTTGAAGCTTGTAGCTCACTCAGCCCCAAACCAACACCTCCGCGGGCGTCGGGTTATAGCCGTTGCAGGGGTTGTTGAGCTGCGGGCAGTTGGAGATCAGCACTATGATGTCCATGTGCGCGACCAGCTCGACGTACTTGCCGGCGCCGGAAATGCCGTCTTCGAATGTCAGGCCGCCCTCGGGGGTGACCGGGACGTTCATGAAGAAATTGATGTTGGCGCTGATATCTGCCTTGCCCAGCCGGCCATCGTGCAGACAGGTGCGCAGGAAGTTGTCGCGGCAGCTGTGCATGTAGCGGGTGTTGAGCGCGTAACGCACGGTGTTGCTTTCCTGGGCACAGGCGCCGCCCAGGGTGTCATGCCGGCCGCAGGTGTCGGCGGTGATGGTCAGCATCGGTTTGCCCAGATTGCTGAAAAGGACACTCCCGGTAGTCAGGTAGACGCTGTTCTGCTTGCGCAGGGTACGCTGTACGTCATAGCGCTCGCGGGGATTGCTGGCGCTGTAGAAAAGGGTATCTACCGCCTGGTTGCCTTCCAGGTCGTGCAGACGCAGGGTCTGGCCGGCCTTGATGTCGAGCATGAAGGGTTCGCCTGCGCCCACTGTGGCGCGGTGGCTGGCGGTCTCGGCGGTCTTGTCGCTGTGGGTCAATGTCATGGTGGCGGCCCTCAGAGGTGAATGCGGTCGGTGTTGTGCAGGCCGCGGGTATTTTCTTCGCGGGTCTTGCGGCACAGCACAGTGATGCCGTCGTCGGCGACCTGATGCCAATCCAGCTGTACCGGTTTGGGTGCATAGTCGGGCGCGGGGTCCAGCGGATGCTGCAGGGCGGTCAGTACCACCAGCGTGTCCATTGGTGCGTAGAGCTCTATGTAGTCTCCAGCAACCGAGTTGCCCGGATGGAAAACGAAGCGGTCCTGGGCATCCACGGCGACCTTGCTGAACAGATTCAGGGTCATCAGCAAATCCGCCAAACTCAGGTTCCACTTGCCCATTTCCACCAGCAGATTGTCCATGCCGTTACGGAAGAAACCGTTGCGTAGCTCCTGGTAGCTGCCTGCGCCGTATTTTTCCTTCACCTCTTCGGCGTCGAGTACCCCGCCGAAGCTGTCACTCCAGCCACAGGTGTCGGTGACGATGGCCGCGAGCACCCGACCCATGTCGGAGTAGAGGCAATGGCCGGCGGTGAGCTTAGCGGTGTGCTGGCACTTGAGGCTGTCGGGCAGGTTCAGACGCTCACTCTTTTCATGGGCGTTGAACAGCATCAGGCTGACATTGGCACCGCCCTCGAGGTCGGTGATTCGCAGCAGTTGACCGCGCTTGAGCACGAAAGAGGTATGGCCGCCGCCGGGCAGAATTTCGCTATAAAGGGTAGGGCGCAATGGCGCGGGTACACTCATTGGGTGGCTCCTTGCTGATCGGATGAAAGCGCTTTTGGGGCAACGTGATCGGGCAGCGCATCCAGTGCCTTGCGCGCCGCCAGACGATCGCTGTTGAGGGGAATGTCGTAGGTAATGCGAGCGCCATAGGCGCCGGGAGCCTGCGGGTCGGTGCGCACCTTGTCGAATACCAACAGGCGGGTGCCCAGGGTGAAGCCTTCGGTCAGGTCATGGGTGACCATAAATACCGTAAGGCCGGCCTTGCGCCACAGTGACAGCAACAGTTCATGCATGTCCTTGCGGGTTCCCGGGTCTAGTGCGCCGAAGGGTTCATCCAGCAGTAGGATGCGTGGCGCTTTAACCAGCGCCTGGGCGATGGCCAAGCGCTGCTGCATGCCGCCGGACAGGGCATGAGGGTACTTGTCGATGGCATCACCCAGGCCGACTGCCTCGAGCATTTCGATACTTTTCTTTCGGGCTTCCTGTCTGGCCTTGCCAAATAGCCGGCTGAGCAAAGGCGCTGCCTGCAACTCAAGACCAAGCATGACGTTGCCCAGCACGGTCAGGTGCGGAAAGACCGAATAGCGTTGGAACACCACGCCGCGCTCTGGGCCCGGTTCAGCCACCAGGGGCTGATCGTCCAGCAGTATGCTGCCCTTGCTGGGCGTTTCCTGCCCCAATAGAAGGCGCAGGAAGGTGGACTTCCCACAACCGGAGGCCCCTACCATGGTGATGAATTCACCGCTGGCGACTTCCAGGTTGAGATTTTCGAGCACTACGCTCTCATCATACTGCTGCCATACATGGCGGATAGATATGGCACTCATATCAGCGGCCTCCCTTTGGCTCGAACCAGGGGAACATCACCCTGCCTAGCCCCTTTAGTGAACGGTCCATGATGAACGCGAGCAGGGTGATCCACGCGACGTAGGGGAGTATCACGTCCATGGCCAGGTAACGGCGCACCAGAAAGATGCGATAGCCCAATCCGTCGGTGGAGGCGATCGCCTCGGCGGCTATCAGAAACAGCCAGGCCGGCCCGAGCGCCAGGCACAGGCCCTGGAGTAGACGCGGCAACAGTTGTGGCAGTACCACCCGGATAGTTACCTGCCAGGTGCTGGCGCCGAGCGTTTGAGCCTTGACCAGCAGTTCGGCGGGAATCTCGCTGACCCGTTGCTGCATATCGCGGATCAATACCGGCGTGATGCCGATGACTATCAACATGACCTTGGACAGTTCTCCCAGGCCCATCACGATGAACAGAATAGGCAGAATCGATAGCGGTGGAATCATCGAAATCACCGTTACCAGCGGGGAGAGCGGAGTGCGTACCAGGGGGATAAGCATCATCAGGCCCAGCCCCAGGCTAACTACTGCGGCAATGCCCAGGCCGGTAAACAGGCGCTTGAGGCTGGAGGCCGAATCCACCCACCAGAGGTATTCGCCGCTGCGCCGGTCCGGAGTGAACGCCATCCGATCAACCGCGTCGGCCATCTGCGTGAAGCTGGGTAATAGCTTGTCATTGGGGTTTTCAGCCAGGCGAGCCTGAGAGCTGTACAGATAAAGCAGAAGCAGCAACGCGAAGGGGAGCAATATCAGCCCGAGCTTTGATACTTTGCCAGGGGTGCGGTTCATCAATCGTGACATGGGCAGCTCCATGGGTTACAGGTAACGAGATCTCAGGTGTCTGAGGCTCTCCCGGGCTTTTGTCCCGCCGTGTAACCCCCTGCCGGAGGTCGACAACTCTCGGACCAGTCACCTGTCAAACAGGTCGGAACCCTAGTTGTCCATTGGTAGCAAGTTGTATCAGGCATGTGCCCGGCAACGCATCAGGGATCCTATGGACCCGAGTCTCGTATGCTCAATAGCCTAATGCAGGGCCTGTGCCACTTTGGGTCGTCGTCGATTTTTCGGGGCCTGCACCGCAATGGGGCAAAAATGGCAGATGGAATCGAAGCTATTCATGCGCGATTGTGGTGCAATCAATGCGCCAGTACGGTGCAAGGGCAAGCAACGCTTGCCGCGCTGGCCGAAGACGGATAATCTCCTTCCCAAGAGTTGGCTGGGCAGTCGCCGTATCGCTTGCGGTAGGGAGGAAAGTCCGGGCTCCATAGGGCAGAGTGCCAGGTAATGCCTGGGGGGCGTGAGCCTACGGAAAGTGCAGCAGAGAGTAGACCGCCGATGGCCCTGAAAGGGGATCAGGTAAGGGTGAAAGGGTGCGGTAAGAGCGCACCGCGCGACTGGTAACAGTTCGTGGCATGGTAAACCCCACTCGGAGCAAGACCAAATAGGAACCCATCGGTGTGGCCCGCACTGGGTTCGGGTAGGTTGCTAGAGGCAGTCAGTGATGGCTGTCGTAGAGGAATGACTGTTCACGACAGAACCCGGCTTACAGGCCAACTCTTATTTTTTTCAAGCGTCATATTCGATCGAACGGCGCGCAGTGAAAACCCTTCTTGTTAGACCAAAAAAATCTTACACCTAATGTATTACATTAAGTAATACGGCCATGTTCTTGTGATTGCTCAGCTTCGCCATCAAAAGTTGAAGCAGATTCTCTCTTGTACCCCCATTTTTTGTACTAACTCCCTGCCATATAAAGGATTTTCCGTGAAGTCCTTACTTGACGGTGCGTGCGTGCGGTTCCTATAGTGTGCCGAAGTGGTGTGAAGTGGGTGAAAGTGGATAATTTTGGTAATTCCCTTCCTCTCACAGACCAATTCGAAAAGGGGAAGCAGCAGCGTGTTTCGTGGAGCAAATGCTATCAATCTGGACGCCAAGGGGCGGCTTGCGATGCCGGCGCGTTATCGCGACCGTCTCGTGGAGCTGTGCGCCGGCCAGTTGGTAGCCACTATTGCGCTCGAAGAACGCTGCCTGTGGATCTACCCGATGCCTGCCTGGGAGGCGGTAGAGGCCCAGTTGCGCAAGGCCCCCAACCTCAATCCGGCAGTCAAGCGTCTGAATCGACTGTTGATCGGTAATGCCAACGAAATCGAGCTGGACAGCAATGGTCGCTTTGTTGTGCCACCGCTGCTGCGTGAGCATGCCGGACTGGACAAGAAAGTCATGCTCGTTGGGCAGCTGGACAAGTTCGAGCTGTGGAGCGAAGACGCCTGGGAAGCCACCACCGCTGGTTACCTGGACCAGGAACAGAGTCTGGGCGAGCTGCCGGACGTATTGCAGACCTTGAGCCTATGAACGTGCCAAACATCTTTTCCCACATCAGCGTACTGCTGAATGAGGCCATCGAGGGTCTCGCCATCAAGCCCGAGGGGCTTTATATAGATGGCACCTTCGGTCGCGGGGGACATAGCCGCGCGCTGCTTGCCCGGCTCTCTGCGCAGGGCCGGCTGCTCGGCTTCGACAAGGACCCGGAAGCTGTCCGGGTCGGTGCAGAGCTGGCGGCCGAAGACGGCCGCTTCGTCGTTATACAGAGGTCTTTTGCCGACATGGCCGAAGAGCTACGCCAGCGTGGGCTACATGGTCAGGTCGACGGCGTTCTGCTGGACCTGGGCGTGTCTTCTCCTCAATTGGACGACGCAGAGCGTGGCTTCAGCTTCATGCATGATGGTCCGTTGGACATGCGCATGGATCCGACTAGCGGCCAGAGTGCGGCCCAGTGGATCAACAGCGCCGCCGAAGCGGACATCGCGACCGTGCTCAAGGAGTACGGCGAAGAACGTTATGCCAAGCGCATCGCCCGAGCCATCGTCAACCGCCGCGCCGAGCAGCCCTTTACCCGTACAGCAGACCTCGCCGAAGTGGTGAAAGTGGCCAACCCTGCCTGGGAAAAACACAAGCACCCGGCAACCCGGGCGTTTCAGGGTATCCGCATCTTTATCAACCGCGAGTTGGACGATCTGGCGGATGGCCTCAAAGCCGCGCTCGACGTGCTGGCGCCGGGCGGACGTCTGGTAGTTATCAGTTTTCACTCGCTGGAGGATCGACTGGTAAAGCAGTTCATGCGCCGTGAAGCCAAAGGTGCGCCGCTGCCCCGTGATCTGCCGATTCGCGCTGCGGATATTGATGTCAGCATCAATCTGGTGGGCAAGGCAATCATGCCGTCAGCTGCGGAAACGGCGAATAACCCCCGTGCGCGCAGCGCCGTACTGCGCATCGCCGAGAAACGTCCGTGAGCACTCAGGCCGAGCTTTCACTGGAGACCCGGGAGCAGAAGGGGCTGCCGCGTAGCAGTGGCTGGCTGTTCATTGTCTGGGTGCTGGTGGTAATCAGCGCTCTCGCCGTGTCCTACAGCTCGCACTGGAGCCGCGTGTTACTGAACGAATTGGCCGCCGAGATGGACCAGCGTGAGAATGCCCAGGCCGAATGGGGCCGGTTGATACTCGAGCAAAGTACCTGGACGGCCCACAGCCGTGTCGAAGCACTGGCCACCAACGAGCTGAAAATGCGCGTGCCGGAAGCCAGTGAAGTGATACTGGTGAAACCATGATTGCGCTCAAGCCCAACGGTAGCCTGCATCCGTGGCGCTTTCGCGTGGTGATCGGCGTGCTCGCGGTATGCAGTGCCTTGATCAGTTGGCGGATTGTCGAACTGCAGGTAATGGACGGCGGCTTCCTGAAAAACCAGGGTGACAAGCGCAGCATGCGTCATACAGTCATACCCGCCCACCGTGGCCTGGTGACCGATCGGCATGGCGAGCCCCTGGCAGTCAGCACGCCGGTCCTGACCCTGTGGGCCAACCCGAGCATCCTGATCAACCATGAGTCTCGCTGGGATGAGCTGGCCAAATCACTGGGCACTGATCCCAAGACGTTTGCCGAACGGTTGCGGGCAAACGCCGGAAAGGAGTTCATCTACCTGCGCCGGCACATGACGCCCCAGGACGGTGAAGCGGTGACAGGACTCAAGGTTCCGGGTGTCCACAGTATCGAGGAATACCGCCGCTTCTATCCCACCGGTGAGGTTGCCGCGCATCTGGTCGGTTTTACCAATGTGGATGAAGCCGGTCAGGAAGGTCTCGAGCTCACGTACAACGATTGGTTGCAGGGTGTGCCCGGCAAGCGTCAGGTACTGCAGGATCGCCGTGGCCGTCTGATCAAGGATGTGCAGGTGGTCAGCAATGCCCGGCCGGGCAATGACCTGGCCATGTCCATCGACCTGCGCCTGCAATACATCGCCCACCGCGAGCTGCGTGAAGCCCTGAAGAATTTTGGTGCCAAGGCCGGCTCCGCTGTGCTGGTTGATATTCGTACCGGCGAGGTTCTCGCCATGGCCAACCACCCGAGCTACAACCCGAACAACCGCTCCAACCTGAAGCCGGACATGATGCGCAACCGCGCATTGATTGATGTTTTCGAGCCGGGCTCGCCGATCAAGACCTTTACCGTTGCTGCTGGCCTGATGAGCGGCCGTTATCAGCCAACCACGGTGATGGATACCCGTCCAGGTACCATGCGTGTCTCGACCCTGACTGTCAGGGATTTTCGCAATTACGGCATGCTCGATCTGTCCGGCGTGATCATGAAGTCGAGCAACGTCGGCGTGGTCAAGATCGCCCTGGATATTGGTGCGGAGCAGATTTTCACGCTGCTGCAGGATCTTGGCTTGGGCGAGTACACCGGGCTTGGCTTTCCCGGCGAAAGTACCGGCCATATGCCTAATCATCGCAAATGGCCGCAGATCGAGACGGCCACACTGTCCTACGGCTACGGTCTGTCGGTTACTGCAACGCAGTTGGCTCAGGCCTACGCAACCCTGGCCAATGGCGGCAAGCGTCTACCGCTCTCATTGCTCAAGGTCAATGAGCTGCCCCAGGGTGAACAGGTGATACCCGAGGATGTCAGCAGACAGTTGCTGACCATGCTGCGCGGCACGGTAGATGGTGAGGGCGGCACCGGCTCACGGGCTCGGGTGCCCGGTTATCAGGTAGGTGGCAAGACCGGCACCGTGCACAAGACTGAGAATGGCGGCTACGCCGAAGATCGTTATCGGTCGGTATTTGCCGGTATCGCTCCAATTAGTAATCCACGCTTCGCCGCAGTGGTAGTGATAGATGAGCCAAGCAAGGGCGAATATTACGGTGGCCTGGTGGCGGCGCCCGTGTTTGCTGAAATCATGTCCGGCGCGTTGCGTCTTCTGAATGTGACGCCCGATGACCTGCCGGCACTGCAGCAGGTCGAATTGCCGCCCCTTCAGGTCGAGGAGGGTTCGCGCGGATGATGACTCTCCAGCAGTTACTTCCTGAATGGCAGGGCCATTCCTGCAGCATTGAGCACCTGACCCTGGACAGTCGCCAGGTACGACCCGGGAGCCTCTTTATTGCGGTGCCGGGCTCGCGTCAGGATGGCCGAGACCATATTGCACAGGCTGTGAAGGCTGGCGCGAGCGCGGTTGCCTATGAAAGCGCCGATGGCTTCAAACCTGAACCCGTGCTGAATGATAACGGCCATACGCTGATGGTGCCGGTGAGCGGTCTGGCCGTTGAGATTTCAGCTATTGCCGGGCGCTTTTACCAGGAACCCAGCCGGGATTTGGGTCTGGTCGGTATTACCGGAACCAACGGCAAGACCAGCGTCAGTCAGATGCTGGCCCAGGCGCTGAGCGCGCTGGGCAAGCCCTGCGGCGTAATCGGCACCCTGGGCAGTGGTCTGCTGGACCAGCTCGTCGATCACGGCATGACCACGCCGGATGCCATCAGCGTGCAGCGTCAGCTCGCGCAGATGCGGGATCAGGGTGCCGGCTGGGTATGCATGGAGGTGTCTTCCCATGCGCTGGATCAGGGGCGTGTCGCGGATCTGGAATTTGACTTGGCCGTATTTACCAATCTCAGCCGTGATCATCTGGATTACCACGGCGACATGGCGAGTTACGGCGCAGCCAAGGCCAAACTGTTCGACCGTCCTTTACAGGCTGCGATCATCAACCTCGATGATCCCTTCGGTCTGGAGCTGATCGAGCGCAGCCCCTCGCGTTGCTTTACCTACAGCCTGAAAAACGCTGATGCGGACCTGTATTGCAGCGATATTGAGTACACCAGCGAGGGCATCCGCGCTGCGCTGCACACCACGCGACGCCATTCAACGCTGCAGAGCCCGCTGTTGGGCGAGTTCAATCTGGCGAATCTGCTGGCGGTGATTGCGACACTACTGGCTCTCGAGGTGCGACTTGATCGGGCGACTGCGTTGGCCGCCGAGCTGGCGCCCCCTGCCGGTCGCATGCAGCGCCTGGGCGGCGGTAATCGGCCGCTGATTGTTATTGATTATGCCCATACGCCCGATGCCCTGGAAAAGGCGCTTGCTGCGGTCCGCGCCCACGCCCAGGGAACCTTGACCTGTGTGTTTGGTTGCGGCGGGGATCGAGATAACGGTAAGCGGCCTTTGATGGGCGAGGTGGTCGAACGTCACGCTGATCATCTGATCGTTACCGATGACAACCCTCGCACCGAATCCTCGCATAACATTATCCAGCAGATACTCGCCGGTATGCAGCGCCCTGACTCGGCCATTGTGATTGCTGACCGCAGCGCCGCCATCCGCAACAGCATTCTGCAAGCCCAGGCTGGAGATTTGATTCTCCTGGCCGGCAAGGGCCACGAAACCTATCAGGAGATTGACGGCGTGCGTCACCCTTTCAGCGATATCGAACAGGCTACCAAAGCCCTGCAGGAATGGGAGGCAGCCCGTGCTTGAAGCCATGCGTCTCTCTCAGCTGCTGAAACCCCTTGGCAGCAGCCTGGTCGGCCAGGATGCAACCTTCGACAGTGTCACTATTGACGCGCGTGCCGTAGCCCCTGGTGGTTTGTTTGTTGCGCTGGCTGGTGATCACGTCGATGGCCATGACTTTGTGACCCAGGCCCGTGAGAATGGCGCCGCCGCTGCAATGGTCGCTTATGCGGTAGACGATCCATTGCCCCAACTGCTGGTGCATGACTGTCGGTATGCGCTTGGCCAACTTGCGGCTCTGGCGCGCAACGCCTTTTCTGCACCGGTGATTGCCATCACCGGCTCAAGCGGGAAGACCAGCGTAAAGGAAATGCTCGCTGCCATACTCCGCGAGCGCGGTCCCGTACTGGCTACCCGTGGCAACCTGAATAACGAGCTGGGTGTGCCCCTGACGCTGCTTGCGCTTGAATCAACGCATGAGTTTGCGGTGATCGAGATGGGTGCAGCAGTACAGGGCGATATCGAATACAGCATGAACCTGGCAAAGCCGCAGATCAGCGTTCTGACCAATGCCGGGATGGCCCACGTCGGGCGCTTCGGCAGCCCGGAGAAAATTGCCCTGGCCAAGGGCGAGATACTCACGGGCCTGCCTGCCGACGGCAAGGCTGTCATCAATCTGGACAGCCCCTGGTTCGAAGACTGGTACCAGTCCCTGGGCCGCCGTACGTCGCTGGCCTTCAGTCTCACCAATCCGACCGCACAATTGCGCGCCGAGTCGGTGGAGCTGGACGAGCGTGGCTGCCCCGGTTTCCTGCTGGTCACGCCCAAGGGTTCGATCACCGTCCAGTTGAACTTGCTGGGCGCTCACAATATTGCCAATGCGCTCGCAGCAGCTGGCGCCGCGTTGCATCTGGAAACCGAGCTTGAAGTGATTCGCCGCGGCCTGGGTAGGGTGCTGCCGGTTGCCGGTCGGGCCAATCCGCTTGCCGGACGCAATGGTGCTTTGGTGATTGATGACAGTTACAACGCCAACCCCGCATCGGTCAAAGCCGCAATCGACATCCTTGCCAGCCTCGATGGTCGCCGCATTCTGGTACTAGGTGATATGGGGGAACTGGGCGAATGGGAACAACAGAGTCATCGCGATGTGGGTATCTATGCCCGGGAAAAGGGGCTTGATGCCTTGTTTGCGGTCGGCAGCCTGTCTGCACTTGCAACTGAGGAGTTCGGCGCTGGCGGTCATCTGTTTGGCACCCGGGAAGAGCTGGTGGCGGCACTTGCAGCGCAGCTCGATGCCAATACCCGAGTACTGGTAAAGGGTTCGCGTAGTGCGGCCATGGAAAGCGTGGTTGCAGCCCTGACTACCACTGGTGCGTCCGGCGGTACTGACAACAATAACGACAAGGCCAACTGATATGTTGTTGCTTCTGACTCAATATCTGCAGCAGTTCTACACCGGTTTTGCGGTGTTTCAGTACCTGACCCTGCGCGGTATTCTGGGCGTTCTCACGGCCCTGGGTCTGGCCCTGTTCCTGGGTCCATGGATGATCCGCACGCTGAGTTTTCGTCAGATTGGACAGTCTGTGCGCAACGATGGGCCCCAATCGCATTTATCCAAGGCGGGTACACCGACCATGGGCGGCGCGCTGATTCTGGTCGCGATCGGCATCAGCACGTTGCTCTGGGCTGATTTGAGCAACCTGTACGTGTGGGTTGTGCTGGGAGTGACCTTCTCCTTCGGTGCAGTTGGCTGGGTGGATGATTACCGCAAGGTAGTGGAAAAGAACTCCAAAGGCCTGCCATCGCGCTGGAAGTATTTCTGGCAGTCGGTGTTTGGTCTGACCGCAGCAATCGTACTCTTCATGACCGCGACCAACCCGGTAGAGACCACGTTGATTCTGCCGTTTTTCAAGCAGGTCGAATTTCAGCTCGGGATCTTCTTTGTTGTATTGACCTACTTCGTGATCGTCGGCTCGAGTAACGCCGTCAACCTGACCGACGGTCTGGATGGTTTGGCGATTCTGCCAACGGTCATGGTCGGTGGCGCGCTGGGTATCTTTGCCTATCTTTCCGGCAACGTGCGCTTTGCCGAGTATCTGTTGATTCCCTATGTGCCAGGCGCAGGCGAGCTGATCGTATTCTGCGGCGCATTGGTTGGGGCCGGGCTGGGGTTTCTCTGGTTCAACACCTATCCCGCTCAGGTGTTCATGGGCGATGTGGGTGCGCTGGCGCTGGGCGCTGCGCTTGGAGTCATTGCGGTGATCGTTCGGCAGGAGATCGTGCTGTTCATCATGGGCGGTATCTTTGTCGTGGAAACCCTGTCGGTCATCGTCCAGGTTGCCTCGTTCAAGCTCACCGGTCGCCGCGTATTTCGCATGGCGCCAATTCACCATCATTTTGAATTGAAGGGCTGGCCCGAGCCGCGGGTAATAGTGCGGTTCTGGATCATCACCGTCGTACTGGTGCTGGTCGGTCTGTCCACATTGAAACTGCGTTGAGGAAAGTGTTGTGTCACTGATTACCACGGACAAGCAGCGGATCATCGTCGGCCTCGGGAAGACCGGGCTGTCGGTTGCGCGCTATTTGGCTGGCCGCGGCCTGTCATTTGCTGTGGTGGATACACGCGAGAATGCGCCGGGTCTGGATCAGCTCAAGCGTTTTGCGCCGATGGCTGATCTGTACCTGGGCGAACTGGACCCGGCTATCCTCAATCGTGCCTCGGAGCTGATTGTCAGCCCAGGTATCGCGCTGGCTGAACCGGCCTTGCAGGCGGCCAAAGCTGCTGGAGTCAACCTTGTTGGCGATGTGGAGCTGTTTGCCCGTGAGGCAAAGGCGCCAGTCATTGCCATCACTGGCTCCAACGCCAAGAGCACTGTCACAACGCTGGTGGGCGACATGGCAGCGGCAGCCGGCAAGCGGGTGGCCGTGGGCGGCAATCTGGGAACGCCGGCATTGGACCTGCTGGATGAGAAGGCTGAGCTGTATGTGTTGGAGTTGTCGAGTTTTCAGCTGGAAACAACCGACAACCTGAACGCTGAAGTGGCTACGGTTCTGAACATGAGCGCCGACCACATGGACCGTTACCCCGGCATGGTTGCCTATCATCAGGCCAAACATCGGATCTTTCGTGGTGCGCGTCAGGTGGTGGTGAACCGGGACGACAGTCTGTCTCGGCCGTTGCTCAACGAACAGCTACCCTGCTGGACCTTTGGCTTGTCGCGGCCGGACTTCAAAGGCTTCGGGCTGATCAAGGAAGAGGGCGAGCAGTATCTGGCATTTGAATTCAAGCCGCTGATCGCAATCTCAGAACTCAGAATGCGTGGCGCGCACAATCATGCCAATGCGCTGGCTGCTCTGGCTCTGGGGCATGCTGTTGGGTTGCCCATGGACGCCATGCTGCAGACGCTGCGTGAATTCACCGGTTTGCCACATCGCTGCCAGTGGGTCGCCGAGCTCTCGGGCGTGGATTATTACGACGATTCCAAGGCAACCAACGTGGGCGCCGCCCTGGCAGCGATAAAGGGTTTTGCTGCCGATTGCAGCGGCAAACTGGTACTGATTGCCGGCGGAGACGGCAAGGGTGCTGATTTTGCTCCGCTCAGCAAGGCGGTTCGCGAGCATTGCCGGGCGGTGGTGCTGTTAGGTCGGGATGCGCCCTTACTGGCAGACGCCCTGGACGGTTGCACCCGGCTGGTCCGCGTCAACACCCTGGAAGAGGCTGTACAGGCAGCAGCCGAAGCCGCGCAGATGGGTGATATCGTGTTGCTGTCGCCTGCCTGCGCCAGTCTGGATATGTTTCGCAACTTTGAAGAACGTGGTCGGCTATTTGCCGAGGCTGTAGGGAGGTTGCCGCAATGATCGGTATCGCTACCCTCAAGGAGTCAGCCGCGCCCCTGTTAGGGCCCCGCCGTTTCGATATGGACATGCCGTTGCTGGTGGCCGCCCTCTGCCTTTTGGGGCTTGGACTGGTCATGGTTTCTTCTGCTTCCATGGAAGTGGCTGCGGGTCAGTTGGGTAATCCCCTGTTCTATATGATCAGGCAGCTGATTTACGTGCTTATCGGATTCGCTGCACTGGTCTTTGTGATTTCGGTGCCAATCCGCCTGTGGGAACAGTTCCGGTTTCCCTTGCTGTTCATTGGTATCGCTCTGCTGGTGGCCGTACTGATCCCCGGCATCGGCCGCGAGGTTAACGGCAGCTGGCGCTGGATCGCCGTAGGGCCTATCAATATTCAGCCCTCGGAGCTTGCCAAGCTCTTCGCCGTAGTGTTTCTTGCCGGCTATCTGGTGCACAGGCAGGAAGAGGTGAAGGAAGGCTGGTTCGGTTTTATCAAGCCGTTCATGGTGCTCTTCCCGATGGCTCTGTTGTTGATCGCCGAGCCGGACTTTGGTGCCACAGTCGTTCTGATGGGCGCAGCCGTGGGCATGCTGTTTCTTGGCGGTGTAGGCCTGTTCCGATTCATCCTTCTGTTCGGTTCGATTGCGATTCTTGGTGGGCTGCTGATCGTCATCGAGCCCTACCGGCTGCAGCGCCTGACCGGTTTCCTGAATCCCTGGGAAGATCCCTTTGGTACCGGTTATCAGCTTACCCAGGCGCTGATCGCGTTCGGCCGTGGCGAGTGGCTGGGCATCGGTCTGGGCAACAGCATTCAAAAGCAGTTCTATCTGCCCGAGGCGCATACCGACTTCGTTTTCGCGGTTCTGGCCGAGGAGTTGGGCCTGGTCGGCGCACTTTCGGCATTTGGGCTGCTGGTTTTTCTGGCCGTGCGCAGCCTGTATATCGGTCTCTGGGCCGAGCGCGCCGGCCGGCTGTTTGCGGCCTACCTGGCTTACGGTCTGGCCATCATGTGGATAGGCCAGATATTGATCAACGTGGGTGTGAACGTCGGTCTGCTGCCCACCAAGGGTCTGACCCTGCCGTTCCTCAGTTACGGTGGCAGCTCGCTTGTGGTCTGTTGCATCAGCCTGGGCATATTGCTGCGTATCGACTGGGAGCGCCG
This sequence comes from Halopseudomonas salina, assembly GCF_008641105.1. The sequence continues at coordinate 287,417 of NZ_VTTI01000005.1, forward strand.
CCAGGCGCTGCGGGAGGTGGCCGATGAGTGATCGCGTGCTGATCATGGCCGGCGGTACCGGTGGCCACGTTTTTCCAGCTCTGGCCTGCGCACGCCTGTTTGCCGAGCAGGGCTATGAAGTGCACTGGCTGGGTACCCGTCGGGGCATCGAGGCCGAGTTGATACCCGCGGCTGGTATTCCGATTCACTACATTGATGTCCAGGGCCTGCGTGGCAAGGGCCGTCTGGGCTTGCTCAAGGCGCCGTTCCAGCTAATGCGCGCACTGTTCCAGTCGCTGCGTCTGCTGGCAGTGCTCGACCCGGTGTGCGTGCTGGGTGCTGGCGGCTACGTAACCGGCCCGGGTGGGCTGGCTGGCTGGTGCAAGCGCATCCCGCTGGTGATCCATGAGCAAAATGCCGTGGTGGGTACCTCCAATAGATTGCTCAGCCGCCTGGCCAAACGCCATTGTGAAGGCTTCCCTGGCAGCTTTGCCGATACGCCCAAGCGGCTGACAACCGGTAACCCGGTGCGTGAAGAGATATTTCAGGTGGCTCCCATGAACTGGCAGGCCGATCGCCAGCCGCGGCTGCTGATTCTCGGTGGCAGCCTGGGTGCATTGCCGCTGAACAAACTACTGCCACCGGCGGTGGCACTGCTGGGTGAAGCTGCCAGACCGGACGTGTGGCACCAGTGCGGACGCCAGCACGTGGAACTGACCACGCAAGGGTATGCACAGGCGGGTGTGAATGCGCGCGTAGAGCCCTTCATCGCTGACATGGCCGCAGCTTACGCCTGGGCCGATCTGGTGGTTTGCCGGGCTGGCGCCTTGACCATCAGCGAGCTGGCTGCAGCTGGCCGCCCCGCATTGCTGATTCCGTTGCCCCATGCCATTGACGACCACCAGAGTGCCAACGCGCATTTTCTGGCAAGCCAGCAGGCAGCGCTGCTGTTGCCGCAACACAGCCTCAGCAGTGAATCACTGGCTGAGCAGCTCAATTCCCTTTTTACCCAGCCGGAGACTTTGCAAGCGATGGCCGATAATGCCCGCCGCCAGGCCACACCCAACGCGACTGCGGATGTTGTCCGCGCCTGTCAGGAGGTGATCCATGGCTGAACCACGCCAGAAGGCCACATTCTTTCTGCCGGAGATGCGCAGGATCCGTCGTATCCATTTTGTCGGGATCGGCGGCGCCGGTATGTGCGGTATTGCCGAAGTACTGCTGAACCTGGGTTATGAAGTGTCCGGCTCGGACCTCAAGCGCTCTGCCGTCACCGACCGCCTGGAGAGCTTTGGTGCCCGGGTGGATATTGGTCATCGCCCGGAAAATGTGCAAAAAGCTGATGTGCTGGTGGTATCCAGCGCCATCAATACCAGCAACCCGGAAGTTGCTGCGGCGATGGAGAGACGGATTCCTGTCGTGCCCCGCGCCGAAATGCTGGCCGAACTGATGCGCTACCGCCACGGCATAGCCGTTGCCGGTACCCACGGCAAGACCACCACCACTAGCCTGATTGCATCGGTCCTGGCGGCGGCAGGTCTGAGTCCGACATTTGTCATTGGTGGCCGTCTGACCAGCGCTGGTACCAACGCGCAGCTGGGTGAAAGTCGTTACCTGGTAGCTGAAGCCGACGAAAGCGATGCGTCTTTCCTGCACCTGCAGCCGATGACGTCGATTGTCACCAACATCGATTCCGACCATATGGATACCTATGGCGGGGATTTCAACAAGCTCAAGCGGACCTTCGTCGAGTTTCTCCACAACCTGCCTTTCTACGGTCTGGCAGTGGTATGTATTGATGATCCGGTGGTGCGCGAGATCATGCCGCAGATCAACCGCCAGGTAGTCACCTACGGGCAGTCCGAAGACGCCGACATCCGCGCCATAGATATTCATCAGCATGGGATGCAGACCCATTTCACCGTGGTGCGTCACGGCCATGAGAATCTGGATGTGTCGGTCAATATGCCCGGCGTGCACAACGTACTGAACTCACTGGCGACCATTGCGGTAGCCACTGATGAGGGTATTGACGATGCGGCGATCATCCAGGGCCTCAGGGGTTTCGAGGGCGTTGGCCGGCGCTTCCAGGTGTATGGCGAATACCCCTTTGCCGACGGCGAGGTCATGGTGGTTGACGACTACGGCCATCACCCTCGTGAGGTCGCGGCAGTCATCAAGGCTGTTCGCGCCGGCTGGCCGGAACGCCGTCTGGTTATGATCTATCAACCGCACCGCTTTACCCGTACCCGGGATCTGTACGAAGACTTTGTGCAGGTGCTGGGCGAAAACAATGCACTGCTGCTGATGGAGGTCTATCCCGCCGGTGAAGAGGCCATTCCCGGTGCGGATAGCCGCAATCTGTGCCGCAGCATCCGTCAGCGCGGGCAGCTGGATCCCATCTATGTCGAGCGCGATGCAGATGTCTTCCCGCTTGTTGAAGCCGTACTCAAGCCCGGCGATATCCTGCTGACTCAGGGCGCAGGTGATATCGGTGGGTTGGCGTCTCAACTGGTAGATGGCCTGCAGAAATTGGCCGTCCGTGATGTGGAGGGCCAGGCATGAGCAACGTCACAGATTTTGGGCGAGTGGCAGTGCTCTATGGCGGTCGTTCTGCTGAACGCGCCGTATCGCTTAAATCCGGCGCCGCCGTGCTCGCCGCGCTTCAGTCGGCGGGTGTGGATGCCTATGGCATTGATGCGGGGCAGGATCTGGCCAACCAATTGATCGCAGATCGCCCGGATCGTGTGTTTATTGCCCTGCATGGTCGTGGTGGCGAAGACGGCAGCCTGCAGGGTCTGCTTGAGAGTTTGCAGCTGCCATATACCGGAAGCGGCGTAATGGCGTCCGCGCTGGGTATGGATAAGCTGCGTACCAAGTTGATCTGGCAGAGCCTGGGACTCACCACCCCTGCCTATGCGGTCCTGCGCGATCAGGCTGACTGTGGCGAAATAGTCTCGACCCTGGGTACGCCGCTGATCGTCAAGCCGATCCATGAAGGTTCCAGTATTGGCATGGCCAAGGTCCAGGATGTGGACGGGCTGGAGCTCGCCTGGCAGTCAGCACGCCAGTATGACGACGTGGCGTTGGTGGAAAAGTGGATTACCGGCGCCGAGTTCACCGTAGCCATTCTTGACGGTCGCGCGCTGCCGGCAATACGCCTGCGCACGCCGCACACCTTCTACGACTACGAAGCCAAATATCTGACCAATGACACACAGTATATATGCCCATGCGGGCTGTCACCGGAGCGCGAAGCCGAGCTGGGCGAGCTGTGTCTAGAGGCATTCAACGCCGTAGGTTGCCGGGGTTGGGGCCGAGTGGATGTGATGCAGGATGAAGCAGGTCAGTTCTACCTGCTGGAAGTCAACACTGTGCCCGGCATGACCGATCACAGTCTGGTGCCCATGGCTGCAGCTGCAGCGGGCATGTCATTTACCGAGCTGGTGCTGGCGATTCTCGCCAGTGCCCGCTACTGAGGGAACGGTATGTTGCGGCAGATGGTCAGAGACCCGCGGGCAGGCAAAACCCGGAGTCGGCGTGTAGCGCCGGGCCAGGGCGCCGTGCGTGTGGCTCCGGTCGCTGCGCGCAGCTGGCCGAAGCTGTCACTGAGCCGGCCATCGTTTGACGGCGCTTTGACGCGGATCAAGCAGGTGATCTGGCCGCTGTTACTGATCGGTCTGGGAGTGGGGCTGTACGAGCTTGGCAGCCGCATTCTGCCGCTGGCGGACCAGCCGATTGAATTGATCAGCGTGCAGGGCGAATTGCAGTACATCGATCCGGTAGCGGTGCAGGCCGTTATTCAGCCGTACCTGAACGAGAGTTTTCTGGGCATTGATCTGAATGCAATGCGCGGTGATCTGGCGGAGATGCCCTGGGTCGCCAGTGCTGCGGTAACGCGGGTATGGCCCAGTCAGCTGATCATCCATCTGGATGAGCAGTTGCCAGTCGCTCGCTGGGGTGATGCCGCTCTGCTGAACAACGCGGGCAAGGCTTTCACCCCGCAAGATATCAGCCAGTTTGCGGAGCTGCCGCAGCTGGATGGCCCACAGCGGGCCAAGCAGCGCGTCATGCAGTACTACCAGCAGTTCAATCGGCTGCTACGGCCTTATGGCCAGGGTGTTGCGAAGCTCGAACTGCGTGAGCGGGGCAGCTGGTTTCTGACCACCCAGGATGGCATCCAGGTGCTTCTGGGTCGTGATGCTCTGGTGGACAAGGTGCAACGTTTTTTGACCATCGATCAGCTCATGCTGGCCGAATACAGACCACAGATAGCGCGGGTTGACCTGCGCTACAACAATGCGATGGCAGTGGCCTGGCGCGAGCCGGTCGCGCAGCAATTAATCAAAGAGTGACAGGATCTTATGGCGAGCAAGCAGGGTAGCAGAATGATTGTCGGGCTTGATATCGGGACCTCCAAGGTGGTCGCGCTGGTCGGTGAGATCGGTGTGGACGGCACTCTGGAGATCGTGGGTATCGGCTCGCACCCCTCGCGCGGCCTGAAGAAAGGGGTGGTGGTCAATATCGAATCCACTGTGCAATCAATTCAGCGGGCAATCGAGGAAGCGGAGTTGATGGCCGGCTGCGAAATTCACTCGGTATTTGCCGGGATTGCCGGTAATCACATTCGTAGTCTCAATTCCCACGGCATTGTGGCAATTCGTGATCGTGAAGTGGCACAGGCAGACATTGAGCGGGTGCTCGACGCAGGCCAGGCGGTGGCCATTCCCGCTGACCAGAAGGTGTTGCACATCCTGCCCCAGGAATATGTGATCGATAACCAGGAAGGTGTGCGCGAGCCGCTGGGCATGTCCGGCGTGCGCTTGGAAGCCAAGGTGCATCTGGTGACCTGCGCACTGAATGCCGTGCAGAACATTGAAAAATGCATCCGCCGCTGTGGGCTGGAAGTCGAAGATGTGATTCTCGAGCAACTGGCCTCCAGCTACGCAGTGCTGACCGATGATGAGAAGGAACTGGGCGTGTGCATGGTTGATATCGGTGGCGGCACCACGGATATCGCGATCTTCACCGAAGGCGCGATTCGCCACACGGCCGTAATTCCGATTGCCGGAGATCAGGTTACCAACGACATCGCCATGGCGTTGCGTACCCCGACCCAGTACGCAGAGGAAATCAAGATCCGCTACGCCTGTGCGCTGGCCAAACTGGCCGGCCCGGAAGAAACCATCAAGGTGCCCAGCGTGGGCGAGCGTCCCCCGCGCGATCTGTCCCGTCAGGCCCTGGCCGAAGTGGTCGAGCCGCGGTATGACGAGCTGTTCACGCTGATTCAGGCCGAGCTGCGACGCTCCGGCTTCGAAGACATGATTCCGGCCGGCATCGTGCTGACCGGTGGTACATCGAAGATGGAAGGTGCTGTGGAGCTGGCCGAAGAGATTTTCCACATGCCGGTACGCCTGGGCGTACCACAGGAATTCAAGGGGCTGACGGATGTGGTGCGCAACCCCATCTATGCCACCAGTGTAGGGCTGTTGCACTACGGCAACCGGCATAACGCCGCGGCTGCAAGCAGTTCGGAAACGAGCAAGGAATCAGCGCTGGTACGTGTCAAGCGATGGTTCAAGGGCAATTTTTAAGAGCCGCACAAAAGCGGTCTGGCGCTCGCGCAAGCGAGCAATGCAGTAAACGAAACGAAAACGAAACGAGTTAGTACTCGAGGAGATGGAACCATGTTTGAATTAATTGATAACGTTCCGCAAAACGCAGTAATCAAGGTTGTTGGTGTCGGTGGCGGCGGTGGTAACGCCCTGCAGCACATGGTTGTCAACAACGTCGAGGGCGTCGAGTTCATCTGTGCCAACACCGATGCACAGGCACTGAAGAACGTCAGCGCCCGCACCATCCTGCAGTTGGGCCCGAATGTGACCAAGGGTCTTGGGGCTGGCGCCAATCCGCTGATCGGCCGTGAAGCGGCGATGGAAGACCGCGAACGCATCGCTGAAGTGCTGCGTGGCGCAGACATGGTGTTTATCACCGCCGGCATGGGTGGTGGTACAGGTACAGGTGCGGCGCCAATCGTTGCCGAAGTGGCTCGTGAAATGGGTATCCTCACAGTCGCAGTCGTCACCAAGCCGTTCCCGTTCGAAGGCCGCAAGCGCATGCAGATCGCCGAAGAGGGCATCCGTGAACTGAGCGAGCATGTGGATTCGCTGATCACCATTCCCAACGAGAAACTACTGACCGTGCTGGGCAAAGACGCCAGCCTGCTTGCCGCGTTCAGCAAGGCCAACGACGTGCTGCTTGGCGCCGTTCAGGGCATTGCTGACCTCATCATGCGTCCGGGTATGATCAACGTCGACTTTGCCGACGTGAAAACCGTAATGAGCGAAATGGGCATGGCGATGATGGGTACTGGCCACGCCAGTGGTCCGAATCGTGCACGTGAAGCAGCAGAGGCGGCAATTCGCAGTCCGTTGCTGGAAGACGTGAACCTGATGGGCGCAAGGGGTATTCTGGTGAATATCACAGCTGGACCAGATCTGTCCCTGGGTGAATTTTCCGAAGTCGGTAGCACCGTTGAAGAGTTTGCCTCCGAGACTGCTACAGTGGTGGTGGGTACCGTTATCGATCCAGAGCTGCGTGACGAGCTGCGCGTGACTGTTGTCGCCACAGGCCTGGGCGCGCGGATGGACAAGCCCGTGAAAGTTGTCGATAACACGAGCGCCCCGGCACCTGCGGCTCGTCAGCCACAGGAAAGTACCGCGCCTAACTACCGTGATCTGGATCGTCCGACGGTTATGCGTAACACGGGTGGACAGGGCAGCAACGCGGCAGCCGCACGTTTGAGTCAGGCACCAGAAGATCTGGACTACCTGGACATTCCGGCATTTCTGCGGCGCCAGGCAGATTGATCAGACTTGATAGGTCTAGTCAATCACGCGAATAGGGCTGATTGGTGTTCAATAAAGGTGGACTTTGCTATGATACGCGCCACTTTACCGAAAATCGTTGGCCATTTTCGCGACTTTTTCGCCACTACAGCGGAAGTATAAAAGCATGATCAGACAGCGCACACTGAAGAACATCATCCGGGCCACTGGTGTTGGTCTGCATTCGGGTGAGAAGGTTTATCTCACGCTGAAACCAGCGCCAGTGGGGACTGGAATAGTGTTCGTCAGGACGGATCTGGACCCTGCGGTCGAGATACCGGCCCGGGCAGAATTTGTGGGCGAGACGACGATGTCAACGACGCTGGTCAATAACGGCGCCAAGGTAGACACCGTCGAGCACCTGTTGTCAGCGATGGCTGGCCTGGGCATTGATAATGCTTATGTCGAGCTCAGCGCCTCTGAGGTGCCGATCATGGACGGCAGCGCCGGTCCTTTTGTGTTCCTGATCCAGTCCGCTGGTATCGAAGAGCAGGACGCCGCCAAGCAGTTTATCCGTATCAAGCGTGAAATTACCGTAGAAGAAGATGGCAAGACTGCCAGCTTTTTGCCTTTCGAAGGGTTCAAGGTCTCTTTCGGGATCGACTTTGACCACCCGGTGTTTCGCGGTCGCAGCCAGTTTGCCAGTGTGGATTTCTCCAGCACTTCTTTCGTCAAGGAAGTCAGTCGTGCCAGAACCTTTGGGTTTATGCGCGACATAGAACATCTTCGCTCGCAGAATCTGGCGTTGGGCGGCAGTGTGGATAACGCCATTGTGGTTGATGAGTACCGTGTATTGAACGAAGACGGCTTGCGCTACGAGGACGAATTCGTCAAACACAAGATACTTGACGCAATCGGCGATCTTTATCTGCTTGGCAAGAGTCTGGTGGGTGAGTTCCGCGGACATAAATCAGGCCACGGCCTGAACAACATGTTGCTACGCGCCCTTCTTGCCAATAAGGAAGCGTGGGAGATAGTGACATTCGAAGATGCAGGTACTGCGCCTATTTCCTTCATGCGCCCGGCTGCGGCAGTCTGAAGTTTCGTTTCGTGTAATCTCGTTTCGTTTCGTATGGCCACTTCGGTGGCCATTTTTTTTGCTCGAATTTTGTTCAGGCATCCTTGTGATGGTAAGCCAGTCTCTCCAGTGCAGCCTTCAAACTCGGATCATTGACTTGATCTGCCGTATCTTTCAGTGCCCGCGCTGCCACCGCTGAGCGGCGCATCGGATTCAGTGCTGGTGGTTTTTTGACCACTACAGGCTGTACCTTGCAGTGAATTTTCGTTAGAGTTGCGAACTCATTGAAGGCCTGAAGCTGTCGAATCAGGCGTTTTTGCTGGTAACGCATCCGGGTAGCCCAGTGGCTGTCAGATACGGTCAGGCGAAGAACGCCCTCACGCAGCGAGGCTACGCGACAATGTTCCCTTGCAGCAGGCTCCAGCAACGTATCCAGCAGAACTTGCAGCCGCTCTATATTTCTGGCTCTGGCGTATAGACCCTTGAGGGTTGAATTAGTTCGAATCAAATCGCCGGGCCGGCGGGCATCGAGGGGATGAAAAGACATGGCATTTGCCGATTGGAGTTATTGAGCAGCGGTCATCGTATCAGAACCGCATAACTCGTAGTTTGGGGATTTTTAATTGAACATCATTATTCTGACTGACCGGCAAGGCGCGGCCAGGGCGATCAGCCTCAGCTTGCCAGTCCTTCTGGCTGCACTAGTCGCATTGATCGCGATGCCGGTTAGCGCCGTAGTGCTGACCTGGTCCCTGTTGAGCGACCCGGCTGCTGAAATCCAGCCCTCGCAGGTAGATGCCGACGCTGTCTGGGAGCAGACATTGGCTGATCTGGCCAGCAGTGAAGCTGATGAAGAGGGCTCGCACGCGCAATTGACGCACATGACCCAGCAATTGGCCCGCTTGCAGACCCGGCTAAGTCGCCTTGATGCGCTTGGCGAACGCTTGACCGAATTGGCCGAGCTGTCCGACGGCGAATTTGATTTCAATTCCGAACCGGGTGTGGGTGGTCCTGAGCTACACAAAAACAGTGTCAGTCAGGAATCCGATGTGCAGTCAGTCATCGATCGCCTCGCCGATCGAATCGATAACCGGACTCAGCAGATGAAACTGCTCGAGCAGTTGATCATGAACCGGTCGGCTGACAGCAACGCCATGCTCGATTTCATGCCGGTGCAGGATGGGTATGTTTCCTCCTCCTTCGGGCGGCGCAGTGACCCCATGACTGGCCGAATCGCCATGCATACAGGCACCGACTTTTCGGCACCCCGTGGCACTGCCATTTTTGCCGTGGGTGCCGGCGTGGTGACTTTCTCGGGCCGTAATGGCGCTTATGGCAACATGGTCGAGATCTCACATGGTGATGGCTACAAGACCCGCTATGCCCATGCCCACGAATTGAAGGTGGAGAAGGGTGATCTGGTCAGCAAGGGCCAGGAGATCGCGACTGTCGGTTCCACTGGCAGGTCAACCGGGCCGCATCTGCACTTCGAAGTTTACCGCAACGGCATGGCTGTCAACCCGGCCCGCTACATCGCCTTGAAGTGATTCTGCCCTGAAGTGATCTCACCTGGAACAATCCGAAAACGTCCACAGACCTGTGGACGTTTTCGTTTCTGCCTTACACTCCAAGGTTCTGCTCTGTTTACAGCCAGCAATACTGGCGTAATGCCGTCTCTCAGTCGTAGCGCTCATTGCCCCCGACTTGTGCAGGTTTATTGTGCAGCGCGATTCAGAGTAGAATGCTTGTTTACGGTTTGGCCCGGTATGTATCGGCCGCGCCGCCCACCCTCAAACGGATATCAAAGTCGACTATGTTTGCGCCTTTATTGAAGAAACTGTTTGGAAGCAAAAACGAGCGTGAGTTAAAGCGCATGGGCCGGGTCGTCAACGCGATCAACGCCCAGGAAGAGAAGCTGAACGCCCTGAGCGATGAGCAGTTGAAGGCCAAGACAGCCGAGTACAAGGAAAGGGTAGGCAAGGGCGAAAGCCTCGACGCGATAATGCCCGAAGCCTTCGCCCTGGTGCGTGAAGCGAGCAAGCGGGTAATGGGCATGCGGCATTTTGATGCCCAGATGATTGGCGGCATGACTCTTCACGAAGGCCACATTGCCGAGATGAAGACCGGTGAGGGTAAAACCCTGGTAGCCACATTGCCGGCTTACCTGAACGCGCTGTCCGGCAAGGGCGTACACGCGGTTACGGTCAACGATTACCTGGCCCGCCGTGACGCCAACTGGATGCGTCCGCTTTACGAATTTCTGGGTCTGACCGTGGGTGTCGTTGTTCCTTTTCAGGATCCCGAGGACAAGAAAGCCGCCTACCGCTGTGACATTACCTACGGCACCAACAACGAGTTCGGTTTCGATTACCTGCGCGACAACATGGCATTCCGGCTGGAAGACAAATTCCAGCGCGAGCTGAATTTCGCCATTGTCGACGAGGTCGATTCGATCCTGATTGACGAAGCCCGTACCCCGCTGATTATTTCCGGCCCTGCCGAAGACAGCTCGCGCATGTACGCCGCGATCAATAAGCTGATCCCCACACTCAAGCGCGGCTACCTTGCCGAAGAGGGCGTGGAAGAAGTCGAAGGTCATTACTACATCGACGAAAAAACCCGTCAGGTAGAGCTCAACGAGTCGGGCCACCAGTTCGTTGAAAGCCTGCTGGTCAAGGAGGGGTTGCTCCCGGAAGGCGACAGCCTTTACGCCGCGCAGAATCTCAACCTGCTGCACCACGTGCATTCAGGCTTGCGTGCGCACACGCTGTTCCATCGCAACGTCGAGTACATCGTACAGAACGAACAGGTGGTGCTGGTGGATGAGCACACCGGTCGTACCATGCCGGGTCGCCGTCTCTCCGAGGGCCTGCACCAGGCCATCGAAGCGAAGGAAGGTTTGAAGATTCAGGCCGAGAGCCAGACCCTGGCCTCGACGACCTTCCAGAATTACTTCCGTCTGTATAACAAGCTGTCCGGTATGACCGGTACAGCTGACACCGAAGCATTCGAGTTCCGCCAGATCTACGGCCTGGACGTGGTGGTTATTCCGACCAACAAGCCCATGGCGCGCAAGGACTACAACGATCTGGTCTACCTGACCATCGATGAGAAATTCGCTGCCATCACCGCTGATATCAAGCACAGCATGGGTGAAGGTCGCCCGATTCTGGTGGGTACTGCGTCGATCGAATCATCCGAGGCGGTGTCCCGTCTGCTGGACGCGGAAAAGATCCCGCACAAGGTGCTGAACGCCAAGCACCACGAGAAAGAAGCCGAAATTATCGCCCAGGCCGGTCGCCCTGGCGCGGTAACCATCGCCACCAACATGGCGGGCCGTGGTACCGACATTATTCTCGGCGGTAGCTGGGAAGCGGAAGTAGCCAGTCTGGAGAATCCGACTGACGAGAAGATCGCCCAGATCAAAGCCGAATGGCAGCAGCGGCATCAGCAGGTGCTCGAATCCGGCGGTCTGCACATCATCGCCTGTGAGCGGCATGAATCACGCCGTATCGACAACCAGCTCCGTGGCCGTGCCGGCCGCCAGGGGGATCCGGGTTCCAGCCGCTTCTATCTGTCGCTGGAAGATAACCTCATGCGCATCTTTGCCTCTGACCGGGTGAAGAACTTCATGAAGGCGCTCGGCATGGAGAAGGGTGAGGCGATCGAGCACCGCATGGTCACCAATGCCATCGAAAAGGCTCAGCGCAAGGTTGAAGGTCGCAACTTCGATATCCGTAAGCAATTGCTTGAGTACGATGACGTCGCCAACGAACAGCGCAAGGTTATCTACGGCCAGCGCAATGCGATCCTGGCGTCGGAAAACGTCTCTGACACCATCCAGGCCATTCGTGAAGACGTAGTGGCTGGTGCCATCAGTCAGTACATTCCGCCCCAGAGCGTGCCGGAGCAGTGGGATGTCGCGGGTCTGGAGCAGCACCTGAGTGCCGAGCTGGCGCTCAAGGTGCCGTTGCAGCAGTGGCTGGATGAAGACGACACCCTGCACGAAGAAGGGTTGCGTCAGCGCATTCTGGACGAGCTGGTGAGGGCCTATGCCGAGAAGGAAGAGCTGACCGGCGCCGATGCGCTGCGCACCTTCGAGAAGCAGATGTTGCTGCGTGTGCTGGACGATTTGTGGAAAGAGCATCTGGCGACCATGGATCACCTGCGCCAGGGTATTCACCTGCGCGGCTACGCCCAGAAGAATCCCAAGCAGGAATACAAGCGCGAAGCCTTCAACCTGTTCGAGGAAATGCTCGAGTCGGTCAAGCACGACACCATTCGTATCCTCAGCCACGTGCAGGTACGCCGTGAAGACGCTGCCGAAGAAGAAGCGCGTCAGCGCCGCCAGGCAGAAGAAATGGCCAAGCGCATGCAGTTCAAGCATGAGCAGGTAGAGCCGCCTACAAGCGCAGGCAGCGAAGAAGGTGAGAGTGAGCAAAACGAAGCTGCATCCGCCGCCCCGGTCACCCGCGAAGGACCCAAGGTCGGCCGCAACGATCCTTGCCCCTGCGGATCCGGCAAAAAATACAAGCAGTGCCACGGCAAGATAGCCTGAGCTAGCGCCATCGCCCGAGCCAGTGCTCCGCCTTACCCGGGAGGGCCTTCGTCATTCCCGCGAAGGCGGGAATCCACCCCGACCATTGGCGTTCTAGCCACCACCGTCGGTCGAGATGGAACTCGACCTCCCCGGATGGGCACGCCGCCCCTGGGAGTGGCCGAGTTCCACCTCGGCAAGGTTGTTGCCGCCACACCGCCGGCCGAGATGGAACTCGACCCTCCCGGGCGGCTACAATATCCCTCTTATTTCATCCGGAGATTGCACCATGCCCGTCGGACTTGGCCCCCTACCTGTTTTGCATCCCGTTCCAGGCTTTCGCCTGGGCATCGCCTCCGCGGGCATCAAGCGTGCGGGCCGTAAGGACGTGGTTATCATGGAAGCCGCTGAGGGCTCCAGCATCGCGGGTGTGTTCACCCTCAACGCCTTTTGTGCTGCACCGGTAACGCTCTGCCGTCAGCATCTGGGCCAGTCTCCACGTTACCTGCTGGTCAATACCGGCAACGCCAACGCAGGCACCGGCAATCCCGGTATGCAGGCAGCCCTGAAAACTTGCGCGGCTCTGGCGGAGCTGGTCGGCGTCGACAGCAAACAGGTGCTTCCCTTCAGTACGGGTGTGATTGGCGAGTTGTTACCCGCTGATAAGGTAATAGGCGCCTTGCCGGCTGCCCTGGAAAACCTTGACGAGAACAACTGGGCCCAGGCCGCGGAGGGGATCATGACCACCGACACCCTGCCAAAGGGTGTCAGCCGTCAGATCACCCTCGCAGGTGAAACCGTGACAGTAACGGGCATATCCAAGGGCGCGGGTATGATCAAGCCAAACATGGCCACCATGCTTGGCTATATCGCCACTGATGCAAAGGTAGCGCAGCCTGTGTTGCAGGGTTTGTTGCGCGAAGCGGCCGATCTCTCCTTCAACCGCATCACCATCGACGGCGACACCTCCACCAATGATTGCTGCATGTTGATCGCCACGGGTCAGACGCAGGCGGTTGAGATAACAGAGGCCGCAGGCGAGGACTACACGCTGCTGGCCGATACAATCAAGGCCGTCATGCTTGAACTGGCGCAGGCAATCGTCCGTGACGGGGAAGGGGCTACCAAATTCGTTACCGTGCAGGTGAATGGTGGGAATAACCGGGATGAGTGTCTGGATGTGGGCTACGCCATATCGCACTCTCCCCTGATCAAGACCGCACTTTTCGCCTCCGATCCCAACTGGGGTCGTATTCTTGCCGCGGTGGGTCGTGCAGGTGTGCCGGACCTGGATGTGGAGAAGATCGATGTATATCTCGATCAGGCCTGTATTACCCGCAACGGAGGCCGTGCCGAGGAATATACAGAAGCGCAGGGCGCAGCGATCATGGCCCAGGCGGAGATCACCATCCGCATTGAGCTTGGCCGAGGCGAGCATTCAGAAACGCTATGGACAACCGACCTGTCCCACGAATACGTGCGTATCAACGCCGAATACCGAACCTGAAGCGCCGGAGTGACGGGCCCAGCCCCGTCACTCCGGTCCCAGTACCTCTTAATCGCGTCAGTCCTCCCGTCACTCCCGCCAGTCTTCCCGTCACTCCCGCCAGTATCCCCGTCACTCCCGCGAACGCGGGAGCCCATTTTGACCTACCGCTTTACCAGCAAAAACATCAAGGCCCACAATACTTCGCAGCTATCACTGTGCGCTCGACCCGCCACCGCCCCACCTGATTGATTACCAATTTCCGCCCCTCTGCGCCCGACTTGGAAGGGCAAAACCGAAAGGTACCGGCCTGAAAGCCACCATTGAGAAGCTCGGTCTGACCATGGGCATTGAACCGCACATACCTGGAAACCGGCTTGTTTGCGTGTACGCGCAGTTGGGTATCCGGAGGCAGATGGCGTAAAACCTTTTCTCCCCCATCGGGCACCCCGTCGTTATTGGTGTCGACAAAGATCACCCAGCCCTCGTTCCAGTCCCCGCTGATAGGGGCGAGGGTCAAAGTGCGGTTCATTCGCACGGCCTCATCCCTGGTCATTGTCAGACCCAAACCCAGATTATTGAGTCCTGTGCTCATTCGCTGCTGGTCTATCATGCTGCCGAAACCGGGGACCGCAATGCCGATCAGCAGCGCGAACACTGCCAGCGCCACCATAAGCTCAATCAAAGTAAAACCACGGGAACGCATGGGGTATCCTCCCTGAAATGTGAAACAGGCCTACTGCCGTGTATGCCTTGAAAATGACGTCTCGACCTGTCATCACCTCGATCTTACCGGTTATCGAAACGAACGCGACCGCTTGCGGCGGGCTTTCTATAGTGTCAGCACGTGATAAAGGGGATTTTGATGAAAAGTGTGAAGGGTTTCACTCTTATTGAGTTGATGATCGCAATAGCGGTGCTGGCTCTGGTCACCGTTATTGGTTTTCCCGCGTTTAGCGGGATCTTCGAACGCTCACGCGCTGACTCTGATCTCAGCGATTTGCTCCGTGCATTCAGTTTGGCGAGGCTTGAGGCTATCAATCACAGCGAGGATGTAAATGTTAGCGCCCTCACTGATGATGATTGGACTCAGGACCTGGAAATTGTTCGCGATGGGACAGTCATACGGCGTTATGCAGGGCTTCCCTCTGGAGCGACTATTACAGCCACAGGTGATGTTGACACGATTGTGTTCGACAGCCTGGGCGGCCTGAAAACGCCGGCCAATTCTGTCGTATTCAATTACACCCGGGGCGACTCTACCAAAAGTATGGTGGTGTGCCCGACCGGGAGAATTCTCACGGGAGCGTCCTGCATATGAGAAGTAAACTCGGATTGGTACGCAGCAAACGTCAGCGCGGGGTTTCGTTGCTTGAAGTCATGATTGCCGTTTTTGTAACGGCTATTGGTGTGCTCGGAGCTGCAGCAATGCAGCTTAATGCGTTGAAATACACCGACAGCTCGCGACTCAGCTCACAGGCGAGCTTTATCGTGTATGACGTAATAGATCGCATCAGGGCGAATGCCGACCCGGTGCAACTGGATCAATATGATATTGCGAACATAGAGGCCGTGCCCGGCTCAGCAAACAGTGTATTGGCCACTGACCTGATCGATTTCGCCAATGCAGTCAGTGCTTTGCCTGATGGGGCTGGCTCGATAGACGTTAACGGCTCGCAAGTCAGTGTGGAAGTGAGCTGGTCGGAAGGTCGTGCTGGCGGATTAGACGCTGAGGGTAATGTCCAGCGAGGCGAACTGGCGATCACGACCAACGTGGCAGTCAATGCAGTGGGAGCGGCCCCATGAAGTTCAAGAATAGCAGCAAGGGTTTCGGTCTTATCGAGATCATGATTGCGCTGGTGCTGGGCTTGGTGCTGGTGCTGGGCATAACCCAGATTTTTGCCAGCAGTCGTCAGACCGCGTTAGTTCAGGATGCCTCCGCCACCTTGCAGGAAGATGCACGTTACGTGCTGACTCGTATGACGCAGGAGTTGCGCATGGCCGGCATGTTTGGGTGCCTCTCACTTGCGTCGGGCTCCATTACAAATGTACCGGCTGCCTTTGACAATCCGATTGCCTGGGATGGTCCCAACGCTACGCTGCGGATTATCACCTCCAACGCGACACAGGCGGTGGGTCAGAGTTCCAACGCCGACTGGACGCTGGTGACAGACTGCCGGACTGGTGGAAGTGTGGAGGTGGGGTCGGCTACCCCACCGGCTGGTGAGATCGCACTGCCCATCCGCCAGATCGAATATCAACTCGACGCTGCTGAGAATGTCCTCCAAGTACGTTATGGCGGCGGCGCGGGTTTCGAACCACTGATAGGTAACGTCAAGTCCCTGGATATCCAGTTTGGTGTTGCAGCTAACGCTGGTGATACCTACGTGACTGGTAACTATGTTGCTCCAGGGTTAGTCCCCAATCCGGCCGTTATTCGCAGCGTACGAATTGCACTCGTGCTTGAAGACGAAAATCAACGAACCGCCGAGCAGGAATACACGGTGGTTGCAGCCTTGCGGAATCGGTTGTTATGAGGAAGCCCTTTATGTTCAATACCACACCGAAAAAGGCCCAGGGTGGCGTGGCTTTGTTCGTTAGCCTGATTTTCCTGCTCCTGCTGACCATTGTTGGTGTGTCAGCAATGAAGAGTGCGACCTTGCAGGAAAAGATGTCGGGTAATACCCGATTCAAAACTATCACCTTCCAGTATGCGGAAGCTGGTTTGCGCGAAGGTGAGGGCTTTATTGCCAACCTCAACAGCGCGGCCGCGCTGGCAGCTTGTGCGCAATGTAATGGTAATGGGTGCCGAACACCCGACTTCGATAACGCAGCTGCCCAGAACGGTAACAGCGCTTGCGGTATATGGAGAGCAGCGACTGATGGCAATAGTCTCTATCAGATTCAGAAACTGGGTACTTCCAGCGCAGCCATTAATGTCGACCCAGGCGAAAGTGTGATGTTGTATCGCGTCACCTCAGTGGCAACTGTGGGCAATACCACTACCGCGCTGGAGAGTATTTATGCAAAGAATTAATCAGTTTGTCTCCGCGCGATTACCAAGCCAGCCGACACCGGTTACGGCAGGGAGAACTACAATGAAAAAGTTAATCAGCTTTGCCTCGGGTGTCCTGTTGAGCGGATTCGTCACCGCTCCAGTTTACGCCTTCTCTCCCGTGCAAGCGCCGATTCTGAGTGCCTCAGCTGTGACGCCGAACGTACTTGTTCTGCTGGATAATTCGGGGAGTATGCGGAACGCGATAGCTCCTTCAGGAGTAGCAGCTAGCAACTACGATAATGTGGCTTATGCTACAAGCAGGGTTGAAAGGCGATGTAATTTCTTTGGCTGTCGTAATGTGACCGTCGAATTATACCTTGAAGCGGACAACGATAATATAACACTCGGAAATTTGAGCAGAGGTATCGGGTCATTATGTAGTACAGGCCGTGTTGCCTTGTACCTTTTGAGTGGTAATAACGTAAGCGACCGTCGCTGTTTTATGCTTCCAGATCCAGTTGGGAATGGACTTACTCGATATACCAGAAAATATTTATCCTATATTTATAACACTTGGCCTTCTACCTCGAACAACGGGGTCGACTTGAGGAACGTTTTGCCTGACGATTATCGTATGAACGTTGCACGGGAGGTGACCAATCAAATCGTTTCTGATAACCGAGGTTTAAGATATGGGCTTTTTACTTTCAACCCACCTGCTGATGGTAATCGCGGACCGGGTGGGTCTTTACAAATCGAGGTCAAGGATTTTTCTGAAACCGTTTCTCCTGCCGGTTCAGTGATCACTAGTGCGTCTCAGGCTCAAACCAATTTCGAGGACTTTGTAGACGAGGTGAATGATGTAGATGCCTCGACCAATACTCCACTGGCTGAAAGTTATTATGAGATGACGCGATATCTCAGGGGGCTGGCTCCCGATCAAGGATTGCAGACTCTATCGGGCAGCAGTACTTACGAGAGTCCTATTGAGTACCGTTGTCAGCGAACTTTCAGTATCGTGGTAACTGATGGTCTGCCGACCTTTGACCGAAGTTTCCCTAATGACGACCCCAAGCGCAATAATCCCAGTGTGACCGGCAATAACAACCTGCCTAACTGGGATGGTGATAGTGGAAATGACGGTAATGATTCATCGGGCGACGCCGAGGGTGACACGCTCTTTCTAGACGATATAGCCAAATTTGCTTACGATATTGACTTGCGCGATACGACCGCACCTGACTTGGCTGGCAAAAGCTTTAACGCGGCAGGCTTTGCTAAACAGAACATGCAGACATACACCGTCGGCTTTGCTACCAGCAACGACATGCTTGAAGATGCTGCTGATTACGGCAATGGCGAATATTACACTGCCAATGATGCTAGCGAGTTAAATGATAGTCTGTCTAAAGCAATCAACGCCATCACTGCTCAGGCAGGTTCCGGTGGGGCAGGTGCTTCGAGTTCCGCGACTTTAACCGCCGATACGGTCTATTACAAAACCCTTTATGAGCCCTCCTCATGGAGTGGCACGATTGAAGCATATCGTCTCAACTCCGTTACAGGGCGCGCCGATACGTTGCTTTGGACTACGGATAACACCTTCACACCAAGCCTCAATCCCGCGAGTTATCAGGGCTATAACACCGCTACTAACGCGCCGGTAACTCTCGCTTACGGTAATCTTTCCCCTGCGCAGCAGGCACAGTTGAATGGTTCGGTAAGTTCGCCTATTACGGGTGCTGATTTGTTGTCCTGGAGCAAAGGCGCATCGATTAGCGGATTACGCAGTCGTTCAGTTTTGCTGGGCGATGTCGTCAACTCTTCCCTTGAGCGAGTAGCTCCCGAAACGCAAAGCGTGTCTGCGATTGTTGGAGATTTAAGTTACGATAGTTACTTGGCTTACAAGACTTCTGAGCTCGAGACCAGTCTGATCGTTAATGCCAATGACGGTTTTTTCCATATTCTAAACGCGGACAATGGTCAGCACCGTTATGGCTACATGCCCTCAAGTGTGCTCCCTTCCCTGAATATCGTAGCTGAACCTGATTATGCCGAGTCCGGCACTCACCGGTTCCTGGTAGATGGGCAGATATCGGTATCAGATGCCCAGCTTGGCTCTACCTGGTCAACTGTTGCCGTCTCTGGAATGGGCGCAGGCGGCAAGAGCATGTTTGCTGTCAGGTTATTCCAACAAACCGCTACCAATCCAAATACGCCATCTGCGCTCTGGGAGCTCTCTCCTCCGGCTGCCAATACGCCGTCCAACCAGTGGAATGACCTTGGCTACACATACTCCCGTGCTGCGATTGCTAGAACCAAGGATAACCAGTGGGTCGCAGTTTTCGGCAATGGATATGGTAGTCATACTGGCAAGGCAGCTCTTTACATTGTCGACCTGGCAACGGGCGCCCTGGTTCGCAAGATTGTTGTAGATGAGAACACCTCCGGGACAGCAGCTGAGCAGGCGAGGGGCTCGGGGCTGGCCTCTCCACAGATCGTGGTAAACGCGCAGCACCAGATCGAGAAGATCTATGCCGGTGACCTGCGCGGCAATCTCTGGAAGTTTGATACCTCTTCGACATTGGAAAGCGACTGGTCTGCAAGCAAATTGTTTGCTGCTGGTTCAACACAGCCGATTACAACGTATCCGCTGATTACCGAACATCCCCAAGGGGGGCACCTGGTATCGTTCGGCACGGGTAAGTTGGCCGAAGCCCCAGACAAGCTGACAAAGACTCAGCAGGCGTTTTACTCGATCTGGGACTCTCCGACAAACACCGGGGAGGTTGTGCTGGCAAATCTGCAGCCTCAGTCCATTACTGATGAGGTTACGATCGGTGGTCAGGACTACTTCCGCACCAGCGCCAACCCGGTCGACTTCAACACGCAGAAAGGGTGGTATCTGCCTTTGATTTATAACGGTGTCGCCGAGGGTGAGCGGGTGATCTTCCCGGCTCAGACAACAGAGGGCCGGGTAGTCTTTGTAACGGCGATCATTGATGCTGAGGACCCTTGTGTTAGCTCGGGTAGTGGTCGACTTGTTGAGCTCGATCTACTCACAGGCGGTATGCTCAATTATGAGGTGCTGGATACCAACAGGGATGGCAGGATCGACGATAATGACTCGATTGTTGCGGGCATCGATATCAATGAGGGGCTACCTGGTTTGCCTGTCATTATCGATCGAGGTGATGACAAGCCGACGCAAACCAAAGCTGTCTTGCTGTCCACAGGTCAGACTCTATTCCTTGATGAAAGAGCTGCCGCTTCTGGGCTATCCCGTCGTATCATGTGGCGACAGCTGCAATAAGGAAGTGCTATGAGAAGCAAGGGATTTACTTTGATCGAGGTCATGATTGTGGTCGCCATTGTAGGCATTCTGGCGGCCATCGCGTACCCGAGTTATGTTGAGTACACGAAGAAGACCCGTCGCGCGGAGGCCTCCGCGGTGCTGTTTGAGGCCGCGCAGGTGACGGAGCGTCAGTTTTCGCGTACTGGTGCCTACGCCGGCGCGCCGATACCCACTCGCAGCCCTATAACAGGGGACGCTGTTTATAACGTGGCTCTCGCCAACGGAGCGGGCACTGACGGAGGCTATCTTATTACGGCTACCGCAGTTGCTGGTGGTGTAATGGCGGGAGATGACTGTGCAACCATGACGATAAATGCGCTGGGTCAGACAACTCCGGCAGACGATAAATGCTGGAGAGAGTGACGCCTTGCCAGGCGCTATCAGACTCTTTCCAGCAACACCCCACTCTCCATATGGTGGGTATAGGGAAACTGATCAAAGAGTGAGCATCGGGTTACCCGGTGCGTGCTGGACAGGTCCAGCAAATTCGCCGCCAGGGTTTCCGGATTACAGGAAATATAAAATATTCGCTTGTAGCCCCTGACCAGCTCCAGCGTGGCCGGATCAAGACCTGCTCGGGGTGGATCGACGAACACCGTACCGAAGTCGAAGCTCTGTAGGTCGATACCCTGTAACCGGCGGAATTCGCGTACGCCAGTCAACGCCTGGGTTACTTCTTCACTTGCCAGCCGCACCAGGGTGACGTTTTCTACGCCGTTCATTTCCATATTGGTAATAGCTGAATAAACCGAGCTTTTGGCCAGCTCGGTGGCCATCACCTTGCGAAAGCATGTCGATAGCGGCAGCGTGAAGTTGCCGTTACCGCAATAGAGCTCCAGCAGGTCGTCATCGTTGCTGCCGGCAGCGTCCTGAGCCCAGCTCAGCATGTGCTGATTCACGTTGCCGTTGGGCTGGGTGAAGCCGCCTTCTACCTGTTGGTAGCGCCAGGTCCGGCCATTGACTTCCAGTTCTTCAATGACATGGTCCCGTGAAAGCACACGCTTACGGCCTCGGCTTCGGCCAATCACCAGGATGTCGAGCTGGTCTGCAAGGCGCTGCGCAGCCGCGTCCCAGGTTTCATCAATCGGGCGGTGATAGCACAAGCTGACCAAGGCTTCGCCCGACAGCGTGGTGAGAAACTCGACCTGAAACAGCTTGCGCCCCAGCATTGGTTCGGCTCTGCAGGCTTCTAATAACGGCCCCATCAGTTCGTTGATGCGACGGCTGGCGATGGGCAGTTGGTCGATCAGGATTGGCTTGTATTTGTTGCCCTTCTCAAACATGGCGTAGTACGGCTTGCCATCCTCATACCAGAGCCGGAATTCGGCTCTCAGGCGGAAATGCTCCCGCGGAGACTCGAACACCTCCGGTTCAGGGGCGTTGAAGGGTTTCAGGAGCTCAACCAGGCGCTGGCGCTTGGCTGCAAGTTGCTGTTCGTATTCGGCAGGATCGAAGGACAGGCTCATCAGTTGAACAACGCAAGTTTGATGATGAAAAGGGCCGCCAGAGCATAGAGGCTGGGGTTCAGATCACGCCAGCGGCCGGCCAGTAGCTTGATCAACGTCCAGCTGATAAAGCCCAGTGCAATGCCGTTGGCGATGGAGAAGGTCAGCGGCATGGTGATGGCCGTGATAACCACAGGGGCTGCGACCGTCAGGTCTTCCCAATCGACCTGTACCAGGCCGCCGGTCATCAATACAGCAACAAACAGCAACGCAGGTGCCGTGGCAAAGGCAGGAACGGCGCCGGCCAGTGGCGAGAAGAACAGGCTGATCAGAAACAGTAAGGCCACAACGCAAGCGGTCAGGCCGGTACGGCCGCCTGCAGCCGTGCCTGCCGCCGATTCTATATAGCTGGTAGTGGTGGAGGTGCCCATGGCGGCGCCGGCCATGGTGGCGGTGCTGTCGGCCATGAGGGCGCGGCCCAGGCGCGGTAATTTGCCGTCTGCTTCTACCAGGTTGGCCCTCTGCGCCACGCCGATCAGTGTTCCCGAGGTATCGAACAGGTCTACGAACAGAAAGGCGAAGATCACGCTGAGCATGCCTATCTCCATGGCTCCGCGGATATCCAGTGCCAGGAAGGTCGGTTCAAGGCTCGGCGGTGCCGAAACTACGCCATTTGCCTGGCTAAAGCCGGCAAGCAGGCTGATGCCGGTAATCACCAATATACCGATCATCACCGCTCCGGTGATTTGCCGATACGCCAGGGCTACGATAATGGCGAATCCCAGGCCTGCCAGCAGCGGTGCGGGTTGCGACAAGTCACCCAGGGTCACCAGCGTGGCAGGGTGGTCAACGACCAGGCCGGCGTTCTTCAGTGCGATCAGCGCCAGAAAGAGTCCAATGCCGGCGGCTATTGCTGAGCGCAGTGCCATTGGAATGCTGTTGATGATCCATTCGCGGACCTTGAATATGCTCAGCAGAAAGAACAGAAAGCCTGAGATAAAGACCGCGCCCAGTGCGACTTCCCAGCTGTAACCCATAGAACCGACGACGGTGTAGCTGAAGAAGGCATTCAAACCCATGCCCGGTGCCAGTGCAATCGGGTAATTCGCCCACAGGCCCATGATCAGCGAGCCGATGGCTGCCGCCAGACAGGTCGCTACGAAGGCAGCACCGGGATCGATACCCGCGTCTGCCATCATCATCGGGTTGACGAAAATGATATAGGCCATGGTCAGAAACGTCGTCAGGCCGGCAATCACTTCGGTGCGCACGCTGGTGCCGTGAGCTTGCAGTTGGAATAGCTTTTCCAGCATGGCGGTATCTCGTTTAGGGAGGACGAAAAAGGCCGGCATTGTAACGGACTGGCGCCGTTTAATGAATTCCTCCCAGCTTTATGGCAGGCTTTATGGCTAATTTCCAGGGAGTACCGGTATGAGCGATACCTTTGATACAGACGAAAAGCGCGTCAGCTACGGCATTGGCCGACAGATGGGCGACCAATTACTGACCAGCAACATCCCTGATCTGACGATTGATCTGGTGGTCGCTGGCCTGCGCGATGCTTTTACTCAGCAGCCGAGCCAGGTGGACGAAGCTGCACTGCAGGAGGCCTTCCAGGGTTTGCAGGCGAAAATGCAGGCCGTTGCTGAAGAGGCGGCTCGCGAGGCAGGCAAGGCAGGAATCGATTTCCTGGCACAGAATGCGGAGCGCCCTGGTGTGATTACCCTGGACTCGGGTCTGCAATACGAGGTCGTCAATGCGGGCGACGGAGCGACTCCTGTCGCGTCCTCCACCGTGCGCACCCACTACGAAGGTACCTTGATTGGCGGGGAAGTGTTCGACAGTTCATACAAGCGCGGCGAGCCTGCGGAGTTTCCGGTGGGCGGCGTTATTGCCGGCTGGACCGAGGCCTTGCAGCTCATGCAGGAAGGCGCCAAATGGCGGCTGTTCATCCCGCCGGAACTGGCTTACGGTGGCCGCGCCGCGGGTAGCATTCCGCCGCACAGCACGCTGATATTCGATATTGAGCTGATCAAGGTACTTTAAGATCGCTTCGCGACGGGGTCGGCGCTCCTACCGGCAGGAGCGCCGGCTCCGGCCCGAAGGGGTGGCTCAGAAGCGGCGTTCGATCGCGAACTTGGCCAGCTGCTCCAGAGAGTCGCGGTAGACCGAAGGTGGCAGCACCTGGAGCAGCTTGACCGCTTCGTCGATGTGCGTGCGCGCGAGTTGCGAGGTGTAATCCAGCGCCCCACATTCACGCACAGCTTGCTGTATTGCCGTGATGTCTTCGATTCCGCCCTTCTGGATCGCCTGGCGCACTTTCTGCGCCTGCTCAGCCGTTCCCTCACGCATGGTATAGATCAATGGCAGGGTAGGTTTGCCTTCGGCCAGGTCGTCTCCCACATTCTTGCCCATGGCCTCGGCATCGCCGGTGTAATCGAGTACATCATCGATCAGCTGGAAGGCGATGCCCAAGGCATTGCCGTATTGGCGCAAGGCGTCAATCTGCTCCTCGTTGGCTCCTGCAAGAATGCCCGCGCTGTGAGTTGATGCCTCAAACAGCATCGCGGTCTTGCTGCGGATAACTTCCATGTAGGTGGCTTCGTCGGTGCCGGCGTCGCGGACCTTGGTCAACTGCAGTACTTCACCCTCGGCAATCACGTTGGTGGCGTTGGCTAGCACCTGCATGATGCGCATGTCACCCATTTCGACCATCATTTCAAACGCACGGGAATACAGAAAGTCTCCTACCAGTACGCTGGGCGCGTTGCCCCACTTGGCGTTCGCGGTAGAGCGACCGCGACGCTGGTCGGATATGTCGACTACGTCGTCGTGCAGTAGGGTGGCGGTGTGCAGAAACTCGATAATTGCGGCCAGGCTGTGTTGGCGTTCATCGCTCAGGCCGCAGGCCCGGGCGCTGAGCAGTACCACCAGAGGTCGCAGGCGCTTGCCTCCGGCGTTGATGATGTAATTGCCGATTTTCTCAACGAGAGGAACGCGCGAATGCAGCTGGCGAATGATCAGCTGGTTGACTGAGTCAAAATCATCGGCGACTGCGTTGTAAAAAGGCAGGGTGGACATTAACTGCACATTCCTCGTAGGTTGCGCGGCATGCTAGGCGGCAGGCCCCGCGCTGTCAAGAAAGCCGCTGCCTGGTAACCTATAAAAGGCTGTTAACAGGCCTGTTGGGTGAAGAAGGTAAGTCTTGCGCAAGCGGCACGCATTGCGTAGAATTCCCGCCCCTGAAAACCGTATTTACGGCTAAGCAGATTTACAGCATCCCTGTTTTAACAATGGCAAGGTAGGGCCCGATAGGCGGGTTCACTTGCAGCCATGCCGGCCACTAACGATTATACCCAAGCGCCGGGTGAGCAGGATTACGGAGAAAGCATCATGTACGCAGTGATTGTTACCGGTGGTAAGCAGTACAAGGTCGCCGAAGGCGAATACCTGAGAGTAGAGAAGCTGGACGTTGAAACTGGCGCCAGCATTGATTTCGACCGCGTGCTGCTGATTGGCAATGGCGATGACGTACAGATCGGCGCGCCTGTTGTTGAAGGCGCCAAGGTGACTGCTGAAGTTAGCGCCCACGGTCGTGGCGATAAAATCCGCATCATCAAGTTCCGTCGTCGCAAGCACCACATGAAGCGTCAGGGCCACCGTCAGTGGTACACCGAAATCAAGATTACCGGCATCTCTGCCTAAGCCCATTGAGGAGATAAACACCCATGGCACACAAAAAAGCAGGCGGCTCCACACGTAACGGTCGCGATTCCGAATCGAAACGCCTTGGCGTGAAAATGTATGGCGGCCAGGCAATCATCCCCGGCAACATCATCGTTCGCCAGCGCGGCACTGAATTCCATCCCGGCAAGAACGTCGGCATGGGCAAGGATCACACCCTGTTCGCCAAAGCGGCTGGCGTGATCAAGTTTGAAGTGAAGGGCAAGTTGGGTCGTCGCTACGTAAACGTCGTAGAAGCCTGATACCACCCTCGGTTCGAAAAAGCCCTGTCTGACGACGGGGCTTTTTTGTTTGTTCTTTTTGTAGCAACCTTTAGTCCATCCCGTTGCGGGAGGGAGCAAGATGAAATTCGTTGATGAAGTGTCCATCACGGTCAAGGCCGGCGATGGGGGCAATGGCTGCATGAGCTTTCGCCGGGAGAAATTCATCCCCAAGGGCGGGCCTGACGGCGGTGATGGTGGTGACGGTGGCTCCATTTATCTGGTGGCCGCGGAAAACTGCAATACCCTGGTTGATTACCGCTACAAGCGGCGTTTCAACGCCCAGCGTGGCGAAAACGGTCGTGGCAAGGACTGTTCCGGCGCCAAAGGTGAGGACATGTTCCTCGAGGTGCCGATTGGCACTACCGTGATCGATGCCGGTACTCAGGAAATAATCGGTGACTTGACCGAAGCCGGTCAGCGCCTGCTGGTTGCCCAGGGCGGTTTTCATGGTCTGGGTAATACCCGGTACAAGTCCAGCGTGAATCGTGCGCCGCGGCAGACGTCGCAGGGTAGCCTGGGTGATCTGCGGGACCTGAAGCTGGAGCTGAAAGTTCTGGCGGACGTGGGTCTGCTCGGTTTGCCCAATGCGGGCAAGAGTACGTTTATTCGCGCGGTATCTGCAGCCAAGCCAAAGGTAGCGGATTATCCGTTTACCACCATGGTGCCAAATCTGGGTGTTGTGGATGTTGGGCAGTTGCGCAGTTTCGTGATTGCGGACATTCCCGGTGTTATAGCCGGTGCCGCTGAGGGCGCAGGCCTGGGAACGCGATTCCTCAAGCACCTGTCGCGCACTCACCTGTTGCTGCACCTGGTCGACATGGTGCCGCCGGATGACAGTGATCCGGTGGAGTCCATCGAGACGATCATTCATGAACTGGGCAAGTTCAGCCCCGCGCTAACGCTTCGTGAGCGCTGGCTGGTGCTGAACAAGTGCGACCAGTTGATGGAAGACGAGCAGCAGGCGTTGCTGGATGACGTGGTCGAGCGGCTGGAGTGGGAGGGTCCGGTGTTCGTCATTTCCGCCTCCGAGCGTCAGGGTACCGACGAGCTGGCCAAGGAAGTAATGAATTGGCTGGACGAGCGTACGCTGCGTATGCAGGAAGATGAGGAGTACGCCGCTGAGGTGCGCGCTCTGGATCAGCAGATCGAGGATGAAGCCCGCGCCCATATCCAGAATCTGGACGATCGCAAGGCGCTGCGCAAGCAGGGTCTGCTCAACGAAGATGATGATGCGGATGATGACGACGAAGATGACGAAGATGGTCCGGAGATCATCTACGTGCATTGATTGCTGATACTGCTGCCTACTGGGAGTGTCGAGTTCCATCTCGACGAGGCGGCGCCAATCACGCCACCGTTGGCCGAGATGGAACTCGGCCCTCCCGGAAAGCTAGTCTGTCTGGCGAGGCCCGTTCGCGTTAGCTGCGGATAGGGTTAGAATGCGCTAATTCTATTGACTCTTCGTTTCTGGATCGAATATGCGTGACAAAGTAACCAACGCCCGTCGCTGGGTAGTCAAGATCGGCAGCGCCCTGTTGACCGGTGATGGTCGCGGTCTCGACAAGGAGGCGATGGCGGTCTGGGTAGAGCAGTTGGTCGAGCTGCGTAAAAGCGGCGCGGAACTGGTTCTGGTTTCATCCGGCGCCGTAGCGGCAGGCATGAGTCGTCTGGGCTGGACTGAGCGCCCCAAGACAATCCACCAGATGCAGGCGGCGGCGGCAATCGGCCAGATGGGTCTGGTGCAGGCCTGGGAATCCAGTTTCCAGGCTCACGGTTTGTCTACTGCCCAGGTTCTGCTGACTCACGATGACCTTTCTGACCGCAAACGCTACCTGAATGCCCGCAGCACCCTTCGTGCCCTGCTCGATCTGGGCGTCATCCCGGTGGTTAATGAAAACGACACCGTGGTCACTGACGAGATCCGCTTCGGCGACAACGACACCCTGGGCGCGCTGGTGACCAACCTGGTCGAAGGCGATCTGCTGGTCATCCTTACCGACCGCGATGGCTTGTACACCGCTGACCCTCGAAGCAATCCCGAGGCAGAGCTGGTGCGCGAAGCAATGGCGGACGATCCGTCTCTGGATGCGATGGCGGGCGGCAGTGCTGGCGCGCTGGGCCGCGGCGGTATGCTCACCAAGCTGCGTGCAGCGCGGCTGGCGGCTCGTTCCGGTGCGGGTACGGTGATTGTCGGTGGCAGGATTGATCGTGTCATAGGGCGGCTACAGGGCGGCGAGGAGCTGGGTACGCTGTTGCTGCCAGAGAAAGGCATGCTGGCAGCCCGCAAACAATGGCTCGCAGGACACCTGCAGACCCGCGGTCGGCTGATTATCGATGAGGGCGCTGTAAAGGCCCTGGCCTCCGGACGCCGCAGCCTGCTACCCGTAGGTGTAGTCGCTGTTGAAGGTGCTTTCCGCCGTGGCGAAATGGTTGTTTGCGTTGGGCCTGACGGCAAGGAAGTGGCGCGCGGACTGGTCAATTACAGTGCCCTGGATGCCAGCCGCATCCTCGGCCAGCCAACCGATTCGGTGGCCAAAATACTGGGATATATCGATGAGCCGGAGATGGTGCATCGGGATAATTTGGTGCTGGTATAGGTTGAACGCAGGCGTCACCGTCCTCACACCTTGTTGTATGGCTTTGGGAGAAGGAATCCCTGAAATGTGGAAGCGGATACGGATACTCAGCGCGAACAACTTAGCCTCATGAAGTGCATGACAGGCAAGATCCCGCTGTGCATTGATCTTGACGGCACACTACTTCGGTCGGACATGTTGCTTGAGAGCGGTCTGGCGTTCCTGCGTCAGTACCCTCTTGGCGTGATCAAGCCATTCCAATGGTTGCACGAGAGTAAGGTCAAGCTAAAGGAGGAGCTTGCCAGAGCTACCGAAATAGATGTGACTGTACTTCCCTATGACCCGGCCGTTCTGGAGTTGATCGAAAACGCGCGCGGTGAAGGGCGTGAGATAGTTCTTGCCACTGCGAGCCATGAGATATTGGCCAACCGCATTGCCAAACATCTTCAACTGTTCGACAAGGTTTTGGCGACCAACGCCAGCCGGAACCTTTCAGCTCAGAGCAAGTGTGACCTGCTGGTTGAGCATTACGGCCGAGGCGGGTTTGACTATGCCGGCAACTCTTCAGACGACATATGCATATGGACTGCAGCTCGCCGAGCCTATGTGGTCAACCCTCAAGCTGGCGTTCTGATTGCGGCGAGGCGAAAGGGCAATGTGGAAGCTGTCATGGATTCTGGCCGGGCGGGGATACGGGTCTGGTTCAAGGCGTTGCGGATTCATCAGTGGCTAAAGAATTTACTGATTTTTGTTCCCCTGCTCGCTGCGCATCAGTTCGATCAAAGCTCGCTTCTTCTGCAAGGCATTCTTGCCTTTGTTTTTTTTGGTTTATGCGCATCATCGGTTTACATCTTCAACGACCTACTCGATCTTGAGGATGACCGTCACCATTCGACCAAGCATGCAAGGCCGTTTGCCTCGGGGGCGCTGTCCATCAAAGCTGGCTTGCTGGTCTTTCCGGCCCTGCTTGTTGTCGCCTTTACGGGCGCTGCACTATTTCTGCCATGGAAGTTTGTCGCCGCATTAGCTTTGTATTATTTCATCACATTGACATACTCGCTCTGGCTGAAGCAGCTAATGACGATCGATGTCATTACATTAGCGACGCTTTATACGATGCGCATTATCGCTGGTACCGCAGCGTTCAACTTATCCCCCACTTTCTGGCTGCTGGCCTTTTCCATGTTCGTTTTTCTCAGCCTTGCGCTGGTCAAGCGATATGCCGAGCTCAACGCGGCGCGAAGTAGCGGCGAGACCGAAAAAACCCGTGGTCGAGGATACTTCCCTTCCGATCTAGAAATGGTTGCATCACTTGGCGCCTCCTCGGGCTATCTGTCTGTGATGGTCCTGGCATTGTATATCCACGATCAGGAAACTACCGGGATGTATACGGAACCACGCCTCATATGGCTGGCTTGTCCGCTACTGTTATTCTGGATTACCCGCATTTGGATGCTGACCCATCGCGGGGTCATGGATGATGACCCAGTGGTATTCGCCATCCGCGACCGCGTAAGCCTGATGGTGGGTGTGCTGTTCGGTATGGTTTTCTGGATTGCAGCGTAATGGATACAGCTCTTTCCTGGGGGCGTTATCCCCATTTTCCCCAAACCTTGCATCCTCTTGTTTGGCGCAATCAGGTTGCTGATCAAATAGCCTCTATCGCGCGTGCGCATGGAGAACTGCTGCCTTTTGGAAACGGCAGAAGCTACGGAGACAGCTGTCTTGCGACATCGGGCCACGTGCTTCAGATGCGCTCGTTGGACAGGTTCATTGCAGCTGACTGGGTAAACGGTATTCTTCGCGCCGAAGCTGGAGTAACGCTGGGCGAGATCCTGCAGCTCTCGATTCCGCGCGGTTGGTTTCTGCCAGTCACACCCGGAACGCAATTCGCGACACTGGGCGGTGCGCTAGCCAACGACGTCCACGGGAAAAATCATCATATACGCGGCACATTTGGCAGTCATGTGAATCAATTTAGTCTTGTCCGCTCCGTCGACGGTGCGCTGATCTGCTCACGAGAAATACACGCAGAGCTTTTCGCGGCGAGCATTGGAGGGCTCGGCCTGACTGGTGTGATCGAATGGGCCGAAATTCAGCTTATGCCGATATCGTCGAGCCAGATCAGCGGCGTCGTTAGACGCTTTGATAATCTAGACCGATTTTTCGAACTGTCAGAACAGTTAGATGACCAACATGAGTACAGCGTTGCTTGGATTGATTGTCTGGCCACGGGATCCTCAGCGGGCAGAGGTGTTTACTTCGTCGGTGATCACGCCCCTTCCGGTACTCTCGATCACAGCTCGCCCCCCCGATTTAACGTACCTTTTGCTCCCTCTGTTTCGTTAGTTAACAATCCGTCGTTGCGGATATTTAACGAGTTGTACTGGCGCAAGCACCAAAGCGCCCCCACCCCGCAGCGCAGCGATTATCAACCGTTCTTTTACCCGCTGGATGGTGTGTCCAACTGGAACCGTATTTATGGTCGAAGCGGATTTCAACAGTATCAGTGCATAGTGCCGCATCACTCCGCACGAGAAGCAATACGCGACCTGCTGGATGTAATCTCAAGTTCCGGCCAGGGTTCATTCCTCGCAGTTCTTAAGCGCTGTGGCAACGGTATAAGCCCCGGCCTGCTGTCGTTTCCGCAGCCGGGTATTTCTCTAGCCTTGGATTTCCCCCAGGTTTCAAAGTTGGCAAGTCTGTTCAACCGGATGGATCTCGTGGTTCGCGAGGCAGGGGGCCGGCTTTACCCAGCAAAAGATGCACACATGTCCGGGGCGGACTTCCGCTCCGGGTATCCAGCGTGGGAGCAGGTCGAGTTGCTGCGTGATCCCTCACTTAACTCTAGATTCTGGAAACGGGTAACGGAATGAATCTACAAATAACGAACGGAGAATACGCTTTTTCGCTCAGCGTAGCGGGAGATTTTTTATGAGTCAGGCTAATCAAAACACGAGTTCTTCGGGTCGATGGTTGAATCTCTTTGCTAAAGGGCTGTTGTTGTTTGCAATGCTCGCGGTTTTGGTTCCGTTGTTGCCACTTATGCCTGTGGCTGGTCTTGATCCTTCGTGGCGACTGGGAATGAACGTAGGTGTGGCCGAAGGAATGAAGATCGGTGAAGATATCATATTCACCTTTGGCCCCTATGCGGCTGTTTTTACTCGGTACTTTCATCCGGCAACGGACGAACTGATGGTATGGGGTAGTTTATTTCTGGCCTTTGCCGGCTGGGTAGCAGCTCTCATGGCGGCAGGTAGGCGCTCTTCTCTCCCGCTGGTAATATTGGCGCTGGCGTTACCAACTAGCCTTTTCGCAAGAGATGCTCTTTTGTTCTTGCTCCCACTTTTGATTGGATTAGCGATAGTTGGGCTTCGCGATAGATATCATAGCCGGTTAGCAAGTGCGCTCGTGATGATTATTGTGCTTGCCCCGCTTGGCTTCTTGCCCCTGATTAAGGGAACCCTCCTGATCGCTTGCATAGCGGTAATGGTTTTGGCTGCGGTGTTGCTGATCGCCCGGCGAGAGTGGCTTATGGCCACGCTTACAGTGTGCATCCCGCCTATCGTTATAGTTGCAGCGTGGCTTATCGCAGAGCAGCCGTTAGATACACTACGGATTTATATTACGAATATGCTGCCGATCGTTCAAGGTTACACTGAAGCCATGGCGTTGACGGGATCTTCTCTTGAAGTCATAGTTTACTTGGCGGCTGCTTGCACCATATCCCTGGCGGTGCTCTTGCAAGAGCAGCCGCGTTGGGAAAAAATATACGTATTTCTGATGTTCTGCTTGATTCTTTTTCTTTCCTTTAAGTCGAGTTTTGTTCGGCACGACGGCCATCACGCTCTGATAGCTAGCATTGTGCTTATTTTGGTGTCTATTTGCACTTTGCTATTTCGCTTTAATCGAGCTTCAGGTTTTGCGGTTGTTATTGCGTGCACGAGCGGTTTTTTTATCAGCGCTAGTTACTTGCACTCTCCAGTGCGAGACTATCTTTCATCTAATAAAAATGTTTATGGTGCGGCCGCCTATGGAGCCTATCTTAGGCTTTTCCAGCCGGCATCACTTAAAGCTTCCTACGATCTATCGTTAGAAAACCTCGGGAGACTTTCTCCGATACCACTGTTAGAAGGAGGATCTGATATTTACTCCCATCAGCAGTGGGCGCTCATAGCCTCGGGGAACAACTGGGCCCCCCGCCCAGTCTTTCAGAGTTATTCAGTTTATACGGACTCGTTGGCCGAGCAAAACCGAGCTTATTTAGCTAGTAATAGCGCACCTGGTAACATTTTTTTTAATGTGGAGCCCATTGACGGGCGTTTTCCTGCGATAGAAGACGGTTTAAGTTGGCTGGAGCTGCTTGGGAGATATAAACCTGTGCAGTTCCTTCAGTCCCATTTACAGCTTGAGCGCACAAGCGGTTACTCCATGTCTCGGCAAGAGATTTTCAAAGGAACCTACAGGCTGGGAGAGCTTGTAACTATTCCGCATCGAGATACGCCAATTTTTATGAGCATGGATATCACCCCTTCACTCCTTGGCAGGCTTGTTTCTTTTTTATTCAAGCCGAATCAGCTTAAGCTAGTGGTCCGGCTGCAGGATGGAAGAACTTATAGTTATCGCTTCATAGCGACCATGGCTCGCAGTGGCTTTGTGGTCAGTCCGCTCATTAATAATACTAAGCAATTCGGATTTTTCTGGGGGCGGACAAATTACTTATCTGCAGAATCAGTGGAATCGGTCCAAGTGACAAGCAGTTCGTGGGGGAGTTGGTTCTGGCAAGAAAACATTCACGTAGTGATCGAATCATTGGATGGTGTTTCCAAGTTCGCGGTGGAGGATATCTATAAATTTTCGAAAGCTGAGCCAAACCTATTTAGCGAAGCAGAAACGCGAATGGTAACCTGTGAAGGTGCTTTTAAAATTGTGGATCGGGTGTCAGCTGCTGATGAAATTCTCCATGCAAGTGGCTGGCTGATAAGCTCAGAAAAACAACCCCTTGTGCCTGCATTAACCTACTTTGTGCTGCAAGACTCAGAAGGGGTATCACACTGGTTCGAGACAAGCTCCGAAATACGGCCTGAGATAGGCGATCATTTTGGCGATGAAAAGCTATCAGCTTCAGGGTTCTCGATTGCCGCGGTGGTGGGCAAGCTACAAGGTAGTTTTGAGGTAGGGTTGGCTTTCGTTCAGGAGGGCGCGGTCCACAGGTGCTCAAATATACGTTCAAACTTGGAAGTTCGGGCCCGCCAGCCTGATTGGGAACAGAGTACAGAATGAACATATTGATTCTAGGGGCCACGTCGGCCATCGCCGTCGCTTGTGCTCGGGGTTGGGCGGAGCAGGGGCACACTTTCTTTCTTGTCGGCCGGGACGAAGAAAAGCTTGAGCAGATTAAGAACGACCTTGATGTCCGGGGTGCCAGCTCGGTGATTCTCTTCAAGATGGACGTGAACGACCTGGATACACATCCCGAGATGCTGAATGCCTGTCTTCGCGAGCTGCACCATATAGATGTTGCTCTGGTCGCCCATGGCACACTCCCTGATCAGACTAAATGCGAAAACGATGTAGGTGTGCTGCTGGATACTTTCGCAACCAACGCGGTCTCGACAATTATGTTGCTTTCGGTGATCGCCAACCATCTGGAGATCCAATGCAGTGGAACCCTTGCGGTCATATCTTCGGTGGCAGGTGATAGGGGGCGCCAGAGCAACTATGTATATGGGGCGGCGAAAGCTGCAGTTTCGACGTTCTGTGAAGGGCTGCGCGCTAGGCTTTACAAGGTGGGAGTTCATGTTGTAACGATCAAGCCTGGATTTGTCTCGACCCCTATGACCGCAGGTCTTGACCTACCAAAAAAGCTCACTGTGTCGCCTGAGCGTGCTGGCCAAGCTATTCGTAGAGCCATTGAGCGCAAAATGAATGTTGTTTACGTGCCCGGTTTTTGGTGGTGGATCATGCTTATCATCCGCTCGATGCCCCACGACATACTGAAACGAACCCGTCTGTAATCCGCGGCTAGCATTATGTTTATGGAGAGCCGCCAGGTGTCCTCTGCGATCCATCACGCTGATGATGTCATTTGACTGATGCCAACGAGGTCTTTCGCTGATGAGTTCACTGTAATTTTTTCGAATTACAGGCACCGCTAAGTGATTGGTAGACTAAAGCCATCAGTACCAACCAACTGGATCAAGGATTACGCTGATGTTGCTGACCGATAAAATTGTTTTGCCTGGGGGCGCCGGGCTGGTTGGTCAGAATCTGGTGGCGAGGCTTATTGCCAAGGGCTGTTCGAACATCGTTGTGCTGGATAAACACCAACACAACGTGGATGTGTTGAAATCGGTACATGGCGGGGTGCTGGCAGAGTGTGTCGATTTGGCGCAGCCGGGCGATTGGCGACAGCATTTCGAAGACGCCAAAGTGGTAGTGATGCTGCAGGCGCAGATTGGCGGAACAGAGTACGAGGAGTTTCTCCGTAACAATGTCGAGGCTACGGCATTGATACTATCAGCAGTTAAAGAGCACCAGGTTTCGAAGCTCGTGCATATCAGTTCCTCGGTTGTGGTTTCTGTTGCTGGCGATTTTTATACCAGGACCAAGATCCTGCAAGAAAACCTGGTATTGGAGAGCGGGATTTCGTGCCCAATCCTCCGGCCGACTCTGATGTTCGGGTGGTTTGACAGGAAGCATCTGGGCTGGCTTTCCCGCTTTATGAAGAAGGTGCCCGTATTTCCTATTCCTGGTAATGGTGAATACATGCGGCAGCCATTATATGTCGGAGATTTCTGTAACGTGATCATTAGCGCCATGGAGGGCCGGGCAGCGGACGGGATCTATAACATCTCCGGTCATGAAAAGGTCGATTACATAGATATTATTCGGCACATCAAGCGCGTGACCGGCGCACGGACTGTCATAACCAAGATTCCCTACAGCATGTTTCATTCTCTACTCTGGATATGGGCACTGTTCGACAGAAATCCGCCTTTCACGACTCAGCAACTGGCGGCGTTAACCGCCAAAGATGAGTTTGAAGTGATTGATTGGCCGGCTATTTTCGGTGTTCAGTGCACGCCTTTTGCGGAAGCGATCAACGAGACGTTCAATGATCCCCGATACAGCCACATTGCTCTGGAGTTCTGAATATGGGTAAGCGCGTAGCAGTTTTAGGCGCAGGTCCGATGGGGCTGGCAGTTGCGTATCAATTAGCGCTGGATGGCCATCAGCCGATTGTCTTCGAGGCGGATGATCGAGTGGGCGGCATGGCTGCTCCGTTTAACTTCTCTGGGTTGAATATCGAACGCTACTACCATTTCCATTGCACCTCCGACGACGCATTTCTTGAGCTGTTGGAGGAGCTGGATCTGACGGACA
Source organism: Halopseudomonas salina (assembly GCF_008641105.1). The sequence goes on from NZ_VTTI01000005.1 coordinate 323,091, forward strand.
AGATGCACTGGGTGGCTACCAGAATGGGTTACTGGTACCAGGGTGAACTTCAGCCCTGGGGCAATCCAGTTGCATTGCTGAGATTTCGAGGGCTTGGCATGATCGCCAAGTTTCGATACGGATTGCATGCTTTTCTGTCAACCAAACGCAATGATTGGACGCCGCTGGATGACGTGGAGGCGACGGGCTGGATCAAGCGCTGGGTAGGTCCAGAGGCGTACGAAGTGTTATGGCGCAAACTTTTCGATTACAAGTTCTACGACTATTCAGATAACCTTTCTGCGGCATGGATATGGAGTCGCATCCGCCGTATCGGTCGCTCCAGATACAATCTGTTCAAGGAAAAGCTTGGGTATCTTGAAGGCGGATCAGACACTCTCCTTCAAGCTATGCGTGCGTCGATTGAAGAGCGGGGCGGAGAGGTCAGGCTCAATACGCCGGTTTCGCGAATCGTTATGGAAGGGGGGAGCGTCCGTGGTATCGAGGCGAAAGGCCAGTTTGATCCTTTTGAAAGGGTCATAAGCACGATCCCTTTGCCTTACATTCCTCAAATTGCCCCGGATCTGCTCGTTGAGCTACTAGACCGTTTTTGTTCCGTGCGGAACATTGCCGTCGTTTGCGTAATTGCGAAGTTGAACAAGCCGGTCAGCTCGAATTTCTGGGTGAATATCAATGATCCGGACATGGATATACCCGGTTTGGTCGAATACTCGAACTTGTATCCCCTGGAAGAAAGTATCGTTTACGTGCCGTTTTACATGCCGGCAGAGCACCGGAAGTTTGCCGATCCTGATTCGGTTTTCGTGGACAAGGTGCGAAGCTACCTCAAGAAAATCAACCCGGCTTTGGATGATGATGACTTCCTGGATATTCATGCCAGCCGCTATCGCTTCGCGCAACCGATTTGCGAGCCGGGTTTTCTGCGCAGGCTTCCTCCGCCCAAGTTGCCGATAGCGGGACTGTGGGTCGCTGACACGTCCTATTACTACCCGGAAGACAGGGGGATATCGGAAAGCGTTAAGTTCGGACGTGCAATCGCCAGAGACGCCGCAGGATGATCCGGCAATTCCTTTCCGGAAAATTCCTGGCGTTTCTAATAACGGGTGGCATCGCAGCGCTGGTCAATCTGGCGTCGCGGATTGTTTATGACGTTTGGACCAGTTTTTCTACTGCCGTGGTTCTAGCCTACCTTACCGGAATGGTGACCGCTTTCGTGTTGGCCAGATTGTTCGTGTTCCGTGAGACCCGGCAGTCTTTACGGCTTTCTGCAGGGTGGTTTGTTCTGGTGAACTTCGTGGCGATTTTGCAGACATGGGGGCTCAGCATGTTTCTGGCTTTCGTAGTGTTTCCGTGGCTCGGGATTGAAAGGTTTGCGCGCGAAGCAGCCCACGCGATTGGGGTTGTTGTTCCTGTGTTCACTAGTTATCTCGGTCATAAATATTATTCTTTCCGGTAATCACGTTTGAATTTCAGTCGCGCCGTACTCGGGCTCATCGTCCTGTCTGCACTCTACTTGCTTGGCTTGATCTGGGCAGATACCCGAAACGACACTTTCAAGCTGATGGACCAGGTCGTGCGGGTTCTTCCAGTATTGGTTGGTTTCGCATGTTTGTCATGGTTCGTCCGCTATCTGAGGTGGCATTGGTTGCTTAAGCGGGCCGGGTATCGGACGGGGTGGATCTTCGGTTATCTGGCTTACCTTTCAGGTTTCGCTTTTACGGCAACGCCAGGCAAGATAGGAGAGCTGATTCGAATCCGATATTTGGATCGCCAGTCGGTGCCTGCTCAGGTCGTTTTCGGGGCGTTTGTATATGAAAGATCGTTCGACCTGGTCGTAGTGTTTCTGCTGGGTATGGCTGCATTTGGTGAGCACGGCATTCTTTGGCTAAGCGGTATCTTCGTAGTGCTTTTCACCAGTGCGGTTCTGCTGCTTGGACGCTTCCCGCAGACACTGCACGTAATCGAGAGTTTTGTTGTCAGGTACGGGATGGATCGGTTGGGCGGGATGGTGAAGGTTGTCGAGGATGGGCTCATATCCTGCCGGGTTTGGATGAACGGCCCTGACGTTGCACTCTCTTTTGGGCTTGGCTTATTGGCGTGGTCGGTTACCGCTCTTTCTTTTTGCTACCTGCTTGAATGGCTCAATCTGACAATCCCTTTTCTGAGCGCATTCGGTAGCTATCCGCTGGCGATGCTTGCTGGCGCGGCGTCCATGTTGCCCGGCGGCATCGGTTCGACGGAGATTTCTCTGATAGCGATTCTGGGTGTCTATGGTATTTCGGTGGAGGTTGCAGCTGTCACCGCGATAGCGATTCGAGTCGCAGGAATGTGGTTTTCCATTCTTTTTGGATTTGCTGCTATAGGAATTCTGGAAATGTCCGAAAGAAGAGAGTCTCGGCGTTAGTGCGGGATGGGGCCGCCTTTTCTATTTCTAAACAACACCCACAAAAAAACCGACTCAAGGCCGGTTTTTTCTTCCACAAGAAACGCAGATCAGGCGGCGGTAGCCATTGCCTTGATGTGTGCGTTCAGGCGGCTCTTGTGACGAGCGGCTCGGTTCTTGGGGATGATGCCCTTGTCAGCCATGCGGTCAATAACCGGCACTGCTGCGGTGTAGGCAGTCTTTGCTTTTTCCAGGTCTTTGGCGTCGATAGCCTTGACCACGTTCTTGATATAAGTACGAACCATGGAGCGCAGGCTTGCGTTGTGATTGCGGCGCTTCTCGGCCTGCTTGGCGCGTTTCTTGGCTTGAGGTGAGTTTGCCACCGTCGTGCTCCTCAGAAAATCGTTATGAATAAGGGTACAAATAAGGCCGCGTACTATGCCGCCAGCCTGTACCAATGTCAAGGGGTGTCGATCGGCTGCAAACCAGAAGTTTCAGGCCGTTTACCGTGGGGCAGTAGCTTGAGGCTTTTACGCTCCGGCCACAAGCTTTTGCTAAGGCTCGGTTCTCGCCAGAGAGTACGTCGGGAGGCTATCATCGCGGCTTTACCTGGCGACTCGAATCCATGACTGAGCAGGTCCCTCCCGCAGCTCCCGAACCCAAAGCCCCGACGTTACTGCGTTCAGGCATGGTTGTGAGCATCATGACGCTGCTCTCGCGTGTACTCGGGATGGTGCGCGACGTGGTGGTTGCGGCCTATTTCGGTTCCCAGTCCGAAGCCGATGCCTTTTTTATCGCCTTCAAGATCCCCAATTTTCTGCGCAGACTCTTTGCCGAGGGCGCTTTTGCCCAGGCATTTGTGCCGGTGCTGTCCGAATATCGCGCCAAACGCAGTCTGGAGGATGTCAAATACCTGGTGAACGGCGTTGCCGGGACATTGGGAATCACTCTGGTTGCCATCACGGCGCTGGGGGTTGCGGGCGCGCCGGTGCTGATAACCATTTTTGCACCGGGTTTCCATGGCGATACGGAAAAGCTCGCCCTGGCGACCGATATGTTGCGTATCACCTTTCCCTATCTGCTGTTGATCTCACTTACTGCCCTCTGCGGGTCGATACTGAACAGCTACGGTCGATTTGCCGTGCCGGCTTTTACCCCGGTACTGCTCAATCTGAGCATGATTGGTGCGACGGTTCTGATGACGCCCTATTTTGCCGAGCCCATCATGGCGCTGGCGTGGGGCGTGTTTATTGCCGGTGTAGTGCAACTGTTATTCCAGTTGCCGTTTCTTGCGCAGATCAAACTGTTGCCGATGCCGCGCCCCAACCGCAAGCATGAGGGGGTCAAGCGCATCATGACCCTGATGCTACCGGCGTTGTTCGGTGTGTCGGTAAGCCAGATCAATCTGCTGCTGGATACTGTGCTCGCGTCCTTCCTGGAAACGGGCAGCATTTCCTGGCTGTACTACGCTGATCGTCTGTCAGAGCTGCCGCTTGGCGCCTTTGGTATCGCGATTGGTACGGTCATTCTGCCAGCGTTGTCCCGCCAGCACGCGGGGGAGGACCCCAAGGCGTTTTCTGCCACTCTCGACTGGGCGATTCGCATGGTTTTGTTGGTGGGCGTGCCGGCCGCGTTGGCGCTTCTGCTGTTGGCTGAGCCGCTGATTGCCACCCTGTTTCACTATGGCGCCATGACTGAACGCGACACTCTGCAAGCCGCCGCCGCACTGAGAGCTTATTCAATAGGCGTGATGACCTTCATGCTCATCAAGGTATTAGCTCCGGGTTATTTCGCGCGCCAGGACATCAAGACGCCAGTAAAGATCGCGATCATCTGCATGGTGGTCAATATGGGCTTCAACCTGATCCTGATCTGGCCTTTGGCCCACGTTGGGTTGGCGCTGGCAACCTCATTGTCAGCCGTGCTCAATGCGAGTCTGCTCTGGTGGGGGTTGCGCAAGGCAGGCATCTATCAGGCCCAGGCGGGCTGGGGGGTGTTCGCTTTCCGGTTGGTCACAGCCTGCATCGCGATGGCATTGGTTATCGTTTGGATGGTGCCGGGTATCGAGCAGTGGTTCGCCTGGGCGTGGCAACGCAAGGTGCTCGAGATGGCTCTTTTGGTTGGCGCCGGCATAGGTATCTTTGTGTTGACGCTAATCGCCACAGGAATGCGCATGCGTCATCTGCGTCAGGGCTGACAGCAGCCCCGAAAGCCGAGGTGGAACTCGGCCATTCCCAGGGGTGGTTTCCCGGAGGGTCGAGTTCCATCTCGACCAGCATCCTGGCGGTCAACTCGGCGCCTGCGCATGACGCGCACACCGCTTACCCTGTATACTCGCGCGTTTGATCCCTCAGCCAAACAACGAGCATTATGGAACTGGTCCGCGGTCTACATAACCTGCGCCCCCGGCATCGGGGTTGTGTAGCGACAATCGGTAACTTCGACGGTGTGCATGCCGGGCATCAGGCCATTCTGAAGCGCCTGCGTTCGCACTCTGCCCGTATGGGACTGCCCGGCTGTGTGGTGATTTTCGAACCGCAGCCTCGGGAATACTTCGCGCCCAACGCCGCGCCCCCGCGCCTTACCCGCTTGCGCGACAAGCTCATGCTGCTTGAAGCTGAAGGGGTTGATCGCGTGCTTTGTCTGGCCTTTAATCGCCGGCTACGCGAGCTCAGCGCAGAGGAATTCGTTCAGCAGGTGCTGATCGACGGCCTTGGTGTAAAGCATCTGGAAGTGGGTGACGACTTCCGCTTTGGTTGCGATCGCAGTGGTGATTTTGCTTTTCTGGAGGGTAGCGGCGAGCGCCACGGCTTCACCGTCGAGGCGGCCAATACGGTGGCAGAGAGCGGCGACCGCATCAGTAGCACGCGGTTGCGCCAGGTGCTGGCCGACGGCGACTTCGAGCTGGCTGAGCGTCTGCTGGGGCGTCCATTCAGTATCAGCGGTCGTGTGATGTACGGTCAGCAGCTGGGCCGCACCCTGGGTGCACCCACCGCTAATGTGCAATTAAAACGCCTGCACGCACCGCTCAAGGGGGTATTCCGTGTGAGTGCGGTGCTCGACGAAGACCCTTTCAAGGGGTCACATCAGGGCGTGGCCAACATCGGCATGCGTCCCACGGTTGAAGGTGATGGCCAGCCGCATCTCGAGGTCCATCTGCTGGACTTCAAGGGCAATCTCTATGGCCGCCACCTCACCGTCCTATTTCATGAAAAACTGCGTGACGAACAGCGATTCGATTCCCTGGATGCCCTGCAGGCAGCTATCACGGCAGATATTGCAGCTGCCCGCGCCCAATGGGCCTCTGACTCAAACAAGTGAGCCTGGACCAGATGACTGATTACAAAGCGACGCTGAACCTGCCAGAAACGGCATTCCCGATGAAAGCCGGCCTGCCCAACCGTGAGCCGGAGACGCTCAAGCGTCTTGAAGGTATCGACCTGTACGGCAAGATCCGCGAGATCAGCCGCGGCCGGCCCAGCTTTGTGCTGCACGATGGCCCGCCCTACGCCAACGGCGATATTCATATTGGCCACGCAGTCAACAAGATCATCAAGGACATGATTACCCGCTCCAAGACGCTGTCGGGCTTTGACGCACCCTACGTGCCCGGCTGGGACTGCCATGGTTTGCCGATCGAGCACAAGATCGAAGTCACCCACGGCAAGAATCTGGAGCCAGCTAAAACCCGCGAGTTGAGTCGTGCCTACGCGGCCAAGCAGATCGAAGGCCAGAAGACCGACTTCCAGCGTCTGGGTGTGCTCGGGGAGTGGGATAATCCCTACAAGACCATGGATTATGCCAACGAGGCGGGCGAGATCCGTGCGCTGGGCAAGATGGTCGAGAAAGGTTTTGTATTCAAGGGTCTGAAGCCGGTCAACTGGTGCTTCGACTGTGGCTCGGCCCTGGCTGAAGCTGAAGTGGAATATGCCGACAAGCAGTCGCCAACCATTGATGTCGGTTTCCCCTGCGCCGAACCTGCCAAACTCGCCGCCGCCTTTGGCCTGCCAGAGCTGAGCAAGCCGGCGCAGATGGTCATCTGGACCACGACTCCCTGGACGATCCCGGCCAACCAGGCGCTGAACGTGCATCCGGAATTCAACTACGCCCTGGTTGATGTCGGTGACCGATTGCTGGTGCTGGCTGAAGAACTGGTCGAAAGCTGTCTGGCCCGTTACGGCCGTGAAGGCGAGGTTGTTGCTGTTACTACCGGCGACACGCTGGAGTTGATCAATTTCAATCACCCGTTCTATAAACGCAAGTCGCCAGTTTATCTGGCTGATTATGTCGAGTTGGGTGCGGGTACCGGTATCGTGCACTCAGCGCCTGCCTATGGTGTGGACGACTTTCATACCTGCAAGCGCTACGGCATGGTCAATGACGACATTCTCAGCCCTGTTCAGGGCAATGGTGTGTATGTCGAATCGCTGGAATTCTTCGGTGGCCAGTTCATCTGGAAAGCCAACCCCAATGTGGTCGCCAAGCTTGAAGAAGTCGGCTGTCTGCTGGCCCACGAGCAGGTCAGCCACAGCTACATGCACTGCTGGCGTCACAAGACGCCGGTGATCTACCGCGCAACAGCGCAGTGGTTTGTCGGCATGGATACCGAGCCGAAGGAGGGCGAGAGCCTGCGTAAGCGCGCTCTGGCCGCTATTGAAACAACCGAATTCGTTCCCGCCTGGGGCAAGCAGCGCCTGCACAACATGATTGCCGGCCGTCCTGACTGGTGCATTTCGCGCCAACGCAACTGGGGTGTGCCGATCCCCCTGTTTTTGCACAAGGAAACCGGCGACCTGCACCCGCGCACGCTCGAGCTGATCGAAGAAGTTGCCAAGCGAGTCGAGCAGGGGGGAATCGAGGCCTGGTTCAAGGCAGACGCACAGGAGCTGCTGGGTGCCGAGGCAGAGCAGTATGACAAGATCAGCGATACGCTGGACGTCTGGTTCGACTCCGGTACCACCCACTGGCACGTTATGCGCGGCTCACACCCGATGGGTCACGAACAGGGCCCGCGTGCGGACCTGTATCTGGAAGGCTCCGACCAGCATCGCGGCTGGTTCCATTCATCCCTGCTGACCGGCGCCGCCATCGATGGCCACGCGCCCTACAAGGCGCTGTTGACCCACGGTTTCGTCGTCGACGAGAACGGCCGCAAGATGTCCAAGTCCCTGGGCAACGTGGTCGCACCCCAGGAAATCAACAACAGCCTGGGTGCAGACATTCTCCGTTTGTGGGTGTCCTCGACTGACTACTCGGGCGAGATGGCGGTTTCCAAGGTGATCCTGCAGCGCAGCGCAGACGCCTACCGCCGTATTCGTAACACCGCTCGATTCCTGCTCTCGAACCTGACCGGCTTCGATCCAAAAGAGCACCTTCTCGATCCTGAGCAGATGCTGGATCTGGATCGCTGGGCAGTTGATCGCACTTTGCTGCTGCAGCAGGAGATCATCGAGGATTACAACAGCTACAAGTTCTGGAACGTGTATCAGAAGGTGCATAACTTCTGTGTACAGGAGCTGGGCGGCTTCTACCTGGATATCATCAAGGACCGCCAATACACCACTGGTGCCAACAGCACTGCGCGGCGGTCCTGCCAGACGGCCATGTATCACATCGTGGAGGCGCTGACGCGCTGGATAGCCCCTATCCTGGCGTTCACCTCTGAAGAGTTGTGGGAGCACCTGCCGGGCGAGCACAACGAATCCGTGATGCTCAATACCTGGTATGAACAGCTGGCCGCGTTGCCAGAGAGTGCTGCGTTCGGCCGTGAATTCTGGGAAGAAATCATGGCAGTGAAGGTGGCAGTGAATCGCGAGATGGAAAATCTGCGCAAGGAAAAAGTCATCGGCGGCAGCCTGCAGGCGGAAGTGACCTTGCATGCCGACGAAGCACTTGCGGACAAGCTTGCGCGCCTTGGCGACGAGTTACGTTTTGTGCTGATTACGTCCCAGGCGGCTATTGCGCCGCTGGATGCTGCGGGCTCAGACTCGGTCACAACAGAACTACCGGGCTTAAAGCTGAGTATCGTCAAATCCGGTCACGCCAAGTGCGCCCGCTGCTGGCATCTGCGCCCCGACGTGGGCTCACATGCTGCGCATCCCGAACTCTGCGGTCGCTGCATAGATAACATCGAAGGCCCGGGTGAGGTGCGCAAGCATGCCTGATTTGCGTCAGGGAGGCCTGCGCTGGATCTGGATTTCCGTACTGGTCATTGCACTGGATCTGCTGACCAAGTGGGTCGCCTTGAATCAGTTGCAGTTACACCAGCAGCTACCGGTCATTGATGGATTGTTCAGCTTTACCTTGGCCTATAACCCAGGTGCAGCCTTCAGTTTTCTGGCGGGTGCAGGCGGCTGGCAGCGCTGGTTCTTTACCGCGATTGCGGTTGGCGTGAGTGTCATGCTGGTGATCTGGATGGCCCGTTTGCCGCGCAGCAGGCGGTTGGAGTCGATTGCACTGGCGCTGATCCTGGGCGGCGCGCTGGGTAATCTGTACGACCGGATCATGCACGGTCATGTAGTCGATTTTATTTTGGTGCACTGGCAGCAAAGTTGGTTCTTTCCGGCCTTCAACATCGCCGATAGCGCCATAACGGTCGGTGCAGCGCTGTTGATTCTGGACATGTTCATAACCAAACCCGCAAAGGCAAACCCATGACTGAAACGCGCATCAACCATGACACCCAAGTGACGCTGCATTTCACCCTCAAATTGCCTGGTGGTGAGGTGATAGACACGACCACCGATAAATCTCCGGCCACGTTCAAGGTAGGCGACGGTAGGTTGCTGCCGGGCTTTGAGCAGAGCGTATTCGGCCTCAAGGCGGGGGATCAGCGCAGCTTTCAGATAGAGCCAGAGCGCGGCTTTGGTCCGGGTAATCCGCAGAATATTCAGAGCATTGCGCGAGACCAGTTCAATGAAATGGAGTTGGAGCCAGGTCTGCTGGTGATTTTCCGCGATGCGGCCGGCGGAGAGATGCCCGGTGTGGTCAAGACCATCCATGACACCACGGTGGACGTTGACTTCAATCACCCGCTGGCCGGGAAGACAGTGACCTTTGATGTCGAGATTCTGGATGTGCAGCCGGTTTGAGGCGTAGTTGTTGAGTCCAGATGCGAATGGATCCCCGCGTTCGCGAGGATGACGATTTGGGGGAGGAGCGGAGTCCTGTTTTGGCAGCGCGTAGCGCCCGCTTCAGGCGCAAGCGCTAAACCAAAACCTCGTCACTCTCCCGCACGCGGGAATCCACGGCCGCCTGTCAGGGTGCGCTCGTACTTGTACCCGTCATTCTCGCGCACGCGGGAATCCATTCTGACCTTGTTGCATACACCATTCCATCAGACCAGCCCCCATCGATTCTGTCCCGCTTATCGTGGATAATGCGGTCATTCAGCACCCAACCACGAGGCTCTCCATGCAGATCAAATTGGCCAACCCCCGCGGCTTTTGCGCCGGCGTAGACCGCGCCATCGAGATCGTCAATCGTGCGCTCGAAGTGTTCGGGCCGCCGATCTATGTGCGGCATGAAGTGGTGCACAACAAGTTTGTGGTTGAGGACCTGCGCAATCGCGGTGCGGTCTTCGTGGAAGAGATAGAACAGGTCCCTGACGACGTTATCGTGATCTTCAGTGCCCACGGCGTCTCCCAGGCGGTACGAAAGGAAGCTGAAGATCGCGGGCTGAAGATTTTCGACGCTACTTGTCCGCTGGTTACCAAGGTGCATATGGAAGTGGCACGCTATAGCCGTGATGGGCGCGAGTGCATCCTGATCGGCCACGCGGGTCACCCTGAAGTTGAAGGCACCATGGGTCAGTACGACGCCCGCAACGGCGGAGCCATTTATCTGGTTGAAGACGAGAATGATGTCGGCAAGCTGGAAGTGAAGGATCCCCAGCGATTGGCTTTCGTCACCCAGACGACGCTTTCCATGGACGATACCGCTCGGGTGATAGACGCGCTCAGAGCACGTTTTCCGGCGATTGATGGGCCACGCAAGGATGATATCTGCTATGCCACCCAGAACCGTCAGGATGCGGTCAAGCAGCTTGCGGCGGGGTGCGATCTGGTATTGGTGGTGGGTAGTCCGAACAGCTCTAATTCTAATCGGCTGCGCGAGCTTTCCGAGCGTATGGGTACGCCGGCTTATCTGATCGACGGCGCTGAAGAGATCCAGTCAGCGTGGCTGGATGGCGTAAAGCATATCGGTATCACCGCGGGCGCCTCTGCGCCGGATGTTCTGGTGCGCCAGGTTATCCAACATCTCCACGGTTTGGGTGCGACTGGCGAAGAGGAGTTGGCTGGTCAGGAGGAGAATATCGTCTTCAGCATGCCCAAGGAGTTGCGGGTAGTTTCGCTGGACTGATCAGAGGTCAGTCTTGGGCTTCCATAATCCGGATATGCCCGCGATGCCCTGGGCGCCAGCCTGAAAAGCCTGCTCCAGATTGTCAGTCGACAGCCCGCCCAACAGGTAAACCGGGATATTCACCTGCGCAATCAGATTTCGTGCTTCTTCCCACCCCATGCCTTTGGCTTCCGGGTGCGAAGTCGTCGGCAGCACCGGTGAGAGAGTCACGAAGTCTGCGCCGATCTCTGCTGCCATTCGTAATTCCTCTGCATCATGACAGGAAGCGGCCAGCAGATTATTGCCAGCTGGAGCTCCTTCGCGGCCAGGCAGCCGCTCCCACTCTGGTGCGGACCTAGGCCCGAGGTTGGGCGCTTGCACTGACCTTGGTGGGACCGGCGGCCCCGCCGGGAATGGTTCTCCCTTCCGCCATCCGGCTCTGTGCAGCTCTCGCAGCTGCGACGCAGTCACATGCCATCCATCGCCGCTCGCGGGTGGAGTCGCGGCCTTGAGCAACCAGATAAAGTCGTCGCCAAAGCTCTGCATCAATCTGGTCGTCAGCTGCTCATATTTGGCGGGCTGCATAGCTGTCTGCCTAAGCTGAACCATGGTAAGGCCCCGTTTACGGGCATCATCCAGTCCGGCAACAAGCGTTGAACTATCCTCGCAGTCGGGGGTAATCAGGTAGCTTTCCGGTAGTTGTGCGGCGGTGACGATAGGCACATTGGCTTGAGGAAAGTCGTACAGCCTCAGCTCGCCGGGTAATACCCATTGAACAGGCTGACCCTCGGCGCCATGGGCCTCGCCATTGAAATCATCTACAAGCCAGACATCCAGACGCACAGACTTGTCCGGATAATCGTGGTCGATATCAATCAAGGGCCGGGCAGAGGTGACCTCAATGCCCAGCTCTTCTTCCAATTCCCGTTTGAGGCCCTCGTAACGGTCTTCACCCGCGTCAAGCTTGCCGCCAGGAAACTCCCACAGTCCGCCCTGATGCGCGGCTTTGGGGCGCTGAGCAATCAGAATGCGGCCGCTCCGGCGAATCACCGCGGCCATCACATGGATCCGGGTCCGAGTCATCGCGCTATTGCTGCGGCAGATCGCCGGAATACAGATCCTGTTCCAGCTCCTCGCCGGGCACGACGTGTTCTTCGGAAGCCCAGGCCCCCAAGTCAATCAAGCGGCATCGAGGGGAGCAAAAAGGCCGGTCGGGAAAGGCTTCATCCCAGGTGACTGGAGCGGTGCAGGTAGGGCATTGCAGATTCAGGGTCATATGGTGTCTCCGGAAGCCAGTTTCAGGTATTGCTGGTGCAGCGCATCCACCTGCTTGTGGAGCGCTGCCAGGTCCTGATCATTGCTGACTATGTCGTGGGCATGTTTCAGACGCTCTTCCCTGGATGCCTGGGCTTGCATGATAGATCTGACCTGCTGCTCTGGCACATTGTCCCGTAACGCGGTCCGCATGAGCTGCGTTTCCTCCGATACATCCACCACCAGCACACGATCGGTCATCTTGTGCTGCCCGGATTCAACGAGCAAGGGAGAGACCAGCAACGCATATGGCGATGTGGCAGAAGCCAGATCAGTAATAATCTCTTCGCGGATCAGCGGGTGCAGCAAGCCCTCGAGCCATACTCTCTCTTGCGGATCGCTGAAGATTTTTTCGCGTAGTGCGGCTCGGTCCAGCTCACCGGAAGTCTGCAGGACAGCGTCACCGAAACGATCAACTATGGCGTGAAGAGCCGGCCTGCCTGGCTCGACCACAACGCGAGACTTGATATCGGCATCCACAACGTGAATGCCATGTTTAACTGCAAAGTGCAGTGAAACGGCAGACTTGCCACTGCCAATGCCGCCAGTTAAACCAATGATCATTATTCAGAATCCGGCAATTTGAAGATATTTGCCGGTTATTGTGTCACCCCAGATCAGCGCAATCCACCCGGCGATCGCCAGGTAAGGGCCAAAGGGCAGGGGAGTGGCATTCGACTGGCCGCGGGTCTTGAGAATGATGATGCCGAGAATGGCACCCACCAGCGAAGACAGCAGTATGGTCAGGGGCAGGATCTGCCAGCCACCCCAGGCGCCGAGCATGGCCAGAAGCTTGAAATCACCGTAGCCCATGCCCTCCTTGCCGGTTATCAGTTTGAACGCCCAGAACACCAGCCAGAGGCTGAGATAACCTGCTACCGCGCCCCAGAGGGCGGTGTGCAGGTCAGTGAAAAGTCCGAAGCTATTGGCTATAAGTCCTAGCCAGAGCAGGGGCAGCACTATCGCGTCCGGCAGCAACTGTGTATCGGCATCAATCAGGCTGAGACAGATAAGCGCCCAGGTGAGCACCAGCATGCTACCTGCCTGCCAGCCGAAGCCGAATTGCCAGGCAACCACCATGGACAAGACAGCGGTGAGTAGCTCGACAGAAGGGTAGCGCAAGCTGATGTGCTTCTGACAATGCCCGCAGCGCCCGCGGAGTAGCAAATAACTAATAACGGGCAGATTCTGCCAAGCCTTGATCTCGGTATTGCAGTGGGGGCAATGGGAGTGGGGAAGGACGATATTGAATGTTGGCTCCGGGGCCAATTCGACATCCGGCTCGAGCATTTCTCTGCTTTGCCTGAGCCAGGCGCGCTCCATCATGATGGGCAGGCGATGAATCACCACATTCAGAAAACTGCCCACAATCAAACCAAGCAGGCCGGCGAGCAAAATAAAGGCCAGCACATGGCTGGCCAGATAATCAATAAGGGTCATGGTTCAGACGACGGCGCCCAGCTGGAAGATCGGCAGGTACATCGCGATGATCAGGCCGCCAACCAGAATGCCCAGAACCACCATGATCATGGGCTCCATCAGGGTCGTCAGGTTATCCACGGCGTTATCCACCTCGGCCTCGTAATAGTCGGCTACCTTATCGAGCATGCCGTCAAGGTTACCCGACTCTTCACCGATGCCAGCCATCTGGATAGCCAGTGACGGAAACACGTTTGTGGTCCGCATGGAGAAATTAAGTTGCGAGCCTGCGGAAACGTCTTCCTTGATCTGCATAACAGCGTTGTAGAACACCACGTTACCCGCAGCACCAGCCACCGAGTCCAAAGCGTCAACTAGCGGCACACCCGCGGCAAAGGTGGTGGACAGTGTGCGGGCATAGCGAGCCACCGCAGCTTTGTAGATAATGTCGCCAACGATGGGCGCTTTCAACAAAATCCGATCCTGGGCGTCACGGAACTTCTTTGATCGCAAGTGGGCCTGGGTGTATGCGTATCCGATGATGATAAAGCCGATAAGAATGATGAACCACCAGGACTGCAGCCATTCCGAAAGCCCAATAACCATCAGAGTGAATGCCGGCAGTTCAGCACCGAAATTAGCAAAAACTTCCTTGAACTGCGGTACCACCTTGAGCAGCAAAATTGCCGTGACCACAATTGCGACTACAACCACCGCGATGGGGTAGGTCATTGCCTTCTTGATCTTGGCCTTCAGGGCCTCGGTCTTTTCCTTGTAAGTCGCAATACGATCCAGCAGTGATTCAAGACGGCCCGATTGCTCACCCGATTCGACCAGGTTGCAGAACAAATCATCAAAATACTTCGGGTGTTGGCGTAGGGAGTCAGCCAGCGTATTACCTGCGGCTACATCGGTCTTGATTTCAAGGATCAATTTCTGGAAATTCGGGTTCGCGGTACCTTCGGCGATGATGTCAAACGCCTGAATAATAGGTACGCCCGACTTCATCATGGTCGCTAGCTGGCGGGTAAAAAATGCCACATCCAATGGCTTGATCTTCTTGCCGCGGCTGGCAAACAACGTGGATTTCTTGTTGACCTTGGTAACCAGCACTCCCTGCTTGCGCAGCTGGGCCTTGACCAGAGCAGGATTGGTGCTCTGCATCTCGCCGGATACCTTGGTGCCTTTACGATCCTTACCTTCCCATTTGTAGGCGGAAGGCTGTATTTCCTTTACTGCAGCCTTCCTTTTAGCAGGAGCGGCCTTTCTTTTTATCGCTGCTTGTTGCGCCATGACTTAATCCTTGGTCACACGGTTGACTTCCGCCAGGCTGGTCACACCCTGCTCCACCTTCATCAAGGCTGATTGGCGCAGGTTGCGGAACCCTTCGCTCTGGGCGACGTCTGAAATCTCGATGGAGTTGCCATCTTCCATGATAATACGCTGCATTGCCGGCGTGATCTTGACTACCTCATAAATCCCCACACGTCCTTTATAACCATCTTTACAGCTTTCGCAACCCACAGGGCCATAAATTGTGATTCCGGCATCAATTTTTTCGGCGCTGAAACCCTCTTCCAAGAGTACGTCTCGAGGTACTTCCATCGGTTGCTTGCATTGCTTGCACAAGCGCCTGGCCAATCGCTGGGCGATGATCAGGTTGACTGATGTTGCGATGTTAAATGAGGGAACGCCCATATTGCGCAAGCGGGTCAGAGTTTCGGCAGCACTGTTGGTGTGCAGTGTGGAGAGCACCATGTGGCCTGTTTGCGCAGCTTTGACTGCGATTTCCGCCGTTTCCAGGTCCCGAATCTCACCCACCATGATGATATCCGGATCCTGGCGAAGGAACGCCCGCAAGGCCTTGGAGAAATCGAGCCCTTGTTTCAGGTTAACGTTTACCTGATTAACGCCCTCAAGGTTGATTTCAACCGGATCTTCCGCGGTGGAAATATTTCGCTCCACGGTATTCAGAATATTAAGGCCGGTGTACAGCGACACCGTCTTGCCCGAGCCAGTAGGGCCGGTCACCAGAATCATGCCCTGTGGTTTGGCAAGGGCGGTCATGTACATCTCTTTCTGATCGTCCTCATAACCCAGCGCATCAATACCCATTTTAGCGCTCTCAGCATCCAAAATACGCAATACGACTTTTTCGCCCCAGAGGGTGGGCAGGGTGTTCACTCGAAAATCGATAGCCTTGTTTTTGGATATCTTCATCTTGATCCGACCATCCTGCGGTTTGCGTCTCTCAGCCATGTCCATTGCGGACATCACTTTAAGGCGTGCAGCGATACGAACGCCCAGCTGCACAGGAGGTTTGGCTACTTCGTGCAAAATACCATCTGTACGAAAACGTACGCGGTAGATCTTCTCGTAGGGCTCGAAATGCAAGTCTGAAGAACCCATCCGCACTGCATCAAGAAGCATCTTGTTGACGAAGCGAACAATAGGGGCGTCATCTGCATCGCCGCCGACTCCCTCGTTTTTGTCATCGTCCTTGACGCTCTGTACATCGAGTGCGTCCAGGTCCTCGTCAGCCATATCGCCAAGACCGCCAGTGGGGCTGTCGAGAAATTTCTCAATTGCCGCTTGCAATTTATCGTCTTCGACAATGACCGCGTCAGTCATCAAGCCGGTATTGAACTGAATATCGCTCAGGGCCTGCTGATTGGTCGGGTCTGACAGTCCAAGGAAAAGACGCGACCCTCGCTTAAATAGTGGGATGACGCTGTGCTGGCGAATCAGCTTTTCACTCACCAGGTCTCGCGGCTGTGATTCGCCGTCAATTGCAGTGAGATCGCAATAGGGATAACCGAATTCTTCAGCGCATAGCATGGCGAGGTCTTTGGCGTTAGCCAGCTTGTGCTGAACCAGATAGGTAATGAAGGGGATCTTGTCCTGCGTTGCCTGCTTGCTGGCCTTGCTGGCAGCCTGTGCGTCCAGGAGTTGATCCTGAACAATGCGCCGGGCCAGGCCGGAGAGAGCGGGAGTATCCATAGGCTAAGGCTGTCTCGATCCGTTATTAGTAGCATTTCATTTGGGACTATAGTACAGCAGTGCCTGACAGGAGACATAGTCTCTGCGCAAAGATCACCGATGTGACAAATTACGTCACACAGTGACGAGCTAGGTGATGAATTTCCGGTAACAAGTGGTAGCATCTGAAACGCAGGGCAGCGTAGCCGGGCTATCATGGATCTGGCACGGATTATGCATTTAGAAAAGCAGCCTCTAGGCTAAATCACATAAATGGAGTTGACTATGAAAGCTCAAAAAGGTTTTACATTGATCGAACTGATGATCGTTGTAGCGATCATCGGTATTCTGGCTGCCATCGCGCTGCCGGCATACCAGGATTACACTAACCGCGCTAAGGCCTCTGAGATTGTTCTGGCTGCTAGCTCGGCGCGGACATGTGTGACTGAGATAGTTCAGTCTGAAGGTTTTTCAAACCTTGATACTTGTTCCACAGGTTTTAGCTCGACCCAGTATGTTTCTACTCTTCTCGTAGACGCAAGTTCAGGCGAAGTTACAGCAACAGGTAAGAACTTCGGCGAGACAGTGACTGTTACCCTAACTCCGTCGGATACTTCCACAAACCGTATAGGCGAGTGGGTATGTTCTGGTCTGCCTCTTAAGTGGATGCCGGGCTCTTGCCGCGGTTGATTTAGTAGACTAAAAACCCCGGCCTTCATGCCGGGGTTTTTTTATGGTGAATATGAAAAAATTAATAATTTCTCGATCTTTAATTTTACTTGCGGCACTTATGCTGCTTGGTCTTGCATATTATCCAGGTACAACCGGCGCCTTATATTATGATGACTATTCGAATCTCAGTGGATTAACCACCCTCGCCTCTTCCGGAGACATTCAGTCATTCGTGTTTGGTGGACATTCAGGGCCTTTAGGAAGGCCATTGGCGCTTCTAAGTTTTGTGCCGTTCGCTGATGGTTGGCCCAGAAACACACAAGCAGTTTTGTTGTTCAACGTACTCATACATCTGTTGAATTTTCTATTGCTGGTTTACATAGGTCATCGGCTAGTAAAGTTGTCGGAAGCTAAAGTTGTAGGGAGTTCTTTTAGGGTATCTGTCGCAGCTGCTTTTATGTGGGCCATATTGCCAATATTAGCGTCTACGAGTTTAATTGCGATTCAACGTATGACTGGTTTAGCGACCTTGTTTGGTCTTTTTGGCGTGAGTTTGTTTTTGCACGGATATAAGTTTTACCAAAATAGCCCAAATAAAGCGATGTTAATACAGGTTGGAGGCGTAGGGGCATTTAGTGTTCTCTCGGTGTTCAGCAAAGAAATTGGTCTAATATTCCCCGTTTATGCGCTAGTAATCGAGTTATTATTCGCTCGCAAGGTGCCAGAAGCTCAAGCTTTTCAAAATATTAGGCGTTTGACATTACTCCTCCCATTATTAGTGATTTTATATCAGATTTCGCCATTGAGTATTAATTGGTTTGAATATAGCGAACACCGAGGGTACACACCCTGGGACAGACTGCTGACCGAAACTTATATCCTTTGGCAATATCTTTTTTCAGCTTTTTTCCCTCAATCCCCAACGTCATATGGGCCGTTTCACGATTATTTTGGGGTTCTTGGTTTTGAACTGAAAACTATACTCGCAATGTGTGGTTGGGCAGTTATTTCGATTTTAGCTTTTAAAATGAGAAAGCGAAGTGTTTGGCTTTTGTTTGCTTTGGCGTGGTACTTGACAGGGCACCTGATTGAGTCCACCACCGTGCTGCTGGAGCTATATTATGAGCATCGAAATTATACTGCTCTATATGGTGCTGTATTGTCCCTGACTGTAACAGTTTTCATGGTCCGTGGCCGAGTCGGTAGAATTGTTAGATATTCTTATGCTATTTACTGCTGCTTGTTACTTGTAATATTATATGGTCTTACAAATTTATGGGGGCAGCCCGCAAAGGCTGCTGATGTTTGGAATCAAAAGCATCCCGGTTCAGTTAGAGCCGCTTTGCATTCTGTATTTATTGAAATGGAAGGCCTACCCAACGGCCAAGCCAAAAATTTGTATGATGCTAACCAAGACTTTATTGTTAAAGAGAAGCATGCAATCTCATTAAGAATAATGGATAAGACTTTCAAGGCATGTCCAGACTGCATAAATATTAGAATACAAGCATTGTTATTTGCCTGTGTGGTTGAAACGTCAGATCAAATCCTTGAACGGTTCAAATCACTTCTAGAACTTGTACCCTCAGGAAATTTAGATCAAAGTGTAATAAATTTGTTATTTGATCTGCATGAATTTATCGCCTCTCAATCATGCGGTGATTTGGACTACGGCCACCTTTCAGGACTGCTGGATGCTATGATTGAGAATAAGGCAGCTCAGGTACCTGAATACAATACAAAGCTATTTTTCTTGTATGCAATGACTGAGGAAGGTAGGGGTGATATATCAAATGCTCTTACCAAGCTTGATATCGCTGAGCAGGCCGGGCCTCAGGTTGCTCCAGTTTTGCAATATCAGGTTTACCTGCACCTTAAAGACGGAGACAAGAAATCTGCTTACGATGCAGTTAGACGCAGAGAAAAGTTATTAGCTAAACCAGATACGAATAGTAAACTAGCGTCGATGATTCAAGAACTTAAGTCAGAGATTGAAAGCAATGATGAAACTCTCAGAAGAAGTAGTAAAATTGAAAATATCGGTGGTAATACCGGCCAAGAATGAGGCCGCAACCATAGGCACTGTAGTGGAAACTGTAAGGGCACTTGCGCTTGATTTGGAAGTTATCGTGGTTGATGATGGGTCAGACGACGATACAGGAATAATCAGCTCTGTTGCTGGGGCAATAGTTATTAAGCACCCCTATTCTAAAGGGAATGGGGCGGCGATCAAGACCGGTGCGCGACATGCTAAAGGTGATGTTCTGGTATTTATGGATGGGGATGGCCAGCACGATGCTGATTCTATTGTGAAGCTTGTTGATCGCCTGCTTTCGGGGCACGATCTTGTCGTAGGGTCGCGCCAACGAGGATCTCAGGCCAATGTGTGGCGTGGGACTGCTAACCGATTTTATAACTGGCTTGCAACATACATGTCCGGGCATAAAGTGAGTGATTTAACTTCAGGGTTTAGAGCGGTACGTGCAGAAAAATTTCGGGAGTTTATTTATTTATTGCCCAACGGATTTTCTTATCCAACCACCAGCACTATGGCATTTTTTAGGGCTGGTTATTCGGTAGCATATGAGCCTATCCATGTCGCAAAACGGGTTGGTACTAGCCACATCAGGCCTTTAAAGGATGGCACTAGATTTGTTTTAATTATATTCAAAATTGGAACGCTTTATTCTCCCTTGAAAATATTCGCCCCAATTTCACTTCTTATTTTCATGTTAGGTATGGGATGGTACGGTTATACCCTTTCTGCATTTGATAAGTTTACTAATATGAGTGCTTTATTGTTTACCTCTAGCGCAATGATTTTCTTGATGGGGCTAATATCCGAACAGATAACAATGCTCATGTATAAGAGAAGTGAATGAGAAATATAGAAGGTAGTGCTTGGTTGGTCGGGCTTGGAGAGAGCGCCCGGATAAAGCTTGTGTGGAGTAGTTTTTTCTTGGCGGCTATTATTGCTCTCGTGCTGGCAGCTATTTATCTCCTAAAAACAAAATCAAAACTTCCTTTAGATTTAAACTTTTCACCTGTAGCGACCATGTTGGTAATGGCTTTGATGTTGTCAGTATATTTCCTGTCAGCGTTTCTTTGGCAGCGATATCTTCGAATTTACAATATATTTAGAAGCTTTCAAGACATACTAATTGATACCGGTTTTTTGGTAATAGGTAAATATTTCCCAGGAAAAATAGTTGGGATTCTGGGAAGAGGTATTGTATCAAAACAAGGGGTCAAGCTCAGTCGTATAAATTCCATCGTTTCAGTTGGGGAGCAAATTTCCTCCTTGTGTATTGGAGTCCTAACGGCTGGCTGGGTGATTGCGCTAGTTTATATTTCGGGCCTGGTGTCTCTCTCAGTCGTAACTGTATGTTACTTTTTTCTGTTATGTATATCCATCCGATTTTCGACTTCTGTTACGTCAATGGTTCTAGGAAAAGGTTTGTCGGTAACAACAGTATCGATCTATAGTTCCTTCACGCTTGGTATAGGATATGCTTCAACATGGCTCTTTACCGGAATCTCAATAATACCTCTGTTTGGAGAGGGTTGGTTGGCTGGTAGTACTGGCCTTCTGCTTGCCGCTTTTTTAATTTCAGTGATAGCTGGCTGGCTTGCTTTTCTTGCACCAGCAGGTATCGGCGTGCGAGAAGCCATATTTACAAGTTTGGCAGGTTCAATTGTTCCTTGGGAGCATGCATTGTCATGGGTGCTTATGCATCGGCTGATTTGCTGTGTCATTGATGTAATGTTTGGCGTCACATGCGTGGTATTAACAACATTTCGCTATGGTAAAAAATGAAAAAATTTATCAGCGCACCTGCTCCCCGTTTTATTATGCGTTTCTTTGAAATTGATCGCCTGCTCCGTCGGTACGTTTTGTCTTACAAAAGAGCGATTAGGGTCGCAGAAATAGGTCCGGGGCTTGGTGATGTTGCTGCTTGGTTTAACAGTTTTGTTGCTTGTGAATCGGTAGTGCTGGTCGAGTCATCTATAGATGCTAGGGATCTTTTGGTTCAACGGTTTAATGAAGCTAATAATGTAAAGATAGTCGATAGTTTTGACTCTGTAGGGAAGGAGTTCGACCTGATTATGGCTTTTGAAGTCTTGGAGCATATTGAAGATGACCAGAATTTTTTGAGTAATATACACAGCTATATGACTGCTGGTGGGTTGTTTATTGGCTCGGTACCGGCTTACATGAATAAATGGCAAGCGGTCGATGTTTGGGCAGGTCATGTTCGCAGATATGAGCGCTCTGAGTTGAAAGAAAAGTTGGAGGTGGCAGGTTTCTCAGTTATTACTATTGATATATACGGATTTCCTGTAACTAATGCCCTTTACTGTTTGCGAGAGCTGTATTATAAGAAAGCCGCTGTTCTAAGTAGAGATGCAGCCACCGCTCAAAGCGGTATATCTCGAAGTGGACTGCGATTCTTTAATAAAAGCATAGTTTTCTTGTTGCTTTGGTTTTTTAAAAATATACAGAGGGCCCCAATGGTTCGCGACTTTGGCGACGGTTTTATCTTTCTCGCTAAAAAAAATGTTTAAAAATTCATATTGAATAATGCTGTTGTTAACTTGGCTCGAATCACATCGATAGATAAATGAGTGAAATACATTTTTCTGCCTTCGATTCCAATTTTCTCTAAACGGTCCCTGTTGTCCCAACACCAGGTGATATTCTCCGCTAGTGATTTGGGGTCGTTTTGTTTGGTTATCAAACAATTTTCTTTATGCTTGAAATTCTTTACCTCGTTTGTTTCTCCAATAATGGTTGTTCGGGCAAGGGCTAGGCATTGTGATGTTTTTCCGGTAATAACGCGATGCGCTTGCTTGGTGCCACCGAAAGGCCCGCCCAAACAGACGTCTGCCATGGGTATATAGAAATCAATCAGTTGGTCGAAAGGAACGCTTTCTATATATTTGTAGCTCAACGTTGGCGTTCTTTTTGCAAAAGCTTTTTTTAGTGTCTTCTCATACTCCAACTTACCACCAATGAAGATGAAATGTAACGGAATGTCGGGGATAAAAGCGATAGCGTCAACGATAGTGCTAACGCCGTGGAGGGGTAAAAAAGATCCATAAAATAGTATGGTTAAAGATGATTCTACCGGTGTCCGGGTTAGGTGGTCTATTTCTATGGCGCCCACAGGTACTGTCACTATTTTTTTTTCGCTGATAGAAAAGGTTTCTGAGTAATATTTTGAATGTGAGTCAGTGTCAGTGATTATTAGGTCTGCGCTCTTTAAAATCGTTGATTCCACTATTTTAATAATATTAGAAATAATTAACCCTGCTTTTCCAAGTTTACGTTCTTCTACCAATGATGCATATGGAGACATTAGTGCGTCAATAACAATGGGCCTATTTCCTGCAATCAATTTTAATAGCCAATAGAGCTCGTGCCCCCTGAAGCCTAATATATATATATCCGGTCGTCCTCTGAATGCTTGAATAATAAGCTTCAAAGTTGTTTCTAGGTATCGAAAAGTATTTGTACTAGAGTTTGTCGCGACGGTGAGGTGGATTTTTTCTTCTCGTTCTAAGGCCTGGATAATGCTCAATGTTCTTATATATTTTGGAGCCTTGTACGCAAGTGCGTAACAGACCTTTAGTTGAGGAGTTGGCTCAAGATTCGACTGCGTTTTCAATGCTCGTACGCCTTATGTTATGCGGAAACAATTTGTGGATGAATTGGAAGGCGCCCTCGCGTATCGATTAATAGCTTGGGAAAGATTGTTAGATTACCGTAGTTGAATGCGTCATGGTCGGTGGCCAGTACGAGGCAATCATAGGCAGCTATCGCAGCGGGTGTTAGGTCGACCGATTTCAGGTCAAAACTATAATCCCGCTTCTGCGGAAAAATAGGCACATGCGGATCCGAATACTCCACTAGCGCCCCCTTATCCTGCAACAGCGCCATGATTTCCACCGCGGGTGACTCTCTTGTGTCATCAATATTCTTCTTGTAGGCCAAGCCCAATACCAGAATCCTGCTGCCCTTGACCGGCTTGCCGTGATCATTCAGCGCGTCTGCTACCTTCTGTACTACCCAGTGCGGCATGTAATGATTTATCTCACCAGCCAGCTCTATGAAACGCGTATTGATCCCGTATTCCTTGGCTTTCCATGTCAGGTAGAAGGGATCTATGGGTATGCAGTGGCCGCCAAGGCCGGGACCCGGAGTGTAGGGAACGAAACCAAAAGGTTTGGTGGCGGCTGCCTTGATGACTTCGTGGATATTGATGCCCATTTTGTCGGCGACGATCTTCATTTCATTCACCAGGCCGATATTGACGGCCCGGTGAATGTTTTCCAGGAGCTTGGTCATTTCAGCGACTTTAGGCGTGCTTACGGGCACCATGGTTTTTATCGCTAAACTGTAAAGCGATACTCCGAGGTCAAGGCAGCGCTGTGTGGTCCCGCCTATCACTTTAGGAATGTCTGCGGTCTGGTATTGGGCGTTGCCTGGGTCTTCTCGCTCTGGTGAGTACACCAGTGCACAGTTTTCTCCGGGTATGAAGCCCTTGGCGCGTAATCTCGGTTCCAGCAATTCTTCGGTGGTGCCGGGCCAGGTCGTACTTTCCAGACTGAGTATCTGACCCTCACGGAAGTAGGGGAGAATGCTGTCTACCGTGTCCGTTACATAGCTCAGGTCGGGTTGGTGATGACTGTCTAGTGGCGTTGGGACGCAGATGATCTGAATATCAACGTCAGTGGTGAGAGCGAAGTCGTTGGTAGCGATGAACCCTGCCGCCTGGGCTGTTGCAATCTGTTCTGACGTTATGCGCTCGATGTAGCTGTGCCCGCCGTTCAGGGTTTCCACTTTGTGCACGTCTATGTCGAAGCCGGTGACCCTGATGCCCACTTGCGCAAACCGCAGCGCTAACGGCAAGCCCACGTATCCCAGGCCGTAGATGCCCACATGACAGATCCGCTCGCTGATTCGCTTTTCAAGGGTTTCGAGCGATGTATTAGCGGGATAGGTCATGGTGCTGGCATTGTCTGTTTGTTGCTGCGGCATGGGTTGGTTCCTTGACCGTGACGATGATGCTGGTAAGTGATCATTGCAAAGAGGCTGAACAGGAGCAAGGTTTCTTCTGGTCCTTTTGGTCGAGCGCTGTGTGGATGCTCTTGAAGGCCTGCGCTTGGAAAAATAGAGCTATTACTCTATCCTCGATTTCCCAATAAAAATAATGAGGTATCTGCTATGTCGTCTTCCTTATCCCCGTCTGCCGTTGCTTTACTGGGCCTTGCGGCCTGGATGCTGATTTTGTTGTTTGTGATGGTCAATCAACGCGGGCTCTTGGTGTTGTCGGGCAAGATGAAAGTCAACGCATTTGCTCCAGACGGCAGTAATACGCCGGAGGGCTTTGGTCGTCGCCTGGTTCGCGCGCATGCCAATTGTGTCGAGAATCTGCCGTTGCTTTTTGCGGTACTACTCTATGCGTTGGCTACAGGTAATAGCGCTGTAACGGATGGCCTTGCGCTGTTGCTTTTAGCTGCGCGGATTTTTCAATCGGTTATGCATCTGATCAGTACGGCTCAGATTTTTGTCTGGTTGCGTTTTGCCGGTTTTCTAGTGCAGTTGTTGATTGTCGCGTGGTGGTTGCTGCGGTTGTCCGGGTTGGCTGGTTAGGTCTAGCGCTGAAGATCAGGGACAGGGCAAGGCGGATAGCCATGCCCAACCGTGTTCAATCAGTTAGACCCCGTTGATACAGACCTCGGCTGGCGGGCGCTATGTAAATTCTGTTTAAAGTCGGGTTCTGTTTGACAAGGATCAAACGCAAGTGGGTTTGGTGCGAGTAGCGTCTTACCGGACACAGGTCGCTCACAAGGTTTCCCATGGCGCGTATATCGGTTTTTTTCTGGGGTTTGATTGCACTGGTCACGGGCATCTGGTTTATGTCGGACACCCTGTGGGTCAGCCCGTTTGCGTACTTTCCGTTTCGCAAGGTATTCGTGCAGTACTCCGGAATCCTGGCGGTGTTCATGATGTCTGCGGCCCTGGTGCTGGCATTACGGTTGCGATTGCTGGAACGTTGGCTCGGTGGCCTTGACAAGGTTTACCGCGTGCATAAATGGCTGGGCATTGGCGCCCTGGTATTGGCTACTTTGCACTGGTGGTGGGCGCAGGGTAGCAAGTGGATGGTGGGCTGGGGCTGGCTGGAAAAGCCGGCCCGCAGAGGCGCCGGACAAGAGCTCGCCGGCATCGAAACCTGGTTACGCAGCCAGCGCGGGCTGGCAGAAACCTTGGGGGAGTGGGCGTTCTATATTGTCGCGCTATTGATTGTGCTGGCTCTGGTAAAGGCTTTTCCGTACCACCTGTTTCGCAAGACCCACAAGCTGCTGGCGGTGGCGTTCCTGCCTCTGGCCTGGCATAGCTTTATTCTGATGAATTTCGATTATTGGGCCGACCCTATCGGATGGCTGACGTTCCTTGTTGTGGTGGCGGGTAGCGTAGCGGCAGTGTTGCTGCTGTTAGGCTGGCCGTCGAGGGCGCGACAGGTGTCGGGCGAAGTGGTCTCGGTGCACCATTATCCCGGTCTGCGGGTGTTCGAATGCCTGGTCAGGGTGGAGGATGGCTGGCAGGGTCACCAGCCGGGTCAGTTTGCCTTTGTTACTTCCGACCCCCGGGACGGTCCGCACCCCTATACCATTGCCTCAGACTGGGATCCGCAGACCCGTTTCCTGAAGTTTGTTGTGAAGGAGCTGGGTGATCACACCCGGCTGGCCAGCGCGAAGGTGTGCCAGGGTATGCCGGTAACGGTGGAAGGACCTTATGGTGCTTTCAACTTTGAAGATGACAGCCTTACCCAGATATGGGTGGGCGGCGGGATTGGTATTACTCCCTTTATTGCCCGCATGAATTACCTGGCCAGGCATCCGGATCACCGCACCGTATACCTGTTCCATACCACAGAGGATGTCAACGAAGAGGCGCTCGATAAGCTGCGCGCCGATGCCGAGGCTGCAGGTGTCAATCTGATCATTCGGCGTAGCAAAGCAGAGGGCAGGCTGACAGCGCAGGATATCCGTGATGCTGTGCCCGATTGGCAGCAGGCCAGCCTGTGGTTCTGCGGCCCGGTGAAGTTCGCCAGTGCGGTGTTCGGTCAGTTTCGCAAATGGGGCGTACCGGCCAGGCGCATGCACCGGGAGTTTTTTGATATGCGTTAATGGTGTTGGTTGGGCCAGATTTCGAATCAATGGAGATCAATGGGGGGCAGAGTCATCGATCCCTGGGTATCAGTCAGAGCGTATTTGGTCGTTGCCCGGGATCCTGCGTGCGTGGGTAAGGACGAGCCAAGCCCAAGTGATCTGGGCTAAGAGCTCCACGAAAAGCCGGCAAGTATTAACCACGACACGGCAATGAGCAGCGCAAGAATCGCGCCCAGAAAGGCAGCCCTCAGCTTTGTACCCGCTTCAGGGAAGGTCACACTGCCAGTAGAGCTCTGCGAGAGAAAAGCTCATGGGCGACAATGCGAGTGCGAAGATATGGTTCATCCATGATTTCACTTGTTCATACTCCTGGGTAACGGTAATTCGCTTTTGATAAAAACTAGATTGCCTATTGATCGCTGTCAGTGAGAGGGATGGGGCTCTGAAGGGCGCAGCGGAAGGTGTACTCCGAAATGCTGTCCCATTCTTCATTGAGTGCACTGGGGAGCGACTCTGGCATGCCAATACGTGAAAAGCTGAAATCCATGTTACGGACAATCCTTTCGGCGCCCTCGTCGGGCCCTTTTGGATCAGTTATCTCCGGATTTTCCCGATACCATGTTTCCGAGAACCAGTCGTTGACCCATTCCATACCGTTGTCGGCCATATCGTAAATGCCTAACGGATTGGGGGGCAACCGGCTTCCCACTGGGACGTACTCTCCGGTGTCGTGGACTCGCTCGGATAGCTCGGGATGAGCGCTTAGTGGTTGTCCGTCATGGGTAGAGTAGATCCAATTCTTACTGCCTCGGTTGCGTCCAACAAACTCCCATTGGGCCGAGGTGGGTAAATCCAGTGGCAGGTCGGTCAGGCTGCCTAGCCACTGACAATAGTTCTTGGCGTCCTGCCAAGTGACTCGAGCAGGCTTTTCGACAAATAGGCGGCTAGCCGGATCTTGCTCAAAAGGATTTCTTTCCCACGTCTTGGACAGGCCCCGCTCGATCAATGGCAGGTCATTCGCTAGCAGATAGGTATCAAAATCATGCCATGTGGTCTTGTATTTACTCAATGAATAGCTGGACAGAGTTACTTTATGAGGCTGGTCTTCTTCAATTGTTGGCGGGAAATAGGGTCGCCATACGCCATCTTCTCCGACGGCGCCGAAGTCGCCCATGATAAAAGTGCCGCCTTCGATGAAGGCCAGGTTGTCTCGGGTTCTTTCGGTTAGCAGGGTGACGAGCTTAGGCAGATCATAAGTTGCGTTAGGAGGCTGACTGTTCTGACAACCATTGAGAAGTGTGCTGCAGCTAATCAATATCGTTACGAGAGATAGGTTACGCATAGTAGGTTCCCGTCAGTTGGACATGTTTGGCTAGTTGCACTGGTTGGTTGGGGACCGCCCGCTTTCCCCGTAGTTCGCTCTCGATACGGTCTATCTGCAGGCTGGGAAACAGGCGCATTAGATTGCGTAAGCGAGTGCGGTTGTGGGCGAAGCTGCCCTTTGTGCCTGCCGGATTGATGCGGGTGACGGTTTCCTCGTAGTCACGCCAGCTCTGGCTAACTTCAAGGAGAGATAAAACGGCTCTTTCACGGCGGTTATAACCCATCGTATAAGTGTCCCAAAAGCTCGGGCCGTAGTCGAAACAGAAAATGTCCAGAAGACGACCCTTTACTTCAGGAGGTGCGTACCTGACCCAGCTTTCACCCCCCCTGGCGAGGTCGGAAATGACGTTGTTGGCCGTTGTTATGGCCAACTGTTCTCTTTCAAGGGCGCTTCTGTGATCAGATCTGATTCTATTGATATCGTCGCCGATTCGTTCGGCAATTCTTGTACCCAAGCGCACCGTTACGGCAGCATGAGTTGCGCCAGCAAGGATTCCAAGAAAAGCAAAGTTGATCAACTGACCAAACGCATCAGAATCAATATCCTCAACCTTATGAAAATCCACGGTGAGTAGGCTGTTGTAGACGCACTTGACCATAGCCAGGAATGTACCCGCATCTACTTCGGCACCTAATTCTCCAGAGGCGCCAGCGCCTGCTACCAGACCGGCCTGCACGTTAAAGTAGAATTTGTGCGTCCGGGCGCTCCACTTGAGTTTCAACTTGGCTTCACCACCCAGGCCAAGAGCAGCGCCAGCTCCCACTCCGAGGGTGCACAAAGCTGTCCATGCGGCTGGCTCAGCAAGCGTGTCCTGCCATTCCACGCTGCCTTCCAGCTTGCCGTCGGCGCGGACGCCGGCGAAGGCGCTGGCTTCTGCGGATGCAGGACCGTCGTTGCTTTGGCTGCTGCTTGAGCCCCCGGTGCCGCGCAACTGCGGGAGGCCATTTTTCATGTCGACATGCACGTTGGCGCTAAGCAGGGCGCTGGCGCCGGCAAAGCCGGTTAGTTCGGCCTTGATCAGAGCGCGAAACTTACCCAATGATGCTTCCTGCAAACTGTTGAATTCATCTCTATAGCGAATTATCCACTCACTGTCCTCCTCGGCTGGCCAGGAGCTTTCAGCATGAGCTTTCGCTTCTATGAGGTTGGCGCTGACGCTGGCCTTGGCTGCGACGTGGGCATTCATCTTCTTTGCGTCGAAGCCGGCGTTCAGGCTGGCGCCCATGGCATAGCGCATGGCCTGTGCTTGGGTGCCGATGACGATGGGCGGCATGCCGTCGACAGGTGTCCAGCGCGTTGGATCACTTTGCCATTCGAGCAGACACCAGTCGGTAAAACTACTGTGAAGGGTCAGCTTGGCTTTTAGCGTAGGGCTGCGCATATCCTTGGCTATTGAGTCGATCAGCTTCTGACCGTCTACTCTTCCGCTGGCAGGGTCATACCAGCCTTTGGTGCTCGCTCTGTCCTGAGACTCGATGCTGTAGCTGCGGTGGCGCCGCCAACCTGAATCCTTCCGTACATAGGCATAGTGCCGATTGCCCATCAGTCGCCTTATTTCGGTGAGCTGCATGGGCTCGGTTGGCTTGGCGCTGTCGATTACCCGCTCTTGCTGGAGGCGCTCGATAAAGCTGTCCTTGAAACCGGCGATGCTTTCCTCAGTGCCTTCCATTTCAGAGTGAAACTGCTGGATAAGCTGCTCCAGAACGGCCTCCTCTTGCTGAATTTCCCGTTGGTGCTCTGCGGTCAAGGGGATGAAAACGGCTTCATCTGCCTGGTGCAGCAGGTCCACATAGTCGTCTGCGCACTCACTGCAATCGGTGATCTGCCCAACCTCACGGGTTTGCCGGGCGTCGTCTGTGTCAGGCAGTCGGAGGCGCTGTTGCGGATAGATACTGTTGGCATCTTCTATCTCGGGGTTCAAGCGCATCAGTGTGGCGATAGTGGTGCCGTTGGCCCGCGCGATCAGACTGAGGTTGTCCCCGGATTTGACGATATATTCCATGGCTAGACGTCCTTGTTCAGACCAAAGAGCTGTTGTTCGGAGAATGCCAGGCGCTGATCGGCCGTATGGGTTTGATCGCCGAGGTACTCAGCCCAATAGGGACTGCTTAGCTCCTGGGGAAAGCGCCAGGCCAACTCGAGGTAATGGAGCGTCTGATGCTCAAGCCTGAAGCCATAGTCATGGGCTTTTTTGATCAGGGCGGCGATGTGCTCGCGTTGGTTCAAGTAACCCGCATGACCCTGATTGCAGCCCAGGTGATGCGTGGCCTTGTCGATAAATCGTTCATGTTCATCGGTTTGCCATTGAGAAAGTTGTTCCTCGCGAAGTAGGTACCAACCCTCCTCGTTGAGACCCCGAGGCTTGCCGTTGGCCGTACTGACGTATGCTTTCCACGCGCTGCCATCGTGAAGAAGCCATTGAGATATGGGGCCAGACCATGACTCGAATTCTTCAGGACGCATGGTGCTGAACAGTCTGTCGGCCCAGGTAGGGGCGTAGAAACGGCAATAGGCCAGTTGCCGGGAAGGTAGCAGTACGCTGATCAGGCTACGCAGATGATCGGCAATGGTGTCCTTGCCGGCTGCCGAGCGCAGCACTAGACCATAGTCTTGCCAGGTTTCAGGCTTGGCCAGCAATTGCCCTCCCGCACTGGGCTTGACCAGCCAGGGACTGGCTTCAATGACCTTGGCATGTCTGGTGCCGCGAAACAGCGGTACGATTGTGGGGTGGTCATCATGGGTATATGCGGTGAATGGTACGTCCATGTTCAAACCATCCAGCAACAGGTAGCAATCGTCGGAATAATCAGGAGCTGATGCCTGCCGTACATTCATGCGCTCAGACATGGACAAGCCTCCAATGGGCAGTGGCCATCCGGTTGGCGGTGACACTGGCTGGAGAGGAGCAGGTTATCTCTGGCCGCTGACTTGAGCCGGGACAGATCATTTGGCTGTGCATTCAGCGTCAATTGCCCTGCGACAGCCCGATCGGCAGCGCCAGGTATAGTAGGTAGTTGAATGCTTACGCCCGATCCCCGCCCGGCACTTCCCCCCGCATTAATCTTGACCGCCGGCCCGATCAGCGTCACCCCACTGGGATCAAGCTTCAGAAACGAGCCGCCACCTTTGGCGGTGAGTTCCATACCCGCATCAATCACAACCTTGTCGCCGGCGTAATAGTGAATTTCGTTACCTGCCTGGATGAACTGGCCGGTGCCGAGCTTGATGTGTTGGCTGGTGCCGACTGTCAGATGATCGTTGGCCTTGATCTCGGTTTTGCGATCGCTGTGGGTGGTGTGGTGCTCTTCGGCCATGAACTCGGTGTAGCTGTTGGCCTCCACACGATCGTGGCGTTCGTTGCCGACGCGGATCTTCTTGTCGTTCTCAATGTTTTCATCCCAGTCGCGCTGGGCGTGGATGTAGATCTGCTCCTGATCTTTCCTGTCTTCGATTCGCAGCTCGTTGTAGCCGCCACCACCCGGGGAACTGAGGGTCTTGAACACGCTGCGGGTTTTGTTGGCGGGTAGTTCATACGGGACTGGGTGGGTCTTGTGGTAGAGGCAGCCGGTGACCAGTGGCTGGTCCGGGTCGCCTTCGAGGAAGGTGATCAGTACTTCCATCCCTACTCTCGGGATGGCGATGCCGCCGTATTGATTGCCTGCCCAGCTGGACGAAACTCTAAGCCAGCAGCTCGTGCGCTCGTCGCCCTGGCCTTCGCGATCCCAGTGGAATTGCACCTTGATGCGACCGTACCTGTCGCAGTGGATCTCTTCGCCTACTGGGCCGGTAACCACGGCGGTCTGGGTGCCGAGCACTTTGGGTTTGGGGTGGTCGAGTTGCGGGCGGTAATGAATATCCCAAGGGGCAGCGGTGAATTGGTTGCGGTAGCCCTGAGTAAAACCGTCTGACTCCTTGGTATCACTGGTGACGGACTCTTCCAGTACCTGGGGCTGCTTGCCCTCGTGCCGAATGCTGAGGACTAGCCACAGGTCGTTCCATTCGGTGCGTGGATGCTCTGACAGGGTCAGGAAATGGCCGGTGACCAATGTGGGGACATCGCTTTTGCCCTCGGCGAGGCGGTAGTCGCTGCGGTGGCGTTCCAGGCTGCGTTTGGCTAGCTGTTTGCCGCGGGCGCGTTCGGTAAAGCGGCCGGGGTAGTCGTAGTCTTCCAGGTCGGGCAGGGGGGTGGGTGGCTGTTCGCTTTCGGCTGGCTGCTGTGCTTTGTGTGCGGCTTCCATCACCAGGTGAGGCTTTTCAAAGTCGTAATCGCGGCGGGTCACTCTGGTGGGGCGGGTTTCGAAGCGCATGGCGAAGCGTTTGATCACCGGCTCGTCGGCAACAAGGCCACTGTCTTGTATGTAAGCGGTGGGGCGATCCAGCTTGGGAAAGCCGGTCTGATCATCACCGAACACCAACAGGTGGTTATCGGTGCTGTGTTCAAAGTGGTAATGGATGCCTTCTTCTTCACACAGACGCTGGATGAAATGCAGATCGGTTTCGTCGTATTGGGTGCAGTAGACCCGCTGGGGGTATTCGCTGTTGAGCTGGAAGCGGAATGTATCTGCCTGGATGCCATGGTCGTTCAATACCCGGGCGATGATCTGCGGCACGGTGAGATGCTGAAAGATGCGCTGGTTGGTACGGTGGCCGAGGTAATACAAATGTGGCACCAGGTCGATGTGGTAACGGGTCAGGCGCTTGCCGGCGTCGCCCTGGGCAACGCGGTGGATCAGGCCATGGATGCCTTTACCCTCGCCGGCGAATCTGAAGAAAACCGGCTGCTGCAGCAGTGCTTCAATATTCAGATCAGGGCGTTCGCTAACCAGTTCCAGCTGGAAGCGGTAGGGCTGGCTGATGGCTTCGGTGCCGGTGAATGACAGCACTTTGAAGTCGTGGGCGATGCCTGAGATTTCCAGCGTAAAAGCGGCCATGTTGGCAGGGGCGAACATCCATTGTTCCTTGTGCTTGGGCTGTGGAGCGGCAGCATTATTGCAGATCGAGAAAATGAAAAACGTGAGGTGGTCGGCAAAACGGGCAGCGGTTGGAGGTTTCGCCAGACGTTGGTTGGAGGTGCGGGATAGAGCTGGCAAAGTGCGCAAGAATTGGCGCAGTTGGTTGTGGCCGGGAAGGTTGTTGAGCCGGTCACATAGGTAACACCACAAACCGGCCACATAGGTAACACCTATGTTGGCCGTATTACTCG
>NZ_VTTI01000006.1:0-42587 GCF_008641105.1 Halopseudomonas salina
GAGGCCAATACGCTATCACCTGTTACCTATGTGCCCGGTTTGATCTGTAACCCATGTGCCCGGTTAGTACCGGTCAACATGGATCCCCGCGTTCGCGAGGATGACGTTTATGGGTGGCGAGGATGGCTTTTCTGTGGGGGGAAGAATGACTTTTGTGGGTGGGGGAGGATGACTTTTGTGGAGGGGAGGATCCATTGTTGGTTTGAAAAGAAGTAGGGAGCCAGGGGATAGAACTCTACTTTGAATGGTCATTTGTATTGGCCCATTTGCTGGCTTTTTGGCAGGATACCTCGATCAGTTATGGAGATTTCAGGGATGGCAGGGGACGTGAATTACGTGCAATCCCACCACAATCGTGGCCGCGGTACCGCTGAGGAAAACCGGCTGTATATTTTTTCGCAGCAGGTGTTTTTCTATTGCAACCCGCTGGACCGCCCTGTGTGGGTGGAGACTCACTGCTGCGTACTCTTTATCAGCGCTTATGCAGAGCCCTTCAGTGTGGATTTTGGCAATCAGCGTGTGGAGGCCCGAGCTCTGCTGGCGGGGCCATTGTTGCGGCGCAAGATAATCGCTGAGGGTGCGGGTCTGGTGGGTTTTTATATTATGCCCGAGTCGCCCCTTTACGCTTACCTGGTCAATACGCTCCCGCCAAGCGGGTTCAGGCCTGTGTACCGGGGCTTGATGGACGCTGTGAACGCGGAATTAATGGCACTGTATGAAGGGCGGGCAGATGTGGATCAGACCCTGGCGGTATCGGCGCATATGCACAAATTGTTGGCGCCGGGGTCTGCGGTGGGGAGTGCCAAGCCCTCTGCTGCAGAACTGACCGCGTTGATACGCTCGGATCCTGCCATCAGTCTCAGACAGCTGGCCGAGCGCAATGGGGTCAGTTATACACGCATGTCCCGGGTGTTCACGCAGAACGTCGGTTTATCATTTCGCGAGTACAAGAACTGGCTCAAGCATCTGAGGGTGGTTCGGCTCATGGATACTGGTATGTCGTTGACGGAGGTGGCTCAGGAGGCGGGATTTGCCGATCTGGCGCAATTCACACGAATCTACAAACGTTGGTACGGGAATCCCCCTTCCTACGTGCGGCAGCAGAAGAATATCAAGGTTTTCCTGACGTCCAATCTGGCAAGCCCGCCGTAACGGACTTGCCTCTAAGGCCTCATGGCTTGAGGATCAGGCCCTGATCTGGCTGAATATTGCCGTGCAGTGTGTCCAGGTAAGCCTTGCGAACGGCTTCCTGCCCTTCGACAGTGGTGATCTTCATCCAGCTTTCGACTGATGCTACCAGCGGTGCCCAGAGTTCAGCGAAGCGTTGCATCAATGCCGCATTGCCCAGCTCCTTGCCGCGAACTTCCCAATAGCCCGGCGCAAAGAAAACCTCAGGTTTGGCCCCTGGCAGATCCTTGTCCCCACCGCGTTGATCCCAGTGAGCTGCGCCGACCAGCGAGCTGAACAGCATCCTGTCTTTGAAGTGCTTGTGCAGTGCGGTTAACACCTCGCCGTTTCCGGCAAAGTCGACGGAGACCGTGCTCTGGTTGCTGTCCAGTTGATCAATGTCGTCGTAGCTGACAACGCGGTCGTAATATCCCAGGCTTTCGACAAAGGACAGGTTACCCGCTGAAGTCAAAGCGGTAATTGTCAGCGGCTTGCCGCGGGTCTTGCGCTGGTGCGAGAGCATGAATGCCAGTCCTAAAGCGGTCTTGCTCGAAGCGCTGGTGAGAATGATCTGGTCGGCGCCGAAAAAGTCCTTGGTTGCCAGAAAGTCATCCAATAGAAATGAGGTGATCAAGAGTGGGCGAAGCAGCATCTGCAACGCTTCATGTTCGGGCCGATAGGCCGGATCGCTATCGGTGAAAAGATACTGGTTATAGGCCAGAGCAAGATGCTGACGATGTTCGGAGGTATCCACGAAGCTGCTCTTGCTGACTTTGCCTGGCTTGACTACCAGCTGATTGGCCATGGGCAGGTACCCATACACCCGGCTGCCGGTTTTGATTTCAGGGTGCTTGGACGCTGCGACATCCGCGAAACCCCACACCGGTATCTGCCCCCAGGGTGCTTCTGCCGGAAAGAAATCCCAGTATTTGAATCGCTTGCCCAGGGCGGCGTATGTAATGTTGTTGGCAGTAAAGGCGAAGTGGTCGACCGTCAATAGCGCTTCTCCCTCGACGAGTTGATCCGCATTCACCTGTGGCATTTCCAGCGTGGTGCACTGGTCGAGGTTGGCCTGGTCAACGACAAAAGTCTGGTTGCTGGCGGTCATGAAATGGGACTCCCTGCTAGTTTTGGTTTCAGCATAGCTTGCCTGAGCTGGACCGCTGCGTCTGCCCGGAATCACAGGATCAATAGGGAGTAATAACCGGCCCCGAGATTCCGGCCAAAGCGCCCCACGTAATCTTTTGTACCGCCTCTGGCGCGAGACGTGGCGCGTGCTAGATTGATGCGCCCGCAATCGCTGGCGATCGCCCTGCAGGAGGGGCTGCAATCATGACCTTGATGGTAATTGTATTGTTTGTAATCGGACTGGTGTTGCTGGTTGCTGGTGCCGAAGTGCTGGTAAAAGGCGCTTCGCGTCTGGCAGCCGGTTTTCGTATTTCTCCGCTGGTCATTGGCTTGACGGTAGTCGCCTTTGGTACCAGTGCACCCGAACTGGCAGTTTCGACGGGCGCGTCACTAAGCGGGCAGGGCGATATCGCGCTGGGTAACGTGTTGGGTAGCAATATTTTCAACGTGCTGTTCATTCTCGGTCTGTCTGCCTTGATCGCGCCGCTGGTGGTTTCACGCCAGTTGATCAGGCTTGACGTGCCGATCATGGTCGGCGCCAGTCTGCTGGTAATACTGCTCGCACTGGACGGTTCTCTCGGGCGCTTCGATGGCATCCTGCTGTTTGTGTTGATTGTGGCCTATACACTGTTTCTGATTATCAGCAGCCGCCGTGCCAACCGGCCAGATGACGCCAGCGAGTTGGGTGTGCCAGGTCCAGAGCAGAGTGGCTCGGCGCTGATCAATATTCTGCTGGTGCTCGGTGGACTGGTCAT
The DNA here is from genome assembly GCF_008641105.1 of Halopseudomonas salina. Next base: position 3,051 of record NZ_VTTI01000006.1, read on the forward strand.
GCTGGTGCTGGGAGCGCGCTGGCTGGTAGGTGGCGCGGTAGCCATGGCTACCAGTCTGGGCGTTTCCGAGCGTGTGGTAGCGTTGACCATTGTCGCGGCTGGCACCTCTCTGCCCGAGGTGGCGACCTCGGTTATTGCAAGCATCCGGGGTCAGCGTGATATTGCCGTAGGCAACGTGGTGGGCAGTAATATTTTCAACTTGCTGGCGGTGCTTGGGGTTTCTTCGATGCTCGCGCCGGCAGGCATCGCTGTGTCTGAAGCCGTACTGCGCTTCGATATGCTGGTCATGTTCGCGGTTGCGCTTGCATGTCTGCCGATCTTCATCAGCGGTCTGCGCATCAATCGCTGGGAAGGCCTGTTGTTCATGGCGTACTACATCGTCTACAACGTACATGTTGTGACCACTGACGGGGGCGCTGGTGGTGTACCCGGTCTGTCGAGCGCGATGCTCTACTACGTCATGCCACTTACTGCGGTGACGCTACTGGTTATTCTGTTCCGTGGGTCACGCCAGACAACAATCAACTCCTGATGCCGAGAGCGTGCAGGTCTGAGACCTGCACGCTCCAGCCTGCACTGTTGCAGGGCAGTTAGTCAGTCACTGCGTGCTTCCCCCTGGTGCGTTTGCATAGCGTTCCCATGCCCCTTTTTGCCTTTCCAATCTCGTCTGAACTGAATATTTTTTGCAGTTGCAAAGTCCCGTGCCAGAGCCCTTCTTTTTACTATTCCGACCTTTGACAACTCCCTGAGCTAATCTTTTTATCGGAAAAGTGACTACATGGTCATATAATTGCATTGTTCGGATGTGTCTCATGGTTAGATTGTTCTATTAGAACTGCCGTTTGTCATATGCCTTGCATTTATTGGCGTGTATCTTTGATTGGAGTCAATACACTGCCGGTTGAAAGAGTCAATCATGGAAATTGACCATGAAACTTTTACACCCATCTTGGCGCACGAGGACCATTGCAATGAAGCAACTTACACCCATGGATTCGCATTTCTACTACTTCGAAGCTCCTAACCAGCCAATGATGATTGGCAGCCTCTGGCTCTGCGATCAGAGCACTGCGCCAGACGGTATCGTGCGCCACAAGGAAATTCTGCAGTACATTTCCGACCGCCTGAATACAACCTCCTACTTCCGCCGGCGGCTCGAGCAGGCGCCCTTTCAGCTGGATGATCCCTACTGGCTGGAGGACGAGAATTTTGACCTTGAATATCACGTGCGGCATGTGGGTCTGCCCCAGCCCGGTGACTGGCGGCAGCTGTGCATTTTTACCGCGCGTACGATGTCCCGTAGTGTCGACATGGAACGTGCGCCATGGGAGGTGTACATCATAGAAGGCGTGAACAACGTCGAGGGTGTGCCGCCGAACAGCTTTGCAGTGCTGATCCGTTTTCATCATGCCTACGTTGACGGCAAGTCCAGCCTGGAGCTCAGTACCGCGTTGATGGAAGAAACCTCCGCGCATGAATACGGCCGCCGCGATCGGGTTGAAGTTGCCGAGCGTGCCCCGACCCGCATGGAGATGTGGGCTCGAACAGCACCGCGCATGGTCGGCCAGACATTTCGCAGCATGAAGGCAGGATTCAACTTCTCCCGCAAGAGTCTTGAGCTGGCGAATCGGTTTCGCAAGGAGGGTCTGCCAGAGCAGCGTCGGGTGCCCAAGACCATCTTCAATACCGCCGTATCACCGCACCGTTCCTATGGTGCCTATACCTGGATCATTCCGGAGCTCAAGCGGATGCGTCAGTTGCACAAGGGTGCAAGCCTGAACGACGTATTGCTGGCAATCATCGCGGGCGGGATGCGCCGTTACCTCGCCAAGCATAACCAGTTGCCCGAAAAGGACTCCCTGGTATCCATGTGCCCTGTGTCGATTCGTCCAGAGGACTCGAAGGTTGAGGGAGGCAATCTCATATCGGCGATGTATATCGCCATCGGGACCAATATGGCTGATCCGGTGGAACGCCTGCAGGCTGTTCAGGCGCGCACGGCCAGGGGCATTCCGATCGCCAAGGAAATACTCTGCGAATTGAGTAATTCAGCCGGTGACATGATGCCGCCGGCCATGCGTGCCCTGGGCGCCTGGGTGCAGAACAAGACGCACGTGACCAGCGCAGTACCGCTGATCAATACCGTGATCACCAATGTGCCAGGTATACCCGGGAATACCACCCGTTACTTTGCTGGTGCGGCAATTCGCGAGGTTTTCCCGCTCGTGCCCGTCTGTGATGGTATGGCGATAAGTCATGGCATGACCGGCATCTATGAGCGACTTAATCTGGGCGTGGTCGCTGATCGGGGCGTGGTGCCTGACATGGACTTCTATATTCAATGCATGAAGGAGTCCACCGAGGAATATCTGCAGGCCACCGAGGCACTTGAAGCGAGGGCCTATGAAGCAGCCGCCAGTCAGGTGCAGGCAGCCAAAGCAGCAGAAAAAAACCAACTGGCGACCCCGGCAAAAGCAGATGGCCTGCCCAAGGTCAAAGCCAAATCCGCTACCAAGGCTGCCACCAAACCTGCAGCCAAGACGCCAGCATCCGGAAAGCCCAAGGCAACGCGCAAGAAGGCCGCCCCCAACCCCATTGCTCAAACGGCTGATCCAGCTGTCGAGCCACCAGTGAAAAAGCGTCTTGAGGCGGTGCCAACCAGCAGTGCCGCGTCTTCGAAAGCCGCACAGGCTTTGGTGGTAGAGCCATCGAGCAGCCAGACGGAGCAGAGAAAGCAGGACGGTAGCTGAAACATCAATCGGTGAGCGCCTCGCCAGAGGCGCCAGCCATACCGGAGGTTGCAATGAAACTATTTGAAAAAGTCCGTAGCAAAACCCTGCTGCGAGAAATGGAGCAGGCGGAGACCTATGAACAATGGGCGGGGTTGGCCGCTGCCTGGGATGCACAAAACGGCATGGAGGACTGGAAACAGACGGACGCCTCCGACAGCTATGATTATCTGGGCATTCGTCAGCGTCTGGATCGCCTGCGCGAATTACGCAGCAAGGGCGAATATCACGATCTGCTGTTTGATCTGAACGAGGGCATACACGGCAATATTGGCGGCATGGGCAAGCCGTCGATGTATAACAAGGCCAAGTTCGGCACCAAGGATCTGATAACCGAATTCATCGAGGAAACCTGTGGTGCCCTGAAGGATCTCGATGAGGTGGACGACAGCATCATTTCTCTGGAAGAGAAGCAGGATTTCTTTTTGCGGGCCAGCCACTGCTTTGGTCGATCGGCGTTGATGCTCAGTGGCGGTGCGGTTCTCGGTTTTTTCCACGCGGGCGTGCTGAAAGCCCTGTTTGATCAGGGACTGCTACCGGAAATCATCTCCGGCTCAAGTGCCGGCTCCATCCTGGCTGCGACTGCCTGTACCCACGTGGATGAGGAACTCGAGCACCGCCTGAGTCTGGACAGTCTGCATCACGAGATAGAGGAAACCTCTGCCATTCGGCCTGCATTGTCGTTCTTTGGCAACCCACGACCCAAGATGGACGCCGAGAACCTGACCCAGTATCTGGCCAAGATTATTCCTGATCTGACCTTTCAGGAGGCGTTCGAGCTGACAGGCCGCAAACTGAACATCACCGTGACCGGGTTGGAGCGGCGGCAGGCCCCTCGGCTGCTTAACACGGTGACCTCACCGAACGTGCTTATCCGTTCCGCGGTGATGGCCTCCTGCGCGATCTATGGTATCTATCCCCCTGTCACGCTGATGTGCCGAAACGCCCACGGTGAAACCGTTCCCTATCTGCCGGATATGAAGTGGATTGATGGCTCCTTTGCGGATGATCTGCCAGCCAAGCGTCTGGCGCGTCTATTCGGTGTGAATCACTTTATATCGAGCATGACCAACCCTGCTGCGCTCGCGATAACCCCTGATCCAGACGCGCCGCCCACTGCCTTGCGGGCGATTATCAATTACCAGGCCAACCTGATTAAAAGCACCACGGCTGAAGCCATGAAGTTCGGCCGGGACAATATCCGTATCAAATCGCCGGTGATCAACCTGATGCAGCATCTGGCCTACGGGGTGTTGCGTCAGGAGTACACGGCCGATATCAATATATTCCTGCGTAACCGCTGGGACCATCCCGTTCGACTGCTCGCTGCGCCCTCGCGTGAAGCAATGGATCGGCTACTGTATGAGGGCGAGCGTTCCACCTGGGAGAAAATCGAGATGGTCCGCAACTGCACCGCTATCAGTCGCACCCTGGATGAAATCATTCATCGTCGAGGGTGGGAGAAGTAGGCACAATAGTGCTTTTGCAGGTGGAGTGGACATGAACGAAATCGTCGAGACGCAGCCTCTGGCCGGGCGGCATATTGCGTTACCGGAAAGTCGTGAGCTGGATTTGTTCGCTGACATGCTGGTAATCCGGGGTGCCAGGGTGCTGCGTTGTCCGCTGGTATCCATTCACGACGCACCCGACCAGGACGCTATAGCTGGCTGGCTACAAGGCTTTGTGGACGAGCCATGGGATGATCTTATTCTGCTTACCGGCGAGGGGTTGCGGCGCTTGCTCGGTACGGCGGAGCGCGCGGGGGGCAGCTTGCGTGAGGATTTCATTGCCAGGCTGGGGCAGGTACGCAAACTTACCCGCGGACCCAAGCCTGGCACTGCGCTGCGTAGTGTCGGCCTGAAGGCTGATCTCGTTGCTCTGGAGCCGACGACCGAGGGGGTCATCCGCACATTGCAACAGGAAAATCTGCAAGGCCGGCGCGTAGCGGTGCAGTTGTATGGCACCGAGCCCAACCTGCCCCTGATTGATTTTCTGCGTGAGGCCGGAGCCATCGCCAGTAGCGTGGCTCCCTATATTTATGCGGACGATGTGGAAGACGCGCGGGTGGAGGAGCTGGTGGCAGCGATTCTGGATGGCCAGCTTGATGCGGTTGCCTTTACCAGCGCTACCCAGGTGCGCAGACTCTTTCAGATAGGCCGACGGCAATGCGGTGAGCAGGCGCTGATCAACGGGTTGCGGCAATTGAAGGTCGCTGCAGTGGGCCCCGTGGTGGCTGAAGAGCTGCGTAACCGTGATGTGCGAGTGGACCTGATGCCGGAAAGCAGCTTCTTCATGAAGCCGCTGGTCAGGGAGTTGGTAAAGTCCCTTGGTCCGGTACCAAATTATTAAGGTTCCTGATCTATTGGTTGATCCTGCTCATTTCAGGGCGCCTGTGCGCCCACGGCTGCGCTTGCTCCAACTGGTTGGCCAGCTGCAACAATAGAGGCTCGCTGGCGCTGGGTCCGCAGAACTGGACGCCCAGGGGCAGTCCCTCGGCGGTCCAGTGCAGTGGTACGCTGATTGCCGGCGTGCCTGTCAGGTTGGCAAGCTGGGTAAAGGGTACATAGGTCAGGTTCTTTCGAGCCATATCCTCCACCATGTTATCCATCGCTCCCCAGCGAGCCAGGATGGGCAACAAGCCGCTAGCCAGCAACCAGCGCAGGGCTCGAGTCTGGCCCGCCGGAAGCTCGGCCTGTTCGTGGCGTATTGGCGGATGGGCAATAGTCGGTGTGAGATACAGATCATGTTGCTGATAAAAGGTCCCGAGAGCCTGGCTGAACTGATTCCACTGACGGTGGCTGTTGATATAGCTCGCGCTGGTCATCCCGCGTCCGAATGCGGCCAGGGCGCGGGTCAGTAACTCAAAGTCTTCATCCCGTGCACCCGTTTCCCGCGCTTGATCCAGGGTCGCGGCGACCTGGCCGAAATACATGTTCAGGTAGCACCGGGCCAGGGCCTGTCCGTTGTAATCGGGCTCCGCCTCGACCACTTCATGGCCCAATGACTGCAGCGTCTTTACGGCATTTTCGACGGCGCGCACCGCTTCGGGGTGAACGGGCGTATCTACTGGCGATCGAGTGGTGTAGCCGATACGCAATACCCCAGGGTCACGCGCAGCCAGATCGCGGAAAGAGGTCTGAGGTGAGGTGATTACAAAAGGATCCCCCTGATTCGGGCCCGCCAGAATGTCCATGGACAAGGCAGCATCGCGTACGCTGCGACACACAACAAGATCACTTGAGGCACCCTCCCAAATCTCGCCATGGGCGGGCCCCACCGAGACGCGTCCGCGGCTGGGTCTTAACCCGAGCAGGCCGCAACAGGCAGCGGGAATACGGATCGAACCACCACCATCATTGGCGCCAGCCAGTGGCACCATACCGGCAGCAACCGCCGCTGCCGAGCCGCCACTGGAACCGCCAGGGGTGCGCGTGAAATCCCATGGATTGCGGGTGTGGCCAAAGGCCTGGGGGTCAGTAACGCCCTTGAGGGCCAGTTCGGGGGTGTTGGTTTTGCCGATAATCACCGCGCCGGCATTGAGCAGACGCTGCACAATGTGTGAATGTCGCGTTGCCGGGATCCGGCTGAAAACCTTGCTGCCGTTACCGGTTGGTAGCCCGGCATAGTCCTGGATAGCATCCTTTATCAGGATGGGAACCCCAGCAAGCGGCCCTGTCAGTTGCTGCTGTGTGCGGTCACGCGCGAGCTCGAACATCGGCTGGCAGACGGCGTTGAGTTTTGGGTTGAGGCGATGATACTGCTCCAGCGCGATATCCAGCAGCTCCCCGGCGGAGGTGGTTTCTGTCGCGATCTGCTCTGCAAGACCAGTCGCATCGCTTTCAATGTATTCCTGCACAGTGAAGGGCATGCTTGCGCCACCTTGTTATTGTCTTTGAGTATTTACTCTAATAGAACGCGATTGGACCTTCGGTCGTCAAGTCAAACGCTGCTTTGCCCTTGTCAGCGGAAGCTGACAGGGCAACAATGCCGCTTCGCATGCAAACCACCCCGAAGGACGCTTGATGACCAACAACGCCGATGCTCTTCGCCTGCTGCCCGCTCAGCTTACCGCACCAATCGACCTGGACAGTCTGGGGTTCACTACCACTGACGACCTGGAGCCTTTTCTGGGTATTCTCGGGCAGGATCGTGCGGTAGAGGCTCTGCAGTTTGGGGTAGCAATGCACCGCTCGGGCTACAACGTATTCGTTATGGGTGAGCCTGGTACAGGGCGCTTTTCCTACGTAATGCGTTATCTGAAGGCTGAAGCCAAGCGTCAGATAACGCCCCAGGACTGCCTGTACGTAAATAATTTCGACGAGCCTCGCGAGCCCTGGGCGTTGAATCTTTCGCCTGGCACAGCCAGCGGGCTGCTCGAAGATATAAACAAGCTGATAGATAATCTGTTGGCTACTTTCCCGGCGGTATTCGAGCACCCGGCGTTCCAGCAGAAAAAAAGCGCGATTGATCGGGGCTTTAATCAACGCTATGACCGTGCGATCGATTCGGTTGAACGCAAGGCGCTGGAAAAGAATATTGCGGTGTATCGCGACGCCCAGAATATCGCCTTCACCCCGATGAAAGATGGCAAGGCACTGGACGAAGCCGAGTTTGCGCAGCTCCCCGAGGACGTCCGCGAGCGTTTTCATGTGGACATAGCCACCCTTGAGGAGGTGCTGAACGAAGCACTTTCAAGCTTGCCGCAATGGAAGCGTGAATCCAGTAATCAACTACGCGAGCTCAATGAGCAGACCATCACCGATGCGATCAAGCCGATCCTCGAGCCGCTGCTGGAGCAATACAGTGGCAACGAGGCGGTCTGTGATTACCTGAACCTGGTCCGCCAGAACCTCTTGAAAACCGTTGTCGAGCTGCTGGTTGACGAGCGTGCACTCGAACCCCGCCCCGAGGCCTATAAAAAGCAGCTGCTTACCGAACAGTACTGCCCCAGCCTGATCGTAGGTCATGCCGATACAGGTGGCGCTCCGGTGGTGCATGAGCCCCATCCGTCATACGACAACCTCTTCGGGCGCATCGAATACAGCTCCGAGCAGGGCGCCCTGATTACCAGCTATCGGCATATTCGCCCCGGCGCATTGCACAGGGCCAATGGCGGCTACCTGGTGCTCGAGGCGGAAAAGCTGCTGGGTGAGCCTTTTGTCTGGGACGCTCTCAAGCGCGCTCTGCAGTCACGGCAACTGAAGATGGAATCACCCTGGGCCGATATGGGGCGGTTGACCACTGTGACGCTGACGCCCGAGGTCATCCCGCTGGCCGTCAAGGTCATCATCATTGGCTCGCGTCATCTCTACTACACACTGCAGGACCTGGATCCGGATTTTCAGGAAATGTTTCGCGTTCTGGTGGACTTTGATGAGGATCTGCCCCGAACCCCGGAAAGTATCGAAAGTATGGCTCAGCTGCTCAAGACGCGGACCTCGGAAGAGGGGATCGCGCCGCTTACTGCCGCGGCTGTCGCGCGAGTCATGACCCATAGCGCGCGTCTGGCAGAGCACCAGAAGCGGCTGTCTGCGCGTATCAGCGATATTTTCCAGTTGGTTGCAGAAGCTGATTTTACCCGGCAACTGGCAGGCGATCCGCTCATCGACACTGCGCATATCGAAAGAGCCCTGCAAGCCAAGGAAGCCCGTACCGGGCGCGTCAGCGCGCGAATCCGTGAGGATATGCTCTCCGGCGTCATTCTGATTGATACTGATGGTGCCGAGGTCGGCAAGTGCAACGGCCTCACCGTGCTGGAGGTGGGAGATTCCGTATTCGGTGTGCCAGCGCGAATCAGTGCCACCGTTTACCCCGGCGGCAGTGGCATTGTCGATATCGAGCGAGAGGTGGAGCTCGGGCAGCCCATTCACTCCAAGGGTGTGATGATTCTGACCGGATATCTGGGTAGTCGTTACGCTCAGCATTTTCCCCTGGAAATCTCTGCCAGTATTGCCCTGGAGCAGTCCTACGGTTACGTGGATGGCGACAGTGCCTCCCTGGGAGAGGTGTGTGCACTGATGTCCGCTCTGTCGCGAACGCCCTTGAAGCAGGGGTTTGCCATTACCGGGTCGATAAACCAGTTTGGCGAGGTGCAGGCTGTGGGCGGTGTTAACGAAAAGATCGAAGGATTCTTTCGTCTGTGCCTGGCACGAGGATTGACCGGCACACAGGGTGCTATCATCCCGCGGGCCAACATCCCTAACCTGATGCTCGATCAGAGCGTGCTTGATGCGGTGGAGGCAGGCATGTTCAATATCTACGCGGTCAGTCAGGTAGACCAGGCTATGGGTTTGCTGGCGGGCGAGGAAACCGGCATAGCCGATGATTCAGGCCATTATCCTGAAGGTACCATCAACGCACGAGTGGTTGGTCGGCTGCGAGAGATTGCAGAGTTACAGCGTGACGATGAGTCCGGTTCCAACGAGGCTGAGGTGTCGAAACCAGCCAGTCGAACTTGATCACTCGATGAACAATCGCGCGCATGCCAGCCCAGGCATGCCGCGCAGCATTGTTTCCCATGTTTACTAACAGAGTTATCCACAGATCGTGTGGAGTATATTCAAGTCGCAGACGGATTCCGAAATTGTCAATACCTCAAAACCGTGAGGTGCATCAAGGGGGAGGTGCTTCAGTAAAAATGGTCTTTGTCCAGCTGTAGCCTGCATGAAATGGTGGCCAACAGGTGTTTGAATTTACTAGTCAATTATTCTGGCTGTTTTTTGTACTCTGCCACGGATAGCCGCTCTACTCGGGCTTGCGCACTACTTATATCCGGCTACCCACAGAGTTATCCACAGTATTTGTGAACAACTTGCCCGACACGCGGGCAACCTGACTGAGAAAGGTATCAACGAATATGGAACGTGCACTGGAAACCGTCTTGTATGCTGCCCGCTGGATTCTGGCACCAATTTATCTGGGTCTGTCGCTTGCCCTCTTTGCCCTTGCAGTCAAGTTTTTTCAGGAGGTGGTGCATCTGCTTCCCAATCTGTTTGCCATTGCCGAGGCGGACCTGATTCTGGTGGTGTTGTCGCTGGTCGACATGGCCCTGGTGGGCGGTTTGCTGGTCATGGTGATGATCTCCGGCTACGAGAACTTTGTTTCCCAGCTGGATATCAAGGAAGGTCAGGAAAAGCTGAGCTGGTTGGGAAAAATGGACTCGAGCTCGCTGAAGATGAAAGTGGCCGCCTCGATCGTGGCCATTTCTTCGATTCACCTGCTCAAGGTTTTCATGAACGCGCAGAACATCCCCAACGACAAGATGATGTGGTACGTGATCATTCACATGACCTTCGTTGTGTCGGCATTTGGCATGGGCCTGTTGGACAAGATCGCCAAGGCCGAAGGCACCCTGTCAGTGAAAAAGGACAATATGTAACACCTGCGAATGGAGCATCATCCGGGGCAACGGTATAGTTTTTCAAATGCCTGCCCCGGAGTGATTTGATGACGCTCGACGAACTGCACAAAATGGCCAGTGAAGGTCAGATTATTGAACTGAATGTACTCTCCCATGAGGGTTCCATTTACCTTGTCGAGGCGGTGTTGGAAAGTCGCCAGGAGATTCTCAAAAAAGAGCCCGGTGACAAACGGCCCTGGACATTCCGCTCCTTCGAGGAAGCGCGCAGAACGCTTGTCGAGATACCGCTGGAGACCATTGATCTGATTCACCACAATGTCTACGACGAAATAGGCCCTGCGGGGCAGAGTAACGCACCCAAGGCGCCCCCCATGCGTCTTACGTATCCCTTGCACACATGACGCGTAATCTGATTCTGGTGCTGGGTGATCAGCTCAGCCATGACCTCGTCACCCTGCGTGATGCAGATCCCGAAATTGATCGCATCCTCATGGCGGAGGTTCGGGAGGAGGGGTGCTATGTGCCCCACCATCCCAAGAAGATTCTCTTGATCCTGTCTGCCATGCGGCATTTTGCCGTGGAGTTGGAAGCGCGAGGGTTCTGCGTTGATTACATCAAACTTGATGACAAGGACAACACGGGTTCCCTGCCAGGGGAGTTGGAACGCGCGCGCAAGCGTCTCCAGCCCGCATCCATTTTGCTCTGCGAGCCCGGCGAATGGCGGTTGTTGGATGCGTTTAATGCCCTGAAAGAGACCTGGTCCGAGTTGCAAGTGCTTGAGGATGACCGGTTTCTGTGCAGCCATGCCCGTTTTGCAGATTGGGCTGGGGACCGCAAGCAGCTGCGCATGGAGTTTTTCTATCGCGAAATGCGTAAAGAGCATCAGTTTTTACTGGATGCCGATGGGGGCCCCGAAGGAGGCAGTTGGAATTTTGATTCGGACAATCGCAAGGCGTTGCCCGCAGACGTTCGTATACCGGTCCAGCCGCACTTCCCCCGGGACAAGATAACCTGCGAAGTGGAGGCGTTGGTCGCCGAACACTTTGCAGACCATTATGGGGTGCTGGAGTATTTTGATTATCCAGTTACAGCCAAGGAAGCAGAAAGTCTCTGGGACGCTTTTCTCGAACAGGGCATGCCGCGCTTTGGCGATTTTCAGGACGCGATGGCGGATCACGAGCCGTTTCTGTTCCATGCGCGCATCGCCGCAGCGATGAATATTGGTCTGCTGGATCCCCGCAGGGTATGTCTCGACGTACAGGCAGCCTATCAGGCTGGCGATATACCGCTGAACGCGGCTGAAGGGTTTATTCGGCAGATAATCGGCTGGCGCGAATATGTGCGCGGTATTTATTGGTTACTGATGCCCGATTACGCCGAGAAGAATACGCTGGGCAACACCCGGAATCTGCCGGAGTTCTACTGGACCGGTAAAACGCGCATGCGTTGCATGCAACAAGCCATAGGCCAGACTCTGGAGCATGCTTACGCTCACCATATCCAGCGCCTGATGGTGACCGGCAATTTTGCGCTATTGGCAGGCATCCAGCCAAAACAGATATGCGACTGGTATCTGGCTGTGTACATGGATGCCTTTGACTGGGTCGAGTTGCCCAATACGCTGGGTATGGTTATGCATGCGGACGGTGGCTATCTGGGCTCCAAACCCTATTGCTCCAGTGGCCAGTACATCAAGCGTATGTCCAACCATTGTCAGGGTTGCAGCTACAAGGTCACCGAGAAGACCGGTGAAAAGGCCTGTCCTTTCAACTCCCTGTACTGGCACTTCCTTATGCGCCACCGCGATCAATTCAAGGGCAACCACCGGATGAAAATGATCTATGGCACCCTGGACCGCATGACAGAAAAGAACCAGCAGGCGCTGTGGGATTGGGGCGAGACATTGCTCAAGCGATTGGATCAGGGCGACGCCCTGTGAGGAAAAAGGCAGACCTGCCGAGCAAGGTCTGCGTGCAATGCGGGCTGCCTTTCAGTTGGCGCAAGAAATGGCAACGCTGCTGGGACGACGTCAAATACTGTTCCGAACGTTGCCGCCGCCAGAAGGGTCAACCTCCAGCGGGTTAGGTGTTATCGGCTGGCCTTGAGCACAACAAACTTGGGGTTGGCAGCCAACTGCTCGACCTTGTCGAAATTGGCCCGCAACTTCACATGATATCCCAGGTGCCTGTTGCCTACCACCATCAGGCTGCCCTCGGCATCCAGTGCTTCACTGCTTTGAGTAAACAGTCGCTTGGCCGCCTCGTCACCTACCGCCTGTTGCTGATGGAAGGGCGGATTGCACAGCACCAGCTTCACACTAGCGGGTGGCATATCCTTGAGTCCATCACTGACCAGAAACTCGGCCTGCCGCTCGGGGAATGCGCGAGCAAAATTGAGCCTTGCCGAGGCAACTGCCGCGTGGGACTCATCAATGAACACCAGCTGGGCTTCGGGGTTGAGCTGAGCGGCCTTGATACCTAGCGCGCCATTCCCGCAACCCAGATCGACGATGCGTTGATCGCCTACAGCGGTCGGCAGGCTTTCGAGCAGGAGCCGTGTGCCGTTATCCAGTTTATCCCTGGAGAATACGCCGGGCAGGTTGGTGAGCTCCACTGACACACCCGGCAGGGAATACTCGGTCGTCAGATCAACTTTGGCTGGCGCCAGATTCGCATCGAACGTGGCGGTCAGAAGCCGGGCTTTTTTCCACGCCAGCGACGCCTGATAAGGGCCAATATGTTTTGCCAGCAAGTCACCCGCCGCATGGGGCAGATGCTTGAGCATGGCGCCGGCAGTCACGGTCGCATCATCGGTCAGGTGTTCGCGCAGGCGGGACAATTGATCTTCCATCAGTGCCAGACTTTTCGGCACTCTGATCAGAACCTGCTTGTAGGGTCCCTGCGGCGCCTGCTGACTGTCGATGAAAACCACCGCGTCGGGCTCCAGCTGGTTGTGCGCCAGATTGGCTTCCAGTGCCAGCCTGGCCAGCTCGGAGTCACTCCAGCTATGGGGTTTCAGAGCTGGGTTGGCTTTTGCCAGGGCGCATGCCAGGGTTCCAAAATGATCGTTGATGACCAGCACCGGCAGGTCTGCCCCAGGCTGTTCAGCAAGCGTCTGCAATAGATACACATCTGCAGTATCGAATGCCTGAAGGGTAGGATTTTCGGTGACGGGGTAGCGCTCTAGCTCCAGTGAGCCAAACGCGGTGGTGCAAGTTTGCATGGGGATGCCGCTTTAAATGAAGAGGAACAAACAACTGGGGCCCAGTATACCCCAGTTGGCGTCCTCGGTACTGCTATGGCTCCCGGCGTTGCTGCTGGAGCAGATCGCGAATCTCACCGAGCAGTATTTCCTGCTTGCTCAGTGTTTCCACGGGTGGCGGGGCAGGTTCTTCCACCTCTTCGCGTTTGAGGTTATTCATCACCTTGATGGCAACAAAGATGGCCGCTGCGACGATCAGAAAATCGACGATGCTCTGGATAAACAATCCGTAGCCTAGCGTTACCGCTGGCAGTTCACCCTGGGCGTGCCTTAATACAATGGCCAGATCGGCAAAATCGACCCCGCCGATCAGCAGGCCCAGCGGCGGCATTGCCACGTTGGCGACAAAAGACGAAACGACCTTGCCAAAGGCGGCGCCGATTATGATACCAATCGCCATCTCGACAACATTTCCCCGCATTGCAAACGCTTTGAACTCATGTAGTAAACGCATGGCAACTATTCCTGTGTAGTGCTTCCCTGGAGCGGTAGCAGCATCTATTTGAGCTCGTGTTGCAGGCTTTCGCAAACAATTTTCAATGCCTGTATTCGGCCGTGGCGTTTGTTTTCGCTGGATATCAGGTGCCAGGGTGTTTCAGCGGGGCTGGTGAACTCCAGCATATCGTGCACTGCTTCGCGGTAGGCGGACCATTGCTTGCGATTGCGCCAGTCTTCGTCGGTCAGCTTGTAGCGTTTGAGCGGCGAGTTCTCACGGGCCTTGAACCGATCGAGCTGTTCTTCGGGGGTGATCGCCAGCCAGAACTTGATAACCAGGGTGCCGCTCTGGCGCAACTGGTGCTCGAAATCATTGATCTCGCCGTAGCCGCGCTGCCACTGTGCCGCACTGCAAAAACCTTCGACTCTCTCGACCAGTACCCTGCCATAGTAGCTGCGATCAAATACAACAATGGTCCCGGGGGCGGGAATGCGCCGCCAGAAACGCATCAGATAAGGCTGTTGTCTTTCTTCATCAGTCGGGGCTCGGGTGCCATGCACGCGCAGAAAGCGTGGGTCTAGGCACTCTGTTATGCGTCGTATGGTGCCGCCTTTACCCGCCGCATCCGTGCCTTCGAATACCAGCATCAGGCTGCGGCCGGAAAAGTCGGGGTGTCTCACCAGCTGACGCAGCAGGTCCTGATAATACTCGAGCTGAATGCTGTACTCGTCCTTGGTCAGCGCAGGGCTGTAATCCAGTTCGTCCAGTCGGGCGTGGCTGGAAGAAATCCAGCTATGGGGCCGAGCGCTCTGTTTCTCACCCTGCAATTTTGACTGGATGGCATCAAGAACCAGTTGGCCAATAAACAGGTCCCGTTGCTCTGCATTGTTGCTGCATACGCGGCTCCAGGAAGCGCCCTCGGTGGATGTCAGGTCGATCATCAGTTCTGCGGCGCTATGCACTTTCTGGAACTCTGCAGGTTCAAGATCGCTCCACTCACGCATCGCCACCGTTGTGGTGGGCGGTGAATCACTGGTGCCGGGTTTTGTATCGTCATACTCCAGCCAGACTTTGAGCACGCTCGCACCCTCATGCACCAGCAACTGCTCGAAGCGCAGGATATCCTGCATCTGCTCGGCAAACTGCTCCTCGGAGATCTGGCCCGTGCAAAGCTCCCTCAATGGCTGGTGATACCAGGAGCCCAGATAAAAGCCGATCTCGCCGTCCAGCGGAAGCGTCCGGCAATAGCGCCAGAAGCGCGGCATCTGTTTTTCCAGCCCTCTGGGCAGGGTAAAAGCCCGAGTATTGAGAAAGCGATTATCCAGCCATGCATAGAAGGTATGAATAATCTCTGCCTTGCCGGCATGGTCATTCCCACCGATCAGTAGCAGGATGGGGCCCTTGCCTGCTTTGCGTAATTCGAATTGCGCTTCAAGCAATTGCTCATTCAGCTTGGCGACGGAGTCCTTCCCGGATTTTTTGCTTTTGGCAGTATCAGACATTGGCCGGCCAGCTTATCTCGGGAAGATGCTCGAATCCGGGCTTGGCAAACAGGAAACCCTGAAACAGGAAAACACCCATCGATTGGAGCAAGGTCAGTTCTTCCAGACTCTCGATTCCTTCGGCGATAACGTCGATACTCAGCGCCTCGCAGACGCCGATAATCCCCCGCACAATGGCCTGGCGGACAGGGTCCTGATCGATATCGCGGACAATGTCCATGTCCAGCTTGATGATGTCTGGTTGGAACTCGGCCAGCAGGTTCAGGCCGGAATAACCGGCGCCGAAGTCATCAATCGCAGTTTTGAAGCCCTGGCGCTTGTATTCCTTGATGATACTTTTAAGGTGTTCCTTGTCGACCAGCTTTTCGTTCTCGGTGATCTCGAATATCAACCGATTGGTCGGAAAGTTGTAGCGTCGTGCGGCTTCAAGGGTGGCGCGAATGCAGGTTGCGGCCTGATACACTGCGTTGGGCAGAAAATTGATGCTTATATAGCAGGGAATCTGCAATCTCGAGGCGAGCTCTACGGCCTTGACCCGGCATGACTGGTCGAAGATATAACGATTGTCTTCATTGACTTTGGACAGCATGCTCGCTGCTCCCGCGCCATCAGTGCCACGTATCAAGGCTTCATAGGCAAACACGCTATTGTCGCGGGTGTCGACTATAGGTTGAAATGCCATGGTGAAGTCAAAGCAGAGTGGCTCGTTGTCCTGGCAGGCTTTGCAGGGTTTGGGAATTTCGATCTGGGTCGGCATACAATGGTCTCTTGTTCACATACGGGCAGAGTATAGTCGATAACAATGCTGGCCATTGGCCTGTCAGGCCGGACGGCTTAACGACACGCCCATCTGTTTTGAAAATAGCATCTTTGTTCCGTCCCCGGGGAGCTCTATGGCAAAAAACAAGCGCATATATGGTTGCACCGAGTGTGGCGCGACATTTTCCAAGTGGGCGGGGCAGTGTGGTGAGTGTCAGGCGTGGAATACGCTGGTGGAAACGGTGGTGGACACCACGCCAACAGGTGGAACTGGTCCAGCAACCGGGCGGAGCGGCCACTGGGCTGGGCAGGCTGCGCAGGTGCGGACGCTGGCAGAGGTGTCCACTGAAGAAGTGCCCCGGCAGCCCAGCGGATCCTCCGAGCTTGATCGCGTGCTGGGGGGTGGCCTGGTGTCGGGGTCGGTCGTACTCATAGGCGGCGACCCGGGTATCGGCAAATCGACAATCCTGTTACAAACCTTGTGTCAACTCGCCGAGACTATGCCAGCCTTGTATGTAACCGGTGAGGAGTCGCAGCAGCAGGTGGCTATGCGCGCCAGACGTCTGGGTCTGCCAGAGGAACGTCTGCGGGTAATGACCGAAACCTGTATCGAAAGCATTATTGCCACAGCGCGGGTGGAGAAACCCCGGGTGATGGTGGTGGATTCCATCCAGACGATCTTTACCGAACAGTTGCAATCGGCCCCCGGGGGCGTTGCCCAGGTGCGGGAAAGTGCGGCGCTTCTGGTGCGTTATGCCAAGCAGAGCGGGACGGCGATCTTTCTGGTGGGGCATGTGACCAAGGAGGGCTCCCTGGCGGGGCCGCGGGTACTCGAGCACATGGTAGACACGGTACTGTACTTCGAAGGCGAATCCGATGGGCGCCTGCGCATGCTGCGGGCGGTCAAGAACCGTTTCGGGGCGGTCAACGAGCTGGGCGTATTTGCAATGACCGACAAGGGCCTGAAGGAGGTTTCAAATCCCTCGGCGATTTTTCTCTCGCGCTACGACACGCCCATCCCCGGCAGCGTGGTGATGTCCACATGGGAAGGCTCCCGGCCCATGCTGGTGGAAGTTCAAGCCCTGGTTGACACCTCTCACCTGGGCAACCCGCGGCGGGTGACCCTGGGTCTGGACCAGAACCGGCTGGCCATGCTGCTAGCCGTACTGCATCGGCATGGCGGCGTAGCTACCTATGATCAGGACGTCTTCGTTAATGTGGTGGGCGGCGTCAAGGTGCTGGAGACTGCGGTCGATCTGGCATTGCTGGCTGCGGTCATGTCGAGCCTGCGTAACCGTCCGCTGCCCATGGATCTGATGGTGTTCGGTGAGCTGGGTTTGTCAGGGGAGATTCGGCCGGTGCCCAGTGGGCAGGAACGATTGAAGGAGGCGGCCAAGCACGGTTTCACCCGCGCCATAGTGCCCAAGGCGAATGCACCGAAAGAGAGTCCCAAGGGCATGCAGGTGGTAGCCGTAACGCGGCTTGATGAAGCGTTATCGGCTATTTTCGACTGACAGAGGGGTCAGAGCAGGCCGGCGAGCTCTCTCTCCAGTAGTTTTTCGTCACCCGTATTGAGCGCAACCAGGCGTTTGAGATGGCTGATCGAGTCCAGATCAATGTAATCGCACTCGAATCCCAGCAAGCCTTCCTCTGCGTGGGCCAGGTGCACGTCCATGCGTATCTGGCTCCCTTCTGCCAGCTCGATGACGGCATCGAACTGGCCAGTGTTGCTGAGGCTCGCCCAGTCCTTGGGTTCGAGCACCAGTAGCCCGTGCAGCGACAAATCGACCAATTGAACATCGATATCTACACCGTCCTGGCGCAGACTGGTTTGTGCGTCAAAGGGGACGCGGGTAAAACGGCGGCGGTCGTCACTCATGGCTGTTGCCTTGGCATGATACGTGTACCCTCCACTATAGCTGCAATTTGCATTGTCAGATCACTCCCTGCGCAAGCATTGCCTCAGCTACCTTGGCAAACCCCGCCAGATTGGCGCCTTTCACGTAGTCGATATGATCCTGTTGCTTGCCGTATTCCACGCATGACTCATGAATGCAGCTCATTATTTCCTGCAGGCGTTCATCTATTTTCTTCGCATTCCAGTGCAGGTGCATCGCATTCTGCGCCATTTCCAGTCCGCTCACGGCAACTCCGCCGGCGTTGGCTGCCTTGCCGGGGCCAAACAGGATGCGTGCCTGCTGGAAAGCCTCGACGGCTTCATTGGTCGAGGGCATGTTTGCTCCTTCAGTCACGCACTGGCACCCGTTGTCGAGTAGTGTGCGGGCATCGTCGCCATTCAGCTCGTTCTGCGTAGCGCAGGGAATGGCAATATCGCATTCAAGGTGCCAGGGAGTTTGCTTCTCCAGAAAATGCAGGCCGTTGTGCTGGTCCAGATCCTTGAAACTACCGCCCTTGCTGTTTTTCAGCTCCACGATCGCTTGCCATTGATCGTCCGTCAATCCGTCGGGGCTGTGCAACGTGCCGGTGGAGTCGGACATTGACACAACGATACCGCCGAGCTGCAGCAGTTTGTAAACGACGTGTTGGGCGACGTTCCCTGCACCGGAAACTGCAATGCGTTGCCCCTCGATGCCTATGCTCCTGGTGTTGAGCATCCTTTGCGTGAAATACACGACCCCGTAGCCGGTCGCTTCGGTGCGCAACAGGCTACCGCCGTAGCTCAGGCCCTTGCCAGAGAGTGCGGAGGTGTTGCGATTGCTCAGGCGACGATACTGACCATAGAGATAGCCTATCTCCCGTGGGCCGACGCCGATATCGCCAGCTGGGACATCAAGGTCCTCGCCGATATGGCGTGATAGCTCAGTCATGAACGACTGGCAGAAACGCATGATCTCGCCGTTGCTTCTACCCTTTGGGTCGAAGTCTGCACCGCCCTTGCCGCCGCCAAGCGGCAGAGTGGTAAGCGCATTCTTGAAAACCTGCTCGAAGGCGAGAAACTTCAACACTCCCAGGTCCACCGAAGGATGAAAACGCAGCCCTCCCTTGTATGGGCCGATAGCGCTGTTCATCTGCACCCGATAGCCACGGTTGACCCGCACTTTCCCCGCATCGTCTACCCAGGGAACGCGGAAGATGATGGTGCGCTCGGGCTCTATGAGGCGATCGATAATGCCGTTATCGAAATATTCGGGATTTTCTTCCAGCATGGGCCAGAGACTGGTGAGAACCTCTTCCACTGCCTGATGAAACTCCGGCTGATCCTCATCGCGTTGCTGCATTTCCTTTATGTACTCGCTCAGGGTCTGACTCATGCCGGCCTCTTGGATTTTATGAATGCCAAGACTCTAGCAGAGCAATCGGGGCCATTGGCCGCAGTAAACACCTGGCAACAAAAGGAGGGGGGCTGCCGGCAGAAAGCCGGCAGCCTGCCTGAGCTCAGGCCAGCTTCTTGTAGCGTACCCGATGAGGTTGGGCGGCAGCTTCGCCAAGACGCTTCTTGCGGTCGGCTTCGAACTCGGTGTAGTTACCCTCGAAGAAGGTGACCTTCCCTTCATCCTCGTAGGAGAGGATATGTGTGGCGATACGATCGAGGAACCAGCGATCGTGAGAGATAACTATGGCAGAGCCGGGGAAGTCGAGCAGAGCCTCTTCCAGTGCACGCAGGGTTTCTACGTCAAGATCGTTGGAAGGTTCGTCGAGTAACAACACGTTGGCGCCTTTCTTGAGTGTCAGCGCCATGTGCAGGCGTCCACGCTCACCACCGGACAGATCCTTGACGAACTTCTGTTGATCGGCGCCCTTGAAATTGAAACGCCCTACATAACCCCTGGAGGGCACTTCATAGTTACCCACCTTGATCATGTCGAAGCCGTCGGAGACCTGCTCCCAGACAGTCTTCTTGCCATCCAGTTCGTCTCGACTCTGGTCAACGCTGGCAATCTCGACCGTTTCACCGATATCGATGTTGCCGCTGTCAGGTTGCTCCTTCCCAGTGATCATCCGGAACAGGGTGGACTTGCCGGCGCCGTTACCACCGATCACACCGATAATCGCACCCTTGGGTACTGCAAAACTCAGGTCGTCGATCAAAACGCGATCACCGTACCCCTTGCTCACGCTGTTGAATTCAATGACCTTGTCGCCCAGTCGGGGACCGGCGGGAATGTAGATCTCGTTGGTTTCGCTGCGTTTCTGGAATTCCTGCGACTGCAGCTCCTCGAAGCGCTGCATGCGCGCCTTGGATTTTGCCTGACGGCCCTTGGCCCCCTGACGTACCCACTCCAGCTCGGCCTTCATGGCCTTGGCGTGGGAAGACTCCTGCTTGGATTCCTGGGCCAGGCGGGTTGCCTTGGATTCGAGCCACTGTGAGTAGTTGCCTTCAAAGGGAATGCCATGGCCGCGGTCGAGCTCCAGGATCCAGCCAGCCACGTTGTCGAGGAAGTAGCGATCGTGGGTGACCGCCACTACGGTGCCGGAGAAATTGTGCAGAAACTGCTCCAGCCAGGCGACGGAGTCGGCATCCAGATGGTTGGTTGGCTCGTCGAGCAGCAGCATGTCAGGGGCGGAGAGCAACAACCGGCACAGGGCAACACGGCGTTTCTCGCCACCGGATAGATGCTCGATTTTCGCATCCCATGGTGGCAGACGCAGTGCGTCGGCGGCGACTTCCAGTTGACGGTCAAGGTTGTGGCCGTCACCCGCCTGGAGTACCGCTTCCAGCTTTGCCTGCTCGGCTGCTAGCGCATCGAAATCCGCATCCGGCTCGGCGTAGGCAGCATAAACTTCGTCCAGGCGTGCCTGGGCATCCTTGATTTCGCTGACCGCTTCCTCGACTATTTCACGAACGGTTTTCGCTGGATCAACTTCCGGCTCCTGGGGTAAATAGCCGATCTTGATGCCGGGCATTGGGCGAGCTTCGCCCTCGATTTCGGTATCTACGCCCGCCATGATGCGCAGGAGAGTAGATTTACCGGAGCCGTTCAGACCCAGGACGCCGATCTTGGCGCCGGGGAAAAAGGACAGGGAAATGTCCTTGAGGATGCGGTTTTTCGGCGGGACGACCTTGCCGACCCTATGCATGCTGTATACGTATTGAGCCATGGTGCGCAAAACCTGAATTTGAGAAGTGGATCGGTGCTGGTTCGCAGTAGCCTCTCGGGGCTGCGAAATTGCCCGCAAGGCTAGCCCAACTGGGCTTTCAGGGCAAATTTGCCTCGCTCGTGCGCGCCGCTTTGCACTGCATCTGGGTCTGCTGCCTGTGATAGCATAATTGACGAACACACTGTTGCACAAAGTTGGGCCTTTTGAATAATCACAAAAATATCGTCGAAGGATCCAAGCCCGCAGTTACCGCGGGCCCAGCTCAAGGCTTGCCGGTCAATGCCGGCATCCTGCTGGTGGCGGTGGCTGGCGTCCTGCTGGCGATACTCATGGTTTGGCAAGCCTGGCAGGACTTTCGTCTGCTGCGTCATCAGCACCAGATTCAGGTTGAGGAGTCGGTTTGGCTGACAGCCAGCCAGATAGGCCTTAATCTGGAGGTCAAGTCGCTTGCGCTGTCGGAGTTGCTGGACAATATGTACTCAGACAGCCCAGCTCTGGCTGTAGATTCTGCGGCAAGGCTGCTACCGGGTTTGCGCGGGATTACCCGGGTAACACCGGGTAATCCCGCAGGCGACATAATACCGCCCTGGATGCCTTCGGTACGGGGTCTGAATATGAGCGGCTATTCTTTTGCGCTCGATTCGGATCTGGATCGAGGAGTGCTTTACTGGTCAATCGTGAGCAAGAGCGCCGGTCAGTTCTGGTTGCTCGAGGTTGAGGATCGAGACATATCCTCCCTGGTTTCTGCACAGCCTGCACAAGGTTATTCCTGGCTGCTTGAGGACGCCGGACACGCCCGTGTTCTGGCCCGGCAGGAGGGCGATCATCTAGTCTATCTGGACAACATGGCGATGACTGCTGCTGAGCGCAGCCAAGTTGTTGTCAGTGCTCCGGTAGCGGGCACGCTCTGGCAAGTGCGAGGTCTGATCGAGCCTGGTTATTACCTGCAGAGAATGGGGCAGGTTGTGCGGTTGAAGGTCTTGCTGGTAATCGGGTTCATTCTGGTTCTGCTTGTGGTCGTCTGGACGGTGGCGAGAATGCGCCGGGTCAACCAGGCCCTGCTCGCGCACAACCAGGCCACCTTTGCCCACGTTGAGGATAGCGAGCGGCGTTATCAGGATATTTTCCAGGGTGTCGGCATGGCGCTGTGCCAACTCGACCTGTCAGCGCTGCGGGGCTGGCTGCTTCGCGAGGGGATCTACAATCAGGCGAGTCTGGACGCCTGGCTGGACGCCAATCCCCAGCGTCACTCGGAAATTTTCGGCAACTTGAAAGTGGTTGATGCCAACCAGGTAGCGTTGGATCTGACTGGTCAGAGCTCGGTCGAGGGCGTGGAAAGCGTCCTTCAGCGCGAGGAAAAGGTTCGCTTGGAGTCGGCGCGGTACAAGGTCATTCTGGCAGTCGTCAACCGGACTCCGCGTCTTGAATTCGAAACGCCCATATTGGTGCCCTCAGGCAAGGTACGGCATGCCTGGGTGATAATGCGCTTGCCGGAAAACGCCGAGGATTATCATGCAGTTACCGTTAGTCTGAGCGATATCAGCACACGGCGGCGGGTAGAGTTGTCCATGATAGAGCGCGAGCGCTACTGGGCCGGGGTAGTGAAGGCGGTGCCGGATGTAGTGTTCATCAAGGACATGCAGCGGCAGAAGTTCGTTTACAGCAATCGGTCACTGGCGCAGCTGCTTGGCTACGACGAATCAGATGAACGGGTGCTTGATGCTGATTACCGGGATCGTTTACTGCATCCCGACGATATTGAGCAGATGCAGGTCAGTCGGAATCTGCAGCAGGTGCTGGCAGACGATACGGTGCATGAAACTCGATTGCGCTGGCGGCATATTGATGGCAGCTGGCGCTGGCACAGTTTGCGGGTGAAAGTTCTCTCCCGGCTGCCCGATGGCAAGGTCCGTCAGATTATCGGGGTAGTGCGTGACATACACGAACAGACGATGGCTACCCAGCAGCTTCGCACCAGCGAGCAGCGTTACCGGTTGCTGGCCGAGAATATCAGCGATGTCATCTGGGCAACCGATACCAGCTTTCGACTTGACTACATCAGCCCGTCGGTTACCCGCATGCTTGGCTACAAGCCCGAGGAGCTGATCGAAACCGGTTTCAGTCAGGTGGTCGCGGGGCACTCATACAACCGCTTCATCAGCTCGGTCCTGCGCGAACTGGCACCCCGCCTGGATAGCCCCGAGAAGGCCCAGAGATTGAGGGCCGAGGGATACCATCGCCAGACAACCGTGGATTGCATAAAGGCAGATGGTCATAAATGCCCGACAGAAGTGCGTCTATCCCTGATGTGGGACGGGGAAGGCCGTTTTCTGGGGATACTGGGTATTGCCCGCGACATAACCGAGCAGCGGCGCACGGAAAACCGGCTGCGGATGGCGGCGACGGTTTTCGAGAATACCACCGGCGCCATCCTTGTAATGGATCCGGCCGGCTACGTTGTGCAGGTCAATGAAAACTTCATTCAGATAACCGGTTTCGCAGCAGAGCAGATTATTGATCACACTCCCGAGATGCTCGCTTGGCGCGTTCAGGAAGAGCTGTTCTATCCCGAAGTGCTCGGTATTTTGCGAGAGCAGGGGCGCTGGGAGGGTGAGATATGGATGCGTCGCAAGAGCGGTGAAAAATTCCCATCATGGGCTGGCATAACTGCCGTGCAGGACAATGAAGGCGACCTGGTCAGCTATGTGTGTTTCTTCGTCGATATCAGCGAGCGCAAGGCCAACGAAGCTCGGATTGAAACCCTTGCCTATTATGACGCGCTGACCGGTTTGCCCAACCGTACCCTGTTCCAGGATCGGATAGGAACGGCACTGCAGCTCGCTGAACGCCGTGATGAATGGGTTGTGGTGCTGTTTCTGGATCTGGACCGCTTTAAGCCGATCAACGATACGTTGGGGCATGCTGCCGGTGACCAGATGCTCAGGGAAGTGGCGCGTCGCCTCAGCGACTGTGTGCGTGATAGCGACACGGTAGCTCGCATGGGTGGGGACGAATTTACCATCTTGCTGGTTGGTCAGGAGAATCGGGAAAAAGCCATGGCGGCTGCCATCCACGTGGCAGAGAAAGTGCTTGCTGTGCTGGCACCTGCCTTTGTATTGCAGGAGCGCGAGTTTTTCATCAGCGCCAGTATCGGTCTGGCGCTCTACCCGCAGGATGGGGTTGAGCCCAATGCGCTGCTAAAGAACGCAGACACCGCCATGTACCATGCCAAATCCATCGGCAAGGACACCTTCCAGTTCTATCAGGCAGACATGAACGCCCGTGCCCTGGAGCGGGTCAGTCTGGAAAGTGACCTGCGCCACGCATTACAGGATGACTTGCTGCAACTTTACTATCAGCCCCAGTTCGACTGTGTGAGCGGTCGGCTGACGGGTGCGGAGGCGCTGTTGCGCTGGACACACGCCGAGCGGGGGGCCATTTCACCCGCTGTATTCGTGCCTATAGCCGAGGAAATCGGTTTGATAGGTGCGCTGGGCGACTGGGTGATGGATCGTGCCTGTCGCCAGATGGCTGCCTGGCGGGATGCCGGTTGCCCCCTGCCTCGGCTATCCATCAACCTGTCCGCCCGTCAGTTCACCGACGGCCACCTGGCGACTCAGGTGGGAGAGGTTTTGGAGCGCTACCGGCTTGAACCGTCCTCGATCGAGCTGGAACTGACAGAAAGTGTGCTGCTGCAGGATGTGGAGGAAACCATGCAGACGCTCGCTGCGTTGAAAGCGCTCGGCGTGGCGATTGCGGTGGACGACTTTGGTACAGGCTACTCTTCACTGAATTATCTCAAGGATTTTCCGATCGACACGCTGAAGATTGACCGCTCTTTTATTCAGGCCATGCATGATGACAGCCGTGATACATTGCTGGCCCAGGCCATTGTGGCGATGGGCCGCAGTCTGCAGCTGCGAGTGATTGCTGAGGGTGTCGAAACCCGTGAACAGCTGTCACTGCTGGTGGGCTTTCAGTGTGACGAAGCGCAGGGCTTTCTGCTCGGGCGACCCATGCCAGCCAAAGACCTGGAGTCGCAGTATTTGCATGGGCCGCCTTAGGGCAAATGCGTTCACAACGCTCTTGAAACGATTTTGTTGTGTGCTTGAGCGCTTTTCATGTGCCACGGCTGTCTCCTTGAGTTAAAATGCCGCCCTTATTTGATCTTCCTTGTAGGGGGCTGTGCCATGTTTAGCCGTTCCACCGATATCGCTACCTTCGATCCCGAGCTCTGGGCTGCCATGCAGCAGGAAGTCGTGCGTCAGGAAGACCACATCGAACTGATTGCTTCCGAAAACTACACCAGCCCCGCGGTGATGCAGGCACAGGGTTCTGTGCTGACCAACAAGTACGCAGAGGGCTACCCCGGCAAGCGTTATTACGGTGGTTGCGAGTATGTCGACATCGCCGAGCAACTGGCCATCGATCGTGCCAAGGAGCTGTTTGGTGCGGATTACGCGAACGTCCAACCCCATGCCGGGTCTCAGGCCAATAGCGCCGTGTTCCAGGCATTGCTGACGCCGGGCGACACTGTACTGGGCATGAGTCTTGCCCACGGGGGCCACCTGACCCATGGAGCCTCTGTCAACTTCTCCGGCAAGCATTACAATGCAGTGCAATACGGTATCAATACCGATACGGGCCTGATTGATTATGATGAAGTTGAAGCACTGGCGGTTGAACACAAACCGAAGATGATCATTGCCGGCTTCTCGGCGTATTCCCAGGTGCTTGATTTCCCGCGCTTCCGTGAAATCGCCGACAAGGTGGGTGCCTATCTGTTCGTCGACATGGCACACATTGCTGGTCTTGTGGCCGCGGGCGTTTACCCCAACCCGGTGCCCTTCGCTGACGTGGTGACTACTACTACGCACAAGACACTGCGCGGTCCGCGCGGCGGACTGATTCTGGCGCGTGCCAACGAAGCGCTGGAAAAGAAGTTCAATTCCGCCGTATTCCCCGGTGGCCAGGGCGGCCCGCTGATGCACGTGATTGCCGCCAAGGCGATCTGCTTCAAGGAGGCCATGAGCCCGGAATTCAAGACGTACCAGCAACAGGTAATCAAGAACGCCAAGGCCATGGCTGACGTGTTCATTGGGCGCGGTTTTGATGTTATTTCCGGTGGCACTGAAAACCACTTGTTCCTGTTGTCGCTGATCAAGCAGGACATCACCGGTAAGGATGCAGATGCGGCGCTGGGGCGTGCGCATATTACGGTGAACAAGAACGCGGTGCCTAACGATCCTCGTTCGCCCTTTGTAACCTCTGGCTTGCGGATTGGTACGCCGGCTGTGACAACGCGTGGCTTCCAGGAAGCGGACTGCCGTGAGCTCGCGGGCTGGATCTGTGATGTGCTGGAGAATATCGCTGACGAAAACGTGATTGAACGCGTCAGTGATCAGGTCAAGGCCATCTGCAAGCGACTGCCAGTTTACGGCGACTGATTGCCGACGGATCGAGAAAGCCCCCGGGTCTCTGACTTCGGGGGCTTTTTATTGCGTGCCTTGTCTACCTGAATTGATTGGGTAGCAAATTAATGGCGTTGTTTTTACGGCACACTTTGTTACCATTTCGATAGAGATGCCAGTACAAGTCAACGATTGTTACTGGGCTGTTTGTTGGGGGCGGTGGGGTAAGGTCAATGAAGTTAATGCTGGCCGTCATTTTTGTCCTGGGAGCAGGTATTGGTGACGCACGAGCCCAGGTCGAAATGGGTGAGCTGCAAGAAAAACCTGTGGTCCGGGTCGGCATCATGTCCTTCCCGGGCTTCAGTGAGCTGAACGAGGCGGGCGAAGCTGTTGGCAAGACGGTGGTCCTGACACGCATGCTGCTCGAGCAGGCCGGCTACCGCGCGGACATTCGTATCATGCCCGCTGCGCGTATCTGGCGGGGCCTGGAAAGTGGCGGAGTCCATCTGTGGCCAGGCATTCTCAATAAACCGGCTCTGAAAGAGCACACGTTAATGACCGACAGGGATTTGGGTCAGGTAGGAATCGATCTGTATTATCGACCAGGCGAGTCTGAGCCCGAGTTGCCTGGTGCGCTTGCCGGAAAACGCGTGATCCTGATTACCAACTATACCTACGTGACCTCGTTGCTAGACACATTGCGTGACCCTGAGCTGGGCCTTGAACAGGTGACCAGCATTTCCCACATCGGTGCGGTGCAGATGCTGCTCAAGGGTAGGGGCGATTATCTTCTGGATTACCAGGTACAGGTTGATGCGGCGACACGGCAGTTGGGGATTGCGCCGTTGCCGTCGGTGCAGATGGCTGAACAGCCAATGCGTTTCATTTTGTCGCAAGAGTCAGGCTTTGCGCCGGAACTCAAAGCGGACCTTGATCGTGCCTACGATGAGCTGGCGCTTCAGGGAGTCGATCTTGAAGTGACGCGCCAATAGTCAGCAGGTGTGTGCATACCTTTGCGCCGCTGCCATATGGCGACGGCGCAAGGGGGCTTAGCGTTTCAGCTGCAGCGTACTCAAGGTGCGGTTACGCACCTGTTTGAGCAGGTCCGCGTCATTGATCAGTGATTGACCATATGAGGGCACCAGTTCTTTCATGCGCGCTTGCCATTCGGGACTGACAAGGCGGTCCTTGAAGCAGCGCTCGAGTACGTTGATCATTGCCTGAACGGCCGTGGAGGCTCCCGGAGAAGCACCCAGCAAAGCGGCCAGCGTGCCATCCTTGGCTGCAACTATCTCGGTACCGAATTCCAGCTTGCCATGGCCTTTGGCGTCTTTCTTGATAATCTGCACACGCATACCTGCATCCTGCAGCTTCCAGTCAGCCTGGCTTGCTTGGGGGAAGAAGTTGCGGAGTGATTCGACCCTGTCCTCATGAGACTGGAATGACTCTGCTATCAGGTAGCGGGTCAGATCCATATTGTCCCGGCCTACCGCCATCATCGGCGCCACGTTGTAGCGTTTGACCGAGGAGAACAGATCAAAGACCGAGCCCTTCTTGAGGAACTTGGTGGTAAAGCCGGCGAAGGGGCCAAATAGCAGTGCTGGTTCACCGTTGATGATCCGGGTATCCAGATGCGGGACCGACATCGGCGGTGCGCCAACCGGAGCCTTGCCATACACCTTGGAGCTGTGCTGTTTGACGATTTCCGGCTTTCTGCACACCAGCCATTGGCCGCTGACTGGAAAACCGCCGTAACCCTGGCTTTCGTCGATGTGAGACTTCTGCAGCAGGGGTAGAGAGCCACCGCCTGCGCCAAGGAAAACGAACTTGGCATTGAGGGTTTTTTCTTCACCGGTATTTTCGTCTTCCAGCTCCACCCGCCAGTGACCACGCTTGCTCTTTTTCAGACTCTGTACAGAGTGCTTGAGCAGCAGATCGAAGTTCTCGGTATCTTTGAGATGGCTGATCATGCTGCGAGTAAGGGAGCCGAAATCGACATCCGACCCGTGCTCAACGCGGGTGGCGGCAAAAGTCTGGCCGGACTCACGTTCTTGCATCACCAAGGGCATCCACTGGCTGATTTCCTCGGCCTTATCGCTAAACTGCATTTCGGCGAACAGGTGATGAGCGCTGAGAAGTTTATGGCGCTTGCGCAGATACTCGACATCTTTGTCGCCCCAGACGAAGCTCTGATGCGCGGTTGTGTTGATAAAGCTTGATGGCGCAGGCAAGAGCCCCTGTTCGACAAGGTATGACCAGAACTGCAGAGTCACCTCGAAGGACGCGTTGATATCCAGGGCCCGGTTGATACTTATACTGCCATCCTGATCTTCTGGGGTGTAGTTCAGCTCACAGTATCCGGCATGGCCGGTACCCGCATTGTTCCAGCCATCCGTGCTTTCGTGGGCTACGTGGTCCAGGCGCTCGACCAGGGTAATGGTCATTGCCGGGTCCAGCTGTTTGAGCAACATTCCCAGTGTGGCGCTCATGACGCCACCGCCGACCAGCAATACGTCTACGTTTTTTGCTGTCATTAACATGCCGCCTCATACTAAAAAATCAGCGGTCATAGTACCGTTTTATCGACGCGAGTAACACAAGACCGCCATAGTCAAAAAGTCTCAGAACCAGGTTCTGCAACACCTTGCAGTCAAAGATTCCCTGTCCCGGGTCAAGACTGTGAGTCACCCACTGGTTTAAGCTGCCAGCTTCTTGTCCATTGGCAAACCGGGGGAGTGGTCTATGCAGCAGGTGGTTGTGATTGGCGGCGGGGTGATGGGCTGCCTGACGGCGCTGGAGCTTCTGGATAACGGTAGGCAGGTATGTCTGCTCGAGCGCGGGAGTACAGGCCAGGAGGCCTCATGGGCGGGGGGTGGCATAGTGACGCCGCTTTATCCCTGGCGGTACAGTCAGGCTATTAGCGCGCTGGCCGAGTGGTCTCAGGCGCATTACTCCCGGTTGTGCCAGCAACTGCACCAGCGGACAGGTGTCGACCCCGAATACACCGAATGCGGTCTTATCTGGCTTGACCATGCCGAGCAGGACGCAGCCCTGGCTTGGGCCACCGAACAACGTAGCCCTCTCACGGCTGTCGACAGCGACTTTATCTACCAGCAGGTTTCGGACCTGGCTCCGGGCTTTACCCGAGGCATTTGGCATCCGCAGTTGGCCAACGTGCGCAATCCGCGACTAATGGCGGCGTTGAAAAAACGCTTATTGCAGTTTCCGGAATTCACCTTGTTGGAAGACACTCTGGCTACCGGTCTGAAGGTTGAGGGTGGCAAGGTGAAAGGCGTTGCCCATTCCCGCGGAGAACAGGCAGCAGATGCAGTCGTGGTGGCGGCAGGGGCCTGGAGTGGTGACTGGCTTGGAGATCTGGGCATGGAGCTGGCAGTCGAGCCGGTGAAAGGTCAAATGTTGCTTTACAAGGCTGCGCCTGGCTGGTTGCCAAGCATGGTGTTGAACGAGAGCCGTTATGCCATTCCACGCCGTGATGGCCATATTCTGATAGGCAGTACATTGGAATATGCGGGTTATGACACCAGCACTACTGCGCAGGCGCTGGAATCGCTACGTGCTTCTGCCCATGGCTTGCTGCCGGCTCTGGCCGAGATGCAGCCGGTTGTCCAGTGGGCGGGTTTGCGGCCAGGTTCGCCGGACGGTATTCCGTTTATTGGCGAGGTACCCGGCATCGAAGGCCTCTGGCTCAATACGGGGCATTTCCGTAATGGTCTGGTATTGGCGCCCGCGTCCTGTCGTTTGCTTGTCGATCTGATGACCGGTAAAACGCCGGAGATGTCTGCGGAACCTTACCGCATCGAGGGACGTATCGGCATACGCTGAGATCAGTCGTCCAGACCCAGTTTTTTCAGGCGGTAACGCAGCGAGCGGAATGTCAGGCCCAGGCGTTTTGCCGCTGCGGTCTTGTTCCAGCGTGTTTCTTCAAGTGCCTGGGTGATCGCATTGCGTTCAATATTGTCGAGGTAGTCTTCCAGCGAGCCGATATCCCCCAGTGAAGGCGTGGCCTGTGACGATGCGGCGGTAGGGCAGGCGGAAATATGGATGTCGTCCGTTTCGATAACCGCTCCCTCGCTCAGCGTGAATGCGCGCTCGAGAATGTTCTCCAGTTCTCGCACGTTACCCGGGAAGCGATAGCTGGTCAGCCGCTCCATCGTCGGTGCGCCGATATGCGGAATCGGCATCTGGTTCCGTTTGGCGAGCCGGGCAAGTATGTGCTGGGTCAGTAGGGGAATATCTTCACGCCTCTCGCGCAACGGGGGTACGCTGAGTTCGATCACGTTTATGCGATAGAACAGGTCCTGGCGAAAGCGGCCCTCGGCTACTTCTGCAGCCAGGTCCTTGTGGGTGGCACAGAGCAAACGTACATCGACTGACTCTTCCTGCTGGGTGCCTACAGGCCTGACCGATTTCTCCTGGATTGCGCGCAGTAGTTTGACCTGCATGGCCATGGGCAGGTCTGCCACTTCGTCAAGAAACAGAGTGCCACCTCCTGCAGCCTGAAAAAGCCCTGGCTTGTCTGCGACTGCGCCAGTGAAGCTGCCCTTGCGGTGGCCGAAAAACTCGCTCTCCATCAGCTCGGAGGGAATGGCGCCACAATTGACCGGAACGAAGGGCGCCTGTGAGCGGGAGCTCAGCGCATGGATGCGCCGGGCCACCAGCTCTTTGCCGCTGCCTGATTCGCCACTGATGTATAGCGGTGCCTGGCTACGGGCCAGCTTGGTGATACGTTTGCGCAGTTGCTCGATCGGTGGGGAACAGCCCAGAATCGGATCTGGTGCTTCATCGGACAGCGCGGGGGCCTGGGTCTGGTTGAGGCGCAGCGCACTGTTGACCAGCTCACGCAGGCGCTGCAGGTCCACAGGCTTGGTCAAAAAGTCAAACGCGCCCGCCTTGAGCGCACTGATGGCGGTATCCAGGCTGCCGTAAGCAGTAATCATGGCTACCGGGGTCTGGGGATGATTCTGCTGGATATGCCGCACGACCGTCAGCCCGTCCCCATCAGGCAAGCGCATGTCGGTCAGACACAAATCAAAGTTTGTACTCGCCAGCAGCTGCATGGCCTGCGCCATAGTGGTGGCACTGCGGGTTTCGAGCTGCATGCGTTGCAGCGTCAAATCCAGTAGCTCGAGTATGTCCGGCTCGTCATCGATGATAAGGACCAGGGGGCTTGATGTCTGCACCATTGTTTGAATCCTGATTTCTGGGGCTTGTGATCGATTATAAGAGGCGCTTCGGATGCGCAAAGGTTATTCGCATGCAGCAGCCGCGCGGCAACATGGGTTCAAACTCCAGGCGAGCCTGATTGCTCTCGCACAGTTCTCTGGAGATATACAGGCCCAGTCCGGTGCCGCTGGCGTGGGTGGTGTAGAACGGCTCGAAAATATGCGGAACATGTTCCTCGGCAATGCCCGGACCGTGATCTATTACCTCCAGCGTCGGCAGTTCCGAGTCTGCCTGCAGGTAAAGCCGCAGCCAGATGGTTTTGTACGGGCTCGCGGTATCGGTGTAACGCAGGGCGTTACGGCAAAGGTTATCCAGTACCTGGCTAAGCTGATAGGGGTCTACGCGGGTCTGGATACCTGGTCCGGCAATGTCGAGCTCCAGCCGGTCTTCTTGCGGACTCCCGGCTGAAAAATCGGCAACGAACTGTTCAAGCCACAGCCCCAGATCAACCAGTTGGGGCTCGCTTGGTCGCCTGCGGGAAAGCTCCAGGACCGTCTCGATAACTTTGTTCATACGCTTTGAGTGCTGCTGGATGATTTCAGTCAGCCGGTGGTCGGCGGCTGGGAGCTCCCCGGACTCGCCAAGCAGCTGCGCGGCGTGACTGATAGCCCCCAGTGGGTTACGAATCTCATGGGCGATGCTGGCGGTAAGACGACCCAGCGAGGCGAGCTTCAGCTGCTGAGCCTGCTGTGCTATCTGGGTGTTGTCATCCAGGAATATCAGCACCGTCTCTTCGCTGTCGGTTGCCAGTGGTTTGAAGTTGGCCATTATCTCAGTGCCACCGCTGTGGTTATGAAAAGGCATGGCTCTGATTGACGGTGTCTCCTCCCATTGGCGCAGCCGTTGCGCCAGACCGATAGCCAGTTCCTCTATGTTCATGCCACGAATGATTGGCTTGCCCAGCATCTGCGCAGCCGCTTCATTGGCCTGCAGCACCTTGTTGTGCGTGCCCACCACTATGATCCCGGTACGCATACGGTGGATGATCAGTTGATTGACTTTTTCCAGGCTCGCCAGACTCGCCGCCTGCTGCTGTGCCAGGCTTTCGGATTGACGCAGGCGTCGGCTGAGGCGTTGCACGAACATCGCCACGGCAAAGTAGATGCAGCCCAGTACGCCGACCTGCAAATAGCCCTGGCTGACACCGGGGTAGGACAGCGTCAGATAGAACGTCAGGTAAATGATTGCCAGGCTTGCCAGTGCGGCCAACAGCAGGCCAATACGCCCATGCAGCAGGATATTGCCGATCGCCACTGGAATGAGCAGCAGGTTGCCAAAGCCGCTTCCCGGCCCCCCCGCGGCATAAAAAATGATACCCAGCAGGAAGATGTCCAGCACTGATACCAGGAACAGATGCAGATCGCGGCGGCCCCGATGGAGCAATACTGCGATCAACACATTGACCAGAAGATAGATCCAGCTGGCAATTTCGTAGAGCTGTGGATTACTTAATTGCAGAAGCCCATCGCGGGCAGCTGTATTGGTCAGCAATGCCAGACAGAAGCCCAGAACGACCCGGTAAAGGTTGTAAAGTCGTAATATCCGGGGTCTTTGGGAGTCTGCCTGATCACTCATGGGTATGGGTGTCGCGATGCTCGGCGCAGCAATACCAGTCGTCTTTGCTGCGTAGCGCCTTATCTGCCGGGATGTGCACCCGACACTCTTTGCACCTGACCATTGGCTCGGGTGTGTTAATGCCTGGTGTGCGGGTACTGCGTCCGGCGTTCCTGGCCTGCAAACGACGCCACAGAGTCAGCCCGGCAAAGACGACAATCGCGAGCACCAGCAGTTTGAACAGCCCCATGATCATGCCCCCAGCAAAATGAGGGACTAGTGTAGCTCATGCATGTCCGGCGCCAAAGTATGGGCCGGTTGTTCAAGTTTCAGGCGGGTATGAAGGATGTGCGGAGACTTGCGCAGGTCAATAACGAATCGTGGCCAGGTCCGCATCAGCAGACTCTGGCCGGAGAGGGGATTCTATTTAATCGAACAGACCGAATGTGATGCGGCTCCAGATCGAGCGACCCTGCTTTTCTTCCTCGCTTTGTGCGGGCGCGCGTATTTCACGGGGCAGGGCGTCGAGTGCCTGCAGATACTGCTGCTGCATCTCGCGCTCCATTTGCGTGCCGGCGTTGCGTGAGGGCGGAGTCATGACCTTGCCCATCAGATCTCCAGCCATGGTGGTGAACATGCCGCGTTCACGCTTGGCAGGCTCCACGTGGTGGCGGAAGCTGTCTCCATCAAGGCTGGGGTGTTCCGGGTAGTTGGCCCGCAGCACTTGCAGTGAGGTCTCTGCCAGATCCGGCATGGCAAGGCGTTGATAGGCCTCGACCATGACTGCCAGGCCATCGGCTACGGCTGGGGTCTGCTGGAAATTCTCAACCACGTACCGACCCCGATTTGCGGCGGCTACGTTAGCCTGACGCTTGAGGTAGTAATGCGCCACATTGACGTCGTAGGCAGCCAGCAGGTTACGCAGATAGACCATCCGCAAGCGCGCGTCTGGAGCATAACGGCTGTCCGGATAGCGGCTTACCAACTGAGCGAACTCATTGAAGGAGTCACGCGCCGCGCCAGGATCACGACGGGTCATGTCCAGCGGGAGAAAGCGCTCGAATATGCCCCGGTCACGGGTAAAGGAGGTCATTCCTCGCATGTAATAGGCGTAATCCACATTCGGATGCTGGGGATGCAGGCGGATGAAACGGTCCGCCGATGACTTGGCTGCCTCCGGCTCCATGTTCTCGTAATAGGCGTATATCAATTCCAGCTGCGCCTGCTGGGCAAAGCGGCCGAAAGGATAGCGTGACTCGAGTGCGCGCAGTTTTTCCACTGCCGCGCCATAGCTATTGGCGTCCAGATCCTGTTGGGCCAGCAGGTAGAGCTCTGATTCGCTGAGAGATTCGTCCAGTACCTGGTTGGATGCGCATGCTGAAATGAGCGCGAGCAGACCGACCAGCAGAAAGTGTTTCATCGACATATGTGATACCCGGATGGACGACCGTGCGCTGTTGCCTCGACAGCCGTCCTGTTATAGTTGAATCCTGTATTCAGGTAGCCGGCCAAGCCGGTTGGTACCTGTAAAGAAGCCGTATTTAACCACAGCGCATCGCTGATTCCAAAATAGGATTGCGTCGCCGTCAAAGCGCCCAGTGCGCCCTCCAGTGAGTCCCGAATGTCCGATCGTATCAGCATGACCGCGTCAGTTGCCCCCGAAAGTGGCGGCCAGCGCCTTGACCAGGTGGCTGCCCAGCTGTTTCCCGATTTCTCCCGCTCACGGCTGCAGGCGTGGATCAAGGATGGATGTCTGACCATGGATGGCCGCAGTGTGCGCCCCAGAGATACCGTCTACGGCGGCGAAAAACTGGTCCTGGATGCTGAACGTGAAGTGCAGGGCGACTGGCAACCTGAAGCCATCGCGCTGGACGTCATCTATGAAGATCAGGCGCTGATGGTGATTAACAAGCCAGCCGGGTTGGTGGTTCATCCCGCTGCAGGGCACCAGGACGGTACGCTGTTGAACGCATTGCTGCACCATGCACCGGAACTGGCCAAGGTGCCGCGTGCGGGTATTGTGCATCGCCTGGACAAGGACACTACCGGTTTGATGGTGGTTGCCAAGACACTGGAAGCGCAGACCGACCTGGTAGCGCAACTGCAAGCGCGATCGGTGACGCGCGAATACGAGGCTGTAGTGGTAGGCGTGATGACCGCCGGCGGTAAGGTCGACGAGCCCATTGCCAGGCATGGCACCAACCGGCAGAAGATGGCGGTGATGGTGGGTGGCAAGCAGGCAGTGAGTCATTACCGTGTCATCACGCGCTTTCGAGCGCATACCCATGTGCGGGTGAAGCTGGAGACCGGGCGTACTCACCAAATCCGCGTGCATATGAGTTATATCCATTTCCCACTGATTGGCGATCAGACATATGGCGGGCGCATGCGCATTCCAGCTGGCGCGACTCCGGAGCTGATTGAAACCCTGCGTGGCTTTCCTCGTCAGGCGTTGCATGCACGGCGCCTGGAGCTGCAGCATCCCGACGATGGACGAACCATGAGCTGGGAAGTGCCTTTGCCCGCAGACATGCTGAACTTGCTCGCACTGCTGCGCGAAGATGGTGAGCTTGCCGAATGAGCTTTACTGCGCTTCAGGCCCAATGGCCAGCCCCGGAGCAGGTAAGAACCTGCATCACCACCCGCCGGGGCGGTTGCAGCCAGGGGCCATGGAAAGGCTTCAATCTGGGTGATCACGTAGGTGATGATCCGGCTCACGTAGCGGCCAACCGGGCAGAATTGCAGCGATCGCTGGGTTGTGCGCCTGCCTGGTTGAAGCAGGTGCACGGTACGCTTGTGGTGGAAGCTGATGCCGGGCGGGTCATGGAAGCCGATGCAAGCTGGACCGGGCAGCCGGGGGTGGCCTGCAGCATAATGACGGCCGATTGTTTGCCAGTGCTACTGTGCAATCAGGCTGGTACGCGCGTGGCAGCAGCCCACGCAGGCTGGCGCGGATTGCTAGCTGGTGTTCTGGAGAACACCGTTGGCGCGATGGGTGAAGCTCCAGATAACCTTATGGCCTGGCTTGGACCCGCGATTGGTCCACGGGCATTCGAGGTCGGGCCGGAAGTGTTCGAGGCATTCCGCACTGCTGATGCCAGTGCGATACAGGCCTTCGAGCCCTCCGAGCGTTCTGAACACTATCTGGCTGACATCTACACATTGGCCCGTCAGCGCCTTGAAGCCTGTGGTGTGGAGCGTATTTACGGCGCTGAGCACTGTACCGTTAATGATCCTACCCAGTTCTTTTCCTACCGGCGCGACGGTCAGACGGGGCGGTTCGTATCCATGATCTGGCTGGAAAACGCGTCATAGCGGCAAGTTTTTGCGCTTAATGACAAAAAATTGACTCCGGTCAAGCTTTTACACCTTGAAACGTCGCTTACTGTCCATATTAAAAGTCCATACTCAATAAATGACGCTGCCAGGCATCGCCGGCCGCTTTAAGTAAAGGACGGACATACTATGCGAATCGACCGATTTACCAGCAAATTACAGATGGCACTCTCCGATGCCCAGTCACTGGCCGTCGGCCGTGATAATCCTCAGATCGAGCCGGTGCACCTGATGCTTGCCCTGCTTGATCAGCAGCAAGGCTCAATCAAACCTTTGCTACGCCAGGTAGGTTTTGATACCAACGCCCTGCGTGTGGCGCTGGACGATGCTCTCGACAAGCTTGCGACAGTCAGCAATCCCACCGGTGACATCAATCTTTCCCAGGATATGGCGCGTCTGTTCAATCAGGCCGACCGTCTGGCGCAGCAGCGCAACGACCAGTTCATATCCAGTGAACTGGTACTGCTCGCGGCGATGGAAAGCAATACCACGCTGGGCAAGATTCTGCTGGATCAGGGCGTTTCCAAAAAGGCGCTTGAAACGGCAATCAGCAACCTGCGCGGTGGTGAGTCGGTCAATGACCCGAACGCCGAAGAGTCGCGCCAGGCGTTGGACAAGTACACCGTCGACCTGACCGCCAAGGCCGAAGAAGGCAAGCTTGATCCGGTGATCGGTCGTGATGACGAAATCCGCCGGACCATCCAGGTACTGCAGCGCCGGACCAAGAATAACCCGGTGCTGATCGGTGAGCCCGGCGTGGGCAAGACCGCGATTGTTGAAGGTCTGGCGCAGCGCATCATCAATGGCGAGGTGCCTGACGGTCTGCGCGACAAACGTTTGCTGTCCCTGGATATGGGTTCGCTGATTGCCGGTGCCAAGTTCCGTGGCGAATTCGAGGAGCGGCTCAAGTCTGTGCTCAACGAGTTGTCCAAGCAGGAAGGTCGGGTAATCCTGTTTATCGATGAGCTGCACACCATGGTCGGCGCCGGTAAGGCCGAGGGCTCCATGGATGCGGGCAATATGCTCAAACCCGCCCTGGCCCGCGGTGAACTGCACTGTGTGGGCGCCACCACGCTGGATGAATATCGCAAATATATAGAAAAGGATGCCGCACTGGAGCGCCGCTTCCAGAAAGTGCAGGTGGACGAGCCGAGCGAAGAGGACACCATTGCGATCCTGCGAGGGCTGAAAGAGCGCTATGAGGTGCACCACAAGGTGGCTATCACTGACAGTGCGATCATCGCCGCGGCCAAGTTGAGCCATCGCTATATTACCGACCGGCAGTTGCCGGACAAGGCAATTGATCTGGTCGACGAAGCGGCCAGTCGTATCCGTATGGAAATCGATTCCAAGCCGGAGGTACTCGATCGTCTCGAGCGCCGCCTGATTCAGCTCAAGGTCGAACGTGAAGCCTTGAAGAAGGAGGACGACGAAGCCGCACTCAAGCGCCTGGAAAAACTCAAGGAAGATATTGCCCGGCTGGAGCGTGAATACGCCGATCTGGAAGAGATCTGGAAGTCGGAAAAAGCCGATGTACAGGGCACCGCGCAGATCCAGGAAAAAATCGAGCAGGCCCGGCAGGAACTCGAGGCTGCACGGCGCAAGGGTGAGCTGGCGCGCATGGCGGAACTGCAATACGGCGTGATTCCCGATCTGGAGCGCAGCCAG
This sequence comes from Halopseudomonas salina, assembly GCF_008641105.1. Next base: position 41,432 of record NZ_VTTI01000006.1, read on the forward strand.
CAGATGGCCGAGCAGCACGGACCCACCGAGAATCAGTTGCTGCGCAGCAAGGTGACCGAAGAGGAGATTGCCGAGGTCGTCTCCAAGTGGACCGGTATTCCAGTCTCGAAGATGCTCGAAGGCGAGCGCGACAAGTTGCTGCGCATGGAAGAGGGCCTGCACAAGCGGGTGATCGGCCAGCATGAAGCTGTTGTCGCCGTATCCAACGCGGTACGTCGCTCCCGCGCCGGTCTGAGTGATCCGAACCGGCCCAGTGGCTCCTTCATGTTCCTCGGGCCAACCGGCGTGGGCAAGACCGAACTGTGCAAGGCGCTGGCCGAGTTCTTGTTCGACACCGACGAGGCAATGGTGCGTATCGACATGTCCGAATTCATGGAGAAGCATTCCGTGGCTCGACTGATTGGTGCGCCTCCGGGCTATGTCGGTTATGAGGAAGGGGGCTACCTGACCGAGGCAGTGCGCCGCAAGCCGTATTCCGTGATCCTGCTGGACGAGGTCGAGAAAGCTCACCCGGATGTGTTCAACGTATTGCTGCAGGTGCTCGAGGACGGTCGTCTGACAGATAGCCAGGGCCGCACTGTGGATTTCCGCAATACGGTAATCGTCATGACCTCCAACCTGGGCTCCGCGCAGATTCAGGAGCTGGTCGGCGATCCCGAAGGACAGCACGCGGCAGTGATGGACGCGATCGGGCAGCATTTCCGCCCCGAGTTCATCAACCGGATTGATGAAGTGGTGGTGTTCGAGCCTCTGGGCAGGGATCAGATTGCAGGTATTGCGGGCATCCAGATGCAACGCCTTGGCGACCGCCTGGCAGAGCGGGAGTTGAGCCTGGAGCTGACAGACGAAGCCCTGGAAAAGTTGATATCGGTTGGCTACGACCCTGTCTATGGCGCACGGCCGCTCAAGCGGGCGATACAACGCTGGATCGAGAACCCGCTGGCCCAGCGCATATTGGCCGGTGACTTCGAACCGGGCGTGACCATCAAGGCCAAGGTTGAAAACGATGAGTTTGTGTTTACTGGCTGAGCAGTGACCGGGAAGGTCGGTTTCCACCTGAGCAAACGGAGTCTGGGTTAACCCCTTTGTCGAGATGGAACTCGACATTCCCGGGCCGGGAGGGCCCAGTTCCACCTGGGCCAGCGGAGTTTGGGCT
>NZ_VTTI01000006.1:42830-52128 GCF_008641105.1 Halopseudomonas salina
TCTGGGCCAACGGAGTTTTGATTGGCTCTTTTGTCGAGGTGGAACTCGACATTCCCGGGCCTGGGAGGGCCTAGTTCCACCTGGGCCAGCGGAGTTTGGGCTGACCCCTTTGTCGAGGTGGAACTCGACATTCCCGGGCTGGGAGGGCCTAGTTCCATCTCGGCCAGCGGCCAGCGAAGCTGGGCAATCCTTGAAACTGCGACTTAGCTCTCAGCCCATCAATACAGCGCTTGCTAACATGCACTCATGTAATAAAACGTGAACATGGATGTTCAGCATGACAGCAAACGACCACAGGGGCTGGTACAGGGCTCGTAAAGTGCCGCACTTCGATGCGCCGCACACTCTCCAGTTCATCACTTTTCGTTTGGCTGATGCCCTTCCGCAGCCTGTTTTGCGTGATTTGAGCAGACAGATCCAGAAGTTACCCTCGGAACAACAGTCCAGAAAACAGCGTGAAGCCATTGAGCGCTGGCTCGACCAGGGGCTCGGTTGCTGTGCTTTGCGGGAGCCGGCACTGGCTGAAATCATGTGCCAGACCCTGCGCTTTTACCATGGCCGCCGGTATCAGCTGATTGCCTGGTGCGTCATGCCCAATCACGTGCATGCCTTGATAGAGCCGACTTTTTCTTTGCCACGGATTGTGCAGGGTTGGAAATCATACAGCGCACGATGGGCGGTATTGAATGGCGAGGCCCTGGCGTTACCTTTGCCTATGGGGCGCTTCTGGATGCGCGGGTATTGGGACAGATATATTCGTGATCAGCGCCATCTGGACGCTGCCATATATTACGTCCATCAGAATCCTGTCAAAGCAGGGCTATGCGCCACGGCTGAAGACTGGAGGTGGTCAAGTGCCTGGGGAGGGGGGTAATTTCTCTGGGATGGCCCAGTTCTACCTGGGCCGGCGGAGTTTTGGTTGGCTCTTTTGTCGAGGTGGAACTCGACACTCCCGGGCTGGGAGGGCCCAGTTCCACCTGGGCCGTGATCGCCTTAAAGCAACATCGACCGAATATCCCCCAGCAGTTCACCCAGTCGTTTGGTAAATTGCGCTGCGGCGGCACCGTTGATCGCGCGGTGATCGTAGGACAGCGATAGCGGCAGCATCAGCTTCGGCTGAAACGCCTCTCCATCCCAGACAGGTTGCATGGTGGCTTTGGATATTCCGAGAATAGCCACCTCCGGTGCATTGACGATGGGTGTGAAATAGGTGCCGCCGATATGTCCCAGGCTGGAGATGGTGAAGCAGGCACCCTGCATTGCATCAGCACTGATCTTCTTGGTGCGCGCCTTCTCCGCCAACTCAGCCGCTTCCCCTGCCAGTTGCAGCAGGCTCTTTTTATCCACATCGCGTATTACCGGCACCATCAGGCCGTCGGGTGTATCGACTGCAAAGCCGATATGCACGTATTTCTTGTAGATCAGTTGCTTGCCATTGGGCGCCAGGGACGCGTTGAAGTTCTCCATCTCGCGCAGCAGATGCGCACAGGCCTTGAGCAGGAAGGGCAGGACGGTCAGTTTCACGCCAGCCTTTTCCGCTACCGTTTTCTGCGCCTTGCGGAAGCTCTCCAGTTCGCTGATGTCAGCCAGGTCGAACTGGGTCACATGCGGCACGTTCAGCCAGCTGCGGTGAATGTTGGTCGCTCCGGCCTGTTGCAGGCGGGTCATGTCCTTCGTTTCTGTCTCGCCAAAGCGGCTGAAATCTATCTGGGGTACAGGTGGTATGCCTGCTCCGCCCCCGGCCGCTGATTGTTTTTCCTGCTTGGCCAGGCCCTTCACATATTTTTGAACGTCCTCCTTGAGGATGCGATCACGGGGTCCGCTGGGTTTTACCTTGGCCAGTTCAATGCCGAACTCGCGGGCCAGCAGGCGCACTGCCGGGCCGGCATGTACCTTGGCGCCATCACGGCTTGGGCCGCCGACCGGAGGCGGAGTGTCTTCCTCTGGCTGGTCCGGCTCAGAGGTGGTTTTCTTTTCTCCTGCCTTGGGAGCCGATGCCTGCGCGTCGGATTTTGCGGGCTTGGATTCAGACTTGGCCCCACCGCCCTCGGTGCGCATATGCAGGATCAGGTCACCCGTGCCCGCCTGATCACCTTTCTTGATCTCAACGGATTCCACTGTGCCAGCAAAGGGCGCCGGGATCTCCATGCTTGCCTTGTCGGACTCGAGCACGATCAGCGACTGGTCAGCCTCGACCTTGTCGCCCTTGGCGACCAGTATCTCGATCACTTCGGCTTTGCTGTCCGAGCCCAGATCCGGAATCTTGACCTCTTTTACTTCGCCGCTGTCACCACTATCGCCAACGTCGCCTGATTCCGACTTGGCCTCCGACGCTGCGGGCTTTGCAGGCTCATCGTCCTGCGACTTGTCGTCTTTGGGCTTGCTGTCGGACTCTTCGGATTCAGCTTCCTTCTCGGGCTCGCTCTCGCCGCCGTCCGCCACTTCCAGTTCGATCAGGTCGTCACCTTCTTTTAGGCTGTCGCCCATGCTGACCTTGACCGATTTGATCGTGCCTGCCTTGGGGCAGGGGATTTCCATGCTGGCCTTGTCCGATTCGAGAACGACCAGGCTCTGCTCGGCCTCGACCTTGTCGCCGGCCTTGACCAGTATTTCAATGACTTCGCCTTCACCGTCGCCGATGCCGGGTACCTTGATTACTTCACTCATTGCCTGTCTCCTCAGCAGTCCAGCGGGTTGGTCTTGCCGGGATCGATACCGAAGGTTTTCAGCGCATCGCTGAGCACCTTGGGTTCCAGGTCACCGGATTCCACCAGCGCGACCAGCGCGCTGTAGGCCACCCAGTTACGGTCTACCTCGAAGAAATGCCGTAGCTTGCGACGGCTGTCGCTTCGTCCAAAGCCATCTGTGCCCAACACCTTGTAGGTACCCGGGACCCACTGGCGGATCTGATCAGCGAAGAGTTTCATGTAGTCGGTAGAGGCAATCACCGGCCCCTTGCGCTTGGCCAGATTGCGCTCGACAAAACTGACCTTGGCGGTCTTGGTCGGGTGCAGCCGGTTCCAGCGTTCCACATCCAGGCCGTCGCGGCGCAACTCGTTGAAGCTGGTGACGCTCCAGATATCCGCCGTCACCTTGAACTGCTCCCGGAGAATATTTGCGGCTTCGATCACCTCACGCAGGATGGTACCGCTGCCCATCAGTTGCACATGCAGCTTGGCCGGTTTCTTCTCCTCCTGCAGCAGGTACATGCCGCGCATGATGCCTTCCTCGACATCCTTGCTCTTGGGCATCGGCGGTTGTTCGTAGGCCTCGTTCATCACGGTCAGATAGAAGTAGACGTTTTCCTGTTCCTCCATCATCCGCCGTGCACCCTCACGGATGATCACCGCGAGCTCGTAACCATAGGTGGGATCGTAGCTGCGGCAATTGGGGATGGTCGATGCCAGAATGTGGCTGTGGCCGTCCTCGTGTTGCAGGCCTTCGCCGTTGAGCGTGGTGCGCCCGGCGGTGCCGCCAATCAGGAAGCCCTTGGCGCGGCTGTCTCCGGCGGCCCAGGCCAGATCGCCAATACGCTGGAATCCGAACATCGAATAAAAGATATAAAACGGCAGCATCGGCTGGTTATAGGTGCTGTACGCAGTGGCCGCAGCAATCCAGCTGGACATCGCGCCGGCCTCGTTGATGCCCTCCTCGAGGATCTGCCCCTTCTTGTCCTCTCGGTAGAACATCACCTGATTCTTGTCCACAGGCTCGTAGAGCTGACCGACCGAAGAGTAGATACCCAATTGGCGGAACATGCCTTCCATACCAAAGGTGCGCGCCTCATCTGGCACGATTGGCACAATACGCGAACCCAGTTCCTTGTCCTTGACCAACTGCGAGAGGATGCGCACGAAGGCCATGGTCGTGGAAATCTCCCGATCGCCGCTGCCATCCAGAATCGCTTTCAACGTGTCCAGTGGCGGTACCGGTACCTTGAAGCTTTCAACGCGGCGCTTGGGCATATAGCCGCCAAGTTTTTCGCGGCGCGAGTGCAGGTATTTGTATTCGGCGCTGCCTTCCTCGGGCTTGTAGAAGGGCAGCTTTTCCAGGTCCTTGTCGTTGACCGGAATATCAAAGCGGTCGCGGAACAACTTCAGGCTGTCGATATCGACCTTCTTGGTGTTGTGGGCGGTATTCTGCCCCTGACCAGCACCGGTGCCATAGCCTTTGATGGTCTTGGCCAGGATCACTGTCGGCTGACCTGTGTGGTTGACCGCGTCATGGTAGGCGGCATACACCTTGTAAGGATCGTGGCCACCGCGGTTAAGCTTCCAGATTTCCTCGTCGGACAGGTCCTTGACCATCTCCTTTAGCTCGGGCCGGGTACCGAAGAAATGCTCGCGAACGTAAGCACCGTCGTTTGCCTTGTAGTTCTGGTAGTCGCCGTCCACCGCCTCTTCCATGCGTTGCTGCAACAGGCCATCGTGGTCGCGGGCGAGCAGGGGATCCCACATGCGGCCCCAGATGACCTTGATCACGTTCCAGTCGGCGCCGCGGAAGCTGCCCTCCAGCTCCTGGATAATCTTGCCGTTGCCACGTACCGGTCCATCCAGGCGCTGCAGATTGCAGTTGATGACGAAAATCAGGTTGTCGAGCTTTTCACGGCCGGCCAGGGAGATGGCGCCCAGCGACTCGGGCTCGTCTGTTTCGCCGTCGCCGACAAAACACCAGACCTTCTGTTTGCCGGGCTCGATAAAGCCCCGGTGCTCCAGGTATTTCATGAAGCGCGCCTGGTAGATGGCCTGGATCGGGCCCAGGCCCATGGATACGGTCGGGAACTGCCAGAAATCGGGCATCAGCCAAGGGTGAGGATAAGAGGAGAGGCCCTTGCCATCGGTTTCCTGGCGAAAGTTGTTGAGCTGCTCTTCGCTAATGCGGCCTTCGAGGTAGGCCCGGGCATAAATGCCGGGGGAGGCGTGACCCTGAAAGAACACCAGGTCGCCACCATGTTCCTCGGTGGGGGCCTTGAAAAAGTAATTGAAACCGATGTCATACAGGGTGGCACTGGAAGCAAAGGTGGAAATATGACCGCCCAGATCGGGATCCTGCTGGTTTGTGCGCATGACCATGGCCAACGCGTTCCAGCGGACCATCGACCGAATTCGCCGCTCCATGAACAGGTCACCGGGCATCGGCGATTCGTGGGTCAGCGGGATGGTATTGCGGTAGGGGGTGGTGATTGCATAGGGCAGCGGTGTGCCACTGCGGCTGGCCAGTTCCCCCAGGCGGGTTATCAGGTAATGCGCCCGATCCTCGCCTTCGTTGTCCAGCACGGATTCCAGAGAGTCGAGCCATTCCTGGGTTTCAAGGGGATCGATATCGTCTTGCTTCATTATTTGCTCCAGACCTTGTGGGCCTAATCAGTCTTGGCGGGCAAGGCGCCCGGTTTGACTGACGAGTATTGGATTCGGTGGCTGTAGTATAACTACATGAATTATTAAGATTCCACTGATTTGCTGCGACTTTGGTAGTAAAACTACAAAATGACCAGCCGGTCCCGGTTGCGGGCTCTTTTCCATCCGATGCTGGCGTGGCAAGCTGCAGCATTGTCGTTTCTACAGGATAGACCATGGTTTTTTCTCCGCCGTCCCCCCTCCCGTTTTCGTTGCAGCCGCTGGTTGATCATCATTTGGCCCAATGGCGCGCAGCAGTTGCCCAGGATGAGCTGAAGGACCCACAGGCGCAGAGCGAAGAGTTCATAGCCGAGCTGCGGCATGTGCTGGCGGGCAGTGATTTTGTGGCCGAGCAATTGCGACGCGATCCGGCCATGGCCGGGAGGCTGATGCGCGGTGATCTGTTATGGCGCCGGCTGGCAAGTGGGGAGATGGAGTCCATGTTGGCTGAGGCCCTCGCCGAGGTGGATACCGAGGACCTGTTGGCGCAGTCTCTTCGGCGCTTTCGACAGGAGCAGCAGGTGCGGATCATCTGGCGTGATCTGACCCGCCGAGCCGATACCGCCGAAACCGTTCGGGATCTGTCCGAGATGGCCGATCACTGTATTGAAGCTGCCTATCGATGGTTATACGCAGACAGTTGCACCAGTCAGGGCACCCCGATGAGTGACGCGGGTGATCCTCAGCATATGGTGGTGCTGGGGATGGGCAAGCTGGGCGCGCGCGAGCTCAACCTGTCGTCAGATATCGATCTGATCTTTGCCTATCCGGAAGCCGGCGAGACGCGGGGAGGGCGACGCAGCCTGTCTAACCAGGAGTTCTTCATCCGCGTCGGGCAGCGGTTGATCAAGGCGCTGGACAACATAACCGTTGACGGTTTTGTGTTTCGTGTAGATATGCGTCTGCGACCTTATGGCGACAGTGGCGCGTTGGTGTTCAGCTTTGATGCCCTGGAGCAGTACTACCAGAGTCAGGGCCGTGACTGGGAGCGCTACGCCATGATCAAGGCACGGGTTGTGGCGGGTGACCAGGCGGCCGGTGCCGAGCTGCAATCCATGCTCAAGCCATTCGTGTACCGGCGCTATCTGGATTTTGCCGCTATTGAAGCGCTGCGTAGCCTCAAGCTCATGATCCAGCGTGAGGTCCAGCGCAAGGGCCTGCAAGACAACGTGAAGCTCGGCTCTGGTGGAATCCGCGAGATCGAGTTTATCGGCCAGGCTTTTCAACTGATCCATGGCGGGCGCGAAAGGGCGTTACAGCAGCGTCCGATTCTGACCGTACTCGATGTACTGGCTGCCAATGGATATTTGCCGTCCGCGGTAGTGGATGAGCTCAAGTCGGCGTATCTGTTTCTGCGCGATGCCGAGCATGCACTGCAGGCCATTGATGACCGGCAGACACAGATGTTGCCGACTGATCCGCAGGGGCGGGCGCGGGTTGCCTATATGTTGGGATTTGATGGCTGGGACAGCTTTCGCGAGACATTGGAAACGCACCGTGGCCGTGTGGCGAAGCATTTTGCCGGCGTGATTGCTGATCCTGATGAGGATCAGGATGAAGAGCCTGGCTGGCATGCCGAATGGATTCCGGTGTGGGAAAGTGGCGACCCTGAACAGGCCATCGAGCAGTTGCGTTCAGGTGGGTTCAAGGACCCCGAAGAGGCATGGCGCAAGATCGGTGGCCTGCTGAATTCCGGTCGGGTCAAGTCCATGCAGAGGCTTGGCCGCGAGCGGCTGGATGTATTTGTGCCGCGGCTTCTGGGCATGGCCAGCGAACAGGATGATCCGGATCTGGCGCTGGATCGCGTGATGCCTCTGGTCGAGGCCGTGGCCAGACGGTCAGCCTATCTGCTGTTGCTGACGGAGAATCCTGGCGCCCTGCGGGAATTGCTGGTGCTGTGTTCGGCCAGCCCGTGGATCGCCGAACAGATCACCCGCTATCCAGTGGTGCTGGATGAGCTGCTGAATGCCGGGCGCTTGTATCGACCACCGGAAACCGAAGAGCTGGTTGATGAGCTGCGTCAGCAGCTGATGCGGATTCCCGAGGATGATCTTGAGCAGCAGATGGAGGTGCTTCGCTACTTCAGACGTGCCCATGTGCTGCGTGTTGCAGCTTCCGAGATTGCGGGTAGCCTGCCGTTGATGAAAGTCAGTGACTACCTCACCTGGATCGCCGAGGCGATCTTGCAGCAGGTGTTGCAGCTGGCCTGGCGGGAGATGACCCTGCGCCATGGTAAGCCCAAGCGCGAGGATGGCTCCGATTGTGAAATGGACTTTGTGATTCTGGGATACGGCAAGGTTGGCGGCATCGAGCTGGGTCATGGTTCTGACCTGGATCTGGTGTTTATTCACGATGGGGATGGCCAGGCTGAAACCGATGGTCCCAGACCGATCGATGGCAGCCGGTTCTATACTCGTTTGGGTCAGCGGATTATCCATATGCTCAATGCCCAGACCACCTCCGGGGCGCTCTATGATGTGGATATGCGTCTGCGACCCTCGGGAGACTCCGGGCTGCTGGTCAGCTCGCTGAAATCCTATGCGCGCTACCAGCGCGAGGAAGCCTGGACCTGGGAGCACCAGGCGCTGGTCAGAGCCCGTGTTCTGGCCGGTTGCAAGCGCCTGAGTCATCGCTTTCATGTGCTGCGCGCCGAGGTGCTCGGCAGGCCCCGCGACGAAGCCGCTCTGCGGGCCGAGGTCACCGGCATGCGCCAGAAAATGCGTGATAACCTGGCTACCAAGGCAACCAGTGCAGGATTCGCGCCCTCAGCGTTTACCGAACAGGCACTGTTTGATCTCAAGCAGGATGCCGGAGGTATCGTCGACATCGAATTTATGGTGCAATATGCCGTCCTGGCCTGGTCGTGCCAGCACCCCGAATTGCTGCGGTACACCGACAACATCCGAATACTTGATGGGCTGCGGGACGCCGGATTGGTATCCGGTGAAGACGTACAACGTCTGCAGGAGGCTTACAAGGCCTACCGGGCAGCGGCCCATCGCCTGGCATTGCAAAAGCAGCCAGGCAAAGTAAGCGGCGACCAGTTTCATGATTTTCGTCGCGCCGTCATGGCCCTCTGGCAACAGTGGCTGCCTGATTAGGTCCGGCGGGCTGAGCTGTGCTCTCCGCCAGAGGCAGGTCGGCCGACACATACGAATTTGGATCCACCAGTTTAGTACAACCCAATATTATGGAGTGGGCTGCAATGTCGATGGCCGATCGTGATGGCTTTATCTGGTTTGACGGTAAAATGGTCCCCTGGCGCGAAGCCAATATTCATGTGCTGACGCACTCGCTGCACTACGGTATGGCGGTTTTCGAAGGTGTGCGCGCGTACAAGACGCCGGACGGCACCGCGATTTTCCGTCTGGAGGCACATACCGACAGGCTGTTTGATTCCGCCCACATCATGGGCATGAAGATTCCCTTCACCAAAGAAGAAATCAACGAAGCGGTGCGTGCCGCTGTGCGTGACAACAACCTGGAAACTGCCTATATCCGTCCTCTGGCATTTTACGGCTCCGAGGGCATGGGCATTCGCGCCGATAACCTCAAGGTGCACGTGAGTGTTGCTGCCTGGCACTGGGGTGCCTACATGGGTGATGAGGCACTGGAGCGCGGCATCAAGATTCGCACCAGCTCCTTTACCCGCCACCATGTGAACATCACCATGACCCGGGCCAAGGCCAGTGGTGCCTACATGAACTCCATGCTGGCCCTGCAGGAAGCGGTATCTGCTGGGGCGGACGAAGCGCTGCTGCTCGACCCGGAAGGCTATGTGGCCGAAGGCTCCGGCGAGAATATTTTCATTATCAAGGCTGGCGTGATCTACACCCCGGAAGTGACAGCCTGTCTGAACGGCATTACCCGCAGCACGGTACTGACGCTGGCGCGCGAGCTGA
>NZ_VTTI01000006.1:52138-354580 GCF_008641105.1 Halopseudomonas salina
ACATTCCGATTGTCGAAAAGCGCATTACCCGTGACGAGGTATATATCGCTGACGAGGCTTTCTTTACCGGCACCGCCGCTGAAGTAACCCCGATTCGCGAGCTCGATTGTCGGCAGATTGGTGCTGGGCATCGTGGGCCGATCACCGAGAAGTTGCAAAAGGCCTATTTCGACCTGGTCAGCGGTCAGACCGCAGCGCACCCTGAGTGGCGCACGCTTGTCAGCTGAGAGCTGCAAGCTGCAAGCTGCAAGCTGCAAACTGTCGGGAATCGGACGCTTGCCGCCGTTTCGGGCTTTCTTGCAGCTTGAGGCTTGCTGCTTATGAGAATTCTGATCGTGGGGCCAAGCTGGGTTGGCGACATGGTGATGGCGCAGACGCTATTCGCCTGCCTCCAGTCGCAGCATGGCGCGGATTGCCAGATCGACGTGCTGGCTCCCGAGTGGAGTCGGCCGATCCTCGAACGTATGCCGCAGGTACGTCAGGCGCTCAGCTTTCCGTTGGGTCATGGCGTGCTTGAACTGGGTACTCGCCGACGCATTGGCAAGGAGCTGGCGGGACGGTACGACCAGGCGATCGTGCTGCCCAATTCCTTCAAGTCCGCGTTGGTGCCATTCTTTGCCGGTATTCCCAAGCGCACAGGTTGGCGCGGCGAGATGCGCTACGGTCTGCTCAACGATGCCCGGGTACTGAACAAGGCGCGCTATCCGCTGATGATCGAGCGGTTCATGGCACTGGCATTTGAGCCTGGTGCTCACTTGCCTGAGCCATACCCCAAACCTGCATTGCAGATTGAACAGGTGAGCCTTGATGCTGCGCTGAGCCGTTTCGGATTGACTCTGGATCGGCCGGTGCTGGCGCTGTGCCCCGGCGCAGAATTTGGCGAGTCCAAACGTTGGCCTTCGGAGCACTACGCGGCTGTGGCCGATGAAAAGATACGCCAGGGTTGGCAAGTCTGGATATTCGGCTCCAAGAAGGACCATCCGGTTGGCGAGGATATCCGCCAGCGATTGATACCCGGCCTGCGCGAAGAGTCCGTCAACCTTTCAGGCGACACCAGTCTTGCCGAGGCAATTGACCTTCTGTCCTGCGCCAGCGCTGTCGTCAGCAATGACTCGGGGCTGATGCACGTGGCGGCAGCGCTCGACCGGCCGTTGGTGGCCGTTTACGGCTCCACGTCGCCCGGGTTCACGCCGCCGCTGGCCAGTAGCGTGGAGACGCTCCAGCTTGGTCTGGAATGCAGTCCGTGCTTTGAGCGCACCTGCCGTTTTGGTCATTACAACTGTCTGCGCGACTTGCGTCCCGAGCTGGTTACAACCGCTCTGGGTCGGCTGGTCAGCGAGCCTCTTGCCGATCCGCGGGACAGCTGACCATGCGCGTGCTGCTGATCAAGACCTCCTCGATGGGGGATGTGATTCATACGTTGCCAGCCTTGACCGATGCGCGGCGCTCGATACCTGATATCGAGTTCGACTGGGTAGTGGAAGAGGCCTTTGCCGAAATTCCCGCCTGGCATCCAGCCGTTGCTCAGGTCATTCCTGTAGCGATACGCCGCTGGCGCAAGAGTCCATTTAAGACCATGCGCAGCGGCGAATGGAAAAACGTTCGGCAGCGTCTCAAAAGTACTCCCTACGACCTGATCATTGACGCCCAGGGCTTGCTCAAGAGTGCATTTCTGACCCGCTATGCTCAGGGTCCTGTTGTGGGGCTGGATCGCACCTCCGCGCGCGAGCCTTTGGCGAGTCGCTTCTATGATCGCGGTTTGGATGTGCCTTGGGGCCAGCATGCGGTTGAGCGAGTGCGTCAGTTGTTCGCTGCTGCGCTGGGCTATCAATTGCCTGATGGCCTGGGTGATTATGGTCTGGATTGCGAATATTTCAGCGGTGGCCCGGCGACACGACCGTATGTGCTGTTTCTGCACGGTACTACATGGGCCTCCAAACATTGGCCGGAGTTGTACTGGCGGCGATTGGCCGAGTTGACCATAGAACAGGGAATCGAGGTGCGTCTGCCATGGGGCAACCCAGCTGAAAAGGCGAGAGCTGAGCGCATTGCCGCTGATCTGGACGGGGTTCAGGTCTTGCCACCAATGCAGCTGGCAGGCATTGCCCGGATCATTGCGGGAGCTCGCGCCTGCGTTGCGGTTGATACGGGGCTTGGCCATTTGGCTGCCGCGCTCGACGTACCCGGGATCTCCCTGTTCGGGCCAACCAATGCCGGGTTTACCGGTGCCTACGGCAGCTCCCAGATCCATCTGGCCAGTGACTTCCCCTGCGCCCCGTGCATGCAGAAACGCTGTGTTTACACGCCCACGCCCGCAGATGCTCGCGAGTTCGACCTGCACCGCGAGCAACCCTTATGCTTTACCCGCCTGCACCCGGAAAGAGTCATGACTCAACTGGAAGGGCTGCTGACGGACGAGAGAGTGCTCTGATGCAACTGGCTTTTGTGCTGTACAAGTATTTCCCCTTTGGCGGACTGCAGCGCGACTTCATGCGTATAGCGCGCGTGTGTCAGGAGCGCGGACATGCTATCCGCGTTTACACGCTGATCTGGGAAGGCGATGTGCCTGAGGGTTTCGAAGTACTGGTCGCCCCGGTCAAAGCACTGTCCAATCATCGCCGCAACGAGAAATTCACTGCCTGGGTGCAGGCGGATCTTGCCAAGCGGCCGGTGGAGAGGGTTGTGGGCTTCAACAAGATGCCGGGACTGGATGTGTACTATGCCGCCGACCCCTGTTTCGAGGACAAGGCGCAGACACTGCGCAATCCGCTGTACCGCCTCTGGGGTCGGTACCGGCATTTCGCCGAGTATGAGAAAGCGGTTTTTGCACCGGAGCGAGGTACCGAGATCCTGATGATCTCCGAAGTGCAGAAGCCCCTGTTCATGAAGCATTACCGCACACCGGAGGATCGCTTTCATCTCCTGCCGCCGGGTATTGCGCCGGACCGCAGAATGCCGCCCGATGCCGCCGCGCAACGCGCCGCACTGCGTGCGGAGTTCGGGCTGGCGGATGACGATCTGCTGTTACTGCAGGTGGGCTCCGGCTTCAAGACCAAGGGCCTGGACCGCTCGATTGCCGCGCTGGCCAGCTTGCCAGGCAATATGCGCAAGCGTACGCGACTGATCGTCATCGGACAGGACGACGCCAAGCCCTTTCAGATGCAGGCGCGCGCCGCCGGCATTAGTGATCAGGTCGACTTTCTGGCAGGCAGGGACGATGTTCCACGGTTTCTGTTGGGCGCCGATGTGCTGGTGCATCCCGCGTATAACGAGAATACCGGAACGGTGCTGCTCGAAGCGCTGGTCGCGGGTCTGCCTGTGCTGGTGACTGATGTATGTGGCTACGCACACTATATTGAAGAAGCCGATTGTGGCCGCGTGATACCCACGCCTTTCCAGCAGCGCCAATTCAACCACACGTTGCTGCAGGTGCTTGAGGACCGAGAGGTGCGTCTGCGCTGGCACGAGAATGCACTGGCGTTTGCCGACCGGGCCGATCTCTACAGTCTGCCGGAGCGTGCAGCTGACGTGATTCTGGGAGAGACTGTTTGACCCTGCATCTATCCGAACCTTTCGCCACATTGTGGGCCGGCCAGGACGCCTTCCGGCAGGTCGAGGCGCTGCAGGGTGAAGTCTTCCGTGAGCTGGAAGCGCGTCGTACGTTGCGCACGGAAGTCGCAGGGCAGGGCTATTTCGTCAAGATTCATCGTGGCGTGGGCTGGGGCGAGATTCTGAAGAACTGGCTCACGCTGAAGCGTCCGGTACTGGGCGCGGACCAGGAGTGGGAGGCGATCCATGCGCTCACGGCCGCACATGTGCCCACCATGACTGCAGTGGCCTTTGGCGAGCGCGGAGCCAATCCGGCGAATCGGCACTCCTTCATCATTACCGAGGAACTGGCTCCCACGATCAGCCTCGAGGACTTCAGTCTCGACTGGACCACCACGCCGCCGCCGCCTGCGCTCAAACGGGCCTTGATCAAGGAAGTCGCGAGCATGACCCGGCGGATGCATCAGGCTGGCGTGAACCACCGTGATTGCTATATCTGCCACTTTTTGCTGCATACCGACCAGCCGCCGACGCCTGAGCATTTCCGGCTTTCCCTGATTGATCTGCACCGCGCGCAGATCCGCCCCAGCGTACCGCGTCGCTGGAGGGACAAGGATCTGGCCGGTTTGTATTTTTCGGCATTGAATATCGGGCTCACCCGTCGCGACAAGCTGCGATTTTTGCGGGAATACTTCGCCCGGCCCCTACGCCAGGTACTGGTCGATGAGGCCGCTTTGTTGGCGATGCTCGAGGCCAAGGCCGGACAATTGCAGGCGCGATTCGAGCGCAAGTATGCCAAGGGTTCGAATGCATGACGGGTTGGACGTTGAATCCCGAATATGCCACCGGTGTCAGCGGCGAGGTCTTCGCTGATCTGGATACGGTGTTTGCGCTGGAAGGCGAACAGATCACCAGCGATCCGATCAGTACCGTGCACAAGGTGTGGGTGGCTGATCGCTACTATTACGTCAAACGCTACACCGGCGCCGGCAAGAATCTGCGTCGCTACATTGGCCGGGCGCGAATCCAGGCAGAATGGGAGAATCTGCAGCACTTTCAGGCGTGGGGCATACCCTCGGCCACTATTGTCGGCTTTGGTCTGGAGCGTCGAAACGGCGCCTTTTATCGCGGCGCCCTGGTTACCCAGGATCTTGCCGGCACCGCCGATCTGGCGCATATCGCCAAGGACGGAGATCCCCGTTTCAAGGACCGCGTCTGGGTGAATCATGTATCGCGTCAGATCGCCCACGCGACACGCATGATGCATGTTCAACGGTTTGCTCATAACGATCTGAAATGGCGCAATATCCTGGTCGATGAAAAACCCTTTCCCGATGTATTCATGATCGACTGCCCCAGTGGTTCGTTCTGGTGGGGACCTGTGCTCGAGTACCGGATCATCAAGGACCTCGCTTGTCTGGACAAACTGGGCAAGCAGGTCCTGTCCCGCACCCAGCGCTTGCGGTTTTATCATGATTATTGCGAAAGCCCCCGATTGACGACCAAAGACAAGAAGCGCATCAGAGCGGTTGAGGCTTTTTTCAGGGGGCGCGAATGAAGAGCGAAGTCTTTATTGCGGTGAATGCGCAGGACGTGCTGGCACGGCATGGTCTTGATAGCTTCGAGGCACTGTGGCGCTATGGCGAGAACGACAGTACCACTGCGCCCCCGAGTGGCAAGGGGGTAAAGAAAGTTGTGCGTATCGAGCTGGAGGATGCCAACGGCAACCCGCAAAGCTTCTATCTCAAACGTCAGGATCACCAGCTCGCGAGAAGTCTCAGGTGCCCGCTGGGAGAGCCCACCTTTTCCCGCGAATTTCGTGCAATCCAGCATTTCGCCCATCAGGGTATCCCAGCGCTGGAAGCCGCCTTCTTTGCCCGGCGAAGCGTGGATGGGCATCAACAGGCGATTCTGCTGACACGGGCGCTGGATATCTACAAACCCCTTACCTGGTGGTTCGAGCGCTGGAGCTCACTGGCCTGGCGCGACAGACAGGATCTGATTCTGGCGGCAGCGGCTCTGGTTCGCTCACTGCACAATGCCGAGCGGATGCACAACAATCTGTACCCGAGACATATCTTTCTCAAGCTCGACGATGACGGGGCCGGTGCGCGACTGATCGACCTGGTAGAAACCCGGCACGCATGGTTTGGCCAGCGGGACAAGATCAGAGACCTACGCAGCCTGTTGCGCAAGAGCCAGGTAGTAACGCCGGGTCAGAAGCTGCGGTTTTTGCTCGCCTATACCGGGAAGCAGCGTCTGACGGGGCCCTCAAGGCACTTGCTTGCGCAGGTAATGGCGCGCAGGGCGAGTGAGCTCAAGTAGCGCTGACTCAGGACGAGACAAGCTGTAAGCGATTATTTGCGTTATCCTTGTTACAAATTCATGGTTAGGATGAATATGAGCAAGGATTTTTTTGCGCCGGGCGACTCGGGAAGGTTGCTTGCGCGCCATCGACTGAACAGCTTTGAGGCTTTATGGAATCTCAAGCTGGATGCAGTCGACGCCCCCAATACCACCCGTGGTGGATGGAGCACTGTTTACCGTCTTGATCTGGAGGATGATCAGGGCAGAAGCCACGGTTTTTATCTGAAGCGCCAGGATAACCATCTGACTCGCAGTGTACTGAAGCCGTTTGGCGAGCCTACCTTTGCCCGGGAGTACCGGGCCATCCAGGCTTACGCCCGTTATCAGGTGCCTGCCCTGAAAGCGGTTGCCTTTGCCGAGAGACGCCAGGCAGGCCATAAACGGGCGCTCTTGCTGACCTGTGCGCTGGATGACTTTGATCCCCTGGATCAATGGCTGGAGAAGTGGGATACGCTCGCGTACACGGACAAGAAGACACTGATTCAGGCTATTGCAATGCTGGTCAAACGCCTGCACCAGACGGGCAATGTGCATAATTGTCTGTATGCAAAACACATTTTCGTCAAGCTCAGGCACGGTCAGGCAGAAGCCCGGCTGATCGATCTGGAGAAGACCCGGCGCAGCTGGCTGGGAAAGCACGACCGGGTGTCCGACCTCGCCACCCTCAACAGGCGCACACAAAAGCCGTCCAGAGCACAGAGGTTGAGCTTTCTGCTGTCTTACCTCGACAAGCGCAAGCTGGACGATGAGGCTCGAGGCTGGATCATGAAAATTGACAGGCGAATCAAGAGGAAGGCAGCAGCTTGACCCAAAGTATTATTCAGACCTTGCGTCAAAGTGGTCGGGAACCTCCCGCGCCACTTACCGTGGCGACTCCCTCAGGTGAGCTGACAGTCACTGATTGGCTGCGCGTGTTGCCGCAGCAGAGGCTGGTGGGCGCCGGAGAGCTTGCGGGGCAGGCGGTGTTGGTCAAGCTGTTCATCGCTTCCCGTGCCAGGCAGCACTGGCAGCGGGAGATGGACGGGCTGGGCGCACTTGATACGGCACAAATCCATACGCCCGGCATCGTTGCCCTGGGCGAACTGGAGCATGAAGGATTCTATCTGTGTACCCATTACCTTGAGAGTGCGCAGACGCTACAGCAGCAATGGGACGCGCTTTGTGCTTTGACTGGTAAATCGGTCCTTGCGCCTGGCGACCCTGAGGCCATGGCCCTCATGGGCAGCGCATTGCGCAGCATCGCACTTATGCATCGCGCTGGTCTGATCCAGACCGATCTCCACATGGGCAATTTCCTGTTGCACGAAGGTCAGGTGCACGTCATTGATGGGGATGCTATCAAGGTGCTCTCCCCGGGCCAGCCAATCAGCGCTCGGGAGGCGGAAGACAACCTTGCCATCTTCTTTGCCCAGCTTGATTCGTGCTGGGACACCATGATGGAACTGCTGCTGATTGACTATCTGCAGGTGAACGCCGAACGCTCGCTCAACCCTGACCGGCTGCTCCGGCAGGTAAGAGAGGTCCGCGTCAAACGGCTGAATGCCTGGTTGGCCAAGGCCGTGCGCGACTGCACCCATTTCATGGTGCAAAAAAGCTGGTCACGTTTTACCTCGGTAGTGCGCAGCAAGGCCGAGGCGCTGCAAGCCTTGCTCAATGATCCCGATCAGCCTTTCGCTGCCGCGCCCACCATGAAAGACGGTGGCAGTAGCAGCGTTACTCTGGCAGAGACCCAAGATGGCCCCGTGGTCATCAAGCGTTACAACATCAAGGGACTACGTCACTGGTTGACGCGCTTCTGGCGCCCAAGCCGGGCATGGCATTCCTGGCTTGCCGGCCACAGGCTGCAGTTCCTGGGGATTGCCACGCCCGCTCCTCTGGCGATGATCGAAAGTCGTTTTGGCCCGTTACGCCGTCGTGCCTGGTTAATAACCGAGTATTGTTCGGGTACTGATTTGTTGACTCATTTTGGTAGCGCTGGAGAAAGAGTGCCCGAAAGTGATGAAGCTACTGCGATTCTCATTGTATTCAAGCAGCTAATTGAGTCGAGGGTGACCCACGGCGACTTCAAAGCGACTAATTTGCTATGGGACGGAAAGGTCCTTTGGTTAATTGATCTGGATGCTCTCAGTGCTCACAGTAGTCAGCAGGATTGGCAGCGAGCCTGGACCAAGGATCGGTCTCGCTTGATTCGCAATTGGCCAGAAGATAGCCCGCTGAGAAGATGGCTGGAAGCCCACGTACCTCGATAAGCAAAGGAAGGTGAAGCTGAAATGGACTATTCGGCAATATTTGGTAAGCGTGCGGGTCAATACATTGAAGCTTGCGAACGTTGGCCAGACGCGCGTGTGGAAGAATTTTCAGCATTTTTCGGTTACCTGAAACTGCAACAAGGTGAGCGCCTGCTTGACGCGCCTTGTGGTAACGGCACGCTTGCGCGCTACGTTTCAAACCTCCACCAATATCAGGGCGTGGATCCGGCACCCGCGTTTGACCGGGCGTGCAAGATTGCAGGCGTCAACTGCAAAAAAACCTCTCTACGTGCGACTGGGTTGGTCGGAGCCAGTTTTGATGTTGTTGGGAGTCTTACCGGCGTTCATCACGAATTTAATCGCGTTGAGCTTTATCAGGAGTGGTTTCGTTTGTTACGCCCTGGCGGACGTCTGGTGATAATGGACGTAGGCAGAGCTACCCCGGTTGGAGAGTTTCTTAATGATTTTGTGGACCGATGGAATTCGAACGGTCATCAAGGTGATTTTTTGCATGAGGCTGACGCAGTGGGACTGAAACAGGCCGGTTTTGAACGCGTACTCTGGGCCGATGCGGCCTACAGCTGGGAGCTGCCTACAGATAAGAATATGCATGCTTTTATGAGCAAGCTGTTTGGTCTGGATTTATCACCCGATTTAGCCACTATGCGTCACTCTTGGCTTGGTCTGGGCTGGCGCCCATCGCCAGGAAGCTGTCGCATTCCCTGGTCGCTTCGGTTGTTAACGGCAGTCAAGGCGCGAGTTTCTCACTATGACTGAAATTGTACTACGTCAAGTCAGCTGGGAACCTGTAACTGAGAATTCAACTGCCCGGATCGAATTTTCAATCGTGACGCCGGTGCGTGACTATCAAGTATATATCTCAGGCAGGGGACTTCAGCCACAGCCGGGCCTTGAGGCCGGTGTTGCCCTGGCCGTACTAGCAGGTATGCGCAAGGGCTGGGATCTGCGGGTCGACGGGGAATTATCAGAGTCGTTCCTGGCGGGCGTGTACGAGTACATGCGTCGGTTCACTGAAAGTTTCACTGATTTCCAGCCGGTTAATATTAAGCCGTTGGGCACCTATAAAGCCACGATTGCGTCCAAGGGTGCGGGTTGCGCAAGTTTTTTTTCCGGTGGTGCGGACTCTTTTTTCACCCTGATCAAAGGTAAGGAGCAGATAACCGATATTGTCTATATTCACGGTTTTGATGTTCGCCTTGATGATTTTCCGCGTCGGGCAGCTGTTGATGCCACGTGCCTGTCAGTAGCTGAAGCTTTAGGAGTCAATTACCTCCCGGTTGAAAGCAATCTTGGTAAGGTATTGCAAGATTTTGGGAGTTGGCCTCTTCATGCACACGGTCTTGCCTTGATAGCTGTAGCTCGTATGTTGGCAGGAAACATTGGTGAGGTAAGAATTCCAGGCTCATTCAGCGTGGACGAACAAAAGCCATGGGGTAGCTGGCTGTATACGGATCATCTGTTTTCCGATGAGCGACTACAGATAGTGCATGACGCCTGTGAGGCTCGTCGAATGGACAAGATAAAACATTTGGCAGGTGAACCGCTGGCGCTGCAAAATTTGCGTGTGTGCTGGGAGCGAGTCGACGGCATGTACAACTGCTGTCGCTGTGAAAAATGTATGCGTACCATGACGTCACTTGAAATTCTTGGTGTGCTTGATAAAGCGCCGGTTTTCCCCTTGCCTTTAGACCCTGCTCGGGTAGCGGCAGTCTGTTTACCGCGCGCGGGTATGCGAATATTCCCCCAAGAAAATTTACGCTTGTTGCGTAATTCAGGGCGCAACCTCTCAGCCTTGGAGCACGCGATATGCGCGCAGATTGAGCGGCCAATATGGGTTGCGCGTTTTCGTTTGAGGTGGAAAAAGCGGATGCTTCGTTGCCAGCACCATCTGGCAAAGCTCAAGGTAAAGTTTTAATCTGAAACACATAAATATATGAATACTATTCCACGGTTTATGTTTTGAATTTTAGTCGCATGAACTGAGTTTGTTTTATGAAATTGATCGAGACTATCGAAGGTTATGCAGATTATTACTCCCGCCAATTCTATTGTGATTTGCAAGAAAGCCGCTAGTGCCCGAGATCATAAAGTTTATTATGATATTGAAGTCAAGGGCAAAGCCTACGAGGTGTATTTTAGTGCTACGCGACTCAAACTCAGTGGCAGCGTGGAAGCCGCTATCTGCATGGCTGCGCTCGGGGCAATGCGTAACGGCTGTGATCTTCTGATCAGTGATCCTGTTTCTGAAAGCTTTATTAAAAACCAAGAGAAGCTTTTCGATATCTTTTCTAAATGGTTTCCTGAGTTCTATCGGTCATCATTCAAATGTCACCATACCAAGCAGATTGAAAAGCAATCAACGGGCCGCATTGGCTGTTTTTTTACTGGAGGAGTAGATTCTTTTTACACCTTTTTAAAGCACCGCTCTGTGCTTACCGATTTAATCTACGTGCATGGTTATGACGTTAAGTTGGAAGACCGTGAGAAGCGTCGAGCGATATCGGCAATGGGGCAGGCTATCGAAAAGGAAACTGGCGTTCGTTTTATTGAGATAGAGACCAATGCGATCCGCCTGTTCAAGGACTTTGGGAAATGGGGGTTACATGGCCATGGATTTGGTTTGGGCACGATTGTGCGGCTACTGGATGATTATCTGGACTGTATTTACATCCCTTCTTCTTTTGCGACGGCAGAGCTTATGCCGTGGGCGTCTCATCCAGAAACGGATGTTCTTTTTGCCGACGAGGCTATTGCAGTTGTCCACGATGGATGTGAAGCGACTCGAACTGACAAGGTCAGACTTATCGCCTCGGAGCCTCTTGCCTTGAGACATCTGCGGGTATGCTGGGAAAAGCTTGAGGGCGCTTACAATTGCGGAAGGTGTGAGAAATGTTTGCGGACCATGACAACCCTCTATGGCTTAGGTGCTTTGCCGGCTTCGCAGACGTTCCCGAGTAAGATGTCGGCGGGGTCGATTCGTGGATTGTTGCTCGAAAGCGAATCTGCAAAAACCTTCGCCCGAGACAACGTCAGCTTTCTCGATGAGTTGGGCATGCATAATGATCCTGTGCGCGATGCTTGGGAGGTTATAGCGACGCGACCAGCATGGAAGAGTAGAATTATGCGCCGGTGGCGTCGATTCAAAAAACAGTTGCTTCGACAGTGGCTGAAACGGGTTAAAACATGATCGCACATACGCCCAGGAGAGTTAGGTGGATATAAGAGTTCTAGAGTTTACCAGTCCGGTTTTCGAGCGTTTTTTCAATTTGGGTGACGATATTCAGTCGCTGGCTGTCAGCCGCCTTTTGCCAAAGGTGGATGGTTACGTCTGCCGAGAGGCCTTGAATCATGTGGATACTGAATGCGTAGTCCCCATGAATGGCTTCTTCATGAACACCGATAACTGGCCACCATCGGCAAAGGTTTATCCCGTTTTCTTTGCATTTCATGTCAGGCCGGAATCGCAAAAGCATATTTTTACTCCTGCAGGCATAGACTACTTGAAGAAATGGGCGCCAATCGGCTGCAGGGATCAGGGAACCTTGGCTTTGATGCAGGCGCATGGCATTGATGCCTACTACAGTAAGTGCGTTACTTTGACCCTGCCTCGTCGCGAAACGACACCTGAAAATGGTCAAGTTTTCCTGGCAGGGCTCAGCGATACGGCAAAACATGCTCTACCCAGAAGCTTGAGAAAAGAAGCTATTGTGGTGGACCAGGCAAAAATCAGACTGCCAATCACCGACTCCAAGCTCAAATTGATGTTGGCGGAAGAGTTGCTGAAACAGTACCGTGACCGTGCACGACTTGTCGTAACATCCAAAATTCATTGCGCCATGCCATGTATCGCAATGGGTATACCTGTGGTTTTTCTCTATGATAAAAATAAGCAGGATGATTATCGGGTGAAGATCATAAACGACCTGGTTGGCATCAACTATGTTTACGAGCACGGTCCTGCTGCACGGATCAGAAATCATGCGCTATCGAATCGAATTGACTGGTCGCCGGCACCACTGAATATTGAAGAAATGAAGGACGATATTCGGCAGAAGTTTGCCGTTGCCTTTCAGCGAGTGACGTCTGTGGGATAATTTACCCGCTCCCCCAGATGCACACTTGCGAACGGTATGTCTGCATTTTCCCTCTTGCCGTCGGTCATTATCGAGATATCGCATGTCCGCGCCGTTCAAAACGTTAAAAATCCTGAGTCACCCCGCATTTCCGTGAAGAACCAGTAAATTGCCCGGTTTGGTGTTCGTCAATCGAGTGTCTCAGGGTGTAAAATCAAATGATTGATTTCATGATCCATGAGGCGAACCTGTGGCATTGACTATTCTCGGACTCTCCGGCGCATTGAGCCATGACCCTTCCGCAGCGTTGTACATAGACGGCAAGCTGATCGCCGCAGTGGAGGAAGAGCGATTTGTGCGCGATAAGCATGCCAAGAATCGCATGCCTTACGAGTCGGCGAAATTCTGTCTGGAACAGGCCGGTATCACGCCTGCTGATGTCGATATCGTGACTATCCCATTCGCACCCATCAGTATCTTTGGCAAGGCCCGTTGGCACTATGCCAAGCGCTACTGGTACGCACCAGATCGTGCGCTTGATGCCATCCTGACCGGTAATCGTCGCTTCAAGCGTTATCGCAAGAAAATTCTGTGGTGTCTCGAACAGCTCGGTTTCGATGCCAAAAAAGTACGCCTGGAGCCGGTGGAACACCACCTTGCCCATGCTTCCAGTGCCTACCATTGCTCCGGCTTCAAGGAAAAAACCGCCATCATGGGTATCGATGGTAAGGGCGAATACGCCACAACCTTCTTCGGTTATGGCGAGAACGGCAAGATCCATAAGATCAAGGAATTCTACGATCCGGACTCTCTTGGCGGTCTGTATGGCGCTTTGACCGAGTACCTGGGCTTTGAGATGCTCGATGGCGAGTTCAAGGTTATGGGCATGGCGCCATACGGGGATGCCAGCAAGTACGACTTTTCACGGCTGGCCAAATTCGAGAATGGTGAGCTGATCATCAACACCGACTACGCCAACGTGATCGGTTTCCGGCGCCACAAGGAAAAGGGCAAGGGCTATTACTTTTCACCCAAGCTGATCGAGTGGCTGGGGCCCAAGCGCGAAGGCGACATTGCCGATGATCCCTATATCCATTACGCCGCCAGCATGCAGGCGCTATTCGAGAAGCTCGCGCTGGAGATGATGGAGTATTACCTGGGTGACATTCTGCGCGAGACCGGCAAGATCGCCTTTGCCGGCGGCTGCGCGCTTAACGTCAAACTCAACCAGCGCATTATTGCCCGTCCGGAAGTGAAAGAGTTGTTTGTGCAGCCGGCATCCGGTGACGCCGGCACCGCCGTTGGTGCTGCAGCCTATATCTCCGAGCAGAACGGCGTCCCCGTCGAGAAGATGGAACACGTTTACTTGGGGCCCAGCTACAGCAATGAAGATATTATCGCGGCCTGCGCCCGCCACCCCGGCAATCCCCAGTGGGAAAAGCTCGACGATGTGACGGGTGAGATTGCCAAGGTGCTGCACGAAGGCAACCCTGTGGCCTGGTTCCAGGGTCGGATGGAGTTCGGACCGCGAGCCTTGGGCGGTCGCTCGATAATCGGTTGCCCGAGCGTCAAGGGCGTCGCCGATCGCATCAACGCCCAGATCAAGTTCCGTGAGCGCTGGCGCCCGTTCTGCCCGTCGATGCTCGACACTGTCGCGCCCCAGATGCTCGGCATGGATCATCCGTCTCCGTTCATGACATTCACGTTCGAAGTGAACGACGAGTGGAAAAGTCGCGTACACGAAGTGGTCCATGAGGACGGAACCGCTCGCGCCCAGGTGCTCAAGCGCGACTACAATCCGCGCTATTACGATCTGATGAAAGAGCTTGAACGGGTCACCGGCAACGGGGTGGTGCTCAACACGTCACTCAACCGCCGCGGCGAGCCGATGGTCTGTTCACCCAAGGATGCACTGGATATGTTCTTCGGGTCGGATCTGGAGTATCTGATCATGGAGGATATATTGGTGGTGAAAAAGTCGGTAGGGCAGCTGAGTTAAACCGATATTTCATCGGCAGCGTGTTGATTACACGCTGCCGCTTCAGGTTTTTTGACCCTACCATTCGTGAACGAGTTCTATGAGTAAAGTACTAAGCTATCGCAGGGATATCGATGGTCTACGAGCCCTGGCGGTTCTCCCGGTGGTGCTTTTTCACCTGGATGTGGCCTTGTTTTCGGGGGGCTTCATTGGGGTCGATGTTTTCTTTGTTATTTCCGGATTCTTGATCACTTCCATCATTTATCGTGAGGTGATGGAGGGTAAGTTCAGTTACGCTCATTTTTACGAAAGGCGAATCCGGCGATTATTTCCAGCGCTCATTGCCGTGCTACTCGTTAGTACGCTTGTCGCATGGTTTATGCTGCTACCTCTCGATTTCCGGCTCTTTTCTGAGGGTTTGGCAGCGGCAGTCATTTTTCTCGCAAATGTCCATTATTGGGGTAAGACAGATTATTTTGATGATCCTGTCGAGAATATCCCCCTGCTCCATACCTGGTCTTTGGCCGTCGAAGAGCAGTTTTACATCCTTTTTCCTCCTCTACTTATTCTGCTGGTTCGCTTTTTTCCGGCCAAACTCAATTGGATCTTACTGACGTGTGCAATAGCGTCCCTTATAGATGCGCAGAACGCGCTATCGTCAAGGCCTGAATCTGCGTTTTATTTGGTGCATCTGCGTGCCTGGGAGTTACTTGCGGGAGCCTTGCTGGCAACGGGTTTTGTGCCTTTGGCCAGGTCGCAATGGCTGCGCGACGGTCTGTCTGTTTTTGGTCTGGTGCTGATAGTAGCCAGCATATTTTTGCTTGATAAGGATTCTGCTTTTCCGGGTTTGACGGCTTTGCCGGCGGTCACAGGCGCCGCGTTGATTATTTATGCCGGGATGGGAGGGAGATCAGTCGTCGGAACTCTGCTCGGATGGAGACCTTTGGTTTTTATAGGGTTGTTATCCTACTCCCTGTATCTGTGGCACTGGCCGTTGTTTGTTTTTGTCCGTTATTACCTGATCGAGCCGCTGAACGCTCAGCAGCAGGTCGTGCTTTTTGTTGTGGCTTGTGGGCTCGGATGGGCCTCATGGCGATTTGTCGAAAACCCCTTCCGCCGAAAGAGCGGAAAAGGTATAGCTCGAAAGCAACTGTTCTGGGGTGCGGGTCTGATAACCTTTTTGATCATCCTCGTTTCGTTGCCGGGGATGATTACCCGAGGAGCGGCATTTCGTCTGCCACCTGAAATCGCCGCTATCGAAGCTATAGAGAAGGAGACTATTCCTTTTCGTCGACCCTGCTTCGGTTTAAGTCCGGACCAGATCGACGGTGATAGCGATGTGTGTACCCTTGGCGTAGAGGGCCAGCCCAATTTTCTCTTATGGGGCGACTCGCATGCGTTGTCTCTGGCTCATGGTATGGATATCGCGGCACATCAAGAGGGTGTCTCCGGCAGGTTTCTGGCCAAATCTGTATGTCCACCAGTGCTCGGAACTCAGGATTTCATGGCTTCAGATATTTCATGCAAGGACTTCAATGATGCTGTTGTCCGGTATCTGGATCGACATCCATCTATCCGCAACGTCGTGTTGGTTGGGGTATGGTTTATCTATGATAAAAAATCCGATGGCCCGCCTGAGGTTGGTTTCAAAGCGGGCTTTGAGCGAACACTGGATTATCTGAAAGAACGCGATATCCACGCCACAGTTATTCTTCAGGTGCCAAAAATTGCTTACGAAGTGCCGGCCGTTCTGGCTCGACAAAAGCTCTTTGATAATAATATGGAAATACGCACACCCTTGTCCGTGCACCTTGAGCAAGGCGCTTCATTCAAGCATTACATTGCCGGCCTCGAAGATACTTATGCATTTTCGATTGTAAATCTCGACTCCGTTTTTTGTGATGAAAAGAACTGTAACGTGGCGCTCAATGACAAGCCGCTTTATCGGGATTCTCATCATCTGAGTAGGCTGGGGTCGGAGTTGGCAGTTGATGCATTGCGCGAGATGGTCAATGACGACTTCGCTTCGAGGGCAAATTAATGCGATTAATGTCAGAAGAGTGGCCCCGTAAACAGGCCAGGCTTTCAATCGTCATAACTACCTACAATTATGCGAAGGTTGTTTGCAGAGCAATCGATTCCGTCGCCTCTCAGCTCTGCAGTGAGAGTGAGCTGATTGTCATTGACGATGGATCAACCGACGACACAGCATCATTGTTGGCTGGCCACATCTTGCCCGCAGAAGTCAACGCAGGGTATCTGATACAGCCTAACACCGGTCCGGCTGCGGCCAGGAACCGTGCGTTGGAGTATTGCAATGGCATCTGGGTCCTGTTTCTTGACGCAGATGATGCGCTTTGTCCCGGCTCGATCGAAAAAATATGTTCGGTATTGACCGAGCATCCCGACACGGATCTGCTGCTGGGGGGTCACATCGCTGCCTATCCGGATGGACGTGAAAAATACCATGAGCCCAGTCGTGTTGCCTCCGATGAGAAACAGCGGCTGTTGGATTATTTGTTAAACAAGCGAATCAGCATTTCTCATGGGTGTTCGATATTCCGGACTACGGCAGTAAGAGAAAGGCCTTATCCAGAACATTTGCGGCAGGCCGAGGATATCGCGGTCTTTGCTTATATGTTATCGCAGCCAAAGTGCATGACCCTTCAGGCTCCCCTGGCAGTGATTTACAAGCACCAAGATAGCTTGCGCAATGATGTTTCACTCACCATCGCCAACAGCGCGCTTATTGCAGAGACTGTATTCGAGAGCATGCCGGATTGGATTCAGCCCTATCGCCGACAATATGAGGCAAAGCGGGCTTTATCTGCATTTCGCAGTTGTTATCGAGCAGCTCGACGGAAGGATGCGCTGGCTTACTACAAGAAAGCTTTCAAGTTGTCGCCGCGACAAGCCTTCCGTTGGGACTATTTGTCGAAATGGCTGCGCTTGATATTCGCAACTCGCGCAAAAGGTGGTGCGTCAGATTGATTTTGGGAACGCGCTGACAAGCTTGTCCTTGATAGATTCAAGCCCGGGTCTTTCGTAAGGGTCTTCAATGACGGGATGCGTCCCCTCCGTCTGAATCCATTCAATCGGTGTGGTTGCCTGCGGCTCACCCATCTGAAAAGCAGAGTAATAATCGACAAATTTCAAGTCGGAAATGATGCCGCGAGAAAAGACAAGACGCCTGTTTGGTATGCCGAACGAATCTGCTAGGATCAAGCCGTGCATGCTGGACGATGCTATAAAATCACATTGTTGTATTTGTCTGGCAACGTCTTCAACCGGATCAAAAACACTTATAACCCGAACCCCGCCGAGTTTGGCCAGATCCTGCATTGCTGCGTTCTGCTGATCTACAAAGTGTGGAATCAGTCCGAGTCTGTATTTTTTTTCAGGTTTGGGCCTGCCGGACCACCAGCGGTCAGTCAGTAACCCGGGGTCGCCCAGGGCTGGCATTGTTGCTAGGCCCTGAATCTGCTCCCGGGTTTTTTCGCCCCTGACCGCATGGTAATGATGGCGTCCTGAAAAAATGCGTTCGGCCGAGTCTGTACCGGCGCCCCAAATATGTAATTTGCGCTTGATCAGAAACCGCTTTGCCTTGCGCTCCCTGGAAAGTATGGAGCCAATGGCGATCATGTCAGCGTGCGCAGGCGAAGCGTGCACCACAGGTTTGCCTGAAACCATCTCTACAATCAGAGGGGACAGATAATCACCAAAGTTTTGCTTTGTGCTGTCTTGCGCACCTTCGCCGCGCCACCAATAGAGTTTTATCGTCACGCCACAGGCTCCCTACACAGTTCTGATTTGATTTGAATTTACTGGCGTACCAGGCTAGCCGCCAGGGGGTGCACCAGAGCCCAGTCTTTCTCGTAGCGTAGCAAATGCCGATAGTTTCGATTGCGCATTCGCTTGGGTAGAGGTTTGCCCAGGCAACGCATGTCGGAAATATCAATCAGACCCAGGTTGCCTGCGGGTGTCAGCACGATATTGCCCAGGTGCAGTGAGCGAAAATAAACGCCCAGTTCGTGCAGGTGCGTGATGAACTCGCCAAGCATGCCGAACAGCTCGAGTTGTTCCAGGCTGGGGTCTTCATTTAATAACTGCCGCAGGGTTATACCTTCCAGAGGACTGTAATGGACTACCGAGCGGTAAGGTTCGTTTAGCTTGAACACACTGATAATATGGGGGCAGGGGATACCCATTTGTGCAAGCTCTGCGGCGTTAACCGCAAAACGCTCGGCAGGCGGGAAGAACACAGTTTTCGAGAACCAGCTCTTGCGTCGGAACAGCTTCAGATAGGTGCCGTCAGTCAGCCGCAAAACTTTCTCGCCATGGCCATCCTTTTCGATAACCTCGGCGTTTATGCGCATGGCCGCGAACTGCTCGCTACTCATCGACTGCATTGGGCTTTCCTGAATCAAAACGGCAGTTTAGCGTACTTTTACAGTGCCCGCTGCGCCTCCGGATTGCTGTGTTAAACTCTGCCTCCGGTCCATTTTCGCGAAGTGCTCATGTCTGATTCCGAAAAAGAAAGTTTCGCCCGATCCAGTGCGCGGATCTACATGCGTCTACTGGGGTATGTGAAGCCCTACTGGCTGCCGTTTGGTATCAGTATTCTGGGTTTCATGATTTTCGCTTCGAGCCAGCCAGCGATGGCGTGGATGCTCAAATACTTTGTCGACGGTTTGACTCAGGGTGCAGGTGGGATGTTTCTGGGTGTGCCCCTGATCTGGGGCTTCCCCCTTTTCATTATCGTGGTGGCGTTCTACCAGGGTGCAGGCTCCTTTCTGGGCAACTATTACATTGCCAAGGTATCACTCGGTGTGGTGCATGATTTGCGTACGGCCCTGTTCAATAATTTGCTTACACTGCCCAATCGCTATCTGGACAACCACAATTCAGGTCATCTGGTATCCCGCATTACCTTTAACGTCACCATGGTGACCGGCGCCGCGACTGATGCCATCAAGGTGGTATTTCGTGAAGGCATGACGGTGATCTTTTTGTTTGCCTACCTGCTGTGGATGAACTGGCAACTGACGCTGGTATTGATGGCGATACTTCCGGTGATCGGCTTGATGGTGAACAGCACGAGCAAGAAGTTTCGCAAGCAGAGTCACAAGATTCAGGCGGCGATGGGAGATGTTACCCATGTCACCTCGGAAACCATTTCCGGCTATCGGGTGGTTCGCAGTTTTGGTGGAGAGGAGTACGAAACCCGGAGGTTCTATCAGGCAAGCGAAGCCAACCGTCAGCGCGGATTGAAGATGACGCGCACGGGCGCGGTATTCACTCCGACATTGCAGTTGGTGACCTTCAGTGCAATGGCGATTGTGATGTTTCTTGTACTGTTCCTGCGTGGAGACTCGACTGTGGGTGACCTGGTTTCCTATATCACCGCTGCAGCGCTGCTGCCCAAGCCGATCCGCCAGTTATCCGAGGTCAGTGCAAACATTCAGAAGGGCATCGCTGCCGCCGAGAGCATCTTTGAGCAGCTGGATGAAGAGCCGGAGACCGACAAGGGTACTACCGAGCGTGAGCGCGTTTCGGGAGAGATCGAAGTTCGTGATCTTGATTTCAGTTATCCCAATACCGACAAGAACGTGCTTGAGGGCATCAACTTTCGAGTCCAGCCGGGGCAGATGGTCGCTCTGGTGGGTCGCTCGGGTAGTGGCAAGTCGACCCTGGTGAGCCTGATTCCGCGTTTTTACCACCACGACAAGGGGCATATTCTGCTCGACGGTGTGGATGTGGAAGATTTCCGGCTACGCAATCTTCGCCGGCATATTGCCCTGGTCACCCAGCACGTCACGCTGTTCAACGATACGATCGCCAATAATATCGCTTATGGCGATCTGGCCGGTGCACCCCGCGAGGCGATCGAGCGGGCGGTGGAGGCAGCCTATGCCAAGGAATTCATCGACAAGATGCCTCAGGGGCTCGATACCATGGTCGGTGAAAACGGCGTGCTGCTCTCTGGCGGTCAACGCCAGCGGCT
Source organism: Halopseudomonas salina (assembly GCF_008641105.1). Next base: position 72,380 of record NZ_VTTI01000006.1, read on the forward strand.
GGCCATAGCCCGGGCGCTATTGAAGGATGCTCCCGTGCTGATTCTGGATGAGGCGACGTCGGCCCTCGACACTGAGTCAGAGCGGCATATTCAGGGCGCGTTGGACCGGGTGATGGAAGGTCGTACCACCCTGGTGATTGCGCATCGACTGTCCACCATCGAGAAGGCCGATATCATCATGGTGATGGACCAGGGCCGAATTGTAGAGCGTGGTAGTCACGCCGAGCTGATTGCGCAGAATGGTTATTACGCGCGGCTGCACAGCATGCAGTTCCGGGATGAGCCGGCTGCCGAGGCCTGAATCTCTTTTACTAGCCCCCAGGGGCCGACTGAATACAGGTAGAACCAATGAAGCTGACCATGCCACGTTTTGATTCCGCACCGGTACTGGTGGTGGGTGATGTCATGCTCGATCGTTACTGGCATGGGCCTACTCACCGTATATCCCCGGAAGCTCCGGTGCCGGTGGTAAAGGTTGACCAGATCGAGGATCGGCCCGGCGGTGCGGGCAACGTGGCCCTGAATATTGCAGCCTTGGGTGCGCCGGCCTGGTTGGTGGGTGTCACAGGCGAAGATGAGGCTGCATTGAGTTTGCGCCAACGCTTGAACGCCGCCGGTGTCTATTGCGATTTTCAGGCCCATGCCGATCGTCCTACCATAACCAAGCTGCGCGTGATGAGCCGCCACCAGCAACTGATTCGTCTGGATTTCGAGGAACCCTTCGAGACTGACGGTGAGGCGATTCTTGAGGCGGTGCGTGGCCTGCTTGACAAGGTCAAGGTGATGATCCTGTCGGATTACGGCAAAGGCGCGCTGGTTAATCATCAAGCACTGATTGCTCTGGCTAAAGCGCGCGGCGTGCCGGTGCTTGCCGACCCCAAGGGCAAGGATTTCAGCATCTACCGTGGTGCGACCCTTATTACCCCGAATATGACCGAGTTCGAGGCGGTTGTAGGTCACTGCAGTAGCGAGCAGATGCTGGTCGAGAAGGGTATGGCGCTGGTCGAGGATCTGCAGCTCGATGCGATGCTGGTGACCCGGAGTGAGCAGGGTATGACGTTGCTGCGTCGCGGAGAGCCGGCGCTGCATATGCCCGCCAGGGCGCGGGAAGTATTTGATGTGACGGGTGCCGGGGATACCGTTATTTCTACTTTGGCCGCTGCTCTTGCTGCCGGGGAATCGATGCCCAACGCGGTTGGTTTATCCAATCTGGCTGCAGGGATTGTTATTGGCAAGCTGGGTACGGCGGCGATCAGCGCGCCGGAGCTGCGCCGGGCAGTGCAGCGCGAGCAGGGTAGCGAGCGCGGTGTGGTCGGACTGGAGCAGTTGGTTCAGGCGGTCGAGGACGCACGCGCCCACGGCGAGAGAATTGTATTCACCAATGGCTGTTTCGACATCATCCATGCCGGCCACGTGGGCTACCTGGAAGAGGCGCGCAGCCTTGGCGACCGTCTCATTGTGGCGATCAATGATGACGCGTCGGTCAGTCGGTTGAAGGGTCCGGGGCGACCAATCAATAGTGTCGAACGGCGCATGACGGTGCTGGCCGGCCTGGGTGCGGTTGACTGGGTGGTCAGCTTTGCCGAAGACACCCCCGAGGAATTGCTCAAGGCCCTCAGGCCCGACATTCTGGTCAAGGGCGGGGATTACAGTGTTGACCAGGTGGTAGGCGCGCCGCTGGTGAATAGCTGGGGTGGCGAGGTGAAGGTGCTGAACTTCGTTGAAAGCTGCTCGACGACGGCTATCGTCGAGCGTATCCGCGAACGGGATAAGGACTGAAATTTCTCAGAGCCGCTGCAGACCCTCGTCCCAGTCGCAGCGGCGCGCATCAACAACCCATCCCTGTTGAGCGGCCATGGCTTCGCTGAAAAACCGATTCTTTGGTCGACGTGGTTGCAGCTCGCCGCGTATCAGACTGAACAGTTCGCCAGTGGCTTTGCCGTCGCATATTTCAGCCAGAAAAATCTCGGGTTTCTGATAATCCATTTCTACGACAAGCTCGCCAGTGCTCTGCTCAAGCCTTTCATCGGCATGCAGAAGAGTCAGATCGGTGCATTTTTCTGGCAGCTCCAGTTGCATGGCGTAAACCAGTTGCAATGAGTTTGTTGGCAGATGCAGGTAAGCGCGGGGGCGTTCGACAAGGTGCAGCTCACGGCACAGGATCGGCCGGGTGCCGCACTGTCTGGGTGTCAGCTTGTAGGAGTAGCGCTTGCAGCGTGACAGCAGCGGGGCATAGGGGGTCGGTAGCCAGGTCTCGAGATAACTGCCCTGTAGCCAGCCGTGGCTGCATTCGATCAGCAACTCTTCGGCTAGCTCGGTCATTACCGGAAGCAACGGGACCCTGAGTTCATGGGCAGGTACGTAACCGGAAATCAGCTTGAGCACGCTGTCACCCTGGTCGGCTCGTTTCTGCCGGATCAACACACGGAACTGTCTGCCCTGCCAGTTGAGGCTAAGATCCACCGAGACGCCTAGGTTGGCTGCAATCAGCTCGAAGTTATCCGGATCGTCGATTTCAACGGGTTCGCGCAGGGCCTGCATTTGGGCAAAACTCAGGGGGTTGCCTACGGGTGTATAGCAGAGCACCTCTGAGCTGGCTTTGACTTCAATGGCCTGGGTTCTGAATACCCCGGGATCCTTGCGGGCGATGATGCGTGACATGCGCTTGCCTCTTATCGATGCAAAACCCTGAGCGCCGTGGCGACGTTCTCGCGCAGGTGGGTTTGGTTGATGGTGCCAATCACGGCACTGGCGACGGCTGGATGGCTGTAAATGAGCTGAAGACTGGCGAACATCGGGTCTTCACCCTGCAGGCACGCATGCCCGCTGGCCAACGCCTTTTTGATCAGTATGCCCTTGTTGTGTGACAACGCATGGTCGAGCACGGGCTTTTCCTGCTGTTCCTGCAGATTGTACGTCACCATAGCGCAATCACCCTCATCCAATGCGCGAATACCACCTTCGACAGTCTTGCCGGAGAAACCGAAAGCGCGAATGAGGCCAGCACGCTTGAGCTGTATCAGGGTCGGATAGACGGCTTCCCCAAGGACGCGGATGTCATTGCCATCGGAATGTACCAGTACCAGATCGAGGTAATCGGTTTTCAGGCGCCTTAGCGAGCGCTCGATCGACATGCGCGTGTGGTCGGCGGTGAAATCGAAGTGCGATTGGCCGTGCTCAAATTCCTCGCCGACCTTGGTGCAGATCACCCAGTCGTGACGGCGACGCCCGAGCAGTCCGCCCAGCCGCTCCTCGCTGCTCCCGTAGGCTGGTGCAGTATCCAGCAGATTGATGCCCAGATCCTGTGCCAGGGCGAGAATGTCTCGTGCCTGACGGTCGTCCGGCAGATCAAAGCTGTCGGGATACTTTACGCCCTGGTTGCGCCCGAATTTGACCGTACCCAGCCCCAGGGGAGATACCGTCAGTCCGGTGCTCCCCAGGCGTCGATGAAAGGGCTGAAGGCTACTCATGGGAAACAGATATCCCAGGCTGGTGCTGCCAGTTGCGGGCGAGGCAGGCCCGAGTAATCATCGTTCAGACTCGGACGGATTCCCTGACTTTGCAGTTGGCTCACTGCCTGGTCGCTCAGATCCGGGGCCAGGGCGAGCTTGGTCGGCCAACTGACCAGTACATTCTGGACTGGTTGCAGGTACGCGGTATCAGGGCGTACGAGGCCGCTCTGTGCTGGCTCCGCCCGATTGACCGGCAGGGTTGTCCATTGGCAATTGGCAAGATCGACCCAGGGCAGCAATTCCTTGAGTTCCTGCTGGGCTTTGCTCACCAGCGCATCCGGGGTGAGATGTACTCCCTGCTCGGCAAGTTCGCCACCCAGATACCAGCACCACTGCCCATCGGCGCACGGATGCGTGGTTATCGTCATGCGCGGCTTGGGGCTGCTGCCCAGGCAATGGGCGTAGAGGGGGGGCAGGTTAGGCCCCTTGACCAGCACCATTTGCAGGGGACGTCGCTGCATGGCCGGCTGGCTGACGCCCCAATCCTGAAGGAGTGCTTCGTTGCCTTCGCCGGCGGTCAGGACGTACCGCTGGGCCTTGATCTGATGCCCGTTGATACGTACGGCGTTGATGCTGCCATCGTCGCGACGCTCGATCTGCGGTGCGCTGTCTGAAACCAGACTGTCGCCAGCAAGTTCGCTCAAGCGCCTCACGGCATCCGGCACATCGATCACCAGTTCGGCCAGGCGGTAGACCTTGCCCCGAAAGCTGGGGTTGGCAAACACCTCGGGCAGGTCCTTGCCCTTGACCGCATCTACCTTGCCGCGCAACGCCTTGCTGGCAAAAAAACCGGCCAGATTGCTGATCAGGCTGCCCGGAGACCAGAGATAATGATGCTCCGAAAGCAGCCGTACGCCGCGTAGGTCAAGCTCACCATCGCCCTGCAGCGAGGCTCGCCAGCGATTGGGCATGCCGGCGATGGATTCTGACGCTGCCGTCAACTTTCCGTGCAGTGCATACTTGGTGCCGCCGTGAATGATGCCCTGGGACTTGCCACTTTGTCCGCCGCCGAGCGCGCCACGCTCGATCAGCAGGGTGCTGTAGCCCAGGCCTCGCAGGCGGGCGTTGAGCCACAGGCCGGCGATGCCGCCGCCCAGAATACAGATGTCGGTTTCGAGAGTTTTACTCATGGACTCCGGCGCTTGCGCGCTATGTATGACTAAAGGGGGCTAGTATAGACACTGCCGGTGCCTGTGGTCACATCTGCTACTATGAGTCGCACGCTGGAACGGTGTTCTGTGCGCCTTGCCCACCGAGGATCTTGAATGACGCGTACCCTCTATAGTCTGTTTTTCACTTTGTGCATGCCCCTTGTTCTGCTTCGCTTGCTGCTCCGTGCCCGCAAGGCACCAGCCTATGCTCGGCGCTGGCATGAGCGGCTCGGCCTCGGCGGTGATCTGCGTCCCGATGGTATCTGGGTGCACGCGGTATCCGTGGGCGAAACCATTGCTGCTGCGCCAATGGTCAGGGCGTTACTAGAGCGCTATCCGCAGCTGCCTGTCACCATTACCTGTATGACGCCGACAGGCTCGGAACAGATCCGCAAGCTGTTTGGTGACAGGGTCGGACATGCCTACCTGCCATATGATTTACCCTGGCTGCAAGGTCGTTTTATCAGCCGGCTGCGTCCGCGTATTGGGGTGATAATGGAAACCGAGTTATGGCCAAACATGGTGCACGAGGCCAAGGCCGCCAATGTGCCGCTGGTCCTGGCCAATGCGCGGCTTTCCGAGCGATCCGCACGGGGTTATCAGCGTGTGGCCTGGCTGGTGCGACCGATGTTTGCTGCGCTTGACTGGGTGGCAGTGCAAACCCAGGCCGAAGCCCAGCGGTTTGCTCGTCTGGGGGTGGACCAGAGCGCGATGTCCATTACCGGCAGTATCAAGTTTGATCTACAGCCCGACCCGATTGTGCTTGAGCAGGCAGCAAGCCTGCGCGGGTTATGGGGCGATAGGCCGGTATGGATAGCGGCCAGCACCCATGGTGGGGAGGATGAGCAGGTGATCGCTGCGCATCGAGAGGTGTTGGCGCTGCATCCGGACGCGTTGCTGATCCTGGTGCCTCGGCATCCGGAAAGGTTCAGTGATGTGGCCAGATTGCTCGAGAGTGCGAATTTGAAGTTTATCAGGCGCAGCAGCGGTGAGATTCCGATGCGGGCAGACCAGGTTCTGCTTGGTGATAGCATGGGTGAGTTGTTGATGTTCTACGCATGCTCGGATGCCGCCTTTGTGGGTGGTTCTCTGATAGCCCACGGTGGACATAATTACCTGGAGCCCGCAGCGCTGGGCTTGCCGATCATATCAGGCCCGCACTCGTTCAATTTTACGGAAATCAGCGAACTGCTTGAGGGCGCGGGCGCATTGCAGCGTGTGCAGAACCAGGCCGAGCTGGCCGGCGCCGTTGCACATTTTTTGGCTGAACCGAAGGTGGCTCGACAGGCGGGTGCAGCGGGGCTGTCAGTAGTCAGGGACAATCAGGGGGCGCTGGAAAGACTTCTGGAGGGTATTGCCGTCAGGCTCGATCGTGACGCTGGCATTGACAGTCGTCACTGAGCGCTTCTGCTATGACACCCCTCGCTGAACCTACAGCGAGGGGCTGACAAGTCAAAACGTGCTGCGCACCGGTTCGTTGGTGGCGTCTGCATCCATCTCGAACGGGCCGCCGCGCTCAACTGGCCCGTTGGGTTCTGCGGAGCCACTGCGTTCAACTGCAGGCCGTTGCATCGTCATGCTCTGAACCTCTTCCTCGTCAAATGGAGGAATGAAGTCTTCGTCAGGGTTGTATTGTGGGTCGAGCCACTGGGAGAGCTCCATGAGGTCTTCCGGACTCAGTGTGCCGGCGGCCTGCTTCAGTCGCAGCGTATCAATGATGTAGTTGTAGCGAGTGGTGTTGTAGTCGCGGACTGCTCGAAACAGGTTGCGCTCGGCTTCGAGAACGTCCACCACGTTGCGTGTGCCTACTTCGTACCCTGTCTGGGTCGCATCGCGGGCCGCCCGTGCAGAAATGATTGCCTGCCTGCGTGCTTCCACTTCCTCCACGCTGGAAGTGACCGTGCGGAACAGATTGCGCGTGCTCTCCACGACCTCACGCAACCTGGCTTCGCTCAGGCGCTCGCTCTGGCTCAGGCGATAGCCCGACTCGCGAACCTGAGAACTTCTACTTCCGCCTGTGAACAGCGGCAGGGTGACTTCGATACCGATGCTGGCCTGTTCCGTATCCCCATTTCTGTTTGTGGCGCCAAGGGGAACACCGCCAAGATCGGCCCCACCACTACTGTGGTTGTAGCGGGCGAAGGCATCAACGGTGGGCGCAAATGTCGCCTTGCTGCTACGCAGTGTGTCCTCGGCCGTGTTCACGGCCAGTCGACTGGCTTGCAGGCTGAGATTCTGACTGGCTGCGGTATCTACCCACTCCTGCAGGTTCGCCGGGAGTGGCGGCATGATCGGCATTTCGTGGCGTATGCCCGCCAGGCTGTCGTAGTCGCTCAGGGTCAAGCGTGTCAGCGCCTGGTAGCTGACCGTCAGATTGGTCTGTGCGGTCAACCGGGTAGCTCGGGCAGTGTCGTATCCAGCCAGCGCTTCGAGTACATCCGTGCGGGCGGACAGGCCGACTTCGAAACGTTCGCGTGCCTGGTCAAGCTGCCGTTCGAAGGCGTCTTCCTCGGCACGGGCGGTCGCCAGGTTGTCTGAGGCACGCAGCACATTGAAGTAGGCTTCGGCCACCTCGATGATCAGGTCCTGCTGAATGGCTGAAAACTCGACCATCGCCTGGGCAGTGACAGACTTGGCAGCTTGATAATTGAACCAGCGTTCGGCGCGGAACAAGGGTTGGGTCAGGTTGGCCTGGTAATAGTCAGTGTTGTAGGTGTCGTTGCCCTGACCTTCCACTTCAAGGCGCTCACGTGCAACGCCCGCACCCAGGCTGATATTGGGCAGCAGCAGGGCGCGTGCCTGGGGCAAGGCCTCTTGCCGCGCGAGCGTGTCCGCCTCGGCTGCGGCCAGATCGGCACTGTAAAGGAGGGCTTCCTGGTAAACGGTCATCAGGTCAGCCTGGGCGGCGGCCTGGCCTGAGAGTCCTGCCAGTACAATGGCAACGTAAAGAGGGCGCAGCATGCAGAGTTCCTTCGCATGGGAGAAATAATCAACCAAGGCTAAGGAGATGTCGGCTGGTGGTCAAGCAATGCTTGGGACCTGGTGCGGAACAAAGTGTTTCGCGCTCTCTCGTGTAGCTATGATAATCTGGTTGCTCATCTTGACGGGGTGCCTGCGGCTTTGCCGACGGCTGAGATAATACCCGTTGAACCTGATCCGGTTGATACCGGCGTAGGAATCGAGATGCGTGCCTGCCCGCAGACCTTCTAAGGTCCGTGCTGCCTGCCGTTTCGGTTCCCTGCGAGCCACAACGCAGCGGAGCACAATAATGAACATCAAGCATACCGACAGTGCCATTCCCACCTCCGGGGCCGATGGCGCCGCCTCACAGCCATTTCCCAAGTCGCGCAAGATCTACGTGACTGGTTCGCGCCCTGATATCCGGGTACCCATGCGTGAAATCAGTCTGGCCGACACTCCAACCGAGCTGGGCGGCGAGAAGAACGCGCCAGTCACGGTTTACGACACTTCCGGCCCCTATACCGATCCGGACGTCAGTATCGATTTGCGAGCGGGTCTGGCCGATGTGCGCAGTGCCTGGATCGAGGAGCGTGGTGATACCGAAATACTGCCCGGTCTCAGCTCCGATTTCGGCAGGCAACGCCTGGCCGATTCAGCCCTGGACAACATGCGCTTTGCCCACGTGCGCCATCCGCGCCGGGCCAAGGCTGGCTGCAACGTTTCGCAGATGCATTACGCGCGCCAGGGCATCATCACGCCGGAGATGGAATACATCGCTATCCGCGAGAACATGAAGCTGCAGGAGGCCCGCGAAGCTGGCCTGCTGTCCAATCAGCATCCCGGGCAGAGTTTTGGTGCGTCTATCCCGAAGGAGATCACCGCCGAATTCGTTCGTGAGGAAGTGGCCCGGGGTCGTGCGATCATTCCAGCCAATATCAATCACCCCGAGATTGAGCCGATGATTATCGGCCGCAATTTCCTGGTCAAGATCAACGGCAATATCGGTAACTCCGCATTGGGCTCTTCAATCGAAGAGGAAGTGGAGAAGATGACCTGGGGTATCCGTTGGGGCTCGGACACGGTGATGGATCTGTCCACCGGCAAGAATATCCATGAAACCCGTGAGTGGATCATCCGCAACTCACCCGTGCCAATAGGCACGGTGCCGATTTACCAGGCGCTGGAAAAGGTCAACGGCGTGGCCGAGGACCTGACCTGGGATATCTTCCGTGACACGCTGATCGAGCAGGCCGAGCAGGGTGTGGATTATTTCACCATCCATGCCGGTGTACTGCTGCGCTATGTACCGATGACCGCCAAAAGGGTTACCGGTATCGTCTCGCGGGGTGGGTCGATCATGGCCAAGTGGTGTCTTGCGCATCACAAGGAAAGCTTCCTCTACACGCATTTTGAGGACATCTGCGAAATCATGAAGGCCTACGATGTGTCTTTCTCCCTCGGCGACGGCCTGCGTCCTGGCTCTATTGCCGATGCCAACGACGAGGCGCAGTTTGGCGAGCTGGAGACGCTCGGCGAGTTGACGAAGATCGCCTGGAAGCATGATGTCCAGGTGATGATCGAAGGACCGGGGCATGTTCCGATGCAGTTGATCAAGGAGAATATGGACAAGCAGCTCGAATGCTGTGACGAAGCGCCTTTCTATACCCTGGGGCCGCTGACCACGGACATAGCTCCGGGCTACGACCACATCACTTCAGGCATTGGCGCTGCAATGATCGGCTGGTTCGGTTGCGCGATGCTCTGTTACGTGACGCCCAAGGAGCATCTGGGGTTGCCTAATCGGGACGACGTCAAGACCGGTATCATTACCTACAAGATCGCAGCGCATGCAGCAGACCTGGCCAAGGGGCACCCCGGCGCGCAGATTCGCGACAACGCGCTGTCCAAGGCGCGTTTCGAGTTCCGTTGGGAAGACCAGTTCAATCTGGGCCTGGATCCGGATACCGCTCGCAGCTATCACGATGAGACTCTGCCCAAGGACTCGGCCAAGGTCGCGCATTTCTGCTCCATGTGCGGGCCCAAGTTCTGCTCCATGAAGATTACCCAGGAAGTGCGTGAATACGCTGCCGGTCAGCGCATCGAGGCAGTTGATCTGGCAATGGAGGAGGGAATGAAAGCCAAGTCCGCAGAATTCAGGTCCAGCGGCTCGCAGTTGTATCAAAAGGTCTGAAGCCTTGCCGAAGCCCCGGCAGGTGTGCGAGCTTAGTGCCTCAAACGCACACATTGATCCGGGGGCTTCTGGTTGGACACCTTTACACGCGACGACGTCGAGATTATCCGCCGGGAAACCGGCTTCAACGGTTTCTATCGGATGGATATTCTTACCCTGCGCCATCGCCTTTTCCGGGGTGGCTGGGGGCCAGAGCTGCGGCGCGAGCTTTTCGTGCGCCGCGATGCCGTGTGTGTGCTGCCCTATGATCCCTGGACTGACTCGGTTGTGCTGCTTGAGCAGGTGCGGGTCGGCGCATTGGACAAGAGCGAACGGCCCTGGCTGATTGAGCTGGTCGCCGGTTTGTTTGACGCTGGTGAAAGTCCGGAAGAGGTGGCCCATCGCGAGGCGCGCGAGGAGGCCGATCTGACGTTGTTGAAATTGCTGCCGATTACCCGCTACTACCCGTCGCCGGGAGGTAGTGATGAACGCGTACACTTGTATTGCGCGCTGGTCGATAGCAGGGGTATTGGCGGCATTCATGGCCTGGACTCCGAGGGTGAGGATATTCGCGTTAGCGTCTGGCCGCGAACCGACGCGATCAAGGCCATGGAAAACGGTCAGATTGATAACGCGGCGAGCATAATCGGGCTGCAATGGTTGAGCATGCATTCTGCGCATTTGCGCGAAGAGGCGGGCGCACAGCCATGAATGCCCTGCGCAAGCCTCGCTATAAGGTCGATTTGGTTGGCCTCCAGGCTGTATGCGAAGCCAATTATTGGCGGTTGACCAGGCTGATGCCGGATATGGCCAACGCTGACTATCTGAGACTGTTGGTCGAAGCGGAGGACGGCCAATCGCAAAGCCTCAGTCTCCACGTGCTTGAGCGGTGTCGTTACACCACCACACTGCGCCTGACTCATCAGCGCGAACATGAATGGCTTACGCCGCCGAGCATGGAGGTGCGGCTTTACCATGATGCCGGGATGGCGGAGGTTGTGGCAGCCTACAATCGCCGGCGCTTCCGCGGGGTGTATCCCTATCCGAATGAACAGATGCTGCAGCCTGATGAGAAATTCCAGCTCAATCAGTTTCTTGGTGAATGGCTCGGCTATTGCCAGCAGTATGGGCGCAGCGCCCAGCCTGTTATCATTCAGCGGTGATGTTGCATGCCACCCGGAATATGCCCGGGCTGTTAACCAGTCGCTGGAATCAGCGCCATCTTGTTGCCATCATAGGCGAACAACAGTGACCAGGAGCAGGTGATAGATGTTGTCACCGATAGGAAATCAATCAGACACAATCTGCATCGTGCAGCTTACGGATTCGCATCTGTATGCAGATCCCGATGCGGACCTCTTGGGTCTGGATACTCACGCCAGCCTGCGTGCGGTAGTCGATCTGGTACGCGATGAGGTGCCGCAGATGGATCTCGTTCTGGCCACGGGTGATATTGCTCAGGACGGTAACGAACGTGCCTACCACCGATTCATCGAGATTGTTGACGCTCTGCCGGCACCTTGCTGCTGGATTCCCGGTAATCACGATGACGCAGCGGTCATGGCTCGCATTGGTGCAGACTCAGGCCTGACCCAGGAATGGGTCGACGCCGGTAATTGGCGTATTGTGCTGCTTGACTCGAGTATTCCGGGCACGGTGGCTGGCCACCTGGCGGCGCAGCAGCTGAGCATCCTGCAACAGGCCATCGATAGCGCGGGCGAGCGTTTTGTCATGGTCTGCCTGCATCATCATCCGGTTCCGATCGGGTGTGACTGGATGGACCCGCTGGGGTTGCTTAATGCGAATGATCTCTGGGCGCGGTTGCACACTCACAAGAACGTCAAGGTGGTTCTCTGGGGGCATATTCATCAGGAACTGGACCAGCAGCTTGAGGGGATTCGTCTGCTTGCTACGCCGTCGACCTGCGTACAGTTCGCCAGTCATAGCTCGGACTTTGCCACCGACACGCAGGCGCCGGGTTACCGCACCCTGATGTTGCTGCCAGATGGGCAGGTTGAAACAAGCGTGTCGCGTCTGGAATCAGGACGTTTTCTACCCGACCCGGGCGCGGTAGGATACTGAACTCCACCGCGCCGGAAACAATTAACTGCTGCTCCGGCATGGACGCGATTACGGGGTCGCACCTTTGATTTACGCGTTATTATCCCGTGAATGTTACTCTCCCCCGCATGACAAGAATCAAGGATAACCAGGCAGCCTATGTCTCAATCGACCTATAACGCCGATGCACTGGAAGTTCTCAGTGGTCTGGACCCGGTGCGCCGCCGCCCGGGGATGTACACCGACACCACCAGACCCAATCACCTGGCCCAGGAAGTGATCGACAACAGTGTAGATGAAGCACTGGCCGGGCATGCCCGTCGACTTTCGGTCATCCTGCACGCCGACAACGCTCTGGAAGTATCCGATGACGGTCGTGGTATGCCGGTGGACATGCACGCCGAGGAGGGCGTCTCCGGGGTGGAGCTGATCTTTACCCGGCTGCATGCCGGCGGCAAGTTTTCCAGCAAGAACTACATGTTCTCAGGCGGCCTCCATGGTGTGGGCATTTCGGTGGTCAATGCGCTCTCGCTGCGCGTTGACGTGCGGGTGCGCCGTGACGGCCAGGAATACGCCATGGCCTTCGAAAACGGCGAAAAGGTCACCGAGCTGGAGATTATTGGTACCGTTGGCAAGCGCAATACGGGCACCACTGTCACCTTCCACCCCAATCCCGATTATTTCGATTCTCCCAAATTCAGTATCAGCCGCCTGAAACACCTGCTCAAGGCCAAGGCAGTACTCTGTCCGGGTCTCACGGTCGAGTTTGATGATCGTCAGTCCGGTGAGCAGCACACCTGGTTTTACGAGGACGGTCTGCGCGATTACCTGATGGATTCCTGCGCCGAATGGCCAAAGCTGCCGGAGGAGCCATTTACCGGCAGCCTCAAGGCGCGTCAGGAAACAGTCGACTGGGCAGTGCTCTGGTTGCCGGAAGGCGGAGATCTGGTGCAGGAAAGCTACGTCAACCTGATCCCTACCGCTCAGGGCGGCACTCACGTGAACGGTTTGCGTGCCGGGTTGCTGGACGCTATCCGTGAGTTCTGCGAGTTCCGCAATCTGCTGCCGCGGGGAGTGAAACTGGCCCCGGAGGATATCTGGGAGCGCGTCAGCTATGTTTTGTCGCTGAAAATGGCCGAAGCGCAATTTTCCGGTCAGACCAAGGAGCGCTTGTCTTCGCGTGAGTCTGCTGCATTCGTTTCAGGTGTGGTCAAGGACGCCTTCAGTCTCTGGCTCAATCAGCATGCGGATATCGGTATGCTGATCGCTGAGCTGGCGATCAATCACGCCGGGCGCCGGCTCAAGGCGGGCAAGAAGATCGAACGCAAGCGCATCACCCAGGGCCCTGCATTGCCAGGCAAGCTGGCTGATTGTGCGGGGCAGGACAGTCGCCGCTCCGAACTCTTCCTGGTCGAGGGTGATTCTGCCGGCGGTAGCGCCAAGCAGGCGCGGGACAAGGAGTTTCAGGCGGTCATGCCGCTACGTGGCAAGATTCTCAATACCTGGGAAGTAGACTCTGGCGAAGTACTGGCCTCCCAGGAGGTCCATGACATAGCTGTGGCTATCGGGGTCGACCCGGGTTCGCCGGATCTGCTGCAATTGCGCTATGGCAAAATCTGCATCCTGGCTGATGCCGACTCGGATGGTCTGCACATTGCAACGCTGTTGTGCGCCCTGTTCGTCAAGCATTTCCAACCATTGGTCGCTGCGGGACATGTGTTCGTGGCGATGCCACCGCTGTACCGGATCGATATTGGCAAGGAGTTGTTCTACGCGTTGGATGATGCGGAAAAACAGGGCATCCTCGATCGTATCGAAGCCGAGGGTAAACGCGGCAAGATTCAGGTAACGCGATTCAAGGGTCTAGGCGAGATGAATCCGCTGCAACTGCGTGAAACCACCATGGCGCCAGATACAAGGCGCCTGGTGCAGTTGACCATTGATGATATGCCGGGCACCGAAGCCCTTATGGACATGCTCCTGTCGAAGAAGCGTGCGCCGGACCGCAAAATCTGGCTGGAAAGCAAGGGCGACATGGCGGAAGTACTTTTGTGAGCTGCAATTAACGCGGACTTAACCGCCTGGAGAGCTGGCCCTTGAGCGAGACCGGATCAACACAACGCATCGGCAAGGTCATGATGATTCTTGCCTGGGTTATCGGGCTCGGTCTGGCGGCTATGTGGTTTTCCGGCCTAGAGGAGCAGAGGCTCAATCCGAATCGGGCCCCCGAATCGATTGCCACCGACGGCGGTATCGAAGTGCACCTTGAATCCAACCCCCAGGGGCATTATCTGATGACGGGCGCAATCAATGGTCAGGAGGTGACTTTCCTGCTCGACACGGGTGCCACCTTCGTTGCAGTTCCGGCCAATCTGGCCAAGCGTCTGGGATTGCCCGAAGGGCGGCGCATAACCGTGACTACGGCCAACGGTAATGCCGACAGCTTCACCACCCGCATTGATACATTACAGCTGGGTGCGATCCGGCTGAACGACGTCAATGCCGGTATTGTGCCTGGTATGGACGGCGAAGAGATTCTGCTCGGAATGAGCGCGCTGCGTCAGCTGGATTTTACCCAGCGCGGCGGACAACTGATATTGCGTCAGCATCGCTGACACACGTTGGCGGGTCAGCCTGCCAGCTATGCCAAACAGAGGATATGTATGAGTGACAGTCTGGATCTGAGTATGGATGGGGTCGAGCGTCGGGCATTGTCTGCTTTCACCGAGGAAGCCTACCTCAACTACTCCATGTACGTGATCATGGATCGCGCCCTGCCGCACATTGGTGACGGCCTCAAGCCGGTGCAGCGGCGCATCATCTATGCAATGAGCGAGCTCGGACTCAGCGCCACCTCCAAGCACAAGAAATCCGCCCGCACCATCGGCGACGTGCTGGGCAAATATCACCCCCATGGCGACTCGGCCTGTTACGAGGCCATGGTGCTGATGGCTCAGCCGTTCTCCTACCGCTATACGCTGGTTGACGGTCAGGGTAACTGGGGTGCGCCTGATGATCCCAAATCCTTCGCAGCGATGCGTTATACCGAGGCGCGCCTGGCCCGCTACAGTGAGGTATTGCTGACCGAAGTAGGGCAGGGCACGGTTGACTGGCAACCCAACTTCGACGGCACCCTGGATGAGCCCATGGTGTTGCCTGCCCGGTTGCCGAATCTGCTGCTCAACGGTACCACCGGTATTGCCGTGGGTATGGCGACTGATGTACCGCCACATAACCTGCGTGAAGTAGCCGCCGCCTGTGTGCGACTGCTGGATGACCCGGGGGCGGGGCTCGACGAGCTGATGGAGCACATCCAGGGCCCCGATTACCCCACAGAGGCTGAAATCATTACGCCGCGCAGCGACCTGCTGAAGATGTATGCCAGCGGTCGCGGCTCGGTCAAGGCCCGCGCGGTATGGACGCGTGAAGACGGCGATATCGTCATCACTGCGCTGCCGCATCAGGTATCGGGTTCCAAGGTACTGGAGCAGATAGCCGCGCAGATGCAGGCGAAAAAACTGCCAATGGTAGCTGACCTGCGCGATGAGTCTGATCACGAAAACCCCACCCGCATCGTCATTGTGCCGCGCTCCAATAGGGTGGATGCCGAAGAACTGATGCAGCACCTGTTTGCCACCACCGAGCTGGAGCACAGCTACCGGATCAATATGAACGTGATCGGCACCGATGGCCGGCCGGCGGTGAAGGATCTGCGCGGACTGATCGGTGAGTGGCTGGGTTTTCGCATATCCACAGTGCGTCGCCGCCTGCAGTTTCGCCTCGATAAAGTGCTGGCGCGCTTGCATCTGTTGGAAGGTTTGATGATCGCGATGCTCAATCTGGACGAGGTGATTCATATCATCCGTACCGAAGAGCATCCGCGGGCCGAGCTGATGAGCCGTTTTGCCCTGAGCGAACTGCAGGCGGACTACATTCTCGATACTCGTCTGCGTCAGTTGGCCCGCCTGGAAGAGATGAAGATTCGCGGTGAGCAGGATGCGCTGGCCGAGGAGCGTGACAAGCTGCAGGCCTTGCTGGGCAGCGACAAGCTGCTGCGCAATCTGGTTCGTGATGAGTTGATTGCCGATGGCGAGACCTACGGTGATGACCGCCGCTCGCCGCTGGTCGAGCGGCGTGAGGCGAAGGCCCTATCAGAGACCGAACTGTTGCCCTCGGAGCCGGTTACCGTGGTGCTCTCGGAAAAGGGCTGGGTGCGCTGCGCCAAGGGGCATGACGTGGATGGCGCCAGCCTGGCCTACAAGGCGGGTGACGCCTTTCTGGCGCAGGCTAGCGGTCGCTCGAATCAGCAGGTGGTATTCATCGACTCGACCGGCCGCAGTTATTCTCTGCTGGCCCATACCCTGCCGTCTGCACGGGGCCAGGGCGAGCCGCTGACCGGGCGATTAAACCCCGTACCGGGTGCGCGTTTTGAAAGTGTTTTGATGCCCGATGATCAGGCCTTGTACCTGCTGGCATCCGATGCAGGCTATGGCTTCGTTGCCCAGGGCGCAGATCTGCTGGCGAAAAACAAGAATGGTAAAGCCCTGCTGTCGGTGCCTGAGGGGGGCAAGGTGATGAACCCCGTGGCAATAGCCAATGGCAAGGAAGATCAGGTTGTCGCAGTGTCGAATGAGGGGCGTTTACTGGTCTTTCCCCTGGCCGATCTGCCAAGACTGGCCAAGGGCAAGGGTAACAAGATTCTCTCGGTGCCTTCTGCGCGGGTGAAGAGCCGTGAAGAGTATGTGCTGGATATTGCGGTGCTGCCACGCGAGGCCAATCTGGTGCTCGCCGCCGGTAAACGCACTCTGACCTTGCGGCCCAGCGATCTCGAGCATTACCGGGGGGAGCGCGGCCGGCGTGGCAACAAGTTGCCACGCGGCTTTCAGAAGGTGGATCAGGTCAGCGTGGAGCAGGGTAAAGGTGCTGTCAGTGCGGACGCTGATGGTAAAAGTGCGTGAGCTGGCGCTCCAGCATGGACTGATAAGGACCTTTTAGTCTTTCGATACAGTAGATCCCCGGCTGACTTGCCAGTCGGCGGACTACGCCCCGTTGCTTCAGCGCGTCGCTGTCAGCCAGACTGGTGTCTAGCAGCAGCAGGTTGCGGCTGTGTTGGACTATGTCGAGTATTGCCAGGCATTCATCCCTGGCTGCCAGATCGGTGTCTGATACCGATCCCAAATCCACGCTGTGACCGATTGCCAGCTGTACGTGCAGGGTAATGCCCGAATCGGCGATCTCCACCTGCAATTCATGGCCCAGGACACGCAAGAGCTCCCCACAGCACAGCGCGTGGGCCAGTTCGTCCTGGCGACATTCAGCGGCATGAAATACCAGCAGGCTGGTGCCATCGTGGAGGGTATGCAGGTGGCCATTATACAGTTCGCAGGCCCGCTGAAGCTGCTCCCGGTAGCGTTCGAGTACCGCCATCAATCTCGGGCGTGGAAGGCGCCTCAGCGCTTCCTGGTTGCCAAGTCTTACCGCCAATATGGCCGACTCACGCTGCGTGATGGCAGGCGGTGTGGCTTGCTGCGATTCGTTTTCGGCGTTGTGCGCCGGTAAAGACGGCGCTTCAGTCAGGGGCGCTTGCTCAGCTTGGGCCACTGTAGTGGCAGTCATTTCTTGGTCGTGATCGGCTTGCTCTGGTGTTTCAACTGCCTTTGCTGGCGCCGCCTTTGTTTGGTCGGGAATCAGTGAGCTTTCTGTCTCCAACGATGGCTCTGCGGTTATCTTGTCGCCTGGCTCCAGCTGAGTCTCTTCGTCATGCGAGATAGGTTTTTCTGCCGGTGGCGCTGTCTCAGGTTCAGGTTCAGGTTCCGGTGGAAGATCAACAATCCGGCGCTTTCCGAGTGCGCGCGCCAGATCCCCAAGCTCGTCACGGCGTTGAGAGCCCGGGGCTGGGTGTCCTGAGTCGCCATACCACAGGCCCAGATCGCGCGCAGTCTGGCGCATGCCAATGCCCAGACGCCATGCCGTCAGTCCTGCCAGCAATATCAGAATCAACACGCCCCAGAACAGGCGCCAGAGCAAGTTGTTGGACGGGCCGACAAAGGGTTCGGCGGCAAGATGCAGCTGTACTTCACCGACCATTGCTTCCTGAAAATGTACCGTGGCGTCGAACTGCCCCTGACCGGGCGCTACCTTGCTGCGCCCTGGCTCGCTTCCAGCTTCGGCAATCAGGCGGTTTTCGGCGGTAAAGAGTCGGACATGACTGATCAGGGGATTACGCTTCCACTGTGCCAGCTGAATATTGAGGCTCAATTGATCGTCTGCGGCCAGAGGATCTGCCACCGATGCAGCGATCTGTCTGGCCAGTTCGGTGCCGATGGCATCGGCATTGCGGGCTGCATCGGCATGCAGCTGAATTTTCGCGACACCCAGAAGCACTATGACCGCCACGAGTGGAATAATTGTTAGTAACAGCAGCTTGCCGGTCAGTTTCGTGCTGTGCGAACGCCAGGCGGCGTGGCAGCGTAGAAACAGGTTGTCGGAAGCCGGGGGTATCTGGTTCAAGGTATGGCTCTATTGGTGAGGAAATGAACAAAAGGAGAGACTGTCAGCAAGGAAAGTGCCGGTAGCGGCGTTTGCCTGAAGCCTGACTGTGCAAAGTATAGCCATTCCCGTCAGGCGGCAAAAGGCTGCATCTGTGAGCTGGTAGGCAATTGAAGGTAGAATGGCCGTATTATCAAGTTGAGACTGGAGCGAGTATCTTGAAGGAAATCGTGCTGATCAACATCACCGGCCCGGACCGGCCCGGTCTAACCGCCGCTATTACCGGTATTCTGGCCCGTGCCGAAGTGAATATTCTGGATATCGGGCAGGCGGTTATTCACGACACCCTTTCTTTTGGCATCCTGGTGGAAATGGCTGGCGGTGAAGTCATGGCTGACGTCCTCAAGGATGTGCTTTTTCGCGGCTACGAGCTGGACCAACAGGTACGCTTTACGCCAGTCAGTGCCGAAGAGTATGGACGCTGGGTGACTGGACAGGGTAAGCCCCGGCATATAGTCACCTTGCTTGCCCGGCGAGTGACCGCCGATCACATCGCCCGGGTCAGCGAGATCACCGCACGCTACGGATTGAACATCGATCATATTGACCGCCTGTCCGGTCGTATTCCGGAAGGTTTGCCTGCTGATCAGGGCAAGGGCTGTATCGAGTTCTCGGTACGCGGCGAGCCCGGTGATCCAGCTCGGATGCGCGCCGAGTTTCTGACAATTGCCCAGGAGCTCAATGTCGATATCGCCTTCCAGCAGGATGGTATCTTCAGACGCAATCGTCGGCTGGTCGTTTTCGATATGGACTCGACGCTGATCGATGCGGAGGTTATCGACGAGCTGGCCAAGGCCGCTGGAGTGGGCGATCAGGTATCCGAGATCACCGAGCGTGCCATGCTTGGCGAGTTGGATTTCAAGGCCAGTTTCCGTGAACGTATGGCGCTGCTCAAAGGCCTCCCGGAATCCGTACTGGAGGAAGTTGCCGGCTCGTTGCGCATGACTGAGGGCGCTGAGACCCTGATAAGCCAGTTACGTAGGCTGGGTTACAAGACCGCCATTCTTTCAGGTGGCTTCAGTTATTTTGCCGAAGGACTGCAGAAGCGGTTGGGTATCGATTATGTTTACGCCAATGCGTTGCCAATCGAGAACGGCATGGTTACTGGTGAGGTGGTAGAACCCATAGTTGACGGCCAGCGTAAGGCCGATCTGTTGCGTGAGCTGGCTGAGCGTGAGGGCATCAGCCTGGAACAGACAATCGCGGTGGGTGATGGAGCTAACGATTTGCCGATGCTATCCATTGCCGGACTGGGAGTGGCCTTCCGCGCCAAGCCGTTGGTCAAGCAGTCAGCCAAGCAGGCTATCTCTACTTTGGGTCTGGATGGCATCCTCTATTTATTGGGGTTCCGCGATAGGGAAGGCTTCTGAGCCGCCGATTACTCGGCGGAGAAATCGTAATTCATGCTGTCGCTCGGCGACTGCAGGTAGTGGCCCTGAATATAGTTGACCCCTGCTTGCCAGAGGGTCGGCATCATGGTCGCGCTGTCTACGTAAGGGACAATGGTCAACTTGCCCATGCCATGCAGTGTTCCTATCATTTCTTTCAGGGTTTTGACTGCCTCCGGGTCCGACAGATCGCGGGCGAAGGAGCCATCAATCTTGATGAAGTCGACCTGTAGGTGTTTGAGTGCGGCATAGGGATTGAGTGCGCAGCCAAAATGGCTCAGCGATACTTTGCAATGCATCGTTTTCAGGGATTCGGTCAGCGCCTTGGCCTGCTTCATGTATGTGTTGGCGTCGGCATCGTTGAACTGGAATATGATGCAATCGGAGGGCAGCCGATTTTCCTGCAGTAAGCCCGATAACCAATGGGCTAGTTGAGGGTCCTGCAGGCTGGCGCTACTGAGATTGATCAGTAGCCGTGTATCAGAACCCTTGCCGCGTTGCCCGGCAAGCAGCCGGATAGCCTGGCAGATCACCCAGCGATCAATCTGGGCTGCGAGCCCGGCGTCACTTATGGCTGGCAGAAACTCGCCCGCGGGTACTTCTTCTCCCTGGGAGTTGAGCAGACGCAGGTAGGTCTCATAATGCTCGTGATTGTCGCCACGCAGACTAATTACCGGTTGAAAGAGCAGTTTGAAACCGTTGGTCTCGAGCGCATGGGTTACCAGTGCAATCAGGTTCCCGCGGTTGGCCTGGTTGGCCAGTTCTTCCAGCGGGTTGAAGATCTTGATTGCGTTGCCGCCGGCCTGACTGACCTGTTCGGCCAGGCGGTGGGCGCGGTCGATGGCCTCCTCGGGCTTGGGGCTGGTTTCATTGATAGAAGAAACCCCCATGCTGACTGTTATCTGTAATGTTCTCCCGCTCGCCTCGAACAGGTTTGCTTCGATCTTGCCGCGCAAGTTATCCAGAGCCTTGAGAATCGCTTCGGGTTCCTTGCCGTTGAGCAGAATACTGAAGGCGTCGTCGCTGAAGCGCGAAATCAGCGTCGACTCGGGGAACGCCTTGCGCAGTATCTGGGCCAGGTCAGCCAGCAGCAGGTCGGCACTGCCGATCCCGATGTCGGTCTGCACCGCGTTGAAGCTGTCCACGCTCATGTAAATCAGCGAGCTGGCCATGCCACCCTGGACCACCTGCTCACTGACCTTCTCCAGCTCTTCCTGGAAGTAGGCACGGTTGAACAGACCTGTGACCAGATCCTGGCTGGCCAGGGTCTTGAGCTTCTGCTCGAAATCGGCACTCGCCGTTTCGACACGTATGACTACCTGCGTACAGGGCTCGCCATCATAACTGGCGGGGGAAAAACTCAGGGTGACCGGGAACTGCTTGCCGTCCACGTCCACACCGCAGCAGCGCATTTCATTCTGGCCACCCTTGTCGTTGTGATGACGCAGGAAAACCTTGAAATCAGCCTGGTCTTTGGACGCTATGAGTCCGACCATGGGTTCGGCCGCCAGATCATCGGCATCGTCATAGCCGAACAGTCGAATATAGGCCCGGTTGGCATAAATGTGCATGCCATCGTGTACATAGGCAATGGCGTCAACGGAGCTGTCGAGCAATAGTTGGCAGCGTTTTTCGGTCTCTCGCAGTGATTGCTCGGCAATACGTTGCTGGCGGCGTGCAGAGAGACTGGCCAGTTCACGTTTGACCACCAGGGCAAGCAGTGCGTCGGAGGTGTCTGCTACTGCATCATGCATGCCTTGGCCAAGGGCTTCTGTCCGAATGCTCTCGGTCATGTCGCTGGTGATGAGCACGAAGGGTATATCGCGGGACTGGCGGATGATCATGGCCTGGGCATCAGTGGCGGCCATAAAGCTGGTTTCAGCAGCCGCCAGGCACAGATCCCAATTCTGCTGGAGTGATTCCTGCAGGTCTTCAATCGAGGTGATACGGTGGGCACGGGTGGCGTGACCTGCGTTTCGCAGGATGCTAACCAGGCGCTCGGCATTGTTTTGCGAGTCGTCCAGAATCAATAATCTGATGGCGTGAGTATCGGTGCCCATGGTCTTCCAGACTGAGTCGGGCCGACGCGGCCCGGTGTTTTCAAGACCTGAATTTACAGAGACTTCCAGAGGGAGTCAAAGTCATCATCGGTACTGACCGTGAGTGCGGAGCCAGCAGGCTGGGGCTTGTTCTTTGGATCGCCAGGTTCTTCGATCAGGCGATATTCGAATTGGCTGAAGCTGCCGCTTGCGGCTACACGGTCGGTCAGGTGCCCACGGATTTCGCGATTACCTTGCAGGATCATTACCTTGCTATTGACGCTGAATGGCACTCTGGGAGTAATAATGGTCGCAGGTCGGTCTATAGCGGTCACTTCGGGCAGAATCAGGGCGCGCAGGTACTGGCTCGGCTGCTCGGTCTTGCGGATCAGCTTGGCGGCGCACGGGGTGCAGTGTGGCGCAATCAATTCGACGCCCATCTGCGTGCCGCCGCCTCTTACCTGACGAATCCAGCGCACGACGGCCAGGCTCCAGTCCTGGTCGCTTTCTTCCTGGACGCCCAGCAACTCACCAGCTTGCAGTTGCTTTGGCACTTCCTTGGGCCACGTCAGGCAAAAGCCGCCGGGACTATGGTTGACGATGGGCAATGCATGGATCGGGTAATGCTCCTCGCCCTCGTCGGCGCTGTTATCACCGAGTTCGTTGTAATTGATTTGTTCGACGTTACTGGGTTCCCAGTCCACTGACTGGCCACCGCCGTCGAAGGCGCTGCTCCAGCCTTCCTGGCGGGCGCGCTGGGCAGAATCGGAGAAGGGGTTGATGTCGCGCTCATCAGCGCTGATAAAGTTGGCAAATGTGTTCTGGGCGATGCGAAAGTGCGTTGCGCTCATCCCGATGCTGATTTTCAGGGTGCCTCGGCCAGGTACGCGGTTGAAGGTACGCTCAGCCAGATCTCCCCACGATTGACTCAGGTGTTGCAGCATCTCGACGCCCAGGCCGTCCGGAACGCGCAAGCCAGTCTTGCTTTCGCCATTGAGCATGTATTCCTTGATAGCCCCGACAAGCTTGTCGGTGCTCAGCCCAAGGCTTTCGGACAAGTCTTCGTCACGAATCAGGGAACGATATCGGGGCGGACAATCCATCGTTGGATTGATGATGAAGAGCGTTTTCGGGTCGTCTGGGGGGAGCAGCGAGGCAAGCTTAGACCAGTCTTCGAGAACGGCAAAAAGTTTGCCCATCGCGCTCTGGCGCATCTGATTGGGCCTGGCAGAACCCATCAAAAGTGCGATCAGATAACACTGTTCAACACTCAGCGGCTTGCCTTCCAGGCTTTCGTTGTCCTGGATTGGTTGCAGGTGCAGGTTGCGCTTGCGGGCGAGTTGATAAAGTTGGTGCAGCTCGACCCAGACACCATCAGCCACCGGGCAGTAGAGCTGAAATGCTCTGAGCAGGGGTCCGCAAAGTCCGCGCATGGCCCGTTGTATTGCCAAGCCGATGATGGGCCCATGATCACGTGAGCGAACCTGCCGTTCCTGGGCGACGACAATCTTGTAACCGTTGGCAAGATGGTTTTGCAGCGACTGGGAAAGATTAGCCACCTTGCGAGGCTTGTCCTCGAGCACGATGGACTGGCCCAGATAGTATCGGGACAGGGCGCTGCATACATAATGTACCTGGGGGCGAATCTGTTCGAGTATCGCCAGGCGTTTTTCCGGCGAAATCTCGAGCTGATTGATCTCTATCAGTCCCTGGTAGAGTTGCCGGGCCGTCTCACCGATGTTGGCTTTCGGCAGATTGGCAATCCAGTGCACAATGCCCTTCTCGCTACTCTCGGCAAAGCTCAATGATTTGAGGCTCTGCTGAGGTATGCGCAAATTCAGCTTTTGGGCGTTGCTATCCATAACGGTCTTGTCCCTATCAAACGTTCCAGTCTGAGTTCCGCTTTTTTTGGAGCGGGTTCCGAATATGCGAAAAGAAGGCAGCATCGTCAATACTCTAGCAGCAAACGCTGATTTGCGCGAAGCTCTGCTCGTCCTGTGCCATGACATGACGCTTGTCCTGGCGGCCATCTGAACCCGAGAGGCCTCACTCCAATACCAGGTCCACGTGAATTGGCACCTTGGCCGCTTCTCCGGCGACCTCGCGCACAAGTCGGGGCACCAGGAACCCCGGGAGTCGAGTAAGCATCCTGCCAACAAGCTGTCGGGCGTCGGCGTCATCCACGTGAAAGTGGTGCGCACCTCTGACCCGATCAAGTACATGGAGATAATAGGGTATAACACCCTGATCGCCCAGTGCTTCGCTCAGATCGATCAATTGTTCGAGCTGGTGATTAACGCCACGCAGCAGCACTGTCTGATTCAGCAGGGTCATTCCGGACCTGCGCATCTGCTGAATCGCCCTGGCCAGATCCTGGTCGATTTCGTTTGCATGGTTGCAGTGCAGAACCATGGTGACAGGTAAGCGTGTACCGCACAGGGCTTCAATCAATGTGTCAGTTACCCTTTGGGGGATGACTACCGGGAGCCGGGAATGCACTCGCAAGCGTCGCACATGGGGTATGGCAGCAATTTCCCGCGTCAGCCAGGCTAGCCGGCGGTCATTGACTGCCAGCGGGTCCCCACCGCTGAAGATGACTTCGCTTATGCTGGCATCTTGACGAATGTAGTCGATGGCGTCCTGCCACTGGGTCGTGCCGGGATTGTTCTGCTCGTAGGGAAAATGTCGACGAAAGCAGTAGCGACAGTTGACTGCGCAGCCGCCGCTGACAATCAGCAGAAGCCGGCCATGATATTTGTGTATGACGCCGGGCAGGGCGTTGGCATGCTGTTCGCCCAGTGGGTCGAGTACATAGCCTGGGTGATCCTCAAGCTCTTCGCCCACCGGGAGTACCTGTCTGAGCAAGGGGTCGTTCGGGTCTCCAGGCTTCATCCGGTTCAGGTAGGGTTCTGGCACGCGCAGGGCAAACTCGCGGCTTGCCGCGTTGGCAAGTGGTGCCAGGGTTTGAGCCAGATTGAGTCTGCGCAGCAGCTCAGCGGGATCAGTGATGCTCGAAGCGAGCAGATTTTGCCAGCTTGCGGGCTCAACAGGCGTCGAAGATACATGTATCATTGCGGCTTTCCGCGCATGGGTGGCAGGGCATTCGTCTGACGATGGTTCGATACGTCGGTCGCAGTCCGGGTTTGCTGGCTGGAGCTTTGCTCTGCGCGTTACCGGATATTCCGTTCAAACTGTCAGTGGGAAATGTATGGCCAATTATTCTACCAACGAATTCAAGCCGGGTCTCAAGGTGATGCTCGATGGCGATCCCTGTGCGATTCTCGAGAACGAGTATGTCAAGCCGGGCAAGGGTCAGGCGTTCAATCGGGTCAAGGTGCGCAACCTGAAGACCGGTCGAGTGAACGAGCGTACCTTCAAGTCGGGCGACAGCCTGGAAGGTGCCGATGTCATGGACCGCGAGATGGAGTATCTCTATGCCGACGGTGAATTCTGGCATTTCATGGCTACCGACGGCTCCTTCGAGCAGGTTGCCGCGGATGAGAAGGCCATCAGTGAAGCCAGCAACTGGCTCAAGGAACAGGTTATCTACCAGGTAACCCTGTTCAATGGTGCGCCGATTGCCGTTACCCCTCCCAACTTCGTAGAGCTTGAAGTGGTCGAGACAGACCCTGGCGTGCGCGGTGATACCTCTGGCGGTGGTACCAAGCCTGCCAAGCTGATGACTGGCGCTGTGGTCAAGGTGCCGCTGTTCATCAACGTTGGCGACGTACTCAAGGTCGACACGCGCAGCGGCGATTACGTCGGACGCGCCTGATTTGCGGATGCCTGAGGCGCCTGTTGAGCGCCTCATATGTAATAGAAAAACCGGAGCATTGCTCCGGTTTTCTCATTCCAGTGCAGAGGAAAACATATGCAGCAGTGGCAACCCTCCGCTTCAATAGAGGCGCTGCGCGGCCGAGCGGCGGTGATTGATCGTATACGGCAGTTTTTCGCTGCCCGGGATGTGCTGGAGGTAGATACACCTGCCCTCTCGGTCGCTGCGGTGAGTGATCCCCAGCTATTCCCATTCGCAACTGCCTTTGTTCCCGACGGCGGGGGTGAGCCTGTCTGGCGTTATCTGCATACGTCTCCCGAATACCCCATGAAGCGCCTACTTGCTGCTGGCAGCGGGCCCATTTGGCAGCTATGCAAGGTGTTTCGCAATGGTGAAAGCGGAGGCCGCCATAATCCGGAATTCAGTATGCTGGAGTGGTATCGGCCAGGCTTTGATCATCATCGCCTGATGGATGAGGTTGACGAGTTGGTGGGTGGCATCCTGGCGTGCGTTCCGGCCAGACGCGTTGGCTATGCAGCGCTTTTTGCCGAGGTGCTTGAGCTGGACATCCACTGCTGCTCTGAAGAGGAGCTTGCCAGGCAAGGGCGTGAGCGGTGTGGGTTTGTTGGGGAGTTGAGCCGCGATGGTTGGCTTGAGCTGCTGTTTTCCCATTGTATCGAGCCCAGCCTGATAGAGCCGACCCTGGTGTATGCGTTTCCAGCTTCGCAGGCTGCGCTGGCCATGATTGTCGAGCATGATGATGCGGTGCCCAGTGCGGCACGCTTCGAATTGTTTGTGCAAGGAATGGAGCTGGCCAATGGATATCTGGAGCTGACCGATCCTGACGAGCAAAGTCGGCGTTTCAGCGCAGACATTCAGCAGCGTAAAGAGGCGGGCAAGGCAGTTCTACCGGTGGATGAGCTGCTAGTACAGGCGCTGCGTGCCGGTATGCCGTCCTGTGCCGGGGTCGCGTTGGGAGTGGATCGATTAGTGATGCTGGCGCTGGGGGCCGAGCGCATTGATCAGGTGATCGCGTTCGGCTTTGACCGCGCCTGACCAGATGCGGTCGATAATCAATTGGCGTTGAAGCGCCCCATGCTCTGGCCCATGCGTACCGCATCGCCGGCCTTGAGGGCGTCATTCCAGCCAGTGCGTCCCGGACCAAATAGCACAATGGCGGTCGAGCCGAGTTTGAATCGCCCCATTTCCTCTCCGCGACCCAGGCCTGGTGCAGCCTGACCATATGCCTGCGTCTTGAGTTGACGTCGTGGTGGTGCCACCAGTCCGGCCCAGGGGGTTTCGACGGAGGCGACGATCATTGCTCCGACCAGCACAACCGCCATTGGTCCGGCATCGGTATCGAACAGGCACACCACGCGCTCGTTGCGTGCAAACAGCTCGGGCACATTCTCGGCAGTATTGCGGTTGACCGAGAACAACTTGCCCGGCACGTAGATCATCTCGCGCAGCACGCCGCCCAGCGGCATGTGCACCCGGTGATAATCCCGTGGCGAAAGATACACAGTGGCAAACTGTCCGCCCTGAAATAACGCCGCGTGCTCGGGATTCCCGCCCAGTAGTTCCAGTGCGCTGAAGCTCTGGCCCTTGGCCTGAAAGATACGACCGTGCTCGATGGCTCCCAGTTGGCTGATCGCTCCATCGGCAGGGCACAGAATGCTGTCCGCTGCCGGATCGAGCGGCCGTGCGCCGTCTTTCAACTGACGGGTGAAAAAGTCGTTGAAGCAGGGGTAGGCGGTAGGATCCTCCTGGACTGCCTCGGACATGTCTACCTGGTACCGCTTGGCGAACCAGCCGATGAAGGCATTTTTCAGCCATGGCCAGCGGCAGTCCGCAACGCAGCCGGCCAGCCGTGAGAGCAGATGCTGGGGCAGCAAGTACTGCATGATGATAAACAAGCGATCGCGCATTGGGTGTCCTCAGGATTCGACGGGGGTGTCGGGGTGGTTGCCCCACTCGGACCAGGAACCTGGGTAGGCCCTGACGTGTGGATAACCAAGAATTTTTGCCGCCAGATAGGTAAAGCCGGAGCGGTGGTGGGTCTGGCAGTGGGTGACAATCTGCTTGTCAGGGGTAATGCCCCGTGCTTCGAGCTGTCGAGCGAGATCACTGCGCAGTCGCAGCCCTCGCTCTGGATCCATGCCTGCGGTCCATTCGAAGTTGATTGCGCCTGGGATATGGCCGCCCTTGTTGGCCAGGACCTTCTCGCCCCGATATTCGGCGGGGGAGCGGGCATCCCAGACGACCAGATTTTCGTTGCTCAGGCTCCCGTTGAGCTCATCCAGACTGATGCTGGGCGAGTTCACGATATGCAGCTGGGGAAAGGTGATTGGTGCGCTGTTTGACGTTTGCTCGGTCGGCAGTCCCGCTGCGATCCAGGCTCTTATTCCGCCATTGATATAGCTGTAACTCTTGTGGCCAATCGAGTCGAGTAACCAGATAAAGCGTCCGGCCCAGCCGCCGCCCTCGTCGTCATAAACCACATAATGAAGCCCGTCATGATGGCCGAGCTCGCCGAGCATCTGTTGCAACTGATCCTGTGGCGGCAGTAATCCCGGAACCGGAGCGCTGGAGGTGGTGCGCGCTGGGGGCAAATGCACAGCTCCGGGTATATGGGCACTGTTGTACTGGTCCAGAGAGGACATATCCACCAGGCGCAGGAGATTCTGGTCCAGGGGCTGCGGACACTCTTCAGGTTCAATCAGCAGTGGTAACAGGGGCTCAAGCATGCGTATCTCCAGGCGTCATAGGGGAACATGATAACGGTTCAGGGCTTCTGCATGAAGCCGACAAGGGCGCGGCTCAGGCATTCTGCGGTTTTTATCAGCGCCTTCCGGTGTTTCTCATCAAGAGGTGCCGGGGCCGTGCCGCTCTGACTGCCAAGCAGCCCAATAATCTGGCCCTTGTGCAGTAATGGGAACAGGCTCGAGGCGCCGTCGCCAGTCAGTCGAGCCAACTGCGGTGGCACAAGCTCCTTATTGGGGTGTCGCCCTGGAATGCTCAGGTCATGACTGGTACTGCTTTGCAGCCAGCGACCCCAGGCGTTACCTCGGCACTCGCCGAGCTGGACGCCCACCGGATCTCTGTCCGCGGCGAAGCCGGCAGCGGCATAAACAGTCAACTGGTGTTTGCGAGCGTTATAGAGTGCGATCCAGCACTTGTCGGATCCAAGGCCCTGAGTCACTGCCTGCAGGGCGGTGTCGACTATCGCAGCGAGGCTGGTGAAGTTTGGAGGTTGAGCGACCAGCGAGAGACAGTTTTTCCGCCAGAGAGCTGCGCCAACCAGAGGTTGAGCGTTGTTGATGCCGTCCGGGGATGCTGCCGATAGCCGTTCAGGACCTCGACCTTCGTTTTGCCGTGAGCCACAGGGCCATATCAAGGCTTCTGCCGGCAGCCAGACGGAGTTGCCGTAGTGCCTGTACAGGGATCTGGCGCTCTCGACTGCGTTGGCATGGCTGGCGGTTTGTACTTCGGCAACCTGTTGGCCCAGATAGAGGGCGGTCAGCTGCTGCCAACGACGTGTGTGCCTGGCATCCCAGTCGTGATGTGCCCCCAGGGCGAGGCCGTTGGCCATCAATAAGCTGTTGGCTGGCAGCGTCAACCATCGGTACAGGCTGCGGTCGGCGTCCAGGGCGGCCTGTTGATCCCGAGGATGCTGGCTGTCGCGGGCAATGTGCAAAGCGCGAACCATGGTTCTGCGGCTGCTGCCCAGGGACCGATAGCCCTGCAAAATCCATGGGGGCAGCCACCAATCCTCTGCTAGTTGCTGGGCCAGCCCAAGTACCCGATCGCTGTCCAGTAGCCAGTGACTGAAGCCGTTGCCATTGGTTTTCTGGTCAAGGTGACGTGCGTCCCACTCGGCAAAAACCTCAGGACGCTGATAGACCAGAACCCAGCAGGGCGCCAGGAACAGCAGGCTGGCAAGGGAGACTTCGTGCCAGAGGCGTGCCATGCGATGGGCAAACAGGCCCTGAGCCTGCGACAGTGCGTGCTCGCTGATGCTCAGCAGTTGGCGATAGGCGTATGGTGTGTGCTCGGCCTCCAGGACCGGGAGTTCCTTGATGATAGTGCCAAGGCGTTGTGTGCCCAGCATGTTGCATGCGTGTTCCAGAGTGAGAATGTCGATGTCCCGGCGTCGTGCTGCCTCACCCGCTATACGGCAGACCTGTAGTGCTGCAGCGGGCACCCGCAGGAGCATGGCGGTCAGCTCCGACAGGTTCAGCATTTCGCTCTCGAGGTGGTTGCACAGCATTACCTGCTGGCTTTTTTCAATTGGCAACACAAAGCTGTTCAGGCTTTGCCGCAGGCTGCCGATATCATGCTCGATTGCATTTTTACTTTCTTGTTCTGTGCTCATAGGCTTTGCGGCTTTACAATTAGGGCATTGGTTACTCACAAGACTATAACGTGAACACGGTTGTTTTGCTGCCGCGGTGCGGTGGTTTCGTTTCTTTCAAGGAATTTGACGGCTTTATGTTGAAAATCGGCGGTTATCTGGTAGTTCTCTGCAGCGTGCTGGGGGGCTTCATGCTCTCCGGAGGGCAGCTCGCAGCGCTCTGGCATCCCTTTGAAATCCTGATTATCGGCGGGGCTGCGTTCGGCGCATTCATGGTCGCCAACAACATGACTACGATCAAGAAGGTGTTTGCCAAGGCGCCGGTGATCCTTTTTTCCCACCGTTTTGGCAAGGCTTTCTATCTGGACGTACTTGGCGTTCTCTACGAGGTCCTGAACAAAAGCCGCCGAGAAGGCATGATGTCAATTGAAGCGGACATCGAAGAACCTGCGGAAAGCCCGATATTCAGCAAGTACCCGGCGATCCTCAAAGACAAGCACATGACCGAATTCATCTGCGATTACCTGCGCATCATGTCGACCGGCAATATGGCGCCCCACGAGCTTGAAGCACTCTTTGATGTCGAGATATCCAGCCTCACCGAAGAGCTTGAAGGCCCCAGTCACGCGGTCACTCGTATTGCCGACGGCTTGCCGGCCTTTGGTATTGTTGCGGCGGTGCTGGGTATCGTGATCACCATGAGTATTCTGGGTGATGCCGATAGCACAATGATCGGTCAAAAGGTTGCTACTGCGCTGGTGGGTACATTCCTGGGTATCTGGGCGGCCTACGGCTTTGTAGGCCCTTTTGCAGCAGCGATGGAGCACGAGGCGCATGAGGAAGCCAACACCTACGAAGCCATCAAGATGTGCCTGGTTGCCAGTGCCCAGGGCCTGCCGCCGGCACTGGCCGTCGAGTTTGGACGCAAGGCGCTTTTGCCTGAGCATCGTCCCAGCTTTCTGGAGCTTGAAGAGTCGGTGAAGGGACGCTGATCGGTGGATAATAATCAGCCGATCATCGTCAAGCGCATCTCCCGTAAGGGTGGTGGTCACCATGGCGGCGCCTGGAAAATCGCTTTTGCCGACTTCGCCGTGGCGATGATGGCGTTTTTCCTGGTGATGTGGCTGCTGGCCGTTGCGACGCCTGAACAGCTCAAGCAGATCTCCGGTTATTTTAATGACCCCATCGGGTTCGAGGAGGGTGGGAGTCCCTATGCCATCGATCTGGGCGGTACTCCGACAGTCGCGCCTGATCGCACGCTCAACGACGCGCAGGACGATCAGTCCCGTATTCCCGATGACAGCCAGTCCGAGTCGGCTGCGCAACAGGCTGAACGGGTTGTGAGTGAGCGGGTGGAGAAGCTCGAATTGGAGATGTTGCTGCAGGAGCTACAGAACAAGATTGATGAAGAGCCAGTGCTGCAGCGCTTCAAGGATCAGATTCTGCTGGAGATTACCCAGGACGGGCTGCGTATCCAGATCATGGATGCTGAAAACCGCCCCATGTTCGCCAGCGGCAGCCCGCAATTGCAGCCCTACTTCGAAGAGATCCTGTTGGCCCTCAGCGATACCATCGCCGTCGTGCCGAAGAAGATCAGTATCGGTGGTCATACTGACGCAGCACCCTTTGTTGGTCGTCGCGGTTACGGAAACTGGGAGTTGTCGACAGAAAGGGCCAACGCTGCTCGCCGCACCTTGCTGGCAGCGGGCTATCCCGAAAATCAGCTTGCAAGAGTAGTGGGGTTTGCTGACTCTGCCTTGTTTGATCGGGCCGATCCCTTGAATCCGATCAATCGACGTATCGATATTGTGGTGCTTAACAAGCGTGCGGAAGAGCTGATGCTTGATGGCCTGGGTGAAAGGGAAGAGGATACAGATTCCGTTCAGTTGCCTGCAGCAGGCCCTGATTCGGATCTGGATATACCTGTCTTTGATGTGCCTGCTGCTGAACCGGCCATGATCCAGCCCTCAAGCCAAGATGCTGCGCCACCACCTCCGCGGCCGACAAACTTCTTCGATGACGGCGGGACCCCGCAATCTCTTGACCCTTAGCGATCAGTAGCTTTGCGGACCAATGCTGGACAGGATTTGCCGGTAGCTGCTGATCCGGCTGGCTGATATATCGCCGCGCTCCACGGCATTGAGTAGCGCGCAACCCGGTTCATGCAAATGTGCGCAATCGCGAAATTTGCAGTGCCCGAGAAACGGCCGGAACTCAACGAAGCCCTCCAGCAGATCCTCATGGCTGATGTGGGTAAGCCCGAATTCCCGAATACCGGGTGAGTCGATCAGGTCGCCCCCCTCCGGAAAGTGGAAGAGCTTGGCCGTGGTGGTTGTATGCGTCCCTTGACCGCTGGATTCCGACAGGGCACCGACGCGCAGATCGATGCCGGGAAGCAGGGCATTGATCAGAGATGATTTGCCCACCCCAGACTGGCCGACAAATACGCTGATATGGTCCTTCAGCGCCGCCTGTAACTCCCCTAATCCTGCTCCCGAACTGGCTGAAAGCTCGAGTACCTGATAACCCAGCCTGGCATACACATCCAGCCAGGACCGAATATCTGCAAACTCACCGCCCAGTAACAGGTCAGCCTTGTTAAGCACCAGAAGCGGGTTCAATCCGGATTGCTCTGCGGCGACCAGGTAACGATCGATCAGCGTTGTGTAGGGGGTGGGCAAGGGTGCAAACACAATAACGAGTCGGTCAACGTTGGCGGCTACCGGCTTTAGCTGACCCCGGTGATCCGGACGATTGAGTTCGGACTCGCGTGGCAGTTGGGCGACGATCACCCCGCCGGACTGGTTGTCAGCTCGCCAGATGACCCGGTCACCGGTAACCATCGCGGGCAGATTGGCGCGCAGATGACAGCGGCGTATCTGGCCGGCGTCGGGTCCGGCGCTCGTTTCAACATCGACCTGTACGCCAAAGTGAGCGATCACAAGCCCTTGCTGCTCCGGACCGAGATCACCGCCAATCAGGCTCTCTTCGGCCTGGTCGGCCCTGCGACTGGCACGCACCGTGCGCTCGTCCTGAATTTTCTGAATCCGCCAGTTCTGGCGTCGGGTGAGGTGTCGCTTGGCCATGTGTCGCACTATTTCCGGAAGTTTCGCCAGTGTAGCACGCGCCGCGTATACTCGATTACATCCATCTGACAGCAGGAGAACATATGACCAACGACGAGAATCTCATCTGGATCGATCTGGAGATGACCGGTCTGGATACCGACAACGACGTTATCATCGAGATTGCCACAGTAGTGACCGATTCACAGCTCAACGTGCTGGCGGAGGGGCCCGTCATGGCGGTGAAGCAGCCCGATGCTCTGCTGGATGGTATGGATGAATGGAATACTCGTCAGCATGGTAGCTCGGGTCTGACCCAGCGGGTACGGGAGAGTCAGACCAGTGCTGCCGAGGCTCAGGCGCAGACGTTGGCATTTCTCCAGCAATGGGTGCCCGCAGGCAAGTCACCCATGTGCGGTAACAGCATTTGCCAGGACCGGCGTTTTCTGCACCGGGGTATGCCCGATCTGGAGCAATACTTTCATTACCGCAATCTCGACGTCTCGACCCTGAAGGAGCTTGTTTCCCGCTGGGCGCCGGATCTCAAGGCTGGTTTCAAGAAAGACAGCAGCCACCTGGCCCTCGATGACATATATGATTCGATTGCCGAGCTCAAATACTACCGCGAACACTTTCTGAAGTACTGAGGTATGCCTCAAGGTGCATGTCCGTGGCGCCGCAAAGCCCAGACGACATGTTCGCGAACCAGTTCCGAGGGGTAATCGATGCGTGCCTTTAATGCTTCGATTACCGGGATGCTGGTGGTCGCATTTCCCAGCCCTACAGCCAGATTGCGCAGCCAGCGCTCATGACCGATGCGGCGTATCGGAGAGCCTTCTGTTTTGCTCATGAAGGTGTTCTCATCCCACAGGAAAAGCTGCGCCAGTGTCGCCTGGTCGAGCTGATGACGGGGGTTGAAGTCGCTTTCGGCAGTCGGCCTGGCGAACTTGTTCCATGGGCAGACCATCTGACAGTCGTCACAGCCAAAGACGCGGTTGCCCATCAGTGGACGCAGTTCCAGGGGTATCGCTCCCTTGAGTTCGATGGTCAGATAGGAAATGCAGCGCCTGGCATCGAGTACGTGGGCGTCGACGAACGCGTCAGTCGGGCAGGTCGTCAGGCAGGCTGTGCAGCTGCCGCAGTGCTCCTTCTCCTGGGGCAGGTCCAGGGGCAGGGGCAGATCGGTAAACAGCTCGCCGAGAAAAAAATAACTGCCGGCTTTTGGATTGATCAGCATGGTGTTCTTGCCGATCCAGCCAAGGCCTGCCCGGGTGGCAAGTGCGCGTTCCATTACCGGCGCACTGTCGACAAAGGCCCGGTAACCGAATGGGCCTATCAGGGTCTGAATATGCTCGGCCAGCTGCTGTAACCTGCGGCGCATCAGTTTGTGATAGTCGCGCCCCAGGGCATAGCGGGAAATATAGGCGTGTTCGGGTTGCTTGAGTCGTTTGGCCATGGCGGTATCGGCTGGGAGGTAATCCATGCGCACGGATATGACCCGAGAGGTACCCGGAATCAGTTCGGCGGGGCGGGTGCGCTTGTTGCCGTGGCTCGCCATCCATGCCATCTCGCCCTGGTAACCTGCGTCCAGCCAGGCATTGAGGCGCGCTTCATGCTCGCCTATCTGGGCTGCACTGATGCCCACCTGTTGAAATCCCAGCTCCTGCCCGAGTTCCCTGATCTGCTCGCCGAGCGTA
This sequence comes from Halopseudomonas salina, assembly GCF_008641105.1. Next base: position 107,102 of record NZ_VTTI01000006.1, read on the forward strand.
TGAGGGTCCGCGGCAGGGTTGGCGTTAACGTCGGTCATACTGATTGGGCCTGAATAGTTGGGGCGGCGGCTGTTTAGAACCTACAATTGTGCCAGACATTGCCAGAAGGGACATGCCCATGACCATCACACTGCCGACCCATATCTACAACGCTGCCCAGACCCGCGCCATCGACGCGGCGATTATTGCTGGCGGTGTTGAAGGTGGCGAGTTGATGCAGCGGGCTGCCGGGGCACTGTGGGAGCAGCTCCTGCGGCGCTGGCCTGATGAGGACGTGCTGACGGTGCTCTGCGGGGGTGGTAATAATGGGGGTGACGGCTACCTGGTCGCCTGCCTGGCTCGTATGGCGGGCTGGGATGTGCGTGTGCTTGCCCTCTGTGCACCCGAAAAGCTGCATGGGGACGCGCAGCGGGCGTACCGGTTGGCGATGGCTGAGGGTATCGAAATAACGGCGTGGCAGGAGGGTGAGTCTCTGCGCGGAGTGGTATTGGATGCCATGCTTGGTACTGGCCTTGATGCCGAAGTCCGCGAGCCTTATGCCGGTGCGATCAGAGCGATCAATGCCAGCGGTTTGCCCACAGTGTCCGTCGACTTGCCTAGCGGTCTGCACGCCGATAGCGGTGTAGTGTTGGGTGAAGCCGTCACGGCCGACATGACGGTCACCTTTATCACCCTGAAAATAGGTCTGTTCACCGGGCAGGGCCCGGATCACGTTGGAGAGCTGCATTTTGCTCGGCTGGCGGATATGCCAGCCGAGATGACCTTGCCCGTTGCCCATCGGCTGGGCCTGGAAGGGTGGTCTGAAACGCTTGCCCCGCGACCGCGCAGTTCCCACAAGGGCATGTTCGGACATGCGCTGGTCATTGGGGGTGGGCCGGGAATGGGCGGCGCGGTGCTGCTTGCTGCTGAAACCGCGCTGCGCAGTGGTGCTGGCAAAGTAAGTGCCGCGACACGTAGTGTGCATATCGCCCCCTTGCTCACCCGCTGCCCCGAGGTGATGGTCCATTCCGTGGATGATCCGCAGGGGCTTGAAGAACTCATGGCCGGTGCCAGCGTGCTGGTTGTGGGTCCGGGTTTGGGCAGGAGTTCATGGGCGCAGGAAATAATGGACCTTGTATTGCGCAGCGATCTTCCCAAGGTGCTGGACGCTGACGCATTGAATATTATCGCTGAACGTTTTGTGGATGGCAGGGACCTTGGGGAGAACTGTATCATTACACCCCACCCGGCCGAAGCCGCACGCCTGCTAGGCTGTTCTACATCGGATATTCAGCAAGATCGCCTGCAGGCGTTGGAGAAACTGACCCGGCGTTATGGTTGCGCGGTGGTGCTCAAGGGAGTGGGTAGTCTGGTTGGCGGCGGAGAGCCTGGGGGAGAGCCTGTCGGTTTGTGCACCGCGGGCAACCCCGGCATGGCCACGGCTGGCATGGGTGATGTGCTGTCGGGTCTGTGTGGCGCTTTACTGGCGCAGAAGTTGCCTTCTGGTACTGCCGCCCGTTATGCAACCCTGCTGCATGCGTTGGCCGGGGACCAGGCTGCCGAGCAGGGTCAGCGCGGCCTGCTGGCTACCGATCTGATGATGGCTATTCGTCGCTTGCTCAATATACGGGAAATAACATGATTCACGTCATCCTTGCCCAGGGAGATCAAGCCATGGAGGCTGCCGGCGCGGCCATCGGTCGCGCTATGCAGGCGCGTGGCGTAATCTATTTGCAGGGCGATCTTGGTGCGGGCAAGACTACCCTGAGCCGAGGTCTTATTCGCGCGCAGGGACATTCGGGCGCTGTCAAAAGCCCGACCTTTACCCTGGTTGAGCCCTATGAGCTGAATGGTAGCGCTATTTATCACTTTGACCTGTATCGTCTGCTGGACCCTGAAGAGCTCGAGTTTCTGGGCGTTCGTGACTATTTTTCAGCCGACAGCCTGTGTCTGGTCGAGTGGCCCGACAAGGGGCGGGGGGTTTTGCCAAGCCCGGACATGACCATTACCATAAGTACTACGCAAACCGGTCGCAGGCTTGAGATTGAAGGGCATAGTGAGCATGGCCAGAGCGCCTGCCAACAATTACAAATACAGGATGATGCACAGACGTGATCTTGAAAGGCAGAAGTACAGGTCGGGTAACAATTTGCTGGCTAGTGGCGGGCCTGTGCATGCTGTTTGCCGGGCTGGCGCAGGCGGTAGACATAGAGAATGTCAGGTTATGGCGGGCTCCAGACAATACCCGCCTGGTATTCGATCTTTCCGGTCCCGCCGACCATAGCCTGTTCAGTCTGTCCAATCCCGAGCGGTTGGTCATTGATGTCAGCGGGGCCCGTTTTACTGCCGACGTGTCGGGTCTGCCTTTGAGCGATACGCCATTGACCGGCGTGCGCTCTGCCCCCAGGGAGGAGAAAGACCTGCGAGTGGTGTTGGACCTCTCCAGGGCAGTCAACCCGAAGAGTTTTGCCTTGCCGCCGAATCAGCAGTACGGGCATCGGCTGGTTATCGACCTGTATGACCATGCCGAGCCGCGTGAAACCCTGACCGCTCCCGCGCCACCAACAGCGTCGCCGTTGCCCCAGGCGCCCAGTCGCCCCTCTAGCCCGGGGGGTGAACGCAATATCAAGATCGCCATCGACGCCGGACACGGCGGTGAAGACCCTGGTGCGATCGGTCCTGGTGGCGTCCGTGAGAAGGAGGTCGTGCTGGCAATCTCCCGCGAACTGAAAAAAATGATCGATGCCGAGCCGGGCTTCGAGGCAGTTCTGGTCCGCACGGGTGATTATTTCATTCCGCTGCGCAAACGGACCGACATTGCCCGCAAGCACAGCGCCGATCTGTTTGTGTCAGTCCATGCCGATGCCTTTACTCGCGCCAGCGCTTTCGGCGCTTCGGTGTTTGCTCTCTCGGACAGCGGCGCTACTTCGGAAACGGCCCGTTTCCTGGCGGACCGGGAGAACCGTTCTGACCTGATCGGCGGTGTCGGCGGCGTGAGTCTCGACAACAAGGATCAGGTGTTGGCCAGCGTGCTGCTGGATTTGTCGATGACCGCGACGCTGTCAGCCAGCCTTGATGTCGGCCAGCAGGTGTTGTCGGCCGTCGGCGGTATCACGCCACTGCATAAGCGCAGGGTCGAGCAGGCAGGATTCATGGTGCTCAAATCGCCGGATATTCCATCGATTCTGGTCGAAACCGGCTTTATTTCCAATCCGGGCGAAGCGCGCAAGCTCGTGACCCGAACGCATCAGCAGGCTTTGGCCCGGGCCATGCACTCGGGTATCAGGGATTATTTTCACCGCAATCCGCCACCCGGTACGCGGGTAGCGGCCTTGAAATCCAGTGGCAAGCTGCAGGCCCAGCGGCCCCGTCAATATGAGGTGGTCAGAGGTGATACGCTTTCCCTTATTGCGACGCGATTTGATGTGAGTCTGGCCAGCTTGCGACAGTCCAATAACCTGGGCAGTGACGAGATACGGGTTGGACAGATCCTGAAAGTACCGGCCGGCAATATGCTGGTCAGGAATGAGCCCTGATATGTCACGTATTGAATTGCTTAGTCCCCGGCTGGCCAACCAGATTGCAGCCGGTGAAGTCGTGGAAAGGCCGGCTTCGGTAATCAAGGAATTGTTGGAAAATGCTCTGGATGCGGGCGCTGCCCGAATCGATATTGAAGTCGAGCAGGGTGGCGTCAAGCTGCTGCGGGTCCGCGATGACGGCGATGGAATTGTTCAGGAGGACCTGCCGCTGGCTTTGTCACGCCATGCTACCAGCAAGATCAGAGATCTTGATGATCTCGAAAAGGTCATCACTCTTGGCTTTCGCGGTGAAGCTCTGGCTTCAGTCAGTTCGGTTTCCAGATTGACGCTGACCTCCTGCGCAAAAGGCTCGGATCAGGCCTGGGCCGTCGAGACCGAAGGCCGTGATATGGCGCCAAGCATGCACCCGGCGGCTCATCCCCAGGGCACCACAGTCGAGGTACGTGATCTTTTCTTCAATACCCCGGCCCGGCGCAAGTTTTTGCGGACAGAGAAAACCGAATTCAGCCATCTGGAAGAAGTGGTAAAGCGCCTGGCGCTGTCTCGCTTTGATGTCGCTTTCACTCTGCGCCACAACGGCCGCACCGTTTTCAGTCTGCGCCCGGCCCACGGAGAGATGGAGTCCAGGCGCCGTGTGGCCAGTGTCTGTGGCCCGGCGTTTGTCGAGCAATCGCTGTCGATCGATAGTGAACGCAGTGGGCTGCGGCTATGGGGGTGGGTTGGACTACCTACCTTTTCACGCAGCCAGGCCGACCTGCAGTATTTTTTCGTCAACGGGCGCATGATTCGTGACAAGCTGGTTGTGCACGCGGTGCGCCAGGCCTATCGCGATGTCCTGTTTCATGGCCGGCATCCGACGTTCGTTCTGTTTCTCGAGGTGGATCCAGCAGTCGTTGATGTCAACGTACATCCGACCAAGCATGAAGTGCGCTTTCGCGACGGTCGCATGGTTCACGACTTCCTGTTCAGTACTCTGCATCGCGCCCTGGCCGATCAGCGACCAGGTGACCGTTCGGATGCTGAACTGGTCGAGTCCCCAGTTGCCGTGCCAATGGCGACCGGTCAGGCGGCTGGCATCTTTTCCGGGCAGGAGCGCATGCCGCTCAACGAGTCGCGTGGCGGGTGGTCTGTGCCCGGCGCCCTGCCTGAACGTCCATCGTCCCGGGAGCTCTCGGGGAACCTTGAAGCCTACCCGGGCCTGTACGGCGTCAATTCGGTTTCCGGTGAAGCAGGGCTCCCTTCCGGTCAGGCAACTTCTGCTGTGATGGCTGAGGCCAGCAGTCCGGAGCATGACGTGCCACCGCTGGGCTATGCGCTGGCGCAGCTGCATGGCGTCTACATTCTGGCTGAAAACGCCGAAGGCCTGATCGTCGTAGATATGCATGCCGCCCATGAGCGCATTACCTATGAACGACTCAAGCACGCCATGGATGAGGAAGGTCTCAGGGGGCAGCCGCTACTGGTCCCCGAGTCCGTGGCCCTCAGTCAGCGGGAAGTGGATTGCGCCGAAGAGCATGCGGACTGGTTCTCCCGTCTGGGTTTTGTGGTGCAGCGCATGGGGCCTGAAACCCTGGGTATTCGCGAGATCCCGGCGCTGTTGCGTCAGGCTGATGCCGTGCAACTGGTTCGGGATGTTCTGAGTGATCTTCTGGAGTACGGCACCAGCGACCGCATAGAGGCGCACCGTAACGAGCTTCTCTCCACTATGGCCTGTCACGGTTCAATCCGGGCCAACAGGCGTCTCACCCTGACGGAAATGAACGCGCTTCTACGTGATATGGAACACACCGAGCGCAGTGCGCAGTGCAATCACGGACGCCCTACCTGGACCAGAATGAGTATGGGTGATCTTGATAAGCTGTTTCTGCGTGGACGTTGATCTGTTGTCGGTAACTGCCCAATGACTGGTGCGCTGCCGTCGGTCATTTGTCTTATGGGCCCTACTGCTTCCGGTAAGACCGAGCTGGCCATGTATCTTGCAGACCGTTATCCCTGTGAGCTGGTGAGTGTGGACTCCGCACTGGTCTACCGCGGTATGGATATTGGTACGGCCAAGCCCGACAGGAGCACTCTGCTCCGCTACCCGCACCATCTGGTGGATATTCTCGATCCTGCACAAAGCTACTCTGCGGCCCGGTTCCGAGTCGACGCACTGGGGCTGATAGCCGATATTGTCGCCCGCGGCCGTATCCCCTTGCTTGTGGGTGGCACCATGCTCTACTTTCGGGCGCTTACCGAAGGACTCGCGTCAATGCCTGCTGCCGATCCCCGGGTTCGTCAGGATATCGAGCTGACAGCGGCCAGTGAGGGGTGGGAAGGGGTGCACGCGCGACTTGCAGCCGTTGACCCTGAAGCAGCGCAGCGCATTCACCCAAATGACCCCCAGCGCCTGCAGCGGGCATTAGAGGTATATATGTTGACAGGTATAAGCATGTCTGAATGGCATCACAGGCAAAGCATAGAAAAAGCCGAGTCGAAGGACTCCGGTAATGCGTTTTTGCCTTATACTATGCATTATATGTCAATTGCACCGCTCGAGAGGCATGTATTGCATGAGCGGATAGCCAGTCGTTTTCAGGCCATGATGCGCCAGGGGTTTCTCGACGAGGTCGAGTCCCTGTATGCCAGAGCTGACTTGAATCCGGCCTTGCCTTCAGTCAGGGCTGTGGGTTACAGGCAGCTCTGGGATTATTTTGAAGGGAAACTCTCGCTAGACGAAGGTGTCGAACGGGGGATCATAGCCACCAGGCAGCTGGCGAAACGGCAAATGACCTGGTTGCGTGGCTGGAAGGCAGAGATCGACTGGTTTGACAGCCTGGACCCGAACAGATTTGACCAGGCCTTGAAACGTCTTGAACGAACCACAATATAGGTTTTTTAGGACGGCGCTCTGAAAAAAGCAGTACCCTGATTTTTACAGATTCTGGCTTTAATTGGTCAGGTTGATAATTGCACTGCTCCGTCCGATGGATAATGGGCCCGGCGGTGATAACGCATTGAATTAATGCATATAAATACGGTTTCCATAAGGAGTAAGGCAATGTCAAAAGGGCATTCATTACAAGACCCTTACCTGAACGTTCTGCGTAAGGAACGTGTTCCGGTATCCATCTATCTGGTTAATGGCATCAAATTGCAGGGCCAGATCGAGTCATTTGACCAGTTTGTCATTCTGCTGAAGAACACAGTCAGCCAGATGGTCTACAAGCACGCTATTTCCACTGTTGTGCCGGGTCGTCCGGTGCGCTTGCCTGTTCAGGCCGGCAGTGAAGAGGCCGAGTTGGAAAACCCTTGATTTATCCGGAGGCTTGATTGTTCTTTGAGCGCCATGAAGGCGGTGAGCGGGCGATACTCGTTCACCTCGAAGGTATGGACGAGCGCACCCGGGAGGATCCTCAGGAATTCATCGAGCTGGCTAATTCGGCCGGCGCGGAGATTGTTGCCTTTCTTACCATAAATCGACATCAGCCCAGCCCTCGTTTTCTTATAGGTAGCGGCAAGGTCGAGGAGCTTCAGGCCCTTGTTGGGGAGCATCAGGGTGATCTGGTGATCTTCAATCACGTCCTTACGCCCAGTCAGGAACGTAATCTTGAAGGTGAGCTCAAGTGTCGGGTGATAGATCGCACCGGCCTGATTCTCGATATTTTTGCCCAGCGAGCGCGCACTCATGAGGGCAAGCTCCAGGTTGAACTTGCTCAACTTGATCATTTGAGTACGCGGCTGGTTCGTGGCTGGACCCACCTTGAACGTCAGAAGGGTGGTATTGGCCTGCGCGGTCCGGGTGAGACTCAGCTCGAAACCGACCGCCGTTTGCTTCGCGAACGGATCAAACAGATTACCCGGCGGCTTGAAAAAGTGCGCAGCCAGCGTGAGCAGGCGCGCCGTGCACGCAAGCGTGCAGAGATTCCGGTGGTATCGCTTGTCGGTTACACCAACGCGGGCAAGTCCACTCTCTTCAATACGCTGACCACATCTGAAGTCTATGCGGCAGACCAGCTGTTTGCGACGCTCGATCCGACCCTGCGTCGAATCGAGCTTGACGATATTGGTCCCACCATTCTGGCTGATACCGTCGGATTCATCCGGCATCTGCCGCACAAACTGGTCGAAGCCTTTCGGGCGACGCTGGAGGAATCGGCTCAGGCTGATCTGTTGCTACATGTGGTTGATGCCGCAGATCCTGAGCGCACCTCACACGTTGAGCAAGTAATGAAAGTGCTCGGCGAGATAGGTGCTGCGACGCTGCCGATGCTCGAGGTCTACAACAAGGTCGACCTGCTTGAGTCGGTAGAGCCACATATACAGCGAAATGAAGAGGGTCTGGCGGTCAGGGTCTGGGTCTCGGCACAAAGTGGCGAAGGTCTTGACCTATTGGCCGAGGCAATGGCCGAGCGGCTTTCGGTAGATGTCATCCAGGAGTCCTTTGTGCTGGAGCCCGAGCAAGCGCGCTTGCGTGCCCAGTTTTATGAAATTGGAGCGGTTGTCAGCGAGAGCATTGCCGATGATGGACGCCAGCAGCTTGATCTGAGATTGCAGCGCAGTGACCTGAATCGATTGCTCAAGCGTGAAGGCTGGCAAATGGACGCCTTTATCGAGCAACATGCGTTGCAATAAAGGCGTCGTTCGGTTCGCCCGTCAGGCGCGGTATGCTGTACCCTTGATCAGATAAGCGGAAAGACTTCAGGGTCTTTTTTGCACACAAGTTTACGAATAACGGAGAACGCTATGGCCTGGAATGAGCCTGGTGGTGGTAAGAATCAAGACCCTTGGGGCGGTGGTGGCAATAACGGTAATCGTGGAGGCAAGCAAGGGCCCCCGGATCTGGATGAAGCTTTGCGCAAGCTTCAGGACAGCCTGAATGGCATGTTCGGTGGCAAGAAAGGTGGCGGTGACAAGGGTGGTAACCGCGGTTCGGGTTCCGGCCAGGGTTTCCCCAAGGCTGTCCTGGGCATTGTGGCTCTTATTATTGTTGCCGTCTGGCTCTTCGCCGCTGTCTACACAGTTGATGAGCAGGAGCAGGCTATCGTGCTTCGCTTCGGTGAATACAACCGCACGGTCGAATCGGGCCTGCATCTTTATTTGCCGCCCTTTGAAAAGAAATTTCAGCGAAACGTCACCCAGGTACGTTCCTATCGGCAGCAGGGTCAGATGCTGACCCAGGACGAAAACATCGTTGAAGTGCCGGTTGCAATTCAGTATCGAATTTCCAACCTCGAGAATTTTATTCTTGAAGTGGAAGACCCCGAGACCAGTCTTCGCCACGCAACCGAGAGCGCGTTGCGCCACGTTGTAGGTTCTACGCCGATGCATCAGGTCTTGACCGAAGGCCGTGAGCAAATGGGTGTGGAGACCACGGAGCGGCTGCAGCGTTATCTGGATAACTACAACACCGGTATCACCGTCGTTCAGGTGAACATTGAAAGTGCCCAGGCGCCTGCTGCAGTGCAGGATGCGTTCGACGACGTTATCCGGGCCCGCGAGGACGAGGTTCGCGTACGCAACCAGGCTGAGTCCTATGCCAACGGCGTGATTCCGGAGGCCCGCGGTCAGGCACAGCGCCTGCTCGAGGAGGCCAATGGTTATCGCGACGAGGTTATTGCGCGTGCAGATGGTGAGGCCCAGCGCTTCAATCAACTGGTAACCCAGTATCGCTTGTCACCCGAAGTCATGCGTGAACGCATGTACATCGAAACCTTGCAGGACGTGATGAGCAATACGAGCAAGATTCTGGTGTCCGGTGGTGAGGGCAACAATAACCTGCTTTATCTTCCTCTTGATAAGTTGATGCAGCAGGGTGGAAATTCCGGATCTGGTTCGGCTTCAACTTCCTCGGGGTCTTTGGCTAACGATGCGGCCAACCGCCAGTCCCAGACCTCGCCGCGTGATGCGCGTTCACGGGAGACACGTTAATGAGTAACAAGACAATTTTTGGTCTGATTCTGGCCTTGATAGTCGTTGTGGTCGGCTGGCAGAGCTTCTTCGTGGTCAGTGAGATTCAACGCGGTATCGTGCTGCAGTTCGGTAAGGTAGTCAGAACCGATGTGCAGCCGGGTCTGCACTTGAAGTTGCCGTTTGTGCAGGAAGCACGCTTGTTCGATGGTCGACTTCTTACCCTCGATACTGCTACCCAGCGGTATCTGACTCTCGAGAAGAAAGCGTTGATGGTGGACTCCTACGCCAAGTGGCGTATTGCCGATGTGGAACGCTTCTACACGGCCACCTCGGGAATACGGGCCCTTGCCGAAGATCGCTTGTCTCGTCAGCTGGAATCAGGCTTACGCAACGAAGTGGCTCGCCGCTCGCTTAACGAAGTCGTTTCCGGTGAGCGTGATCAGTTGATGGCGGATATCACGACAGTGCTGGATACCAGTGCCCGTCGTGAGCTCGGGATTGAAGTCCTGGACGTCAGGGTCAAGGCTATCGATCTGCCGAACGAAGTGAATCGCAGTGTGTTCGAGCGCATGAGCAGTGAGCGTGAGCGCGAGGCTCGTGAGCATCGGGCCAAGGGTAACGAATTGGCTGAGGGTATCCGTGCAGACGCAGACCGGCAGCAGCGCGTCATTCTAGCGGAAGCCTTCCGTGAGGCTGAGCAGGTCCGTGGTGATGGTGATGCCCAGGCGGCTGCCATTTATGCGGAAGCCTACAACAAGGACGCGGAGTTCTACTCTTTCTACCGCAGTCTGCAGGCTTATCGTGAGAGCTTTGCCAGCAAGTCGGACATCCTTGTCCTCGATCCCGATAGTGACTTTTTCCGTTATCTCCAGGGTGGCAGCGCGCCATAATTCGAGTCCGGCCACGCCCTCAGCCTTTGCGGGTGTGGCCACGGAAAAACGTGTTACAATCACGCAGCCGGGTTTTCCCGGCTTTTTTGTGACTGCCGTCTGCCTGAGCCGGATAAAAAGCGGCCCGGCCGGAACATAGGATGCAGCCGATGTGGCAAAGCCTGGCAACTGCAATGTGTCTGGTGTTGGTCATTGAAGGGCTGATGCCATTTCTCGCACCCGGTAGATGGAAGCGGATGCTGACTGGTATTACTCAGATCAGCGACAGCCAACTGCGAATTATAGGATTGTGCAGTATGGTGATCGGCACCCTTTTTCTGTACCTGGTGCGTTGATACCGTCTGATGCAGGCCACTTGTAATCACCATGTAGGAAGGTTGTGAAAATGCCAACTGTTGATAGCTGGCTGTTGCCCGAGGGCATCGAGGAAGTTCTGCCCGAAGAGGCCGCACTTATCGAGGCCGCACGCCGGCAACTGCTTGATCTGTTTTCTTCCTGGGGATATGACCTGGTCATCACCCCGCATATCGAATATGTAGAGTCTCTATTGACCGGTGCCGGTCATGACCTGGAGCTGCAGACCTTCAAGATGGTCGACCAACTCTCAGGCCGTATGCTCGGCGTGCGGGCCGATATCACGCCGCAAGTTGCGCGTATTGATGCCCATACCCTGGGCGCGGAAGGACCGAGCAGGCTCTGCTATTGCGGTAGCGTCATGCACACTCGACCGCGCACCTTGTCTACGGCGCGGAGTGTTATCCAGCTGGGCGCAGAGCTGTATGGTGATGCGTCCAGTGCCAGCGATATTGAAATCATTACCCTGATGCTCGAAACGCTCTCCAGTTGTGGGGTAAGTGGTGCGCATCTGGATATAGGGCATGTGGGTATCTATCGTGGACTTGCCCAGGCTGCGGGTCTGGATGAGAAGGTGGAGCAGGCGCTGTTTGACGCGCTGCAGCGCAAGGCGGTGGATGAGGTAAGGGCCATAGCTGAGCCGCTGGGGCAGAGTCAATCCTCTCTGGCGGCGATGCTTTGCAGCCTTGCTGAGTTGTCAGGTGGCGTGGAGGTGCTTGAGCGCGCCCACGTGTTGCTCGATGGTGCTCCAGAGTCGGTAATGGCTGCGCTGGACGACCTGGCCGAAATTGCTCAGACCCTGTCCCGCCAATATCCGGAGATTCCCCTGTATTTTGATCTGGGTGAGCTGCGTGGATACCACTATCATACCGGCGCAGTTTTTTCTGCCTACATTCCGGGGCTGGGGCAGAGTATTGCCCAGGGTGGACGTTATGACGATATCGGCTCGGACTTCGGGCGTGCGCGTCCGGCAACGGGATTTTCGACAGATCTGCGGCTGCTTGTGGAGCGCGGCAAGGTTAGCGCTGGTGCCGAGCGCTCGAGTGCCATATGGGCGGCTTATGCCAACGAGCAGGGTCTGCAGCGTGAGGTGATGAAGCTTCGCCGCGAGGGTGAGCGCGTCATAGTGGCGCTGCCGGGCCAGGTTGATGCTGACGCAGTCGAGCACGGCTGCGATCGTATTTTGCGCTGGCAGGGCGGGGCGTGGCAGGTCAAAAAGCTGGAAAACTGATTCAACGGCCGTGCAGGCTATTCAAATTCGAATGAGGCGAGAGCTGAAATGGGCAAGAATGTAGTCATCCTCGGTACACAGTGGGGCGATGAAGGCAAAGGCAAGATCGTGGATTTGTTGACTGATCAGGTCGCTGCCGTTGTCCGCTATCAGGGGGGGCACAACGCTGGCCACACCCTGGTTATTGATGGTGAGAAAACCGTATTGCACCTGATCCCCTCAGGTATTCTGCGCGAGAACGTCACGTGTTTTATTGGTAATGGCGTGGTTCTTTCTCCGGAAGCTCTAATGAAAGAGCTCAAAGAGCTGGAAGCCAAGGGTGTGCCGGTTCGCGAGCGACTGCGTATCAGTCCCGCCTGTCCGTTGATTCTGCCTTATCACGTGGCGCTGGATCAGGCTCGTGAAAAAGCCCGGGGAGAGGCCAAGATTGGCACAACAGGCCGGGGTATCGGTCCGGCCTACGAGGATAAGGTTTCCAGGCGGGGCTTGCGCGTAGCAGACCTGTTCAATCCCGAGCGCTTTGCCATCAAATTGGCTGAAGTGCTGGAATATCATAACTTCTCCCTGGAGCATTATTACAAGGTGGAGCCTGTCGACTTCCAGAAAACTCTGGACGAAGCGATGGGCTATGCCGAGTGGTTGCGTCCGTTGATGACGGATGTCACTGCCAGGTTGCATGAACTGCGCCGCGAAGGTGCCAATATCATGTTTGAGGGCGCCCAGGGCTCATTGTTGGATATCGACCACGGTACTTATCCCTATGTGACCAGCTCCAATACGACAGCTGGTGGCACGGCGACCGGATCTGGTTTCGGTCCGCTGTATCTGGATTATGTTCTGGGTATCACCAAGGCTTACACCACCCGGGTCGGCTCGGGACCTTTCCCTACCGAGTTGTTTGATGACGTGGGTGCACGCCTTGCTGAACGTGGGCACGAGTTTGGCTCTACCACCGGCCGGGCGCGTCGCTGTGGCTGGTTCGATGCTGTTATTTTGCGCCGCGCCATGGAGGTCAATAGCATCAGTGGTCTCTGCCTGACCAAGCTGGACGTGCTGGACGGTCTGGATGTTATCCGCATTTGTATCGGTTACCGCAACGAGGCGGGTGCGGTGATAGAGGTGCCAAGCGATGCTGACAGCTATCTGGGTCTTGATCCTGTTTACGAAGAGATGCCTGGTTGGAGCGAGTCGACTCTGGGCGCTCAAACGCTTGAGCAGCTCCCGGAAAATGCCCGCGCCTACATCCGTCGGATTGAAGAGCTGGTAGCTGCGCCGGTTGATATCATATCTACAGGGCCAGATCGGAACGAAACGGTCATTCTGCGTAAGATATTTCAGGACTGATCATGCCTGAACCAAAAAGGCGCCCAAACAGGCGCCTTTTTTGTGTCCACAAACAAAACAGAAGAGTAACCAGAAATACTGTTGTGAAATAATGACTATTTGGAGAACTATAGCTTCGCCATCGGGCTTTGCCGTTGAAAAAACTATGGATTTTCAAGCGAAGCTGCCGATGCAAGTATCAGCAGTAGAAAAGATGGTGCCCAGGAGAAGACTCGAACTTCCACGGCCTTGCGGCCACCAGCACCTGAAGCTGGCGTGTCTACCAATTTCACCACCTGGGCATTTCAGTCAATCTGGATGCTATGCTGAAACAGGCGTTTCGCGTTGCAACCGTTGTTGTGTTGACGGCGCGAATAATACGTAGCGGCCATGTGCTTGTAAACCCCCCGGTAAAAATAAATCCGTATTTGCCGGAAACAGGTGCATGAAAAGCCAATTCGCGGTTCAATAGAAGACTATGACGAAAAAATCAATATCAAAAGACTCGGCCCTGCCGAGCAACTCCGAACGTACTTCCGCATCATCAGTCGACTGGACCGCAATAGATCCAGAAGCGACACGCGAAGCCCAGAAATACGAGAACCCCATTCCCAGTCGCGAGCTTATTCTCAAACTGCTCGAAGACCGTGGTGCGCCTGCTACCCGCGCGCAACTCCAGGACGAACTGGGTATTTCCGGTGAAGAGGGAATCGAAGCCCTGCGGCGCCGGCTTCGTGCGATGGAACGTGATGGTCAGTTGATATACACCCGCCGCGGCGCCTACGCACCGGTAGACAAGCTGGATCTTATCAAGGGCCGCGTACAAGGCCATCGCGACGGCTTCGGCTTCCTGGTACCAGAAGCCGGCGGCGACGACCTTTTCCTTAGCCCTGCGCAGATGCGTCTGGTGTTTGATGGTGACAAGGTCCTTGGCCGGGTTACCGGCGTTGACCGCCGTGGTCGCAGTGAGGGCACGATTGTAGAAGTGCTTGAACGGGCCCATGAGGTACTGGTCGGTCGCTATTATCGTGAGAACGGGATCGCTTATGTTGCCGCCGATAATGCCAAGATCAATCATGAGGTACTGATCCAGCCTGGTTGCGAGCATGGTGCCGAGCCCGGTCAGTATGTCGAGGTAAAGATAACCCAGTGGCCGAATATTCACCGCCAGGCCCAGGGTGAAGTAGTCGAGGTAGTCGGTGACTACATGGCTCCGGGTGTCGAGATTGAAGTTGCCTTGCGCAGCTACGACATTCCTAGCGTGTGGCCGCAGGCCGTTCTCGACGAGGCGAGCAAGCTTAAGGACCAGGTCGAGGAAAAAGACAAACTCAAGCGCGTTGATCTGCGCCATTTGCCGTTGGTTACGATCGACGGTGAAGATGCCCGGGATTTTGACGACGCACTCTATTGCGAGCCTCAGAAAGCCAGTGGTTGGAGGTTGTTCGCGGGCGGCTGGAAGTTGTATGTCGCCATTGCTGATGTTTCCCATTATGTGCCAGTAGGCTCGGCACTGGACGAGGAAGCGGAGCTGCGCGGTACATCGGTTTACTTCCCAAGCGAAGTGGTGCCTATGTTGCCTGAGGCGATCTCTAACGGCCTCTGCTCATTGATGCCGCGGGTTGATCGTCTAGCGCTGGTGTGCGAGATGACGATCTCCAAAAGTGGTGAGCTGACTTCCTACGAGTTCTGTGAAGGCGTGATTCACTCCCATGCGCGCCTGACTTATACCCAGGTCTCGAACATGCTCGAGCATCCCCGCAGTCAGGAAGGCATGGCGCTGTCCAAGCAATACGCCGAGGTTCTTCCTGCAGTCAAGGATCTCTATGAGCTTTACAAGGCTTTGGCGAAGGCGCGCCAGGGTCGAGGTGCAATCGACTTCGAGACCACGGAAACTCGGATTGTCTTTGGTGAGAACCGCAAGATAGCTGAAATTCGTCCCACTACCCGCAATGACGCACACAAGATTGTCGAGGAGTGCATGCTGGCGGCCAACGTAGCCACTGCGCGTTTTCTTGGAGACCTCGAGCTGCCCGGCTTATATCGCGTGCATGACGGTCCAAAGCCCGAGAAAGTTGAGCGTCTCCGCGAGTTCCTCAATGCGCTGGGTCTGTCACTGACACGCAAAAAGGGCGACCCGACACCAGAGGATTACGCCGAGGTTCTGCGTAAGGTCCAGGGGCGCCCGGATGCTCAGTTGATTCAGACAGTGATGTTGCGCTCTCTCAGTCAGGCGGTTTACAGCCCGCATAATGCCGGCCACTTTGGCTTGAATTACGAAGCTTATACGCACTTTACCTCGCCAATTCGTCGCTATCCCGACCTTTTGACGCATCGTGCCATTCGAAGCGTGATCCGCTCGCGCCGCAAGACTGATCTAGTCAAGCGTGCCGGTGCCGGGACCATCCCGAAAGCAGCCCTCTATCCTTACGATATGCCGGCCCTAGAGCGTCTCGGTGAGCAGTGCTCGCAGAACGAGCGGCGCGCCGATGAAGCAACGCGTGATGTGGTCAGCTGGCTCAAGTGCGAGTTCATGCAGGATCGGGTGGGCGAGAGCTTCGATGGGCTGGTCACTTCAGTTACAGGGTTTGGTCTGTTTATCGAGCTGAAAGATATCTATATCGAAGGCCTGGTACATATCACAGCGCTGCCCGCTGATTACTACAACTTTGATCAGGTTCATCACCGACTGGTTGGCGAGCGCTCAGGCAGAAGCTTCCGTCTGGGAGACACCGTTCGCGTCGTTATCGCCCGTGTTGATCTTGATGAACGCAAGATTGATTTCGAGATGGACAAGAGTCAGCCGGAAAACCAACGAACGGATGTTGAGGCCAGTCGGGCGGCTCGCAAGAGTCTGATCGAGGGCTCGAAAAAGGCCGGAGCGGGTGCAGCCAAACAGGGCCGGGCGCCGCGATCAAAGGGCGCTGCCAAGGCTCCAGCCGGTAAAAAGCCGGCTGAGAAAACCTCTACCGGTTCCGGACCGCGTGCTCCACGTGCGCCCCGAGCTCCGCGCAAACGCAAGACCTGAGCCGGGTGAATGTGCAGACATGAGTGATAGTGAATATGTATTTGGCGTGCACGCCGTTCAGGCGATGCTCGAGCGTTCGCCCAAGCGCGTAAAGGGGTTGATTCTGACCCGTGGTCGACTAGATGGGCGGGCCCAAACGCTCTCCGATCTGGCCGAAAACATCGGGGTCAATATTCAGCGTCTGGCACCCGAAGACATGGATAAGCTGGTCGAGGGCGTTCACCAGGGCGCTATTGCTCAGGTGTCGCCCAGCCAGATGTGGTCTGAGGAGATGCTTGATCGGCTCCTCGATGGGCTTGATACTCCGGCCCTGTTACTGGTTCTTGATGGAGTAACGGATCCGCATAATCTGGGTGCCTGCCTGCGCAGCGCTGATGCTGCCGGTGCCCATGCAGTGATCATTCCCCGTGATCGCTCGGCTAGTCTCACCCCGGTTGTGCGCAAGGTCGCCTGTGGCGCAGCCGAGACGGTACCCCTGGTTGCTGTTACCAATCTCGCCCGCACGCTCAAGCAGCTGCAGCAGCGAGGGCTGTGGGTAATGGGTACTGCCGGTGAAGCTGAACAGCTGATCTACCAGGTCGATCTCAAAGTGCCCAGCGTGATCGTGATGGGTGCTGAAGGCAGTGGCATGCGCCGACTCACCCGCGAACACTGTGATTACCTGGCCAAGCTCCCGATGGCCGGTTCGGTATCCAGTCTGAACGTATCGGTCGCAAGTGGGATCTGTCTGTTTGAAGCGGTGCGGCAGAGAAGCTAGCCGCAAGCCGCAAGCCGCAAGCTTCAAGCTTCAAGCTACAAGCTACAAGCTCAAAGCTCAAAGCTCAAAGCTCAAAGCTCAAAGCTCAAAGCTCAAAGCGACTTCACTCTGCTTGCCGCTTGCCGCTTGCCGCTTGCCGCTTGTAGCTTGCGGCTTGCGGCCCAAAGCTATAAGGCTTGCCTCTTCACCACCACTCCCATAGAATGTGCGCCCCAAACTAGAGTTCTACTCCTTGCCAGACCATGTTGGGTGGCTGGCTACAACCCGTAAGGAGCACTAATGCGTCATTACGAAATCGTATTCCTGGTTCATCCGGATCAGAGCGAACAGGTCGGCGGCATGATCGAGCGCTACACCAAGCTCATTGAAGAAGACGGCGGCAAGATTCACCGTCTGGAAGATTGGGGTCGCCGTCAACTGGCTTACCCGATCGACAAGATCCATAAAGCCCACTACATCATGATCAACGTCGAGTGCAGCGCCAAGGCACTGGAAGAGCTGACCGAGAACTTCCGTTACAACGACGCCGTTATCCGTAACATGGTCATTCGTCGTGACGAAGCTATCACCGAACAGTCCGACATGCTCAAGCCCGAAGATACCGGTCGTGGCGAGCGTCGTGAGCGTCGCGAGCGCACCGAAGGTGACGACAGCGATTCTGACAATGATAGCTCGAACGACAACGATAACGACGGCGACGACGAGTAAGTCAACCCGGTCCCATTTCCAGTATTAAAGGAGACGCTGCCATGGCACGTTTTTTCCGCCGCAGAAAGTTCTGCCGTTTTACCGCTGAAGGCGTTAAAGAGATCGATTACAAGGATCTCAACACTTTGAAGGCCTACGTTACCGAGACCGGCAAGATCGTACCTAGCCGTATTACCGGTACCAAGGCTCGTTACCAGCGTCAGCTGGGTGTCGCTATCAAGCGTGCCCGTTATCTGGCTCTGCTGCCCTTCACCGACAGTCATGGTCGTTGATAGGTAATTTATTACGTACGTAATCAGGGATATCTGACCGGCATGCGTGGGTTGGCTGAATACATCATGCGGGGGCGCAAGGAGGCTACTCTGGTAGTAGCCATCTCCGCTGCCATACCGCTGTTGTTCTGGGTCAGCGCCGCTGCCCTCGCCCTAGTCGTGCTAAGGCGCGGCTTGAGCGAGGCGGTCCCGGTTCTGGCCTGGGGTATTTTGCCGGCTATCGCCTGGGCCTGGGTGGGTGATATTACGCCGCTGCTGGTCATTGGTGGCAGTGTGGCTTTGGCAACCTTGCTGCACAGCCGCAGTGACTGGACATCAGTATTGCTGGCATCAGTTCCACTGGGCCTGGGCTACGCTCTGCTTTTGCTGACTGTGTTGAACGAGCCCTTGTTGGCTTTGGCCGCACAGATTCAGGAGCGCCTCCCTCAGCTGCTGGCTGATATGGGTGGGGCGGTCGACGAGGCTGGTATGGCTCGCATCGAGGCGCTTCTGGTGCCGGTGCTTGCTGGCCTGATGGGTGCGGTGCACACATTAATGGTGTTGGTGAGTGTCATGGTAGGCCGCTCGTGGCAGGCCCGGTTATATAATCCCGGTGGATTCCGCGAGGAGTTTCATCGGTTGAGGTTATCGCCGGTCATCGCGGGCGCTTTGTTACTGGTAACGCTTTTTGGGCCGCAGTTCGGTCAGGTGGCGTTACTGGCACCCATTACCAGTTTGCCGCTCATGCTGGCGGGCCTTGCGCTGATTCACGGCTCTGTCGGGATCAAGAAGCTTGGGGCCGTATGGCTGGTCATGCTCTATGTGGTATTTGTGCTGGCGGCCCAGTTTGTGTACCCCCTGATTATGTTGTTGGCTTTTATTGATAGCCTGTTCGACTTTCGTTCCCGTCTTGCGCCGGCCCAGGGCCCCCGTGACGATGACGATCCGAACGGCCAAGACTGAATACTAGAGGTTATTGCTATGGAAGTTATCCTGCTCGAAAAGATCGCGAATCTGGGTGGCCTTGGTGACAAGGTTGCTGTGAGCGCCGGTTATGCACGCAATTTCTTGCTGCCTTTCGGCAAGGCAACCCCGGCTACTGCATCCAATCTGGAAGCCTTTGAAGCACGTCGCGCTGAGCTTGAGCGCATTGCTGACGAGAAGAAGGGTGAAGCCGAAGCACGTGCTGCCAAGCTGGTTGATCTGACTGTGACCATCGCAGCCAACGCCGGTGAAGAAGGCAAGCTGTTCGGTTCCATTGGTACCCGTGACATCGCTGACGCGGTGACTGCAGTGGGTGTCGAGATCGAGAAAAGTGAAGTGCGTTTGCCTGAAGGCCCGCTGCGCAACGTCGGTGAGTACGACATAGCGTTGCACCTGCACACAGACGTAGAAGCCAGCGTTAAACTGGTTGTAGTCAACGGTTAATCCGACTGACCCTGGTTTCTGGTCCTCAAGCGCGATCCGCGTTGCAGGGTGAGTTCCACGGTCTTTAAGGTTAGACTGTCCAACACGGCGCCTGTCCTCGACAGGCGCCGTGTTGCTGTTTTTGTGTCCCGATTATTTCTGCTTCGGGGCGTTTGGATCGAGTAGTGAGCAAGTACCGGGCCTGTGCCGATGAGCGAACCTATGTACACCGACAACACGGAACTTGATCTGCAGGCCTCGTCGCTGAAGATCCCCCCGCACTCGATCGAAGCCGAGCAGGCAGTGCTGGGCGGCGTCATGCTGGAGAACACAACTTGGGAACGGGTTGTGGAGCTGCTCAGTGAGGCTGATTTCTACCGACACGACCATCGACTGATTTTTCGTGCCCTGGCCAGTCTGGCCTCGCGGAATCAGCCCTTCGATGTGGTAACCCTGGCCGAGGAGCTAGACCGAGAAGGTCTGATCGATCAGGTCGGCGGGCTGGCCTATCTGGGGCAGCTGGCGAAAAATACACCGTCGGTTGCCAATATCAGTGCCTACACTCACATCATCCGCGAGCGCTCCACCCTGCGCAAATTGATCAGCACCAGCTCGGATATTGCCGACAGTGCGTTCAATCCCAAGGGCAAGCAAGCGAATGCGATCCTGGATGAAGCTGAAAGACAGATATTTGCCATTGCCGAGAGCCGTCCTAAAACCGGTGGCCCCGAGTCGGTCAACAACCTGCTTACCAAAGCCATCGACCGGATCGATACGCTGTTCAATAGCGATGGCGCGATCACCGGTCTCTCCACCGGTTTCGCCGATCTGGACGAGATGACCTCAGGATTGCAGCCAGCGGACCTGGTAATTATTGCCGGTCGTCCTTCGATGGGTAAAACAACCTTTGCGATGAATCTGGTCGAGAACGTGGTACTGCGTTACGACAAGGCGGTATTGGTTTTCTCCCTGGAAATGCCTGGGGATTCGCTGGTAATGCGTATGTTGTCGTCCCTGGGTCGAATCGACCAGAGCAAGGTTCGAGCGGGCCGTCTGGATGACGACGATTGGCCACGTCTGACCTCAGCGGTAAATCTGCTCAATGACCGCAAGTTGTTCATTGATGACACTGCTGGTCTGTCGCCGATGGAAATGCGTGCCAGGGCGCGCCGGGTGGTGCGCGAGCATGGCGAGATCGGCATGATCATGATCGATTATCTGCAGTTGATGCAGATTGGTGGTAGCTCGGAGAATCGAACTAACGAGATTTCCGAAATCTCGCGCTCGCTGAAAGCCCTGGCCAAGGAATTCAATGCGCCGGTAGTTGCGCTGTCGCAGCTTAACCGTTCGCTTGAGCAACGCCCGAACAAGCGACCAATCAACTCTGATTTGCGTGAATCCGGGGCGATCGAGCAGGACGCAGACGTTATCATGTTCGTCTACCGGGATGAGGTTTATCATCCGGATACTCAGGATCAGGGTATCGCCGAAATCATTATCGGCAAGCAGCGGAATGGCCCAATCGGTAACATCCGGTTGGCCTTTCTGGGCAAATTCACCCGTTTCGAAAATCTCGCACCTGGCTCCTATGCCGGGTACGGCGATATGGAGTAATCATGTCCCTTAGTATGCCGGCCGCCAGGCAGTTGTTCGACTATCCCAAGTACTGGGCCGAATGTTTCGGTGCGGCGCCTTTCTTGCCCATGAGCCGTGACGAGATGGACCTGCTCGGGTGGGACAGCTGCGACATCATCATCGTGACCGGCGATGCCTATGTGGACCACCCGTCATTCGGCATGGCGATTATTGGTCGTCTGCTTGAAGCCCAGGGGTTTCGTGTCGGCATCATCAGTCAGCCTGACTGGCAAAGTAAGGACGCGTTCACCACGCTGGGCAAGCCAAACCTGTTCTTTGGCGTGGCGGCAGGCAATATGGACTCGATGATCAACCGTTATACCGCTGATCGCAAGATCCGTTCGGATGACGCCTATACGCCTGGTGGCAAGGCTGGCAGCCGGCCTGACAGAGCCAGTCTGGTGTATAGCCAACGCTGTCGTGAGGCCTTCAAGGACGTGCCCGTAGTATTGGGCGGTATTGAGGCTTCCCTGCGTCGTATAGCGCACTACGATTACTGGCAGGACAAGGTTCGGCACTCTCTGCTGCTCGACGCCAAGGCCGATATTCTGCTTTATGGCAACGCTGAGCGAGCGGTAGTCGAAATTGCCCAGCGCCTCAGCCGCGGCGAAGACATTCAGACGATAACCGATATACGTGGCACCGCTTTCATGCGCCGCGACACCCCACAGGGCTGGTTTGAGCTGGACTCGACACGAATTGACCGACCCGGCAAGGTTGACAAGATCATCAACCCTTATGTGAATACCCAGGACACCAGCGCCTGTGCGGTCGAGCAGGCCAAGGGGCCGGGTGAGGAGGGCGCCGAGGCCACGGAGGACGGGGTGCAGGTCGTGCAACTGCTGCCGCATCCGCGCCTGGAACGCGACAGAACGGTTATTCGGTTGCCGTCCTTCGAGAAAGTCAAAAGTGATCCGGTGCTTTATGCCCACGCCAACCGCGTGCTGCACCTGGAAACCAATCCCGGCAACGCGCGAGCCCTGGTACAGCGTCACGGCGAAAAGGATGTGTGGTTCAACCCACCGCCGATCCCGCTGACGACCGAGGAAATGGACTACGTATTCGGGTTGCCCTATGCCCGTGTCCCGCACCCGGCCTATGGCGATGCGAAGATACCTGCCTACGAGATGATCCGTTTTTCGGTGAATATCATGCGCGGTTGTTTTGGCGGCTGTACCTTCTGCTCGATTACCGAACACGAAGGAAGGATTATCCAGAACCGCTCCCACGACTCGATCATCCGTGAGATCGAAGAGATACGGGACAAGGTGCCGGGCTTTACCGGGGTGATCTCCGATCTGGGCGGGCCGACTGCCAACATGTATCGGATTGCCTGCAAGAGCCCCGAGATCGAGGCCGCCTGCCGTAAACCGTCCTGTGTCTATCCGGGTATCTGCGAGAACCTGAATACCGATCACTCGTCCCTGATCGGTCTCTACCGCAAGGCGCGGGAATTGCCGGGTGTGAAGAAGGTTCTGATTGCCTCAGGCTTGCGTTATGACCTCGCTGTGGAATCCCCAGAGTATGTCAAGGAGCTGGTCACGCACCACGTTGGCGGGTATCTGAAGATTGCGCCTGAGCATACCGAGCAGGGGCCGCTAAGCCGTATGATGAAGCCCGGCATCGGGACATATGACACCTTCAAGCGCCTGTTCGAGAAATACACCAAAGAAGCCGGTAAGAAGCAGTACCTGATTCCGTACTTCATTGCCGCGCATCCGGGTACCTCGGACGAGGACATGATGAATCTGGCGCTGTGGCTCAAGACCAATGATTTTCGGGCTGACCAGGTGCAGGCCTTCTATCCGTCACCCATGGCTACGGCTACTGCCATGTATCACTCGGGCAAGAATCCGCTACGCAGGGTGACCTACAAGAGTGATGGGGTAGAGAGCGTCAAGGGTGAACGTCAGCGGCGTTTGCACAAGGCTTTTCTGCGTTATCACGATCCGAAAAACTGGCCGTTGCTGCGCGAAGCTCTGAAGGAAATGGGTCGAGCAGACCTGATTGGTAACAGCAAGCAGCAACTTATTCCGACGTTCCAACCCGCTGTTGAAGGTTATGCCAGCGCAAGGCGAAAGAACTCCACGGCGGCGGGCAGCAAGGCCAAGCCAGGCGTGATACTGACTCAACATAATGGTTTGCCGCCACGCGATAGCGGCGCACGCAAGAAGCCTGCAGGTAAAAAGAGCGGCAAATCAGCACCCAGAGCGTCAGCCCGCAGGTCGTGAGGAACGGGTGGGCTTTCAGGCAGTCAGGACGTCTTGTTTTCCTGCTTGCGGCCCACCCAGTAATCGACTTGTTCACGC
This sequence comes from Halopseudomonas salina, assembly GCF_008641105.1. The sequence continues at coordinate 130,402 of NZ_VTTI01000006.1, forward strand.
AACTGCGTGAGCTCCACGGGCTTGGCCATGTGCGCATTCATACCCGCGCGACGCGAGCGCTCGCGGTGCTCCGGGAGAATGTGTGCCGTCAAGGCTATGATCGGCACCGGTTGCCTGCCCCCGATTTTTTCCCACTCGCGGATGCGTTTTGCGGCTGCAAAGCCGTCCAGTTCAGGCATTTCACAATCCATCAACACCAGGTCATAGTGCCCTGCCTTGACAGCTTCTACCGCTTCATGACCGTTTTGAACGGCCGTCGCCTGAAGCCCCAGTTTGGCAAGCATGCCTCGGATCACCTTGGTCGAGATGGCATTGTCTTCGGCGACCAGTACCCTGAAATCCCCAAGAGAGCTTTCTGCCGCACTTTCCGGGACCGCTGCATTTATGCGATTTAGCGTAGCGAGATGCTGCTGCCATTCCTCCACTAGAGTGGCTCGCAAGGTGTAACCTGCCACTGGTTTGCTCAGTATGCGGCGAACCCCGGCAGCTCTGGAGATCACTCGGCTTGGCGCATGACTAACGCCGGTGAGCATTATGATCAGTAGGCTGTTGCGTATGGCCGGGTCATCCTTGATTCTACTGGCCAGCTCCAGCCCACTCATGCCTGGCATGGCCTGATCTACCAACAGGATCTCGAATGGGTTGCCAAGGTGAGCTTGGGTACGGAGCAGGGCGAGTGCTTCTTTGCCGCCGCCTAGTGTTTCGACGTGCATGCCCCAGGCGCTGCACTGATTCTGCAAAACCTTACGACATGTGGCATTGTCGTCGACAATCAAGGTACGCCTGTTTTCCAGAGGATGCCCCTCCGCGGGCGATTCAGCCGAGTCATCAGAGGTCTGGGCATCCACATCCAGTGAGAACCATATTGAGTTGCCTTGCTCGGACGCATATTTAATACCGATCTTGCCCCCCATCATACGGACCAGCTGGTTGGCGATGAGCAGTCCCATATGCCCTGACTGATCGGTTTGCTCAAGCAAGCGAACGGTGTCCATGGATGTCTTCAACAGGGACTCGCGCGCCTGGTCGGGCATCGCGTTTCCGGTATCCTGCACAGCGAAGCGCAGCAGGGAGCCTTGCTCTTCCGTATCAAGACGAACTACCAGGAGTATCTCGCCTTCAACGGTGAAGCGTAATGAGTTGTTAAGCAGGTTGGTAAGTACTTGTCTGAGTCGGGTGGGGTCGCCCTCAATGCTGCGAGGTACCTCTGGATGAACATAACTGATGAGCTCGATGTTCTGGTTACCTGCGCGGCTGCGGACCGTTTCCAGGCAGTCATTGATCAGGCCGTGAAGGTCGAAGCGGACTGATTCAAGAATCATTTCGCCTGACTCCAGGCGCGATATATCCAGAATCTCGTTTATGAGATACAGCAAGTCGCTGCCCGATCCGTGGATTGTTTGCACATAATCGCGCTGCTTCGCTGACAGTGCCGTATCCAGTAGCAGCTCGGACATGCCGAGAACGCCATTCATCGGTGTGCGGATCTCGTGACTTATACGTGCCAGAAATTCTGCTTTGGTTCGTCGCTCTGCCTGATACGCATCACTTGACTGCCGGTGGCCGGATTGTCGGGCTAAGCGCCGCTGCAGGCGTTTGTGCAAGCCCCATGCATAGCTGACCAATGCGAGCCAGAGCAACAGAATGACGAAGGCATCGCCAAAGGGATGTGCGGAAGGTCGGTACTCTGCAACAAAGCTGCCAAGCATAAAGAATATGGAGACCACGAATGCCTTATCCACTGGCTGATGGCGCAGCCAGAGAAACAGCATCAATATGGCCGCCAATAGCGGTAGGGTGAGCCTTAGAACAGTTGTGGCGATGTTCAGCAAGCTGACGTCGAGAGCAGCGATCAGTATGACAAGACCCATTATCGAAGAGACCAGCGCCAGGCTCTGGGGTACGCTGCCCTTGGCATGCAGGCTCTCACGTGGCAGTAGACTCAGAAGGATCAATGCCATGATCGGGTAGCTGACGAGTTGCAGAACACCTGCGCTGTGTCCGCGTAGCCCGGGTAACGCTTCCACTATCCAGCTGATTCCGCTCAGTGCACTGGCACCTAGCGTCAGGGCAGCCAGGGCGAGTAAAAGATGAAAAGGATCGCGACTCACAACGCCGTGCAGCAGACCATGGACTGCCAGCGCGAGCAGCAGTCCGATCAATATGCCCTGGAGTGCCTGGCTGGCACTCTGTCGGGTTGCCGCATCCCTGACGCTGGATACTTGCACCACTGTGGTGAGTGGGAAGTCGTTTTGCAATCTGAGGTAGGCGTGATACCCGGCGCCTTCGCTGGTGCCCAGAAGGAAAGCGAAACCTGGATGTGGCAGGTTACCCGAAGACTCAGGGATGCTGGCCCCTGCCAGATATTCCTCGATAAGGTTGTCATTGCGTAAGAGAAAGAGCTCGGCTCGCGATAACAGGGGGTTTTCCAGCAGTAGCTGCTGGTCAATCCCACCCTGCAGGGAGATCTGTATCCACAATGCACCGTCTCCGGGTACCTGCAGAGGCCCGGGCGCACGTGGTGCAAACCGGTGTATGTAGCGCGCTGACGCGACATCCTTGAGCGTCAGTTGGCCACTCGTGTCGACAAAAGTGCTGTAAACAGGGTCTTTGGTTTCGGTCGCGGCGACCCACCCGGCCATGGCCAGGACCAGCGCTGCGAGAACGGCGAGAAACCAGCTCGTCTGCTTCAAATTGATGGCATCCTGTCCATAGGCAAGCGAAAGGCAGATTGTCTCTGCGAATGGCCATTATAGCTCAAGGCCTGACCTCCCGGAACGGGATCTTCAGCTGCGCCTCTGCCGCATCGTGACGGCGGCCACCTATGGTAAGCGGGAGGCTCTCCCACGGAATGGACCTCAGCTCTCCTGCTGCTCTCTTGCTATTGCCCGGTAGCCAATATCAGTGCGATAGAAACTGCCTTCCCAGCCGGGTTTTTCAGCCAGGAGGTAGGCATTTTTTTGCGCTTGCTCCACGGTTGCACCCAGAGCGGTAGCGCACAGCACCCTGCCACCACTGGTAACGATCTGATCTCCGACAAGGGTTGTACCTGCGTGAAATATCTTCCCATCTGGGCTATTCGACGCATCCAGGCCGCTTATAACCGCGCCCTTGGTGTAATCCCCCGGATAACCGCCTGCTGCCAGCACCACTCCGAGACTGGGTCGGGGGTCCCAGTTTGCTTCTGTCTCGTTGAGGCGACCAGCCAGCGCGGCTTCCGTCAGATCAACCAGGCTCGACTGCAAGCGAAGCATGATGGGTTGGGTCTCGGGATCGCCAAAACGGCAATTGAATTCGATAACCCGTGGCGTGCCCGCCGGGTCAATCATCAAGCCGGCATACAGAAATCCGGTATATACATTGCCCTCCGCAGCCATGCCACGGACAGTGGGCCAGATAACCTCATCCATCACCCGCTGGTGCACACTGGGAGTGACTACCGGAGCGGGTGAATAAGCCCCCATGCCGCCGGTATTCGGACCAGTGTCGCCATTGCCGACACGTTTATGGTCCTGGCTGGTTGCCATTGGCAGAACATGCTCGCCATCCACCATGACAATAAAACTGGCTTCTTCTCCTTCCAGAAAATCTTCGATTACCACTCGTGAGCCGGCTTCGCCAAAGGCGTTACCCGACAGCATGTCACGCACGGCGTCTTCCGCTTCAGTCAGCGTCATCGCCACAATGACGCCTTTGCCTGCAGCCAGTCCGTCAGCCTTGATCACGATAGGGGCACCCTTGCGGTGCAGGTACTCCATGGCTGCTTCGACATCGGTGAAATTGGCGTACTCGGCTGTAGGGATCCGATGCCTCGCCAGGAAATCCTTGGTAAAGGCCTTTGAGCCCTCGAGCTGAGCTGCCCCTGTGGTAGGCCCGAAACACTTTAGACCGCGCTCGCGAAACAGGTCGACCACGCCGGCCACCAGTGGCGCTTCAGGACCGACGATGGTGAGTTGCACGTTTTGCGCGGCGAAGTCGGCAAGCCGATCAAGCTCCAGAACATCAATGGCGACGTTCTCGCACTTTGCTTCGGTGGCTGTGCCGGCGTTACCTGGCGCCACGTACACGGTCTCCACACGCGGATCCTGGGCCACTTTCCAGGCCAATGCGTGTTCACGTCCGCCACTACCGATAATTAGGATGTTCATGAGTCTCTCCCTTGGAGAGAGCGGCAAGCTGCAAGCTACAAGCTACAAGCAGAAACGGAGATCCTGGCTTGTGGCTTGCCGCTGGAGGCTTGCGGCTCGTTATTAATGTCTGAAATGCCGCATGCCGGTAAATACCATGGCCATGCCGGCCTCGTCGGCGGCAGCAATCACTTCGGCGTCGCGCATCGACCCGCCGGGCTGAATCACTGCGCTGATGCCGTTTGCGGCAGCATTATCGATGCCGTCACGGAACGGGAAGAACGCATCTGACGCCATCACGGCGCCCGTTACCTGCAAGCCGGCATGTTCGGCCTTGATCGCCGCGATGCGCGCGGAGTTCACTCGGCTCATCTGCCCGGCACCGATGCCCACCGTCTGGCGCTGACTGGCATAGACAATAGCGTTGGACTTGACGAATTTGGCAACCTTCCAGGCAAAGACCAGATCATTGATTTCCTGCTCGGTGGGCGCGCGTTTGGTCACTACCTTGAGGTCAGCTGCGGTGATCATGCCGATATCACGGCTCTGTACCAGCAAACCGCCATTGACGCGCTTGAAATCCCAGTCAGCGGTGGGTTGCGCGTTCCATTCACCGCACTCGAGCAGACGCACGTTGGTCTTCGCACTGACCACTTGACGGGCGCCGGCACTGATGCGGGGCGCGATAATGACCTCGACGAATTGGCGCTCGACAATCGCCTGGGCAGTCTCAGCATCCAGCTCCCGGTTGAACGCGATAATGCCGCCGAAGGCTGATTCGGAATCGGTAGCGTAAGCCAGCTCGTAAGCCTGGCGAATACCACCTTCGGCATCAGGCACCACGGCCACGCCGCAGGGGTTGGCATGCTTGACGATGACACAGGCCGGTTTGGTGAAGCTTTTCACGCACTCCAGCGCAGCGTCGGTATCTGCCACGTTGTTGTAGGACAGTGCCTTGCCCTGCAGCTGCACGGCCGTCGCGATGGACGCATCGGCTGGGTTAGCCTCGCGGTAGAAAGCGGCTGCCTGGTGTGGATTTTCACCGTAACGCATGTCCTGCGTCTTGATGAACTGGCTATTGAAGGTGCGTGGAAACGCGGAACGGTTTTCGGTGCTGAGTGTGTCGGACTGACGGTCAATGGTACCCAGATAATTGGCGATCATGCCGTCGTAGGCTGCGGTATGTTCGAAGGCCTTAAGTGCCAGATCGAAGCGCTGGGCATAGGTCAGGCCGCCGGCTTTCAACGCCTCGATGATGCCAGCGTAGTCGCCTGCATTCACCACAATCGCAACATCCTTGTGGTTCTTTGCCGCTGACCGGACCATTGTAGGCCCGCCAATGTCGATATTCTCGATGGCGTCGGGTAGGGTGCAGTCGGTGTTGGCAACGGTAGCGGCAAAAGGGTAGAGGTTGACCACTACCATGTCGATGGGCTGGATGCCATGCTGCTGCATCACCTCGCCGTCGATGTCACGACGGCCAAGAATCCCGCCGTGAATCTTCGGGTGCAAGGTTTTCACGCGCCCATCCATCATTTCCGGGAAGCCTGTGTAGTCAGCAACTTCCACTGCGGCCAGGCCCTGCTCGCGAAGGAGCTTGAAAGTGCCACCGGTGGACAGGATCTCCACACCCTGAGCGCTCAGCTCGCGGGCGAATTCGACGATTCCGGTCTTGTCGGACACGCTGACGAGCGCGCGACGAATCGGCAGGCGGGTGGTTTGGTCAGTCATGGGGTATCCAGTTATGGTCAATTGAGAATAGTCGTCGGTCGCGTTTGAGCTCCGAACAGTAAACCCTTGCAGCAGTCTTACGGTGTTTCAGAGAAGCCCGTATTGCTTCAGCTTCTTGCGCAGTGTGCCCCGATTGAGGCCCAGAATTTCGGAGGCGCGTGTCTGGTTGCCCTTCACATGTTCCATCACGCTCTCAAGGAGAGGGGCTTCGACCTCGCACAGTACCATGTTGTAAACATCGGTCACGTCCTGGCCATCCAGGTGCTCGAAATAGTTCTTCAAGGCCTGTTCAACGCTGTTGCGCAGTGTGCGACTGCTTTGGCTGAGCTTGTCGGGTTCGATAAAGGGTGTGTCTTGGGGTACGTCGCTCACGGTGTCAGGTCCAGTCATCACTGATGCGTTCAATAGGCTCATGCCGCAAGGTCTCCTTCCAGCAGGCGGGTAAAAAAGATCTGTATGCTCTGATGCTGCTGCGCAGGACATTCGACCCGGTTGAACCCGCGTCTGAATTCGTCGGCTCCGGGCAGTGTCTGCAGGTACCAGCCCACATGTTTGCGTGCAATTCGTACGCCCTGGTGGTCGCCATAAAACTGATGCAGCGCTTCCAGGTGTTCCAGCAGGGTTTGCCGTTGCCATTCCAGGGGCGGCGGGGGTAACAGCTCATCGTACTCGAGAAAGTGTGATATCTCCTTGAAGATCCATGGGCGCCCCTGTGCTGCACGACCTATCATCACAGCGTCCGCCCCAGTGTGACGCAAAACCTGCAACGCCTTCTGTGGGGAGTCGATATCGCCATTGGCGAAGATCGGTATGCCGGCCTGCTGCTTGATCGCTGCGATGGTGTCGTATTCGGCGCAGCCGGTATAGAGCTGGTTGCGCGTGCGACCGTGCACCGCCAGGGCCTGGATGCCCGATTCTTCGGCTATCCGTGCAATGTTCAATCCGTTGCGCGATTGTGTGCACCAGCCGGTACGAATCTTCAGCGTGACCGGCATATCCACGGCCTCGACTACAGCTTCGAGTATCTCGGCGACAAGCTTTTCATCCCGCATCAATGCGGAGCCGGCCGCCTTGTTGCAGACCTTCTTGGCTGGACAGCCCATGTTGATGTCGATTATCTGGGCGCCAAGTTGCTGGTTCATTCGCGCTGCCTCAGCCATCATCAGCGGTTCGCTACCGGCGATCTGTACGGAGCGTGGCTCATCTTCACCGCTGTGATCAAGCCGGTTACGGGATTTGCGACTGTTCCACAAACGTACATCACTGGTGACCATCTCGGACACTACCAGCCCTGCTCCGAGCTTCCGGCAGAGCTGCCGGAAGGGGAGGTCGGTCACACCCGCCATCGGCGCGAGTATGACCTGGTTGGCGAGCTGGTAGGGTCCGATACGGATCACAGACTGGTTCATCCCTGCAATATCGACTCATCAGTGACGGGCCCGACAAGCAACGCCCTTGCGGGAAGTCATCTGTTGTCGGCGTTATATTTGCGCAAAAAGGGCGCTAATCATACCCGCTCCGGGTGACCATATAAAGACTGGACTGGATGAAATTTGAACAGATCCGCCGACCGGTTCAGGGACTGAGAAAATCCAGCTGGTAGCCGGCGGCCTCTGGCCCGGGATCAAGCATGTCGAGCGCCACGTGAACCGGGGTCTGCGGCGGCATCAGTGTGACTCCCGCAAGCTCGCCTCCCAGGTACTCATCAGGCCTGAACTGTTTGCTGAGGACTTCTTCGCCACGCGTATTGTTGAACGTCATACGCAGGACTGGGAATGGCTGGGCAAAATCAGCCCTGTTGTAGACGATGACATCAATCGCCAGCGCCCGCGGATATTCGGCGTGAGGTCGGACCATCAGATTGCTGCTGCGGATCAGGGATATATCGACGCGTGCCGGCAGTTCGCACCCAGTCAGTAGGCAGAACTGCTCCAGGTAGGGACGGGTTTTTTCTCCGTGGGCCAGCGTACTGAAGTTGTAATACAGCGCCTGTGCCGGCAGGCCAAGCATGGCGAGCAGGCTCAGGGCGACCCAGAGCGATCTGTACCTGCTGCGCCTGGAGCCTGGCTGGGAGTACAACTGAAGGGGCTCATCAACCAGGTCAGGCAGATCAATCAGCTTGCCCAGTTCGGGCTCGCGGCGATCATCAGGTTCATCGGTTTCCTGCTCGGCTTCGTGAACATCTGCCTGCAGGAATTCTGAGGAGGGGCCGGCTGGGCGGTCCCGCAGAAAGATACCCCGGTCTTCCGCTGCCCGTTCAGGTCCTGGAACCAGGATCCTGTTGGCGCCCTCGGAAGAGGCTGAGGGTAGTTCGAAATCCCGGGCGGTGGGCGTCGATATAAAGTCGTCATGCAGATCGAGCTCTTCGCTATCTGCAAGCTCCCGCTCTGGCGACGCTTGTGATGACGAATTTATCCCGGTGTGTTCAGGGTCGTCGAGCAAGTCCCAGGGCCCCGGCTCATCGTCCTGCTCGACAAAAAGGCTGTCAGAATCAGGCTCCGGCGCCTCTTCGATATCGGGTTCTGGAGTGAGTCGCAACTCGGCTTGATCAGGGGAATGTTCGGGCGTGGAGTCCGTCGAACGACCGGTCGGGTTGATTTCATCCAGAATGGACTCGTCAAGCCCCAAGGCCTCGAGATCAAGCTCCAGATCGTCCAGATCCATATCGTCATGGATCATCAGGGTATCGCGGCGCTCATCAGATTTGACTGGCTTATGAGCTGGCGCGGAGGCGGCAAGTGGGGTGACAGTGGGCTGCGGGTCTGCCTTGATGGTCAGGTTAGCGTTGAATACTTTCAGGCAGGCACCGCAACGCACACTGCCAGCCGCTGCCTGCAGGTGCTCCTGAGACAGCCGGAAACGCGTTTGACAAAAAGGGCATTGCGCTACCAGCAGTTCGCTCATGGGGTAACTGGAGATCCTTTAGCGTCGTGAAAGCCGAAATGGCATTGTGCCGTGAACCCGATCAGGTCGCCAAGCGGCGTTTTCCGCTGACACGAATCCAGCCGTCACGATTGGCAACCGGATCGAGTTCGAAATCATCCCGGTAGGCGGCAAGTATGTCCTCGCTCTGCTCGGCAAGAATGCCGGACAGCGCGATCAATCCGCCGGGCTTTACTAGCTGGGCCAGTTGCGGCGCCAGTTGAACCAGTGGCCCAGCAAGGATGTTGGCTACCAATACATCGGCTGGTTGCTGCGGCATATTTTCGGGCAGGTAAAGGGCAAATCGCTCGTCCACAATCTGGTTGCGTTGGGCGTTATCGCGTGACGCTTCGAGTGCCTGTACGTCGATGTCAGTGCCTGTCGCTTTTTTTGCTCCCAGCAGCAGCGCCGCGATGGCCAGGATGCCAGAACCGCAGCCGAAGTCGATCAATTGCTTTTCCTCCAGCCGTTGGCTATCCAGCCATTCCAGACAAAGCGCAGTGGTAGGGTGGGTGCCGGTGCCGAAGGCCAGGCCTGGGTCAAGCAGAAGATTGACTGCATCCGGTTCCGGAGCAGCATGCCAGCTGGGCACTATCCATAAGCGCTGACCAAAGCGCATGGGATGAAAGTGCTCCATCCAGCTGCGTTCCCAGTCCTGATCAGCTATTTCTTCTATCTCGTGCTCCGGCAGCCCGCCCTGCCACAGGCTTTGCAGGGAGGCCAGCAGGGCGTCGCGATCGGTGTCAGACTCGAAAAGCGCCAACAGGTGAGTGTGCGACCAGAGCGGGGTGGTGCCCAGGTCCGGTTCGAAGATGGGCTGGTCCTCGGCATCCATGAACGTTACCGACACCGCGCCAAGTGCCAGCAACTGATCTTCCAGCGGATCGGCCTGTTCGGGACTGATGGCAAGACGGAGTTGTAACCAGGGCATGAAATTTCCTTCGGGAGCTGGATATCTGGGGCGGGCTTGAATGAGCAAAAATAACCCGGGAGCAGACTGGCTGCTCCCGGGGGCAAGGATCATACTCTTGCAGCTTGCAGCCAAGGCTTACTTTATACCCAGCTTGTGCTCGAGATAGTGAATATTGACACCACCCTTGCAGAAGCCCTCGTCACGCACCAGTTCACGGTGCAGCGGGGTATTGGTTTTGATCCCATCCACCACCAGTTCGTCCAGCGCATTGCGCATTCGTGCCAATGCTTCGTCACGGGTGGCGCCATAGGTAATCAGCTTGCCCACCAGCGAGTCGTAGTTGGGTGGCACTTTGTAGCCACTGTAAAGGTGCGAGTCAACTCGAACCCCGTTGCCACCGGGAGCGTGGAAGAAGGTCACAGTGCCAGGGCTGGGCATGAAGGTTTTGGGATCTTCGGCATTGATACGGCATTCTATGGAGTGCCCGCGAATGACCACGTCCTCCTGGGTAATACTCAAGGGCTGCCCAGAGGCGACCAGGATCTGCTCCTTGACGATGTCGATACCAGTGACCATCTCGGAAACAGGGTGCTCGACCTGAACCCGGGTGTTCATCTCGATAAAGAAGAACTCGCCGTTTTCGTAGAGAAACTCGAAGGTGCCGGCACCGCGGTAACCCAGGTCAATACAGGCCTTGACGCAACGGGCCTGGACCATGGCCCGCGCTTCTTCGTCGATACCGGGGGCTGGCGCCTCCTCGATAATCTTCTGGTGACGGCGCTGCAGGGAGCAGTCACGATCGCCCAGATGCACTGCGTGGCCCTGGCCGTCGGAGAGAATCTGAACCTCGACGTGGCGCGGGTTGGTCAGGAATTTCTCCAGATACACAACCGGATTACCGAAAGCGGCGCCCGCTTCGGTCCGGGTCAGGGCAATTGATTTTATCAATTCGGCTTCGTCATGAACGACGCGCATGCCCCGTCCACCACCACCACCGGAGGCCTTGATGATCACCGGGTAGCCCACGCGCCGACCGATGCTCAGGCATTCTGCCTCGTCTTCCGGCAAGGGGCCGTCGGAACCAGGAACAGTAGGCACGCCAGCAGCTACCATGGCAGCAATTGCCGAGACCTTGTCGCCCATCAGGCGAATCACTTCCGCGCTGGGGCCGATAAAGGTGAAGCCGGAATTCTCGATCTGTTCGGCAAAATCGGCGTTTTCTGCGAGGAACCCGTAGCCCGGATGGATACCGTCGGCACCCGTCACTTCGGCCGCGCTGATGATCGCGGGGATGTTCAGGTAGGATTCAGTGGCATTGGCCGGCCCAATACAGACGGTTTCGTCGGCGAGGGCCAGGTGCATGAGTTCACGGTCGGCCGTCGAGTGCACGGCTACGGTCTTCAACCCCAGCTCCTTGCAGGCGCGAATAACGCGCAATGCAATTTCACCGCGGTTGGCTATCAGTACTTTTTGCATCGGAGGCTCCGGGCCGGGCTCAGGCGATGCTGAACAGGGGTTGATCGAATTCCACCGGCTGGCCGTTATCGGCCAGGATGGCCTGAACCACGCCGCTCTTGTCAGCTTCGATATGGTTCATCATCTTCATCGCTTCGACGATGCACAATACATCGCCAGCCTTCACGGTATGGCCAACCTCGACAAAGGAGCCAGCAGCCGGAGACGGCGAGCGGTAGAAGGTGCCCACCATGGGCGAGCGTACCAGGTGGCCAGCTGGCTCTGCTGCAGGGGTTTCAACCAATGAGGCGGGCGCAGTTGGCGCCGCGGCGGGCGCGGCGGCAGGGGCCGGAGCTGGCTGCGGGTAATATTGTGGCTGAGCTACTTGCTTGCTGTGGCGGCTGATCCTTACCGATTCTTCGCCTTCATGTATTTCCAGTTCGTCGATACCGGATTCTTCCAGAAGCTCGATCAGTTTTTTTACTTTGCGGATATCCATTGGTGCTTGCACTCCAGAGCAGTTTTAGTCTTGTTCGGTTTGTTCTATCAAATGTATCGCAGCATCCAGCGCCAGTTGATAGCCTCTGGCGCCCAGCCCGCAGATCACGCCCACAGCTACGTCGGAGAAGTAGGAGTGGTGACGGAAGGGCTCGCGTTTATGAACGTTGGATAGATGCACTTCGATAAATGGGATGCTCACAGCCAGCAATGCGTCACGTATTGCGACGCTGGTGTGAGTAAATGCAGCCGGGTTGATCAGAATGAAATCGATTGCTTCATCTCGAGCAGCGTGGATGCGCTCAATCAGTTCGTGTTCGGCGTTGCTTTGCAGATTGAGTAGATGGTGACCGCTGGCAGCAGCCTGCTCACGCAGTGTCTGCACAATCTGTTCCAGCGTGGCGACGCCATAGACTCCCGGCTCTCGGGTACCGAGAAGATTCAGGTTGGGGCCGTTAAGTACCAGAATGCTCGCCATTGTTATCGATCCACAGGCAATTAAAAAAAACTGACCATCAGGTCATGGGTGAAGTCTGCCGGAATCTGTGCGAGCTGTCCAGAATCGCTAGGTTGCCACCAGATGCCCGCATGATTGCCGCAATTAAGCCTAGATTGCTAATCGGTATTCCTGGCAAGGTGGTTCAGAAAGCCCTCCCGATCGATCTCGCCCTGAATGCGAAGATCCCCCCTCTCGCCGCCATCGGCGGCGTAGAACACGAAGGCAGGGGGGCCAAACAGCCCCTTTTCAGTCAGCCATTGGCGCTGATCGGGGGTGTTGTCAGTCAGATCCAGCTTGATGCGCACGTAAGGCTCCAGCTCCTCACGTACATCAGAGTCATTGAGGACCTGGCGTTCGATGACCTTACAACTGATGCACCAGTCAGCATAGAGCTCTATGACCGCGGGGCTGCCCAGATCCACTGCCCTGGCCAGCTGGGCATTGATTCCGCTCTGATCCCGGACTGTGGTGAAAAAGCCCGGTGCACGGGCACTGCCCTGTCGATCTGTTGCCGTCAAGGGTTCGAGCGGGCGTAAAGGGTCTGAACCGCCGACCAATGCCCCTGTCAGGGCTACCGCAGAATAGATCGCGGCCAGCAGCGCGATGATGTGAGCCAGCCGGCTGGCAATGCGTGGTTCAGTGCGCTCGAATAATCCGAGCTGCACCGCCAGGCCCGCGGCCAAGACGGCCCAAAGCGCCAGACTGATGGAGCCGGGTAACAGACGTTCGAGCAACCAGATGGCAACGCCCAGCAAACCGAATCCGAACAGCTGCTTGACGGTGTTCAACCAGGGGCCGGATCGCGGCAGGAAGGCATTGCCGAATACCGCCACCAGGAGCAGCGGGACGCCCATGCCCAGGGCTAGCAAAAAAAGCCGCAGAGCTCCGCCGGCGGCGTCCCCAGTGGTGCTTATATACACCAGGGCTCCAGCCAATGGCGCCGAAATACATGGCGAAACGACCAGGGTTGAAAGGGCGCCCATGACGGCTGCCCCGGGAATCGATCCGCCACGGGTGCGACTCCCCAGGCGCTCAAGGGGATCACGCAGAAAAGCTGGTAGACGCAGATCGAACAGCCCGAACATGGCGAGGGCAAACAGGATGAAAAAGGCAGCAAAAGTACCCAGCACCCAGGGGGACTGCAGGCGCGCCTGAATGTTCAGTGCGGCGCCGAAAAGGCCGATCAGCGCGCCCACGGCGGCAAAAGTCAGTGCCATGCCCAGCACGTAACTCAGCGCTAGCAATGTTGCGCGTGACCTGTCGATATTGCTGCGGCCCACCACCAGGCTGCTGAGAATCGGTAGCATAGGCAATACGCAGGGCGTAAAAGTCAATCCGAGCCCGGCCAGGAAAAACAGTGCAAGTGCCAGGGCCAGCCCCTCTTGGGACTCCGTTGGCGGCGTGTTACCTGCGGCTAATGGTTGGGCCGCAGCAACCCCCCCGGGTAGCGCAAGAGTCACGGTTTCCGGTGGATAGCAAAGCCCGGCATCAGCGCAGCCCTGAAAGTCGACTTGCAGCAACTGTTCAGGCTTCAACTCCCCTTCCAGTTCGAGAATGACATTGAGGCTGTCGTAGTAAACCTCAACATCGCCGAAAAACTCGTCATGGCGTTGAGTGCCCGAAGGCAGGGCAGGTTCGGCCACGCTGGCGCCGTCCCCGGTCAGTGAAAAACCGAGCCTGTGACGATAAAGATAATATTCGGGCACAATCTCGAACCGAAGACGTATCTCCTGGTCCGAGAGACCGACTATGCCGGGGCGGAACGCTTCGTTCACCGGCAAGAAACGGGTCTGGCCGGCGCTGCCCTGCAACACGCCAGAGCCGGAATCGGCGGAATTGTCGAGCAATCCCCCGTTAGCCAGGCCGGGTATCAGGAAACAGGTGAGCAGCAACAGGCGTAACAGCAAAATATTTGATCCGGGCCAGATAAGATTGGCCTTCATCATAATCGCTACGAGGTTTCTTGCCGAGTGACAAAACGTCATAGGCAAAATCGGGATTTGTGTTTTGTAACCCTTCGCCACGGTAAGAATGGTTTATTCGGGATTCTGACTTGCCCTTCCCGGCCTGAGTCCTCGCGTGCATTGCGGGTAATCGATTGGGTCCCGAAGGCTGTGTTCCGATCCTTACAAGCATCAGGTGCCTGAGTGTGCTGTGTGGGTTGGAGTGCTATGCTCCTGAGCGAGACGTTCAAAGGAGTCAACACATGAAGTTCGGAAAGGGTATGTTCGGCAAAAAATCGACTGCTAGCGCGGCCTCCCGCCCGGCGGATGGGCAAGGGCCAACGCTGGTGGTCAAAGGGCTACTGGCGATTTTGCTGGTCTATCTGGTTGTTTGCGTGTTCGTCGGTTGGTACTGGAACCGAGAGCCTGGCGTCATGCAACTGATTCCTGCCACCTCGGCACAAACAGACAGGGTAGAGGGAGAGATGACAGTCGCAACGGTCGAAGCTCTCATGACCACCTTGCTGGAAAAGCCCGGCGGCTATCTGAGTAATGACATCATGCCTCCTGGTGTCTGGCTGGATAACATGCCCAACTGGGAATTTGGCGTTCTGGTACAGATCCGGGATGTCACCCGTGCGATGCGCCGGGACATGGCGCGGTCGCAATCCCAGTCTGCTGAAGATGAAGATCTGGCCCGTGCAGAGCCACTTTTTCATTTTGACAACAAGAGCTGGATCATGCCCTCTACGGAAGGGGAGTATCGCAGCGGACTCAAGGCGTTGAATTCCTACGCTGCACGCCTCAGGGCTGATGAGGCTGATTTCTATGCACGTGCTGACAATCTTGGTAGTTGGCTCGGGGATGTCAGTACGCGCCTGGGCTCGCTTTCGCAGCGTCTTTCAGCCAGTGTTGGTCAGGCTCCCGTTACCGATGGCAGTCGTCCGCGCGAGCAGACTCCCTGGCTTGAGATAGATGATGTGTTTTACGAGTCCAGGGGTAGTGCCTGGGCGCTGGTTCACCTGCTGCGAGCAGTAGAGGTCGACTTTGCCGATATCATTGCCAAGAAGAATGCCCAGGCCAGTCTGAAGCAGATCATTCGGGAGCTTGAGGCAACCCAGGAATCATTGTGGAGCCCGATGGTGCTTAACGGAGGTGGATTTGGAGTGCTCGCCAATCATTCTCTGGTAATGGCCAATTATCTGTCGCGCGCCAATGCGGCCATTATTGACCTGCGCCGTTTGATGGAGCAGGGCTGAGCACGATGAACCCGCGGGACAGGGCTCATCTGGCCGCCTCGGCAGCCGAGCAGGTGATTCATGTTGATGAAAACGATCGGCCGTTGGGCGTGGTCGCGCGGGGTAGTTTGCATGCCAGGGGGCTGATCCCGCGCTGTACCTTTATTATTGTTTTCAACCGTCAAGGGGAACTCTGTATCCATCAGCGCTCCCCCTGCAAGCGGCTTTATCCCGGCTACTGGGATGTGGCAGCCGGTGGTGTGGTCGCAGCAGGTGAAACTTACCTTCAGGGCGCCAGACGGGAGCTTCAAGAAGAGCTGGGTGTCGCCGACGTCGAGCTCGAGGCGCATTTTTGCTTTTTCTACGAATCGCCACAAAGTAGGCTTTGGGGCCGCGTATTCAGTTGTGTATGGGATGGCCCGATAATCATGCAGCCCGAAGAAGTGGTCGGGTTCCGCTGGATAGACCCCCACCAGGCTTGGAAGCGCAGTGGAGAGAATTACGCTCCGGATTCGCTACGGGCGCTCGAACTGCTCCTCGCAGGACACACAGACATTGAACGCGCTGAATAGACATAGACAGCTGTGCAGGTCTATCGCTGAATAATGTGCCGGAAAACGCGAATTGGGTATCCAACAAAGATGGTCAAGACAGTCAAAGGTATGAATGCATTGGGTGGTCTGGTCTATTCGACTGAGGCTGGGCGAACCTGTCCTGGCTGCCGACAGCCAGTTGCCGCCTGCAATTGCGCGGCGGCCCCTCTTCCAGAGGGAGACGGTATTGCTCGTATCCGCCGCGAAACGAAAGGACGTGGTGGCAAGACGGTCACTACCGTCAGCGGTCTTCCACTCCAGGCCGAGGAGTTGAAGGTCTTGGGTAAAAAGCTGAAAACGCGTTGTGGCTGCGGTGGTTCAGTGAAAGAAGGCACGATCGAAATCCAGGGAGATCACGCTGATCTTATTACAGCCTGGCTAAAAGAGCAGGGTTTTCAGGCCAGGCGCGCCGGAGGCTGATTGGGTAATAGCAGGGCGGGTAACTGAATATCGAAAGCCAGCTGTACAGAACTCACACGAAAGCTAGTCTTGTCAGTCAGACCACTGCGCTGAGAGATTCGCCATGAAAGAGCCCACCCTGCCGCTCGATGAAGCTCAACGACAGGCTGATATGGAAGCGCTGAACCTGCTGGATACCGGGCCAGATCCGCGCTTTGACGCGTTATTGCGTCTGGCTCAGGGTGTGTTTGGCATCCGGACCGTACTTGTGACCCTGGTGGACAACGAACGGCAGTGGTTCAAGGCGCGCCGCGGGACGGCTCTGTCTGGCTCACCGCGTAGTCTGTCCTTTTGCGGGCACGCCATCCATAGCGATGCCATTATGGAGGTCCCCGACGCTCTGAAGGATGAGCGCTTTGCAGACAACCCATTGGTTACCGGCCAGCCACACATTCGTTTTTATGCAGGTATTGCCTTGCACGCACCCGGCGGCAGCCGTGTGGGCACCTTCTGTGTGCTTGACGATAGACCCAACGCATTGTCTGTCAGCCAAAGGCAGAGCATGCAGGACTTTGCCCTGGTTCTGGAGGCGATGTTTGAGACCTCACTGCTGCGGGTCGAGCAAAAGCAGTTGTTGGTCGAGCTTGACGGCGCCAAGCGTCGAGCGTTGCTGGATCCATTGACACAGCTTCTGAATCGCGAGGGCCTGGAGCAAATGCTGCCAGCGCTTGAAAGCCGCGCTCAGAGGGACGCTCTATACGTTGGCTTCATCTACGGTGATCTCGACCATTTCAAGCAGATCAATGATGAGCATGGTCACGGAGTCGGTGACGAGGTATTGGTGGAGGTGGGCCAGAGGTTGGTAGCTGCGATCCGCCCCGAGGACCTGGCAGTGCGTATGGGTGGTGAGGAATTCGCTGTGCTGGCTTTGGTGAAATCCCATGAACAGCTGGACATAGTCGCCGAGCGCGTGCGCGCAACCATGGCCTGTCCGCCATTTCCGGTGGCAGAGTTGATGCTGGATGTCACCATCAGTCTGGGAACCGCTATGGCCGGGTCACTTGAGGCCATGGATGCCCTGCTGCTAATTGACAGGGCCGACAAGGCCCTTTATCAGGCAAAGCAGGCTGGGCGTAATCGTGTGGTGCGCGGGTAGCCTGTCACTCGGCCGGGCTTAGCCACCAGTGCAGGTAACGTCCCATGTCACGGTATGTCGGGTGGCGGCTGTAAAGCAATTCCTGCTCTACAATCTCTGCAGTTTCGAGCTGTGACTGGAATTCGGCTGGCATGTAGTCATAGAAAACCCGGATTCCGCTTTTTTCCAGGCATTGCAGCCGGCTCTGGGCGACCCAGGTGGCGACCAGTGCCGGATCAAGTGGTTGTTGCGGAGTCAGGCTGCGCTTGCTTCCGGCCAGCTGGTTCTTCGCCAGTTTACGAAACTGGCCCTTGATCAGGTTCTTGTAAACCAACGCATCGCGATTGTAGAACGCCAGGGAGATGCGCCCTTCGGGCGTGCAAAGTTGCCTGAGCGCATTGATGGCCTGTGCCGGGTCCTCGAGCCACTCCAGTACCGCGTGGCAGATCACCAGATCATAGGTTTCTCCGTTCGCCGGCAGATCCTGTAACGGGCTCAGCAGGTAGGTAACAGGGTAAGCAGATACCAGGGGCTTGAGTCGTTCCCTGGCGGCGTCGAGCATCTCTGGGGAGGGGTCGGCCAGGGTCACCCGATGCCCCTGGCCCAGTAGCCATTCACTCATATGCCCCAGCCCGGCGCCCACATCGAGTACGCGAAGGGACTGGTCTGGCTCGCAGATTGCCGGCAGCCACTCTTGCAGGTCGCGGGTCAAAACTGCCAGACGCACAGCACCTTTGGGGCCGTCGTAGATCTTTCGGGCAAAATGTGCGCCCATCTGGTCGAAGTAGCGATCTGCCATGGCGGGAAGCTCCGTGATTGCTGCGTCAGATGGGCTGAATTTCAGGCATTAAAAAAGCCAGCTTGTGGCCGGCTTTCAAGGGGGCAAAACACTTATTTTTGGTAAGCGTTTACAGCCTTAACTATTTCCGCGCGGGCTTCATCGGAGCCGCCCCAGCGATCGATCTTGACCCATTTGCCGGGTTCCAGATCCTTGTAGTTCTCAAAGAAGTGCTGGATCTGCTGCATCAGCAGTTCCGGCAGATCAGTATATTCCTTGATGTCGCGATATAGCGCGCTCAGCTTGTCGTGGGGCACAGCGATGAGCTTGGCATCGCCGCCGCCATCGTCGGTCATGTGCAGAACACCTACCGGGCGGCAGCGGATCACTGCGCCAGGCGAGACGGGGTGCGGGGTAACGACCAATACATCCAGTGGGTCACCATCATCGGCCAGTGTGTTGGGGATGAATCCATAGTTGGCCGGATAGAACATCGGGGTTGCCATGAAGCGGTCGACAAACAGAGTATTGCTGTCCTTGTCGATCTCATACTTGATCGGCGCGTGATTGGCCGGAATTTCAATGGCGACATAGATGTCGTTGGGGATGTCTTTGCCTGCGGGGATCTGGTCGTAGCTCATGGGTTACCTGATTCGGGCATGATTGAAAAATTCTGGCCGCGATTATAGAGGCTGCGACAAGGGATACCAAGTGATAAGCGCAGAAAACAACTAAAACAATAGTCGCAGACGCACCCCCACCCGCTACCTTGCGAGGGCATGGGTCGGGGGGGGCGTGAGGGAGTGAAGATATCAGAGCTTGAGGGCGAAATAATGAAATTCCGAGTCAGCCGAAAAGCCCAGGGATCGATAGAGGCCGTGTGCAGTGATGTTGTCTTCCCCGGTCATGACCGTCATGCGCTTGATGCCCTGGGCGCGGGCCATGACCTTGGCCTGGTTGATCATTCTGTCAGCTACCAGTTGGCGGCGGGCTTCTTCGATCACATAGATGCCCTTGAGTACCCAGCTGGGTGACAGGGTAAGTGCCGAGAAGCTCGGGATAAACTGACAGAATCCAAGGACCTTGCCGGTATCCTCGTCCTCGGCCACCAGGATAATGGCCTGGTCGTTTTTCAGCCGGTCTTCCAGAAAACGTCTGGAAGCCTCAGGCTTGGGCAGCTGGCCGTAAAACTCACGGTATTTGATGAAAAGCGGCGTTACTTCGTCAAGCCGGCTAATATCTGCCTGCACAATACGCATACGTGTTTTCCATTAAGGGTCAGATTGTGGCTCATTATTGCATATGAGTCAGTTGCCATTATCCTGCCCCAAAGGTGGCGAATCTTCAATCGGAGAAAACAAAACACCCCGTCCGGGTGAGGCCGGACGGGGTGTCTGAAAGGTCCCGCTGGCGCGGAGCAGAGGCGTCATTCCTTCGCCGGGGCTCTGCGGTATGGGTCAGATTTTGAATTCAGGCAACTTGCGCTCGACTTTGTGATTATTCAATTGCACGTAGGCGGGCATGCCGTTGACAAAGGGTGGGTAGTCCTCGCCCTGGATAAGGGGCGAAAGATAACGACGGCATTCGTCGGTAATATGGAATCCATCCTCGGTAATAAATTCACGGGGCATGAATTTCTCGACGTTGGCGACATCCTTGAGGGGCGCTTCAATGATATCCCACTGGTAAGGGCTGTCCTGCAGGCGACGAATGGCGGGCATGACGGCATTCTTGCCTTCCAGAGCGATGCGTACCGCGGCCTGGCCAAGAGCATATGCCTGCTCCACATCGACGGCTGAAGCCAGGTGGCGCGCAGAGCGTTGCAAATAGTCGGCAACCGCCCAGTGGTATTTGTATCCCAGCTGGTCTTTTACCAGGTTGGCCACGGTAGGTGCCACGCCGCCCAGCTGCGCATGGCCGAACGCGTCAGTGAGTCCAGTTTCGGACAGGAACTTGCCGTCGATATTCTTGATGCCTTCAGACACACCAATCACGCAGTAGCCGTAAGTCTCTACACATTCTTTCACCCGGGCGAGGAAGGCGTCCTGATCAAAGCGGACCTCCGGGAACAGCAGGATGTGAGGAGGCTGGCCTTCACCTTCGCTGGCCAATCCGCAGGCAGCGGTAATCCAGCCTGCATGGCGGCCCATGACTTCGAGAATGAATACCTTGGTGGAGGTGGCGGCCATGGATGCCACGTCAAAGCCCGCTTCGCGAATAGAGGTGGCTACGTATTTGGCAACTGAACCGAAACCTGGGCAGCAATCGGTTATTGGCAGGTCGTTATCGACAGTCTTTGGAACGTGGATAGCCTGAATTGGATAGCCCATGGTTTCGGCCAACTGGGAAACCTTCAGGCAGGTGTCGGCTGAGTCACCACCCCCATTGTAGAAAAAATAACCGATATCGTGGGCGCGGAAGACTTCAATCAGGCGCTCGTATTCGGCGCGATTGGCTTCCAGGCTTTTTAGTTTGTAACGGCACGAGCCGAAAGCGCCGGAGGGGGTGTGGCGCAGCGCGGCGATGTTTTCTGCCGGCTCCATACTGGTGTCGATCAGATTCTCGGTCAGAGCTCCGATAATGCCGTTGTGACCGGCGAATACCTTGCCTATTCGATCGGGATGCTGACGAGCCGTTTCTATTACCCCTGCAGCTGAGGCGTTGATAACGGCGGTGACACCACCGGACTGGGCGTAAAAGGCATTCTTGACGGTCATGCGGACTCCATGTGTAAGGCAATGGCCGGGGTGGGCACGCGGCGCCGGATCGCCTGGATATGGGCGAACCAGAGCTGCGGACAAAAACGGCGAACGGGTTTGGCGTGCAACTATAGCCGAAAGTATGTCCATTTGCATCGCTGTCAGGCGTATGGCGGCGCTGTTGCATGGCGCGTGATAACATCCTCGCATTCTTTTCTGGCACGGGGTCTGGGCGCGACAATGCATCTGCACATTCTGGGTATCTGCGGTACGTTCATGGGGTCGTTGGCTTTACTGGCCCGCGAGCTTGGCCATCAGGTCAGCGGTAGCGACGCCAATGTCTACCCCCCGATGAGTACTCAGTTGCAGGCTCAAGGGATTGCATTGCTTGAGGGATATTCACCCGAGCACCTGCAGCCTGCACCGGATCTGGTGATCGTCGGTAACGCCATGTCGCGAGGTAATCCGGCGGTAGAATATGTGCTCGACCAGGGCTTGCCTTATGTCTCCGGTCCTGAATGGCTGGCTCGACATGTTCTGCAGGACCGTTGGGTGCTCGCCGTAGCCGGCACCCATGGCAAGACGACGACGTCCAGTCTTCTGGCCTGGATTCTCGAACATGCAGGTATGGCGCCGGGGTTCCTGATCGGGGGCGTGCCGCAGAACTTTGGGATCTCGGCGCGTCTGGGGGATACGCCTTTTTTCGTGGTTGAGGCTGACGAGTATGACAGCGCCTTTTTCGACAAGCGCTCAAAGTTCGTGCATTACCGACCCCGTACCGCGATCCTGAACAATCTAGAATATGATCATGCAGATATCTTCCCGGATCTGGCTGCTATAGAACGGCAGTTCCACCACTTGGTTCGTACCATTCCCTCAACCGGCCTTATTGTGCACCCGCACGGCGATGTTGCGTTGCAGAGAGTGATCGATATGGGTTGCTGGACACCCCGGCAGACCACGGGCGGTGAGGGCGAATGGAGAGCCAGCCTCCTGGCGGCGGACGGTTCGCGGTTCGAGGTCTGGCTTGATGGCGCTCTCCAAGGCGTCGCAGAGTGGTCCCAGACCGGAGCCCACAGTGTGGCTAACGCCTTGTCGGCCCTGGCGGCTGCACGGCACGTAGGCGTAACGCCCGCCCAGGGGATTGCTGCACTAGGCGAATTTCGCAGTGCCAAGCGGCGCATGGAGTTGTTGGGCACTTTTGAAGGCGTGAGTCTGTACGACGATTTTGCTCACCATCCCACAGCCATTGCCACGACGCTTGCCGGCTTGCGAGCGGGCATAGGTGATGCACCGCTGATCGCGATCATCGAGCCACGTTCCAACACCATGCGTCTTGGCAGCCACGCTGCGGCACTAGCCGCGAGTGTGGCAAGTGCCTCGGAGGTCATCTGGTTTCAGCCACCCGGGCTGGACTGGTCACTGCAGTCAGTAGTGGACGCCAGTCCGGTGCCAGCTCGCGTCGAGACCGACATTGACGACATTATCCAATCGGTGCTGGCTCGAGCCGTGTCAGGTACGCGGATAGTGATCATGAGCAATGGCGGTTTTGGTGGCATCCATCAGCGCATGCTGGGTGCGTTGGAGGTGAAGTGTGGATAACCGTCGGGTAACACTTGCCGTCACCGGTGCCTCCGGAGCTCAGTATGCGCTGCGTCTGCTCGAGTGCCTGGTCAAGGCTGACGTGGAGGTCTATTTCCTGATTTCCCAGGCAGCGCAGCTGGTGGTGGCGACCGAGACAGATATCAAGCTTCCACCCAAGTCACAGGCCCTGGAGCTGTTTCTTACCCAGCGCTACAGTGCGCGCGAGGGGCAGATACGCGTGTTTGGCAAGCAGGACTGGATGTCTCCTGTCGCATCAGGCTCTGGGGCGCCCAGTGCGATGGTGGTCTGTCCCTGCTCAACTGGGTCGCTGTCGGCTATCGCGACCGGCGCCAGCAATAATCTGATCGAGCGTGCCGCTGATGTGGCGTTGAAAGAGCGTCGCAAGCTGATATTGGTGCCCCGTGAGGCGCCCTATTCGACGGTGCATCTGGAGAATATGCTGAAGCTGAGCCAGATGGGCGCGGTGATACTGCCGGCCAGTCCGGGGTTTTATCACAAGCCCGAGTCGGTTGATGATCTGGTGGATTTTGTAGTGGCGCGGATTCTAAACCAGTTGGGTATCGAGCAAAACCTGTTGGCACGTTGGGGAGAGTAATTACTGCCGGCCAGTAGCCGGCAGCGGTGCAAGCGTCAGACGAAGTACAGTGACAGCGCTTCTGCGATGAAGGCCGGCTTGTCGTTACCTTCGATTTCCAGTGTAGAGCGTGCCTTGATCAACCACTGACCGGGTTTCTTCTCGGTTACGTCGATTACCGTGCTCTGCAGGCGGACGCGGGACCCCACCCGTACCGGTTGGATGAAACGCAGGCTGTCCAGGCCGTAATTGACCGCCATCTTCAGACCTTCAGGGCGAATCAAGAGTCCGGCTGACAGCGTGGGCAGCAAGGACAGGGACAAGAATCCGTGGGCGATCGTGCCGCCAAAGGGCGTTTGTTTTGCCTTCTCTTCATCGATGTGGATGAATTGATGGTCGCCGGTGCAGTCGGCAAATTGATTGACGCGCTCCTGATCAATGGTCATCCATTCTGAATGGCCGAGATCCTTGCCAATGTAGGAGGTCAGTTCGGAAACGGGTACGGCGGTCATGGCGTTCTCCATGGCTGTTGTTGTAGTGCCCCATGCGGAGCTGTGTGAAACAGGCGCTTGCAATGAGTGCAGGCGAAACTATAGACACAAGTTCAAGTCATTTGCCATGGTTACAAGGGTTGCTGACCGGGTCAATCGGCACACGGCTGAATAGGTTTGCTGAATGCCATAACCGCCGCACAGAGACGCCGGCGGTCCATTTTCTTTCCAGCGCGAGGCGGGCATGACTGAGAGACACCCCTTATTTCCACTCCAGAGCATTCTCTTGCCCGGGTGCGTTATCGATTTGCAGATTTTCGAAGCGCGTTATCTGGATATGCTCAGCCGGTGTTTCAAGCAGGGCGAGAGTTTTCTGATTGTGGCCCTGGAATCCGGCCCTGAAACCGGGTCTGGCGACCTTCGTTTCAATGCCCTGGGCTGTGAGGCGCTGATAACCGATTGGCAGCAGCGCGACAATGGACTGCTGGGTATTCGCGTGGAAGGCGGCCGGCGCGGGCGCATCGACTCCGCTGATGTGGCTGCAGACGGACTGGTCAGTGGAGAGATCAGCTGGTTGCCGGAACAGGCAGATGCGCCCGTGCTGGAGCAGCATGATGATCTGGTGGTGTTGCACGATGCGTTGATGCAGCACCCTCTGGCCGAGGGCCTGGGATTGCCCGAAGTGGCCGGGAGCCAGCAACGCCTGGGATACCAGCTGGCTTTTCTGTTGCCCTTCTCGCTGGATCAGAAGGTCGCGCTGCTGAATCTCGATCATCCCCAGGCGCGGCTCAGTCAGATCAATGAATGGCTAGAAATAATGCAGGCCTGAAAGCACCCCGACCGCGGTCGCCAATGGCAACCACAGCAGCAGATTATTGGCCGGGAACGCAGGACATTCAACGGGGCCTGCGCGTTCGACCAGCCAAAGGGACAGAAGCAGGCTGGCTGCCGCCAGCAGAAAGGCGTTTACCAGGCCCATCAGGCTCATGTGCGTGGCAGCAAGGCTTATCGTTCCCAGCAGAATCGCCGGCGGGGCGACTCCAGACATGAACGCCGCGCGTGTCCAGAAAGCATGTGGCCGGTTTTTCAGCAAGGCGGCGATAGCGATGAGCAAAAGACTGGCGGCAAGTGTGGTTGCCTGCCAGGTTGCATCAAACGCCAACACGAGCAATCCACACATCAGTGAAGCCACAAGAGTCAGGGCCAGGGATCGCCAGCCCCGCGACATTGCCAGACTCAAGGCGAGCAGGCTGAAAAGGGCGGCAGGGTAGACCGGACTGGCCAGCGCCGCCATTGCGTCCAGCAGGCCCGCGTTAACGTCTGCCATGGAAAGCCAGACGGCCAGGCTCTGATCAAGAATTACCAGCCTTTCGCTGTGCATCGCCAACGCCACCAATGCGACCAGGCATAACAGGCCCGCCAGGATGTTGCTCCAGCGCTGCTGCGCCCGAAGAATCAGAACGACAGCCAGTAGTAACCCCGCAAGCAGTCCCAGTAACGTTAACGCATGCTGCCAGAAAAACTCCGGTACCGGCCATTTGACTGCTCGGCCTGCCAGAAAGCCCGGTGTGACATAAACCGGTGCCCAGGCCAGGGCAGAGAGCAGGTTGATAGCGACGAAGCGGACGGTGGGCATGTCGAGCATGCCTGCGATCATGGGAATTATAGGGCGGATCGGGCCCACGAATCGGCCTATGAAAATCCCGAACAGACCATAACGTCTGAAAAAGATTTCTCCGCGGGCAATCCACTGTGGGTGACGGCGAAAGAGTCCCAGACGCCGGATATCCTGGTGAAAAAAACGTCCCAGCGCAAAGCTGAGCATGTCGCCCAATACTGCGCCGCAGAAAGCCCAGGACAAGGCTGCGACAAAGGACATGCCGCCGCCTCCAGCCATGGCCGTGACTGCGAGGAGCAGAAATACACCGGGTATTACCAGTCCTGCGACGGCGAGAGACTCCAGCAACGCGATCAGAAATATGGCCAGGCCGAGCCATTGTCGATGGTCTCCAAGCCATTCAATCAGGCTGCCCGTCAGCAGATTGTCCATGGTCCTTGCATCCTCGCGGTTGCGAAGGCCTTTGGGCCGGTCGGGTATCTGTGTTGGCGTGATCCAATCATATTGCAGATCATAGCAGCTCTGCCCTGTCCAGTGCCGGGGCAGGCAGCTATAATGCGGCCTTTAGTCTCGGCAACAGGTAATCGGTGGCAGGCATGGGCGCAGAACAGGTAGCAGATTACATGCAGGGGCTCGGTCTCAAGGCCCGGCAGGTATCCCGGGTGATTGGCCGTGCCAGCACAACGGTGAAGAATCGCGCGTTGCTGGCAACGGCAGATGCCATCGAAGCGGCACAGAACCAGCTGGTGGAAGCCAATGAGCTGGATCTTCAGTCGGGTCGGGACAATGGTCTGGACGCAGCGATGCTCGACCGCCTGGCACTGACGCCTGCGCGTATCCAGGGAATGCTCGAAGGCCTGCGTCAGGTCGCGGCGCTAGACGACCCTATTGGCGCCATACGCGATATGAAGTTTCTGCCCTCCGGAATTCAGGTAGGCCGAATGCGCGTGCCCCTGGGCGTCATCGGTATCATTTACGAATCGCGGCCCAATGTGACAGTGGAGGCAGCCAGCCTCTGCCTGAAGTCTGGCAACGCCTGTATATTGCGCGGTGGCTCCGAGTCGATTCACTCCAATCGAGCTATAGCCCGCTGCCTTGCTCAGGGCCTGGCCGCGGCCGGGTTACCTGCCGAGGTGGTGCAGGTTGTGGAAACGACCGATCGTGCCGCTGTGGGCGCACTGATCACCATGCCGGAATTTGTCGATGTGATTGTGCCGCGCGGTGGCAAGGGGCTGATTGAGCGGATCAGTCGTGATGCGCGTGTCCCGGTCATCAAGCATCTGGATGGAATTTGTCACGTGTACGTGGACGATCGGGCCGACCTGGACAAGGCGGAGGCGATTGCCGTTAACGCCAAGACTCATCGATATGGCGTTTGTAATGCGATGGAAACCCTGTTGGTACATGAGAGCATTGCTGCCAGCTTTCTGCCCCGGGTGGCGAAGGTGTACGCCGAAAAGCAGGTAGAGTTACGCGGTTGTGCCGCCACCTGTGCGATTCTCCCTGAGGCCCTGGTGGCTACCGAGGAAGACTGGTCGACCGAGTATCTGGCACCGATTCTGTCGATCCGCGTCGTCGCCGATATGGATGCAGCTATCGAGCATATCAATACCTACAGTTCCCAGCACACCGATGCCATGGTCTCGGAAGATTTCACCCGGGCTCGGCGGTTCCTGGCCGAGGTGGATTCCAGTTCGGTGATGATCAACGCATCGACGCGCTTTGCCGATGGCTTTGAATATGGACTCGGAGCCGAGATCGGTATCTCTACTGACAAGATTCATGCCCGTGGTCCGGTTGGCCTGGAAGGCCTCACGAGCGAAAAATATGTGGTATTCGGCGACGGACATATCCGCCAATGATGTGCGGATGAGTCAGCGTATCGGTCTGCTCGGAGGCACCTTCGATCCGATCCACTACGGTCATCTGCGCGGTGCGCTGGAAGCCGCTGAATGCCTGGGTCTGGATGAGCTTCGGTTGATCCCCAGTGCACGCCCGCCGCATCGTGAACAACCGGGGGCCACTGCCGGGCAACGCCTGGAAATGGTCCGGCTGGCCGCCCAGGGTGGTTGTGGTTTGCGGGTCGATGACCGTGAACTGCAGCGTGACCGCCCGTCATATAGCGTAGAAACGCTTGAATCGCTGCGCAGCGAGCTTGGCGATACTGTTACCCTGTACATGATTCTTGGTTGGGATGCCTTCGGCGGATTGCCGGGCTGGCATCGCTGGGAAGAATTGCTGGAACTGAGCAACCTGGTGGTATTGCAGCGTCCGGATTACGATCCGGAGCTGCCTGAGGTGCTCAAGGATCTACTGGCTGCTCGCAGCGTCAGTGATCCCGCTGGCGCCAACGCGAAGGCAGGGCAGATTATCTGCCTCTCGCAGACACCGCTGGCGATTTCGGCCACTCACATTCGCCAACTGGTTGCGGCAGACCGATCACCGCGTTTCCTGTTGCCCGATGCCGTACTCGATTATATTGAAAACCACGGGCTGTACCGGCCCTGACACCAAAGGATTAGAACTACCTATGCAGATCGACGAAATGCTCAAAGTGATAGAAGATGCGCTGGAGGAGCTCAAGGCCAAGGATGTGGTGCGCATCGACGTCCGCGAACTTACCAGTGTCACCGATTACATGATTATCGCCAGCGGTACCTCGAACCGGCACGTCAGTGCGCTCAGTGATAACGTGTTGGAGAAAGCCAAGGCGGCCGGTAATCGTCCCCTGGGTATTGAAGGCAAGGAGTCCGGTGAATGGGTGCTGGTAGATCTGGGCGACATAGTCGTGCATGTGATGCAGCCCGCAACCCGGCAGTTCTATGACCTGGAACGCCTGTGGCAGAGCGCTGAGTCTCGCCGGGCCCAGCAGCAGCAACCCGCCGAGTAAGTTGCATTGCGTATACGCTTAATCAGTGTAGCGTCACGCATGCCGGGCTGGGTCGAGCAGGGTTATCACGAGTATGCCAAGCGCATGCCCGCTGATCTGCCGCTGGACCTGGTGGAGGTGCCGCTGGCAACGCGTGGCAAGAATGCGGACATTGCCAGGTTGATGCGCCGTGAGGGTGAGCAGATGCTGGCGGCCACCCAGCCAGGCGATCGCATTGTCACCCTGGAGGTAACCGGTCGCAGCTGGAGCACTGAAGACCTTGCTGCCCATCTGGAGGCCTGGCGTCTGGAAGCGCGCAATGTCAATCTGATGGTTGGCGGACCGGAAGGTCTGGCCGCTGAGGTGGCGGCGCGCAGCGAGCAGCGCTGGTCACTGTCAGCGTTAACCCTGCCGCACCCTCTGGTAAGGATACTATTGGCGGAACAGCTGTACCGAGCCTGGACAATTCTAAATCGCCACCCCTACCACAAGTGATACATGGCCAGACCTATTCACCTGAAGGACCATTCCAGTGACGCCGGTGTTATCCAGAGGAGGGTAGTGCTTGCCTCCGTGTTCGTCGCAGCGTTGACGATGGCACTGGTTGGTCGTATGTACTTTCTGCAGGTCACGCAATACGAGCATCATTCGACCCTGTCCGAGAATAACCGGGTGCATATTCAGCCGGTGCCGCCGAGTCGTGGCCGGATATATGACCGTAACGGAATAGTGCTCGCTGAAAATCGCCCCAGCTTCAGTCTCAGCATCACCCGGGAACGGGTACCCAATCTGGATGACACCTTCGTGCTTCTCGGCTCGCTGCTGCAGCTGAGCGAAGAGGACCTGGAGCGCGCGGAACGCAAGTTGACCCAGGGAAGGCGGCCCTTCGAAGCCGTGCCGGTCATGTTTGGCCTGACCGAAGAGCAGATAGCGCAAATTGCCATCAACCAGTTTCGGCTGCCTGGCGTCGAGGTGCAGACCAGCTTTGTACGGCATTACCCCTTTGCGGAG
This sequence comes from Halopseudomonas salina, assembly GCF_008641105.1. The sequence continues at coordinate 159,500 of NZ_VTTI01000006.1, forward strand.
CATTTTGCTCATGCAGTAGGGTATGTCGGGCGCATCAACGAAAAGGAAATGACCACCATTGATCAGGTGGCCTATGCCGGTACCCACTATATAGGCAAGACCGGTATCGAGCGGTTCTACGAAGATACCCTGCACGGTACCGTGGGTTATGAGGAAGTGGAAACCAACGCGCGGGGGCGTGTTCTCAGGGTGCTCAAGCGCACAGATCCGCTGCCTGGCAAGGACATTACCCTGCACCTGGATAGCCGCTTGCAAGCGGTGGCGGAAAAGGCGCTGGGTAATAGACGCGGCGCCGTCATAGCGATCGAACCTGAAACTGGTGGGGTGCTCGCGTTTGTCAGCCAGCCGGGTTTCAATCCCAACCTCTTCGTGACCGGCATCAGCCATGCTGATTACGGTGCCCTGCGCGACTCCCTCGATCAGCCCCTGTTCAACCGGGTTCTGCGCGGCCTGTATCCACCCGGCTCGACGATCAAGCAGATCATTGCCCTGGCCGGACTCGACAGTGGTGTGACTACACGGGAAAGCCGCGTTTATGACCCAGGCTTCTACCAGTTACCCAACCACAGCCACAAGTACCGCAACTGGAACCGCTCGGGGGATGGCTGGGTGTCCATGGCCTATGCCATAGCGCGCTCCAACGACACGTATTTCTATGACCTGGCAAACAAGCTGGGCATCGACCGGATGCATGAATACATGACCCGTTTCGGCCTCGGAACACGCGTTTCCCATGACATGTATGAAGAGTCTGCGGGGCTCATGCCCTCGCGTGCCTGGAAGCGCGAAGCCCGTCGCCAGCCCTGGTACCCAGGCGAAACCTTGATCACCGGCATCGGTCAGGGATACATGCTGACTACGCCATTGCAGCTTGCCCAATCGGTTGCTTTGATGGCCAATCGGGGCGTTTGGCGTCGACCGCGTCTGCTCATGCACGCCGAAGGCGAGCCGCCTCAGGTGGATGACACGCCGGCTGATATCGAACTCAAGAACCCGGATGACTGGGACTTCATTGTCGATGCTCTGCAGGATGTAATGCATGCACCGCATGGCACATCGCGCAGCGCTGCTGTAGATGCGCCATACCGCATGGCGGGTAAAACCGGCACTGCTCAGGTGGTAGCCATTGCCCAGGGTGAAAAGTACGATTCGGAAGCGCTGCAGGAGCGCCACCGTGATCACGCCCTGTTCGTGGGCTTTGCACCGGCTGAAGCGCCAAAAATTGCGGTGGCAGTGATGGTTGAAAACGGGGAGTCGGGCGGACGTGTTGCAGCGCCCGTCGCGCGCCAGCTCTTCGACGCATGGCTGGTGCCTGACCCCGAACCGACCGCTTTCACCGAGGAGGTAGCAGAATGAGAGGTATTCTCTCTGCAGTGGCCGCCGGCGGCGGCGGTTTGCAAAGGCGCGATCCATTCTGGCAACGGATTCACGTGGATCCCTGGTTGCTGCTGCTGATCATGGTGCTTGCCGCTGTTGCCGGCTTCGTGCTGTATTCCGCCAGTGGTAAAAGTCTGGCGATCTTGTATCGCCAGGGCGCTGCCTATTGCGTGGGGTTGGCCGTGATGCTGGCCATTGCCCAGTTCAAACCGCGCTTCATGGAGCGTTGGGTGCCAGCGGCCTATGTAGGCTGTCTGCTTTTATTGCTTGCCGTTCTGGTGGTGGGTACCGAGGCCAAGGGCGCTCAGCGTTGGCTGACCATCCCCGGGGTGATCCGTTTCCAGCCCTCGGAGATCATGAAGCTGGTCATGCCGATGGCGGTGGCCTGGTATCTGGCGCGACGTAATCTGCCGCCGAGTTTCCGGTATATCTGCGGTACCTTGGTGATTGTCCTGGTCCCCATGGTTCTGATTCTCAAGCAGCCGGACCTGGGTACGTCCCTGCTGGTGGCATTGTCAGGATTCTTTGTTCTGCTGCTGGCGGGTTTACGCTGGCGCTATATCATCGGGGCGGGGGTGTTATTAGCGCCCGCCGCCATGGCCATGTGGTTTTTCGTTCTGCACGAGTATCAGAAGCGTCGGGTGCTGACTTTCCTGAACCCGGAAAGTGATCCCCTGGGTGCGGGCTGGAATATCATCCAGTCCAAGGCTGCCATCGGTTCCGGTGGCGTATTCGGCAAGGGCTGGCTGCAGGGTACCCAGTCACACCTGGACTTTCTGCCCGAAGGGCATACCGATTTCATCATCGCGGTATTGGCCGAAGAGTTCGGCATGGTTGGCGTGTGTCTATTGTTGGTCGTGTACCTGCTGATCATCGCGCGGGGGCTGTTCATCACTCTGCAGGCCCAGGATACCTTCAGCAAGCTGTTGGCAGGTAGTATCACACTCACATTCTTCATATATGTGCTGGTCAATATCGGCATGGTCAGTGGCCTGTTACCGGTAGTCGGGGTACCCTTGCCGCTGATCAGCTATGGCGGCACCTCATTGGTAACGCTTCTATCCGGATTCGGCATTCTGATGTCGATTCAAACGCATCGAAAATGGATGGCCCAGTAATGCAGGCAAATTTATTCCGTCGTCTGAACCTGTTCGTTGCCGCTGTTCTGACGTCCAGCGGCGCGCCGCTATGGGCGTCCGATTATTCCGCCGAGCATCCGGCGGTAGCACCCTTCGTGCATGAAATGCAGGTCGAGCACGGTTTTCCCGCGGCCTATGTGAGTGGGTTGCTTGCCGATGCCGAACGCAAGCAAGCCATCCTGGACGCTATTTCCAGACCAGCCGAACGCGTTCGCCCCTGGCATGAGTACCGCGCAATATTCATTACTGATAAACGCATCGCAGATGGCCTTGAGTTCATGCGCACCCATGCTGATGCGCTGGCTCGCGCCGAGCAGCAATACGGTGTGGAGGCTGAAGTGATCACTGCAATCATCGGCGTGGAAACGTCCTACGGTGGTAACAAAGGCAGCCACCGCGTGATTGACGCGCTCACCACCCTGGGATTTGACTATCCGCCACGGGCCGACTTCTTCCGTCGTCAACTCAAGGCATTTCTGGTATTGACCCGCGAACAACAGATGGATCCTCTGACGTTAACGGGCTCCTACGCCGGAGCAATGGGCTATCCCCAGTTCATCCCCAGCAGTTATCAGGCCTTTGCTGTTGATTTTGACGGTGATGACAAGGTTGATATCTGGAATAACCCGGTTGACGCCATAGGCAGTGTGGCCAATTATTTCAGCGAGCATGATTGGCGGTCAGGCGAGGCCGTTGCGGTTCCGGCCACCGTTACTGGAGACGACTTCGCCAGTGGGGTGACGCTGGACCGGGGCCTGGAAGCCCGCAGCAGCGTGGGAGATTTGATGGCGCTGGGCTGGCAGCCCGAGAGTGAACTTGCAACTAATCTGGAGGTCATGGCTTACGAGTTTGACGCCGGAGACCATGTGCAGCACTGGATCGGGCTGAATAATCTCTATGTGATTACCCGTTACAATAGAAGTGTCATGTATGCGATGGTGGTGCATCAGTTGTCGCAGCTGATCAAAGAGGCCGGGGTAAATGAATAACATGTCTACATGCAGTCTCCGGGGAGCCCTGGGTGCCGTTGTGCTGGCATTGCTGGGGGCCTGCTCGAGTGCTCCCCAGCAGCCGGTTACCGGCTCTGCTCCCGCTAGCAGACCCGCGGTAGATGGCGCGCCAGACTATCTTATGGACGTTTCGGCCATTCCTGATGCGGTGCCTGTGGTGCACAACGGCCCCTATAAAGCCTCGCCCTACAAGGTACTCGGCAAGCATTACACCCCCATGCAGGATGGCCGGCGTTATCGGGAGGAGGGTGAGGCATCCTGGTACGGAACCAAGTTCCATGGGCAGAAGACAGCCAACGGCGAACTCTATGACCTCTATGGCATGACGGCCGCACACAAGACGTTGCCATTGCCGACCTATGTTCAGGTCACCAACCTTGCAAATGATCGCAAGATTGTCGTGCGGGTGAATGACCGCGGGCCTTTTTATTCCACGCGGATAATCGATCTGTCCTATGCGGCGGCCAAGAAGCTCGGCTTTGCTGATAAGGGCACGGCGCGGGTGCTGGTTGAAGGTATTGACCCGGTTGTCTGGCATCAGCAACGGAATCCGGGTTATCTGGTGACCGCGCAGGCGGCCGAGCCGGAGCCAGCGCCTCAGTATGCAACGCAGGAACCCGTTGCCGAGGAAAAGGTGTTTCTCCAGGTGGGCGCGTTTTCTTCCATTCAGGCGGCCGAGCAGCTTCGGGCACAATTGCAGAGCCAGACCAGTAATCCGGTATTTCTCAGTACCACGGAAAATAATGCCACGACGTTACACCGGGTTCGCATCGGACCGCTGGTCTCGCAGGATCAGGCCCGGCAGCTGCTAGATATATTGCAGCGTGCCAATCTGGGCACCCCAACGCTGATTTCCGGCAATTGACAATCAATCACCGTACCAACCCATTTCATAGTGAGTACCATGCTTAAAAAATTGACCCACATGTTGCTGCTTTCAGGTTCGCTGGCCTTTTCCGGTCTGGCTTCTGCCCAGGTACCCACGCCTAACGTCGCGCCTCAGGGTGCAGCTATTGTTCCATCGGCGCCACAGCTTGCGGCCAGCAGCTATATGCTGCTGGATGCCCGCAGCGGCAAAGTGCTCATGGAGCACAATGCCGACGAGCCGCTGCCGCCGGCCAGTCTGACCAAGATGATGACCAGTTATATTGCCAGCATGGAGATACTGCGTGGCCAGATCAAGGAATCCGATCTGGTGTTGGTGAGCGAGAAGGCCTGGCGCAAGGGTGGCTCGAAGATGTTCATCGAGGTAGGCAACCAGGTACAGGTTATCGATTTGCTGCGAGGCATCATCATTCAGTCCGGGAACGATGCCAGTATTGCCATGGCTGAGCATATTGCCGGTAGCGAGGACGCCTTCGCTGACCTGATGAACAGCCACGCCAAGCGTCTGGGCATGACCAATACACACTTCGAAAACTCCACCGGATGGCCAGCTGAGGGCCACCTTTCCACTGCTCGCGATATGGCAACCATGGCGCACGCCATCATTCGTGACGACCCGGAACATTACAAGTTGTATAAGGAAAAGGAGTTTGTCTGGAACGGTATTACCCAGCCCAACCGCAACCTGATGCTCTGGCGTGACAGCACGGTTGACGGACTCAAGACCGGGCATACCGAGGAAGCCGGTTACTGCCTGGTGGCCTCTGCCGAGCGTGAAGGTATGCGTCTGATATCGGTAGTCATGGGCACGACCAGCGAGCAGGCAAGAGCGGCGGAAACCCAAAAAATGCTGACCTGGGGCTTTCGTTTCTTCGAGACCAAGTCTTTCTATGAAGCCGGGCAGGTGCTGTCTCAAGCCAGGGTTTGGGCCGGTGCAGAGAATCAGGTTGCGCTGGGTCTGACTGATGGGCTGGTGATGACCTTGCCCAAAGGGCAGGCGGAGAAACTGGAAGCGGGTATCACCATCGATTCGTCGATCAAGGCGCCAATCGCCGTGGGCGACGTATTGGGTCAGGTCGAGGTCAGGCTGGGTGATGAGATTGTGCACAGTGCGCCGCTTGTGGCCTTGGCAAATGTCGAACAGGCAGGCATTTTTGGCCGTTTGTGGGATAACCTCAGGCTGTTTTTCTACGGCTTGTTCAACTGAGAGGGGCCTGCCCATGGCAACGACAAATACTGACGCACCGCGCATCGAATTTCCCTGCCGGTATCCCATCAAGGTAATCGGCAATGCCGGTGAAGGATTTGTAGCGCTGGTGGCGGATATTGTCGAACGTCACGCGCCGGGCCTGGACCCTGCAGCCATCGATATCAGGGAGAGCAAGAACGGTCGGTTCCTGTCCCTGCGCATGGAAATCATGGCCACCGGCCCTGAGCAGTTGCAGGCCCTGAATGCGGAGCTGAAGGCCACAGGCCGGGTGCAGATGGTCCTGTGAGTGACGCGCCTGTGGTTCGTCGCCTGGGGCTAGTTGATTATCTGCCTACACTTGAAGCGATGCGCCTTTTTACTCATGAGCGCGATGCAGGTACCCCGGATGAGATCTGGTTGCTGGAGCACCCACCGGTGTTTACCCAGGGCCAGGCGGGGAAAGCCGAGCATGTGCTGGCCGCTGGCGATATTCCGGTGGTGCAGGTTGAGCGCGGCGGACAAGTGACCTACCACGGCCCGGGGCAACTGGTTGCATATCTGATGCTGGATATTCGTCGACGGGATATGGGTGTTCGTGACCTTGTAACCGCCATGGAGCGGAGCCTGGTGGATACCTTGGCCGGTTACGGTATCCAAGCCGCTCCGCGTCCTGACGCCCCCGGCGTGTACGTTGGGGCCGCAAAGATCGCCTCTTTGGGCCTGCGCATTCGCCGGGGCTGCTCGTTCCACGGTCTGGCATTGAATGTGGATATGGATCTGCAGCCATTCCAGAGGATCAACCCCTGTGGCTATGCAGGTCTGGTGATGACGCAGATGAGTGAGGAGCTTGAGGCGCGGCCGGGTATTGATGAGGTGGGCCAGCGCCTGGAGCAGGCGCTGTTGCAGGAGCTCAGCTGACGGAGCGGGTGGGTATCAGTTGTGGCACGGGGCCTTGTCCAGGCACCGCAGTGGGCTCTGCCAGCCCCAGATTGTTTTTCTCGAAAACCCGGTCTGCGCGGTAACTCGAGCGCACCAATGGGCCCGATGGCACCTCCATGAATCCCTTGGCCAGCCCAATCTCGCGATAGCGGTTGAACTCCTCAGGCGTGACCCAGCGCTTTACCTTGAGATGATTCTTGGTGGGCTGCAGGTATTGGCCAAGCGTCACGATATCGACGCCGATTGCCCGCAGATCATCCAGGGTAGCCAGTATCTCTTCATCTGTTTCACCCAGACCGAGCATCAAACTGGTCTTGGTGATCACCTTGGGGCGATGGCGCTTGGCATGCTCCAGAACTTTGAGGGTCTTGGCATAGCCAGCTCGGGGGTCACGGACTTCACGGGTGAGTCGCTCGACTGTTTCCACGTTCTGGGCAAAAACCTCCAGCCCTGAATCTACCACGGCCTCGATAGCCGTATGCACACCGTCAAAGTCAGGTGTCAGGGCTTCAACCACCACCTGCGGCGTGCGTTGTTTTATCGCACGGACAGCGGCGGCGTAGTGGCTGGCTCCGCCGTCCGGCAGGTCGTCGCGATCTACCGATGTGAGAACGATATAGCGCAGGCCCATCAGCTCTACCGACTTGGCCGTGTTTTCCGGCTCATCGATATCCAGCCAGCCATTGGGGTTGCCGGTGTCGACTGCGCAGAAGCGGCAAGCGCGGGTGCAGACCGACCCCATCAGCATGATGGTTGCTGTGCCATTGGACCAGCATTCGCCCATGTTCGGGCAGTGGGATTCCTGACACACCGTACTCAGCTTGTGGGAAGCCACATTCTGTTTGACGGCCTCGAAGCGCTCTCCGGTCGGGGCGCGTGCGCGTAGCCATCTGGGTTTGGGTTCGAACACCACAGGCTCGACGCTCGTAGCGCGCCGTTTCTGGCCGTCCTTTATCGCGGCAATACCCTGAGCGTTGCGAAACTTCTCGCCGCTACCGACGCGTTTTGAGGGGTGGTCGCTCATGAAAGGTAGCTGCTCCTGTACCGGGCCCAAGACGATGTAAACGCCGGGTCATGGTGAGGGGAGCCGGCTTTTACCCAAGATAGATTGGTGTAATCTTATCACAGGCGCTGTCAAGGGCGCCTGTGAGTATCGGCTGAAGCCGCTATTGATATGTACGCAATTTTTCCAGGAGTGATTTGGACGGGTAGCCGTCAGCCGGCAGCCCCAGGGCAATCTGGAAGTTTCTCAATGCCTTGCGGCTATTGGCGCCAATGATGCCGTCAACGCCGCCCGGGTCGAAGCCCACCTCTTTGAGTCGTCTTTGCAGTTCGAGCCGCTCACTGCGCGCCAATGGTTGGTCACCCTTGGGCCAGCTTGCCGTTATTTCACCCCGGCCCTGCATGCGCTCGGTTAACAGCCCGATTGCCAAGGCATAACTCGACGAGTTGTTGTAGCGCAGAATACTGCGGAAGTTGCCCAGAACCAGAAACGCCGGCCCCCGGTAACCCGCGGGTAGCAGGAGCGAGGCGGGCTGGCTCCCGTCAGCAAAGGTCAGCGGTCCCCCCTGGGCGCTTTTTACCCCTAACGCTGCCCATTCGGCGACAGTCTTGCGTATCGCCGTGTCTGCCAGCGCGTAATCAAAGTCTTCGGTCAGCGAAACTTCTGCACCCCAGGGTTGCCCACTATCCCAGTTGGACACTTTCAGATAGTTGGCGGCGGACCCCAAGGCATCGGCTGAGGAGTTCCAGATATCGCGTTTGTTGTCGCCGTCAAAATCCACGGCATGGCTGTTATAGGTCGTCGGTATGAACTGGGTCTGTCCCATGGCGCCTGCCCAGGAGCCAAGCATGCCGTCCGGGGCGATGTCGCCGCGCTGCAGTATTTCCAGGGCAGCCAGGAGCTGCGCGTGGGCAAAATCGGGCCGGCGGCCCTGATGCGCCAGCGTAGCCAGGGCGCGAATGACGTAGTTGTCGCCCATATTGCTGCCGAAGTTACTCTCCAGGCCCCAGATGGCGACCAGAATATGTCGATCGACCCCGTATGCCTGTTCAATGGCCCCCAGCGTTGATGCATGTTCATCCAGCAGGCGCTGCGCTCGACTTATACGCGTACTGGAGAGGGCGCCGTCCAGGTACTCCCAAACAGGGCGAGTGAATTCGGGTTGGCTGCTGTCGGCGCGCAGTATGCCCGGATCAGGCACAACACCAGCAAATGCACGGTCGAAAAGTGCCTCGTTGATGCCTGCATCGAGCGCCTGGCCTCTGAATTGCTGCTGCCATTGGCTGAAAGTCTGGTCTTGGGCGACAGGTTCGACGGCCGGCGTTTCCGCGAGGCCTGGAGCGCTGGCTGGAGCCGTTGTGGTAACCGGGCTTTCGGCATGAGCCTTCTGGATGGGTGTGTCGGCACAAGCTGCCAGCAGCAGGGCCAGGGTGGCTGTGGCCAGATAGCGAGTGGTGAAGGTCGGGCGAGGAGTGTTCATAGGCATTGAGATGTTCCGACTTGGATATATCGTGCAACTCTACCATGGCAAACAGTTGGTTCGTGACCGCTGATGGTCGTATCAGCGCGCATGGATACGACTCTGGCACGGTGTTAGTATGGCCGGCCAGACCAATCCGAGGGTCAGTCGATGCCGGTCCCGTCGCTTGAAGATAGCACTATCGAGAAACGTCGCTTGCGGGTCAGCGCCCGGGGCCTGCATCAGTGGCCCCAGGAAGAACCTGAAGATGCCTTCCAGATTCAGCGTTTTCAGCAGTGGGTTAATGGTCTGTCGGACGAAGGCCGCCTGAAACATCCGTTCTACTCCCTGGTGCTACCGGTCAGATCAGGATTCAGTGCGCGGATGGCCTACTACTTCGCCATTGGCGACTATGAGCAGGCCGATCTGCAACTGATCGACGCAATGATTCGCCCCGGCGACCGGGTAATGGAGTGCGGGGCTGGGGCCGGTGTCACCGGGTCCTTCGCGGGGATGCGCTCGCAGCAGCCTGTAGTGATTGTCGAGCCCAATCCGGCCATGTACGACCAGATACGAAACACCTTCGCCGCCAACGGCCAGACGTTGGAGCTTATTGAAGCGGCCGTGGTTGCTGACGCCTACCAGGCCGAGCATATCGAGCTGGGGATCTACGATGAATACTGGTGGAGCAGCGCACTGACACCCGCCAAGGCTGATCGCAGACTCACCGTGCCGGCCAGATCCCTTTCTTCCTTGCTTGGTGATCATGAGCCTACCGTACTGGTGCTGGATATCGAGGGTGGGGAATGCGGGTTATTTCCGGCTGAACTGCCAGCTTGTTTGCGCATGATTCTTATCGAAATTCACACGCCGGACATTGGTGAATTGCCCACGGTCGAACTGGTTAATCTGATCCAGAGTCAGGGTTTCAGGCTGTGTCGATTGCTGGCACAGACTTGGTTATTTCTCAGAACCTGATTCGGAATCATAGGGAAAAAGGACGATATTTGATAACATCGGAAACCATTCCGGCCGACTAATCCAACGGGCACTTGCTTGGCACTCATTATCAACGAATGTCGTGATCGGTGTTGACAGCGCTTCAGAATAACAAGGAGTAGTATGTTTTTCCGTTCATGGTCCTTGCACTACAGAGCCCCTGTTCTGGTGCTGCTGGCAGTGCTTTTTGCGCTAGGTTGGTTGTGGAGTACACCCTACACAATGTCGGGTTTTGACACTGCGACAAAATGGGATGACAGCAAAGAAATAAGCTCAGAGCCCGTTATGGAGCGGCGCTTTGTATCCAGCGACCTGGATGATTTCGTGCATTCTTCTTCAATCACCGCGCTACCTGGTGGCGATCTGCTAAGTGTCTGGTTTGCCGGCTCCCGTGAGGGAGCCGCTGATGTCCAGATTCGCGGTGCACGCTTTGATGCGGGTACGGGTGAATGGAGCAATGAAGAGGTTTTTGCAACCCGAGATATAACGCGCGCTGCGGTGGGCAAACCGATCCGTAAACTGGGCAACCCGGTTATAGCACTCGCGCCTGATGAGCGTCTCTGGCTGTTCTACGTGTCGGTCTCACTGGGTGGCTGGGCAGGCAGTGCGATCAATGTGATGGTGTCGGAAGATCAGGGCGTGACCTGGTCAAAGCCGCGTCAGTTGATCACCTCGCCATTTATCAACATCAGTACCCTGGTACGTAGCGCTCCGGTCTTTCACAAGGACGGTTCAATCGGCCTGCCGGTCTACCACGAGTTTCTGGGTAAATTTCCCGAGTATCTCTACCTCGACGCTGACGGCCGTGTGGTAGACAAATTCCGCATGGCGGACGGGACCCACTCGCTGCAACCTACGGTAGTGCCTCTGGACGAGCGGCGGGCAATTGCGCTGTTGCGCTACGCTGGAGAATCGGAGGAGGGTCATGTGCTGGCCACAGTAACCGCGGACGCAGGGCAGACCTGGAGCGAAGAGCGCTCAGTGGAGCCCTGGAACCCCAACTCGTCACTGGCGGCCGTGCGTTCACACCGCAATACGCTCCTGGTCGCTCAGAACAATCTCACTGATGGCCGGTTTCGTTTGACTCTGGACGAGGCCAGTTTCAGTTTGAGTACCTGGTCGTTGATCAATACGATCGATGAGTCGTCAGACGCAGATGGCGATCCCATTCCCCTGGAAAAGTATGAGCCGTTGATGCGTGAGAAGTTTCTCGAGGCCAGTGGTCCCAAGCGAGACGTTCTGCTCGACGAGTATATGCAGTTGCTTGAGGGGCGCGTTTGTCGCCGGGGACTGTGCAATTTCGACTATGAGTATCCCTACCTGATCCGCTCGGATGATGGACGTTTCCATATGGTGTATTCCTGGAACAACAGCTTTATCAAGCACGTTACTTTCAACAGGGCCTGGTTGGAGGCGCAGGAATGATTATTGCCAATTGGCAGGCGGTGCTCACTTTTGCGCTCATACTGTTTCTGCTGTTACCGCTGCGCCGGTTATCGCCAGCCTATCGCCTGGCGGTGTTGCTGGGGCTCGTGCTGGTGGCCTTGATACCGCTTTCCACCGGTTTGACGCTGGCTGGGCTGTTGCGCGGCTTGACGGATGATCTGGCGATGACCAGCATTGTCTGGCTGGTGGCTGCATCCATAATCAGACTGGGTTACCTGCCGCCCGTTCCGCTTGCTGCAAAATGGCCGCTCTGGCTATGCTTTGCCGTTCTCGGTCTGGTTTTGTATCCCGCAGCACTGGGTGTTGGCATGGTCGATACCTACCGATGGGGCTACAGCCCACGAGCGCTGCTAGTGCTCGTGGCTGCGCTGACGGTGCTCTTTGTGCTGCTGCGAAATACCCTGGGTGTGGTTATGCTGGCGTTTGCCACCCTGGCCTTCATTGTCGATTTGAAACCATCGGACAACTACTGGGATTATCTGATCGACCCCTTTATGGTGATCTACAGTCTCTCGGCGCTGATAATGTCGGTATTCCGCAGACGGGAACGGGATACCCAGCATGCTCCAGATTGAGTGCGCTCTGCATCTAAAAGCAATTTGAAGCCCCGTATAAAATTTTGGTTCGATGGCTGGGTGGCAGAAATTGAAAGAGGTGTTATTGAGGATCCCGTCTAATCTCCGCAGTTTGCTGATCATTTATCTGGTGGGTCTGCTGTTATGCCTCGGTTTGCGCCTCGCGCTGTGGGTGACTTATCCCGACTCGTTTGCAGGGATAACCATTCTGGAGGGGCTAAGGACATTATGGGTTGGCGCGAGGTTTGATCTGGCAGTCCTCACCCAGCTCAATGCCCTGATACTGCTGGCTCTACTGGTTCCGTTCCGATTTGCCGCCCATCCCTTATGGCGCCAGGGCTGGATGCTGCTTGCAATCCTGCCTCTTCTACTGGTTCTTGTGCTGGGCATAGCCAGCATCGCTTTCTATGGGGAGGTGCAACGTCATCTAGGAGCGGAGTTACTGTTCATGGTCAACGACTGGCCCTTCGTCGTTGACTTGCTGGTTTCGTCCAGACGCGAAGAATTCATCGCCCTGCTCATGGTTTCACTCCTCGGCGGTTGGGCCTGGTGGAAACTGATCAGATCCGACGTGATGGACGGACCGGCGCCACGCTGGCCCCACGCATGGCTTACCCTGGTTTTGGTGCTGCCCCTGCTTGTTTTGCTCGGACGTGGTCTGGTGTTGGATGGCAAGACGCTCAATGTCGTTGACGCCCATGCCCTGGGTGATGCCCGACTGGCTAACCTGGCAATGAATGCGGCGTTTTCTGTTATTCATACCAGTCGTAACCTCGACAAGGTACTGAAAAGCCCGGTTTCGGATTCCACTGAGGCGGCGCTGAGAAAAGAGCTCAATATTTCTCAAGCCAACCCCTTCGTGCGTCAATACGGCGACCAACCTACGCCCCACTCCAGCCCGAATATTGTCCTGATCGTTCTGGAGAGTTGGAGCAACGATTATATCGACGGGCTTTCTGGCAAAGATCTGGGCGTAACGCCCAATATGGATGCCTTGCTGGAGCAGTCACAGGTATATACCAACCACTATGCGGCCGCCCAGCGCAGCATCCAGAGCCTGCAAGCCATACTGACCGGCGTCCCTGTCCTACCCGGGCAACCGCGTCTGTCCGAGGGGCTGGAGCAGGTGGATATGTCGCGAGTAGGCAACCTGGCCGCCGAGCGAGGCTATGAGAGCGTGTTCGTGCAGTCTTCCACACGTCGCTCCTTCCGGATGAACGCCGTTGCGGCCAGCCTGGGTTTCTCTGAATATTTCGGACAGGAAGACATACCCCTGGTAATGGACTACCCCGAGCCCACGCCACGCTTTGGCTGGGACCACGACACATTACAGTTCTTTCATCAGCGGCTGGACAGAATGGCGTCAAAGGGGCCCTTCATGGGCGTGGTCTTTACCGGCACTACCCATGAACCTTTCGCCGATCCCGGCAAGCAATTTCATCGCTTTCCCCATGATAGCGCCAGCGAGAATGGCTACCTCAACACCCTTGCCTATTCCGATTGGGCTCTGGGGGAGTTCATGGCCAAGGCGAGGGCGAGCGACTGGTATGACGATACCGTGTTCCTGATAACCTCTGATCATGTATTGCGGGCATCCGCCGGCAGTCTGCGCAGTCGTTTCCACGTTCCGCTGGTTGTTTATGCTCCAAAGCTGATTTCAGCGCACCGATCCGACAAGCTTGTTTCCCATTACGATATCTTGCCAACCGTAGTCGATCTGATGGGCTCCACAGAGCCATTTGTTGCTTTTGGGGAATCGATATTTCGCGACGCCCTTCCTGATGAAGCCTGGGTAAATCAAGGCGAAATGGTCGGCTTGCTGCGCACCAATAGCGAGCTGGAGTTCACTCCGGCGCGCCTTGCCGTATCCTTTTCCGCAGAATCGACCGCAGCTCGATCCCTCGCCCCGGATCAATATTCGCTCGAGCTCCGCGCCGCTTTGCTGACGCACCTGGTGATCGACAAGCTCAATCTGAATAACTGGACACGGGGACTGGATCGCTAATTCGGGCTGAAACCTGATGTGGCTAGCCGACGGTTATCATCCGGGACCTGGTCTGTGGTATCTGATCGAAAGACACCGGGTGATAGCGTCTGGCTATTTTGTATGCTAAGGTCCGGCCTTTTATTTTACTCGTTGCGAACATGTTCATGTCTTTTATCTCCGGCGTTACGCCACCATAGCGTCCCACACCCCGGCCTTTTCGTGGCTTCCTTCCTGCGCGCGCTTGCGTGCAATAATTTTCGCGTAAAAAAAACAACAAGACGCTCTAACTGAACCGGACAGCCGGATCAGAACGCGTCTTTTTGTGTTTGGGTTTTACCAGCCCGTAACATTGGATCAAAAATTGAACATTCCAACCACGACTCTCGGCAGTGCGTTTGCGCACAATTTTCTCGGCAATGCGCCTAAGTGGTACAAGCAGGCTATCCTTGCATTTCTTGTTCTGAACCCGGTATTCCTCTGGCTGCTCGGCCCGTACGTAACAGGCTGGATTCTGGTCGCGGAATTCATTTTCACCCTGGCCATGGCGCTCAAGTGCTACCCGCTTCTTCCGGGAGGATTGCTCGCCGTAGAAGCTTTACTGATCGGCATGGCCACCCCCGAGGCGCTCTACGCCGAGATGCTACTGAATTTCCCGGTGATCCTGCTGTTGATGTTCATGGTGGCCGGCATCTACTTCATGAAAAGCCTGTTACTGCTGGTTTTTACCCGAATACTGCTTGGCGTGCGCTCCAAGTCCTCCTTGAGTTTGCTGTTCTGCCTGACCGCGGCATTGCTCTCAGCCTTTCTCGATGCCTTGACCGTCACCGCCGTTATTATCAGCGTGGCAGTGGGGTTCTATTCGGTTTACCACAAGGTAGCCTCCGCTCCCCACAAGACCCAAACAGAGAAAGTGGTTCATCCAGATGACGAGGCCCTTGAGCTGCATCGTGATGATCTGGAGTCATTTAGGGCTTTCTTGCGCAGCTTGCTTATGCATGGCGCAATTGGTACCGCCTTGGGTGGCGTATGCACGCTGGTGGGGGAGCCGCAGAACCTGCTGATCGCCAAAACAGCAGGCTGGGATTTTGCAGAATTCTTTATGCGTATGGCGCCGGTAAGTTTGCCTGTCCTGGCCGCAGGCTCGCTTACCTGCGTGTTGCTGGAAAAAACCGGCTGGTTCGGGTACGGGGCAAAGATTCCCCGTAATGTGCGTCGTGTGCTCGAGGAATTCGCCGCAGAAGAACAGCGCAAGCGAGGGAAAGCGCAGCAGGCTCAGCTCATTGTTCAGGCGTTTGCGGCTCTGGTACTGATCCTTGGTCTGGCTTTTCATGTTGCTGAAGTCGGTCTGATCGGTCTGCTGGTGATTATTGTGATGACCAGCTTCAATGGCGTTACCGACGAGCACCAGATTGGCAAGGCGTTCCAGGAAGCTCTGCCGTTCACTGCGCTGTTGGTGGTGTTTTTCGCCATTGTTGCGGTCATCCATCAGCAACATCTGTTCAGCCCGATCATTGCCATGGTGCTGGCGCTGCCCCTCGACGAACAGCCCGGCATGTTCTTCCTCGCCAACGGACTGCTGTCCATGATCAGCGACAATGTCTTTGTTGCCACGGTATATATCAGTGAAATCAAGCAGGCGCTTGATTCAGGGCAGATCGATCGGGAGCACTTCGAACTGCTGGCTGTTGCGATCAATACGGGTACCAACCTGCCAAGCGTAGCTACACCCAATGGTCAGGCGGCTTTTTTGTTCCTGCTGACCTCTGCCATCGCGCCACTGGTGCGTTTGTCGTACGGACGGATGGTCGTCATGGCGCTACCCTATACTGTGGTTCTCGGGGGGGTAGGTTATATCGCGGTAGCAAACTGGCTCTAAAGCCCGTGTTTAAGGAGTAAGCAAAATGAAATTAGCGAACCTGAATGGCGTTACGCCACCTTAATGTACGCATTCTCTGACGCCGCAGTTATTTTAGGTCCAACTGATGACTGGGCACGATATATGTCGCTGGAAATGGGATGAAAGTCAGAGGGAGCGTCCGGAGTGATAAATGATCGCTTCTAGCCGCTCCTGCTAAAGCAGTCAGGAGCTCGTAATGTCCTCGTCACCTATGTATGAAGAAAAACAAAACACGGAGCTGAACGAAAGTTCTTTTCATAACACGGTAAAAACAATGTTTGATCGTGCTGATATTCAGATCAACGGCGACCGTCCGTGGGATATACAGCTCAATCACCCCGGCGTCCCCGAGCGTGCGCTGTCCAAAGGCAATCTGGGCTTGGGTGAAGCCTATATGGATGGCGACTGGGACTGCCCGCATCTGGACGAGTTTTTCTGTCATCTACTCGACGCCCGTCTTGATAAGGAAGTGCAGCCACTGCGCCTGGTGATTCACAGTTTGCGTGCCCGCCTGCTTAACCTGCAGACCATGAAGCGAGCGTGGCAGGTCGGCGAGCAGCATTACGATCTAGGCAATGATTTCTATGCCGCCATGCTCGATGAGCGAATGACCTACACCTGTGGTTACTGGAAAGATGCAGAGACGTTGGAGCAGGCGCAGACCAACAAGCTCGACCTTATCTGCCGCAAATTGCAGCTTGAGCCCGGAATGCGTGTATTGGATATTGGCTGTGGCTGGGGGAGCTTCATGAGCTATGCAGCTGAGCATTACGGTGTGGAGTGCGTGGGTGTAACAATTTCCAGTGAGCAGGCCGCCTGGGTGAAGGCTCGCTACCCTGACCTGCCACTGGACTTCAGGTTGATGGACTATCGCGATCTGGAAGAGAAATTCGATCGCATAGCTAGCGTAGGCATGTTCGAGCATGTGGGTCGTAAGAATCATCGTATATTCATGGAAGTAGCCCACCGCTGCCTTGAAGATAACGGCCTGTTTCTCCTGCACACAATTGGCAAGAACACCCGCAAGTCTGCCCCGGATCCCTGGATCGACAAATACATTTTTCCCAATGGAGACCTGCCCTCCATCGGACAGCTGGGAGATGCTGCAGATGAACTTTTTGTAGTTGAGGATATGCACAACTTTGGCGCCGATTACGACCGTACCCTGATGGCATGGCATGAGAATTTCGAAAAAGCCTGGCCGCGATTTTCCAATCAGTTGGGCGAGCGCTTTCACCGGATGTGGCGGTATTACCTTTTGTCTTGCGCTGGAGCATTCCGGGCGAGAGATATTCAGCTCTGGCAGTGGGTGCTCTCCAAGGAAGGCGTAAGCGGTGGGTATCAGCGTGTGTCCGAGTGAGTTCTTGATGGCTTGAACAGAAAGCTAACAGGCTACGTTGTGTGCGAATTGAAAGCATTTGGTTGATAGCCTGCGGCTATCTCCTGTGATAGAGTACGCCCCCTCTAAACGGACCCCTTACCGGACAAGCCGATGAACAGTTTTCCCGGCGCTACGCCGCCATAGGTTTTACCTCCCCAGATGACACTTTGTCATCCGCAAGCTATACCTTTGCTTGTGTGTAGTTGCCCTGGTAAACAGCGCTAAAGTCTGGCGCTATTGTTTACCCAAGGCAGTCTTTATCCGGCCTGATCTTATCTGGCTGTGAATTAAATCCTGAGTTTCCTGATACGACCCTGTTATTTTTGCCGTTGAAAGCTGTGCCCTGGTTGCCCCATTCGGGATCGTCAGGCGAACACGGCATGCAGCAAAAAGTCCGGGCCCTTATTTTCCAAGTGGACGAATTGTATGACCCTGATGCAATCAGTAAGACAAGATTGGTTTTCCAACATCCGTGGCGATATTCTCGCTGGTGTTGTGGTAGCCCTGGCGTTGATCCCCGAGGCGATTGCGTTTTCGATTATTGCCGGAGTGGATCCTAAGGTCGGTCTGTACGCTTCGTTCTGCATCGCGGTGGTGATTGCTTTTACCGGTGGACGTGCAGGTATGATTTCGGCAGCAACCGGTGCCATGGCGCTTTTGATGGTCACCCTGGTACGCGACCACGGGCTTGAATACTTGCTGGCGGCAACGATACTGTGCGGCCTGCTGCAGATTGGTGCCGGCTACCTCAAGCTGGGATCACTGATGCGCTTTGTTTCACGTTCTGTGGTGACGGGCTTCGTCAACGCCCTGGCAATTCTCATCTTCATGGCCCAGCTGCCAGAGCTGACCAACGTTACCTGGCATGTGTATGCGATGACGGCAGGTGGTCTGGCGATCATCTACCTTTTCCCGTACTTACCCAAAATCGGCAAGATGATTCCTTCGCCGCTTGTTTGCATTGTGGTACTGACTCTACTGGCGCTCTATCTGGGACTGGATATTCGTACCGTCGGTGATATGGGCGAACTGCCCGATACTCTTCCGATATTCCTCTGGCCCCAGGTGCCGCTGAATTTCGAAACCCTGATGATCATCTTCCCTTACTCTGCTGCGCTCGCGGTAGTGGGCCTCCTGGAATCGATGATGACGGCCACTATCGTCGATGACCTGACTGACACGCCCAGCGACAAGAACCGCGAGTGCAAGGGTCAGGGTATCGCTAACATTGGTTCAGGCCTTCTCGGTGGTATGGCCGGTTGTGCAATGATTGGTCAGTCGATCATCAACATCAAATCAGGTGGTCGCACGCGGCTTTCCTCCTTTGCAGCGGGTGTCATTCTGTTAGTGATGGTAGTGTTTCTGGGTGATTACCTGTCGTTAATTCCCATGGCGGCACTAGTAGCAGTGATGATCATGGTCTCGATTGGTACCTTCAGCTGGGATTCACTGCGCAATCTCAAGAAGCACCCGTTGTCGACCAATATTGTCATGGTGGCCACCGTGGTTGTGGTGGTTGCTACCCATAACCTCGCTTACGGCGTGTTTGTGGGCGTGCTGTTGGCAGCCATGTTCTTTGCCAACAAGATGGGCCACTACCTGCATATTGGCAGCGATTCGATTGCTGAAGGCATTGAGCGTCGTTATAACGTTGTTGGCCAGGTGTTCTTCAGTTCCAGCGACAAGTTCGTCGGCGCCTTTGACTTCAAGGAAGCCCTTGATAAGGTGGTGATCGATCTGTCCCGCGCGCATTTCTGGGACATTACGGCGGTTGCCGCGCTCGACAAGGTGGTGATCAAGTTCCGCCGTGAGGGCACCGAAGTCGAGATCATCGGACTCAACGAGGCCAGCGCGACCATCGTCGACCGCTTCGGAGTACACGACAAGCCTGACGCCGTTGACCAGTTGATGGGTCATTAAATGAACAAGGAGAATAAACCGATGACCAAGAATACCGTTCTGGCCTGCATCGACGGGTCGCTTTCCTCGACGGGTGTATGTGATTACGCGGCCTGGGCCAGTCTGGCCCTGGACGCCCCGCTGGTCTTTATCCATGTGCTTGACCAGCAGCATGCTCAGCCTCGCGGTGATCTGTCAGGCAACATCGGCCTTGGCAGTCGAGAGCACCTGCTCGACGAGCTGGCCGAGCTGGATGAGAAGCGTGGCAGGTTGATGCGTGAGCAGGGTCGCCTGATGCTGGAGGCTGCAGTTGAGCGCGCCCGC
This sequence comes from Halopseudomonas salina, assembly GCF_008641105.1. The sequence continues at coordinate 179,009 of NZ_VTTI01000006.1, forward strand.
GCCGATGGCGTACCAGAGCCGCTCAGCCGGCAACGTAACGGCGATTTGGTTGAAACCCTGAATGAGCTTGAGCACGAGATTCGCTTACTGGTCATCGGTCGCCAGGGTGAGGTAGGTGATTCCGTGGGCCAGCATGTGGGTAGTCACCTGGAAAGCGTGATCCGCACCATGCATCGGCCGATCCTGGTCACCGCTGGCGAATTCCGCAAACCCGCCAGCGTGATGCTCGCGTTCGATAACAGTGCGACTACACGCAAGGGGGTCGAGATGCTCGCGGACAGCCCCTTATTCGTTGGGCTACCGATCCATTTGGTGATGGTTGGCGCCGATACCAATGATGCCTGGGAAGCAATCAACGCTGCCAAGAACCGGTTGGAAAAGGCCGGTTTTGAGGTTCATGTAAATATCAAGGCCGGTGAAGTCGAGAAGGTGCTGATGGACTACGAACAGGAGCACGATATCGACCTGCTGGTCATGGGTGCCTACGGCCACTCGCGGATCCGTCAGTTTTTTGTGGGTAGTACCACGACCAATATCCTGCAGAAAACGTCCCGTCCCGTCTTATTGCTGCGCTGAGTAGCTGATATGGACTCGACGCTGCGAGCCGAGTTGGATGGGCTGCTTCATCGCCGCATTGCCGAGTTTGAGGCGGGTTGTGCAGCGGGCTCTTCGCGCAGTGAGGCGGTCGAGCTGGACCAAGCCAGGGTCGGTCGCCTGTCACGGATGGATGCAATGCAGCAGCAGGCTATGCTTGATGCCACGAAGATACGTAACCAGCAGGAACTGAAAAGGCTGGTCAGGGCGCTGGCACGCGTTGAGTCAGATGACTTCGGCTACTGCGAAGAGTGCGGCGAACCTATAGCCGCCGGGCGGCTGAGGATTGATCCGGCGGCCCATCTGTGTGTGGAGTGTGCAGCCCAGCACTGAACTTTCGACCCGTGCCCCGAATACACAAAACCTCCGAGGCCAGACAGTGATACGAAGGGAGAGAACGTGAAACTGAAGCGACTTTTACGACCAGTGGGGCGTGCGTTGCCATTTATTGCCGCGATTGCATTGGCCGCATGGGTACTGGATCCGCCCGAGCTGCCTGATTTATCCAATGAGAGTGATGATACCCAAGAGAGGGTGCTGCAGAGCTGGCAACTCGGCGAGGTGGTGGTGCTGGTGCGGCACCTGGAGCGCTGTGACCGTTCGGAGTGGCCCTGCCTGGATGGGCGGGACGGCATCACCGCGCGTTCAGTGGATATCGGCAAAGCGTTGTCAGAGGATTTCTACCAGTTGGGTCTGGATCAGGCGATGTTGTACAACAGCCCGATGACCCGTACCGACCAAACTGCGGATATTCTGTTCGGAGATCATAGCGGTGATCGCAATTGGCTGAATAAATGCCGTAAAAGCGATTCGCTTTTAAAGGATGTCATGCATTTCAAGCAGCCCGGCAAAAACCTTGTACTGATAACACATAGCACCTGTATTGCCCGGTTCGAGGAAGCGCTCGGATTCTCAAGCGACACACCGGATTACGGTACTTCGATCTTCCTCATAGCGAAAACGGATGTTGGCCATCCACGCGTCAAGGGCTTCCTTGATGTAGAAGACTGGGATCGGGTGTTCGAGGCCAACGACGTCCTCTAGTCGCCGAGCCTGCTACGCTGAGGCTCTTGCCGCGGTGGCCGCCAGGGCTGCCGAAGCTGCCGTATACACGGCAAGCAGCGCTACCAGGCCGGCGATGCCGACCCCTGCGTCCAGAAGCAGCCCCAGGGCCACCGGCGCTACCGCAGTGGAGAGCACCATGATGGCCTGCATCACCGACCGTATTGCGCCGATGTGGCGCACTCCATAGCGTTCCGGCCACAGGGCGCCGAGGGTGGCGTTCATCGCGCCCTGGCTCAAGCCGAGTAACCCGAGGAACAGCCAGGGTATCCAATCGGCACCGCTTAAGCCGAGCACCAGCAGGCCGGAGAGCAGCGGTATCAGCGCCACCGGCAAGAGCTTTTGCGCGCCGACACGATCAATCAGCACGCCGGCCAGAAACAGACTCAGGAAGTGTCCGGCGCCGTAGCTGATGAACGCACGGGCAAAGTCTTCCAAGCTCCAGCCACGGAGCGTTGTGATCGCCCCCTGGTGGAAGAACAATGCCGTGACGATAAACGGGACTGCTATCGAGGCAGGTAAAAGCAGATAGAATCCGCGGTCGCGCAGCACCTCAGCACGGGTCCAACCAGTCAGGGTATGCTCGGCGTGATCACCGCTTGCCTGTGGATGACTGGCATTACGGCTTAGCCAGAGCATCAGGGGCAATAGTACGATGAGCAGGATAACCGCCGAGGCGATCCAGCTTCCACGCCAGCCAACAGCTACCACCAGTGCCGAGATCAGCAGCGGTAACACCGCCTCTGACAAGGGAAAACCGCTGGCGCTGAAAGCCACTACCTTGCCTCGATTAAGACTGAAATAACGTCCGGCCGTGGTCATGCCTATATGCGAGAGCATGGCCTGACCGCCAAACCGCACTAGAAGAAACCCGAGCGCCAGCATCCACAGGTACCCGGCCAGGCCCAGCATCAAACAGCCAGCGCTGAGTACCAGGATGGCCATCAGTGTGACCCGGCGCAGCGACCAGTGATCGAGCAGGGAGCCGAACCGCAGCAGCAGCGCGGCCGAGCACAGGGTGGCGAGGCTATAGGTCAGTCCGTAAAGTGAATGAGAAAGGCCGAAAGCGTTGCGCAATTGATCGCCGAAAAGGCCGAGCAGGAACGTCTGGCCGAACCCCGAAGAGGCCGTAGCGAGCAGCGCAAATAGAGCCAGGGAGGGGTTTTCCTGAAGAAACGGCAGAAGGCGCCTGAACAGCATGGGTAGGTCCTGCGGATATTAGTGTGGAGCGGGTGCAGTCAGGGTTAACCGGACCCCGGCGACAGCCAGCACCATGGCGCTGAGACCATCCCAGGCGGAGCCGGGCTGTTGCCCCTTTATCTGTTCATCAATCTGTTGCGCCGCCTGCAGCCACTGATCCCAGGCGGTCGCGGAATGCCGCTGCAGCGCTTGGCCCAACACAGGCTTGCGTTTGTCCCAGACCGGCGGGCGTTGGCTGGCGAAGACCCGGTCGAGGGGGATCTGCTGTTTGAGTCCATGGGCCATGCTGGCCAGGCTACGGATCTCCCGGGCCAGTGCCCAGAGTATTATGGGGGCTTCGACCCCTTCACCGCGTAAGCCCTGCAGAATTCTGAGCGCTTGTGCGGCCTGGCCCAGCAGCATGGCATCGACCAGCGAAAACACATCGAAACGGGCGCTGTCGGCAACTACCTTCTGGACCGTCTCCAGATCGAGATGACCGGCGTCACAGTACAGTTTGAGTTTCTGGATTTCCTGCTCGGCTGCGAGCAGATTGCCCTCGACCCTGGTACTCAGCAGATCGAGTGCTTCTGCACTGGGCGTAATACCCTCGGCAGCCAGCCGCTCGCGCATCCAGCCGGGCAATTGCTGGGCATCCACTGGCCATATCTGGAGAAAGCGGCTGTTGGCATGCTCGGTCAGTGCCTTGGCCCACTTGGTGCGCTGGGTACTGCCATCGAGTTTGGGCAGGCTGATCAGTAATGTGGTGTCAGGCGGTGGGCTGTCGAGCCAGGCCAGTATTGCCTTGGCGCCCTCATCCCCGGGTTTGCCGCCCGGTATGCGCAGCTCGACAAGGCGTTTTTGAGCAAAGAGTGACAGGCTGTGGCTGGTGTCATGTAGCTGGCCCCAGTCGAAGGAGCGGTCCACATGGAAGACCAGCCGTTCCTCACTGCCATCGCGCCGGCACGCAGCCCGGACCTGGTCGGCCGCTTCACCGGCAAGCAGCGGTTCGTCGCTGCTGATTGCATACACCGGGGCCAGGCTTTCCTTGAGTTGGCGCGCCAACTGGCCAGCGTTGAGTTTCATCCGGCCTCAGGGCGTCTGTTGGCTGTCAAGCGCCTGCTCGCGGGCCGAGAGCTCGCTTTCGCTCAGGCTGGACAGGCGAAACAGCAACTGCCGGGTAAGATCATTGCGCATCTCGCGGCGCAGCAGATCTTCTTCCTCGCTGGTACCGGTCAGGTTATCGCTATCGTTGACAAAGAGTCGCTGGGATTTGAGTGTTGCCGGGCCTACCAGAGCCCGGCCACGCTCGTCGCTGATCTGGAAAGTGAGACTGGTCTCCAGCTCGAATTCGGCTGGTGTAGCACGGCTCGTATAGCTGACGGCAGTCTTGTCCTCACGCTCTTCGAGCAGTTGCAGATGATAGGGAGCGGTTTGGGTTATTTCCACGCCATCGATTTGCAGTGCCTGGCGGATATTGCGATACAGCTGGCCGTAGCTGTTGCGCGCGCTTAGCTGCAGCTCCTCGAGTTGGACGTTATCCACGCCAGTACCGCGTAGGTGGAACCCACAACCACTGAGCGCGAGACTCAGGGCTATCAGCATGCAGCCAAGCAACTGGCGATGATGGTTCGTTAACATGTTGGCTCTCCGTTGCATGTCAGTTGGCGACAATATTGACCAGCTTACCGGGCACCACAATCACCTTGCGGATGGTCAGGCCTTCGGTAAAGCGCAGGACGTTTTCATTGGCGCGCGCGATTGCTTCTATTGTTTCCCGCGTTGCCGCGGCTTCGACTTCGATATGCCCGCGCAGCTTGCCGTTCACCTGAATCACCAGTTGCAGGGTGTCCTGGACCAGAGCGGACTCATCCAGCACCGGCCATTGTGCCTGTACTGCCAGATCCTCGTGGCCAAGTGCATGCCAGAGACCATGGCTGATGTGCGGGGTAATCGGCGCTAACAGCAGCACGACCGCCTCAAGGCCTTCCTGCAGCAGGGCGCGATCCTGATTGCTGGCCTGCGGCGCTTTCTCCAGCACATTCATCAGGGTCATGATGGCGGCGATCGCGGTATTGAACTTGTGATTCTGGCCGATATCCTGGCTTGCCTGACGGATCGCCAGATGAATCGCACGGCGCACGGCTTTCTGGTCATCATCCAGGCGCGTCTTGTCCAGCTTATGCGTTGGCCCTGCAGTAACGTGTTGATGCGCCAGACGCCAGACCCGGCGCAGGAATCGATGCGCACCCTCGACTCCGGTATCCGACCATTCCAGACTCATATCCGGCGGCGAGGCGAACATCATGAACAGACGACAGGTGTCGGCACCGTACTGATCGATCATCGATTGCGGGTCAACGCCGTTGTTCTTGGATTTCGACATCTTCTCGACGCCGCCAATTTCCACCGGTTGTCCGTCACTGGCCAGGCGGGCCGCGACGATCTTGCCCTTGGCGTCACGTTCGACTTGAACGTCCGCTGGGTTGAACCAGACCTTGGAGCCGTTTTCGGCCAGACGGTAGTAGGTTTCGGCAATTACCATGCCCTGGGTCAACAGGTTCTTGAACGGCTCATCGGAGTCGAGCAAGCCTTCATCGCGCATCAGTTTATGGAAGAAGCGGGCGTAGAGCAGGTGCAAAATGGCGTGCTCGATGCCCCCGATGTACTGATCGACCGGCAGCCAGTAGTTCGCAGCGGCGGGATCGACCATGCCCTGTTCAAAGTGCGGTGAGGCGTAGCGGGCGAAATACCAGGAGCTTTCGACAAAGGTGTCCATGGTGTCGGTTTCACGCTTGGCCGGTGCGCCGCAGGTAGGGCAGCTGCATTCGTAGAATTCGGGCATGCGGGCAAGGGGGCTGCCATTGCCGTCGGGCACTACATCTTCGGGCAGTATGACGGGCAACTGGTTCTCGGGTACCGGCACATCTCCGCAGGTGTCGCAGTGGATGATCGGGATCGGGCAGCCCCAATAGCGTTGACGGCTGATACCCCAGTCACGCAGACGATATTGAGTGCGTGGTGCGCCCAGGTCTTTCTGTGACAGCACCTCACCGATGGCTTCCAAGGCACTGGCAAAGTCGAGCCCATCGAACTCTTCTGAGTTGATCAGTTCACCCTTCTCGCCATAGGCATCCTGCCATGGTTCCGGCGTTTCATCCCCAGCGCTGGTGCGCACAACCGGTTTGATGGGTAGCCCGTACTGGTTGGCAAAATGGAAGTCGCGTTCATCGTGGGCAGGCACGGCCATGACGGCACCCTCGCCATAGGTCATCAGCACGTAATTGGCGACCCACACCGGCAGCTTTTCGCCGGTCAGGGGGTGCTCGACGAACAGGGACGTCGGCATACCCTTTTTTTCCTGGGTGGCGATATCGGCTTCAGCCACGCCGCCACGCTTGCATTCATCGATAAAGCTTTGCAGTTGTGGGTTACCTTTGGCAGCGATGGTGGCCAGCGGATGTTCCGCTGCAACTGCCATATAGGTCACACCCATCAAGGTGTCAGGGCGGGTGGTGAAGACCTTGAGCTTGCCGTTCTCGCCAATACTTGCCTGGTCGTAGGGGAAGTGCACTTCCATACCTACCGACTTGCCAATCCAGTTACGTTGCATGGTCTTGACTTGCTCAGGCCAGCCGGTCAGGCCGTCCAGGGAAGTCAGCAGTTCTTCCGCGTAGTCGGTTATACGGAAATAATACATCGGTATTTCGCGTTTCTCGATCAACGCGCCGCTGCGCCAGCCCCGGCCGTCGATAACCTGCTCGTTGGCCAGAACAGTCTGGTCGATCGGATCCCAGTTGACGGTGCCGTTCTTGCGATAGATAACGCCCTTCTCGAACAGCCGGGTAAACAGCCACTGCTCCCAGCGATAATACTGTGGCGTACAGGTGGCAAATTCCCGCGACCAGTCCATCGCCAACCCCAGGCTTTTCAGCTGGGTGCGCATGTAGTCGATGTTGTCGTAGGTCCACTTGGCCGGCGCTACGTTGTTGTTCATTGCCGCATTTTCCGCAGGCATGCCGAACGCGTCCCACCCCATGGGTTGCAGCACGTTGCGGCCCTGCATGCGATGGTAGCGGCTGATCACGTCGCCGATGGTGTAATTGCGCACGTGCCCCATGTGCAGCTTGCCGCTGGGGTAGGGGAACATGGACAGGCAGTAGAAGGTGTTCTGGTCCGGAGTCTCGGTTACCTTGAAGACTTCGTTGCGGGTCCATTCTGTCTGGGCTGTGCTTTCTATATCGCGGGGAGAATACTGTTCTTGCATGTGAACGGTCTGGGCTCGTCTGGCGGAAAAGGTAGTCATGCAGCGCGGGTCTGCGGTGATCCCGGAGACGCCCTTGGAGCAGTCAATCGATGCTGGACAGGCCGCTGCATAAATCAATAGCGCAGGATACACCACCGGGCTGCAAGCAGGTAGCCCATGCCATTCGTCGCCGCGGACCTGCGTAGCGGCTCAAGGCAACTATGCTCAGGTTATCTGGCGAGCGGATTTTCAACGCAGGCCTACACCAGAGGAGACGAGTTTCATGAAAGGGACGGTACCCGAATCGCACGAGCGGAGCCGGGATTCCTCCTACGGACGACTGTTGCGTCGTCTGGATCAGGCAATGGATATGGCGCGCACGCGCCAGTGGATGGAGGGAAACCCTCCGGCTCTGACGGAGCTGGAGCTCAACGGCCTGACACAGGAGGATCAACGGCTGCTCTGGCGTATTCTGCAGGCACTGGAGAGCGGCGTTTCACTTCCTGGTGGCGGGGGCAATTCTGCGAGCTCGCTGGCGCTTTACCGCGCAGCCTGCGAGACAGGCCAGCACCACTAGCCATAATGGCCAGTCTGGCCAGTGCAAATAGGGCGTCAGCCCTGTGCGGGGCTGCACTTCGCCAGTCAGTACCGCCTGCTCGAACTGCGGTATGCGCTGGGTAATTCTGCCCCGATGATCAATCAGCGCGGTCACCCCGTTGTTGGTGCCGCGGATCATCCAGCGGCCGCTTTCCATTGCCCTCATGCGCGCCATCTGCAGGTGCTGCAGGGGGCCGATCGAACGACCAAACCAGCTATCATTGCTGATGGTAATGAGCAGCTCGCTTTGCGCTGCCAGGCGTGCGGCAAAATGCGGGTATACCGCTTCATAACAGATGAAGGGCGCGAGTCGGTATCCGGCGGCTTTTAGTGGCTGCTGAACGGCAGGTCCGCGGGTAAAGCTCGACATGGGCAGGTCGAAGAAGGCGATCAAACCGCGCAGGACCTCCTCCAGTGGAACATATTCGCCGAAGGGGACCAGTTTGTGTTTCAGGTATTGCTCATCCTGCTGACCCGCAACCATGATGCCATTATAGATCTGTAGTACATCATTGTCGTACTCATCCACCGGGATGCCGGTAATCAGTGTGGTGCCCTGTTCCGCAAGGCGCGCGGCCATGCCGTTGGTAAAGGCCAGCGCCTGGCTCTGCAGAACCGGAACGGCGGTCTCGGGCCACAGGATCAGATCAACAGGCGCCAGGGCGATGCTCAGATCGCGATAGAGTGTCAGGGTCTGGTCAATGTGATCCGGATCCCATTTGCGTGACTGGGGGATGTCCGCCTGAATCAGTGCAACTGACAACGGCGAGCCGGTAGGTTGCGTCCATTCCAGTGTGGAAAGGCCCATACCGCCCAGCCAGATGACCAGCAACAGGGCAGTGCCCGTGCTGGCTGACCGGATACTCCGCCACAGGCCCGGCTCGCTCAGCAGGCAGGCGGACAAAACGCTCAGAAAGCTCAACAGCCAGACGCCGCCTAGCGGCGCCCAACCTGCCAGCCAGGTGTCGGTATGCCCATATCCGTGGTAGAGCCAGGGAAAACCAGTGAGAAACCAGCCGCGGAAAACCTCCTGCAGCACCCAGAGCGCAGCAAATCCCCAGCAGGCCAGCCAGGGATTGCCTGTGGGCCGCAACCAGCGGGCCCATAGCCATGCCATCAGCGCGATCACCAGGGCCAGACCGGCGACAAAGCCGGCGGTCAGCAGTCCGGCGAGAATCGGCGAAGCATAGCCATGCACATGGATGCTGATATATACCCAGGATACGCCGCTGGCGAACAGACCCAGACCCCAGAACCAGCCGCGCAGTGCTGCCTGACCGGGTTGTAATTGTTGGAGCCCCTGGAACAGCAAGGCGACCGAGAGCAGACCCAGCGGCCACAGCCCGAAAGGGCTGAGCGCAAGGGTACTCAGCGCGCCTGCCAGCAGAGCCAACAGATGGCCCGGCCAGCCGGGCGCGCGCAGCCAGTTGAGTAGGGTGTTCAGCAGGGGCATGGCATTCTCAGGATTCGACGACGGTTACCCGCAGCAGGTGCACCCGGCGGCTGTCTGAATTGAGCACGCGCACGCGGAACCCGTCCAGCTCGACGACCTCGTTGCGTCTTGGCAAATGACCAAATGCATTCATTACCAGGCCGCCCACGGTATCGAATTCCTCATCCGGGAACTCGGTGCCGAAATGCTCGTTGAAGTCTTCGATCGGAGTCAGCCCCTTAACCAGGAAATCACCGCTATGCAGCGGCTTGATCTGGCTGTCTTCGTCTATGTCGTGCTCGTCTTCGATGTCACCGACAATCTGCTCAAGCACGTCCTCGATGGTCACCAGGCCGGAAACGCCGCCGTACTCGTCAATCACGATAGCCATGTGATTGCGCGTGGCACGAAACTCCTTGAGGAGCACGTTCAAGCGTTTGGACTCGGGCACGCAGGTGGCCGGACGGAGGATTTCCTTGATGTTGAAACGCTCGGTGTTTTCCTCTAGCAGCAGGGGCAGCAGGTCCTTGGCGAGGAGAATACCCAGCACATCATCCAGGCTGTCGCCGGTGACCGGGAACCGCGAGTGGGCCGCCTCGATCACTTCAGGCAGAAACTCGCGGGGTGACTGGCTCGAGCGGATGGTGATCATCTGCGAGCGTGGGATCATGATGTCGCGTACCTGCATGTCGGAGACCTGCAGCGCGCCCTCGATAATCGACAGTGCCTCGATATCCAGTACTTCGTTGGCATGCGCTTCGCGCAACAGTTCCAGCAGTTCCTGGCGGTTCTTGGGTTCATGGACAAAAGCCTGGACCAGTTTGTCCAGCCAGGTCTTGTGTCCGTTGGTCGATCGATCTTCGCTCATGGTTCCTTTCTACTCGTTGTGGAAATGTGTATAGCGTTTGGAAACAGTTGTAATAGGTATTGTGTTACAGGGATTCGCTCAAATACGGGTCGGCAATACCCAATTGCGCCAGCAGCTGGCGCTCCAGCGATTCCATTTCATCGGCTTGTGCATCTTCCATATGGTCGTAGCCAATCAGATGCAGGCAGCCGTGAATGACCATGTGGGCCCAGTGTGCCTGCAACGGCTTTTCCTGCTCCTCGGCTTCGCGCGCCACAACAGGAGCGCAGATCACCAGATCGCCCAGCAACGGTATATTCAGCTCGGGTGGCAGGTCGGCAGGAAAGGACAGCACATTGGTCGGATAGTCCTTGTGCCGGTATTCCCGGTTGAGAGTCTGGCTTTCTTCCTCGTCGACCAGGCGAATAGTCAGTTCGTGGCCGGGTCGGTCCGAGAGGGCGAGCCCGGCCCAGTGCCTGAAGCTCTCGTCGTCGGGCAGCTCGGCAGCAGTGCTGGCGCGCTGTATATCCAGTTCGAGGGGTGCCGGATCAGGACTCATTACTGCGTTCCTTGCGCTCGCCTTCCTGACGCAACTCGAAGCGGTCGTAGGCCTCGACAATGCGCTGCACCAGCGGGTGGCGCACCACGTCCTTGGATTTGAAGTGGGTGAAGCCGATACCTTTCACGTCTTTGAGGACATCAACAACGTGTGACAGGCCCGACTTGGTACCGCGGGGCAGGTCGACCTGGGTCACGTCACCAGTTATTACCGCGGTGGAACCAAAGCCGATGCGCGTCAGGAACATCTTCATCTGCTCCAGCGTGGTGTTCTGGCTTTCATCCAGAATAATAAAGCTGTTATTCAGGGTGCGGCCACGCATGTAAGCCAGGGGAGCGACTTCGATTACCTGCTTTTCGATCAGCTTGGCCACGTTCTCGAACCCGAGCATCTCGTAGAGCGCGTCATACAGCGGGCGCAGGTAAGGGTCGATCTTCTGTGCCAGATCCCCCGGCAGAAAACCGAGTTTCTCGCCGGCCTCGACCGCGGGACGGACCAGCAGGATGCGCCGCACCTGTTCCCGCTCCAGCGCATCAACCGCGCAGGCAACGGCAAGATAGGTCTTGCCGGTGCCGGCCGGACCAATGCCGAAATTGATGTCGTATTCCTGAATTGAACGCACGTAGCTTTGCTGGTTCGGCCCGCGCGGCTGAATCGCCATGCGTCGGGTGCGCAAAACTACAGGTGCATTCCCTGCGCCGTTGTAGAGAGTCTCGCTGAGATTCTCCAGCCCGGATTCCTGTAGAAACAGGTGAACCGTATCGGGAGCCAGTTCGGCCTGGTCACGGGTTTCCCGGTACAGCTGGCGCAGCACTGCTTCAGCCGAGCGGGCCAGTTCGGCCTCGCCAATCAGCTCGAATTGATTGCCGCGATTACGAACCTCAAGACCCAGGCGCTGCTCGATGAGCAGAAGATGTTCATCGAACTGGCCGCACAGGCTGGCCAGGCGGCGGGGGTCGACGGGTTCGATGCTGAAACGATGGATGTGCAGGGGAGCGTTCAAAATAATCTGTCAGTAACCTCGTAATAGTCGGGAAATCACAGCATAGCGCGCCAGAGGCGCGATGCAAAGATGCCGCGATCAGCGGTCTGCGCGCACCGCGGGTGCGCGTTCCGGAAGGGCTTGCGGGCGTGTTTGAATGGACGGTTCAGTGGACGGTCTCGGCCATCAGCGTGCCACGCAGGGAATGCGGCAGAGCCTCATCGATAACCACGTCCACGAACTGTCCTATCAGGCGCGGATTGTCGCAGCGGAAGTTGACGATACGGTTGTGCTCGGTCCGGCCCTGGAGCATGCCTGGGTCCTTCTTAGAGTAATCACTGACCAGAATGCGCTGCACCGTGCCGATCATGCGACGACTGTTGTCGAATCCCTGCTGATTCAGACGATTCTGCAGAATTTGCAGACGCTGCTTCTTGACCTCGACAGGCGTTGTGTCGGGCAGGTCAGAGGCCGGTGTGCCGGGTCGGGCGCTGTAGATAAAGGAGTAGGAGAAATCGAATCCGACGTCCTCTACCAGCTTCATCGTCTGCTCGAAATCCTTTTCGGTCTCGCCGGGGAAGCCGATGATGAAGTCCGAGCTCAGAATCATGTCCGGCACCGCCGCACGCAACTTGCGCACCCGCGATTTGTATTCCAGGGCAGTGTGATTGCGCTTCATGCCAGCCAGCACCCTGTCTGAGCCGGACTGGACTGGCAGGTGGAGGTACTTGACCAGTTCCGGCACTTCGGCATGGGCGCGAATCAGGCTGTCGGAAAACTCCAGCGGATGCGACGTGGTGTAGCGGATACGGTCGATGCCGTCGATCTCGGCGATCACGCGAATCAGGTCGGCCAGGTCGGCTATCGTGCCTTCATGGGTCTGACCGCGATAGCCATTGACGTTCTGGCCCAACAGGGTGATTTCACGCACGCCGTTTTCGGCAAGATGTATGCACTCTGCGAGCACGTCATCGAAGGGGCGGCTGACTTCTTCGCCTCGGGTGTAGGGCACCACACAGAAGCTGCAGTATTTGCTGCAGCCTTCCATGATCGAGACGAACGCAGTAGGGCCGTCAACGCGGGGTTCGGGCAGACGGTCGAATTTCTCGATTTCCGGGAAAGACACATCAACCTGCGGCTTGTTTGTAGTGCGTGCGGCGTTGATCATTTCCGGCAGCCGGTGCAGCGTCTGCGGGCCAAAAACCACATCCACGTAGGGTGCGCGGTCGCGAATGGCCGAGCCTTCCTGGCTGGCCACGCAGCCGCCGACGCCGATGATCAGGTCAGGATTCTTTTCCTTCAGTGGTCGCCAACGGCCCAATTCGGAAAAAACCTTTTCCTGGGCTTTCTCACGAATCGAACAGGTATTGAGCAGGATGATATCGGCTTCATCCGGGCGATCGGTCATTTCCATCGCCTGGTTTTCACCAAGCAGGTCGGCCATGCGCGAGCTGTCATACTCGTTCATCTGGCAGCCGTGGGTCTGAATAAAGAGTTTCTTGGCCATGGGATGCGCTGGGCGTAGCCTCGTCAAAAGCGAAATTATACACTGATGAGGAAGCCGATGTCCTGCGCTGTGGTATCATCCGCGCCCGTCGGATGCACTGGTCCGGCTCGCTTGCCACAGGTTCTTACAGTTCAGCTATGAGCAAAGACAAACAACCGATTTTTCGCGTGATCTTCCTCAATCAGGGGCAGGTGTACGAGTTGTATGCGCGCAACATATTCCAGAGCGATCTCTGGGGATTCCTGGAAATAGAGGAATTGCTCTTCGGTGAGCGTTCCCAGTTGCTGGTTGATCCTGCGGAAGAAAAGCTCAAGACCCAGTTCGAGGGTGTGGAGCGCAGTTTTATCCCCCTGCAGTCGATTGTGCGCATAGATGAAGTTGAGCGAATCGGTCAGGCCAAGATCAGTGAAGCCAAAGGCGGTGGTAACGTCATGAGCTTCCCGATGCCTCCGCAAAACTGATCAAGCATCAAGGATCAGGGGACTCAACGGCGGGGACTGAGGGGCCGATCGGACCTGGCTGCTGATTCTGCAGTTGCTGCAGCTGTTCTTCGCGGAGTTGGGTCAGATAATCGCGGAACAGCGTACCCAGTACATGGGTGGCTACTGAAAGCTCGTTCTCGTTCATCTGCAGTGCTATCCGGTCGCTGGCATCCATGGCCGCTTCCTCGCCGTTGACTGCCGACATTTTCAGAATGATGTACGCCTGGGGCAGATTACGGGTAACGCCTTCTCCCTGGTAGTGCATGAGCCCCAATTGGTACTGCGCGCGGGGGTGCCCTTGAATTGAGGCCCGCTCGAACCACTCTAGGGCCTTTTCGATGTCGCGCTCGACCCGTTCACCCTGGTAAAAGAACTCCCCCATTTCATATTGTGCCTGCAGGTCGCCATTTTCTGCGGCGCTGCGGCAGGCCTCCAGTGCCAGCTCCAGGCTCTCATCATCCACCCGGTTGAAGGCACACCTTTCCTCGGTACTGACCAGCAGGGGATTGCCGTCCTGCTCCTGCGCGTACACCGTCGTGCTGGTAATTCCAGTCACCAGGCAGAGGAACAGAAAGGGTTTGCGCATGGGAATGATCATGACTCTGAAGGTGTCTCGTGTTCGGGTTGATTCTGGCTATCATTGTGCGCCTGTTCGGCAAGCACGCCAACCGCCATTCCGGCGGCTATGAAGCCGGGTATCAACCAGCTGGCGTGGCTCGAGGCATCCAGCAGGCTCAGCAACGGCAGTTGGCCGGTAAGTCCGCTGATCAGCGTCGGCGCCAGCAGGCAAACGATGGCAGCCAGACAGAGAATGCCCACCCTGCGGTCCCTGCCGATGTTGAGTAAGCCGCTTGCAGCCAGCCCCACTGCGCCGATCAGAGTCAGCAGCCAGAGGTAGCCCGTCTGCCACTCCAGGTACCGCGACAGCTCGTAGAAAGCGAGAATGCCCAGAATGATGCGGCTCCATATCACCGGCTGCCAGCGCCAGCCGCTGGCCAGATAGAGGCACGCAAACCCCAGCAGGGGCAGGCTCATATGTTGCGCCGCAAGCCCCATGATGCGTTGGGCATGCTCGACGCTCTTGCCAACCATGTCCCATTGCACAAACGCCAGGGGCAGGGCGCTACTGGCAACCAGCACCAGAGCGACCAGGCCGGCGGTTATGGCGCCCCGTGCGCCTTCGCGTCGGCCAACTCTATGGCGCCAAAGCCACACGCAGAGTCCCAGCGCACTTGCTCCAAGCAGCACATAGACGATGGCAGTCATAGGGCGGCAAAGGCCTTTTCTGCCGCATCCAGCGTGAGTTTGAGCTCGGTTTCGCCGTGGGCAATGGAAGTGAAGCCAGCTTCGAACGCACTGGGCGCCAGGTAAACGCCGCCAGCGAGCATCAGATGGAAAAAGCGCTTGAAGCGTTCCACATCGCCTGCCATCACATCATCAAAGGTCAGAATGTCATCGGCTCCGGAGAAATACAGGCCAAACATGCCACCTGCCTGGGTGGTAACAAAGGGTATTGACGCCGCGTCGGCCCGCTCCTGCAGCCCTGCGAGCATCCGTGCTGTGTAGTCGCTCAGCTCGGCGTGGAAGCCGGGGCGCTTGAGCAGTTTCAGCGTGGTCAGGCCGGCGGCCATGGCCAGCGGATTACCTGACAGGGTGCCGGCCTGATAAACCGGCCCCATGGGAGCGATCACCTCCATGATGTCGCGCTTGCCGCCGAAGCAGCCTACGGGCATCCCACCACCGATAATCTTGCCGAAGGTGGTGATGTCCGGTGTGACGCCATAGTGCGCCTGGGCGCCGCCGAGGGCCACGCGAAAACCGGTCATTACCTCATCGAATATCAACACCACACCATGCTGATCACAGAGCTGGCGCAAGCCCTCCAGAAAGCCCGGCACCGGTGGCACGCAGTTCATGTTGCCGGCCACTGGCTCGACGATAATGCAGGCTACGCTGCTGCCCAATTCCGTGAGCATGGTCTCGACGGCGCCGATGTCATTGAATGGCAGTGTCAGGGTGTGCTTGGCAAAATCGGCAGGAACGCCAGCCGAACTGGGCACGCCCTGGGTAAGAGCGCCTGAACCGGCCTTGACCAGCAGGCTGTCGGAGTGCCCGTGGTAGCAGCCCTCGAACTTGATGATGTTGTCGCGACCGGTATAGCCGCGGGCAAGCCGGATGGCGCTCATGGTGGCTTCGGTGCCCGAGCTGGTCATGCGTACCATCTCCATGGAGGGGACCAGGCTGCAGACCAGATCGGCCATCTCGGTTTCCATTGCCGTCGGCGCGCCAAAGGACAGGCCATGCTGCAGCTGCTCGCGAACTGCATCCAGCACCGCCGGGTGGGCATGACCGAGAATCATCGGTCCCCAGGAACCGACATAGTCGACGTAGCGCTTGTCGTCCTCGTCTACTACGTAAGCACCCTCGGCATGCTTGAAGAAAAGCGGCGTGCCGCCGACGCTTTTGAAGGCGCGTACCGGCGAGTTCACGCCGCCAGGTATGTGTTTCTGGGCGTTGGCAAAGAGGGTTTCGGAGCGGGACATGGAGGGTTCCTTCAAAATGTTGACTGGAAGAGTTCGGTAAAACCGCGGGCACGACGCTCGACTTCGACAGCACTGGGCGCGCCGAACAGGCCATTGACCACGGCGAGCATGTTGGCGCCGGCGCCAATAAGCTGCGGGGCGTTATGCAGCGTGATACCGCCGATGGCCACTATGGGCAGGCTGAATCGCTGACGAGCCTGCTCCAGCAGCACCGGCGTCGCCTGGGGCGTACCGGGTTTGGTAACGGACTGGAAAAAGCGGCCGAAGGCGATGTAGCTGGCACCGGCGGCCTGGGCCTGTTCGGCAAACATCAGGTCGGCGTGGCAGGTTGCGCCAATGATTGCGTTATTGCCGAGTTGTGCACGGGCTTCGCGCAGGCATCCGTCATCACGACCCAGATGCAGGCCCACACCCAATTCAGCAGCCAGCGGCAGATCATCATTGATGATCAGTGTTGCCCCATAATATTCGCACAGGCCCTTGAGCTGCCTGGCCTCGTCGAGCCGGCGAGCCGGATCGTCTGACTTGTCCCGGTATTGCAGTATCCGCGCGCCACCTGCGAGGGCAGCGTCTACCCAGGGCAAGAGTCGGCCCTGGGTGAGCAGATGACTGTCGGTGATCGCATACAGACCGTGGAGCTGTTCACTCATGAACAGAAATCCAGCGGTAGCCGCCGGGGCACGTACTGACCCAGGCCGGGCTGCTCGGCATCACGCAGAGTCCGCCAGGTATAGTCCAGCGCCGAGCGTACTGCGCTGACCAGCTCCTCCCCGAGCGCCAGGCGGCCGGCCAGGGCGCTGGCCAGGGTGCAGCCGGATCCGTGGTAATTGCCTGGCAGGCGCTGGCAGGTAAAGGTGTGCTGACTGCCGTCCCGGCAATACAAGCGGTTGTGAATTTCGCTCTCATCGCCATGGCCGCCGGTAATCAGCAGGTTACGACAGTAAGGCAGCAGCCGGGCGGCGCATTCATCGGCAGTGCCTTCGGGCAGCTCGGCCAGAATGCGCGCCTCGGGCAGATTGGGTGTGGCAATCAGAGCAATAGGCAGCAGATTTTCCCGCAGGGCCAGGGCGACGTCGTCCTTGCCCAACGAGCCACCGCCCCCTGCGCGCAGCACCGGATCGCATACCAGCGGGAGTTCAGGGTGATCCTGCAGCAACTCGATGATGGTCTCGACCATGGTCAGGTTGCCCAGCATGCCGAGCTTTACCGCCGACACGGGCATGTCATTCAGCACCGCGTTGGCCTGAGCCAGCACCCATTCGCGGTCTAGCACGCGGAAGTCGCTGACATTCACGGTGTTCTGTACGGTCAGTGCTGTTATTGTTGGCGCTGCATGACAGCCCTGGGCTATCAATGCCTCGATATCGGCCTGCAGGCCGGCTCCGCCGGACGGATCATGACCGGAAAGACAGAGAACCACGGGGCGAAAAGGGAGTAGTGTTTTCATGGGCTAAGCTTACCATCATGCGTTGGGTGTCGGCAGGGGAGCAGCAGTGCTTTGCGGCCGGTAATTATCACCGGACGTATCTTGGGCCGCCATGGCCTGTGGGCGAATTCTCAACTGACAACCTACAAAAATAATTGGAGTAGAGCATGCGTGCGATAGATCAGTGGTTCGATCAGTACGGAGAAAGTCATCAAAACGCGGTCAACAAGCTGCTGCACTGGATCTGTGTGCCATTGATAACCTTCAGTGTTCTGGGCATCCTCTGGGCAATTGATCCTTGGGTGTCGGTAATAGCGGTGGCCGCTGCCATGGCCTTCTATACGATGTTGTCCTGGCGGATAGCGGCTGTGATGCTGGTGGTCAGCCTGCTCATGCTGCTGACTCTCTGGAACATGACCGTTGTTTTCTGGCCCTGCGTCGCGATTTTTGTGCTGGCCTGGATCGGTCAGTTCATCGGCCATCACCTGGAAGGTAAAAAACCATCCTTTTTCAAGGATCTGCAGTTTCTGCTGATTGGTCCGATCTGGCTGGTTGGCGCGCTATTCCGGACAGTCGGACTGCGCTACTAGGTAACCGCGAGTCTCGTCTCGACAGGCAGGTCGGCAGCGTAATAGCTATGCCTGACAGTTATTGGCAGCCGCGTTCAGTTCCCGCCACTGACCCGGCTGCAGATCCCCCAAAGTCCAGTCGCCAATTCGTACCCGAACCAGGCGCAGCGTCGGCAAGCCGACCGCTGCAGTCATGCGGCGCACCTGCCGGTTGCGGCCCTCACGTATGGTAACGCTCAGCCAACTGGTAGGGATATTGGCCCGGTAGCGCACCGGTGGGTCCCGTGGCCATAGCTCAGGCTCGGCAATCTGCTCCACATCGGCAGGCAAGGTGGGGCCGTCCTTCAGGGTAACGCCATGACGCAGCGCCTGCAGTTGGATTTCGGTAGGTACTCCGTCGACCTGCACCCAGTAGGTTTTCGCCAGTTTGTGTTTCGGGTCGGTTATGCGTGCCTGTAAATGCCCGTCGTTTGTCAGCAGTAACAGACCTTCGCTGTCGCGATCCAGGCGGCCAGCCGGGTAGATACCTGGCACGTCGACAAAATCCTTGAGTGTCCGGCGGCCTTGTCCATCGGTGAACTGGGTTAGTACATCAAACGGCTTGTTCAGTGCCACAAGCAGGCAGACGGCCGGCCGCGGTGCGGGCTTGCGGCGCGGGGTTGTCGACTTGCCAGAAATTGGGGGGGTAGGGCGTCGAGGGTGTTTGGCAGGCATAGGCAAATCTGACAGTGGGTGAACAGGTGATGCTAGTGCGGGCCGGTAGATGTGTCGAGCCGAATTCCGGGAGTGGCCGAGTTCCATCTCGGCCGAGGAAGTTGAAATCAACGCCAGAAAATCAACCCGCCGGCGTTGCGCGTGCCACCAGGGCCGCGACATCGGTACCGCGCGGTAGGGTGCCGAAGGCGCGGCCGTGCCCGGCTATACGGCTGGCGATAAAGGCGTCGGACACTGTTGCATTGCCCGCCTCAAGCAGTAGTTTGGCCTGTAACGCTACGGCCACGTCTTCGGTCAGCTGCCGGGCGCGGTACTGGATGTCATCGGTATCGCCAAAATCCGCCTTTATCTGCTGGATATGGCGGGTCAGGTGAGCATCGCCGTGACCGTCTCCCAGTTCGCTGAACAGCACCTCCAGAACGCCCGGCTCCTTTGACAAGGCGCGCAGCACGTCCAGGCATTGCACATTGCCCGAGCCTTCCCATATCGAATTTACCGGCGCTTCGCGGTACAGCCGCGGCATGATGTTTTCCTCCACGTAACCGGCGCCGCCGAGGCATTCCTGGGCCTCATTGATCATTCCCGGCGCGCGTTTGCATATCCAGTATTTGCCTATTGCGGTGACCAGCCGGGCGAATTTTTTCTCGTGTTCGTCGCTGCCGCTGTCGATTGCCTTGCCCATGCGCATGGTCAGTGCCAGCGCGGCTTCGCTCTCCAGGGCAAGATCAGCCAGCACGTTCTGCATCAATGGTTGCTCGGCCAGCGGGCGGCCGCCTACTGCGCGGTATGCGCAGTGGTGTGTAGCCTGGGTCAGGGCCTGGCGCATCAGCGAGCTGGAGCCGATCATGCAATCAAAGCGGGTCAGCGAGACCATCTCGATAATGGTCGGGATGCCGCGGCCTTCTTCGCCAACCATCCAGGCCAACGCACCACGGTACTCCACTTCGCTCGAGGCATTGGCCCAGTTGCCGAGCTTGTTTTTCAGGCGCTGGATGTAAAACTGATTGCGGCTACCGTCAGGCCGGTGGCGGGGCAGCAGAAAGCAGCTCAAGCCTTTTTTGGTCTGCGCCAGGGTCAGGAATGCGTCGCACATCGGCGCTGAACAGAACCATTTATGGCCGACCAGTTCGTATGCCTGGCCTGGTCCGCCGGCGCCAATGGGCTGCGCGCGGGTGGTGTTGGCGCGTAGATCAGTGCCGCCCTGCTTCTCGGTCATCGCCATACCTATGGTCGCGCCCGTCTTCTGCCCTATCGGCAGATTGCGCGGATCGTACTGGCCCGAGAGGATCTTGGGCAGCCACGTCTCGGCCAGATCTGGCTGCATGCGCAGGCTCGGGATACACGCGTAAGTCATGGTCATCGGGCAGCAGGTGCCTGATTCAATCTGGTTGTGCAGGTACATGCTCGCCGCCCGAGCGACATGCGCGCCTGGCCTGGAGTTCGCCCAGGGCGCAGATGTTATGCCCTGGGCGATGCCTGCGGTCATCAGCTCATGGTAGGCGGGATGAAATTCAACCACATCGATCCGGTTGCCAAAGCGATCATGACTTTTCAATACAGGCTTGTTCTCGTTGGCGAGAAAGCCGGCCTGCATCAACGAGTCCCCGGTGAGTTTGCCATAGGCCTCCAGGTGCTCATCGGCCCAACCGCCGCCGAAGCGACGTACCCACTCCTGCAATGGCAGGTCCGCGCGGTACAGGTTGATACCTTCCAGGGGCGGAGCCTGATTGGTGACCTCATGGGTTTCCGCATACAGCGAGGCGTGGTCAGTGGTTTGCATGGTCAGACTCCTTGGCGCCGAGGGCGCGCAGACAGAACAGGGTGAGGGCGCTGGTGACGCTTTCGAGGCTTTCGCTGGGCAGGCCGCTGGCCCTGAGCGCACGTGCCTGTGGGGACAGCGGACCGATCAGTGATTCGGCCACGGTACCGACCATGCAGGCCGCAGTGACAGGGATATTGGGTACATTGAAGCTGCCGTCAGCGTTACCTTCACGAATCAGCCGGGTGAAGAGTTCGGCATAGGCCTCGCGGTAGCGCAGCCGCTGGGCATCAACCTCTGCTTCGACGGGTTCGGCGATCAATGCGTAGGCCAGCTGTCGGCTGTGCCAGGCGCGGGTGGCGAACTGGGTGATACCCCGGCGCAATCGGTGCGCCGCGTCACCCTGACTAGCGAAAGCGACTTTCAGGCTGTCTATTTCAACCCGGGTTGCGCGCGTGAAGACTTCGCAGGCCAGTGCTGCCTTGCCAGGAAAGTAGCGATACAGGCTGCCGGTAGCAATGCCTGCGCTTTCTGCCAGGGAGTTCATGGTCAGTGCGGCGAAGCCGCCATCGGCTACCTGGTGCAGCGCGCAACCCAGAATGTGTTCGCGCAGAGCCTGGTCACGCTCGAGTCGGGCTTCAGTAGTGCGATAGGCCATTGTATGAATCCTGATTCATCTATTCGAACAGTGAATCAGGATTCAGATCTTCATGCAGGAGGGAATTGCGCCATAGGGGCGGGGTTTTCAGACGTCCAGTTGTCCGATGAGGACTGCTTTGATAACGAAGCCCATGACGCCGAGTCCAAGGCCGGTGAAGAGAACTGCAGTGCCGTATCGGCCTGCTTTTGATTTTTTTGCCAGATCCCAGACGATGTAGCCCATGAATGCAACCAGAGCAAAGATCATCAGGGGCATGGCCAAGGCTTCAAATTCTTGATAGCTCACAAAACTCTCCCATTCGATAAAAGTTATTGATCTGGGTCAACATTATACCGAAATCTCTGCCTGGGGCCTGTGGTGCCTTGTCGCAGGTGTAAGGTTGGTGACGCTAGGATACGGAATTTTGCAGATGGCCAAGTGGCAGTTCGGTGCTGCCGACTATCTGGTTAAGTACGAAGCTTGAGCGTACGCTCGATACGCCGTCGATACGCGTCAGGCGGCCCAACAGGAACTGCTGGTAGTGTTCCATATCGGGAACGACGACCCGCAGCTGATAGTCTGCGTCCATACCTGTGACCAGGCAGCAATCGAGCACTTCGGGGCAGTCGCGGATCGCGGTTTCAAAGCCTGCAAAGCGTTCAGGTGTGTGTCTATCCATGCCGATCATCACAAAAGCGGTGAGGGTCAGGCCCAGTCGACGTGGCTCAAGCAGCGCGACCTGACGCCGTATATAGCCGCTGTCTTCCAACTGCTTGACCCGCCTTGAGCAGGGCGAAGGCGATAAGCCGATATGTTCTGCCAGTTCCTGGTTGCTGATGCTTGCGTCATGCTGCAATGCGGCAAGTATCTTCAGGTCGTAGCGGTCGAGATTGTGATCATTTGTCATGTTTTGATCCTTTATTGCTCAATAAAACGTAATAAGCATAATATATTGCTGAAAGGTAACGCATATGTGCAATATTAGACAAGAAATGCCGCCATGGGAGGGGTAATATAGTCCCAAGTTCGAAGCCAAGGCCGGTTCGTCCAGTCCGCTCCCCTATCCCGGGAGAGGAAGGCAAAAATCCTACCGGATTCTCGCCAGCCGGCCTCCCAGCTCACAAGGCCCGGGAATCAGGCAGCCTCCTATCCGGATGTGTACAGGACGCTAAAAAGAACGGCCGGCTCCATAGGGAAGCCGGCCGTTCTTTTGTATGGGGCCTGCGTGTTGCCATTGAACGCTACATTCCGGCCTGGTCTAGACCGGGTCCGTGTGAATCAGTACATCGACCTGGGGAAAACGCTCGACCAGCGCCGTACGTACTGATTCGCCCAGCTCATGGGCCTCCAGCAGCGGCATGTCGGCGGGTAGTTCCACGTGCATCTGCATGAACCAGAGGTGGCCGGACTGGCGACTGCGAAAATCATGCACGTCCAGCACGCCGGGCACGGCACGCGCCAATGCCAGGGCCTCGGTGCGCACTTCATCGGGCAGCTCGTGATCCATCAGAATCTGTATTGCATCAAGCCCGATACGCACGGCGCTATAGCCGATATATACCGCGATGCCCAGGCCCATCACCGCGTCAGCACGCTGGATGCCGTAGCTAGCCAGCAGCAGCGCGACTATGACACTGCCATTGAGAAGCAGATCCGAACGATAATGAAGCGCATCGGCACCGATTGCTGTTGAGCCGGTGCGTGCGATTACATGCTTTTGAATCGCCAAAAGGCCCAGCGTTGCAATGATCGAAAGAACCATTACCCCGATGCCAAGCCATGTGGCGGCGATGGGCTGAGGGTTGACCAGATGGTCAATACCCTGCAGCAATACCAGCAGCGCTGACCCGGTGATGAAGGCCGACTGGGCCAGGCCTGCGAGCGCCTCGGCCTTGCCGTGCCCGAAGCGATGCTCCTGATCCGCTGGCTTCAACGCGTAACGTACGGCGAACAGGTTGATGATCGAGGCGGCACTGTCCATCAGCGAATCAATCAGTGAGGCCAGTATGCTGACTGATCCTGATGCCATCCAGACGCCACTCTTGAGGGCAATCAGACTGAAAGCCACGGTTACCGAGGCGTATGTGGCTAGCTTGAGCAACCGTTCCCGTTCAGGGAGCTCCAGGTGATTGGGCTGAGTCATCACGCGCGCGACGGCAGACCCAAGGCTGCCATTTGCACAGCATCGGGGTGGTCCAGCTGCTGGGCGCGCTCAAGCGGCAGGTCCAAACCAATCTCCTCCTGAAGCAGCGCTTTGAGCTTGACGGTGTCCACCTGGCCATCTGCTCCCACAGCCTTGTTCAATTGCTCAGGGGCAATACTGTAGCGGTTGTCTGGCAGATAGATGGCGCCGGTGGCGAAATCCACAGCAAAGGCGATTACGCCGGGTATGACATAGAAGAGCAGGCCGATACCGTTGAGAATGGCCACGCCCGAGTCGATCTGGCCGCTTATCTGGCCACGGCGCTCAGGATAAAAAATGGTGCCGCAGGCTGCCAATTGGCTGGTAAGGGCCGTGACTAGCAGGGCGGAGGCCAGGGTTTTCATTCGCATGATCGAGTCTCTTGAGGTTGCTGGGTCTGAGTCGGGAACGTCGACGGGGCTACACCCCGCGGTGCGCATTTTATAGGGGTATGATAGCGGCTTTTACCGATGGTGCCGCAACCGAATGAATGATTTGCCCGTCAACCTGATCCTGCCTGAACTCAAGCGCGCGTTGGCTGCCAATCCCGCTGCAGTGCTGCAGGCACCACCGGGTGCTGGCAAGACCACGGTGGTGCCCTTGGCTCTGCTCGATAGCGACTGGCTTGTCGGACAGAAGATCATCATGCTCGAGCCGCGTCGCCTTGCTGCGCGGGCTGCGGCAGAGCGGCTCGCGCAGTTGCTTGGCGAACCGGTAGGACAGACGGTGGGTTACCGCATCAGACTCGAGAGTCGAGTCAGTGCTGCTACGCGTATCGAAGTGGTGACCGAGGGAATCCTGCAGCGCCTGCTCCAGGCTGACCCCGAGCTGCCCGGCGTCGGTTTGGTTATCTTCGATGAGTTTCACGAACGTAGTCTGGACGCTGACCTGGGGCTGGCGCTGTGCCTGCAGACCCAGCAATACCTGCGCGATGCCGCACCGCTGAAACTGCTGGTCATGTCGGCAACTCTCGATGCGGCCGCGGTCTGTGACCTTCTTGATGGTGCGCCTCTGATCAGCAGCCAGGGCAGGCAATACCCGGTGGACGTGCGCTACGGCAATCCCGTCAGACCGGGTCAGCCGGTGGATTATCTGGTCGTGCAATGCGTGCTCCAGGCACTGGCCGAGGAGAGCGGCAGCATTCTGGTGTTCCTGCCCGGGGTCGGCGAGATCCGCAGGGTACAACGTCAATTGCAGGAGGCCCTGGCAGCGCAGAACGAGGTGCAGGTGATCCCCCTGCACGGCGAACTGGATTTTGCCAGTCAGCGCCAGGCAATCGAGCCTGCGGCCCAGGGCCAGCGCAAGGTTGTGCTGGCCACTTCGATTGCCGAAACCAGCCTGACCATTGAGGGGGTGCGAGTAGTGATTGACTGCGGTCTCGCCCGGCAACCCGCCTTCGACCCGGTCTCGGGTATGACGCGCCTGCATACTGTCAGGGTGTCCCGAGCCGCCGCAGAGCAGCGTGCGGGCCGCGCTGGTCGGCTCGAGCCCGGTGTTGCCTATCGTTTGTGGTCGGTAAGCCAGCAGCACCAACTGGCGGCGCGCAGCGAGCCGGAAATATTGCAGGCAGACCTGGCCCCGCTGGCTTTGCAACTGGCTGGCTGGGGCATTCAGGACCCAGCCGAGCTGGCCTGGCTAGATCAGCCGCCGTCGGCCGCCCTGCAGCAGGGCCGTGAATTATTGGAACGCCTCGGTGCATTGCGGCAAGCGGATAACGGCTGGTTGCAAACGCCCCATGGTCTGGCGATGGCCGGCCTGCCGATGCATCCAAGACTGGCTCATATGCTCCTGAAAGGTCAGCGCCTGGGGCTGGGTGAAATGGCCTGCCGCGTGGCAGCGGTGGTAAGCGAACGCGACCTGCTCCGCGGGATAGAGGACGCGGACCTGGCCCGTCGCCTGGCATTGTTTGATGACACCCGCGCGGAACCCTCGGCAGACCGCGGAGCATTACACCGGGCGCGCACCCTGGCAAAGCAATGGCACAGACTGGTCGAGCGCTCGCCTGTTCCCAGTCCCGTGAGCGATCCGCGTAACGAATCCTGGGCGGGCGTGCTCCTGGCCATGGCCTATCCCGATCGTATCGCCAGCCGTCGCGCAGAGCTGGGCAGCGAATATCGGCTGGCCAACGGCCGAGCCGCCGCCTTTGCCAACGTCGACAGCCTGCAAGGCCAGCAGTGGCTGGCAGTAGCCAGTCTGGGCGGCCACGCAGGACAGAGCAGCGCACGAATCTTTCTTGCCGCAGCACTGCTGCCGGAGCAAATAGAAGCGCATTTGCCAGAGTTGCTTGTCTCCCGTGAAACCCTGGAATGGGACGCCAGAAGCGAAACCTTGCTGGCCGAACGGCAGCAGATGCTGGGTGCGCTGGTCTTCAGCCGCAAGCCCCTCACGCAGATCGACCCCAGGCAACGAAGCCAGGCTCTCTGCCAGGTAGTCCGCAAGCAGGGTCTGGAGCTGCTGCCATGGACGCCGGCCCTGCGTCAGTGGCAGGCGCGCGTCAACCTGCTACGCGATCTGGATGTGCAAACCACAGCCGACAGCCGCTGGCCTGACCTCTCCGACCAGGCATTGCTTGATTCCCTAGAGCAGTGGCTGGCGCCATGGCTCGACAAGGTCACCCGACTGGCGCATTTCGGCAACCTCGACCTGAGCTCCATTCTGACCGGCCTCCTGCCCTGGCCCTTGCCTCGCGAACTGGACGAGCAGGCACCCACCCATTGGGAGGTGCCCACAGGCTCGCAGATTCGTATCGATTACAGTGACAGTCCTCCGGTGCTCGCGGTGCGTCTGCAGGAGATGTTTGGCAGTACCGATACTCCCCGCATTGCCGGTGGCCGGGTCGCGCTCAAGCTGCACCTGTTGTCGCCGGCCCGCCGTCCCGTGCAGGTCACCCAGGACCTGGCCGGTTTCTGGACCGGTAGTTACCTTGAAGTCAAAAAAGACATGAAAGGACGTTATCCCAAGCACTACTGGCCGGATGATCCACTGCAGGCAGAACCAACCACGCGCGCCAAGCCCCGCAAAAACTGAAGCCAGCACTCCCTATCCTGCCGAGCCTTGGCTTTTGACCCTGGACAGCAAACCCCTGTGATTCTTGAATATCGAGTCAGGCAGCCCCAGGCCGAGAGTCCACGCCGACACGCTGCAAGTACGTCCCTGTAAGCTCGACGATGGCATCCCTGCCATCGACGGTCGTCTTAGTCCTCTCGCCCTGCGTCTGCTGCCAGCTACTGAGTAACCCGAGAGAAAACCAAACCGTTCCGCGGTCATGTGGGGCTTGGTTTTGACCTTGGACAGCAAACTCTACATCACACCGATGCCAGTTGAGCGCACAGCCTGGCGGGGTGGAGAAAGTGTCTGAAACAGGGACGTTTCTGACAAGCCTCCAAGGACGGATTCACGGCGGCTTTCGGAACCCTGCCAGGCTGGGAGCTACAAGGCTCAGAACCCATTTCGACAATATTGAATCAGGCCACGACAAACTATGTAGCCCAATCTCCTCCTCGCGCACTTTCAGTCTGCGCAGCCCACGCTTACAATCCCCAGCCCCGGGCAATCAGCTTTCACCCAGAAGCGGAGTTTTTATGGAAAACATCAGCCAGATACTTGAGCGCAGCGAAGAGCTCTTTGCCGGAAAGCGCTTGCTGCTGGTCAATCCACCCGCTGACGACCTGGTCAGCAGCATCGACGCCGACTGGCAGGTGTGGACCTGGGACTGGTCAGTGCAGCGGAGCCTGGCAACCCAGCTTGACGAAGAGCGGCTATGTTTCTCACATCTGTGCCCCAGGTTTGAAGGTCTGGATGCCGCCATACTTGTCGTGCCCAAAGCCCTCGAGCGTGCCGAGTACGCATTGGCCCAGATCGTGCCCCTGCTGACACCCGGATGCCCGATTTATCTGGTTGGCGAAAAGAAGGGCGGCATCAGCCGCGCCGAGAAGCTCCTGCAACCCTATGGCAATGGCGCCCGGAAAATCGACTCCGCCCGGCACTGCCAGCTCTGGACCATGCAGGTAGCAGACGGCGCAGAGCCCTTTGAACTGGGCTCCTGGCAACGCGAAGTTCACATCGAGTTGGCTGATCAGAGCATAGACCTGGTGAGCCTGCCCGGCGTTTTCAGCCATGGCCGACTGGATGAAGGCAGTCAGTTGCTCCTCGAAGAACTCGCCCCATTGCCGCCCGGGAAAGTACTGGATTTCGGTTGCGGCGCAGGCGTGCTGACGACAGCGCTGGCCCGGCGTAATCCGGGTAGCCGCTTCGAGATGGTCGATGTTGACGCCCTAGCGCTATACTGCGCTCGCCAGACCCTGGAGCGCAACGGCGTGGAAGCGGAGATCTACCCATCCGACGGCTTGAGCGACGTACATGGACGCCTGGCAGCAGTGGTCAGTAATCCACCGTTTCATACCGGCATTAAACATGACACCAGTATCGCTGAACGCTTTTTCGAGCAGATGACCCGCAACCTGCTGCCCGGTGGTGAGATGCGCATCGTCGCCAATGGTTTCCTGCGCTATCCGGCACTGATCGAAGCGCATATCGGACCCTGCAATGTGCTGCGCGAGAATAACCGCTTCAAGGTCTACTCCGCAGTAGCTCCCGGTTGACCATGCGTAGCCTGTGGGTTATCTTTGCGCCCGTCTTGGGGGAGTAGTCTCTCGATAGAGGCAAGTATCAACATAATTGGTCCGCAGACCATGGTACTTGCGACCCGCCGTCGCTCATGTGTTCAACATGGAACCGACAGGGTTTGACGAGACCTTTGACATATATCGACCAACCGGGGGCGGGGGGTAGATATATGTCAATGGTTTGTCTGACCCGCCCTCTCTGGAAACTCCGTGGAATCCTTTCTGGTCTCGACCGGTATAGTTGCGCTGGCAGAAATTGGCGATAAGACTCAATTACTGGCACTGGTGCTGGCGCTGCGTTTTCGGCGGCCATGGCCTATCGTGCTGGGTATTCTGGTTGCCACCCTGGCTAACCACGCGCTGGCGGGTGCCGTCGGTCAGTTTGTCAGCTCCCTGTTAAGCGATACCTGGCTGTACGGCATGCTTGCCTTGTCTTTTTTCGCAGTGGCAGCCTGGACGCTGGTGCCTGACAAGCTGGACGAAGATGATACCCCGCCCATCAGTCACTACGGCGCCTTCATGGCAACGCTGGTCGCTTTCTTCATTGCCGAGATGGGGGACAAGACGCAGATCGCAACCGTTGTGCTTGCCGCGCAATTTGAAACCTATATCTGGGTAGTCATGGGTACCACCCTGGGCATGATGCTGGCCAACGTACCGGTGGTGTTCCTGGGCAATGCCGCCGCCGCGAAACTGCCTCTGGGCATCATCCGCAGTGTTGCGGCCTTCGCCTTTTTGCTGATGGGTCTGTATGCCGGCTGGCTGGCATTGACAGCGGGCTAGGTGCTGAAAAGCCGGAAGCGCTACTGGCGACTTCCGGCTTTTCGGTTCTTGCGCTTGCTACAGGTGATGCGCTCAGCGATTGGGCTGAGGCGTCATCCGCAGGTAAGGCTTGACCTTGCGGTAGCCTTTCGGGAAGCGACGCTTGATCTCTTCCTCGTCCTGAAGGGACGGCACAATGACCACGTCATCACCGTCGACCCAGTTGCCCGGGGTGGCGCACTTGTAATTGTCGGTGAGTTGCAGGGAGTCGATAACCCGCAGGATCTCGTTGAAGTTACGCCCCGTACTGGCCGGATAGGTGATCATCAATCGGACCTTCTTGTTCGGGTCGATTATGAATAGCGAGCGCACCGTCAATGTGTCGCTGGCATTGGGGTGAATCAGGTCATAGAGATCCGAGACCTTGCGGTCATGGTCGGCAATGATCGGAAAGTTCACCACGGTAGCCTGGGTCTCATTGATGTCGTCGATCCAGCGAGTGTGTGACTCGACCGGATCTACCGACAAGGCTATGGCCTTGACGCCGCGTGCGGCGAACTCGTCTTTCAGCTTGGCTGTCAGGCCCAGTTCGGTGGTGCAAACCGGTGTGAAGTCCGCCGGATGCGAAAACAGCACGACCCAGCTGTCTCCAATCCAGTCATGAAACTTGATGGGGCCCTCACTGGAATCCTGCTCGAAGTTGGGTGCTATATCGCCGAGTTTGATACTCATGTCTTTATCTCCATTTAATGTGAAGCCGACCGCTGCGGCTGGCTACAGCCTAGACAGACTTCCCGCTTTTTGCCTGTTCCGCTGCAGCCGCCGCTCATTGGTAGGTCTGGATCTGTCAGCGCTTGGCTGACGATTCATACAAGGGTTTGACCCTGGGTATGGTCGCTCGCAGGGTTTCAATTCGACCGCCAGTGGAAGGGTGAGTGCTGAGAAACTGCGGAGGGCTGCCCTGAGAGGCGCTGGCCATTTTCTGCCAGAGGCTTACTGCCGCTTCCGGTGCGTACCCGGCGCGTGCAGCAAGCTCCATGCCGATCAGATCGGCTTCGGTTTCATTTGAACGGCTGTTGGGCAGCATCAGGCCGTATTGCACAGCGGCATCGGCCACCTGCATGCTGCCCTCACCCAGGCCGAGTAGGGCGCCAGCGATCTGGGTGCCCATCTGTGAAGTATAGGCGCGGGAAATCGCTTCCCGGCCGTGCTCGCGCAGGGCGTGGGCAATCTCGTGACCCATGATCTGAGCTATCTCGGCATCAGTCAGTTTCAGCTTGTCGACTATGCCGGTATAAAACAGAATCTTGCCGCCTGGAGCCGCGCTGGCGTTGATCTGATCGCTCTTGATCAGATTGACCTCCCAATTCCAGTTTTTCGCTTCTGGCCGGAAGTGGGTTACCTGGGGTATCAGGTGGTTGGAGATGCGGCGCAGGCGATTGAGCATCGCCTTGTCAGTATTCAGGAGGCCCTTGGAGCGCGCCTCGGCCAGCTGTTTGGCGTAAGACTGTGCGGCCATCTTGTCGACTTCGTCACTGGAGAGGCCGCCGAACATGTATTGGGTACGGTCAACGCCTACGGCACCGCCCTGGGTAGTTTGCACTGCCTGGCACCCGGTCAGTATCAGCAGAGGGAGCAAGAGTAGTATGAGACGACTGCGCATTTGGGAATAATCCTGTGTTATGAATTCGACCGATCGAGTCGTTTGATTCGATTGTTTGGTCAGCAGTGTGCACTAGATAGGTACCTGCCAACCGATTATAAATGCCTATCCGTTGAAAATGGTGCTGAAGATCCGCATGTGCCAGCCGATAACGCTATAGGGAATATGTCCAGCCGGGGTAACGCATGAAATTCAAATCCATTCAGTCAGCCATTGTAGTACTTGCTGGGGCTTGCCTGTTCGCTGCAGTTGGTCTGGTCACGCTGTACAGCATCAACTCTGCGAACCGCAGTCAACAATTTGTGCAGGATAGCAGCCGTGAGCTGATCGAGCGCCAGGTCAGGGAGCGACTCACCGCTGTCGCCACCGCTGAAAGTCAGCGCATTCGCCGGCGCTTGAGCGACCCCTTCATGGTTGCCGATCAACTCTCCCAGCTTAACCGCTTGCTGGGTGAACTGGAGCCCGATGGTTTGTCCACACTGATGATGAGCCGGGAGGAAATGGTCCGGGTGTTGCGCAATACCCTGGTGCAGAACCCCGAGCTGTTAGGCGTGTACGTCGGCTGGGAACCCAATGCGTTTGATGATCTCGACCAGTACTTTGAAGGTATCGAAACCGACGGTTACGACGGCACCGGCCGTTTCATGCCCTGGTGGTTCCGCGACGACAACGGAGAGCCGCAGCTGGACGCCTTGTCTGACCTTGAGAGCGAGACGCTCACGGCTACCGGCGTGCGGGAGGGCGAGTACTATCTGTGCCCGCGCGATACCCTCAAGCCCTGTGTCGCCGATCCTGCCCCCTATGACCTGGGTGGCAAGCAGGTCATGTTGTCCTCGTTCACTGTCCCGATTATGTCCGAGGGTGAGTTCCGCGGAATAGTGGGGGTGGATCTGTCACTGGACTTTATCCAGCAGACACTCCAACAAAACAACGCCGGCCTCTTCAACGGCCTTGGCGACCAGGCGCTGATCAGCAGTAATGGCAGGCTGGTTGCCTATACCGGTGATGACGCCCGGCCCGGTGACCCTGCGAGTAATATCCTTGATGCCAATGAGCTGGCCAATATTCAGGCTCTGGGTGATGAGCTGATTTACGATGTGGACCAAGCGGGTGGCCATATCGAACTGGTGATGCCGGTTCCTATTGGCGATACGGGCACACGTTGGACCTTGCTCATCACCTTGCCGTTGGATGCCGTCATGAGCGATGTGGCTACGCTGACCAACGAAATGAAAACCCGTCAGGCAAGCGATACCGCAACGCTGATAGCCATTGGCGTTGTTGTGGCCCTGGGCGGTTTGCTGGTGATGGTGCTACTGGGGCTCAGCCTGTCGCGTCCAGCGCGTCGCCTGGTAGCCATGCTGGATAATATTGCCCAGGGGGAGGGTGACCTGACCAAGCGCCTGACGGTAGATCGGGGTGACGAGCTGGGTTCTATTGCCATAGGCTTCAACCGATTCCTGGACAAATTGCAGGCGATGATTCGCGAAGTAGTCGGGTCTGTTGCCCAGGTCACCGACGCCTCCGAACACACCGCTGATATTGCCATGCGTACCAACGACGGTATTCAGCGGCAGCTGAGCGAGATTGATCAGGTGGCAACAGCGGTGACACAGATGACTGCCACCGCGCAGGACGTGGCTCGTAATGCCTCCCAGGCTGCGGAAGCGGCGCGAAACGCTGATGGATCGGCCAGTCACGGACGTGATGTGGTCAAGGCCAGCGCGGCTGCAACGCTGAGCCTGGCAGAAGATATCAACAAGGCCGTCGCCAGCGTGCAGTCCCTGGCTCGCGATAGCGATAATATTACCGGCATTCTGGCGACCATCCGCGGGATCGCGGAGCAGACCAACCTGCTTGCGCTGAATGCGGCCATCGAGGCAGCACGCGCGGGCGAACAGGGCCGCGGATTTGCAGTGGTGGCGGACGAGGTCCGGAACCTGGCCCAGAAAACGCAGAGTTCGACTGAAGAAATTCAGACCATGATCGAACAGTTGCAGAAGGGCACCCGCGATACTGTGAAAGTCATGGAGCAGAGTCGTAGCCGGACTGAGGAGAGCGTGCTGCAGGCAGAAGAAGCCGACGCTGCGCTGACGTCCATTACCCAGGCTGTGTCGATCATTACCGAGATGAACACCCAGATTGCCAGCGCCGCCGAAGAACAGAGCGCAGTGGCCGAAGATGTAAATCGCAATGTATCAACCATCGATCAGGTGGCCAAATCCGTTGCCGGTGGTGCCCAGGAAGCATCCGAAGCCAGTGCGGGTCTGACCCGTCTGGCTGAGCAGCAGCGCCGATTGATCAATCAGTTCAAGGTCTGATCCGTCCGCGTCACTCCAGGGTCACGGCCTTGCCGCTGGGCGCACAGCATTGTGCGCCCAGCGTGGTCGGGCTGCTCATGGACGGATTGACCGGGTGCATCATGGTTACCTGGGATGTCGCGTTGAGTAACAGGGGCTGAAGAGCGCCGAGGGCGGTTGCTGAGGCGAGCCAGATGGCCTGCTCGGCAGCATTCAAGGTTACCGGCATTCGCGCGGACAGGCGCGCAGGCAGGCCCTTGGCAGGCGCAGTCACCAGGGCGCAGCTATCCCAGAAACTGCCATCCTCCAGGCTGTATCGCTCCCAGAGCCCGGCTATCGCCAGCCCGCCCTGGTGGCGACGAAGGTACCAGGGTTGTTTGCGCTTGCCCTGGGCATGCCAGACAAAGAACCCATCGACCGGAATGATGCAGCGCCGCTGGGCAAAAGCCTCTCCGAACATGGGTTTTTCGTGAAGGAATTCGGCCTGGGCGCTGAAAGCCGCACGATCAAGCTGCCGCAGCCAGCCAGGTGTGAGGTTCCATAGCACCTTGGCACATTCCATCTTGCTTGCAGCTTTGCGCAGAATCAGCAGCTGCTGTCCCGGTGCCAGGTTCCATTGCGGCTTCCAGCCCTCTGGCAGGTCCTTCACGGGCGCGGTAAATTGCGCCAGGCGACCGCTCACAGATCGTCCATTTCAGGCATGATCGGGGTGGCCTGCTGCCAATCACCGATCAGTTCCCGCGCCAGCCCTAGGTCCTCGGGGGCTACCCACAGGCCGAGCAGATCCATTGCCGGTAGTTCGCCCATGCCGCCCTGCAGATACTCACCGCTCAGGTAGCAGTTAATGTGATGGTCAGTCAGCAATTGACGCAGCAGGTGCGCTTCAGACATGTCCTGCGGTTTGTAGGCACACAACATGTTCAGTCCTGTTCCCTGCGCAGATCTACGTGATAATCATCGTTGGCGTGGTCGATCCACAGGTTGACGAGGATCGGCTGACAGCAGACCTGACAGTCCTCAACATAGGCTTGGGTGCCTCCGGACAGGTCAAGCAGCAGTGATATGGGCTCGTCACAGTGCGGACAGTGCAACTGGGCTTCTTCGATCGCCTGCATGTGATTTTGCTCCTGTTATTGGCTTCCCGGCAGTGTAGCCCTATCGGCAATCTGGCGAAACCGGCCGTCGGAACGCATAATGCGCGGCTTGAACACCTTCAAACGAGGATGACATGGTCGAGTTCGACGCGATAAGACCCTATACCGATGAAGAGGTCCCTGCAGTATTGCAGCGACTGACACGGGACAATGAGCTTCTGGGAATCCTGGCCAGCCATCATTTTCCACGATTGAATCGGTGGTTCCCCGGCCTGGTCAAAAAGACGGTAGGGGCGGGGCTACGCCGGGAAGCGCGTCGAATCGATAGCGTGGATGCGCTGCAACAGCGCATCGAGCCTTACCTGGATCGTCTTATCGAGCGCAGCGTCGCTGATGTCAGTTACAGCGGGCTGGATCGTCTGGCCAAGAACAGTCCTTATCTGTTTCTTGCCAATCACCGTGACATCGTCATGGATCCGGCGTTCGTCAATTATGCGCTCTACCATGCGGGACATCCCACGCCCCGTATTGCCATCGGTGACAACCTGCTGCAAAGGCCCTTTGTCAGTGACCTGATGCGCCTGAACAAGAGCTTTATTGTGCATCGCTCGGTGACTGGCCGGCGGGAGAAGCTTAGCGTTTATCAGACATTGTCGGCGTATATCAATCATTCCATTGCAACTGGCAATTCCATCTGGATTGCTCAGGCCGAGGGACGCGCCAAGGATGGCCTGGATGAAACTGATACCGCGATCATCAAGATGCTGTGCATGAGCCGCAAGGGTGAAGACTTCGCCCAGATCGTCCGCAGTCTGAATATCGTGCCTGTTTCCATTGCCTATGAATGGGACCCTTGCGATCAGATGAAAGCGCGCGAGTTGGAGCAGCGTGCGCGCACCGGCACCTATGTGAAGGAGCCAGGGGAGGATGACCGTTCCATTGCGAAGGGATTGACTGGCTACAAAGGGCATGTACACGTGGCGTTCGGTGAGCCATTGACGGGCGAGTACCCCGATGCGAAAGCCGTTGCCCGTGAGGTAGACAGACAGATATTGCAGAGTTACAGGCTGCAACCGAGCAATTTCATGGCTGTCGAAAATCTGCCTGATTTCATGGCCATGCCGGGCATACAGGCGTTCATGGGCAACTGGCGGGAGGGCTTCAAGCCGGAGCGGCTGGCCAGTGAAAAGGCGCGCTTCGAGGAGCGTCTCAGCGGCTGCTGCGCTGCGCAGCAGAAATGGTGGTTGCTGCAGTATGCCAACCCGGCGATCAGTGCGTTGGCTGCTTCAGACCAGAGTGCTTAGCAGGCTCAATGCCATAGCCAGCGCCAGGCAACCGAGCCCAATGCGACGGAACATCCGATTCACCCGGTTATCAAGGGGCGCTTCTTCGCTATTCAGAGTGTTAGCGATGCCTGCAGTCAGTTGTAAGCTTCCGCGCGCTGCGCGCCACTGCGCAGCAAACACCAGCCAGCTACCCGACAGCGCATAGAATAGTGCCAGGCCATTGATGACCAGTGCTGGGTTGCTCAGGTAATACAGCCAGGCAGCCTGAAAAAGGGGCATACAAAAACCTCCGGACATGATGATGTTCGGCAACCTGCCCGGTATTGTTGTTATGTTGGCCTGGCTACGACGAAGCGCGAATTCGAGTTAAAAAGGTACCTGAACGCCACCGTACTCTGCTGGCGGTCCGCCCAGAAACGGGCGCGATTATAGCGCGCCCGCCTGCCTTTTTCGACCGCCTGTTGGGGTAAATCACTCTGTATGGAAACGAAAGAAGGAGTGCTGCAGGCATACTATTGCAGCTAATCCCGGTATTCTTGGCTTTGGATAGCGCCCCCTGCGTGGGTCAATACGATCACTACGCAACATCGGTGGGTTTTCGGCGTCCAACGTTCAGGCCTTATCTAATTGGAGTACCCCATGAAAAGACAATTTGTGTTGATCTGTATGCTCGGTAGCCTGCTCGTTCTGTCGGGTTGCGCCTCCTCATTGACGGGCGAGACTTATAGCCGAGATGACGCTCGCAGGCCCCAGGTAGT
Source organism: Halopseudomonas salina (assembly GCF_008641105.1). Next base: position 214,817 of record NZ_VTTI01000006.1, read on the forward strand.
GCGCACGGGGGTTGTCGAGACAGTGCGGCCGGTTCAGATCGAAGGCAGCAAGACGATTATCGGCCCGGCTGCAGGCGCCGCAATCGGCGGTGTTGCTGGCAGCGGTGTGGGTGGTGGCCGCGGCGCGGCGATTGCCACGGTGATCGGTGCAGTGGCAGGCGGCATGGCAGGTGCTGCGGCTGAGGAGGGTATCACCCGAGCCCAGGGCGTCGAAATCACCGTTCGCGAGGATGATGGCAGCATGCGTGCCTATGTGCAGGAAGCCTCGCCCGAGGTGACCTTCAGGCCTGGAGATCGCGTCCGGATACAGACGCTCAATGGGCAGACCCGGGTCGTCAAATAGTCTGCAATCGGCTGTTTCAAGGAGCGTTGGGTGGGTGACTGGAACCACCTGACGCTCTTGGGGGATGCATTGTCATGGCCAGATCCCATCAGATTTTGATTCAAAGTGTTTCAGAGGTAACAGTTCTTCTTCTTATTTATAGCGCTCTGGCCGTCGGCCTTTGCAGTTTGATTGTCGGCGTTAGTCAAGATATTCCATCAGGTTCTTAATGTGTAAATTGAGTGTTCCAGGGTTTACGGGAGCGCACTTGATGTCATTACACGATCTACCGGGACCGGCCTGAGATGCTGGCCAGTCTTCTAGCCATTTTCATCAACGGGCTTTGTGCGCCTTTGGTGTATCGCGCGGTTCCGCGCTATGCGGGTTTGCTGCTGGCGCTGGTGCCCGCTGCGTGCTTCGCCTGGTTTGCCTCACAGATATCAGCGGTGGCAGGCGGCGAGATTCTATTCGAGAGTTTTGCCTGGGTGCCCTTGCTTGATGTCGCGGTGACCCTGCGACTGGACGGCCTGGCTCTGCTGTTTGCGTTGCTGATCAGCGGGATCGGCACTCTGATCGTGATGTATTCCGGCGCCTATCTACATGATCATCCGCAACTTGGCCGGTTCTATGCCTACCTGTTGATCTTCATGATGGCCATGCTCGGCCTGGTGCTGGCGGACAATCTGATCGTGATGTTCGTGTTCTGGGAACTGACCAGTATTGCCAGCTATCTGTTGATCAGCTTCAACCACGAAAAATCCGAATCCCGTCGGGCAGCCCTGCAGGCCTTGTTGATTACCGGCGGCGGTGGCCTGGCGTTGCTGGCCGGGCTGGTGCTACTGGGTACTGCTGCAGAGACCTGGCAGTTTTCCCAGTTGCAGGCGGGACTGGTGCAGGCCCACGGTCTGTTTCCGGCAATCATGGTGCTGGTATTGATTGGTTGTTTTACCAAGTCGGCACAGTTTCCCTTCCATCTGTGGCTGCCCAACGCGATGAACGCGCCTACGCCGGTGTCGGCGTATCTGCACTCGGCGACCATGGTCAAGGCGGGGATCTACCTGTTGGCCCGACTCAATCCTACGCTTGGTGGTGGCTTTGGCTGGAGTACGGTGCTGATCACACTGGGTGCTCTGACAGCTTTGCTGGGCGCTGTGCTGGCAATTCGGCAATATGACCTCAAGCGCATGCTGGCCTTTACCACGGTGGCAGTGCTGGGCCAATTGACCATGCTGATCGGCACCAACACCAGCTACGGCCTGCAGGCCTTCGTGCTGTATCTGGTTGCCCACTCGTTCTACAAGGGCGCCTTGTTCATGGCTGTCGGCGCTATCGATCACTCCACAGGCACGCGAGATATCCGCAAGCTGGGGGGGCTTTTCGCGTTGATGCCCCTGACTGGTATCGCAGTGGGGCTGGCCGCCTTTTCCAATGCCGGCCTGCCACCTTTCTTCGGATTTATCGCCAAGGAGTTCAAGTACGCCGGGCTGATGGAAATGGGAGCGGTTGGCTGGAGTGTCACGCTGGTGATGATTCTCACCAATGCCCTGTTGGTCGCTGCCGCCGGTCTGATCTTCTTCAAGACCTTCTTCGGCCAGCGCGGGCATTGGGAAGGGCAGCCCCATGAAGTGAGCCCGGTCATGTGGGCCGGTCCGCTGCTGCTGGCGGTGGGTGGTTTTGGTCTCGGCGCCTGGAACCAGTGGCCTGAAACCTGGTTGGTGAATACCGCCGTTCAGGCCGCAGCCAGTGGCGAGGTCGATGTCAGTCTGTATCTGTGGGGGGGCATAACCCCGGCAGTGCTGGCCAGCGTATTGACCCTGGGGTTGGGGACCATGTTCTACTTTCGGGCTGATTCGGTGCGCGCGCTGGCCAGGCGCCTGGGCAGTGTCTGGGAGTTCAGCGGTGACCTGGTCTGGGACAAGTCGCTCAAACGCCTTTTCCAGTTTGCGGGCGCAGTGGCCGGCCTTTTCCAGCACGGCTCATTGCGTTTGCATATGGCCTTGATGACGTTGATCGTCAGCATCAGCGTACTCGGGGGTCTGTTGTTGATGAAGGCTCAGCCCTTTGACGGTCCGGCGTTATCAGCGGTGTCACTACCGGGGCTGATTGGCTGTCTGTTGGCCCTTGGCGGCGCAGCGGGTGCCGCCTTCATGGGCGGGCGTCTTGCGTTGGTGGCCTCCCTTGGGGCTAGCGGTCTGGGCCTGGCGCTCTTCTTTGTGTCCATCAACGCGCCGGATGTGGCGCTTACTCAACTAATGGTGGAAACCCTGACGGTGGTATTTCTGGCCATGGTGCTGCGCCGGATGCGGGGGGTGCCAGCCAGTGGCAACAACACCCGTGCCATGAATATCTGGCATGCCGGAGTTGCGATGCTCTTCGGCCTGGCTGTTACGCTGCTGATCATGACGGCGGTCAGCCAACCTCTGCCTGGCGATCTGGCAGACTGGTTTCTGGCTAACAGCCTGCCGGCAGGCTACGGCAGCAATGTGGTCAATGTGATTCTGGTGGACTTCCGAGCGGTGGATACCCTTGGGGAGATCCTGGTAGTGGCCATCGCTGCCCTGGCTGCCTCCACGCTGCTGGGTGCCGGCCAGTTACCCGAAGGCAAACCGCGCGGCTTGCCCGAATTTGGTTCTCTGATGCTGCGCCAGGGCATGCGCCCTCTGGCAACCATTCTGCTGGTGGTATCACTGGCTATTCTCTGGCGTGGCCACAACCTGCCCGGTGGGGGGTTTATCGGAGGCTTGGTGGCGGCCACAGGCTTTACCCTGCTGGTGGTTACATTCGGGCGGGGTATTCAGCGCGGGCTCTCGCGGATCGCGCCGCCTACGATTATTGGCCTGGGGCTCGCCTGTGCGGTGGGAGCGGGTTTGTTCGGCCTGGGAGCCCAGGTGGCGTTCATGACCGGCTTCTGGATCGAGCCATTCGGCGTCAAGTTGGGCACGCCATTATTGTTTGATGTGGGGGTTTTCCTGACAGTATTCGGTTCGGTCATGCATATGGTTCGCAACCTGATCGGGAGGACCGCCTGATGGAATGGATTGGTGCCATTACCGCCGGCCTCATGTCGGCGTTGGGGGTCTGGATGATGCTGGACCGGCATCTGATGCGTGTTGTGCTTGGCATCGCGGTGCTGGGCAATGCGATCAATCTGGGGGTGCTTACCGCGGGCCGTTACTCGGGCAGTGAGGCGGCTTTTACCTTCGCCGGTGAGGGTGCACTTGACGCTGCCAATCCCTTGCCCCAGGCGCTGGTATTGACGGCCATTGTGATCGGCTTTGCCTTGTTCGTGTTTGCCCTGTCGGTACTCAAGCGCACCCACGAGCTGCATGGGGACAAGGATACCGACGGTGTCAGCCAGGTAACCGAAGAGCCGGCTCCGGACGAGGACGCTGAACAGGGTCACGGTCAGAGCCAGGGGGGCAGGGAATGAATACCCTTATCGTTCTGCCGATCCTGATTCCCCTTGTGACGCTGCTGCTGGCACTGCTGGTCAGGCGTCATCACGCCTGGGTGACCGCGATCAGCCTCACCGGTGCCGTGCTGCTACTGCTGACCGGCCTGTATCTGGTAGTGATTGCCGCTGGCGGTACTGTGCTGAGCGCGCAGATGGGTGGCTGGGGGGCGCCCTATGGCATCAGTCTGGTGATCGATCGACTCTCCGCCGTCATGGTTGCTATCACCGGTGTGATCGGCCTGGCGACACTGGTCTATTGCTTACGCCAGCCGATGCCGGCAGATTTTCTGCGCGATACGCATCTGTTCATACAGGGGCTGCTGGCCGGTATCTGCGGCGCATTCATCACCGCTGATGTATTCAACCTGTATGTCTGGTTTGAGGTCCTGCTGATCGGTTCCTTCGCGCTCATTGCCCTGGGCGGCGGCGAGCGGCGGTTGTCCGGGGCGATGACCTACCTGGTGCTCAACATGCTGGCGACGCTGCTGTTTCTCCTCGCGGCGGGGCTGGTCTATGGGGCTACAGGCACCCTGAACATGGGGGAGCTTGCGCTGCTGTTCCGCGCCGAGCAAGCCAGCGACGGAGCCTGGCTGGGCGTGATTTTGATGCTGGTGTCCTTTTCGATCAAGGCGGCGCTGTTTCCGCTGTTTGGCTGGCTGCCGGCCAGTTACCACGTGGCCTGGACGCCAGTCTCTGCGCTCTTTGCCGGTCTCCTGACCAAGGTGGGCGTGTACGCCCTGATCCGACTGGTGACCCTGCTCTGGCCGGAGCCGGGCGTTATTCATACGGTGCTGTTGTGGGTAGCCTGCGCGACCATGATCATTGGCGTGCTGGGCGCGGCGGCCCAGACGGAGGTGCGGCGTATCCTGTCCTTTCATATCGTCAGCCAGGTGGGCTACATGGTGCTGGGCCTGGCCCTGGCCACGCCGCTGGCGCTGGCGGGCGCGGTTTTCTACCTGATCCACCATATCGTGGTCAAAGCCAACCTGTTCTTTGTTGGCGGCATTGCGGCCCGTATAACCGGCTCCGAGCGCCTGGCCGCCATGGGCGGCCTGTATGCGCGCACGCCTTTGCTGGCGATTCTCTTTGCCATACCCGCTCTGTCCCTGGCGGGTATACCGCCCCTGTCCGGTTTCTGGGCCAAGTTTGTACTGGTCAAGGCGAGCCTGGACGCAGGCATCTGGGTGGCTGCATTCTTTGCGCTCTTCACTGGCGTCTTTACTCTGCTTTCGATGAGCAAGATCTGGAACGAGAGCTTTCTCAAGGCGCACCCGCAGCCAGCAATGCTTGGCGTGACAGGGCAGGGGCCGGCAGGTGCCTGGATCACGGTAGGCGTACTGGCGATGATTACCGTGTCAATCGGACTTGGTGCCGGGCCGGTTATGGAATACGCGATGGCCGCTTCGGCCCAGCTGATAGAAGCGCCGGCCTATCTGCAACTGCTCGACGGGAGGCGTGAGTGATGTTCTACATTCATCTGCTCCTTGCTGCCGCCCTGGCCGCATTCCTGGCGTCGCTGAGCCCCATGTACTGCTTGTTAGGATTTGCAGCGCTGTATCCGGTCATCAGAGTCGTCGGGCTGATGCATCAGGGCAGTCGTTTGTATGCGTTGCGTCTTGAGGCGGCACTGGTGTTTGTACCCTGGTTCATCTGGCAGGTTTTCAGCGCCTCTCTTGACGTGGCAAAGATTGTGCTCAATCCCCACTGCAAGGTCGAGCCGGCAGTTGTGTGCGTACCTGTCCACACTCGGGACAAGCGCCTGATTACCCTGCTGGGTTGTTTGCTCACGCTGACTCCGGGCACCCTGGCGCTGGATTACCGGGCACGAACCGGTGACCTGTTTGTGCATGTACTGGATACCCGTTCGGTTGATTCTGTGATTTTGGCCGTCAGCGAGATAGAACGCCGCCTGATGCGCTGGGTACAACCCCTAGGAGGTGACCTGTGAATGTGACACTGGCTGGAGCCGGTTGGGTCCTGCCCCTGGCAGGCGGCATGCTGTTGTTGAGTACGTTGCTGATCATGTGGCGTCTGCTGGTGGGCCCTAGTCGGCCGGACCGGGCGGTGGCCGTCGATGCACTGACCATGATCGGGGTCGCCGGGGTGGCGGTACTGGCGATGATGAGTGAGCAGGCGGTATTGCTCGATGTGGCCATCGTGTTGGCGATCGTCAGTTTTCTGGGTAGCGTGGCCTTTGCGCTGCTTTTCCAGGGCACCCACAGTACTGACCGCCCCCAGGTCGCAGGCGAGAGCGATGAAGGTAAGCGGGAGGGCGGATCATGAATGACCTGCTTGCCTTCGCTGGCTCCATGCTGATCTTGCTGGGCGCGGCTTTCAGTTTGCTGGGAGCCCTGGGAGTCTTGCGTTTGCCTGATGCCTACACGCGAATGCACGCGGCCAGCAAAGCCGGCGCGCTGGGGGCAATCCTGGTGTTGCTTGGCGTGCTGGCTGCTACTGCTGGCACCGCATGGGTGGAGATATTGCTGGCGATAGCGGTATTGCTGATCACCGCACCTTTGGCAGCCCACGCCATTTCCCGTGCCGGGCATATGGCGGGCGTCAGACCCAGCGTCGGGCCGCTAGGTGATGCGCTTGATTCCGACCGGGCTCGGGGGGATTTAGTCGGCAGGGAAAGGTCTGAATAGAAAGTCCAAATCCAATCGATTGGCTGAATTCATGACAGTGCAAGGCTGTGTGTGGATAATGAACGGCTTGAAGAAGCCTGAACGGCCATTGATGGAGTAAGTCCTGCATGACCCTGGCGCTGATTGTATTCCTTCCCCTGTTGGGGTGCCTGTTACCCCTGTTGACGGTTCGTTATGGCCGCTCCCTTTGTGCACTGGCAACCATGTTGCCTCCAGCCATCGGCCTGTTTCTATTGTGGCGGCTCTCCGGGGACGTTTTTGCCGGGAAGGTGCTGGTGCAAACCTGGCCCTGGCTGGAACAGATTGGTCTGAATCTGAGCTTCCGACTCGATGGTCTGGGGTTCATGTTTGCGCTCCTGATCCAGGGTATTGGTCTACTGGTTATTCTTTACGCCCGGTATTACCTGTCTAAAAGCGATCCGATGGGTCGTTTCTTCGCCTATCTGCTGCTGTTCATGGCCGCGATGCTCGGCGTGGTCTTGTCGGAAAACCTGTTGCTGATGATGTTCTTCTGGGAGATGACCAGCTTGTCATCCTTCCTGCTGATCGGCTACTGGTCGCACTCCACCGATGCCCGCAAGGGCGCTCGCATGGCGCTGGCGGTCACTGGCGGGGGTGGCTTGGCACTGCTTGCCGGCGTTCTATTGCTGGGTCATATAGTCGGTAGCTACGAGCTGTCGGCAGTGCTTGCGGCCGGCGACCTGATCCGGGCCCATAGTCTTTACCCGGTAGTGCTGGTGCTGGTGCTGCTTGGCGTGTTCACCAAATCGGCGCAGTTCCCGTTCCATTTCTGGCTGCCCCACGCAATGGCTGCGCCCACTCCGGTCTCGGCCTACCTGCACTCGGCGACCATGGTAAAGGCAGGTGTGTTCCTGCTGGCGCGAATGTATCCGGCCCTGGCCGATACCGATCTGTGGTTCTTCCTGGTCAGTATTACGGGGATGATCACGCTGTTGCTCGGCGCCTTTACGGCGTTGTTCAAACATGATCTCAAGGGGCTTCTGGCCTATTCGACGATCAGCCACCTGGGCCTGATTACCCTGCTGTTTGGTCTGGATACCAAGCTTGCCGCTGTGGCGGCGGTTTTTCACATCATCAATCACGCGACCTTCAAGGCGTCACTGTTCATGGCTGCCGGGATCATCGACCATGAAACCGGTACTCGTGACATGCGCCGTATCAACGGGCTCTGGCGCTTCATGCCGCACACGGCCACGCTGGCCATGGTGGCTGCTTCTGCCATGGCCGGGGTGCCGCTGCTCAACGGCTTCCTGAGCAAGGAAATGTTCTTTACCGAAACGCTGCAACAGACCCAGTTCGGCAACTTCAGCTGGGTGATCCCGCTGGTCGCGACGCTGGCGGGGGTGTTTTCGGTCGCCTATTCGTTGCGCTTTATTCACGACGTATTTTTCAACGGCAAGCCGTTCAACCTTCCCAAGTATCCGCCCCATGAGCCGCCGCGCTACATGAAGGTGCCGGTTGAGATTTTGGTCGCCCTGTGTCTGCTGGTTGGCCTGGCGCCCGCGTTTACCGTGGCCGGGTTACTGGCTGTGTCGGCGAGCGCTACTGTGGGTGGCGATTTACCCTATTACAGCCTGGCGATCTGGCACGGGCTCAACCTGCCGCTGGCGATGAGCGTGGTCGCCCTGGTCGGCGGTGTGCTGGTATACGCTGGTCGCAGCCGGCTCTACAACTGGTATGAGGGGCTGCCGGTACTGGATGCCAAGCTGATGTTTGAAAGTGCGGTGCAGGCTCTGGTACGCGGTGCCGGGCAGTTCACTCTATTACTTGAGAACGCTTCCTTGCAGCGCTACCTGGCCTGGATGCTTGTCGCGGCCCTGTTAACCAGCGGTTTCTGGTTGCTGCAGCTGCCGGAGCTGCGCGGCGATGTGGCAATGACTCCGATTGATGGGGTAACGCTGGTAGGCGCCCTTATGTTGATGGCGGCCGCACTGGCGACAGTGCTCTGGCACCGTCAGCGGTTGATTGCACTGGTGATGCTCAGCGTGGTCGGCCTCTTTGTGGCTCTGGCCTTTGCGCGCTTCTCTGCTCCGGACCTGGCACTGACCCAACTGTCGGTCGAAGTGGTGACCATCGTTCTGCTGATGTTGTCGCTGTTCTTCTTGCCCCGTCGCACGCCGGTGGAATCCTCCAGCCTGCGTCAGGTACGCGATCTTGTTGTAGCGGGATTTGCGGGCCTGCTGGTATCGGGCCTGGCGGTTGCAGTGCTGACGCGTCCGTACGAGAGCATTGCCGGCTTTTTTCTGGCCAACAGCAAGACCGGGGGCGGCGGGACCAATGTGGTCAACGTGATCCTGGTCGATTTCCGCGGATACGACACCCTGGGCGAAGTCACGGTGCTGGCGATTGCCGGTATCGCGATCTATGCACTGATCGACGGCCTGCGCCTGCTCACACCGGTAACCGACGCCAATGGCCGGCCCTGGGCCCGGGATGCGCATCCGCTGATGCTGGTAAATCTGTCCCGGGTCATCCTGCCGCTGGCGTTGATGATCTCGGTGTATATCTTCCTGCGCGGCCACAACCTGCCTGGCGGTGGATTTATTGCCGGCCTGATAACCGCGGTAGCCTTGATTCTGCAGTACTTCGCCAGTGGCGTGCAGTGGACCGCCGAGCGCTGGCGCATCGATTACCATTATCTGGCCGGGGCTGGCGTCATTATCGCAGGGCTTACCGGCCTGGGCAGCCTGCTGTTTGGTTACCCATTCCTGACCAGTACGTTCGAGTACGTTGGCATACCGCTGGTGGGCAAGGTAGAACTTGCCAGCGCATTGCTCTTTGATCTGGGGGTCTATCTCACTGTGGTGGGTGCAACGCTATTGATTCTGACCAATCTGGGTAAATTGTCGGTTGGCCGTAATGCCGGGGAGGCAAGCTGATGGAACTGCTCTATGCCATTACGCTGGGCGTGCTGACCAGTTGCGGTGTGTATCTGATGTTGCGGGCCCGGACTTTTCCGGTGGTACTGGGTCTGACTCTGCTCAGCTACGCGGTTAACCTGTTTCTGTTCGCCATGGGACGGCTGGCCACCGGCATGCCAGCCATTCTCGGGGAGGCCCGGGAGTACGCTGACCCCTTGCCCCAGGCGCTGGTGCTGACGGCGATTGTTATCGGCTTTGCGATGACTGCCTATGTCCTGGTGCTGGCGCTGCGGGCCCAGGGTGAACTCGAAAGTGATCACGTTGATGGCAAGGGAGACCATTGATGAATCACTTGCCGGTTCTTCCTGTTCTGATACCCATGTTTGTCGGTGCCTTGCTGCTGCTGATGGCGCGCAGCAGCATGACCCTCAAACGGAGCCTGTCCCTGCTGGCCACCCTGGTACAGGTGCCGCTCGCACTGGTCCTGATGAGCCAGGCCGATGCCGGGACTATTGTCTATGCGCTGGGTAACTGGGAGCCCCCGTTCGGCATAGTGCTGGTGGTTGATCGTCTGGCGGCTCTGATGCTGGGGATTGCTGCGGTGCTGGCCAGCGGCGTGATCATCTATGCTGCGCGTGGTGACGATGGGCTGGGTCGCAACTTCCATGCGATTTTCCAGTTTCAACTGATGGGTATCACCGGTGCCTTCCTCACCGGTGACCTGTTCAATCTCTTCGTGTTCTTCGAGATTCTGCTGATCGCCTCGTACGCCTTGCTGCTGCATGGGGCGGGGTCTGCCCGCGTGCGCGCCGGCCTGCATTATGTGGTGCTCAACCTGTTCGGGTCGGCTCTGTTCCTGATCGCGGCGGGAACGCTCTATGGTATTACCGGCACGCTCAACATGGCTGACATGGCGCTGAGAGTTGCCACGCTGGATCCGGCCGATGCGCCCGTGGCCGGTGCCGCAGGCATGTTGCTGCTGATTGTATTCGGCCTCAAATCGGCGATCTTCCCGCTGTACTTCTGGCTGCCCAAGGCTTATGCGGCGGCGACTGCCCCGGTGGCTGCACTTTTTGCGATCATGACCAAGGTTGGGCTGTATTCCATTCTGCGCGTCTACACCCTGATCTTCGGCGCTGAAGCGGGGGAGCTGGCGAATCTGGCAAGCGCCTGGATCTGGCCGGTGGCGCTGGTCACCATAGCGTTAGGCGCTATCGGCGCACTGGCGGCAGCCAGCCTCAATGGCCTGATTTCGTATCTGATCGTGGTCTCCGTGGGTACCCTGCTGGCGGGTATTGCGCTGGGAACCCAGGAGGCGTTGACCGCCAGCCTTTATTACCTGATCCATACCACCTGGGTCAGCGGGGCCCTGTTTTTGCTGGCGGGTATCATCAGCCGCTTACGCGGCCCCCGCTTCGGGTCCCGTCTGATACCCGGCCCGCAAATGGAACATGCCAAGTTGGTCAGTGCCCTGTTCTTTATCGCTGCGATATCGGTGATAGGCATGCCGCCGTTCTCTGGCTTCCTCGGCAAGGCGATGCTCCTTGCCGCGGCAGGCACAGGCTTAAAAGCGGCGCTGCTTTACCCTGCGCTGCTGGTCGGCAGCCTGGTTGTACTTGTGGCCATGAGCAGGGCAGGCACCACTTTGTTCTGGCGTCATGATGCGGCTCCGGCAATTGCCGAGCCACTGGACAGGCTGCGCCTTGTGGCAGCTCTGTTGTTACTCGTTGGTAGCCCCGGGCTGGTGCTTTTTGCCAATCCGGTACTTACCTACCTGGATGCTACCGCGGCGCAATTACTTGCACCTGCTACCTACATCGAGCAAGTCATGTCGGTCGTTCCAGTCGCTTCGGGAGTTCAACCATGATGGCTCGCAGTGCGTTTTTTCCACACCCCTGGCTGAGCCTGGTGCTGCTGCTCGTGTGGTTGCTGCTCATGAACAGTCTTTCTGCCGGTACCTGGGTATTGGGCGTCTTTCTTGCCTGGGGCATACCGCAGCTGACCGATGTGTTCTGGCCCAATCCGCCAAAACTGCATCATCCCCTGGTGTTACTGCGCTTTGCTGTCCGGGTTCTGGGTGATATTGCTATTGCCAACCTCGAGGTGGCCAAGCTGGTGGTTGGCGCCAATACCAAGTTGCAGCCCGGTTTTATCGAGTATCCACTGGAGCTCACCGATGATTTTGCCATCAGTCTCCTGGCCAGCACTATTTCCCTGACGCCAGGCACCGTCTCGTCCGATATAAGCGATGACCGCCGGACTCTGCTTATTCATGCGCTGACCGTTGACGACGAACAGGCTCTGATCGAGACGATCAAGCAGCGTTATGAGCGACCCCTGATGGAGGTGTTCGAATGCTCTCAGCCGTAATTTTTCTGTGCATGGGCATCATGTCTGTTGCGATGGTGCTGAACATGTTGCGTCTGTTCAAGGGCCCTGATCTGCCTGACCGCATACTGGCGCTCGATACCCTGTACATCAATGCCATTGCACTGATCGTGCTGCTTGGGCTCTATCTGAGGTCCGATCTGTTTTTCGAGGCAGCCCTGTTGATTGCGGTCATGGGGTTTGTGGGTACGGTCGCGATTGCCAAGCATCTGTTGCGTGGTGACATCATTGAATAGGAAGCCAAGATGCTAGAAGCCATACAAAGCGCCAGTGCCGTAGAATGGGTTGTGGCTGCGCTCATTTTGCTGGGCAGTGTATTTGCCCTGATCGGCTCTATCGGGCTCTGGAAGCTGCCGGATTTCTATATGCGGCTGCACGGCCCTACCAAGGCGTCAACGCTCGGTGTAGGTGCTCTGGTGATCGGCTCACTGGTGTATTTCAGTGCCACCCGCGACGGGATCAGCCTGCATGAGCTATTGATAACACTTTTTCTGTTTATCACTGCGCCGGTCAGCGCACATATGTTGGCCAAGGCCGCGATGCATGGTCGGGTGACTCGCGTCGAGAGAACCCGGGGCAAGCCCTGGGAGTAGGTCGGGGGTGTGCAGCTTCTTGCGCAATTGCTTGCACCTCAAAGGCTTATCTCGGCTGGCGGGTGAGGCCCTCAGCGGCCTCCGGTCTCTCTGGCAACTTCCTGCGCGCAGCTGCGCAAGGCTTTGCGCAATATCCCGTGAACTGGCGCACAGTTTGATTTTTCGGCTGATGAAAAATAGCGTATGTACTTGATTTTAAAAGATAATATAAGTTCGGCACAGGTCTTGTAAGTAGATGAGCTCCAGGGCGTAGAACGTCCACAACCCCGCAAGGAGAGCTCCGATGCCAACACCCGCTTATATGTCCCTCGAAGGCACCAAGCAAGGTCTGATCACAGCAGGTACTTTTACCGAGGACTCGGTCGGCAATATCTTCCAGGAAGGCCACGAGGATCAGATTCTGGTTCAGGCCTTCGATCATCAGGTAATCATCCCGCGTGATCCGCAATCCGGTCAGCCAACCGGTCAGCGCGTTCACAAACCACTGATGATCACCAAGGTGTTCGACAAGTCTTCCCCGTTGATCTTCAACGCCCTGACCTCAGGTGAGCGCTTGAGCAGTTGCCGCCTGGAGTGGTATCGCACCTCCGCTACCGGCACCCAGGAGCACTACTATACGATTGAGCTGCAGGACGCGATCATCGTTGATGTGCAGTCGCACATGCCCAATTGTCAGGATCCGAATCTGTCGCACTTCACCCATCTGGAAGATGTGTACTTTACCTACCGCAAGATTATCTGGACCCACGAAGTCTCCGGCACTTCCGGTTCCGATGACTGGCGCACGCCGATCTCTGCCTGATCCCAGGCTTGCCGGTTAAAAGCCAGGCATTAAAAAACCACCTTCGGGCTCAAGCCCTTGGGTGGTTTTTTGTTTCCATACTGCGCGGTGCGCTGGGTAAAGGCTTCGCGGTTCAGGGCTGCGTAGCGGCCAGCGCAATACTGCGAGCAGGATAGGGTGTCAGACGAATCTCCACCCGGCGGTTGAGATCGCGGCCGGTCAGTGTGGAGTTATCAGCCATCGGCCTGTCTTCACCCATGGTGTGCAGGCTCATGCGCTGGCTACTCACACCGCCGAGCATCAGCACGCTGGCCACAGCCTGAGCGCGCTCCATGCTCAGGCGCCGATTGAGCTCCCGGTCACCGTCGCTGCTGCTGTGCCCGATTACCGCGTACTGACTGCCCATGTCATCCTTCAGCGCTTTCGCCACCTTGCCCAGCGGTGCCAGGCCCGAAGGCAACAGAAGCGTGCGCTTGGGGTGGAAAGTGCCGTCGACGGGAATGATCAGCCGGATCTGCTCGCCTTCACGCTGTACTTCAAAACCCTGCGCCTCGGCAACCGCGGTCAGGCTGGCTATCCTGGGCTCTGCCCAGGGCGGCGGCGGTGCTACAGCCACAGGGGCGGGTGGAGGGGTAGAGCAGGCGGTCAATGCCATTGAGATGATGACGGCGGAAACGGCGGTTAGTTTTTTCATATTGCCCTGGGAGTCGTGCTCAAATGTTATTGGTTACTGGCGTTGCTAGGGTAGTTGCGATACTCCTGCTAGGCTAGCACCAGTTGATCTTTTTGTGACCAGTTACCTTTAAGTATTTCTGTATATTATTGATTTCGAGGACCGCAAATGCCCGTTTCCCGTTGTTCGATGCCCGCAATGAGCACCACGCTCGCGCTCGTTACCCTATCCGGCTGCGCCTGGTTGCCGCAATCCGATGGGGAAGGGTCCTCGCGAACCAGTGGGCTGATGCACCTGACAGAGGAGGGGGCACGGCTTGAAACCTGTTCCGGCTCTGCCCATCAGGTGCGGATAGACGGTGAGTTGAGAGCTCTTTTTGAGCGCGTGGCGGAGCCAGCCCAGAACGTGCTCTTTGTCGAACTCCGCGGACAACTTGTTGACGGCAACAGCATCAGCCCCGGCGCTGTTGTGCGCCTGGGTGCTACTGGTGATGGTTGTGCAGACGAGGTTGCTGCGGCCAGCCAGTGGGTTGCGGAAGGCGAGCGGCCCGAATGGATGGTACGCATTGCCGGCTCCGGCCTGCAGCTGACTACCCTCGGTGACGAATGGCAACCGATCATCACCGAAAAACTACCCGACGGCGTGCGGAGTTTCCGCACTCTTGAGGGCGAGCCAGTTGAGCTCTGGGTATACCCGAAACCCTGCTTCTCCCGTCTCAACGGATATTACTATCAATCCAGTACACGGCTGCTGACAGCGGGTGAGAGCTTCGCTGGCTGTGCCTACCCGGGCCTCCTGACAGGCCCGCCATCCGCTGACTAACCCAGCCTAGCCGCCGAGATAGGCGCTGCGCACCTGCGGGTCGCTGAGCAAGGCTTCCCCGGTGTCCTGGGTCACGATGCGACCGTGCTCCATCACGTAGCCGCGATCAGCCAGCTTCAATGCCTGGTTGGCGTTCTGCTCGACCAGAAAGATGGTCACGCCCTGTTCGCGCAGTTGTTCGATAATCTCGAATATCTGCTGGATAATGATGGGAGCCAGGCCCAGGGAAGGTTCATCGAGTAGCAACAACTTCGGTTTGCTCATCAAGGCTCTGCCGATTGCGAGCATCTGCTGTTCGCCACCCGACATAGTGCCGGCCCGTTGCTGGAACCGCTCCTTCAGCCGTGGAAACAGGGTCAGGGTGGTATCCATCTGCTCCTGGAACGCGTCCCTATGGGTAAAGAACCCGCCCATGCTTAGATTTTCTTCCACGGTCAGGCGCGAAAACACCCGCCGACCCTCGGGTACTATGGCGATGTCCTTGCGCATGATCTCGGCAGTGGTAAGCCCCGTCAGCTCTTCACCGGCATAGCGGATACTGCCGGTGGTAGCGGCCGGATCGCCGCACAGCGTCATCAGCAGGGTAGTCTTGCCAGCCCCGTTGGCGCCGATCAGGGTAACAATCTCGCCGCGCTCCACCTCCAGACTCACATCATGCAGTGCCTGAATCTTGCCGTAGTGGGTTGATACGTTCTTCATGTACAGCATGCAGATTAACCCTCAGGTTTCGCCAAGATAGGCCTTGATGACGTCAGGATTCAGCCGGACTTCTTCCGGTGTGCCCTGGGCCAGCGGACAGCCCTGGTTGATCACCACGATATGATCGGAAATATCCATAACCAGCTTCATGTCATGCTCGATGAGCAAGACCGTGAGGTCGTGGTTATCGCGCAACTCGGCGATCAGCTCCTTGAGATCCTCTGTTTCCCGCGGGTTGAGGCCGGCAGCTGGCTCATCGAGCATCAGCAGGCTGGGCTGAGTGACCATGCAGCGGGCAATTTCCAGACGACGTTGCTGGCCGTAAGCCAGGGTATTGGCGGTGCGGTTGGCGAATTCGTGCAGATTTACTCGGTCGAGCCAGTAAGCCGCGCGGTCCAGGGCTTCCTTTTCGCTGCGACGGTAACCCGGGGTCTTGAACAGACCCGCCAGCATGCTGGTATTCATGTTCTGATGTTGTGCGACCATCAGGTTCTCGACGACGGTCATTTCCTTGAACAGGCGCACATGCTGGAAGGTCCTGATCATGCCTTTGCGGGCAACCTTGAAGCCCGGCAGACCCTGAATCTCTTCGCCGCGAAACACGATCTTGCCATCGCTAGGCTTGTAGAATCCGGTCAGGCAGTTGAATACCGTAGTCTTGCCCGCGCCATTGGGCCCGATCATCGAGACGATCTGTTTTTCGTGTACCTGCAGGCCTACACCGTTGACGGCCAGCAAACCGCCAAAACGCATGGTCAGGCCCGATACGTCGAGCAGGGGAGTCATCGCAGTCATGTTCTGAGCTCCATATGCGGACGCTTCATCGGTAATAGACCCTGGGGCCGCCAGATCATCATCAGCACCATCATCAGACCGAACAGCAGCATGCGGTATTCATTAAACTCGCGCGCCAGCTCCGGCAGGATAGTCATGATGATCGCCGCCAGAATAACACCCACCTGTGAGCCCATGCCGCCCAGCACGACGATCGCCAGAATGATCGCCGACTCGATAAAGGTGAAGGACTCGGGGCTGATAAAGCCCTGCCGCGCAGCAAAGAAACAGCCTGCGAAACCAGCGAAGGTGGCGCCGATGGTGAAGGCGTTGAGTTTGATTGCAGTGGGGTTGATGCCCAGCGAACGGCAGGCTATTTCGTCCTCGCGCAAAGCTTCCCAGGCGCGACCGATGGGCATGCGCAGCAGGCGATTGATTACATAAAGAGTGATCAGCACCAATGCCAGGGCCAGCAGGTACAGGAAAATGACTCGATGGCTGGAATCGTAGTCCAGGCCAAAGAACTCGTGAAAGGTCTGCATGCCCTCACTGGCACGGCGGCTGAATTCCAGGCCGAACAGGGTAGGCTTGGGGATGCTGCCGATACCGTTCGGGCCATTGGTCAACCAGGTCATGTTGTTAAGCAGGATTCGGATGATTTCCCCGAAGCCCAGCGTCACGATCGCCAGATAGTCGCCGCGCAGCCGCAGAACGGGAAAGCCCAGCAGGAAGCCGAAAAGCGCAGCCATGGCGCCGGCGACCAGCAGGCCGGTCCAGAATCCCAGGCCGAAATACATCGCCAGCAGCGCGTAGGTGTAGGCGCCTACTGCATAAAAGCCGACATAACCGAGATCCAGCAAGCCCGCCAGACCGACCACGATATTCAGGCCCAGGCCAAGCATGATGTAGATCAGCACCAGCGTCGCCAGATCCACACCGCCACGGTTGGCCATGAACGGGAAAACCACTGCCCCGGCAATCAGAAAACACCAGAACAGACGCTGCAATGCCGGTTTGTCACGCAGATCGGCAAGCTTGGGTGGCGTTTTTGGCACGCTGGGAATCGCGCGCCACAGACCATTTATCTGGTCGCGGAACAGGTTGAAGAAGAACAGGAATGCGGCCGCTGCGGCAATCTTCCACAGTACGTCTTCACCTGCGCCGGTGACCGTCAGCCCGGCTCCGCTTTGCTCCAGGCGCACGCCCATCAGCAGTGCGGTGAGCACTATCACTACCACGGCGGAAATGCAGGCCGCCTTGAAATTGAGAGACCTCATACTTTCTCTACCTCCGGGCGACCGAGAATGCCGCTGGGGCGGAAAAGCAGAATGAGAATCAGCAGACTGAAGGCCACCACATCCTTGTACTCGCTACTGAAATAGCCTGCGGTGATGGCCTCGGTGATACCCAGCAGCAAACCACCCAGCACCGCTCCAGGTATGCTGCCAATGCCACCCAGTACCGCGGCGGTAAAAGCCTTGAGGCCGGCCATGAAACCGATATAGGGGTTGATCACGCCGTAGTACATGCCAAGCAGAACGCCGGCAACAGCTGCCAGTGCGGCACCAATGATGAAGGTCAGCGCAATGATGCCGTTGGTATTGATACCCAACAGATTGGTCATTTTCAGGTCTTCAGCACAGGCCCGGCAGGCGCGGCCCATGCGCGAGCGGGTAATGAAGAAGGTCAGGCCGGTCATGGTGATCAGTGTGACGGCAAAGATGATCATCTGCATGTAAGAGAGAGTTGCTGCAAAGCCGTCTTCCGGGCCGATGGTGATGCCACCGGTGATCATGCTGGGCATGGCGATATCCCGTGAGCCTTGCGCCAGGCGTACCAGATTCTGCAGGAAGATCGACATACCGATAGCAGAGATCAGCGGAATCAGTCGGTTACCACCGCGCAAGGGGCGGTAAGCAACACGTTCGATACTGTAGCCGTAGGCACTGGTTACTATCATGCTGACGATGAACGCACCGATAATCATCAGCGGTACATATTCGATGCCGAATAAAGCGAGGGCGGCAATGGTTATGAATGCAATGTAGCTGCCGATCATGTAGACCTCGCCGTGGGCGAAGTTGATCATGCCGATGATGCCGTACACCATCGTATAGCCGATCGCGATCAGCGCGTAGGTACTGCCGACCGTAAGGCCGTTCAGTATCTGTTGCAGGAAATAATAGAGTGACTCGGGCATGGTCACGACACCTGGAATAGCAGGATGAGCAATGCGGGTCAGGACAGACGGGCATCAAAAAAACGGGCCCCGGGGCGAATGTAGCTTTGCCCCGGGGCCCGAACCTGGTGTTACTCGGTCAGAGCAGACTTGGTTGCGTCAGCGTGCCATTTGTAGACAACGAAGTTGAAGTCCTGCAGGTCACCCTTTTCGTTAAAGCTCAAGGTGCCGGTAGGTGTATCGAACTCGTTGCTGCGCAGGGCCTTGGCTACTTCGAAGGTATCATTTTCGCCGGCCAGCTTGATGCCGTCAGCAATGATCTGCACCGCTGCGTAAGCCGGGAATACGAAAGGACCTGATGGATCTTCGTTTTTTGCCTTGAATGCAGCAACCAGTTCGGCGTTACGCGGATCCTGATCGAATGCCTTGGGCAGGGTAACCAGCAGGCCTTCTGACGCCTCACCGGCGATCGCGGAGATGTCGGGGTTACCCACACCTTCAGGGCCCATGAAGGTCACATCCAGACCCTGTTCGGAAGACTGACGCAGGATCAGGCCCAGTTCGGGATGGTAGCCACCGTAATAGACAAAATCGACGCCTTCCTGACGCAGCTTGGCGATCAGTGCAGAGAAGTCCTTGTCACCGGCAGTGATGCCTTCAAATACCGGTACCGCTACACCACCCTCGACCAGCACGTCGCGCACGGCTGTGGCGATGCCTTCACCATACTGCTGCTTGTCGTGAATAACAGCGACTTTCTTCGGCTTGACCTGCTCGACAATATAGTTGCCAGCAGTTGGGCCCTGCAGGCTATCCAGACCGATGGTGCGGAACACCAGCTCGTAGCCACGCTCGGTGATTTCCGGGCTGGTGGAGGCGGCGGTAACCATCAGAATGCCTTCGTCTTCGTAGATATCAGAGGCGGGCTGCGTAGAGCTTGAGCACAGGTGGCCTACTACGTACTGGATCTCTTCGTTGACAATGCGGTTGGCCACGGCTACAGCCTGCTTCGGATCGCAGGCGTCGTCGAATACGACACCTTCGAGCTGGCTACCGTTCACGCCACCGGCCTTGTTGATCTGTTCGATGGCCATCTTGGCACCAATGAACTGCATGTCGCCGTACTGGGCAACGGGGCCAGTGACGGGGCCGGCGAGGGCGATCTTGATGTTGTCTGCTGCGAGCGCAAAGTTGCTGGCACCGGCAACTGCGGCGGCGGCAATAAACAGGGAGATTGCTTTTTTCTGAGCCATTTTCATTTTATTTTCTCGCTTGATGTTCGTTAGATCGAAGAGTTGGCGGTGTCGGCAGGTGCCATATCCTGTCCCTCTCCCGGAACTGTACCGGCGCAGTTTAGCAATGTGCGTGTGCGCAGGGAATCAGCGGTTGGTAATTTCCGGGTCATTTATGGGCCAATGTCCTCTTGCTGCAACATTATGTCTGAAAGTCGACACGCCCTTGTCACAATAGGCTTTTTTCCCGGACTTGCCGACCAATTGTTGCAAGTGCAGGCAGGATGGTTACCATGCGCTGAATCAATATTGATGAGGATGCATCGCCATGACAGGCCCCGATGAGACCTACGCCGCAATTCTGGGCGCGACTTCGCAGATCGAGTGGCAGGCGCTGGAGCGGCACTTTGCTGCAGGCAACCTGCTTTCGGTAAGCCGCGAGCTGGACCTGGTGGAAGTGGCTGGCGCCTTTACCCGTGACGACACAGGGCAGGTTCGTCGCTGGATGGAAGACAAGCAGCTGGGCCCCGCCTCGGATGAGGAGGCGGCGGACTGGAGCCGGCGCAACCCCGACACTTTGTGGGCGGTGGTCATTCGCCCCTGGGTGCTGGTGCAGGAGCGCGCCGCAACACATTGATGCGGCCAGCTCTTTCAGGCCAGGCGCCGTCTCAACCAGGCGCTCAGACCATCCACCGCCAGGACCAGTAGCAGCATGGCCAGAATCACGCTCAGCGCCCTTGATTGCTGAAACAGGCTGAGCGTGACATAGAGCATCTGGCCGAGCCCGCCCGCTCCCACAAAACCCAGCACCGCGGCCATGCGAATATTGTTTTCCCAGCGATACAGGCTGTACGACAGCCATTGCGGCAACACGTTGGGCAGGGTGCCGTAGAAAAAAGCTGCAGTGGCCCCGGCGCCGCTGTCCTGCAATGCTCTTGCTGGCTGCCGGGGGCTGTTTTCCAGAGCCTCGGCAAACAGCCTGCCGAGCACGCCGGTGGTATGCAGGGCAATAGCCAGCGTGCCGGCAAAGGGTCCGAGACCCGCGGCCAGTACCATCAATGCAGCCCATACCAGCTCCGGTACCGATCTCAGTGCGTTGAGCAGCAAGCGCGCCAGCCCGCGGGCTATTTCCCCCAATCGGCCTGCGGCGAGCAGACTGATAATGGCCCCGGCAATAACGGCGAGCAGCGTGCCGACGGCGGATATTGCCAGGGTTTCCAGCAGCCCCCAACCGATCTTGCGCAGCCAGGGCGCAGAGGTATCGGGTGGGAAAAACGACTGTGCGTAGGTTGCCATCTGCGCGGGCCCGTCGCCCCGCGTCAGGGCGCCCAGATCCATGCTCAGGTACAGGAACGACGCGATAATCGCTGTCAGGATCGAGCCAATCAGAATAAGTGTCTGCCAGGGCCGGTTCATGCCAGCCTCCGGCGCAGTACGGAGCTGAGCTGATCGGCCAGCAACACCAGAAGCAGAAAGCTCGCCAGGATGGTAACCACTTCGCCGCCGGCAAACATGCGAATCGATAGATCAATCATCTGCCCCAATCCGCCAGCCCCGACAAAACCCATGATGACCGAGGCGCGAATGGCGCATTCCCAACGATACAGGGTGTAGGAAGTCAGCTCCTGTGCGGCGCCCGGCAGAATGCCGTAAAAGAACGCGGCGAGTCGCGAGCTGCCACTCTGCAGCAGGGCGCGTGCGGGGGCCTGATCCACAGATTCGTAGATCTCGGCGTATACCTTGCCGAGCATGCCACTGTAGGTGATGGCGATGGCCAGTACCCCGGCAGTGGGGCCAAGCCCGACAGCGCGCACAAAGAGTAACGCCCAGACAATCTCCGGAATACTGCGCAGCAGTATCATCACCAGCCTCACCGGATAGCGCGCCACGGATGACCAGCGCGCCGGCTGGCCTGTCAGCAACGATGAGACCGACAAGGATCGGGTGGCCAGCAGACTCATGGGTACGGCCAGTAACAAAGCCAAAGTCAGGCCTGCGGTGGCCATCGCCAGGGTTTCCAGGGTGGCGGTTGCCAGCAGGGCAAGAAAGCGGGGGGATAGATCAGGTGGCCAGAAACCTGCCAGAAATCGTCCCATGACTGATGCGTTATCAGGGTCGATCAGAGTGGCCGGGTTGAACTCGGTCAATACCAGTCCCGGCCAGAGAATAATCAGCGCCGCGACGGTCATAAGCAGGCGGGGAAGTGCTGCCGGATCACGCCATCGGTTGCGCGGCGGTAATCCTACAGGCATCGCGGAGCGACCCCTGCCACAGGCCCGAAAGTCTGGGGAACCGGATGGTTTGCTTGCGCTTGCACCGGGCCCAGTTCGTCGTTGGCATACAGGGACTCGAGCAATGCGTCGGTTACCTGCCCGGCGGGGCAGTCAAAATGAACCCGCCCCGCGCGCAGCCCGATTACCCTGGGGAAGTGCTTCAGCGCCAGATCCACGGCGTGCAGGCTGGCCACCAGGGTTACCTGGCGCTCAGCGGCAAGCCGGTTAAGCAGAGCGACAGTGTGATCTGCCAGCAAAGGGTCCATGGCCGCAACGGGCTCGTCAGCCAATACCAGTTCCGCACGCTGATACAACACACGGGCAATGCCGACCCGTTGCAGTTGGCCGCCGGAAAGTTGATCGCAGCGGCTGAACAGCTTGTCGGTCAGGTCCATGGGCGTGAGGACCTGCTCGACCCCGTCGATATCCAGCGGATAGCACAGCGACATCAGCGCCCGGGGCAGGGACCATTGCCCCAGCCGCCCGGCCTGCACCGCTGTTACCACACGCTGGCGGGGTGGCAGCGGCGGGCTCTGATGAATCAGGCCGATACGGCTGCGCAGCTTTTTCAAGGCAGCGGAACCCAGTTGCGCGGGTGTCTGCCCCAGCAGCATCAGTCGCCCGTTACTGGGCATCAAGCCGGTGGCAAGCAGACGCAAAAGGGTGGTCTTGCCAGCACCTGAGGAGCCTATGACGGCGACCCGCTCACCGGCCTCGATGCGCAGGTCGATACCCTGCAGTGCTGGCAACCCGCCGGCGTGGGTCAGGCCCACACCCTCGAGTACGACGCCCACGGCTTACTGCAGCAGGCCGGCAGCGCGTGCGGCCTGCTCGATGCCTGCGTAGTTTTCCGGGCTGGTCTCGATGAAGCGACTGGCGCGCTGCAGATCAAGGATTTCCTTGTGCTCGGGGTTTTCGGGATCCAGCTTGAGAAACGCCTGGCGGATGTTCTCGACCAGTTCCGGATCCAGGTCGCCGCGCACCGTCCAGTTGTAGTCGAAATAGGTAGGCGTGCGTTGATAGACGCGTACCTTGTCGGTATCGACCTTGCCTTCGGCAACCAGCTTGTCCCATACCGAAGCATTCAATACACCGGCATCCACACGGCCCGATTCGACCCAGGCGGCGGTGGCATCATGGGCACCGGAGAAGGCGATGCGGCTGAAGAAGCTGTCTGCATCAATGCCGTCCTGCTGCATGAAGTAGCGTGGCATCAGATGACCTGAGGTTGAGGAGACAGAGCCGAATGCAAAGCTTTTGCCTTCCAGGTCCTTGTGCTCTTTCACATCAGGGTTGGCGGTAATAAAGGTGCTGGTAAATACGGCGTCCTGTTCACGCTGCACCACGGGAATCGCGTCACCACTGCGCAGGTGCGCCTGCACAAAGGTAAAACCGCCGAGCCAGGCCAGATCAAGGCGACCGGCGCCCAGAGCTTCAACCACCCCGGCGTAATCCGATACCGGCTGGAAGCTTACGGGCATGCCCAGTTCCTGCTCCAGGTACTTGCCCAAGGGCTCGAACTTGCGCAGCAATTCAGTGGGCGCTTCATCGGGAATGGCAGATACACGCAGGGTGGTGGTTTCTGCAGCGGCAGGTAGTGCAGCAAACAGGGAGGCAACAGACAGGCACAAGCCAGCCATGACGGCCAGCGGACGTTTTGAGATCGACATGTATTTCTCCGGTTCAATAGCGGAAGACTCCCAACCAGGTGTCGAGTCCGGCCGGGGCGTGGCGCGATTGTAGCATGGGCATCTGCCAGCGGCTGCCTTTGGTCCGCAGGCTTGTTGCGCTTATCATCGCTGCATTGATCATCAAGAGGTGTTCACGTCATGTCCTGGCCACTGTCTGCCAATCTGTCCATGCTTTTTAACCACTTACCCCTGATCGAGCGCACCGGGGCAGCAGCGCGCAATGGTTTTGATGGTGTGGAAATCCAGTTTCCTTATGCGGTACCGGCGCAGCAGCTCAGCGAGGCAATGCAGCAGGCCCGGATGCCTCTGGTGCTGTTCAATCTGCCCGCAGGTGATCTGCTTGAGGGCGGGGCAGGGTTGGCCGGGGTGCCGGGTCGGGAAGAGCTGTTTCAGGCGGCGCTGGAGCAGGCGCTGGCCTACGCAGCGATTGCGCGGCCACAACGGGTCAACGTGCTGCCGGGCCGTTTGCTTGCAGGCACCACCCGCGACAGCTCCCTGGAAACCCTGGCGAGGAATCTGGCCACTACGGCAGAGGCTTTTGCCGGGTTGGATGTAAAGGTGGTATGCGAGGCGATCAACCGGATCGATATGCCCGATTTTCTGCTGGCCACTGGCGAGGAGCTGGCGCAGATGATCGACTGTGTCGGTCACCCGAATCTGTCGGCGCAGTTGGACTTTTACCATATGCAGCGCATGGGTGAGTCATTGCCCGCGGTTATAGGGCGGCTGAAGGGCAAGATCGGGCATGTGCAGTTCGCCGACACGCCGGAACGGGGCGCACCGGGGACCGGGGATCTGGACTTTGCAGCCGCTTTTGCAGCTCTGGCGGCCAGCGACTATGCAGGCTGGATAGGCGCCGAGTACCACTCGGCTCAGGATTCAGATGATCTTGCCTGGCTGCCACTGTGGCGTCAGACAGGCTTTATCAGGCAGCCGGGCCGCAACGTATGACTTGTGCCTCTGCCAGTTTTTCGCCGTTGGCAGAGCGCAGCGACCCCGACGCTCGAAACCCCATGGGTTGTGCCTGAAAAATGTAATCCTGGCCCCCGTCAAAGCCCGCATAGCGCACGCCGAGAATGCAACGCTCCCATCGAGACTCCCCGAGTGAGCCCGCGCCGCCAGCGGAGCCGGGAATTTCGAAATAATAACGTACCCGAAGGTCGTGGTTACCAGGCGCCAGATCATCAAAATGCAGACCACTAACCAACTGGCCATCCAGCCTGTAAGCTTCGATGCGATCTTGGGGCCGGGTTTCCAGCGTTACCCGCGCAAGCTTCTCGCTTAACGGGCCCTTGGGTTGCGGCGCAGCGCAGCCCACAAGCAGAACCCCGGCCGCCAGCATAAGACTGCAAGCGGTCGTGATGCGTTGGCTGGTGCGCATCATAACTTGCCTCCAAGATCCGATTTCAAAAGGGCACGCTCAATATTCAGACCGATAATCAATGTGCCTATTACTTCCTTGGTGTCAGGGTCACGGATCTGCTCACTTATATGCACCTGATAGGCCTGGCTCGACTGGTCATATTGCAGCGTACCGATATAGGCCTCGTTGTTGATAGCAAAAAACGCCTCGGAAAACTTGGCCTCATCGCCCTGCCAGTAATCGGTGGTCCGCTCGCTGGCGGCCACCAGCAAACCCAGTCGGTCCGTGGCCATTATTTCGGTTATCAGACCGTTGCTCTCTGCCTGCTGAGTCTTGAGCCATGCCGAGAAGGGTCGCGCCAGCAGCCCATCGGCTATGGGGGCGGAGCCGGTTTTGGTCTCTTTAACCCATTGCCTGTCCAGTGCCAGAATCTCCCTGGTGTGAAGCTGCACATGCTCCCTATTTTGCTGGCGCACAGCGTCAATCAGGACCCGATTGTCTGCCCAACTCTGGTAAAGGTCGCGATGCAATTGGGCAATCTGTTTTTTCTCCGCAGCATGCAGCGCGGGCGTCTCTGCCAGGCAGTAGTAAACCTGCCGGTTAAAGCGTTGCAGCAAATCAGGTTCGCGTGCCAGCAAGCGATTGGAGAAGTAGACACCGAGCGTGGCGTATTTGTAAAACTGCTCGAAACCAGGCCGCAGTTGGACGGGTTGCTGGGTAAGAACAGTACGCAGGGTGCTCTGATCGGCCAGAAATCGATCAATCCGACCGCGATCCAGTAATTGCAATAATTGCTCGGTGGTGCCAACCACCTGGTCTACCTCGGTGCCCTTTTCCAGCAACCAGGCCAGTTGATTGCTGCCTCTAATAGCTCCGGTTCGCGGGCGGGCGGTTGGTTTTACAGCGCTATCTGTATTGCTATACCAGAACCATTTTTCCAACGCCAGCGGCGCGGACAGCGTGGCATAGGGCTCAGCCCGGGGCATCTGGGTTGCAGAGAAAAAGCCATCTGCCCGGTTCTGCTCCACCTCATAGATGGCCCGCTCCCAGGGCAGAATCTTTATCTCGTACGCTTGCTGCATGGACTCGAAAACACATTCCAGTGTGCGCACTGATGAGCCTTCCAGGCCCTCGGGCGTACGAATCTGATAGGGCGGGGACACATCGGTATTGAGGATGATGGGCGCGGCCTCCGTGGTCAGCGCAACCAGCGACAGTGCCAATAGAGATATCGAGCGGGCCATGCTCACAGTGCATTCCTTTTATTGTTTGAAACAGATGACTGACTATAGCCTAAGAGGAAGTTCGTGCGACTTCCGGCGTCCGACCAGCACGGGCTGATAAACGCTGATCAACCTGGATGATAGATCTGGTCTGGGTAGGGCAATGCGGGCATGCTATTCATCAAATCAATAATCTGGCTGCGGGTACGGCTTGCGGCCCCACAAGGAGAGAGCACATGCAAAACCTGAAAGGTAAAGTAGCGGTCATTACCGGTGGTGGTAGTGGTCTGGGCCGCGAATTCGCGCTGCGTTGTGCCGCACGGGGTATGAAACTGGTACTGGGGGATGTCGACGAAGCCGGCATGCAAGAAACCCTGAATCAGGTCAATGAGTTGGACTCCAGTATTGAATCCGTAACCATGCGCTTGGACGTCTCCAAGCTAGAGCAGGTTCAGACTTTTGCTGATCTGGCAAAAAGCCGGTTTGGTGGCGCACATCTATTGTTCAATAACGCCGGTGTCAGCGTCGGCGGGCCCGTATGGATGAATACCCAGGCGGACTGGGAATGGGTGGTTGGCGTCAATATGTACGGAGTAGCTTGGGGTCTCAAGGCCTTTATCCCGATGATGATCGAGCAGGGCGAAGGCCATGTCGTCAACGTCGCCTCCGCCGCTGGTTGGGTAAACGGCCCGAGCATGGCGGTTTATAACGCGACCAAGCATTCTGTCGTGGCGATCTCCGAGACGCTGGCGCTGGATTTGCATGACGTGGGCGCTAATAACGTTGGTGTGACCGTTCTGTGCCCGGCTTTCTTCCCCACCGGCATTCACGACTCAGCCCGTAACCGCCCTGCGGATATGGCCGACACGCTCGCTCCGAGCGCGATCGATCAGGAACGCGCCGCGGCTCTCAAAGCAGCTGTAGAAAAAGGCCGAGTCAAAGCCCAAGACGTAGCCGAAATGACACTTAAGGCCGTCGAAGACGATCAGTTCTACGTCTTCCCGCATCGCAAGATCAAACAACTGATTGCCATGCGTGCAGCGGCTGCAGACAGGGAAACGACTGTATTTGACTCGATGAATCCGCAGTAATCGCCCTTGGGAGGGTCGAGTTCCACCTCGATCAAATGTGCGCTGAAAGCACCCTGGCCGAGATGGAACTCGGCCGTTCCCGGTAATTTAAATCAAAGTGTTGCACCAGAAACCCGCTCACCCGGCGCTCAATGGGCGTATCCCTCACTACCCAGCTAGCCAAGCTCCCCACAGATCCTCTCACCAGCAACAGGTGCAGGGCGATGAAACTTGAAAATATCGCAAAACGGATCCAGTCTGATTTAATCCATGAGGCGCATTGGATAAATGTGCAGATTTGTTAAGCGTCCCGGTTCGACCTGAAGGCAAAACGCAAAACCTGACCCTGATCTTTTGGCCCCGAGCTCAATCGTCCGGAAGGTTTTCGGAGTTACAGACCATGCCAGATAAACAGGATCCTGCGGCATCGCCCACATCGGCCAGCGCCTCACCAACGGCGGTTGTACAGAGCGAACAAAAGTTCTATGAGCTGATCGAGAGCCTACCCATGGTCGCGGTGCAGGGCTACGACAAAAAACGCCAGGTCATTTATTGGAACGAAGCGAGCAGGCGCCTCTACGGATATACCCGGGAGGAAGCGCACGGCCGGTTGCTGGAAGACTTGATCATTCCTGACCAGATGCGCAAGGGCGTAATAGAAGCCCACCAGGGTTGGTTAGATAACAACGTCAGCATTCCCGCGGCAGAAATCGAACTGCAGCACAAGGAGGGTCACCTCGTCCCGGTTTATTCCAGTCATGTCATGATCAAACAGGATACCGGCGAATGTGAAATGTTCTGTATCGACATTTCCTTGCAGGAGCAGAAAAAGGCCAGGGATGAGCTAATTAGGGTGGCGAGTTTCGACGATTTGACTCAATTGCCGAACCGGCGAATGATGGAATTTGAATTGTCGGAGCGTCTGGCCGAAGCAGACCGCATGAATCGCGCATTGGCAGTGGTGTTTATCGATCTGGATAATTTCAAGCTGATCAACGACACCCTGGGCCACCATTATGGCGATGAGCTACTGAAGGCCGTTGCTGAAGCCCTGAAAACCGAAGTGCGTACCTATGATCTGTTGAGCCGCTTTGGCGGTGATGAGTTTGTTTTGCTGCTGTTTGATCTCGATAGTGCAGAGCGTATTCATGAACTCCTCAAACGGCTGATCGTTAAGCTCGATCAGGGCTTTTTTCTGGATGGAGACTGTTATCAGGTAACCGCCAGTTTCGGCGTCAGCCTGTATCCGGCCGATGGCACTACGGTGGCCGAACTCATGGGCAATGCTGATGCAGCCATGTACCAGGCCAAGGAAAAGGGTAAAAACAGTGTGTGTTTTTATACTTCAGACATCAATGAGCGTCTGATTCGATATCAGGAGGTCACTGCAATCCTGCAGCGCGCCATCGTAACTGATAGTTTGCAGCTCTATTTTCAGCCGCAAGTCGATTTGAGAAATGGGCGCATCGGAGCCTGCGAAGCCTTGCTACGGTGTTTCGACGAGCGATCTCAAGCCATATCCCCGGCCGTTTTTATTCCCGTAGCGGAGAAGTCCGGTCTGATCAATCGTATTGGTGAATGGGTAATCCAGTCGGCCTGCAAACAGCTCAAGGCCTGGCAAGGCACAGCACTCGAGGCGTTGCGGGTGGATATTAATTTATCCGGCAAGCAACTGATCAATCAGCACCTGGCGGATCATATTCTGCAGACGCTCCACGATTACGGCTTGACCCCCGGCCAGCTGGGCGTGGAACTGACGGAAAACGAGGTGTTTGGGGGAGATGAAGCGCAAATAAGGCAGCTGGAGCGGTTGAAACAGGCCGGGGTGCACATTTCGATAGACGATTTTGGTACTGGTCATTCGTCCCTGGTGTATTTGCGAAAGCTGCCGGTCAGCAGCCTCAAGATTGATATGAGCTTTCTGCATCATGCATTGGAAAACGAGAGTGACCTGGCCATCATGCAGGCCATTATTACCGTTGGGCACTCGCTTGGCCTAAATGTAGTAGTGGAGGGCGTGGAAACCCCAGAGCAGGATGAGCTGGTTAAAAACCTGGGCTGTGACCAGGCCCAGGGGTATCTATATGCCAGGCCGATGCCGGCGGATCAGATGCCGGCATTCATGGCTGGTTTCGATTCGGACAACTGAGCATGTTTGGTGATTCAGATTCAGTGGTCGGGACCTCGTTCGCGCCCTGGCCTTTGCACCTACTACCAACAGGAAAGCGTCGAGTTCCAGCTCGATAGCGAAGCAACCTGAATCCACACAGGCCGAGATGGAACTCGGCCACTCCCGCAAGTCGCCAAGCTCCGCCCTGGGAGTGTCGAGTTCCACCTCGACAAAAGGGGAAAAGCTGCACCCAAGGCCTAGATGGAGCTCTGCCACTCCCGGAAGTCGCCAAGCTCCGTCCTGGGAGTGTCGAGTTCCACCTCGACAAAAGGGGAAAAGCTGCGCCCAAGGCCTAGATGAAACTCGGCCACTCCCGGGTGTATCGGCCGTTACCCAGCTTCCGACCCCATCGTCATTCCCGCGAACGCGGTAAACCATTTTGATTTTGAGTGCTACCCAGCCATCGCCAACCGCGGCTGCTGCCCTTCGGCAACACGTCCACGCAACAAGAATCTCTCAACCACCGATTGCACATCCTGCAGCGCGGTCTTGTGTTCCATCTCCAGAAAATGCCCGGTATGCGCGATAGTGGCAAAATCTGACTGCGGTGCCAGCGCCCGGAAATGCCTGGCATCTTCCGGTGAGGTATAGCGGTCCCACTCGCCGTTGATGAACAGCAAAGGCACATCGATATTGCCCACGCAACTCATATACTGCGCCGAGTCCAGCTCGCGCACCTGCCGCACGTGAAACAGCATCTGGGCGTATTCGAACTCTTCCAGGGAGCTTACATGTCTGAAGTTGCAGCGCTTGAACAGTGAGGGAAGGTGCTCGCCAATAGTCCCGTTGATCAGGTCACCGATTGCCTGCCGGTCACACGCGGCCAGGCTGTGTTGTGCACGATCCAGATAGGACTGCATGGCGGGATTGAGCACAGGTGAAAAGGAGCTGATCACCGCACTGCGTATCCGTTCTGGCCGTTGCGCCAGCGCCAGCAGAGTCGCCACACTGCCCCAGGAAAACGCCAGCACATGGTCAGCACGAAACAATTCGATAAGATCCAGCAGAATCAGCGCTTCATCCTGCTTGTCGATCAACGGCATGCCGGGATTGTATTGCCTCGACTGACCCTGATAGGGCTGATCAAACAGCACCACGTTGAACAATGGCTGCAGATAACGCGCTGATTGACTGAACGAAGCGCTGGTCGCCAATGAGCCATTGACCAGAATGATGGTCGCGCTGGTGCGCGGGTTGGGATAGAGCGTTGTGTGGACTTTCAGGTCGCGATGCACGCGAACAACGGATTTTTCGGCATACATGGTTCACCTCATGACATCAGCTGGGTTTTGTCACAGCTAACCTCATGCGGATGTCAGCGGCATTTCAGTTGCCTGCCGCTGATCGACTTTCACCTAACTGTCACGCTGTATCCTTGCTCCAATCACTGCTTCCTTGATCAGGATCAACAGCTGGATGAGTGCAAATGGCTGATAGTGGTGAAGAGTTATCCACCCCAACCACAGAGGCTGTCTGCATGTCATTGGAAAAGCACGATCTGATTCACGAAATGCCCGAAGCAAAAGAAGCGATTCACCAGCTGAAAACCAGTAACAATCACTTCGCAAAGCTGTTTGAGGAATACCATGAGGTTGATCATGCGGTGCATCGATTTGAAACAGGTGCAGAGAACTGCTCTGATGAGCACCTGGAGAATCTCAAGAAGCAGCGTCTCAGCCTCAAGGACCAGTTGGTTGGCATGATTCGCGAGTATGAATCTTCAGAGCTGTCTGGGTCCTGAGTTTCCCCGGGCCAGGCGGTTGTCTGGCTCGACACGCCTGGCCGAGATGGAACTCGACCACTCACAGGATGCCCCTCCCGGCCTGTGCCTTTTCTTTCACGCCACGCTGCAATTGCTCAGGCTGGCGATGGATTTTCCATGAAGTCCGGTACCTGGGAATTGTCGAGTTCCACCTCGACAGCAGCGCCAGCAGAGCTCACCCCGACCGAACCGGGACTCGGATGCTCGCGGGCGCCTCTCATATTCAAAACGTAGGACCCCGGTCAGCACTCCTTCGGCCCGCGCGCTCCTTCCCCAGACTAATCCTGCCTCAGCTCTTCCAATAATTTATCCAGGTCGACTCGCCAGTCGGGCTGACAGATGCCAAAGGTATTTTGAATCAGCGAACAATCCAGTACAGAGAACGCTGGGCGTTGGGCGGGAGTTGGATAGTCCTGCGTTGTGATCGGACGTAAGGCGGGCAGCTTGTCGAGCAGTCCTGACTGAAGGGCTCTGTTGAGGATTTCCTGAGCAAAGTCATGCCAGGTACAGGCTGGCGAACCAGCAAAATGGTAGGTGCCCCACTGAAGATCCCCGGCTTTCTGATAACGCACTGCCAGTTCCCAGAGGCAGTTGGCGATGCTCGCTGCCGACGTCGGACAACCTCTCTGGTCCGCGACAACCCTCAACTCTTCCCGCTCATTACTCAGTTTGAGCATGGTCTTGACGAAGTTCTTGCCGTGTACGCCGAATACCCAGCTGGTTCGCAGGATCAGCGATCTTTGCAGCTGAGCCAGGAGCGCCTGCTCGCCTGCCAGCTTGCTGGCACCGTAGACCCCGGTGGGTCCTGTGGAGTCTGTTTCCCTGTACGCATGATTCAGATCACCTGCGAATACGTAATCCGTCGACAGATGAAAAACAACAGCGCCGACACTCTGTGCGGCCTTGCCCAGATTGGCAGGCCCTATTTGATTAACGCTCCAGGCGCGTTCTGACTCGCTTTCGGCCTGATCCACTGCGGTGTAGGCAGCGGCATTCATGATGATGGCGGGTTTATATTCTGATACTGCTGTTTGCACTGCACTGGCGTCCGTTATACCCAGCTGGGAAGACGTTCGTGCCAGAAGCTCGAAGCCAGTCGGGGTCAGGCGTTCGATTTCATGGCCAACCTGCCCTGAGGCGCCTGTGAGCAGGACCCTCATCTGGCGTGTTTTGCCAGGTCAGCGAGTGACGGCAGCGCCAGATCCTTGGCTGAAAGCAGAGGCTCCGTAATGGGCCACTGAATGTTCAGATCAGGGTCGCTCCACAGCACCCCGCCTTCATCCTCGGGGTAATACAGGTCGGTGCACTTGTATTCGAAATCAGCCACCTCACTCAGTACGCAGAATCCGTGGGCATAACCCGGTGGGATCCACATCTGGCGATGGTTCTCGTCTGATAGCGTAACGCCGACGTACTGACCGAAGCTAGGGGAGGCGGGGTCGATGTCTGCGGCAACATCAAATATCGAGCCTCGGCTGGCACGTACGAGTTTCCCCTGGGGATGTAGGCGTTGGAAATGCAGACCGCGAAGCACGCCTTTTCTGGAACGCGAATGATTGTCCTGCACAAATGCCATATCCATTCCGGCGTCACGATAACGCTCGGCATGAAAGCTCTCCAGGAAGAAACCTCGCTCATCGCCAAATACGGTGGGTTCGATAATGAAAACGCCAGGCAGTGCTGTTTCAATAATCTTCATTGCTCGGCCCCTGGGCGAGGACTTTACTCAGATACTGGCCGTAGCCTGTTTTGCTGAGTGCCTGGGCCTGGGCTTTCAGTTTGTCAGCCGACAACCAGCCCTGATTGAACGCGATTTCCTCAAGACAGGCGACTTTCAAACCCTGGCGCGCTTCAATGGTCTGCACAAACTGGCCGGCATCCATCAGAGACTCATGGGTACCGGTGTCGAGCCAGGCAAATCCCCGTCCCAGCAGACTGACGTTGAGATCTCCTCGTTCCAGATAGGCACTGTTCACGTCGGTGATCTCCAGTTCGCCGCGCGGTGATGGCTTGATGTTTCTGGCGATTTCTATCACGTCGTTGTCGTAAAAATACAGACCGGTCACCGCGTAGTTGGATTTGGGAACGGCTGGCTTTTCTTCGATAGAGATAGCACGGCCTTCAGCGTTGAAATCCACCACGCCGAAGCGTTCCGGGTCGCTCACGTGATAGCCGAACACAGTGGCACCCGAGCTGCGAGCTGCGGCCTCTTTGAGCATCGCGCTGAAGCCGTAACCATAGAAAATATTGTCGCCCAGGATCAGGCACACATTGCTGTCGCCGATAAAATGCTCACCAATCAGAAAGGCCTGGGCCAGGCCGTCTGGTGAAGGTTGCTCGGCATATTCCAGACTGATGCCAAAATCCGATCCATCACCGAGTAACTTGCGAAAGCTGGGCAGGTCCTCCGGCGTCGAGATGACCAGAATCTCCCGAATGCCGGCAAGCATCAGCACCGACAGGGGATAGTAGATCATCGGTTTGTCGTAGATCGGCAGCAGTTGCTTGGATACGCCCCGTGTAATCGGATGAAGGCGGGTGCCCGATCCGCCTGCCAGAATGATGCCTTTCATATTGGTTAATCCTTTTCCACTGTGGCGGTAGCATATTCTGCTGCCCCCAGACGGGCGAGCTGATAGTCACCACTGAGTACGCGCTGCCACCAGGCACGATTGATCAGATACCACTCTACGGTCTTGCGGATCCCGGAATCAAACGTTTCGCGCGGAACCCAGCCGAGCTCGCGCTGGATCTTTGACGCATCTATCGCATAGCGCTGATCGTGCCCTGGGCGGTCCTTCACAAAGGTGATCAGCTCTTTATAGCTTTCCAGGGTCGCGGGTCTCTCATCTGCGGCCAGTTCGTCGAGCAGCGTGCACAGCGTCTCGACCACTTCCAGATTGCGTTTCTCGTTGTGCCCGCCGATGTTGTAAGTTTCTCCCACCCGGCCACGTGTCGCCACCTCCACCAGTGCGCGAGCGTGGTCCTCTACATAGAGCCAGTCCCGAATCTGCCCGCCATCGCCGTACACCGGCAGCGGCTTGCCCTGGATCGCGTTGAGGATCATGTGGGGAATCAGTTTCTCGGGGAAGTGGTAGGGTCCGTAGTTGTTCGAACAGTTGGTGATAACAACAGGTAACCCGTAAGTGCGCTGCCAGGCTCGAACCAGATGGTCTGAGCTCGCCTTGGTCGCCGAGTAGGGTGAGCTGGGCGCATAGGGCGTTTCTTCTGTAAACAGCGCTTCGACGCCATGCAGATCGCCGTACACTTCATCAGTCGAGACGTGGTGGAAGCGGAAGGATGTCTGGCGAGACCTGTCCAGCGTTTGCCAGTAGGCTCGGGCAGCCTCAAGCAGACTGTAGGTGCCGACGATATTTGTCTGGATGAAATCGGATGGGCCATCAATCGACCTGTCTACGTGCGACTCAGCCGCCAGGTGCATCACCACATCTGGTTGGAATGCGGACATGAGCTTCGACATTGCCGCCTGGTCGCATATGTCCAATTGATGGAAGTTGTAGCGGTCACTGCCCGCAAACTCGGCGAGTGAGTCGAGGTTGCCAGCGTAGGTAAGCTTGTCGACGTTGGCGACGACCTGCACAGTGTTCGCCAGAAGGTGGCGGATCACGGCGGAGCCTATGAAGCCGGCGCCGCCGGTGATTAGGAATCTCAAACCCATGCTTGCTCCTCGCATTCGGCACCCATCCGAAGGGGGTTCGCCGATATTGGCGATAGTTTGATACAGGGCTGTGGTGAGGGCAAATGGATCTATTTGCGCCTGATTGACCGGGGCTCGTTTGCGCCCCGTGTTGTCAGACAGAGGCGCTGATAGCAAAATGATTTCGATTGGCAAGATTCTTGCTCAGACTCGGGTAACGTCCTCTTAGTCAACAATATGCCAAGATGTTGGCGATCAGTAGCCTCAGAATAAGGATTGAACAATGAAGGCAGTCATTCTGGCTGGTGGTCTCGGTACCAGAATCAGCGAGGAGTCGCATCTCAAGCCCAAGCCCATGATTGAGGTGGGTGGCAAGCCGATAATCTGGCACATCATGAAAATCTACCAGCATTACGGGATTACCGACTTCGTGATCTGCCTGGGTTACAAGGGATATGTCATCAAGGAGTATTTTGCCAACTACTTCCTGCATATGTCGGATGTGACCTTCGACATGTCGGAGAATCGCATGCACATTCACCAGCGGCATGCAGAACCCTGGCGTGTGACATTGGTTGATACCGGTGAGATGTCCAGCACGGGCGGGCGTCTCAAGCGAGTGCGTGACTACCTGGGTGACGAGAGCTTCTGCTTTACCTACGGGGACGGTGTATCCAACATCAATATTCCTGAGCTAATCGCATTTCATCGTAGGCACGGCAAACTTGCGACTGTTACTGCTGTGCAGCCCCCGGGCCGTTTCGGTGCTCTGGATATTAAGGGTAACCAGGTCAATGGCTTTCAGGAAAAGCCGCTCGGTGATGGCGGCTGGATCAATGGCGGCTTTTTTGTGCTGGAACCAGCGGCACTCGACTATATCGCTGATGACAGCACAACCTGGGAGTTCGAGCCCATGCGCCAGCTGGCCAGCGATGGTGAGCTGATGTGCCATTTTCATCGGGGCTTCTGGCAGCCCATGGATACGCTGCGTGACCGCAATTTTCTGGAAGAGCGCTGGGCCAGTGGCAACGCGGAGTGGCGCTTATGGGAGTGAACACTGATTTCTGGACTGATCGGCGGGTGCTGTTGACTGGTCATACGGGTTTCAAGGGCAGTTGGCTGGCCATCTGGCTGCGGAGCCTCGGCGCCGAGGTATACGGTATTGCCCTGGCTCCTGAAAACGAACCCTCACTGTGGAGCACCGCAGGTCTTGCAAGTTGTGTGGATGGCAGTTTTACCGACATACGCGATCAATCAGCGCTGACCGACAAGGTGCTGGCGTTTGCGCCGGAGATTGTCTTCCACCTGGCGGCGCAACCGCTGGTACGTGCCTCCTACCGTGATCCGGTAGAAACCTATTCGACCAATGTCATGGGCACAGTGCATCTGCTGGAAGCATTGCGCCAAACCGAGTCGGTCAAGGCCATCGTCGTGGTAACCACAGACAAGTGCTACGAGAATCAGGAATGGCAATGGCCCTACCGCGAGACCGATCGACTTGGCGGATTCGACCCCTATAGCAACTCCAAAGCCTGCGCAGAACTGGTATGTGCGAGCTACCGCGATGCGTTTTTTACTCCAGCGGGAGTGGCACTGGCAACAGCCCGCGCGGGCAACGTAATAGGCGGAGGCGACTGGGGTGCGGAACGGCTGCTGCCAGATGTGCTGCGTGCCTGGGACGCGGGTGAGGAACTGACCTTGCGCTACCCCGGGGCCACCCGTCCGTGGCAACATGTGCTGGAGCCCCTGAGCGGTTATTTGAAGCTGGCGGAGTATTTGCTGGCTGTGGGGACGAGCGGTCCCAGCGCCTGGAACTTCGGACCGGACAATGACAGTGTTGTCAGCGTGGAGTCGGTGGTGGCTCGAATGGCAGCGCTCTGGACGTACGATCAAGCACGTTGGCGATGCGTCGAGGCCAGTCAACCGCATGAAGCCGGAGTGCTTGCGCTGGACTCGTCCCGTGCCCGTAGTCAGCTGGCCTGGCGCCCGCACTGGACTCTCGACATGGCACTGCAGCGAACGCTCGACTGGCACAGCGCCTGGCGCAAGGGTGATGACTTGCAGGCGCTCTGCCTTCAACAGATAGCCCTCCATCAAGGCGAGTCAGTATGAGTGATGCCCGCAAGCAGCAATTGCGTGAAGAAATAGCGATAAAAGTGAAGGAGTATGCCGAGCTCAGCCTGGCGCCCACACCGTTTATTCCCGGCAGCTCGCTGGTGCCGCCCTCGGGGAAGGTGATCGGTGCTGGCGAGCTACAGATGATGACTGAGGCTGTGCTGGATGGCTGGCTGACCACCGGGCGTTTTAATGACGCCTTTGAGAAACGTCTGGCCAAATACCTCGGACGACGCAGCGTGTTGACCACCAACTCTGGCTCGTCGGCCAACCTGCTGGCGTTTTCGGCATTGACTTCACCGCGCCTGGGCGAGAGGGCGATTGTTCCCGGTGATGAGGTTATCGCCGTTGCTGCGGGCTTTCCAACTACGGTAAATCCGATTATTCAGTGCGGTGCGGTGCCGGTCTTTGTGGATGTTGATCTGGTGACCTGCAATATTGATCCGGCACTGATCGAGGCGGCCATATCGCCGCGTACCAAGGCGATAATGCTGGCTCATACCTTGGGCAATCCCTTTGACCTTGGCGTGGTCCGGGCGTTGTGTGACAAGTACCGGCTGTGGCTGGTCGAGGATTGTTGCGATGCCCTGGGCGCCACCTATAATGGCCGAATGGTGGGCTCCTTCGGAGACATTGGCACCTTGAGCTTTTATCCGGCGCACCACATCACCATGGGAGAGGGAGGTGCCGTCTTTACCGATAAGCCGTTGCTCAAACGTATCATGGAGTCCTTCCGCGACTGGGGACGCGACTGCTACTGTCCGCCTGGAGAAGACAATACCTGCGGGAAGCGCTTCGGCTGGCAACTGGGCGGATTGCCCGAAGGCTATGACCACAAATACACCTACGCACATCTGGGCTACAACCTGAAGATCACGGATATGCAGGCGGCCTGCGCTTTGGCGCAAATGGACCAGGTGGATGATTTCATCACGGCGCGCAAGCGCAATTTCGCTTGGCTACATGAGCGACTGAGCGCCAGCAGCGACTATCTGATTCTGCCCGAGGCGACGCCCAACAGTGATCCGTCCTGGTTCGGCTTTCCGCTCACGTTGCGTGATGGGGAGCGCCATCAGCGTGTCGACCTGCTCCGTTTTCTTGATGCCCAGGGCGTCGGAACTCGCTTGCTGTTCGCCGGTAACCTGGTCCGTCAGCCTTACATGCAGGGTCGCAATTTTCGTGTGGCCGGATCGCTTCCGGTAACCGAGAAGGTTATGCGCGACACCTTTTGGGTAGGCGTCTGGCCTGGTCTCAGCGAGGAGCATCTGGAGCACATTGCCAGCAGCATAGAAACCTTTTTCGCGAGGATCATCTGATGCGCGCCTATGTGCTGTGTGGTGGCCTGGGCACGCGTTTGCAGTCTGTGACAAAGGGTGGACAGAAAGCGGTGGTAGATGTTCAGGGCGAGCCCTTTCTGCTACTGGTATTGAAGGAGCTCAGGGCGGCCGGGATTGAGGAAGTGGTGCTCTGTGCCGGACATCGGGCAGATCAGTTGCAAAGCCTGCTTGAGTCCCTGGCCAAGCGAGCCGAATTGCGCCTGCACTTGGTGGTGGAGGAATCACCGCTGGGTACCGGGGGAGCTTTGCTGCATGCGCTGCAGTACTGGCCGGTTGATGAGCCTTATCTAGTCCTCAATGCCGATACCTACCTGAGCAGCGAGGCCTTTTCCTTGCTTGCTGATGGCAAGCGTAATTTGATTCTGGCCGCCGATGTTGCGGAGCGTACGCGTTACGGTAGCCTGTGTATCAATGACGACGGGCTGGTCCTTGCCTTGTGCGAGAAGGGCAGCGCAGGCGCTGGGCCGGTCAATGCCGGTGTCTACTGTTTTACTGCTGACGCGCTGGCTGCGGAGCACCCGCGTGCCTGCTCGATGGAACTGGATATCCTGCCCGGGCTGATCGAACGCGAGCAGTTGTTCGCCGTTCACTACGACGGCCCCTTTGTCGATATCGGCACGCCATCCTCTCTGGCTGCCTTCACACAATCAGAGCAATGGAGTCCGTCGCGATGAGCCGCCTATTGGAAACGCTCACGGTAGGGTCCGAGCAATCTATCCTCGATGCGGTCAAGTGCATCGAATCGGGTGATTTGCAGATCGCTTTCGTCGTCGAGTCGGACCAGCGGTTGGTGGGGGTGGTGACCAACGGCGACGTGCGGCGCTATTTGTTGCAGGGCGGCGATACCAAGCTGCCGGTGGTTGCCTGCATGAACAGCAACTTCCGTGCAGTTGAGGTCGGGGCGACGCGCGAACAGTTACTGAAAACCTTCGACCTCGGCTTCAATGCTCTGCCTGGGCTGGATGCGCAAGGTCGTCTACAAGAAATCTACACCCGCCAGATGACGGCGAGCCCTGAAGTGCCTGTACTGGCGCGCGCCCGCGCACCGGTGCGCATGAGCTTTTGTGGTGGTGGGGCGGATTTGACCTATTTCTTTGTTGATCATCCTGCAGC
The DNA here is from genome assembly GCF_008641105.1 of Halopseudomonas salina. The sequence continues at coordinate 254,036 of NZ_VTTI01000006.1, forward strand.
CGTACTGAGTTGTACGGTGGGTCTGTATGCGCACGCCACCCTGGTCCCACGGGATGACGCCAGCGTGCATATCTTTTCCGAAGATCTGGGATGTGAAGAACACTACGATAGCTTGGCCCAGTTGCTAGTGAGCGAAAACAAGAGCCTGCTCGGCACCATCGTTTCGGTGATTCGCCCTGCTTACGGCTTTGATCTCTATCTGCGCTCGGATTTTCCGGTGGGATCTGGGTTGGGCGGCTCATCTGCAGCCACCACGGCAATCATTGCCGCTTTCAACGAGCTGCGGCAGGATCGCTGGAATACCTATGAAATTGCCGAGCTGGCGTTTCAGGCTGAACGTTTGTGCTTCGGCATTGCTGGGGGTTGGCAGGACCAGTATGCGTCAGCTTTCGGCGGTTTTAATCTTATTGAGTTCGAAAATAAGCGCAATCTGGTACACCCGATTCGCCTCGAAGACGCGGCCCGTTTCGAGCTGGAAGCTTGCCTGGTGCTCTGCGACACCGGCCTTGTTCATAATTCGGGGCAACTGCACGAAAGGCAGCGCCAAGAGATGGAAGCGGAGTTGTCGCAAACTGATCTGCTGCGCGAAAGTGTGACGCTCTGCCGGCGCATGCATCGGCACCTGATACGCTGTGAACTCCACGACTTCGGTTTGTGTCTGCACGAGGCCTGGATGCTGAAGAAGCAGTTTTCGTCTGCAGTGAGCGACGCCAAACTGGATGAAATCTATGCCATCGCTCAAGCGGCAGGTGCGCTTGGTGGCAAGTTGCTTGGCGCCGGAGCCGGCGGTTTCTTCCTGTTTTATGTGCAGCCTCAGCATCGACAGGCGGTGGTCCGTGCGGTGAATGAACTGGGCTGTGCGACAACCAATTTCCGATTTGAATCGAGTGGCGTGACTTCATGGCGAACGAAAATACAATGACTCCCGCAGTGATGGATGTCGGTGGCTTCACTGTCGGCGGCGACCAGGTCTTCGTGATTGCCGAGGTGGGTAATAATCACAACGGCTCGCTGCCGCTGGCCAAAGAGCTGGTCGACGCCGCCATTGCCGTAGGTGCCGACTGCGTCAAGTTCCAGCTGCGTGACCGGGCCGCGCTGTATCGTAGCAAGGCAGATGGCTCCCGGGCTGAGGACCTGGGTGTGGAGTACATCCAGGATCTGCTGGACAAGGTAGAACTGACGCTGGCGGAGCATCGTGATCTGCGCGACTATTGCGCCAGCAAGGACATGCTTTATCTCTGCACACCCTGGGATGAGTCCAGCGTCGACGCGCTTGCCGACTTTGATCTCCCGGCCGTCAAGCTGGCCTCGGCAGACCTTTGCAACCCCTATCTGATCGCCAAGGCAGCCTCCCTGGGCAAGCCCATGATTCTCTCCACGGGTATGTCATTCGAGCATGAGGTCGTTGCTGCTATCGCTCAGTTGAGTGAGCTGGATGTTCCCTTCGCATTGTTGCACTGCAACAGTGCCTATCCAGCCCCGGAAACCGATATCCAGCTCAACTACATCGGGCGCATGCGTGAACTGCACGGCTTGATCGGCTACTCCGGCCATGAGCGGGGTATCGCCATTTCGCTAGCCGCAGTGGCGCTGGGTGCCAAGCTGATCGAGCGACACATCACGCTCGATCGCGGTATGGAAGGTCCGGACCACCTGGCCAGCCTTGAGCCTGCAGAATTCAGACAGCTGGTGGAGGGTGTGCGTCAGTTGGAAAAGGCATTGCCCTGCCCGGGCATGCGGCGCCAGGTCAGTCAGGGCGAGCTGCTGAATCGCGAAAACCTTGGCAAGAGCGTGATTGCCGTGACTGCGATCAAATCTGGCGATGTATTCACCCAGGACAAGCTGCGCGTCGCGAGTCCCGGTCAGGGCCTGGCACCTTATCGCCTGGCAGACCTGCTTGGCCGGAGCGCCTGTCGTGACATTGAGCAGGGAGATTTTCTGTTTGAAAGCGATATTGACGGCGCCGAGCAGAAGACCTTGAAATTTGATTTGCCGGTTCGTTGGGGCGTTCCTGTGCGCTACCATGATTTTCTGCAGTATCATTCGCGCATAGCACCGGATCTATACGAGTTTCATCTGTCCTATCGTGATTTGTCGGTTGACCCCGAGCCCTATCTCAAGCCGGTGGCATGCAGCCGTCTGGTCGTGCATGCGCCTGAGCTGTTCGAGAACAGTGAGCTGCTTGACCTGGTGGCAGATGACGAAGCGTACCGCCAGCGTTCAATCGCCAACCTGCAACGTGTTGTCGATGCGACGCAACGTATTGCCGCCTTCTTTCCTCAGGCTGACGCGCAATTGATCGTGGCCAATGTGGGTGGTTTCTCCGCCGACGCTCCTCTTCCCGTCGCGCGGCGCGAGATGCTGTACCAGCGTTTCAGCGAGTCCTGCGCGCAAATTGATTTTGGCCCCACTGAACTGATCCCACAGAACATGGCGCCGTTCCCGTGGCACTTCGGCGGACAGCGGCATCAGAATATCTTCATGATGCCGGACGAACTGGCGCAGAAGGCAGAGGCCCTTGGTTTGCGCCTGTGTCTGGACCTGTCCCATCTGCAGATGACCTGCTTTCACTTTGAGCTGGATTTTCAGGCCGCGTTGCGGCGCCTGCTGCCGTTGTCCGCGCATCTGCACGTGGCGGATGCCAAGGGCACCAATGGCGAGGGTGTGTTGATGGGTACTGGAGATGTCGACTGGCCGGCGACCTGGGCGCAGATCAGGGAGGCAGATGCCAGCTTCATTCCCGAAGTCTGGCAGGGCCACAAGGACCACGGTGCGGGTTTCTGGGCGGCCCTGGTCTACTTGCAATCATTATGAGGCTCCATCTATGAATACCGACGATCTCACCCAGCGTTTGGAGTCGTTGCTATGCGAGCCGTTGGAGTCCATCCGCGAGCGCCAGGCCACTACTCTGGAGCGCCTGATAGGAGGCCTCGACCGTCCCTTCGCACTGTTTGGAGCCAGCCACCTTGGTCGCAAGGCTCTGATGGTTCTGAAGGAAAAGGGCTTGGCCCCTTGCGCCCTCATGGATAACAATCCGGCACTGTGGGGGACCTATATCGAATCGGTGCCGGTGTATAGCCCCGCGCAGTTAGTCGATCAATGGAGCGGCGAGCTGCCAGCAGTGATATGTACCATCTGGAGTGGCCATATCCACGATTGCATGGAAGATCGACTTAAACCGCTGCGTGAGTTGGGGTTTAAACGCATCGCACTGTTTGGGCACCTGGCTTGGCGGTATCCGCAGGATTTCTTGCCACACTATTGTATGGATTTGCCAGAGTACGTGGTGCCGGAGGCTGATGCTATCCGCCGCGCCTTCGCTCTGCTGGGAGATGAGACTTCGCGTCGGCTGTTCGTTGACCATGTCGAGTGGCGGCTGCATCTGGATCACGATCTGCTGCCGGTCTCTTCGCCGCTGCAGATTTACTTTGACGCCCGGTTCAGTACCGATTTCGCCGAGGAGGTAGTGTTCGACCTGGGCGCCTTCAACGGCGATACAATGGAGGGCTATCTGGCCAGCGGTCGCGGCTACCGCGAGTATCATTGCTTCGAGCCAGTGGCACGTAACTTCGCCGAGCTGCAGACTTGCCTGAAGCGACTGGCGCGCCCCGACCTGTATGTCCACCGCCTGGCGGTCGGCGACAACGTTGGCGGAGTGCTGATTGAAGCGACTAACGGCCCCTCGTCCAGGGTTGGTATGGGTGACGAGCGGGTGCCCATGACTACTTTGGACCACCTTGCGGCCCAGGGCATGCTCCCTACTTTCATCAAGATCGACATCGAAGGCCACGAACCTCAATGTCTCGCCGGTGGCCGTCGGCTGATTGCCGAGCTCCAGCCGCTGATCGCGGTGAGCGTCTACCACGAACAGAACCACCTATGGCGCATTCTGCTGCAGCTGCACGAATACCACGAGGGCTACCGCTACAGTCTTTGCCCCCATGTCAGTGATGGTTGGGACCTGGTTCTCTACGCGGTTCCTGCTGATCGTATCCCCGCCCCATTACCGGTATGAGTACCAATTCCATGCGTGTTGCCGATTACATCTTTGATTTCATCGCCAGACAGGGCGTTAACCACATTTTTTTCCTGCCTGGTGGTGGTGCCATGCATTTGAACAATGCGCTGTATCGCCGGACTGATCTGACGCCTGTGAGCATGTTGCACGAACAGGGCGCCGCTATTGCTGCGGAGGGCTACGCGCGTACGTCTGGTGGCCTCGGGGTATGCCTGGTGACCTCCGGGCCGGGGGCCACCAACGCCATGACGGGGCTGGCCGGGGCGTGGTTCGAGTCGACCCCGACGCTCTTCGTGTCCGGGCAGGTCAAACGTGCGGACCTGAAAGGCAACACTGGCCTGCGCCAACTGGGTACTCAGGAACTCGACATTGTCAGTGTCGCTGGGCCGCTGAGCAAATACGCGGTCTGCCTGCTGGATCCGTTGCGCGTGCGCTATGAATTAGAGAAAGCGCTGCATCTGATGCTCAGTGGCCGCAAGGGACCGGCCTGGATTGACGTGCCTTTGGATGTGCAGGCAACCGAGATAGATCCTCAGGAACTGGAGGGGTTCGTGCCGGAACAGGCAGAAGCCTCGCTTTGGCCCGAGGAGGCCGCACTGGCGCGTCTGATGGGCCGGCTGCGGGCTGCCCAGCGCCCGGTACTGTTAGTGGGCAATGGCGTGCATGCCGCCGGGGCGGAAGTTGAGCTGCGCCAGTTGATCGAGGATCTGGGTATCCCGACGCTGACGACCTGGATTGGTGCCGACCTGCTGGAGCATGGGCATCCGCTTTACGTCGGACGGTGCGGCACGGTGGCACCTCGCGGACCGAACTTTGCAGTGCAGAATGCCGACCTGGTGATCGCCATCGGCTGTCGGATGGATTTTTCCATCACCGGCTTCAATCGCGCCCATTTTGCTCGCGCAGCTGAGATAGTGGTGGTTGATATCGATCCGGCAGAGATACTGAAGCTGGGCGACATGCCGGATGAGAGTTTTGTCTGTGATGCAAAAGAGTTCATTAAGCAATTGCACAGTATCAATGACGGCGGGTCGCTGGACTGCGAGGCATGGCGTGCACGCTGCGCTGCCTGGAAGGAGGCTTATGCGGTGGTGTTGCCCGAGTATCGGCAGGCGGGCGCCTACGTCAATACCTATGTATTTACCGAGCTGCTCTCTGAGTTGATGTCCGAGGGAGACCAGATCATCCCAGGTAGTTCTGGCGCGGCGCTGGACACCTTCTGGCTGGCGCTGCGCCTGAAGCGGGGGCAACGTGCGGTGGCCACTGGGGGGCTGGGCTCCATGGGTTATGGTCTGCCGGCGTCCATCGGCGGCTGCCTGGGCAGCGGCGGGCGTCGCACGGTTTCAATTGATGGTGATGGCGGCTTTGTGATGAATATTCAGGAGCTGGAAGTGGTCCGGCGCCTGAAGCTGCCGATTAAGTATTTTGTTCTCAACAACAATGGTTATGCTTCGATTCGGGCATCTCAGGGTGGGTATTTCAAACAGATCATAGGCTGCGATCCGGCCTCTGGCTTGACCTTGCCAGATATCTCGGCGCTGGCTGCAGCTTTCGGTCTGCCGGTTATGCAGGTAGATGGCACCGGTGATTTGCGCTCTACCATTGAGCAGGCTCTGGCGCTCGACGGGCCTGTGGTCTGTGAGGTCATGGTTGAGCCTGATCAGGCAATTGGTCCACGGATAACGTCGCGAATCGAACATAACGGCGTCATGGTTTCAAGTCCTCTGGAAGACCTTTTCCCCTTTCTGGAGCGCGATGAGCTGCGCGCCAACATGTTGATTCCCCTGGTGGAGGAGTGATATGACCGACTACCTGGCAGCTTATGCCGAGGGCGGCTTGTATACCATGCAAGGCCGACTCAGCGAGCCTGAAGAGGGCCGCTTTCAATCCTTCCCGCGTAGCCAGTGGCGTTTGGAAATCGAACGTGCCGCGCAGATCGGGCTGCGGGGTATCGAATGGATCTACGACCTTTACGGAGAAGGCAGCAACCCGATAGAAACCCAATCCGGACGTCGAGAGCTCGGCGGACTGCTGGAGCAGCATGGTCTTGCTGTGGTGTCCGTCTGTGCCGACTACTTCATGGATCGTCCACTTTTGCGTTGCAGTCCCGAGGAGCACGGGGCCTTGATTGACCGGCTGGAGTGGCTGCTCGGCGTGTGTGCCGAGCTGGGGGTCGGGCGGGTGGTGTTGCCATTCGTGGATGCGTCCAGCATCCGCAATGCTGCGGAGCGCGCCCAGGTGGTTGCGGCGCTGCGGCAAGTGCTGCCAAGCGCCGAGCGTCAGGGCGTGGAACTGCACCTGGAAACCGATCTCGGCCCGGAGGCGTTCCGCCAGCTGCTTGCGGAGCTTGAACACCCGCTGATTTGCGTCAACTACGATGCGGGCAACAGCGCCTCGCTCGGGTACCTACCCGAGGAGGAGTTCGCGGCCTATGGTGCGCGGGTCGGTAGTGTCCACATCAAGGACCGTCAACGGGGCGCCGGCACGGTGGAGCTGGGGCAGGGCGATACGGACTTTCGCAGCTTGCGCGAGCAACTGCTCAAATACGACTATCACGGTGATTTTGTGCTTCAGGTCGCTCGTGGCGAGGCTGGGGATGAGCCGCGCTGGCTTTCAGAAATGGCGCATCTCGCGGCTGACTGGTTGCGTGGTTGCGCCCTGAATGATGAAAAGAGAGATATAACGTGAAGATTCTGTTCTGTGGACTGGGGGGGATTGGTCAGCGCCATCTGCGTAACCTGCGCCTGTTGCTGGGTGATGCGCTGGAGGTGCACGCCTATCGTGTGCGGGGCCAGCGCATCAAGTTGCTGGACAACCTGACAATCGATGAAGGTGCGGATCTGGAAAAGGATTACGCCATCCAGGTACACCATGAGCTGGCTGAGGCGCTGGCGCAACAGCCAGCGGCGGTCTTTATCTGCAATCCCAACGCGCTACACGTGCCGGTAGCACTGGAGTGTGTGCGTGCCGGTGTTCCCGTGTTCATGGAAAAGCCGTTGGCCAGTGATCTGACAGATGTTGACCAGCTGCTTGCCGAGGTAGAGAAGCGCAAGCTGCTGTTCCATGTTGGCTACAACTTCCGTTTTCATCCCGGGTTACAGCGGCTCAAGACCTTGCTCGAAAAGGGATTCTTTGGGCGGCTTGTCAGCGTGCGCTCGGAGATCGGAGAGTATCTGCCTAACTGGCACCGCTATGAGGATTATCGGCAGATGTATGCCGCTCGGGCCGATCAGGGCGGTGGCGTCATCCTCTCGCAGATTCACGAAATGGATCTGATCTACTGGTATTTCGGTCTACCTCGCAGCCTGGTCTGCCATGGTGGCCATCTCAGCGGGTTGGAAATCGATGTGGAAGACACTGCTTCATCCTTGATGCGTTTCGAGGGTGACAATGGTTGTTTTCCTCTCATGCTGCATCAGGATTTTGTGCAACGTCCACCGTCGCGCAGATTCAAGATCGTCGGCGATGCTGGCTGCGCCGAAATGGATCTGATTGCCAACTGCTTGTATGTCTACGATGAGGTGGGAGAACTCTGCGAGCAGAACGACTTTGCCGGTTTTAACCGCAATGACATGTTTCTGGCGCAGGCCAGGCATTTTCTCGATTGTCTGACTAACGGCACCAAGCCCGTGGTGGATATCACCGAAGGTGTGCAGAGTCTGCGTATGGCACTGGCTGCACGGCGCTCGTTGCGCGAAGGGTGCGAGGTGCAATTGAGTGAGGTGAACATCCATGGCCAGCGTTGAAACGCTGTTTCGCCTGGATGACCGGGTGGCGTTGATTACCGGCGGCGCAGGTTTACTGGGCTATCAGCATGCAGCCACCATTGCGGCGCTGGGCGGCTTGCCGGTGCTGCTTGATATCAACGCCGCCGAGCTGATGAAAAACGCCGCGAGGCTTGAAGCTGAAACGGGATACAAGGCGCTGACGCTGGTCGCCGATATCACGGACGTGGACGCGCTACGCTCGGCGGATGAGCAAGTGCAGGCACATCATGGGCGATTGGATATTCTGATCAATAATGCCGCGCGTAATCCCAAGGTAGAAAAGGCTGGTGATCAGGACTTTTCCCGTCTGGAACACTTTCCCTGGGAACAGTGGCGTCTGGATCTGGATGTTGGCCTGGGTGGAGCCTTCAACTGCGCCAAGGTATTTGGTTCGCAGATGGCGCGGCAGGGTAGTGGGGTGATCATCAATATCGCCTCCGATCTTGGCGTTATTGCGCCGGACCAGCGCCTCTATCGTGTCGAGGGCCTTGAACCGGATAACCAACCGGTCAAGCCGGTGACTTACTCGGTGGTCAAGCATGGCCTGATTGGCTTGACCAAGTATCTGGCGACCTATTGGTGTGAGCAGGGCATACGCTGCAATGCGCTGTCGCCGGGTGGTGTCTATGCCGGCCAGAACGACGTGTTCGTCGCCAAGCTGACGCAGCTTATACCCCTTGGCCGCATGGCTGGCGCTGATGAATATCGCGGCGCTATCGCGTTCCTCTGCTCGGACGCCTCCTCTTATATGAATGGTGCCAACCTGGTAATCGACGGGGGTCGCAGCACATGGTGAGTCGCGAACTGATTGCTCGTCACTGTATCTGTTGTGGTGGCGGTAATTTGGAAAAGTCTCCGGCAGTATTGATGCCCTTCGTTGCGCTACGCGTTTTTGGTCATGAGCCGGTGGAAATCACCGCAGACTGGGGGCTGCGTGATTTGCGTCAAGGGATGGCCTACACCCTGTGCAACTCGCTGCAATGTCAGGAGTGTGGCGCCCTTTTCCTTGACTACCGCTTTACCGATGAGCAGATGGCAGCGCTGTACCACAACTATCGCGATGCGCAGTACAATGCGCAACGCATTCGTTTCGAGCCGGACTACGTTAAGGTCGTGCCGCATTACCATCAGCGCGCCGCCTATCTGGATGAGGTGGAGACGTGGCTAGCGCCACACTTGCCCGAGGCCCCTGCCGTACTGGACTGGGGCGGTGATAGCGGCATCAACAGCTTGTTCCGAGAGCGTAAACGCCTACTGCATATCCATGATATTTCTGGTGTAGAGCTGGTACCCGGCGCCGAGCAAGTCGACATTGAGCAAATCAGCCAGAATCACTACGATCTGGTGACTTGCAGCCAAGTGTTGGAGCATGTGTCGTTCCCACTGGAGCTTGTGGAGCGGATGCTGCCGGCCCTTGATTCTGGGGCACTGCTCTATCTGGAAGTTCCCCACGAGGCTCTGATGCGCGAGCACCCGGGCAATCTGGATCTGGCACACCGTAAGCGACACTGGCACGAACACGTTAATTTCTTTACCGAAACTGCCATGCGCCGGCTTCTGGAGCGCCTGGGCCTGACGGTGCTGGATGTGCTGCACCTGCCGGTAGACGTGGGTTGGACTCGCGGCGAGGTAATGGGCGTGTTGGCGAGGTCGACCTGACATGGAGCCGCTTCTGGACAGTCCAAAGCGTCACCCCGTGATCACCGAGGACCTGGCGCTGATCTTCTCACGGCCTGAGGATTGGCGTCGCTTCGCCGGCAGTCATGTGCTGATTGCTGGCGCCACCAGCTTTCTGGCGGCCTACCTAGTCGAGTTCTTTGCCTCGCTGAGCGAATGTTGGCCGGAGCAGCCAGTGGTAATTCACGCCTTGGCGCGGAACTCAGATAAATTACACTCGCGCTTCCCGCACCTGAGCAAGCAAAGCTGGTTCCGGCCAATAATTCAGGACGTCTGCGACCCTCTCCCGGCAATGGATCACGTGGACTTCATCGTCCATGCGGCTGGCGCGGGCAGCCCAAAGCAGTACTTGGCCGACCCCATAGGCACTACCCGCTCTAACGTTCTAGGCGTGCTCAACCTGCTTGAATTGGCGCGCCAGCATCAGTCACGCTTGCTGTTCATGAGCAGCGGTGCGGTCTACGGCCATGGAGATAGCGATAGCCCCATCACTGAAACCGATTATGGCGCCCTGGATCCCTTGGATATCTCCGCCTGCTACGGCGAGGGCAAACGAGTAGCTGAGACGCTCTGCGCCGATTACCACCGGCAGCACGGCGTGACGGCTGTCATGGCACGCATCTCCCACACCTATGGTCCGGGCATCGCGCTGGACGATGGAAGGTCTTTCGCCGATTTCATTGCCGACGCGCTGGCGGGACGAGACATTGTGCTCAGCAGTGATGGCTCTGGCAGTCGGCCGTTCTGTTATGTGGCTGATGCGACCGCCGCCTTTCTGATCCTGCTACTGCGGGGAGAGGGAGGTAACGCTTACAATGTCGGTCTCGATCAGGAGACGACTATCCTCGATCTGGCCAGACTGATCGCGCGGCTTTCACCAACCCCAGGCCTTGAGGTGAGGTGCCCCCCGCATAGTTCGACACGGCAAGCGCTGTTCCGGACCGGCGGACATTTCTGCCTCGGCAAGATGGAACGCCTGGGTTGGCGGCCGACCATTTCGCCTGAAGTGGGGTTTGAACGGACCCTGCGCTATTTCATTCAGTCCTAAATGGAAGCTCGAAATGGAAAAAATCAATAATAATCGCCTGGTTTTGGCCAAGGTAAAGTTCGATGCCGGCGAAATAGACAAATTTCAGTATGCTGAATACATCAATGATCAGCACGCCAGACTCTTCGACTATCCGCAGTTCCTGGCGGGGACCGATGTTCAGGAAATTCGCATTACCGCACAAGGGGTCGTGGTGACCTCTGCCGCTCATGGCATCGCCATGTTTATAGATGCCGTGGATCTGCACGCCACGCCCTACACCCTGCTTGACTTCGGTAGCTATGAGACAGATGAAACCAGTTTCCTTAAATCGGTGCTCTGTGATGGAGAGGTATTTCTCGACATCGGCGCCAACCTCGGTTGGTACTCTCTGGTGCTGGGCCGCAACTGCCCCAAGTCAAGAATCTATGCCTTTGAGCCGATTCCGTCCACGGTGGAGGTGCTGGAGAAGAATATCCGCCTCAACGGCCTTGAGAATATCGAGACGGTCTGCATGGGTATGTTCAACAAGGAAGACGAGCTGAACTTCCTCTTCGCCCCCGACGTGTCCGGCGCCACCTCGCTGAAGATGACTGGACAGTCCAGAGGACGTACTTCAATCCAGAATGTGACGTGCCGAACAACCACCCTGGACGTCTTTTGCGCCAGCCGCGACATAGTACCTTCGCTGCTGAAGATCGATGTGGAAGGCGCGGAGTTGATGGTAGTGCAGGGCGGCGAGAAGATCTTGGAAAGCACCCCGATCATCTTGATGGAGCTGTTGCGAAAGTGGTCCCGCGAGTTTGGTTACCACCCCAACGACGTGTTCACTCTGTTGGAGAGATACGGTTATCGAGCCTGGGTGTTCGCCGAGGATCACAAGCTAGAGGGCTGTCCTCGCGTTACCGAAAACACCATGCAGACAAACTACGTCTTCATGCATCCACAAAAGCACGCAGATGTGATTTCCCAGTGGGAATTGCCCGCCCGATAGAGGTTTGTCCCATGCTCGCGCCAACGGCCATGAAATACGGTCTTATCACCAATGTAATGACATTTGGCCACCTTACGGCCGGAAGCCGGAGTAATCTTGGCGACGATATCCAGACTCATGCGGTCGAGCATTTGTACGCTTTTATGGGTATTACGCCAGACCAGATTGTGCGGCTGAACCGATATGAATTCCAGGAGTATGACGGGCGCCACGGCTATATCCTCATGCCGATGTGTGGCTATTTCACCTTGGGTAACGCGCAAAGTCCATTGCCTCTATCGCCCTACATCATTCCGGTATACTTCAGCTTTGGGCTCTCCAGCGATGTCGATGATCCTGCAGACTTGGACCATTTTCGCCGCTACGAGCCCATAGGTACCCGAGACGAACGGGTTATGCAGATGTTCCGCTCGCGCGGCGTTGCTGCCTTCCTTTCGGGATGTTTGACCATCATTTTCCCTCGCCGCGAGCATGCCCCGGTAAAGGGCAAGGTGTTTCTTGTAGATGTGCCGAACGAAGTGCTGGAGCACATGCCCCGGGAGCTTCTCGACAAGGCGGAGCATCTGACACACGTATACCCATACGAGCGCATTCCCTCCGACCAGAAGGAAGCTGATCGTCTGGACGCTCTGGCGCGTGAATTATGCAAACGCTATGCGGACGAGGGCGTTCTGGTCGTGACCAGCCGTCTGCATTGCGCTGCTCCCTGTATCGCGATGGGGATTCCTACAATCGTTGTTGCTCACAATATCAGTGATCGTTTCGCGTGGCTGGATCGTTATGTGAAGATCCACACTCACGAAACCTTTGCCCAGATCAACTGGAATCCTAGCGTGCCTGATCTGGAGGAAACCAAGCAGATGATACTTGGCGCGGCTGCCAGACAGATTGTCCGGGCTCGCGAGCGCTGGGCACCATGGGCTGAAATCAGCGCGTTCTACGAAAGCCGTGAGTCTAGTCAGTACAACCATATGATGACGCAAGCTTTGGAGCAGATGCTGCCTCCTGGTCGAGTTCCCCTGCGCTTTGCTTTTTGGGGAGCCAATACCCACGGTGTTCGCCTGAGTCGTGCCATCGGAGAGCTGCGGCCGGGCAGCGAGCTGGTCGCAGTAATTGATGAATATTTGCAAGCAGATCGCTTCTGTGGCGTATCGGTGGTGCGCTCGGATGCTCTGGATGGACTGCGGCGTGAGGGCGTATACGTTTTTATCTCGACGTTTGCAGGACGGGAATATGCCGAGACGCGCCTACAGGAAAAAGGGGTCGAGCATGGCTGTTTGTTCCACGACCTGTTGACTTTTCATGCGCTCTCTTAAGCAAGTTGGCGGTATAGAACAATTGCCTGACTGGTATGGGCACGTATTGGCTGAAGGCATCTGGCTTGTGGCGAAGTCACTTGCAGGGATGTCTTTCCAGGTACAAAAGAAGGAAGTTGGGAATGATGGAGTTTGACTTGATGGCCGGAGGTCGTTGCCACGGCAAGCCGTGGCGGGTAGGGATCGCAGGCGTCAGCAGTGCCGACCCGGAGCGGCCTTTCGTTCTTAGCGACGCACTCTGGCTGGATTTGATGCGTCAACTGCCCTGGCAACAGCTGAAAGCTTATGCCGGAGTCCATGGATTGATCTTTGAGCCGATTTTGCACGGCGACAATGTTGATCATGATGCCCTGTTATTAGTGCTGAGCGATCATTCCGGGCAACTGCTAACGGGGTTGAGTTCGCAGGTTCGTCGTTACCTACTGCTACGAGGCAATCAAGCACGCGTGGCCCCCGAACACGAGACTTCGTTCTCACGAGTTTTTCTTCCTCTCGGCGAGCCATTCACCGATGGCCAATTGGTTTCCCTGAATCAAGCATTTACCCTGCCGGCATCCTCGGTCAGCAAATATGAATGGTTACCCTGTGATGATGAGCCTGAATTGCCAGGCTTACTCCCGCGGCAATGGTGCGAATGTCTGGAAACTGGTCGCGTGCCGGTGCATCTAGGCAACTGGTCGGTTCCTGAATGGGTCCCGCAAGGTAGCTATATCGAGGGACATGATCGGCATGGTCAAACCTCGCTGCAGGATTACTGTAACGCGCGTGTGCAGGCCGCTGGCGAAAAGCTTTATGCTTTTTTTGCGAATAAGAGCAGCTACCCCTATTCTAGCGATTTCTGGGTTACAGCGCTAACGGCTGCTATTGCTGGTGATGCCGCTACAGTTCGCGACTCGAGACCTTTGCTCAGTGTCATCATTCCGGCCTACAACTATGGTCGGTTCCTGAAGCAAACCATCTTGTCGGTATTGGATCAGGGCTATAAAAACATAGAGATCCTGGTGCTCGATAACGCATCAACCGACAACACCGCTGAGGCTGTGCGCTCGTTTGCCGATGAGCCTCGTGTCCGCTATATCCGCAACTCACGCAATGTGGGCCCCAGCTATAACGTACTCAACGGTATCCAGATCGCTCAGGGGCACTACCTGTCGCTGCTGATGGCTGACGATTATTACAACCCTGGTTTCTTGTCCAGCCTGCTGCCCCGCATGCTAGAAAATCCTGAAGTGGTTGTTGGATATACGGCGATCCGCTGGGTGAATGAGCAGGGAAATATGCTCAATATGCCCAGGCATCCGGGTTACAAAGATCAGGATTATGTGGGAGGTCGCAACGAGGTCGCGGACTTGTTGGTTCATGACAGCTACATCCCCCCGTCTGCCACGCTGATCCAGCGTGATCCCTTCTTGCAGGTTTGGCGGAGAGATTCAAAGCTCAATGGCGCCGGTGACTGGCTCTCGATGTTGCAAGTGGCAGAAAAATATCCTGACTTTATCTTCCTGAGCAAACCTGGGGTCACCTATCGAGCCCACTCTGCTCAACTCTCGACCGAGTTCTATTCTTCCAGTGCGCCGCTAGCTGACCATATACGCATAGTCGAGGGAGTCTTCGAGCGCGGGGCGGAGAATAAGCTCCGAGATCATGAACTCAGTGTTGCCGCGCATCTTCGCCGGCGCCTCGCTTTGTATCCAGGTGAACAGTCCTCGTCTTTGGGATTGCGAGTGAGTCAGCTATGTGAACGGCTAGAAGCGTTGGCTGAGTCTAATGGGCAGCCTCTGTTCGCTATCGTGCTTACCACCTATAACCGCCCAGCCATGCTGATGGATGCCCTGCGTAGCCTGGCCGAGCAGAGCCTGCAGGATTTTGAAGTCATTCTGGTCAACGATCACGGTGATCCGGTCGAGTCGTTGCTTGATGGCTTTGATTTTCCCCTGACCTACTTGCGCCAGGGCGCGAATAGAGGCCCGGCTGCCGCTCGTAATGCGGCGCTGCGGTTAGCGAGGGGCCGCTATGTTGCTTACCTTGATGATGATGACGTCTTCCTGCCCGACCACCTTCAGTCGCTGGCTATTGCGATAAAGAGCTATCCTGACGCCGTCGTTTACGCGAATGCGGTGTTTGTTACCGAGAAGCTGGAACAGGACTCCCGTATCGAGTTGGTTCGTGAGGATCGCTATGTTCACGATATCTACTCGAAGGAACGGCTGTTCGTCGACAATTACATACCGGTCAACACCTTTGCATGCGCAAGAAGTCTTGCGATAGCGGCTGGTGATTTTGATGAAACCTTGTCAGGGCTGGAGGACTGGGATTTTCTTCTGCGCCTGGCCTCCCGTGCACAGTTCATACACCTGCAGCAGACCACCGTTGAAGTCAGGATGCGCGTGGCTGACGAAACGTCTGAACGGCGATCAGAGCAAGCTGCAAAGAACTACGCCGAGCTTTACCAGGAAATCTACCGTCGCCATTCTGATCTGGGCAGCGAACAGGTTCGCCAGGGACGCGCCGCGCAGTTGCGTAGACTGGGAGTCGTTGCAAAGGGTGCCCCGGCATCCGTACGCACCTGGCTGGCTGCCAGAACCCTGACGCCAGTGCAGCAGCGTTTGATCGCCGAGTATACGGAGAAACAGAAGGATCATACGGCGCAACTGGGAGTGGTGATCATTGATCTGGATGGTGACACTGAGGGGCTGACCCGCAGTCTCGATTCGATACAGAATTTTGTCGCGGTCAATAATGTCAATCCCCTGGTGCTGAGCACTTCATCCAAGCCGGAAGGTCATCTGGGCTCCTGGTTTCAGGTTCAGCCGGATAACTGGGTCGCTACACTCAACGAGCTGCTCGTGGCCGATAACAGTGACTGGATTATGCTGGTGCGCGCAGGCGACGAATTGACCGCCAGCGGTTTGCAGATGACTTCGCTGGAACTCCTGGCCGATCCGCAGTGCCGCGGCATCTACTGCGACGCACTTTATCGTCAGGACGACGATGACTATGGCGCTGCGCTGCGTCCTGACTTCAATCTTGATTACCTACTCAGCTTTCCACGTGGGGTTGCGCAGCATTGGCTGTTTAATCGCAAACACCTACTCAGTCTTGATGGCTTTGACGAGCAGATGGGCGAGGCCATGGAACTGGACCTGATCCTGCGTCTGGTCAATCAGGAAGGTATCAGCGGCCTTGGCCATATCCCCGAACCTCTCGTCATTTCGGCAGCGCCTACCCTGCGCGACAGCCCGGACGAACGCTCAGCGATACTCTCGCATCTCCAGGCTCGCGGCTATTCAAAGGCACAATTGAGTAGCGTCCGTCCTGGCCAGTACAGGGTGGAATATGGGCATTCGGAACAACCAATGGTCTCGGTGGTGATTGTTGTGCGCGACGATTTGGCGATGGCCCAGCGCTGTGTCATGAGTGTTCTCGAAAATACTCACTACCCCAACTACGAAATTTTACTGATCGATAATCAGAGCCAGAGGTCGCCGACACTCGATTGGTTGAAGGGTGTCGAGCAAATGGGTAGCGAACAGATAAAGGTAATGCGCTCCCCGGAGCGTTTGAGTCACAGCGAAGCCTGTAATCAGGCCGCATTGAACGCCAGCGGTGATTACCTGTTGCTCTTGCGCCCAGATGTAGCGGTGATTGATGCAGATTGGCTGGATGCATTGATGAATCACGGTCAAAGACCGGAAGTCGGCGTAGTGGGTGCGCGTACGGTGAATTCGGAAGGTCTGGTTACGCACGCGGGCCTCGTGCTCGGACTGGAAGGCCCCGCTGCCGGCATGTTTCTGGGTGAGTCACTGGATGCTACAGGATACATGCAGCGTCTACAGGTAGATCAGAACATCAGCGCTGTGGCTGACAGCTGCCTGTTGGTGCGCAAGTCGCTATATGTTGACGTGGGCGGCATGGATGCCAAGCACTTTGCTGATCAGGGGAGCGATGTCGATCTCTGCCTGCGTATTACTGATAGCGGACATATGCTGGTCTGGACGCCTAGAGCTACCTTGCTTCATAGCGCTGAAAAAAAGGCTATGCCAGTTGCGGTCGAAGATGCGCTTTTCGCTCGCTGGTTGCCTCGTTTAGCGCGGGACCCTGCTTATAACCCCAACTTCTCGCTAGCCAAGCCGGGCGGCTTCAAGCTGGCTGATCCGCAGATATCCTGGCGACCTCTGAATGTCTTTCGTCCGGTACCTGTCATCTTGGCGCATCCTGCTGATGAAACCGGGTGTGGGCAGTATCGGGTCATTCAACCTTTTAGCGCGTTGAAGACAGCTGGTTTGATTGATGGTGCCCTTTCTCGCGGGCTGATGCATGTCACTGATCTTGAACGCTACGATCCGGATGTGGTGGTTCTGCAGCGACAAATAAGCAACGAACGGCTTGAGGCGATGCGGCGGATGCGTGCATTTTCCAGGGCCTTCAAAGTCTATGAGCTGGACGACTATTTGCCGAATCTACCGCTTAAAAGTGTGCATAGAAGTCACATGCCCAAGGATATTGTCAAATCCTTGCGGCGTGGCTTGTCTTTTGTCAATCGTTTTGTCGTTTCCACAGACGCCATCGCCGAAGCTTTTGGCGACTTCCATTCGGATATACGTGTCAGGCAGAACACGCTCGATCCGCTACTGTGGAGGGGGAGTTTACCCGTCAGCTACAGGCGTACCGCCAAAAAGCCGCGTGTGGGGTGGGCAGGTGGGGCGAGTCACACGGGTGATCTGGAAATGATTGAGGATGTAGTCAAAGCGCTTTCTGACGAGGTGGAATGGGTGTTCTTCGGGATGTGCCCTGACAAATTAAGGCCCTATATCCATGAGTATCATCCTGGTGTTCCGATCGCACAGTATCCGGCGGCGTTGGCGCGGCTAAATCTAGACCTGGCTCTTGCCCCGGTAGAACAGAACTTGTTCAACGAATGCAAAAGTAACCTAAGGCTTCTGGAATACGGCGCATGCGGCTATCCGGTGATATGTAGCGAACTGCGCTGTTATGAAGGCGACTTGCCGGTTACACGGGTCAAAAATCGCTACAAGGACTGGGTCGAGGCAATACGGATGCATCTTGCAGACCTTGACGCCAGTGAGGCCATGGGCGACGCCCTTCGAGATGCGGTGACTAGCCAATGGATGCTTGAAGGGGCGAATCTCGATCTTTGGCGTAAGGCGTGGTTGCCGGAATGATCTTCCAGTTGCCGAGTTAAAGAATGTCCGAATGTGGACGATAAGAGGGTAGGGCTGGTTGGTATCTCGGCCTCGCCACATTAGGTGCAGGCGGGTTGACAAAGATTTTTTTCAAAACCCCTAAAGCTTTGGTGAGTGGCGTCGATACAGTACTTGAATGCGAACTCAATGGGTGCCTGGGCAAAGCCGGCCCTGAGATCGCTGCTCAGGCAAACATAACCAAGTTTACGAGGTACTTACCATGGCTCTTACAGTCAACACAAACGTAGCTTCACTCAACGCCCAGCGTAACTTGGGTGCATCTTCCAACAACCTGCAGACTTCCCTGCAGCGTTTGTCTTCCGGTTCGCAGATCAACAGCGCCAAGGACGACGCGGCTGGCCTGCAGATCGCCAACCGTCTGACCAGCCAGATCAATGGTCTCGGTGTTGCTACCAAGAACGCCAACAACGGCATCTCGATCGCTCAGACTGCCGAAGGCGCTCTGCAGGAATCCACCAACATCCTGCAGCGTATGCGTGATCTGTCCCTGCAGTCGGCAAACGGCTCCAACAGCGACACCGAGCGTGACGCCTTGAATTCTGAAGTGACCGAGTTGAAGAAAGAGTTGGACCGGATTTCCAACACCACTGCATTCGGTGGCAAGAAGCTGTTTGATGGCAGCTTCGGAACCGAAACCTTCCAGGTTGGTAGTGCTGCGAACGAAGCGATCAGTCTCAAGCTGGACGAGGTTAGCACCAAGGAATTGAAATCCGATTCCATCAGCAGCGGTACCATTGCTACACAAGCCGCAGCAACGGCTAGCGGTGCGGTTGCTGTAAGCTTCACTGTGGAGCAGGGCAGTGCAGACGGTACTGATCGCGTATTTACCATCAGCGCTGAATATGCCTCCGGCGCCACCGCTGCCGAGCAGACCCAGCTGCTGGCAACAGTTATCAACGATGCCAACATGGGTGTAGGTGCGTTCGTCAACGACGCTGGTGGAATTGACGTCATCACTGATGCTGATCTTGGTACTGCCAACAAGGGTGAGCTGTCGATCGCATTCGCTACTGACACCACTGCTGCTGCTGCCGAAACGGCCGCCAGCGGTGGGACTGCAGTGGCGCTGGCCGATGTTACATCTAATAACTCTGTGAAAGATATCGACATCACGTCTGCCAAAGGTGCTCAGGAAGCCGTCTACATCATCGACGCCGCCCTGCAGTCCATCGATAGCCAGCGTGCGGACCTGGGTGCTGCCCAGAACCGCTTCCAGTCGACTATCAGCAACCTGCAGAACGTGTCCGAGAATGCTTCTTCCGCTCGCGGCCGGATTCAGGATACCGACTTCGCTGCTGAAACTGCGAAGCTGACCAAGAACCAGATCCTCCAGCAGGCTGGTACTTCAATCCTGGCCCAGGCCAACCAGCTGCCCCAGGCCGTCCTCAGCCTCTTGGGCTAAGGTCGAATAGGAGCTAGACTGCGGGGGGAGGGCTGAAAGCCTTCCCTCCGCTTTTTCCTTTGCGAGGTAAGCACCATGGAAATGGGCGTTCTCAAACCGTTTGAAGTAACTAGCACTGCACGCGCCGGTGTTTCGGTTGAGGCGGGTAGTGTCGGCAGGGCTGCCGGCAAGCAAACGGATGTTGCATCAGCAATCAGCTCGAACAAAACGGATGAGGCTACTCGCTCATCTTTGACAGATCAGCCCGTCGAAGCAGACCGTGAAGCAATAGATGCGGCCGTTTCTGACATGCAGAATTTCGTCCAGTCGGTCCAGCGTGACATCAACTTCAACGTGGATGACAGCAGCGGCCGGGTGGTAATCAATGTAACCGAGGCTACCAGTGGCGAAGTGATTCGCCAGATTCCCTCGGAAGAAGCGTTGCGACTCTCGGAGAGCCTTTCCGAAATTCGCAGCTTGCTGTTTAAAGCAGAAGCCTGAGGGCTTGCTGCTGGCCGGTTCTACTGGCACATAACTTGCCTGCATTACCGGGACATTCTATTCGGTACGCAGACCGCCAAAAAACGGTCGTAGGGGCAGGCTTATGGCTATTCAAGGTTTTACAGGTGTTGGTTCCGGTCTCGATATCAATAATATCGTCAAGGCAATGGTGAATGCGGAAAGCGCTCCCAAAACCGCTCAACTGAATCGTCTGGAGCGGGACACCACGGCCAAGTTCTCCGGGCTTGGACAATTTCGGAGTGCGATTTCCGACTTCCAGAGTGCGATCAAGGATCTCAACGATCCCGCCCTGTTCGAGAAACGTAGTGCCACCTCCGCCAAGCAGGACATCTTTACCGCCAAGGCAGATGGAACGGCAACCGCAGGCAACTTCAGCGTCCAGGTCTTCAATCTGGCGCAGACCAGCAAATTGTCCCTGCAGGGGTTGGATAACGCCACTGACCCCGTTGGTACCGGTACACTCACTATTTCTGTGGGTGGAGAAGCTCTCGATATTTCCATCGGTGAAAACGACAGCAGTCTTGCCGGGATCCGCGATGCGATCAATGCGGCCGGAAAAAACAGCGGCCTGTCCGCCACGATCGTAAGCGACCCCAGCGGTGCAGGCGGAGCACGTCTGGTACTGAGTTCGGACAAGGCGGGTAACGGTAACGATATCAGCGTCAGCTCCAGCAGTACTACCGGCAACCTAGGTCAGTTGGACTTCACCCCCCCAGATCCGACCCTGATTGATTACGAACCTGCAGCGTACGACCCGGCAAATCCCCGTGCGGCCCGTGTGATCAGCTACGCCCGGGACGCCAATCTGGCAATTGATGGCATCCCTCTCTCGAGTGCCAGCAATACTGTTGAAGACGCTATTGCGGGGGTCACGCTGACCCTTAAGTCTGCGCAATCCGCAGAGGACTTGCAGAACGCCAGCACTATAAGTCTGGGTGTTGCCGAGGATCGGGCGGGCGTCAAGGGATCGCTGAAGAAATTTGTCGATGCCTACAACAAGATGATGGGTACGATCGGCAGCCTGACAAAGGTAACTTCGGTAGGTGGTGATGACGGAGAGCCATTGGCTGCAGCCCTTGTTGGTGATGCTTCGGTGCGGTCATTTTCCTCTGCTATTCGAAATGAGCTCGGTTCTACCCAGGGCGGAACCAATGGCCTTCGCCTGCTCGCCGACCTGGGAATTTCCACCCAGCGCGATGGCACGTTGAAAATCGATGATCAGAGAATGGATACGGTACTTGAGGAAAACTTCGAGGAGCTGAGCGGGTTCCTCACTGGCGACTCAGGTATCCTTTCGAGACTGGAAGCCAAGACTGACCCTTACACCCAGGGTGGTGGCATTCTCGAGTCGCGCACCAAGGCACTGCAAAATACGCTTTCCAGCGTGGATGGTCAGCGTGAACAACTGACACGCCGCATCGACAAGCTTGAAGCGCAGCTATTTTCCCAGTTCAACGCCATGGATGCCTTGGTGGCTCAGCTCTCGGGCACCAGCGACTATCTAAGCGGTGCACTCAGTAATCTCCCAGGCGTTGTCAGACAGGATAGACGTTAATGAAAAGCCCAATCGATACCTATAAAAAAGTCAGCATTTCCCAGGAAGTGTCGCAATATCGCGCGGTACAACTGCTGCTCAACGGCGCGATTGAACGCGTCAAGCTGGCTCGCCACGCCCAGGCGACGGGTAACCCCGAACGCCGTGGTGTCGCTGTAAGCAGCACCCTCAGTATCATTGGTGCGCTGCAGGCGGCGCTAGACAAGGATCTGGGTGGCGAGATCGCCGAAAACCTGGATGCCCTGTATGACTATATGACCCGTAAGCTCGCGGGTGTCGCGTTGGATGATACGCCGCGTAGCCTGGACGAGGTGCAGGGTCTGCTCGAAGAAATCAAAGACGGTTGGGATGCGATCGAACCGAATTTGCACGCTGAACAGGAAACACCCCCCGCTTGACGGATACGGGCGCATTGCGCTCGTTTTTGTTGAGACACTCCCGCTGTGTTTTTTGCATTTTGCCCCTCAAGTTTTCCCGGGATCGCCGATACAGAGGTATGTGTTCTTCACCTCAGGATATCGCCATGAATGCTTACGCAGCGATGAAGCAGTACCAGACAGTCAATGTTAACGCCCAGGTCAGCGAAGCTGCCCCACATCGGCTGATCCAGATGTTGCTGGAAGGCGGTTTGCAGCGTATTGCTCAGGCTCGGGGCGCCATGCAGTTTGGCAACATCCCCCTTAAAGGCGAATTGATCGGCAAAAGTATGGGCATCGTCTCCGGTCTGCGCGACGCACTGGACCTGGAGAAAGGCGGCGAAGTGGCGGCCAATCTGGATAGCCTTTATGCTTACATGCTGCAGCGCCTGAGTATGGCCAACCTGCACAATGATCCGGCCATGCTGGATGAAGTCGCGGCGTTGCTGCGGGACGTGAAAGAAGGCTGGGATGGCATTGCCCAACACTGAGGAAAGCATCATGACGGTTGCGGTCAAGCAATTGGAAGATACCCATCGCGCGCTGGTCGAGGCGGTGCATGCCGGTGACTGGCAGCAGGTCAGTAGCCTTGATGGTGTGTGTCGGGAACTTGTCGCCCAGGCCATGGCCCAGGAAGACCGCGACGATCAGGCCTTGGCAGATGCCTTGGACAATCTTTTGACTACCTATCGGGAAGTTGTGGCGCTATGCCAGGCAGTGCAGGGCAAGCTTGCCGAAGAGCTTCAGGATCTTCAGCGCAGCAAGCAGGGTGCCAAGGTCTACCAGATGTTCGGCTGAGGGCTGTGCCATAAAACTGCGCCAACTATTTGACTCGCACGTTAAATCTGACTACCTTTAACCAGAGATTATAAGTGTGGCACTACGCTATCAAAGCGCAGTGCCCTATAACGTGTGTTTACAGGACGCCCACCCCGCCTATGTTGCCCAACAGCCATATTTTGCTGATCGATGATGCGCCCAATGGTCGCCAGGACCTGAGCGTGATTCTCGCCTTTCTGGGTGAAGAGGTTGTTCTGGCCACCTCTGCCGGTTGGCAAAAGGAAGTGGAAAAACAGGACACCAGCGCGGGTACCTTCAAATGCGTGATCCTTGGTCATTGCGAACAGACCACAGGAGTTCAGGGTCTGATCGGCCAGTTGGATAAGTGGGATGAAAATCTCCCGGTTATTCTGCAGGACGTCGAGCAGGCTGCTCACTGGCCTGAGCATCTGCGCCAACGGTTGCTGGCGGTCTTGTCGCCACCACTGGGCTATAACCAGTTGCTTGATGCCTTGCATCGCGCCCAGGTATACCGCGAGGTGTTCGACGAACGTAGTCGTCAGCGTCAGCGCGAACCAAACCTGTTTCGCAGTCTGGTAGGCACCAGCCGCAGCATCCAGTCTGTACGGCAGATGATGCAGCAAGTTGCCGACACCGAGGCGACCGTGCTGATACTCGGTGAATCCGGTACCGGCAAGGAAGTGGTTGCGCGCAATCTGCATTACCATTCCAAGCGCAAGGATGAACCTTTTGTGCCGGTTAATTGCGGCGCCATACCGGCCGAGCTGCTGGAAAGCGAGCTTTTCGGCCATGAGAAAGGTGCTTTCACTGGCGCTATCACCAGCCGTGCTGGCCGCTTCGAACTGGCCCAGGGTGGCACTCTGTTCCTTGACGAAATCGGTGACATGCCGCTGCCGATGCAGGTGAAATTGCTTCGCGTACTGCAGGAGAGAACCTTCGAGCGCGTTGGCAGTAACAAGGTACAGACTGCCGACGTACGGGTGATTGCAGCCACGCACAAGAATCTCGAAACCATGATAGTGGACGGCGGGTTCCGTGAAGACCTCTACTATCGCCTGAACGTGTTCCCGATCGAGATGCCGGCCATGCGTGAGCGTATCGAGGATCTTCCTCTGCTGCTCAATGAGCTGATCACGCGTCTGGAAAAGGAAAAGCGGGGCTCGATCCGCTTCAGCACCTCGGCGATCATGTCCCTGTGTCAGCACGACTGGCCGGGCAATGTGCGCGAGCTTGCCAATCTGGTGGAGCGCATGGCCATTATGCATCCCCATGGCGTGATTGGTGTGGGTGAGCTACCTCGCAAATTCCGTTATGTGGAAGACGACCAGGAGGATCTTCGCAAGCTGCGTACCGATGAGGACGAGCGCGATGAGGCCTTCAGCGGCCTGGTTGGACTCGATAGCCCGGCTTATCTGCCTCCGGAAGGTCTGGATCTCAAGGAGTACCTGGGCGGGCTTGAGCAGACACTGATTCAGCAGGCGCTGGATGAGTGCAATGGCGTGGTTGCCCGGGCCGCCGAGAGATTGCGTATCCGTCGAACCACCCTGGTTGAGAAGATGCGTAAATACGGTATCAACCGTGGTGTCGATCTGTCAGAAGACTGACGCGAAATAACTCAACGGCTTGTAAGTATCTGATATAAAAGGATACTGGCCTTGTGGCACAAGCCTTGCTTTGTCACCCCTGACTAGACGTATTGTAATCAGGGGATACCCAATGGTTCTGACTGCCCAACACCTGCCCGCTACCGAAACCGACCCACAGGTTACCGTGCCCGGCGCCCGCCCGCAGCGTAGCGAAGCCCAGCTGGAGCGGGCCCATGCGTTGTTCAAGGAAATGTCGGACCGGCTGTCCTCCTCCCACACGCTGTTGCAGGCGCAGGTCGCTTCTCTTCAGGGTCAGCTGGATCAGGCCCGCGTGCAGCGTGATCAGGAACTGGCTGAAAAAGCCTGCCTGGCCTCACGCTTGCAGAATCTGCTGGATCTGTTGCCCGGCGGTGTCGTGGTGCTGGACGGCAATGGCCGCGTGCGCGAGGCCAATCCTGCCGCCCGTGAACTGCTCGGTGAACCCCTCGAAGGCCAGCTCTGGCGGGATTTGATCCGGGAACGCTTTGCCCCGCGAGATGATGATTACCATGAGGTGTCCCTGCGCAGCGGTCGCCGTGTATCCCTGGCAACCCGCTCGCTCAATGGCGAGCCGGGTCAGATCATCCTGATCAACGATCAGACCGAAACCCGCCAGCTGCAGAGCCAACTGGCCCGCCATGAACGCCTCTCTGCCCTGGGGCGCATGGTCGCCTCGCTAGCCCACCAGATTCGTACCCCACTTTCCACTGCCATGCTGTATGCCAGTCATTTGAATGACAGCGCTTTGCCGCTGGAACACCGCCAGCGTTTCGGCGAGCGTCTGACCTGCCGGCTGCAGACCATCGAACACCAGGTGCGGGACATGCTGCTGTTTGCCAAGGGTGACCTGCCCCTGACAGATCGGCTGACCATTACCGAGCTGTTTGATGCCTTGCGCCAGCAGGCCGAACCCATGCTGGGTCAGGCGGGCGCTACCTGCCGCTGGGACAACCGTTGTGACAGCCAGGCATTGCTGCGCTGTAATCAGGACACCCTGATTGGTGCGATGACCAACCTGATAGATAACGCCATTCAGGCTGGCGGGCACTATCCGCAGCTCAAGGTCTGTGCCCGGCTGATCGAAGGTCAGCTTAGTCTGGCCGTGGTCGATACCGGATGCGGCATGGATGCATCCCAGCGCGCCCAGATTGGCGAGCCCTTTTTTACCACGCGATCCCAGGGCACAGGTCTTGGGGTTTCGGTAGTCAAATCCGTTGCGGCAGCCCATGGCGGCGCATTCTTTCTACGCAGCAAGGCCGGTTGGGGTACCTGCGCTGAACTGCTGTTGCCCTTGCAGGCGGTTGTGGCAGACGGTACTTACCGGGAAGCACACCCATGAGCAAGCCTCGCATTCTGCTGGTCGAGGACGATCGCGCCCTGCGTGAAGCCCTGGCCGATACCCTGACCCTGGGCGGCTATGACTATATCGAAGCAGGCGACGGCGAAAGCGCCCTGGCGTTACTGCAGCGCGAATCGGTCTGCATGGTGGTGAGCGATGTGAACATGCCGGGTATGGATGGCCATGGCCTGCTGCGGGCCCTGCGCCAGCAGCACCCGCATCTGCCGGTGTTGTTGATGACCGCCTATGGCACTGTGCAGAACGCTGTTGGCGCGATGCGCGATGGCGCGGTGGATTATCTGGTCAAGCCCTTCGAGCCCAAGGCTCTGCTTGACCTCTTGGGTCAGTATGCATTGGGACGACTGCAGTCGGGCAAGCTCGAAGGTCCGGTGGCGGTGGAGCCGGCCAGTCAGCAGCTGTTGCAGCTCGCCAGCCGGGTTGCTGCCAGCGATTCGACAGTGTTGATCTCCGGCGAGTCCGGCACGGGCAAGGAGGTACTGGCGCGCTACATTCACCAGGCGTCCTCCAGAGCCCGGCAGCCCTTCATTGCGATCAACTGCGCCGCTATTCCCGATAACATGCTCGAGGCCACTTTATTCGGTCACGAGAAGGGCGCCTTTACCGGAGCGGTAGCCGCGCAGTCCGGCAAGTTTGAACAGGCCAACGGCGGCACCCTGCTGCTGGATGAAATATCCGAGATGCCCCTGGCCCTTCAGGCGAAGCTGTTACGCGTCCTGCAGGAGCGGGAAGTGGAACGCGTTGGCGGTCGCAAGCTCATTCAGTTGGATATCCGCGTGATCGCTACTACCAACCGTGATCTGCCTGCGGAAGTGGCGGCGGGGCGGTTCCGGGAAGACCTCTACTATCGTCTTGGCGTGTTTCCGCTGCAGTGGCAGCCGCTGCGCGCGCGGGTAGGGGACATAGTGCCAATCGCCCAGCGTTTGCTCGACAAGCACATTCGCAAGATGAACCAGTCTCCAGTGCGATTTGCGGAGGATGCCTGCCAGGCGATGCGTGAGCATGGCTGGCCGGGGAACGTTCGTGAGCTGGACAATGCCGTGCAGCGCGCGTTGATCCTGCAACACGGTGGCGTTATTCATGCCCAGGATCTTTGTCTGGCAGTACTCCCGGGCAGCCCTGTTACTCCGGGTGCTATCGGTGCCTCAGAGCGTCCGGCATTCAGTGCGCCGACACTGCCGGTCATGCCATCGACCGTGTCGTCAGCCGACCATGACGGCAATCTGTCGCCGGCGTATGACCTGGCTGAACCGGCAGGTTCGGCTGCCAACAATCTGACAACCGATCTCGGGGCTGGTGTGCGTCAGCGCGAGTTCCAGTTGATTCTCGATGTGTTGCGGACCGAACGCGGCCGCCGCAAAGAGGCGGCCGACAAACTGGGTATCAGTCCACGCACTCTGCGCTACAAGCTGGCCCAGATGCGTGATGCGGGGCTGGACATCGAGATGCGCTTTTAGTTGGCATCGATCTTGCTGTATCAATCTTAAAGCTACAGTCGCCGTCAAAAAAATACGGTTTGGAGATTGGTATGACCCAGGGTGTCGAGTTCAATCGTTTGATGTTGCAGATGCGTTCCATGCAGATGGAAGCCATGGGCCGGCCGCAAGCGCCGACGCCCCTGGAGCAGAACGCCGACGTCAAAGGCCCCGCCTTCGACGATCTACTGAAAAATGCAGTGGACCGGGTAAGCGAATTACAGAAGACTACCTCCGAACTGCAAACCGGCTATGAGCGTGGCGATGCCGGCATTGATCTCACCCAGGTTATGATTGCTTCGCAGAAATCCAGCGTTGCGTTCCAGGCTGCATTGCAGGTCCGGAACAAGATGGTGTCTGCCTATGAAAGCATCATGAACATGCCCATCTGATTTGCCGTGATTGACCGAGGGTAGAAAATGGATTCCGCGAACACTGCAAATACACCGGCCACCCGGCCCGAGGCTTCCGCTGATCGCAAGCCGTTTCTGGGGATGAGCTTTCTTGACAACCTGGCCCAGCTCCCGATGCTGCGTCAGTTTGGATTGCTGGTCGGTCTGGCGGCCAGCGTGGCCATCGGTTTTGCGGTTGTGCTCTGGTCACAGCAGCCTGACTACCAGATCCTCTACAACGATATGCAGCGTTTCGATTCAGCCCAGGTAACCGAAATACTGCAGACCAGCCGTATCGAATACCGTATCGACCCCAATACCGGCGCCCTGCTGGTTGCCAGTGCGGATATCAACGATGCCCGCATGCGCCTGGCCGGCGCTGGCGTAACACCCCGTGATGACAATCTGGGTTTCGAAATTCTTGATCGTGAGCGGGGCCTGGGCACCAGTCAGTTCATGGAGGCGGCGACTTACCGACGCGGTCTGGAAGGCGAAATTGCCCGCACCATTTCCAGTATGTACAACATCAAATCAACGCGGGTGCACATCGCCATGCCCCGTTCCACCGTTTTTGTGCGTGATGAACGCAAGCCCAGCGCTTCGGTATTGCTCGAAATGTATTCCGGCCGCTCGCTCGAGCCGGCCCAGGTGATGGCCATCGTCAACCTGGTGGCCACCAGCGTTCCCGAGCTGGACAAGGATCAGGTCACCATCGTTGACCAGGCAGGCAATCTGTTGTCCGACCAGAGTGAGCTGAGCGAACTGACCGTGGCCGGTCGCCAGTTTGACTACGCAAGACGCATGGAAGAGAGCTACGAGCGCCGCGTGAACGGAATTCTGCTGCCGATTGTCGGTGAGGGACGTTACCGCGCAGAAGTTTCCGCGGATGTTGATTTCAGTACTGTCGAGTCCACTGCCGAAATGTACAGCCCCGAGTCGGCCCTGCGCAGTGAGCAGGTCATGACCGAAGCCCGCGGTGCCGGTCAGGAGGCCCGTGGTATTCCCGGCGCCCTGACCAATCAGCCCCCCGGCGCGGCGCAGGTTCCCGAGCAGGCCCCCGAGGTTGATGAAGATGGCGCGCCACTGCCGGCGCCTGTCCCAATGGACACTCGCGAACAGGCCACGCGTAACTTTGAACTCGATCGCCAGATCAGCTATACCCGCCAGCAGCAAGGTCGGCTTGCCCGGTTGTCGGTAGCGGTGGTGGTTGATGATCCGGTGACAGTGAACGCGGAAACCGGTGAAACCACCCGCGTACCCCTGACCGAAGCGGATCTTGCCCGGTTGACCCGACTGGTTCAGGATGCAGTGGGTTATGATGTGAGTCGTGGTGACAGCGTCAGCGTAGTCAACAGCCCCTTTGTTGCCCAGGCAGCCCTGGAGCCGCTACCCGAGGTTCCGTTGTGGTCGCAGCCCTGGTTCTGGGATGTGGCCAAGCAGATTCTGGGTGTGCTGTTCATCCTTATTCTGGTGTTCGGTGTGCTACGCCCGGTACTCAAGAATCTGACCACGACCAGTCGCGAGAGTGGTGCGGGCGGATATCCTGCCGAGTATGGTGGCACCGGTGAGCTGGATGGTGATCTGCGTGACGACCATGTCAGCCTGTCCGGGGCTGCCGCGGGAGGCGCAGGAGCCGCCATGCTGTTGCCTTCGCCCGGCGCAGATTACGAACAGCAGTTGAATGCAATCAAGGGGTTGCTGGCCGAAGATACGGGCCGCGTCGCCCAGGTAGTCAAAGAGTGGATAAACGCCGATGAGTGAAGACGCAGCCAAGCGAGCCACCAAGCTGTCGAAGCTGGACAAGGCCGCCATCTTTCTATTGAGTCTGGGGGAGTCCGACGCCGCAGCAGTGCTCAAGCACATGGGGCCCAAGGAGGTCCAGCGGGTCGGTAGCGCCATGGCTGGTTTGCGCACCATCAACCGTGAACACGTGCATCAGGTGATGGGCGACTTCATTGAAACCGTTGGTGAACAGACCGGCCTGGGTGTTGGCGCCGACAGTTATATACGCACCATGCTTACCCAGGCCCTGGGTGAAGACAAGGCCAACGGGCTGGTTGATCGTATCCTGCTTGGTGGCAGCACTTCGGGTCTGGACAGTCTCAAGTGGATGGAGCCCAGGGCCGTAGCCGATGTGATCCGATTCGAGCACCCGCAGATTCAGGCCATTGTGGTGGCCTATCTGGACCCTGACATGGCGGCTGAGGTGATCAGCTATTTTGATCACAAGGTCCGCCTGGATGTGTTGCTGCGCGTAGCCTCCCTCAACACCGTGCAGCCTTCGGCACTCAAGGAGCTCAACGAGATCCTTGAAAAGCAGTTTGCCGGCAACTCCAATACCACCCGCGCCAATATGGGCGGCGTGAAGCGCACCGCAGATATCATGAACTTCCTCGAGTCGAGCACCGAGTCGCAGCTGATCGAAGCTATCCGTGATATGGATGAGGATCTCTCAAGCAAAATCGAGGATCTGATGTTTGTGTTCGACAACCTGGCAGACGTGGACGACCGGGGTATTCAGGCATTGCTGCGCGAAATTTCTTCCGAGGTGTTGATCGTTGCCCTCAAGGGCGCTGATGAGGCAATCAAGGACAAAATTCTCAAGAATATGTCCAAGCGCGCATCCGAGTTGTTGCAGGATGATCTTGAAGCCAAGGGCCCGGTCCGTATCAGCGAGGTGGAAGCGGCGCAGAAAGAGATTCTCACCATTGCGCGGCGCATGGCCGATGCCGGCGAGATTGTGCTGGGCGGCAAGGGCGGCGAGGAAATGATTTGATATGCCGGTACTGGGAAGCTTGTAAATGAAAACCCCGAGCACCACCGCAGCGAGAACGGAAGGTAGCGAGTTGCTGCGCGGTGGCGAACAGTCCGCTTTCGCCCGTTGGGACTTGCCCAGTTTCGATGCCGAACCCCATCATGTTCCGCTGGATCGCGAGGAGCCGGAGGCCGACATCAGGGCGCCTCTGGACGAAACCGACGTGGACGCCGACCAGGAGCCCCAGGAGGAAGCGCCCAAGCCCTTCACCGTGGAAGAGCTTGAGCAGATCCGTGAGGAAGCCTACAACGAGGGCTTTGCCACGGGTGAGAAGGATGGTTTTCATTCTGGTCAGCTCAAGGGGCAGAAAGAAGCAAAAACCAAAGTCGATGCTCGCCTCGCCGAGTTGGAAGCATTGATGACGCAGTTGATGGAGCCCATGCACGAACAGGACGACCAGATTGAAGACATGCTACTCAAGCTCGTCGAAACCATGGTGCGCCAGGTTGTGCAGCGCGAGCTCCAGACTGACTCCAGCCAGATCATCAAGGTACTCAGAGGCGCGTTGAAAGCACTGCCTATGGGCGCCGAGAATATTCGTATCTATCTCAATCCGGTTGACTTCGATGCTGCCAAGGCGCTTCGCGAGCGCCATGAGGAAAAATGGCGCCTGCTTGAGGATGATCAGTTACTGCCCGGCGGATGCCGTCTGGAAACCGAGCACAGCCAGCTTGATGCCACAGTAGAGACACGTTTGCAGCAGATCACCGAGCAGCTTTTTGAACAGCAACGCGAGCAGCGAGCTCATCCGCCAGAGCCCGATATCAGTGTTGAGCCGTCAGGTGCTGATGATGGCAACGAGGTGCAGGGCGATGGTCAGGCCTGAGCGTATCAGCTTCGCCCGTCGCCTGGCCTCATACGAGCCGGTATTGACGCTGCCTGATGAACCGATAGTCGAGGGGCGCCTGATTCGCATGGTTGGCCTTACCCTGGAAGCCGAGGGTTGCAAGGCGCCAGTGGGCAGCCGTTGCCTGGTGATCAGCGAAACGGCCCAGGGTCGCAGCCAGATCGAGGCCGAGGTCATGGGTTTTGCCGGCAGCAAGATTTATCTGATGCCAGTGGACAGCCTGCAGGGTGTGCAGCCTGGAGCGCGCGTGGTGCCCTCCAAGGGCGGTGGCAAGCTGCCGATGGGCACGGCCATGCTGGGCCGCGTGGTGGACGGTATCGGTCGGCCACTGGATGGCAAGGGTGATTTCCGGGCTGATGACTGGGTGGACCTCAATGGCCCCAGCATCAACCCTCTCAAACGCCATCCGATCGAAGAGCCGCTGGATGTGGGCATTCGCTCGATCAATAGCTTGCTCACCGTCGGGCGCGGCCAGCGTCTGGGCCTGTTCGCCGGTAGTGGCGTGGGCAAGAGTATGTTGCTGGGCATGATGACGCGCTTTACTGACGCCGATATCACTATCGTGGGTCTGGTCGGTGAGCGGGGCCGCGAGGTCAAGGAGTTCATCGAGCAGATCCTGGGCGAGAAGGGCATGGCCCGTTCGGTAGTCGTGGCTTCGCCCGCCGATGATGCGCCGCTCATGAGGCTGCGTGCGGCGATGTATTGCACACGCATCGCCGAGTATTTTCGTGATCAGGGTAAGAATGTATTGCTGCTCATGGACTCCCTGACCCGTTTTGCCCAGGCCCAGCGTGAAATTGCCCTGGCCATTGGTGAACCGCCTGCCACCAAGGGCTACCCGCCTTCGGTATTTGCCAAGCTGCCACAATTGGTGGAACGGGCGGGTAACGCCGAGCAGGGCGGAGGCTCGATCACCGCCTTTTACACGGTGCTGTCTGAAGGGGACGATCAGCAGGACCCGATTGCCGACGCCTCGCGGGCGATTCTGGATGGTCACGTGGTGCTGTCACGGCGGTTGGCTGAAGAAGGTCATTACCCGGCCATCGATATCGAAGCCTCCATCAGCCGGGCCATGCCGCAAATTGTCAACGAAACCCAGATGCAGGGCGCCCAGCGCTTCAAGCAGATCTATGCCCGGTATCAGCAGAGCCGCGATCTGATCAGTGTCGGCGCCTATTCCGCCGGGTCCGATCCGCTGACTGATATGGCCATGGCGAAAATGCCCGAGATGCAGGCTTTCCTGCGCCAGGGTTTGCACGTCAAGGTCAACCTGGCTGACAGCCGCGCCGCCCTGGAACAGTTGATCAGCCATGAGTGAAAGCCGCATACGGCGTCTGGCGCCGGTGCTGGACATGGCTCTTGAAGAGGAACGCAAGGCGGCAGGTAGACTGGGCGAGGCCCAGCAGCAGCTTGATAGCGCCCGCGCACGCCTTCAGGACCTGGAATATTATTGCAGCGAGTATCAGAAAAGCTGGGTTCAGCGCGGCCAGCAAGGGGTCGGGCGTGACTGGCTGCTCAATTATCAGCGGTTCCTTGCGCAGATGCAGACGGCAATCGAGCAGCAACAGCAGACGGTTACATGGAATGGTCAAAGCCTGGAAAAGGCCCGCGAACAGTGGCGTCTGCGTTATCAGCGCCTTGAAGGTATGCGCAAGCTGATTGAGCGTTATCGGGATGAAGCGCGACTCAAGGCGGACCGTCAGGAGCAGAAATTGCTCGATGAATTATCCCAGCGGGCTTTCGAAAGAGGCCCCAAATAATTCCTGACAGGTTATGCTCCCTGTGCTAGTAATTAGCATTGTGTGCAGACTCAATAAGGAAGTTATATGCCCATCAAGGCCACCCTGTCCCCCGACGGCCAGGAACTGACAATCAAGGTATCTGGGCGATTCGATTTCAGCGCGCATCAGGATTTTCGCGAAGCATACGAACGCGGAGGTCTGTCCCCCCAACGCTTCGTAGTAGACCTCCATGACACCGACTATATCGACAGTTCAGCCCTGGGCATGCTGCTGCTGCTGAGGGATCATGCCGGCGGTGATGCGGCAGACATACGCATCATTCATTGCAACCAGAATGTGCGCAAGGTTCTGAGTATCTCGAATTTCGAACAGCTCTTCAGTATCGAATAGCCCGTGGCTGACAACGGGGCCAAGGGGCATCCACTGGCGCAGCAGGTCACCCCGCTGAAGGTGTTGATTGCGGACGACAACCCCACCGACCGGATGATTCTCGCCCGACTGGTTGCCCGGCTCGGGCATGAGGTGGTCAGCGCCGAAAATGGCCTTGAGGCGTTGGTCCAGTTCAGCGTGCAGCGGCCTGATCTGGTCTTGCTGGATGCGCTGATGCCTGTAATGGACGGCTTCGAGGCCGCCCGCCGGATGAAATTGCAGTCCGGCGAGAATCTCATCCCGATCATCTTTCTGACCAGCCTGACCGACACTGGCGCCCTGGTGAAATGCCTTGAGGCCGGTGGTGATGATTTCCTCACCAAACCTTACAACCCGGTCATCCTGCAGGCGAAGATTCAGGCCTTCAATCGCATGCAGGAGATGCATCAGACCCTGCAGGATCAGCGTGATCTGATCAGCAGCCAGCATGAGCGTCTGCTGCACGAGCAGGAGCTGGCGAAGATCATCTATGACCGGGTCGCCCATGCGGGGAGCCTGGGTGCCGACAATCTGCGCTACGTACAGACCGCTTTTGCCATGTTCAATGGCGATATTCTTCTTGCTGCCTACCGCCCTTCAGGCGGCATGCATATTCTGCTGGGCGATTTCACCGGCCATGGCCTTTCTGCGGCCATAGGCGCGATGCCCCTGGCTGAGGTCTTCTATTCGATGACCGCCCGCGGTTTCAATTTGAGCGATATTCTGCTTGAAGCGAACAGCAAGTTGAGTCGGATACTCCCGACAGGTATTTTCTGCTGCGCGGTGCTGATTGAAATCAATCCAGACAAGGGCTTGGTGGGTATCTGGAATGGCGGCCTACCTGAAGTGCTGCTCCTGGACCGCAGGGGTGCTCTCCTGCATCGGGTACCCTCCACCCACCTGCCGTTGGCAGTGGCTACATCAGAGCGATTCGATCCCACGCCAACAGTGTTGCCAATGGCAAGCGGTGAGCGGTTGTTGTGCCTGACCGATGGTGTGATCGAGAGTCGGAATCAGGCTGGCGACCAATATGGCGAAGAGCGGGTGATCGACCTCATCAATCGTTATCAGGGTCGGCCCGAAGCAATATTCGAAGGTCTACTCGGCGCGCTTGAAGCCTTCCATGGGAGCCCTGAGGACGATATCAGCTTGCTGGAAGTGATCATGCAACCGCTCGCAGCGCCACCCGCGACGCTCCTCCATGAAGATGCCAGGCACCTTGACAGTCAGGATTGGCAACTGGCTTACACGTTCCGCGCGGCGTCGATTCGAGAGCACAACCCTCTGCCTTTTCTGCTTGAGGTGCTGATGGAGGTCCCCGGTCTGCGTGCCCATGCCGGCAGGCTGTTCACCATTCTCAGCGAACTGTACAGCAACGCCCTGGAGCACGGTCTGCTGCAACTCGATTCCTCCCTGAAGCTGGACTCCAAGGGCTTCAATCGTTACTACCGGGAGCGCAATCAGCGCTTGCGGGTGTTGCGTGATGGCTGGATACGCGTGGTACTTGATCATCAACCGAATCCCGACGGTGGGGTTCTGGCTATAGAAGTCGAAGATAGTGGTGACGGTTTTGTCGAACAGAGTCCGAGCGATAGCCTGGACGGCTATGCGGGCCGTGGCCTGGAGTTGGTACGCGCGCTTTGCGATGAGGTACGCTTCAATCGCCGGGGGAACCAGGCCAGGGTAGTGTTTGCCTGGGAGCTTGGGCATACTGCCGGCATCTGAATGATGACAGTCTGATGAAAGCCAGGGAGACATAAGCTGCATGGCGGATTTGCCCATCGACATTGATCCCTCCGTGCAGGACGCGCTTCGCGAACTGATGCAGGAGGATTATGCGCTGTTGATCGACACCTTCAGTCGCGATGCCCACAAGCGTCTTGCTCAATTGCGGCTGTGCCTGAGCGGCTCGGACTGGGAGGGATTTCGCCAGGCGGCCCACAGTTTCAAGGGCAGCTGCGGCAATATGGGCGCCATTGCGTTGCAGGAGGCTTGCGAGAAAGCCGAGCTTGCTGGTCTGGAAGCAGATGCGTTTAAAGCGCAGCGCAGCTACCAGGACGTTCAGCGTTGCTTCCAGCGGGTTGCACCCTTGCTTGGTATTCCAGCGTCTATCTGATCTGCAAAACTGACTCGTCTTTTGCGCTACCTATAAAACTGGCGCGTGCCTTGCATTAATAAAAGTCAGGCTTCATCCCCTTTCTTGCAGTGGAGAGTACGCAATGTCGGTCAGTCAGAATCTGCTGGCGTTTTTCAGTGGCGCATCGCCACAGATCAAGTCCTCGGCGACGCCTGCAAACGCGGCAGACAGCGGCCAGTTGGAGGGTCTCGCCAGTTTTGCCGAGATCCTAACGGACCAGCAGCCCGGCGATGTCGAGGCTCTTATGCAGCTGCTGGGAGGCGCCGAAGGCGATCAGGCACAAGGTCTGTTGGACCTGGCCGAAATTGCCGCCGACGGCAAGAACTTGCCGGCAGGCATGCAGGAATGGTTGGCGCAGCTGGATGAGCTGCGCAGCGAAACCGAAGATCAGACTGCTTCGCTGCACGCAGGTGCGGTGTCGGATGAGCAGCAGCAGGAATTGGGTGCCCTGGTGGAAGATTGGTCCCAATGGCTGGATCAGGCCCGCCAGTTCATGGACAAGGCCCAGGAAGGGCAGGGCCCCAACGCGTCGCTTGACGCAGATGCGGCTGACGCCCTGGCTACCATGGCGGAGCTGGTGGGCGCCCAGCTGGCATCCAAGGCAGCGGAAGCAGCCAGTACCGCCCTGGGATCGCCTGGTGCTGCCCAGACTGCTGTGGCTCCACCTCTGGCACCCGCCGCCGTCACCGGGACCACTGGTGAGCCGCTCCTCGACCCGGCCAGAAAACTCCGGTGGGACACTTCTAGCGCGGGTCTGCAGTTATCCCAAGAGCAGGCTACCCGTGGTGAGCGAGATATGCGCCAGGAGCCAGCCGGTAACAATGGACTGCGGGCCATGGCCGAGCGCGGTGCTGCAGCCGAGGGTCAACAGCCGGTACAGCGTAATCTGGATATGACACCCGCTGCGATGGATGGCAGGGCGGCCTTTGCCGGCAAGCTCGCCGAGACCCTGGAAACGCTGGGCGGTCGGACGGCAACCTCTGACCCTGACGCCGCTGAAGCGATGTTACGTCCTGGTACGCAAACTCAGGCTGCAGCCCAGGGCGCGTTGGCGGCGCGGCCGGTGTTGGCGGCCAGTCAGACGCTGAACGTGCCCTTCGGTCAGGCAGGCTGGGGCGATGCAGTAATGGACAAGATGATGTGGATGTCCAGTCAGAATCTGCGCAGTGTTGAAATTCGCCTGGATCCGGCGGACCTCGGACCTCTTGAGATCCATATCCAGACGCGGGGGCAGGAGCATCAGGTTCAGTTCGTGACACAGAATCCATCCGTGCGCGAAGCGCTCGAGGCGCAGATGTTCCGGCTGCGTGAGGCGTTCAGCCAGCAGGGTATGGACCTGGTCAATGTCTCCGTCGGTGACTCGGCCGTTGACCAGCAGGCCCACCATAGCCAGGAGCAGGGGGCTGAGGGGCGCAATCGTGGCGTTGCCGGTGCCCAGACCCTGGAAGCTGACGAGGCAGGCATGATGCTGGCCTCCGCCGCCGCAAGCCAGGCGGAGTCCAGCCGCCTCGTGGACTATTACGCCTGACGTCAATATTGGCGCAGTACTGCAAACCGGGCCCAGGCCCGGTTTTGTTTCGTCTGGAATCCTGTAACCTGCAGGCAAAGACATTTGTCTCGCTTGGCTTTATCCTTGGCGCTCATATACTGCACTGATCCTGGAAGTTGGCACATTCAGTGCAGCATTCAGTGCAAAGTGCTACTCAACCACCTGTGAAAAGGCTTTTCACGGCATAAGTGACGGTATTCTGGCATGGCAAAGCAGGAAAAGGTTAAACCGGCGGCGGCTGAAGGTGAAGAAGCTCCGGTCAAAAGCAAGAAAAAACTGCTGATTCTGGTTGGCGCCGTTTTTCTGGCGGTCTTGTTGTCGGCAGGGGGCGCGGCTTTCTTTCTGATGGGTGGCGAGGAAGAGCCGGAAGAGGTTGCGGCAGATACTGCGCCAGTTCAACAGACGGCCCTGTATCAGCCGATGGACCCCGCATTCGTCGTCAATTTTACCCATGAGGGCCGTCGACGTTATATGCAGGTCAATGTGGTGTTGATGGGTCGTGACCCCGAGTTGATGGCTGCGCTTGCCCAGCATATGCCGCTGATACGCAACGAGCTGGTCCTGCAATTCAGCAGTGAAGAGTTCACTTCGCTCTTTACGCCCGAGGGCAAGGAAGCTCTGCGAGAAAGTGCGACCCTGGCGGTCAAGTCGACGCTCGAAAAAGAGTTGGGTAATCCGGTTATCGAAGCCCTGCTGTTCACCAACATAGTCTTGCAATAGGAATTACCGATGGCCGTACAGGATCTGCTGTCACAGGACGAAATCGACGCGCTTTTGCACGGTGTCGACGATGGGGCAGTCGATACGGAGGTCGATTCCGAGCCCGGCTCGATCAAGAGTTACGATCTGACCAGTCAGGACCGTATCGTCCGTGGACGCATGCCGACCCTGGAGATGATCAACGAGCGCTTCGCCCGCTATACCCGCATCAGCATGTTCAATCTGCTGCGTCGCTCCGCTGACGTTGCCGTGGGTGGCGTACAGGTGATGAAGTTCGGCGAATATATACATTCACTTTACGTACCGACCAGCCTCAACCTGGTCAAGATGAAGCCTCTGCGCGGCACCGCCCTGTTCATTTTGGATGCCAAGCTGGTCTTCAAGCTGGTCGACAATTTTTTTGGCGGCGATGGCCGGCATGCCAAGATCGAAGGCCGGGAATTTACCCCGACGGAATTGCGCGTGGTACGCATGGTTCTGGACCAGACTTTTCTGGATCTCAAGGAAGCCTGGCAGGCAGTCCAGGAGGTGAATTTCGAATATGTGAACTCGGAAGTCAATCCGGCCCTGGCCAATATCGTCAGCCCGAGCGAGGTGGTGGTCGTGTCGACTTTCCACGTGGAGCTCGATGGTGGCGGCGGCGATATGCATATCACCTTTCCCTATTCCATGATTGAACCCCTGCGCGAAGTTCTCGACTCGGGTGTGCAGTCCGACGTGGACGATCACGACGAACGCTGGGTACGCGCACTGCGCGAGGAGATCACTGCGGCTCGCGTGCCGCTCAGTGCCACCGTGGTGCGACGCCAACTGAAACTCAAGGACCTACTGAGCATGCAGGCCGGAGATGTGATTCCGGTCGAACTGCCCGAGCATATGGTCCTGTGCGCCAACGGTGTTCCCACATTCAAGGCCAAGCTCGGTTCGGTCAAGGGCAACCTGGCGTTGCAGATACTGGGGCCGGTTACTCGGCCGCGTTGAACGCGAGCGCCAGACGTATTACAGAACTCGATAAAATCACGCCAATAATCAGCATTGAGGAATAACAAGATGGCCGATGACAAAACGTCCGGCGACGTAACCCCCGAAGAGCAGGCTCTGGCGGATGAATGGGCTGCGGCACTGGATGAGTCGGGCGACGCCAGTCAGGACGATATCGACGCCATGCTAGCGGAGAACGAGAAATCGCCGCGCATGCCGATGGAGGAGTTCAACGCGCCGACGATTCAGCCCGGTGATAACTTCGAGACGGGAGGCGATACGCCCAATCTGGATGTCATCCTGGATATTCCGGTGACCATTTCAATGGAAGTGGGAAACACCGACATTACCATCCGCAACCTGTTGCAGCTCAACCAGGGGTCCGTGGTGGAGCTGGATCGACTCGCTGGAGAGCCGCTGGATGTGAAAGTCAACGGTACTCTCATCGCCCACGGCGAAGTAGTAGTGGTGAACGAGAAATTCGGTATTCGTCTGACCGATGTGATCAGCCCTTCTGAACGAATCAAGAAGCTTCGCTGATGCCGGCCGCACGCATATCTGGGGTATGTACTCTGGTGCTGCTGTTTTCGCCTGCGGTTCTTGCACAGCAGGCGGCAGAGGGCGGTCAGATCAATGTCCTGGCGCAACTCGGCCAGCTGGCCTTGGGGCTGGTGCTGGTAGTTGGGCTGATATTTCTGATTGGTTACCTGATGCGCCGCGTGGGTCCCCTCGCGCCCCACGGCAGACAACAGATCAAGCTGGTCAGTAGCCTCGCGCTAGGACCGCGTGATCGATTGATCCTGATTGACGTTGCCGGCAAGCAACTGCTTTTGGGCGCTTCTCCAGGGCGGATAACGACTCTGCATACATTTGAAGAGCCTGTGGCAGAGGTGCCGGATGGGCCGGGGATGAACAGCGACTTCGCCAAAACCCTGCGCACGCTGCTCAAGCGGGAGCCACAGCCATGATCCGCTGGATGCTGCTGCTTATGATATTTCTGGCGCCCAATGTGTTTGCCCAGGGCGCGGGTGATCTGCTGAGCATGGATGCGATCACGCTGAGCACCGATGAGGAGGGTGGCCAGACCTATTCGGTCAGTCTGCAGATTCTGCTGCTGATGTCGGCGCTGACCTTCATCCCGGCGTTCGTCATGATGATGACCAGCTTTACCCGGATCATCATTGTCTTTGCCATTCTGCGTCAGGCCCTGGGTTTGCAGCAGACGCCGTCCAGTCAGATCATGATTGGTCTGGCCATATTTCTGTCGATCTTCATCATGGCACCGGTGTTCGAGCGGATGAACGAGACCGCACTGCAGCCGTATCTCAATGAAGAGCTTTCTCCGCAGCAGGCTCTCGAGCGAGCCAGTATCCCTCTGCGGGGTTTCATGCTGGCTCAGACACGCGAAACGGATCTGGAGCTTTTCGTGCGCCTGGCCCGCCGGGATGACATCACCAGCCCTCAGGAAGTACCTTTTCATATTCTGGTGCCGGCCTTTGTTACCTCGGAGTTGAAAACGGCATTCCAGATAGGTTTCATGATCTTCATTCCGTTTCTGGTGATCGACCTGGTGGTGGCCAGTGTATTGATGGCCATGGGTATGATGATGCTGTCGCCGCTGATCATTTCCCTGCCTTTCAAGATCATGCTGTTCGTGCTGGTTGATGGTTGGGCCTTGATCATAGGTACCCTGGCCGCCAGCTTTGCCGTGACATAGGAGCCGGACAATGACACCCGAAGTTGCTGTGGAGCTGTTTCGTCAGGCACTCTGGCTGACCACTGTGCTGGTGGCCATTATTGTGGTGCCAAGCCTGCTTGTGGGTCTGGTGGTTGCGATGTTCCAGGCCGCGACCCAGATCAACGAGCAGACACTGAGCTTTCTGCCCCGTTTGCTGCTGACCTTTCTCACCCTGATTGTGCTCGGGCCCTGGATCGTGACGCAGTTGATCGAGTACACCGACAGCCTGTATCGCAGCATACCAGGCCTGATCGGCTGATGATCGAGCTCTCCGGTGGGGATATCAGCCGTTGGGTATCCAGCTACATGTGGGTGTTTTTTCGTATTGCCAGTGTGATGATGACCATGCCGGTGATCGGGACGCAACTGGTGCCGGCGCGCATTCGTCTGTTTCTCGCCGTGGCAGTGACCTTTCTTGTCGCTCCGCATATTCCGACCCCGCCGTCCCTGGATCCATTGAGTCTGAACACCTGGGCGATTATTGCCGAACAGATACTCATTGGGGCCACCATGGGCTTCGTTCTGCAGTTGCTGTTCCAGGTCCATGTGCTTGCTGGTCAGATCGTTGCCATGCAGATGGGTCTGGGCTTTGCCTCGATGAACGATCCGACCATGGGGATTTCGGTCGCGGTGGTTGCCCAGGTATTTACCATGCTGACTACCTTGCTGTTTCTGGCTGTCAATGGTCACCTGGTAGTGATCGAGGTCCTGGTCGAGAGCTTCACCACCTTACCCCTGGGTGAGTTCTTTCTGGTCTCGGATTTCCAGGCAGTTGTGCTGCGTTTTTCCTGGGTCATGGCAGCAGCATTGCTGATTGGCCTGCCGGCTATTACCGCGCTGTTGATCGTCAATCTGTCCTTTGGCGTGATGATGAGGGCCGCGCCGCAATTGAACATTTTCTCGATCGGTTTTCCGCTCACCTTGGTCTTCGGGATATTCATACTCTGGGTTCTGATAGGCAGCGTGGGAGAGCATTACCAGATCGTGGTCTCCGACACACTGATCTGGTTGCGTGAGCTGGTGAGGGCTAGCTGATGTCGCAAGAATCGGATAGCGGTCAGGAAAAAACCGAAGACCCCACGGAGAAACGCCTCAAGGAGTCCCGTGACAAGGGCCAGATTGCCCGCTCCAAGGAGCTCAATACCCTCGCGGTAGTCATGTGCTCGGCGGTGGGTCTGATCATGTTTGGTCCCGCCATGTTCCGCCTGCTGATTGATCTGATGACCTATAACTTTTCCCTGGAGCGCGATGCACTCTTTGCTACTGACAGCATGGGCTTACATCTGCTCGAGTCGGTAAACATGGGGCTGATGATACTTGCGCCGCTGTTCTTCATTCTGTTTGTCGCATCTATCGTGGGACCGATCATGCTGGGCGGCTGGTTGTTCAGTGGCAAATCCCTGGCGCCCAAATTCAGCAGGATGAATCCGCTGGCGGGTCTCAAGCGGATGTTCTCACTGAAGGCTTTGGTAGAGCTGCTCAAGGCCCTTGCGAAGTTTCTGGTAGTGCTAGCGATGGCGCTGCTGGTGCTTGCCTTTTTTCAGAACGACATGCTCGAACTCGACAGTGAGCCTCTGCCCGATGCGATTGGTCACAGCCTGTGGATTCTGGGTACGGCATTGTTTTTTCTGGCGTGCTCTCTGATTCTGATTGCGGTGGTGGATATTCCGTTTCAACTCTGGGACAACAAGCAGAAGTTGAAAATGACCAAGCAGGAAGTGCGCGACGAATTCAAGGACTCCGAAGGCAAGCCAGAGGTGAAGGGGCGTATTCGCCAACTGCAGCGCGAGATGGCTGAGCGGCGGATGATGGGCGAGGTACCCCAGGCAGATGTGGTCATAACCAACCCGACCCACTTTGCCGTAGCTTTGAAATATGATCCGCTGAATGCGGGCGCGCCTGTTCTGGTAGCCAAGGGGGCCGACTTCGTGGCCCAGCGTATTCGCGAGGTGGCAACCGAGCACAATGTCGTGGTGCTCGAGTCCCCGCCGCTGGCGCGGGCGGTGTTTTACAGCACGGAGCTGGATCAGCAGATTCCCGCCGGGCTTTATCTCGCGGTGGCGCAGGTCCTGGCTTATGTATTCCAGCTGCGCCAATATCGGGCGGGTCAAGGCAAACGGCCAGGGCCAATGCCCAATCCGGACATCCCCGAAGACCTGCGAAAGGATGAATAAGCCGTTGCTGCCAAGGGAAGCTGCAGCGTATACATACCGCTCACAGTGGCGCGCTATTCAAAACAGGAGTTAAGGCAATGACAGGCAGATCCGGCGCAATATGGCAGATGCTGGCAGGCGCGTTTATCGCACTGGCGTTGGCATTCATGGCGGTCAATATCAAGAGTGGCATGCTGCAGTTCCGTGATGCTGACCGCGTGGTGAGTGTAAAAGGGTTGGCCGAACGCACTGTAAAGGCCGATCTGGCGCTGTGGCCGATCAATTTCTCCGTGCTTGGTAATGGCCTGGACCAACTCCAGAACGACATCGAGGCGCAGCAGAGCCTGATCAGGTCATTCCTGCTGCTCAAGGGGTTTGCTGAGGATGATATCCAGTTATCCATGCCCAAGATCACCGACCAGCACGCTAATGTTTATGGCTCTGCGCTGCCGGCGGAGCGTTACAGAGCAGACGCGACAGTGCTGGTCCGCACTGAAGATGTGGAGCGGGTCAAGTCGGGTATGCAGTCGGTTGGCGAACTGGTGAAATCGGGTGTTGCCCTGACCCAGAGCTACGAGTTTCAGCCCAGTTTCGTATTTACCAAGCTGGAGTCGATAAAGCCGGAAATGATTGCCGATGCCACGCGCGATGCGCGCGCCGCGGCAGATCAGTTTGCACGTGATGCCGAGGCCAGCGTAGGAAGCATCCGGCGTGCATCCCAGGGCTACTTCTCGATCGAGGACGTAGATCCTTTCACGCCCGAGACCAAGCGGGTGCGAGTGGTAACCAGTGTTGATTACATACTGCGCTAATCACTCCAGGCGCTGAATAACGAAGGGGATGAAGTTTTCCCCTTCCACTTCCTGCTCTTCACCCAACTCACACCACACGCGTTCAACCATCACCGGCTCGGGGAGGCTGACGTGAAAGGGTGGCATTTGCCCATTCACTTCCTCCAGAAAGGCCTGTTGGGCTTCGGGACTCAGACGGCTCAACAGCTCCAGAAGAATTTCCTGATCGAAGTCCAGGGACAGCGCATGGGCTTCACCCTCCTCTCCCCAGGGCACATCGAATAGCGTTGTGCAGAGCTCATGGCTGACAAAGTCGATTTCACTGAACCGGATCTGCAGAAATTCCACAGGTTGATTGGAGGCCAGTGCTTGCAATTGGTACGTCAAACCGAGATCGGGATTCATGTGAGGCCGTGGCAGTTGTGTTTGTATTTATCGGCATTCTAGCAGTTGGAGGTCTCGGCGCAGAGAGACCTGCTGTTTTATTTGCCTGAACGCCTTCTATCTGCCTGAGGAATAATGTTATGTTATATCAATATTAAACAATGTTGTCATAGTCGGAGTATGTCTGATGCAGCACAGTGATTCGTTATTGCCTGTCAGCGTATTGTCAGGATTTCTTGGGGCAGGCAAGAGCACGCTACTCAACCAGATTCTGCGTAATCGGGAGAACTTGCGGGTGGCCGTTATCGTCAATGATATGAGCGAGATCAATATCGACGGGAGTGAGGTCCAGCGTGATGTGACGCTCAACCGTGCCGAGGAAAAACTGATCGAGATGAGCAACGGCTGCATCTGTTGCACCCTGCGCGAGGACCTGCTGGAGGAAGTCGCCAGGCTCGCTGGCGAGGGACGCTTCGATTATCTG
Source organism: Halopseudomonas salina (assembly GCF_008641105.1). The sequence goes on from NZ_VTTI01000006.1 coordinate 298,333, forward strand.
CTGATCGAATCCACGGGTATCTCCGAGCCGCTGCCGGTAGCTGAGACCTTCACCTTCCGGGACGAGCAGGGGCGCAGTCTCTCCGACCTGGCGCGGCTGGACACCATGATAACCGTGGTCGATGGGGTCAACTTTCTCAACGATTTCCAGGCTGCCGAGACTCTGGCCAGTCGCGGCGAGACGTTGGGTGAAGAGGATGAGCGCTCGATCACCGATCTGTTGATCGAGCAGGTGGAGTTTGCCGATGTCATCCTGCTCAGCAAGGTCGACCTGATATCCCTTACTGCCCGTGAGGAGCTGCAGGCCATTTTGCGTGGACTGAACAGCGAGGCCGAGATAATTCCGATGGTCATGGGCCAGGTGCCGTTGGACAAGGTACTCAATACCGGGCGCTTCAGCTTCGAGCGAGCGGCCATGGCCCCGGGCTGGCTCAAGGAAATGCGTGGCGAGCATGTTCCCGAAACCGAGGAATACGGCATCGCCTCCGGCACCTACCAGGCGCGCAAGCCATTTCACCCCGAACGCTTCCATGCCTTCCTCGCTCGCACCTGGGAAAACGGCAGGCTGCTGCGTTCCAAGGGCTATTTCTGGCTGGCCAGTCGGCCGTCCGAAGCCGGTAGCTGGTCCCAAGCGGGTGGTTTGATGCGCTACAGCTATGCGGGCCGCTGGTGGCGTTCGGTTCCCCGGGCGCACTGGCCAACGCAGGAGCAGGAGGTCGAGACAATCATGGCCAACTGGGATGCCGAGGTGGGTGATTGCCGCCAGGAACTGGTGTTCATCGGCCAGCACATCGACTTCGCTCGCTTGCGCCAGGACCTCGATGCCTGCTTGCTGACTGAGGAGGAAATGGCCATGGGGCAGGGTGCCTGGACGGCATTGACCGACCCCTTCGGTCCCTGGTCCGAAGAGCAGGCCGCCTGATGCATGCGGCAGATCAGATGACGGTACCCGCCTGGGTCCAGGCAGGCTCCATGGATACGCTGCTCGAGATCTTCCGCGACGAGATCAATCTGGCGGTATGGCAACGACCGCTGGCGACATCAGTGGAGCGCTTTTCCGACGCTCTGCTGCAGTGTGGTGGCCAGTTGGCCGAATCCCACACCCTGGATGTCATTACCGATGACTCGGGTAATTGTGCTGTGCGCATGCCGCGCCTGGCAGGGGCCATGAGTCATCTTGAGGGCTATGCCGACTTTGTTGCCGATGTGGCCCATCTGGTGGACGCTTTCGCCTGTCTGGTGGACGCGCAGATTATCGGCTTGCGCCTGCGCTCCCTTGAGCAGGCCATGTGCCCGCGCTGGCATGTCGATCATGTGCCGGTGCGGCTGGTGACTTCCTACGCAGGGCCGGGATCGGAGTGGTTGGCCGAAGGGCAGTTGCCGCGCGAGCATCTGGGCGGCCCGGGTATAGATCGCTACGCTCGGCATGTACACGGCCAGGCCCTGGGAGTCGGGGAGGTGGCGTTGCTCAAGGGGGAGCGCTGGCAGGGTAATACGGGTCGGGGCCTGATTCATCGTTCACCAGGCGTGCGGCAGGGCGAACGCCGCCTGCTGTTGACGCTGGACTGGCTGAAGTAAGCCAGGCGATTGCGCCAGTCATGAGACTGGTGTGGGGGCCGGGCTGGGCCTGTCTGAGTCCACAAATCGCTGACATCCGGGCGCTGGCCCTCTAGAATGCCGCTTTAAACAAAAGAGCCGCCCCCGATGCAGTTGCTACCCTGGAGTCACAATACCCGCGCCGGTTTTACTCTGAGAGGCTGGCATTCGCCGCCCTCCGGCAAGCCCCTGTTGCACTTCCTGCATGGCAACGGCTTCTGCACTCGCAGCTATGAGCTGATGCTCGAGCACCTGGCCGCGGATTTCGATCTGTGGTTATGCGATCTGCAAGGCCACGGGGAAAGCGACCATGGAGGGCGTTTTCTGGGCTGGAATCGGAATGCCGAGCTCGCTCTCGAGGCATTCTCAGCCGGCCGTGAGCGCTTTGGTGCGGTAGAGGCTTACGCGTGCGGACACAGCTTCGGCGGTGTTCTGACCAGCCTGATTCTGGCGGGTCATCCTGATGTGTTCCGCCGTGCGGTCCTGCTTGATCCGGTCCTGTTTCCTGTGTCCCTGATCGGGCTGCGTACCAGCCTGAGCCTGCTTGGCATGCGCCGCAATCCCATGGCCGATAGCGCGCGAGCCCGCCGTCACCATTGGCCGGACCGCGAGGCGGCCTACGCCGCACTGCATGGTCGTGGCATTTTCAGGGGCTGGGAGGAGGCTGCTTTTCGCGCCCACATCGATCACGCATTGAAAGACCATGACGAGCTTGGCGTCGAATTGAAATGCCGGCCCTCCCGCGAGGCCGAGGTGTTCGAGAGCATGCCTGAGCGCCTCTGGCCAGCGCTGAAACGCATCCGCACCGATACCCTGCTGATTCACGGTGAAAACACCTATCCGTTCGTTCTCCAGTCCGCTCGCAAGCTGGCTGCAAGCAACGCCCGGGTGACTTCACGTGCGACCCCGGGCGGCCACTGTTTCATGCAGGAGCACTCGGTTACAGCGGCGCAGCAGGTGAAGGCCTTTCTGCTTTCCAGTAATTAGTTTTGTTGGTCTTGCGGCGCTGGCTGACGGCTGATGATGGCGCGATTCACCTGCTCGGCCAGGCCGTTGCCTGCTTCGCTCATCGTCAGGTAGGCCAGGTCTGCCCCCGCTTCCAGAATGCGCTCGGCAATGTCTTCGTACATGGCGTGGGAAACGATCAGGCCTTTGAAACCACGGCTGCGCAGCTTCTGCACCGCGATGGTCTTGGCTTCGGCGTCGTTCATTGCCAACACCACAGAATGCACCTGGGGCATCTGCAAGCTTTGCCAGAACACCTGGTCCTCGGCATCGGCAAAAAGCGCCTGCCGTCCGGCAGCAATGCTTGCTTCTATGGCTACCGGGTCAGAATCCAGGCCTACTACCCGGTAGCCCTTGGTTGCGAGGCTATCGTATGCCGCGCGGCCGGTCCGGCCCTGGCCCATGATCAGGATTTCAGCGTCACCCAGCGATAGTGGCTGTTCGTCAGGATGTCGGATGTCCCGCTCGAATGGGATCAAGCGATTGGCCAGACGCTCGTAAAGCGGGTGCGCAAATCGATTGATGGGGGCGGAAAAAATGAACGACAGCGATACGGTTATCGCCAGAGGAATCAACCATTCGGGTAGGACCACGCTGGCAACAATCAGGCCAAACTCGCTGTAGTTGGTCAGGCTCACGCTGCTGAGAAAGGCGCTGCGCGCACGCAGCTTGAAGAGCAGAAACAGGAAAAAGAACAATACGCCCTTGAGCGGCAGCACCACGGCCATCACCAGGGCAAAGATAATGGCATCCGCGTCGGGCAGCCCGCCTATACCGATTTGCAAAAAGAAACCGACCAGGAATACTTCTTTCAGACTCCACAGTGATTGCGACAACTCGCCGGCACGTTTGTGGTTGGCCAGCATGGCACCAAAAGCCAGGGCGCCCAGCTCCGAACTCAACCCGACAGATTCAAAACCCACGCCACCAATAACCAGCGCAAGGAACAGGCCCAGCAGCACCAGCAGCTCTTCGTGACCACACATATCCAGCAAACGATAGAGCAGGGGTTTGAGCAGTGGTATCGCAAATACCAGAAGCGCCCAGGCGGAGGGGGAAGTGCCGCTGGCGATACTGATGACCAACAGGGCGATCAGGTCCTGCATGATCAGCACGCCTATAGCCACGCGGCCGTGAAAGGCCCGCAACTCGCGCTTGCTCTCCAATACCTTGGCGGCAAGTACGGTACTGGAGAATGACAGTGCGACGGCCAGCAGAATCGATTCGCGCATACTGATGTCCAGCAGCACCAGAATGCCGGGCAGAAAAATGACCGTTGATAACACGAAATGGATCAGGCTGCCGCCGATCACCTCTGGGCGTACCAGGTTCTTGAGCTTGAGCTTCAGGCCGACGGTAAAGAGCAGCAGCAGAACGCCCAGATGGGCAATGTGGGCCAGAATATAACTGTCCTGGGGGCCAACGCCGAAGGTATCGCCGAAAGCTGCCAGCGCAAAACCTGCCGCAAGGTAGCCAATCAGGGGTGGTAGTCCCACCTGACGCATGATCAGACCGAGGATGAAGGCAAAGGCGATCCAGACAGCTTCGATCAAAATGGAATTCCCGTTCTTTGTATTGTAAACCGCCATTCTAGGGGCGGGGCCTGGCAGGGGCTAGGGATCAGCCATAAAAAAAGCTGCAAGGTGTGCTTGCAGCTTTCTCTGGGTCGCTTGCCGTATTGCTCAGGCGGCTATTTCACGCGACATTTCATGCGACTGTTTCACGCGACATTTCATGCGATAGCTATTACATCGCCGTGGTTTTCGGGCTCGATGAGCGCGCGGTGCAAGGCAGCCACTGCAGCGTCGTAATCATCTTCATTGATAATACACTGCATTTCCACCTGGCGGATCGACTGGTGGATTGCCTGAATGCTGATATCGGCTGCGGCCAGCGCAGCGACCGTCTTGGCCAGAATACCTTTTACCTTCAGGTCCGAGCCGATCGCGGAGACGATGGCAATATTATGCACGTGCACTTCCGCCATGGGGTACTTCTCTTCGATCAGGCGTGCAGCGCGATTGATCATCTTCCGGGAACCGGACGCGTAGTAGGTGATGCTGTTGGCATCGGAATCCTTGTTAACTACATACAGCTTGAGCTGTTTGAGTAGCTTGGTTATCTCGATGTCATAGGCCACATCGCCCAGCATTTCCTGGTCGAATACCTCAAGACCAAAGACGTCCTTGCGACCGGCGATAATCTCTACGCAGGGCTTTTCGCTGCAATAATCCTGGCTGATCAAGGTGCCCGCATGATCCGGCTCGAAGGCATTCTTGATGCGTAGCTGTATGCCCGCGCGACGCAATGTACGTGCCGCCTTGGGATGGATTGCTTCCATGCCGAGATTGGACAACTGATCGGCTACGTCATAATTGGTGCGGCCTATGGTGACCACATTGTCCAACCCAACCAGGTTCGGATCGGCACTGGAAAGGTGATATTCCTTGTGGATCACCGCTTCGCGAGCGCTGGTTGTGGCAGCAATCTGGGCGAAAGTGATTTCACTGTAGCCGCGGTCGAAAGTATTCATCTGACCTTCACTGCAGTGGGTATAGCCTGTGGCTACCACCAGCTCCTTGCTCAGGTCGATCCCGGCAAAGCTGTCCTTGATCATTTCCAGAAACGGTTTGGGTTCTGCCTGGTTCCAGCCCGTGAGGTCGACCAGGCGGGCGTTGACGCCATACTTCTTCAGGGCCAGGACTGTATTGAAAGCACTGTGTGCTTCGCCCAGTGAAGCCAGCATCTCGCGCACCTTCATCAGATGCTCGGTGAGCTGAAAGTGGCCATAGGTGCACAGTTGCTGCAGGCTGAGCATGCAGTCACGAACGTCACCTATGCGGCCTTCAATAAAGCGATCAGCTGCCTGACGCTCATATTCACCGCTGAACAGTTCGGCGTTCTTGGCCTGCATGCTGACCAGTACCGCATCAAGCGCGTCCAGCCAGGCATCTTCGTTCTGTGCGTCGGCAAAACGCTCGTAGACGCCGGGCTCACCGGATTTTTTGTGTTCCAGCAGCAAGTTGGTCATGCCACCGTAAGCGGAAACCACAAAGACGCGATTATACAGCTCGCTTTTCTTGCGGTCGCCAATGAAAAGGGTGTCGAGTACTTCATCAAAGCGGCTCATCGAGGTGCCGCCGATTTTTTCTACTGTATGCATAATTCTCATTTTGCGTTGGTGAATGTTGCTCGCATCCCTCGCGGGTGCGGGTGACTTCTTACCAACGGCTTCAGCCGTCGCTGCCGGCGCAGACGCATAGTCGGTGCGCCTTTGCCGGCGGCGGGCAATCAGCCAGAAACGCTATCATCAACCGGATAGACGCCATCCTTGTCGTGCACTTCCTTGCCGCTCAAAGGCGGATTGAATACGCAGGCCATTTTCATGTCGGTCTTGCCGCCACGCAGCCAGTGCTCATCGTTCTTGTCGAGAATGTAGAGCACGCCTGGCTCGATCTTGTAGACCTTGCCATCCGAGATAGTTTCGATCTCGCCGTCACCACTCATGCAGTACACCGACTCAAGGTGGTTCTTGTACCAGATGTGCGTCGTGGTACCGGCATAGATGGTAGTGATGTGAAAGGAAAAGCCCATATTGTCGTCTTTCAACAACATGCGGGTGCTTTCCCAGTTATCCGACTTGACCCGGCGATCCGAGGCTTCGCAATCCTTCAGTGTACGTACGATCATATTCCGTTCTCCTCAAGATGCCTGTTCGGCAGTGTCTTCGTTCATGACTTTCGCAAATGCTGCTTCGAGAATCGTCATGGCTTGGTCGATCTGTTGTTCGGTGATAACTAGCGGGGCGAGGCACTTGACTACCTGGCTGTGATTGCCGCTCGTTTCAATTACCAGGCCATGCTGGAATGCTTCGCGGCAGATTGCTGATGCAATCTCACCGTTGGGGCAGCTGATGCCGACCATCATGCCGCGACCCTTGACGAACAAGGAATCGGGGCCGTGCTTGCGGACGATCTTCTGCATCCGTTCCTTGACCATTTTGCCCTTGGCCTGGACGCTCTTGGCGAACTCGTCAGTGGTCCAGAAGTGCTCCATGGCGGCAGCTGCGGTGACGAAGGCCAGGTTGTTGCCTCTAAAGGTACCGTTGTGCTCGCCCGGTTCCCACTGGTCCAGCTCCCGACGCATTACCACAACCGCAAAGGGCAGACCGTAGCCGCTCAGCGATTTGGACAGGGTAATAATGTCTGGCTGAATGCCCATGCCCTCAAAGCTGAAGAAAGTACCAGTACGGCCACAGCCAGCCTGGATGTCATCGGCAATCAGCAGCATGCCGTGCTTCTTGCATAGCTTCTGCAGTTTGCGCATCCATTCGGCTGATGCGGTATTCAGACCGCCTTCACCCTGGACCACTTCCACAATAACGGCAGCGGGCTTGTCGATGCCGCTGCTGGGGTCGCTCAACAGTTTGTCCATCATCGAGATGGTGTTCACGCCTTCACCGAAGTAGTTGGCATAGGGCATGCGGCTGACGTCGGTCAGCGGGACGCCTGCGGCACCACGGTGATGCTGGTTGCCGGTCACGGCCAGTGCGCCAACGGTAACGCCGTGGAAGCCATTGGTGAAGCTGATGACGTTATTACGGCCAGTTACCTTGCGGGCGAGCTTCAGCGCGGCTTCTACCGAGTTGGTACCGGTAGGGCCGCTGAACTGGGTCACGTAGTCACCGAAACCGCGCGGCTCGAGAATGATCCGATGAAACGCCTCGAGGAAGGTCTCCTTGGCACCTGAATACATGTCCAGACCGTGGGTGATGCCGTCGTCGGAAATATAGTCAATCAGGGCCTTTTTCAGAACCGGGTGGTTGTGGCCGTAATTCAGCGTGCCGGCGCCGGCTAGAAAGTCAATATAGTGCTTGCCTTCGCTGGTGATCAGTTCCGCGCCGCGCGCCTGTTTGAACAGGACGGGGAAGGAACGGCAATAGCTGCGGATGCCGGACTCATGTTTTTCGAATTGTTCGAAGTTGCTCATGGTATCTCCTGATATCAAATTCTTAGGCAGTCGTTATTGCAAAAGGTCCTGCGCGGTAGAGCACTTCATCGTCATGGTGACCGTTGAAATGCGTTGCGCTGGAAAAGAGAACACTGGTTTCGTACTCGGCACCGAGTTCACGGAAGGCTTTCTTGAACAGCGCTTCGGATCCTTCGTTGCCGGGTGAAATAGTGGTTTCAATATGGTCAACACCTTCGGCTGCGACGCGCTTGACCAGCGTCATAAGCATCTTGAGCGCCAGGCCCTGGCCACGCATGCGGCTATCTACAGCAACCTGCCAGACAAAAAGCGTGTTGGACCGGGCCGGGGGACGATAGCCGGAAATGAATCCGACCAGATCTCCCTCGTCGGTGAGTGCGGCGATGGCGGTATCGCGAAAATCGCTGCACTGCAGCAGGTTGCAGTAAACCGAATTGGTGTCCAGCGGCTTACAGCGCTCCACTAATTCGTTCAGGGCAAAGCCGTCTGTGGCCTCTGGTTTTCTAAGTGTTACGGGTGTCTGCGTCATGGGTGTCCAATATTTACGTGTAAATACTTTATACATGATAAACATATATGAAAAATTATCTCAACCCGCTGTTAAAGGCACGTACAGGGCAGGTTCCTTGCTCATATAATATTTATAGCTGTTAAATAGATTCGTCATATTTGTATGCATGGCGGCATGAGTCAAGGGCTGCAGCCGGTTCTTCCGGGGTCGTTGTGAGCGGGTAAACCGGGTGCTCACGGTCGTATTTGACCCCCTCGCGCAGGTATAATTCGATAAATTCAAAGGCCAAATGAAGGATTCCATGATGGCCCGCAGTACCAGCCTTCGAACCCGTCTCGCTGCGTTGATCGCGTTGATCGTGGTCCTGCTGAGCTGGTTGCTGGGTACCTTTATCAACGTTGACCTGTCCCAGCGACTGCGCGAGGAGTCAGGTCGTGAGCTGGTGGAGCTGGCCTATCAGATGGGGGATCGGCTGGACCGTGATATGGCAGCGCGGGCTTCCATACTCGAAGTACTTGCCCAGCTAGATGCGTTGCGTGAACCGGACGCACGGCAGGAGCAGATCCGTTTGCTCGATCAGCTTAGCGCGAAGATGCCTGCTCTGGCCTGGATAGGTCTGCTGGATGCACAGGGCACTGTCTCTGTCGGTAGTGACCGAATTCTAGAGGGCATCAATATTGCCCACCGCCCGGTTTACCGCGAGGCATTGGACGGGTTGTTCATTGGTGATGTCCACGAGGCGCTTCTGTTGCAGAGCCTGTTACCCAATCCGTCCGGTGAGACAATGAAGTTCGTCGATATCAGTTGGCCAATGCGCGACGACGAAGGTCGGTTGCTGGGTGTGCTGGCTGCGCATCTTTCCTGGTCCTGGGCGGGGGAAATCAGCCGATCGCTGCTGCGTGCGACTCAAGAGCGCCGTGAAGCGGAGTTTTTCGTACTTGCCTCTGACGGCGCTGTCTTGCTTGGGCCCAAAGACTGGGTTGGCAAGCAGGTTGAGGATTTTCTACCGGTTTCGGGCAGCAAGTCAGCCGGTCTGTGGCAGGTCGTCGAATGGCCGGGGGAGGCGAAGTACCTGACAGGTGTGGCGTTTGCCGATGGTCATGGGGATTATGCCGGTCTGGGTTGGGTCGTGGTGGCCCGCCAGCCCTTGGCCGTTGCCGATCAACCAGCCGAAAATGCGCAGACGTTCATATTTTTTGCGGGGTCGCTTCTGGCGCTGGTTTTTGCTATCGCAGGCTGGTTGATGAGTGGCTATCTGACCGCTCCACTCAAACGCATCGCTCGGGCTGCAGATCGCCTGAGTGCAAGAGAGCATGCAGAAATTCCGGTCATCAGGGGAGCGCGCGAGATCGAGATCCTGGGCGCTTCTATCCGGCACCTGGTAGAGGCATTGGGTCACCAGGAGAACCGGCTGGACGAGATGTCCGAACTGGCGCTGACTGACAGCCTCACCGGCCTGGCCAACCGGGCCGCATTCGAGCGCTTTTTGCTTAGTCACGATCCCACGCTACCCTTGGCTCTATTGTTCCTTGATCTGGATGGATTCAAACGGGTTAACGACGAAATGGGGCATGCGGCAGGTGATGAGTTGTTGGCGGTTGTGGCCGAGCGTCTGCAGTCCAAGGTGAGAGACGGCGATTTGCTGGTGCGGTTGGGAGGGGACGAGTTCGTCATTGTGCTGGTGCCGGGTTCCGGTGATATCCAGCGTATTGCTCGTCAACTCGCTGATCGCACCCTCAAGGCGGTCAGCCTGCCCGTAGCATTGGAAGCGGGTGAGGCTCGCGTATATTGCAGTATCGGTGGAGCCTTCTGGCCAGAAGATGGAGCGACAACCGATGAGGTTCTCGAGTGCGCGGACAGGGCGCTGTACCGGGCCAAAGCCAAGGGCAAGAATGTGGCAGTGTTCAGCTCGGAACGCTAAGCGGTCATGACAGCGGCACATTGCGCACCGCTGCCGATACAGCTCTAGAGTGTAAAGCCCCCATCAATGGGGATGATATTGCCGGTCATGTAGGCTCCTGCGGTGCTGGCCAGCATGATAGCCAGGGCAGCCATCTCCTCCTCACGTCCCCAGCGCTTCATGGGGATAAACTTGCAGTCCTCGGCCAATGCCGCTGGATCACTCTGGATGTGGCTGGTCATCTTGCTCGGGAAACGTCCCGGCGCAATAACGTTGACATTGATGTGTTCGCCGACCAGCTCCTTGGCGAGCATGCGCGACAACTGATGCACCGCTGCCTTGCTTGGCCCGTAGGAATAGGCCTGTTCGCCGAAGGCACTGATGCCGGCAACAGATCCGATGTTGATCACCCGGGCCGGGCTCGTGCCCGAACCGGCTTTGCGCAGCAGCGGCAGCAACTGCTGGATGCAGCTGAATACCGAGGTCACGTTCAGTTGCATGACCTTCTCCCAGCCTTTGACTGGAAATTCCTCCAGGGGCGCACCCCAACTGGTCCCCGCGTTATTGACCAGGATATCCAGTTGCTGGCAGTGCGCCTGCAAATCGGTATACAGCTGACGCGCGCCCTCCTCGGAGGATAGGTCGGCGCTCAGTGCCAGGCACTCACCGTACTGGCCCAGCTCCTTGGCTGTCGCCTCGCATTCGTCCAGCTTGCGGCTGCAGATAATGACGCGGGCGCCAGCCTCCAGAAACCCCCTGGCGATCATCTTGCCGATTCCACGGCTGCCGCCGGTCACTAGTGCGGTGCGACCAGCCAGGCTGAAATATTGCTGCATGATAATGCTCCTTGATTGCTAGGCCCTGCGGGCTCAATAGATGTCAGGCACATTAGCGGTTGAAGAGTATTCAGGCCAGAGGGCGCGGGGCTCCATCGATATGGTAAATAGGTTGCCATCGCGCTGTGCGAGCGCGCGAGATTGCCCGTTTTGCTTTATCCTGTAGCCTGTTTTTCAGATTTCAGGGTGCCCATGCGGCCCCATTCAGGAGGTGGAACAGATGGTGTCACAGCGACGTTCGCGCAAGGAAGACGCATCAGACTGGACGGTTGCAGACAGCCGCAGCGTTTTCGGAATCCGTCACTGGGGTGCCGGCTATTTCAATATCAATGAACAGGGTCACGTTGATGTGATGCCCCGCGGCGCAGATGGCCGTCCTATCGACCTGCATGAACTGGTAGCGCAACTACGCGAGAGCGGATTGGACTTGCCGTTGCTGGTGCGTTTTCCGGATATTCTGCAGGACCGGGTCCGTCAACTGACCGGCGCATTTGATCGCAGTATTGCAGAGCTTGATTACCGCAGTGGCTACACCGCGCTGTATCCGATCAAGGTCAATCAGCAGGAGGCGGTGGTGGAAAATATCATCGCTACCGAGAACGTCTCCATCGGACTGGAGGCTGGTTCGAAGCCGGAGCTGATGGCTGTGCTGGCATTGGCGCCCAAGGGCGGCACCATCGTCTGCAACGGCTACAAGGATCGCGAGTTCATCAACCTCGCACTGATCGGGCAAAAGCTTGGGCATAACGTATTCATTGTTATCGAAAAAGAGTCCGAGGTTCGTCTGGTCATCGACGAAGCCGAAAGGTTGGGCGTGACGCCGCAGGTGGGTTTGCGTGTGCGGCTATCCTCGCTGGCTTCAAGCAAGTGGGCGGATACTGGTGGCGAAAAATCCAAGTTTGGTCTGTCCGCGGCCCAACTCCTGCGCGTGGTCGAGCAGTTCCGTGATGCCGGTTTGCAGGAAGGGGTACGTCTGCTGCACTTTCACATGGGCTCGCAGATTGCCAACCTGGCTGATTACCAGCACGGGTTCCGTGAGGCGATACGTTACTTCGGGGAGCTGCGGTCCCTCGGCCTGCCAGTAGATCATATCGACGTGGGCGGTGGACTTGGCGTCGATTACGATGGCACGCATTCGCGTAATGCCAGCTCGATCAACTATGACGTTGGCGAGTACGCACACACCATCGTCAGCATGCTGAAGGATTTCTGTGAAGCGCAGGATCTGCCCCATCCGCACATCTTCTCCGAGAGCGGACGGGCAATGACGGCCCACCATGCGGTGCTGGTGGTTCAGGTGACCGACGTCGAAAGGCACAATGACACTGTGCCGCCGATCGACGATCTAGAGAGCTTGCCGCAGGTTGTACGCAATCTTGTCGGGCTGCTCGATCACAATGACATCGAGATGGTTACCGAAACCTATTGGCGCGCTACCCACTACATGAGCGATGTGGCGGCCCAGTATGCAGAGGGCAAGCTCAACCTGTCCCAGAAGGCCCTTGCCGAGCAGTGCTACTTCGCTCTTTGCTCGCGCCTGCATACACTACTCAAGGCACGCCAGCGCTCGCACCGGCAAGTACTCGATGAGTTGAACGACAAGATGGCCGACAAGTACATCTGCAACTTCTCGGTGTTCCAGAGTCTGCCTGATACTTGGGCAATCGATCAGGTGTTGCCAATCATGCCGATCAATCGTCTGAACGAGGAGCCCATGCGCCGAGCGGTGCTGCAGGATCTTACCTGCGATTCCGACGGCAAGATCCGCCACTATGTGGACGAGCAAAGCATCGAGAACAGTCTGCCGGTTCATGAGCTGCGCGAAGGCGAGGACTATCTGCTGGGGATATTCATGGTCGGCGCCTACCAGGAAATTCTCGGTGACATGCACAACCTGTTCGGCGATACCGATTCAGTCAACGTCTACCTGCGCAGCGATGGCAAGGTGGTGCATGGCGGCATCGAAACCCACGACACCATCGAGGACATGTTGCGCTACGTGCATTTCGAGCCCGATGAGCTGGTTACCCGGTATCGCGACAAGGTTGCCGGCGCAAAGCTTACCTCGGTCGAGCGTGCACGTTTTGTCGATGCCCTGCGCCTGGGTCTGACCCGCTCCTCCTACCTGACAGCCGAATAAGGCTCCGCGGTAAATCAATGGCAGGCCTCGCAGAGGCCTGCCCACCACTCAAAAACGTTGCTGCCATTGGCCCATGAGAACCTGCATGGGTGGCGCGTCCGCCTGATGTCCAGGCTCTCGGATGCCCAGCCAGGACAGCTTGACGTCCCTGTTGCCCGGCAGACGCTTGCGCCAGAATGCCTCGAGATTCATCTGACGTCCGTCAGGCGCGAGATTCAGAGTCAACGACTGCATGTCGAACAGGTTGCCGTTGTAGCCGGTGGCGACGTTGACGCGGGTATCGGCAGATTCAACTCGCAGGGGCTGCTGGAACACCAGCCCCAGGTCTTCGCTGCCGCGGTTATAGACACCTGACACTAGCCAGCTGCTGCTGAGCACTCGGCCCAGGTCACCGAACAGCCCCGCGCCATCCACTTGCGTCTGGCCCATATAGCCCGCATGCTCGATCGCCAATGCGCCCAGGCGCATATGGCCCCGCACACCGGCATACAAGGTCTGACTGGAGCTGGACAGATCCAGTGCCCCGCGCCCGCGGCTGTCGAACAGGCCATCACGACCCCGCAGATAGCCCGCTTCGAGGGTCGCCGCATAGGTGCTGGTGGTGCTACTCAATCCGATAGACATGCCGTGACGCAGGGCGCTGGCCGCACTGGTGATTTCAAGGCTGGCGTACCCGAGAGGTATCCGTTGGCGCATGGCCAGAGCCTGCTCTCCCTGCTGTTGCAACCAGAATGGCGAGGCCATCCCGGTATCAAGTTGGCTCAATCCGGACAGGGAGGCCCGGTCATCGAGCATATCCATACTGTCCACCTGACCAATCGAAAGGGATTGACCGTTGCCCTGGCTAAGGGTCATTACCAGACTGTCTTCCCGGCCCTCTGCGGAAAACCGGGTAAAGCGCTGCTGGTCGCGGATTTCCGTCGCCTGGCTACGACTCAGTCTGGTGAAGCCCCGGCCACTGTCATACCGAAAGTCCCGTGGCGTCAGCATCTGACCCAGGTCTATCGCAAAACCCGCACTCAACTGGTCGGTAGTCATCACCTGCAGGCCGGCCAAGGGGTTGGCACTGCCGAAGGGGGCACCCAACACCAGCGCGGAGCCAGCCACCGGTAAGGCCTTGCCGTTTGCGCTGACCACAGTCAGCGTGCCCACTGGCCGAGTAGCCAGTTCCAAGTCAAGCAAGCCCTGGCCATAGAGGCTTGTGTCCGCGTATCGACCTTCCTTGTTGGCAGTGTAGAAGAGCCGCTGCACAACCTGATCGCTGGACAGGGTCGGGAATGCCTGGCTGACTACAGCCAGTGCACCCGTCACCGCAGGGGTTGCCATCGAGGTGCCAGAGAACCTTCCATAGCGGTCGTCGCCCAGATTGATACTCGAGACAATGTCGGTACCCGGCGCTACCAGGCACCACTGCGCCGCGTCTCCGCAGGCGTTGGAAAACGATGAGAGAACCCCGGTATTCGAATCCACGCTGGCAACGGCGATCCAGTGGTTTTGCAGCTCGGGATACAAGGAGGGAAGTGCTGCAAATACCAGGGGCTGATCCAAATCCTCATTGCCGGTTGCCCAGACATACACGCGCTGATCAGCAACGCCGGTCTGCCATTCGGCAAGGAGTGCCGGAAATGCGCTCTCGATGGTGGCCCGCCCGGCGTCGGCTACGGTGACATCGATGCCCCAACTGTTGTTGAACCAGCGGGCACCGTTGTTGCGCGCCCAGGCAAAGCCGGTAGCCAATTGCTGGTCAGAGGCAGTGATTTCGTCGGCGTCATTGGTGAAGCGCACGTTCAGCAACTGCGCCCCGTAGGCGTAGCCAACAGTCCCGGTGTTGTTGCGGCGTGCGGCCAGGATGCCGGCCACGTGAGTACCGTGGTCACCGCTGTCGCTGCCGGCCTGGGCCGAGGTCTCGTTGGTCAGCACGTTATAGTGACCCGCTATCTGACCGTTCAATTCGATGTGCGTACTGCGCACGCCGCTGTCGATTATCGCGATCCGGCTACCGGCGCCGGTAAAGCCACGCTCGTGGGCGATGTGGCCGTAAGTCAGATTATAGCCGTTGGTAAGTGCGTGCTCGTTGGACAGGGGCAGCAGCTTGTCGGCGGGGTTCTCCGGTCCTGGCTCGGGCCCGTACTCCGGGGTTGGGTCAGGGTCGGTGGGCTCGGGGGCGGGCTCCTCGGTCGGCGGTGGGGTAGGCGAAACGGGTGATGTGGGCAGGCCGGGAGTTTCATCGACAATCGGATCCTCGACAGGCGCGCTATTTCCACCGCCACCACCACCACCACCACCTGCTGCTGCGGCTATACCCGCTACTGCCGCACCACCCAACAGCCAGCCGGTACTGATGCCGCCGTTGTTACTGGCGTCGGCAGATGCGACAGAGGTAACGGAGGATGCGCCGTATCGGCTTTGCAGCATCTGCTCGAGCAGCGCTGACTGGGTAGTGCTGACCATGCCGAGCGTTTCCACGTAGACCGACAGGCCGGCCTCACGGCTGCGGTTTATCATCGGGGTTGCGGCAGTGCGCAGGGCCAGATCCGATCGAGCTGCCGCATCGAGAAGGTTTTGCAGTTCAGCAGAGCTTATCCGGTTCTGGTATCCGGGATAATTTCCTGCCGCCGCTATCGCTTCAGCCAGGGGTGAACCGCTTTGCTGGGCCAGTAGCGTGGTTGGAAAGGCCAGAGCCAGAGCGGAGGTCAGGCAAGCCAGACGCAGGGTAGTAGCCGACATGGTGGATTCCCTTCTTGGTTCTTATTTGTCAAAACCATATCAGAGTCACATGACAACTTTCCTGTAGCGCAGCCCCTTTGTTTGACAAGCTGTGACCGGATACCGGATTTCAGTCAGCCCAACCGCCGCAAACGGGAAATACCTGACCGACGAAACAGTTTGCCGCATCGCTGCAGAGATACGCAGCGAACTGTGCATCCTCATCCGCAGTAACCAGACGACCCAGGGGGACCTCCCGTTTTACCCGCTCCTGAAAAGCGGGGTTGTCCTGGATTTCCTGCGGGAAGTAGGTTGGGTTATCGACAAAGTTCTGGGCAATCGCATTGACCTGAATGTTGTGCTTCGCCACTTCCACCCCGACTGCGCGCACGTAAGCCAGTTGCGCACCCCGTGCGGCACTGTAGCTGGACGCCCGCTTCATGCCGCGCAGTGCCGAAGCGCTGCCCATAAGCAGGACCTTGCCGCGCTGACGCTCGATCATGCCCGGCAATACGGCGCGAACCAGGCGTTGCAGGGGATCGACCATGCGCTCGAACATCAATCGCCATTCGGCATCGTCGACTTTTTCAGCGGGGGTGGAGGGTGCCGGTACGCCGAGATTGATCAGCAGTACATCCAGCTCCCCGCTTTGCGCAATCAGTTCGTCTGCGGCATGGGGCTCCACCAGGGTGGTGGTGCTGGAAATGACATCGGCACCACACTGGATGAGTGTCTGCTTCAGCACCGGGCCCATGAATACATCTGCCTGGGTCAGCAAGATTCGTTTGCCGGCTAGATCGGGAAATGCCATTGACGATGCTCCTGTTGCGTTCTTTTTTTCAATAATGCTGATGCAGGAAGGCGAGTAGCAGTTCATTGACCTGCTGTGGCTTTTCACCCTGAATCCAGTGGCCACAATCATCCAGCACGTGTTGCTCCACCAGCGGCACCACAGCCGGCATCTTCTTGATTGTATAGGCCTCTAGCTCCCCCACAGGGTCCTGATCCCCAATCAGAAAGAGTGCCGGCTGCAGTATCTTCTGGCCGGCGAGCCCGGCGGTACGTTCCCAGTTGCGCTCGAAGTTGCGATACCAACTGACCGGACCGTGGAAACCGCTTTGCTGGAAGGTTTTCACATAGACCTCGAACGCCTCTGGCGGGCACCAGGCGGGCGGGCTTCCAGGATCGATCCGGTCATCCAGCCAGCGGGCGTCGGCCGGCTTGTCCTGCACCAGGGTACTGCCGCCGGCGGTACCGGACATGCCATGCATCATGACGCGCATGGTTCGAGGTATATCCTCGGCCATCTCCGCCTCTGCCAGGCCAGGTTTCTGGAAGTACAGCATGTAATGGAAGCGGTCCTGGTAAAGCTCGCGCATTACCTCGATGGCCGGTCTCTTGGGGCGACCGCCAAAGGGTACCGACATGCCGCAGACAACCTTGACCCGCTTGGGTTCCAGTAGCGCCAGGTGCCATGCAACAGGTGCGCCCCAGTCGTGACCGATCATGGCGACCTGCTCATGCCCCAATACCTGCATGGCTGCCTGAATATCAGCGCATAGGGTTATCAGGTCGTAAGCGCCAGGATCGTTAGGGGCACTGGTTTCACCGTAGCCGCGCATTTCAGGTACATGTACGTGATAACCCATGGCTGCCAACGCTTCGATCTGATGACGCCAGGAATACCAGCACTCTGGAAATCCGTGCAGTAGCCAGACGGGGCGGCCATCCTGCGGACCTGCGGTATGCAAACTCAGGCGGATACCGTTTACATCGAGCATCTGGTGTTCAGTTGGGCACATGGGCGCTCCGTGGCTGCGAAGGGAAGTTTCACCCGCTACTATCGCAAACATCGCTTTGCCGCGCCGCTGCATTCACTGCCCGAAGAGCCGACCATGCATAGGGGCTATGGGTTAGGATATTCAGCAAGGTAAGGTATTCACCCTGGCCAATGATATGAAATCGTCGTGGATCAGACCAGGCCGAGGGCAATCAGCAATGCGCACCCACTGATGACCAGCGCAACGATACTGATCACAAGGCTGAGCTTGGCGGTTTTATCTGGCACCGGTGGCGGAGAATCGGGGTGCGGGTCCGTCATTGCCAATACGGTACGCGCAGGCGCAGAGGCGCGGGCCTCGACCACCGGGATGGTTGGGTCGGGTACACCTTGCAGCAACTGCATCACGCGTTCGACCAGGTGGTGATCGAAGCGATAGGGGTCAAAAGTATCGAAGCCGTGCTCTTCCAGTAGCTTGAGCATGTGCTCATCGACGGGGACATACTTCATCGACCAGTCAGGGAAGGAGAGCCGCTTGATCGGCTCGCTGGCAAGCACTTTCAGATCCTTATGGCGAGGGTCCTTGAGCAGAGTCTTGTAAAGAGCCTGCACCTTGGAGGTTTCACCCTCCAGACACTGAAAGAAGCAGCCATCGCCATAGTACAACATGCCGACCAGCCCGTTCTTGCGATTGTTTGTGCGCGAAGTTGACAGTATTCGCGCTACCGTGGGTTCGATTCCGTCATTGGCTTTGGATATGGGAAAAGTGGCGCGGCTTATATAGACAATGCGAATCAGATCGGTCATTCAGACACCCGGGTAATCTTCATTTTGTTGAGTGCAGGATAGGCTGTAACGATCCTGAAAAGGTGTTAGTTGTATTTCAAGAAACGTCCACGCTCAGGACTCTGCAGCACCACCTTGATGTTCTTTTTGATGGCCGAAGGCCTTATTCGTTCCGGACCGACAGATGAAATTGACCACCTTGTGCTTCAAGTGGTTCAAGTCGCTTCTGGCACAAGCGCAAATCAGCCAGTAGACCTGGAACGTCAATCTGATCCACCGCACTACTCGTACCACGTTCCAGGTGATGAATGGCCGCTTCCAGACTCGCCATGCCGAGGGCTGCAGAATGCCAGACAAGGTCTTCTATCGCCAGAACCATACCCGTCTCGGAGTCGGCTTCAATTTCCCCCGGCGTTTCTCGCGCCATCAGATTGGCCGCATCTTCCAGTTCAAGCAGGCTGATATCGACAAACCCGCTGATCCGACTCACTCCCAGGCTGCGGCACAACTCGTCGAGTGCAGCCAGATGCCTGAGCATGTGAATCAGGTTATGTTGATCCTGCTGGAATTCACGGCCTTGCAGTGTGGTCAGCTGCAATCTGTCGGGCATGGTAAGTCCTGGAGAGAGGGGTGTGGTGAGGCAGCTTACCTCACCATGCTTGCCCCATAAAGAACCCCAGGCTCACGCCAGCCGCCGCCAAGTGCGCGGAACAGGTCCACGCTGGCCAACAGTACGATTGCGCGCTGTTGGATAAGCGTATCCTGACTCTGGTACCAGGTACGCTGGGTATCCAGCAGTGAGACTAGATCAATGGAGCCTGCCCGGTAACGGATCTCGGCCAGGTTGAAAGCGCGTTCCGCCTCGCTGGTCGCCAGCTCCAGAAACTGAAAGCGCAATCGGGCCTGCTGAGCCGCGCCAAGTGCAGTATCGGCCTCGCCGAGTGCAATGAGCAAGGTTCTACGATAGTCGATCAGAAGCTCCTCCTGGCGGGCACGGGACAGTTCTACCTGTGCTTTGAGGGCGCCACCATCGAAGATCGACTGGGCTAACCCGGCTGCCAATGTCCAGCCGGTGGCGGAGCTGCTTAGTAGTGTACCCAGAGCGGCGCTTTGGGCTCCCAACTGGCCGGTCAGGGCGATGCTGGGAAACAGCGCTGCCCTGGCCACTGTCACATTGGCGTTGGCAGCGACCAGGCGCGCCTCGCTGGCGCGGATATCCGGGCGACGATTGAGCAGCTCCGCTGGTAATCCGGCACCTATCAGGGGTACCGCTACATCGGTGAGATTCTCTCCCGCGGGCAGTTGTGCGTCCGGCGCCTGCCCCAGGAGCAATGCAAGGCTGTTACGCAACTGCAGGCTTTGCTGCTCAAGCCCGGGCAGGCTGGCGCGCAACTGGGCGACCAGGGTGCGTTGCTGGCTGACCTCCAGACTGTCCGCTGCGCCAAAACGGTAACGGGTCTCGACCAGGTTCAACACCCGTTCGGCATTGGCCAGACTGCTGCGGGTCAGGGCCAGGCGTTGCCGGTTTTCCAGAGTCTGCAGCCAGTTGCTGACCACGGTGGCCTGGATGCTGATGGCCAGTGTCTGGGCGTCGTATTCACTGGCCAGCAAGGTGGCGCGCGCCGCGTTGGTGGTGGCCTCATTGCGCCCCCAGAAATCCAGCTCATAACGGGTGGTCAAGGCGGCGCCATAGGCGCTTGTGCTGGTGTCGCTGTCGCCGCGGCGGCTGACATCCGTGCTGGCGTTGAGCTGGGGTAGCTGCGACGCGCGTGTCTGACGTAATTGAGCTTCAGCCTGGCGGAGTCGGCTGGCTGCGCTGGCCAGATCCAGGTTGCCAGCAGTTGCTCTGGCCAGCAGGGTTTCCAGTGCCGGACTCTGGTACTGGCGCCACCAGTCGGCCTCTGGCCATGCGTGCCCTGCGACGGGCGCATTCCATTGCTTGGGTACCACCAACGTCTGCTCGGGCATGGGGGTGGTCAGGCTGCAGCCGCCCAGCAGCAGTCCCGGCAGGAGAATCAGAAAGGATCTAGTCAGCACTGAGGGCCACCACTGGGTCTAGGTTGGCCGCCTTGTGGGCGGGCATGTAACCAAAAATCAGGCCGGTTGCAAAGGCACATCCAAACGCCAGCAACACCGGTCCGGCAGTGAATTCGATTGCTGTCCCCAGGGTCTGAAGCCCCGCCGCAAACACCAGGCCGAACGCCACGCCAAGCAGCCCTCCGATGGCAGATACCACCAGAGCCTCGACAATGAATTGTTGGAGAATGTGCCGGGTGCGTGCACCGGTGGCGACCCGAATGCCGATCTCCCGGGTGCGTTCCGTAACGTTGACCAGCATGATGTTCATCACCCCGATTCCACCCACCAACAGGGAAATGGCGGCGATTGATCCGAGCAGTACGGTGAAGGTGTTCTGGGTGTCGGCCACGTTTTCCAGCAGCGAAGCCATATTACGTATCTGGAAGTCCTCCACGCCGCCATGGGCCTGGAGCAGTGTTTGTCTGAGGGCTTCCTGGGTGGCCTCTGCCTGGGTCAGATCATCGATCATCACAGTGATCGAGTTCAGATGACGCTGGCCTATGAGGCGCAGGCTCCCCGTGTTCAGGGGTACGAAAAGCACATCATCCTGATCCGCACCCCAGGGCGTTGCCCCCTTGGGCGCCATGACGCCAATAACCTGGAAAGGCACATTGTTGATCAGCACATACTCGCCCAGAGGGTCGGCACCGGCGCCGAAC
Source organism: Halopseudomonas salina (assembly GCF_008641105.1). The sequence continues at coordinate 319,319 of NZ_VTTI01000006.1, forward strand.
AGATTGTCAGCCACGGTGCTGCCCAGCACGGTAACAGCGGCATAACGCCGGTTATCTTCTTCATCCAGAAACACGCCCCTGGCTACCGGCCAGTCGCGGGCCAGTGGCAGGGCCGGGCTGGTTGCGGTGATCTGCGTCTGATAATCGGTATTACCGGCGCGCAGGGTAGCCCGGCCACTCATTTCCGGCACGGCCGCAATCACGTTGTCGAGCTGGCCGGCCAGTTCTGCATCCAGTGGCATCAGGGTGTTGGTTGACCCGTCCTGTGACCTGCGGGTGTTGGGCGCGCCAGGCCGCACCAGCAGCAGGTTGGTGCCCAGGGAGCTGATACGCTCGATCACCTCCTGGCGTGCGCCATTACCCACAGCCAGCATCACCACCACTGACGCCACGCCAATAACGATACCCAGCAGGGTCAGTACGGTACGGAAGACGTTGGCGCGAAGGGCCCGTAACGCCATGCGCACAGCCTCGCCTGCGTCGGCCAGTGTTGAGGCTACGGCCTGTTCGCGGTGCTCCCCGGCGGCCGGTGATGGGGCGTTCTCCGGGTTGTCGGGGGAGGGTGCTCCAGCAACGGGAACGGCACCGCTGTCGCGCAGAATCCGGCCATCGCGCATTTCGATCAGGCGCTGGGCATGGCTGGCGACTTCGGCATCGTGGGTGATGATAATGACTGTCTTGCCTTGACTGTGCAGCTGGGCCAGCAGTGCCAGAACGTCCTTGCCGCTCTGGCTGTCCAGCGCACCCGTCGGTTCGTCGGCGAGAATGATCTGTGCATCATTCATCAGCGCCCGGGCGATGGATACCCGCTGTTGCTGGCCACCCGACAGTTGGCTGGGCTTGTTGCGCAGGCGCTCTCCGAGCCCCAGACCGGTCAGCAATGACTCGGCTCGCTCGCGTCGCTCAAGTCGCTGCAGTCCAGCGTAGATGGCCGGCACTTCGACATTCTCGGTTGCACTCGCCGAGGCAATCAGGTGATAGCTCTGAAAGATGAACCCGAAGGTTTCGCGGCGCAGCCTGGCAAGGTCGTCACGTCCCAGGCTCGCCACATCCTGGCCGCGCAGCAGATAGCGGCCGGTGGTGGGGCGATCGAGGCAGCCGAGCAGGTGCATCAGGGTCGACTTGCCGGAGCCCGAAGCGCCCATGATGGCCACGAACTCACCCTGCCTGATCTGCAGGTTGAGGTCGTGCAGAACGGTAGTCGAGAGCTCCCCGTTACGATAGGTTCTGCTGATGCCCTGCAGGTCGATGAGTGCCTCTGTCATGGTCACATGAACCGTCTTGAGGGGCGGCTTGTATCGCCGTCAGCCGTTGGAGGTAGTCCGCCGGTCACAACCTGTTCGCCCTCTTCAAGGCCTGCGAGTACCTCAACGGCAATCCGCGTGCGCGTGCCAATGCGTATTTTTCTAGGTTGCGGCTGCCCCTGGGCGTCGAGAACCTGGACCTGATAATGCTTGCCCTGTGCTTGCGGCGCTTCGTCCGAGCTTGTTTCGCTGGATGGCACGGCCTGGCCCAGGGCGGCTACTGGAATGGTCAGTACATTCTCGGCTGAGTCGCGGACAAAAAATACCTGAGCGCTCATCTGCGGCAGCAGCTCGCCATCACTGTTACTGACGTCGAAAAGCGCGTTGAACAGCACCACATTGTTGATTACTTCCGGGGTGGGCAGAATCTGGCGCAATATGCCTTCCCAGCGGCGCTCCGGGCGGCCCAGCGTGGAGAAGTAGGCCGGCATGCCCACTTCAAGTCGGCTGATGTCTGCCTCTGAGACCTGGGTTTTTACGGTCATGGTCGACAAGTCGGCGATCTGTACTACCACCGGTGCCGTCTGATTGGCGTTGAGGGTCTGGCCCTGATTGGCGAGCTGTTGCACAACCGTGCCGGTCATGGGTGCATGAATGCGGGTGTAGTCCAGGTCCGCCTGGTCGCCGCGTAATGTCGATTCAGTCTGGCGTATCTGTGCTTTGATTGCGGCAATCTGGGCCTGGGCCGAGCGCAGTGTAGCCTGTGCGCTTTCAACCGATTCCTGGCTGGTCGCATCCAGTTCGATCAGGCTCTGTTGCCGCTCTGCCTGCAACCGGGCGAGGGTATATTGGGCCTCGCGATCGGCAAGCTGAGCCTGCAGGTTCTCCAGCTGGGCGGTACTGGCCTCCACACGGGCCAGATACAGAGTCGGGTCGATCTCGGCGAGCAATTGGCCCTCCTCGACACGATCGCCAAGCTCCACATGCAGACGTAGTAGTTGGCCGGATACCTGGGTGCCAACATCCACATACTCCAGCGGACCCAGAGTACCGAGCGCGGTAATGCTCTCCTCAATGTCGCCGCGCAGCACCTCGGCTGTCAGATAGTCCGCGGAGCGGCTTTGCGGCGCAAACCATAGAAACCAGGCCAGTGCGCCGGCTATTGCCAACGCCGTTGTTACCAGTAGTAGAAGCCTGGGGAGCGATCGGGATTTGCCAGCCTGCATGAACCTGCCCTGCGTGAAATGTCCGGGCCAAGTCTACAGTCGGTAGCGTCAGGGCGGGGACGAGAAAGGTAAAGACTCTGTAAAGAGGCGTATCAGCGGTCAGCTTCCAGGCTGCGCCGGTAATCCTGATTGGCCCGGAATAATCGATCGCGTGCACCGCTGTCGACCAGTTGCTGCAATCCGTGGTTGAAAGCGTCCATCAGCTGCTGTGCCCGGGGATGATCCCGGGGAATGATCAGATGGAGGCTAACATCGTCCAACGGTTCGGGTAGCTTGCGAACATTACGCGGTGTCAGCATTGGTGGGACCGCCTGCCAGGCGAGCTCGTCGGGGTTGCTGATCAGCACATCCACGCGACCAAGTTGCAGCATCGCATGGCATTGCTCCATGCTGCGCGGTCGGACAAACGCCAAGCGGTCACTTGCCAGACGTACCCATCCACTAACCTCATAACCCGTGGGCAGGCAGAAGGTTGCGTCGCTGAGCTCTTCCGGCGTGCCGGTTTTCCAGGTGCTGTCGCTGCGAACATAGAGCCTGAGATTCAACTCATACAGGGGGTCGGAAAATAGAAAACTCGACGCACGGCGGGGAGTACTGAGGTAAGGGAAGGTAGCGTCGTATTCGAGACGCAATGTCTCTTCGTAACCACGTGCCCAGGGTTTGAATTCAACTCTGGCCGATTGGCCCCCGGTAGCAAACGCCTGCCGTACCATCTGTGTAAGCACGCCACCCTCGCTCAGCGTACTGCCCGCAAATGGCGGATAATCGTCACCACTGACCAGATCGACAGGCTCTGGTAACGCACTGGCCAGTTCAGGCAGGCATCCCAGGGTGGTTGCCAGGAGTATTCTGGTTGCAGCTTTCAAGCTCATGACGGTTGATTTCCTTTTCTACCGTTTATGCGTTCCTGCCCCGCAGCTACAAGATAAATGTGCTGGGGTTGTCGGTCAGGTTAATCAGACTGCCTTACCGGTAACCGAAGCCCTTTCCGAGATTTCTATCCATACTCCGTCAGGATCAAACACGAATGCAATACGCGCGGTGTTGCCAAGCGTTTCCGGCGCACGGCCTGAGGTCGCACCGGCCTGCAGAGCTTTGGCGTAGGACGCGTCGCAATCGGATACCTGTAGCGTAAGGTAGCGTAATCCCAGGGTCGCCAGGGGTGCAGCTGGCTGGGGTGGTATGCCGGTTTCTTCCAGTAGCAACAGACTCCGGCCACAGGCCATAACCCCCGGGGAAACCTCGTTCAGCCCCAGAGCCTCCATGTAAAATTGCCGACTGGTCTGCAAACTGGCGACCTTCAGGCGCATTGCCAGCCCCTCTACGCCCTCGTGCCCCGGAGGCACGACGCGCACAGGCGTCCCGTCCGGATCAACACCGGTGGTCGGCACGGTGCACTTGGGGCTGGCAATGATCAGCTCCGCCAGCGGGCTGTTGTCTATCCGTGGCGGCAGGGGGGCGCGGGCGTCATTGATTTTCAGCACGGCCTGATCTGCCTGGTAACGGTGTTGCAGAACTCCGCCGCCAAGCTTCAGGGTGTGGTCGAAGGGCAGGCCCAGGTCGCTGTAATAGGCCCGCAGAGCATCGGCCTTGTTGGTAAACAGGCCAACATCAAAAAAATCCTTGGCAAAAGGCATGGGAAAGGGCTCCGTAAAAGCCTGACCATATACCAGCCGGCCGGCAAATGATTCTGTAATCATCAGCGAAATCCATGCCGATTAACCCGGCTGATCTCCTGCGGGCGATTACTCCAGCCAGCGGTACAGAGTCCGTCGGGTAATACCTAGAATGTCCGCTGCCTTGCGTTTATTGCCGGCAGTGGCGTTCAGTACCTGATGGATGTAGTCGCGCTGGACGGTTTCCAGACTTGGCATGCCCGCAGGATCCGTCTCTGCAGTTGCAGGCAGGGATGTTCGGCTGGGCAGCGGCTGAGCATCAGGCCGTGGGAGGCCCTCGGTGGGATTGTCGAGGATACGCTGGGGCAGATGACGCGTTTCAATCAGGGCGCTGTCACAGAAGGTGGCGGCCCTCTCCACTGCGTTCTGCAGTTCGCGCACATTGCCGGGAAAGCTGTATTGCAGCAGGGCGCGCAGGGTGTCATCGGTAAAGCCGCGGATCGACTGCTGCTTGCGGGCATTGAATCGGGTGAGAAAGAATTCCGCCAGCAGCAGCGTGTCTTCACCTCGGCCGCGCAAGGGTGGAACCTGGAGGGCAAAGGTTTCCAGCCGGTAGAACAGATCTTCCCGAAAGCTGCCGTCAGCCACCGCTTCTGTCAAGTTCCGGTTGGTCGCTCCTATGATCCGTACATCCAGCTGGATCTCATGATCACTGCCTACCGGTCGTACGCGACCGTCCTGCAGCACGCGCAAAAGTTTTGCCTGGAGCGCCAACGGCATCTCGCCAAGCTCGTCGAGCAGCAGAGTGCCGCCATCCGCCTGCTGAAAAAGGCCCGCGCGCTGGGTGCGGGCGCCGGTGAATGCCCCGGCAGCGTGGCCAAAAAATTCACTTTCCATCAACTCTGCGGGTATGCCGCCGCAATTGACCACCATGTAGGGCTTGCCGCGGCGCCCACTTTCTTCATGCAAGGCGCGCGCAACCAGTTCCTTGCCCGTGCCGCTTTCACCCTGGACCAGTACGGGGCCGTCCGCCGAAGCAATCTGCCGGATCTGGTGAAACAGCTGCTGCATAGCCGGGCTCTGGCCGATAATGCCGTTGAACTGTTCAATGGCGAGTAACGAGCGGTATTGCAGAACCTCACTTTTCAGCCGGCGATTTTCCAGCAGGCGCGACACCGCCAGCAGGAAGTGATCCATTTCCAGCGGCTTGGTAAGAAAATCGTCCGCCCCGGCCTTGAGTGCTTCCACCGCCTGCTGCACCGACCCGAAGGCGGTGATGATCAGAATCGCCGGCGGTGGCTCGATATTTTTGGCCACAGGCAGCAGGGTCAAGCCGCTCGCATCGGGCAGGCGAAGGTCGCTGATCAAGAGATCGGGGGGAGTCTCGCCCAGCGCTTGCTCGCCCTCACTGGCATCACGGCAGGGGGTAACTCTGTAACCCTCGGCTTCCAGCTCTTCGGTCAGTAGTTCGCGCAGGCCGCGGTCGTCCTCGACCAGAAGAATGGATTCAGGCTGGGCCATGTTCGGTGTCTCCGTTGATGGTGGGCCGGGGGCGTGGAACTGGCAGGCAGAGTGTGGCGCGGCATCCACCAAGGGGGCCGCTGCCCAGTATCAGGGATCCTTGATGTTCTTCAGCCACGGCCTGGACAATTGCCAGGCCCAGACCGGTGCCTTCACCGGAGGATTTTGTGGTGTAGAAAGGTTCGAGCAACTGCGCGACCGGTTCACCGGGGAGGCCGAGGCCATCATCATCGATATGGAAACACAGGCTTTGAGCTCCAGCCGTGGTGCTGATCACTACCCGGGTGGATGCCGCTTGCAGGCCGTTGCGCATCAGATTGAGCAACGCCAGCTCAATCCGGCCCGCATCACCCTCGAATCCCGGGAGTTTTGTCTCATCCTGCTCCAGGAGTACCTGTTTTGCCGCCATGTCGGCCTCCGGACGCAGGGCCTCGATAGCACTGTGCAGTAGCTGCGTTGGCGAAAGCTGGCGATGCTGCGGCGCTGAGGGTCTGCAATAGTCCAGTAGCTGCCGAACAGTGCGCGTCAGCCGCGCGACCTGGGTGCGAATTCCCTCAAGCTGTTGTTGCTGTTGTGCAGTCAGATCATCACTGCGTTGCAGGCGGCGGGCTCTGCCATCGATCACACTCAGCGGTGCTCCAAGCTCATGGGCAATGCCCCTGGCCATACTGCCGATTGCAGCCATTTTCTCGTTATCCTTGAGGCGGCCCAGCAAATCTGTTTCGGCACGACGATGCGCCTCCACGTCTGCCTGGGCATGCTCGATGCTGTCGAGCATACGGTTCAGGCCATGGGCCAGATTAGCCACCTCGCTGGGTCCTTCTGCTGCGGCGCGGTGGGAGTGGTCGCCATGGGCAACACGGCCCATATGAGCCAGTAGCTTGTCGACATGACGGCCCACACCTCCGTAATGCCCCAGCAGTACCGCGCCAAGAATGGTCAGACTGGCAAGCGCCCAGACCAGCCACGCGATCAGTTGCAGTTGTTCCAGAGCACGGCCGAAGTCACTGGCGCGTCGGGTTATCTGGATCAGTCCGCGTATCTGACCGGTGGCATCGGTCAGGGGGAGAAAGTGGGAAAACAGATTGCGTCCAGCAACGCGGCTGTAGGCTTCCTGGCCCTGGCCGGTGGTGACTATTCGTTCGGGAATCGTGGTTCGGGTCAGGTCCCGCTCCGTCACGCCCGCGGACGCGATCCGCACACCATCAACATCGTAAACCGAAGCGCCGTACACCTCGCCAATATCGAATACCGAGCGCAGAGCCAGTTCTATACCTGCGCGATCGCCCTTCACCAGTGAGGTGCCGATGGGAATGCTGATGGCACGTCCGATCAGCTCAAGGTCATTCTTGAGCCGCTGCTCCTGAAACTCGCTCGCTTGCCCCAGGCCGAAACGAATACCTAGGGCGGAAAGCAGCATCAATGGCAGTACGACGAACAACAGCAGTGAGCGTTGCAGGCCGCTAATGGGAGGCAACAATCGCAAGTGTCGGAGTGTATTCAATCTGAACGGATATTTTTTGCTCATGTAGAGAAAAGATACACAAAACGCCTGTCGAGTGCCAGTTGATGTCCTTGGGTAAATTCTATTATTTAAAAAATATTAGCTAAAACAGTGTGTTGGGGGTTTTTTCCATAAACTGGCATGGAACATGGATAGTGTCAGGTACACATTCAGAAGGAGATATCCATATGAACAACCTTAAAACTCTCGCCGCCGCAATCTGTCTTACCGCCTTCGGCGCCGCGGCTCCCAGCGTTATGGCGCAGGCTACTGGTGCGCAGCAGGGTCAGCCGGCTCAGCAAAATCAGACTCAGCAAGGTATGGCCAGCCAGCCAGGCATGGCAGGCCAGCAAGCCGCCACAGAAATCAGCGATGCCGATCTCGAGAAGTTCGTGGAAGCTTCCGATAAGGTTTTCGAGATCCGCGATGAGTTTACCGAGAAGCTCAACGGGGTAGATGATCCGCAGCAAGCGCAGTCCTTGCAGATGGAAGCACAGGAAGAAATGATGGAAGCAGTCACTGACACTGGTATTGAAGTGCCTGTGTACAACGAGATTGCGACCCGCTTGCAAACCGATACTGACCTGCAGGAGCGTGCTCAGCAGTTCAACTGAGTCTGAGCTCCCGGGCCGCAGATGGCGGCTCGCAGTAATATCCCCCGAGAACCGGCGTGGCCTTTTTGCTATGCCGGTTTTTGTTTGGCTGCAGTTACCGTTCTTGATACTCCGGTCGCTCGGCCAGCCCTTCCTTGAGCATTTCAATCAATTGACGCACCTTGGGCGATAGATGACGCTGCTGGGGGTACAGAGCCCAGACAGCAGTATGCGGAGGTTGGTGCTGATTCAGTAGCGAGCGTAGTGCGCCGCTCTGAAGATGCTCGCGCACATAGTAATCAGGTAGCTGGCAGAGCCCAAAGCCCAGCAGCGCCGCATCCAGCACTGCCTTGCCACTGTTACAGCGCCAGTTCCCCTGCACTCGAATGGTCAGCTCACGCCCTGCCTGTTGAAAATCCCAGCTATCGGTGCTGCCTACCAGGCAGTTGTGCCGAGGCAACTCAGACAGGCTATGGGGCGCGCCATGGTGCTCCAGGTAGGAAGGAGCGGCACACAGGTACATGCGTCTGGGAGCTATTTTCGTTGCCACCATGCTCGAATCCGGCAGCCGACCCAGACGGATAGCCAGATCATAGCTGCCATGTAACAGGTCCAGGGTCTGGTTGGTCAGCGTGGTTTCAATTTGTAGCTGCGAATAGCGCTGCATGAACCGGTTCACCAACGGCATGATGAAGTTCTCTCCGTAGGCCACGGCGCAGGTCATGCGTAACAGCCCCTTGGGCTCACCACCCATGTCACCAATAGCCTGCAGTGCCTCCTCGCGGGCATCCTGCAGACGCTGGCAGTGCTGTAGAAATGTCCGGCCTGCTTCAGTCAGGCTCACCTTGCGGGTGCTGCGATAGAACAGCCGTGTCTGCAAGCGGTCTTCAAGCCGGGCGATCTGCCGGCTGACATGGGAGGACGACAGGCCCAATTGCTTTGCCGCGCTGCTGAACTGCCCCAGCTCAGCTACGCTCACAAATTCATCCAGACCGTCCCAGTTACTCATATCTGCGTGATTATCCCTGTGTGGCAATAATGTTTTGTCCCGCGGCCTATTATCCACACTTGATGCTTCTACTACACTCATCCCATCGCTTTTACCCTCAGGAGAGTCACATGATCAAATCACGAGCCGCAGTCGCATTCGAGGCCGGTAAGCCACTGGAGATCGTCGAAGTAGATGTCGCGCCACCCCAGAAGGGCGAGGTGCTGGTCCGTATTGTTGCCAGCGGTGTATGTCACACAGACGCCTTCACGCTGTCGGGTGAAGACCCCGAGGGTATCTTTCCGGCGATTCTGGGCCATGAGGGCGGTGGGATAGTTGAAGCTATAGGCGAAGGCGTAACCTCGCTGGAAGTAGGTGACCATGTCATTCCGCTCTACACCGCCGAATGTCGCGAGTGCAAATTCTGCAAGTCAGGCAAGACCAATCTCTGTCAGGCCGTGCGTGGTACGCAAGGCAAGGGTGTGATGCCCGATGGCACCTCGCGCTTCTCTTACCAGGGCAAACCCATCTATCACTACATGGGTTGCTCGACCTTTTCCGAATATACCGTTTTGCCGGAGATTTCCCTGGCCAAGATTCCCAAGGATGCGCCTCTGGAAAAGGTCTGTCTGCTGGGCTGCGGCGTGACCACCGGGATTGGCGCGGTGCTCAATACTGCCAAGGTGGAAGAGGGCGCAACCGTGGCTATCTTCGGTCTGGGTGGCATCGGTCTGGCGGCGATTATTGGCGCGACCATGGCCAAGGCCAGCCGCATCATTGCGATCGACATCAACCCCTCGAAGTTCGATATCGCCCGGGAGCTTGGTGCTACCGATTTCGTCAATCCCAAGGATCATGACAAGCCGATCCAGGAAGTCATCGTCGAGATGACCGATGGCGGGGTGGATTACTCCTTCGAATGCGTAGGCAATGTACAGCTGATGCGCGCAGCCCTGGAATGCGCCCACAAGGGCTGGGGCGAGTCGACCATCATTGGTGTTGCCGGAGCTGGCCAGGAAATCAGCACCCGGCCCTTCCAACTGGTAACCGGCCGAGTCTGGCGCGGCAGCGCATTCGGCGGCGTCAAGGGCCGTACCGAACTGCCGGGCTATGTTGCCAAATCCCAGAGCGGCGAAATCCCCTTGGATACCTTTATCACCCACACCATGGGTCTGGAGGACATCAACAAGGCGTTTGACCTGATGCACGAAGGCAAGAGCATCCGTACGGTCATACATTTCTAGAACAAGCCACAAGCCACAAGCCACAAGCCACAAGCTGCAAGCGGCAAGCTACAAGCCACAAGCCACAAGCGGCAAGCTACAAGCTACAAGCTACAAGTGCCGGACAGAGGTTGAGGGTTTAAACTTGCGGCTTGAAGCTTGCGGCTTGACGCTCAAGGGGATCTACCATGTCTACTATCGAACTTATCTCCGCCAACAAGAGTTTTGGCGGTTGGCACAAGCGTTATCGTCACCGCTCTACCGCTACTTCCTGCGATATGACGTTTGCGATTTATCTGCCGCCCCAGGCGGATCAGGGTGAGCCTGTGCCCGTGGTCTACTGGTTGTCGGGACTGACTTGTACCGATGAGAACTTCATGCAAAAGGCCGGCGCCCAGCGGGTGGCCGCAGAACTGGGAGTGGTTATTGTGGCTCCTGACACCAGCCCCCGCGGTGAGGGTGTGCCGGATGATCCGGATGGCGCCTACGATTTCGGCATGGGTGCCGGGTTCTACATCAACGCTACCGAGGAGCCTTGGGCGCGCAATTACCGCATGTACGACTATGTGGTGGATGAGTTACCCAAGCTGATTGAGGCCAACTTTCCGGTATCGGAACAGCGCAGCATCTTCGGTCACTCGATGGGCGGGCATGGAGCACTGATTTGTGCTCTGAAAAACCCGGGTCATTATCAATCGGTATCTGCCCTTGCGCCGATCACCAATCCCAGTCAGGTGCCCTGGGGCCAGAAAGCGCTCGGGCGGTACCTGGGCAGCGATGTTGAGCAATGGAAAAAGTGGGACACCTGCGAGCTGATTGCAGGCGCGACAGAGCGTTTGCCGCTGCTGGTTGATCAGGGTGAGGGTGATGAGTTCATCCAGCAGTTGAACCCCGAGGCGTTGGAGGCGGCGGCTGCAGCGGTGGGACATCCTCTGACACTACGTAGGCAGCCAGGCTATGACCACAGCTATTACTTTATCGCGACCTTTATCGAGGACCATTTGCGCTATCACGCCAAGGCACTGGGTCGCGCCTGAGCTTCAAGCTTTGCGCCTCACACTGTAAGATCTCCCCCTGATTAATCGGGGGAGATCTTCATGCGTATCGGGCACGGCTATGACGTTCATCGTTTCGGCGAAGGCGATTCCATCATCCTTGGCGGCGTGCGGATTGCGCATAACAAGGGGCTGATAGCACACTCTGATGGCGATGTCCTGATGCACGCGCTGACCGATGCCTTGCTTGGCGCTGCCGGGCTGGGCGATATTGGCAAGCACTTCCCGGACACTGATGAGCGTTTTCAGGGGGCTGACAGCCGCGTATTGCTGCGCCATGCGTTGACTCTGGTGCGGGGTAAGGGCTGGCAGGTTGGGAATATGGATGCGACCATTGTTGCTCAGGCTCCGAAAATGGCGCCACACATTGCGGCCATGTGCGAGTTTATTGCCGCCGACCTGCAGATTGGCCGTGATCAGGTCAACGTCAAGGCTACTACCACCGAGAAGCTTGGCTTTACCGGGCGCGAGGAAGGCATCGCGGTTCACGCAGTTGCCTTGCTGCTGCCCCTGTGAACGACCCGTTGATAGTCCCCGGTAACCAATTGCTGGGTCCCCGCGCATGGGGTGAACCTTGTGGTCGAGCGGTACTGAAGGCCTCGCCCGAGGATTTTCGGGTCGCTGAGGTGATGGACATCAAGCTCAGTGGTGCAGGTGAACACCTGTGGTTGCTGATCGAGAAGCGCAATCTGAATACCGAGGAGGTAGCCAGACAACTCGCCCGCGTAGCCGGGGTCAAACTGCGTGATGTCAGCTATGCAGGAATGAAAGATCGGCTGGCAGTCACCAGCCAATGGTTCAGCCTGCAACTGCCCGGCCGGGAAGATCCTGATTTCACAGGCCTCTGGGGCGACAACCTGCGCTGCCTCGAGTCCCTGCGGCACAGCCGCAAATTGCAGCGCGGCGCGCACAGTGCCAACCGATTCGTCATACGCCTGAATCGACTTGATGCAGACCTGCCTGCCCTGGAAGAGCGCCTGCAACAGATCGCAAGTCAGGGTGTGCCCAATTATTTCGGGCCCCAGCGCTTCGGGCGCGGTGGCAGCAATGTGTTTGACGCGCGCAATTGGGCCGCGCGGGAGGCGTTGCCACCAGCCAGGGGAACACGCTCACGCTTGCTATCTACCGCGCGTAGCCTGTTGTTCAATAGACTGCTGGCCAGTCGGGTGGCCGATGGCTCCTGGAACAGGGTGTTGCCCGGCGATTGTCTGGCCTTCACCAACAGCCGCAGTCAATTCTCGGCTGAGCGGCTGGAGTCCAATGATCCCCGACTGGCCGCCCTGGACCTCCACCCGACAGGCCCGCTGTGGGGGCAGGGTGAGCTCCCGGTCAGCGACCAGGTACGGGAGATGGAGCAAGTCATCACCGGGGCCGAGCCCGTCCTGACTGCGTGGCTGGAAAAAGCCGGGCTGGAACAGGCACGCAGAATCTTGCGCCTCCCCATTGAAGCCCTGGCATGGCATTATCCCTCAGCGGATAGCCTGGAACTTGAATTCACCTTGCCGACCGGTTGTTTTGCGACAGCGGTGTTACGTGAGCTGGTCATACTCGATGACGAGCCGGGCGGCGGACTGGAAAGCGAAATCTGATGCGAATTTTGATCACCAATGATGATGGCGTTCTGGCGCCTGGCGTAAAGGCCCTGCATGGTGCGTTGACTGACTACGCCGACTGCGTGGTTGTGGCCCCACACGAGGACCGCAGTGGCGCGAGCAGTTCCTTGAGTCTGGATCGTCCGTTGCGTCCATTCACACTGGAAAACGGTTTTGTCGGACTCAATGGTACGCCCACCGACTGTGTTCATCTGGGGCTCAATGCGTTCTATGAAGACAGCATCGACATGGTAGTGGCGGGTATCAACCACGGTGCCAACCTGGGGGACGATGTGCTGTATTCCGGTACGGTAGCTGCAGCCCTGGAAGGTCGTTTTCTGTCGCGCACGGCCATGGCGTTTTCCCTCGTCGGCAGGCAGGGAGACAACATGAGTACCGCAGCGAGTATTGCCCGGCGCATGGTGGAAACCCACGATCAACTGGATCTGCCGCCCCGCACCATCCTCAATGTGAATATTCCAAACCTGCCCCTGGATCAGATCAAGGGTATCCGGCTGACCCGTCTTGGGCATCGTCAGAGAGCAGCCAAGCCCGTCCGTTGGGTGGATCCACGTGGCAAGGAAGGTTACTGGATTTCGGTAGCCGGTGATGCCGAGGACGGTGGTGAAGGCACCGACTTCCATGCCGTCATGCAGGGTTACGTCTCGGTGACGCCATTGCGGGTCGACAAGACCCACTTCGAGGTCTTCGATCATCTCGGACAATGGCTTGAGGGGCTTGAGTGAATGGCTGCGCGTGAAGACATGAATCGCCACGGTATCGGGATGACCTCACAGCGAACTCGGGAGCGTTTGCTCGAGCGTCTGTTCGAGGAAGGCATCCGTAATCTGCATGTGCTGGAGACCATGCGCCGAACGCCGAGGCATCTGTTCGTGGATGAGGCACTGTCCCATCGGGCCTATGAAGATACGGCTTTACCCATAGGTCACAATCAGACGTTGTCACAGCCTTACATAGTGGCGCGCATGACCGAGTTGTTGCTGGGTGGCGGGCCGCTGGACAAGGTGCTGGAGGTGGGTACCGGCTCGGGGTATCAGACCGCGGTGCTGGCGCAGGTGGTCGAGCGGGTTTTCACCGTCGAGCGGATCTACCCGCTGCAGGAGCGGGCCAAGGAAACACTCAAGGCCATTGATGTGCGTAACGTGGTTTTCAGACATTCCGATGGCAATTGGGGTTGGCCTCAATATGGGCCCTACGACGCCATCCTGGTTACTGCGGCGCCCGCGGAAGTGCCTGTAGAACTATTGAACCAACTGGCCGACGGTGGTCGTATGGTGATCCCGGTAGGTCAGCACGAACAATTTCTTACCTTGGTGATACGTGAAGGCGACGCATTTATCCGCCAACAGGTTGAGCCGGTGAATTTTGTCCCCTTATTGGCAGGAGCCATACGATCTTGAGCAAGCCGGACAGCTTCAGTTCCCTGTGTATCATATTTTTCAAAGGACTTGCCATGGGAGCTGCCGACGTGGTCCCCGGTGTTTCCGGTGGCACCATTGCTTTCATAAGCGGGATATACGAACGTCTGCTGGCTGCCATTGCGGCCTGTACGCCGGCCAAGGTTGTCTGGCTGTGTCAGGGGCGCTGGCGGGAGACCTGGACTGCTATCGACGGGACTTTCCTGGTTGTTCTGCTAGCGGGCATATTGACCAGTATCGCCAGCCTCGCCCGCGTAATCAGTTATCTGCTGGTGGCCTGGCCACAGCTGATATGGGCATTCTTTTTTGGTTTGATCCTGGTGTCCATATGGCTGGTGGGAAAGCAGATCGGTCGTTGGAACGCGAGTACTGTGGCCGCATTGATTGGTGGGGCGGTGTTTGCTTACCTGATTACGGTGGCAGTTCCGCTGCAATGGGAAGCGACCCCCCTGATGCTGTTCCTGGCCGGGTCCATCGCCATCTGTGCAATGATTCTGCCGGGCATCTCCGGTAGTTTCATTCTCCTGCTTTTGGGCCTTTACGGCGCAGTACTTGGCGCTGTGAAAGAGTTTGACGTGACCCTGTTGGGTATCTTCATGCTTGGCTGCGTGGCGGGGCTGCTGTGTTTTTCGAGACTGCTCGGGTGGCTGTTGAGTCACCTTCGACATATTACGCTGGCGTTTCTGACCGGGCTGCTCATCGGTTCGTTGAACATGGTGTGGCCCTGGAAGCAGACGCTCACCTGGCGGGAAAACAGCAAGGGTGAGTCCGTCGCGCTGCAGCAGGAGAACCTGTGGCCCATGCAATATGAATCCATCCTGGGGGAGCCTTCGTACTGGCAGGCCGGGTTGGCATTGATGCTGTTGGCCGTGGTATTAGTATTGGCGCTAGAGTGGTTGGGACGGCAAACAGATTGATGACCGCAACCTGATGCAATCCGCTGTTCAAACAGGCCAGGGGCCGTATGTGTCTGACGTGAGAACTGCCGTGTATGGAGCCAAGCAACTGGGTGTGCTGCTGCTCGCGCTCATGCTCACCGCCTGTGCCGGGCCATCGGGCATTGTGCCCATAGATGATCGTGGTCGCGGTGGTGGCAAACAGATGCAAACGGTCACCTCGGGTACGCATCGTGTTCAGCGAGGCGAGACCCTTTACCAGATTGCCTTCCGTTATGGCTGGGACTGGAAAGAGCTGGCCCGAGCCAACAATATGCGTGAACCCTATACCATTTATCCGGGTCAGGAAATCAGCTTGCGCCCGCAAGGCGGTAGCCGTGCGGTGGCTCCCCCGTTATCCACATCACGCCCTTCCACTCCACGGATCTCCACCCCTTCCGCACCAGATCCGACCCCTGTAGTGGTGCGTCCAGCGCCTTCAAAGCCCGTTGCCACCCCAAATCTCCCGGCGAGGGTCTCAGGCTGGAACTGGCCCGCCCAGGGGACATTGATATCGCGTTTTCAGTCAAACGGCAGTTTGAATAAAGGCATTGATATTGCGGGTAAACAGGGCCAGCCTATAAAAGCCGCAGCTGACGGTGCGGTGGTCTACGCGGGACGTGGATTGCTGGGGTATGGCGAGATGATTATCGTCAAGCACGACGAAACCTATCTTAGTGCCTACGCCCACAACAGCCTGTTGATGGTCAAGGAAGGCGACAGGGTCCGCTCAGGTCAGACCATTGCAGAGATGGGCAGCACCGGAACCGACCGCGTGAAGTTACATTTCGAAATACGTCGCAAGGGGCAGCCTGTCGATCCATTGGTTTATCTTCCCAAGTTGTAACCTTAATCAAGTAGTTGTAGGTGTAAACAGGGATGTAGTCTTACCGATAAGAACCATAGGCGGAATAAGTTGTCCGAATAATATGAAAGGCGCACCGGGCGTTACGGATGCGTACACCGCACGTGATATCGAACCGAAATGGGGCATGCAGGCATGGCGTTGAATGACAAAATGGAATCCGGGCAGGTTCTCGACGAGGAAACTGCAACGCTGGAAGGAAAAGTGAGCGCCAGCACCCACGCGTCGTCGCAGGATTCAGAGCCGGCCAGCTCCGAGTCGACCGAAAACAGTCCAGCTGACTGCAGCCCCACTGAATGCAGCCCAACCAAGCGTGCCCCCGTTACTCCCCGTACCCACAAGCGTGAGAACGCCTTCGAATTTACCAAGCAGCTGGATGCTACCCAGCTGTACCTGAATGAAATCGGTTTTTCACCGCTGCTGACCCCAGAAGAGGAAGTGCATTTTGCCCGTCTGGCACAGAAGGGTGATCCTGCGGGTCGCAAGCGGATGATCGAGAGCAACCTGCGCCTGGTAGTGAAAATTGCCCGACGTTACGTCAATCGCGGGCTGACGCTTCTGGACCTGATTGAAGAGGGTAACCTCGGCCTGATCAGGGCAGTAGAAAAATTCGACCCCGAACGGGGTTTTCGTTTCTCGACCTACGCCACATGGTGGATCAGACAGACAATCGAGCGGGCGATTATGAATCAGACCCGTACGATCCGGTTGCCCATTCATGTTGTCAAGGAATTGAATATCTATCTGCGTGCGGCTCGTGAACTGACTCAGAAACTTGATCACGAGCCGTCCCCGGAAGAAATTTCCCAGTTGCTCGACAAGCCCGTCGAGGATGTGAAGCGCATGCTGGGGCTCAACGAGCGCGTTGCCTCTATCGACATGTCCTTTGGCCCTGACTCGGACAAGACGCTGCTCGATACCCTGACTGACGAGCAGGCAACTGATCCCTGTGAGCTGTTGCAGGATGACGATCTCAATACGAGCATTGATCACTGGTTGTCCGAACTGAGTGAAAAGCAGCGTGAAGTGGTTACCCGCCGCTTCGGGCTACGAGGTCATGAAAGCAGCACGCTGGAGGAAGTGGGTCGGGAGATCGGTCTGACCCGCGAGCGGGTAAGGCAGATCCAGGTCGAGGCGCTCAAACGTTTGCGGGAGATACTCGAGCACCACGGTTTGAGCGGTGAGTCCATCTTCAGTAGTTGAGAACGTCACGATCGACGCTGAGTGCTAAGCCGGGCCATCTTATGGCCCGGCTTTTTCGTTTCTGCCAGTCTACCGGATAGACTGATTTCAGTATTTACAACCAGCCGAGTTGGGTTATAACGGTCGCAGGCATGCCGTGTCGGTAGCTGCCGGCAATAACAAGGAGACTTAATCATGGATCTGACCAGTCCACTTACTCTGGCGTTTATCGCAGTATTGATTGTGGCCTTTCTCTATGCGGCCCTGCTATATAACCAGCTTGTCAGTATCAAACATGCTGTCAGCAAGGCCTGGGCAAATATCGACGTGTTGATGCGTCAGCGCCACGACGAGCTCCCCAAGCTGGTAGAAGCCTGCAGACGTTATATGCAGCACGAACAACAGACCCTTGAAAACGTGGTGCTGGCCCGCAACGCGGTGGCAGAGGCGCGCGAACAATCGGACGTCAAGGGCCTGGGGCGTGCAGAAACCGCACTTCGAACCGGCCTGGGGCAGCTTTTCGCCCTGGCTGAGAATTACCCGGATCTCAAGGCGAACGAGTCGTTCATGCATTTGCAGTCGCGAATAACCGGTCTGGAAAGCGGTATCGCCGATCGTCGGGAGCTCTATAACGAGGCAGTGAACATCAATAATGTGCGGATCGAACAATTTCCGGATGTGCTGGTGGCGCGGATGTTCAGCTTCCAGCCTGCCGAACTCCTGCAGTTCTCTGAAGCCGAAACCGCCGATGTTGATATGCGCGCACTGTTTTCATGATCGATATACATGGCTTCATGGTGCTGTCAGTGGGCTATTACGCACTGATTCTGGCGATCATGACCGGGGTTACCCTTGCACTGCTTTATCGCACCTTTACCCGATTGCGCCGAGCACGCTGGATCGAGGATACCCCGACTTCGCGGATCAGGTCCGCGGCGCAGGGGCTGGTCGAGCTGAAAGGTCAATTGGATCCCGGTGGGCATACACCCCTGATATCACCACTGGGTGAGGTGGATTGCCTCTGGTACCGGTTTCGTGTGGAGGAGTACCGGCGCAGTGGCAAAAGCAGCCAATGGCGGACGGTCGAAGAAGGCTGTTCCGAGCGACCCTTCGTTCTGCGTGATGACACGGGTATCTGCTGGATTGCGCCCCAGGATGCGGAAGTCCACCCGAGTCGCGTGCGCCGGTGGGAAGGACACCGACGCTGGCCTGCGGGGCACGCATTGCGCACCGGTATTCTGGCCGGGCTGATCGGCAAGCGTTATCGCTATACCGAAGAATGGTTGGAAGAAGGGCAGATTCTTTACGCTCTGGGCTGGTTTGAGAGCCACGGCGGAGGGCGTCAGGTTACTGATCGTCAGGCTGTGGCGCGCCAGGTTATCGGACAGTGGAAGGCCGATTATCCAGACTTGCTTGCGCGCTTTGATCGCAATCGAGATGGCGAGCTGGATATGGCCGAATGGGAGAGGGTCCGAAAGGCTGCAGATCAGGAAGCCTCGAGACGGATAGGCGCCAAGTCTCTTGCACCCGTGGTGCATCAACTGGGCAAAGCACCTCACAGTGGTCTGCCGTTTCTCCTTTCTGACCATCATGAGGTAAAGCTGAGCAGGAAACTGCGCAGGCAGTCGGCATGGAGTCTGGCAGGGCTGGCGATAGCCGGCGGGACGGCAGGTTGGCTGTGGCTGGCGCTGATCGCCTGATACACAGCCTCAGATGATGCTTGAGGTGCGCTTGCGGGCTTCACTCACGGAATAGGTCTCCTGCCATTTGCGAAAGGCCGAAGCGGTCAATGGCTTGCTGTAGTAATAGCCCTGGCCCTCGTTGCACCCGAGGGCAACGATGTAGGCCTCCTGAGCAGCCGACTCCACCCCCTCGGCAATGACCTGCATATTCAGGCTGCGCCCCAGCTGGGCAATTGCTCTCACGATAGTGGCATCGTCCTCGTCTTCCAGCACATCAAGGACGAAACTCTTATCGATCTTGATCTTGTCCAGAGGCAGACCGCGCAAGTAGCTGAGTGAGGAATAGCCGGTTCCAAAATCGTCGATCGCAATCAGCACGCCCGCTTTCTTGAGGCTGTTGAGGTGACCTGCGGCTGCTGATATGTCTTCCATGAGGCCGGTTTCGGTGACTTCCAGCTCAAGGCAGTGAGGAGGCAGTTGGTAGCGCTGCATGACATTGCTGACAAGCTTGGAGAGGCCACCCTGATGAAGCTGGACGGTAGACAGGTTGACCGCCATCCGCAGGTTTTTCAGGCCACTGTCATGCCACTCACGCAGTTGCCGGCAGGACTGGTCCAGGACCCACTCACCGATGTCGATGATGCAGCCGTTCTGTTCCGCCAGGGGAATGAACAGATCGGGTGGAACCAGGCCCCGCTCGGGATGCTGCCAGCGCAGTAACGCTTCAACACCGACCACCTCGTGGGTGCTGTAGCTTACCTGGGGCTGGTAAACCAGATAGAACTCATTGCGCTGCAGTGCGCCGCGCAGGTCCTTGTCAAGTTCGCGGCGTACCCGCATCTCGCTGTCCAGGCTGGCGATGTAGAACTGGTAGCGATTACGCGAACGAGCCTTGGCCAGCATCATCGTCTGCTCGGCCTTTTGCAGCAGCTTTTCTGCGTCGTCGCCGTCGTCAGGAAAAAGGGTGATGCCGATGGTCGCGCGCAGGCTGATGCTCTGCTCTCCCAGCAGCATAGGGCGTGCAAGATCATCCAGAATGGTCTGTGCCAGTTCGGCAGCCTCATAGGGCTCATTGATCCCGGTCTGGATCAGAGCAAACTGATCACCACCCAGGCGTGCCAGGCTACCAAGCCGCCCACTGTTGGCGCGCAACCTGTCAGCTACGGCAACCAGCAGGCTGTCACCTGATTGATAGCTGAACTGTTCGTTCACTTCCTTGAAGTCGTCCAGCCCGCAGCACAGGATGGCTACCCCTCGCTGTCGACGGGCAGCGTCGGCCAGAATGCGTGTCAGCTGCTCCTGCAACATGGTTCGGTTGGGCAGGCCGGTAAGGGTATCGTGCTGGGACATGTGCAGCAGATTGGCCTCGGCCTCCCTGCGCTGGTGGGTGTTGCGTTCAATGGATTCGAGCAGTTCATTGGCTTTGTAAATCCAGATGCCCAGCTCGTTCTTTTCTTGTCCCGGCAACATCGGGATATGCATCTTGCCTGGATGGTCGGGATTGATATCGGCCAGATAGCCGATAATTTTTGACAATGGCCGGGTCAGAAGTATGTGATAGATCAGAAACAGGACCAGGGCCATTGCCAGTGCTCTCAGCATGCCCGAAATCATGATTATCATGGAGCGGTTGAGAAATTCCCGGCCATAGGGAACCGTATCGAGGGTCAGGCGCAGGTCGCCGTAGTATTCGTTGTAAGGTTCGCGGCCATGCAGTTCGATACTGTAATGCTGGTCGGTACCAAACAACCAGTCGGTCAGCGGTCGGTAGGCGTAGTCAACCAGTGGCCGTTCGCGGCTGGCAAGGGGTGTTTCATCAGGGTGACCTATCGAAGCGAAGCGCACCGCGTCATGTTCGAAAAGGCCTTCCACGACCTGTAGAGCCATCTCCCGGTCAAGACTATAAACCGCCTGCGTGGCCGGGTCGCGTGACATGGCGAGAATCTGTTTGGCGGTCGAATCGATCTGGCTGCGCTCTTTTACAAGCTCATAGAAGATCTGCCCCATACTTAATACCAGCCCGACCAGCAGCGCCCACATCAATACCAGGCGCAAGAGTTTTATCGAGAGGCTGTGTCTACGCTCCAGTTTCAACGTTGTTATTCCAGACTTATTGGTCGACGGGAGAATCAATTGGTCAGCGGAATTCCTGCCTACCATCTTAATACCGTGCTTGAAGCTGCTTTTCAAGCGACGAGTATCCACATTGTAACCAATTGCGTCAAAGCCCGGGCGTCATTTTTCAGACCACAAACAAAACACCCCGCACGGGGCGGGGTGTAGGGCTACAGCAGGTTGGTGCTTCAGGCAGCGAGATTTTTCGCTACGAAGTCCCAATTGACCAGATTCCAGAACGCTTCCAGGTACTTCGGGCGAGCGTTGCGATAGTCGATGTAGTAAGCGTGTTCCCATACGTCGCAGGTCAGCAAGGGGTGTTCGCCGGCAGTAATAGGATTGCCTGCACCGATGGTGCTGGCTAGACCAAGTGAGCCGTCTGGCTTCTTCACCAGCCAGGCCCAACCGGAACCGAAGGTACCGATAGCGGTATTGGTGAACTCTTCCTTGAATTTGTCGAAGGAGCCGAATGCCTTGTTAATGGCGTCAGCGAGCTCGCCAGTTGGCTCGCCACCACCGTTGGGGCTCAGGCAGTTCCAGTAGAAAGTGTGATTCCATACCTGAGCAGCATTGTTGAAGACACCGCCGGAGGAAGTCTTGACGATGTCTACCAGATCCTTGTCTGCATATTCAGTGCCCTTGATCAGGTCGTTGAGTTTGCCGACGTAGGTGTTGTGATGCTTACCGTAATGGTATTCGAGGGTCTCTGCCGAGATGTGGGGTTCCAGAGCAGATTTCTCATAGGGCAGTGCTGGTAATTCAAAAGCCATGTGTTGTCTCCATTTCAGGTATCAGGGAACGTAAAAAAGAACCCCTGGATTACGAATTCAGTGTGTTACCGGCAGGCTGTAAATAAATGCCTGCCCGATGACGCCTCTTTTCTGCGGACGTTGCCCGTCTGTCAATGCACGGTTGCCTTGATGATAGCACCTGAAACCGGTGCTATCCACGCACCTTCCGTGTGGGTATGGCGTTGGTGCCGCTCTGTTCAAGGCCTGGCCAGCCCCCAGGCAACAATCAGCATCATAATGGCGACGCCGCCATCAATCACACGCCAGGTGGCAGGTCTGGAAAGCCACGGCGCAAGCCGGGCGCCCGCCACAGCCAGGCTGGTGAACCAGAGTATAGAGGCACTTACCGCTCCTGCTGCAAAATACAGGGGAAAGCGCTGTTGCGCGCCAATGGCGCCAATCAGCACTACCGTATCCAGGTACACGTGAGGGTTTAGCAGGGTTACTGCCAGGGTGCTCAACAACACTGATCGGCGGGACCTCATCGGTTGCTGATCTGCACGCAGAACCTGAGGCGAAAACGCTCGCCGCAACGCCAGAAGAGCATAGCTGACGAGAAAAGCCACTCCACCCCAGCGGGCGAGTTGCATGGCCAGGGTCGAATGCTCCAGTAATGCTGCCAGCCCGAAAACACCGGCAAGAATCAGCACCGCATCGCTGACCATGCACACCAGTGCGGCGCTGTAATGATGTTCGCGTTTCAGGCTTTGGCCAAGCACAAAGGCGTTCTGGGCACCAATTGCGATAATAAGTCCGGCTGCGACGAATAGACCGTTCAGATAGCCTTCAATGACTGACATTACTGCTCTCCCTTTTAGTAAAAACGGATCTTGCAGTCTTAAATGTGATAAGAAAAACAAATAATACTTATCATGCATAAGGAGAAGTAATGTTTGATTATAAGCTGCTCGAGGCGCTTGCAGCGGTGGTGGAGCAGGGTGGGTTCGAGAGAGCAGCACAGGTGCTGGGTTTATCTCAGTCGGCAATCTCCCAGCGGATCAAATTGCTCGAGTCCAGGGTGGGGGCCCCGGTGCTGCTGCGTCTAAGTCCTCCTCTGGCTACACCAGCAGGACAGCGCTTGCTCAACCACGCCCAGCAGGTGAGGTTGCTCGAGCGGGATCTTGGACAGGACCTGCCTATGGTGGGGGACGAGCAGGGGCCAACACGGCTACGTATCGCCCTGAACGCCGATAGTCTGGCGACCTGGTGGGCGCCCGCTGTGGCGGATTTCTGTGTCCGCGAGCAGATGCTGGTGGATCTGGTGACGGATGACCAGGAGGTTGTACTGCGCCGGATGCGCGCGGGTGATGTCGCCGGGTGCGTGTGCGCCACGGCAGAGCCAGTGGCCGGTGCCCGGTCCGTGCCGCTGGGCAGCATGCGCTATCTCGCGGTCGCCAGTGCTGCGGTCCTGGGCAGAGAGCATCAAGGGTTGCGTGATCCCGCCGCAGTGTTACGCATTCTGCCGGCGGTGGTATTTGGCCCGGATGATCAACTGCAGCATCGATTCTTGAGCGAGATTGGTCACAAGGGCGACTTTCAACACCACCTGTGCCCGTCCTCGGAGGGTTTTGTGCGCATGCTGTGTGCCGGCATGGGCTGGGGCATGGTGCCAGCCTTGCAGATACAACCACAGCTGCGCAGCGGCGAGTTGTGTGAAGTGCTGCCTGGCCGGCATGTGGATGTGCCGTTGTTCTGGCATTACTGGCGTCATGGCGGGAGGCTGCTGGAGGCTCTGACCCGCTGCCTGATAATCCAGGCCCCGTTACTGTTGGCTGACGGTCATATTGCCTGACCCGGGCAGGCGTTCTACGCAGCGCGCGCCCATTAGCCTCGACGGCGTGAAATAGCCCGGGGCATTTTCCGTTTCCAGAACATGTTTGATTGCCATCAGCACGCCGTGGACCGTCACGTCATAGCCGTTGGCGGTTTCAATTCGGGCGGTAACTTTCTTGCCGGCACGGTTTTGCGCCTCACCCCATACATAGGTTCGGGCCTTTTCCCGCTGGTGTACATCTGGACCCTTTACGCGTTTGCCCGCCATGCGTTTTAACAGTGCCTGTACAGGCGGCAGACCCAGTAAAGGGCGCAGTTTATCGAGCTTGCGCAGTCGCGCGGCGGCACTTGGGGCCATCGGTATGAATACTTCTATGTTGTCGATGCCGGTGGTGTACCAGGCCGTGGCAATATCGCCCCATGGAATAGTTACAGCAAACTTGCTGCCGTTGCCGAAATCGATTTCCCGGCTCTGCCACGCCAGAGGTACGCTGCGGATCTTGTCCTTCTCACGGATCTTGCCACCCATCTTGAGACCTTCAACCGAGGTTTTCGCCGTGCCTGGGGAAAATCCGCTGCGAGTATCGAACCCCAGTGCGAGGCGATCAGCGTCGGGCAGTTCGGCTTTCAGCGTAGCGGCCACGCAATCGGTTGGAATCACATCGAAGCCCACCCCGGGGCATATAACGATATCTGCCGCTACTGCATCGGCATGTCGTGCCTGTGCCTCGACGAATACATCGATCTCGCCAGTGATATCAAGATAATGGCAATGGTTGGCAAGGCAGGCATCAATCATGGGTTGGCTGGTGGCGGAAAAGGGGCCGGCGCAATGGGCGACTGCGCTCATGCTCTCAAGTCCTGCAACGGCTGCCGCAGCATTGCGTAGATCAAAAATGCGGTACTCCAGGCCAAGCTCAGTCGCGAGCTTACTCACCGCAGCGCGATTGCGTCCGGCCAGAACAGGGCTGAGGCCTTGCTTCTTGGCTTCACGCGCAACCAGCGTGCCGGTGTAACCGTTAGCGCCATAAATCATCCATTGCTGCATTGTCGATTCCTGTTTCAATTGCCATGCCACAAGCTGGGCTTCTTGCTCCAAAGGGTAACGGCTGGGGTCTGCCGGCGCCAGTGGTGAGCATGATGTGATACAGCATATCGACAACAGAAGAGGACGGAGATTGCCCCTCGGGCATTCAGGTAGCGGGAATCAGTGGATTTGTGGTTGGCTTGTTTTTGCGGCGCTATAGCACGGAGGCTACACCATCACTGGCGTACAACCTGACCCCGGTAGATGCGCACGGTCGATGGACCTTGTGGCCGACTGGCTGGCGCAGCTTCGGCTGTATTTATTCCCTGCATCAGCCGTTGCCTGGAGGCAATAGCACCCTGGCCAAAAGCGGCTGGCTGCTCAGGCTCGGGTTCAATCCGGATCATGTTCAGGAGACGCTGACCGAGTTCGCGAATGTCGCTCTGTTGGCTTGATGTGCTGAGCTGAATCATGGCGTCGGCCGCCCCTTCTTCGCTCATTCGAATAGTCACGCCCAGTTCCTGTTTTAGGCGGCGACGCAGGATAGTCATGCATTCCAGTGTAGAACGATTGAATTGTGCTTCAGTAAACATGCTGCTTCCCCCTGCGGACGATCCAGGTAAATACCGGGATTCTAGCCAAGCAGGCACTAAACAAGCAGAATACGTACCAATACGACGGGTGGCCGGAAACCCCGGCTCTGTAGCCTATCAGATGCTTTGAACAGTAATTTTCAGTTGCTTCAATGCATCCCTCTGGGGCGCGCTGCACCGCTCTGGCGCAGGGCTTTGGCGCTGTCGGTCCATTTCAAGCGAGGTGCTAGATGAAACAACGCAATCCAGATGAAGGTCTTACCAGCTTCCGGGCAACCGATGATGCTGATCCGCTGGATGCGCGCGCGGTAGAGAATATCCGTACGCCGGTCCGGATGGAGTCACGCGATTCAGGAACGGGTGCGCTATGGGCACTCTGCGGCGCCTTGACCCTGTCTCTGGTGGGCTTTGGTTACTGGAGTCATCAGCAGCAGACCAAATTGCAGCAGCAGCTGGTCGCCACGCAGAACAGTTTTGCTCGCATAAGCGAAGAGGCCGCCGGGCGTATTCAGGATGTGACCGGCAAGCTGAGCGCTACCGAATCTTCCCGCACGGTGGCCGAGCAGTCCCGCGAGGAGCGGCTCACGGGGATGCAGCGGCAATTGACCGAACTTGCCGAACGAATAGTGGCCCAGGACCGCTTGATCCAGGCTGCCAATGCAACGGACGACGAACTTGCCGGAAGGCTGGAAACGCAACGTGAGAACCAGCAAACGCTGACAACCCAGACAGGCGAGTTGGCCGAACTGGTTGCTGCCCAGGCAGACAGGATTACCACGGCCGAAGCTCAGGCGGCCGGCAACGCCACGCAGCTGGAAGGGATTGCCAATCAGATAGCCGGTTTGAACGACAGCCTGGCACAACTCCAAGAACTGGAAGGTGAACTGGCATCGCAGTCACGCACGACTGCAGCGCTGGCGCAGCGCTTGGAAGCTCTGGCGGAGGAGGGCGCGGGGGCGAATATCGAACAGGAGCTACTGGTGCTGCGCACTGAAATGGAAGAGAGGCAGAACTATAACCAGGAGGCCTTGCAGTCGATAGATGCCTTCCGCAGGCAGATCAACCGCACCATCGTGACGCTCAAGGAGCAGATAGCCAACCTCCAGCAACAGCTCGCCCGTTCCTGATGAATTATCTGGCCCATCTGTTTCTGGGTCCGCGGGACCCTGAACAAGCTCTGGGCAGCCTGCTCGGCGACTTTGTGCGTGGGCCGGTAGGCACGCTCGATCTGCCCTTAGGGGTGCGTCAGGGAATCTGGTTGCATCGGCGTATCGACAGCTTTACCGATGCCCATGCGGTAGTAGCCATGAGCAAAACCAGGGTCTCTACCGAACGCCGACGTTACGCCGGCATCATGATCGATATGTTCTATGACCATCTGCTGGCTCGACACTGGGACCGGTTCACTGATCAATCGATCAGGGATTTTACCCGGGAAATGTATGGCCTGCTGCTCTCCCAGCGCGAAGTCATTCCCGCCAACGCATGGCCGGTCATTTCACGCATGGCCGAGCAGGACTGGTTGAGTAGCTATGCACGTATCGGTTCACTGCACCGGGCGCTGGACAATATCTCCCTGCGCCTGCGCAGGACCAATCCGTTGCCGGGATCTGCCGGTGAGCTGGAGCGTGACTATGCTGCGTTTGAAGCAGACTTTCTCGCGTTCATGCCGCAGGTTATCGCCTTCG
Source organism: Halopseudomonas salina (assembly GCF_008641105.1). Next base: position 345,971 of record NZ_VTTI01000006.1, read on the forward strand.
CGGGCTCGCAGGATCTGACTCTCGGCGCTGCGACAACCTCGCCCGTTTCGACCAGCCCGAGTGCTTGAACCACCGCGCCCTGAGCTGCGCGAGCCAGTTGGTTGCGATTGTGCGTCTGGCACTGCACCAGTGGCAGAAAATGCAGCTCAACATCGATCGGTGCACTGCCCAGCAGGCGCAGCAGATGCCTGGAAAATTCATCATCATCGATAAACGGAGCCAGCAGGTCTCGCTGGCCGTCGCGCCGGTAGGCAATGGCCACTGGCTGCAGCGGAGTTTGTGATTCGATGGCGCAACTCATCAGACGGCCGTGGAAAGCTCTTACCCGGTCACCTACGGTTGTCGTGCCCTCGGCAAAGATTACCAGGCTTTCCCCCTGCTCCAGGGCATCACGCAACTGCGTATGTAGGGTCTGCCCACCGGCCTGGCCGCGTTGGATAAACTGAGTTCCGGCGGCGCTGGCCAGCCAACCGACAACCGGCCAGTGGCGAACTTCTGCCTTGGAGAGGAAATGCACCGGTGACTGGGCACCGATTGCCACGATATCAAGCCAGGACACGTGGTTGCTGACCAGCAGTGCTGTCTCTTTAGCCGGCGTGCCATGACGGTGGATTCGCAGGGGTAATATGCCAATCAGGCCGCGCATCCAGAGACAGGTCAGGCTGTTGCGGTAGCGCTGGGTCGTATTCCTGGCAACCCTGTCTCCGATTGCGACGCAAGCGGTTAAAAGCAGTCCGATCAATAACCAGCCAACCACCAGCGGAATACGCCAGAGCCGGCGCAAAATCGGCATCGGATCGCTCATCGGTTGATTTCCACCTGTTCACCGGCCTTGAAGTGACGGGCGTAGCGCGGGCACAACTGTTCGCGGCGCAGCAGAATAAATACATCTGCCACGTTGAACTCCGGATCCCAGCAGGGCTCGCCACAAATTTTCGCGCCCAGGCGCATATAGGCCTTGAGCAGTGGCGGCATCTGCGCCGTCACGTTCTCTGGCAAGTCCATCTCGGGCAACGGTAGACGTGGAATTGCATTCAGCCATTCACGGCTAAGGTACCGGCCCCTGAGCCGCTGCATCACAGCCTGCGCCTGTATGCCACCGTCAGCCATGCTCACGCTGGCGCAGCCCATCAGGTATTCGTAGCGGCGTTCATTCATCAATTGCGCCAGACCAGACCACAATACTGAAATGGTCGCACCGTTACGGTAGCGAGCATGCACGCAGGTACGGCCAATTTCCAGAACACCACCGCGAAGCTGCGGAAGGCCGACCAGCTGGAACTCGCCTTCGCTGTAAAAGCCGCCAGCCCGCTGCGCGCCCTTGCTGTCAAGCAGCCGGGTAGTGGCAACCACTTCACCACTAATCAGGTCGCGAACAACCAGGTGCTCGCAGTGCAGATCAAAAGCATCCTTGTCCAGGCGGCTTCCGGCATCGGCCAGGTTGGCCCCGCATTCTTCGCTGAAAACCTGGTAACGCAGGGCCTGGGCGGCTTCAAGCGTTTCTGGGTCCTGCACCAGCTCAACAATAAGGTGTTGGGCAGGGGATAGTTCGGTGGCGTACGCGGTATTGGACATCAGGCACCTCCGTCGGGTCGGCCTCTGGTTGTTTCCTGATTGAGGCTATGGCAATGGCGTGTCAGAGATGTGAATGGACTGTTGCGATTGGATGACAGGGGTTCGCCCGGTTGATACAGGTCAGTACCCCGTCGGCCCTGCTCATTTATAAAGGCGGCACTTTCTCAGTTGCGAGGTGCAAGACATGAACAGTTCAGCCAGGGTGCTGTTTGATAATGGGCCGCACAAGGTACTGTGCTTTGATCAGCTGGTGACCGGAGATGGCGTCCAGTCCAACCAGTTTCTGATCATCGATCACGATGAGCACGCGTTGCTGGATCCTGGTGGAGATCTGACGTACATGCCCCTTTCCATGGCTGTGAGCCGGCATATTCCCCTGCGTGATCTGACCTACGTGTTTGCCTCCCACCAGGATCCCGACATCATCGCGTCCCTGGATAAATGGTTTCTGCATACCCGGTGTCGGGTAGTCTGTTCCAAGCTCTGGGCGCGCTTTCTACCCCATCTGTCGGCGGGCTTCCTGACGCGTAACGAGGGCACCAGCACCACCGAACGGATGATTGCCGTGCCTGACAGAGGCCAGAATATTCCCCTGGGGCAAACGGTCATCAAGGCATTGCCTGCGCATTTTCTGCACTCTGTGGGCAATCTGCAGTTCTTCGATCCGATTAGCGGCATTCTCTTTTCCGGTGATATGGGCGCCTCGATGGTGGATGACGCCGAACCGGTACAGGATTTCAGTGTCCATCTAGCCACCATGGAGGGTTTTCATCGGCGTTATATGGCTGGCAATAAAGCCTGCAGGTTGTGGGCGAACATGATTCGTACGCTCAAGCCCACGATGATAGTGCCGCAACACGGCCGGCCATTTGTAGGCCCTGTTATGATTGCCGCGTTTCTGGACTGGATCAGCCAGTTGCAATGTGGGCTCGATCTGCTGGACCAGGACGACTACCGAATTCCCTGACAAGAGGCGGGATATGACAGTACCCATTTACCCCTGGCGACAAGACAACCGGTTCGAGCTAGCGGTAGATGGGGAGGTTTTTTTCCCGAAAATACTTGAAGCCGTAGCCCAAGCTGAGGCCACCATCGATATAGAGCTTTATCTGGTGGAGTCGGGTGAGGCAACAGCTATAGCCATAAAAGCCTTGTTGGCGGCTGTCCGTCGCGGCGTCAGGGTGCGTTGTCTGTTCGACGATCTGGGCAGCAGTGAGTTTACCGAAGCCGAACGAGCAGAATTACGGGATGGCGGGGTAGACCTGCGAATCTACAACCCTCTGCGGTGGAAGCGCGGACTGGCCAACCTGCATCGCGACCATCGCAAGATTCTGGTGTTTGATAATCAGATGGCGATGATTGGTGGGTTCGGGCTGTCGGATGAATTCTGCCTGGCCAGTGAAAGCGGTCGTACGCGCTGGCATGATCAGATGCTGGCAATAACCGGACCGGTAGTGGCCGACTGGCAGATGTTATTCGAGCGTGCCTGGCAGCAAGCCGATGGCCCGCGGTTATCCGCATCGAGGATGGTTGATCGGGGGGATAAGCGGCCGCCACCACCGTCCGGGGTGCAAGGCTGGGCACGCGTTGCCCATCTAGATTCACGCCTTAACAACGAGGTGCTGCAAGCCCTGCTGGTGAGCGTGCGCCAGTCAGAAAAACGGGTATGGCTGGCTACCCCTTATTTTCTGCCAGCCTGGAGAGTCCGCAGAGCGCTGCAGAAGGCGGCCCGCCGCGGCGTCGATGTACGCCTGCTCCTATGCGGCCAGATAATGGATCATCCACCGGTGCGTTATGCCGGGCAACGCTATTACAGCCGTCTTCTCAAGGCTGGAATTCGGATTTTCGAATATCAACCACGCTTCCTGCATCTCAAGTCCGCGCTGGTTGATGATTGGGTGTCACTGGGTTCCTGCAATTTCGATCATTGGTCGCTGCACTGGAATCTTGAGGCCAATCTGCATGCCCACGATCGGCATCTGACTGCAAAGGTGCAGGACACTTTCGAGAAAGACTTTTCCGAGAGTCACGAATGGACCCTGGACGCATGGAAGGATCTGCCCTTCAGCCACCGGTTGAAGATTCGGATCTGGGGTCAGATCAACCGCTGGGTAACCATGTGGTTCAACATCAAGCGCTAAGGGCCCTCAGGCAGATATGTATCCTGCACGAGTGCCCATGGCCGAGCTGTGAAAATACGAACTCAGGCGAAAGCGGGTTTGCGCTTCTGAATGAATGCACTCAGCGCTTCTCGTGCTTCCGGTCCCTTCAGCAGGTCGGCAAAATAGTCGCCTTCACGATCCATCACTTCCTCTGCCACCTTCGTAACACCCTGTTTTAACAGTTTTTTGCTCAACTGAATGGAGCCAGGTGGCAGTTGCGCGATACGCAAGGCTGCGGCGCGGGCTGCTTCGTGTACGGGCGTGCCGGCGGGGAGGGCGTGGTTGGCAAGGCCTATCTCTGCGGCGCGTTGACCACTGATGGTCTCGCCGAGCAGCAGAAGCTCGGCTGCGCGCAGGTGCCCCAGCAAGCGAGGCAAGAGGAAACTGGAGCCTGCCTCGGGGCACAGACCAAGATTGACGAAGGGCATTTTCAGTTTCGCATTGTCGGCGACGTAAACCAGGTCGCAATGCAGCAGCATGGTTGTGCCCACGCCGACTGCTGGTCCGTTTACCGCTGCAATCAAGGGTTTGGATGCATGGCAGATGGCCTTGAGAAACTCGTATACCGGGCTGTTGGGTCCGGCAGGAGGCACGTCAATGAAGTCGGCTACATCGTTGCCGCTGGTAAAGCAGCTTTCGTCACCCTGAATAATGACCGCGCGCAGACTATCGTCGGACTGTGCGGCATTTATCGCTTCAGCCATCGCGCTATACATGTCGCGAGTCAGAGCGTTCTTCTTGTCGGGCCGGTGCATGCTCAAGGTCAGTACGGCTTCACTACGATCTACTAACAGATGTTCACTCATTGCAGACTCCTGGCGTTCAATACCGCCAGGACTGTCATGTCTGGCGGCTGAGAAAAGCTTCGTCGATAATCTGCCGGCCTGGCAGACCGGCCATGAAAAGGGGTTTGCGCACCTGTTCGACAAATGCGGGTGGTCCGCAGACTAGCGCCAGTGTGGATCGCGAGGCAAGTCGCAGTTGTGTCAAATCTGCCGCCAGTTCGGTCCCGGGCCGCAAGTGCAGGGTGAGATCGGGGTGGTTCTCTGCCAGGTCTCGCAACGCCCCCTCCAGATAGCAGCCGTGTTTGTCGTGCCAGTGATACAGCTGTATTGGCGCATGATGATTCAGTGCGAAGGCTTGCCGGGCTATTGCCTGCAAGGGTGCCAGCCCTGTGCCGGCAGCCAGCAGGAGGAGGGGTTTATCCTGCCAGTCCGGGTCGTAGTGAAAATGACCGCCGGGAGCGCCAAGGTATATTCTGTCTTCGGGCTTGAGGGACTGTATTTTGTCTGAGAAGGCGCCGAATCGATGCAGCTTCAGGTGGAAGGTCAATTCCGCTTCATCTGGCAGGCTGGCTATCGAGTAGGGTCGGCCCAGGGCCTCATCCAGCCAGATCACCATGTGTTGCCCGGGTTTGAATCGCAGCGGACGGTCCGGCTTTATCCGCACAATCAATGTGTTTTCGGTTGCCTGATGAGTCGATACCAGCTTTGCGCCAAGCCCGTCCCTCGCGGGATCGTGGAGCTTGATGTGCATGTTTTCGAGTACCGGGCACTGGCACGCAAGCACCCAGCCGGACTCGCGTTGTTCCGGATTCAGGCCCTTAACAGCGTTGATAGGCACGGCGCCGTCCAGGGTCTGCACCAGACACGTCTGACAATGTCCCGCGCGGCAAGACCAGGGCACCCTCTGCCCGGCGGCGAGTAGGGTGTCGAGCAGGTTGTCTCCGGCCATGGCCTGTATGGCGATATCCCCAATGCGTATCTCAGGCATAAGCCTCTTCATACACCTCGCAGCGGTTACGTCCGTTATCTTTGGCACAGTACAGCGCTTCGTCAGCCTGATTCAGACGTTTTTCCAGGTTGTCATCCGGTCTTACCAGATTCAGGCCGGCCGACAGAGTGCAATAAACTTCGGCCCCTGCCACGTTATAGCAGGTGCCAGCAAAACAGGTGCGAATGCGTTCTATGCATTGATGTAACGCAGCGAGGTCGGAATTGTCGAGCATGACGACAAACTCCTCGCCACCGAAGCGTGCCACCATGTCTTCTTCGCGTAGATTCTGACGAGCGACCTCGGCAAAGCCCTTGAGGACTTCATCGCCGGCGGCATGGCCGTGGATATCATTGATTTTCTTGAAATGATCCAGGTCGATCAGGGCAATCCCGACCTTTCGGCCCGGGGTCAACAGGGTGATGCGCCGTCGCGCTTCACTGAGAAAATAGCGCCGATTGGCCAGGCCGGTGAGCCCATCCGTATCAGCCAGGCTTTGCAATTGCCCCATCATGTCTCGGAGAGTTGTCTGATGGGTTTGCAACACGTTATGCCGGCGTTGCAAACGGCTGCGGAGCTCGCGTATGTAGCTACAGAAGAAGCTTAGCCAGCCGGTAAAACACGCCAGTACAAACCACTCCAGCAGGTGTACGGTCAGCGCCTGGGTACTGTCATCCTGAAAGGTATTGAAGAGGATCAGCGTGCCATACAAAATCAGGGCGAGACCGGCATGGGTCAGGAAGGCGCGACGTGATAGCTGAAAAACGCCAAAAAGCAGGATGATCGGATAGATCATGATCAGGCTGCCGCGAAACTCTCCGCTGAAAGCGAGCAGATAGGTAAGCAGCAACATGGCGATGACCATCTGCAAACTGGTCAGGCTGGGATCCTTGAAACGCAGGTTGAGCCCACTCTTCAGAATGCCGAAAAGGACGGCCTGCAGGCTGAAGCCGAGCAAAACGTGACTCGCGGCCATGGCCCCGCTAGCGTTGTATTGCCCTGCAAGCCAGGCGGCACCGATAACTACGTAGGTGATAGCGTAGCTGAGCTGTGCCAGGTAGAACCTTTGCAGCCGTAGCGCCTGAAATTTGGATTCATTGCTATCCATGTCGGAAAGGCTATCCCTTTATTTTTGTGGTTTACATGATGGCACTTTGATACTAATTGTTACTGTAAACCTGCTTTGGTCGTTTGAACAGGCTGATTATGCGCATTGGGGCCTTTGGGAGATTACGCCTTCGAACTTGCTCGGTTATACTGCGCGACCCGATTAGCCACAATAGCCAGGGTCGGTCCGCTTATCGGACCTTCCGGCGCTTATCCGTGAATCTGGCAGCGTCGTCTTCACCCATCATGCTCCCTATGATGCCGACGCACTGCCCTTCGCCCAGAAGAGGAGCCACTCCAGCATGGCCGCAATCAAGCAGAATGACCTGATCCAGAGCGTAGCGGATGCGCTACAGTACATCTCCTATTATCACCCGGTAGATTTCATTCAGGCTGTGCATGAGGCCTATCTTCGGGAGGAGTCTCCAGCCGCCCGTGATGCCATGGCTCAGATTCTGATCAACTCGCGCATGTGTGCTACTGGCCACCGCCCCATATGTCAGGACACCGGAATCGTCACGGTGTTCGTGAAAGTTGGCATGAATGTGCGCTGGGATGATGCCACCATGGGTCTGGACGATATGATCAACGAGGGTGTTCGCCGCGCTTACAATCTGCCGGAGAACGTGCTGCGTGCGTCGATCCTCGCCGATCCTGCCGGCAAGCGTACCAATACCAAAGACAACACGCCTGCGGTGATTCATTACCAGATGGTCCCGGGTGACACCGTCGAGTTTCATGTGGCGGCCAAGGGTGGTGGCTCCGAGAACAAGTCCAAGATGGTCATGCTCAATCCGTCCGATTCGATAGTTGACTGGGTTGTAAAAACGGTTCCAACCATGGGCGCGGGCTGGTGCCCGCCGGGCATGCTGGGGATTGGTATTGGCGGCACCGCCGAGAAAGCGGCGGTGCTGGCCAAGGAGTCGCTGATGGACTCCATCGATATTCACGAGCTGCGCAAGCGTGGTCCGCAGAACCGGGTTGAGGAGCTGCGCCTGGAGATCATGGACAAGGTCAATGCACTCGGGATTGGCGCCCAGGGTCTGGGTGGTCTGACTACCGTTCTGGACATCAAGATCAAGGATTACCCGACTCATGCGGCCAGTCTGCCGGTGTGCATGATTCCCAACTGCGCGGCGACTCGTCACGCACATTTTGTACTTGATGGCACGGGTCCGGCCGTGCTTGAGGCGCCTCCGATGGATGCCTACCCGGATATCACCTGGGAAGTCGGTACCGGTGTGCGTCGGGTGAATCTGGATACGCTGACGCCAGCGGATGTGCTTGAGTGGAAGACCGGTGAGACCGTTCTGCTCTCCGGCAAGATGCTGACCGGCCGTGATGCGGCCCACAAGCGTATGGTCGAGATGCTCAACAACGGTGAGAAGCTGCCGGTCGATCTGAAGGGCCGCTTTATTTACTACGTTGGGCCTGTTGATCCAGTTCGCGAGGAGGTGGTCGGGCCTGCTGGTCCTACGACTGCGACCCGTATGGACAAGTTCACCCGCCAGATTCTGGATGAGACCGGCTTGCTTGGCATGATCGGGAAGTCTGAGCGTGGTCCGATTGCGATCGAGGCTATCAAGGATTACAAGGCGGTTTATCTAATGGCGGTTGGCGGTGCGGCTTATCTGGTTGCTCAGGCGATCAAGAAGGCGGAGGTGCTGGCTTTCCCTGAGATGGGTATGGAAGCTATCTATGAGTTCGAGGTCAAGGATATGCCGGTAACCGTGGCGGTCGATACCAAGGGCGAGTCGGTACATATCACTGGGCCGGCGATTTGGCAGAAGAAGATTGCGGACAGCCTGGCGGTCGAGATCTGATACTACGCTTTGTTGATTGTTTGAAAGGCCCCGGTTCTGGATTGGAATCGGGGCTTTTTATTGTTTGCTTGTTTATTTAAGTCGGCGCGCCCGCTCCCACCCTGCCAGGCTGTGCGCTCAACCTGCAATTCTCACCCCGGTCATTCTCGCGAAGGCGGGAATCCATTTTG
>NZ_VTTI01000007.1 GCF_008641105.1 Halopseudomonas salina
TATCTGCACCAAGGTCAAAATGGTTTCCCGCGTTCGCGAGAATGACGAGGGAGACGGCGAGAACGGCGGGGGGTACGGCAAGAATGACGAGGGGGACGGCGAGAATGGCGAGAGGTCAGGCCCCCGCGTTAGCGGGGGCCTCTCCTTGCCGTATCACCCCTCCGCAATCAACTCCCGCAACACAAAGTGCAATATCCCACCAGCCTTGAAGTAGTCGATCTCGTTGCGTGTATCTATCCGGCACAACACGTCAAACTCGACCTTCTCGCCACCCTCTTTGGTGGCGACCATCTTCAGGGTCTGGCCGGGCTTGAGGTCGTCGTTGATGCCCAGAATATCCACTTTCTCATGCCCATCCAGCCCCAGCGGCCCAACGCCTTGGCCATCCTTGAACTGCAGCGGCAGCACGCCCATGCCGACCAGATTCGAGCGGTGGATGCGTTCGAAGCTTTCCGCGATCACGGCTTTCACGCCCAGCAGATTGGTGCCCTTGGCGGCCCAGTCGCGGCTGGAGCCGGTGCCGTATTCCTTGCCGGCAAACACCACCAGCGGCGTGTTGTCCTGCTGGTAGCGCATGGCCGCGTCGTAAATTGCCATGCGCTCGCCAGTGGGCACGTGAATGGTGTCGCCGCCCTCTTCGCCGCCCATCATCCGGTTGCGGATACGGATATTGGCGAAGGTGCCGCGCATCATTATCTCGTGATTGCCGCGACGTGAGCCGTAGGAGTTGAAATCCTCTGGCTCAACGCCCAGCTCCTGCAGATAACGCCCTGCCGGTGAACTGCCCTTGATGTTGCCCGCCGGGGAGATATGGTCGGTGGTGATCGAGTCGCCGAATACCGCCAGCACACTCGCCTGATCGACCGGCTCGAGGGGCTGCAGGGGTTGGTCTATCTGCTCGAAATAGGGTGGATTCTTCACGTAGGTGGACTCGTCCAGCCACTTGTAGGTAGCACCTTCGGCCACACTGATCGACTGCCAGTGCGCATCACCGCTGAACACGTCGGCATAACGCTCGCGATACATCGAGTCCTCGACCATCGCCACGGCCTCGGCGATCTCGGCGTTGCTCGGCCACAAATCCTTGAGGTAGACGGGCTTGTTGTCGTTGTCCAGACCCAGCGGTTCCTCAAGAAGATTCATGCGCGTATTACCCGCCAGTGCATAAGCCACCACCAGCGGCGGCGAAGCCAGCCAGTTGGCTTTGACCTGGGGATGCACGCGACCTTCAAAGTTGCGGTTACCGGACAGCACTGCCGACACCACCAGGTCATGCTCGGTCACTGCCAGCGCGACTTCCGGCGGCAACGGGCCCGAGTTACCGATACAGGTGGTGCAGCCATAACCCACCAGGTTGAAACCCAAGGCATTCAGCGGCTCGGTCAGGCCGGCCTTTTCCAGATAATCGGTCACTACCTTGGAGCCCGGCGCCAGCGACGTCTTGACCCAGGGCTTGCGCATTACGCCCCGCTCGACCGCCTTCTTTGCCAGCAGCCCCGCCGCCATCATCACACTGGGGTTGGACGTGTTGGTGCAGGAGGTAATCGCCGCAATCACCACAGCGCCGTGACTGATCTCATGCTCTTCGCCATCAATGGTGATGCTCGCGCCTGTGCTAGGGCCGCCCACGGCAACCCCACCGCCACCTTCGGTTTCCAGGCGCGATTGGGCTTCATCAGCAGGTCGCAATACCAGATCCATCAGTTTGTCGAAGGCTGAATGCACCTCACCCAGGGCCACGCGGTCCTGCGGGCGACGGGGGCCGGCCAAGCTGGGCTCGACGGTGTTCAGATCCAGCTCCAGGCTGGCGGTAAACTCAGGCTCGGCACCGGGCTCGCGCCACATGCCCTGGGCCTTGGCGTAGGCCTCCACGCGGGCGACGATCTCATCCGTGCGGCCGGTCAGACGCAGATAACGGATGGTTTCATCATCGATCGGAAAGAAGCCACAGGTAGCGCCATATTCCGGCGCCATGTTGGCAATGGTCGCGCGGTCGGCCAGGGGCAGATCGGCCAGGCCGTCGCCATAGAACTCCACAAACTTGCCGACCACACCCTGTGCGCGCAGCATCTGGGTCACGGTCAGCACCAGGTCGGTTGCGGTCATGCCTTCGCGCATCTTGCCGCTGAGCTTGAAGCCCACCACCTCGGGAATCAGCATCGACACCGGCTGGCCGAGCATTGCGGCCTCTGCCTCGATACCACCGACACCCCAGCCCAGCACACCCAGGCCGTTGATCATGGTGGTGTGCGAATCGGTGCCCACCAGCGTATCTGGATAAGCCCACTGCTCGCCATTCACCTCACTGGCCCACACGCTCTGGCCCAGATACTCCAGGTTCACCTGGTGACAGATGCCAGTACCCGGTGGTACCACACGGAAGTTGTCAAACGCCTTCTGGCCCCAGCGCAAAAACTCGTAGCGCTCGCCGTTACGCTGCATTTCGATTTCGACGTTCTCTTCAAACGCCTCAGGGTCACCAAAGTGATCGACCATCACCGAGTGGTCAATCACCAGATCCACCGGCGACAAAGGATTGATCCGTTGCGGATCGCCGCCGGCCCGCGCCACGGCATCACGCATGGCCGCCAGGTCGACAACAGCCGGCACACCGGTGAAGTCCTGCATTAGCACCCGCGCCGGACGATACTGGATCTCGCGATCAGAACTGCGGGTCTTCAGCCAGTCCGCCACGGCATGAATGTCATCGGGGGTAACGGTGACGCCGTCTTCGTGGCGCAACAGGTTTTCCAGCAGCACCTTCAGCGACACCGGCAGCCGGGTCAGATCACCGAGCTGCTCCGCCGCCTTGGGCAGCGAATGATAATGGTAGGTGGTATCGCCTACCTGCAGGGTATCGCGGGTGTTCAAACTGTTACCCGAGCTCTTGGCTTCAGACATTACATGACCTCCGTTGAGCGCGTCCGCAAATGGCAGACCGCTTTCTTTGCTATGCTTCTACCCTAGATGGCTCAAGTAAGAGACGCAAACTTGAGCCCCGCTGATTGTGCGTTATCTTTAAAGAAAACAGTCGCTGCGTCGATAACACCTATATACACCCAAGCATAGCCAAAATAAGCCCGCAAAGGGCACTCGCTCGTACCAGGACAGCCAACCATGCGTAACAACCAGCCCGTCACCCAGCGTGAAAAAACCTTCAGCGCCGACCAGAGGTTGATCTCCACCACCGACCTCAAGGGCAAGATCACCTATTGCAACGAAGCCTTTGTGGCCGTCAGCGGCTATGAACACGAGGAACTCATCGGCAGCCCGCACAATATGGTTCGCCACCCAGACACCCCCGCCGCCGTGTTCGCGCATATGTGGGCCGACATCAGTGCTGGCAGAAGCTGGATGGGGATCGTCAAGAATCGTTGCAAGAATGGTGATCACTACTGGGTCAACGCCTTTGTCACACCCATCTGGGAAGGCGGCAAGGCAGTCGGCTACGAGTCCGTGCGGGTAAAGACCACAGCCAATCAGGTACAACGTGCCGAAGCCTTATACCGCCGCCTGAATAAGGGCAAAAGCGCCACCACGCCAGACCTTGCCGGTATGGCAGCGGACGTTATCCCGGTGGTGGTCATTGCCGCTGCGGCCGGTGTTGCGGGCCTGATGTTTGGCGGTTGGGGCGTTGTTGCTGCTGCGGCCGTAGCCATACCCGCGGCATTCGCCCTGCGCGCCTGGTACGACCAGCACCTGCAACGGCTTCTCAAGGTGGCCGACAACAGCATTACCGATCCCCTGCTGGCCGTCATGTATACGCCCTACAAGGGCGCCCTTGGCCAGCTCGAGATGGCCCTGCACAGCCAGCAGGCGCGCCTGCAGACCTGTCTCACACGCGTGCTGGACAGCGCCGAGCACCTGGGCACACAGGCCCGGGAAGCGAGTCAATTGGCCGAGCAGAGTCATAGCGGCATCAACCAGCAGCGCTCGGAAACAGACATGGTGGCCACGGCGATCAACGAGATGGCCTCCGCCACCCAGGAAGTTTCCAGCAATGCCCAGCGCACCGCAGATGCTACGCGCGATGCAAACAACCTGGCCGAGGTCGGCAAATCAGTCGTCGCCAAAACCCGCGAGGCCATCGAAATCCTCTCCGAGTCGGTCAGCTCCGCCGCGAGCGTATCCTCACAGCTGGCCAGCGACACCCAGGAAATCGGCAAGGTAGTGGATGTCATCAAGGGCATTGCCGAGCAGACCAACCTGCTCGCCCTCAACGCCGCCATCGAAGCCGCACGGGCCGGTGAACAGGGCCGCGGCTTTGCGGTAGTGGCCGATGAGGTACGCGCCCTGGCCAGCCGCACCGCTGACTCGACCGGTCAGATTCACAGCCTGATTGAAAACCTGCAGACCGCCGCCAAACGCGCAGTCGACGCCATGCGTGCCGGACACGAGCAGGCCGATCACGGGGTAACGCAGGTTATCGAAGCAGACGAAGCCCTGGATGGCATCCGCGAAGCCATCGGGCGTATCAACGACATGACCGACCAGATCGCCAGCGCCGCAGAAGAACAAAGCTCTGTAGCCGAGGAGATCAACCGCAACGTCACCAACATAGCCGGCCTGTCCGACAACAACGCCACCCAGGCCCAGCGCAGCGCCTACCTGAGCGGCGAACTGGCCCATACCGCCGAGCGTCAGACGGCATTAGTGGAGCGATTCAGCAAACGTTGAGGGCGCTGCCATAAGCGCGCTGCGGTGATAGACTCCCTGCTTTGCATACATATCAAGGGAAATCACCATGTGCGGAATCGTCGGCGCTATTGCTCAGCGGAACATCACTCCAATCCTGATGGAGGGGCTGCGCCGGCTCGAGTACCGCGGCTATGATTCCGCAGGGATAGCAGTGCTTACTGACGACGGTAGCGACAAGCATGGATCAATGCTGCGAGTGCGCGCCGTCGGCAAGGTCGTGGAGCTCGAGAACGCCTTGGCGGCCACACCGGCCCATGGCCATCTCGGCATCGCCCACACCCGCTGGGCCACCCACGGCAAGCCCGCTGAACGCAATGCCCACCCGCATATTTCCGGCAGTCTGGCAGTAGTACACAACGGCATCATCGAAAACCACGGCCCGCTGCGCAAGAAGCTGGTTGCCCTGGGCTATGAATTCGTTTCAGAAACCGATACCGAAGTGGTAGCCCATCTGGTCGCCCACTACTACAGCGAAACCCAGGATCTTCTAGGCGCTTTCCGCACCGCCCTGAATGAACTGCACGGCGCTTATGCTCTGGCAATGATCCATGAAGACCAGCCGCAAACACTTTACTGCGCCCGCATGGGCAGCCCGCTGGTAATCGGTGAAGGCAGTGGCGAGCACTACGTTGCATCCGACCCCCTGGCACTGCTGCAAGTTACCGACCGATTCCGTTACCTCGAAGAGGGCGATCATGCCCGCCTGACCAACACGCAATGCGAGATCTGGGACCGTGATAACAATACGGCTGTTCGCCCGGTAAAACGCTACGAACATGCCGCATTCAGCATGGAAAAGGGTGAATATCGGCACTTTATGCTCAAGGAAATTTTCGAGCAGCCTCAAGCCATCAGCGACACCCTTAGCGGCATACTGGCTAAAGATCACGTGCTCACAGCCATCCTGGGGCCGGACGCCGAAACCCGTTTGCACGAGATAGAGAATATTCACATTGTTGCCTGCGGTACCAGTTATCACGCCGGTCTGGTCGCGCGCTACTGGATCGAAGAGCAGGCTGACATGCCATGCAGCGTTGAAGTAGCCAGCGAATACCGCTACCGCACCGTTGTCGTACCCAAAAATACCTTGCTGATCACCATCTCTCAATCCGGCGAGACCGCCGACACCCTGGCCGCCCTGCGGTTTGCCAAGGATCAGGGCTACCTGGCTACCCTCGCCATCTGCAACGTGGCCGGCAGCTCACTGGTACGCGAGGCCGACTGGCGCCTGCTGACCCACGCTGGCCCGGAGATCGGCGTTGCCTCCACCAAGGCCTTCACCACGCAACTGGTCGCGCTATTGTGGCTGACTACCGCCCTCGCCCAGGTGCGCGGCAAGGACCCGGAGAGAATCGCCAGCAATGTTGCCGCGCTGCGTAAGCTGCCGCAGATAATCGAACAGGCCCTGTTGCTGGAATCACGTATTACTACCCTGGCAGAACGATTCGCAACCAAACACCACGCCCTCTTCCTCGGCCGCGGCACGCATTACCCGATCGCCATGGAAGGCGCGCTCAAGCTCAAGGAAATCTCCTACATCCACGCCGAAGCCTACGCCGCCGGCGAGCTCAAACACGGCCCCCTGGCCCTGGTGGATGAAGACATGCCCGTGGTCAGCGTCGCCCCCAGTGATGCCCTGCTGGAAAAACTCAAGTCCAACCTGGAAGAAGTCAGCGCCCGCGGCGGCCAGCTTATTACCTTCGCGTGTGAGACCGTCGACCAGAGTGAAGACAACAACCACGAAATGATCAGCCTGCCCTGGGTAGAAGACTGCATCTCCCCGATCCTCTACACCATCCCCCTGCAACTGCTGAGCTACCACGTGGCGCTGGTCAAGGGCACAGACGTAGACAAACCACGGAACCTGGCGAAGTCGGTGACTGTGGAGTAAGAAGGGAAAAGGCTGAAACCCGCTTTTTAAAACAATGGATCCCCGCGTTCGCGAGGATGACGGTGGAGGGAGAAAGCGTCATTCCTGCCCCCAACGTCATTCCCGCGAACGCGGGAAACCATTTTGACCTTCGCCCCTAATCAATGGGGTCTATCAATGGGGTCAGTCATTGATCCGCCAATAAATATTCCGGCAAGCGCCCATTGATCAAACGACTCTGACCCCATTGATCGCATTGATCGTTGATCGGATCGCTGACCCCATTGATCGCGCCTCCGCGAGGATGACGACTTCTCCCCCCCCACGTCATCCCCGCGAAGGCGGGGATCCATTTTGACCTTCTAAGTCAGTGGCCACTAACTCTTGCTATAACCCTGCGGATTACTCGATTGCCAGTGCCAGGAATCAGCACACATGGCTTCCAGGCCCAGCCTGGCTTGCCAGCCCAGTTCATCTGCTGCTAACGCCGGATCGGCATAACAGCTGGCAACGTCACCGGGTCGCCGGTCCACGATCTTGTAGGCCAGCTCCTTGCCGCAGGCTTTTTCAAACGCCTTGAGCATATCCAGTACCGAATAACCAATCCCGGTGCCCAGGTTGAAGGCTTTGATGCCGGGCTTGTTTTCCAGCCAACGCAAAGCCTGCAGGTGGCCGTCGGCCAGATCCTGTACGTGGATGTAATCGCGCACGCCGGTACCATCGGGCGTTGGATAATCACCGCCAAATACACTCAAATACTCACGACGACCAACAGCCACCTGGGCAATGTATGGCATCAGATTATTGGGGATATCAGATGGGTCTTCACCAATCATGCCGCTGGGATGAGCTCCAACCGGATTGAAATAACGCAGCAGGGCGATGTTCCAGTCCGCATCAGACACATGCAGATCACCCAGCATCTCTTCGATCATCAGCTTGGAGCGGCCATAGGGATTGGTCGCGCTGGTCGGAAAGTCCTCACGGATCGGCAGGCTTGCCGGGTCCCCGTAAACGGTTGCAGAAGAGCTGAACACGATGTTCTTCACACCCGCGCGCTGCATCGCCTCGCACAACACAACTGTGCCGCTGACGTTATTACGGTAATAGCGCATGGGCTGCGCCACCGACTCGCCAACAGCCTTGAGACCGGCAAAGTGGATCACCGCATCAATGCTGTGGCCAGCAAAGACCTCATCCAGCAGCGCAGCATCACTGATATCACCCGTCACATAGGGCACAGCCTGACCGGAGATTTGCTCCACACGGCGCAGCGCCTCCGGGGAGCTATTGCTGAAGTTGTCCAGCACGATGACCTTGTAGCCTGCCTCAAGCAGCTTGATACAGGTGTGGGTGCCGATGTAACCGGCACCGCCGGTTACAAGGATGGTCTGTTGCATTCCTGGCATGGTTGGCCTTCCTGAGTGCGTGTGCCAGAGAGTATAGCGAGCAAGCAGTTCTCTGTGCACCCAATGCTCAACCCCGCTTTCTCAAGAGCTAAATGGATCCCCGCCTTCGCGAGGATGACGGGAGTTTGAGAGCGCGGCGTTCGCGAGGATGACTGGGAGAGGTTCTCGAGAATGACCAGCCTCTCATCTAATGCCCGCCCTCCTCCCGCATCATCGTCAGAATCTGCCGCTCCATCGCAGCATATTCCGGGTGGCTGCGCAGATCTTCCCGGGTGTTGACGCTATCACTGGATTTGAAGGGTGGATGCAGAATGGTTTTTACCCGCCCCGGATGGCGCGAAAGAAAAACGATCTGGTCACCCAACAGCAACGCCTCCTCCACATCATGGGTCACCATCACCACGGTCATGCGTTCCTTGCGGATCACATCCAGCAGTAGCTCCTGCATCTGCCAGCGGGTTTCGGCATCCAGCGCGCCAAAGGGTTCGTCCATCAGCAACACCTTGGGCGTATTCGCCAAAGCCCGAGCCAGGGCAACGCGCTGGCGCATGCCCCCGGATAGCTGGTGCGGATACACATCGGCAAAGGCGCTCAACCCCACCCGCTCCAGAAAGTAATCCACGGTGCCTTCCTGCATGGCCAACACATCCCCATTGACGCGCAGCCCATAAGCAACGTTGTCGCGTACTTTCAACCACGGGAACGAGGTATAACCCTGAAAGACCATACCTCTGTCCCGGTGCGGTCCGCGCACGATCTCGCCATCCAGGCTTACCTGCCCGCTGGACGGGCGCTCCAGCCCGGCCATCATGCGCAACACCGTCGACTTGCCGCAACCGGATGGACCCAGCAGCACGCAGACTTGCCGCGCCGGCACGTCAAAGCTCACCCCTTCCACAGCCACCACCTGGCGGCCATGGTCGGAGAACACCTTACCCAGCTCGCGTACCTGCAAACCCTGCTGATTCACGTCCAGCTGCATGGCAGTCGCGCTCATTTTGCCTCCAGAGCCGCCTTCAGCGGAGCCAACTCCACGCCGGTAGTCCAGTCGTGCTTGCCATCAGCCAGCCCAAACTTCTGCCACCAGGCGTTGGTGGTATCCCAGTGCTCCACAATCTGGCCATTGGTCATACCCAGGGGCAAGTCACCTTCGGCCACACCCATGAAACGGCTCGCCTGCTCAAGATCAAAGACCATGATGCCGCCCTTGTAGATCTCGCCATCGGAGCCGATCACCATCTCCACATCGCTCACATCAAACTGGATCGCCTCGGCAATAATGCGATTACCTTCCTCGGGATTGGCCTTCCAGAAATCCACCGCCTTGAAGTAGGCCTCCATCGCCAGATTCGCCGCCTCGGGACGCTCGCTCAAAAATCCCGAGCTCATATACATGCCGTCGCCCAACAGCGCAGTACTGATCCAATCACCCTGGCTGGAATGGGCTACAACGCGGGCACCGGGCATATTCGCCAGCAGTTGGCTGCCGAAGGGTTCCCAGAGCTCAACGGCACTGACGCTGCCGCCAAGCATCGCGCCCACGGCCTCATCCATGATCACATTGACGAACTCCACCTGGTCGATGGCCACGCCGTTCTGTTCCAACCAGATACCCATGAAGATCTGTGTAAGACCGCCTTCCATCACCGCAATCTTTTTGCCGATCAAATCCTTGGCGCCGTCGATGCCAGGAGCAAGAATGATCTTGTCGGTGCCGTAGGAAGGGTTGGTGTAAGTCACCAGTTTGACCGGCACATCCTTGTCCACCGCGATCGGGCCGTACTCGACCGTGCTTGAAGTGATGTCCAACTGCCCGGCGCTCATCAGCGCAAAGCTTTCGTAAGGATCCTCGATAATGCTGATGTTCAGATCCAGTTCCGGCACCAGGTTCTTTTCCTTGGCGATAAACCAGAAGCCATAACCCGGCCAGGAGAACAGCGACACATTGACCTGTTCCTTGGCCTGCACCACCCCCGCCGCACACATCAGCGCCGCGCCCAGCACACAGCCCTTGGCTGCCTTGCTCCAGTCACTCAATTGCATGGTCGTTCTCCTAGATGAAAAAATCGTTGCCCCCAAAACCAAAACCAAAACCAAACCCAAACCCAAACCCAAAATGGATCCCCGCCTTCGCGAGGATGACGGGCTTCTGGGACCGTCGAGTTCCACCTCGATGAGCGCGCCCTCCCGGCTATCCCCCCCGCTGCCGCAAATACGGAAACATCAACCAGTGCAGCCCCCTGAAGGCCAGATCACACAAGAGGCCCAGTACCCCGATCACCACAATCCCCGCCATGATGTCGTCCACATGCACAAAGCGCCGGGCGCGCATCATCATCGCGCCGATGCCATCAGTGGCCGCAACAATCTCGGCGATCACCAGGTAGGTCCAGCTCACCGCCAGCATCTGCCGGCAGGTGTCAACAATCCCCGGCATCGCAGCCGGCATCACCACCGTCCAGAGAATCACCCGACGCGGCGCACCCAGAGTCTTGGAGGTCTCGATAAAATCCGTCGGCACCTGGCGCACCACATCACTGATCAAAGTAATCAGAAACCACACTACCCCGAGTATCAGTAACGCCACCTTCTGCTCATCCCCAGTCCCCAGCCACATCAGCAGCAGGGGGATAAACGCCGGCGCCGGCAAATAACGAAAGGCCGACACCAGGGGGTTGAAGAATGCGGCTATCAGCGGGAAGGCACCCATCAACACCCCAAGCGGCAAGGCAATAGCCAAGGCAACCGCAAAGCTGATCGCAATACGCCGCAAACTGCTCCACACATCCGCAATAAATCCGCGTTCCAGAAACAACTCGCGCAGCGCCTCCAGAACCTGCAAGGGCCCGGGAAAAAGCGGGCTTGGCGTACCTTTACCGGTGGCCGCTACATGCCAGAGCAGCATCAGACTGGCCCAGGCTACCACCCCCAGCGTCAGTTTCAGACCGGGCGTCACCGGCTGCTTGAAATCGAATCTCTCACTCACCGCAGCCAAAAGCTCCCGCATCAAATCCCCCTCAAAATGCCGTCAGAAACGACAGGGCATTCACGCCCACTGCTTGCCCGTCACGCACACTCTCACGCACGTCGACAGTGCCGTACTCTTCCGCAAGCACCCGCTCTACCCGATGCTGATGAAAGCTCTTCAACTGCCCCCACACACCCAACTGCTGCGGACAATTACCGCTGTAAATCTGCTGATGAAACGCCGGCAGCCGGTACCAGGCCATGTTCGGCTTGGTGTGGTGGGCATTGTGATAGGAGAAATTCAGCGCCAGCAGATTGACCCAGGGCCAGCGCTCGGAGAGCAGGTTGCTGTAGGTATTGGTCTCCTCGTATTCCCTATTGCCCTTGTAAGGCGGCTTCTGGTCCGGCGTATCCAGCGTGTAGAAAATCTCATAGTTGTGCTGAAAGCTGTCCATAAAGCGCAGAAAAGTCAGAAACAGGCAGTACGCCAAGGCATAGCCCAGAGCAGCCCAGGGCGCGAACCACAGCACCAGCGCAAACAGACTGAAACGCACCAGCGTGACCCGAATCACCCGCCCGCGCTGGGCACGCTTGCTCTCATAGATGAAGGGCGCGGCGATCAGCATCCCGTGCATCAACAACTCCACCGCCGGGATGTAGCACCACTCCAGCGCCCGCACCGCCTTGTGCAGACGCGGGCGCTGCAGCAACCAGGCGCGATAGTCGAACGCCACCGGCTCGCAGTTATCCACGTGATGGCGCATATGCTTGTAGCGCATGTCCTCGTAGGTGCCGTAGTTCGACCCCGTGATCACATTCATCCAGCGTCCGAGCCAGGTGTTGTGCTCCACCTTACGGCATAGCGCGTTATGCCCGCAGTCGTGCAGCAAATAGGCGGCAATCACCATGCCATGCGCCACCGCCAGAATCCCCAGCGGCACACTCCACCAGGCCTGCAACAACAACAGCGCCCAGCCACCGACGTAGGTCAGCAGCACGTAACCGATAGCCAGCGTATTTGGCACCATGCCCTCGTCCCGCCAGATACTCTTGTAAATCTGCATTACCAATGCCTCCTGTTGAAAATGTGTGAGCCGTCACTCCCTCGTGTTCACCGTCATTCCCGCGCACGCGGGAATCCATTTTGACCTTGCCCGGCTACGCGCACTGCAACCCACCAATGCACAAACCCGCTGCTTTACACCCTCAATGGATCCCCGCGTTCGCGAGGATGACGTTTGTTTGAGAGCGCGGTGCATTGGGTAAAGCCGCCGCACTCCTCCACACACCCCGTCCTTCCCGCGCACGCGGGAATCCCTTTTGACTTTTCCCCGTTGCGCGCACTGCGACCCACTCATGCACAAACCCGCTGCTTTACACCCTCAATGGATCCCCGCGTTCGCGAGGATGACGTTTGTTTGGGAGCGCGGTGCATTGGGTAAAGCCACCGCACTCCTCCACACACCCCGTCATTCCCGCGCACGCGGGAATCCATTTTGACTTTTCCCCGTTGCGCGCACTGCGACCCACTAATGCACAAACCCGCTGCTTTACACCCTCAATGGATCCCCGCGTTCGCGAGGATGACGGGGTGGGGGGATCCCCGCGTTCGCGAGGATGACGGGGAGTGGAAATCCGAAAACCGATCCCGCTGCCGCAATCCCACCCAACGATTCATCTCCCACAGATCCGCAATCGGCATACCGGTAAACGGCAGCTTGTGCAGGTACCCGTCCGGGCCGAATTCAGGGGTCATTGTCGTCACCTCGTAACCGCGGCGCGCCTGCGCCTCCCAGATCGCGTCCCAGCAGCGCTCGTGGGACACAAGTGCCTCTGCGTACTCAGGCGCTCGCGGATGCGGCACCTGCGGCCCCTGGTCGTAGCCCACCCGGCTGTGAATGTGGTGCGCCTGCTCGGCCACCTCGATAATGGTGTCCATCTCGCTGTCCATCAGCCGCTCACACACCACCACCCAATGACTGAAGTCACAGGTAATGCGCAGCTCCGGCAGCGCACGCAACACATCACGGGTTACCCAGGGATTAAAAAAGGAACGACCACGGTGGGTCTCGAAGCTGCACAGCACGCCATGCCGCTCAGCAAGGGCATGTGCCCGGCGAAAGAAATCGATCTGCACGTCCAGCGGCCAGGCATCGCAGCCGCCCATCACATTGCAGAAGCGGGGCTTGAGTAGCAGGCTGCGCTCGATCTTGGCCTCGAGCGAGGCCAGGTGATCCTCCGGCGTGGCGTGACGGTCTGGTACATAGCTACCCGTAGTGCAGATCTCGGCCACATAATCCAGGTTGTGGGCGGCGAGCACGCTGGCGAAAGCATCCAGCGCTGCATCGTCCTGCGGCGCCGGCGCCTCGATCCCGGCAAATCCGGCATCCACCGCAAGCAAAGCGGCTTCCTCCACACTACCGTCGTGCCCCCACAGGGTCTTGAACAGATCCAACCGCATAGTGCTGCTCCTGGCAATCTAAGATGCCAGAAACAAAGCAATCGTCATGCCATATAGGTGCAACTTTGCATAGGTTACTGTTTTACATGCCAATCGACATGTATAAACCCCGCAGCCTATTACGCAAGGGCCTGAACTCGTGCACCAGAGCAGAGCAGAGCGCCCCAATACGCACCCGATGATTGCGCCCAACACCGCAATCAAGCCTAATAAGGCAAACCGGAAAGCAGGCCCCAGCATGACCAAACGCTACACCATCGCCCACCGCACCAGAGCGGCCCAGGCTATTTTCGCCATCGACAGCTTCTGGGCTCAGACCTTCGCCGACACAGGACTCAGCGACCTGAACTATTGCGACCTCTTTACCCAGATGTGGCTGCAACGCAAAGAGGCACCGCCAGCCAAGACCGACCTCTACAACCTGATGCCCAATATCAGCCGCCGCACCGCCGTCAAATACGTGCAGAACGCCATAGACCGCGGCATGCTAGCCGAACAGGAATCCACCACCGACCGCCGCCTGCGCCTGGTCACCCTCACCCCTGCTGCGGCGAGCAAGGTTGAACGCTTTCTGGATCACACTTGTAGTAGTTTCAGTGAGGTGGGGAAGTAAGGCGCAGACAAGGCGGGCTTTAACCGTTTTGGGACCAAGCACGCACCATGTAATTATTTTGGATAAATATTAATGGTAGGAGCGGCCGCCTGGCCGCGAAGCAGCATGCACGGGCCCAACCCTTCCCGGCGGGGCCGCCGGTCCTACCATGTGCGCAGAGCAGCGCTAATAGCGCCGCTTGATGTCGCGGTAAAAGTTCTCATGTAAACCTAAGGCCATGAGCTCTAGAACGAGGGCGCCATCATCAAAGCTGTATCCCAGTAACGTCAGTTGCCTGTCCATCTTGAATTTATAGACACGCAGGAAAGAGAGGTCTCCCTTTTTCTGCTCCCCCAAATCGGGGTCAGCCATCAGAACTCTGACGGCCTCGTCGAGATCTTCTTTCTGATTAGCTTTAAGCTTTTTTACTGCTCGCTTGAAGGTCGGAGTCTGTATAACCCCCGTGGCTTTAACCAAAATCGTACGGCTCTAGCTTACCGGCTTCCCGTTCTGCTTTTGCAATGATGGCCTGCTTGACAAACTCATATGGTAGATCAGGATTGTCCTCCATCATTTCACCGATCTTCGCCCAATGTTCAATTTGCTTGGGCGGCGTTCGGTTAAACGCTTTAGCCATGATAGTTGCTTTCTCAACAAGGTCTTGATCCAAGCGTATGCTGCGGGTAGTCATTCCAATACCCTCCTAATGGACGTCTTCGACTATAGCGAAACATCACAAATGAGGCAAAAAGCTACAATTGAGGCAAGAGGCTACAATTGTGACAGAGCATCCTGACCCTTCCCGGCGGGGCCGCCTCGTCAAGCGCGCTCTTCTGCAACACTTTGGCCGAGATGGAACTCGGCCCTCCCAGATGCGCGCCCCTGGGACCGTCGAGTTCCACCTCGATGAGCGTGCTTTCCTCCAACACCGCAGCCCAAGATGAATCCCCGTCATCCTCGCGAACGCGGGGATCCATTTAGACCTTAACGAGGGTCTAAATCCCCCCAATCGCCTCAACCAACTTCGCCGTCTCCCGCTCCATCAACCCCTGGTCACCACGGCTCTCAACATTCAACCGAATAACCGGCTCGGTATTCGACGCCCGCAAGTTAAACCGCCAGTCCGCAAAACACACACTCACCCCATCAGTATGATCCACATCCAGCGCATCCGGCGCATACCGCGCCTCGATCGCCTTCAACACAGTAGGCGCGTCACTCACGGTCAGGTTGATCTCACCCGAAGACGGAAAGCGTGCAATCCGCTCATCCACCAACTCGGACATCGGCTTGCCCTTCACACACAGCAGCTCTGCCACCAAAAGCCAGGGAATCATCCCACTGTCGCAGTAGGCAAAATTACGGAAGTAATGGTGCGCACTCATCTCGCCACCGTACGCGGCATCCTCCTCGCGCATACGCTGCTTGATAAACGCATGCCCAGCCTTGGTCTGCACCGCCACCCCGCCGTTCTCTTCCACCTGCTCAACGGTATTCCATACCAAGCGAGGGTCATGAACGATCTTGGCGCCGGCTTCTTTCTGCAAGAAGGCCTCAGCCAGCAGACCAACGATGTAATACCCCTCAATAAACCGGCCCTGCTCATCAAACAAAAAGCACCGGTCAAAATCCCCATCCCAGGCAATGCCCATATCCGCACCGTGCTTCAACACCGCATCACTGGTCAGACTGCGGTTCTCGATCAGGATCGGATTGGGTATACCGTTAGGGAAAGTGCCATCCGGCTCGTGGCAGATCTTGATCATTTCCACCGGAATCTGCAGCCGCTTGAATGCCGCTTCCAGCGCATCAATAGCCGGGCCTGCCGCACCGTTACCCGCGTTCATCAGTAGCTTGAGCGGCGTGAAATTGGCAGGCTCGATATAGCCCATCAAGTGTTCGACGTAATCAGCGCGGGTGTCCACACGCTTGTAGGCACCGCGCTTGTCTTCGGGCACCGACGGATCACGACCATCCACCAGATCGAAACTCATGCCCTCGGCGAGCGTACGAATTTCCTTCAGACCGGTATCAGCCGAGATCGGTCGCGAACCCTCGCGTACCAGTTTCAAGCCGTTGTAGTCGATGGGATTGTGGGAAGCCGTCACCTCAACACCACCATCTACGCCCAGGTGGAAGGTAGCGAAGTACACCTCCTCAGTCCCGGCCAGGCCCAGATCCAATACATCAACGCCCTCATCACGCAGGCCATTGGTCAGAGCCGTCTTCAACGCCTCCGAACTTGCCCGCACATCGCCACCCAGTACGATCTGCTTAGGCTTGAGCCACTGGGCAAAGGCCCGGGCGATACGGTAGGACACGTTCTCGTCCAGTTGCGTGCCCAATTGGCCACGGATGTCATAGGCTTTGAAACAGGTGATCTCAGACATAAAATTCCATATTAAATTGATTGAAATCCTTTGCGCCGCATTGGCGCTCCCAGCAGGGCGCAAGTGTAACATTCTCCCGCCCCGGTAAAACGCACCCCAAAATCACAATGGATTCCCGCCTTCGCGGGAATGACGTGGTGGGGCCGGGCTCCCGCGCCCCCCTGCCAACCGTCATCCCCGCCACTACCCTCGTCATCCTCGCGAACGCGAGGATCCATTTTCGCGGTGCCTCGGGCAAGCACCGAAACCAACCGCAAACCCCGAAAGGTCAAAATGGATTCCCGCCTGCGCGGGAATGACGGGGTGTGGGGCGGATTCCCGCCTGCGCGGGAATGACGGGAGGGGGCGGGAATGACGTTCGAGTAGAGTCGTCATCCCCGCGACGACCTCGTCATCCCCGCCACTACCCCGTCATCCTCGCGAACGCGGGGATCCATTTTGATCTCGGTTTAATCCGTCATCCTCGCGAACGCGGGGAACCATTTTGACCTTGGGTCACCCCCGCAAAATCCTCTCCACCAACCCCGCAGTAGACCCGTCCGTCGCCCCACACTCCGCCCCGCGTAATCGCGCAAGCGTATCCACCGCAATCTTCTTGCCCATCTCCACCCCCCACTGGTCAAAGGGGTTGATGTCCCAGATCACCGACTGCACAAACACCTTGTGCTCATACAAGGCAATCAGCGCACCCATACTGCGCGGAGTCAGCTCATCCAGCAGCAGCGTCGAGCTCGGTTGATTACCGCGATACCGCTTCTCTGCCGGCATACTCTCGGCATCCACCAACGCAGCATCCCCCAACGCCAACAACCGCGACTGCGCCAGACAATTAGCCAACGCCAACTCATGCTGCGCCACCAACTCAGGCGCCGCAGCGTTATGGCGTTTTTCCAGGTACCGCCGGGCCGGCATGATGAAATCACAGGTCACCGCCTCGGTCCCCTGGTGCAGCAACTGATAAAACGCATGCTGCGCATTGGGCCCCACGTTGCCCCATACAATCGGACAGGTCGCCCACTGCACCTTTTCACCCGAGCGCGTCACGCTCTTGCCATTGGACTCCATCTCCAACTGCTCAAGGTAATTGGGCAGTTCCTTCATCCGCCCGTCATAGGGCAGGATCGCGTGGGCGTTAATACCCAGCACATTGGTATTCCACACCCCCACCATACCCATCAGCACCGGCAGGTTCTCCAGCCAGGGTGCCGACTTGAAATGTTCATCCATCTCATGGGCGCCCGCGAGCAACTCCCTGAAGCCGTCCATGCCAATACTCAACGCAATCGGCAGGCCAATGGTCGACCAGAGCGAGTAGCGACCACCCACCCAGTCCCATAACTTCATCTGGTTTTGCTCGGCCACACCCCACTCGGTCATCTTGGCCACGGCAGAAGATACCGCCACAAAATGACAATCCAGCAATCCCTCCCGATTACCCAGTTCACGTTGCAGCCAGTGCCGCGCCGTCTCCGCATTGCTCAGGGTATCGATGGTAGAGAAGGACTTGGACGAAATCACAAACAGCGTCGAATGCGCACTCACCCGCCGCAGCAGCTGGGAAAGCTGGCTGCCATCCATCGTCGAGGCAAAATGCACCCGTAATGGCGATGCGGTCTGTTTACGCGAATCAGTCAAGGCTTCGGTCATCATCAGCGGCCCCAGGTCAGAGCCGCCCACACCAATATTGATGACATCGGTAACCACCTCCCCCGTCGCCCCCCGCCACTGCCCCGCTCTTATCTGATTCACAATGGCTTCCATACGGTCCAGCTCCGCATGCACCTGTGCCGCCACATCAACGCCGTCAACGTCACACTCAGCGCCAACCGGCAAACGCAACGCCCAGTGCATAGCTGCGCGCCCTTCGCTATCGTTCACCCGCTCACCGCCAAACAGCCTGGCAATCCAGCTATCCAGCCGCTGCTCCCTGGCCACATCCATCAAATAGCCAAGAGTCTGCTCTTCAATACGCTGCTTGGAGATATCCAGCACCAGGGGGCCACACTCACGGGTCAACCGCTTAAAGCGTCGCGAGTCGGCAGCAAAGATGTCAGCCAGATGCTTACCGCACATCGCATCGCCATGCGCTAACAAAGCCTGCCAGCTCTGCGACATCCCCGCCCGGTCCTGCATATCGACAATCATCAGCGCCGCCCTATGCCGTAATACTCAAACCCGCACTCCTTTATAAAGGCGGGCTCCCATACATTGCGGCCGTCCAGCAGTACCGGGGTATTCATCACTGCCTTGAGTCGAGCCAGGTCAGGGCTCCAGTAGGCCTTCCATTCGGTCACCAGCATCAGGGCGTCAGCACCATCCGCTGCTTCATAAGGATCGTCATGCAGCACCAGGTCATCACGCTCGCCCGCCCACTCGGCCAGCGCCGGCAATGCACGGGGGTCATGCACATGCACCTCCACACCCTGGGCCCAGAGCGCCTCGAGCAGTTTCAGTGAGGGCGCGTTATCGATACGGGTGGAGGTCGGCTTGAATGCCACGCCCCACATCGCCACCTTGCGGCCGCGCAAATGGGTGCCGTAGCGCTCCCACAACTTGCGAAACAGCACCTCTTTCTGGCGCTCATTGATCTGCAACACCTGATCCAGCAACTGCGGCTGCATGCCGCTGTGCTGCAGGGTACTCGCCAAACTCATCACATCACGGGAAAAGGCCTGCCCGCCAAAACCGCAACCAGGGTACAAGTAGGCATCGCCAATACGCTTGTCCGCACCCATACCCTGGCGCACCCGGTCGATATCCACATTCAGGTTATCCGCCAGGTTGGCCATATCGTTCATATAGCTCAAACGCGTTGCCAACATCCCGTTGATGGCCAACTTGGTAAACTCCGCTTCCCGCGGTTGCATCAGCATGATCGCGTTGCGGCGCCGATTGAACGGCCGCAAAAGCTCAGAGACGAGATTGCGTGCCCAATCAACGTCCGTACCCAACAACCAGCGATCCGCACGCATAAATCCGGCAATAGCATCACCTTCCGTCAGCAGGTCCGGCAGGCTGACCGCCGCACAGGTATTTTGCCCGCCAGCGCAACGGGCTTGCAGGCTAGCCTGCAATGCCTCGGTACTGCCCACAGGAAAGGTAGACTGATTGACTACCAACCAGTCACGACCTGCGTTCAGTGGCAGCTGTTGAATAATGCCGTGGGCCTCGTGCAGAAGGTCCGGACTCAATGCCAGCCAGACAACAGCGCTGCGCTCGCCGGGCAGATCAGTGATGCCCGCAAAATCCAGGCGCTTTGCCTGCACCTGTTCAGCGATCATGGCGGCCAGGCCAGGCTCGCGATAAGGGCAATTCCCTGTCCTGAGTCCGTCCGCCATTTGTGCATCTGCAAGGTGCAGTCGCACAGTATTACCGCTGGAAGCCAAAGCCGCAGCGCTAACCAGTGCACAAAGGGTGTCGCCGTAAACATCAAGATTCATTGTCAGCACCTGCAAAAAACGTGATGCCCGTCCCGGAATACCGTACTAGAGCTTCCTATCTGACCCCCGACGAAAAAACAGTTCCCTCTAAAAACCCACCCTATTACGGCAAGTTAGGCAAGTCATCCAAATTTCATCTTAACTCGGCACCCTATGTCGGCGTAGAATATGCATTGCATCACGTGACACGACAATCTGGCAGCCCGTTTTCAGGAAATCGACACTAAATCCTGGGGCGGTAGCGTGTCTGAAGCACCATTTATGTGCGCGTTATAGTCTTGACCGCACAGCGAACGACCACTACATTCAAAGCGCTACAGGCATGAAAGCGCCGCAACGCAGAGCCCGATTTCATACATGTTCAAATCCATCCTTGTTGTATGCGTTGGCAACATATGCCGTAGCCCCATGGCCGAAGCCATGCTGCTCGAGCAATGCCGTACCAAAGGCATCAAGGTCGCTTCTGCAGGTGTCGGCGCTCTGGTCGGCAAACCCATGGATGCCACAGCCCTGGAGATTCTTCAGGAAAACGGCCTGGACCACCCCACCCACCAGGCCCGTCAGTTAACACGCGAAATAGCACACCAATACGATTTAATCCTGACCATGGAGCCGCGCCATGTGCACGATATTCTGCGCATCGCACCCGAGGCGCGCGGCAAAACCTTTCTGCTCGGCAAATGGCAATCAGACAAGCCCATACCCGACCCATACCGTCAACAACGACCCGCTTTCGAGCACGTATACAAACTGATCAGCGAAGGCACTGCCAGCTGGTCAAAGCACCTGTAACCTCATTCCATATTGATCGACTGCCAAAGGGCCTACATGCAAAACAATACACCCCCGGTTCAAGACCACCGCGATGATGACGAGATTGACCTGCTCACCCTGCTGGGAGCCTTGATAGACGGCAAGTGGATAATAATAGGCTTCACGGTCCTGTTCGCAATCATTGGCGTGGCCTATGCCCTGCTGGCCACACCCATCTACCAGGCCAACGCTCTGCTGCAGATAGAAGAAAAGTCGCCCAGCATGACCGGCTTGAGTGAAATCTCAGAGATGTTCGGCAGCACACCTGTAGCCGTCACTGAAATTGAGCTGCTCAAGTCCCGCACCGTCATTGGCCAGGCAGTAGAGAACCTCAAGCTCGATATCGTCGCTGAGCCCAAATACTTCCCCGGCATTGGCAACTGGGCAGCCCGCCGCTACCAGCGCAATGAGGCTAACGAAGTCGCAGAGCCTTGGCTCGGCCTGGACTCCTTTGCCTGGGGTGGTGAAGAGCTGGATATCTTCCAACTGGAAGTACCACCCGGCTATCTGGGCAAAACCCTGATTCTCACCGCACAGGAAGCAGGCACCTTTACCCTTCAAGATCAGGACGGTGTGCTGCTGATAGAGGGCAACACCCTGGAGCAGATTGACCGGGACGGCTTCAAGATTCAGGTGCAGGCCCTGGTAGCCCGCCCGGGCACCGAGTTTCTGATTACCAAGCACCGCATGCTCAACAGCATCATCTCCTATCAACAAGAACTGGGCGCAAGCGAAAAAGGCAAGGATTCCGGCATTATCAGCCTGAGCATGCAGCATGAAAGCCCCGCCCAGGCCACACGCATCCTGAATGAAGTCAGCCGCCTGTACGTACTCCAGAACGTAGCCCGCAACTCGGCCGAGGCAGCCCAAAGCCTGGAGTTTATCCGCGAACAGCTCCCCGTCGTACGCCAGGAGCTGGAACGCTATGAACAAGCATTGAACGAATACCAGATCAGCACCCAGTCCGTAGACATCACCATCGAGACACAGGCCATACTCGACCAGATCGTCGAGCTCGACACCATGATCTCCGAACTCAATCTGCGCCGCGCCGAGATGGAGCGCCGCTTCACCCGTGAGCACCCCAACTACCAGGCCATGCTGGTACAGATGCAGCAATTGGAGCGCCAAAAGGCAGACCTGGAAGCACGCGTTGGCGACCTTCCCTCCACCCAGCAGGAGCTGCTTCGCCTCAAACGTGACGTAGCCGTAACCACGGAAATTTACACCGCCCTGCTCAACAGCTCACAGGAGCTGGACGTATTGCGGGCAGGCACAGTCGGCAACGTGCGCATCATCGATGAAGCAGCAGCCAATGTGGAAGAGCCCGTCAAGCCCAAGAAGGCATTGATCGCTATTGTCGCCACCCTGCTCGGCGGCTTTATCGGCGTCGCTCTGGTGCTACTGCGCCACGCTATGAACCGCGGCGTGGAAGACCCGGACGTGATCGAAAACCTTGGCTTGCCGGTATATGCAGCAATCCCCTTCAGCAAAGATCAGGAAGTGCTGGAGAAATACACTAAAGGCCGTAACCGCGATGCCTATAGCGGCTCCTTGCTATTGGCCATTAGCAACCCCGCAGACCTGTCCGTAGAGTCCCTGCGCAGCCTGCGTACCAGCCTGCACTTCGCGCGGCTGGAGGCCAAGAACAACATCCTGATGATCTCAGGCCCAAGTCCATCGGTGGGCAAATCATTCGTATCGGTAAACCTGGCAGCCATCATCGCCCAGGCCGGCCAAAAGGTACTGTTGATCGACGGCGACATGCGCAAAGGCTATCTGAACAAGATGTTCCGCATGGCTCCAGAGAACGGCCTGTCTGAACTGCTCTCCGCCCGCATCACCAGCAACGATGCGATCCACAGCACCGAGGTGGAAAACCTGTTCGTGGTACCACGCGGCCAGATCCCACCAAATCCATCAGAACTATTGATGCACGCCAACTTCAGCAGCTTCCTGGATAACGTCAAGGATGAGTACGACATGATCATCATCGACACCCCGCCGATACTGGCCGTGACCGACGCTGCCATCGTTGGCCGCCAGGTGGGCATGTCATTGATCGTCACCCGTTTTGGCCTCAACTCCGCCAAGGAAATAGAAGTAACCAAGCGCCGCTTTGAGCAGAACGACATCCAGCTCAAGGGCGCCATTTTCAACGCCGTGGAAAAGAAAGCCAGCGCCTATGGTTACGGCAATTACGGTTACTACAATTACGAATACAAGTCCGACAAGAGTTGAGATCTTTAACAGGGCTAGCAGGTGCTAGCTCTGTTACTTTTCATGATGCATCCCTGCAGAAGTAGCTTGGCCATTCTCCTCCTTCCAAGACAACCCCATTCTGTAACTATCTGGTAACCAGCTATGAAAATCGCAGTCGCAGGCACAGGCTACGTAGGCCTGTCCAATGCCGTACTACTAGCCCAGCATAACGAAGTCATCGCACTGGATATCGTCCAGGAAAAGGTCGATCTGATCAACCAGAAAAGTTCCCCAATAGCGGATGCGGAAATAGAAGACTATCTCGCTAACAAGACTTTGAATCTCAAAGCAACGACCAACAAAGCTGAAGCCTTCGACGGTGCGCAATTTGTTATCGTAGCAACTCCTACAGATTACGATCCTGAAACTAATTACTTCAATACCAAAAGCGTGGAAGCAGTTATTGCCGACGTAACGGCGATAAATCCGAATGCCACCATTGTGATTAAATCAACCGTACCAGTTGGCTATACCAAAGCTCTAAAAGAACAGCTAAACAATCCGAATATCATCTTCTCGCCTGAGTTCCTACGTGAGGGCAAAGCGCTTTATGACAACCTGTACCCCTCAAGAATTATCGTAGGAGAACAAAGTGAGCGGGCTCAGATCTTTGCCAACATGCTTAAGCAAGGCGCCTTGAAAACAGGCCCGCAAATACTGCTGACGAACTCAACTGAGGCTGAAGCCATCAAATTGTTTGCCAATACCTATCTAGCTATGCGGGTAGCCTATTTCAATGAATTGGACACTTATGCAGAAAGCCATGGTTTGGATACCCGTCAGATCATAGAAGGTGTGT
Source organism: Halopseudomonas salina (assembly GCF_008641105.1). Next base: position 23,702 of record NZ_VTTI01000007.1, read on the forward strand.
GCTTGGACCAACGGATAGGTAGCCACTATAACAACCCATCATTTGGTTATGGCGGGTATTGCCTGCCGAAAGATACCAAGCAGTTGCTAGCGAACTATGCTGATGTACCTAGCACTATGATCAAAGCAATCGTAGAGGCTAACACAACGAGAAAAGACTTCATTGCCAACGCCATTATTAAACGAAAACCTAAAGTCGTAGGCATTTATCGCTTGGTAATGAAAAGCGGTTCAGATAATTTCAGGGCCTCCGCGATACAAGGTGTAATGAAACGCATAAAAGCCAAAGGCATAGAAGTAATTGTATTCGAACCATCACTTGAAGAAGATAATTTCTATAACTCTAGGGTTATTAATGACCTGGCATTATTCAAACAAGAAAGCGACATTATTCTGGCTAACCGCATACAATCCGAGCTAGAAGACGTAAAAGAGAAAATCTACACCCGGGACCTTTTCGGCAACGATTAGTTTTCGTTTAAAAATGATCTGCCCTAAATTGCTACTCCCAAGCATGGATAACTATTATGATTATCGAACCCAACAAGGATGTCGTCTGGCATCAGTACAAGGTCAACAAAGACCAGCGCTCCGACCAGAAGCGCCAACAACCCTGCATCATCTGGTTTACCGGGCTCAGTGGGTCGGGTAAATCCACCCTGGCCAACGCCGTAGAACAGAAATTGTTCGAACTCAACCACCATACCTACCTGCTGGACGGTGATAATGTTCGTCACGGCCTGAACAAGGATCTCGGCTTCAGCGATCAGGACCGTCAGGAAAACATCCGCCGTATCGGCGAGTTGGCGGGGCTTTTCGTTGATTCCGGCCTGCTGGTATTAGCCGCGTTTATCTCTCCATTCCGCGCTGAACGTCGCCTAGTACGCGAGTTGGTGCAACCAGGCGAGTTCATCGAAGTACACGTGGCCACACCGCTCAGTGCATGCGAACAGCGCGATCCCAAGGGCCTGTACAAGAAAGCCCGCGCCGGTGAAATCCGAAACTTCACTGGGATCGACTCGGACTATGAAGCTCCAGAAAACGCGGAGATCATAATCGACACATCCACACAGAGCCTCGAAGACTCTGTCAGCCAGATCATCGGCTATCTCAAGGCAAAGCAGATACTGAAGGAGGCCTGAGATGGAACCCCGATATGACGTATTCAACGGCGATGCTGACGGTATCTGTGCATTGCTTCAATTGAGACTCGCAAACCCGGTGCACAGTTCCCTGGTAACGGGAGTAAAACGAGATATCGAGCTACTCCAGCAAGTACCAACAGATACCCCTGCCACGGTCACGGCGCTCGATATCAGCCTGGATAAAAACCGGAATGCAGTCGACGCTCTGCTAACAGCAGGCAGCACTGTTTTTTACTGCGATCACCACCACCCTGGGGATTCGCTGCCGGATCACCCCAATTTCACGGGTTTGATTGATACCAATGCCGCCACCTGCACAAGCCTGCTGATCGATCAGCACCTGAAGGGTCAGTTTCACAACTGGGCTATCACGGCAGCCTTCGGCGACAACCTCAACTCGGTTGCCAGTAAACTGGCCGTTGAGGCAGGCCTGGATGAGCAGCAGACTGAAGGCCTGAAACAACTGGGCATCTGCATCAATTACAACGGCTATGGCTCTAGCCTGCAGGACCTGCACTTTCACCCTGCCGACCTGTACCAGGCGCTATTGGCATACCCTGACCCACTCCAACTATTGGTAGACAAGCCCGCCGCCTGGCAAAAGCTGAGTGACGGGTACCGGGAAGACATGGCAAAGGGTCTCGGAACGCCTGCACTACACCATTGCGAGCAGGCAATTGTGGTGCAACTGCCAGACGAGCCATGGGCAAGACGCGTAAGCGGCGTACTTGGCAATGATCTTGCTAATCAATATCCGGAACAGGCATGTGCAGTCGTAACCAATGCTGAGCCAGGCTTTTATCTGATAAGCATTCGCGCGCCCCTGAACAATCGCACAGGCGCCGATGAATTAGCGCGCCAGTTCCCTTCCGGCGGTGGCCGCAAGGCTGCAGCCGGCATCAACAAATTACCTAGCGATCAGTTGGACACATTTATCCAGGCCATGGTCCGGCAATGGCAGAAACAATGAATGAGGAAACTATCATGACCCTGACACCACCCCGTCGGACCCACCTGAAACAGCTGGAAGCCGAATCCATTCATATCATCCGTGAAGTAGCCGCCGAGTTCGATAACCCGGTCATGCTTTACTCCATAGGTAAAGACAGCGCAGTGATGTTGCACTTGGCGCTGAAGGCCTTTGCACCCGGCAAACCACCCTTCCCGCTTCTACACGTGGACACCACCTGGAAGTTCAAGGAAATGATCAGCTTCCGCGATCAACTGGCGGAAAACCTGGGCCTGAAACTGATTGTGCACATAAACCAGGAAGGCCTGGAGCAAGGCGTCGGCCCCTTCACCCACGGCAGTGCAAAGCATACTGATGTGATGAAGACCCAGTCACTCAAGCAAGCATTGAACAAATACGGTTTTGATGCCGCCTTTGGCGGAGCAAGACGTGACGAAGAAAAATCCCGGGCAAAGGAACGCGTGTATTCCTTCCGCGACAAATTCCATCGCTGGGATCCAAAGAACCAGCGGCCAGAGCTCTGGAATATCTATAACGGCAAGGTCAACAAGGGCGAATCCATCCGCGTATTCCCCTTGTCCAACTGGACCGAACTGGACATCTGGCAGTACATATACAAGGAGAAGATCGATATCGTCCCCCTATATTTCGCCAAGGAACGCCCCGTAGTGGAACACGACGGCACACTCATCATGGTTGATGACGAGCGTATGCCGATAGGCCCCGATGACAAGGTAGAAATGAAGTCTGTTCGCTTTCGCACCCTTGGTTGCTATCCCTTGACTGGAGCAGTCGAATCCACCGCATCCACCCTGCCCGAAATCATCCAGGAAATGCTGCTAACCCGCACATCTGAGCGCCAGGGGCGCGTCATCGATCACGATGGCGCAGGCTCCATGGAAGAAAAGAAACGCCAGGGTTATTTCTAAAAGCCAGCACAGTCATTAAGGAACATGTTATGTCTCATCAAAGCGAATTGATCTCCACCGATATCGAAGCCTACCTTAACCAGCACGAAAACAAGGACATGCTGCGTTTTCTAACCTGCGGCAACGTCGACGACGGCAAGTCCACCCTGATAGGGCGACTACTGTTCGATACCAACCTGATTTACGAAGATACATTGGCAGCAATGCACAAGGACAACGACCGGGTAGGCAACGCAGGCGAGGCCCTGGACCTAGCCCTGCTGGTCGATGGTCTGCAATCCGAGCGTGAACAAGGCATCACCATTGACGTAGCTTACCGCTACTTCTCTACCGAAAAGCGCAAGTTCATCATTGCAGATTGCCCTGGGCACGAGCAGTACACGCGCAACATGGCTACTGGCGCATCCACCTGTGACCTGGCTATCATCCTGATTGATGCCCGCCGTGGCGTACAGACTCAGACCCGCCGCCACAGCTTTATCGCTTCCCTACTGGGCATAAAGCACATTGTGGTCGCCATTAACAAAATGGACCTGAAAGAGTACTCGCGCGAAGTATTCGATAACATCCGCTTTGAATACCAGCAGCTGGCTGACAAGCTGAATCTGCACAATGTGCATTTCGTACCTGTCTCCGCCTTGAACGGTGACAACGTAGTCAACCGCAGCGAGCACATGCCCTGGTACGAGGGCCCAACGCTGATGGAAATCCTGGAAAGCGTGGAACTAGTAGAAGACGAGAACCTGACTGATCTCCGCTTCCCTGTTCAATACGTGAATCGACCCAATCTGGATTTCCGTGGGTTTTGCGGCACCTTGGCAAGTGGTGTTCTACGCCATGGCGATACCGTCATGACGCTGCCTTCTCGAAAGACAAGCAAAGTGAAAAGCATCATCACTTACGAAGGCGAACTACAAGAAGCCTTTCCTGGTGACGCAATAACGGTGACACTGGAAGACGAAATAGACGTTTCACGCGGGGACACACTGGTAGACCCGGCAACACCGGCTGTTGTTGGGAAAGCCTTTAGTGCCCACGTTGTGTGGATGAGTGAAAAACCGCTCATCACAGGAAAGGAATACGGTTTCAAGCTCGGCACCAAAGTAACAACGGGCTATTTCACTAATATTCAACATGAAATAGACGTCAATACACTTGATACAATTCCAGGAACATCCTCCCTCGATCTAAACTCAATTGGCCAAGTTGATATAGAACTTACTGAAGATGCAGTTTTTGATAGGTACTGTAAACTCCCAAACACCGGTGCATTTGCTATCATTGATACGCTTACTAATGTAACCGTTGGTGCAGGTATGATATTGAGCCCCAAACCTTCTAAAAACGAAATAAGTCACCCCCAAAAGAGCTACAACCAAGCAGAAAAGAATTTGAATCGCTTTATCAGAGAAAATTATCCCGAGTGGGAATGCCGTGAAATATAGTTTAAGCAAGGCGCTCTTGTTGACACTTCTTGCACGAGCATTATCAGCGATTGGCTCGATAACACTTGGTATATTGCTAGCTCGGCTTTATGGCGCGCCAGGCTTTGGTATTTTTGCATTAGCACAAAGTGTGATACTCGGAGCCGCCATGATTGCAAGAAGCGGAACAAATAACGCACTAATGAAATATGCCGCTCAAACGACTAACAACGCTGAGTCCATTATCTACTTGAAATGGGGCATAAAAAGAACGGCAATCCCTACAACCCTTATAACAGCAATCGTATATCTCAGTGCGACTCAAATCGAGAAACTATCATCTTTAGGCGGTGTTGGCGAAGTAATCAGAGCCATGGCATTATCAACGCCACCACTGACATTGTGTTTCGTCCTTTCAGGGTTTTTAAAAGGGCTTAGGCGCCCTGTCGCAGCAAGCATGCTAGAGAACGGTGCAATATCACTTGTTGCAACCGCAACAATTTTATGTGGTTGGTTGATATGGGGTATTTCAATAGAGGGAGCTGCTACTGCTTTCACGCTATCAACCTTTTTAGTACTATGTTACGGCTGCATTGCATTATACCTAGTATTGAAAAATACAAACAAAGAGGTACAGACAAAAATAGCACCAGTTAAAGAGCTAAACAAAGTTTCAAAGAACTTCATGGCTTTGAATCTAACACAGCTATTTCAACAAGTGGGCACGATAGTAATTGCCGGGATTCTCGTGAACGACCAAGAACTTGGATTATTCAGATCCGCAGAGCGGATAGCAATGAGTATCGGGATGATATTGATCGCCATAAACGCTATATACCCACCAAGATTTGCCACCACGCATAACTTAAAAAACTATAAAGCGCTAAAGTCACTGGTCCTGAAAAGCGCCCTCAGTGGTGTATTTTTAGCAACACCGATATACTTGATAATTATCATCTACGGAAGGGATATATTAGCTCTTTTTGGACCGGAGTTTGGAGCAGCATATCCGGTTTTGTTAATCCTCGCCACAGCTCAGTTCTTCAACGTCGCAACTGGATCCATTGGGTTTCTGCTAAACATGACCGGGCACGACAATCTAATGAAGAACGCAGCAATTATTTTGGTTCTTGTTGGATTACCATCTTATACACTACTAACGATGGGATTCGGGATTTATGGTAGCGCTATCGGCTTAGCAGGAGTAATAGTCGGACAAAACCTACTTAGCTTAGCCCTTATCTTCATTAAGCGAAAATCTATATTTGGAAACTGACAGATGTTTTTTCAAAATGCTTTTATCCGAAAGTTACTAATTTATTCCTACACATTAAAGACTCGACGAAAATTTACACCGGGAATGCCAAAGATTTTCCTAAATAGCATTCCTAAATCCGGCACACACCTAGTTACTGGCTTATTATCCAGCACACCAGGCCTCATCAACAGCGGCTCACACCTTGAAACAAGACTTGTAAATAAGAGATCCGAAGGTAACGCTCACAAAAATGAAAAATTTGATATAGACGAATCAATCTTCCAAAAACAAGTATGTAAGTTGAATGAGGGCCACTTTTTTAGTGCTCACCTACCTTATGACCCTTTAATTTGCGGCATAACAAAACAAAACAATGTTTCCACGATATTTTTAGCCCGCCATCCCGGCGCAATAATAATATCTGAGTATCACTATATAGTTAACTTGAAGCGCCATTTCTTACATCCCACATTAACAACGCAATTCAATTCCAGTAAAGACCAGATAGAAGCTCTAGCGACAGGCTTTGAATACTTGCATAATGGTACAAAATACCGACAACCATCATTCGAAGAACGAATGGCTCGCTTCAAAGACTGGAGAACAGAAGAGTCAACTTTCTATGTTCAATACGAAGAACTTATGAATGACCAAAAAAGTGTGCTTGCGGGAAATGATTCCGTAATTCTTCTTAATCTCTTTTCTCACATCGGCATGGTGGCAGATCAACACGAGATAGCAAAGATTATATCCGAATCAGTTAATAGAAAGTCGTTTACCAAACGCAAAGGGAATATATCTGGCTGGAAAAGCGAACTCGAACTATTAGCCCCGGACTCTTCTGTCGTAGAGAAAAGCATAAACCAATCAGCTACTTTATTAGGATACTAAGCACTCTAATGTTACCTCATAAGAAGTCGAGCGCACAGGTATCGTCAAGCCATTCAAAAAGAAATATGAATTTGCGCTTGATAGCACTTATATACCCAAATATTATAATATCATTATTTTTTCTGTTACTTTACACCCTAAGTAATGAGGAAGGATATTTATTCTGCTCGATTTCTTTTCTATGTCTCTGCGCATTTCTTCCGTCACAACTAAACAATAGAAAGATCGATGTCTTTGAACCAATTAATCTCATATATTTTGCAGTTTTTCTAGGGACCGCAGCCAGATCGTTACTTGTTACATTACAAGGAAGCGAAAAATTCGATTATTTAACCGAGGGCTTTTCCTTCAGCACAATTCTAGGTTTTAGCCCATTCCTTTTTTTAGGACTTCTCAGCTTAAATTTAGGATACTCGTTTCATAACAAAAGAATACCAATAGAAAGACTATTTCTTTTAAAACGAAAAATAAGCACAAATAAAATTCATGCAATTTTTCCTGTTGCGATATTTATTTCAGCAACAGGAAGCTTTCTATACCTAAAGACAATAAATCTCGACCTTAGTGATTTAACATCAATTTCAAACAAAAGAGCCATAGAGGTTGATGATGGCACTTACAGCGCATATGGTCATCTAAAGTTTCTTGCTTCTTTTGCAGAAGTGGCATTATATCTGGTGCTAGCGAGTGGACTAACAATGCTCAAACGCTCGCATAAGCTCTCAAACCAAATAATGATTTACACAGCATTCGCCTTCGCATTTATTACCCCTTTCGTATCAAGCTCCAGAATGGACATTATGCTAGTAGGCATTAACTGCTTAATTATTATCTATTATGCGAAAAATCGCTCTTTACCAAAAAAGGTATTGATAGGCACACTTGTATTTTCTGTTTCTATTGCTTCAGGAATGGGATATCTACGTGCAACAGCGCAAGGTAATGATGCATCAACTTATACCGACCCTATTCAGTCAACTGTAGGGTCAGGTAACTTCGTTGACTTAGCGCGAACCTCGATCATTATCGCTAACGTGCCTGAAAAAATGGATTATCTTTATGGTACATCCTTAATTTCTTGGATTACAGCCCCTATACCCAGAGTAATATGGCCAGAGAAGCCAAACGTCAGCCTAGGCCCTTCAGTGCGAAGTGAAATCTATGGCCTACCAACACTCAACAATGGTTTCCCCCCTGGAATTGTAGCTGAGGGATATATGAATTTTGGTTATATTGGCCTTATTATACTTCCTTTTCTTTTTGGCTCCATTCAAAAACTTTTGTATATGACCTTTAGAAATATAATAATTTCCAACCCTATTGCGCTGTTGATTTACATAAGCTTTCTATGGCGTTTTTCGTTCGGAGCAATCGGCCTGAATTTTTCACAAGCATTAGTTCAAGTAGCTACTGACATCGTCGTCATGGGCACACTATTGATACTCACAACATCCTCGGCGAGAAAAGCAAATCTGCAGAAGGCAAAGTCATTATGATAGACTTTTTAGTAATAGGTTCAATGAAAAGCGGTACTACCACACTCCATTCTGACCTTGCAACCATTGATGGGATTTACTCTCCAGCCAACAAAGAGCCCATGATATTTAATTCAGATAAAATCATGTCAAAGTCTGGCAAAAGACAGTATGAACAACTTTTTGGCGGCGCAGCACCTAATGATCTTAAAGGAGAATTCTCAACTACTTACACTATGCTTCCCAAATTCCCCGGCGTGGTAAATCGCGTGTTGTCTGTAATCGGTCCGGAGTTAAAAATAATATACTTGGTTAGAGACCCAATTGAGAGAGCACGCTCACATATCTACCACGACTTGCTCGCAGGACGCGTAAAGGGCAACATAAACGATTTAGCTAATGCCGAAACACGCTTCTGTGATGTCAGTAAATATCACTTCCAGCTTACTCCGTGGATAGAAGCGTTTGGTTATGAAAATATTAAAGTCATTCAATTCGAAAAATATATAAATTCGCGTTTAGAAACAACTTTAGACATAGCTTCTTTTCTGGGCTTAAAGTCACCAAATATATCCATTGACACCAACACCAAGTTAAACGTTTCATCCGAGAAGCTAGTTCCAATATCTTGGGTTGGCGCCATTGTAAGCAACAGAGATTGGTATAAAAATCTGGTCAAGCCATTACTTCCGGTCCAAGTCAGATCGCAACTCAAGTCTCTTTTAGCCCGGAAATCAAAAATCGATCCGGGCACATTTTCAAGCAATACTGAAACTAAGATTTTTGAACAAATTCATGACGACATCGAAAGGTTTCGCTTAGAGTGGGACATCGACATATCTTTATGGCAAACCTACAGCCGGCTTTTATCGAAATGAAAATTCTACACATAATAGAAAATTTTGATGATCGATATGGTGGGCCTGCTAAATCTATTCCGGAGCTTATACACTCCCTGCCTCATCGTACATCTTCTATGGTTACTAGCACTTTTCTCCGAGGGGACAAGCGCAATTCCCGGGCAAGACAGTTTCGCATACCTGTCCTATATTCCCGGGGAACAAAATTTCACAATTTTTATTTATCTTGTCGTTTTTACAAAACCCTCAAAGAAGCTCATATGGAAAACCATTTTGATTTAATTCATTTCCATTCCATCTGGTCTTTTCCAACCCTTGTGGGTTTTTTGTTTGCAAGGCTACATAAAATTCCGTATGTCATCTCGCCACGCTCAAGCCTGTTTCAGCAGTCTTTAGTTAAAAATCGGTTATTTAAAATAGTATTGCGGAAGATTTTTATTGATAGATTCCTGAAACAAGCCAAGGCTGTCCACGTCACATCGGAACAGGAAGCCAATGATTTCTCCTTACTTAAGCTTAATAATAATATAGAACTAATATCCAACGGTGTTTCTTCGGCAGAATTCATACCTCTAATTGAGAAACGTGCAGCACAACAAGCGCTCGGCCTATCAAGCTCACACAGATACATACTTTTTCTTTCGAGGATTGAAGCTCGGAAACAATTAGATCTACTGTTTATTGCTTATGAGAAAGCAGCACTTCCGAAAGAGTGGAAATTATTAATTTGCGGCACGGGAGAAACAAATTACGTTCAGACCCTAGTAGATTTGGCCGAAAATCTCAGGATTTCTGATCGAGTCATTTTTTGTGGGCATCTTGGTCTTGAAGCGCGCTTGATGGCCTATTGGGCATCAGAACTGTTTGTTCTTCCTAGCAAGTTTGAGAACTTTGGTATGGCAATAGCCGAAGCAATGGCTGCTCATTTGCCTGTAATTGTCTCCACTAATACACCGTGGAAAGACATTCAGAAAAAAAATTGTGGTTGGGTTATGGAGCCTACAGTAGATAAGCTTAAGGAAGCTCTGACCATCGCTTGCAATACGCCTAGCGCTGACCTTAAGAAAATGGGTGCAAACGCAGCTCAAATTATAATCTCTACCTACGACTGGTCTCAGTCTGGCGTGAAAACCACGGAGTCGTATGAAAACATTCTATACAAAAATTAAGCCATTCATTCGCCGGCACGGTCTCATACTCTCAATCTTTCGCTTACCCTTAAGATTTTTCCTTAAACTTGGAGATCGTATTAATACCCTTAGATGGCGGTTTTTAATCAAAAACATTGGTGAAGGGAGTGTAATACAACTCGGTGTAAAAATTGAAAATCCGATGCGCGTGCGCATCGGACGAAATTGTTTTCTTACTAAGGGCTGTGCACTCACCTCAGAAACAGCTATAGGGGTTTTAACCTTGAGTGAAGGGGTACAGATCAATAGCAATACCCGGATAGATCATACCGGTGATCTTCTGATTGGAGCCGGCGTATTAATTTCAGAAAACTGCGTAATTTATACTCATTCGCACGGTTATAATCCGCGTTCAGAACCTATTGCCATGCCTAAAATTATAGGTCCTGGTGTTTGGGTGGGATCGCAGTCAATCATATTAGAAAATTGTCAGCTTGTCTCTGCCAACAGTATTATCGCTGCCGGCAGTGTACTTACCAAAAGCTGCACTGACCGTGGTATTTATGGCGGCGTTCCCGCAAAATTAATTAAACGCTTAAACGAATAACTGGAGTTTCCATGATGAGCAACAAAGCATTAATAACAGGCATTACTGGCCAAGACGGTTCTTATTTGGCAGAATTCCTAATTGCAAAAGGTTATGAGGTTCATGGTATCAAAAGACGCGCATCGTCTTTTAACACACAGCGTGTGGACCATATTTATCAAGACCCACATGTCGATAATCAAAACTTTATTCTTCATTACGGTGATTTAACCGATTCTTCCAATTTAACAAGAATTATTCAAGAAATTCAGCCTGACGAGATTTATAACTTAGGCGCCCAGTCTCATGTGGCGGTAAGTTTTGATTCACCGGAATATACGGCTGATGTAGACGCGATGGGTACTTTGCGCATTCTGGAAGCCATCAGGCTGCTGGGCCTGGAAAAGAAAACACGCTTTTATCAAGCGTCTACTTCCGAACTTTATGGGCTTGTCCAAGAAACCCCTCAGAGAGAAACCACTCCTTTCTACCCTCGATCACCTTACGCAGTAGCTAAACTTTATGCTTATTGGATTACTGTAAACTATCGAGAAGCTTATGGCATGTATGCTTGCAATGGTATCTTGTTTAATCACGAGTCCCCACGCAGGGGCGAAACTTTTGTTACTCGTAAAATTACGCGTGGTTTGGCTAACATATCTCAGGGCCTAGAAAGCTGTTTGTTCATGGGCAATCTTGATGCCCTCCGTGATTGGGGACATGCGAAGGACTACGTTCGTATGCAGTGGATGATGCTGCAGCAGGACAAACCTGAGGATTTTGTTATAGCGACTGGCGTTCAGTATTCAGTACGTGAGTTTATTCGTTGGTCAGCTGCAGAGATCGGCGTGACCTTGAGATTTGAAGGCAAAGGACTAGACGAGATCGCTGTAGTCGAATCCATTACGGGAGACAATGCACCTGCGATCAAGGTCGGTGATGTTTTGGTCCGGATCGACCCACGTTACTTCCGGCCAGCTGAGGTCGAAACACTTCTCGGCGACCCGACGAAAGCTAAAGAAAAGCTGGGCTGGACTCCAGAGATCAGTGTGCAAGAAATGTGCGCGGAAATGGTACGGGAAGACCTGAAGGTAGCACAACGTCATGCCTTGTTGAAGCAGCATGGACACGAGTTGCCGGTGTCAATGGAGAATTGAAATGCAGCATGACAAGACATCAAGGGTATTTGTAGCCGGGCACCGGGGGATGGTTGGGTCAGCCATCGTCCGTCGTTTGCTCTCTGATGGCTACATCAACGTAATTACCGCTGGTCGCGATGAGCTTGATTTACTGGATCAAGGAGCGGTGCACTCCTTTTTCCAGGAGAATGAATTTGATCAGGTGTATTTGGCGGCCGCAAAGGTAGGGGGCATCCAAGCCAACAACACATTGCCTGCGGAATTCATCTACGAGAACCTGATGATTCAAGCCAATATTATCCATGCAGCTCACAGCCATGACATACAAAAGCTGCTATTTCTCGGTTCCTCCTGTATCTATCCAAAGCTTGCCGAGCAACCTATGCGCGAAGACGCCTTGTTAACGGGTGCCCTTGAGCCCACTAACGAGCCCTACGCGATAGCGAAGATTGCCGGTATCAAGCTCTGCGAAAGCTACAACCGCCAATATGGTCGTGACTACCGCAGTGTGATGCCCACCAATCTGTATGGTCCCAACGACAATTACCATCCCGACAACAGCCATGTGATCCCCGCTTTGCTCCGGCGTTTTCATGAGGCCTGCAAACGGGGCGACTCTGAAGTGGTTATCTGGGGCAGTGGTACCCCTATGCGCGAATTTCTCCATGTCGACGATATGGCGGCGGCTTCGGTGTATGTCATGAATCTGGATAACCAGACCTATCAGGCCAACACCAAACCTATGCTCAGCCATATCAATGTAGGTACTGGACAGGATTGCACTATCAAGCAGTTGGCGGAAACTGTGGCGAAGGTTACGGGTTTCAAAGGCGCGTTAACGTTTGACAGCTCCAAACCTGACGGCGCACCAAGAAAGCTTATGGACGTGTCACGACTGAAGTCCCTCGGCTGGGAGTCAAGCATCGAACTTGAGGAAGGCTTGAACAACGCATACGAGTGGTTCGTCGACAATGCTGCGAACGCACGGTCGCATTGATGAATATTGTTCTGTATGGCATCAACTATAGTCCTGAGCTAACCGGCATCGGTAAGTACTCCGGTGAAATGGGAGAATGGTTGCAGCGTTCTGGCCACCAAGTCAGCGTTATTACAGCTCCTCCGTACTACCCTGAGTGGAGAGTCAAGGAAGGTTTTACCGGTTCGAGATGGCATCAGGCAGATGAAAATGGCGTAAGAGTCACCCGATGCCCGCTTTACGTGCCCAGAGAGGTGAACTCCCTCAAACGCCTACTTCATTTATCCAGCTTTGCCTTGAGCTCTTTATTTCCATTGATAGCGCAACTCAGAAATAAACCCGATCTGGTCATTCTGGTTGCCCCTACGTTATTTTGCGCGCCGGGGGCTTGGTTGCTGTCGAAGTTAAGCGGCGCGACCTCTGTGCTGCATATCCAGGATTACGAAGTAGACGCCCTTTTTGGGCTGGGCCTAGCCAAACCAGGCATACTCAAGCGGTTTGCCTATGCCACCGAGCGCTTCCTTTTGCGTCGCTTCGACTATCTATCCACGATTTCCAGCGGCATGCTCAAGCGTGCCAAAGAAAAGGGGGTACCAGAGAACCGCCTGGTATTTTTCCCCAATTGGTCTGAAACTCACCGGTTCAAAGACATTCGTCCCTGCCCAGATTTGCTCCGCAAACTGGGTGTACCTGACGGCAGAAGGGTCCTGCTCTACTCAGGGAATATGGGTGATAAGCAAGGATTGGAACAGCTCATCGATGCAGCGGAGCGATTGCAAGGGAATGAAGATATGTTCTTCTTGCTTGTAGGTGAAGGCTCAGGCAAGCAACGCTTGCTTGAAAAAGCCAAGGGCTTGCAACTTGCGAACGTGGCGTTCGCTCCGTTACAACCTTACGAAGACCTCCCGGTCTTGCTGGCTTCTGCAGATGTACACCTGGTTGTACAGAAACGTGGTGCGGCTGATGCTGTGCTGCCGTCTAAATTAACGAATATCCTCGCAGTTGGCGGCAATGCTGTTATCACTGCTGACTCTGACACAACCCTTGGGCTGCTATGTCTAGACCATCCCGGCATTGCGGTTTGCATTGAGCCGGAGTCTGTAGACGCCTTGCTTACTGGCATCAACCAGGCCATGAAGATGCCTGCGAGGAATGCTATAGCCCAATCGTATGCCTCTGAGTATTTAGACAAGGAGAGTATTCTTCAACGCTTCATTGAGGAGGTTTCTTCTGATGTGGCTGCCAGATGACACATTTCGAACTGTAATAGCTAGCACTCCATTGTTCTCAATGGACCTGATCATCAGGAATCCAGAAGGTCGTTTGCTGCTGGGCAAACGAACCAACCGGCCAGCTCAAGGCTTCTGGTTTGTGCCCGGTGGTCGCGTAATGAAAAACGAAACTCTGGACACAGCTTTTGGGCGCTTGACCCAAACAGAACTCGGTGTGGTTATCCCTCGTAGTTCAGCAAGCCTGCTCGACCTCTATGAGCACTTCTACGATGATTGTGTTTTTGGTGAGGCTCCGGACACTCACTATGTAGTAGCAGGATACCTATTGGACCTTGCTGATCAGTCGCTGCTTGATTTACCGAAATCTCAACACAATGAATTCAAATGGTGGTCGCCGTCGGAGATGATCAACGACAACAGCGTGCACCAACACAGTCGGGATTACTTGGCTGCCCTGGCAAAGCACCCCAAAAAAGGATTATGAACATGTTGCAACCCGTTATCATGGCCGGCGGTTCCGGTTCACGTCTGTGGCCTCTATCACGCCAATTAAACCCCAAACAATTTCTCCGGCTTACCAGCGAAAAAGTCTCCATGCTGCAGCAGACCGTACAACGGTTAGAGAACATTGAAATCAGCCTACCTCTTCTTATCTGCAACGAGGAGCATCGTTTTCTGGCAGCTGAGCAGTTGAGGCAAATCGGCTATAAAAACGCTTCCATCATACTTGAGCCCGTGGGACGCAACACGGCCCCGGCTATTGCGTTGGCCGCATTACAACTGACCGCCAAGGGCGAGAACCCACTTATGCTGGTATTGGCTGCTGATCACCTCATCAGTGACACTGCTGCCTTTCACCAGAGTATTGAGCAAGCACTCCCGTTAGCTGAGAGCGGAAAATTGGTCACTTTCGGGATCGTCCCAACCAAAGCCGAAACCGGCTACGGCTATATTGAGCAGGGCGAAAGCTTGGGCAATCACGGCTATACCGTTGCCCGTTTCGTGGAGAAGCCAAACCTGGAAACGGCTGAGGAGTATCTGGCGAGCGGTAAGTTCTTCTGGAATAGTGGAATGTTCATGTTCAAGGCGCAGCGCTACCTTGATGAACTAAAAGCATTTCAGCCCGATATTCTGGAAGCATGCACTAGGGCCATGGACACGCCTTCACACGATCTCGACTTTACTCGTGTCAATGCAGAAGCTTTCGCAGCATGTCCCGACGATTCTATTGACTATGCAGTAATGGAAAGGACTGCTGACGCAGCCATGGTAAGCCTTGACGCAGGCTGGAGCGATATCGGCAGTTGGTCTGCGCTGTGGGAAGTCAGCGAGAAAGACAGCCATGGCAACAGTACTGTCGGCGATGTTATGACGTCGGATACTACCAATTCGCTCATTCGTTCTGAGAACCGTTTGATCGCTACTGTGGGTGTTAGTGACCTAGTCATTGTCGAAACCAAAGACGCCCTGCTGGTCGCTCACAAAGACCGCGTGCAGGATGTGAAAAAGATAGTTGAACGCATCAAGGCTGAGGGTAGACACGAGCACGCCAATCATCGCGAGGTCTATCGCCCATGGGGCGTCTATGATTCCATCGACAGCGGTCATCGCTATCAGGTCAAACGCATCACAGTAAAGCCTAGCGCTAAGCTTTCAGTTCAGATGCACCACCACCGCGCCGAACACTGGATTGTAGTGAGTGGCACTGCAAAGGTGACAAATGGCGAAAAGTCCTATCTCGTCACTGAGAATCAGTCCACTTACATACCCATAGGACAAGTGCACTCACTGGAAAATCCGGGAGTAATTGATCTTGAGCTAATAGAAGTGCAGTCGGGATCCTACCTCGGAGAAGATGATATTGTGCGATTCGAAGATATTTATGGGCGAAATTAAAAACTTAAAAAGCAGGCCTTAAACTTTATTAATTCTGTTTAATGACAACACAAGAGCAACGGCTATACATCCATCCTGAATGATTATACTTTTATTCTCGGTTGCAATATCTAATATTAAAAGTTCTTTATACCTCTTTTAGGCGTTAAGTTAACGGAGTCTCGACATTGGAATTGGACGCCATTTTTACCCTGATCACGGTTGGGGTGGTACTTGTTTCGCTTGCAGCAACACGCATCCCGGCTGACCTCATTCTGATGGGCGCGCTGGCTTTTCTGGTCATCAGCGGGATTCTCAGCGCCCCACAAGCTCTGGCGGGCTTTGCAAACACCGGGGTCATTACTATTGCTACGCTGTACGTAGTTGCCGCCGGACTCAAGGAGACGGGTGCCGTTCAATGGGTGGCATCACGACTGCTGGGGCAGCCGAAATCTGTACGCGGGGCGCAGGTCCGGATGCTACTGCCCACGGGTCTTCTCAGTGCCTTCATGAACAATACAACCGTTGTGGCCATGTTCATTCCTGCCATTCAGGACTGGGCTGCACGGCTGCGTATTTCACCTTCCAAGCTATTACTGCCACTCAGCTACGCCACCATTCTGGGCGGCACCTGCACGCTGATCGGTACCAGTACCAACCTGGTGGTTGATGGACTGCTGCAGAGCAAAACAGGAACGCACCTGGGGCTGTTTGAACTGGCCTGGCTGGGGGTGCCGCTGTTGGGTATAGGGGTTACTTTCCTGGTCCTTTTTGCTGACCGGCTTCTGCCCAATCGTGGTGGTGTAACAGAGCAGCTGGAGCAGGTGCGGGAATATGGCGTAGAAGTCGAAGTGGAATCGCCCGGACCGCTTGTTGGCAAGACCATAGCCCAGGCAGGCTTGCGCAGCCTGACTTACGGCTATCTGACCGAGATTGATCGCCAGGGTCGGCTTATTACCGCAGTAGAACCTGACCGTACGCTGCAAGCCGGTGACAAGCTGTATTTTATTGGCGCACCCGAGTGCGCTACCGAGCTTAGACGCATTCAGGGCTTGAAACCCGCCAATGGTAGTGTTCACAAGCTGGCCATCGCCAACCACCAGCGTTGCATTGTCGAAGTGGTCTTGGGCTCCGAGTTTCCTGCCCTGAACAAGACAGTGCGCGAATCGAAATTCCGCACTCGATTCAATGCGGTGATCCTGTCCGTTTCCCGAGAGGGTAACAGGATCCCCGGCAAACTCGGCGATATCCAATTCCGGGTAGGCGACACCTTGTTGCTGGAAGCCAGCCAGCAGTTTGCCGAACAATACCGATTCCGCAGGGACTTTCTGTTGGTCAGTGCCCTAAACGACTCTACTCCGCCCGACTTCCGCAAGGCGCCTCTGGCCCTAGGCATATTGTTGTCGATGGTACTGATCAGCGCGTTTAGTCTGCTCCCCATCATGGAAGCTGCTTTTATTGCGGCCGGCGCCATGGTGGCTACGCGCTGTATCACCGCCGGGAAGGCCAGGCGTTACATCGATCTGCCAGTACTCATAGTGATAGCAGCCTCGTTTGCGCTTGGCAACGCCATGACGGTGACCGGAGCAGCTCAGTCGATTGCGGGGCTGATCGTCTCAAGCGATAACATATCCCCTTGGCTGGCGCTGGCAGGCATTTACGCTTTAACGGTCTTCTTCACCGAGATAATTACCAATAACGCAGCTGCTGTGCTGATGTTTCCAATCGCCATGGCGGTGGCTGAACTTCTGGGAGTCAATTATCTCCCCTTCGTCATCGCTATCATGTTCGCCGCTTCTGCCAGCTTTATCACGCCACTGGGCTATCAGACCAATTTGATGGTTTATGGCCCAGGCCGCTACAAATTTACCGACTACCTGAGAATTGGCGTTCCGTTAAGCGCACTGATTGGAACTTCATCTGTAATATTGATTCCGTTCATTTGGTCGTTTTGAATTACACAAAAGCACGTTGGTCTTCTGGTCTGTTGATCATTCAATCCTGAATGCTCAGCCCGTATTGAGGGTATTCACTAAAATGCTGAACCGTGATAACGGTATAATCCGTTCAAATGAGCCTTTTCTGGCGGTCTTGCATCGGTGGCTGGACCTCTTTGTAATCGGTGCGGCCTTCCTCGCCGCCCTGTTGTGGCAAGGCACCCGGCAGCATCAAGATCACTGGATCAGCCTACTGGTCACATTGTTTCTGTTTTATCTAATCAACGACTTCAGCCGGCTCTACGGCTCCTGGCGTGGTGAGCACAGTCTGGTTGAGTTACGTAAGGTGGCTGGCAACTGGGCTGCGGCCTTCGCCGGTATGTTCGTAGCGGACTATTTCATCTTCCAAAACAGCCGGCTGCCGGATACCGACCGTATCCTGTGGTTTGTGCTCGGTTTGGCTGGGTTGCTGAGCTATCGGATCTTTTTCCGGGTGGCCATGCGCAGACTTCGTGCCAAGGGCTATAACACCCGTACTGTGGCCATCGCCGGAGCTGGTGAGCTTGGCCAGCGGCTGGCTGACAATATCATCGCCAGCCCATGGATGGGGCTCAATCTGGTCGGCTTTTACGATGATAAGTCAAATGATCCCGTGCGGTTGACCACCCATGAGCAGGATGTCGCTATAAGAGGCACTATGCAGGCCCTGGTGCGCGATGCAAGAGCTGGCATGATCGACAAGGTGTATATCACCCTGCCCATGCGCGCGGAGGAGAAGATCCGCCGCCTGCTTGATGAGCTCAGTGATACTACGGCTTCTGTATACCTGATACCTGACGTGTTTGTATTTGATCTGCTGCACGCTCGCAGTGAAAGTATTAACGGGCTGCCCAGTATCAGCATTTTTGATACGCCCATGGATGGATCGAACCGTATTATCAAGCGGATTGAGGACATCGTTTTGTCGCTGATCATTCTGGCGATTATTGCGGTGCCGATGCTGTTTATTGGATTCTGTGTGCGAATGACGTCCCGCGGGCCGGCGTTGTTCAAGCAGCAGCGCTACGGTATTGATGGCAAGCCGATTGAAGTCTGGAAATTTCGTAGCATGAAGGTGATGGAAAACGGCGCTAAGGTAATACAAGCGACCCAGGGGGATGCTCGGATTACGCCTTTTGGGGCTTTTTTGCGGCGTACTTCCTTGGATGAATTACCGCAGTTTTTGAATGTGTTGCGGGGTGAGATGTCGATTGTGGGGCCAAGACCGCATGCGGTGGCGCACAATGAGGAGTATCGGAAGTTGATCAGTGGTTACATGCTGAGGCACAAGGTAAAGCCAGGTATTACCGGGTGGGCTCAGGTGAATGGCTGGCGTGGTGAGACGGATACGCTGGACAAGATGCGTAAGCGGGTTGAGTGCGACCTGGATTATATAAGGCACTGGTCGTTGTTGTTGGATTTGAAGATTGTGTTTATGACGATTTTTAAGGGGTTTATTAATAAGAATGCTTATTGAGGGTGAGGGTCAAGGTCTAGATCAAGGTCAAGGTCAAGGTCAAGGTCAAAATGGATCCCCGCGTTCGCGAGGATGACGATTTCCTTCCACCACCTGGTCATTCCCGCGCCTCCTCGTCATTCCGGCCCCTCCCCGTCATTCCCGCGAACGCGGGAATCCATCTTTGGGCTTCAACAAAAGCGGGTTTCAGCCTTATTCAGGTGGAGCGCGGTTTCTGCGCCAAGGTCAAAATGGATTCCCGCGTGCGCGGGAATGACGGGGTGGTGGGGGGAAATGGCCGAGCGCATGCTCGGCTTTTGCGTTTGGGCTTACTGATTCTTGATGAAGTCGATCAGGCCGTTGGTGGAGCTGTCGAGGGGGTATTCGGGTTTGGCTTCGTTGCGGATGACGCCGAGGGTTTCGGTGGCGATCTTTTTGCCCATTTCTACGCCCCACTGGTCGAAGGGGTTGATGCCCCAGATGACAGATTGGGCGAATACCTTGTGCTCGTAGGCGGCGATCATGGCGCCCAGGCTGAAGGGGCTGAGCTCTTTCAGCAGGATGGTAGAGCTGGGTTGGTTGCCGCGGTAGCGTTTGTAGTCCGGTAGCTCGCCTTCGCCCTTCAGGGCATCCTCACCCAGGGCAAGCAAACGGGACTGGGCAAGGCAGTTGGCGAGGGCCAGTTCGTGTTGGCGCACCAGCTCTTCCGAATCGCTGTTGTGCATGGCCTCATGGTAACGCAAGGCCGGAGCGATAAAGTCGCAGGTCACCACCTCTGTGCCCTGGTGCAGCAACTGATAGAACGCATGCTGAGCGTTAGGGCCTACTTCACCCCATAAAACCGGGCAGGTGTGGGTCTGCACCATCTGGCCGTCGCGGGTGACGGATTTGCCATTGGATTCCATTTCCAGCTGTTCAAGGTAGGCCGGGAGTTTCTCCAGTCGGCCGTCGTAGGGCAGGATCGCCTGAGCGTTGATGTTCAGGCAGTTGGTATTCCAGATACCTATCAGTGCCATCAGCACCGGTATATTGTTTTGCCAGGGAGCGCTGCGGAAGTGGTTATCCATCAGGTGCGCCCCGGCCAGCAACTGATTGAAGCCGATCATGCCAATACGCAACGCGACCGGTAAACCGATACAGGACCAAAGTGAGTACCGGCCGCCTACCCAGTCCCATATCTGCAGTTGATTTTCCGGGTGAATACCCCAGTCGTTCATTTTCTGCTGGGCAGAAGACACACCAATGAAATGGCAGTGCATCAGCTCATCGCCGCCACCCAGGCTGCGCTCCAACCACACCTTGGCGGTGTTGGCGTTATACAGGGTATCCACAGTGGTGAAGGATTTGGACGAGACGATAAACAGGGTATTCTGTGGCTTGAGCAGCTTGAGCAACTGAGCCAGCTGACTGCCGTCCATAGAGGAAGCAAAATGGATACCCAGGGGCTTGTCACGTATCAGCGTGGAGTCGTTAAGAGCACGGCTAACCATCAGAGGGCCGAGGTCTGAGCCCCCTACCCCGATATTGACCACGTCGGTAATCACCTCACCGGTCATACCGCGCCATTGGCCATTATGAATCTTGCGGACCATGCCGCCCATTTTCTCCAGCTGGGACTGCACACTTGAGAACACGCCTGGCGCTGGATCCTGCAGAGCGGTATCGGCAGGTACGCGCAGCGCCCAGTGCATGGCTGCGCGGTTTTCTGTGCAGTTGATGGGCTCGGCACTGAACAACCGCTCTATCCACTCTTTGAGGTCGCAGGCATCGGCCAGTGAGCCGAGTTTTGCGAGTGCTGAGTTATCGAGGCGCTGCTTGCTGTAATCCAGCAGCATAGGCCCGTGCTTGACGTTCAGTCGTTTGAATCGTTCAGGGTCAGCACTGAACATCTCTGCCAGATGAGTATCCTGCAGGCGTTTGGCCTCGTCAGCCAGTTCGGCCCAGGCTTGCTGAATCGCCGCGTTGCCGGTATCCGGTATCGCTTTGAATGCATTCATCGCCCGACTCCATAATAGGTAAATCCGTATTCCCGCACCGTGGCAGGGTCGTAGACATTTCGACCATCCAGAATAACGGGTGTTCGCATAATTCGCTTGAGCCGTTCGAAATCAGGGCTGCCATATTGTGGCCAATGAGTGAGCACCATCAAACCGTCGACGCCTTCTGCCGCCGTGTAGGGATTGCTGGCGCTAACCAGGTCGGCACGGCTGCCGTAATGTTCGAGAAGCGCAGGGATGGCCTCAGGATCATGGATCTGTACCCGTGCGCCCTGGGCCCAGAGTGCCTCGAGCACGCGTAGCACCGGTGCATTGTCAATTCGGCCAGTGCCTGGCTTGAAGGCCGCGCCCCAGATGCCGATGGTGCGTCCTTGCAGGTCAGTGCGGTAATGCTTCCAGAGCTTGCGAAACAGCAGGTCCTTCTGCCGTTCGTTGATCTCCAATACTTCGTTAAGCAACTCGGAACCGACACCACTGGCTTTTAACGTATCGACCAGGTTGACCACGTTGCTGGCAAAGCCCGGCCCACCAAATCCGACCCCGGGATATAGATAGGCCGGCCCGATACGTGGATCGGCCGCCACGCCCTGGCGCACGTGCTCGATATCCACACCCAGGGAGTCGGCCAGATTGGCCATGTCGTTCATGAAACT
Organism: Halopseudomonas salina; assembly: GCF_008641105.1. Next base: position 45,673 of record NZ_VTTI01000007.1, read on the forward strand.
GATGCGGGTAACCAGCATGCCGGTGATCGTGAGCTTGGTAAATTCGGCTTCACGCTCTGTCATGACCAGGAAACGATCAACTTCACGACTGAAGGGCCGGTAAATCTCCTTGACCTTGAGTTCTGCGTGGCCATCGCTGCACCCCAGTATGATTTGTGCCGGTTTGCGCAGGCCGTCGATAGCTGAACCTTCCTGCAGGAAATCGGGCAGGCAGACAACAGCGCTGGGATTATCTGGTGTTTCCAATTTGATACGTGACTGCAACAGCTCCGTGAAGCCCACCGGGAACGGTGACTGATTGATGATCAACCAGCGTCGGTCAGGTTTCTGGGTCAGTCGCTGGACGATATTCTCCGCTGCGCTTTCTTCGCCGGTATTCAGGGCTAGGAACACCGCTCGGCTATTTTCGTCCGGCAAGGTACTGAACTCGGAAAAGCTCAGGCGCCCGGCGGTGTGCTCGCCACTGATCAGCTTGCGCAGGCCCGGCTCGCTGTAGGCCGCGTGATTGGCCAATACGCGTTCGCGCACGCGGCCATAGGGTAGGCTTAGTGTCACGTCGTGGCCGACGGACGCCAGGCCGGCAGCTGTGACCAGCGCGCACAGGGTATCTCCGTATACGTCCAGATGCATGACAGTAGAGCTCCCGTTAACGGTGCGCGCGGATCAGTTGGGCAAACTCGTCACCCACCTGAGGATGGCGCAGCGCGTAGGCCAGAGTGGCCTGCAGATAGCCGATCTTGCTGCCGCAGTCGTAGGTTTTGCCCTGCATGCGGTAAGCATCTACCGGCTGCTCGCGCATCAGCGCGGCGATGGCGTCGGTCAATTGAATCTCGTTGCCGGCCCCCGGCTGGGTGGTTGCCAGCAGATCAAAAATACGGGCGGGCAGAACATAACGGCCAACCACGGCCAGGTCCGAAGGGGCATCGGCCTGCTTGGGCTTTTCTACCACACCGGTCATGGTGCAGCTCTGGCCGGCTGCAGGCGGCTTGCCGTCCAGCGCTACCACACCGTATTGCGAGACCTTGTCCATCGGTACCTGTTCGACCATGATCTGCGCGTGCTGGGTTGCACCAAAATTGCGCACCATGGTGGCCAGGTCTGGTTCACTACCGGCGGGCTGGTAGTAATCATCAACCAACACGTCAGGCAGCATTACTGCGAATGGCGAATCGCCAACGACTTCTCGTGCGCACAATACGGCATGGCCCAGACCGAGGGGTTTGCCCTGGCGCACGCTGATCACCCGAACGTCTGCTGGCAAGATCGAACGCAGCACCTTGAGAAGCTCGTCCTTGCCGCGATTGGCCAATTCGGTTTCAAGTTCGTAGTGGACGTCGAAGTGATCTTCAATCGCTCGTTTGGCCGAGTGATTGACCAGCACTATCTCCTTGATGCCGGCTGCTATGGCTTCATTCACCACATACTGAATCACCGGCTTATCCACCACGGTGATCATTTCCTTGGGAATAGCCTTGCTCGCGGGCAGAAAACGGGTGCCTAGACCGGCAACGGGGAGGATGGCTTTTCTTACTGACATTGTGCAGACCTATTGATAAATATAAGGTTTTTAATACATTTTGCAGTTTACATCAGCCAGTTCTGGTCAGACGTTCCATTGGCTCTATGGCATGCAATGGCACTTTCATGTGCTGCTGGCGATGTAACAGGTTTAATAGCAACACAGCACGTTCCATGCCATCTTGCCGGGTAAAGATGGCTTCCAGCTCGTTGAAGGGCCCTTTCACAATGCGCACACGATCACCTGGTTGCAGGATTGGCTTGATAGGTAAGCCCTCGCTGCGCGTTTTGATTGCATGGATGATTTCCGGCGCTACCGTGGTGGGCTGGTGGTCAAATCCAACCAGGCGCAAAACTCCGCGGGTGGAGCGAATGGAGTACCAGTTGTCCGAGATATAGCTCAGATGAATGAACATGTAGCCTGGAAAAAGAGACTCTTCGATACGAACCCGCTTGCCGTGACGCAGGCGCTCAACCGTATGGACCGGTCTATAGCAGGTAAAGTTCTGGTTTTTCAGATTCAGCTCTGCCCGCTCGTCTTGCCGAGCCTTGCACTGAATCAGATACCACTGGGAAACGTTGCGTTTAGGGGCTGGCATCCTGTCCTGCTTGCCGCTTAGACGGCGTTAGTGATTGGGGCAAAGAATGGAGGCGGATCGATCCTGATTCAGCAATCCAAGCGGGATGATGATAATGGGTCGTATGTGACACTTACAAGACTTGACACACAAATGAGAGCGTATAAAACCGAAAGGGTTCAACTCGGACTGCTCGGTCAAGGCACATTTACCACAAGTGTCTTTCCGGCCGAGACAGCGCGTGCCTTGAGCAGCGCGGCCAAGGTGGATTTGGCGTCTTCATCTCCATGCACCAGGCGCACCTCTTCAGGCCAGTGGCGCATATTGGTGATAAAACCAATCAGCCCTGCCTGATCGGCGTGGGCTGAGTAGCCACCCAGAGTGTAGATACCTGCTTTGATGTCATAGCGTTCTCCGTCCAGCTCTACATAACCGCCCTGGGGACCGTATTGCTGAATGATGCTGCCGGGGGTGCCGCGGGCCTGGTAGCCGACGAATACGACGTTGTGCCGTGGATCGTTGAGCATGGCTTTGAGGTAATTGATGACGCGGCCGGCGTTGCACATGCCGCTGCTGGTGATGACGATGGCGGGTTGTCTGGTTTGGGCCAGGCGGTTGACCATGGATTGGTGTTGGGCGTGGGTTTCGACTGTGAGGAGTTGTTCGAAGCCCAGGGGTTGGCGGCCGCTGGTGACACGCTTCAGGGCTTCGGCGTTCCAGTAGGGCGTTAGTTGGCGGTAGAGTTTGGTGAAGCGGGTGGCCAGGGGGGCGTCGAGGATTATCGGGATGTTTTGCCAGGTTTTTTGGCGGGTGCTGGTGATGATGTCTTCGAGTTCGTAGAGGAGCTCCTGGGTGCGACCTATGCTGAAGGCGGGGATTATAACTGTGCCGCCGTCTTGTAGGGCTTGTTCTATTACTTTTTGGAAACGGGCGCGTCTTGTGCGGCGGTTTTCGTGGAGACGGTTACCGTAGGTACTTTCGAGTACCACAACATCTGCTTTGTAAGGTGACTTTGGGGCGGGAAGCATCGGGGCGTGGGGTGCGCCGAGGTCGCCGGAGAATACGATGCGGCGGGTGCGGTTTTGCTGTGGGTAGCTTATGTCGAATTCCACGTAGGCAGAGCCGAGAATATGGCCGGCGCGTTGAAAGCGAATTCGGCAGACAAGATCTTCGCGCTCAATCAGGGTGACCCAGGTTTTATAGGGGTGGCCTTGGAGTCTGGGCTGTACCATCTCAATAAAGCGGGTGGCCAGGCGCTTGTCACGCTTGATACCTACCAGAAAAGCATCCTCCAATACCGTCGGCATCAGCATGGCTGATGGCTCGGTGCAGTGAATATCGCCCTTGTACCCTGCACCAAGCAGCCATGGGATACGCCCTATGTGATCGATGTGCACATGGGTAGCAACAAGCGCCCTGACGCTGGTCAGATCGAATTCGACTGCCAGGTTGTGCGCATCTGCGCCGTTACCGGAGCTCTCGCCGCCCTGAAAGAGCCCGCAATCAATCAGCAGGCTGTCCTGAGGGGTTAACCATAACTGGTGACAGGAGCCAGTAACGCCCTGCACTGCTCCATGGTGCTGTATGTGGGGGTATTGGGTATTCATATGCATTCCTTTGCAAATTCACTTGCTTTTTGAACGGCTATTGCCTTAACTGTGCCGCATACTAATCACATTGATCACAAATTGACGTGATCGAGCGCACACTTTTTGCTTGCACTTTCAAGCAAGGTATTGCCAGCAGGGTTTCCATTAACGGAGATCTGCGTATAATCGAATTTGAATTGCAAATCCGGGAGAATTAAATTATGAAAAAACAAATTTTTGCTCTGGTAACTAGTGGCCTGTTACTCGCTTCTGCGGGTGCCTTTGCTCAAACCCCAACAGGTGAAGCACCTGGCGCAAGCGCCAATGCTGGCCAAGGCGCTGGTAGCGGTGCTGGTGCAGCGCCAGGCGCAGCGCCCGGTGTTGGTACAGGCGGCGCAGCAGCAGGCGCAGGTGCAGCTGGCGGCCTTGGAGTTGGTACCCTAGCAGTTGGTGTAGCTGTTGCAGGGGCTGCAGCTGCTGCAGCTGCTGATGATGGCGGCGGCTCTACTGGTACCACCGGTACTACCGGCACTAACTGATAGAGTTTGTTGTCAGTGATGGAAGCCACCTGAAACATTGTTTTAGGTGGCTTTTTTATGTTCGATTCCGAAAATTCAAATAAAGACTCCATACGATGACCAGATTCCCGCTAGTCGCTTTGGGCGCTTCTGTACTACTTTTGCAGGCGTGCATGTTTTCCCCCGGTATGCACATGGACACGGACCGTTTGATCAGCGATGACTCAGCTGAAGACAGCATGGTAGAGATGGTGCAGATAACACCAAAGCTGATTGCCCAGGATCAGGCCAGCAATGCGGAAAAAACGATGATTCCACCTGAGCTGCTTTCCTATGAGCCAGAGAATTATCGCATTGGACCGAATGACGCTCTATTTATCACAGTCTGGGATCACCCTGAACTGACCACTCCTGGCGGCCCACAGCAAACAGAAGCGGCGAACGCCCGCGTCGTTCGTGACGATGGCACACTGTTTTATCCTTTTGTGGGTAACGTAGAGGTAGCAGGCCTTACGCTTGAGGAACTGCGAGAAATCATCACCAAGCGCTTGGCCCGCTACATCGAACAACCCCAGGTCGACGTCAATGTGCTGGGATATAACAGCCAGAAAATCGATATCAGCGGCGCATTTGTGAATCCGGGTTTTTTGCCAGTCGACTCAACTCAGCTCACATTATTGCAAGCTGTGGGACTCGCACAGATCGACCAGCAGCGTGCCGACCTATCCAATCTAGTATTGGTGCGTGACGGAGTCACTTACACTCTGGACTACGACCGCCTGAGCAGCAACGATAGCCGCATCGGTCAGATTTATCTGCGCGCCGGTGACAAGCTGCACATGGGCTTGAACGATAACCGTAAGATCTTTGTCATGGGTGAAGTAAGTGCACCTGAAGCCATCCCATACCGCACCAGCCGTATGACGCTGACCGAAGTGCTGGGTTCAGTTGGTGGCCCCCTGCCCACATCGGCTAGCGGCAAGGATGTGTATGTGATCCGTGGTGTCGAGAACCTCGCAACCGATAAAGCCACTGTTTTCCAGCTTAATGCTAAATCGCCCTCTGCCTTCATTCTGGCTAATCAGTTTGAAATGCAGCCACAGGATGTGGTGTTTGTTGGCGCTGCCGAGATCACACGCTGGAACCGTTTCATCAGCCAGTTGTTCCCCTCAGCTAACATCTTGCGCACCTCTGTGCTGATCAACGAAGACATCGGCAGCAACGATAACTGAGCAAGGGACTGGCCACGTAGTGAATAACCTCTTTCGTTTGGGCGCTAGCTGCCTGACGGCACTGTTGCTGTCAGGCTGTAACTCGCTGATGACCGATTCCTATGAGTCGATCAAGCTGGCAGTCAGTGGCCCTGAACCGCTGGTTACTGCCGAGTACGTCAATACTCTGGATCGACCTGGCTTGGTGGTTCAACTGGTGCAATCTGAAGCGCTACTCATCAGAGCCGCTGAAAGCCAGGGCACTGCCGAGTGGCACGGACTTGAGCAGATGCTGGTGACCCAGAACGGCCGAGTGATTCAGGCTGCGGGCCTGCCCGATGGGAGTGACGTACTGGCGCCAATGATGGCCGCTGATCCATTTCGCGGCGATCTTCGTACTATTGGGCAAGTCGAAGTTGTGCGGACCGTGGATTACCCGGATCGGTTTTTGACCGGCATTCCGCAAATCGCGTCCTATGAGTTGGGCCCAGAGGAAGCCATTCAGGTAATGGGCAGGGAAATTCAACTGCAACGCCTGGATGAAAACATAAGCATGCCTGCACTGGATTTCACCGCTACCAATTACTACTGGTTTGACCCTGCCACGGGCAAGGTAATAGCCAGCGTGCAACATGTTGCGCCAGGCCTGCCCCCCATGCGACTGACTGAAGTGCGTCCGGCGGGGTTTCAGGAATGAATCGTTCTTTTTTGAGTTTGGGGTGTTTTCTTCTTTTCAGTATTTTTTCAGTTCATGCTCTGGCTCAAACAGCAGGCAATAGTGAAGCTAGGGCCGCACTGCCTGACGAAAACAGGATAGTGGTGCAGATTGACGGTCAGGTGCTCAACCCCGGCACATTTGCGTTTCCGATGGGTGCTCGGCTGAGCCAGGCTGCTGCTACCGGCCAGGTGAGTGCCAATGCCTGGTTTCTGGGCGCCGCCCTTTTACGCAAAGACGCAGTAGAAGACCAGGTGCGACTCAAGGCTGGCGTTCTATTTGAATTGCAGGTCAACGCAGTACATGCCAAGGCAGAGGGTAACGCTCCCTTGCTGGAGCTGGCCGAGCGCCTGCATGCCCTGGTAGAGCCCATGCCTGTTACTGGCCGCGTAGTGGCTGAAATGAATCCCCTCGCTCAACTACTGCCGCAGAATAACCAATTACTGCGTGACGGTGATCAGTTGCGCTATCCGCGGCGCCCCGATCAAATTCGCGTGATAGGCGCGGTAAAACGCGAATGCGTCTTGCCTTATGTACCCGGCGAACAACCCGTTGCTTACCTGGAGAGCTGCCCGCGACATGATATGGCTGATCCCAGTCTTGTGTATTTAGTGCAGCCGGATGGAAGTGTCAGCAAGGCCTCCGTCGCCTACTGGAACGCCCAACCTGCCAATTTGGCTGTCGGGGGAATCGTTTTTGTACCGTTGCAACGGAATATCCTCTCGCCGGAAGCGACGGGCCTGAATGAAGATTTCACCGCACTGCTCGCAACACAGTATCAATTGGGAGGCCGCTTTGATGAGTAAAGCTGCTGCTTCCTCCCTTGTAGCATCACTGAGTATGGCCTGCCTTATCTTGCCAGCTCAGGCGCTCGCGGATCGTTACAGCACCACACAGCATGACTTTGGCGGTGTAGGCTTGTTGCAGACGCCGACAGCCCGTATGGCGCCCGTGGGTGAGTTTAGTTTTAATGCCAACAGAACATCACCCTACAGCCGTTACAGCGTTTCAGTACAACCGTTTTCATGGCTTGAAGGCACTATACGTTATATGGCAATCAGCAATAGGGAATACGCCGTATCTACTACTGGACAGAGCTATAAAGATAAGGCCGTAGATGTAAAGGTCCGACTACTGCAGGAAAACTATTGGTTACCTGACGTGGCCTTTGGTATGCGTGACGTCGGCGGTACCGGTTTGTTCGCCAGTGAGTACTTTGTCGCTAACAAGCGATTCTACGACCTCGACTTCAGTCTCGGTTTTGCTTGGGGCTACATCGGCAACCGCGGTGACGTGACCAACCCGCTGGCGATTTTGGGTGGTAACTTCAACGAGCGCCCCGGTCGAACCTCGGATCAAGTGGGTGATTTTAACCAGGATGCCTATTTCAAAGGCCGCCCAGGTATATTCGGTGGCGTTGAATACCAGACTCCCTGGGAACCCTTGCGACTGAAGCTCGAGCTCGACGGTAACGACTATCAATCTGAACCTCAAGAAAACAATCAGGCCCAAGACTCACCTATTAACATAGGTGCAGTCTACAAATACAGCGACGGCATCTCCTTTACTGCAGGCTGGGAGCGCGGTAATACCGCGATGATCGGTATTACCCTGCGTACCAACCTGTCTGATGCCTTGACGCCTAAAACACTGGATCCAGAGGTAGAACCGCGGCAAGCACTCCCCGCTGGTGTGAGCGCCAAAACCATAGACTGGGCTAATGTCAGCGATCGTTTGCGCGAGAATGCCGGCTTTGAAGTAGAAACCATTGAAGAAAAGAATGGCGAGCTGATCGTTACCGGTGAGCAAAAGGTTTTCCGTAACGAAGCCCAGGGCCTGGGCCGGGCCAGCCGGATTCTGGATAACAGCGCAGGCGAAGGCACCTATGACTGGTACACCCTGGTCAACAAGCCCCGCGGCATGGCGGTGACCGAGACCAGCATCGACGCGGGCAAGTTGCGCGATCTGCGTGATAACCGGATTGATGACGCTGAAATGCGCCGTTCCGTGGTAAATGCCACGCCAAGCGTTCTGAACACCGAGCTTCTGCACACCGAGCCTCTGGACAAGTTTACCTACGGCGTTTCCCTAGGCTATAACCAGAACGTGGGTGGACCTGACGGCTTTATTCTGTATCAGTTCCTGGCGCGTCTCACCAGTGAGTACCGCTTCAGTCGCAACCAGTGGATTCACACCAGCGTGGCTGCCAACTTGCTGGATAACTTCGACAAGTTCCGCTACGACGCCCCAAGCCAGTTGCCGCGGGTGCGTACCAATATCCGTGAATACCTGACCAGCTCGGATGTGGTGATCGAAAGTCTGCAATACACCCACACCAAGCGTCTTGACCGTGATCTGTATGCGTCTGCCTATGCGGGCATGCTGGAAAGTATGTTCGGCGGTGTGGGTGGTGAGCTGCTGTTCCGGCCGCATAACGATAACTGGGCTGTGGGTGTGGATGTGAACTGGGTGCGCCAGCGTGGCTTCAAGCAGGATCTGAGCTTCCGCGATTATTCCACCTTGACCGGCCACGTGACCGGCTATGTGCAGACCAGTTTCTACGATGTGCTGGCCAAGGGCAGCGTGGGCCGCTATCTGGCTGGTGATTACGGTGCAACGCTGGACCTATCGCGGCGCTACAAGAACGGTATTTCCGTGGGTGCCTGGGTAACGCGTACCAACGTGTCGGCTGAAGAGTTTGGTGAGGGTAGCTTCGACAAGGGCGTGTACTTCTCCTTCCCGTTCGATGCGTTCTTTGCCCGCTCGTCCAAGTCCAGCGGTACCATCGCCTGGAACCCCCTGACCCGTGACGGTGGCGCCCGCCTGGCGCGACGCTACCAGCTGTATGACATGACCCGTTCCGCTGACATGAGCCGTTTCAACGACGGCTACGACAGCCTGAGGGATTGACCGTGCTGATATGTGGGTAAGACTTATGCGCCAATGGGCGCGGTATCGCACGGTGTTCAAGGTTATATTTTTTACGGTACTCGGCCTGGGCATCTACCTGGGCATGAGCCCCACCCCGCCCCCGGCAACCGCTGGTTGGCACTCGTATTTCTATCACGCCGGTGGCCTATTCGCCTGCACGGTCCTCAACTTCCTCGCCTTCCCCAGGTGGTATTGGTGGGTGCGTGGACTGTTGATGTTTATGGTGGGTGTGGCTGTGGAATATGTGCAGAGTTTTCATCCGACGCGGTCGGCTGATATTACTGACATTTATGCCAATACGGCTGGGGTGGTTGTGGGGTTGGTGATGGTTTGGTTGTTTCAGTTGTGGCGTGGATCGCGCCGTCCCGCTCAGTAAGGCACAAACCCGCTTTTTTGAAACCCACAATGGATCCCCGCGTTCGCGAGGATGACAACCACTACCCGTCATTCCCGCGTCCTACCACGTTATTCCCACCCCCTCCCCGTCATTCCCGCGAAGGCGGGAATCCATTTTGACTTTAAAAAGCGGGTTTGAGCATTTGCACTCAGCTACGCTTCTTCGGCGGTGCCAATCCATCTGACGTTGTCACCACCTGCCCCTGGGGCGTGGCGGGTTTGCGTTTGGCGGCGGGTTTGCCGGTTTTGGGGCGTTTTTTGCCGTCTTTTTTCTTGTCGTCTTTCTTTTTCTTGCTACCCACCGGCTTACCCGAGGCTTTGGTTTTCTTCGGGCCTTTGTAGTTGCCGACCAGCTCCTTGATGGTGCGGCGCTCGAACTGCCTGCGCAGGTAGCGCTCGATGCTGCACATCAGGTTCCATTCGTGGGGTGCTACCAGGGAGATGGCGATACCTTCGGCCCCTGCCCTGCCGGTGCGGCCGATGCGGTGCAGGTAATCGTCGCCACTGCGCGGCATGTCAAAGTTGATGACCAGGTCCAGCTCGTCGATGTCCAGTCCGCGGGCCGCGACGTCGGTGGCGACCAGGACGCCTACATGACCCTGCTTGAGGCGCTCTATGGCCAGCTTGCGGTCTTTCTGGTCTTTCTCGCCGTGCAGCACGTATACACGCAGGTCCATGGCTCTTAGAACGCCGTTGAGGCGGTCAGCCATGATGCGGGTGTTGGTGAAGACGATGGCTTTGCCGGGGCTTTCATTAACCAACAGCCACTTGAGCAGCGCTTCCTTGTGGGCCTGGTCGTCAGCGGCGATAACCTGCTGGGTGATGGCTGGGGTGTCGTCGCGTACGGTATTGAGCTGTAACAGACGTGGTGTGCGCTGCACCTCTTCAACTACACGCCGCAGTGCTGCACTGCCCTTGGTGGCGGAGAACAGCAGCGTCTGTCGCTCCGGCGGGCAGGCGTTGGCGAGTTTCATCACGTCTTCGGTAAAGCCCATGTCGAGCATGCGGTCTGCTTCGTCGAGGACCAGTACCTGGATATCGGACAGGATCAAGCTCCCGGCGGCCAGGTGCTCGAGGGCGCGGCCGGGGGTGGCGATGATGATGTCGGGGTTCTTGCGCATCTTGGCGGATTGGACCTTGAAGTCTTCGCCACCGGTGATGAGTTCAGCCTTGATAAAGGTGAACTTGGCGAATTTCTGCACTTCGCTGATGATCTGCCGCGCGAGTTCACGCGTGGGCAGCAAGATCAACGCCCGCGGCGCCATGGCCTGGCTGTCGTCGGTCATCAGGCGCTGCAGAAGAGGCACTACAAATGCCGCTGTCTTGCCACTGCCGGTCTGGGCAATCACATGCAGGTCATCACCCGCAATCGCAGGCGGAATGGCTGCCTGTTGAACCTCGGTGGGTTTGTCGAAAGACAGTTCTTCGATGCCTTTGAGCAGACGTTCGTGCAGGGCAAATTCGCTAAACAAGGATGCTTCCCTCTGGTACGGCAGTAATCGGATTTGATGGTGGGTAGTGTAACACTAGACAGACATCGTCATCCTCGAACCTCTTAGACAACGTCATCCTCGCGAAGGCGGGGATCCATTTTGGGTTTAAAAAGCGGGTTTCAGCATTTTGTGTGCGGGTTTGCGAGCCAGAACCCAAGGTCAAAATGGGTTCCCGCGTGCGCGGGAATGACGCCCCCCCTTTCGTCATCCTCGCGTACGCGTGGATCCATTTTGGGTTTCAAGCAAGCGGGTTTCAGCATTATGTGTGCGGGTTCGCGGGCCAGAACCCAAGGTCAAAATGGGTTCCCGCCTTCGCGGGAATGACGCCCCCCCTTCGTCATCCTCGCGAAGGCGGGGATCCATTTTGGGTTTAAAAAGCGGGTTTCAGCATTATTTGGGCGAAAAGCTTGCATAAAAAAAGGGACATCCGAAGATGTCCCTTAAATCCCAAACAACTACTTGAGCAGCTTTACACCTTAACGAATACCCGAGGAGCGCAGGGCTGCCGGGGTAAACTGGTTGTAGCTTGGCTCGAAGTCGAACTGCGGTGCAGAGACTTCTTCGGTGTACATGCCCAGGGCGATGTAGCGACCGGCCAGCAGGTCATACAGGGTCTCGATGGAGTAACCCGGGATCTTCTCGTTGTAGTTGAAGGCGATATGGCCCTCGCCTACACGCCAGAGCGTGCCACGACCGTCGTAGTGATCAGCCAGGTTGATCATCCACGAGTCTTCGTCCATGAAGAAGTTACGCTGGGCGTAGATGTGGCGTTGGCCGGCTTTCACGTTGCCCTGAACTTCCCACACGCGGTGCAGCTCGAAGCGGGTGTGTTCGGGGTTGATGTGGCCTGCTTTCAGCACATCGTCATAGCTGACGTCACGCTGGGTCATCTTGTAGCTGTTGTAAGGTACAAAGACTTCCTTCTTGCCAATCATTTTCCAGTCATAACGGTCAGGTGCGCCGTTGTACATGGCGAAGTTGTCAGATGTACGCATACCATCCGATGCAGTACCCGGGCCGTCATAAGCTACCTGAGGTGCGCGACGTACGCGACGCTGGCCGGCGTTGTAAACCCACGCCATGCGTGGCTCTTTCAACTGGTCCAGGGTGTCGTGTACCAGCAGTACGTTACCTGCCAGACGCGAAGGTGCATTTACACGCTGCTTGAAGAACAGCAGGGTGTTGGGGATGCTCGCTTCGTCTACGTCATCCATCAGCTGCGGGTAACCCACTTCCTCTTCGAGCTTGATGAGGGTGTAGGAACCGTTGGTCTGCGGCATGGCCTGCATGTACCAGCGCTTGATGTTTACGCGATAGCGGGTGTTGTGGTTCCAGACGACTTCCGCACCCGACTTTGGAATCGGGAAGGCAAAGGTGCCGTGGGAGAAGTTGTCCAGACCGTCACCACCGTTTACCAGCTTAGCTTGACCGGCGGTCTGCTTGACCTGGTCGTAGACGCTTTGCGGGTAGCCTACAGAGCGGTGTGTCTCGTACACCGGCATCTGGAAGGTTTCCGGGTAGCGCTCGAACATGGCGATATGGCCAGGGGTCAGATTATCGCGGTACTGCTGGTAGTTCTGCGCGGTAATCACGAACTGCGGCTGTTCGTTGGCGTAAGGATCCGACGAGAAGTTATCGGGCAGATCCTGACCTGCGTCCGAACCGATACCGCCAGTCCACTCAGGGATGGTGCCCGCTGCGTTACCAGCCTTTTCAGCGCCAATCGGAGTCAGGTTGTTGCCCAGTTGATTGATTTCGTCCTGCGTCAGGCTTTGTGCCATGACGCTGGTTGCCAGAAGGCTCAAAGCCAGTCCGCCGGCACTCAATAGAGTTTTTTGCATACGCATCATTATTTTATCTCTCCAGTTGCCAGTCTTAGAACGTTACGCTAACGCTAGCCGATACAAAGTCACGATCAACGCTGGTGTTGTACTTGCCATCGAAGAAATCGGTGTAGCCGAGGCTGGCAGAGTACTTGTTGGCGTAATCGGCATTCAGGGTGAAGTTGATAGCCTTGGCGCCCTCGTTGAAGTTAGGGCCCCAACCTTGAACGTCGTGTGACCAGCTCAATGTCGGTGTCAGGTTGACGCCGGCAAATACGTTGGAGTAGTTGAGTGCCGCACGTGCACGGTAGCCCCAGGAGCTGCTCGAGTAGAAGCCATCGCTTTCGCACCAGCTTGCACCACGACCGGTGTTTTGCGAGAAACAGGAGCCATCAGCAACAGGAGACTGACCGAACACCGAGTCACGACCGTAGAAAGTAGAACCGTCTGCGTCGCTCAAACTCTCGATGTAGTTGTAACCAACTTCACCCACCAACGAGAGACGGCTGGCGCCGAGAACCCGCTCGATAAAGTGAATGGCCGTGACCTGAGCCTGATAGATACCATTGCGATCGTAACCCTGGATGTAGTCACCAGCCGCGTAGGTCTCGTTAGGACGACCAATGAAGGCGCCTGAGCCGGTGAGAGCCGCGACGCTCATGCTGCCGGAAGTGACCTGCATGGGCTGATTCGGGCGATAGCTGACCTCACCACTAACGGCCGTGCCGCTAATGTTGGTCGCAAAGCTCAAACCATAAATACGAATGTCTTCGGGATATTCAAAGAAATAACCCGCACCGCCGGCAAGACCGCCAATACCGACAAGAGGCCCCTGGGTGTTGCTATAAATCGGCGCGCGACTATGAATGTTCATAGCGTAGAAGCCGAATTCGGTGTCGTTCAGCTCTGCTGCGTAATAACGAAACGCCAGGCCGTACTGACCGCTATCGCTTGCATCACGATCTTTGCCGTCACGGGCAATGATACGACCGTTAAGGGTTGGATCACCCTGGGGCGAGTCAGAGCCACCTACTACAAGACGGTCGTTACAACCGGTAGCCAGCGTATCTGCACCAAAGAATGTGCCGCAGTTATCGATTGCGAAGGGAGCCCACTTGAGCTGGTAGAAAGCTTCAAGGGAAAGGTTGTCGGTCAGGCCCTGGGAGACGTACAGCATCTCGACCGGGAGCAGACCTTCCTTGATTTCAGCGCCGGGACGACGGAAAGCAGCCACGTCCACCGGGTTGATTGCGTTAACCGAATTCTGGATGAATGTACTCTCACCCCAGCTAACCACCTGGCGACCCAGGCGAACGTTACCCGGCGTGTTGCCGATGGTGTAGTTGTGATAAACGAACGCATCCAGCAGTGCTGTACCAGCACCCTTGACCAGCGGTGGACGACCGTCATCATCTACATTGTAGAATTCCTGACTGCCGTCTTTGATCTCGGCGTCGTACCAGTATTTGCCACGGAAGAACGCACCGGAATCACCGTAGGACAGTTCCAGGTCATGAACGCCGCGGAAGATCTTTGAGAAAACATCGCCTGCTTCATAATTCAAGCGACCGTCGTCTGAGGTTCGAGCTGCACCTTGACCGCCTTGATTCTCACCATCAATGACGGTGCCGACGTGGATAAATCGCTTGTCTGCGCTTTGCGTAGACATACTCGCGCCGATAGAAAGCTGCGAGTCAAACTGCGCCTGAACGTCACCAATATTGAAAGCTACTGCACCTGCTGAACCCGAGAAGCTGGCCAGACCGATTGCCAGAGGCAACGCTGCGAGCGACCAAGCATGCATTTTTTTTGTCATTGTGCTGCTCCGTTAGATTGAATCATGGATACCAGCTAGCCCGGAGGTGTCTGGCATCGGAGACAAGTCTGTCACGGAGAATGAATTTGATTTGTCCGAAAAGGACTAATTCTTGGCCCCAAGGGGACATTCATTCAATGAATGTCCTTTATTAACCGCATGCAATTATCTGTTCCATTCTTTTGCATAATCGGTCTATTTGGCTTATGTTGACGATAGAAAGACCCAGAGTGAGACAAAAAATACAAGAATAAAACTGAGAGACTCTCCCGCATGAACCAGATCCTCCATCCGCTACCCTGTGAGCGGCTGCAAGAACGGGCATTTTGGGCTCAGGGCATAGGCCAGACCCTCGCAAAAGAATATGGCAAGTCTACTGACGACTTACCCGATGACCTGCAGCAGTACTTCGAACCGACAGACCTCAGCTCGGTGCAAATCAGCCAGACTGATATGAACCGCCTGTGGCATGCCGCTGGCAATCTTGCTCAGGACGATTGTTTTGGCCTCAAAATGGGACAGAACTATCGCTCCAATACCCTCAAGGTACTGGGCCTGGCCGCCGTTTCCAGTGCCACTGTGGGCGATGCTCTGCAGCGAGTGATTCGTTTTTTCTCCGTGTTCAGTACTCAGGTTCAGCTGTATTCGGTGGAAGACGATCAGCACATAACCGTCTATTTTCAGCCCCGCGGCACCCCACATCCGATGCACATGGAAGCCCTGTTGTCCCATTGCAAGCACATATGGGATGCACTGGGGCCGGCTACCAGCTCGATGGTGCTGGAAACCCGCTTGATTGGGGACCATGAACGGACACGCACGACCTGCGAAAACATCTTTGGCAAGCGTATCCGACCGGGCAGCAAACGGGTGGCCGTCAAGTTCAACAGACACATGATGAACACGCCCCTGCCCGCCGCTGATGCTTTTCTGGTCAAGCGTCTGGATGCGACGCTGGAGGATATGCTTGGGGCCGTGCCCAATATCGATTTTGCCGAGCAGGTGAAGCAGCGGATCCGCGTGCTGGTATCAGAACGTGAGGTGTCGGAAGACCTGGTGGCCACCCCCTTCAACATGAGCCCCAGGCATTTGCGCCGCAAGCTGAGCGAGACGCAGACGACCTATGAGAAGTTGCTGGATGAAGTGCGCATGGAGTTGGCTATTCGGTTGATCCAGGACGGCAAGTTGAACCTGGGCCGTATTGCCTTCGAGCTGGGGTTTCTGGATCCGAGCAGCTTCACCCGCGCCTTCCGCCGCTGGACCGGCATGAGCCCCACCGCCTTCCGCTCCCAGTCCCGCCAGGGCGGTAGTGTTACCGCTTGACAAACCCTTAAGGTCAAAATGGATTCCCGCGTTCGCGGGAATGACGGGGTGTGGGGCGGGAATGACCTCCCCCATCGTCATGCTCGCTTCCCCAGACTGTCAACCTCGCTTCCCCCACCGTCATCCTCGCCTTCACCCACCGCTATCCTCGCTCCACCCACCGCTATCCTCGCCCCACCCACCGTCATCCTCGCTTTCCCCATCGTCATCCTCGCGAAGGCGGGGATCCAAGCGGTAAACCAGCCACAGCAACGCCCCAGACATAATACCGCCCTCCAACCAATCGTCATCCTCGCGCACGCGGGGATCCATTTTGGGGGTAAAAAAAGCGGGTTCAGCATTATGTTTACGGAAATGCAGACAAAAAAAGGGAGCCCGAAGGCTCCCTTTCTTATTGCCCGAAGGCGACCAGCTTAGCGGATACCCGAGGAGCGCAGGGCTGCCGGGGTAAACTGGTTGTAGCTTGGCTCGAAGTCGAACTGCGGTGCAGAGACTTCTTCGGTGTACATGCCCAGGGCAATGTAACGACCGGCCAACAGGTCATACAGGGTCTCGATGGAGTAACCCGGGATCTTCTCTACGTAGTTGAAGGCGATGTGACCTTCACCAACGCGCCAGAGAGTACCACGACCATCGTAGTGGTCAGCCAGGTTGATCTGCCAGGAATCCTCGTCCATGAAGAAGTTACGCTGGGCGTAGATGTGACGCTGACCAGCCTTCACGTTGCCCTGAACTTCCCACACGCGGTGCAGCTCGAAGCGTGTGTGCTCGGGGTTGATGTGACCGGCTTTCAGTACGTCGTCATACTTCACTTCGCGCTGGGTCATCTTGTAGCTGTTGTACGGAACGTAGATTTCCTTCTTGCCAATCATCTTCCAGTCATAACGATCAGGTGCACCGTTATACATGGCGAAGTTGTCAGAAGTACGCATGCCGTCCGATGCAGTACCCGGGCCGTCATAAGCTACCTGAGGTGCGCGACGTACGCGACGCTGGCCGGCGTTGTAAACCCACGCCATGCGTGGCTCTTTCAACTGGTCCAGGGTGTCGTGTACCAGCAGTACGTTACCTGCCAGACGCGAAGGCGCGTTTACACGCTGCTTGAAGAACAGCAGGGTGTTAGGAATGGTCGACTCGTCGACGTCATCCATCAGCTGCGGGTAACCCACTTCCTCTTCGAGCTTGATGAGGGTGTAGGAACCGTTGGTCTGCGGCATGGCCTGCATGTACCAGCGCTTGATGTTCACGCGGTAGCGGGTGTTGTGGTTCCAGACGACTTCCGCACCCGATTTTGGAATCGGGAAGGCAAAGGTGCCGTGGGAGAAGTTGTCCAGACCATCACCACCGTTTACCAGCTTGGCTTGACCGGCGGTCTGCTTGACCTGGTCATACACAGCTTGTGGGTAACCGACCGAGCGATGCGATTTGTAGACCGGCATCTGGTACGTCTCGGGGTAACGCTCGAACATGGCGACCTGGCCAGGAGTCAGGTTTTCGCTGTACTGCTGGTAGTTCTGAGCAGTAATCACGAACTCTGGCTGCTCGTCGGCAAAGGGGTTGGACTGGAAGTTGTCGCCAATCATCTTGCCTGCGTCTGGACCCAGACCACCAGTCCACTCGGGAATGGTGCCTGCAGCGTTACCGGCTTTTTCTGCACCGATAGGCGTCAGGTTATTACCCAGCTGATTGATTTCGTCCTGCGTCAGGCTCTGGGCCATGACGCTGGATGCCAGGAGGCTTAAAGCCAGACCACCAGCACCCAGTAGGGTTTTTTGCATCTGCATCATTATTTTTATCCTCAGTTGCCTGTCTTAGAAATTCACACTGACACTGGCGGATGCGAAGTCGCGATCCACGTTGGTGTTGTATTTGCCATCAAAGAAATCGGTGTAGCTAAGGCTGGCAGTGTACTTGTTAGCATAATCGAAGTTCAGACCGAGGCTGACAGCCTTGGCGCCTTCAGTGAAGTTTGGACCGTAACCCTCAATATCATGCGACCAGGTCAGGCTCGGGCTTACGTTCACGCCTGCGAAAACGTTGGAGTAGTCCAGAGCAGCGCGTGCGCGGTAGCCATAGGACCAGTCAGTGTAAAAGCCATCGTTCTCACACCAGCTGTTCTGAAAGCCTTCCGAGCCATCATTGCCGGTTTGAGACGCACAGGTGCCTGCAGCCAAGGGTAATCCGTTAGCACCA
Source organism: Halopseudomonas salina (assembly GCF_008641105.1). The sequence continues at coordinate 63,777 of NZ_VTTI01000007.1, forward strand.
ACTTCGCCTGCTTGATACGGGCTTTGGCCGAACAGTGAATCACGACCATAACGAGTGTCGCCAAGACCGCCAATATAGTTCACGCCGGCTTCACCAACCAGAGAGAGGCGGCTTGCACCGAGCACTCGCTCAATAAAGTGAATGGCTGTAACTTGAGCCTGGTAGAACTCTTTGCGGTCATAGCCTTTCAGGTAATCGCCTGGGGCGAGCTGACCAGCCAGATCACGGTGAGTGTTATCCTGACCAAGACTTAGAGCAGTACGGCTCATATCACCAGTATTGATCTGCATAGGCATGTTGGGACGATAGCTGAACTCGCCACCGACAGAAGCTGGGCCGACCATGGTCTGGAAGCTTACGCCGTACAGGCGGATATCTTCTGGGTACTCGAAGAAATACCCTGCGGCGCCAGGTGTGCCGTCAATACCAGCAATGGTTCCGGCTTGGAGTAGAGCCAATTGAGCGTTAAGTGCGTTCTGCAGTGCAGCGATAGTCGCCGCCGGTGCTCCGTCAGCAACTGCTTGCTGCAATTGACCACCGATGGCAGCAGCTGTACCGCCGGGAACCAGACGATTACCTACGGTATTGCTGTAGAAAGGTGTACGGCTGTGATAATTCATCGCGTAAAAGCCGAATTCGGTGTCATTCAGCTCTTGAGCAAAGTAGCGAAAGGCAACACCGAATTGACCATCATCACTCGCGTCACGATCTTTCTCTGACCTGGAGATGATTGCCGAACCAGTGGTGTTATTACCCTGAGGATAGTCTGGCCCGTTTACGACCAAACGATCGTTACAGCCGGTAGCCAGGGTATCGGAACCAAAAAAGGTACCGCAGTTATCGATAGCGAAAGGTGCCCATTTGAGCTGGTAGAATGCTTCCATGGACAGGTTGTCGGTCAGACCCTGGGAGACGTACAACATCTCGACAGGCAACAGACCTTCCTTAATTTCCGCGCCTGGGCGACGGAAAGCGGCGACGTCAACAGGGTTGATCGAGTTGATCGAGTTCTGGATAAAAGTACTTTCACCCCAGCTCACAACCTGGCGACCCAGACGTACGTTACCTGGGTTATTGCCAATAGCGTAATTGTGGTAAACGAAAGCGTCGAGCAATGCTACGCCAGCACCTTTGACCAATGGTGGGCGACCATCATCCTGAATATCGTAAAAATCCTGGCTGCCGTCTTTGGTTTCAAAGTCGTACCAGTACTTGCCACGGAAGAACGCGCCGGAATCACCATAGGTGAAGCCCAGATCATGTACGCCTCGGAAGATCTTGGAGAAGAAATCACCAGACTCGTAGTTGAGGCGGCCGTCATCAGATGTACGTGCTACGGCCTTACCGTCCTGATCCACACCATCTACAGTGGTAGCATTGTGAATAAAGCGCTTGTCGGCGTCGGTAGTCGACATGCTGGCGCCGAGGGACAGTTGCGAGTCGAACTGAGCGCGAACTTCACCGATGTTGAAAGTAACTGCGTTAGCTGAACCGGTAAAACTGGCCAGACCGATTGCCAGTGGCAAGGCCGCGAGCGACCAAGCATGCATTTTTTTTGTCATTGTGCTGCTCCGTTTGGGTGACATGAACCTGTGTATCTGAAGACACGTTCAGGACAGAGGCAGTCTGGCATGCACTCCCCGTCGAAGACTTGACTTTGCAGGCCAATTTAATTGACTCTGCCGGCCATTCAGCTGATGAATCAGAATTAAATCTGTGCTTTCATGGATTGACACCTGAGGTCATTGAGTGGCGGATGCAGCATACCGCTCTGTACGGTGCCGGACCTCGACGAGCCTTCTGGGCCGGGTGTTTCGAAAGGTAACACCTTGCGCAATCAAAGGGCAGCACCCTTTTAAAGTAGCATGCTCCAAGGGTCACCCGAATGGGTTAGAGGATCGAAACAACGATCTGCAAAATCAGCACTAGCCGTTCCGCCAAGCGGAATGCGATTTCGTATAATCTACAGGGATAATCTCGACTGTATTACTGCGCGCACCACAGCTTTTTGTTTTAGACCTTGGATCATCCATCGGGAACCAGACATGTTGGATAGCTCGAACTCACAGACAGGAACAAGAACAGGGGAACGGGCGCTTTGGGTTCCATTGATCAACCAGGCCCTGCGTCAATACGAATGTTCCCTTGCCGATTCAAGTGTGGTGCAGAGCCTGTTCGGGGGCATGCCGCCCTCCTCCGGCTTTATCGATCAGGCTTCCTGCTCGCTGCTGTGGGCAGAGGCCGCGCAACTGGCCGACGATCCCCTGTTTGGCATGCGCATCCACAGGCTGTTCAACCCTACCTCGCTTAATGCGATTGCCCTGACCAGCCAGGCCAGCCCGACGCTGGGCACGGCCTTGACCAACCTGATCCGCTTCTTTCCGATCGCCAGTACCCAGGTGAAGCTGGAGACCCGCAAGGGTGAAGACGCCATGTTGATGGTATTGCGCGCCCAGGGCGAGCCCCATCAGCAGCACCTCGAGGCGCTGGTCGGCTACCTGTGCCATCTGGTGCACAAGCTCGATCAGGACAACCTGGGATTGCTCAAGGGCGTGGCCCTGGCACGCAGCGATGCCGGCGAACTCGAGATGTGCGCGCGTCTGCTGGGCTGTCCGGTCAGCGCCAGCACCGAGGGTTGCTATCTGATGCTGGAGGAAACCCTGCTCGCCAAACCCCTGGCCAGCGCGGACTCCTTTCTGTTGCCGCGGTTTATCGAGGCCATGGAGGATCTGCTGGCCAATATGCCGAGCAATGACCTGGTTGAGCAGGTCAAGCGGCGTATTCAGGTGCTACTTGGGTCTGGGGATATGTCCGAGGAGCGGGTTGCGGTGCCGATGAATATCAGTCCGCGGCATTTGCGCCGTAAATTGAGCGCCGAGGGCACCTCTTACGAGCAGCTGGTGGATGAGGTGCGCAAGGAAGGGGCCATCCGGATGATCAGCCAGGGACAGTTGTCCCTGACCAGCATTGCCTATGAACTGGGCTTTCTGGACCCCAGCAGCTTTACCCGCGCATTTCGCCGCTGGACCGGCATGAGCCCCACGGCGTTCAGGTCAATGCAGCGCGGTGCCGACTCCCGACAACCCGCCGGGAACTGACAGCACCTGGCACCACCCGGCAGGTTATTCAGGCTTGACGAACAACAGCGTCATACGGTCGCTTTCGCCGATTCCCATGTACTGAATCCGGTTCTCATTGCCCCCGCGCAGGGTGGGCGGCAGGCTCCAGACGCCATCAGGGTGGTCACCCATGTCCTGGGGGTTCTGGTTGATCGCGCTGCGCGACACCAGCTCGAAGCCCGCTTCCAGCGCCAGCTCGGTGACAAGTTCTTCCGACACGTATCCGGTATCGATCATCTCCTGCAGCTCGACACCCGGCCGCGCGCGATGCTCAACCAGGCCCATCATGCCGCCGGGCTTGAGTACATCGAACATCTTGGCAAAGACCGTGCGGGTCTCGTCCATGCCGACGGCGAGCCAGTTGTGCACATTGCGAAAGGTCACCACACGGTCTGCAGTGCCCGACTCGGCTATCGGGTTGTTCGGATCGTAGTCGAGGGTGGCCAGATCGACATTCTCGTAGACGTCGCGGCGGCTGAGCAGGCGCTCGTAGTCCGCGCGCGATTCCTTGAAGAACTCAACATCGCTGTCTTCCGGGAAATGCGCTGCGATCAGTTTGCCTTCCTCATGCAGCAGAGGCGCGAGGATTTCGGTGTACCAGCCGCCGCCTGGCCATATCTCGACCACGGTGTGATCATCACGAATGCCGAAGAATTCCAGGGTCGGCTGCGGGTTGCGGTGGGCGTCGCGCATGATGTTGGAGATTGAGCGTGTGGTGCTGCCCACCGCATCGCGTATGGCCGCGGTGTCTTCAAAACTCAGCACGGGTGGCTGGATGGTCGACAGCGGCGCGGCGCTGGTGGGCGGGGTCTGAGCCATCACCGGTGAGACCGCAGACATGCCGAACACACACACGGCTCCGATTAAAAAATGGCGCATTGTCTTCTCCTGACTGGTTACTTGTTACATCCAGCCTAACAGTTGGATACACAAGGTTCATGTTTGCCATGGGTTTTTTGCTACCAAGCTGTAACAATCAGTCACCTGTTGAATCAAAAAAGTGACCACCCTGGCGATTCAGTGGCAACTCACTCAAATGGAGCATCCTGTGCGCGACACGCTACCGCTTCTGGACAATCTATCGTTCCCGGCGATTGCCCGTTCCAGCCTGCAGACGCTGCAGGTGAATCTGACGTACACCTGCAATCAACGTTGCCTGCATTGCCACGTGAACGCCGGCCCGACACGCACCGAAGCGATGAGCGATCAGGTGCTGGCTACCCTGTATGACGTTATCGACGCCCATTCGGTTCAAATACTGGACCTCACCGGCGGTGCGCCGGAGATGCATCCGCGGTTTCGCGAGATAGTCGCCCATGCCCGTCGGGAGGGTTTGCAGGTTATCGACCGCTGTAATCTGACCATTCTGACCGAGCCAGGTTACGAAGGTTTGGCAGAGTTTCTGGCCGAGCAGCAGGTGATCGTCTCCGCTTCCCTGCCCTGCTATTCCCGCGACAACGTTGACAAGCAGCGTGGCGATGGTGTGTTCGAGCGCAGTATTCAGGGTCTGCAGATGCTCAACGCTTTGGGTTACGGCCAGCCGGACAGCGATCTGCAGCTAAATCTTGTCTACAACCCCCAGGGCCCCAGCCTGCCACCACCCCAGGCAGCTCTGCAGGCGGACTATAAAAGCCATCTGCTGGAAGACTTCGGCATCGTGTTCGACCAGCTGCACACCATTACCAATCAGCCGATCGCACGCTTTGGCAGCACCCTGGTCAGTAAAGGCCAGTTCAACGACTACATGCAGCTGCTGCGTGACAACTTCAGTGAACAGAACATGGCGGGGTTGATGTGCCGCACGATGGTCAGTGTGGATTGGCAGGGCTATCTGTATGACTGCGATTTCAACCAGATGCTGGATCTACCCATGAATCTGCTCGCCCGGGACCGCAGCCATCTGAGCGATTTGCTGGGCAGTAATGTGGAGAACAACCCCATAGTGACCCGCGACCATTGTTTTGCCTGTACCGCCGGGCAAGGGTCCAGTTGTGGTGGGGCGTTGGGGTAGGTTTCGGAGTGGGTTTCCGGGAGTGTCGAGTTCCATCTCGACCAGCGGTGTGGCTGCTACCACTCTGCCGAGGTGGAACTCGGCCATTCCCGGGGGTGGGCTTCCGGGAGTGTCGAGTTCCATCTCGACCAAGGGTGTAGCTGCTACTACCCTGCCGAGGTGGAACTCGGCCATTCCCGGGGGTGGGCTTCTGGGAGTGTCGAGTTCCATCTCGACCAAGGGTGCGGCTGCTACTACCCTGCCGAGCTGGAACTCGGCCATTCCCAGGGGTGGGCTTCTGGGAGTGTCGAGCTCCATCTCGACCAAGGGTGTGGCTGGGACCACTCTGCCGAGCTGGAACTCGGCCATTCCCAGGGGTGGGCTTCTGGGAGTGTCGAGTTCCATCTCGACGGGTTTGAGTTTGACCGTAACAACAACTTGACGATGGAAGCAGCATGCAATTGACCAGCTGGGTGGGCGTGTTTTTTTGGGGATTTCTGGTGGTGTACGGGGCGATGATGTATTGGTTGTCGCCCCGCACCGTGACCCTTGGCGGTTTTTTCAATGGTGAAGACAGCGCTGGCCGCAAGGCGTCCCCTTTTCTGTTGACCACCAGCATCTTTATCAGCTGGATTTTCGCCAAATCGGTCACCAACGCCGCTAACCTGGGCGCCGAGTTCGGCCTGGTCGGCGGTCTGGCATATGCCACTTACTGGCTCTCCATTCCTCTGTGCGGACTGGTCATCTACCGCTTGCGCCGCCACTTTGGCGCGACCGGCATGGTGCAGTTTCTGACCTCCCACTATGGCCGGGCCGCGGCGTTGGCCTTTACCGCCGCCATCCTGATCCGCCTGTTCAACGAAGTGTGGAGCAACACGGCCGTGGTCGGTGGTTACTACGGTGAAAGTGGCAGCATCGAATTTATCGGCGCGGCCCTACTGTTTACCGCCGTCACACTGGCCTACAGCCTGCGCGGCGGGCTGCGCAGCTCCATTCTCACTGACGCGGCCCAGGCGGCCATCTTTGTGGTGGCTCTGGTCGCCGTGCTGGGCCTGGTCCTGCCGCAACACTCCCCAGCCGAACTAGCCAGCACCAGCAACTGGGCTTTGAACGCCGGCGTGGATCTGCTGCTGGTTGCCTGTCTGCAACTGGTCAGCTATCCCTTCCATGATCCGGTGCTGACCGACCGCGGTTTTATCAGCGAAGAAAAGAGCATGCTCAAGGCCTTCGGTGTGGCCGGTGTGCTGGGGTTCTTTGCGATTCTGGCCTTCAGTCTGATTGGTGTGCATGCCGACCTTGTAGGCATGGCGGCATCAGGTAACGTCCCGGCTGACCTGGCCCGCGCAATGGGCTTGGCTGCCCTGGTAGTGATGACCATTGTGATGATCTCTGCTGCCGGCTCGACCCTGGACTCGACGTTTTCCAGCCTGGCCAAACTGGTCGGCCGAGAACTCCCTGCGCTGGCTGGCAAGGATCTGGGCCGCAAGGCACTGGGAGTGGGCATGAGCACCATGGTGCTCTTTGCCCTGTTCGGCAATCTGCCGATGCTGGCCGGTACCGATATTCTCAAGGCGACGACCATCAGCGGGACCATGGTGATGGGACTGGCGCCAGTGTTTGTGCTGCACGGCTTTGTCACGCCAACCCGGGCGGGCTTTCACCTGAGTTTTTGGGCGGGCCTGGCACTGGGCATTGCCCTGACCATCGGCTGGATACCCGCGAGCTGGGCGATTGGCGATGGCAAATATGCGCTACTGTTGGGCACCAACCTGTACGGCCTGTTGCTGTGCACTGCGCTCTATCTGATTCCCGGCTGGCTACAGCGCCCGGCTGTTGGGAGCGCCGCATGACCGCCGGACGCAGCTGCCCGCTGGATTACCATCTGCCGTCAGACAGCTTTGCCGGGGCGCCGCTGTTTGACCGCCAAACGCTGTATATCGTCGGCGGCCTGTATGGCAATCGCCAGGCGCTTACGGCCCTGGAAAAACGCCTGGCCGCCGAGCCTGATGCCAAAGCCGTGTTCAATGGGGACATGCACTGGTTTGATGTGGAGCCTGCGCTGTTCAGCGAGATCGAAACGCGCCTGGCCGCACATACCCTGCTGCGGGGCAATGTCGAAACCGAATTGGGACGACCCGACGACAGCGCCGCCGGCTGCGGCTGCGCCTATCCCGACGCGGTAGACGACCACACCGTAGAGCGCTCCAATCAGATTCACGCGCGGTTGAGCAGCACCGTGAACCAGTTACCCGGCATGGCAAAGCAGCTGGCTGACCGCCCTGCGACGGCGCTGGTCAGCGTCGCCGGCAAACGCATTGCGATCACCCACGGCGATGAAACCTCCCTGGCTGGCTGGGCATGCGCGCGCTCCGTCCTTGCTGAGCCTGCCCGCCAGCAGGCATTGCAGGCTTGGGCTGCCAGCAATCACATCAGCGTTCTGGCCACCAGCCACACCTGCGCGCCAGCGGCGCTGGCCATGGCGGAACAGGCCGTACCGGGACTGGCGATTATCAACAACGGCGCCGCCGGCATGCCGAATTTCAATAATGGCCGTTACGGCCTGGTCACGCGCATAAGCACTCACGCCCATCCCTCGGCAATCTATCGCGCTCAGTGTGATGGCCTGGTGGTGGAAGCGATCCCACTGAACTATTCACACGACGGCTTTATGGACGATTTCGATCGGCAGTGGCCGGAGAATAGCCCGGCAGCCCTGTCTTATCGTGAGCGGATACTGCGTGGAACCGCGGATGCGCCAGCTGATGCGATGCTCGGCGGTTTTGTGCTGGGCCAGACGCTGTGCGCGATGACAGCGCTGGATTAACTTATGTGTCGGCCTGGTCGGGATCGACCGGGTTGCGACGCACAACGTCGTGATAAATCTGCTCGGCGGCCTGTTTCAGTTGCTGGGCCTGCTCCAGTGACATGCTGGTCATGCAAAAAAGTTTCAAGGGGATGTCGCTGGCCTGTTCACGCATCTGTGCGCCCGGGTCGGTCAGAACGATAAGCCACTGGCGCTCGTCTTCAGTGCTCTTGCGCCGCTGCACCAGCGCCTTCTGCTCCAGACGCTTGAGGATCGGCGTCAGGGTGCCGGCGTCTAGACGGGTGTCTTCGACCAGTTGCTTGATGGGCACGGCGTCGTGTTCCCAGAGCGCCAGCATGACCAGGTACTGCGGATACGTTAGCCCCAATGGCTCGAGCAGCGGCCGATAGGCCCGCACCATGGCGTTGCTGGCGCTATAGAGCGAGTGGCAGAGCTGATTGCGTAACAACAGGCGACTGCTGGCATCAGATAAGGGAGCGCTTGGGGTTGAGTCAGGCATGAAGCGTCTCGTGCTGGTGGATACGGGATTTATTTTGCGCACAAGGTATTGACCCGTCAATAGCTGTGGCCTATTGTTTTGCGCACAAGATAGTTTGCTCGCTCACTGGATCAAGGAAGCGCACTAATGAAGATATTGATGATCATTGCCCTGGTACTCATCACCCTGGTCGCCGTCGCCTTCGGTTATATCTACTGGCAGAACAGCCAGGTGCCAACGCTGGGGCATAACAGCGGGCAACTCACGCCCCTGAGTGGCAACCCCAATGGCGTGAGTACCCAGACCGACGACGGCGAGAAGGCAGTCGACCCCTGGCCGTTCAAGGCAGATCGGGCCGCTACCATGCAGGCCATCAAGGATGCTCTGGCCGCCCATGGTGGCGCCGAGGTAGTACGTGAGGAAGAGGATTACCTTCGCGTGGTGTTTGTCACCCCGAAAATGCGCTTTCGCGATGACGCCGAGTTCTATCTGGACGAAACAACCCGCCAGGTGCATTTTCGCTCGGAAAGCCGTGCGGGCAAGTCGGACCTGGGGCTCAATCGCCAGCGCCACGAGCAGTTGACCACCCTGTACGCCCGTTAAGATCAGCCGTCCTTTATTTTCGCAGTCTGGAGTATCCGCACCATGAAAACCGGCAAGATCATTGTTTTACTCGTCATCGCCGCGTTGGTCGCGGGGTTCTTCCTGCTGGACCTGAACCAGTACTTCAGTCTGGAGGCAATCAAGGCCCAGCAAGCCACGCTCAACGCCCAGGTGAGTGCCAACCCCTGGCTGGCTGGCGGCATCTTCTTCGGCATTTATGTGCTGGTCACGGCGCTGTCCCTGCCCGGTGCCGCGCTGATGACCCTGCTCGGTGGCGCACTCTTCGGTATTGGCTGGGGTCTGTTGATCGTATCCTTCGCCTCCACTATGGGTGCCACGCTGGCGATGCTGATCAGCCGTTTTCTGCTGCGTGACTGGGTGCAGGCGCGCTTTGGCAGCAAACTCAAGTCCATCGACCGCGGTATTGAGCGCGAGGGCGCCTTTTACCTGTTCGCCCTGCGTCTGGTACCGGCGTTTCCGTTCTTTGTGATCAACCTCGCCATGGGTCTGACGCGCATCAAGGTGGGCACCTATTGGGTGGTGAGCCAGATCGGCATGTTGCCGGGCACACTGGTGTATGTGAATGCCGGTCGTCAGCTGGGTGAGCTGGAGTCGCTGGGCGGCATCCTGTCGGTCGACCTGATTGGCGCCTTTGTGCTGCTGGGCCTGTTCCCGCTGGTCGCGCGCAAGATTGTCGATTTCGTCAAGGCCCGGCGGGTTTATAAAGGCTGGAACAAGCCAAAGCACTTTGACCGCAACCTGGTGGTGATTGGCGCCGGCAGTGGCGGTCTGGTCAGCGCTTATATAGCAGCGGCCGTCAAAGCCAACGTCAGCCTGATTGAAAAACACGCCATGGGCGGCGATTGCCTGAACACCGGCTGCGTGCCCTCCAAGGCGCTGATCCGCTCGGCCAAACTGGCTGCCGAGGTCAATCGTGCCCATGCGCTGGGTTACAACGAGGCCAGCGCCAGTGTGAACTTTGCGCGGGTGATGGATCGCATACAGCGGGTGATCCGCGATATTGAACCCCACGATTCGGTAGAGCGCTATACCGATCTGGGCGTAGAGGTGCATCAGGGCGCGGCGACTATTCTTTCGCCGTGGGAAGTCGAGGTGAACGGGCAGACTTTGACCACGCGAAACATCATCATCGCCGCCGGCGCCCGCCCCTTCATGCCGCCGATACCGGGACTGGATCAGGCCAATGCCTACAACTCGGACACCATCTGGGGTCTGCGTGATCAGCCCAAACGCCTGTTGATTCTGGGTGGCGGACCGATCGGCTGCGAGTTGTCCCAGGCTTTCCAGCGCTTGGGCAGCCAGGTGATTCAGGTGGAGCGTGGTGATCGATTGCTGTCGAAAGAGGATCCCGATGCCGCCGAACTGGTCATGAAAACGCTGCGCGAAGAAGGTGTGGATCTGCGCCTGCAACACAACGCCGAGCGCTTCGAGAAAATCGACGGGCAGGATCAACTGATCGCTCGTAACCTGCAGACCGATGAGGAGGTCGCCATTGCCTTTGATGCGGTGCTGGTGGCGGTCGGCCGCAAGGCCAATACCGAAGGCTATGGCATCGAGAAGCTGGAGCTGGTCAAACGCGACAACGGCACACTGGATACCGACGAGTTTTTGGCTACGCGTTATCCCAATATCTACGCCGTCGGCGATGTGACCGGGCCCTACCAGTTCACCCACGTATCGGCGCATCAGGCCTGGTATGCGGCAGTGAATGCGCTCTTTGGTACCTTCAAGCGCTTCAAGGTGGATTACCGGGTGATCCCACGGGTGACCTTTACCGATCCCGAAGTAGCGACCGTGGGCCTGACCGAGGCCGATGCCAAGGAGCAGGATGTGCAGTACGAGATCACCCGCTACGGCATCGACGATCTGGACCGCGCGATTGCCGACCAGGCTGCTGAAGGCTATGTGAAAGTGCTCACCGTGCCGGGCAAGGACACGATTCTGGGTGTGACCATTGTTGGCGCCCATGCTGGCGAGCTGCTGGCCGAATACGTGCTGGCCATGAAATACAAACTGGGTCTGAACAAGATCCTGGGCACCATACACAGCTACCCGACCATGGCCGAAGCCAACAAATTCGCCGCCGGCGAATGGAAACGCGCCCATGCACCGGAGAAACTGCTGCAATGGGTCGCCAAGTTCCACCGCTGGCGCCTGGGCAGCTGAATGCCCTGGCTGTCGGTAGTCATCCCCGTGCGCAATGAGGCACCTGGCATCGTTCAGGTGCTGGAGCCGTTGCAGGGATTGCGCGGCGAGATCGAGATTATTCTGGTGGATGGGGGGAGTGAGGACGCTACCGTTGAATTGGCGGGGCCGCTGGTGGATCAGGTGGTCGAGTCTGCGTCAGGGCGAGCGAGGCAGATGAATGCTGGAGCGGCTGTGGCGAGGGGTGCGGTGTTGTTGTTTCTGCATGCGGATACGCGGTTGCCGGAGGGGTTCTTGCGAATGATTGCGGACGTCGCCATCCCGCCTACGCAATGCACAAACCCGCTCTTTTCAAACCCGAAAGTGGATCCCCGCGTTCCCGCCCCCTCCCCCGTCATTCCCGCGCACGCGGGAAACCATTTTGACCTTCAGCCCACACCGAGCCCAGAACCCGACCACTCAGCGCACCCGAACCCGACAATGGATCCCCGCGTTCGCGAGGATGACGTTGGGGGGGAGTCCGGGGTTCCCGCCTCCAACCCCGTCATTCCCGCGCACGCGGGAATCCATTTTGACCTTGGTCCAGCATCCCACCAGGCGCCGCAATACCAATGGGGTCGGTTCGATGTGTGCCTTGTGCCCTCCTCCCCGACCCTCAAAATGGTCGCCTGGATGATGAATCATCGCTCGCGCCTCACGGGCATCTGCACGGGCGATCAGGCCATCTTCGTGCGGCGGGACCTGTTCAACAAATTGGGCGGCTATGCCGATATTCCGCTTATGGAAGACATCGAGCTGACCAGGCGCCTCAAGCGCATCTGCCCACCGGCCCGCATCCGCCACCCCCTCACCACCTCCAGCCGGCGCTGGCAGCAAAATGGCGTATTCAAAACAATCGGACTGATGTGGTGGCTGCGGCTGCAATACTGGGTGGGCGTCTCCCCTGCCAGGCTGGCGCAAAAGTATTATCCTGCCCGCGTGCCCAAACCATGAGTCCGCCATGACTGTTCGCCCGCTGATCATCTTCGCCAAGGCCCCCGTTCCCGGTCAGGTGAAGACGCGCCTGATCCCCGCGCTGGGCCCCGAGGGCGCCTGTGCCTTGTATGAAAAACTGCTGCGTCACACGCTGGAAAAGACCCGTAACTGGCCCGGCGAGCGGCTTCTGTACTGCGCCCCGGATACCACTCACCCGGTCATCCAGTCCTTGGCCCATGAACATCAATTGACCCTGCGCCAACAGCAGGGCGGAGATCTGGGCGAGCGTATGGCCAACGCCCATGCGGACCACCCCAACGGCGCCCTTCTGATCGGCACGGATTGCCCGCTGCTCGACTGCGCTCATCTGCATGCAGCCAACCAGGCCCTGGCTCAGCACGATATCGCGATCATCCCCAGCGAAGACGGTGGCTATGTTCTGATTGGCCAGCGCGTACCGCATATAACTCCTTTCAATAACATGACCTGGAGCCATGCCGATGTGCTGACTGACACGCAGGAACGCGTCACCGGTGCCGGTCTGACCCTTTGGCTGGGCGCTACCCTGTGGGATCTGGATGAGCCCGAAGACCTGCAACGGCTTGCCGCTGCGGGTATCTCGACTGAGCTCGCACTAAGCTAATACAGCGCCGAGTCATTGGTCACTGATAATACTCCCGCCGCCCCATCACATCTGTTTATGCATCTTCATTCCAGCTGCGGGACATAGTTCCGCTCTCGAATCCGTGACTATATGGTCAGGCTTTGCCGTTACGCCGAAGAGCGTGGTGGCCCACTGCCTCAGCATCCGACCAGACAAGGATTAGCATGTTTGAACTCAGCCCCCGCGTTCAGGACCTCAAAGTACAGATCGAAAGCTTTATGGACGAGCACATCTACCCCAACGAAAAGCTGTTCTACGAGCAGGTAAAACAGAACAAGTGGGGCGCGCCGCCGGTTCTGGAGGAGCTCAAGGCCAAGGCAAAAAGCATGGGGCTGTGGAATCTGTTTCTGCCGCACAGCGAGCGTGGCGCAGGGCTAAACAACGAAGAATACGGCCATCTGTGCGAGATCATGGGGCGCTCCTCTATCGCCCCCGAGGTGTTCAACTGCAGCGCGCCAGACACCGGCAACATGGAGACCATCGAGCGTTACGGCAATGAAGAGCAAAAAGAGCAGTGGCTCAAGCCGTTGCTGGCTGGCGAGATCCGCTCCTGTTTCTCCATGACCGAGCCGGATGTTGCGTCCTCCGATGCGACCAACATCCAGTGCGAGATCCGCCGCGACGGTGACGAGTACGTGATCAACGGCACCAAGTGGTGGTCCTCCGGAGCCATGGCCGACAACTGCAAGATTGCCATAGTGATGGGCAAGACCGACGCCAGCGCGCCCAAGCACCTTCAGCAGAGCATGATTCTGGTCCCCCTGGACACCCCCGGAGTGACCATCGTGCGTGACCTGCATGTATTCGGTTACGACCACGCTCCCCATGGCCATGCCGAGATCAAATACGAGAATGTGCGCGTACCGGTCGCCAACATGCTGCTCGGCGAAGGCCGCGGCTTCGAGATAGCCCAGGGTCGCCTCGGGCCAGGCCGAATCCACCATTGCATGCGCAGCATTGGCGTGGCCGAGCGTGCGCTGGAAGCCATGTGCCGCCGCGCTGCCGAGCGTACCGCTTTTGGCAAGCCGCTGTACAAGCTGGGCAGCACGCCGGAAAACATCGCCAAGTCCCGCTGCGAAATCGACCAAGCTCGCCTGTTGACCATCATGGCTGCACGCAGCATGGACCAGTTCGGCAACAAGGTAGCGCGCCAGCAGATCGCGATGATCAAGGCCGTGGCCCCGACCATGCTGTGCAACGTGCTCGACCGCGCCATCCAGGTTCACGGCGCCGCCGGCGTATGCCAGGACACCTTCCTCGCATCAGCCTACGCCAAAGCCCGCACCCTGCGCCTGGCCGACGGCCCGGATGAAGTGCATCTGGGGACGATTGCGAAGCTGGAAATGAGTCGTTATTTGTAAATCAGCGCTACCACTGGAAATCAAAATGGTTTCCCGCGTGCGCGGGAGTGACGCCCCCCTCAAACGTCATCCTCGCGAACGCGGGGATCCATTGTCGGGTTCGGTTGGGCTGAAGTTTCGCGTGATTGGCGCGGTGTGGCCTGAAGGTCAAAATGGATTCCCGCCTTCGCGGGAATGACGGGGTGGACGGCGAACGCGGAGATCCACTCTGACTTTCGGCCAAAACACGCAGGTATCAGCGCAAATTAGCAACAGCACAAACAGAGAACAATATGAGCACATTATTCGATCTCACCGGCAAAGTTGCCGTAATCACCGGCTCCACCAAGGGCATCGGTAAGGCCATTGCCGAGGAATACGCCAAGGCTGGGGCCAAGGTAGTTATCTCCAGCCGCAAGGCGGAGGCTTGCGAGCAAGTTGCCAACGAACTCAAGGCCAAGGGCTTTGATGCTCTGCCCATCGCCTGCCACGTAGGCGACAAGGCGCAACTGCAGAACTTGGTCGACAAGACCATCGAGACATGGGGCAAGATCGACATTCTGGTCTGCAACGCAGCCACCAACCCGGTTTATGGCGCGACGGCCTCGGTCAGCGATGAGGCCTTTGACAAGATCATGGGCACCAACGTCAAAGGCACCTTCTGGCTTTGCAACATGGTGATCCCGCAGATGGTCAATCTGGGCGGCGGCGCTATCGTGCTGCTGTCGAGCATCGCAGGCCTTCGCGCCAGCGCCAATATTGGCGTCTATGGCATGTCCAAGGCAGCCGAGGCCGGCCTGGCTCGCAACCTGTCGCTGGAATGGGGCCCGCATAACATTCGCGTCAATTCCATCGCTCCTGGCCTGATTCGTACCGACTTCGCCCAGGCGCTGCTGGACGATCCGGACCGTCTCAAGCGGGTGGAAGAGAAGCTGCCCCTGCGCCGTGTTGGCGAACCGGTGGATATCGCGGGCGTGGCGCTGTTTCTGGCGTCGGCTGCCGGCGCTTATGTTACCGGCCAGACCATCGTGGCCGACGGTGGCGATACCATCACCTGATAGCCGTCGCGGACACTCGGATTGCTGCGTATTCAGCGCAGCAATACCCGGACCGCAGCGCAAGACAGCCACCCTCCATTTCGGCCAGAATACCGCTACTCTTGATCCACGATTCCAATAACAGGTTCCCTGCAGATGAGCGAAGCCATCCTGATTGACGTTTTACCCGCACACCAATTCGACCAAGATCGCCTCACCCAGTACCTCACCGGACGTTTGCCGGGCGCCGAAGCCGGCATGAGCATCAAACAGTTCCAGGGCGGCCAGTCCAATCCGACCTACCTGCTGGAGATCGGCGGCAAGCGCTATGTACTGCGCAAAAAGCCGCCGGGCAAGCTGCTGCCGTCGGCGCACATGGTCGAGCGCGAGTATCAGGTAATCAACGCCCTGGGTGCGACCGATGTGCCGGTGCCCAAGGCGCGGCTGTTGTGTGAAGACCCCGAGGTGATTGGTACCGCGTTCTACATCATGGATTACGTGGAAGGCCGGGTACACACCCAGCCCCTGCTGGAAGCAGTCGAGCAAAGCCAGCGCGAGCCGATCTACCACTCGATGATCGAGACCATGGCCAAGCTGCACAATGTCGACTGGAAAGCAGTGGGCCTGGAAAGCTATGGCAAGGCCGAAGGCTACATTCCCCGCCAGATCAAACGCTGGAGCGGCCAGTTTGAAGCCAGCCGCACCGGCGATATGCCGGCCATGGATCACCTCATGGCCTGGTTACCGGAAAACATGCCCACCGAAGACGAAACCACCATCGCCCATGGGGATTTCCGGGTCGGCAACCTGATCCTGCACCCCACAGAGCCGAAGGTCGTGTCGATTCTCGACTGGGAACTGGCCACCCTGGGCCACCCGCTGTCCGACCTGGCCTACTGCTGCCTGCCCTACCACTTGCCAGCCGGCATGAATGGCGTGAAGGGCATGCTCGGCGTGGACCTCAAGAGCATGGGTCTACCCGAGGAGAAACAGGTTCTGGACTGGTACTGCCAATACACCGGCCGCAGCGAGATTCCGAACTGGAACTTCTTCGTCGCGTTCTCACTATTCCGGTTGGCGGCGATTGTGCAGGGCGTTTACCACCGCGCGTTGCAGGGTAATGCCAGTAATGCCGATGCGCTGGAAGTCGGCAAGCGGGCCGGATTGTTAGCCGAGCGTGGTTGGGAGATTGCTCAGGGGAAATAAGCAGTTTCGTCTCCGACGTCCTTGGGGACTGGAAGCGGGACCCAAGGTCAAAATGGATTCCCGCGTGCGCGGGAATGACGGAGAACGCGGGAATGACGCCCCCCCACCGTCATCCTCGCGAAGGCGGGGATCCATTGTCGGGTTCAGAAACGCTGATGTTTCGCATGCCTGACTCGGTGTTGCTGGAAAGTCAGAATGGATTCCCGCCTTCGCGGGAATGACGGGGAACGAGGGAATGGCGGGGAACCCGGGAATGACGTGGAACGCGGGAATGGCGCCCCCCCCCCACCGTCATCCTCGCGAAGGCGGGGATCCATTTTGGATTCAACACATCGCGCGTCCTGACACCGTCATCCTCGCGAAGGCGGGGATCCATTGTTGGGTCAGGAACAACACACCATATTTCAGGAGAGAGCTAGATGTCCAAACCGATCAAACGGGTCCTGCTGACCAACGACGACGGGTGGCGCGGTCCGGGGCTGAAAATACTCGAGGATATAGCCGAGCAGATCGCCGAAGAGGTCTGGATCATTTCCCCTGACCTGGACCAGAGCGGTGTGTCCATGTCGATCACGCTGCATTCGCCCCTGCGCGTCCACCAGTTCGAGGAGCGCCGTTTCAGCATCAGCGGCACGCCCAGTGACTGCGTCTTGCTGGCTGTCGGCGAGCTCATGCCCGTGCCGCCAGACCTGGTGCTCTCGGGTGTCAATGCTGGCGCCAATATCAGCGACTCGGTGGCCTACTCCGGCACCATTGGCGGCGCATTGACTGCCACCCTGATGGGCATCCCCGCGATAGCCCTGTCCCAGGCCTACCACAAGGGCAACGAGATTCACTGGGAGACGGCCAGCCAGTTCGGCGCGGGCATTGTGCGTCAGCTGCTGGAAAAGGGCTGGCCGACCGATTGCGCGATGAACGTCAACTTTCCAGCCGCGCCTCCGGGCGAGGTAACCGGTGTGGCCACCTGCCGCGCCCGTGCCGGAAGCATCGGCGGGATCAATATCGAAAGCCGCCGCGACACCCGCGACATACCCTATTACTGGCTCGGATTTCAGCGCCAGACAGAACGCATCATCGGCATGGATACCGACGTAGGCGCCCTGCGCGCCGGCCGCATCAGCATCTCGCCCCTGCGCTTCGAGCGTGACATCGCTACCTGGCAGATCGACAACCGGGCGATGTCGGAGAAGCTCGGGATCAGCTATCAGAGTGATGATGAATTGGCGGGCGCGGGTGTTGATCCGAGCATAGATCATTAAAGCCAGCGGCAAGCTTCAAGCTTCAAGCTTCAAGCTTCAAGCGACGGAGTTTGCTCCTCTCCCGGTTTTCAACACGCCCAGCGCGGATCCTGATGATCTGCTCTGGTTTATGATTTCAACTTGCCGCTTGAAGCTTGCGGCTTGCAGCTGGAGGAATCCCCATGCAACGCTATGAAAACAAAATCGTTCTGATCACCGGTGCCGGCAGCGGCATTGGCCGCGCTACCGCCAAACGTCTGGCCAGTGAAGGCGCGCGCCTGATGCTGGTGGATCGCAATGAAGAAGGCCTGAATCAGACCCGCGAAGAGCTGCCCGCCGGCACCGAGGTGCTGATGCAGGCAATGGATGTGTCCGATGAAGCCGCGGTGGAAAAATGCGTCGCCGATACCATCGCCCACTATGGTCGGCTGGATGTGCTATGCAACAACGCGGGCATCGCCGGGGGCGACTACAGCACAGCGCCTGAACAGAGCCTGGAGACCTGGCAGAAGATCATCAGCGTCAACCTGTACGGCGTGATGTTGTTCACCAAATACGCCTCGCGCCAGATGATTGAACAGGGCCAGGGCGCAATCGTTAATACGGCCTCGGTAGCCGGGATTCGTTCCGGTGCGGGCGGCAACGCCTACAGCGCCTCAAAGGCCGGCGTCATCAACTTCACCATGACTTCCGCCTGCGACCTGGGCGGCTCCAACATCCGGGTCAACGCTGTGTGCCCAGGCCTGATTGAAACCGGCATGACCAAACCGGTATTCGACTATGCCCGCTCCAACAACAAGGAGCAGAAACTCGGCGCCCGCTGCGAACTCCGCCGCTACGGCCGCCCGGACGAGATTGCAGCGGCGATCGCCTTCCTGGGCAGCGACGATGCCAGCTATGTAACTGGCCAGGCGCTGGCGGTTGATGGAGGTAATACCGCGTCGCTGAACTTGCCGGGGATGAAAGTCTGAGGCCGTAGCCAAGGTCAAAATGGATTCCCGCGTGCGCTTTCCCCCTCGTCATCCTCGCGAACGCGGGGATCCATTGTCGGATTCAGGCTGGGCAAGGCGTTACGTTTCTGAGCTCGGTACCCGCTGAGAGACCGCTTGGTTTCCCGCTTTCGCGGGAATGACGAGGTGTGGGGCGGGAATGACGGGGTATTGGTCGTCATCCTCGCGAACGCGGGGATCCATTTTCGGGTTCCGGCTACTGAGGATTCGCTGTCTGGACTCAATGGGTGCCGGCGACACGATTTGATCGCCTTTGATTTCGATAACGCCAGTTCATCGCGTTACCATGGCGTTCTATTCAGCCACTCGCCACTACCTGATGCATTCGACTCCTGACCTCTTCGCCTCCGCCCCTGCCACCCGCGAACCCATCGCCGACGGCGCCTGGCTGTTGCGCGGGTTTGTGCTGGACCGGGCAGACCAACTGCTCGATACAATCCAGCGAGTCGCTGCCCAGGCGCCCTTCCGCCATCAGGTCACGCCCGGCGGCCACACCATGTCAGCGGCCATGAGCAGCTGTGGCACTTGGGGCTGGGTCACGGACCGGCATGGCTATCGATATAGCGCACGGGATCCACTGACGGACCAACCCTGGCCCGCGATGCCCGAGCTTCTGCAGCAGCTGGCGGTAAGTGCAGCCGCGGCTGGGGGTTATGAGGGGTTCGAGCCGGATGCCTGCCTGATCAACCGCTATGAAACCGGCGCGAAGATGGGCCTGCACCAGGACAAGGATGAGGACGACATGGATGCACCCATTGTGTCGGTGTCACTCGGTGCGCCTATCCGGTTCTTGTTTGGTGGCTTGGCGCGGACGGACAAGGCTGCTGGCTGGAAACTTGAGCATGGCGACGTGGTGGTCTGGGGTGGGGCTAGTCGTTTGTTCTTTCATGGGGTGGCGCCGCTAGGCAAGCGGGCTGAGCATCCGATGACCGGGGCTGTGCGGTACAACCTGACGTTTCGGAAGGTGCGGCTTTAGACGTGGTTGGCGAGAAGGTCAAAATGGTTTCCCGCGTGCGCGAGAATGACGAGGTTTCGTTAGAGCATGGAGTCTGGACCCAGCGCCGCGATCCCCCGCCCCCGTCATCCTCGCGGACGCGGGGATCCATTGTCTGTTTTGAAAAAGCGGGTTTTTGCCTTTTGTTTGCGGATCCGAGTGTCCGAGGCCCCAGGGTCAAAATGATTTCCCGCGTGCGCCGGAATGACGGGATATTGGTCGTCATCCTCGCGAACGCGGGGATCCATTTTTGGGTTTAAAAGAGCGGGTTTGTGCCTTTTGTTTGCGGGTCCGAGTGTCCGAGGCCCCAAGGTCAAAATGGCTTCCCGCGTGCGCCGGAATGACGGGGTATTGGTCGTCATCCTCGCGGACGCGGGGATCCATTGTCTGTTTTGAAAAAGCGGGTTTTTGCCTTTTGTTTGCGGATCCGAGTGTCCGAGGCCCCAGGGTCAAAATGATTTCCCGCGTGCGCCGGAATGACGGGATATTGGTCGTCATCCTCGCGAACGCGGGGATCCATTTTTGGGTTTAAAAGAGCGGGTTTGTGCCTTTTGTTTGCGGGTCCGAGTGTCCGAGGCCCCAAGGTCAAAATGGCTTCCCGCGTGCGCCGGAATGACGGGGTGTGGGGCGGGAATGACGGCACAAGACACAAAAAACCCGGGCCTGCTGAAACAGACCCGGGTTTTCTTTCAGCTTTCAGCTTCTAGCTCACGACTGGCAGCTTGCCGCTTGCCGCTTACCGCTTACCGCTTGCCGCTTGCCGCTTGCCGCTTGAAGCTAGACCTTACAGCACCTCAAACAAACCAGCAGCACCCTGCCCACCACCAATACACATGGTGACGACAACAAACTTGGCGCCGCGGCGCTTGCCTTCGATCAGGGCGTGGCCGGTCAGGCGTGAGCCGGTCACGCCGTAGGGGTGGCCGATGGCGATGGAGCCGCCGTTGACGTTCAGCTTCTCCATGGGGATGCCCAGCTTGTCGCGGCAGTAAACCACCTGCGATGCGAAAGCTTCGTTCAGTTCCCACAGGTCGATGTCGTCCATGGTCAGGCCGTTGCGCTTGAGCAACTGCGGAATGGCATAGACCGGGCCGATGCCCATTTCGTCGGGCTCGCAACCGGCGACGCTGAAGCCGCGGAAGATGCCGATGGGCTCGACGTTCTGCTGCTCGGCTGCGGTGCTGTTCATCACAACACAGACAGAGGCGCCGTCGGAGAGCTGGCTGGCGTTGCCGGCGGTGACGAAGTGCTCTGGGCCGCGGACCGGCTGTAGGCCCTGAAGGGCTTCCAGCGTGGTGCTTGGGCGGTTGCACTCGTCCTTGACCAGGTTGACTTCCTGCTCGCTGACTTCACCGGTTTCCTTGTCCTTGACCAGCATCTTGACGGTGTAAGGCACGATTTCGTCGTCGAACTTGCCGCTTTCCTGACCGGCTGCGGTGCGCTGCTGGCTGATCAGAGAGTACTCGTCCTGGGACTCGCGGGTGACGTTGTAGCGGGCGGCTACGATGTCGGCGGTCTCGATCATGGACATGTACAGGTCGGGCTTGTTGTTCTTGATCCACTCGTTAGTGCCGTGGAACATGTTCAGCTTGTCGTTCTGGCACAGGCTGATGGACTCGACACCGCCGGCGACGATGGCCGGGATCTTCTCGCTGACGACGCGCTGGGCGGCGATGGCGATGGACTGCAGACCCGAGCTGCAGAAACGGTTGATCGACATGCCTGCGGTGGTCACGGGCAGACCGGCGCGGATGGCGGCCAGGCGGGCCATGTTCTTGCCCTGGGCGCCTTCGTGGAAGGTGGCGCCGAGAATGCAGTCTTCAACCAGCGAAGGGTCAATGCCAGCGCGCTTGACGGCGTGTTCGATGACGTAACCGGCCATGTCGACACTGTGGGTGTTGTTCAGCGCGCCGCGATAGGACTTGCCCAGCGCGGTACGGGCTGTGGATACGATAACTGCGTCAGTCATGTTGTAGCTCCTGTTTCAAAACCATCTGAAAAGCCTAACAACACATAACATAGATGGTCGAGGCTCTGGTTATTAGGCACATTCACACCGTGCTTGCTGGAAAACGGCAATTAAAAGAGATTATCAGGTTCGCACAGCGAAAGTCGATTCCGATTATGGCTATCATTGACGGGGATGCGCTTCTATCAGCATTGGCTATCAATGGGGCTGGCAAGCCTGTAAAAGCATCTTCTGACATTCATCACACATCCTTGGCGCGGCCATGACGCAACCATGACTCAATCGAACCAATCCCTCGTTCTTGCCGGTGCCGGCCATGCCCACCTGGTCGCTATTCGCCGCTGGATAAGTGACGGGTACCGCCCGCCAGCCGGCACCCTTCTGCTCAGCCCGACGCCCCAGGCCTGGTACTCGGGAATGATGCCGGGGCTAGTGGCAGCCCGTTTCGCTCCGGAGCAGTGCGCAATCGAGCTGGCGCCCCTGTGCCAGGCCTGCGGTATAGCACTGGTGATCGGCACGATAGCCGAGCTGGATGCAGACAGCCGGGTATTGCGCCTGGATGACGGGCGGGAGCTCGGCTACACGCATCTGTCCCTGAACGTGGGCTCGGTCCCGCCCCAACCCGAACACACGGACGGATCCGTACTCATGGTGCCGGCCAAACCCTTCGCGGCGTTTAACCGACACTGGCAGGCCTGGCGCGAGCGCTCTGACACGCTGCGCCTGGCAGTGCTGGGCGGCGGCCCTGCGGCCTTCGAGCTGGCAGTCGCACTGCGCCGCAGCCTGCCCATGGCCGAGTTGACCTTGATCTGCGGCGGCCGGCTGCTGGAAGGCCAAGCCGCCGGCGTCGGGAAACGCGCACGGCAATTGCTGAACAAACGGGGAATCATGTTGCTGCAGGACACGCGCATTGATCGCATCTGCGATGGCTTTCTGATGAGCGGCAAACGGCAGGTAAAGACAGCAGACGCCCTGGTGGTGGCCACAGGGGCCGGCCCCCAGCCATGGCAAGCCCCTTCGGGCCTGGCATGCGACGACCGAGGCTTCGTGCAGGTAAGTGCCACGCTGCAAAGCCGCAGCCATGCGAACGTGCTGGCCAGCGGCGATTGCGCCAGCCTGCCTGGCGCGCCCCATTCAGGTGTATATGCGGTGCGCCAGGGGGCGACCTTGGTGGATAACATTCCGGCGCTGGTGCAAGACCGCCCGCTGGAAGATTACCAGCCACAGCCCCGCGCTCTGGTACTCATGGCCACGGCCGATGGTGGCGCCCTGCTGAGCTATGGACGCTGGAGCGGCAGCGGTCGTTTGCTCGGGGCCTGGAAGGATCATCTGGACCTGGGCTTTATGCGGCGTCATCGTTTGTAGCGACTGGCGAGGAATCCTTCTTCCTGTTGAATCTTTCCTGTTGCGGGGACTCGAACGACTACGGTTCACCTATCCGTATTCATTCATACAGGAAGATGGAGACAGACCATGGTTGCAGCACACGATCTATGCCAGGACCTGGGCATAACTCAGGACGAACTCAGTCAGCACCGCAAGAACGATTCCACGCTGGACAAGCTGGTCGCCGACTACGACAACGTTGACAAGCGTACCGTCGATGCGGAGCAGACCAACGCCGCAATCATCAGTGACGAAGAGCTGCTGGCCCTCAAGGAAGAACGCCTGAAGATCAAGGACCAGATCACGCAGCGAGTGCAGAACTCTCGAGCCTGAGGGTGATCGGATCCGGGTGTGTCTCCCGGCGCAGCTCATCAAAAAGCGCCTGTGCCTGGGGATAGCCGCGGGTCAGCAGTGACAGCCACTGCTTGATTCGGCCCGGTGAGTGCCGATCCACCATACGCTCGCGGGTTTGCACAAAAAATTCCGCGAGCCACGGTTGCAGCGCTTCCCAGCTGAGGGGTTCGAGGGCCGCGCCGGCCTGAAAGCGGCGGATCTGCCGCGCCAGATCGGGTCTGACTATCAAGCCACGACCGATCATGACCGCCGTGCAGCCGCTGAGCTCACGGATGCGCTGGTAATCTTCCAGCGTCCAGACCTCGCCATTGGCTATCACCGGCACGGCAACCGCCTCGCGGATGCGGGCAATCCACTCCCAGTGGGCAGGCGGTTTGTAGCCCTCCATCTTGGTGCGTGCGTGCACGGCAATCTCTGCCGCGCCGGATTCGGCCAGGGCCTGGGCGCAGTCCAGGGTCAGGCTGGTGTCTTCGTAGCCCAGCCGCATCTTGGCGGTCACGGGGATGTGTGAAGGTGTCGCGGCGCGCACGGTGGCAACAATTCTGGCCAGCACCTCGGGCTCGCGCAGCAGGCTGGCTCCGCCGCCATGGCGATTGACTGTCTTGGCCGGGCAGCCGAAGTTCAGATCCACCGCGGGCGCGCCCCATTGGGCCAGTTGCGCGGCATTGACGCCTAGCCAGTGGGGGTCGGAGCCGAGCAACTGTGGATGGACCGGCACTCCAGCTGCGGTTTTCCAGCCACGGTGCATTTCCGGAATAAAACGTTCCACTGTCGCCAGATTGAGAGCAGTGTCGGTCACGCGGATAAATTCACTGACGCAGCGGTCTATGCCGCCAATGCGAGTCAGAATATCGCGCATGGGCGGGTCAACCAGCCCTTCCATGGGGGCCAGGATCACAGTGGCTGCGCTGGGAGTGTGTTGCGGTGTCATCCAGTCAGGCGCCATACACCATCAGCCTGTTGCGCCCCGCCTTCTTGGCCTCATAAAGCGCCTTGTCGGCATTGACCAGCAAGGTTTCGGCATCTACATCCATACCTGGTCGGTATTCGGCCAGGCCTATCGAGATGGTGACACTAAAGCTGGTGTCTTCGGAGGTAAACTGCAGGTCCTGAAAACGCTGGCGAAAGTCCTCGAGCACCACCTTTGCCGCCATCGCATCACAATTGGCCATGAGCACGGCAAATTCTTCACCGCCGTAACGGCCGAGAATGTCGGTAGCCCGCAAACGCTGGCGCAACAGGGTGGCAACGGATGCGATCACCTCATCACCTGTGGCATGCCCAAAACGGTCATTGACCTCTTTGAAGTGGTCAATATCCAGCATGGCGACGCAGAATGTGTCGCCCTTGCGTTTGGCAACGGCCCATTCACGATTGATTGAATCCTTGATGGTCGCGTGCTTGAGCAATCCGGTCAGGCTGTCCTTGGTCATCAGCTCGAGCAACTGACGGGATCGCACCACCCGGGACTTTACCGCCGTAATCAGATGAGCATCATCCACAGGCTTGGTCAGAAAGTCGTCGCCGCCCTGGTTGAGCGCCTTGAGCTGCTGGCGGGGGTCGTTTTCAGCCGACAGATAGACAATAGGCAGTCCCATCCACTGTTCATACTGACGGACTACCGCCGCGAGGTTCTGTCCACTGATGTCAGGCATCTGCAGATCCATCAGCACGATATCCGGATATTTCTGCTCCAGCACCTCAATGATACGTTCGGGCTCATGCAATATGTCGGACTCCATCCCTGCTCCACGCAAAAGCTCCTGGTAATAGCGTGCGAGCAACTCATCGTCGTCAACAATGAGCACCCGCTCGGCGGGCGCGTGCAGACGGGTCAATACCTGTTCCACCCGGGTGACCAGTTTAGGCACATCAAGCGGCTTGATAAAAAAGCCCTCTGCCCCCAGTGACGCAGCCTGCAAACGGGCGTTGAAATCGTCTCTGGCGCTGATGAATATCAGGCGCGATTGCGCCTTTTTCAGCAAGCCGCTGTATTGCAGGCGATCAACCGAGCGACCCTCTGCGCCAAGCAGCACATCCATCACAAGCACTTCGGGTTGTTCCAGAGCATAGGCTTCTGTCAGCTGGGCATAGGATGTAAACAGGCGCGCTGTAAAGTTGAACGCTTCCAGGTGTGCGAGCAGACTGGACCCCAGAAACTCGTCATCTTCCAGCAGCCAGACTTCAGCGGCCAGCCCCTCCCCTTTTGCCAGCTCCCCGGACAGTGCTGGCCGCGCGCCCGGCAACTGGTCGGGCGCGGCAAAGTGCTGCAGGTTATAGAGTTCGGTCTGCAGCAGGCGGGATTCGTTGCGGTACCAGTCAGGGTCAGCGTCTGCGGCCAGCAGGGTCTCCAGTCGTCGGTCTAGCAGTGCGGCCTGGGTGCTCAGGGCTGATAGCCCGAATGTCCCGGCGGAACCGGCGAGCTTGTGTAGCTGCTCAGCCAGGGATTCCAGTTTCTGGGTGTCATGTTTGTCGGCTACCAGAGCATCGGCAAGCCCTCGAATGTCGCTGAGGATATCTGGCAACTTGGCGCTGTACTGCCGCTGCAAGGCCAGTAACTGCTCATTAAAGCTCAAGAGTCACCTCGGGCAGCAGCGCTTTGCCACAGGCTTCTTACTTGCTGTGCCAGCGTCATTGGGTCGAAGGGTTTGGCAATGACCCCTACCGCACCCAGGCTCTTGAAGTGCTCTATTTCATGGGCCTGCACCTTTGCCGTCATAAAGGCGACTGGGACGTGTCGCAACTGTGGATGTTCTCGCAGTGCTTTCAACGTGGATGGCCCGTCCATGCCCGGCATCATGACATCCAGCAGAATCATCTGGGGATCAAAACGCTCAGCCTGGGCCAGGGCAAGATCACCCCGCTCACATAGCTCTACGGTCAATCCGCCGACAACTTCCAGGGCAAGGCGTGCAACAGCCCGGATATCCGGCTCGTCTTCCACATATAAAACTCGAACCAGCTCAGTCATATGGCTGCTCCCTATCTGAATGCAATTTGACCGTCAGTTGCTCTATTCGCCTGAGTAGATCCGGAATACTCAATGCCGATTTCAATACAGCCGCCTCGACCCGTAATCTGAGTGCCGGATCAATTCCTTCACCGGCTAATAGCATAATGCTACAGCCTGGCCAGCTTTGTCGCACCTCATCAATCAGCGCCACACCGTTGCCATCCGGTAGCTCCAGGTCGAGCAGGAGAAGGTCAAATTCCTGATTGGCAATCAAGAGTCTGGCCTGAGACATGCTAGTTGCCAACTGAAAGCTGAAACGCTCGTCAGCTGAGTGGCGAATCACCTGATGCAGATCATAGTCGTCTTCCACGTGCAAAACACGAATCCGGCGGCTGGTAACCAGGGGGCCTTTTTCTTGTTCAGGTTGAACTGTCGTCATGGGGTCAGCCGGCAACTCGACCCAGAACGTGGACCCCTCACCCTCTCTGGACTCAAAACCCAACTCGCCACCCATGTGTTCGACCAGCTCCCTGCTGATGGCAAGTCCCAGGCCAGTTCCTCCTTTTCTACGCTGGTCCGAAGAGTCCGCCTGGGCGAAACGTTGAAATATTCTGGATTTGAAGGCCTCGGCAATACCTTCTCCATGGTCGATGACCGAAATACGAACACGACCATCCTGCATGCTGGCACTGAGCTTTACGCTGCCGCCTCGGGGTGAAAACTTTACTGCGTTGGAGAGCAGGTTGCTCAGCACTTGCTGAAAACGCTGGGGGTCAACCTGGATCAATGCCTGGGGCACTGGCGCAGACGTATCGAACTTGACCTCCTGCTCGGGCGCATACTGACTGACGGATGCAACGGCCTGGATCAGTTGCTCCTCCAGGGCTACCTGCTGATAATCAAAATGCAGTTTACCCGCTGCAATTTTCTCGATATCCAGCAGATCGTTAATCAGATTTGTCAGCCGCTGACTGTTGTTATGAGCCAGATTTACCATTTCCTTTGCAGGCTCCGGCAACTCGCCCAGAACACCGGACCGGAGCATGCCCAGGGCGCCGGTTATTGAGGTCAGAGGCGTGCGCAGCTCATGGCTGACAGTGGATACAAACTCGGTTTTTACCTGCTCCAGCCGCTTGCGTTCGGAAATATCCTCTGCAATCCCCAGATAGCCTGCGATGCCGCCAACGGCATTGCGTATGACGGTTACCACCAGCAATACCGGAACGCGCTGACCGTTGCGCGTGATGTAGGTCCATTCACGGGGTTCCCGCTTACCCAGTTCGGCCTCATGCACGAAGACTCTGAAACCCTCGATGGCAACGCCGTGAGCCGACGACAGCTCATCAGCGACTTTCTTCACTTCGTCAGGATCATGCAGCAAAGCCGGTGTTTCCCGACCGACCATCTGCTGCGCGGAATAACCCAACAAACGCTGGGCGCCAGTATTGAACAAGGTGATCAAACCCTGACTGTCGGTGGCGACAATACTGAAATCTTCCGCGGCATCCAGCACTGAGGTCAGCAGTCCGTTAGTGTCCGCCAGCTCCTGTGTTCGTATCGCAACGCTTTCGGCCAACTTGCCGCGGGAATCCTCGAGTATCTTGACGCTGGAAGCTATTTCACTGCCCATGTGGTTGAGCGATGACGAGAGCTGATCAAACTCCTTCGCCACGTTGCCAGGAACCTTGGCGAAACGCCCTGTGCGCACACTCAGTTCGACATCCTCACTGGCTATGGCCAAGCGGACTACCGGCGCACTCAGAAACCGGCTGATCAGCCAGGCCAGGAAAATCGAACCCAGAAATATTCCGGCAAGCAACAGGAACTTGTTCAAGCGCTGGGCTTCTCTGATGGCTATCAGGGACTCGGCTGACTGCTCCACCACAATATAGCGCTCAGGGCTCTGACTCAGCGCTATTCGCAACCAGTAAACCCCCCTTTGCCAGCGGGCGACCGAATTGAAATCACCTGCTGGGAGCCAGATTTGCAGGTCGCTACGGGATGTTGAAACTTCCGTGGGAAAGCCCGGTGTGATGGAGCGGATTTGATGACCCTGAGTTACATACACCTGCTGATCATTCTGCACCGCAATATTTACCTGGGGGAACATGGCCTGCATACGGGACAGGTGATAATCCAGCCTGTCGCTCCCCGGCGGTTCGGCCTGCAGTCTGCCGTCAAGAACCCTGGCAATATTGCTCAGGCGCTCAAATACGGCGTCCTCCAGTGCGTCGCGCTGGGCGCGCGCATCGATGATGATTGGCGTGATCCCGGCCAGGAGAATGGCGGACAGCATGGAGTGAAAAATGATCCAGGACAGCGACAGAGAGGCAGACTGCCTGGTCCGATAGCTGATCAGCAAAACCACCAAACCTGCCAACAGGGCGTTGAAGATGCCATTCAGGGCCTGTTTGACGGCAATCAGCATCACCGCCGAGTCCGCCATTCCCCCGTAGGCGGAGTACACAAGAACTACAACGGGCAAGCCGATTACCAACCAGAACGCGAGGTCGGCAAGCACCAGATTGGTCAACCTACGCTTGTTGTACAGCCAGGCGACTACCAATCCCTCGAGAATGAAGGCGGGCATGGCCAGCGGTTGGCCCCAGAGAAACCAGGTATAGAGTGCACCGACAAGGGCGATAAAGCCCGCCGCCCAAAAACCCAGATAGACGGCGGCAAGCATCACGGCAATAGAGCCGAAGATCAGGTCGATGCCGAAGAATAACGGCAGGCTCAACCAGTTTCCTGCCAGGGAAAGCGCACACAAAGCTACAAACGCGACCCATTTGTTGTACGTCCGATCGCCTTTATCCATTAGTTTCAGAGTCCCTTAATCGTGAAAAGCGGAGCCAGAAACAGCTTCCACCTCCGGCAACAGGATCAAAACCGATCTGTCCTCCCATCTGTTCAGTCAACTCCTTGCTGATGGCCAGGCCCAAACCCGTACCGGCCTGACGACGGTTATCACTGCCATCAGCTTGGGCAAAACGCTGAAACAGGTGCGGATGAAAGCTTTCCGGAATACCCGAGCCCTGATCACTCACGGTCACTTTCAGGTCGCTAGTTGAAACATGCATCACGATTTCAACCTTTCCGCCCGTCGGAGAAAACTTGATGGCATTACTGAGCAGATTGGTAAGCACCTGCTGAAAACGGGAAGCATCAACGCGGATCCAGACGTCTGGGTCCAGGCGACAAACCAGCTCGATGCCCCGCTGGGCGGCCAACCCCTGCAGATCCTCGACACTGTCGCGGATCAGCTCGGCAGCGGCGCAGCGGGTCGGGTACAGGGTCATGCGCCCCGCCATGAGTTTTTCTATGTCGAGAAGGTCATTGACCAGCTGCATCAGGCGTTGATTATTGTTGAAGGCGATATCCAGCATCGGCTGCAAGGGCTGCGGAACAGCACCAAGGCTGCCAGACCGGACCAGCCCAAGGGCACCACTTATTGCGGTAAGAGGGGTACGCAACTCGTGGCTGACGGTGGAAATAAACTGATTTTTCAAGGTTTCATTGCGTAATCGTTCGGATACATCCTCGGCAATGCCCAGATAGCCTCTGATGTCACCTTCCTCACTTCTGATTGCGCTGACCACAACCTGTACTGGTAATACCTGCCCGTTTCGATGGGTGTAGTGCAACATCAGCACTTCTTCAATACCCTGTCGGGCGCGCAGGGTAAAGACTTCATCACCCTCCAGGGGCCGCCCGAGCTCTTGTTCCATAGCACGGACACGCTGGCGGATTTCCGTGGGCAACAGGAATATCGCCGGTTTGTGCTTGCCCACTACCTCAGAAGCCTGGTAGCCGAGCATCCGCTCGGCGCCCTTGTTGAACAGCATGATAGTGCCCTGAGGATCAGTCGCTATGATCGCGAATGACCGCGCAGCAGCCAGCACGGAATCCAGCAGATCATGACTTTGGCGTAGTTCAGCGGTGCGCGCCTTAACCTCTGAGTCAAGCTGCGCCAGCAGGTTGCGCTGCCACACCAGCCGCACCAGCAGTCCAAGCAATATGGCTAGAAACAGGGCAATCCCGACCTCCAGAACCCTGTACCACCCCATCAGGCTCTGCGAGCTGGCAGGTGCCTGAACAGCCATTTGCCACTGGGCGCCTGGCACCATGATGGTCAACAGTTCCAGGGGTTGCTGAAAGTATTTCTCTGCCCCAAAAAACACCTCGCCGGGCTCACCGTCTACATCTATGTAGCGCAACGCCAACACCGGTGCCAGATCACCCGCAACCTCGGACAGTTGATCAAAAAGGCTGTCCACATCAATGACGGTGCTGAGCAGGCCCCAATATGTGTCGTCAATAAAAATGGGGGATCGATAGATAAAACCGCGCCCACCCTGAACCAGATCAATCGGGCCACTGAGACGACCTTCGCGGGTCATCATGATTTGCTGGATAGCGGGCCACTGCCCGGGAATATCCGCATAATTCAACCCAATTGCAGCCTCGTTCCCCTTCAAGGGAAAAACCCAGGCGATACGATTGTCCGGTGCTATCCCGATATTGCGAAAATGCCGACCGCGTTCGAACACCAACGCCAGTATTTGCTGAATTTCCAGCGCATCGAGATCACCCCTGCGCGCCACAATATAGGATTCCACTCCGGTGGCGAGAAAGGCCGCACTATTGACCTCGTTCTCCAGCAGAACTCGAAGCCTGTTGGCCTCCGCCAATGTGGCCTTGAGGTCCTCACGGGCACTGGCGTCCTTGTATGTCTGCAATCCGTACTCGATCAAAACGAGGAAACCGACAAACAGGCCGGCAATGAATAGGCCGAATAGCCAAGCTCGACCGCTCGTCGGTTTCGCCGTCATTCGTCCACATTCCTGTCTGACAGATTGCGCGCCGGCAGATCAACAAAAAAACGGGCTCCCTTTCCCTTTTCGGATTCAAAGCTCACATTACCGTGCATGCTCTCTACCAGTTCCCGGGTGATAGCCAGACCCAACCCGGTACCACCTTGCTTGCGGGTATCAGATGAGTCCGCCTGAGCAAACTTCTGGAAGACGCGGTCGTGGAACTCGGAAGCGATACCCGATCCCTGATCGGAGACAGTGATTCTGATATGCGTATCGTGCCAGTCAGTACTAACGGAAACCTCTGATCCGCGGCGAGAAAACTTGATCGCATTGGACAGGAGGTTGGACATCACCTGCTGCAGCCTGGAGGCATCAGCGTTGACCTGCGCCTGGTCAACATGATTGATAAAATTCAATGTCACCTGATAGAGGCTGGCGTAGGGCTGATTCTCTTGTAGCGATGTCTGTATCAAGGGCGCGATTGCATGCCACTGCAGATCAAAAACCATCTTGCCGACCAACAGCTTTTCCATATCCAGCAGATCGTTGATAAGAAACAGGAGCCGTTGACTGTTGTTCTGTGCAACCTTGACCATGCCATCGGCATCTGCAGGAAGTGTACCCAGCGCACCCGATGTTACCAACGCCAGTGCGCCGCGAATCGCCGTAAGGGGTGTGCGCAATTCATGGCTGACCGTGGAAACAAACTCGTCCTTCATGCGCTGCATTCGTTTGCGTTCTGAAATGTCCTCGACAATTGACCAGATAAGTTTGCGACCGTTGGCATCGTTTACGACCATGCCATTGAGCAGGACCGGATAGCGGCTGCCATCCTTACGGATGTATTCCTTTTCGAAGGGCCCGTAACGCCCGGTTTCCTGCATACTGCGAAGCTGCTTCTCCTCCTGTGGAGCGTACTCCTGGGGTGTGATCTCCCAGTAACTCAGTTGGCAAAATTCTTCCCTTGTATAGCCGGTGGGCGCCAACAAAGCCGCGTTAATATCCAGAAAGTGACCGTTCTCATAGTCATTGAGCGCGATACCGTACGGAGAGAGCTCGAACAAACCACGCAGCCGCGCTTCATTCTCGCGGAGCGCCATCTGTGCGTTGACCTGAGCGCTGACGTCTGCGTGGGTGCCGGCCATCCACAGGGGTTGGCCGTCGGCGGAGCGGCTGATCAGTCGGCCCCGATCATGAACCCAAACCCAGTCACCGCCCTTGTGGCGCATGCGGCATTGCACATCGTAAAAATCGGTCTCACCACTGAAATGCGCATGCAGCGCCTGCTCGGATGCAGGCAAATCCTCCGGGTGCGCCAGACTCATCCAGGTGTCGATACTGATTGGCGCCAACTCATCGAGGGTATGACCTACGATGTTGGCCCAGCGCTCGTTGAATACCGTCTCACCGGTTTGTACGTTCCACTCCCAGGTCCCTATATTGGTACCCTCGATGACCGATGCCAGTCGTTCTTCCGCCACTTCCGCACGCGCCAGTTGCCGTTTCATGCGCGCCTGACGAATCTCGAGCTCTACCAGATCAGCCAGGTCGCGGAGCGTCTGCAGATCTTCCTTCGACAGGGTCCGGGGCTGTGAATGGATCAGACACAGCGTACCGATCTTGTGCGGCCCCTCCGCATTGTCAGGATCAGTTTGCAATGGCGCGCCGGCATAAAACCGGATTTGCGGGGCATCCAGTACCAGAGGATTATCAGAAAACCGATGGTCTTTGGTGGCGTCGGCCACCACAAAGATCTCGTTCTGCAGGATGGCATGTCCGCAGAAGGAGACGTCACGGCCAGTTTCAGCAGCATCCAGGCCCTGGCGGGACTTGAACCACTGAATGTCGTCACCCACCAGCGAGATGAGAGCGATATCCACCCCGAAAATGCGCTGCGCCAGACGGGTTATACGATCAAACCGGGGCTCAGCTGCAGAAAACAGCAATCCGCTGTCATTCAGTGCCTGCAGGCGCGAGGCTTCATTTTCCGGCTTTTCTGGTGGCTGCATTTATGCCTCATGGGCAAGATTTATTAGTGGCTTTCGAGCAGATTAAGCATAAAGAAGCCCTCTTACCAGATCACGACGGGAAACTGCGTCGCGGACAGTGATGATAACCGGACACCGGGGCATCTGCCTGCAAACTCAAAGCGTGACCCCGTGTTTAACTAGCAGTTTCAGAAGGCCCTGCTCATCCAGTACGGGCACGCTCAATTGCTCCGCCTTGGCCAGTTTACTCCCCGCGCCGGGGCCCGCTACCACGCAGTGGGTTTTCGCTGACACGCTACCGGCGACCTTGGCGCCCAGGCTTTCCAGGTGTTCCTTGGCCACATCCCGGGAGAAGGTTTCCAGGGTGCCAGTCAACACCCAGGTCTGGCCACTGAGTGGCATCCCTTCGCTCTGAGCGGCACGGGGGCTGTCCCAGTGCATACCGAAATCCTTGAGCTGCTGTTCAATCCTGAGGACGTGTTCACGTCTTGCACTGTCGGCGAAATACTCGCGCAGACCCGACTGGGCCTTTTCTGTAAAGCGCGCTACCGTTTTCAGTTCCAGCCAGTCGGCATCCATGATCGCCTGCAGGGTATTGAAACTGGCAGTCAGGCGCTCGGCACCGGTCTTGGCGACGCCAGGTATCTCCAGCCGGGTAATGAACTCAGCCAGAGTGATGCTGGCTGCCAGATCCGGACTCAGATCGCCCTCCTCCTGCAGCTGGATGCCGCGCTCGAGCAGTTGGCCTATGACGGTCTGGTTGTGCTCCTCGGCAAAGAACGCGTGAATCTCGTGGGCCACTTCAGCTCCGACATCGGGCAGGTATACCAGCACTTCGGGCAGCGCCTGGCTGATACGCGCCAGTGAACCCAGGGAGCGGGCGAGGAGCTTGGCTGTTTCCTCACCCACATCGGGAATGCCCAGGGCGTAGATGAAGCGTGCCAGCGTGGGCTCCTTACAGTCCTGGATGGCACCGAGCAGGTTTTTGCTGGAGATCTCGGCGAACCCCTCCAGAGCAATTACCTGCTCGTAGGTGAGCAGATAGAGGTCGGCGGGTGAGCTGACCAGGCCGGTATTCACCAGTTGCTCGACAATTTTCTCGCCCAGGCCATCGATATCCAGGGCGCGCCGCGATACGAAGTGGATGATTGCCTGCTTGAGCTGGGCCTGACAGGTGAGCCGGCCTACGCAGCGGTACACTGCCCCTTCGCTGACAGTTTCTCGTCCCCTGGTGCGCTTGACCAGCTGGGTACGTTCCACATCCGCGCCACAGACCGGGCATTGCTGGGGAATGTCTACCGGTTTGGCATCGGCCGGTCGCCGCTCGGCCACCACCTGCATTACCTGCGGGATGACATCACCGGCGCGCCGGATGATCACGCTGTCGCCGATCATCAGCCCCAGGCGCTTGACCTCATCCATATTGTGCAAAGAGGCATTGGATACCGTAACGCCGGCGACCTGCACCGGACGTAAACGCGCCACCGGGGTAACTGCGCCGGTGCGGCCCACCTGGAACTCGACGTCAAGGAGTTCGGTGATCTCTTCCATTGCCGGGAATTTGTGCGCTATGGCCCAGCGCGGCTCACGGGCACGAAAACCCAGCTCACGCTGGTAGGCCAGCTGGTTGACCTTGAAGACGACGCCGTCGATCTCGTAACCCAGGGCCGCACGGCGCTCACCGATGTCGCGGTAATAGTCCAGACACTGGTCGACACCCACAGCCAGTTTCAACTCCCGGCTGATGCTCAAACCCCAGTCACGCAGGCTGTGCAGAATACCAACCTGGGTGTCCGGCAGATCGCCGTCCACCTGACCGATGCCGTAGCAACAGAACTCCAGGGGGCGGGAGCGGGTGATGCTCGGGTCGAGCTGGCGCAATGAACCAGCCGCGGCGTTACGCGGATTGGCAAAGGTCTTGGTGCCAGCCTCACGGGCGCGGTCATTGAGTGCTTCGAACCCGGCCTTGCTGATAAAGACCTCGCCGCGCACTTCCAGCAATGTCGGCCAGCCCTGCCCGCGCAGTTTGAGGGGCACATTGCGGATGGTGCGCACGTTACCGGAGATATCCTCCCCGGTACTGCCATCGCCCCGGGTAGCGCCCCTGACCAACTGTCCGTTCTCATACAGCAGACTGACGGCCAGCCCGTCGAGCTTGGGCTCACAGCAGTACTCCACGTCCTGCCCCGCTTCGAACAGATCCCCGGCGGGCAGATCCAGACCTTCACGCACCCGCCGATCGAAATCGCGCATGCTCTGCTCATCAAAGGCATTGCCCAGGCTGAGCATGGGGACTTCGTGGGTCACCGTACCGAACGCCGACAGGGGCGCACCGCCGACACGCTGGGTGGGTGAGTCGGGCGTAATCAGGTCCGGGCTGGCCTCTTCGATCGCCCTGAGCTCGTTGAACAGCCGATCGTATTCCGCATCGGGAATCGAGGGCTCATCGAGCACGTAATAGCGGTGGTTATGCAGATCAATCTGCTCACGCAACTCAATGGCGCGGGCAGCCGGGTCCTGGGTCTGGGTCATGGTAGATATCGGTCGGGAAACGAATGGCGATTGTAACCAATGGCGAGTGGCACGTCAGGCAGGACGTTGAAACCAAGATGCACAAACCCGCTTTTACAAACCCCAAAATGGATCCCCGCGTTCGCGAGGATGACGATAGCAGAGAGCCCGAGCGAAACTTATAGCTGCGGATCAACTGGTACCGGGAGGGCCGAGCTCTGTCTCGGCCATGGGGTGCCTGCTGAGCTCGCTGGTCGAGATGGAACTCGAAATTCCCGGATGCACACCCCTGGGAGTGGCCGAGTTCCACCTCGGCAAGGTGATACCAACTACACCGCTGGTCGAGATGGAACTCGACATTCCCGGATGCACACCCCTGGGAGTGGCCGAGTTCCACCTCGGCAAGGTGGTACCAGCCACACCGCATGTCGAGGTGGAACTCGACATTCCCGGAAGCCACCCCTGGGAGTGGCCGAGTTCCACCTCGGCAAGGTGGTACCAGCTACACCGCTGGTCGAGATGGAACTGGACGCTCCCGGAAGGCCCCTGGGAGTGGCCGAGCTCTGCCTCGGCAGGGTGGTACAAGCTACACCGCTGGTCGAGATGGAACTCGACCTTCCCGGAGCTTAGCGTCTTACCGAATACTGCTTGCGTTCGAATTCGGCGATGCGCAGGCGGTAGTGTTCAATCGTCTGGGCGGTCAGCACGCTGCGTTGTTCGTCTTTCAGGTCACCACCGAGTTCGTGGGAGAGCTTGCGGGCGGCGGCGATCATGAGGTCGAGGGCCTGCTTGGGGTGGCGTGGGCCGGGTAGGCCCATGAAGAAGCTGACGGCGCGCACGCGGGTGTTGTCCATTTCATCCAGATCGAACACGCCGGGCTTGAGCGCGTTGGCCATGGAGAACAATACATCGCCGTTGCCGCTCATGCTTTCATGGCGGTGGAAGATGTTCATGTCGCCGTGGCGCAGGCCACTTTCCAGAATACTCTGGTGCAACGCGGAACCAGCAAAGCCCTCTTCATCGCGCGCTACGACGTTAATGACCAGCACCTCCTGAACGGGTGCGGGGTCCTTGGGAGGCTCGGCTGGTGCTGGCTGGACCTTGGGGGCTTTCTTCTCGTAGCGGCTGAATGGCTTGCGCTCGGCTTTGTCCGTGGGACGGCCATCCCTGGGGCTGGATTCCACGGAGCGGCCATCGGCCAGAGGATCAAGCAATACCGGCACCGGCTCTTCCAGATCCAGGCCTACCTGCTCGGGCTGACGACGGCTATGGGGTTCACGCACTTCGTCTTCTGCCGGGAGGATGGGCAGATCGTCGTCGAAGGAGGGCTCGGCACGTTCGTGTTTGCCCAGCACCCTTGGCGGGCCCAGCAGCTCGTTACTGTCTGGCTCGTCCGGAAGATCCTGCAGGTTGCGTTCAAGCTTGAAGCGTATCCGCGAACGGCCGCCCATACGCCGCCAGCCATCAAACAGAATACCTGCGATCACCAGAAGGCCAATAATGATAAGCCACTCACGCAAACCGAAATCCATGAATATCCTGATCCTGTCTACTAATTCTGAACTGGAGCCAACTACGCGGTTGGCCGCATGTTAACCGTTGACACTAGCATGCCCCGACGCAACATTATAGCGCTGCCAGGGCCGCGGCCTCCTCTACATCCACTGTGACAAGCCGGGAACAACCGGGTTCATGCATTGTCACGCCGAGCAATTGGTCAGCCATTTCCATCGCTATCTTGTTATGCGTAATGTAAATGAATTGTACGCGCTTAGACATCTCTTTAACTAATCGTGCATAACGCCCGACGTTGGCGTCATCCAGGGGTGCATCCACTTCGTCGAGCATGCAGAAAGGTGCCGGGTTGAGCTGGAAGATGGAAAACACCAGGGCGATGGCGGTCAGTGCCTTTTCGCCACCGGACAATAGGTGGATGGTGCTGTTCTTCTTGCCGGGCGGGCGGGCCATGATGGTCACGCCGGTGTCGAGCAGGTCGTCGCCGGTGAGCTCCAGATAGGCGTGACCGCCGCCGAATACCTTGGGGAAGAGGGACTGCAGGCCATGGTTGACCTTGTCGAAGGTTTCCTTGAAGCGGCTGCGGGTTTCCCGGTCGATCTTGCGGATGACCTGCTCCAGAGTGTTCAGCGCCTCTTCCAGATCGGCGTTCTGCGCATCCAGGTAGCGTTTGCGCTCTGACTGCTGCTGATACTCGTCGATAGCGGCCAGGTTGATCGCGCCCAGCCGCTGAATACGCGCATCCATTTGCGCCAGTTGCTGCTCCCAGGCGGCTTCGGTGGCCTCTTCTGGCAGCAAGTCCAGCACGGACTTGAGGTCATAACCCGCTTCGAGCAGCTGCTCCTGCAAACCCTGGCGGCGCGTCTGCAGATCCCGCGCGGCGAGGCGCTGCTCATCCAGCTGCGTGCGCAGTACCTGGGCCTGCTGTTCGGCCTGGGCGCGGCGGCGGTCCTGGTCGCGCATCAGTTGATCGACGCTTTCCAGCGCCTGGCGAGCATTGCCCAGCTCCTGCTCCACCTGCACGCGCTGTTCCAGCAGGCTTTCCAGCTCGATACGCTGGTCGTCCTCGGGGGCCTGGCTTTCCTCCAGGGTCATGCGCAGCTGCTCGCGGCGTTCGGACAAGCGCTCGACCTGCACGCCCAGACGCTCGAGGCCCTGGCTGGTGGAATCATGCTGGGCGCGCAGGGACTGCACGCGCAGTTCCAGCTGGTGCAGCCGGTCCTTGTGCTGGCGGGCGTGTTGACGGGCCTGATCGAGACTTTCACGTACCTGATCGCGCTGGCGCAGCAGCTCCTCGCGCTGACCGGCGTCAGCCGCCATATGATCCAGGGCGGCCTGCAGGGTCATGCGCGCCTCACCGATCTGTTCCTGCTCCTCGATGCGCTGGGCGCGGATATCCTCCAGATCATCGGTTATGCGTTGGCGCCGGGCGTTGACCTGCTCCAACCGCACCTGGCGCGCCGACCACTGGGCCTTGAGATCACCCTGCTCGCGGCTCTGGCTGGCCAGCCCCTGCTGCAGGCTGTCGCGCTGCTGCTCCAGCAACCGGATGCGTTCACGCAGCTCATCGACGCGCAGATT
Source organism: Halopseudomonas salina (assembly GCF_008641105.1). Next base: position 102,495 of record NZ_VTTI01000007.1, read on the forward strand.
CTCCTGCTCGAGGCGTTGTTCCTGCTCCTCGACATTGGTCTGCAGACTGTCAATCTCCTGCTGCCTGGCAAGCACGCCGGACTGACTTTCTTCACCACGCTGATAACGCAACCAGTTGCGCCCCAACCAGTGACCGGCAGGGGTAATGATGGACTGATGATCAGCAAGCTGAGCGCGGGCAGCCAGGGCTTGATCAAGGCTGTCTGCGGTGCGGATATTGGCCAGCCAAGGTGACAGATCGACCGGGCAGCGGACCTTAGCGTACAGGGAGTCACTGTCTGCTGCAGCCGATTGACCGGCAGAGGTACCGGTTTCGATCAGCCGCAGGCTGCCCTGATCAAAACCGCCAAGACTGTCCGCCATGCTGTCGAGGCTGCCCAGGCTGACGGCTTGCAGATCATCAGCCAGCACGGTTTCTACCGCCAGCTCCCAACCGCTATCGACCTGCAACTGGCCCGCGAGCTGCGGCAGATCCTGCAGCCCCTGCTCGCGCAACCACTGCTGCACACCCTGCCCCTGATCGAGCGCGGCCTGCTGCAGCGCTTCAAGGGAGGCCAGCCGGCCACTCTGACGCTGAATTTCACCACGGCGGATGTCCCGTTCCTGGTGCAGCGCGTGCAGGGTTTCGCGTTCCTGCTGCAGGTTGTCGCTGATATCGGTCAGTTGCTGCTGTTCGGTTTCGCTGCGCAGCTCCATCTCGGCTAGTTGCTCGGTCAGCTCCGCCAGCTCTTCGTCCAGGGGGCCGGAGGTCAGACCGCTGCGCTCGTCCTCAAGACGCTGGATTCGCTCGCTGAGGCGTTCGATGGCCTGTTCCAGGTGACGAATCCGTGATTGCTCGACTTCGGCCTGCTGTCGTGGCGCGGCAGCCTGCTGGTTGAACTGGTCCCAGGCGCCCTGCCAGGCCTGCATGGCTTCTTCGGCGGTAAGCAATTGTTCGGCGGTATCTTCGTCGGCGGCGCTGGCCATCTCCAGCTCGGGCTCGACCTCGGCCAGTTCGTTCTGCAGGTCGGCAAGCAGCGCCTGGTCCTGCCCGAGGTGGCTCTGCGCTTCCTGCCAGGCCAGTTCGGTTTCGTCGATATCGTCATGCAACTGGCGCTGGCGATCACGGTTGAACTGCAGCACCTGCTCGATACGGCTGATGTCTGCGCCCACGCTGTAATACCGGGCCTGCACCTGATTGAAGGTTTCTGTCAGATCGGCGTGCTGGTCGCGCTGCTTCTCGACCTCGCTGTCGGCATTGCGCTGTTCGGCAATCAGGGCTTCCATGCCGATTTCCAGGTCGCGTACGCGGTGTTCGCGCTCGGCTGTCTGAGCGTCCAGGGTCTGCCAGCGCAGCGCCTGCAGCTGGGCCTTGAGCTGCCGCTCTTCAGCCTTGAATTCCTTGTACTTTTCAGCCGACTGGGCCTGGCGCTGCAAATGTGCCAGTTGGCGTTCGAGCTCCTCGCGCAGGTCGGTCAGGCGCGCCAGGTTGTCGTGGGTCCGGCGGATGCGATTTTCGGTCTCCCGGCGCCGCTCCTTGTATTTGGAGATGCCCGCGGCTTCTTCGATAAACAGCCGCAGCTCATCGGGCTTGGCCTCGATCAGCTTGGAGATCATGCCCTGCTCGATGATCGAGTAGCTGCGCGGGCCCAGACCGGTGCCCAGGAAAATATCGGTGATGTCGCGACGTCGGCATTTGGTGCCGTTGAGGTAATACTGATTCTGCGCCTCGCGGGTCACCCGACGGCGGATGGAGATCTCGTTGTAACCGGCGTATTCGCCCTTGAGCGTGCCGTCAGTGTTGTCGAAGATCAGTTCGATCGACGCCTGGCCAACCGGCTTGCGGCTGTTGGAGCCATTGAAGATGACATCGGTCATCGACTCGCCGCGCAGGTTCTTGGCTGAGCTTTCGCCCATTACCCAGCGCACGGCATCGATGATATTGGATTTGCCACAGCCGTTCGGCCCGACCACGGCGCCCATATTGGTCGGGAAGAAAACGGTAGTCGGGTCTACAAAGGATTTGAAACCCGCCAGCTTGATGCACTTAAGTCGCATTCAGTCGCCTGTTACACGCTCCAGCACAAGCCGCACAATCCAACAGCTCCCCTCACGGGGCCGGCCGGACTGGCTGTTTGCGCATAATAAGCAGGCATTTTTACCTGCAATGGACGCCCATGAGAAGCCCTGACCCTGAAATACTCTGTTACCTGGCTGACAGGGCCCCTCGCCTGATACTGGCCAAGCCATTGCCGGTACTGCAAAATCGCGTCCTCGACACTCGAAAACGGATAAGACCATGGCGCTGCAACCGGATATGGATCAGCTGTACGACCAGCTGGTAGAGGAAGAGGATACGCGAGTCTGCAAGGATATCCCCGAATCCGCCTGCAGCAACGTGCCGGCCAACTTCTTCCGTCAGGTCGCGGCTATCGTGCTTACCGGGCTGGGCGACACCCTGACCAACCCCAAGACCACTCTGGCCTGGCTGGTCGGTATCGTCGGAGCCCCGGCGGCCATTATTGCCTGGCTGGTACCCATCCGCGAATCCGGCTCCATGCTGCCGCAGATGTTTATTGCGGCCTTCATACGCCGCCAGGCATTGCGCAAGCCGCTCTGGGTGGCGGGCAGCCTGGTGCAGGCCCTTGCCCTGCTGGCAATGGGCGCTGCGGCCTGGTTGACCGAAGGCCTGCTGGCCGGATTGCTGATTCTCGGCTGCCTGGCCCTGTTCAGCCTGGCACGCAGTGTCTGCTCGGTGGCCATCAAGGATGTGATGGGCAAGACTATTCCAAAGACCCGCCGTGGCCGCATGCATGGCATGGCCACCACCATCTCAGGCGTTCTGGCCCTGGCGTTCGGCATTTATATGATGCTGATGCCACCGGCGGACGACGATGTGCTGTTCTATGCCCTGTTGCTGGTGGGCGCGGCGATGCTCTGGGTGGGCGCCGCCATTCTGTATCAACGGGTGGAGGAAACCCCCGGTGCAACCGAGGGCGGGGCCAATGCCATCAGCGAAGCGGTGAGCCGCATCAGCCTGCTGCGCGACGACGCCCCGTTCAGACGGTTTGTGATTACCCGGGCTCTGCTGCTGTGCTCGGCGCTGTCTGCCCCCTACTACGTCGTGTTAGGACAGGAGGTGGAGTCTTCACTGGGTATGCTGGGTGCCTTTCTGGTCGCCAACGGGCTGGCTAACAGCCTGAGTGCGATGTTCTGGGGGCGCATGGCTGATCTGTCGAGCAAGCAGGTGCTGACACGCGCCGGCCTGTTGGCCAGCCTGATTGCCGTGCCAGTGGTGGGCCTGCACTGGTGGGGCAATCTGCCTGCCGCATTGCATGCCTGGCTGTTTCCAGTTGCGTTCTTCGTTCTGGGTATCGCCCACGCGGGCGTGCGGGTAGGCCGCAAGACCTATGTGCTGGATATGGCCGGTGGCAACAAGCGCACGGATTATGTAGCACTGAGTAACAGCCTGATCGGCCTGCTGCTGTTGAGCACCGGATTCCTCGGCCTGTTGACGGCGCTTATCGGCCCCGGCGGAATGCTACTGCTGCTGTCCGGGCTGGGCCTGTGTGGTGCATTGATGTCACTTAAACTGGATGAAGTTCAGTCCTGAATCAACCTGATTACAGGGGGTCTGCATGTCAGCACCCGCTTCCAGCGATACTAACCTCGGTCTGCCCATAACCCGCCTGGCGGGCCTGATTCTGGGGCCTTTGCTGCTGGTGGCCACGGTACTGCTGCCCGCCCCGGGCGGCATGGCGAATGAAGCATGGTTGGCGTTGGGTATGTTGTTGTTCATGGCTACCTGGTGGTCAACCGAAGCCATTGCGATACCCGTCACAGCCCTGCTTCCGATCATTCTGATCCCCGCTCTGGGGCTGGATACTGTGGTTGCGGCGACGGCAGCCTATGCCAATCCGATCATTTTTCTGTTTATGGGCGGCTTTGTTCTGGGCCTGGCCCTGCAACGCTGGAATCTGCACAAGCGCATTGCGCTGCTAACCCTGCTGGCGGTGGGGAGCCAGCCAAAACGCCAGATTGGCGGATTCATGGTGGCCACGGCCTTTCTGAGCATGTGGGTGAGTAATACCGCGACCACCATCATGATGCTGCCAATCGGCCTTTCGGTAGTGAGCATGATGGCTGACGACGATCCCGAGGCAGTCCGCCGTTTTGCCACGAATCTGCTCCTGGCGATCGCCTATGCGGCCAGTGTCGGCGGTATTGCCACCCTTATCGGCACACCGCCGAACGCCCTGCTCGCCGCCTATCTGGCGCAGAACCAGGGAATCACCATTGGTTTTGCGCAATGGATGCTGGTGGGTGTGCCGGTCTCGCTGACCATGCTGGCCGCGATATGGTTCTGGCTCACGCGTAATGGCATGGGCGATGGCGATGATGCAGCGCGCAAGGCTGAGGGTCTGCGCGAGCAATTACAGGCTCTGGGGCCCATGAGTCGTGCGGAAAAGCTCGTGGCAACGGTTTTTGTTGCCACGGCTGCCGCCTGGATATGCCAACCGATGCTCGCCGCCAGCCTGTTGCCCTGGCTGAATGACACCATCATTGCAATCACCGCCGCCATCGTCCTGTTTCTGATCCCGGTCGACCTGCGATCCAAAATCTTTCTGATGGACTGGGACACCGCGCAGGGTATGCCATGGGGCGTGTTGTTACTGTTTGGCGGGGGGCTGGCGCTGGCCGGCGCAATCAGCAGCTCCGGGCTGGCCACCTGGATCGCCGAAAGCCTGGGCGTACTGAGTATGCTGCCGGCCCTGCTGATGGTGGCCCTGGTGGTGACGGTGATCATCTTCCTGACCGAGGTGACCAGTAATACCGCGACAGCGGCGGCTTTTCTGCCGCTATTGGGCGCGCTGGCCGTGGCTCAGGACCTGTCGCCACTGCTGTTCACCATTCCGGCGGCCATTGCGGCCAGTTGCGCCTTCATGATGCCGGTGGCCACGCCGCCCAACGCGATCGTTTTCGGCAGTGGCCATCTGCAGATCGGCGATATGATCCGCGCCGGATTTGCGCTCAACCTGCTCGGCATCATCGTTGTGACCTTTGCCGGATACGCGCTGGTGGGCTGGATCTTTGGCGGCCTTTAAGGCACCGCCTGATCTATCACCAGGGTGGCCTGTTGGCCATCACCGACCGTGACCTGGTCGATACGCCCTTCATGGGTGCCCTGCATCACATCCCCTGTAGGGGATAAACGGGCGTTGAGCTGCAGCGTCTGCCCTTCGGTAATTTTCACGTCCGGCAACATGGCGTCCGAGGAACTGAGCACGATATCCGCCGGCAGATCACTGACCTGCAAACGCCGTGCAATCAGCGGCATGGGTGGCCCCTGGGCATCGCGGGCAAAGATGAACACGACCGCCTCGGGACCCACTTCGTCAGCTATGCCATCAGCCAGCTCCAGACGCACACGGATGACCGCATTGCCAACCGGCTCCTGAACCTGTGGTTCACCTGAATCGCCCATGCGCTCCCGAGCACGGGCAATGCCGCCCTGTATGGCCTGAGCGCCGGCACTTTGCGGCGCCATGCCCACCAAAAGGCGTTCCCAGAAGCTGATCGCACCGGGATAATCGCCGCTTTCGAAGGCGGCAATACCCAGCAGACCCAGTGCGGTGGGCTCATTGGGATCAAGCTCCAGCGCCTTGTCCAGTGCGGCTACCGCTGCGCTGTCCAGCTGATTGCCACTGGCGAAGAAACGCGCCTGGCCCAACTGAGCCAACACCTCTGGTCGGTCACCCAGGCGTTCAAGACTTTCATCGAATGCCCGGGCCGCCTCTGCCGGGCGCTGATCAGACAGATAGGCGCGACCGAGCATGTACCAGGCTTCACCGCTTTCCGGCTGTACCTGGGTAATGCGTTCCATGCGGGTGATCATTTCTTCAAGGCTTGCCGGTTCGCCGCCCTCGGCCATATCCCTGGACAGGGCCAGGCCATCGGGATTGCCCCAGGCCAGATAGAGCACGGCGACAATCGCCGGCAGCACACCGGCAGCGCCCACCAGCACCCAGGGCGCCCCACGACGGCGCTGAAGCCGCTCGGGCTGATCGGTATCAGAGAGCAGCAGACGACTGGCCTCTTCGAGCGTCGCGTCCCGTTGATCGGGGCTGATTTCCCCTGCAACAACCTGGGCGTCCAGCTCCCTGATGCGCTCCTCATAGAGGGCAACATTCAGCGCGGTGCGGTCAACAGTCGCGTGTTGGTGGCGGCGCCACAGGGGCCAGAGAATGGACACCATGCCCAGCACGACCAGAACAATACTTGCGAACCAGAAATCAGTCATTGCGGTCTTTCTTCTCCAGCAGGGATTGCAGTCTTTGCTGCTCGTCGGGGCTCAGATGATCGTCACCGGCAGACTTGAAGGCTTTCTGACGTCGCCGCAGCATGAAAACCAGCGCCAGCAGCCCGACAAGCAGGAAAGCCGCCGGAGCAAACCAGAGAATGGCCGTTTCAGCCGTCAGAGCCGGCCGATAGCGAACGAATTCGCCATAGCGCGCGACCATGAAATCCACGATCTCTTCATTGCTGCGGTCTTCCTGCAGCATGCGGTAGATTTCCCGGCGCAGGTCGTTGGCAATCGGCGCATTGGAATCGGCGATGTTCTGGTTCTGGCACTTGGGGCAACGCAGCTCGGTGCTCAGGTAATAGAAGCGCGCACGCTGCTCTTCACTGTCGAACTCGTAGGTGTCGATGGCTGCAACACTGGCAAAGCTTGCCAGCACCAGCGCCAGTGCGGCGATAAGGCGGATCATGGCTGCGCCTCATCAACCAGGGCCTGATAGCGCGCGGCCAGATCACTTTCCCAGATGCGCTCATCTATCACGCCGATGAACTTGTAACGGATCATGCCCTGGGCATCGACAAAGAAGGTCTCCGGCGCACCGTATACGCCCAGATCCAGGCCCAGCAAGCCCTCTGGATCGCTGATATTCAGCTCGTAGGGATCATGCAGGTCGCGCAGCCATTTACGTGCGGCCTCGGTGTCGTCCTTGTAGTTGACGCCGTGAATGACTACTCCCTCGGCGGCCAGCTTGTTCAACACCGGATGCTCGACGCGACACGCCACGCACCATGTCGCCCAGACGTTGACCAGTGATGGCTGGCCGAGCAGCGCCTGCTCGGTGATAGCCGGCTCACCCTCTTCAACAGACGGCAGATTGAATACCGGGAAGCGCTGCCCCACCAGCACCGAAGGCAGGTCGTCATTGTCGAGATAGAGCCCCCGAAACAGGAAGACCAGCATCAGCAGAAAGAGCGCCAGCGGTAGCAATAACAGTGCGCGTCTCATCAGACAGACTCCCGTGCTACCGCATCGACCTTGGACTCGCGAGCCCGTAGCCGGTAGCGTTTGTCGCTGGCAGCCAGTAACCCGCCGAACATCATGAACAGCGCGCCTCCCCATATCCAGCGTACAAAGGGCTTGATGTGCACGCGCATGGCCCAGGCGTCACCTTCCAGCGGCTCACCCATGGCCACGAACAGGTCACGGGTGAGGCCTGGGTGAATCGCTGCCTCGGTCATGAGCTGGTTCTGCACTGTGTACAGACGCTTGTCCGGTCGCAGGGTGGTGATCTGCCGATCGCCGCGAAACACCACCATGGTGGCGCGATCGGCCTCCCAGTTGGAGCCCGAATAGTGCTCGGTACCTTCGAATACAAACCGGTAACCGCCGAGCTCTACCTGATCACCCGGTGCCATGCGCAGATCACGCTGGCTGTCGAACAGGCTGGCGCCGATCACGCCCACCGCACACACCGCCATACCGATATGCGCCAGGGTCATGCCCCAGTAACTGCGAGGCAACGCCTGCATACCACGGACCAGACCCTTGTTGCGGGTCTTGTGGATGATATCGCGGATGCTCATGCCTACCACCCAGAACACCAGCACCAGCATGCTGCCAACCGCCAGATGATGCTCGCCTATCCAGATCGCCAGACCAATGGCAGCGATCGCCGACAGGAGCAGAACCCATTTCAACTGACCGAACAGCCAACGGGCCGGGGTATCTTTCCAGCGGCTGACCATACCCACACCCATTGCCGCCATCAAAAGCGCCATCAGCGGTACGAACAACGCGTTGAAGTATGGAGGGCCGACCGAGACCAGGGTGCCACTGATCGCATCCAGGGCCAGGGGATACAGCGTACCCAGCAGGATCATCAGCGCAGACACCACGAGAATCACGTTATTGATCAACAGGAAGGTTTCCCGCGACCAGAGGGCGAACCCGATCTGACTCTTGACCACTGGCGCGCGCAGCGCATAGAGCGCCAGGGAGCCGCCGGTGACTACCAGCAGGAAGGCGAGGATGAACACGCCCCGCTCCGGATCGGTGGCAAAGGCGTGCACCGAGGTAAGTACGCCGGAACGCACCAGGAAGGTACCCAGCAAGCTCAGTGAAAAGGTCGCGATGGCCAGCAGCACTGTCCAGCTCTTGAATACACCGCGCTTTTCAGTCACCGCCAGCGAGTGAATCAGGGCGGTGCCGACCAACCAGGGCATGAACGAGGCGTTCTCCACCGGATCCCAGAACCACCAGCCGCCCCAACCGAGCTCGTAATAGGCCCACCAGGAGCCCAGGGCGATACCCAGAGTCAGGAAGGCCCAGGCGATGATGGTCCAGGGCCGCGACCAGCGTGCCCAGGCCGCATCCAAACGGCCGCCGAGCAGCGCGGCGATAGCAAAGGCGAAGGCCACCGAGAATCCCACATAACCCATGTAGAGCATCGGCGGATGCACGATCAGACCGAAGTCCTGGAGCAGCGGATTGAGGTCGTTGCCGTCGGCCGGATGGAACGGCAGCTGCCGGTCGAAGGGGTTGGAGGTCATCAGCATGAACAACAGGAAGCCGATGGAAATCATGCCCATGACGGCAAGCACGCGGCTGAGCATTTCCGGCGGGAGATCACGGGAAAAGATTGCCACGGCCAGGGTCCAGGCCGACAGGATCAGTGCCCAGAGCAACAGTGAACCCTCGTGCCCGCCCCAGACGGCGCTGACCCGGTAGTACCAGGGCAACGCCGAGTTGGAGTTCAGGGCGACGTAGGTCACGCTGAAGTCATTACCGACGAAGGCCTGCACCAGGCACAGGAAGGCGAAAAACACGAAGAGGCACTGGGCAATGGCGGCTGGCTGAGCAAAGCCCATCGCCAGGGTGTCGCCACGCCACGCACCATACAGCGGCACGGTTGCCTGCAGCAGTGACAGTACCAGCGCAATGATCAAGGCTACCTGGCCAAGCTCGGGAATCATTTCATCTCCTCAATAACCGGCTGCCGCATCGGCATCCCGTTTCATCTGATTGACCTTTTCCATCGCCTGGGCCACTTCCGGTGGCATGTATTCCTCGTCATGCTTGGCCAGCACCTCGTCGGCAATCAGCATGCGATTTTCGTCCAGCCGTCCCAGCGCAACGATGCCCTGCCCCTCACGGAACAGGTCGGGAAGGATCCCGTCATAGGCGATAATGATCTGTTTGTCGCCATCACTGACGGCAAACTGCGTTTCCAGGCTGTCCGGCGAGCGTTTGACGCTTCCATCTACCACCATGCCGCCAGCGCGGATGCGGGCATCCATTGGCGCTTCACCGCCGGCGATCTGACTGGGGGTGTAGAACAGGTTGATATTCTGCTGCAGGGCGCTAAGGGCCAGGCCGACGGCGATGCCAACACCCAGTACGACCAGCACGATGAGAATCAGGCGTTTCTTGCGCTGGGGGTGCATCACGCTACCTCCCGGCGCCGGCGCCGCGCTTCGACATTGATCAGGCGCCGACGTGCAACCCAGGGCTGCACCAGGTTCAGCGCCAATACCACGAATGTTATCGCATAGGCGGACCAGACGTAGGGTCCGTGGCCATCCATGGCGAGCAGTTCGGGCAGAGTATTCATCAGGTTTTCTCCAGGGCGTCGCGTACCCAGCGGGTCTTGTGCTCACGACGCAAGACTTCCAGGCGCATGCGCATCAACAGGCTGACGGTGAACAGGGCATAGAAACCCAGCACCATCAGCAACAGGGGTAACCACATCTCCACCGGCATGGCCGGCTTCTCGGTAATCTTGAAGGTGGCAGGCTGGTGCAGGGTGTTCCACCAGTCCACCGAGTATTTGATGATCGGAATATTGACCAGGCCAACGATGGCCAGCACGGCGGTTGCCTTGGCCGAGGTATCACGGTTACTGATCGCCTGGCTCAGGGCGATGATGCCGAAATACAGAAACAGCAGGATCAGCATGGAGGTCAGGCGCGCATCCCATACCCAGTAGGTGCCCCAGGTCGGTTTGCCCCAGATGGCGCCGGTAACCAACGCGATGAAGGTCATCCAGGCGCCGATAGGGGCCGCGCAACGCAGTGCAACATCAGCCAGTTTCATGCGCCACACCAGGGTGACAATGCCGGCGGCCGCAAGCATTACGTAACAGGACTGGGCGACGAAGGCCGCGGGGACGTGAATATAGATAATTCGGAAGCTGTTGCCCTGCTGGTAATCCTGCGGGGCGAAAAACAGACCCCAGACGCTACCCACGCCCAGCAGGAGCATACTGGCGACAAAGAACCAGGGCAGCCAACGACCGCTGATATCGTAGAACCACTTGGGCGAACCCAGCTTATGGAAAAAACTCCAGTTCATCGCATGCTCTCTTTGCCAGTCATTCACTCACCCCGATGCGCAAGCCTGCCGCTATTGCAACAGGTGCCAGGCTCAGGGACAGCACCGCCAGGCACCCCAGCCACAGAGCGTAGCCGGTTACCGGCATGCCCTGCACCGCCGCCTCGACTGCGCCAGTACCCAGAATCAGCACCGGAATGTACAGGGGAAGGATCAACAGGGCCAGTAATACACCACCACTTTTCAGGCCTACCGTCAGCGCCGCTCCGACTGCACCGAGCAGACTGAGCACGGGTGTGCCAAGCAGCAGGCTCATGCCCAGTACCGGCAGCACCTTGGCCGGCAACGACAACATCAGGCCGAAGAGCGGCGACAGGACAACCAGCGCCAGCCCGCAGACCATCCAGTGATGCAGTACCTTGACCAGCACCATCAGCGCCAGGGGGTGGGGTGAAAGCACCCACTGTTCCAGGGAACCGTCTTCATAGTCGCTGCGAAACAGGCCGTCGAGGGACAGCAAGGTAGCCAATAACGCGGCTACCCAGATCACTCCCGGCGCCATGGTACGCAGCATGCCCGGCTCCGGTCCCACCGCCAGCGGAAACAGGCTGATCACGATGGCAAAAAACACCAGTGGATTGAGCAGTTGCCCCGGCCGGCGCCAGGCCAGACGCCACTCCCGGGTAAAGAGTAACCAGATGATCTGCAGCATCAGGCGACCTGCCCCAGATCCAGACAACGCAGGCCGGCAAGATGCTCCAGACTGTGATGGGTGGTCAGCACCACAATGCCGCCCCGGGCAGCATGGGCCAGCACATGGGCTTCCAGCGCAGCCACGCCGCTGCGGTCGATGGCAGTAAAAGGCTCATCGAGTATCCACACCGGATGTGCTTCAAGGTAGAGCCTCGCAAGAGCCACCCGGCGCTGCTGGCCCGCTGAAAGATGATCACAGGGCACATCTTCAAAACCACGCAGGCCTACCATCTGCAGGGCCTGCCAGATCTGTTCGCGGGATACCGGCTGGCTGAGGGCGCAGAGCCAACTGAGGTTTTCTTCGGCAGTGAGGGCGCCCTTGACTGCCGGTGCGTGGCCTATGTACAACCTGTTATTACGCCAGGTATCACGACCCGTACCACTGAACACCGATGCCCCGTCGTAACACACATCGCCAGCCGCAGCTGGCAGCAAGCCGGCCAGTATGCGCAGCAGACTGGTTTTGCCGGACCCGTTAGGGCCGGCCACCTGAAGCACATCGCCAGGGGCGAGTTGGATCGACAGGTTCTCGAACAGCTCGCGCTGATCGCGCTCGCAGGCCAGATGCCGGATGTCGATAGGCTGTGATTTCACCGGTTCTCCACACAGGCTGGCGGATATCGCCGCACGGGGTTCATGTTTGTATGCTCCAGGCCGCTATACTGCATTGAGGCCTACGAGGCGGGTACGCAACCAGCGCCCAATGGGCCCTGGGCGCAACTCTCGCATTTCGTCGCCATTATACATAGCGCCCCCCGCACGGGGCCCATGATTTACATCAATATGTGACCCCATGGCATCCGATATCAGACTACCGCCAGCACTTGCTACGCCGCCAAATACGGGGCCTGCAGCCAAGCCTCAGGATCCTGCCGCAGTTGCCTTGAAGCTGCTGCGTCCGATTGACGCACTGCTGCTGCCGCCGGGCCAGACCAGCCGTGCGGAGGTGGTCAGCAGTAGCGCAAATGGGGGCCAGTTCAATCTGATTCTGCGCCTGGCGCAGCAGAACAGCAGTCAGGGCGGACAGCGTGCCGACATTGCCGCAACCAGCCCCCGTGCCATTGCCAGCGGCACTCAGGTCCTGATTCAGGCGATCAGCCAGACCCAGCTGATGGCGATCATGCAGCCAGGCGACAAGGCCCCTGCGGGCCCTGCAGCAACCCTGACGCGGCTCGATCCGGGCCAGTTTCCACCGGGCACCACGGTACAGGCCCGGGTGGTCAGCCAGCAACAGATAGATCAGACCCGTTTCGCGGTATTGGCCAAGGTCCTTCAGGGAGCTAACAGTGGCGTAAATCTGAGCCTGACCACCAACAAACCCCTGGAGCCAGGCAGCCTGCTTACCGCGCGTGTAGGCGCCCAGGGCGAACTACGGGTGCCTGATCCGGGCCGCCAGGTACTCCAGCAGGTGCTTTCCCAGGGGCTACGCGAAACGCTGCAACGCCAGGGCTCAGCTGAGCCTCTGCTCAATCGCCTGCAGCAGCTGGCCGGCGTAGCGACAGCCGCCGCCGGACAGACAACACCAGCCACGGCACCGGGGACCCAGAAACCAGCACCGGGAGCAACCAGTACAACGCCGGGTACGCCATTACAGACCACCGCAGCGGCCGACAGACTGGCGACTCAGGTGCAGAGCGCCGTGCGTCAGGTGCTGCAGCAGGTGACTACCCCGGCGCAGCTGATGACGCCAAGCGGTGTCGAGCAGGCAGTGCAGCGCAGCGGACTGTTCCTGGAACCCAACCTGACGCAACTGGCGGATCTGCTCAAGGGCGGACAGGCGCCCGCCGGAGCACGTGAGGCTGGTGCCAGCCCGGCGGGCACGGCACCGTTGCCGCCACCCGCTCTGGCCAAGCTACTATCCGCGCTTGCTGCACTGCCGGTGACACCGGGCGCCCCTCCCCTGCCTGGCGCAGATCTTAAAGCCGCACTGATCAATCTGCTGGTCAATGTGCAACAGCAACTGCCACCGACTGCGCTGAAATCCCTGGTCCTGCCGCCGGGCCCCTGGGCTCAGGGCATGGGGCCGCCACCTGGCGGCTTTCCTCTTCCGCCGCGAGCCATGCAGGCACTGACAGAAACACCGGATCTGGGCTCGCTGCTGCGCCTGACTGCTGCGCTGCTATCGCGTATTCAGCACCACCAGCTGCAGAGCCTGGGGCAATCGCAAACCTTTACCGACGGCAGCACCCAGACCACCTGGCAACTGGAAATCCCCCTGCGCGATGGTCAACAATTCAATCACGTGCAGGTACGAATACAGCGCGACGATGAGGCCCCAAGCAAGAAAGCCGTAGAGCAGACGCCCTTCTGGGAAGTACGCCTGGCCTTCACGCTGGACCATCTTGGCGCGCTGCAGGCCATCGCCAAGCTGTACAAGGGGCGGGTAAACACCCAGTTCTGGGCTGAACAGCCCCATACGCTGTCGCTGCTCAACGGTGAGCTGGCATTGCTGCGCGACCGCTTACTGGCCAAGGGTCTGGAGGTAGGCGAAATCAGTTGCCATCAGGGCACGCCGCCGCAACCCAATCAGGCCCTGCAGCAACGCTGGATCGACGAGGTGACATGATGGGCAAGAACCGCGAAGCGATTGCACTGGTGTACGACGGCGATCAGGCGCCAACGCTGACAGCCAAGGGTGAGGGCGATCTGGCCGAGCAGATCATTCAACTGGCTATGGAGTACGAAGTGCCAATCTATGAAAACGCGGAACTGGCGAAGGTGTTGGCACGCCTGGAACTGGGCGATCAGATACCCGAGGCGCTGTATCGCACCATTGCCGAGATCATTGCCTTTGCCTGGTACCTGAAGGGCAAGGCGCCGGAGGGGTTTGTAGCGCCGGAACAGTTTGATCGGGACCCTGAATAATCAGGGTTTGCGAGCCGCATGCAACTTGGCCACCAGTTCGGCTTCGGCCTTTGACAGCCCGCACGACTGGGTGAGATCTTCGACGCTGGCCCCGAGACTGACCAGCCGGGCGGCCTGGTTATAAGGTAGCGACTGTGGATCGTGTTGTTCAATCCGCTGCTGTTTGTCCTCCAGGCGCTTGAATTGATCCCGCAGGGCGACCAGATCTTCGCCCATACGGATACTCCCCTGCTGGAAGGTTTTCACTTCGCTCTTGAGTTGCTGCAAACGCTGGGTCTGACGCTCCTCGAGCGTCTGAAGCTGACGCGCGATACGCCGGTTGGCCAGATACAGGGCCACCAGGGCTGCGACCAGCGCGCCCAGGGCCAGTCCCACTAACAACATCAGCAGGGCGCCGGTGTCGATCATGCCGCTCAGAATCCCTGCAGCTCTGCCCACTCGTCTTCGGTCATCATCTTTTCCAGATCGACCAGGATGAGCAATTCATTGTTCTTGTTGCATACGCCCTGGATGAACTTGGCAGACTCATCGGTACCCACGTTCGGTGCCGTCTCGATCTCCGACTGACGGAGATAGACCACCTCGGCAACACTGTCGACCAGAATACCGACTACCTGCTTGTCAGCCTCGATGATCACGATGCGAGTATTGTCGGTGATTGGCGCCGGTGTCAGACCGAAGCGCTGGCGGGTATCGATAACCGTGACCACGTTACCGCGCAGGTTGATGATGCCCAGCACGTAGGACGGCGCGCCGGGAACCGGGGCGATCTCGGTGTGGCGCAGTACTTCCTGCACCTGCATCACGTTTATGCCATAGCTCTCGTTATCCAGGCGGAAGGTAACCCATTGCAGGATCGGATCTTCAGCGCCCTGTGCGGTATTGTTTTGCATTGTCTCGGTTCCCGATCTTCGTATAAGCCAATTCCGCTGGATGGCAGCGGAATGCCGGTTTGCTACATAAGGTCAATCATACTCCATGGCAGCGCTATACCAATGCCCTGCCGGAGGTGTCCTTGCGTTTATCGTGTTCGCCCTGCCCGGTGGCAATCATCTCGGCCAGCGCCGCCACGTCTAGCAGTGCGCACATCTGATCAATCACCGTGCCAGCCAACCAGGGACGCTTGCCTTGCTGTGAGCGCCACTTGACCTGATCAGGGGTCAGCTTGATCGATCTGCTGACGCCATGCACGGCAAGCCCCCAGTCATAGCCCTGCACCGAGATAACAAAGCGCAGCCCTTCCTGCAGGGCATCTGTGTAGCGCTCGGGCATGACCCACCGCGCAGTATCCAGCACCTTGAGGTTGCCTGTTACCGTGGGCAGTATGCCCAGAAACCAGTCGGGCTGACCGAATAACGGTGTAATTTCGCTATCCAGCGCATGAATGGTGCCAAGCGAGACCAGTGGTACGGCCAGGGTCAGACCAGCCACATCAAATAACAATGCCTCGAATTCCTGCTCCCGCCACACTGGTTTGGATGCCTGTACTGGCTCAGGGGCAGCAGCGGCTGCCTCTGCAGCGACCGGAGTCTGGCGCTGCTCCAGTGTCGGGGGCGTATCCTGATGCCCCAATCGAGGCTGTCCCAGCATACGTTCGGCTATGCGTGACTTTTCCTGCACGGCGGGTACAGGATCGACCTGACCGGCATTGCCGTGTGGGGCCGCAACCGGTGGCGCAATGACGGGCTCATCCTGCTGAACCTCCACCGCCGCCGTTTCGGCCAGCAGCAGCTCACTGGATGCATCCTGCAGCAACGCATCCAGATAGCTCTGGATTGTCTGCTGGGGAATGTATTGCTCGACGGGTAAGGGTTTATTCATAGATAGCTTGTCTTGTCACGACGCTTTGGCATGCCAAAAAAGCAGCCCTGTATTCTTGTATCGGCCATGCCCGGCCAAGCATGAGCGTTGATTGTAGCGTGCGCAGCGAACGTGCGTAGCAAGGTCCGTAGCAAGCGGGCGTCGCATTCAGGCAACCTTGTTGCGACGGGGTAATGATTGCGCAAGCAGATAGCGCAGCAACGCCCGATAGGCCAGAACGCCACGGGCGGAATTATCCAGGCGTGAAGGCACCAGGCCAGCCAGACTCGCATCTCGCAATTTGGTGTCGATCGGAATATAGGCCTGCCAGAGATGGTCGGCGTAATCATGCCGCAAGGCCCGCAGGGTGCTAAGGGACGCCTGGGTACGGCGGTCAAACAGGGTTGGCACAATGGTGAAGGGTAGCGCCTGCTTGCGCGAACGATTGACCATATCCAGGGTATGCACCATGCGTTCGAGCCCCTTGAGGGCAAGAAACTCGGTCTGCACCGGGATCACCAGCTGCTCGCAGGCAGCCAGGGCGTTGATCATGGACACACCGAGCAGCGGTGGGCTGTCGATCAATACAAACTCGTAGTCGTCCCATAGCTGAGTGAGCGCGCGGGACAGAACCAGTCCATACCCCCCCTGCATGGCAGATTGCCGTTCCAGTGTGGCCAGTGAGGTACTGGAGGGCATGAGTTTGATGTTTTCATGGGAAGTGTCGAGCAACAGCGCTGCAGCCAGTCCTTGAGGCACCTGCCCCTTGTGCTGGAACAGGTTGAAAACGCTGCTGGTCAAGCTGTCCGGATCATGGCCGAAGTAGCTGGTCATCGAACCATGGGGGTCCAGATCGACCACGAGCACACGCTGTCCCTGATCGGCCAGCAAACCGGCCAGGGCTACGACGGTGGTCGTTTTGCCCACCCCGCCCTTCTGATTGGATACAGCCCAGACTTTCATGCCCTTCCTCCGACAACAGATTGACGCGACACGCGTACCGACACACTCACAAACCTACAAAGCAGGAGTCGTGCCAGATGCACTGCCCGCACCGGGCGCAGCGCCGGATTCAATGCGCGCTTCACGCATTGAGTCCACTTCAGTTGCTGCATTTCCGGCAAATGCCTCGTGGCGTTTATCGGTGAAACGCGAGACCAGCAAGACCACCCGCCGGTTGGCTCTGCGTCCGGCAGCCGTTGTGTTGTCTGCTACCGGGCGATATTGACCATAACCCACGGCTGCCAATCGACCTGCATCAACCCCGCCGTTGTCGAGCATCCGCACCACACTGGCCGCACGCGCGGCAGAGAGTTCCCAATTGGTTGGATACGCCCGCGAGCGCATCGGGATATTATCGGTAAAGCCCTCTACATGAATCGGATTCTCATAGGGCGCCAGGATTTTGGCAATACGTTCAATCAGCGGGAAGGCGGCGTCCAGGGGTAATGCATCCCCACTGGGGAACAACAATCCGGAATTCAACTCTATCTCGATCCACAGCTCGTTGCCGCGGACTTCGAGGTCACCTGCACTGATCATATCGCCAAAGGCCGAGCGCATGGCGTCGGCAATGCTTTCAAGGGCATCGGCGCCTTCGCCCTGGCCGTCATTGCCAGCCGTACCCGGCTGCTCGCTGGTGTCGATACCCCGCGGAACGTTGTTGCCGACCTGGATCGGGTCGATGGTGCGCTGGGGTTGATTGAATGCACCGACCAGTGTGTCGGACAGGACTTTGTATTTGCCTTCGTTGACCGATGAAATGGAATACATGACAACAAAAAAGGCGAACAGCAAGGTAATGAAGTCGGCGTAGGACACCAGCCAGCGTTCGTGATTTTCGTGCTCTTCCTGTCGTCTGCGACGCATGCTGGACCCCTGCGGTTAATCGAGGAAGCCTTCCAGCTTCATCCCGATGGAGCGCGGATTTTCGCCTTCGGCGATCGACAGCAAGCCTTCAACCAGCATTTCCCGGTAGCGCGACTGTTGCAATACGACTGACTTGAGCTTATTGGCCACCGGCAGCAGGAACAGGTTGGCCAGGGCAACACCATAGATGGTCGCCACAAAGGCAACGGCGATACCGGTACCCAGCATGGATGGGTCCGCAAGGTTGCCCATCACGTGGATCAGGCCCATGACCGCACCGATAATACCGATAGTGGGAGAATAGCCGCCCATGCTTTCGTACACCTTGGCGGCCATCAGGTCATGATTTTCCCGGGTCAGCAGGTCAACCTCGAGAATACTGCGCAAGGCTTCCGGCTCGCTGCCATCAACCAGCAGCTGCAGGCCCTTGCGGGCGAATACGTCACGTTCGATCTCGGCGATCTGCTCAAGACCCAGCAGACCTTCCTTGCGCGCGATGGTGCTCCACTCGATCACCTGATTGATGCCTTCCTGCAGGCGGTTGCCTGGGGGCACGAAGATCCAGCGGGAAATGACCAGCGCCCGCTTGAAGACCTTCAGCGGGGTCTGGATGAACGCGGCACCCAGGGTGCCGCCAAAGACAATCAGCGCGGCCGGACCATTGAGCAGGGCGCCAACATGCCCCCCCTCGAGATAGTTGCCCCCGAGTATCGCAACGAAGGCAAGAATCACACCGATGATGCTGAGGATATCCATTAGCTGAGCTCTGCCAGATGGCGGCCGATGTCATCGAGGCTGTAGATCCCGTCAGCCAGATTGGCCTTGGCGATGGCCATGGGCATGCCGTAGATCACGCAACTGGCCTCGTCCTGAGCCCATACGTCACTGCCTGCCTGTTTGAGCATCCGCGCGCCCTCACGGCCATCCGCGCCCATGCCGGTGAGTACCACCGCGAGCACCTTGTCGCGAAACGTCTTGGCCGCAGAACCGAAGGTCACATCCACGCAGGGTCTGAAGTTCAACCGCTCATCTCCGGGAAGTATACGCACCACCCCGCGGCCATCCAGCATCATCTGCTTGCCGCCGGGGGCAAGCAGGGCCACGCCAGGCTTCAAGGTGTCACCATCTTCGGCCTCCTTGACGCTGATACGGCAGAGTTTGTCCAGCCGCTCGGCAAAGGCCTTGGTAAAGGCTGCCGGCATATGCTGGATGAGGAGCAAGGGTGAGGGGAAGTTGGCCGGCAGTTGAGTCAATACTTTCTGCAACGCCACCGGGCCGCCAGTGGAAGTGCCGATCGCCACCAGTTGGTAATGCTTTTTGCGCGGCGGCGGGCTATTACGTATAGGTGTGGGTGCGGGCCGTGGTGTTGCCGGCTCAGCGGGACGCAACCCGGGCCGGGCGGAGGTAGCGCCTGTAGAGGGAGCCGGAGCCGGGGTGGCGAGGGAGGCCGACGCTGAGGTGGAGCCCGATCCGCCAAGACCCAGTGAGCGCCGGTTGGTGCGGGCCAGGGTATGTACCCGCTCGCAGAGCAACTGCCGGACCTTGTCCGGATTGCGCGAGATATCTTCGAAATTCTTTGGCAGGTAATCTGCGGCGCCGGCATCCAGAGCGTCGAGACTGATC
Organism: Halopseudomonas salina; assembly: GCF_008641105.1. The sequence continues at coordinate 122,014 of NZ_VTTI01000007.1, forward strand.
CGCGCGCCCTCATAGGTCAGCGACGAGAACATCAGAACCGCGGTGGGACAGCGCTGCATGATTTCGCGCACGGCCGTTATGCCATCCATCACCGGCATCTCGTAATCCATGGTGATCACGTCTGGACGCAATGCAAGGGTCTGGTCCACGGCTTCGCGCCCGTTGGATGCGGTGCCGACTACCTTGATCTGCGGGTCGCCCGCCAGGATTTCCGTCACCCTGCGACGGAAAAACCCGGAGTCGTCCACCACCAGCACCTTGACTACCATAGGCTATCTGCTCTCCTGAAACCTGAAGGGCACACTGCCGGACGGCAGCGTGCCTGTATCCATTTAATGCGCGACCATGCCGACTAACTGCGGCGCGCGTAACGCTTGAGCAGGCTGGGGATATCCAGAATCAGCGCAATACGACCGTCACCGGTAATGGTCGCGCCGGACATGCCGGCAGTGCCCTGCAGCATGCGTCCCAGCGGCTTGATCACCACTTCTTCCTGACCGACCAGTTGATCGACCACGAAGCCGACACGCTGCGTACCCACCGAGACGATAACCACGCTGGCGGCGGAACGGTCTGAAGTATCCTCGACACCCGGCATCAGCCAGCGCTTGAGAAAGAACAGCGGCAGGGCCTTGTCACGGACGATGATGACCTCCTGTCCGTCCACCACGTTGGTGCGCGACAGGTCCAGATTATAGATCTCGTTCACGCTGACCAGCGGCAGAGCAAAGGCCTGATCGTTCAGCATCACCATCAGGGTCGGCATGATCGCCAGGGTCAGGGGCACCTTGATCGCAATCACCGTACCCTGGCCCTTGGTGGAAGTGATGCCAATGGTGCCGTTGAGCTGGGAGATCTTGGTCTTGACCACATCCATACCGACACCGCGGCCGGATACGTCGGAAATTTCGGTCTTGGTCGAGAAACCGGGTGCCAGAATCAGATCGAAGCATTCGCTCTGGGTCAGACGATCGGCAACCTCCTTGTCCATCATGCCCTTCTCGACTGCCTTGGCGCGCAACACTTCGGCGTCCATACCACGGCCATCGTCGGTAATCGTCAGCAGGATGTGATCGCCTTCCTGTTCGGCGGCCAGCACTACCTTGCCGGTACGCGGCTTGCCCGCGGCTTCCCGTTCGGCGGGCAGCTCGATACCGTGGTCGACCGAGTTGCGCACCAGGTGCACCAGGGGGTCGGCCAGAGCCTCGACCAGATTCTTGTCCAGATCGGTCTCTTCACCGATCATGTCCAGGTTGATTTCCTTTTTCAGGCTACGCGCCAGATCCCGGACCACGCGTGGGAAGCGGCCAAACACCTTCTTGATCGGCTGCATCCGCGTCTTCATTACCGACGACTGCAGATCAGCGGTAACCACATCAAGATTGCCGACTGCCTTGTTGAGCTCCTCATCGCCGCTGCTCACGCCCAGGCGCACCAGGCGGTTACGCACCAGCACCAGCTCGCCGACCATATTCATGATCTCATCAAGACGGGCGGTATCGACCCTCACCGTGGTTTCGACGGCGGGGTTATCGGAGGCAGCCCCGGCCTTGTCCTTGGGTACCGGCGGGATAGAAGGTGGTGTTGGCGGTGCAGTGTCGGTGGCGGCCGCTGATACGGGACTGGCCGCCTTCGCAACGGGCTTGGCTGCTTTTTTTGCGTCAGCCGCCGGTTTGGCGGGAGCAGAAGCCGGCTGCGGGTCAATCACTGTCGGCGGTTTACCATTCCCATGCAACTGGTCAAGCAGCGCTTCGAATTCGTCATCGGTTATGTGATCTGACGCTTCGGGCTCCGGTGCGGATGTGGCAGCGGGACTGGAGGCGGCCGCAAGACCCGGGGCTGCACCCTTGCCATGGAGTTCATCCAGCAGCGCTTCAAATTCGTCGTCGTTGATTTCGTCACTCGTCGGTGCGGGTGCAGACGGCGGCGCGGCGGCAACGGCGGCGGTGGCGGCTGTTGTTGCGCCTTTGCCATGCAACTGATCGAGCAGCGCTTCGAATTCGTCATCGGTGATTTCGTCACCCGTGCCGGAAGCCGGAATGGCTGCGACTGCGTCAGTCTGTGCAACGGCACCGGATGGCTGTGCATCTGCGGACGGACCATGCAGCGCATCGAGCAACTGCTCAAACTCATCGTCGGTAATATCGCCCTCGGCTACTGTCGCTTCCGGCGCCTGGACGGCCTGCGGTTCAGGTGTCGCCGGACTGGCTTCGGTGGGCAGTGGGTCGCTTGCGGGCTCGTCAGCAGCTGGCGTTGCCAGTCGTGCAAGGGCCTCGAGCAGGGCTGGATCGGCGGGCGTTGGCGGGGTGCGCTCGCGCACTTCGTCAAACATGGTGTTGACGCTGTCCAATGCCTGGAGGACGACGTCCATCAGCTCGGAATCAACCTTTCGCTCGCCCTTGCGCAGGATATCGAAGACGTTCTCGGCGATGTGACAGCAGCCTACCAGCGCGTCGAGCTGAAGAAATCCGGCGCCACCCTTGACGGTATGAAAGCCGCGGAAGATAGCATTGAGCAAGTTGGTATCGTCGGGACGATTTTCCAGCTCGATAAGCTGTTCGGACAACAATTCCAGAATCTCTCCGGCCTCAACCAGAAAGTCCTGGAGGATCTCTTCATCCGCATCAAAGCTCATGCATCCACTCCCGGGTAGCGCTTGTTATTAGAAGCCCAGGCTGGACAGAAGGTCATCGACTTCATCCTGCCCTGAGACAACATCTTCTCTTTTATCGGCATGAATCTGCGGACCTTCACCCTTGGGTGACACTTTTTTTGCTTCGGGGGTGGCTTTCTGATGCTCTATGCCGGCAAAACGATCCACCTGACCGGCCATGCGTACCAGATCCAGCAAGCTTTCCTCGACGTCATGCACCAGAGTAATCACCCGCTTGATCACCTGACCGGTGAGGTCCTGATAATCCTGAGCCATGACAATCTCATTCAACTGACCGCTGACCTGGGTGGCTGAGCTTTCGGTTTTCTCCAGAAAGTCACCCATGCGCTTGTACAGGTCGCGGAATTCGCCGGCGGCCATTTCGCGTCGCTGCAGACGTTCCCAGTCGGTGCGCAGTGCAGCGGCTTCCTGGCCCAGATTGGCAACGATAGGCGCACTGGCGTCAACCAGATCCATGGTGCGGTTGGCCGCCTTGTCGGTGAGTGTCACGACATAGTCCAACCGATCCGAGGCATCCGAGATACGCGTGGCTTCAACATCATCACCCAGCGCCTGGCTGGTATCGAGCTGAAAGTTGACGATGGCGTTGTGCAGCGCACGCGTCAGCAGCCCCACTTCATGATAGAGACCGCGGTCGCGTGCCTGATTGATCGCGTGAATGACCAGTATGGCTTCGCCGAACTGCCCTTTCTCCAAGAGATCGACCAACTGCCGCGCATTGTCCTTCAGGGAATGTTCGTATTCCTGAGCGGTAGCCTGGCCGGTGTCCTTACTTAACGCCATAACCTGTACCCCGGTTGTTATTTAGCCTGAACGCGCTCGAAGATCTTCTCGATCTTTTCCTTGAGTGCCTGAGCGGTAAACGGCTTGACAACGTAACCGTTCACACCGGCCTGGGCGGCCTCGATGATCTGATCGCGTTTGGCTTCAGCGGTAACCATCAACACCGGGAGATGCTTGAGGCGTTCGTCAGCTCGTACTGCACGTAGCAGATCGATGCCGCTCATGCCGGGCATGTTCCAGTCGGTAACCAGAAAGTCAAAATTACCGCTTTGCAGCATTGGCAGCGCGGAGGTGCCATCATCGGCTTCCGCCGTGTTGGTGAACCCCAGGTCGCGCAACAAATTCTTGATGATGCGCCTCATCGTTGAAAAATCATCAACGATGAGAATTTTCATATTCTTGTCCAAGTCGACCTCCGTACACACCAGGAAGAGTGCGTTGTCACACTCCGTTAAGCTACTGGCCAAACAAGCCTTTCACGTTTTATTGACGCCAGTGTAACCGGAGTGGCCCAATCGTGCTGCCTCCGCTGACATTAGTTCGTCTTCGTACCTGTTACTGCCAGGCGATATTCTCGTTCTGTGGGCATTGTCCGGATGTTGACCACAAAATCAATCATTTCGCCATCCGCCCAGCCTGGCGCGCAGCCGCGCTGCGCACTGACTGTGTAACTGACTGACGCGCGACTCACTGACACCAAGCACTGCGCCTATTTCCTTGAGGTTCAGCTCTTCGTCGTAATATAGCGACAGCAGCAGACGCTCACGCTCGGGCAGGGTGTCAATTGCTTCCACCAGAGCCTGGCGAAAACGCTGGTCCTCCAGCCCGCCAAAGGGCTCTTCGTCGCCGTGTGCGTCGGCCCGGGTTCCGGATTCGAGCAGGTCATCGAAGCTGAACAGCTTGCTGCCGGCTGTATCATTGAGGATCGAATAATATTCCTCAAGACTCATTTCCAGCTCTGCAGCTATCTCCTGATCCTTGGCATCACGTCCCAGCCGCGACTCGACGGCGCGCACTGCATCACTGACCATGCGAGTATTGCGGTGTACCGAACGTGGCGCCCAGTCACCCTTGCGTACCTCATCGAGCATGGCCCCACGAATACGGATACCGGCATAGGTCTCGAAGCTGGCGCCCTTGGAATTGTCAAACTTGCGAGAGGCTTCGAGCAAGCCGATCATGCCGGCCTGTATAAGATCATCAACCTGGACGCTGGCCGGCAGGCGGCCCAGCAGATGGTAGGCAATACGCTTGACCAGAGGAGCGAACTGTTCGACCAGACGATCCTGGGAACCCGCGGAACCCTGTGCGCGTGTATACATGCTCACCCCACCTGCCGTTAAGGTCATAGGCCTGTTCCGGTCTGTTGCACCAGGCGCTCGACAAAAAATTCAAGGTGGCCGCGTGGATTGGCCGGTAATGGCCAGGCGTTCACCTTCTGTGCGATCCCGCGGATCGCCAGCGATGCCTTGCTACGCGGGAAAGCATCATATACCGCGCGCTGTTTCTGCACCGCCTTGCGTACGTTTTCATCGTAGGGTACCGCGCCAACATACTGCAGGGCCACATCCAGAAACCGATCGGTGACCTTGGTCAGCTTGCTGAACACCAGACGACCTTCCTGGGGAGTGTGAACCATGTTGGCCAACACGCGAAAGCGCGTCATGCCGTGGTCACGATTAAGCAGTTTGATCAGCGCATAGGCGTCGGTAATCGAGGTGGGCTCATCGCAGACAACCACCAGAACTTCCTGGGAGGCGCGTACGAAGCTCACAACCGAATCGCCGATTCCGGCGGCGGTGTCGACAATCAGCACATCGATATTGTCACCGATTTCACTGAACGCCTGAATCAGACCCGCATGCTGCTGGGGATTGAGGTTGACCATGCTGGCAGCGCCGGAAGCGGCTGGAACGATGCGGATCCCCCCGGGGCCGTTGAGCAGCACATCGCGCAGCTCGCAGGTTCCTTCCAGCACGTCAGCCAGCGTCGCCTTGGCCTTGAGTCCGAGCAGAACGTCGACGTTGGCCAGACCAAGGTCAGCATCAAGCAGGACGACACGCCGCCCCAAATCGGCAAGTGCGAGGCCGAGATTGACTGACACGTTGGTCTTGCCTATGCCGCCCTTGCCGCCGGTGACCGCAATAACCTGAACCGGATGTTTGCTGCCCATCTGCGTTGATTACCTTCTTATAAGTTCGGTTAGCTTGCCCGCTGGGTGTGTAGTATACCGGCAAACACATCTGCCATGGCCTGATCTGCCGGCGCCTCGTTGCCCGCCAGACTGACCGCGCGGCTGACCAGCTGATGCCCCACTGCCTTGGCAATATCATCCGGTATGCGCTGGCCATCTGCCAGATAGGCTACCGGTAAACCCTGTTGCATGGCCAGACCCAATGCTTCTCCGAGAGTGGCTGCCTCGTCGACCTTGGTCAACACGCAACCGCTGAGGCCACAGACCTTGTAGGTGTGATAAGCAGCCTTGAGCACCTGATACTGACTGGTTGCTGCCAGCACCAGCAACTTGCTGACACGATGGCCCAGTGCCGCCAGTTGATTGAGCTGGCCGTGAAGATGCGGGTCCTGGGCCTGAAGGCCGGCGCTGTCGACCAGCACCAGGCGCTTGCCGGAGAATTCCTGAAGCACATCGGCCAGGCTGTTTTGCTCGTCAACCACGCGCACCGGCACATTGAGAATACGCCCAAGGGTACGCAATTGCTCGTGGGCACCAATGCGATAGGTATCCATGGTGACCAGAGCCACATGCTGGCTGCCATGCTTGAGCACATAGCGTGCGGCAAGCTTGCCCAGGGTGGTGGTCTTGCCGGCGCCGGTGGGACCGACCAATGCAACAATGCCGCCCTGATCAACCAGCTCTTCGCGCATGACCGGGATGCTGTGGGCCAGGTGCGCCAGCAGCATCCGCCAGGCCTGGCGCGTATTGGTTTCGTTAGCTACCAGTTGCAGCAGCTTCTGGCTCAATTCGGCTGGCAGGCCCAGTTGGGTAAGACGCCGCCAGAGGCTGGCCTGTTGTGGGCGCTGCTGATTGACCTGACCCCAGGCCATGCTACCCAACTGCGCTTCGAGCATTTCGCGCAGACCGGCAATTTCATCGCGCATGGCGCTCAGGCCGGAGCTGCTTTCGGGTTCGGAGTGAGTCTGCTGCCGAGTGGGTGCTGCCTGGGCGCGGGGCGCCTCGGGGACCGGGTCGGCGATTTCGTTATTCAGTCTGTCGAGCAGCTCGCGGGCAACAGGCGAGCCATCGCGCACTGCCTGGCGCATGGTCTCGCCAAACAACTGCCGATTGACGCTGGGCTGCTCGGTCGAACGGTCGCCGGCCTCAAGCTGAGCCCGGGCGCTGACGATGCGCTCCTGGGTTTTCTTGAGCTCCTGGCTCAGGCCTGGGGTGGGCGGAGTCAGGCGTGGCGCTTCGTAGTCCACCGCGGCGGTCAGTTCCACGCCGCCAACAACCCGGCGGTTGCCGATAATCGAGGCGTCGGCACCCAGCTCCTCGCGGACCAGCTTCATCGCCTGGCGCATATCGGCAGCAAAGAACCTTTTTACTTTCATGGCTGACCCACCCTTCTATTCGTATGTATTAGCTTTGGCCGACCGTAGCAACGATGGTGACCTGCTTGCTGTCCGGTATTTCCTGGTAGGACAGCACATGGGCTCCGGGGGCTGCGTAGCGAACAAACTTGGCCATCATGCCGCGAACCGGTCCCGCTACCAGCAATATCGCCGGCTTGCCCTGCACTTCCTGCCGCTGTACCGCATCGGCCAGTGAACGCTGAAGCTTCTCGGCCATGCCCGGTTCGAGCATGATGCCGTCGTCACCCCCCTGACCGGCCTTCTGTAGACTCTGTAGCAATATCTGTTCCAACCTTGGCTCCAGAGTGATCACAGGTAGCTCCGAGTCAAGCCCTACAATGCTTTGTACGATGGAGCGAGCCAGCGCCACGCGAACAACCGCAATCAGTGCGCCAGGATCTTGACTCTTGCCAGGCTGGTTGGCGATAGCCTCGGCGATGGTGCGAATGTCCCGGACCGGCACCTGCTCCTGCAGCAGGCCCTGCAGAACCTTGAGCAGCCCTGACAGGGAAATGATGCCAGGCACCAGCTCCTCTGCCAGCTTGGGGGAAGCCTTGGCCAGCACCTGCAGCAACTGCTGAACCTCCTCATGACCAAGCAGTTCGTGGGCATGCTTGTGCAGTATCTGATTGAGGTGGGTGGCCACCACGGTGCTGGCGTCCACCACGGTATAACCCAGTGATTGCGCCTGATCCTTCTGCATCGGCTCGATCCAGACTGCATCCAGACCAAACGCCGGATCCTTGCCGGCCAGGCCCTTGATCTCGCCAAAAACCTGACCCGGGTTGATGGCCAGCTCGCGGTCGGGGTACACCTCGGCCTCCGCCACACCCACGCCCATCAGTGTGACGCGATAGGAATTGGGCGACAGATCCAGGTTGTCGCGAATATGCACAGAGGGCATCAGAAAGCCCATGTCCTGGGAGAGCTTCTTGCGCACACCCTTGATTCGCGCCAGCAGCTGGCCCCCCTGGTTGCGATCAACCAGGGGAATCAGGCGGTAACCGACTTCCAGGCCGACCATATCTACCGGAGTGACGTCGTCCCAGCCCAGCTCACGGGTTTCAGGGCGAGCCAGAGCGGGCACTTCCGCTTCCTGGCGCTGCACTTCTTCCGCCTCGACCAGCTTCAAACGCTGGCGGTTGGCGATGTAATACGCAGCGCCGGCGGCCAGGGCACCGAGACTCAGGAAGGAGAAGTGCGGCATGCCGGGAATCAGACCCATGACGATCATGATCGCCGCCGCAATCGCCAGTGCCTTCGGCGAGGCAAACATCTGACGGTTGACCTGCGCGCCCATGTCTTCGGAGGTGGAAACGCGGGTCACCATAATTGCTGCAGCAGTGGACAGCAACAGCGACGGTATCTGCGCCACCAGACCGTCACCAATGGTCAACAGCACGTAGATACGTCCGGCGTCAGCGAAGCTCAAGTCGTGCTGGGCGATGCCGATTGCCAGACCACCAATGACGTTGATGAACAGAATCAGCAGACCGGCGACCGCGTCACCGCGAACAAACTTGCTGGCACCGTCCATGGAGCCGTAGAAGTCTGCCTCCTGGGCCACTTCCTGGCGACGTAGCTTGGCCTGTTCCTGATCGATAATGCCGGCATTGAGGTCGGCATCAATGGCCATCTGCTTGCCGGGCATGGCATCCAGGGTGAATCGCGCACTGACTTCGGAGATTCGTCCGGCGCCCTTGGTTACCACGACGAAGTTGATGATCATGAGGATCGCGAAGACCACCAGACCGACCACATAGTTGCCGCCGATCACCACCTCACCAAAGGCCTGGATAACCTTGCCCGCGGCATCTCCACCCTCATGACCGTAGAGCAGCACCACCCGCGTGGAGGCCACGTTCAGCGCCAGGCGTAGCAAGGTCGCCACCAGCAGGATGGTCGGGAACACAGCGAAGTCCAGGGGCCGCAGGGCGTAGGCACAGACCAGCAGCACCACTAGCGCAAGCGCGATATTGAAGGTAAAGAGCACGTCGAGCAGAAATGGCGGTACTGGCAGCATCATCATGCCGAGCATGACCAGCAACAGAATCGGCACGCCCAGGCTGCCGTGGCGCAGCCCCGCCAGGTTACTGCGCATGTTCCCCATTACTTCTGTGCGATTCACTGCCATGCGTTCGACATTCCCGATCAAATATTTGACGCCAGATACGGCCTGGCATGACCCTACGCAAGTTCCGTTCCAGTCTGCGATTTTTTGTCACAGAATCACACATAGCTGTCACAACGAGGGCGATCGATCGCTGCTAATATTGCAGTGCAACAAAAAAGCGGGCTGCCTTTGAGCCGACCCTGTCTGCCAGTCCAATCAGCCCAAGGGCCGCACCATGAGATCAACCGTGAAGCTGCCCGCTAACATGCCTACACAGCGACTGATCATGGTTGTGCTGAGCCTGCTGGTGGTGCTGTTCATCATTGGCATGTTGTTGATGTCGCGGCTGAATCTGGACTTTGCCCAGCAAGCCATGTCCGACCTGCGTCAGCGTCAGATCATCGATACCTTTGAAGCCAATCTGGACCGCATAAACGCCCACCATCAGAAAATGGAGCAGAATACGGTCGGGCTGGCGCGTACCGGTGAGCTATTTCATCGGCTGCGACAACAGGGCAACGCAAGTGCATCCCGACTGGAATCGATGCTTCGTGACGGGCTGGATGATTTTCCAGACGCGCACGGGAGCGGCGTCTGGTACGAACCGGGGGCTTTAGCCGATCAACCTGTCGGGGTGATTGCCTATCGACAGGGTTCGGAGATCATCACCACCCGTGCCAGCGCCGAATTCGTCAACCGCGCCTGGTATCGGCGACTGGTCGACAACCTGGATAACGCCAGGGTGACGGGCCAGGCCCGCCGCTTCTACTGGACAGCGGCCTACTTCAAGCGCCGTATCGATGACGTGGTAATAAGTCTGAGCACCACCATGCGGGATGCGTCCGGTCGCAGCATTGGTATTGTCTCGACCGACTGGCGGGCCGATGACGTCATCCGCCTGATCAGCGGCGTAGACATAACGCCAGGTACGTTTTCCTTTCTGCTGGACAGCGAGAACCGCAACCTGTCCAGCCTGGCCCGGGCCGATGATGTGGAGCACGCACAACAACTGATGACGGCCATCAGTGACGCTCAGCTGCAACAGCTGGTGCCGCAGGCCGTGGGCCGGTTGTCGAGTGTGACGCCCCCCCGAGAGCAGCGAACCCTCGAAGTGGGGGGCGAGGAGTTTGCCCTGTTCTACTCTGCCACCCAGGCAGGTATGGTTTTCGGCATTGGCGTCCCCCAGGCGGAGATTGACGCTGTTCTGCTACCCATGCGTGCCAGCAACCTGCGGATCGTGGCATTGATCGGCAGTATCCTGGTGGTTTTGTCGGCGTTGATCCTATACATGATCGCCGGCACTCTCAGGCGGCTGCGCAACCTCTACACCGACCCACTGACCCAATTACCCAATCGTGAGCGCTTGCTGGTGGATCTGCGCAGCCGGCCCGCCGCGTCACTGGTATTGCTGAATATCGATGGCTTCAAGCAAATCAACGATTTCTACGGCCATCAGTGTGGCGACCATGTGATTGTGACCCTCTCAACACAGCTGCAAGCCTATCTCCAGGCCAGGCCCCTTTCACGCAGCGGTCGGCTCTACCGTATGCCGGGTGACGAGCTGGCAATCTGGCGACCCGGTCAGGCAGATGAGGCCGCACTGGTTAGCCTGGCGAGTGATCTACAGGCGTTTGTGAGCTCGGTACGGACCCAGTGGGAAGATCACGATATTACGCTGCATGTCAGTATGGGGCTGGCCAGTACGCGCCTGCGCAACGGCGAAAAACTCGACCCGGAACACCTGCTCCCCTCCGCCAATATTGCCCTGGAGCACGCCCGTGTAGCTCAGGCCGGTTACATGCTCTACGACCCTGCCGATCGTGCGCGCGAGAATTACGAACACAACCTTATCTGGGCCAACAAGTTGAAGCTGGCTCTTGAAGAAAACCGGCTGGTGCCCTTCTTCCAACCCATCATGCACGTGGAGAGCGGCCGGATAGAAAAATATGAATGTCTGGTGCGTATGCTCGACCACCAGGGTGAACCGATCAGCCCGGCCATGTTCCTGCCCATTGCCCGGAAAATCCGCCTGTACCGCTCGGTCACCCGGCGAATGATCGATATGAGCCTGCAATGGTTTGCCAACAACAATTACGAGTTCTCCCTCAATCTGTCGTCCGAGGATCTGCTGGATCCCGAGCTCCATGAGTTTATTGTTGAACGCTTGCAAAAGCGGTCCCTGGCCGAACGGGTAATTTTCGAGGTGCTCGAGTCCGAGAGCATTGAGAACTACGAGCCCGTGCGCCTGTTCATCGACCGAGTGAAAGCGCTGGGATGCCGCATAGCGATTGATGACTTTGGGACGGGATATTCCAACTTCGAACACCTGCTGCGCCTGAATGTTGATCTGATCAAGATTGACGGCAGTCTGATCAGGCAGCTGGATACCGACACCAATGCGATGACACTGACCCGGGGGATCGTTCAGTTCGCCAAGGAGCTCGGCCTCAAGACCGTCGCTGAATTTGTACACAGTCAGGCAGTGCTGGCTCAGGTGAGAGCGCTGGGCATCGATTTTGCCCAGGGCGCCTGTATCGGCATGCCGGCCAACGCGCTGATTACCGACATTGTGTTGGCAGATAAGACTAGCGCTGGCGGGGAAGAGAGGAATGCGCGCTCTGATCTATAAAGTGATTGGAGCCGTCACCTAACCCGGCTATGCTCCTGAGTGATGGCTTAGCGCCTTGGTTCGATCTGGAGACATCATGCACGCATTCCCGGCCACCCTTGTTGTTGGCCTGCTCGCTTTTTCGTTAAGCGGCTGCAGCAGCCTGCCGGACCGCGAAGAGGTCTGGTCGCGCTCCAGCGACTTCTTCAACCAGTCGGCAGAGGTGCTCAAGGCTCAGCGCAAACGCCTGGCCAACTTCGCCGGCAGTCTGGTGAGCAGCAAGGATGACGAGGCCCGCGATAAGGAAGTCAGCGCCCTCTTCGCCCAACCCTATATAGACCCACTGACCCGTTATCTGGAGGAGCGCTCGGGCGATGACCGTTTCGCTGCCCAGCTCGCACGGGTGGCTGCCGAGCGTAACCGTCGCTGCGCAGATATCGCTGATACCTACGCCGATCGCACGGCCACTCGCGACAACCTGCAGCGCATGCGTCGCGGTTATCTGTATTCATGCCCTACCGAGGTTCAACGCTTTGCCGCTCGCGTCGATTCCGGCACGAATACCACCACGGCCAGTCGCTCTGATTCAACCAGGGCCGCCCAGGTTGCCCGGCCCGGAAAGCAGGTTGAGAGCCCCGCCGCACGCCCTGTCAGCTCAGCCAGCAGCGACCAGCCGGACACCGAGCTGGAAGATGCGCTGAGCCGGCGACAACACAGCGACTGCTATCTGCTGTTTACTATTCGCAACAACACCCAGGCTCTTGAGGCGTGCGAACCGCTGGCTGCCGAGGGCGATGCCAAGGCGCAACATCACATGGCCCAACTGGCACTCATGAGTAACAACACCTCCAGTGCTGCTGACTGGGCAAAACAATCGGCGGCCCAGAAGTACCCGCCCGGACAGCTCGCTCTGGGCCTGCTGCTGCAGGACGGTCGTGGCATAGCCAAGGATCCCATCCGCGCCCATGGCCTGCTGAAAAGCGCCGCAGATCAGGGGCTTGCCGAGGCCGCCTATTACACCGGCCTGAGCTTCCAGACAGGTACCGGGGTGAGCGCCAATGCAGCGAACGCAGCAAGGTACCTGGAAAAAGCGGCTGCAAGCGGGCACATCCCGGCCTACTTTGCCCTGGCAGAGTTGCATGAAGGCAGTGCTCCCGAGCAGTCGCGCTATTGGCTGGATCAGGCTGCGCGCAAGGGCTCGGCCCGTGCCCAGTATCTGTTGGGCGAAAGCTATGCGCGGGGCACCCACGGCCAGACCGATAACGAAGCCGCCTATGTCTGGTACAGCCTTGCGTTGCTCAACGGCCACGACGACGCCAAAGCTGGTATTGAACGGCAAGAAAAGCTGTTGACAGGCAGTCAGCTGGCGACCGCCCGATCACGCGTCGAGGACGGGATTAACGGTCGATGGGACTGAAAAACCTCGCTGACATGAGGATGAAGCGCCTGATCATGCTCATCCTCACCTTGCTCGCCGGTGTTTTTCTCGTGGGCATGTTGGTGATGTCATCACTGAATCTGGATTTTTCCCAACAGGCAATGGCGGAGCTGCGCCAGAAACAGATTACCGATATTTTTCAGGCCAACCTGAACCGGATCAACGCCCACCACCAGTTGATGGAACAGAATACCTCAAGCCTGGCCAACCTGGGCGAGACGCTCTACCGCAGCAGGGAAATGGCTCAGGGCGACGCAGCCCAAGCGCTTGCTACCAGTCTCGAGAATGGGCTGCGCAGAATGCCTCAGGCCTACGGTGCAGAAATCTGGTACAACCGCCCGGGCAATGGTAATCAATCCGGGCAGGACGTTTCGGCCTATGCCTATCGCAACGCAGGTCTGATCCGTACTCAATCTGACGGAAACCTCTATCACAGCAGGAACTGGTACAGCCGGGTTCTGCCTGAAGTTACTGCCGGCGGGGAACCCCTGGAGCGCACCGGTTTTTTCTGGACGCCTGCCTACTACAAGGAGCTGATCGATAACGTGGTGATCAGCCTCACCACCGAAATGCGGGACGCCCAGGGAGCGGTTATCGGGCTGGCATCTACCGACTGGCGCGCAGACGACATCATCAATCTGGTCAGTGGCGTCAAGGTGACGCCGGGTACCTTTGCCTTCCTACTGGATAACGAAAACCGCAATCTGTCGAGCCTAGCCTACGCCGACGACGTGCTGGCAGCCCAACGCAAGATCGATGCGATAATCAACTCGAACCTGCATGACCGCGTTGGCGGCTCCCGGCCCCAGTCTGCGGTGATTTCCGGAAGCCTGCTGGTGGCCCCGATGCAAACCATGCCGCTGACGGTGGATGACCAGCAACATCTGCTTTTTTACAGCCGAACCCGGGCGGGTATGGTCTTTGGGGTGGGTGTACCCAAGACTGAAATTGATGCCGTATTGCTCCCCATGCGTGAGAGCAACCTGAAAATTGTCGCCCTGGTCAGCGCGGTTACCCTGGGGTTGACGTTACTGATCATGCTGATCGTCGCGCGCATACTCAACCGGGTACAGATTCTTTACACCGACGCCCTGACCCAACTGCCCAACCGGGAAAAATTGCTGGTTGATCTGGAACGGTCCGACGTCGCCTCCCTGCTGCTGATCAATATCGACTCGTTCAAGGAGATCAATGATTTTTACGGCCACCAGTGTGGCGATCATGTCATCAGCCATCTGGCACTGGGCCTGCGGGATCTGTTGCTGCGGGACCGGGGCTGGGCTGCGTGCCGGCTATACCGCATGCCGGGGGACGAGTTGGCAATCTGGCTGCCCTCTGCCGAAAGCTCGGCGCAACTGGCCAGTCGTGCCGAATCCCTGTTGAGGTTTGTCAGCATGCTGCCGGTAACCTGGCAGCAGCAGACCATTCCGCTCAATGTGACCCTTGGCGTTGCCACCAGTCTTCAGCAGGACGGCTCCCAGCAAGCGGATGAGCAGTTGCTGACCTCGGCCAGCATCGCTCTGAAATCAGCGCGCATGGCCCGCACAGGTTATTGCATATACGACCCGGCACACCGTACCCGTGAAAGTTACGAACAGAACCTGATCTGGGCCAACCGCCTCAGGCGCGCCCTGGATGACGGACGTATCGTCCCCTATTTTCAGCCGATCCTGGATTTGCGCACCGGTCGTATCGAGAAGTTCGAATGTCTGGCGCGCATGATTGATGAAAATGGCAGCCCGATCTGTCCTGCCGAATTTCTAGGCGTGGCCAAGAAGATCCGGCTCTACCGCTTGATCACACGCACCATGGTTACCCAGTGTTTCACCCGGTTTGCCGAGAATGATTATGCCTTCTCCCTGAACCTGTCATGCGAGGACCTGCTCGATCCCGATCTGACCAACTTCATCGTCGACAAGCTCAAGGGCAGCCCTTCGCTGGCTTCGAGGCTGATCTTCGAGATTCTGGAGTCGGAGGGTATCGAGAATTACGCTGAGGTGCGCCGCTTCATTGACCGGGTCAAGGCCCTGGGATGCCGCATTGCGATTGATGACTTTGGAACCGGTTACTCGAACTTCCAGCATCTGCTGCGCCTGAATGTCGACATTATCAAGATCGATGGCAGCCTGATTGAGCATATCGATACCGATCCGATCGCCCTGAACGTGACCCGCGGCATTCAGCAATTTGCTACGGGCCTGGGGATGCGCACTGTCGCCGAGTTTGTGCACAGCAAGGCAGTGCTCGAGTGCGTTCGTCTACTCAATATCGATGATGTGCAGGGCTATCACATTGGCAAGCCTTCCCCGCATCTGGTTACCGAGCCGGAGAACGGCAGGCCCCTGCCAAGAATCACTCTGCTCAGCAACATCAGAAAGTCATGAGCGACCGTCTTAACGGTAGATAATCGAGCCACGCATGGGCGCAAGCCTGTGCAGAAGCCGGTTCTGCGAGGTTACCGGCACCCCTTCCGCGGTCATCGCGACAATCAGATTTTCCACCAGAGCGTTGAAGTCTCCCTCGGTAATATCCATACCGGCATGGCTATCTTCCATGCTGTCACCGGTATATTCGCAGGGCCCGCCACTTTCCATACATATCTGCTCGACCAGCTTTTCAAAAAGGCGGTCAATATCAGCGTCTACAAAATGACTGACGATGCGTTCATCATCGGCAATATTGATCAGCAACCCCTCGACAATCCGCTCGATACCCGATTGCCCACCCAGAGCCTGGTACAACTCATCCTCGGCAGGTGGCGGAGCGGCGGAATGGGCGGCGCAGCCGCCCAGGGTCAGCGCGGCGACAAGTACAATCAGGTGACGCATGGAGACCTCAGTAGCTCAGCTGCAGTGAAAGGTACAAGCCGGTCTGATCATCGAGAGTGGCGATTTCACCCAGATCGGCCCAGGCAGCGACAATCGAGACCCTTTTGGAAGGAAAATAACCGACGAACAGATCCTGCCAGTCGCTTTCTCCGGCAAAGGAGAGATTATCGGGCTTCTCCCGATACTCGAGACCCACGACCCATTGCGGATTGAGCAATATACCGACGCTCCCCTCCTTGAGCAGGCTGCGACCGCTTCGACGATCACCACCAAAGCCCAGCAATCCGGTCTCGTTGGCGCGACTGTAGCGCAGCGTACCGTTGACCAGCAGGTTGTAGCCAAAGGCGCCACCCAGGAACAGACGGCTGGCGGCCAGATAGGCTTCGGTATCAGAATCACGTCGGGCGCCCACCGCGTCCGGAATAAAGAAATTGGTCTGGCGCTTATACTGCAGACCCAGCGCAACCTGAGGCAGCTGATCGTAGACCAGATCGCCGAACAGGCGGTACTTGGCGCCGAAAACATCCTGATTGAGACTGCGTTCGGGCAACCCGGCAGCCTTGGCCAGCGTGTCGATATCGAGTCGTTGCCGCGCGAATGACAGCTCGACGCGATTGGCATAACTGAAGCTTGCTCCCGCGGTATCCAGGCGATAATCGCCGGTATCCACCCGGGTCGCGAACGCAGCGCCGCCCCACTGCTCACGGGTACCGTAACCGGACATCACCGCCCAGGGTACAATGCCGCCGCCAGCTGCGCCTTCTATCATGCTCGCTCCGCCCGTCGCCAGCAGGCGATCTCCGGGCTCAGCAACGGCGAAAACAGGCATGCAGCTCAACAGAGCTGCAACCACTGCCTTTTTCATGAATGCTCCGTCTGTTTGTACGTGTGTCTATTTTTCTCTAACCAGGCCTCCAGGTCCAGTGCCGCAATTGGCCGACTGATGTAGTAACCCTGGGCGGTATCGCAGCCCAACGCCCTCAACCACTCCAGACTGATTGCGTTCTCTACACCTTCAGCTATGACCTTGAGGCCCATATTGTGGGCCAACTCGATTGTGGAGCGGACAATGACTGCATCCTCACTGCCCTCTGCCAGGTTCAGTACAAAGGACTTGTCGATCTTCAGATCCTGCACCGGCAGGCTCTTGAGCATCGCCAGTGAAGAATAACCGGTACCGTAATCGTCCACCGCAAGACTGATACCCATCTCACGCAGTTGGTGCAGGCTGCGCAGACTGCGCTCCGGGTTGACCATCAGCGCGCTCTCGGTCACTTCAAAAGCCAGCATCGCCGGATCGATGCCATGCTTTTCCAGCACCTTTGCCACCTGATCGACAAAGTTCTCGTCATCCAGATCCAGCGCGGAAATGTTCATTGCGACGCCGAGCTCGACGCCTTGATCAGCCCAGTGGCGCATCTGCGTCGCAATCGCGCCAAGAATCCACTGGGTCAGCTTGTGAATGCTTCCGGTCTGTTCGGCCAGCAGAATGAATTCATCTGGGCCAATAAAACCCAGCTCCGAGTGGTGCCAGCGCATCAGCGCCTCCACCTGCCTGACTTCACCGCTGGCGATGTCGAGTTTGGGCTGATAGACCACTGAAAGCTCACGCATCTGTGCTGCAAAATGGATGTCGCGAATCAGGCGCAGGCGGCGCATGTAGTCCTGGTCACGCTTGGCCTGGTAAACGGAGATGCGCATCGGTCCCGGATGCGCGTCGGCGGCGGCAATGGCAACCTGTCGCAACAGCTCGTCAGGATCGTCGCTATGATGCGGCCACGCCACCACACCGGCCAGCCACTCGAGGTTGAGCTTCATGCCGTCGTTGTCCATTCTCTCGGACAGAATGGTTATCAGCCGGTCGGTGGTGATCACCGCCTGATCTGTCTCCATATTGTTGAGCACCAACAGAAAACCCTGTCCAGGGTGGTAGGCGAGCAACGAGTTGGTCGGTACGCGAGCACGGATGCGATCCGCCGAGGCGACTACCGTGTGAGAGTAGAAGGTCTGGCCACGGGCCTTGATCAGGTCTTCGGCACCAGACAGGTAAAAGGCAACCAGGGCACCGGAGCGGCCGGCAGAGAGAGAGTCAGCCAATCGCTCACGCGTTTTGGCCAGATTCCCAAGGCCAGTCAGAGGGTCGTGAAAGGCATTGTGAGCTATCTGCCGTTCACGCTCGGCGATATCCTCGCGCATGGTGTCGATGCTTTCGGCAAGCCGGCCTAGCTCATCACTGCGTTTGAGGGTGACCATGCTGGCGTAATCACCCTGACCGATGCGCCGCGCCGCTTCGGCAAGCAGGCTGACTGGTCGGGAAAGGCTTCCGGCCATCACATAGGCGGCAAGTGAGGAAACTCCCAGGGCAATCAGCGTGATCAGCAGTAGTTCGCGCTTGAGCAGGTCGAATATGGCCAGGGCGTCTTCCAGGGGACTGAGAAGCTGCGCCTTCACCTGTAAACCGTCCTGTTGCAGGAGTGTGATACGGGTGGCCAGGTAGACTTCTCCGTCCACATCCACAATGGACGACTCGGGCGTCTCCAGGCTCGCGATGGCATGGTCCATTGGCAGCGTGCCGACGCGATCGAGCACCTCATCACCTTGTGCGGTGATAAAGCTGACTTCCAGACCTGTCAGGCTGCGCATTTCCTCTGCCAGTTCCTGGGTAAGACGAAAGGCCATTGCTACCTGACCCACAGCCAGGGGCGCCATGACGACCGCATCGACCAGCAGGAAGGGTTGCTCATCAATCAAGGCCACCAGGGCGTTGGTGCTCAACGGTTGCAGGGCACTGAGCTCCACTTGCGAACCACTGACCTCCATCCGGCTGGACACCTGAATATTACCATCGGCGTCAAAAAACAGCGCTTCATCCGCTCCGATGCGGCGTGCCTGATTCAGCAAAGCCGAGCGAATTGTCGGCAGATCCCCCGAGGCAACCGCCTCGCGAAAGCCGAAGTCCGCAGCCAGCACCTCGGTCGCGCCGGCAAGCTCCTGAGCCCTCAGCTCCAGCAAACGGCTGAATACATTGGCGCCCACCTGCAGCTGTTGACGCGCCTGACGTTCTGCGGAGCTGTCAGTGGCGCTGTATACCGCAACAAAGACCGCGCCAAGTACCAGAGCAAGCAAACCCACCAATAGGAGGATCAGGCGCGTGCGCAGCCGCTCAATTCGCATACTTGCCGGCCGCCTTGTTGAAACGCTTCTGCAATGGGGACAGCGGCTTTTCAACCACCGCTTCCGCCATACCGTCAACGGCCAGAGTCAGACTGTCGCTGGCGTGCAGATCAATACTGCCTAGGGTGACGGGCGGTGCGTCACCCAGGGTAGGATGCCACCAGGACACCACGGACTCGCCCGGGGGCAGATGCTCCAGGTCGAGTATCCCCTGCGGGTTGGATAGGCCATACCAGGGGCGATCGGTGACCAGAATATAGCCGATCATGGCATCGTGAATATTGCAGCCCAATACCACCGGCCCAGCCTGTTCGAAGGTGACCGGAGGCGCTTCGGAGCCATGGAAAAGCCGCAGCTCGAAGGCTTTTGTCGGAGAGAATGAGTACACATGGTGGCGAACATTATCGCCGTTGGGGAATCCGACATCCGTTCCGGCGGGCACAACTAGCACACGGGGTTGGAACTGAAGGTCGATCTGATCCATCGAAGAGGACAGAGGCGGCCGCTGTGGGACACCCTCAACCAGGATCACTGCATCCTTCAGGGCGTTGCCCTGCTGATCCAGAACCGGCAGGGTGGCAGCCGGAATGGCGACGGCAGTGCTGGCCAGAAACACAGCCACGAGCATGGCCGGATAACGCGTAAAGTGCATGATAACTCTCCCTGGCATGCGTTTCGGCAGCCCCCAAGCTCTGATGTCAGTCAAGGCTTCCCAGTATGCGCCGACTCGGTTAAACGTTAGCATACAGCCATTATTTGTACCTGTGCAGGAGTACCTATGTCCAACCAAGCTGTTTCGCTATCTGTTCTGGATCTGTGTCCGGTCCCCCAGGGTGCGACCCCCGCGCAGGCGCTGAGCAATGCCATGGCCCTGGCCCAATATGCAGAGAGCCTGGGTTACCGCAGGTACTGGGTAGCGGAACATCACAATATGACCGGCATCGCGAGTGCCGCGACCTCCGTTGTCATGGGTTATCTGGCTGCGGGTACCTCGCGCATTCGTATTGGCTCGGGAGGCATCATGCTACCCAACCATGCACCCCTGCAGATTGCCGAACAGTTCGGCACCCTGGAGTCTCTCTATCCCGGCCGGATCGACCTGGGACTGGGGCGCGCCCCGGGTACCGATCAGGCTACCGCACAGGCACTACGTCATGGCCGCGGCGACGGCTCCGACTTCCCGCAGATGCTCGATGAATTGCGCCGTCTGTTTGCCGAGCCCCAACCAGGCCAGCGATTACAAGCTGTGCCCGGGGCCGGTCTCAAGGTTCCCATCTGGCTGCTCGGCTCGAGCACATTCAGCGCGCAGCTGTCTGCCGAGCTGGGACTGCCCTTTGCCTTTGCCGGCCAGTTTTCCCCTGATTTCATGTTCAGCGCATTGCGTACCTACCGTGAGCACTTTCAACCGTCTGAGAGCCTGACGCAGCCCCACGTCATGCTGGGCATCAATGCCTATGTCGGTGAGAGCCGAGAGCACGCCGCCATGCTTGCTACCTCACACCAGCAAGCATTTCTTAACCTGATACGCGGACGCCCGGGCCCCTTGCCACCGCCGGTCGACGATATGGAACCGCTGTGGCAACCACACGAGAAGCACAGCGTGCTATCGACCCTGGCCGGCACACTGATCGGAGACAAGGAAACCGTCAGTCAGCAACTGGCCGATCTGCTTGAGCGCACCGGTGCCGACGAGCTGATAGTGAGCAGCTCGATCCATGATCAGGCCCTGCGCAAGGACAGCTACCAACGGATGATGGAAGTGGCCGGCAAGGTGTGAAATAACTGCTGAAGTTGTTTGCCGAACTATCGGCAAGCGCCTAGAATGCGCAGCACGCGAATGCGATGCGGGTGTAGCTCAATGGTAGAGCAGAAGCTTCCCAAGCTTACGACGAGGGTTCGATTCCCTTCACCCGCTCCAACCAATAAGTCTCCTGCACTGCAGCACTTCCCCTAGCTTGCCGGTATCATGCCTGCCGTTGAAACTACCGCGGACTGCCCATGAAGCGCTTTATTCTGCTGGATACCACGCCCCTGCCCGATGGCGGCGCCCTGTGTCTGTTCGAATACGGGGAAGACTTTGTCATCAAGCTCGAAGGTGGTAAAGGCGGGCAACTGATGAACACCCGCACCCATGGCTCCGAAGATGCGTTGGGCCGGATACCCTGCCAGAAAGTATCTTCCCGCGCCCGGCCCAGGGTGCTGATAGGCGGGTTGGGCATGGGCTTCACATTGGCAGCCGCCCTGCAGCACCTCGGTGGTAATGCCGAAGTAGTCGTGGCCGAACTGCTGCCCGGGGTGATCGAGTGGAATCGTGGCCCCCTGGGTGAAAAGGCTGGCAGCCCCCTGTCGGATCCGCGCACGCAGGTAGTCAACCAGGACGTGGCAGAGCTGCTGCGAAATGAACCGGGCGGTTACGACGCGATCATGCTCGACATCGACAATGGCCCCGAAGGTCTCACCCAGTCTGCCAACAGTTGGCTATACAGCGTGGCTGGCCTGCGCACCTGCGGTCGCGCGTTGCGCCCCGGCGGCATACTTGCGGTGTGGTCGGCCAGTGCTGACCAACGCTTCACCAGCGATCTGCGCAAGGCCGGTTTTGTTGCCGAGGAAGTCAAGGTATATGCCCATGGCAACCGGGGAACCCGGCACACCATCTGGGTCGCGCAGCTCTCCAGCGGCGCGCATTGAAATACCTGACCCCGTTCAGATAATCCGCGAATAACGTTGATCATTTTCCAGGGCATGGTAAGCGTCAAAAACCATGCATATAGACCTGGCCAGTAATCTGCCGGCAGGCAGTATCCGGATTTTCCTGTCGGTAAGCTGAATCAGCCCGTCGCGGCGCATCTGCTCCAGCACCGGCAGACAATCGGCGAAATAATCCACGAAAACGATGCCGAAACGCTGCTCTATAGCTGTGAAATCCAGCACGGAGTGGCAGATCAACTGACTGATCACCGCCCGCCGCAGACGATCGTCGGCATGGCACTCCAACCCCCGTCGTGTGGCCAGCTTGCCACTATCGAGCGTGTGCTGATAGACCTTGATGTCGCTGGTGTTCTGGCTGAACAGATCGCCGACCTGGCTGATCGAAGACACACCCAGCCCGATCAGATCGCAGTGACCATGGGTGGTATAGCCCTGGAAATTACGCTGTAGCTCGCCGTTTTCCTGGGCGCTACTGAGGCTATCATCAGGCAACGCGAAATGGTCCATACCAATATAGCGATACCCAGCACTCATCAGCTGATTGATCGTGTCTTCCAGCATGGCCAGCTTATCCTGCGGGCTCGGCAGGTCGGCTGTTTCGATGCGTCGCTGGGGCAGAAAGCGCTCGGGCAGATGCGCATAATTGAAGACTGACAAACGATCGGGTTTCATCGCAATGATGGCATCTACCGTTCTGGCAAAACCGGATCGGGTCTGCTTGGGCAAACCGTAAATCAGATCGATATTGATCGAGCGGTACTGCAGCGCTCTGGCCGCATCCATGACTGTCTGGGTCTGCTCCAGCGTCTGCAGGCGGTTTACCGCACGCTGGACCTCCGGGTCCAGATCCTGAACACCGAAACTGACCCGGTTAAAGCCGATTTCACGTAGCAGACCCATGGTCGCCCAGTCCGCCTCCCGGGGGTCGATCTCGATGCTGTAATCACCGGCATCGTCCAAGCGCAGGTTGAAATGCGCGCGCAGTTTGTCGAGCAACCCACGCAACTGGTCGTGGGCCAGAAAGGTCGGCGTACCACCACCGAAATGCAGCTGCTGGATCTCTTGCGCCGGATCCACATGCTGGCTGACCAGCTCTATCTCGCGGTAAAGGCTCTGTAGATAGGGTTCGGCCCGACTGCGATCCTTGGTAATGACCTTGTTGCATGCGCAGTAGTAGCAGATGTTCGCGCAGAACGGGATGTGCACATACAGCGACAGGGGGCTTTGTGCCTGGCTGCTGAGTTGCAGCGCCCGCACCAGATCAGATGGCTCGATACCGTCAACGAACTGGGTTGCGGTGGGATAGGAGGTATATCGCGGCCCTGCGTTGTCGTACCGACGTATCAGGTCCGCGTTCCAGCAGATTGGATCGAACATGGGATGACTCCGCAAACATGGCGTTATAGCTGTAATGTCGTGCAGGCTAAACCCCGGGCGGAACCACCACTTTGATGCAGGTCAAATTTTGGTCAACTGACTGATCAGCTTTTCATTCCCAACCTTCTGGCCAGCTTGTGCAGATTACTGGCGTCCAGGTCGAGCAGCCGCGCAGCTGCCGCCCAGCTGTCATCGGTCTGCGCCAGAGCCAGTCGAATCTGTTCACGCTGACAGGCGTCAACCGACTGCTTAAGCGGGAGTACCTGGCCTGGCGAATCAAGCTGCCCGGGACCGAACTCTGCGGCCGATGAATTGTTGTTGCCTGGCTGGATATCCAGATGCACCGGCTCCAGGGTCAAAATCGCCAGACGCGACCCCTTGTAACCCAGTGCCTTGATCGCCGCGCGACTGACCACATGTTCCAGTTCACGTACGTTACCCGGCCAGAAATAACCCAGCAGAACCTGTTCTGCCTCTACGGACAGGCGCAGCCCCCGTAATCCCAGCCGCGCGCGATTGAGCTCGATGAAGTGCCCGGCCAGCAGGAGTATATCGTTACCCCGCTCGCGCAACGGCGGAATCTGTACCGGATAGACCGACAGACGATGGTAGAGGTCGGCACGAAAATCGCCACTGGCCACCCGGTCCGCCAGATTACGGTTGGTTGCGGCGATAATGCGTACATTTACCCGTAATGGCTGATCGGCGCCCAGACGCTGAATCTCGCCGTTCTGCAGTGTTCGTAACAACTTGGCCTGCACGTTCAAGGGCAGTTCGCCGATCTCATCCAGAAGCAGAGTGCCGCCATCAGCAGCATCAAAGCGGCCGCCCCGGTCAGTTGAGGCCCCGGAAAACGCACCCTTTACATGACCAAACAACTCGCTCTCGGCCAGGGATTCGGGTAACGCTGCGCAGTTGACCAACACCAGGGGCTTGTCGGCCCGATCCGAGTGACTGTGCAGCCAGCGGGCAAACAGCTCCTTGCCGACACCGGTTTCGCCACTAAGCAACACCGGAAGCTCGGTATCGGCAACCACTGATAACTCTTCAAGCAATTTGGTCACCGGGCCGCTGTGCCCAATAATGCTGTGATCCTTGGCTTCGGACAGCGTTCCCTGCCCAACCACACGTGCCATACGCAGCGCACGATTGTCTTCCTCGAGACGGGTGATGCGTACACAGGTCTCGATCAAGGGAGTCATCTTTTGCAATTCCAGTCGCGCGGCCTCATCGAAGGTGCCGGCCTGCAGCGCGTCGAAGGTAACTGCGCCCCATAGACGTCCCTCCAGATACAAGCTCACGCCCATGCAGTCATGTACCGGCAGCGGCTCACCCGGCGATTCATCCAGAAGCCCGTCATAGGGGTCCGGCAGCGGGCTTTGCGGATCGAACCAGGTCGGCTCACGGCGTGACAGCAGGGCCGCCAGACGCGGGTGGCGGGCAGTCTGAAAACGTCTACCCAGAGCGTCCTGAACCAGACCCACGGCGGCGAGCGGGCGCAGGCATTCATCGGAATGCTGGAGCAGTACTACTGCACCACACTGGAAATGTTCGCGCAGCACCTGCACCAGGCGTTGCAGGCGAACGGCGGCCGGCAATTCCGCAACAAGGTCCGGCAGCAGCAAGGGTTCGATCATGGTATCAATCACCTTTCGGGGTTTTAAATACCTTACCTGATCAGGGTATAAAAAACCTATTCAGTTTCAAGTATATGTTTTTTATGGAATTAGTTTCTGGCACAAGCCTTGCTGTAGAAGAAACAGGTCTTATACACACAACCTGACACCTCTACCGGAGTGCACATGCCATGTCTGCCGATTATCTGAACACCGCCTTGGGCGATCTAGCCCGCACCATCCCGGGCGCAACCGCCGTCTTCCATGCCAATCGCCTGGACTTCTGTTGCCAGGGTCACCGCACGCTCGCCGATGCCGCAGCAAAAAAAGGCATCAGCGCTACAGACGTTATCGTCCAGCTCGAGGCCCTGAAGCCGGGAGTCTCGGACGCGCGTGACTGGCAGCAGGCATCCTCTGCAGAGTTGGTAGAACACATTCTGGCACGCTTCCACATGCGCCATCGCGAGCAGTTACCGGAGTTGATGAGACTGGCTCGGCGCGTGGAACAGGTCCATGGCGATCGTCCTGACTGTCCGAACGGCTTGGCGGACCATCTCTCCTGCATGGCTCAGGAAATGGAGAGCCACATGCTCAAGGAAGAACAGATCCTGTTCCCGCTGTTACTCCAGGGGCAGCAGGCGATAGCAGGCGGCCCTATCAGCGTGATGCGCTACGAGCATGAACAGCACGGTGAAGCACTGGATGAAATCATCAGACTGACCGATGACATCACCCCGCCGGTGGGGGCCTGCAATACCTGGCAGGCACTGTATCGCGGACTCGAGGAGTTCAGACAGGACCTGATGCAGCATATTCACCTGGAGAACAACATTCTGTTTGCCAGCTCACCCAGGGCAACTGGCTACGCCTGCTGCTCTAAAGGATGAACATCGCCTTGGCACAGAACACCAATGCGACTGCATGCACCAGCAGACTGATGTTCAGCAGGCGCATGCCACGCTCGGTAATCCGGCCTTTGATGCGCAGCATGATCAGAGCAACGTAATGCCCGATGATCAGGGCCGCCAAAAGCAGCTTGATGGAAAAAAGGAGAGTGAAGGTACTAGCCAACGGATCGGCAAGCGCCTGCCGGTGCGGCCAGGCCAGCGCGATACCCGCGCCATACAACAGCAAGGCGACCCAGTGAATCACTCGTCGCGCCTGCTGTCCCAACAGGGAGGACATCCGGCTACGCATGTCTTCCGGAAGCTGACGACTGACAGGGGCCAGGATGAAAACCTGAAAAAACAGCGTGCCGATAAAGGCAATGGCCATCAATAGATGCAGCGTCTTGAGTGACAGATAAAGCATGAATCTTTTCCTCCGGTTTGCAGGCCATTGTAACGAGTAACTGACTGTTATCCCCTGCGGCAGGCGGAGTACCCCTATTGGCATATTGTGGCCAGGCATGCCGGGGGTGAGCATACGTCCAATAATGGAGTAGCACATGAAACAGCATCAACCACCCCGATCGGCGCTGTTCGATCTCGGCTTTCGCCCGTTCTTTCTGGCTGGGAGCGTATTGGCCGCGCTGGCGATCCCACTGTGGGTGGCTGCGTGGCTTGGGATGACCGGCGACTGGCAACCCACCGGTGGTTGGTTCGCCTGGCACATGCATGAAATGCTCTTCGGCTTCATTGCCGCAATCACCGCCGGCTTTCTGCTCACTGCGGTGCAGAACTGGACAGGCGTGCCCGGTCTGAGCGGCAAACCGCTGATCGTTCTGGCTGCAGTCTGGCTACTGGCCCGCCTGGCCTGGCTGACAGCGCTGCCGTTCTGGCTGGTTATGACCCTGGATATGCTGTTTCTACCCGCGGTCACCCTTGCTATGGCCCGCTCCATATGGATCGCCCGTCAGAAACGCAACTACCCCATAGTGCTGGTGCTGGCTCTGCTGGCCTTGTGCAACCTGGTCAGCCTGATCGGCATCGCCTCGCTGGATGTGACAGTACAACGTCAGGGCAACCTCGGTGCGCTCTGGCTGGTAGCAGCACTGGTTGGCATGATTGGCGGCAGGGTGATCCCTTTCTTCACCCAACGGGGACTGGACCTGGACAAGCCAATGCCCGCATTACCCTGGCTCGATTACTCGCTACTCGGCGGCAGTATTCTGATCGCACTGCTGATGGTGAGCGGGATAGCACTGCGCCCTTCCGTGCCCGTCGGATTCCTGTTCGCTCTGCTGGGAGCCGGACATCTGGTCCGCCTGATACTCTGGCACAACCCCCGGATCTGGTCTGTGCCCCTGCTCTGGTCGCTGCACCTGGCCTATGCCTGGCTGGTGATCGCACTTTACGCCATGGCCCTGTGGAATGCTGGTTGGCTGGTGGATTTCAGCCAGGCCGTTCACCTGCTCGCCATTGGTTGCTTGAGCGGCATGATCCTGGCGATGATTGCCCGCGTTAGTCTGGGCCACACTGGACGCCCCCTGGAAACGGTGCCGGCGATGTCGATGGCCTTTGCCCTGATCAACCTGGCGGTACCTGCACGTGTCTGGATTGCACCCACCTGGCCGCAACTGGGGTTCTGGCTGGCAGCACTCAGCTGGGCTGCTGCTTTTGCTCTTTTCGTCTGGTTTTACGCGGCCATTCTGTATCGCCCGCGTCCCGATGGACGACCCGGCTAAGACCCTCCGTCACAGGCACGCATCAACACAGGCAATCTCCATGACGCTGACACCACAAGATCGCAAACAGCTTTTGCAACATCCCATACTGGCCCTGCTTCCCGAGCAGGCACAGGCTGATCTGTTAAGCGACACTATGTGCCGGGAGTATCCGGTACATGCGCTGATACTGAGGCAGGACGACAGGGCCGAGCGGTTTTTCTTTGTTCTTGAGGGCAAGGTAAAACTGTTCAGGATTTCCGCCGACGGCAAGGAAAAAGTCGTCGAGATTATCCAGGCCGGTAACACCTTTGCTGAAGCGGTCATGTTTATGCAGAAGCAGGTCTACCCGGTATGCGCTGAAGCTCTGGAGCCGGTGCGTATTGCCGCACTGCCCAACAAGTTGATGCTGAATTTTCTGCAGGACAATCCGCAAACCTGCCTGCATTTGCTCGGGCATCTGAGCATACGCCTGCACCAGCGGCTGGATGAACTGGAAAACCTGACCCTGCAGAATGCTACCCAACGCTTTGCACTCTACCTGGTGGGTCAGGTGAAAGATCGGAAGAAAGACCATGCAGAGCTCGATCTTATGCTGCCCAAGGGCCTGATCGCGGCCCGCCTGTCGATCAAGCCCGAAACCCTCTCCCGGGCAATGGCGACCCTGCGCGATCGCGGCTTGATAGAAAGCCATGCCAGGCATATCCGTATTCCCAGCGTAGAGAAACTGCTCAATACCTTTACGCTGGAACCCCAGGGCGTCAGCTGATGATCCGGCTGCTGCTCTGGCGCGGCCTGGCTTCTGTCTTTCTAGGCCTTGGCGCGCTGGGGGTGGTCCTGCCCGGCCTGCCCACGACACCCTTTCTGCTGGTTGCAGCCTGGGCAGGCTCCCGGGGCTGGCCTGCACTTGAGGCCAGAATGCTCGAGCATCCACGCTATGGCAGCATGATCCGCAACTGGCGCGAGCGCCGCGCGGTACCACGCCGGGCCAAATGGCTGGCCAGCGTGATGATGCTGGCCAGCGCAATCATGCTCTGGCTCGTACCTGTGCCGCTACTCTTGAGCGCGGGTGGCAATGCCATTTTGCTGAGCGTTGCATTCTGGCTCTGGTCGCGACCCGATACAGGCGACACCTCCGGTACGCAGTCAGTGACGCCCCCACCATAACCCGCCTTGCCTTTTTTCAGACAGGTTGCTCTCAATTGCCTCCCGACCAAGAGCGACCACGCTTTTGCCCGCTCCGCATTTTCATGAGGTAAAAGGAACAGCTTGAGGTTATTTTTACCATTGCCGGTACTAAAAACCATCCAAAAGCTTGGTTAATAACACCCTGTCGTTTTTTATTCGTTAATATTCAATAACTTACAATATGGCATCGACCTTGCAGTGTATCTGGCACGCACACTGACAGAGATCCAACCGTGAACAATCTGACCTCCATCCCAGCGCCACCCAGACGGGACGCAGGCAACGCCTACTACCGCCCCACCGGCAACGAAATCGATGTTTTCGAACACGCCGCCAGCCATCGGCTGCCCGTTCTGATCAAGGGCCCAACCGGCTGTGGCAAAACCCGGTTCGTGCAGCACATGGCCGACAAACTGGGTCGCAAGCTATACACCGTCGCCTGCCATGACGACCTGACAACCGCCGATCTGGTCGGCCGTCATCTGATCGGCAGCAATGGCACCTACTGGCAGGATGGCCCACTGACCCGCGCCGTGCGCGAGGGCGCCATCTGCTATCTGGATGAAATAATCGAGGCGCGCAAGGACACCACTGTGGTCCTGCACCCGCTGGCCGATGACCGCCGCATTCTGCCACTGGATGCCACCGGCGAGTGCCTGGAGGCACACCCGGATTTCATGCTGGTAGTGTCCTATAACCCCGGCTATCGCAATCTGCTCAAGGGTCTCAAGCCGAGTACTCGCCAGCGCTTTGTCGCGATGAGCTTCGATTATCCGGATGCCGACGCCGAAGCCGACATTCTGATCAGCGAAAGCGGCATCGACGCTGATACGGCAGGCCGGCTGGTCCAGCTGTGCGGCTCACTGCGGCACATGGGCTCCCATGATCTGGAAGAAGCCCCGTCCACCCGGCTACTGATCCATACCGCACGCATGATGCTCAGTGGGATGGACCCGATTACTGCCTGTACCGCCTGCCTGGCCGAGCCGCTCAGCGACGACCCGACCACCCAGGCGGCCATTCTCGATGTCGTCCGCGCGCACTTCGCCGAGACATCGAACAAGAACAACAATCACAACAATCCGGCGTTGCGCCGCTCCAGCATCTGACGCTGACGGTAAAGCCGTTACTGCCTAATCAATGAGGATTCAATCATGTCGGAAAGATTCACCAAGGGCATGGCCCGCAATATCTACTACGGCGGTGGCATGTTCTTCATGCTGCTATTTATTGGTCTCACCTTCGATACGGTAGTCGCAATTCCCGAGCGCGAGAACCGGGATCAACTGACTGCGGAGGTCGCCCATGGCAAGGAGCTCTGGGAGAAAAACAACTGTGTTGGCTGCCATTCGCTGCTGGGCGAAGGCGCTTACTTTGCTCCCGAGCTGGGTAATGTATTCCCGCGCCGCGGCGGCGATAACGAAGAGGCGTTTCATGCGTATTTCAGCGCCTGGATGGCCGCCCAACCGATTCCGGTAGAGGGCCGGCGCAAGATGCCGCAATTCAACCTGACAGCCGAAGAAACCCGCGCGCTGTCCCAGTTCCTGATCTGGACATCGCGGATCGACACCAACGACTGGCCACCAAACAACGAAGGCTGAAGCTGACCCCGGATCAATTACGCAAGGATTACTGCCATGAAATACGCAAGTCAGTCGGAGGCGAAGCCCTATTTTATCTTCGCCATCATTCTCTTCCTGGGGCAGATCGTTTTCGGTCTGATCCTCGGAACCCAGTACATCATCGGTGACTTTCTGTTTCCGGAGATACCCTTTAACGTGGCCCGCATGGTCCACACCAACCTGCTGATCGTCTGGTTGCTGTTCGGCTTCATGGGCGCGACCTATTTTCTGCTACCCGAGGAAACCCAGTGCGAACTGCATAGTCCCTTGCTAGCCAGAATTCTGTTCTGGGTATTCGCAGCCGCGGGCACGCTGACCATTATTGGCTATCTGGCCGTGCCCTACGCGACCCTGGCGGACATCACCGGCAACAAGTATTTCCCGACCATGGGACGGGAGTTTCTCGAGCAGCCGACCATTACCAAGATCGGTCTGGCCCTGGTGTTTATCGGCTTTCTGTTCAACGTCATCATGACCGTACTCAAGGGCCGCAAGACCGTGGTCAACATGGTGCTGACAACCGGTCTGATCGGTCTGGCGGTGTTCTGGATGTTTGCCTTCTACAACCCCGCTTCGCTGGTGATGGACAAGTACTTCTGGTGGTGGGTCGTGCATCTGTGGGTTGAAGGCGTTTGGGAACTGATTCTGGGCGCTATCCTGGCATTCATCCTGATCCGCACTACCGGTGTAGACCGTGAGGTCGTCGAGAAATGGCTGTACCTGATTATCGCCATGGCCCTGATCAGCGGCATCCTGGGTACCGGCCACCACTTCTTCTTTATTGGCGCACCGGAATACTGGCTCTGGATCGGCTCGATCTTCTCGGCTATCGAACCGCTGCCATTCTTCATGCTGATGGTGTTCGCATTCAGCATGCTCAAGCAGCGTCGCCGCGACCACCCCAACAAGGCCGCCGTTACCTGGGCAGTCGGTTGCACCATCATGGCTTTCCTGGGCGCGGGCGTATGGGGTTTCATGCACACCCTCGCACCGATCAACTACTACACACACGGTAGTCAACTGACTGCGGCGCACGGCCACCTGGCCTTCTACGGTGCCTACGTGATGATCGTGCTGGCCATCATCTCCTACGCCTGGCCGATACTCCACGGCCGGCAAGCCAACAGCCTGCAGGCACAGCGCCTGGAGATTGCCTCCTGCTGGACCATGAGCATCAGCATGCTGCTGATCACCCTGCTGCTGACCGCCGCTGGCGTGGTGCAGATCTGGCTGCAGCGTATTCCGGATAACGCCGATGCACTGGGCTTCATGGCCACCCAGGACGCCATCACCACGATTTACTGGCTGCGTCTGGGGGCGGGGATCGGTTTTGGTGTCGGCGTATTCATGTACCTGGCCAGTTTTGTGGTCGCAGCCCGCACCAGTGAGCCGACCGAGCCGCTCGTTGCTGAAGCCGCCCTGAGCTGATCATGGCTATAACCCGGTGCTGGCAGTATCCACTGCCAGCACCACCTCGAACATCAAACTGGCTGGAGGCGAAGACACCATGATGCTTGCAACGCTTCGCCGACTCAGTCGCAGCGCTTTTTTTATCCTCTTTCTATTGGCGCCTTTACTGGATCTGTTTCGTCTCGATCTGAGCAGGGGCCATTTTGTTTTTCTGACCATGGACTGGACCCTGGGGCTTGATCCCCAGAACAGCGCCCTGGATCCCGCGGCCATCACCCTGCACCTGCTGTTGCGCCTGGGCCTGCCCATTCTGCTGACCCTGGGAGTGCTGCTCTGGGTCGTCTGGCGCTGGGGCCGCATTTATTGTGGCTGGCTATGCCCGCACTTTTCGATGGTTGAGTGGATCGACGGCCTGATGGCCCGCTGGTTGGGCCGGCGCTCAGTCTGGGAAAAGCCCTCTGCCCCCCGGCAGGCCGGCGCGCGGATGGTCATGAGCCTGGTGGTGCTGGGCGGATCCGCTTTGTGGGCCGTCACGCTGCTCAGCTACCTGGTACCGCCAATACCCTTGTGGACGGGGCTGTTGAGTCTGAACCTGCCGACCTGGCACTGGTTTTTCATCGGTATCGGTACGGCTTTGTTCTGTATCGAGTTTGCCTTGGCGCGGCATTTTTTCTGCAAATACGGCTGCGCCGTAGGCATCTTTCAGAGCCTGATCTGGGCGGTGAACCGCCGCGCCATGGTGATCGGTTTCAAACGCGAACGGGCGCGTGACTGCCGCGACTGCAATGCCTGCGACAGAGCCTGCCCGATGCGGCTGCCACCGCGCGGCATGAAGCGCCACAAGATTACCTGCACCCAATGCGGCGTCTGTGTACAGACCTGCCAGCAGGTTCAGGCAAACAACCCCGAAGGTGCCCTGTTGCACTGGGTCAGCGGTGAGGACGCCGTGAAGATGGACAAGCAACCGGGTAGCCAGATCCCGGTTCAGGATCCCGTTCGCATCCCCGTTCTGGAAAAGGACTAGTACGATGGAAGAATATGTCGGTATGCGCTGGCACAATCTGATCAACCGATTGGCCCGCACCAGCTACCCCGAAGCTCTGGTTCGCCTGGAGGATGAGGGCCCGCGGCTGGCCATGGTTTTCCGTGCCCTGGGTGGCGATCCCGGCCTGGTGATCAAGGCGGCAACAGAGCGCGCCCTGAAGCCACCCCGTCACTGGCTGGAAAAGATCGCCGGCACAGGGCGGCAATACGCCATGGCCTGGCGTGACGAGGACAGTGTAAGGCTGCCGCCAGTCATTCAGGCCTACCCCGAAAGGGACCTGAACCGAGATCTGTATCTCTGGCTGACCGCACTGGCCAGCCAGGCGAGCCAACCCGGGGAGAACGACTGGCTGGCGTGGAATCAGCGCCAGGTACTGGAAACACTGGAGCGCTTTCCCGGCCTGACCGGGCTATACCAGCGTCTGGCCTGGCGGCTGGTGACTGTACGTGCACCGCTGGATACGCTCACTGGTGCCCAGCGGCGTCGGGAGCACTGCCTGCGCAACGCGATTCTCGAGCCGGGAAGCCAACAGAGCCTGCCCTACGCCGATGGCGACAGCCTGCCCGTGCCACTGTGGCTTTATCCATCACTGCACACCAACCCGGCCGCCGTCTCGCGTGAGGATAGTGACAGCGATACCAGCAACGGCGGGCTCAAGCCAAAAGAGGGCAAGGGCCGCAAACGCGCCGAATTCATCGATGACGTGGATGGCAAGGACGGGCTGATCGTATTTCGGCTGGAAAGCCTGTTCTCCTGGTCGGAATTTGTACCAGTCGACCGCACCGTCGATGACAGCGAAGACGACGATGCCGATCGCGTGGCTGAAGACCTCGACCACCTCAGCCTGTCCCGCCACGGTGATGCCGGTGCATCGCGACTGAAACTGGATCTGGATCTACCCAGCGCAGCGGAGGATGACATCCCCCTGGGCGAGGGCACCCTGCTGCCCGAGTGGGACTGGCGCAAACAGCAACTGATACCGCGGCACTGTCGGGTGATACCGATGCTACCCAAGGATGCCGCGCCCTGCCCCCTGCCCGACCGGCTGCAGGCGATGGGCCGCCAGCTGCGCCGACGTTTTGAAGTGTTGCGCCCGCAGAAGGCCTGGAACAAGCGCCAGCCCAGCGGTTCGGCACTGGACCTGGACGCCTGCATCGACTTTGCCACCGCCCGACAACGTGGGGCGGCCAGCGCACAACCGGCCCTGTGGCGCCAGCAGGCGGTGCAACATCGCGACCTGGCCTGCCTGATCCTCGCGGATCTGTCCTTGTCCACCGAAGCCTATGCCGACAACGAACATCAGGTGATCGATGTGGTGCGCGACAGCATGCATTTACTGGGTGAGGCACTGGACGCCGGCAACGACGCCTTTGCTATGTATGGGTTTTCTTCCAAACGGCGTGATCAGGTGCGCTTCAGCGTGATCAAGAATTTTGCCGAATCCTGGGGTGAGCCGGTGCACGGACGCATCCAGGCATTGCGACCGGGATATTACACCCGCATGGGCGCGGCGATACGTCAGGCCACCGAGATCCTCAAGGAGCAGCCTGCCGAGCAGCGGCTGCTGTTGCTTCTGACCGATGGCAAGCCCAACGACCTTGACCTGTACGAGGGGCGTTACGGCATGGAAGACACCCGCCAGGCGCTTCTGGAGGCACGCAAGGCTGGCCTGGAGCCGTTCTGCGTGACTATCGACCAGCAGGCAGCCGATTATCTGCCGTATCTGTTCGGGCCACAGCGTTTTCACCTGCTGCACAACGCCGCCGAGTTGCCCTCCCTGCTACCCCGCCTGTACCTGACCCTGACCGGGAGGACCCCGTGACAGCAATGCAGTGCCTGCCGGTTATTGCTCCGGTCACCCGGAGACGCGAGCTACCAGGTGATCTGGCCATGTGGTGTTTCATATTGGCCGAGCTGGCGGTGTTCGCGCTGCTGCTGGGCTCCATGGCCTACGTGCGCGGCAGATGGCCGGAGATGTTCAGTGCGGGCGTCGCCACCTTGCACCCGGTGGCAGGGCTGATCAACACCCTGGCGCTGCTGACCGGGAGTTACTGGGTGGCACTGGGCGTCGCGGCTATGCGCCGCGGCAGATCAACCAGCGTGGTGTGGTGGTTTCGCGCAGGAGCGGCGAGCGGCCTGCTCTATCTGATCATCAAGCTGCTGGAATACCAGCAGATGTTCAGCGCCGGTTACACGCTGCGCACCAATACCTTCTACTTTTTCTACTTCTTCACCACCTTCTTCCATTTAATGCATGTGGTGCTGGGGATGCTAATCCTGCTGGTGGTGGCAAGCCGCTTCCGGCGGGGCGTATATGACTCGCACCAGACGCGGCAAATGGCCGCAGAGTCCGCAGCCAGCTACTGGCATATGGTTGATCTGGTGTGGCTGATGCTCTTTCCACTGCTTTATGTGCTGCCCTGAGGTGAGCATGACCTACCGATTGACGTTGACCTGGCTTGGTCTTCTGGCTCTTACATTGATCGGCTGGTGGCTGGGGCACCAACCAGCCACCAACGAGGTCCAACCAGCATGGCTGCTGTGGGCTGTCCTGCTGTTGAGCGCCATCAAGGGACAGTGGGTCATTGACCAGTTCATGGGGATGAAAACCGCACCTCTGGTGTTTCGTCTGGCGGTCAGTGGATGGCTGTTAGTCGTCCTCTGCGCGATAGCGTTGTTTCTGTGATCAACCCTGCGGTAATGTCTGGTTATACAAGGAGGTGCAATGGAGAAACTTTAGCCTTTGCAAATTCACAATTGATGGTATTACTGGTTGTGAAAACACCCAATAAAGAAATGATGAGGAAATTAAGATGTTGAAAATTCTGTTTGCTTCTACCGTACTGGCTCTTGGCATCAGCGGTGTAGCCCAGGCTGCTGGCGACGCTGCTGCTGGCAAAGGCAAATCTGCAGTCTGCTCCGCATGCCATGGCGCCGACGGCATTGCCTTGGTACCGATCTATCCTAACCTGAAGGGACAAAATGAGGCCTACCTTGAGGGCTCGTTGAAAGCCTACCGCGAAGGCCAGCGGGCGGGTGGTAACGCCGCCATCATGAGCCCGATGGCCAAGAACCTGAGCGACCAGGACATCGCCGACCTGGCTGCCTACTACGCCTCACTCAAGTAAACCGGGTCAAACCGACTTGAAAACGCCCCTTGTCGCTCTGCGATAAGGGGCGTTTTACTATCCCCCTGTCGCGTTCATGAAACGGACAATCTGAACATCTCCATCAGCCGTAAAGTCATGGTGGGCTGGCTTGCCCTGCAGCGCCTTGCGCAATGCATTTCGTAACGGTTCATCAGTTGTGGGGTGGCGGCGCACCAGTGCGCGCATGTCGATCGAATTTTCCTGTCCCAGGCAAAGTAAAAGTCGCCCCTCGGCGGTCATGCGCACCCGGTTACAGCTTGCACAGAAGTTATGCGAGTGCGGGGAAATAAACCCGATACGACTTTCCCCATATCCCTCCACCCGCACGTATCGCGCTGGCCCACCGGAGTTCTCGGCACTGTCCAGCAGCTGGTAGCGCTGACTGATAATCCCACGCACCTCGTCACTGGAGCAGAATGACTCGCCCCGGGACCGACCCACATTGCCCAGGGGCATTTCCTCGATAAAGGTGATATCCAGATCGCGTGCCAGCGCATAGTCCACCAACGCTGGCACCTCATCTGCATTACGCCCCTTCATCACCACCACATTGAGCTTGATGCGCTTGAACCCGGCATCCCGCGCGGCATCAATGCCGTCAAGCACCTGTTGCAATTCACCCGTGCGGGTAATGGCGCGGAATTTCTCCGGGTCCAGACTGTCCAGGCTGATGTTCAGTCGCTTGACGCCGGCGTCCGCCAGCGGCTGCGCCAGCTTCACCAGTTGCGAACCGTTGGTGGTCATCACCAGCTCGCGCAGGCCAGGCAATGCGCTGATACCGGCACACAGCTCAACAATACCGCGCCGCACCAGGGGCTCACCGCCGGTGAGGCGGATCTTCTTTACTCCCTGGGCAACAAAGAGCGCGGCAAGCCGCTGGATTTCCTCCAGGGTAAGCACCTGTTGCCGAGGCAGAAAGGTCATGTCCTCAGCCATGCAATAGACACACCGAAAGTCGCAGCGATCGGTCACCGACATGCGCAGGTAATCGATGCGTCGACCCAGTCCATCCATCAATTGTGTGTCGGCCATGACTCTTCCCCTATTGCAGCAGTGGTGAAGCAGCTCCGCGCATGACGATGCCTTCGATACCTGCCTCACCTATCAACATTTCGATGTACTGTACCACGGCTTTTTGCCAGACTCTTTCGCCCAGCTCGCCCTCGATGCTGTCTCTGACCAGCTCGAAGGGCAGTTGCTTCCCGTCGATTCGCTGATCAACCAGAACGATATGAAAGCCATAACGCGACTCCAGCGGTTGGTTCGCAAGACCCTCATCCAGGCGCAGCAATTGGCGTTCGAACTCGGCAACTGTCTGCCCGGAACTGAGCTGACCCAGGGCGCCGCCCTGTTGCCTGGACGGGCAGTCGGAATACTCCGTGGCCAGCGCGGCGAAACGCGCAGTATTGTCCTGTAACTGGCCGATAAGGGCCACTGCCTGCTCACGGGTGCGGCTGCGCCCAGCTACATCGTCCGGAGCGACCGCGAGCAGAATATGCCTGGCGGCAACCAACGGCGCCGAACTGAAACGCTCCAGGTTGGACTGGTAGAACTGCTCCAGGGCCTGCTCGTCTATCGCCGGCACCTGGACCTCCCGCTCCAGCAAGCCGCGAATGAGTGCCTCCTCATCGGTCTCATCAGCCTGCTTCAAGACTTCAACCCCCAGGAATGCCGCGCGCTGCTCAAGCAGCTCACGGATAACCAGGGCCTGGGCGGCCATAAATACCGCCTCCTCCCGTGTATCGGCCGGGTGATATTGCATTTCCAGGGCAATATCCTGCGGATCGAGCGGTACTCCATTGATGCTCACCCGCGGCCATTCCTGCCGGGTACTGCTGGCAATGATGCTGTCGGCGTTCATGGTTGCCCCTTGTGCGCTGCAGCGGGCTGTTTGGCCGGTGAAGCACCGGCGCGCGCCGGACGAACCGGCCTGGGACGCTCAGGGGCAGATGCCTTGAGCCTTACAATCTGATAGCGCCGCCCCAGATACCACACAGGCGCACTGATGATATGAACCAGACGGGTGAAGGGGAAGAGTACAAACAGCGTCAAACCAAGAAACACATGCAACTTGTAAACCAGCCCGACAGGCTCGATGGCGGCGGCACCCAACAGCGGCTGAAGGGTTACTGTGTACTGTGCCCAGTTCGCCAGCATGACCATTACTGAACCATCCAGATGTTGCACGGAGAAGAAGATGGTGAGCAGGCCAAGCAGCAACTGCGCCAGCAGGACCCAGAGAATCATGATGTCGGAGAAGCTGGATTGGGCTCTGACCCGCGGATTGGTCATGCGTCGGTGAATCAACATCACCAGACCAATGAGACAAAGAATCCCAAAGAAGCCGCCTGAGACGACCGCCAGAATCTGCTTGCCCGACGTACTGATCACATGGTGATAGATAACCTCGGGGATCAACAGGCCAACAAAATGCCCAGCAAAGATGAACAGGATGCCAATGTGAAACAGGTTGCTGGCAAGTCGCAGGCCCTTGTTATCCATCAGCTGGCTGGAGTGCGCCTTCCAGGTGTACTGGGACAGATCAAATCGCGCCCAGCTACCGATGATGAAGACCGCCAGAGCAACGTAGGGATAGACCCCATACAACAGAAAATTGAAGTTTGACATGTCTGCCTCCTATGCCCGGCCAGCCGGCACGGTATTGTCATTGAAATCTACCCAGTGCACCGGCACTGCTATCTCTTCCTTGGCCTTGACGTTTGCCGGCCGGGTACCACAGGCCGCAACGCTGTCGCCGTTGAGAAAAGTCACCTGCTCCTCCTCCCATTCCTTGTCGAGGGCCTCCAGACTGTTGTCGGGAATTTCCTCGAGCACCTGCTCGCGAATCGCCGCCATTGCCAGCTCCGGAATCGTGCCGGCAATCTGCAGCAGGGCGCGGAAACAGGACGCATAATCAGAGCCGCGTTCTTCCAGCCTACTGGCGAGCAGCGCCAGCAGGTGTTCGACTTCACCCAGCCCGGCACGCGCTTCTTCACCGTCGCGGGTAGCCAGAAACTCCAGATACAGGGGTATGTAGTCAGGCAGCTCCTTCACGCCGATGGCAAAGCCGGCGCTCTCGTACTGGGCCATCAAGTCGACCATGGCCTGACCCCGGTCACGGGATTCACCGTGTACATGCTCGAATAGCAGCAGCGACAGATAGCGGCCACGCTCGAATTCCTCGGTATAGGCTTCCTGTACGTCCAGCAGATCGGTACTGGCCAGACGCGTGAGCAGGTCGACCAGATCCTGGCGCTGCTCGGGGCTGATCTCGCGGGAGGCAACAATGGCCTCCTCGAGTTCCATGCGGGCGTCCTGCAAGGCCTGCACCGGATAATCCATCAGCAGGGAAATCACCTTGAGAATTTTCATGCTTACTCCTCCCAGAGCTGGACGGTCTTGACGACGTCGCGACGGTTGGCTTTCTTGCCACCGAACATATTGGTATCGGAGCTGCCGGAGCAGCCGCTGCCGAAGCTAAAGCCGCAGCCGTTTCGCTCTGCAAATACTTCGCTCAACGCTTCCTCGCGGTGGGCGGTCGGAATCACGAAACGGTCTTCGTAATTGGCAATCGCCAGGTAGCGGTACATGTCCTCGGCCAACGCGCGGGTCAGACCCACGTCTTCCAGCACCTGGAGATTCTCTACACCGTCGACCTGCTGCGAGCGCTTGTACACACGCATGGCCAACAGCCGCTTGAGCGCCAGTTTGACCGGCGCTTCGTCGCCGGCAGTCAGCAGATTGGCCAGATAACGCAGGGGAATGCGCAGGCTGTCCACATCCGGCAAAATGCCGTTCATGCTGATTTTGCCCGCCTCGGCGGCGTTCTGGATCGGCGACAATGGCGGCACATACCAGACCATCGGCAGGGTGCGATACTCCGGGTGCAGCGGTAGCGCCAGACGCCAGTCGACCGCCAGCTTGTACACTGGTGAAGCCTGCGCTGCGTCTATCACTGACATCGGTACGCCGTCAGCCAACGCCTGCTCGATTACCGCCGGATCATGGGGATCCAGGAACAGACCCAGTTGCTCTTCGTACAGGTCCTGCTCGCTGGGCGTGCTGGCCACTTCGTGAATGCGGTCTGCGTCGTACAGCAGTACACCCAGGTAACGGATACGGCCGACGCAGGTTTCCGAGCAGACGGTGGGCATGCCGGCTTCGATACGCGGATAGCAGAAAATGCACTTTTCCGACTTGCCGCTCTTCCAGTTGAAGTAGATCTTCTTGTACGGGCAACCGCTGATGCACATGCGCCAGCCGCGGCACTTTTCCTGGTCAATCAGTACGATGCCGTCTTCCTCGCGCTTGTAGATGGCCCCACTGGGGCACGCCGCTGCGCAGGTCGGATTCAGGCAGTGCTCGCACAGCCTTGGCAGATACATCATGAAGGTGTTTTCGTACTCACCGTAGATGTCAGCCTGAATGCTGTCGAAGTTCTGATCCTTGCGGCGCTTGGCAAACTCGGTACCTAGAATTTCCTCCCAGTTGGGACCCCACTCGATCTTTTCCATGCGCTTGCCGCTGATGGCCGAACGCGGCCGGGCGGTGGGCTGGTGTTTGGACGAAGGTGCGGTGTGCAGGTGCTGATAATCGAAGTCGAAGGGCTCGTAGTAATCATCGATGGTCGGCATATCCGGGTTGGCGAAGATGTTCGCCAGTACACGGAACTTGCCGCCAATGCGCGGATTGATCGAACCGTCGGCATTGCGTTTCCAGCCGCCCTTCCATTTGGTCTGGTTTTCCCACTCTTTCGGGTAACCGATACCAGGCTTGGTCTCGACGTTGTTGAACCAGGCGTATTCCATACCTTCACGGCTGGTCCAGATGTTCTTGCAGGTAATCGAGCAAGTGTGGCAGCCGATGCACTTGTCCAGATTCAGTACCATTCCTACTTGTGAACGAATTTTCATGGCCGGTTCCTCACTTGATGTCCTGTGGCAGGGCTTGTGGCAGGGCGTCCCCGCCAAGGCCACCCAGTTCGACGTCATCCAACCAGTCGACCTTGTCCATCTTGCGCACCACAACGAATTCATCGCGGTTGCAGCCGACGGTGCCGTAGTAATTGAAACCCCAGGATTGCTGGGCATAGCCGCCAATCATGTGGGTCGGTTTGAGTACCACGCGGGTGACCGAGTTATGGTGCCCGCCGCGGGTGCCGGTCATTTCACTACCGGGCATGTTCATGATGCGTTCCTGGGCGTGGTACATCATCACCATTCCTTCCATCACCCGTTGGCTGACCACTGCACGGGCGACCAGGGCGCCGTTGGCGTTGAAGCATTCAACCCAGTCGTTGTCCTCGATCCCGGCCTTGACCGCATCGACCTCGGACAACCAGATGATCGGGCCACCACGACTCAGGGTGAGCATGATCAGGTTGTCGGAATAGGTGCTGTGGATACCCCACTTCTGGTGCGGGGTGATCCAGTTCAGCACGATCTCGTTGTTGCCATTGGGCTTCTTGCCCAGCACATAGCCGGTGGTGCGGGTGTTGACCGGCGGACGGTAGCTCATCAGCTGTTCGCCGAAGGCCTGCATCCAGGGGTGATCCTGGAAGAACTGCTGGCGGCCGGTAATGGTGCGCCACGGAATCATCTCGTGGACGTTGGTGTAACCGGCGCTGTAGCTCACGTGATCGTCTTCCAGGCCTGACCAGGTCGGGCTGGAGATGATCTTGCGCGGTTGGGCCTGGATATCACGGAAGCGGATCGCCTCATGCTCCTTGCCCACCGCCAGGTGGCTGTGGTCGCGGCCAGTGAACTTCGACAGTGCAGCCCAGGCCTTGACCGCAACGTGGCCATTGGTTTCCGGAGCCAGCGAGAGGATCACCTCGCAGGCGT
Organism: Halopseudomonas salina; assembly: GCF_008641105.1. Next base: position 163,787 of record NZ_VTTI01000007.1, read on the forward strand.
CGATCGCGGTATTGATCTGTGGACGACCCTGGCTGATACCCTCATCCAGGACTTCGTGGTTCAGCTTGCCGAGGAACTCCACCTCGTCATCGGTATTCCAGCTGATCCCCTTGCCGCCATTGCCCAGCTTCTCGAGCAAAGGGCCCAGGGAACTGAACTTCTTGAAGGTGTTGGGGTAATCACGCTCCACTACCACCATGTTCGGGCAGTTCTTGCCGGGCACAGGTGCTTCACCGGCGGTTTTCCAGTCGGTACCGCCGAAGGGCTGGGCCAGTTCGCCGGGGCTGTCGTGCAGCATCGGGATGGTTACCAGGTCCTTTTCCACACCCAGCTCACCCTCGGAAATCTCCGAGAATTTCTTGGCGATTGCCTTGTAGATGTCCCAGTCGGAACGGGACTCCCAGGCTGGATCGATGGCAGCGGAAAGGGGGTGAATGAACGGATGCATGTCCGAGGTATTCATGTCGTCCTTCTCGTACCAGGTTGCGGTCGGCAGGACGATATCGGAGTACACGCAGGTCGAGGACATACGGAAATCCAGCGTGGTGACCAGGTCGATCTTGCCGATGGCACCCTCGTCTACCCAGTCGGCTTCAGTCGGCTTGACTCCGTCACGCTTGCCCAGGTCCTCGTTCATCACGCCATGCCGGGGCGTACCCAGCAGGTACTTGAGCATGTACTCATGGCCCTTGCCCGAACTGCCCAGCAGGTTGGAGCGCCAGATGAACATGTTGCGCGGGAAGTTATCGCTGTTGTCCGGCTGCTCGCAGGCAAATCTCAGGCTGCCATCCTGCAGGCTCTGCAGTGCATAGTCCTTGGGATCCATGCCCTTGGCCGCAGCCTCACGGCAGATTGCCAGCGGGTTGCGGTTAAGCTGCGGCGCGCTCGGCAGCCAGCCGCCGCGCTCGGCGCGAATGTTGTAATCGAGCATGTGCTCGGGGAACTGCGACTTGTCGGCCAGCGGCGAGAGGATTTCGTGCACGCTCATCTTCTCGTGGCGCCACTGGGAACTGTGGTTGTAGAAAAAGCTGGTGCCGTTCATCTGACGTGGTGGGCGGTCCCAGTCCAGACCGAAGGCCAGGGGCAGCCAGCCGGTTTGCGGACGCAGTTTTTCCTGGCCCACATAGTGTGCCCAGCCGCCACCGGTCTGACCCACGCAGCCACACATCAACAACATGTTGATCAGACCACGGTAGTTCATGTCCATGTGGTACCAGTGGTTCATCGCCGCGCCGACGATGATCATCGAGCGGCCTTTGGTCTTGTCCGCGTTGTCGGCGAACTCGCGTGCCACCTGAATGACCTTTTCGCGGCTCACACCGGTGATTTGCTCCTGCCAAGCCGGGGTACCCGGTACGCTGGCATCGTCATAACTGCTGGCCACGTTGGCGCCGCCCAGGCCGCGGTCGATAGCCAGACCTGCAGCCTGAATATCGAATACGGTGGCCACGCGCAGCTGCTTGCCATCGGCCATGATCAGCAGACGGCTGGGCAGATGACGGTACTGTATCTCTTCGCCATCGGCCTGCTGGAAGTGATCGTGTAACTGGCCGCCAAAATACGGGAAGGCCACATTGACGACTTCGCCCTTCTCGATCTGACTGAGCTGCAGTGTGACCTCACGACCCTCGCCACCCTCACGGGCTTCAATGTTCCACTTGCCCGACTCGCCCCAGCGGTAGCCGATAGACCCGAGCGGCGATACCAATTGATCGGTGTTGCTGTCGATCGCGATGGTTTTCCACTCGGGGTTGTTGTCCTGGCCCAGCTGATCGTCGAGATCCGAAGCGCGCAGAAAGCGTGTTGGCTTGAAGCCATGCTCGGCCTCTTCCAGCAACACCAGCATCGGAAAATCGGTATAGCGGCGCACGTAATCAGTAAAGTACGCACTCGGATTCTCGAGGTGGAACTCCTTGAAGATGACGTGGTTGAACGCCTGCGCAAGGGCGGCATCGGTGCCCTGCTTGGGGTTCAGCCAGAGGTCGGTCAGTTTGGCAACTTCCGAATAATCCGGGGTAATGGACACGGTCTTGGTGCCCTTGTAGCGCACCTCGGTAAAGAAGTGCGCGTCCGGTGTACGGGTCTGCGGGACGTTGGAACCCCAGGCAATGATGTAGTTGGAGTTATACCAGTCGGCCGATTCCGGCACGTCGGTCTGCTCGCCCCAGACCATGGGTGAGGCTGGGGGCAAATCGCAGTACCAGTCATAGAAGCTCAGGCATACACCACCGATCAGCGACAGATAGCGGCTGCCCGCTGCGTAGCTGACCATGGACATGGCCGGGATCGGTGAAAATCCGACCACACGGTCCGGGCCATACTGTTTGACGGTATAGACGTTGGCCGCGGCGATGATCTCGGTGACTTCGTCCCAACTGGACCGGATGAAACCACCCAGGCCGCGTTCTGCCTTGTATGAGGTGGCCTTGGCCTGATCCTCGACAATACTGCGCCAGGCGTCCACCGGGGCCTTGGTTGTCCGCTCTTCGCGCCACAGCTTGAGCAGTGCCTTGCGCACCTTGGGGTACTTCAGGCGGTTGGCGCTGTAGATGTACCAGCTGTAGCTGGCCCCCCGCGGACAGCCGCGTGGCTCGTGGTTGGGCAGGTCCGGACGGGTGCGCGGGTAGTCTGTCTGCTGGGTTTCCCAGGTAATCAGACCGTTCTTGACGTAGATCTTCCAGGAACAGGATCCGGTGCAGTTCACACCATGGGTGGAGCGCACGATCTTGTCGTACTGCCAGCGGGCCCGGTAGACATTTTCCCAGTCGCGCGATTCGATGCGCGTTTCACCGTGTCCGTCAGCAAATTCATCCTGCTTGCGGTTGAAGAAGCGTAGCTGATCAAGCAAGTGGCTCATGGTATTTCTCCTCATTCGGTCTGGTCTTATAGCCGGACCGGCTATCACGTAATGTCAGGGCGCCGCGGTGCGGCGCACTCAGGTTCGTATTCAGATGGCTTTCTACGCGTTCCGTACCTCCAGTTCGCGGTCTACCGAAGACACGTAATATTCATCGGAGAATGCACCCTCCGGCTCTTTGAGCCAGAAGAAGCAGACCGCAAAGCTGACGAACGCGCCGGCAGCAATGATCATGAAAAACTGGGAAGGCGTTACAAAGGTGAAAAGGGTCAGATAGCAGACAGCGCCGACGTTGCCGTAGGCCCCGGCCATGCCGGAAATCTGGCCAGTGACCCGACGCTTGATGGAAGGAATGATGCCGAATGTGGCGCCCTCTGCACCCTGAACAAAAACCGAGCAACAGACAGTGATGATCACGGCGACAAACAGCGGCCATTTCTCGTTCATCAGGCCCATGAACAGGAAGCCCACGCTGATCCCGAGCATATAAGCGAGCATCACGAAGCGGCGGTTACCCATACGGTCCGACACCAGCCCGCCCATCGGACGCGCCACCAGATTCACAAAGGCAAAGGATGCCGCGATAATGCCGGCCGTAGTCGGCGTCAGACCCCAGGTCATTTCGAAGAACATCGGCAGCATGGACACCACCGCCAGCTCGGCACCAAAGTTGGCAAAGTAGGTCGAGTTGAGTGCCGCGACGCTGTTGAAGGGGTATTTGTCGTCCTCGGGCACACCCTTTTTCAGAATCGGAATATTCACCCTGAGAATCTGCACTACCTGATAGACCACTACCGCAGCAATGACCGCGTAGCAGATCCAGGCCCCAGTATCAGACAGGTAGCCCATACCCTCGATACGCCACACCAGAATCGCCAGCACCCCGACCATGGGGATGGTCCAGGCAATCAGTTTGAGCATGTCCGCCCAGGTGCTGACCTCCAGCGCGGCGGTCTTGTGGGGTTTGCGATGGACTGTGCCGGCCGGGCCGTCGGTAATCGCGAACCAGTAAAACACGCCGTAAGCCGCCATGATGATTGCCGAAGCAGCCACCGCCCAGCGCCAGCCGTCCGGCCCGCCAAAGGCGTGAATGGCAATTGCCGGTAGCGTCATCGCCGCTGCGGCAGAGCCGAAGTTGCCCCAGCCGGCATAGAAGCCCTCGGCGAAGCCGATGTCCTTGGGCTTGAACCACATCGCAGTCATGTGAATACCCACGACGAAGCTGGCACCCACCGAACTCAGCACCAGTCGTGACACCAGCAACTGGACCCGCGTGTCGCCAAAGGCGAAGAACAGCGCCGGTAGCGCCATGACCACCAGCAGAATCGAGAACACCCGGCGTGGGCCGAAACGGTCCAGTGCCATACCGACGATGATGCGCGCCGGTATGGTCAGCGCCACGTTGGCAATGGCAAACAGCTTTATGTCATCGGGGGTCAGCCAGCTCAGACTCTTGAGCATGCTCGACGCCAATGGCGCCATGCCAAACCAGACAAAGAAGCTGATATAGAAAGCCAGCCAGGTCAGGTGCAGGGCGCGGATTTCAGGGCGCTTCCACTGGAAAACTTCAGACACTTTCATTTGGATTCTCCTGGTGTAATCAAGGACATGCCTGAATCAGCACCGGACAGGGCGCGCGCCGGGCCAGAAAGGCGCTGACGCTGCCAAAGGTCATGTAATCGAGCTCATCGACCAGCAGGTTCAGCGACCGCGAGATAAATCCGCCGTCGGGCTCCTGACTGTGACGAGCAATCACCAGCAGGTCCGGTTTCTTGTGCTCGACTGCCTTGAGGATCATCTTGCGCACATCCCCTTCGGCAATAATCACCTCGGCATCCAGGCCCTGGCCTACAACCTTTTCAGCTGCAAGGCGCAGGTGACCCTCGAATTCAGCCCGCTGCTGTTCGTAGCTCTGGCTTGCAACGCTGCTGGTATCCAGACTCTCCTCCACCACACCGACCAGCATGATCAGCGGCTTGAGCGGCTTGAACATATCGATGGTGCTCTGCAATGCCGTGATGGCGTTGCGGGAATGGTCATAGGCAATCATGATTCGCATATTGGTTGCTCCGCTCAGGGGTTCTTGACGTAGGCATTGGGGCGCAGGTAGAACCACCAGTTGAGTACCAGGCAGAGTGCGTAGAACACCGCGAACCCGTACATGGCCACCTCAGGAGTACCCGCCTTGACCTGCTCGCCGATCACGATAGGCGCGACAAAGGCGCCATAGGCAGCCACCGCCGAGGTCCAGCCCAGTACCGGGCCGGCCTTCTCGCGGTCATAGATCACGCCGATGGTGCGGAAGGTCGAACCGTTGCCGATGCCCGATGCGGCAAACAACACCAGAAAAAGCACCAGAAAGAGGAAGAAATACTGCTCTGGATGCGTAGAGCTGTAAGCCAGCTGCATCACATAGCCGGCAGCAACGGACGCTATGACCATGACTACCGAGATCACCTGGGTGACGATGGAGCCGCCAACCTTGTCGGAAATCCAGCCACCCAGAGGACGGATCAGAGCGCCAATAAAGGGTCCGATCCATGCATAGGTCAGCGCGCTTGGCGCGTTGGGATTCACTACCCGGGTGACCGTGCCATCGATGGCAACTTCATTCAGGTAACCGAAGATCACCGTGATCGAAAGGGGCAACGCCATGGAAAAGCCGATAAAGGAACCGAAAGTGAGGATGTAAAGCACGCTCATCGACCAGGTGTGCTTGTCGGAAAAAATCTGGAACTGGCGCTTGATGTTCGGCTTGATGCTGCCTGGCAGCATGCGCAGAATGAACAGGGTCAGCCCCATGATCAGGATCATGGTCACCCACATGTTCAGCACGCCCAACCCGGTTGGCGCCGGCAAGTAGAGGTAGAGGCCAAGTCCGGCGGTAGCAAAACCGACTACATACAGGCCCAGAATCTTGCCAAAGGCTGATAGGGCATTCCCTGGATTGGGCGTGATAGTCAGCAGGTTGTTCATGCCGAACCAGCCGGCGAACCCCAACGGAATCAGGAACACCACCCATATCCAGCCGGCGTTCTGTATCCAGGTTTCGGTACCCGCCGCGATACGCCCGATCAGGGTTCCACTGTCGCTGAGCAGCGTCATGGAACCACCGGCAAAGGCGCCGAATACCCCTGCAGTCATCACCAGGGGAATGAGAATCTGCATGGTGGTGACGCCGAAGTTGCCCAGACCGGCATTCAGGCCCAGGGCCAGGCCCTGCTGTTTCTTCGGGAAAAATCCGCTGATATTGCTCATCGAGCAGGCGAAGTTGCCTCCACCGATACCGGACAGAAAGGCCAGCAGCTGGAACACCCACAGCGGGGTATCCTGACTCTGCAGAGCCATGCCCGCGCCTGCAGCCGGGATCACCAACAACAGTGTGGTGAGGAAAATGGTATTGCGCCCCCCGGAGATCCGGATCATGAACGACGCCGGGATACGCAGGGTGGCACCGGTCAGACCGGCGATGGCGGTCAGGGTGAAGAGCTCAGCCGGAGCGAAGGGAAAGCCCAGGTTGATCATCTGGACCGTTACAATGCCCCACATCAACCAGATGGCGAAGCCCATCAGTAGGCTGGGGATGGATATCCACAGATTACGATTGGCTATTTTCCTGCCGCGACTGTCCCAGAAGTCGGTATCTTCCGGGTTCCATTTTTCGATATCGGTCATAATGCGCCCTTCCATCTTGCCTGCTGTGCCATCGTCCGGAGGCCCGGAGCGTTGGGGATGCCTGGCAACGTATAAGAGGGACGCCCCTGTTAAGTTGATCCACATCAATATTTTCAGGGGGGTGAAACTGGCAGACTGGAGGGTGTACCTCCTTTGGGTTACTCCCTAAAATCACATAAAAATGCTAAAAATCAGCAACTTGTAACACCAGCACACAAGCGATCAGTTCATTGCGCGCTACGTCGAGGCTTAAGGGGTATACCCGCCAGCAACGTAGGGCCTTCCCACGGAACCATCTCGAAATGCACTCACTCAGCACAGACGACGAAATCGCGGCAGGCGACGCTGACCTTCCAGCACCACGCCATTCGATCGTGTTCAGTACGCTGGTGGCGTTTGTCATCATCATCGGAGTCACCCTGGTCAGCATGCTTGGGGGGCTGTATATGGCGGATTCGCTGGAGGGGGATGCAGGCGCCATAAACCAGGCTGGGAGCTTGCGAATGCAGGCTTATCGCCTGGCGCTGATCGCCGATCAGGACCCGGCCAACCTGAATCGGCAGGTACAGATAATGGACGCCACTCTGGGCGCGGCCGCCATTGAATCGGCGCTGATGAGACACAGCGGCAGTGGCCTTAGTGAATTGCACGCCCGAACCCTGGAGCAATGGCAGCAGACCATGCGGCCGCTGCTGGAATTACCCACCAACGCAACAGCGTTCCGCGCCGAGGTGCCCCAGTTTGTTGCCCAGATCGATGATTTTGTGGGAACCCTGCAGAAATCATCGGAAAAGAACCTGGAAATCATCCGAGGCCTTCAGGTTGGTACGTTGTTTGTGATTGTACTGATTGCATTCCTGCTCATCTTTGCGCTCAACAACAAGCTGGTAACCCCGTTGCGTCAATTGACCGCCATGGCAAGGCAGATCAGCCGCGGCAATTTCACCGGCCAGGTTACTGTGGCAGGTGAAACCGAATTGAGCATGCTCTCGCGCACGCTGAACCAGATGAATCAGGAGCTGGGCAGCCTCTACGCCAATATGGAAAGCAAGGTTGATGAGAAAACCGCCGCACTGACGCGCAGCAACGCCACGCTGCAGCTGCTGTTCGACAGCGCGCGATTGCTTTACAGCCAACCCGACGAGCCGGTAGTGGTGATGGGCCGCCAATTGTCAAAAGTACGCACCATTCTCGGTTGCGGTCCGGTCTCGCTATGCCTGAACCGGGTAGCCGAGACCGACAGCCATACAGCGATGACCTCAGCCAGCCTGCTGCCGCCAGCCTATTGCAAGCTGCCCGACTGCCAGGCGTGCCCGGTCAACCAGGACGGCGCCCATTTGCCGTCCGGCAACCATCTGATCAGTTTCGAATTGCGTTCAGGGCAGACCGATCTGGGCTCTCTGCGCGTCGAACAGCCGGCAGGCGAGCAGCTCGAGCCCTGGCAATCACGATTGATGATCACCCTCGCCGATCTGTATGCGGCCTCTCTCAGCCTGGCCAATCAAGGTCAGCAGCACGCCAGGATGGCGTTAATGGAAGAACGCGCGGTGATCGCCCGCGAACTCCACGACTCCCTTGCCCAATCCCTGTCCGCACAGAAATTGCAGTTGGCCAGGCTCAAGCGTCAGACGGCAAAGGGATGCGCGCCGGAAGAGTTGGCCGACACCATGGAGGAGATCGAGCGAGGCCTCAACTCCGCCTATCGTCAGCTACGCGAGCTGCTTACGACCTTTCGCATCAAGGTCAACGAGCCGGGCCTGAAACCGGCACTGCAGGCAACCGTGAAGGAGTTCGGGGCCAACTCGGGAGTAGACATCCAGATGGACTACCAGCTCGACCATTGCCCGTTGACGCCCAACGAGGAAATCCATTGTCTGCAGATTGTCCGTGAGGCACTGAGCAACGTCGTCAAACATGCCAGGGCAAAGAGCTGCGCCCTGCGGTTGACTCAGGACAGGCAAGGCACCATACATGTCACCGTCGATGATGACGGCATCGGGATCACCGATAGCATTTCTCCGGCGGGACATTACGGTATTACTATTCTGGTCGAGCGCGCCAACAGCCTCAATGGTACCTTGACTGTTACACCGAGGGACGCAGGCGGCACACGGGTATATCTGCGCTTCCCACCGGACTATCGCCTACTCGATCTCAAACAGGAGCGGAGCGGATCATGACCGACCAAGCCATTGCCACGGACAGCCCCACAGATGACCCGGTAAAAATTCTGCTGGTAGACGACCATCCCATGATGCGCAGGGGCCTGCGTGACCTGCTGGCCATGGAGGACGACATGGATCCGATAGGTGAAGCCGGGAGCGGCCCCGACGCCATTCGCATGGCCACCGAGTTGGAGCCCGACCTGATTTTGCTGGACCTGAACATGCCCGGCATGGACGGCCTGGAGACCCTGCGTCAGATGCGCGACCAACAGGTGGATGCGCGCATTATCATGTTCACCGTGTCGGATGATCACAGTGACGTGCTGCAGGCTCTGCGCCAGGGTGCCGACGGCTACCTGCTCAAGGACATGGATCCGGAAGCTCTGGTTGAGCACATACGCCTGGCTGCACGGGGCAAACTGGCCCTGAGCCCGGAACTGACCATGGTGCTTGCCGAAGCTATCCGCGAGAGGCCCAAAACCCCGTCACAGGTGCAGGCGGCCAATCTGACCAAACGGGAAAAGGACGTGCTCAAGCTCATTACCAAGGGCCTGAGCAACAAGATGATCGCCCGCCGCCTGGATATTGCCGAGGGAACGGTGAAGGTGCATGTCAAGCGGCTGCTCAACAAGCTCGGCATGCGCTCGCGCACTGAAGCGGCAGTATGGGTAGTGGAGAATAATATCGCCTGAACTAGCGGGATCAGCCTGTGGGAGCCGCGTTCGGCCGCGCGAGCCGGTCAGCGTGACCCGGTCAACGTGACCCGGACAGCACAGATCCATTGTCCGGCAGGCGCCAGATCATCTCCACCAGCTCGTCTTCAAGCTGATCGGCTTGCTCCACGCTGCAATCCTCGCCGAAACGCTTGCGCACACCAAAATCGCCGAGCATGACGTGCAGGTCCGGCTCGACGCCTGCCTGGCGTAAACAGGCTTTGGCACATGCCAGCTTGCAACCATCGATGGCCACAACCCGACGACCTGACCGGGCGACCCGGACCAGCGCCGACACTCCGCCGCCCACGCCGGCGATACAGGACATTTCAGCAATTCCGGCACGATCCAGACGCAACGCCAGTGTGTTGGCCAACTGGGCAACGTTCGAGCAGCCGGAGCAGGAATAAACCAGCGGTTCGGTCTTGGCAGGCATGACATCTCCTTTACAAGGGTATTTCAGGCAGCGTGCGGCTGCCCGTGCGTGCGCTCATCGATAACGGCTTCGCCACCCAGCCAGCGCAGGGTCTGCCAGAGGCGCGGGGGCAGATCGTCAGGGTCGAGACTGTCGATCAGATTCTTGATCTCCAGACCCAGTTCGGTATCGCCCTCGATTGTCAGGCGCCGGCGGAAAAACAGCGTATCCGGGTCTTCGTAGCGACTGGCCAGCAGCAGAAACTCCCGCCAGTTGCCACGTATCACCAGATCGGCGCGGGCATGTTCGTTCAGTTGCAGACCCAGTCGGCCGCGGGTTACGTTCCAGGCCAGCCCCAGATCCGCTACTTCCAGACGCAACCAGCGCCCCTGCAGACAATCAAAGCTGCCTTCGGCGACCGGAGCGGCGAACAACCTGGCCATACTCTTTTCGATCACCAACCGCTGCATCAGGAACGGTGTGTGACGGCCCAGGGCCAACAGGGGCCCGCCGGCCCGGAGTAAAGCCCGCGCCGGATTCAACATAGCCCCGCCTCCTCTACCCGCAGCATGCCTGGCTCACCGTACCAATACCCATTGCAGCCATCGATGGCCAGGGGCGGCTCGGCGCCCTGGCGAACCTGATCGAAACTGCGCACCACGGCCTCCATATCCCGGGCAGCCGGGCTGATGCGCAACATGTCAACGCCCATGACATTCATCCGCGGATACTCTGCCAGCAGATTGGTAATACCGGCAGACATTGTCTGGATTCCGTTGAGGGTGAACAGCGGCTGCCCTTCCTGGCTTAGCAGCGGCAGGCCTTCCGGATAGTCCTGACAGATAAAGCCACAATCATCCTTGGGGCGGTTGTCGGCACGGGCGGTAAAGCAGCGCGCCGAGTAGGCCAACGGCAGGTAGCCCCAGGCGTAGATTTCAATTTCGGGTATCTGCAGCCCCTCCTTGCGGGCCTGGCCGACCAGATTGCGCAGCAAGGCTTCGGACACTTCCACGGGCGGCACCCAGCGGGTCATGCCAAGACGCACCATTTCATCCAGGGCGTAGGCGTTGTAGAGATTCAGGGAGGGGCCACCGGTGAACTCGACACCCCGTTGCCTGAGGTATTGCACAGCGGCCATATCGTTGGCTTCTACCCGCACGTCACCGTTTTCGCAGAGTCTGCGCAGGGTGGAAAGCTCCGAGGCCGCCTCGATGAGCGCCATACCAGAAATCACCACCTCGGCATCGCTTTCACTGCGCAGATCCCGGGCCAGCCCCAGCCAGTCGTCCAGCGACAGCGCCCGGCGTTTGGAACAGACGGTTTCGCCCAGATAGATGGCATCGAGGGGCTGGGAGGCCATGCTGGCATAGAAATCCATGATCTCCTGGCGCTGCCAATAGAACAGGATCGGTCCCATCGAGAGTTTCATCTGCATCAGCTCCTTATTGCCACGGCCGGTCATAGGCGCCCAGAGTCGTCTGGCTGCCTTCCGATAATTTTTCCAGCAAGGTATTCCAGGCTGCATCCACGGCAAACGCCGAGGGTTTTGCCGCATAGCGATCAAGTGCCTGGCGCCATACCCCCGTGACCTGTTCGACGTAGCTGGGGCTGCGCTGCCGCCCCTCGATCTTCACCGCCGCCACACCTATCTCGGTCAGTTGCGGAATCAGATCGATGGTATTCAGACTGGTTGGCTCTTCGAGCGCGTGAAAACGTTTGCCGTTGACCATGAAGCGACCCTTGCACAGGGTCGGATAACCCGCCGCCTCACCATCGGCGTAGCGGTCTATCAGCACCTCGTTCAACCGCGAGGACAGGGCTTCGGGTTCCTGGCTCCAGCGCACTGCGCTGGCCGGGGAACACACGCCGCACAGGTTGGGTGATTGACCGGTGACATAGGAAGACAGATGACAGCGGCCCTCGGCCATGATGCACAGACTGCCAAAGGCAAACACTTCTATCGGCACGGGACTGGCGGCAGCGACCTGACGAACCTGATTCAGTGACAGCACCCGCGGCAGCACTGCGCGACGGATGCCGTACTGCTGGTGATAGAAATCCAGTGCTCCGGCATTGGTCGCCGAGCCCTGGACCGACAGGTGGAGGTTCAACCCGGGATGGTTACGACTGGCGTAAGCAAGCACCCCGGGGTCGGCGGCGATCAACGCATCCACGCCCAGATCCGCGGCCTGGTCTACCGCTCTCTTCCAGCGCGACCAGCCATCCGGCAACGCATAGGTGTTGACCGCAATATACAGTTGACGCCCCTGGGCGCGAATCAGACCCAGCCCGCTTTCGAGTTGCTTATCGGAAAAATTCAGGCCGGCAAAATGCCGTGCATTGGTGTCATCCCGAAAGCCGGTATAGACCGCATCGGCGCCGCAACGAAGCGCGGCCTTGAGTGCAGGCAGACTGCCCGCCGGACATACCAGTTGCATACTAGCTCCTTGCAAAAGGTCCAGATAAACGTGGAAACGATGGTCGAGCACTTTGACCCATCACCACCCAGTCTGCCTTGATCCGTATCAATTCAATGGCGAGGAACGCGAGGCGCAGGCCAAAGTGTCCTGCCGATGGCTGCGGATGTGCGCTACCGCGTTACAGGGACCTGTGCGGTTATCGAGCTGTTGCTGCAGGATGCCGTTCCAGGCTGTCGCGCATGCACCGGGGGACCCGGGCATACAGGCTATAAAGGCCCCGTTGGCAAAGCCCGCCAGAGCGCGCGACTGAAGCGCAGATGTACCAATTTCGCCGTAGGAGAGCTGACGGAACAGCTCACCAAAACCGGCCATCTGGCGGTCCAGTAAAGGGCTGATCGCCAGTGGCACATGATCGCGGGCGCTGAACCCGGTGCCGCCAGTAATCAGTATTACCTGCACCGAGGGTTCAGCTATCCATTGCGAAACCCGGGCCCGTAACTGATAGATATCGTCGACGACAAGTTGCCGATCAGCCAGCTCGTGACCAGCCGCACCCAGCAGCTGCACGAGTACGTCACCGGCGGTATCGGTATCAGGGGTGCGCGTATCGCTGACAGTCAGTACTGCGATCCGCAGCGGGGTGAATTCGCGTTGCATTGCATGCGCCATGGCCAGGCTCCTGTGAGGTTTTCCACAGCATGCATGGCCAGGCTGACGCGCAACATTGCCCCTTGGAGGTATCTAAGGGGCGAATAGGAGGGAGCCTGATCAGCTTACTCAGGGTCGCCGGGCAGGTTCCACTTGGCCATCTCGGCGCCATCCTGATCCCGCGCATCCACCCAGCGGGGGCCCGCACCGGTGTCTTCCTTCTTCCAGAAGGGTGCGCGGGTTTTCAGATAGTCGATGATGAAATGGCTGGCATCAAAGGCTGCGGCCCGGTGGGCCGAACTGACACCCACGAACACTATCGGCTCACCGGGTTCCAGCCGGCCAACGCGGTGCAGCACCTCGACATTCAGCAGCGGCCAGCGCTCGCCGGCTTCGTCGACGATAAGTTGCAAGGCCTTCTCGGTCATGCCGGGGTAGTGCTCCAGCAGCATGCCCGCGACCTCTTCGCCATCATTGAAATCGCGGACATATCCGACAAATCCGACCACCGCCCCCACGCCCAGCTGAGCCGCATGCAGACGATTAAGCATGGCGCCGGGGTCGAATGCATCAGGCTGCACGACAATGGCCATATCAGCCTCCGGTTACCGGTGGAAAGAAGGCTATTTCATCGCCGTCAGTCAGGGGGGCCTCCAGGCTGCACATTTCCTGGTTGCGCGCGCACATGACTCGCGGCTCGGCGAGCACCTCCCAAGCGTTACCGCGGGCAAGCAGCCGATCACGCAAATCGCCGACACACTGCAGCCCCGCGTCCCAGGGTATCTGTTCATGATCGGTATCCAGCAGCTCGCGGTAGCGGGCAAACAATTGCAGGGTAATCATCCGCGTTCCCCCTGCTCTTCAGCCGGCTTCTGAGCAACATAATGGCCACTCTTGCCGCCGGTTTTCTCCAGCAGACGGGTAGCCTCGATAACCATGCCCTTGTCCACCGCCTTGCACATGTCATAGAGCGTCAGCGCGGCAATACTGGCTGCGGTCAGCGCTTCCATCTCCACCCCGGTCTGACCGGCGAGTTTGCAGCGCGCCTGGATACGAACAGCATCGGGCTCCTGGGCGGTAAGCTCGACTCGAATACCGGTGAGCAACAATGGATGACACAGCGGAATCAGTTCATGGGTGCGTTTGGCTGCCATGATGCCGGCGATGCGCGCCACAGCGAACACATCACCCTTGGGATGGCCGCCATTCTGGATCAAGGCCAGTGTGTCGGGACGCATGCGCACCAGAGATTCGGCTACCGCTTCGCGAAAGGTCGCATCCTTGGTAGTAACATCGACCATATTCGCATGCCCCCGGGCGTCCAGATGGGTCAGCATAGTGCGCTCCTGTGTGTTGAGTTGCGCCTACTTTACCCCAAGCACAGGGGCAGGAGCATTACCTCCCTGGAGGGATGCCCTACCCCCGGCCGTTCAGCGCCGGAGGCTATCCGGCGGGGTGAGGTAATCGCTGCTGCTACCACGACGCCCGTGACTGCCATCTATCTCCATTCGCGCAATGCTACGCAGGTGAACCTCATCCGGGCCGTCGGCGATGCGCAATGCGCGCGAGGCAATCCACAGGTCGGCCAAGGGTGTGTCCGGAGTCAGGCCCATGGCACCGAACACCTGCATTGCCCGGTCTACCACATTGCCCAGCATGGTGGGTACCACGGCCTTGATCATCGCGATTTCTCGACGGGCTTCACGCGCGCCGACTTCGTCGATCATCCATGCGGTCTTGAGCACCAGCAGACGCGCCTGTTCGATCTCCATGCGTGAGCGGGCAATCCAATCGGAAATACTACCGTGCTGATGCAGGTACCGTCCGAAGGTCTTGCGCTCCTGAGCTCGATCCACCATTAACTCGAGGGCCAGCTCAGCCATGCCGATCGCGCGCATACAGTGGTGTACTCGGCCTGGCCCGAGGCGCGCCTGGGCCATCATGAAGCCGTCACCTTCACTGCCTAGCAGGTTGCTCGCTGGCACCCGGACGTCACGGAAAAGCAACTCACTATGGCCCTCCGGCGCCAGGTGGTGCATGACCGGGATATTACGCACGAGTTCAACACCAGGAGTATCAAAGGGCACGATGATCATGCTCTGTTGCCGTTTCGCGTCCCCTTCGGGATCGGTTTTGCCCATCACGATCAGAAAGTCGCAATCGGGGTGTGACGCGTTGGTTATAAACCATTTGCGGCCATTGATGATGTATTGGTCACCATCGCGGCGAATCAATGTCTGGATGTTGCTCGCATCGGAGGAAGCCACGTCGGGCTCGGTCATCGCGAATGCAGACCTGGTTTCGCCATTCATCAGCGGACACAGCCAGCGCTCACGTTGAGCCTCAGTGGCGAACATATGCAGCAATTCCATATTGCCGGTATCCGGCGCGTTACAGTTGAACACCTCCGATGCCCAGCTCACGCGGCCCATGATCTCTGCCAGCGGCGCATATTCCAGGTTGCTCAAGCGCGTCCCCGGCTCGTTTTCTGCCAGCGATGGCAGAAACAGATTCCACAAGCCCTCCTCGCGAGCCAATGCCTTGAGGTCCGCCATGAAGGATACTCGCTTGCCATCTCCCGCTTCCTGTTGCCATTGAGCGATCCGCGGCACAATATAGTTATCGAGAAAGTCGCGCACCCGACCACGAAGGGTCTGGGTTTGGGCACTGTAGGCAAAATCCATCTCAACGCTCCTGTGAGAAAGGGAACCACTAGCGGCAGGGACGATCTGAGCTCGAGACACTACGGGACTTTACGGGTTCGGATCGCACCGGATTGAGGGGTCATTCTCGGTTATCGCTACCTCGGGATAATTGACCAGCATCAATTCAGGTAGGGTTCTGCCTTGAATTGCCCAGGCCAAAGCCCCACATAGTCAAAAGCTATCCATGGGTTAGCTGAAATTTATTTTAGATATTCAGGGTAAGCGCCTACTATTCTCTCGTCTTCATAACCAACCGATTAATCAACAAGGAGTTAACGATGTCCGTCATCAACACCAAGATCAAACCTTTCAAGGCCCAGGCATTCAAGCAGGGCAAGTTCATCGAAGTGACCGATGCCGACCTGCAGGGCAAGTGGGCTGTTTTCTTCTTCTATCCTGCTGACTTCACTTTCGTCTGCCCCACCGAGCTGGGCGACGTTGCAGATTACTACGAAGAATTTCAGAAGATGGGCGTAGAAATCTACTCTGTTTCTACTGACACTCACTTCACCCACAAAGCCTGGCACGATAGCTCCGAGACCATTGGCAAGATCCAGTACACCATGATCGGTGACCCGACTGGCACCATTACTCGCAACTTCGACAACATGCGCGAAGAGATGGGTCTGGCTGACCGCGGTACTTTCATCATCGATCCTGAAGGTATCATCCAGGCCGTTGAAGTGACCTCCGAAGGCATTGGCCGCAACGCTGAAGACCTGATGCGCAAGGTCAAGGCCGCCCAGTACATCGCAGCCCACCCCGGCGAAGTCTGCCCGGCCAAGTGGAAAGAAGGCGAAGCTACTCTGGCTCCCTCGCTCGACCTGGTAGGCAAGATCTAAGCACTGCCAAATAACCTGGCCCGCTGCGGAGCGATGCTCCTGGTTGGCGGGCCAGGTTTTTTTTCGACTTGAATTTGTAATTAACGAGGACGGACACGCTTATGTTGGACGCCAACCTGAAGAAACAGCTGGACACGTACCTGCAGAACATCATTACCCCGATCGAGCTCAGCGTGTCCGTGGATGACAGCCCCAAGAGCCAGGAGCTCAACGAGCTGGCGACTGAGATTGCTGAAATGTCGCCGCACATCAGCCTGAACTGGAACCAGGCACAACGCACGCCGAGCATGAGCATTGCGCAGACCGGCGTACCGCCGCGCATCAGTTTTGCCGGCCTGCCCATGGGCCACGAATTTACCTCGCTGGTACTTGCTCTGCTGCACAGCGGCGGGCACCCGTCCAAGACAGACCCGGCTCTGCTTGAGCAGATCCGCCACCTGGACGGCGAGTATCATTTCGAGACCTACATTTCACTATCCTGTCAGAACTGCCCTGACGTGGTCCAGGCACTGAACCTGATGGCCACAGTAAACCCGAACATCACTCACGTGATGATCGATGGTGCATTGTTCCAGGATGAAGTCGAAGAGCGCCAGATCATGTCTGTGCCTTCGGTCTATCTGAACGGCCAGCTTTTTGGCCAGGGCCGCATGACTCTGCCCGAAATCATCAACAAGGTCGACGCCAACGCCAGTAAGCGCAAGGCAGCCGAACTCAGCAAGCAAGAGCCCTACGAGGTGCTGATTGTGGGTGGCGGCCCTGCGGGCGCAGCGGCAGCAATCTACGCCGCCCGTAAAGGTATTCGTACCGCGCTGGTCGCCGAACGCTTTGGTGGTCAGGTTATGGATACCATGGGTATCGAGAACTTCATTTCAGTGAACTACACCGAAGGCCCCAAGCTGGTCGCCAGCCTGGAAGAGCACGTCAAGGAATATGACGTGGATGTGTTCACCGAGCAGCAGGCTGTGAGCCTGACCGAAGGTGATTATGTGAAAATCGGCCTGGAAAACGGCGCCACCCTGTCTGGTCGCTCGGTTATCCTGGCGACTGGTGCGCGCTGGAGGGAGATGAATGTTCCCGGCGAACAGCAGTACCGTGGCAAGGGTGTAGCCTATTGCCCACATTGCGATGGTCCGCTGTTCAAGGGTAAGCGTGTAGCAGTCATTGGTGGCGGCAACTCGGGTATCGAAGCGGCCATTGACCTTGCCGGTATCGTCGAGCATGTAACCGTGCTGGAGTTTGCCGACACCTTGCGAGCTGACGAGGTTCTGCAGCGCAAGGCACGTTCAATGCCGAACATCGACATCATCAAGAGTGCTCAGACTACCGAGGTGCGCGGCGACGGTAACAAGGTTATAGGTCTGACCTACACCGACCGTGAGACACAGGAAAGCAAGCAGGTGGATGTTGCCGGCATTTTCGTTCAGATCGGTTTGATTCCCAACACCGACTGGCTCAAGGGTGGGCCATTGAAGTTGAGCAAGCATGGTGAAATCGAGATCGACAGCCGCGGTACCACTTCGATTCCCAACGTGTTTGCTGCAGGTGACGTTACTAACGTGCCCTTCAAGCAGATCATCATCGCGATGGGTGCAGGCTCGACCGCAGCGCTGGGCGCCTTTGACCACCTGATCCGCACACCGGCTCCGGCCAAGGCTGCAGTGCAGCAAAACGAGAAGCAAGCCGAAACGGCCTGATTGCCGACGGCTGTAAACAAAAAACCACACCAAAGGGTGTGGTTTTTTATGGCTGGGTATCTGTGTTCCTATGAACTCAGACTTGGAACCGATTAACCAGATCGTTCATTTCCACTGCCAGGCGCGATAACTCTCGACTGGAACTGCTGGTCTGCTCGGCACCTGCGGCGGACTGGGTCGACAGGTCGCGAATATTGACCAGATTCCTATCCACCTCACGGGAAACCTGAGCCTGCTCTTCGGCGGCACTGGCTATGACCATATTGCGCTCGTTGATCTGGAAAATGGCCGCAGTAATCTGCTTCAGCGCATCACCGGCCGCATTCGCCTGCTCAAGAGTCGCATTCGCCATGGTGCGGCTGATATTCATCGCCTCCACTGATTTTTCGGTGCCCTGTTGCATGGTACCTATCATATCTTCAATTTCTTTGGTCGATTGCTGAGTGCGGTGCGCCAGGGCTCGGACTTCATCTGCCACCACTGCAAAACCGCGGCCCTGCTCGCCAGCACGAGCCGCCTCGATGGCTGCGTTCAGTGCCAGCAGGTTGGTTTGCTCGGCAATTGCGCGAATAACATCCAGAACCCGACTGATATTCTGTGCCTTGTCAGCCAGCTCCTGCACTTCAGTGGAGGTGGATTCGATGGTCGAGGTCAGCTTGTCGATGCTGGTCACCGTGCGCGCTACCTGTTGCTGACCCTCGGCTGCCGTATCGCTGGTGGTTCTGGACTGTTCCGAAGTTGACACCGCATTGCTGGCAACTTCATCTACCGCAGTACTCATTTCGTTGACTGCGGTGGCTGCCTGCTGGATCTCGTCGTTCTGGCGTTGCAAACCGCGAGTGGCGTCCTCGGTGACCGCGTTCAGTTCCTCAGCCGCTGATGCCAACTGCGTTGACGAATTGCCGATACCCCGAATGGTTTCGCGCAGTTGATTCTGCATGGCGCTCAGCGCACGCAACAGACGAGCGGGCTCGTCCTTGCCGGTCACCTTGAAATCCCTGGTCAGGTCACCCGATGCCACCACCTCGGTGATATCGACCGCCTCCCGTATGGGCACTACGATGCTGCGAGTCAGCCACCAGGCGAGAAGCACGGTTAACAGTGCGGCAGCAAGAATGAAAATAACCACCACCTGTTGAGCACTGGCGTGACTGGCGCGAGACTCCTCGCTGGCTTGCGCGACCCCCTCACGCAAGGCGTTCTCAAGATCCAGGAGCGTTTGTACGAGTGAATCGGCCAGTGGGTTCAAACGCGAGTTGACCAGCACCCTTGCTTCATCTGTCTGACCTTGCAGCGCCAGCTTTGCGACCTGTGACTGGACAGCCATGAAGGCTTCCCGTTGCACCACGTAAGCGTCAAAGGCCCGCTTATTCTCCGGGGTGCTCTCTCGGCTGGCAAAGTTGGTTTCCGACTGCTTCATTTCGGCAATCAACCCCAGAATCCGGTTCTCCACCGCCTCGCGAACAGAGGGGCTCTCTTCGACCAACATCAGTAGAGTGAAACTGCGTATGCGCAGCAGGTCTTGTCCGAAGCCTGAAACGGAGAGAATATTAGGTACCCAGAGAGTCTCCACGTTCCGGGCCTGATCGCGCATATCACCCATCTCACGCATTGCCAGGGTGCCCAGCAGTACAACCAGCAAAGCGATGACGGAAAACCCGCTGACGAGTCTGGCAGCAATAGAGACGTTTCTAAGATTTATGCAAATCCACCCGTTATTATTCAGATGCGCCGGGAATAGCGCTTGAATGGTCTAACGGCTGCTCAAGCAAAACCTTGATTAAAAAAACATGTTTTTTTGCTGGGGACCAAAGTCTGCACCGCAATCCTCGTTCAGGCTCAATGGGTCGAACCGGGCAAGGCAACCACCGCCGATGACTGGTGGCGGAGCAGCCGCGCCCCGGGAGAGCGGGTCAAGCTCATCGGAATCGTCGTTTTCGACTTCAAAACCCACCGGGATCATGTTTTCGGCGCCCCATGATCATTGAAATGCTTCACCGCACGCAGAATATCGCGCCGGCTAATCTGGCCCACCAGCTTGCCGCCATCTATCACCGGAAACCGGCGACGTCCGGTCTGGACAAAACGCTCTGCAACCGAAACGATGTCAGCCTCAACGTCCACAGTGTCGACCGTTCGGCACATGACGTCTCCAACCCTCACCGCGGCCTCTTCAAAGTAGGCGCCAGTCAGTACGCCCTTCAGGCAATCGCCCTCAGACAGGATACCAACCAGCTGCTTGCGTTCATCCACGACTGGAGCCCCGGAGATACGGTGCTGCAATAACTGATCAATAGCCTTTGCCAGATCAGTGTCGGCTGCAAAACAGACCAGGTCGGCAGTCATGTATTGGTGAACCTTAACGATTTTCAGCATGGAAACTCCTTGTCTGCGTCAGTGCCGGCGTGAACTACCACCGGGCCTCGGGGCGTTAGCCGAAGACAACAGTCTTGTTGTCATGTACCAGCACCCTGTCCTCCAAGTGATAGCGCAAACCACGGGAAAGCACCATTTTTTCCACGTCTTTTCCCAGCCTGACCATATCGTCGGCGTTATGTCGATGGGTAATGCGCACCACGTCCTGCTCGATGATCGGGCCGGCGTCGAGTTCATCTGTCACGTAATGACAGGTCGCGCCGATCAGTTTCACTCCTCGCTGCGCCGCCTGATGGTAAGGACGGGCCCCGACGAATGAAGGCAAAAAACTATGATGAATGTTGATTACCCGATTGGCATATTGCTGACAGAGTTGCGGCGGGAGTATCTGCATGTAACGTGCTAGTACGATGCAGTCGGCCTGTTGTTCTTCCACGAGAGCCGCCACGCGCTCAAAAGCTGGAGCTTTGTTCTGGCTATCGACAGGCACATGATGGAAGGGTATTCCGTGCCACTCCACCATGCTGCGCAAATCGTCGTGATTGGAAATAACACTGGTAATGTCGCAATCAAGTTCGTCGCTGTGCCAGCGATGCAACAAATCTGCAAGGCAGTGTGATTCGCGACTGGCCATAAGCACAACTTTCTTTCGCACCCCTGAGTCACTTACATGCCAGTCCATTGCAAACTCCCTGGCAATGGGTGCAAAAGCTGTGCGCAGTCCATCCAGATCAAACGGCAGTGAATCAGCCCTGATCTCATGACGCATGAAAAACCATCCGGAAAGATTATCCGAATGATGATTGGCTTCGGTAATCCAGCCATTGTAGGCAGCCAGAACATTACTGACCTTGGCGACGATTCCTACCCGATCAGGACAAGCAATGACCAAACGATAAGTGCGCATAACCCGACTCCGAAAGCGGGCCTGATGGCTCGCGATTAAAAGCGGCTATTCTACCCTTTCCCCCGCGGAATAATAGCGTGTGCAACACAGCCAAGTTGCAACAATCAGCGCTGCCAAAGTTTATATTCCGGCAGTAGAAAGTAGCGCCGTTGCAAGCGATGATTGTATAAACTACAGGGCTGGCCTATTATCTGCGTGTTAAAAATTCAATCCAGCCCGGAGATCACATTTATGTCGGCATTACAGGAATTTCGTAATCTGCAGCAAACCATCCGCGAACTTACCGAGCGCATGAACTCCTTGTCCAACGACAAGAAGCTCAAGCAGGAAATCGAGTTTGAAGAAAAGTTGCGCACATTGATGGCTGAATATAACAAGTCATTGAAGGATGTTGTGGCGATTCTTGATCCTGAAAGCAAACTTGCCAATGGCAAAACCAGCAAGACTGGCGGCACCAAAAGGGCACGCAAGGTCAAGCAGTACAAGAATCCGCACACAGGCGAAGTAATTGAGACCAAAGGTGGCAATCACAAGGTACTGAAAGAGTGGAAAGAGAAGTACGGCGGTGACACTGTCGAATCCTGGGTCACCATTCTGGGTTGATCTGCGCGAAAATCCACACCCGGATTTTCTGACACCCAGTGCTCTGCGTGACAAACAAAACCCCGCAAATATGCGGGGTTTTTTATGGTTTTTTCATTTGGCGACAAGGCCTAGCGAAGCACCCCACTGCAGTGCATAGGCTCGCCAGCGCTGCAAGAGATCCACTTCTGCACCCTCCTTCCCCAGTAGGGCCTCGTCCATTGCCAGCAAGAAATCAGGCAGGGTCAGGGAGGCACCCGGGGACTCACCACCCAGACGTTTGCGGCAATATTCGTCCCACTGTTCTTTCTCGGCAGGCGCCAGACTCTCCGGGAAGTTGCGCGCGCGATAGCGCGGCAGCATATCAGCCAGCCGCTGATCACGCAGGGGCCATTGAGTCGCCGCCAGCATGGGGCCGTCCGCTTCACGGATCATTGCCAGCAGACGTCGATCGGCATCGCTGATAAAGCCATCGTAGAGCTGCGCCTCGGCATCATCGGAAAACGAACTGAGAGGGCCTTGTGACTGGTACACCGCATGGAGTTTTTCCTGGCCATTGATACGCCAGCGGGCAAGACGCTCGGCATTGTGCAAGAGCTCTGGCATGTCCAGTCCCAGTCTGTCGATATCCTGCGCACGAAGCACCTTGAGGTCTGCAAGGAAAGGGCATTTGTTGATATGTACGAGTTTCAGCCCTGGGCGCGACGCTCCTTCGGCCAGATCTTCCCGACGCTGATAGAGGCGCTCACGCAGCTGCTCAGCAGTGAGATCGGCAGGCAGGTCGGGATCACTCGCCAGATCGTAAACGATCAGCGCATTCTTGTTCTGCGGATGCCAGGCAAGCGGCAACACCAGGCCCAGACCCTGGCGCTCACGCCCGAAGCGACCAGAAACATGCACCAGGGGCCGGGTTTTCTGCAGGTCAATCATGGCCGTGACCTGATGTTTGCTACGCAGACCCAACAGGTAATCGAACAGCCTTGGTTGTGCTGCGCGCAGACATCTGGCCATGGCAATGGTTGCGCGCACATCAGCCAAGGCATCGTGGGCCTGACCGTGGTCTATGCCATTGGCCGCAGTCAGGAGTTCCAGGCGCAAACTGGTGAATCCCTCCTGTTGAGGCCAGACGATCCCCTCAGGGCGCAGGGCATGGGCCGCACGCAATCCATCCAGCAAGTCCCAGCGACTGTTGCCGCCCTGCCATTCACGCGCATAGGGATCGTGGAAATTGCGATAGAGCGTGAAGCGCGTCATCTCATCGTCGTAGCGCAGGTTGTTGTAACCCACACTGCAGGTGCCTGGCACCATCATCTGTTCATGCAGCAAATGAATGAACTCAGGCTCTGGCAGGCCGGCAAGGGCACGTTCCGGACCGATCCCGGTGATCAGGCAGGCCATGGGGTGGGGCAGCGTGTCCGGAGCAAGACGGCAGTCGATGCATAGCGGTTCACCGACCTCGTTGAGCTCTTCGTCGGTGCGCACACCGGCAACCTGCAGAGGTCTGTCTCGCCGTGGATCAATGCCGGTGGCTTCAAAGTCGTACCAGTAGAATGTCTTGCTCATACCGCTGCCCCAACCTTTTCAAAATGGCAGCGTACCCCAATGCCGCGCTTCAGGCATCCACAGGGTGCTGGAAGCGGAAATACTGTTCCAGGGAGATGGCCAGACCGGCGAAAGCCTGCTGGTTATGCACTATGCTGAAGCCGCTGTCATAGTGACCCGGGTTATCGTCCGGGCGGCACCAATGGCTCAGGGCGGTAAAGTCCAGGGGCTCGGGTGCCCCATTCACGCCCGGAAGTCTGAGTTGAAGTTCGTAGAAGCTACCGAGCATGATCGGCAGGTCACTGATAAGCATCATGCCCTGACGCGATATATTGCCCAGATAGCCCATGGGTCTTCCGGAATGGCGATTGTAGACTCGCAGATAGCTACTCAGCAGGTGCCTTTCAATGCGGCGCTGCTCCTGGTGCTGGTCAGCGCCCGGGACGGGGTGTCGCATATCAGCAACGCTCTCTCTTCAACGCCTGCAACTGCATTTTCTGCTCCTCAACACGTTTCGGACTTACCTCAACCTTTTTACCGGTGCTGTCTTCCTCATACCAGTAGATGCGCTTGTCGTAACGTGCCAATTCACTGTTCAACCGATCACAGTAGGCCTGCTGACGCGCTTGTTGCTGCACCTGCTCCTTGCGTTCGATAGCACGTTCCTCACTACGTACTTGCTGCAACCGCTGCATGTTTGCCTCGCGCTCACGGACCTGCTCGTCCCGCTCTATGATCTGCGGCTTGACCTCGACCCGCTGCGAACCCTGCTGCGGCCGCTCTCCGAAATGGACCCGGCCCTGGGCGTCAGTCCAGCGATATATTTCAGCTTGAGCTACGGTACAGGTGAGCCCAAGCCAAGCCAACAAGATGAGAGTCCGCATATTTCATCCATGATCAGGGGAAGCGACGCTGAGGCCGCCAGAGACACGAGAATATCCCAGTTCCGGCCAAGGGAAAACTGGCTCTGCGCGCATGGCAATCAGGGTTTGAGTTTCAGCTCGGCGTCGTAGTGCCCCAGAAGCCGCAGCGTTTCCAGCCTTGCGCCAGCGCGGTAGCTGTATTCGCTGTGCGGATAATGCCGCTGCAGATACCGATAAATCTGCGCCGCATCGAGATACAACAGCTGCCTCTCGAGACACAAGCCGCGCAGGAGAGAGACTTCCGGCTGATCCTGGTGAGGGCGGAATCGGCTGCGGCGCTCGGCGCTGGAGAGATGCAGCATTACCGCACCGCAGTCATCCTGCTGATAGGCCCGGTAGGCATTATCAATATCCGCGTCGTGGCCCTGCGAGGCACAACCGGCCAGGGTGGCGAAAAGGACTGTGGGTAAGAGGAATTTCATATTTGCGCCCATAGGTTCGGATATTTTGCTATCGGCCCGGGAATGCATTACTTGACCGCCCAGAACACTTTAATGCGAAAAGTCAGAAGCAGACTAAGTGGCATAGCTGTCGGTGCCCAGCTCCGAATCTTGATCTGTATCATTGTTAGCACTTGCATTTTTGATCTAGCCTTGGAGGAGGATATTTCGGCTATCGGGCGTCCTGCACACAGAGGAGCAAACGCATGAACATCAGGCATATGCTGGTGGTAATCGACCCCACGAGCGAAAACGAGCAACCAGATCTGAGGCGTGCGCAAGCATTGGCGCGCCATTTTCCCCAGGCGCGCTTTACGCTTTTTCTCTGTGATTACAACGCGGCGCTGGACGGCGGCATCCTGTTCGACACCCGCGGCCTTGAAAAGGCCAGGGAATCACTGCTCAAGCACCATGAAGATCGTCTGGAGAAGCTCGCCCGCCCGCTCCGTCAGGCCGGCCATAGCGTTGACGTGCAGGCCGTCTGGGGCAAGCGTCTGGATCGTCACATATTGCGTGTAGTACAGGAACTCCAACCGGATCTGGTACTGAAAACCACCCACCATCACAATCCGCTGAAGCGGTTGCTGCTAACCAATACCGACTGGCAATTGATCCGTCATTGCGAAGTACCGCTGTGGCTGGTCAAGCGGGCGGATGATCCGCTGGACGACATCTGCGCCAGCGTTGATCCACTGCATGAGGCGGACAAGCCTGCCGCTCTGGACCTGAAACTCATCGCCACCGCCCGCTCCCTGTCAGAAAGCGTTAAAGGCCGGATGCATCTGGTGCATTGCTTCAACCCGCTGCCACGCACAATGGTCTTTGATGCAAGTATCGTTGTTGACTACGACTCCTACGCTGATGACGTGCGCAAACGCCATGCCGGGGCCTTTGGCCAATTGGCCGACCGCAATGATGTGGCCGAAAGCTCGCGGCATTTATTGTCGGGTTATCCAGAGGAAGCCATTCCGGAGTTTGTCGAAAAGCAGGGAATCAATCTGTTGATCATGGGCGCAGTCTCGCGCTCGCGCCTGGATGCTGCCCTGATTGGTCATACCGCCGAACGACTGCTGGACGAGTGCCCTTGCGACATACTGATAGTCAAGCCAGAGGGTTTTGTGGATCCGAGCAAACCGACCGACTAGGTGGTTGATCGCATCATTGATCGGCCTCTGCGGACGATCAGTGTAGCGCGGCGGACTGTTCAGCCAACTGACGTATGGCAGACCAGTCGCCCTGACCAATCAGTGTGCGCGGTGCCATCCAGGTGCCGCCCACGCACAGTACATTCTCCAGTGCGAGGTAGGCCGTTGCACTGGCCAGGGTAATGCCACCCGTGGGGCAGAAACGCACATCACCAAAAGGCCCGGCAAAGGCCTCGAGCAGGGGTATCCCGCCGCAAGCCTGCGCAGGAAACAGCTTGAAGCGCCGATAGCCCAATCGATAGCCCGACAATACCTCCGAGGCCGTGGCTACACCCGGAAGTAAAGGCACTGGACTCTCCATACCCAACTGAAGTAGTTCGTCGGTGCAGCCCGGCGTGACGATAAACTGGGCGCCGGCGTCAACCACCGCGTGGAACTGCATGGCGTCCATTACCGTACCAGCGCCGACGCCTATCGCAGGGCGCTCGCGGCGCAGCAGTTCAATAGCCGGCAACCCGAGTGGGGTTCGCAGAGTAATTTCGACGTTATTGATACCTCCAGCAGCCAGGGCATCGATCAAGGGCAGCACATCCTGCATGCACTCGATATTGATAACCGGAAGCAGGCGCGAATGCGCAAACAAGGTATCCAGAGTCTGTGTATTGTCGATCAGGCTCATAAGCTTCCCGTCAGCCTTGTAGTCTCAATAATCGCTACTGTAAAAAACCTGTAGCGGCGGGGTGAGAAATGCCGCTACCGGCATCTGCTCAGTCGGCGCTGAAAACGCCCTGCACAGCGTGGCGTTTTTATCCTCTCCCGAGATTGCCAGCAGTTGCAACCGCGCCGTGCGCAGCACCGCACCGGTAAGTGTAATACGCGGGGAAAGATCCGGGGCCTGCGAGGGGGCGCAAAGGACCTTACCGCCGGTGCTCAACAGCTTTTCAAGATTGTCCTGCCCCGGGAACAACGAAGCGCAGTGACCATCATTGCCCATCCCCAGCACCACCACATCTAGGGGAAGCCAGGGGGCAATGGCCTGCTCCACAAGGGATGCATCCAGGCTTGGAGAGGCGCCGCGAAACAGAGGCAACCAGGTAGCCTTTGCCAAAGCGCTGGGCATGCAGCGCCGCAGCATTCCGGCATTGCTGGCTGCGTCGCTCTCCGGCACCCAGCGCTCGTCCACCAGCGTAATGGCCACCTGGGCCCAGTCCACGGGCTGCTCATCCAGGCAGCGCAAAAAGGCTTCGGGACTGCGCCCCCCAGACACGGCCAGGCGCGCGATCCCGCGCTGCCCAATCGCATCAGCCAAGGCATCAGCGATATGTCTGGACAGCGTCCATGCCATGGATTGCGGGTTACTGGCTACAGTCAGCTGCAGGCCGCGCTCGGCGGCAAGGGTCTGAAGGCTCAACGTTCAGGTACTCCATCTGCTTCACGCAAACTGGCAGTAAAGCAACTGGCACCCTGCTCCGCCGGACTCGCCGCACCGCGCATGAATGCAAACAGCTCTCGCCCCCAGCCTCTGCGCACGGGCTCATCATGCACTGCCGGTTCACGGGCGAGCCAGGCGCTCGGCGCAACTGCAACTTCAAGCCGACCGGTATCCGCATCCAGGCTCACCATGTCACCATCGCGCAGTCGCGACAGAGGCCCACCCGCGGCTGCTTCAGGGCACACATGGATAGCCGCCGGCACCTTGCCGGAGGCGCCAGACATTCGTCCGTCGGTCACCAGCGCCACCTTGAAGCCGCGATCCTGGAGCACACCAAGATAAGGAGTCAGCTTGTGCAGCTCAGGCATCCCATTGGCAGCCGGCCCTTGAAAACGCACCACTGCCACCAGATCCCGCTCCAGCTCCCCAGCCTCGAACGCCTCCATCAAGGCCTCCTGGTTGGTGAATATCCGGCAGGGAGCACTGACCTTGCGGTGTTCCGGGGCGACAGCTGACACCTTTATAATCCCGCGACCCAGGCCGCCATCGATCAACCGCAATCCGCCATCGACAAGAAACGGATCAGCTGTCCCCCTCAGGATCCCGGCATCCAGACTGTCACTCGGCCCTTCACGCCACACCAGCTCGCCCTGTTCGAATACCGGTTCACTGGTGTACAGGCGCAAGCCGTGGCCGGCAACAGTCTCGACATCCTCATGAAGCAAACCGGCATCCAGCAGTTGAGCGAACAGAAAAGCAGTGCCTCCCGCCGCCTGGAACTGGTTGATATCTGCCTTGCCGTTGGGGTAAATGCGCGCCAGCGTCGGCACAATCTCAGACAGCGCTGACATATCTTCCCAGCGCAGTTGCAGACCAGCACACTGTCCGATGGCCACCAGATGCAATGTCAGATTGGTCGAACCACCCGTGGCGAGCAGCAGAACCAGCGCATTGATCAATGCTTTTTCATCCAGAATCGACGCCAGACTTCCCTGCCCCTCTCGGGCAAGCTTCGCTGCACGCTCGGCCGCATGCACTGTAAGGGAATTACGCAGTGGCGTGCCCGGGTGCACGAAGGAAGCACCCGGTAACTGCAACCCCATGGCCTCAAGCAAGATCTGGTTGGTATTGGCCGTCCCGTAAAAAGTGCAGGTACCCGGGCCATGGTACGAGCCACTTTCAACCTCCAGCAGCTCATCGCGCGTCGCCTTGCCTTCAGCATATTTCTGGCGAACAGCCGCTTTCTCGGAATTGGGAATCCCCGACGTCATCGGTCCTGCAGGCACGAACACCACGGGTAGGTGGCCAAAGCGCAGCGCTCCCATCAGCTGGCCCGGCACAATCTTGTCGCACACCCCAAGGCACAGGGCGGCGTCAAACATATTGTGCGAGAGCGCAATGGCAGTCCCCATCGCAATCACATCCCGACTGGCCAGTGACAGCTCCATGCCTGGCTCGCCCTGGGTCACGCCATCACACATCGCCGGCACCCCGCCGGCCACCTGCCCGGTTGCGCCGTAAGCGCGTAACGCCTGGCGGATCTGCTCGGGAAAGCTTTCGTAGGGTTGATGGGCCGAGAGCATGTCGTTATAGGCTGTGACGATCGCCACATTGACCTCATCCATCATGCGTAGCCGGTCCTTGTCAGTCGGGCCACAGGCCGCCATGCCATGAGCGAGGTTGCCGCAGGACAGTTTGCGCCGACCACGCGGTAATGCTCCGGCCTCGGCCATCTGTCGCAGATAAGCCCGGCGGGTGGATTGGCTGCGCTGGCGCAGTCTTTCTGTCACTTCAAGCACAACCGGGTG
This sequence comes from Halopseudomonas salina, assembly GCF_008641105.1. The sequence continues at coordinate 193,079 of NZ_VTTI01000007.1, forward strand.
CATGTCATCCCCCTGAATCAAGCATTACAAAGCCGCCAGACCACGACTTCAGTCTGTCATGGTAACCGCATATGTTCTATTGTAGTGCCCGAATAGAGACCATAGACCACCGCTTTGAATAGGGAAATACCATGACCCTGCGTCGCACCAAGATCGTCGCCACCCTGGGACCTGCCAGCAGTAGCCGTGAATGTATTGCTGCATTGATTGATGCCGGCATGAACGTCGCCCGCATGAACTTCTCCCACGGCACCGCAGACGAACATCGTGAGCGCGCCAGACTGGTCCGCGAAATTGCCCGGGAAAAAGACGTTCACGTTGCGTTATTGGGCGATCTGCAGGGCCCCAAGATCCGCATCGCACGCTTTACCGATGGCAAGATCAGTCTTGAAAAAGGGGACAACTTCCGGCTTTCGATCAGCCATCCGCTGGATGAGGGCAACACGGACGTGGTGGGCATCGACTATCCCGATCTGGTCACAGACTGCCGTGCCGGTGATGAACTGCTGCTTGATGACGGCAGGGTCGTCCTGCGGGTCGACAGTGTAGGCAAGGACGAGGTGCGCTGTACGGTTACCATCGGCGGTCCGCTGTCCAACCACAAGGGCATTAACCGAAGGGGCGGCGGTCTCTCGGCAGCCGCCCTGACCGACAAGGACCGTGTCGACATCACCCTTGCCGCAGAACTCGATATGGAATACGTAGCCGTCTCCTTTCCCCGGGATGCCGCAGACATGCACCTGGCCCGCAAGCTCCTCAAGGATTCCGAATCCCAGGCCTGGCTGGTGGCCAAGATCGAACGGGCCGAAGCGGTCGCCGACGAGGAAGCCCTGGACGGTCTGATCAAGGCCAGCGATGCGGTGATGGTAGCCCGCGGTGATCTGGGCGTAGAGATAGGCGATGCCGAACTGGTGGGTATTCAGAAACTCATCATCAGCCGCGCACGTAAGCAGAACAAGGCCGTAATCACCGCTACCCAGATGATGGAATCCATGATCAGCAGCCCCATGCCTACCCGTGCAGAGGTCTCTGATGTTGCCAATGCAGCACTCGATTACACCGACGCTGTAATGCTATCAGCAGAAACCGCAGCAGGCTCCTACCCGGTTGAAGCAGTCAAGGCCATGGACAGGGTATGCCGCGGCGCTGAAAGACAAGCCATCAGCCAACAATCAGGCCACCGCATGGGCCAGGATTTTGAACGCTGCGACGAAACCATCGCTCTCGCCGCCATGTATGCGGGCAATCACTTCCCGGGCGTCACCGCTATAATCACCCTGACCGAAAGCGGCTACACCCCGCTAATCATGTCGCGCATTCGCTCGCACCTGCCCATCTTCGCCCTCTCCCCCAACAGCGCCACACTCGGCCGCGTTGCATTGATGCGCGGCGTACAGGGCATCACTTTCAACCCGGCCGACATGCCCTCAAGCGACGTCAACCAACGGGCCGTCAGCCGACTACTGGACCTGGGCCACGTCGCCGCCGGCGATTGGGTCATCCTCACCAAAGGCGATGTCTACAACTCCCGCGGCGGTACCAACTCGATGAAACTGTTAAAAGTAGGCGAGCGGCTGGTGTAAGCAAAAATTCCTTATAGGGATTTAGCTTTTGACCTGGGACAGCAAACTCCACATCACTCCGACGCTGGTTGAGCGCACAGACTGGCGGGGTGGAGAAAGTGTCTGAAACAGGGACGTTTCTGACAAGCCTCCATGGATGGATTCACGGCGGCTTTCGGAACCCTGGCAGGCTGGGAGCTTCATTACTCCGAGCATCCCGCAGATGATTCTGAACAATCGAGCCAGCCAGCCCCAGGCCGAAAGTCCACGCCGACACGCTGCAAGTCCCCGCAAGCGGGCCCGGCCAGCTATCACAGATCACTATCGTTCGGCTACGCGCGAAGCATGCTTCGCAAACGCTTGCCTCACCCCTATAAGCTCGACGCTGGCATCCCTGCCAGCGACGGTCGGCTTAGTCCTCTCGCCCTGTGTCTGCCCTGCCAACAGCTCCGAAACTATCTGCGAGCAAAACCGAAAAACAGAGAGACCGGCCTGAAGATTTGGCTTTTGATTTGGGACAGCAAACCCCGCATCACTCCGATGCCAGCTGAGCGCACAGCCTGGCGGGGTGAAGAAAGTGTCTGAAACAGGGACGTTTCTGACAAGCCTCCAGGGACGGATTCACGGCGGCTTTCGGAACCCTGCCAGGCTGGGAGCTTTGAGCCCGGGCTCTCCATCGCGGAAACCGTTTCTTGAATACCGAGCAAGCAGATGCAGGCCGTGAGTCCACGCCGACACGCTGCAAGTACGTCCCTGTAAGCTCGACGCTGGCATCCCTGCCAGCGACGGTCGGCTTAGTCCTCTCGCCCTGCGTCTGCTACTAGCTCATCAGCTGCCGGCGAGAAAACCCATATCCTTATCGTTAGATGGTTTTTGCTTTTGATTTGGGACAGCAAACCCCGCATCACTCCAAAGCCGGTTGAGCGCACAGCCTGGCGGG
>NZ_VTTI01000008.1:0-186327 GCF_008641105.1 Halopseudomonas salina
GCTTAACCAAGGTGGCGTATATTACGCTAACCTTCTAATCTGTCAAGCATTTTTGTGAGAAGTTGTTCATCACGTTTATGCTTGCTGGTCCCGAGATCAAAACCCTTTCTCGTGACCGGGAGGCGAATTCTACAGGAGTTTTAAGCCCCGTCAACCGCTTCCTTGAAACTTTTCAGATCTCTCTGACTTACCCGAATCAGCGATCGTGCTGCTGGCCCGGTGAGCGGCGTATTCTACCGCCTCAATCCACCCTGTCAACCCCTAAATTATCGCTAACTTATTGATTGTAAAGCGCTTTATGCAAAGCGCCCTGACTGGGCAGACGCGCATTATAGGGGATAGAAAATAACCGTCAACTGATTTCTGACGGTTATTTCATGCCGGGCGGTAAACCCCTATGCCTCGGAAGCAGGCTTCTGCTTCTGACGCCAGCGCCACAAGGCCTGGGCCGGACCGGACAAGCTGTAAGCGATGAAGATGAACCAGAGTATCCGCGACGGATCGGTTGAAATGATTGCGAACACCAGCACCACCAGGAGAATGACGAAGAACGGCACTCGGCCTTTCAAATCAAAATCCTTGAAACTGTAGTAACGGACATTGCTGACCATCATCAGACCCGCCAACGCGGTAAGCAAACCCACCAGAAAGCTGATATCGCCGCCATCAATACCGAAATCGCTGAGAGCCCAGACCATGCCGGCTACAAAGCCAGCACCTGACGGACTGGCCAGCCCCGTAAAGAATCGCTTGTCTTCATCACCTACGTGAGTATTGAAGCGCGCTAGACGCAACGCCGCTCCGGCGACGTAAATGAAAGCAAATATCCAGCCTACCTTACCCAGATCGCTTAGCGACCAGCTAAAGACAACCAGCGCCGGAGCAACACCGAAGGCGACCATATCGGAAAGTGAATCGAACTCCGCTCCAAAGGCACTCTGCGTATTGGTCATTCGGGCTACCCTGCCGTCCAGTCCGTCCAGCACCATCGCCACAAAGATCGCAATTGAGGCGTTGGCGAAATTGCCATCCATTGCACTGACAATAGCGTAGAACCCAGAAAACAGCGCCGCGGTGGTAAATAGGTTGGGCAGCAGGTAAATCCCCCGGTGCCTGACTTTCTCGCCGCCCGGACCTGGAACTTCCTCGATATGCTCATCAATGGGCAACATGTTATGTGCCGCTTGCATGTCGTCGTCGGTGGAATGCTGCTCTTGCTTGTCCGTCATGTATTTACCCTGAAAACGTTATCGTGAACACAGTGTGGCAACTGATCACGTGGTTTGCCAGTTATGGAGAGGGCAGGCACAAAAAACGCGGCCGTGGCCGCGTTCTTCGTCTGCTGCATCAAGGATGCATCAGTTCTTGCTCTTGTCCACGATCTTGTTCGCGGAGATCCAGGGCATCATGCCACGGAGCTTCTCGCCAACCTGCTCGATCGGATGCGCTGCGTTGATGCGACGGGCAGCAGTCATCGAAGGATAGTTGTGCGCACCTTCGGCGATGAACATCTTGGCATACTCGCCGCTCTGAATACGCTTGAGTGCATTGCGCATGGCTTCACGGGACTCGGCATTGATGACTTCCGGGCCTGTGACGTACTCACCGTACTCGGCATTGTTGGAGATCGAGTAGTTCATGTTGGCGATACCGCCTTCATACATGAGATCAACGATCAGCTTCAGCTCGTGCAAGCACTCGAAGTAAGCCATTTCGGGCTCGTAACCGGCTTCAACCAGCGTCTCGAAACCAGCCTTGACCAGCTCGACTGCGCCGCCACAGAGAACTGCCTGCTCGCCGAAGAGATCAGTTTCAGTTTCGTCTTTGAAAGTGGTTTCGATAATACCGGTACGACCACCACCTACACCTGAGGCGTAAGACAGGGCCAGATTCTTGGCGTTGCCGGAGGCATCCTGGAATACTGCGACCAGATCAGGAATACCACCACCCTTGGTGAACTCGGTGCGAACGGTGTGACCTGGCGCTTTCGGCGCGATCATGATCACGTCCAGATCCTTGCGCGGCACGATCTGGTTGTAGTGGATCGCGAAGCCATGGGCAAATGCCAGGGTGGCACCCTGCTTCAGGTTCGGTTCAATCTCGTCACGGTACAGCTGGGACTGAAACTCGTCCGGAGTAAGAATCATGACAACATCGGCAGCCGCAACAGCTGATGGCACATCGCTGACTTTCAGACCATGGGCTTCGGCCTTGGCGACCGAAGATGAACCTGGACGCAGACCAACGGTCACGTCGACACCGGAATCATTGAGGTTGCAGGCGTGGGCGTGGCCCTGTGAACCGTAACCGATGATGGCTACTTTTTTGCCCTGGATGATGCTCAGATCACAATCTTTATCGTAATAAACGTGCATGAAATTCCCCTGTTTCTAGGCAGACCCTATCCGGACCTGCTGTGTGATTAGATACTCAAGACCTTTTCGCCACGGGCGATACCCGAGACGCCGGTGCGTACCACTTCGATGACGGTGGTTGGCCCAATCGCTTCGATAAAGCTGTCCAGCTTATCGGTGGTGCCCGCCAGCTGCACGGTGTACACGCTGCTGGTCACATCGACAATCTGTCCACGGAAGATATCGGTCGTGCGTTTGACCTCCGCGCGCTGTGCACCAGTCGCTTTTATCTTCACAAGCATGAGCTCGCGTTCGATATGCGCCCCTTCGGACAGATTCACCAGCTTGACCACCTCGATCAACTTGTTGAGGTTCTTGGTGATCTGCTCGATCACCTCGTCGTGCCCAACCGTGGTAAGGGTAAGGCGCGACAAAGTCGGATCTTCAGTCGGCGCTACGGTCAGCGTCTCGATGTTGTAATTCCGCTGAGAGAACAGGCCCACTACGCGGGACAAGGCGCCTGGCTCGTTTTCGAGCAGAACGGATATTATATGTCTCATCATGTGCGCTCCGTCTTGCTCAGCCACATATCGCGCATCGAGCCATCCTTGATATGCATAGGATATACGTGCTCGGAGTCGTCAACCCGGATATCCATGAACACCAGACGCTTGGTGTTGGCAAAAGCCTCTTCCATTGCCGGCTTCAGGTCCTCAGGCTTCTCCACACGCATACCAACATGTCCATAGGACTCGGCCAGCTTGATGAAGTCCGGTAGTGACTCCATGTAGGAATGCGAATGGCGGCTACCATACTGCATATCCTGCCACTGGCGAACCATGCCAAGAGCCTGGTTGTTCAGGGTAATGATCTTTACCGGCAAGTCGTATTGCAGACAGGTCGACAGCTCCTGGATATTCATCTGGATACTGCCTTCACCGGTCACACAGGCAACCTGCGCATCGGGATAATGCAGCTTGATACCCATTGCCGCAGGCAAGCCGAAGCCCATGGTGCCCAGACCGCCCGAGTTGATCCAGCGATTGGGTTTGTCGAAGGGATAATACTGCGCAGCGAACATCTGATGCTGCCCCACGTCGGAGGTAACATAAGCATCACCCCGGGTGACATCCCAAAGGGTTTCGATAACGGATTGCGGCTTGATTATCGAGCCGTCGCCCTCGTCATAGGGGAACATCCGGCCTTCGCCACGCCATTCCCGAATCTGTTTCCACCAACTGGCCAGCGACTCCTTGGCCGGACGCAGGTTGTGCTCCTTGACCATGGCGACCATCTCGGTCAAAACGCTGTCTACCGGGCCGACTATAGGCACATCCGCGCGAATGGTTTTGGAGATGGACGCAGGGTCGATATCCACGTGCACGATCTTGGCATTTGGGCAGAACTTGCTTGCACCGTTGATAACCCGATCGTCAAACCGCGCACCAACGCAGAGAATCAAATCACTGTGATGCATGCTGACGTTTGCGGTGTAGCTGCCATGCATACCCAGCCAGCCGATAAATTGCGGGTCGGTACCCGGATAAGCACCCAACCCCATCAGCGTATTGGTAACCGGCACACCCAGTTCACGGGCCAGCTCAGTCAGTTGCGCCGCTGCGCCACCAAGGATGACGCCACCACCAGAATAGATAATCGGCCGCCGGGCCTCGACCATCAGATCCAGAGCCTTGCGGATCTGGCCGGAATGACCACGTACCGCCGGATTATACGAGCGCAGCTTCACCTTTTTCGGGTAGCTGTACTCGAACTTCTCGGCGGGATTGGTCATGTCCTTGGGAATATCCACAACCACAGGACCAGGTCGACCGGTTTGTGCGATGTAGAAAGCTTTCTTGATCACCTCCGGAATTTCCCGCGGATCCTTGATCATGAAACTATGCTTAACGATGGGACGAGAGATACCGACCATGTCGGTCTCCTGGAAAGCATCAGTGCCGACCATATCGCTAGCAACCTGACCGGACAGGATCACCATGGGAATGGAATCCATGTACGCCGTCGCAATACCGGTAATGGTATTGGTTGCACCAGGGCCTGATGTCACCAGCACAACGCCGGCCTTGCCGGACGCACGCGCGTAACCGTCGGCCATATGCGCGGCTGCCTGTTCGTGGCGCACCAGAATATGTTCGACTTCGTCCTGACGGAAAATCGCATCATAGACGTGTAACAGGGCACCACCGGGATACCCGTAAATATACTTAACACCCTCGTCACGCAATGAGCGGACGACCATCTCAGCGCCGGATAAAAGCTCCACTTTAGAATCACCTCTAGCTCGTCACCCGTCTGGGACGGGCAACAGGGTACCTGTTTACTGCTCGGCAGAGCATTGACAACGGTGGTTGCCATGCATCAGCTTGACTACGTGCAATGGAGGCAGACCCTGTTGGTGCCGGGTCTGACTCACCCAGCGCGAGGTAGCGCGTGCGGGTGCCAGGCCAGGAGCTGGCGGATTTCGCCACCTGGTTTGAGCAACAAAGCAGCCTGATTCGGTAACCTGTTGGGCACCAATACCAGCCTGCTCATGTGAACCACGAATTGTTTACACTCAGGCGCCACAAGTCAAGCCAAGTTGGACGAAAGCATGATATCCGACACGGCCTGGACAGAGACCTCTGGTCAATCATTCGGGGTCGGTTATATTAGGCGAGCCAGAAGCCCTCAACACACGGATGGACAGGATATGCACAAGACGCTAATCGCACTCACTTTCGGCCTGCTGAGCAGCGTCGTTGCTGCCGAACAAATGTATCGCTGGATTGATGACCAGGGCGTACCACAATTCGGGCAGCAGCCACCCGAAGGCAAAGCCTATCAACGGATGGACATCAGCTCACCGCCCCCACCCGGCGGCACATTGCGCGCACCGGCGCCGCTACCGAAAAGCGCTGACAGTGAGGCGCAAGCGGAGGAAGACCCTAGCACCACTGATGAGGCGCTGGCTGCCAAACGCGCCGAGCAGTGCGCCAAGATCCGCCGCAATCTGCAGACCATGGAGCGAAACCCTCGTCTGAGTAAGACAACTGATGATGGTGAAACCGTTCGAATAGGGGAAGAAGAGCGCCAGGAAATGATGGAACAGGCTCGCTCAGACCTGGAAGAGTTCTGCAATTGATAATACTGACACTCCGAGCCATCTATCACTCAGATCACTCCAGGTTGCCTGCCAACTGATCGATGCGTGCGAGAAGTGCCAATAAATCGGCCTGCCTGCGCCCCAGGTGCCGGAACGCTTGCTCGCCCATCGGCGTTACCTGGCAGCCACCGGGTAACGCAAGCCCCTGATCGGCAAGCAATCGCAATCGGGGTATGAACACCCATTGCAGCCACTGCTCGAAAGCCATGGTATCCACGCAAAAAGGCTGGGTACTGGCCAGCTGGATTCGGGAAGGCGCCTGCAGCGACCACAAATCCAGACTATACAGCTCACGTTCCAGCTCTTTCAGAGCCAGACATATTTCCGACCAGACAGCTTCTCTCACAACGCTACGCGTGCCCGCTGGCGAGCTTCGGCCGCACCCGCCCCGTTACCCTGCTGCTCACGCGCTTTGGCAATCAACTCCCACAACCCGGCTTGCAATGCGGGACGGCCGGAAGCGTAACTGAGTCCACGCTGGGCCACCTGTTCGGCCTGAGGAGCATCACCCTGCGCCAACCGCACCTGCGCAAGACGATAGAACACCTGAGGCTCGCGCGGTGCGATACGCATGGCACGTTCGAGACTGGAAGAAGCACCACCCAGATCACCTCGTCCTTCCTGGTCACGAGCAGCGGTCAACAATGCCAGCACCGGGCCGTCAAGTTGCTCGTCCTGCTGTAATGCCGAGCCCGTCGAAGGACTCTGAACACTCCCCTGGCCCTGCGTCTGAATATCGACCGGATACGACTGAATGGCCTGCGACCCCCCGGCCTCATCCGGCACCATGACAACGACACCACTGTCTGCGGGCCGCTCAACCTGCTGTGGAGGCGGCATCCCGGGCGAGTAGGTAATGTCTTCGCTGGATACCGGTCGACCGGAGTCGACCACCGGAACCGTACCTCCGGTACCAGCGCACCCCACCAATATTGTCGCGATGGCCAGCAGGCCGGGAAGTCTCATCTGCATTACTGTTTCCTCATTGTTTTACTGCAACCAGCCACGAATAGTGTCCATCAAGCGGTTGGCTCCGTCCTTCAATCCTTCCTCACTCAGTATCGGGTTGCAACCCGGGCCGGGTAACGGCTGATAGCCTGCCTTGAACGGCATCTGCACGCTGCCTTCACAACTCGGATCACTGCCCATTCCCGTCTCGCTATCTACCCAGGCCATGACCACACCCTGTACCGGGGCACTGCTGAGTCCCCTGGGATTGGCCTGGGCCATAAAGCCGCTCCAGACCTGCAAAGCACCGGACGCCCCGGTCAAGCCGGTATTACTGTTATCGTCTCTTCCAATCCAGCTGACCGCCAGCAGGTCGTCCGAGAAACCGGCGAACCAGCTATCACGCAGATCATTGGTGGTACCCGTCTTGCCAGCCAACCGGATGTTGCGATCAATCTGGTTATAGGCTGATCTGCCGGTACCTTCTGTCATGACCCGGGTCATTGCCTGCTGCAAGAGGTAGATACTGGCAGCATCAAAACGCTGTTCTACCTCGAAGGGATAACGCCGCAGCGGATCCCCCTCCGTCGTCAGTACGTTGCGAATGGCCCGCAATGGCGTATTGAACCCGCCACTAGCCAGCGTCTGGTACATGTCTGTTACCTGCATCGGCGTCATCGACCCGGATCCAAGCAGCATGGATGGAAATGCCGGCCAGTCATGCTGAACGCCCATTCGCCTGATGGTATCCAGCACCTCGGCAACACCTACATCAACGCCCAGGCGCACTGCCGCCTGGTTATAGGAGTGGCTAAGCGCTTCATGCAAGGGTACCCATCCATGGGACTTGCGATCGTAATTCTGAGGCGACCATGTCTGACCAGGTTCGGCCTGCAGGGAAATGGGTGCGTCCTCGACCAGCGTGGTCAGCGCGTACTCCTGAGGCCGCTCTAGCGCGGTCAGATAGATCGCCGGCTTGACCAATGAACCGATGGGACGTGAAGCGTCCAGCGCTCGGTTGAACCCCTGGAAGCGTGGATCAGTACCCCCCACCAGCGCCAGCACCTCGCCGCCCTGGGCACTTGTGACCACCATTGCCGACTCAAGCGGACTGGCCGCATCAGCAGGCGTCAAACGTTTAACTGTCGCCTGGACCGCCTGCTCGGCTTTCTTCTGTAATAACGGATCGAAGCTGGTAAAAATACGCAGGCCTTCGCTGGTCAGATCCTCGTCGCGGTAGTCCTCCCGCAGCTGGCGCTTGACCAGATCCATGAAAGCGGGATAACTGGTATCTGCCATGCTGCCGCGCACAGAGATGTCCAGGGGCTTGGCGATTGCCTCGCTGGCCTGCTCTGCGCTTATCATTCCCTGCTCGGCCAGCATTCCGATCACCAGATCACGGCGGGCCTTAGCGCGCTCTGGATGGCGACGCGGGTTGAACATTGACGGGCCTTTGACCATACCCACCAGCAATGCCACCTGGTGCAATTGCAGCTCGTGCAGGGGTTGAGCAAAATAGTACTGGCTACCCAAACCGAAGCCATGCACCGCTCGGCGCCCATCCTGGCCAAGAAAAACCTCATTCAGATAGGCCTCGAGAATGTCTTCCTTGGAGTAATGCGCTTCAAGCAAGACCGCCATGATCGCTTCGGTACCCTTGCGGATCAGACTGCGATCACTCGTAAGATAAAAATTCTTCACCAATTGCTGGGTCAGAGTGCTACCACCCTGCACCACACCGCCAGCCCGGACGTTGGCATACATTGCCCGGGCAATACCTCTTGGAGAGACACCGAAGTGCTGGAAGTAATCACGATCTTCCACAGCCACCAATGCTTCAACGAGAAAAGGCGGTGTCTGCTCGAGACGAATGAGAATCCGGTCTTCGTTATGAGCCGGGTAGATGCCACCTATCAACAAGGGCTCTAGGCGGCCCATTACCAGCCCCCCGTTACCGGCCAGACTCGTCACCTGACCGCCCTGAAACTGCAACTTCAGCAATTGTGCAGGCTCAGTCCCCTCGAAAAACTGGAAGCCGCGAGTGTAGACATTGACGCTGTTGCCATTGACTGAAATCTGACCAGGCTGCCTGGCAGCCGTGGCCCTGCGATAGCCCAATGCACCCAGCTCAGTAAGAAAATCGTCGCGACTCAGCTTCTGACCGGCAAACAGCTCCAGCGGCCGAGCAAATACCTTGGCAGGAACAGCCCAACGTTTACCCGTAAACTTCTCCTGTACCACCGCGTCCAGGTAAATGGTCAGGCCCGCGAGCAGCACCAGGCCCACCAGCACGAGTTTGATGAACAGCCCGGACCAGCCATGCCAAAGCCCTTTCTTTTTGCTGCTAGCGCGTTTTTTAGCCATAACCCTCTGCACTTAAGTAAACAGCGTCATCGACCTGTATCGATAATCGCATCTGTTTGCGGTTGGCCAGAGCCCGACCAACCCGCATAATGACCTTTTTGCCTTTCAAAGCAAGGATACACCGTGAGCCAGACACTGCTGAAAGCCCTGCAGAACCCCGACCTCTTCGACCACCCGGTTACCAGTTTCACATTGATGGAAACGCATATTTCCTGGGTCTTGCTGACTGGTGACTATGTTTACAAGATAAAGAAACCAGTCAATTTCGGTTTCCTGGATTATTCCACACTCGACCGTCGCCAGCATTTCTGCCATGAAGAAGTACGCCTCAACCGCCGGCTTGCACCTGAACTCTATCTCGACGTGATCAGCGTTCATGGCAGTGAAAACAAGCCCAACCTGCATGGCGAAGGCCCTGTTGTCGAATACATGGTCAAGACCCGGCAGTTCCGCCAACAAGACCTGCTCGGCAACATGCAGCGGGCCGGTCAGCTCGAAGCACGACACATCGACAGCCTGGCTCAAAAGCTGGCTGGCTTTCACCAACACATCGAGCGCGCGCCCCTGGAAACACCATGGGGCGAACCGGACAACCTGCATGCTCCGGTGGCAGAAAACTTTACCGACATTCGCGGCCTGATTTCCGAACCAGCTGACCTTGAACAACTCGAACAGCTGGAGCAATGGGCGCATAGTACCTTCCAGCGCCTGACTCCCAAATTCTCCCAACGCAAAGCTGAAGGCTTTATACGCGAATGTCATGGTGACATCTATCTCGACAACGTCACCCTGATAGACGGAGAGGTAACCCTGTTTGACGGAATAGAATTCAACGATGCGTTCCGCTGGATTGATGTCATGAGCGATGTCGCTTTCATGGCCATGGATCTGGAAGACAGGGGCCTTAACAACCTTGCCCAACGGTTCGTCAATGGCTATCTGGAGCACACTGGCGATTACGCCGGCCTGGCACTGCTCGACTACTACAAGGCCTATCGGGCAATGGTTCGCGCCAAGGTGGCCCTGTTACGCCTGACTCAGCCAGATGTCAGCGAAGTGGAACGCAAGGAAGTGCTCGCCCGTTACCACAGCTATGCTGACCTGGCTGAGCGTTACACCCACGTACCACAGCGGTTCGGCATCCTTACCCAGGGCGTGGCTGGCTCAGGTAAAAGCACCATAGCCCTGCACTTGGTACAACAGCTGGGGGCCATTCGTCTGCGCTCGGATACAGAACGTAAAAGACTGTTCGGCACCCGAGGCAGCGGTAACCTGGATGCAGGGTTGTATTCAACCGATGCCAGCGAGAAGACTTACGCCAGGCTGGCAAATCTGGCCACTCAGGTCCTGGCTGCGGGATACCCTGTGGTTATTGATGCGGCCAACCTCAAGCAGTCCCAGCGCGACGCGCTGCGTCTCGCCATCGAGGATCAGGGTGTACCCTGTCTGATATTGCAGTGCACGGCCGCCCTGGAAGTCCTCGAGGAACGCATCAGCAAACGGCAAAGCGAGGCGACCGACCCCTCCGACGCGGACATCAGAGTCGCACGGCACCAGCTCGAACACATGGAAGAGCTGACAGAGGACGAAAAGCTATGCAGCATGAGCGTTGCCACTGATGTGGAAGACAGTCTGGAGCAACTGGTAAACCAGCTACGCGAGCGGTTCTAGTTGTTCCAGCGACGTGGCTGTACCTATCAGCCACGTCGCACTACACTCCTTGCTGGGAACCAATAAAAAGAAGCCCAGACCATGCATACAGAAAAAGTCCAAGGCCGCGACGAAAACGTCCGTGCCTGCATTACCCCGCCAAGGTGTTTTCGAGCATCTTCCAGATACCATGAGTACCCTGCCCACCAGGCGCAAGGGGGCAGATCATGATCGATGATGAGCTCCTGGCCATGCGCAATCTCGGCAAGACCTCCGCCCAATGGCTGCACGCCACAGGCATCCACGATCGCGACGAACTCGATCGCCGGGGCCCCGTCGGGGCCTATTGCGCCGTGCGTGAAAGAGGCTTTCGGGCATCCAAGTCATTGATGTTCGCCATAGCCGGCGCGCTGCAAGGCGTGCACTGGAATGACCTGGACCCGGAATACAAAGAGCAATTGCTCGAGCAGCTGAAACAACGCCAGGCAAATCATTGATTCGGCGTAAATTGCGCTGGAGCCAAGGGTGCGGCACGCTGAATAGTTGAAGCTGATCACGCTCACGACAATTTATATTGGCAGTAGCAGAACCCACTGCAGTATCTTAATGCCAACGGCCAAGATTTCCCGAGCTCGTGCGACTTTCAGCTGCAGGTCTTGCCGAAAACAGGAAAACAAAAAGGAATTCGCACATGTATCTCATCGGTGACCAACCCCCCTACGCAGAAAAACTCATCAATGCGCTGCAGCTCATACCCGAGCAGCTGCTGGATGGGCTGTCACCGTGCGGGGAGCCCATATCCCTTGATGCAGTAAACGATCTGTACGAACACGTAGGCAATAATCGCATCTATCTGCTTCAATCCGGCCTGCTACATGCGGTTATCGAAGACAAACCCCTGTTCTACATTCAGGAGGGCGACCTGATCGGGTTACGTCAGGGCCTCAATACCGCCCCCTGCACCTACCGCAGCGACGAACCATTGATACTGGTCCCCTACGATCGCGAACTGTTGTTCAAGCACATTCATGGCAACAGCCAACGACAGGAACAGTTCACCCAGTATATCCTCGGCCAGGCGGCCCTGATGTCTGACGCGCTTGCCTACAGCCGCCCCCCTGAGGTACGCCCGGTAACCGGTTTTCAGCATTTCCCGGCCGGCGCCGAACTCATTCGTCAGGGCGACGATGCGGATCATGTATTCATTATTACCGAAGGTCACGCCGAGGCCTTTGTGCAGGGTATAAAGGTAGGTGACGTGCAGAAGGACGAAATTTTTGGCGCGATGGCCCTGTTTACCCGCGAGAAGCGTTCGGCGACCGTAATCGCCAGCGCTCCGACAACGGTAATGATGATCCCCAAGGAACAGTTTCTCGCTCTGATGCAAAGCAATCCGCGAATTGCCCATAGCCTGATCGAAAGCATGGCTCGCAGAATAGATCTGATGAACAAGGAACTCACCCAGTACAAACAGGCTACCCGCTAATTACTGCACAACGCTTGACATGCGAATGAGAATCTATATTATTAGCAACAAGTCGTCGCGAGATGACTTGTTGATAGCAGCTTGCTCCAAGCCGTTATCTCCTCATCAGGCTAATCACGGATTAGGCCCGCTCAATGAGCGGGCCATTTTTTTGGCTGATTAACTGATCAACAGAACAGTGCGATCGCCAGCTCTACTCCCATTGCGCACAGTAATCGGTTTCCGGTAGCGCCGCCGTCAACCAGATAAAATCTGCCTGCGTCCTGTCCGGTAACGGAGCTCCGGCTTCCACCAGGATCACGACCAATGGCACCGCAGGCCCATCTGCCGGCCAATACAGGGGCACGCCGAGGTCCTTGCGCACGTGATAACTACCTGCCAGCAGCAATGCAGGCGTCGGTGCTTCCAGCAACTGCTGCGCCATTCGCTGATCACGACCCTGTTGGATAGCCAGCATCGCGGGCAACTGGTCTTCGGGCATCTTTCCGCAATGGGCGGTAGCGATGGTTTCATTGAGTAGCTGTAGCGCCTCGGTGCTGTAAACGTCAGTCTCTAACGCAGGTTCCTGGTAGATTGCGCGCATCTCCTCTTTGGTAAGATTTGCTCCCAACAGACGCTCCGGGTTAGCCAGGCCCCACTTGACCAGCGGGCCGTATAAATTCCAGTCCCAACCGGGACTCCAGTCCAGTTTATCGTGCAGGACTGTATCGTCATTGTCGGCCCTGCCCTGCAATTCGTCTGCCGCCGCCTGCTGCGAGGGGTCGATCATTTCCATCAGCAGGGCGCCCTGGGAACGATTGCTGTGCAATTTCTGCAGGAGCCACAACTGCAAACGGTGGTGATCGGGATTGTCGTGTTTCTCTCCAACCAGCACATGGGGAGCGGAAGCCAGGCTCTCGACCAACATGGCCGGAGTCAGCCAGATACCGTTCGCTGTATCCAGCACCTGACCCAGGTGCGGGTCATTCAGCCCTTCCGGACTGACCCAGTCAGGCAACTGCTGTGCCTGCACCGCGAAACTGCAAACGCATAACCACACCAGGAGCAAACGGCGCATCGCGATACCTCAGCTGATAATTAATGGGCAATCCAGTTGCGGATGGGGTGCGACCTGTACCTCGACACCAAACACCTGACTGATCCGCTCTGCCTTGAGCACATCCCAGGGGGTACCCACGGCAGAAACCCCTCCACGATCAAGCAGTAGCAACCTGTCAGCGTAGCGTGCCGCCAGATTCAAATCGTGCAATACCAACAATACCGCATTGCCGCGCCCGGCGAGCTCACGGGCTTGTTGCAGAATCAGTCGCTGATGGGCCAGGTCCAGCGAGGCAGTAGGCTCGTCGAGTAGCAGGCAGGCAGGCTCCGCATTACTCCATATCTGCGCCAGTACCCGAGCCAGATGCACCCGCTGGCGTTCGCCACCAGACAAAGCAAGGTAGCTACGCTGACGCAAATGCGTGATGTCGGCTGCATGCATCACCTCTGCGGCTATACGCGCATCCTCGTCCCGCCCGCTGGCGTGGGGCAGCCGACCGAGCAGCACAACCTCCTCAACACTGAAGGCAAACGCGAGCGAGGAAGCTTGCGGCAATACGGCAAGACGCTGCGCGCGCTGGTTGGCGGCCCAGGACTCCAAGGGCCTGTCTGCCAGAAGAATATCGCCAGCAGCGCGGGGCAGCTCGCCGCTCAGGGTAGCCAGTAGCGTACTTTTCCCGGCCCCGTTGGTGCCCAACACCGCCAGCACTTCCCCAGCCTGCAGGCGGAAATCAATACCAGCAACAACCTGGCAGCCACCCCGCGCACAACTGAGCCCCCGAACTGCCAGCATTACCACCCCCGGCGCTGTGAGCGCAGCAACAGGATCAGAAAGAATGGCGCACCCAAAAGCGCGGTGAGAATCCCAATCGGCAGCTCCGCCGGTGCAATCACCAGCCGCGCCACCACGTCAGCCAGCAGCAGCAAACCGCCACCCAGCAGCATTGACCCAGGCAGTACCAGGCGATGATCAACGCCCAGCATCAAACGAATCAGATGCGGCACCACCAAGCCGACAAACCCGATCAGGCCCGCTACCGCCACGCAGGCCCCCACTCCCAGGGCAGTCAGCAGGATCAGCTCACGCTTGACCCGCTCAACGTCGACGCCCAGATGCCGAGCTTCGGACTCACCAAGCAGTAAAGCGTTAAGTGCGCGAGCCTGACGCGGCAATCGCCAACATATCAGTGCGCAACACAGCGCAAGTGCAAGGACCCGTGGATAGCTTGCCGAGCCCAGGCTACCCATGTTCCAGAAGGTGAGCGTGCGTAGCATACGGTCATCGGCCAGATAACCCAGCAGACCGATAAGCGCGCCGCTGATCGCGGCGATTGCGATACCGGCCAGTAACATGCTGGCGACCGAAGTGCCTTGAGCCGTCTGCCCCAATCGATACACCAACAGCGTAGTGACAACCCCTCCGCCAAACGCTCCGATAACGGTTGCGTAGGGCAGTAAAGCATCAGGCATGGCGGAAAACAGCCAGCCCCCCAGCACAATAACGACAGCCGCGCCGAGTGCCGCACCACTGGAAACGCCTATCAGGCTGGGATCGGCCAGAGGGTTGCGAAACAGTCCCTGCATAACAGCTCCGGTCAGCGCCAGCGTTACGCCGACCAGCAATCCCATCAGTGTGCGCGGCAACCGGATCTGTTCGATGATCACTTGAACTTCGCCGGGTGCCTCAGTCAACCCCAGCATGTTCCCCAAAGCCGCGAGGGTATCCAGCGGCGCTACAGTGACCGCCCCCAGCCCGAGTGACAATAGAATAGTCGACAGCAGAAAGATAAAAAGCACTGTGAGAATGGCTGGGCGCATCCGCGCATGCATAATCATCAGCGTTTCACCGACAATCTGCAGGGCCGGAGTAGTCTGCGAGACTGGCGGCGGCATGCGCCGGCGGAGATAATGGATCCATGACTGACAATGATGATTTTCTGCCCGCCCCCCTGTGTCGTCTCGACCAGCTCGCCGACCCCGGCAGTCTGGGAGTGGAACGCGATGGCGAAATGCTGATGGTGATACGCCAGGGCAACCGTGCCTACGTTTACGTCAACCGCTGCCCCCATCGCGGTATCCCCCTGGAGTGGGTCCCCAATCAGTTTCTCGACAGCTCCGGCAGACTGATCCAGTGTGCCAGCCACGGCGCGCTTTTTCTGCCGGAAAACGGCGAATGTGTCGCCGGTCCCTGTGCTGGCGCGTACCTGCAACCGCGCCGCTGCCATATCGGCAATGGTCAGGTCTGGCTTGACTGAACGCCCATGTCCGTCGCTCTGGCTCATATCTCCACCGGCAGTTGACCTGCCACTTCCAGGCCATGCGGTGAGGGGACTACCGACCAGGCGATGACCTCCACACCCTGGGCTACAGCCTGACGCAACAGCCGACCGTATTCGGGGTCTATCTCATCGGCGGGCCTCACCCACTCGATGCCAGAATGCATGACACAGAACAGCAGGCAGGCACGCCTGCCATTGGCGGCCAGGCTGGTCAGCTCGCGCAGATGCTTCTGCCCCCGCAGACTGACGGCGTCCGGAAAAGCGCCGCCGCCCGCACCCACCGCCATGGTTACGCTCTTGACCTCGACCACACATTCCCCCGGATCGCTGAGCAGAAAGTCGAAGCGGCTCTCGCCGCCTGGCAGCCTGACCTCCGGCCGCACCACACGATAGCCCACAAGTGGCGTGATCAGATCCTGCGCCAGCGCGGCAGCCACCACCTTGTTGGCCCGTGCACTGTGAATACAGGCCAGACCACCAAGCGGTGTTTCAACCAGCTCCCAGCTACCCGGCAGCTTGCGCCCGGTCTTCTGTTCCAGGCGCACCCAGACGGAGCTGCCCGGCTCGGCACACCCTTTCATTGATCCCGTGTTGGGACAGTGCACGGTCATTTCGCGGCCATCATCCAGGCGCACATCGGCGAGAAAGCGTTTATAGCGCTTGAGCAGGATGCCGCTGTGCAGGAGGGGTGAAAATGGTATCGATGTTGCGGACATTATCTGAGACCCCGCTCCAGACGCTCGACTGCCTGCCCGAGTCGATCGAGGGATGCGGTGTAAGCGAAACGTACATGCTCATGCTGGCGATAGTCACCGAAGTCCAGACCCGGTGTAATCGCCAGATATTCGCTTTCAAGCAAGCGCCGACACAGCGCGCTGCTGTCTGCGGAATGCCTGCTGATGTCGGCATATAGATAGAAGGCGCCCTGCGGGGTGGTCGGTATCCCGAAACCTAGATCACGCAGCGCAGGAAGAAGAAAATCCCGGCGAGCCTGAAAAGCTTTCCGACGCTCCTCGCAAATGGCTTGAGTTTCCTCTTCGAACGCCGCAAGCGCTGCCCACTGAGCCATGTGGGGCGCACAGATGTACAGATTCTGAGCCAGCTTCTCCAGTTCGGGAATCGCAGCCTCGGGGGCGATCAACCAGCCCAGTCGCCAACCGGTCATGCCGTAGTACTTGGAAAAACTGTTGAGCACGAATGCATCCGGCGCCACCTCAAGCACCGAGCTTGCCTCACAGTCGTAGGTCAGGCCATGGTATATCTCGTCAACCACCAGATGCCCACCCAACCGTCTGACTGTATCGGCCATTCCACGCAACTGGGGCTTGCTCAGCAGAGTACCTGTAGGATTGGCTGGAGAGGCCGCCAGTACCGCTGAACAACTGTCATCCCAGTGCTGCTCGATCAACTCGGGAGTCAGTTGGTAAGCGCTCTGCGGCCCAGTGGGTATCATCTTCGCATTGGCTCCGAGCAGGCGCAGAAAATTGCGATTGCAGGGATAGGACGGGTCGGCCATCACCACACTCTGTCCCGGATCAACAAGCAGCGAGGCTATCAGCAACAGAGCTGCCGAGCCTCCGGGGGTGACGACCACTCTACCTGGATCGACCTGCACACCGTAGCGGTGCGCATAGGAAGCGGCGATAGCCTCGCGTAACGCTGGCAAGCCCAATGCCGGCGTGTAGCCGGTATGTCCGTTGTCCAGGGCAGCCTGCCCGGCGCGAATAATCGGGGCAGGGGTTGCAAAATCGGGCTCGCCGATCTCCATGTGGATCACGTCGCGACCCTGCGCTTGCAGCGTCTTGGCCCGCGCCAGCACACTCATGACATGAAACGCCTGAATATCCCGCGTCCGCTCTGCCCACCCCTGCCTGCGCATGCCTGCTCCTGAATCTGTGATCGTTACCTGCGTCGAGACTGCGGATGATACCCGTCCAGCCCCGGCCCGGCAGCCTGTTTACACTGACTTGCATCAACTGAACCAACCATCTGACGGCAAACAGTAGCGCGGTTGGTCAGGTTCTGGTAGTTTTGCCGCCTTGCATGCCACTGGCTGCACCCTCAGGCCATCCGCGACGTGGGCCTGGCACAGAAAGATAGAGCAAAAAAGTGAGGGGTCCTCATGCCCAGCAATGCCAAAGAAAAAAGTTCAATGTTGATCCGTGGGTTCGCACCCTATAAGGAAAAGAAAGGCGAAGAGTATATGAACGAGCAGCAGCTCGAGCATTTCGCCGCCATTCTCAACGGCTGGAAGCGCGAGCTGATGGAAGAGGTAGACCGCACCGTGCATCACATGCAGGACGAGGCTGCCAACTTCCCGGATCCGGCCGATCGCGCCAGCCAGGAAGAGGAGTTCAGCCTTGAACTGAGAGCCCGCGACCGCGAGCGCAAGCTGATCCGCAAGATCGATCAGACCCTCGAGCGCATCGAGGATGACGATTATGGGTTCTGCGATTCATGCGGTGTCGAGATTGGTATTCGTCGCCTTGAAGCGCGGCCAACCGCCACGCTATGCATCGACTGCAAGACGCTGGCAGAAATCAAGGAAAAGCAGGTAGGCAGCTGATACGCCGCCTGTTAACCAACCCTGCCCGTCATCGGCGCCAGGGTTGGCAGCGTTCCTTTGCCTGCTGAAACAGGCCACCTGCCATGACTTTCCAACAAGAACCCTACGTCGGCCGCTTCGCTCCGACCCCCAGCGGTCACCTGCATTTTGGCTCGCTGCTCGCCGCT
Organism: Halopseudomonas salina; assembly: GCF_008641105.1. The sequence goes on from NZ_VTTI01000008.1 coordinate 18,016, forward strand.
CTCGCCAGCTACCTGGACGCACGCCACCAGCGTGGACGATGGCTTGTGCGTATGGAAGATCTGGATACTCCCCGCAACATGTCCGGCGCTGCAGAACACATACTGCAAACGCTAGAGGCCCATGGCCTGATCCGGGATGGCGACGTGCTAGTCCAGAGCCAGCAAACCGAACGTTATCAACAGCAGATCAATAGCTGGGTTGGCCAGGGCCTGGCGTATTACTGTAATTGTTCGCGGGCCGACCTCGCGGTATTTGGGGGCGTGTATCCCGGTACCTGCCGCGGGCGTAACCTGCCTCCCGCCGATGACCATGCGGTGAGGTTACGGGTAACAAATGACCCGATCGTTTTTACCGACCGCTTGCAGGGCAGAGTCACCCAACACCTGGAAAGCGAGATAGGCGACTTCGTGATCCGACGACGCGATGGTGTGGTTGCCTACCAGCTCGCCGTGGTAATGGACGATATAACCCAGGGCGTTACTCATATTGTACGCGGCGCCGACCTCCTCGACTCAACGCCCAGGCAGCTGTGGATTTACCAGTTACTCCAGACTACCGCACCTGAATACCTGCATATTCCCCTCTTGATGACGCGGCGCGGGCACAAGCTCAGCAAGCGCCTGAATTCAGCTGCGATCGAAGACTCTCAGGCACCGGCGAGCCTCTACTCGGCCCTGCTGGCACTCCGGCAACAGCCGCCCGCCGAGCTTCAGAACAGGCCGGTGGCCGAGGTCCTCGCCTGGGCAATCGAACACTGGCAGCCAGGCCAACTGCCCGCCGTGCGTGAAATCATGGTGCAAGACCCGCAATGAGCGAGCTCGCTGAACATCGCGGAGCTTGGCAAGCAAGGCCGGCCTGATTACCCTATTACCTCATTCAACCCGTCGCCGGTGGCGCTCGGGCAACCCACGGCAGTGCGCTGTCGTCGATCTCTGGATGCCCATGTATATCTACCGCCTGGTACTCTTGCTGGTGATCGGCATATACCTGTTCTCGCCCGCCATCATGGATTGGTGGATCGAGCCGCAGGGTGCCTGGTATCGCCCCTATATGCTCTGGTTGATCCTGATCATTGCCGGCATTGTGCTGCAGAGTCCGAAAGATGCCGATGAGCTTTGAGCTGAGCCACCTGCTGCTGGTCAGCATCCTTTATCTACTCACGTTATTTGGCGTTGCCTGGGTAACTGAAAGGGGCATGCTGCCGCGGGCGCTATTGCAGCATCCTGCGGTTTACACCCTGTCGCTGGGGGTTTACGCCAGTGCCTGGGCTTTCTACGGCACGGTCGGGCTGGCCTATGAGTACGGGTATGGGTTTCTTACCTACTATCTCGGCGTATGCGGTGCTTTCCTGCTGGCCCCGGTACTACTGGGACCCATCCTGCGTATCACCCGCACGTACCAGCTCTCGTCCCTGGCAGACCTCTTTGCCTTCCGTTTCCGCAGCACCCTGGCTGGCACCCTGACGACACTGTGCATGCTGATTGGCGTGTTGCCACTGCTTGCGCTGCAGATACAGGCAGTCGCTGACTCGGTACAGATTCTCACCCAGGAGACCGGGCAGAATGCAGTGGCTCTGGGCTTTTGTGTACTGATTACCCTGTTCGCAATCCTGTTCGGCGCGCGTCACATTTCCACCCGGGAAAAGCATGAAGGCCTGGTCATGGCCATTGCCTTCGAATCCCTGGTCAAACTGGTCGCCATCGGCGCGGTAGGGCTGTACGCCCTTTACGGTGTTTTTGGCGGCCCAGCCGGCCTCGAGTCCTGGCTCGCCTACAATCAGCAGGCACTGCAAACATTGCACTCACCTCTGCAAGAGGGCCCCTGGCGCACCCTGCTTCTGGTTTTCTTCGCCGCCGCCATCGTCATGCCGCACATGTATCACATGGCCTTTACCGAAAACCTCAACCCCCGGGCCATGGCCACGGCAAGCTGGGGGCTGCCCCTGTTCCTGTTGCTGATAAGCCTTGCCGTACCGCCGATTCTCTGGGCCGGCCTGCACTTGGGCATCCCCACCAATCCTGAATATTTCACCCTGGGTCTGGGTGTGGCTGCCGGGGCCGACTGGCTGACGCTGCTTGCGTTCATCGGCGGGCTGTCAGCGGCCAGCGGCCTGATCATCGTGGTTACCCTGGCCCTTTCGGGCATGGTACTCAACCACCTGGTTTTGCCTGTCTACCAGCCCAGCGCCGAGAACAACATCTACCGCTGGCTGCTCTGGACCCGCCGCACGCTGATCGCGGCCATCATCATGGCCAGCTACGGCTTCTATCGTCTGCTTGGAGCTGAGCAGGACCTGGCCAATCTGGGTATTGCCTCCTTTGTCGCCACGGTTCAGTTTCTGCCCGGCGCGCTATCGGTTCTTTACTGGCAGCAGGCCAACCGCCGGGGCTTCATCGGCGGACTGATTGCCGGCATGCTGGTCTGGGCAATCACCCTGCTACTACCTCTTGTCACCGAGGTAACCGGACTGCAGATTCTCGGTCAGACACTGAGCTTCAATGCCGACACCTGGCATCTGGCAGCCATTGCCTCACTGGCCGCAAATATCTTCGCATTCACCAGCATATCGCTGTTCACCCAGCGCTCGCGCGAGGAACAGAGTGCAGCCGAAGCCTGTTCGGTGGATAACGTCAGCCGCCCACAACGCAGGGAGCTGATCGCCGATTCACCCCAGGAGTTCGCGCAACAGCTGGCCAAGCCGCTAGGCAACAAGACCGCGCAACAGGAAGTAGAACAGGCCCTACGTGATCTGCAGCTACCCTTCGACGAGCGCCGCCCCTACGCATTGCGGCGTCTTCGCGACCGACTCGAAGCCAACCTGTCTGGACTGATGGGCCCCAGCGTCGCACAGGAAATCATCAGCACCTTCCTGCCCTTCAAGCTGGCCCGCGAGGGTTACATCACCGAAGACATTCACTTTATCGAGAACCGGCTGGAAGACTATCACTCGCGCCTTACCGGTCTGGCTGCGGAACTCGACGGTCTGCGGCGCTACCATCGTCAGACCCTGCAGGATCTGCCCATGGGCGTGTGTTCGCTGGCCAAGGATAACGAAGTGCTGATGTGGAACCGCGCCATGCAGGCACTTACCGGCATCAGCGCGGAGAGCGTAGTGGGCTCACGCCTGGACGATATAGAAGCACCCTGGAACGAGCTGCTCGGACGCTTCGTCAGCGACCAGTCAGCCCATTTGCACAAGCAGAAACTTGTCGTAAAAGGACAGACGCAATGGCTGAACCTGCACAAGGCAGCCATTGACGAGCCTGGTAACGTTGTCAGCAGCGGCCTGGTATTGTTGATCGAGGATCAGACCGAGACGCAAATGCTCGAGGAGGAACTGATGCACTCCGAGCGCCTCGCTTCCATCGGTCGCCTCGCCGCAGGCGTGGCCCACGAAATAGGTAACCCGGTTACCGGTATCGCCTGCCTGGCGCAAAACCTGCGGGAGGAATCGGACCAGCCCGAGGCCAGGGAAATGGCCGACCAGGTAATGGAGCAAACCCGACGCATTTCCCGAATTGTCCAGTCTCTGGTCAATTTTGCACACGTCGGCAGTCGCCACAATAACAGCAACGAGAGAGTCGATCTGGCGAGCTGTACCAGCGAGGCCATTCATCTACTGTCACTCAATCGTCAGGGCCCCGAGGTTATTTATGTTAACCTCTGTAACCCCGAACATGTGGTCGCTGGTGATAGCCAGCGCCTGGTCCAGGTCCTGATAAACCTGCTGGGCAATGCCCGGGACGCCAGCAACAATGCCGACACGATTACCATTTCAACCCGGCAGAACGAGCATCAGGTCCTGCTGCATGTCGAGGATCAGGGCAGCGGAATAGACAAGGCGATCATGGATCGGCTGTTCGAGCCATTTTTCACCACCAAGCAACCAGGGACAGGAACAGGGCTCGGATTGGCACTGGTCTACTCGATTATCGAAGAGCACTATGGACAAATAACCATAGACAGTCCGGCAGATCCCATACTCCAGCGCGGCACGCGATTTATCATCACCCTGCCCCGCTACAGCGTTTTGAGCAACGGTGCCAACGCCTGAAGTCCATTCGGCAAGGCATCGAGCACGAGGAACCTATGTCACATATCTTGGTTGTAGAAGATGAGGCAATCATCCGCTCGGCACTACGGCGCCTCCTTGAGCGGCACCAGTATCAGGTCAGCGAAGCTGGATCCGTTGCCGACGCAGTTAACCAGTTCGATCTCGGCACCTTCGACCTGGTGATCAGCGACTTGCGCCTACCCGGTGAGCCCGGCACGGAAATGATTCGACGAGCGCCCGACACGCCGGTGCTGATCATGACCAGCTACGCCAGCCTGCGGTCAGCCGTCGACTCGATGAAACTTGGCGCGGTGGATTACATAGCCAAGCCCTTCGACCACGAAGAAATGCTGCAGACCGTTGCCCGAATCATCAAGGACAGCCAGGAACGCCGTAACCCGCCCCAGGTCCAACCTGCGACAGACGCGGAGATTTCCAGCTCCTCCGCTACGCAACAACCTGCAGTCGCCAAGGGCTCGAGCATGGGAATCATTGGCACCAGCCCGCCAATGCAGCTCCTGTTCAAACGTATCGGCAAAGTTGCACCTACCGATTCCACTGTACTCATTCAGGGTGAATCCGGCACCGGCAAGGAACTGGTTGCCAAGGCCCTGCACGAGCACTCGCGACGAGCCAAGGCACCGATGATTTCCGTCAACTGCGCCGCCATTCCGGAAACCCTGATCGAGTCCGAGTTGTTCGGTCACGAGAAAGGCTCCTTTACCGGCGCTACTGCCGGTCGCACGGGTCTGGTTGAAGCTGCCGATGGCGGCACACTGTTCCTCGACGAGATCGGCGAACTACCCCTGGAAGCGCAGGCGCGTCTGCTGCGCGTACTCCAGGAAGGCGAGATACGCAGAGTCGGCTCTGTTCAATCTCACAAGGTAGATGTACGCCTGGTAGCAGCGACGCACCGCGACCTCAAGACACTCGCGCGCCAAGGGCTGTTTCGCGAGGACCTGTATTACCGTCTCAACGTGATTGAACTTCGGCTTCCGCCGCTACGCGAGCGAGGCGAGGACATCATGCTCATAGCCGAAGCGCTGCTCGCACGCGCCGCGAAAAACATAAACCAGAGTGGTCTGCACTTCAGCGCAGAAGCCAAACAGGCCATCAGCCTGCATACCTGGCGCGGCAACGTCCGAGAACTGGAAAATGCAGTCGAGCGCGCGGCCATACTATGCGATGAGGACGAAATCTCTACAGAGCTTCTGGGCATAGAACTGGATATCGAGCACGAGCGCGCGTCCCAGGCAGCGAATGCGCTGCAGACCATGAGCCATGAGCAGAGCGTCAGTAGCGAACCAACCGAAGATCTGTCGCTCGAAGACTATTTCCAGCATTTCGTACTCGAGCATCAGGATCGAATGACCGAAACCGAGCTGGCCAATAAACTGGGCATCAGCCGCAAGTGTCTTTGGGAAAGACGGCAACGACTTGGTATCCCGCGTAAGAAAACCGCCAACTCCTGAGCTACCTCCCAGGTTCTGGCAAGCGCTTTGGCTCAACGCTTTTCGCTTGTCAGACAGAGTGTTACCCGTTAACCGATCCTAAACCGGGCAAGTGTTACCCCCAACCCGCCCCGCCGTAACACTTGTACGGGTTGATAGGTAACGTCACCCGCCTATCAAGCCTTGAACAAAACACCATAAAATCCTAAGCTCTTGTTTTATAAAGGATTGCAAAAGTTGGCACGACGAATGCTTTATATCTGGCACAACAAAAATAAAAACCAAGCAAAACACAATAAAAATAAGATCTGACTACACACACAATAAAAACAAGACGTGAGAGTCGCAGCAAACTGATTTTTTTGGAGAATGTGTACTTGCCGTGCGGACAGGATGTCCGTCTGGATAGAAGAATAAAAGTTGCCTGAGCAACCCGACAATCCAGAGCCAATGATAGGCCTCGTGTTTTGACATAAGCTTCCAAAGCAATCCGTTTGTTTTGGGCAACCCGGGATGGGTAACCACTATAGCGGCGTTGCCGCTTCTGCCTAAAAAGAAAATCGCTGTTATAAAAACAAGAATAATAAAACCATTGGGGGGAGTGCATGCTCCCCTTGAGTTTATCTGCTTACCCCCTCCGTTATGCCCCAATTTCCGCACTTAATTTAATTTCCGAACCATTCAGGCTAGAATGCACCAGTCAAGTCAGGCCAAGCGCTGACCCGAGCCTATCTGCGCGTTCAATACAGCGTAGAGCTCCTCTGTCCGTTACCCCTGACATTCATGCTCACTACAGCCCCATGAAACCGGGTTGAAAAATGCCGGTGGAAAGCCTGAACCTATGATTCGTAAGTTGTTGAAGAAACTGCCAACGCCCTTTGGCCGTCAGGTCCACAGGCGCACAACGCCGTCGGTCATCCCCGCCAGTCAGCACAGCCTGCGGCGAGAACGGCTGAGCAAGAACGCAGTCAATGTCGTCGAACGGCTCCAGCAAGCGGGTTATCAGGCATTTGTTGTCGGCGGCTGTGTCCGCGACTCCCTGCTCAACATGTCCCCGAAGGATTACGATGTAGCCACCAGCGCTACCCCGGAGCAGGTACGAGCCACGTTTCGCAACGCACGACTCATCGGCAGGCGTTTCAAACTGGTGCATGTTCACTTTGGTCGTGAAATCATTGAGGTGGCCACCTTTCGCGCCAACCACGCGGATGACGAAGCAGGCGAACCCCAGAGCGACGACAAGTCCCGCCAAAGCGAGTCCGGCCGTCTGCTGCGTGACAATGTCTACGGGAACTTCGAGCAGGACGCCCAACGTCGCGATTTCACCATCAATGCCCTGTATTACGATGTCAGCACAGGTTATATCCATGATTATGCCAATGGCATGCATGATATACGTAATGGATTGATACGCCTGATTGGCGACCCAGAACAGCGCTACCAGGAAGACCCTGTGCGCATGCTGCGCGCCGTACGCTTCGCCGCCAAACTGGACTTCGAGATCGAACCGCACAGCGCCGCACCGATTCCGGACATGACCGATCTGCTGTTCGATATACCGCCTGCACGTCTGTTCGACGAGTCGCTGAAACTACTGATGAGCGGCCAGGGCGAAAAGACGTTCGACCTGCTGCATTATTACTATCTGTTCGAGCCCCTGTTCCCGGATACCGAAGAAGCAATTGAAGCGAATCCGGATTACAGCCTGGCGCTGATCCGCCAAGCCCTGCGCAATACCGATGATCGCATTCGCGAAGGACGGCCCGTCACTCCGGCGTTTCTTTTCGCTGCCCTGCTGTGGCCAGCGCTCGCGCCACGCATCCAGGCTCTGGAAGCCCAGGGCATCCCGACCATACCGGCCCAGCAGCAGGCAGCCCAGGATCTGCTGACCGAGCAATGCCAGCATATTGCAATCCCCAAGCGGTTCAGCGTGCCCCTGCGCGAGATCTGGGATATGCAGCCTCGCCTCGAACGCCGCAGCGGCCGACGGGCCGACCAACTGCTCGAACATCCTCGCTTCCGTGCTGCCTACGACTTCCTGTTGCTGCGCGAAACAGCGGGCGAACAGACCGACGGCCTCGGTCATTGGTGGACCCTTTATCAGGAAGCCTCACCGGACCAGCGCCGCAAGATGATCAGCGCACTGGATGACAAGGCCGCCAGCCCAAAGCGCCCACGCAACCGCAAGAAGCGCAAACCCAGGACCTCGGCAGACTCATGAGCCTGCGCTGTTACGTCGGCCTTGGCAGCAACCAGGCGGAGCCGGCAAAGCAATTGCAGCTCGCCTGCAAGGCGCTGGACGGTCTACCAGAAACCCGTTTGCTGAGCTGTTCGCAGCTATACCGGAGCAAACCCATGGGCCCCCAGGACCAGCCTGATTATCTCAACGCAGTCGCCCTGATCGAGACCAGCCTCGCACCACTGCTCCTGCTGGACAAGCTGCAGCAAATCGAGCAACAGCAGGGTCGTGAACGCAAAGCCGAGCGCTGGGGCCCCCGCTCACTGGATCTGGACATGCTTCTGTACGCAAATCAGCAGATAGACACTGACCGCCTGCGGGTGCCTCACTACCACATGCATGCCCGCCCTTTTGTGCTTTATCCCTTGGCTGAACTGGAGCCTGACCTGATAATGCCTGACGGCACTCCTTTGCAACACCTCTTGAAAAAATGCCCCCCGCTGGGCATAGAAGCCCTTGCTGATATGCCTGCACAAGGGTAAAAGATGTTTCCCGAAAACAGACACCAAGTTGCGCTCCACCATGCGCCTATGCACCAGGACTATACTGCCGGCTATAACGTCAGGATCCTGAGCAACCAGAGCCCAGGCTGTGACACAATCCAGCCCAAGCCCAAACGCCCGACGCCTCGCCGAGGCCGAACCAATGGAATCAGCCATGCCTAACGTAACCCTGACAACGCTGAGCAAGCTCAAGCAGACTGGTGAGAAGATCACCTGCCTCACTGCCTACGACGCCACCTTCTCGCAACTGGTCAACGAGGCCGGGGTGGAAGTGATCCTGGTTGGTGACTCACTGGGAATGGTATTGCAAGGCAATGACAGCACTCTGCCTGTGACCGTGGCTGACATGGCCTACCACACCCGGGCTGTAAAGCGTGGCAACAGTAGTGCTCTGATCATGGTCGACCTGCCGTTCATGTCCTACCCCAACGTAGACCAGGCGTTGGCCAGCAGTGCTCAACTGATGCAGGCTGGTGCCCATATGGTCAAACTGGAGGGGGCCGGGTGGCTTGCACCCATCATCAAGGCCCTGGTACAAAATGGCGTACCCGTTTGCGCCCACCTGGGCCTGACTCCGCAAGCGGTGAACCTGCTCGGGGGTTACAAGGTACAAGGGCGTCTTGATGAGCAGGCCCAGGTAATACTCGATGACGCCAAGGCGCTGGAAGCTGCCGGCGCGAGTATGTTGCTGCTCGAATGCGTTCCCAGCGTCCTGGCCAACGCTATTACCGAAGCGGTATCGGTACCGGTGATAGGTATTGGTGCCGGCAGTGGTACTGACGGGCAGGTGCTGGTAGTACACGACATGCTCGGCCTGACACGGGGTCACCGTCAGCCGCGTTTCGTCAAGAATTTCATGCTCGACCAGCAGGACGTGCCCGGCGCATTGCGCGCCTACGTCGAAGCAGTCAAGAAAGTCGAATTCCCCGCCGCCGAACACGAGTTTTAACGACGATGAACACCCTGCACACTATCGCTCAGTTACGCGCAGCGCTTAACCGGGCCCGCCAGGATGGCAAGCGTATTGGCCTGGTACCCACCATGGGCAACCTGCATGCGGGCCATGTCACGCTCGTTGCCAAGGCGCGGCAGCGTACCGACTTCGTGGTCGTCAGTATTTTCGTTAATCCTCTGCAATTTGGCGTTGGTGAGGATCTGGACAGCTACCCACGCACCCTGGAAGAGGATCAGCGCAAGCTGTTGGATGCTGGCGCGGATCTGGTGTTTGCTCCCAACGTCAAGGAAATGTATCCGGAGGGTATGGCCGGCCACACCCGCATCAGCGTGCCTGTGGTGTCCGAGGGGCTTTGCGGCGCCAGCCGACCGGGGCATTTCGAGGGGGTTGCCACGGTCGTGTGCAAGCTGCTCAACATTGTCCAGCCCGATCTGGCGGTATTCGGTCAGAAGGATTTTCAGCAACTGGCTGTCATCCGCAAGATGGCCCACGATCTCTGCCTGCCCGTGCAGGTTATGGGTGAACCCACAGTACGCGCCGATGACGGCCTGGCATTGTCATCACGTAACGGCTACCTCAGCGAGGAAGAGCGCAAGATTGCTCCTGTTCTGTTCCAGACCCTGCAGGACACAGCCAAGGCCATCCAGGCAGGAGAGCGGGACTATCCAGCTCTGATCGAGTGCGCGCGCCAGCGTCTCGCAGACGCCGGTCTGCGTGCCGACTACCTTGACCTGCGCGATGCCCTCACCCTTGACCCGGTCAATACCGGCACCCGTGACATGGTGATTCTGGCAGCCGCCTACCTGGGCAAGACACGACTCATCGACAACCTTCTGTTCCAACAGGACTGATCTCTCCACTCTCTTGAAGCCCTTTTTTGCCGCTGAACAGGCCACCGCTACACTCCTTGTGGCGACCTCGTATCAGACCAAAGAAGGGTTGAATTGCCTGCGGTAATGGCCGACGCTTAAAGCAAGAATGCTTCCGGCTGTGCCGCAGAAAATAACAAGAGGACCCGAGTCATGTACAAGATTGAAAACCATAAGGTATCCGACGCCGCCCGCTCGAATACACACGTCGATGAAGCCGGTTACAACCGGATGTACAAGCAGTCGATCGAGCAACCGGACCAGTTTTGGGCAGAGCAGGCTGAGCGCTTTCTGACCTGGGACAAGCCCTGGAGCAAGGTGCACGAAAGCGACATGACAAAGGGCGAAGCCGCCTGGTTTATCGACGGCAAACTCAATGTCAGCACCAATTGCATTGACCGCCACCTGGCCACCCGTGGCGACCAGACAGCCATCATCTGGGAAGGCGACGACCCGTCCGAGTCGCTGAATATCACCTACCGCCAGCTGCACGAACACGTTTCCCGACTGGCAAACGTACTGCGCGCCCGTGGCGTCAAAAAGGGCGAGCGCGTCTGCCTGTACATGCCAATGATCCCCGAGGCGGCCTATGCCATGCTCGCTTGCGCACGTATCGGCGCGGTGCATTCCGTGGTATTCGGCGGCTTCTCCCCGGATGCCGTGCGTGATCGTATCAACGATTCCGACTGCCAGGCTGTGATCACCGCTGATCAGGGCGTGCGCGGAGGCAAGAATGTGCCACTCAAGCAGAACGTCGACAAGGCGTTGAAGGAATGCCCTGGCGTACACACCGTGGTGACTGTCAAACGCACCGGTGGCGACATTGGCTGGAACGAGAACCGCGACATCTGGTACCACGAGGCCTGCGCCGCGGTCAGTGCCGAATGCGAACCCGAGCCGATGGACAGTGAAGACCCGCTATTCATCCTCTACACCTCAGGCTCTACCGGCAAGCCCAAGGGCGTATTGCACACTACCGGTGGCTATCTGCTAGGCTCGGCGATGACCCACCACTACGTGTTCGATTACCACGAGGGCGAAGTTTACTGGTGCACCGCGGATGTGGGCTGGATCACCGGCCACTCCTATATCGTTTATGGCCCCCTGTGCAACGGCGCCACTACCTTGATGTTCGAGGGCGTGCCGACCTACCCGGATGCCTCACGCTGCTGGCAGATCGTCGACAAGCACAAGGTCAACATCTTCTATACCGCGCCCACCGCTATTCGTGCACTGATGGCTCAGGGCAACGAGCTGGTTACCGGCACATCCCGTGAAAGCCTGCGCCTGCTGGGCAGTGTCGGCGAGCCGATCAACCCCGAGGCTTGGGAATGGTACTACCACGTAGTTGGCGAAATGCGCTGCCCGATTGTGGACACCTGGTGGCAGACCGAAACCGGCGCGATCATGATTACCCCCCTGCCGGGTGCCACTGATCTCAAGCCCGGTTCGGCCACACGTCCCTTCTTCGGTGTAGAGCCAGCCCTGTATGACCCCGAGGGCAACGAGCTGGAGGGTGCTGCCAGCGGTAACCTGGTAATCAAGCGGTCATGGCCGAGCCAGATTCGCACCGTCTACGGCGATCATCAGCGCCTGGTCGATACCTATTTCAGCGCCTACAAGGGTGTGTATTTCACCGGTGACGGCGCCCGACGCGACGAGGACGGTTATTACTGGATTACCGGCCGCGTGGACGACGTTCTCAACGTATCCGGTCACCGCATCGGCACCGCCGAAGTGGAAAGTGCCCTGGTACTGCATGACTCGGTAGCTGAAGCGGCCGTGGTCGGCTGCCCCCATGACATCAAGGGCCAGTGCATCTATGCCTATGTGATGCCCATGCGTGGAATAACGCCGAGCGACGAGCTGGTCAAGGAACTCAAGGCGTTCGTTGCCGAGCAGGTGGGCTCCTTCGCCAAGCCCGATTTCATCCAGTGGACGCCCGGGCTGCCGAAAACGCGCTCAGGCAAGATCATGCGCCGCATTCTGCGCAAGATTGCCTGTGATGAGCTCGAGACCCTGGGCGACACTTCGACACTTGCTGATCCAGCGGTCGTCGAGGAACTGATCGAGCATCGACTGAATCGCGCATGAGACACATCTTGTCCTGACCTGGCGGGCCCTCTATGCTTGTGCCCTTTAAAGCATTCGCATAGAGGAATCGCCCATGCAAGATGTCGTAATTGTCGCCGCAACCCGCACTGCCATCGGCAGCTTTGGCGGTCAGTTTGCCAATATCCCCGCCCATGAACTGGGGGCGACGGTCATTCGCGCCTTGCTGGAAAAAACCGCTATCGATCCTGCGATAGTCGATGAAGTCATTCTCGGCCAGGTACTCACCGCCGGCTGTGGCCAGAATCCGGCCCGCCAGGCAGCCATTCACGGCGGCCTGCCCTTCAGCGTTCCCGCTCTCAATCTGAACAAGGTCTGTGGCTCCGGTCTCAAGGCGCTGCATCTGGGCGCCCAGGCAATCCGCTGCGGGGATGCAGATGTGATCATCGCCGGTGGCCAGGAATCCATGAGCCTGTCGCCCCATCTGATGCCCGGCTCCCGAACCGGTTTGCGCATGGGTCACGGCAAGCTCATCGACAGCATGATCCATGATGGTCTATGGGACGCTTTCAACGATTACCACATGGGTATCACTGCCGAGAATCTGGTCAACAAGTATCAGATCAGTCGTGAAGAACAGGATGCCTTTGCCGCCGCCTCGCAGCAGAAAGCGGTCGCCGCTCAGGAAGCCGGCCATTTCGATGCCGAGATCACGCCCGTCAGCGTTCCCCAGCGCAAAGGCGAGCCGCTGCAGATAGTGCGCGACGAGAATCCCCGCGCCGGCACCACTGCCGAGTCACTGGGTAAGCTGCGTCCGGCTTTCCAGAAAGATGGCAGTGTCACTGCTGGCAACGCCTCCGGCCTGAACGACGGCGCCGCCGCGGTAATGCTTATGAGCGCAACCAAGGCCAAGGAACTGGGTTTGCCAGTATTGGCGCGCATTGCCGCCTACGCCAACGCCGGGGTGGATCCGGCCATCATGGGGATTGGCCCGGTTTCAGCTACCCAGCGCTGCTTGCAGAAAGCTGACTGGCAGATTGCCGACCTTGACCTGATCGAAGCCAACGAGGCCTTTGCTGCGCAAGCGCTGGCGGTCGGCCGTGAACTCAAGTGGAACGCCGACAAGGTCAACGTCAATGGCGGTGCGATTGCGCTGGGCCATCCGATTGGGGCCTCCGGATGCCGGGTGCTGGTTACCCTGCTGCATGAGATGATGCGGCGCGATGCCAAGAAGGGTCTGGCTACATTGTGTATCGGTGGTGGTCAGGGTGTAGCCCTGGCGCTGCAGCGCGACTGAATGTCCGGCGCTGCTGGCTAGAGCCTGTCGCCCTTGAAACGTGGCGGGAACAGCCAGCAGCAGGCCAGCACCAACGCGCCAAACAGACTGTAAACCAGAATGAAAACCCAGGCCGGCAGGTCAAAATACAACACCGACTGAAGCCAGTATTGGATGAAACTGCCGGCGTAGGTAATCTCTCCTCCCTGTTCACGCAACCACATTTCAAGCGTGGTCAGTGGACAAACTATCCCCAACCAGGCCTCAGCGACCACGATTGCAATAGTCGCCAGATGTGCCAAACGGAACCACAGGTTGTTAACCCAGCGCCAACCGCGCAGGTTCCCACCAATAATGATCACCAGGCCCAGCACAACGAATGCAACCAGTCCAATATGGATAGCCAACACCAGATTGGCCAGGGTCTGGTAGGGAAATGACTCAGTCAAGGATCGCTCCACTCAGAGAGGCTCACTCTTCTCTCTTTCTGGCTGCCATGGCCAACGCCCGGTCAGTTCCACGTCCAGGGTAAAACTCAGGAACGTGCGCACCATAACAATCAGCGCCAAGGTGCCGACTGACTCGAAGGTAAGATCCACCGTCACGGTCATGATAATGTCCGCGGCCACGAGAAATTCAAGACCTAATAGAATGCCTCGCCCCAGCCTCTGTCGTACCTCCTGGAACACACCTCTGGCATCGTATTGCTTGGCTATGTGATAGCCGGCAACCGCGATGGAATACACAGCGGTCAGGGTAATGATTCCAATCCCCAGAAGCTCAATAATGGAAACAGCCCATTGGGCGACCAGGATAACGCTGTCATGCATAAAACCTCCGTGCCCCGCGGGTATTGAATCTGCCCGTAATCCATAACACGAATGTCGGCGGCAGTCATTCAATCCGGCAGTGCAACCATGCCAGGCAGGTTCCAGCGACCTGGGTAGATCTTGAATCAACCAGATACCCTGGGTTGGTTACCAGAATGTACTTCACGTGCGCATCAGCGACTCCTGAGGCGAATCAAACCCGTAAAAAGCCGGCCCTGGCGTTGGGACCAGAGCCAGCCACCTACCTGAATGCTGACTGATCCTGGCGGGAAAAGTTTCAAGCACGGTTCGCTGGGGGCCTATCACTTCTTGTTGCCTCCCAGGAACTTGCTAGCCTTTGGGTAGCCACACTTACAAGAACAGTCCTCCGGATTGGTTAACCTAAAAGGAAAGTTCAATGGCAACTCGCGATCAGACCGCCGCCGCGGAGCCGGTTTATATTATCGACGGTGCTCGCACGCCGTTTCTCAAGGCACGCGGCAGGCCCGGACCTTTCACCCCTGTGGATCTCGCAGTGCAATGCGGCCGACCCCTATTGTTGCGCCAATCCTTCGCGCCGGACGCCTTTGATCAGGTGATCCTGGGCTGCGTCAACGTGATTTCCGAGGAAATGAATCCAGCGCGAGTGGCGGCCCTGCGTCTTGGCCTGGGCGAGGACATGCCAGCGTTCACCGTACAGATCAACTGCGGCTCGGGTATGCAGTCCATCGACACCGCTGCCAGATACATCCGTGAGGGCAGTTCAGATCTGATTCTGGCGGGCGGCGCCGAGGCCTTGAGCCATTCACCTTTGCTGTTACGGCAGGATGCCGTGGAATGGCTAAGTGACCTGCAGCAGGCCAAGAGTGTGGCCGCAAAGATGCAGGCAGCCAGCCAGTTCCAACCAGGCATGTTGAAACCTGTCATCGGCATCGAACGGGGCCTGACCGACCCCATCGTCGAGCTAAATATGGGCCAGACCGCCGAGGTGGTCGCGCACCTGTTTGGTATCACGCGCCAGCAGGCGGACGAATATGCACTGGAAAGTCACCAGCGTTTGGCCCACGCCCAGGATGAAGGCTGGCTGGATGACGAAGTAGTACCTGCCATGTCCAATGACGGGGAGTTCTATCGTGCCGATGACGGGGTGCGCGCGGACAATAGCCTGGGCGCACTGGCGAAACTCAAACCCGTCTTCGAGCCACCCCATGGCCAGGTGACTGCAGGCAACAGCTCCCAGATCACCGATGGTGCTTGCTGGGTCATTCTTGCCTCCGAAAAGGCAGTGAAAGAGCACGGACTCAAGCCTATAGCCAAAATCGTCGACAGCCAGTGGTCTGCCCTGGATCCGAAAATCATGGGCCTGGGGCCCGTACTGGCTGTCACCGAGATGCTCAAGCGCAGCGGTCAGACCAGGGATGATATCGATCTCTGGGAGATCAACGAAGCCTTCGCGGCGCAAGTGCTGGGGTGCCTGGCAGCGTGGGAAGATCCCGAATTCTGCCGCAGCGTATTGGGGCTGGATCAACCCTTCGGCCCGATAGACCGGGAGCGGCTGAACGTCGACGGCGGCGCGATAAGCCTCGGCCACCCGGTAGGTACCAGCGGCAACCGTATCGTTCTTCACCTGGTCAATGCCATGCGCCGCAAGGGGCTCAAACGGGGTATTGCCACCGAATGTATCGGCGGCGGTCAGGCCGGGGCCATGTTGATTGAAATGCTACAGGAGACAAGCTGATGACAGGCAAGGTCTATCCCGCGCTGGCTCAGCGTGATCGAGAGTTGGGTCCTTTCAACGCGGCACCGCTGACGTCGGATGGCGAGCGGCAACATTGGCATTTCAAACGCGATGATCACAACGTCGCCTGGCTCCTGATGGACAAGGCGGATTCCAGCGCAAACGTACTGTCCGAAGAGCTGCTGCGCGAGCTCGACGGGATACTGGATAAGCTCGCAAGCGACAGACCCGCGGCCCTGGTGATTCGCTCCGCCAAGGCCAGCGGCTTCTGCATGGGGGCCGATATTTCCCAGTTTCGCCATCTCGCCAGTCAGGATGAGGCGGTAGCGAAACTGAACGAGGCCCACCGCGTAGTGCAGAAACTCGCCGACCTGCCGTGCCCGACGATAGCTGTTATTCACGGAGCGGCGCTGGGGGGCGGCCTGGAGCTAGCGCTATGTTGCGATTATCGGCTGGCGGTGCCCGGGGCGAAGTTCGGCACACCGGAAATTCAACTGGGTCTGCATCCCGGTCTTGGCGCCACCGTGCGCCTGCCCGCACTGATCCCGCCGATTGATGCCATGACCATGATGCTTACCGGCAAGACGGTACATGATCGCAAAGCCAAGTCGCTCGGGCTGGTAGACCAGTTGGTGGAGGAGCGTCACGTAGCCGCGGCGGTCACTGCCGCGGTGCAGGGCGAGATTGACCCATCCGAGCAGAAGGCCTGGAACAGCAAACCCTTCGAACACGCTATACCTCGCCAGTTGGCGGGCAAGCGAATGCGCTCCCAGGCGGCCAGCAAGGCGCCCCCTGAGCATTATCCCGCGCCAGAAGCGTTGATCGAACTGTGGGAAGAGCACGCAGACAATCCGGAAAAGATGCTGCACAAGGAAGTCGAATCCTTCGCCCGGCTGCTGCAGACCCCCACCTCGCAGAACCTGGTAAGGGTGTTTTTTCTGCGTGAAAAACTCAAAGCCCAGAGCAAGGCGGGCCTTGAGGAAGATCGGGATCTGCCCGAGCTGCGCCACATCCATGTGATTGGCGCCGGCGAGATGGGCGGCGACATCGCCGCCTGGTGTGCCCTGCAGGGTCTGCGCGTCACCCTGTTTGACATGAAACCCGAGGTGATTGCCAAAGCCGTAGGCAAGGCAGCCAAACTCTGCGATAGCAAACACCTCTCCCCCGCACGTACCCGGGATGTGCTCGACCGGCTGATCCCTGATCTGGCCAATCACGGTATCCGCCATGCGGACCTGGTGCTCGAAGCGGTGCCAGAGGATCTGGAGATCAAGCGCAAGGTCTACGCCGAAGTTGAGCCCCAGCTCAAGCCCGGCGCCATTCTCGCGACCAACACGTCGAGCATTCAGCTTGAGCAACTGCGTGAAAACCTGCAGAAGCCAGAGCGTCTGGTCGGGATTCACTTTTTCAACCCGGTAGCCAGCATGCAACTGGTCGAAGTCGTCGCCCATGACCAGGTCAGCGAGAGTACCTTGGCCCAGGCGCGACATTTCGTCGGCCGCATAGACCGGTTGCCGGCACCGGTCGCCAGCGCGCCAGGGTTTCTGGTCAACCGCGCACTGACGCCCTATCTGGTGGAGACCATCTGCCTGCTGGATGAGGGTGTCGACGCAGAGGCCATCGATCAGGTAGCCCTGGATTTCGGTATGCCGATGGGCCCGGTCGAACTGGCAGACCAGGTAGGCCTGGATATCTGCCTGGATGTGGCAGCCATGTTGCGCGAGCGACTGGACACCGAGCAACCAGCCACGCCCGACTGGTTCTCTCGCAAAGTCGAAAAAGGCGATCTGGGACGCAAAACCGGCAAGGGGTTATACAACTGGGAGGACGGCAAACCGCAGAAGCGCGATACATTCGATCCCGCGCCTGAAGACACCCTGGATCGGCTGATCCTGCCGATGCTCAATGCCTGCCAGGCGTGCCTTCGGGAGAAGGTGATAGAGAACGAAGACCTGCTGGATGGCGCGATGATATTCGCCACCGGTTTTGCGCCTTTCCGCGGCGGTCCGATGCACTACGCCCGTGACCGCGGCACCGAGGACATTGCTGCTCGCCTCCGCCATTTGCAGGACAAGCATGGCCAGCGTTTCCAGCCGGACCCGGGCTGGGACCAGCAGGAAACCGCGAGCGCCTAGGGCGCCACCTGTGAGGAGACCGCATCGCGCGCGGCGATGGCCTGCGCGGTGTGTTCCTGCCGGGCCCGGTCAATACCGTAAAAGAAATACGCGCAGACCGAGGCGAAGCCGAACAAACAGGCTGAAAGATTCAGCAACGCCAGCCGCGTGACCTCTGCCAGCGTCACCTGACTGGGCTCGGCCTGCACTGGAAAGGCGATCAGGTCCAGACCCACGCCAGCGACCAGATAGCCCACCGCAGCTGCCAGCTTGCCGGTAAAGGCCACGGCGCTGAACAGGAACCCTTCCTGGCTGCGGCCGGTGCGGAACTGATGCTCCTGCGTCACATCGGCCATCATCGAGGCACCCGAAATCATTGCCAGCCCCGCCGCCACTCCTGAAATAAACAGCACGCAGAAGATCAATGGGACAAAGAGTGCGCTGCCCTGCTCTGGAAAAATCCCAGCCAGACGGGAGACGACCGCAATATTGCCCGCTATCGGCCCGATCAGCGCCGCCACAATGATGGTGCGCTTCTTGTCGAACCGTTTATGCAAAGGCGCCGCGAGCATGATGCCGACCGGCCAGCCAACCAGCAAACCCACTGCAAGAAACGCGATAGACGAGCTCGACAACTGCCAGAAGTAGACGTTGAGATGCATGTTCAACGTCTGCACGATACCGATCGAGATCGCCACCAGCATGGTGCCCAGAAATAACGAGCGAAACGAGGTATTGCCCCAGGCTGCGGCAAGATCCTCGCGGACGGGCGCCCGAGCCAGGCTTTCCGAGGCCTGTGGTAACAAAGCGATGCGGTCTCGGGTGCCCCAGGCCGAGAGCAGGATGGCCAGCGCCATGATGATCGCCCCGGCAAGAGCCACTTTCGGATAACCCGCCGGATTCAGCAGACCGTTCTCGAATTCAGCGCTGTCGGGAAAAAACAGCGATAGCCCCACCACTGCCACCAGCGCTGCCGCCATCACTCCGCAGACGCCCCGCCAGGCCGCTACAGAGGTGCGTTCCTGGTAGTCCCTGGTCAACTCCGCGCCCAATGCCAGGTAGGGAACGTAATAGAGCGTCATGGTGCCGCGTACCAGAATTGCAAAGCCGGCCAGCCACAGGAATAGCCCGGTTTGCGACAGTGACTGGGGAGGCATGAATAACGCGAACCAGGCAACCGCCAGAGGCAAAGCCGCGACAACCATAAAAGGATGCCTGCGCCCATGGCGCGAGCGCCAGTGATCCGAGACGTAGCCGGCCAGAGGGTCCGTTACGGCATCGAAGATCAGGGCAATCATGACCGCTACACCCGCGAGCGTCCCGGACAGCCCCAGCACCTGAGTAAAGTAGAAAAACAGGAATATATCGAAGCCGGTGCCCTTGATGGTCTCGGCGACCTGACCTATCCCATAGGCGAACTTGGTTCTGGCTAGCAGAACAGTATGAGGGTGCATAGATTTCTTCTTGTTATTGGATGTCGATCTGCCATACCGCCCATTCGGGTGGTGCCAGCCAGTCTTTCTTTGTGCTCAACTGCCCTTCGGCTGCCAAGGATCATATAACAACATGGCCACATCAGAGCAACTTGCACACAGTATCGACTGCCGTTGGCTATTGAGCCTCTACGCGTTGATACCCGTATGCCTGCTGGCCATCTTCCTGGACATTCTGCTGCTCGACGGGCAGGCCGTTCATCAGTACCTGCCCGATAAACCGGAACAGTGGCCATTCTGGACGGTCATCTTTGGCCTACCCCACATTATTGCCAGTTTGCTGACCATGGCAGATCGCGAATACCTCAGCTTCTATCGACGCACCCTGCTCTGGCCTCTGTTGGTATTCGCGGGAATTACCACTGCGGGGCATTTCGGGCCGCAACCAGTGAGTTATAACCTGCTTTTCATATTGCTCGCTTTCTACACCATCTATCACGTATTGGCCCAGCAGCTTGGGCTGACTCTCATGATGATGGGCATAGCACCGAGCCGTATATTCAGATACTGGAAATGGACCTTGATCCTTGCCGGCTTTGCGATCTACATCAACGTATACGGTCAGCACTACTTATCCAACATGGCCTTCAGCGTGGGCGGTGTGGTAGTGGATATCTACCAGCTGTTTACCTGGATTGCGGCACTGCTGTGTGCCGCGCAGCTGATACTTGCCTGGCGACTGGCTCCCAGCTCGCGCCACCGCATCGGCGTCTGGTATCTGTGGAGCAACGTGGCGCTTATCCTGTCGGCACTGTTGATCAACCACATCGGCTACACACTTTTCGTCATTCTGATCCCGCGGGTTATTCACGACCTTACCGCTTACACGGTCTACATCACCCACGACCGCAATCGCAACCGGCAGAAGCCGGTAAATCTCTTCTACCGGCTTACCGGGTTTGGCCGGGTTCCACCTTTGCTGCTGCTACCCGCACTCTCGATAGCCATTGCTTTTGTACTGACCAGTCACCAGCAGTACCCGGCTATCAGTATCGCCATCCTGACAGTATCTTTTCTGCACTATTACTTCGAAGGCTTCATCTGGCGCGGGCCCAACCCGCATCGGCATCACGTCAACTTCATCCGCTGACCCTCTCCTCGTAACTCCCGGCATCGTCGCTATACTGGGGGCATCGCTGGCTGTGAGAGTATCGATGTCCAATTCCCCCCGCTATTTCAATAACTGTGACGCCCTGGTTGATGCCATTCTGCAGCGGCTGGGTAGTCGAATCGTCCTCGGCCTGCCTCTGGGCCTGGGCAAGGCCAATCATCTGGTCAATGCACTTTACCGGCGCGCCTGCGCTGATCCGAGCATTTCCCTGAGTATTCTGACTGCTCTGACGCTAGAGCGGCCGCGCGCGGGGAGTGAATTGGAAAGGCGTTTTCTGGAACCGGTTAGCGTCCGACTTTTCGACGACTATCCGGCCCTTGAATACGCCCAGGCCGTGCGTTCGGGCGAACTCCCCGCCAATGTCGAAATCAAGGACTTCTTTCTGCAGTCAGGCCAGTGGCTGGGGGTGCCAATAGCCCAACAGCAATATGCATCCATCAACTATACGCATGCGTTAAACGAGCTTATCGACTCAGGCGTCAATCTGATTCTGCAACTCGTCGCACCACTTAACCGGGATCCGCAAGCAACGGGAAATCGTTTCAGCCTCAGTTCCAATCCTGATATCAGTGCGGACCTGCTCAACCTCCGCAGGACCGGTGAGCTGTCCATACTCAGCGTCGGACAGATCAACTGCGCGCTCCCCTACATGGATGGTGCGGCCGATCGGCCAGCCAGCGATTTCGATATGATCCTGCAGGCGCCCGAGGTCGAGTTCGGGCTGTTCATGCCGCCCAACAAACCCGCCTCGGCTACTGATCATGCCATTGGGCTGGAGGTAGCCAACCTGATCGAGGATGGCGGGAGTCTGCAGATCGGCATCGGCTCTATCGGCGATGCCATTACCCACAGCCTGGTACTAAGACATCGCCAGAGCGCGCTCTACGACAAACTTCTCGACCAGCTGGATCAGGACAGACCGGCAAATAGCAAAGAACACAGACAGCCGTTCAATAAAGGCTTGTACGGCGTAACCGAAATGCTGGTAGAGGGTTTTCTCGAGTTGATTACCGAAGGCATCATGACCCGTGAAGTGGACGGCGCCGTGGTGCATGCCGGTTTTTTTGTCGGCAGCCCTACCTTTTATGAGCGGCTGGCGGACATGCCTACCGACACGCGCAGCAAGATTGCAATGATGCCGGTATCTTTCACCAATGAACTGTACGGCGACGAACCGGGTAAACGCCAGGCGCGTACCGCGGCGCGCTTCGTCAACAGTGCAATGATGGTGACGCTCAGCGGGGCGGTGGTGTCCGATGGCCTGGCCGACTATCAGGTGGTCAGTGGTGTAGGTGGTCAGTACAACTTTGTCGCTCAGGCGTTCGCGCTGGCAGGCGGCCGCTCCATCATCACGCTGCCCAGTACGCGAACCCGCAAGGGCAAGCGCCAGTCAAACATCGTGTGGGACTACCCGCATACCACCATACCGCGCCATCTACGCGACATTGTCGTTACCGAATATGGCGCGGCAGATTTGCGAGGCAAGACCGATGCACAGGTCATCGCTGCCCTCCTGGAAATCACCGACTCTGCGTTTCAGACGCAATTGCATGAACAGGCCCAGAAGGCCGGAAAGTTGCCAGCTGATCACCAGATCAAGCCAGCCTGCCGCGCCAATACGCCCGAGCGCATCGAGCGGGCATTGCGCGGCGCGATAGATGCCGGCGACCTGCCGAGCTTCCCACTGGGCAGCGGTCTGACGGCAGAAGAAGAACATCTTGCGGTAGCCTTATCCAGGCTATCCCCACTGGCGGGCAGCACTCGAGCATTGTTGCCACTGATACTCGCGGGCCTTAAACGCAAACCGGGGCCAACTACCCGAGCATGCCTCGAACGCATGCAGCTTGACCGCCCCTATGGCCTAAAGGAGCGGCTGTATCGAACCCTGCTGCTGGGTACGCTGGAAACCGACCGGACCTGAACACAGGGTGCGATCCAGCCATGCACCTTCGGGGTCAGCCGTACCATTGAAAAGGTGCAACGCCCTGACCGGAGAGCTCCGGGTAGTCATCGTAAATTTCCAACGGATCGGTATTCTTGCGCGCTCCGAGAAACTCCGGTCGTTTTGCCGGGGCCGCATAGGGCTCCTTCAACTGGTTCTCGACGCTGTTGTAAACAAAAAACAGATTCGAACGCGGCCAGGGCGACATATTGCCGTTGGATGCGTGTAACACGTTCGACTCGAATAACAGCAATGACCCTGCAGGTCCCTTCGGCGACTGGATTCCACCACGCTCGGCCAGTTTGGCGAGCACTTCCTGGCTGGGCACACCGGTTTCCTGAGACTTGAGGGAGCTCTGCCAGTTGTCATCCGCGGTTTCACCCACACAGGGAACAAAGTGCTGATGCGAGCCCGGAATAATCATCAAAGGTCCATTGAACTCGTTGTTGTCTGTCAGCATCAGCGAGGCACTGACGGCTCGCATGCGCGGCATGCCGTCCTCGGCGTGCCAGGTCTCAAAGTCGGAATGCCAGTCAAAACCGCTACCCTGGAAACCGAACTTGTCGTTGATACGCGACTGATGGATATATACCTCGCTACCCAGGAGTTGCCGCACCATCCCCAGTAGACGTGGATCGCGGGTCATTCGGCTGAATTTTTCGGACAATTCGTGCATACCGAAGACCGACCGAATCGCGCCGCTCGCCGGGTCGGAAATCACCTGCTCGGATTTCATCAGCTCAGGATCCGCGGCCATATCCTTAAGCTCCCGGAAAAATGGCTGCATACTTTCCTCGGAAAAGAAGCCCTCGAACCACAAAAATCCATCTCGCTCATATCGCGACAACGACACCTCGTCCAAGGGACCGTTCCAGCGGTGCTGGTTACGCGAGTGCACTACCGGATCACGACGGGGCACCATCGGCTGGGCTTCTCTGAGGCGGGAGGGGTATAAATCAAGTGGTTTGGTCATGCTGTTCACGCTGGTAACCTCCTGGGGTCATCTGTCTTTGTCATGGCACGGTCCTGGCCCGGCCTGCTGGAGATTCCCTGCAAATACTGCATGTCAGCTACATGGTGACAACTTCTCGTCTTTTTCCCGTCAGGAAAGTGATCAGTCCTGTCATCCAATCGAGCTGACCAGACTGCGGACGCCATATGAATAACAGGACATCACCGGCCAGAACGACATGGGTGTATACAATTAAAACCGTGCCGTACCGCATGCGACTGAAGAAACTGCAAAAAGTTTTTACCGTTTTCTTTTTTGTCTGCCGCGCCAGCCACCTCGACTGTCTCCCACCCTCTGGCACGCACTTATACGCTACAAGTAATAAACGCCGCTAAGCACTCTAATACTCACCGAAAGGCCCCCCAACAACCCGGGGGAACCGTTACAGGATCTTTATCGTCTATATTGAAGATACAAGGTGTGCAAGGCTGGCTTCCCAGGAAAGCACTCCCGGAGCTGAAAGGAGGACCCATGAGTACAATCATCGCAGGCAGGTTCGAGACACAGGAAGCTGCCGATAAGGCGTGTGCTTCGTTACACGATAGCGGCTTTGGTCAGGACGAGATCTCTCTGTTCTTCGTCAATCCGCACGGCCAGCACGACATGTACCCCATCGGCGGAGACGAGCCAGCTTCGCCAGGCGCCGAAAAGTCTGGTCGTGGTGCAGTCGTGGGTGGCGGCGTTGGCGCTGCTGCAGGCGTCGCCATCGGTGTGGCGGCCGCACCAGTAGTAGGCCCCGTTGGTGCAGTGGTAGGTGGTGGCATCGGCGCGTACACCGGGTCACTGGTCGGCGCCATGAAAAAGACCGATAAGGACTCTGAAGTCGACGAAATGGCTGATGAGACGCCACTCAAGGAGGAACAATTAACCGAGCGCCAATCCGGCATGTACGTTGCCGTCAAGGTGAACGGCGATAACCGCAACGATGCTGTAAGCGTCCTGCGCAAAAACCAGGCTGCCGAGCTTGAGGAAGCTCAAGGCGAACTCACCAATGGTGAATGGGTCGACTTTGACCCCCGCGAAGCCGTCAAGCTGCTGCCTGAAGATCGCCCCTGAACTCAGGGGTTTTCGGCAATAATCCGCGAGAACGAGTCAGAGCGTGTGGGCGGCCGTATAATGCCCGCATGAGACTCGATCGCCTTATAAGCAACTTCCCCGA
Organism: Halopseudomonas salina; assembly: GCF_008641105.1. The sequence continues at coordinate 42,794 of NZ_VTTI01000008.1, forward strand.
ATATAGTCATCGGTCGGCCCGTCAGTTGATCGCCTGTGGTCGCGTACAGGTAAACGGGCAGACGGTGCGTGACACCCAGGCAACGGTGGATCGCTTCGCCGCAGTAAGCATCGACGCACAGCCACTGCGCGGCGGTTATGCATCAATCTATCTGATGCTGCATAAACCCACCGGGTATCTGAGTGCCACATCTGATGACACCCACCCCACAGTACTCGACCTTGTTTCGCCCGAACTCCACCCGAGGCTCCATATTGGCGGACGCCTGGACCGCAACAGCTCTGGTCTGTTGTTGCTTACCAACGACGGACTCTGGTCTCGACGCGTGACCGAGCCACGGATCAAGACCCCAAAGGTCTATCATGTAACAACCGCCATGCCGATTCGCGATGACGACATAATCCGGTTTGCAGAGGGAATCCACTTCGTTTTCGAAGATCTGACAACTTCACCGGCCCAGCTGGAAAGGCTAGGCGGATGCAAGGCCCAGGTAACGATTTATGAAGGACGATACCATCAGATCAAGCGAATGTTTCACGCTGTAGGTAATCGCGTGACGGCATTGCACAGAATAAGCATGGGGTCCATTTTGCTGGACCCCACTCTACAACCAGGTGAATATCGCTCGCTGACTCAGGCTGAAGTAGCCTCGGTCTGAGGGATGAATATGTCTGCATCAGGGCTCGTGCGCATCTGGACATAATCACTCATATCAGTGGTCTGCATGGCTTTCTTGACCAGCATGCGACTTGAGCTGGCATCCGTCGGGAAGCGACTGGATCCCGCTCGCCACTGAATATCAACCGCACCGTTGGCCAGCGTCTTCGGTAGTTGCTGAAGGCGTTTGATCAGCGCACCCCTGGCGGACAGCTGCTGTTGATTTAACAGAAACATGAAGCCGCCAGAGGCATAGCGCGCGATAAAAATATCGTCCCCCACAAGCTGTTTCAATCCTCGCGCAAGGCTTTGAAGTGACGTTTCACCCAGGTGCTTTTCAATCGAACGAAAATTCGCAATGGACAGAAATTCCAAGCCAAACGATGCCTTGCCACCCTCACAGCGGATAATCAGGTCAAAGACTTCCTTATCAAAAGCTGCGCGGTTAGGCAGCCCGGTGACCGTATCAAAGAATGCCATCTGCTTGAGTTTCTCTTCCTGTTCAATGGCCCGTGTCTGCTCCAGATTACGTAGACGCATATCCGCTATCGCAGATATGACTGCCAAGGCAATAAACGCACTGATCGTCAGGGCCAGAGGTAGGCCTAGCCAACCGCCAGACAACTGATTCCCCGGATGCGGCATGGCATCTGCTGGAAAGCGCACCGCCATCATACCGGTGTAGTGCATACCACAAATTGCTGCCCCCATAACCAACGAGGCACCGCCTTGGAGTTTCATGGCATTACGACCGGTTGCCCCTTTTAATGCACGACAGATAACCATCGCTGCCGCCGATGCAGCTACAGCGATCACAATCGAAAGCACCAGCAGCAGCAGGTCATAACTGGGTGCCGGCGTCAGATTGATCGCCGCCATGCCTGCATAGTGCATTGTCGAAATACCGCCACCCATAACTAGGCTGCTGATAACCACATGCAGAACTCGAACGTGTTGAAGGCTGATGATGAACAGCGCAATAGCTGAAGCGAGCACCGCAGCAAGCCAGGAAAGCACCGTGATACCAAGATCGTAAGTCATCGCCACAGGCGTGATGTGTGCACGCATGCCGACAAAATGCATGGTCCAGATACCAGTACCCATGGTCAACGCCCCCAGCGCCAACCAGAATCTGCCCTTGGCACGGCTGGAAGAAGACAACTGCGAGCCAAAGTGCAGTGCACTGTAGGACGCCAGGATGGCGACCAGGTAAGACAGCAGAACAAGACCTGGATCGTAATGGCCGTTCATTGAAAAAGCCCCCTAGTGGATGGGGCAAAGTACCTCGCCCCTAGGCCCGGAATTTTCCATCACAAACCTGTACGCATTCAATGCACTGATAACTTTATGTACAATTATTTGACGTCAATAGTCTTGCGGCCCCGATCGCGCGACACTCCCCTTCCAGAGCTGTATGCACAATCAAGAAAACCCTAACAATCTGATTAAAATGGGATTTTGTGAAAATCCAACTTGACAAGCTATCCATGCAAGCCCAATTCAACGCACTCAAAAGCTTTGGAAAGCTCTAACAACTCCTTACATTTCCTGTACACAAGCAAGTCGCCGCCGATAGCGTTCGGGGCTGCTGCCGGTCCAGCGTCGAAAGGCTCTGTTGAACGCACTTTGCTCCGAAAAACCAAGCAGAAAGGCTATGTCCGTGGCACTCAAAGACGCATCGGCCAAATACTCGCTAGCCAACTGCTCACGGGTCTGGTCGAGCAACTGGCGCCAGCTAATATCCCGCTCAGCCAGACGCCGCTGCAAGCTGCGAACCGACAGATGCAGCAGAGCAGCGATGCGCTCCAGAGTTACCCGACCCTCTGGCAGGCAGCGAATCAGTGCCTGCTGTACCGAACGGTCTATCTCTCCCGCGTCTGGTGCTGCGCGCAGCAGCGCCTGGGCCTGACTATCCAGCAAAGCGCGCAGATAAGGGTCGCTGCCGGGTAGGCGCCTGTCGAGAGTTGCAACGGGCATGACAACCGCCGTTTCAGGCGCTGAAAAATACACCTGACAGGCAAAAAACGTATCGTAAGCCTGCCGTTCCAGCGGGTTATCCGGTGGCGCGAAGGCAAAGCTGACAGACTCAAGAACAAAGAGATTACCCAGCAAGCGGCGCTGAAAAGCTACCAAGGCTGCTATGGCAACGGTATCAGCGAGCTTGCCTGTGGAGGCCGAGGCCGGCCAACATAAACGGACATGCAATCGGTCCACCTCCACGGTTGCCAGGTTGGCACCATAGAACAGACGCTCATAACGGCGATAGGCTTGCATGGCCTCGCCCAGAGTAGCGCTAGACAGAATCAGATAGCCCAGTACCCCAAGATGGCGCGGCTCCACCAAAGCACCTACAGCCAACGCCGGTGCAGTAAGCTCGGGCCGCATTTGCAGTACCTGTTCGAGTAACTCTGTCCACAGAGCCAAAGGTACTGTATCGGCCGGTCGACGAATGCCGATCAATGCCCGCACACCTGGCGCGTAAAGCCTCTGATCATCTAGCCAGTCCGCCAACAGCTGGACCCATGCCCCGGTTACGCGCAACGGCGTCATGATCAACTCACTGTCCATTTGACGTATTGAGTCAAAATCATGGCATGAAAAGTCAATTTATACAGCCCCATCCGTAGCAGACTATGAACCACTCTTGCCTCCAGAGGGATACTCCCATGAACTGGACTGCCGCCTTTAACAGCGTTTACGTCGATAGTGGTCTGGCCAGTCTGGTCAACCGTTTGCCCGCCTGGCTGGCCATGGATGAGCGTCAGCTGGTTTTCATGCTGGCAACACCGGTCTTCATCGGTGTATTTGCCTGGGAATACTTCAAGATCCGCCATAACCCCCGCCTGGTGGATGGCAAGGAATCAGTGCGTAATTTCATGCTCGGTGCCGGCTATCAGACTACCGAGCTTCTGTTTGCCGGATTGATCGCCTTTCCCGTTTATGCGCTGGCCTATCACCATCGGCTGTGGGACATCCCCCTTACGCCACTGACCGCCGTGCTGCTCTGGGTTCTGACTGATTTCTGCTTCTACTGGATGCACCGTTCATCCCACCGGGTGCGCTGGCTGTGGGCAGCGCATGTCACCCATCATTCCTCCGAACGCATGAATTTCTCCACCGCGATGCGTCAGAACGCCACCAACATCTTCAACGGTGGCTGGCTGTTCTATGTGCCTCTGGCCCTGCTCGGCTTCAACCCGGTGTGGATCGGTGTGTGCTATGCGCTGTCGCTGGTATACCAGTTTTTCATTCACACCACGCTGATCGGTCGACTGCACCCGGCCATCGAATACGTGCTCAACACCCCCAACCATCACCGGGTTCACCATGGACGCAATCCCGCTTACATCGATACCAACTACGGTGGCGTGTTCATCATCTTTGACCGACTGTTCGGTACCTTTGCGACCGAGCGGGCAGACCAGCCCATTCAATATGGCATCACCCGGCCCATTGGCGGCGACGGGCTCCTGATCAGCTGGTTGCATGAATACCGGGACATGTTTCGCGACATGGCTCGCAGCGGCCCACTGAGCCAACGGCTCGGGCATCTATGGATGCCACCTGACTGGGAACGTGAGAGCTCCACGGACAGCTCGTCTGCCGCCCACCCCGAGGAAACCCGGCAGATAAAGCCGTCCCGCCCCGAGTGATAAGAAGGAAAAGCGAATTCAGTCGCGGGGAATCGCGTAGGTACCTGTGGCATGAGCGACAGGCTCATCGGAGCCTTCTGAAAAGAGTGAAACCTCGCCGATCGCCAGGGTCTTGCCCACCTTGAGCAATGTACAGACACCCAGAATGTCCCGCCCCGCGACGGGTTTACGCAGGAAATTGATATTCAGGTTAGTAGTCACAGCCAGTGGGACAATACCGATACTGCCAAGAATTGCGGCGTACAGGGCCACATCGGCGGTTGCCATCATCACTGGCCCGGAGACCGTCCCGCCGGGCCGCAGCTCAGTTACGCCAACGCTGTGCCGCACCCGAGCCGAGCCTTTGCCCAGCTCTTCTACAAAGACCTTGGCCTGGGGAAATTCACGGCGGAAAAAATCGTTGAGTTGTTCGACGCTTGGCTTGCCTGTCATGCTTTACTCCGTGCCTGATTGAGGTAGATCACAGCATGCACAGAGTCCATTCCGCACGCCAGACCCTGCCCCTCTGCTGGCAGATCAGACCTTCTGGCTGGCGGCTATAGCGTGACAATGATTCTCGTCGAGCAGATCACCACCTCGAACAGTCGACGGGGGACGCATCCGGCACATTGGCAAGGGCCTCGAAACCCAGAGCACGGGCGAGCTGTAGATGCTCTGGGGCGATCTGGAAGATACCTATCCTGCCGTCCGGGGAGCCGCACATCGCCGTATACATGTTACCGTCCGTCCCGCAGGTGGCCGCAGAAAACGGAATGTCAGCATCCCCCAGCAGCTGCTGCATTTCCTCAAGCTTCATGCCGTCGTCCCGGCACTGGGTAGATCCCGAATCCAGATAGATTCCGACTTCTCCAACCAAGTCTGTAGACCCCGCCTGGCTGCAACCCGAGAGTGCCAGCAAGGAGCCCGCGAGCAAGGTGCGCATGTGCATGTTCACATCCTCAAAAGGACGTACGCGTCGATACACGTACAGTTAATTTGTAACACATGCCGGCGCGATAGGCTGCGTAGTTCCCTTAAGCTGTCATACCCAGGGTGCTCACCCAGTTTCCTTCCAAGCACCTTCAACCAGAGGAGCGAATCCATGTTCGGCTTGTTCAAGTCAGATCCGGCAAAAAAATTGCGCAAGGAATATAACGCCAAGCTGGAGGCCGCAATGAAAGCCCAGCGTAACGGCGACATCCGCACCTACTCGATGCTTACCCAGGAAGCCGATGCCCTATGGCGCGAGCTTGAACCCCTGGAAAAGGCCGGACGCTGATAAGACCGGCAAACAAGCAATCTGTTCAAGACATCATTATTCACCATCGGGGAACACTTGTGCGTTTAAACTCTGACTGTCGGTCGTGCGTGATATCCGCCCGCGGGGTCTTGCTGTGCAGTGGACATGGCGATGCTTCAGCCACGGCCCTTCGAATTTCCGCCTAGCCGGCAATTAGGTCGAGGCACGGACTTGCGTGTAACCTGACCCAGAACCGCCTTCGACAGACCAGGAGTAACTGATGAAAACCCTGCAGATAGACATCGTATCCGACATTGCTTGTCCCTGGTGCGCGATAGGTTATGCGCGGTTGGAACAGGCAATGTCCAGCCTCGCGGGTGAACTGACGTTTCAGGTGGAGTGGCACGCCTTCGAGCTCAACCCGGACAAGGCATCCGACGGCGAGCCAATCCTGCAGGCCCTAAGCCGCAAGTACGGTCGCAGCGTAGAGGAAATGGAAGCCGCACAACGCAATATGATGGGTATAGCCGAGGGCCTGGGTCTGAACTTCAGCAAGATGCAGGAGCGCTTTACCTGCAACACCTTCGATGCCCACCGTTTAGTGAAATGGGCAGGGGAGCAGAATCGCCAGACGGATATGAAAATGGCGTTGTTTGATGCGTACTTTGGTCATGCTGCAGATATTTCTGACATTCAGGTGTTGATTGACTGCGCAGAATCAATAGGTCTGGACGGTTCCAAGGCCAGAGAAATACTCGCATCAGATGCCTTTGCCGAGCCCGTAAGAGCAGACGAAGCCTTGTACCAACAATCTGGCGTGTCAGCCGTACCTGCATTCATTATCAACAACCGGCACCTGATTTCCGGAGCTCAGGAACCCGAAACACTGGTCAACGCCTTTCGTGAAATCGCAACTCGGGGGCCCGATACCTGAGAAAGGAATCGGGAGGAATTACAAGTTCAGTGAGCATGAAAAAAGTACGGTGAAGAGAAGCGCAGAGAGTCAGTTCAGAGAGTCACTGATCAGCATTCCATGCAGCACATAACACACGCGCGTGTTTCGCTGAAGGGTCAGCGGATTGCGCTTGGCGATCACCCAGCCCTCATCGAGCAAATGGTCAATGTGACAGCGCAGCTCATTCAGTTTCCGCTGTTTACGGTCTGGCAGCTCGACGACTTCAATTCCTTCAACGAGCCCAGTTACCAGCGCTTCGCTGACGTGCAAGGGATCTGTACCAGCTACTCTGGCTTGTGCATTAAAAGGCCCAGCAACCGCCAAAGGTTGATTACGCATCTGCATTGCTCTCTGTGGATTAACTCTGGCCGCATCCTGCGAAAATCAAATATCTTAAGCTTGTAGGTAACTGACAGCATCCTGTTGAAGGCTACACTTGGACTGCAGCTTGATCAATTCCTGCGCCAGCAATCCGGACGGACCGCCTCTTTTTACTGACCAGCAGTATCTGTTCTCACACCGTCTGCCATGGCGCCTACAGGAGTTTCGCGACCTTATGCACAGAATATTCACTTACACTTTGCCAGCCGCGATCGCTGTTCTGGGCCTGTTTGTTTTTATTGCGCAAGACTCGCCAGTCACAGAGACCACCTCAGACCTGCCGGCGCTGTATACGACCAGAGTGTCGCAACAGAAACTGAAGCCGGCCTCACTCCAGATACCGGTTCCCGGCGTCGCCTTTGAGGACTTGCGAGACAGTTATCTGGATCAGCGTGGCGGAGATCAGCCCCATGAAGCCATTGACATAATGGGCTCCACGGGCACACCCGTAGTTGCTGTTGGTGACGGCAAAATCATCAAGCTGTTTGACAGCGTACCGGGCGGCCTGACCATCTACCAGTTCGATGTAGCCGAAGAGCTGGCATACTATTACGCGCATCTGGACCGGTATGCAGCCAATCTGAGTGAGGGGCAGTACGTACATCGCGGAGATCTGATCGGTTATGTCGGCGCCACCGGGAACGCTGATCCCGATGCCCCTCACCTGCATTTCGCCATTTTTGAATTGGGTCCAGAAAAACAGTGGTGGAAAGGCACGCCGGTCAATCCCTATCCCCTGTTCAAACCCCTCGGGTCAGTACCCTAGCAGTCACGCAGACAAGGAGCAGCACATGGAACAATTCAAGGAGCTGAACAATAAACTGATGGATTTCATTCGCGCCCAGCACCTTTTTTTTGTGGGTACAGCCGGCGCTGAAGGACTGGTCAACGTCTCACCAAAAGGGCTGGACAGTCTGCGAATCGTCAATCCTTCTGAGGTTGCCTGGCTGAACCTGACCGGGAGCGGCAACGAGTCCGCCGCCCACGTACTCGAAAACGGCCGTATGACCATCATGTTCTGCTCCTTTGACAAACAGCCCTTGATACTGCGCCTGTATGGCGAGGCAGAGGTCGTACATCCGCGAAACCAGGCATGGAAATCTCTGTCGGAGCTGTTTCCACCCCACCCCGGTGCCCGCCAGGTGTTCCGGCTGCGTATTTCGTTGATAACAACGTCCTGTGGCTATGCGGTACCCCATTATGATTTCCAGGGTGAGCGCGCCACCCTGACCAGGTGGGCGGAGAAGCGCGGCGAGCATGGGGTTGAGCAGTACTGGCGTGAAAAAAACCAGCTCAGTCTGGACGGCAAGATCACCGGAATTCTACCCGGTCAAAGCAATTTGTAAGCATTCAGGCCTGCTGAACTTTTGTTCATTGGCGCCAGTTCGTCCATCATGGGCAATGAATCAAGAGCTTCATAATGCGATGTAGCCGCATTAAAGCCAGCATCAAGCTGCCCCGGCAGGCTGAACTTTCGCCGCCGAGGGCTTTTCACAACAGGAACGAGGCCAGGGTTTACCCCCGAGCAGAGTTGCCTTAAGCAGTTATTCGAGGGCCCACCTCGTCCCGCTGAAACGATTTCAAACGATGGAGACGACACAGTGAACAATGCCGAATTGCAAGCGCTCAAAGAACGTTACGTGGCAGCAGGCGCTGCCAGCCCGAACAAACAGTTCGCCGCCCACGCGACCAATGCTGAGATATGGGATGCTGACGGCAAGCGCATGATCGATTTTGCCGGAGGCATTGGCGTTTTGAACGTAGGTCACCGCCACCCCAAGGTCGTTGCCGCGGTAAAAGCGCAACTGGATTTGCTGATGCATACCTGCCAGACGGTCATGCCCTACGAGGGCTACGTCAAGGTTGCCCAGAAGCTTAGCGAGATCAGCCCGGTTCGTGGCCACGGTAAGGTGATGCTGGCCAACTCCGGGGCCGAAGCCCTGGAAAATGCGGTCAAAATCGCCCGCGCTGCTACGGGACGCACCAACATCATCTGCTTTGACGGCGGCTATCATGGCCGTACCTTCATGACCATGGCGATGAACGGCAAGGTCAAACCCTACCAGGACGACTTCGGCCCCATGCCGGGCACCGTGTTCCGGGCCCCCTACCCGGTCGCCTATCATGGCGTGAGTGAGGAGGAAGCGCTGCGTGGCCTGCGTATGACGCTACGCACGGATAGTGCCCCGGAAAGCACCGCCGCGATTTTCATTGAGCCGGTACTGGGTGAAGGTGGCTTTTATGCGGCCTCCCCCACCTTCCTCAAGGCTATTCGCGAGATCTGCGATGAGCATGGCATCCTGATGGTTGTCGACGAAGTGCAAAGCGGTTTCGGGCGGACTGGCAAGATGTTCGCAATCGAACACAGTGGTGTCGAGCCGGACATGATCACCATGGCCAAAAGTATGGCCGACGGCATGCCAATCTCGGCAGTGGTGGGTACCGACAAAATCATGGACAGCTCCGGACCCAACTCGCTGGGCGGCACCTACACCGGTAGTCCCGTTTCCTGCGCAGCGGTGATGGCCGTCATGGACATTTTCGAAAGCGAGGACATTCTAGGCAGAGCCAACAAGCTTGGCGAAAAGCTGGCCAAACGATTTGCCAAATGGCAGGCAGAGTTCGAGTTCGTCGACAACTCGCGCAACCTCGGCGCAATGGCCGCGTTCGAATTGGTAGCGGACAAGACCAGTCGCACACCCCGTGCAGATCTGGCCGCAGCAATCACTGCCAAGGCCAAGGAAAATGGACTGATACTGCTTGCGTGCGGCATGCATGCGAACTCGATCCGCTTCCTGATGCCTGTCACTATCGAGGATGAAGTGCTGGAGGAAGGCCTGGATATTATCGAGAAGATTCTCGGCGAACTCCCCGCCTGATGTAAGGCAAAACCTGAGAAACCGCGGCGATTGCCGCGGTTTTTTTTGCCCAATGCTTTGCCATCGCCAAAACTCAGGTACCGCAGAACGTCGCATACACCCTTTGCTCCGGCGTGGGTGGCAAGGCGTAGCGGGCATCCTGGCTGCGATATTCAAAGGGACTGGCCAGTCGATCGATCAGATCATGGAACGGTTGTAAATCGCCCTCATCCTCGGCCGCACGAATAACCTCCTCAACCAGATGATTCCGCGCGATGTAAGCGGGATTCAGCGCCAGCATCTGCTGCTGGCGTTCTGTGGAAGATAGCGGCTGCTGCTCAAGCGCCAGCCGCCATTTTTCTTGCCATGGCGCAAACGACTCCGGCAACTGGAAAATATCAGCCACGCTGTCACCCTCGCCCCCTCCCTGGGGACCGACCAATTCGGATAATCGACGGAAAGTCAGTGTGTAATCAGTACCGGCAGCTTTCATTAGTTCAAGCAGCTCTTCAACCAATGCGATGCTGCCTTCGTCGCTCGAAGCCAGCCCCAGCTTGCGTGCCATCAGATCGTGGTAGGCCCTCTGGTAAAGGCTTACATAGTCATCGATGGCCTGCTGCGCAGCCTGCACGGCAATCTCTTCATCCTTGTCGAGCAGCGGTAGCAGTGCCCGGGCCAACCATGCAAGATTCCACTGTCCTATTCCCGGCTGATTCACGTAGGCATAGCGTCCACCCCGGTCGATCGAACTGAAGACCGTTTCGGGGTGGTACGCGTCCATGAAAGCGCAGGGGCCGTAATCGATGGTTTCGCCGGAAACCAGCATATTGTCGGTATTCATCACCCCATGAATGAATCCCAGCTGCTGCCAATGGGCAATGAGCGTTGCCTGACTGGCAATCACGGCCTGCAATAAAGCCACGTAGGGGCGCTCTGCCTCTGCAGCCTCAGGGTAATGCCGCGTGATAACGTGATCGGCCAGAATCTGTACGGCCTCGATATCGTCCATACCGGCAAAATACTGAAAGGTCCCTATGCGAATGTGACTGCTGCATATGCGTGTGAGAACGCCCCCGGGCTGAGGATGGTCACGCATGACCTGCTCGCCAGTCGTCACGGCAGCGAGACTGCGTGAAGTAGGCACACCCAGCGCAGCCATCGCCTCGCTCACGACATATTCGCGCAGTACCGGTCCCAGGGGTGCACGTCCATCGCCCCCACGCGCAAAGGGTGTGCGTCCCGCCCCTTTGAGCTGCATATCATAACGCTGCCCATCGACAGCCATCACTTCCCCCAGAAGCACTGCGCGCCCATCCCCCAGGCGCGGGTTCCAGTTGCCAAACTGATGGCCTGCATAAGCAGTGGCGATCGGCACGGAACCGGGTGCAATTTTGTTGCCTGCCAACACCTGCAACCCCTCTGGCGAGGTGAGCCAGTCTGCGGAAATGCCCAGTTCCGCCGCCAGGGCGCGATTGATACGGATAAGCTCTGGCGCTCGTACCGGCGTCGGTTTCTGCCTGGCGTAGAAGCGCTCCGGCAAAGCCGTGTAGCTGTTATCGAACCTGGGGCTATCGAGCTGACTCATTGGCTGCTCCGCTGACAAAATGAACTGACAGGATACGTGAATGTCGATACCGGGAATAAGTCCGGCTACTGCTGTTTGTGACTGACCCTGATGGCAAGGGTTCATCTGCTCTCAGTCGAGTCGCAAAATCCCCGTGAACTTCCTATGCTCTGGGCAGCGACTTTACTTACCCCACCCCTGACAGCCGGAGATATCCATCCATATGCACGCATTCAGACCCGCCGGCGCTGGAGTAAAAACCGGTCTTTTCCAGATCATCTTCGAATCCGACACGCCCCTGGGCAAGGGTTTTGATATCGCACTGGCCGTGCTGATTCTGATGAGCGTCGGCGTGGTACTGCTAGATAGCGTGGAGAGCTACCATCAGCGATTCGGTGTGTTTTTCTACTATGCAGAATGGGTTGTCACTGTTTTGTTCACACTCGAAATCGGACTTCGCGTCTATTGTCTGGAAAAGCCCCGGCTGTACCTGAAGAGCTTCTACGGGGTAATTGATGTACTGGCGGTACTGCCCACCTGGCTCGCACTCTTCATTCCCGGCGCGCAGACCCTGGTCGTAATTCGCTTACTCCGCACACTGCGCCTGTTCCGGGTACTGGAAATGATGACGCTGGTAGGTGAAGGCAAACTGCTGGTCGATGCACTCAAGCGCAGCCGTGGTCAGATTATCCTGTTCCTGTTTGCCGTGATGATGCTGGTCACTATCTTCTCCTCCCTGCTGTTTCTGATCGAGCCTGCGGAGGCCGGCTTCACCAGCATACCCAAAGCGATTTACTGGGGCATTGTGACCTTGACCACGGTGGGCTACGGGGACATCGCGCCGGTGACTCCGCTAGGCCAATTCATATCCATCATGATCATGCTGACCGGTTACTCCATCATTGCTTTACCAGTTGGCGTATTCTCGGTCGAAGTGATAAATACTCTGCGCGACGAGCGCTACTCGGACGAAGCCTGCCCTGGATGTGGAAAGCACCAGCATGAAAAAAATGCCCGCTACTGTAAATTCTGCGGTACCTGGCTCGATGAGGAATCCCTGGATCCCAACGCCGTGGAGCAGGCTGATAGCTGATCCCTGCCAGCGCTAGAGAATCTCCCGCTCGACATCCATGATCCGGCCATCGACTGTGCGCTGCAGCTTTTCCTCTATTTCACTGCAGATCGACTCCACCTTCTGTGCGGAGGTCGCGGCCACCACAAAGGACCACTCACTAGCCTCGAGACGATCAAGGTCGCCGCTCTCGCAAACTGCGATTGATGGGGTTCGGCCAAAGCGTTCGTGCAGGCCGCCCATGCGTTGACGTTTTTCCTTGAGCGAGCTGCAGCCCGGCAAGGAAAACCCGATTCTCAGAACCCCTATATTCATGCCAACTCCCGTTAAAAAATGTCTCTCAATCTGGCCATCGTGCGGGCACAACAAAGCAGCGCTCGGCTTCCTGCCAGAGCCTTGCCGTTTCGTCCCAATACATTCGGGCGAACAACCGCGGTGTCTGAGTCAGGGCGATTTGCTCAAGAGCGGCCTGCGCCTCTGCCGGGTCAGGCTCATCACTCTGTAGCCACGGACCAAGCCAATGGGGTTTTCGCAGCTGGACCCAGCGCGAAATGTCTTTGCTGCTTACGGCATCCAGATACATCCATGTACCGCGCTGATGATCGCTCGGCACATGGCAAGGCGGAGAAACGGCCTTGGCACAGTCGGTAGCGAGTGGATAGAAAAGATAACCCGGCATGAACACCCGCGACCTCACGGGCGGCTCTATACCAAGTTCGGCTAACGCCATAACACTCTCGGGTAACAGTGAGCGCTGACTCTGATGATCCAGCATGCGTGCGGTTTTCAGATCCAGACGGTCAACCGCATTGGGTCCATACCAGCGCACCTGGTCCATATTCAGCTCCAGATCCGGTATGTAGCCAAGATAGAACTTGATCGCAATCTCGTGATGCTCGATAGCGCCTGTAGCCGGGTTGCGAACCACAAAATCTAGCTCCCCCAGGGTTCTCTCCTGATTGCGGATCGGCAAGTTACGGGCCATCACCTCCCAACCCAGAACGTCCGTTAACAGGCACGCGTAGAGCCGCTCGAAATAGTAGCCCAGGCGGGGTTGGGCTGGCTGGGTCAGCATCGCAGGCGCTGTGTCCGGCATGGCCTCCCAGCTCAACAGCTTTTGCATCGTGCCGGCCGGCAACTGCGCGCGCAGATCAAACGCCAGAGGGCTATCGGTAAGCTGCGCTGCGCCGCACATCCAGGCAAGATGGCGTATCGCCGGAATACGAAAGCCTGTTGGATCAATGGGGGAGTAGCTGTCGGATTTCATGTTCTCAGCGTACCTGAAAAACGGCGAGATACCCCATAGGTGAACGCTCACGTAAACTGACGCATTACTCGCAACCGGGACCTGACCCATGGCCAGATGGCTCGTCAAAACCGAACCTGATGAATGCGGTATCGACGATTTCGCCCGAGACCCGAAGAACCCCATTACATGGGACGGCGTGCGCAATTATCAGGCACGCAACTTTCTGACAGAAATGGCCGAGGGCGATGACGTGTTCATCTATCACTCCAGCTGCAAGCACATCGGCGTGGCGGGTGTGGTTAAGGTTGCCCGCGCCGCTTACCCCGATCCAGCACAGTTCGATCCTGAGTCGCCCTATTACGATGGCAAAAGCACCCGGGAAAAACCCCGCTGGAAGGCCGTAGATATGCTATTTCAACGCAAACTGGAGCGCTTGATAACGCTGGATGAGCTTAAAGGCATTGCCGGTCTCGATGACTTGCCCCTGGTCAGGCGTGGCAGCCGCCTGTCAGTGATGCCGGTAAGTGACGAGCACTGGCAAATCATTCTGCAGCAGGAAAAACGTAACTGAGGAAGACGCCTCAGCTGGCACAAACGGCTATTTCTTCTTGCCAGGCTTGCCGACGCCACGCTGACGAGGCGGCTTGGGCAAATTTTTCTGCTCCTTGCGATCGGCCCGATCGGAATTACGTGAACCTTCCTTGAAGCGTTTCTTGCGCTCGGCGTTCTCGGCTTCCTTTTTGGCCTTCGCCTCGGCTATGGCCTGCTTTTCCCGCTCTACCATCGCGGGTGTCTCAAGCGTTATACGGCCCAACTTGCCGGACCTAAGCTCGTTGATCAGCACCTCGCAGATCTTGTGCAGATTGATCCTGCCCCCGGTTTGCAGTGCACCGCGCCGGGCGCCGGCCATTTCCAGAAAATCCAGTTCGCTGGTAGGCAGCCGTTCCAGCTGGAAATGCGCGGTGATCAATTCCGGGTAAGCCTTTATCAGATACTCGGCCAGGAAAAAGCTGACGTCATCGTATTCCATCGCTGTATTCTTGATGGCACCTGTGGCGGCCAGGCGATAACTGCTGTCAGGGTTCTCGATTTTTGGCCAGAGGATACCCGGTGTATCCAGCAGAGTGACGCCGCTGCCCAGGTTGATTCGCTGCTGATCCTTGGTTACCGCCGGCTCGTCACCGGTCTTGGCAACCATGCGGCCAGCCAGCGTGTTGATGATGGTCGACTTCCCAACGTTGGGAATGCCGACAATCATGGCATTGATGTTTTTTGCCCCGGCATCTTTTTCGGGCAGCATCTTGCGGCACAAATCCACCAGCAGCCTGATCCTGCCGGGCTGTTCGGTAGTGGTGGCAAAGGTTTTTACCCCCCGCTCGCGCTCCAGGTATTCCTGCCACTGGGCGGTCAGCTCCGGGTCAGCCAGGTCGGTCTTGCTCAGCACCTTGATACAGGGCTTGTCGCCCCTGAGTTGAGCAATGGAGGGGTTCTCACTGGAATAGGGAATGCGCGCATCCAGCACTTCGATCAGCAGGTCTACCTGAGGCAGAACCTCCTTTATGGCCTTTTGCGCCTTGTGCATGTGTCCGGGATACCACTGAATTGCCATTGTGCCGCGCCTTGAGTGTGCATGAAGCACCATTGTACGTTAACTGGTCGGCGGTTAAGCACACTCCGGTGGCAACCGCTCACTCATCCTGCGGCCCGGCGACCCCCACAGGGACGGTGGCGATCTGACCATCCTGGCGCTTGATCACACTGAAGGATCCATCGGTTTCCAGAATCACGGATGCTGCCTGAGCCAGATTGGCCATACCGGAAGAACGCACTGCTGCTTCGATTTCGTCGACTGTTACCCGAGCGCCAAGCAGCGCTTGCGGAAGCAATCTGCCCTGGTAATACAAGAGTCGTGGCTCACCCGTGACCAACCGCCTTACCCAGCGCGCCCGCACACTGGACCAGGTGACAATGAACTGAAGACCGATAAGCACCGCAAAGGCCAGCGCGCCCTCGGCCAGGGCAACGTCCTTGCTGAGCAGTACGGTAGCCAATGTCGAGCCCAGAGCAACGGTCACAATCAGGTCGAACGCGTTCATCTTCGACAGAGTGCGTTTACCAGAAATACGCAGGAAAACGATCAACACAACATACGCCATCACGCCCACCACCAGCGTGCGCGCCAGTCCGGCCCAGCCATCGAAAAACACATCTTCCAGCATTAGTCCTCCCACCCTGTTAGCGGCTGAAAAAACCGATCGGCCCAGCCTGATGCTGGTTGGACCCTGGCTGGGGTGGAATTATCCTTTCCTGGTTTGCTTTCCACCAATTGCCTGGTTCCGAGCTGTCTTTCGAGCCACACCTGTTGTCCAACTGACGCTGCTCAGGCTTGTTTGGCGATGTCTTTTTTTGCGAACTTTATGCGCTTTCGACCTCTCCAACACCTTGGAAGGTGCATCCCGTTGCACCAGTAAAATCAAGGAATTCGCCATGACAGCCACTGTCGACCGAAGCCACCAGACGCCCCAAATGACGCTTAGTCCGCTGCATGCCGTGCTATTGGCAGGTACCATACCCTTGTTTCTCGGTGCGCTACTAAGCGACATCGCCTACTTCCAGACTTATCAAATCCAATGGGTCAATTTCTCATCCTGGCTGGTTGCTGGCGGGCTGGTTTTTACCGCTCTGGCTCTCCTGTGCGGGATATCAGGGCTTTTTCGAGCGGAGGGTCACAGCGGCCGTAGCAAGCTATATGTCGTGCTTTTGCTGCTCACCTGGGTGCTCGGCTTTATCAACTCACTGGTGCACGCCAGGGATGCCTGGGCCACCATGCCTTCCGGGCTCATTCTGTCGGTTATCGTCGCATTGCTTGCAAGCATAGCTACCGCAGTTCGCTTCTCCGCCCGCCGCACCGGAGGTGCCCTATGACCCGCCCTGGCCTGCTTTCAGTATTGACCCTTTCCATCCTGCTCACCGCCTGTGGCGCAGATGACGACGCGATGGTGCTCTATGGGCCCGACCCGACACTACCGGAGCCGTCACGTGGCCTGCTTCCCAATATGACCATCGCCAAGCCGACAGGCTGGGGTGATGAACTCCCCACCGTTCCTGAGGGTTACAGCGTAAGCGCCATTGCTACCGACCTGCTCATTCCCCGGCAAACCCTGGTGCTGCCCAATGGAGACATCCTGGTCGCAGAAGGCCGCGGCGGTAATGCATCAGCGCTCAGGCCCAAGCACGTGATAGCCGGCTACATCAAGGCGCAGGGCAACACTTCGGTGAAAAGTGGCAATCGTCTGACCCTGCTGCGAGACAGCGATGGAGACGGTACCTACGAGCAGCAAGGTATTTTCGCCGAAGACCTGAACGCACCCTATGGCCTGGCTCTGATCGGTGATGATCTATACGTTGCCAACCAGGACGCCCTGGTCCGGTTTGACTACGAGGAGGGCCAGACCCGCGCCAGCGCCGCACCAGAAACCCTCACTGAACTCCCCTCGGCGATCAACCATCACTGGACCAAGGCGATGACCGCCAGCGAGGATGGTGACTATCTGTACGTGGGCATTGGCTCCAACAGCAACATCACCGAACGCGGGATGGAGGCCGAAGTGGATCGCGCAGTGATCTGGCAGGTCCAGACTGATACAGGGGCGCATAAAACCTATGCCTCTGGGGTGCGCAACCCCACCGCGTTGGCCATGCATCCGGATACAGGTTCGCTCTGGGCTGTGGTCAACGAACGTGACGAACTGGGTCCGAACCTGACACCGGACTATCTGACCTCAGTCCGTGAGGGCGGCTTCTATGGCTGGCCCTATAGCTACTGGGGCCAGAATGTCGACCACCGGGTACGACCTCAGGACCCGGATAAAGTAGCCGCCAGCATCACGCCAGACTACTCCCTGGGCTCCCATGTGGCGCCACTGGGCGTGGACTTTGCCGATGGCAAGCTAGGCGGGGCATTCGCAGACGGTGCCTTTGTTGGTCAGCATGGCAGCTGGAACCGCAAAGACCTCGCCGGCTACAAGGTGGTCTTCATACCCTTCAACGATGGTCAGCCTGCTGGCGATCCGGTCGACTTTGCGACCGGCTTTATCGATGACGAGGGCAAGGCCCGCGGGCGGCCCGTAGGCGTGACTGTGGACCCCGAGGGTGCGCTGATTATCGCGGACGACCTGTCCAATACCATCTGGCGTGTTACACAGGAGAGGTAGCTGGAGTTCAACCACAAGCGCTGACAGGTATAACCGTCAGCGCCGCGCCTCTGGCGAGCTACCGCGACTTTCCAGCTCTTCATTGAGCCGCTGTTCCCGCTGTCGATCTATGACATTGCCGCTGAAGTACATCTCTAGCCGCAGGCTGAGCGCCCAGCGAGGGTCAAAACTGGCATCACGGGGAAAATGCAGTTCGGGGATGATGTCAGCGAACAGGATGTCCTTGTGCAAGTTTCGACGGTATTGGGTGAGCAGGTAATAGTCGTTGACTTGCGGTCGGGACGCACTGTTTCCCACTACAACGGCCGCGTAACGCATTGCACTGCGACGACTCAATACCTGATTGATTTCCACAGACTCGGAAAACTCCAGCGTGTCTTCGTCTTCTTGCCACTGAATATTGGTCAGAAAACGCAGATGCCGTGTGGCATCCAGCGGCTTGCCAATATCCCAGCGGCTGCGGGCTGAATAGCCATCACTGTTGAACCACGAAAGTCTGTTGTAGGACTCCAGTTGCCAGGGCCCCTCCCCCAGATTCCAGAGGCGCTCGCTACTCAGGCGCATATAGGGATCGAGGGGTAGCCGGAATTTGACCCCTGCGCCTACCCGGGTATCCCAATGTCGGGTCTTGTCCTTTTTACTGAGCCGGCTCAAACCGATGACGGTACTGTCACTGCTGGTCTGGTCATCGCGCAAACGTCCCGAGCCCTGTTCACTGAGGGTGCCGCGTGACTCCTCCGGCTCACTCTCGATGATCAGACGCAGCCGCTCCTTGGTGGTCGGCATATCCAGTTTGAACCGGATACTGGGATCGGTACTGAAACCCTCGGATTCCTCCCAGTCGAAATCGGTGCCGATCCGCAGGTAGGACTTGTTTCTGACTGAAAGGCTCTCGTCATCGCTACCGAAAAAGCCGTCAAGGTTGCGCGAGCTGGAGTCAACCCAGCGCGAGATACCCTCGTGCACTGGTTTTATGCGCTCGATTGTCCAATCAGGCAGGTCGGAATCATCCGCAATCAGACCGCCAGCGTAAGGTAGCAACAGAACCAGGAGCATTGTCGGCAGAGGTATTTTACCCATGGAGTCCCTTTCATTTGCTTCAATACTTTTTCCGACTATAACCTGTTCGGGTAAATTCAGCCTCTTGAAGATCCTGTACTGCACATTCTGACTGCCGCTGGCCTTGCCGCCTCCATACTTTCTTAAACTTGAGCAGAGGCAGCTGCGGACTCATCAGTTGCGATAAACAGTGTTGCTGGTGCACCAGCAGTGGATAATGCATTTGCCTGATGCACAGGCAACTCGAGCCCATGCTGAGGGTCATCGATAGCCTCGATGGCGATCAGGGGCGGCGCAGAAGTCGCCGCTCCGAATAAAGTAGCGAAGGAAACATCGGCCGCGTCCCTGCCAGTGCCGATTCGTAGCAACCCCATTGTGGGCGAGACTCCACTGGGGTCGAACAGGTACCAGCGGCCACTCAGAAACACCTCAACGTAGGCATGGAAATCCGAAGGACCCATTGCAGGGTCAGCACCATAGTCAATCCCGGAGACAAAGCGCGCAGGGATGTTCAGGGCGCGGCAGGTAGCAATCATCAAATGGGCAAAATCACGGCAAACACCAACGTGATCAGTCAGCGTATCCACGGCCGAAGTGCTGCCACCTGAGCAGCCTAAGGTAAACCTGGTTCTCCGGTACACCCAGTCACGAATGGCGAGCACGCGCTGATACCCCGGCGGCATATTGCCGAACTCATGGTTAGCCAGCGCCTGAAAGCGGTCTGACTGACAGTACCTGCTTGGATAGATATAACTGAACAAATCCATCGGCAGATCGGCCACAGCCATTTCCTTGAGGGTCTCTGGCTGAGCTACCCGGTGATGAATTTCTACCAGGCCCTCATAACGAACCAGCAAAGCTCCGTTGTTGGCTCGTATTCTCATCCATCGCGTGCCGTCATCTTTCTGTACGAACAGTTGCTGTTCAACAGGTTGATTGATGGTCACTGTCTCACCGAGGACGCGCTGGCTTTCCGTAAGGGCAGGATGGATGTTGAAGAGAAAATCACAGGATGCATCAAGCACCGTATAAGCCAGCTCTATGGAAAACTTTAATCGAACCATGACGGTGAATTCTCTGGTGATACAGGACAATAGGCGGAGCTGAGCCCCGTGCAGCACTTTGCCATCCGTGACCGAGATAGCGTCCTCAGGGAGAGGAAACACTGTTAAGACTGCACCGCCGGCCCCATGTTCAAACTCTTGCGCGGAAAATGTCTGGTCATCATGGGATAGCTCTTCGCCCCGGATCAGTTGACGTGAAATCCCTTTTCCCTTGCGTCAGATTCCCACGGTATTCACCAGGCGTCATGCCGGTCCAGCTGCGAAAGGCGCGAATAAACGAACTTTGCTCGGAATAGCCAAGCAACAGGGCGACATCGGTCTGCGCCAACGCGGGGTCTGCCAGGTATTGCCGCGCCAGAGTATGGCGGGTGTGCGCCAGCAAGCCTCGGTAGCTGTAGCCCGCACTACTCAGCTGCCGGTAAAAGGTTCGCAGGGAGCAGCCAAGCATCCGGGCGACAGCCTCAGCGCTGACATCACCGTTTTTCATCGACTCGACTATCTGCTCCTGCACCTGCGTAAAGAACGCCCCTGTTTGCCCGCCCTCGATGAGCGGCTGCTGTTTGAGTAGGGCCTGTGCCTGCTGCTCAAGCAGGCGCAGCAAATAGGGGTCCTTACTGAAAATCGGCAACGCCAGTAGATGTGCCGGGAGCACCAACTCAATCGCGTTGCAGTCAAAGTCCACCGGGCAACCAAGGAGCACCGGATAGACAGCAGCATCCTCAGGTCTGGAAAAAGGCAAGCCGGCACGCAACGGGGTAATCGGCCGGCCAACCAATGCCTGACACAGGCTGACAAATACCGCGAGGCTGAACTCGCTGGCCAGCGGTGTATTTGCCACCGATTGCGTCCAGCGCATGAAAAGCACCCCGTCCTTGAGCCAGGCGCGGGAGGAGAGCCCGGCCTGCAAAAGTCCTTGATAGCGGTGGTAACGCGCCAGTGCCTGGCCAAGGGTGCCGCAGGAAGACACCATATAACCCACCACGCCAAACTGACTGGGCCTGACCGCCAGACCCAGGCGCACCCCCAGGGCATTGACCGGATCAAGCTGCCGGACTGACTCCAGCAGGTCGCAGAATCGCAGCGCCGAAACGCTTGGTGACTCAAGCTCCAGGCTCATCTCATCCAGAAGCACAGGCGCAGGCAACCCACGCTCACGCACATAGACTTGCAGCGTCTCGATAAAACCTGAGGGGATGTAATCGGTTTTGCTCATGATTGGCACTATCGGGACGCTGGCACAAAATGTCAATCAGGCACTTGTTGCCAATACGAATCAGCAAATCCCGACATAACATGCGGGTTTTGTTGTCCCATGCGTGGAGAAGATCATGGCGTACGTAGTCACTCAGAGCTGTATCGGCAACAAACACACCAGTTGCGTCGATGTGTGCCCGGTTGAAGCCTTTCGTGAGGCCCCCGAGATGCTGTTTATCGATCCGGATGTTTGCATTGACTGTAACGCCTGCGTCTCCGCCTGTCCCGAAGGGGCCATCTTCCCGCGGAGTATGGTGCCAGAGGACCAACAATCCTTCATTGCCCTGAACGCCGAAGGGGCCAAGACCCATCCGGTGATTCGCGAGAGCATCCAGGCTGGTCAACAAGCGGCTAGCCCACTGGCTCGCCTGCCCGGCCGCTTTGCCATTGTCGGTTCCGGCCCAAGCGGGTTCTATGCCGCTGAGGCACTGATGAAGCAGATGCCTGCCGCGCAGGTAGACATGTTTGAACGCCTGCCCACGCCTTTTGGTCTTGTGCGTTATGGTGTGGCCCCAGATCACCCACGCATCAAGTCCGTCACGGCCGGGTTTGAACGTATCGCCGAGTCGCCACAGTTTCGTTTTTTCGGCAACGTGCAGATCGGTCGCGATCTGACCAGCGCCGATCTGCGCCAGTATTATCATGGCGTCATCTACGCTACCGGCGGCTCCCAGAGCCGCCCGTTGACATTGCCGGGGGCCGATAGCGGCAACATCTTTGGCTCTTCGAATTTTGTCGGCTGGTATAACGGCCATCCAGATGAGGCCGCCCTGGCCCCAGCCCTGACCGGACCCACCGCGGTGATCATAGGTATTGGCAACGTGGCGCTGGATATCGCCCGGTTGCTGGTGCTGCCAAATGATCAGCTAGCCAAGACGGACATAGCCGATGATGCCCTTCGGGCACTGGCAGCCAGCGGCATTGAAGAAGTACAACTGTTAGCTCGCCGAGGACCTGCGCAGGCGGCGTTCACGCCGAAAGAACTGGAACAGCTCATGGCCATAGATGGGCTGCAGTTGTTAGTCGATCCCGCTGACCTCGAACTGGACGACGCTACCGCGCACCAGCTGGAACAACCTGAGTATGCCGAGGCTCGCCTGAACCTCGGCCTGCTTCGCGAAATCGCCGGCCGGCCCCGTGGCCCGGGCAAACGCATCCGGTTCATGTTCTACACCAGCCCTACCTCCTTTAGCGCCAGCGACGGGAAGGTAAGCACCGTGCATGCCCAGCGCACAGAGCTGGTCCGCAACGAAACAGGGCAACTGGTGGCCCAGCCATCGGAACAGACACTGGATATTCCCGCCACACTGGTGGTGCATGCCATCGGCTATCAGGGTTCGGCAATCGACGAATTGCCCTTTGATACCGGCCGCGGAGTTATGCAACACGACCAGGGACGTGTCAGCGGCCATATCGAGAGCCGCGATTACGTCGCGGGCTGGATCAAGCGGGGCGCCAGCGGCGTGATCGGCAGTAACCGTCAGTGCGCAACCGAAAGCGTTCAGCGCCTGCTGGACGACTTGGGCAACAGCCTGCCCGAGCTGGCTAATGCCGCAATCACTACCCTGCTGCAAGCGCGCGATGTGAATACCGTCAGCATGGCTGACTGGCGCCTGCTGGATCAGCACGAACAGGCACGGGGCCGAATCGAGGGCAGAACCCGCCGCAAGATAGTCAAGATCGAGGAGATGCTGGGCGTTATTCATGAGGCACGGGAGCGTGAGGCAGAACAGGCCAGGATGCCGGTCAAAACCCATCACCGTGCATGCACCCTGTGCGAGGCCATGTGTGGCGTCGTCATCGAAACCCGGGGCGAACAGATTCTATCGATCAATGGCGACCCGGATGACCCTCACAGCGAAGGGCACATCTGTCCGAAAGGCTATGCCTTGCAGGATTTGCATACCGACCCGGACCGCCTGCGTACGCCGCTGGAAAAGGTCAATGGCGAGTGGTTGCCCATAGACTGGGACAGCGCTCTGGACAAGGTCGCAGCCAAACTGGTGGATATTCAGCAACGCCATGGCGATGACGCCATTTCCGGCTACTGGGGCAACCCCTCTTCGCACAACCTGGGTCTGATGCTGGCATCCGGCTCCTTGCGCAAGGCAATAGGTACTCGCAATATCTCCTCAGCAGCATCACTGGATCAGATGCCGCACCAGTTGGTGTCCTATCTGATGTTCGGCCACAGCCAGCTATTTACCATTCCAGATATTGACCGCACACAATACATGCTGATGCTCGGTGCCAACCCGGCAGCCTCCAACGGCAGCCTGATGACAGCCGGCGATATTCTCAAACGCCTCGAGCGAATTCGTGAGCGCGGTGGCAAAGTGATCCTCGTCGACCCACGTCGCACAGAGTCCGCGCGCTATGTGGACCAGCACCTGTTTATCCGTCCCGGCACTGACGCTTTCTTCCTGCTCGGCCTGATCCGTCACGTGCTCGACAAGGACCTGACCAAGCCTGGCCGATTGCATGAACTGGCTGATAACTGGGATGCCCTTGCGCCACTGTTTGAGGGTGTAACGCTTGAGCAGGTCAGCACCCGTTGTGGTATTGCTGTCGATGAGATCAAGCGCATAGCTGAAGACTTTGCCGCCGCCGAATGTGCCGTCTGCTACGGCCGCATGGGTGTTTCCACCCAGAGCTATGGCGCGCTAAACCACTGGCTGATGCTGGTACTGAACATCCTCACCGGCAATCTCGACAGCCCCGGCGGCATGATGTTTACCACGCCGGCCTTCAACAAGGCCCAAAGCCGACCCATGGGTAGTTTCAATACTTATCAAAGCCGGGCGCGTGGCCTGCCGGAATTCGATAGCTACTTTCCCGCAGTTACCCTGGCCGAGGAAATGCTCACCCCCGGCGAAGGCCAGGTACGCGGCTTTGTTTGCGTGGCGGGTAATCCGGTATTGTCCACGCCCAACGGACGGCAGATGGATGAGGCGCTGGAACAACTCGAATTCATGGTATCGATCGACTTCTATCTGAACGAAACTTCACGGCATGCCGACATCATCCTGCCACCTACCGGACCGCTGGAGCACGAACAGTACGACATCGTGTTCAACATGCTCGCCGTGCGTAACCTGGCACGCTTCAGCGACCCGGTCTTCGCGCCGGCCGCGGGCGCCCGTTGTGACTGGGATATTGTGCAGGGCCTGGCCGAGCGTATTGCTGCGCTGAAAAACCCCGATGGCGCACCAGGACGCAAAATGCCCAGCCCCGAGCAGATTCTCGATCATGGCCTGAAGACCGGCCCCTACGGTCAGGGCTTCAGTGAATACAACAGTGGCCAGCCAGTAAAGCGTGAAGAGCCCTTGAGCGTCGAGGTACTCAAGCGTTACCCACATGGCCTGGATCTTGGACCCATGCGCGAGTCCTTCCCCGGCTACCTGTTTACCCCTGACAAGAAACTGCACCTGACGCCGGCCGAACTGGTCGCGGACCTGGGCCGTGCCATGGCCGAGTTGCGTGGAGCCCAGAACGGCGAGCTGATGCTTATCGGCCGGCGTGACCTGC
Source organism: Halopseudomonas salina (assembly GCF_008641105.1). The sequence goes on from NZ_VTTI01000008.1 coordinate 67,521, forward strand.
GTACCAACAATTCCTGGATGCACAACAGTCAGCGTCTGGTCAAAGGCAACGATCGCTGCGCCCTGCTGATCAACCCCGCTGACGCTGAACGCCTGGGTCTGGCCAATGGCAAACAGGCACGCATCATGTCGCGCACCGGTGAGCTGCTGGTCAGCGTGCAGGTCAGTGACGACATCATGCCAGGGGTAGTCTGCCTGCCACATGGCTGGGGTCACGACCGCGAGGGTGTCAGTCTGCGCGTCGCCCAGAGCAACCCGGGCATCAACGTCAACGACATAACAGATGATCAGGTGGTTGACGTGTTATCAGGTAACGCGGTGCTCAACGGGATACCTGTGTCGGTTGTGGCGGCCTGAGACGCCATCGCCCGGCGCATTCATCACTATCTTGTATCTGGCATGGCAAAGCGCTACTTTGAACAAATAATAAAAAGAGCAAAGAAAATGAATATCTATGGCTTGGTGGCCAGCGCACCCTGGCAGACATCCTGATGAGCGGCCGCGAACAAGACGATAACTTTTTCGTTTTGCTCCAGCGGCTGCCTGTTGCCTGCATGCTTACCCGTATTGAAGACAGCCGCGTTCTGGTGATCAATCCGGCATTCGAGCGGCTGTTTGGCTGGGATGCCGAAGACATCGTCAACCGGCATTCCGCCGAACTTCCGATATGGGTCAACGCTCAACAGCGCGACGAATTCATCGAGCGCTTTTCCCGAACTGGCCGCGTGCAGCAGTGCGAAGCCCGATTCAAATGCCTGGACGGTCAAACCAAACCCTGCCTCGTTTATGTTGAACAGATTGATCTCAATGGTCAGGCCTGCCGTCTGGCCATGGCCCACGACATGTCCGAGCGCAGCAACGCCGAACTGACTCTGAAACAGAGTGAAGCCAAGTTCTCCGCGCTATTCATAGACTCACCCGAACCCTATGTACTCTTTGCCAAGCGCAGCGCGCAAATAGCCGATATCAACCATCGATTTACAGAGGTCTTCGGTTATGTACCTCAGGATGTCATCGGCAAAACCGCAATGGATATCGGGCTCTGGCGTTATCCGGAGAAACGCGCTGCGATCATCGACAAGCTGATGCGCGAGCGCTGTCTGCGCAACGAGCCCATCGACTTCATTGCCAAAGACGGCCGGGTGCTGAATTGCGAAGTATCGAGCAACTTTATCCTGATTGGTGACGATCGTTGCACTCTTTCCTGCTTCAAGGATGTAACCGAACAGAAAAACATCGAAGCACGAATCAAGCATCAGGCCTATCACGACGCGCTGACCGATCTGCCCAATCGAATGCTCCTTCAGGACCGATTACAACAGCACCTGGCCCTTGGCGAACGCCATGGTCTCGGCTGCGCCCTCCTGTTCTTTGACCTGGACCACTTCAAGCGCGTGAACGACTCCCTGGGCCACGGCTGTGGCGATGCCGTGCTGCAGGAGGTAAGTAGACGTCTCCAAGAGGGGGTGCGAAAAGCCGACACGGTCGCGCGGCTGGGCGGCGACGAATTCGTCATCCTGCTCACCGGGCTTTCAGGAGACCACGGGCAAATTGCCGAGCATGCCAGAGCAAGCGCGGCTGATTTACTTGAGGCCGTTTCTGCGCCCATGCGCATCGAGGGCCACGGATTGCAGTTGAGTTGCAGCATTGGCATTGCGCTGTCGTCCGAACATGGCAACACGCCGGAGGATCTGCTCAAGCATGCCGACACCGCGCTCTATGGGGTCAAGGCAAGTGGTCGCAACAACATTGCTTTTTTCGAACCGCAGATGCAGGTGGTGGTGAGTCAGCGTCTGCAACTGGAAACCGAACTGCGCAACGCCTTGATCGCCCAGGAGTTCGAGCTGCATTACCAGCCGCAAGTTGACGCCCGCACGCAACAGATCATCGGCGCGGAGGCTCTCCTGAGGTGGCAGCACCCCGAACAGGGTTTGATCAGCCCCGCCACCTTCATGCATGTTCTGGAGGAAAGTGGCATGATTCTGGAGGCCGGCCACGGTGTCGTTCTCCAGGCGTGCGGCTTTATTGCTCACCTGCTCAAGCAGGGCCTGATCACTGCAGACAGCTTCAGCCTCAGCATCAATATCAGCCCACGGCAATTTCGTCAGGCCGACTTCGTGGCCCGTGTTGCAGCCGCCATTGAGGCCCAGCAAATTCCGACCCAATGCCTGAAGCTGGAAATCACCGAAGGAATCATGATCCACAACATTACCGACACCGTGGAAAAAATGAACGAACTGCGCGATATAGGCATTCGTTTTGCCATTGACGACTTTGGCACCGGCTATTCGTCGCTCAGCTATCTCAAACGCCTGCCCGTGGATCTTCTGAAAATTGATCAGTCATTCATCAACGACTGCACCCACGACAGTAACGATGCAGAAATTGTTCGCGCCATTATTGCCATGGCCCGCAGTCTGAAAATGGAACTGATTGCTGAAGGTGTGGAAACGGCCGAACAGCTGGCCTTCCTGCAACAACAGGACTGCCATATCTATCAGGGCTACTATTTCAGCTGCGCGGTGACCAGTGAGGCTTTCTGCACCCTGCTCGGCCCTTCACCCGGGCCAGGCAATGTACTCCAACAGAACGTCACCTGAGGCAAGCAAGGGAGCATGATGGCTCCGGCAAAACGTATTCGACTCAACTCAGGTGCCCCCCAACAGCAAACAAACTTCGTACGACCAATAATTTTCGGTTTTACGGCTAAAAAGTGGTGGCCCAGTCACTGGCTTTGAGCGATTCGCCGCCGTATAGTCAATAAGCTTCCTGTTGGCACAGCTTTTGACTGAGCCCGCCCGTCGCGGCAATCCGGGCCTAGATATTTCGCCCTGTGAACTTTCATCAATCAGGCCAGAGCCCGCACGCCATGCGACTACACAAGTTTATCTCCTCAAACATGGAAGCCATACTCAAGGAATGGGAGGACTTCGCCCGGATCATCCAGCCGCCTGGCGGGGAAATGGAGGTAATCGAGTTACGCGACCACGCCAGAGACCTGTTGAATAACATTGTCCGAGACATGGATACGGCCCAGACCGAACAGGAACGGAAAAAAAAGTCACACGGTAAAAGCACCGCCACGGATCCTGAAGCAGACACAGCCGCCGAAGTGCATGCCGATGAGCGCTTGGGCGCAGGATTTTCTATCAGCCTTCTGGTAGCGGAATATCGAGCGCTGCGTGCCAGCGTGCTCCGTCTGTGGTTCAAGGGTGAAAGCACACGCCAGCATGAGTATGCCGACGAAATGGAAGATCTTATCCGCTTCAATGAAGCCATAGACCAGGCCCTGGCAGAATCCGTTGCACGATACACGGAAGCAGTGACCGAGAACTCCGATATTTTTGTCGGAATGCTCGGCCATGATCTTCGATCGCCGTTGCAAGTTCTCAGTTTTGGCGCGGCCAAGCTAAAGAATATGGAAGATGCCGATAACAGCCTGAACCAGCTCGGGTCTACCATGATAGCCAGCGTACAGCGCATGAAGGAAATGCTGGACAATCTGATGGACTTCACCGAAAGCCGGATCGGGGAAGGCCTGAATATTCAGCTGGAGCCTTCCGATCTCGCTGAGATTACTCGTCAATTGGTCGAGGAGTTTCGCTCCGCCACGCTCAACCACACCTTGACTCGCGTGGTGACTGGTGACTGCACCGGGAACTGGGATGCCAGTCGTATCGGGCAGATTTGTCAGAACCTGATCAATAATGCCTTGCAGCACGGCGCCGCGGATGGCGAAATAATCGTTAGCTGTGAAGGCAAGGACGACAGCGTGACCCTCGCAGTCAAAAGCCAGGGAGCGCCCATACCGCAATCCCAGCATCAGGAGATCTTCGAGATTTCGAACCGTAAGCATGTCGGTAAAGGCAACCCGAACAAGAATCTCGGTCTGGGACTCTATATCGTCAAGGAACTGGCTCAGGCGCATAACGGCAGCGTTGAAGTGGAGTCCAGCAGCGCAGGAACAGTATTCAGGGTCGAATTACCCAGAGGAGCCTAGGCGACTAGCCTCTAGTACTCCTATCATTGAGGGCTCGGGGCAATAACGGAGGGAACCCATGCAGAAAGTCGGCACAGTTCAATCAATCTGGCGTTACCCGGTCAAAGGCATGGCAGGGGAAAGCATGCAGCAATGCCATCTCTCAGCGAACGGCCTGCTCGGGGACCGTACCTGGGCAGTACAGGACCTGGAGCGCCAGGAAATCCAGAGCTGCAAGTTTCGGCCAGACCTGCTGAAATGCCGGGCGAGCCAACGACTGGATAATCATGGCGATCTGAGTGGGCAGGTAGATGTGAGCTTCCCGGGTGGGATAGTACTGGGCAGTGATGACCCCTCGGTACATAAACAGGTGTCCGACACCATCGGCTACGCTAGTACCTTGCAGTCGTTGCGGCCCTTCCCTGAAAACGCGGCTTTCTTCAGACGTCACAAGGCCGATGCGACCACCTGGCTCAAGGAATTGAAGGCTACCTTTACACGTGAACCTGGCGAGCCGCTGCCGGATCTGGATAACCTCCCCCCGGACATGCAGGAATTTGTATCGCTACCCGGTACTTTTTTCCTCGTCTCGCCATTTCACATATTGACCAGCGCCAGCCTGCAACACATGCAGCAGATCAACAGTAACGCCGACTGGGACGTGGAGCGGTTCCGGCCCAACCTGGTGATTGAGACCTTGCCTGGCATGGAGGGACTGATCGAACAGACCTGGTTGGGTAAACAATTGCGCATTGGCGACACGACCATTCAATGCACCGGGACCGCCCCTCGATGTGGCGCCGTCACCCGCGCCCAGGCCAATCTGCAGACTGACAAAAGTATCCTGCGCAGCATCGTGCAGGCTGCGGAACAGAATCTCGGAATATACGGGGCAATCGACGGGAACAGTTTGCTGAATGTGGGCGAGGAAGTGTGGCTGGAAACGCTCTGACCTGAATCACCCCACAGCCAGCTCGGCAAAATCTTCTGCCACCAGAGGTTTGGCAAACAGATACCCCTGACCCCGGTCACAACCCAGGTCTGCGAGGAGCTGTCTGGTAGGCAGATCCTCTATCCCCTCGGCAATGGTGCGCAAATTTAGGCTGTGAGCCATCTGGATGATGGCATTTACAATGGCCCGATGTTGCTCATTTTCACCGATATTCTGAACAAAAGATTTATCTATCTTCAGGGTGTCGACCTGAAAGCGTTGCAGGTAGGACAGGTTCGAATAACCTGTACCGAAATCATCAATCGACAACTTCACTCCCAGCCCTTTGAGATTCTGCAACAGCACCAGGGAAGCATCCGAGTCCTGCAGCAGCATGGACTCGGTAAGCTCCAGCTCCAGATATTGTGGCGGCAACCCCGAACTTGTCAGCGCTGCGCGCACCACTGCTTCAAGATTTCCCCTGCGCAACTGAACAGCCGAAAGATTGACTGACATGACCAGATCCGGCAAACCCGCTGCGCGCCAAGCCATCGCCTGGCGACAGGCTTCATGCAGAACCCATTCGCCAATTTCGACGATTAGCCCCATCTGCTCTGCCACCCCGACGAACAGGGTGGGCCCGACCAGTCCCCGCTCTGGCTGGTGCCAGCGTATCAACGCCTCCACCGCGATGACGCGATCACCGCTCTGCAGATCGACAATCGGCTGATACTGCAGCTTGAACTCCTCGCGCCCCAGAGCCTGACGCAAATCCTGCTCGATACCCAAACGCTCGTAGGTATTGGTACTCATCTCCTCGCTGAACAGACAATAGGCGTTTCGCCCTGCCGCCTTGGCTTGATACATGGCCAGTTCGGCTTTTTTCAATAGCGTCCCGAAATCCTCACCGTCATCCGGATACACTGATATGCCGATCGACAGCGAGGTCACCAGCTCGATATCGTCAAGCACAAGCGGCCGGGCAACCAGCTCCTGGAATCTGCGTGCGACCAGCTCAAGAGTCTCACGGGTGTCCACATCTCCCAGCAACACCAGAAATTCGTCACCACCTTGCCGGCTGACCGTATCGGAGCCGCGAATCAAGCCCTTGAGGCGCTCAGCGATACGCCGAAGCAACTCATCGCCCGCAGCATGGCCGAGTGAATCGTTGATGATCTTGAAGTTGTCCAGATCGAAACTCATCAGCGCTACCCGTGTACCCTCTTCCTCGGCCAGCATAATGGCTTCTGCGAAACGTTCCTGCATCAGTAGCCGGTTGGGTAGATCGGTCAAGGCGTCATGTCTGCTCAGGTGTGTCAGGTTCGCCTGGGAATCCTTTACCCGCAGCATCTCGTCATCCAGGTGAACCCGCGTCACCTGCAGGTCACGGATCAGGACCCAGACAACCGACGCACACATGAGCAAGAGGCTACTCACCACCACGAAGCGGCCCAGGCCATGGGGAGCTGCCTGATAATCCTGCAGCCCACTCATAGATGACCATGTGACAACCGCCACGGTAGACAGCATGATTACCAGTAAAGAAATAAAGAGCCGGGCCGAGGCGATAATGCCTGCCACTACCAGCAATGCCGGGTAGGCAAGCAAACCACCGCTATACAGTCCCTGGTTGAACCACAGCGACATGCTCACTATCACCGCAAGAATAACCAGAAGAAGCGGAACGGCAATCTCGCTCTCTCTCCTGCACAACAGAAAACGGCATACCAGAGCAGAACCCAAACCAACCCCGATCAACGAGGCGTCCAACCACCCACCCATTGCAATCGCTCGAGCCCCCACAAGCGTCATTACCACACACAGGATGTTGACTAGAACCCTGGCTTGCTTGCCGGCTGCCAGCTTCACTGATGCGCGAGACGTATTGACTTCATCATTCTGATTGGGTGTTAAAGACATGGGCCCTCTATTTCCTTGAGGCAATAACTCCGTCAAGCGGACGTGTGAATGGGAATGCTAACTAGTTCGCTAGTCTACGACATTCGTTCTTCATTCAGGTAGAGGGAGAGGGCTTCATCGCATCGACTTTACTCGTAAGAATGCATCAGCCAGCCACCCTCAACCTACTTGTTCAACTCTGAAACCATCTCGTCAAAACCGACAAAGGTCGCCACCTCATTGACGTCACGACGCTTGGATACCACAGCGTTAGCTGGAAATTCTTCATCCGGGTAGCCCATTGCCACGCAGATCAGAATCACCTGGTCCTCGGGAATACCCGCATGCTCGCGAACCACCGGAGAGTGCATGATGCCCTGACTGTTAACTACACAGCCCAGCCCGCGAGACCAGGCCGCATTCACCAGGCCATTAACCAGAGCACCACAATCGAACTGGGCGATATCGCCCTCCTGCAAGACCCGGTCGTAGGTCACCACAATGGAGACAGGTGCATCAAACTGCCGAAAACCTCGGAGGATCCAATCCTGACGCTTTTCCTTGTCGTCACGGGCGATGCCCATGGCCTTGAACAGCTGCACAGCAATCTCCACCTGCCGGTCACGGTGTTCACCCTCGTAGGCACCCACGCCCCGGCTTTCCTTGGAGGGCGGCACGCCCTTGAGCATTCGCTCGGTATTCTCCGCCCGGATACGATCCAACGGCTCACCGGTGAGCACATGCAGGTGCCAGGGCTGGGTATTCATCGATGAAGGCGCGCGGGAGGCAAGCGCAATGACTTCCTCAATCACGTTACGTGGAACGGCTTGCTGCTTGAAAGCGCGAATACTGCGGCGTCCAAAGACGACATCTTCGTAATTCAAACCCTGTCTCCTCAGTGAGTTTTTGAGAACCAAATGTATAACCGAACATTCGGGTAAATCAATCAAGGTCATGGTTAACCGCAATCAGCCACAACTGGTTACATATTTATTTTTGATTTATACCCAATCCACGAGTCGAACGGATCAGCCAGAGAAAAGAACTGGTGATCATTTTTAGTCCGGGAGCCAAGAGACTGACAGGTTTACTGCCCGGCCCGCAACAAATCGAATGGAGAGCTGATATGTCTGATGACAAGCCGAAACCAACAACCAATGATGCAGGCATTCCCGTATCCAGCGACGAGCATTCGCTGACAATCGGCCCCAACGGCCCCATCATGCTCCACGACCATTATCTGATCGAGCAAATGGCGCAGTTCAACCGTGAGCGCATTCCGGAGCGTCAGCCTCACGCCAAGGGCGGTGGCGGTTTTGGTCACTTTGAGGTGACCCATGACGTCAGTGCTTTTACCAAGGCGGCCGTGTTTCAACCCGGCACCAGAACTGATGTCCTGATGCGTTTCTCGACCGTTGCCGGTGAGCGTGGCAGCCCGGATACCTGGCGAGATCCCCGAGGTTTTTCGGTGAAGTTCTACACAAGCGAAGGTAACTACGACATGGTGGGCAACAACACCCCCGTGTTCTTCGTGCGTGACCCCATGAAGTTTCAGCACTTCATCCGCTCGCAGAAGCGCCGCGCCGACACCAATCTGCGTGACCATGATATGCAGTGGGATTTCTGGTCCCTGTCACCCGAGTCCGCCCACCAGGTCACCTGGCTGATGGGTGATCGCGGCATTCCGAAAACCTGGCGCCACATGAATGGCTACAGCAGCCACACCTACATGTGGGTCAATGCCCAGGGCGAGAAGTTCTGGGTGAAGTATCACTTCAAGACCGACCAGGGCATCGAATGCATGACCCAGGAAGAAGCCGACAAGATGGCCGGCATGGATGCGGACTATCACACCCGCGACCTCTACCAAGCGCTCAAGGGCGGCGATCACCCGAGCTGGACGCTGCACATGCAGATCATGCCGTTCGAAGACGCAGAGACTTATCGCTTCAACCCCTTCGACCTGACCAAGGTCTGGCCGCATGGCGACTACCCGCTCATCCCAGTAGGGAAACTGACACTCGATCGCAACCCAACGGATTACCACACGGAAATCGAACAGGCCGCATTCGAACCCAGTAATCTGGTGGCCGGTATTGGCCTCAGCCCAGACAAGATGCTGCTCGGCAGGGTATTCGCTTATGCCGATGCACACCGTGCGCGCCTGGGCGTCAATTACAAGCAGATCCCAGTCAACCGCCCCAGGAGCCCCGTGAACAGTTACAGCAAGGATGGCGCCATGCGCATGGATAACGTCACCGATCCTGTGTACGCACCCAACTCCAAGGGCGGACCGGCAGCTGACCCGACGCTGAACCCAACCGTAGACACCTGGAGTGCAAGCGGCAACATGGTACGCGAGGCCTATACCCTGCATGCAGAAGATGATGACTTTGGCCAGGCCGGCACCATGGTTCGGGAGGTAATGGACGATGCGGCACGCGAGCGACTTGTCAACAACGTCGCTGGCCACCTAAAAGATGGCGTGACACCTCCGGTGCTGGAGCGTTCACTGCAATACTGGCGCAATATTGACCAGGACATCGGTGATCGCATCGCCTTGAAGATAAAAACCAGCTGAGCCATTTCCTGAAACGAGCAGACCCGCCTTGAAGGCGGGTCTTTTCATTTCAGAGTGATCACTTGAATGAGCGAACTTAGCGCCGTCCTGGGAGAAGCACCTCGTCAAGCTACCAGCCCTACCAACTCATTAATTAATGAGGCCGCCCCCAGACACGCCATACGACCCCGATACTTAACTGAACCAGAACAGCAGCGGCAAGCCAATAACGACAAACACAGACCAGCCCGTGTACACCGCTAAATAGCCAGTCACCGACTCAACCAGTGCCTCACTGGTGACACGTAGCTTCTTATAAGCCAGATAGTCTTTGAGGAGAATCAGCAGGTGGATAAAGACCAGAAGGTTGACGCCAGTAACGGCAACGCGGTTTGGCGTAATACCAAATTCGGCCCAACGGAACACGATAGCGGACAAGGCAAACGCGTCTATAACCAGGGTCAAAGTGATCATGATCATGTTGATCATGTCCGAAGAGCGGCTCCCTGACTCCGTGATTTTCCCGGTTACCGAGTAGATGACGATGGCCAGCACGACCAGCAGCAAACCATTAATCGTGATCAGAAAATCCCGGTCAGAATAAGGAGTCGTACCCTGGAGCAGAATCGCAAGCAGGTAGATACCGATGGTCAGCAGAATCAGGGGCGCGAAGAGATTGGCGATGAGTGTCGCAATCCGACTATCGCGGTTCAGCGGCACGTCGTACAGGTAGGTAGCGACCAGCGGCGAGGCAACCAGGCCATACACAACAACGTATTTCGCATACCACTCATCAATATTGATATTGATAAGCTGGAACAAGCCAAAGGTCAGCAGCGTTAACACTATCCCGCCCAGCAGAATGATGGCGGTATAGATGAGCATCTCGCCCAGATAACGTACGTAAAGCGACCTGGACCAGGAAGATCGCCAGTCATCACCCATAAAAGCCAGAGCCAGTACGGACAACACAACCAGTGGCAGGTGAATGAACGCCATGGTGACTGTATCAGAGCCCTCCGCAGACGGCAGTAACGCCGCTAACGCAACACAGGCTGCCAGACCACTCAATGACATGCGGGAGCTACTACGCGCAGATGTTGCCAGAAAGTAGACAATCAAGGTGCCGATTACGATCAAGGGTACAAAGCGGGGCAGATACCATTCATCCTCCACAAACGGGAGCGCATGAAGCTTCACCAGTGTTCCGGCTATCAACGCAACGACAATAACAAACAGCTTGGTGCCAAAAGCGTCGGCGGAAGGTGCATGCTCAGCAAAGCTGAGCCTCGCTTCCCAGACACGGAGGGTTTCAGAAGCGGGCTGGTGAAAAATCGCCTCGTCCAGCCACTTTCTGAACCGGGCCGGCTCAGCTCGATAAAGGCTTTCAAGTGTCTCGGGCTCACCAAGATCACGAATTACGGGATTATCCTGCACAGCGTTCCTTCCGTTGATTTATCTGTGACGTTTCCCCCGAAGTAGAGTGCTGGCAAGCGGGCTTGGCCAGTGATGTAGATATAGCACGGGGGGTGGCGTTAGCAAAGTTGGGGCGTTTTCTGCAGGCATAAAAAACCCCGGTTTTGAGGCCGGGGCTTGTGTGGCGCGGGGCGTGGTTTAGACGCCGCTGGCCTCGGCTGCTTCAACGTCCTTGATGGATAGCTTGATACGGCCGCGGTTGTCGACGTCCAGCACCAGAACCTTGACCATCTGGCCTTCGGTCAGCACGTCAGTGACTTTCTCGATGCGGGTGTTGGCGAGCTGGGAGATGTGAACCAGACCGTCCTTGCCCGGCAGGATGTTGACGAATGCGCCGAAGTCGACGATGCGCTCTACCTTGCCTTCGTAGATCTTGCCGATTTCCGCCTCTGCGGTGATCTCGTCAACCCGTGCCTTGGCTGCGTTGGCGGCGTCCTTGGTGGGCGCGAAGATCTTGACCGAGCCGTCATCGGTGATGTCGATGGAGGCGCCGGTTTCTTCACAGATACCGCGGATGGTTGCGCCACCCTTGCCGATCACGTCACGGATCTTGTCGGAGTCGATCTTCATGCTGATCATGGTCGGAGCGTTGGAGGACAGCTCCTTGCGTGAGGCTGGCAGTACTTCGTTCATCTGCTGAAGGATGTTCATGCGCGCGTCCAGAGCCTGGGCCAACGCGTTTTCCATGATCTCTTCGGTGATGCCCTTGATCTTGATGTCCATCTGCAGAGCGGTGACGCCCTTGGCGGTACCGGCCACCTTGAAGTCCATGTCGCCGAGGTGGTCTTCGTCACCCAGGATGTCGGTCAGGATCGCGTACTTGTCGCCTTCCTTGACCAGACCCATGGCGATACCGGCTACCGGGGCAGTCAGCGGTACACCAGCGTCCATCAGAGCCAGAGAAGCGCCACAGACCGAGGCCATGGAGCTGGAGCCGTTGGACTCGGTGATTTCCGATACCACGCGGATGGTGTAGGGAAAGTCATCCATGTTCGGCATCACGGCGGCTATACCACGACGCGCGAGACGGCCGTGACCAACCTCACGACGACCGGTGCCGCCCATACGACCGCACTCGCCTACCGAGTAGGGAGGGAAGTTGTAGTGCAGCATGAAGGGATCTTTCTTCTCGCCTTCCAGGGTGTCCAGCAGCTGTGCGTCGCGTGCAGTACCCAGAGTGGTAACCACCAGGGCCTGGGTCTCGCCACGGGTAAACAGTGCCGAGCCGTGGGTGCGGCCCAGTACGCCGACTTCAATGTTCAGCGGGCGCACAGTCTTGGTGTCGCGACCGTCAATACGGGGGTTGCCGTTGACAATGCTTTCACGCACGGTGCGGTATTCGATAACGCCAAAGGCATCTTTGACGTCGCTGGCAGAGGGCTTGCCCTCTTCGTCACCGGACAGGGCTTCGATGGTCTGGTTACGCAGTTCGCCCAGGCGGGTATAGCGGGCCATCTTGTCGGTAATGGTATAAGCCTCGGAGATACCGGCACCAAACTGGCCCTTGATGGCATCCAGTAGTGCGGTATTTTCCGGAGCGGGCTGCCAATCCCAACGCGGCTTGCCCGTTTCAGCAGCCAGCTCCTTGATGGCCTGGACCGCTGGCTGGAATTCCATGTGGGCGAAGAGTACGGCGCCCAGCATCTGATCTTCAGTCAGCTCTTGAGCTTCGGATTCAACCATCAGCACGGCGTCTTCAGTACCGGCAACGATCATGTCCAGACGCGAGGTCTTCTGCTCTTCGTAGGTCGGGTTGAGGATGTAACCGTTGTTGGCGTCAAAGCCAACGCGTGCGCCGGCAATCGGGCCATCAAACGGAATACCGGAAATGGCCAGAGCCGCGGAGGTACCGATCAGCGCGGCGATATCCGGATCAGTGGTCTTGTCGGTGGAGACGACAGTACAGACCACCTGGACTTCGTTCATGAAGCCGTCGGCAAACAGCGGACGAATCGGACGGTCGATCAGGCGCGAGGTCAGGGTCTCTTTTTCGGTAGGACGGCCTTCACGCTTGAAGAAACCGCCGGGAATGCGGCCGGCGGCGTAGGTTTTTTCGATATAGAACACGGACAGGGGGAAGAAGTCGCGACCGGCGTCGGCTTTCTTGGCTCCGACTACGGTACACAAAACGCTGACTGCATCATCGACGCTGACCAGAACGGCACCAGAAGCCTGGCGGGCCATGCGGCCGGTCTCCAGGGTGATGGTGTTTTTGCCTAATTTGAATTGCTTGATAACCGGTTTCACGGTGTCTTCTCTCTCTGTTTTTGCCTTTGGGAAACTCTGGGCACGACCGGGTTTCGGACCCGATCATGTCCAAATGGGGCTTGTCGCTTAGCGACGCAGACCCAGACTGCTGATCAAGCTGCTGTAACGCGGAATGTCTTTCGACTTCAGGTAATCCAGCAACTTACGACGCTGGTTTACCATCCGGATCAGACCGCGACGGGAATGGTGATCCTTCTTGTTTTCCTTGAAGTGACCCTGGAGCTTGTTGATGTTTGCAGTCAACAGCGCTACCTGGACTTCCGGAGAACCGGTGTCACCTTCGCCACGGGCATATTCAGTTACGATTGCAGCTTTCTCTTCGACGCTCAGTGCCATGATAGCTTTCCTCTGAGTGAACAGGCCGGGCACATCACTTGGAGTGACCCGTGTTTTAAATCGAGGTATGACCGTGCCTGTTAACAGCCACCCTCGTCGCGACCCTGATGGGTCAACTTCTTTGCTGCTGACTCGGCGTATTGGCCCAGGTCAACATGGTTTCCCGCGTTCGCGGGAATGACGCTAAATCGGGGCTCAGTGTAGTTCGTCTGAGTCCGCCTGGATTCCCGCCTTCGCGGGAATGACGCTAATTCGGGGCTCAGTGTAGTTCAGCTGAGTCCGCCTGGATTCCCGCCTGCGCGGGAATGACGTTTATTCCGGGCCGGCGTGTTTCTGTTGACCGAGTCAGGTGCTTCCTGACTCCCACCCCGTCATTCCCGCGCAGGCGGGAATCCATTGTCTATCCGTTGAAGCGCATTAACCGCTTCGGTGCTACACGGGCGTCGTCGGTAATCTCGCCGATACCAATAAACTGTCCGGTGTGGTCGCGCAAACGCACCATGCCGAATGCCGGACTGTCCGGAACCATGACCGCTTGACCGTGGTTCAAATAATAGGCCGTCTGCTCGGTGAGCTCGACTGAGGGCCAGTCTTCCAGCCCACTGTCGCTGGGCAGCAGCAAGTGATCCAGTGCCTCATGTCCGCCCTCGGCGTGCAACGCTTCGAGGGTTTCCAGGGTCACGGATTGGCTCAGGTCAAAAGGCCCGGCCTGTATGCGTCGCAGTTCCGACACATGCGCGCCACATCCCAGGGCCTCGGCCAGATCCTCGACCAGCGTGCGAATATAGGTGCCTTTGGTGCAGTGCACTTCAAGCCGCAGGCGGTCGCCTTCCAGGCTCAAAATCTTTAACTTGCTGATGGTAACAGATCGCGCCTTGCGCTCCACTGTTTCCCCCGCGCGGGCCAGCTTGTACAGGGGCTGGCCCTCGTGCTTTAGCGCAGAATACATAGGCGGAATCTGTTCGATCGGACCGGTGAACTGCGGGAGCAATGCCTCGACGTCAGCCAGGGTGACATTCACCGGGCGGGTCTGCAGCACATCGCCTTCGGCGTCTCCGGTGGTGGTGGTCATGCCCAGGCGCGCTTCGGTTATGTAGGCCTTGTCCGCATCCAGCAAATACTGGGAAAACTTGGTAGCTTCACCGAGACACAGGGGCAAAACGCCGCTGGCCAGGGGGTCCAGGCTGCCAGTATGTCCACCCTTGGCCGCGTTGAACAACCAGCGGACCTTTTGCAGGGCGGCGTTGGACGTCATCCCCAAGGGCTTATCAAAAATCAGTACGCCGTCGATATCCCGGCGTTTGCTGCGTGGTGCCGACAAAAGCCTACTCCTCGCCGTCCGATTGGTGCTCGCGATCTTCCGCTACAGCACGTTCGATCAACGATGACAGATGCACACCACGGCGTACGCTTTCGTCGTAGTGAAAGTGCAGTTGCGGAACACTGCGCAGCTTCATGACCTTGCCCAGCTGCATACGCAGAAAGCCGGCCACGTTCTTGAGGATCGCAAGGTTCTCGGCAATCTCCTCATCGCTGTCCTTGTTCATCAACGTGATATAGACCTTGGCATGCGCCAGGTCGCGGCTCACATCGACCGCAGTAATGGTGATCATCCCGAGCCGCGGGTCGCGGATCTCGCGCTGGATCAACAATGCCAGCTCGCGCTGCATCTGATCGGCTACGCGGTGGGTACGACTGTTTTCATTCGCCATAAAATCTGTCTCTGGCTGCCCGCAGGCGGCCTAAAAAAGCGGAACATCGCAAACGTGAACGGCAAGCACCCGGATCAGCTTGCGCTGAGCCCGATGCCTGCCGTGTATCACCGCCTGCAGCTATTACAGGCTGCGTTGTACCTGGATGCGCTCGAATACTTCGATGCGGTCACCGGGCTTGACGTCATTGTAGTTCTTCACGCCGATACCGCACTCCATGCCGTTACGCACTTCGCCGATGTCATCCTTGAAGCGACGCAGGGATTCCAGCTCGCCTTCGTAGATAACCACGTCTTCGCGCAGTACACGGATAGGGCGGTTACGATAGACGGTACCTTCAATGACCATGCAACCAGCAATCGCGCCAAACTTCGGCGAACGGAACACGTCGCGCACTTCGGCAACACCGAGGATCTGTTCGCGAACGTCGCTGCCCAGCATACCGCCGAGGGCTTTCTTGACGTCGTCGATGATCTCGTAAATGACGCTGTAGTAGCGCAGGTCAATGCTTTCGGATTCGACGATCTTGCGTGCAGTAGCATCGGCACGGACGTTGAAACCGAAGATCACGGCATTGGATGCCAAGGCCAGGTTGGCGTCGGTTTCAGTAATACCACCTACGCCACCGGAGATGATCTTGACCTGCACTTCGTCATTACCCAGCTCGCTCAAGGAACCCTGCAGGGCTTCCAGCGAACCACGCACATCGGACTTGAGTACGATGTTGAGGGTCTTCTTCTCGTCCTGTCCCATGTTTTCGAACATGTTCTCGAGCTTGGAAGACTGCTGGCGAGCCAGCTTGATCTCACGGAACTTGCCCTGACGGAACAGCGCCACTTCCCGCGCCTTCTTCTCGTCAGTAACCACAGTGAGTTCATCACCGGCATCCGGCGTGCCATCCAGACCCAGAATCTCTACAGGGATAGACGGGCCTGCTTCCTTGATCGACTTGCCGTTTTCGTCATACATCGCACGAACGCGGCCGTAGTTCACGCCAGCCAGGACGATATCGCCCTGACGCAGGGTGCCATTCTGAACCAGAACGGTGGCAACCGGGCCACGGCCCTTGTCCAGACGCGACTCAACCACAACACCACGGCCTGGAGCTGAAGGCTGGGCCTGCAGTTCAAGTACTTCGGCCTGCAGCAGAACTGCTTCGAGCAGGTCGTCGATGCCGGTACCCTCTTTGGCAGACACATGCATGAACATGGTATCGCCACCCCACTCTTCAGGGATGACGTCCAGTGCGGCCAGGGCGTTCTTGATGCGGTCCGGATCGGCGTCTTCCTTGTCGATCTTGTTCACAGCAACAACCAGCGGTACACCGGCAGCCTTGGCGTGGGCCACGGCTTCTTCAGTCTGCGGCATAACACCGTCGTCAGCAGCAACCACCAGAATCACGATGTCGGTAGCCTTGGCACCACGGGCACGCATTGCGGTAAACGCAGCGTGGCCGGGGGTGTCGAGGAAAGTGACCATGCCGCGATCGGTTTCAACGTGGTAAGCACCAATGTGCTGGGTAATACCACCGGCCTCGCCAGAGGCGACCTTGGCACGACGGATGTAGTCCAGCAGCGAGGTCTTACCATGGTCAACGTGACCCATAACGGTTACAACCGGTGCACGATTGACCATCTCGCCTTCGTGCGCCTGGGACTCGGAAACCAGCGCGTCTTCCAGCTCGCTTTCGCTGGTCTGCTTGACCTTGTGGCCCATGTCCTCGGCAATAATGCTGGCCGTGTCCTGATCCAGCACCTGGTTGATGGTTACCATGTTGCCGGCCTTGAACATGTACTTGATGACTTCGGCCGCCTTGATCGACATCTTCTGGGCCAGTTCGGCCACGGTGATGGTCTCGCCAATTACAACTTCTCGCACTATAGGTCCTGTCGGCTTTTCGAAGCCGTGTACATTGCGTTTCTTGTTCGCCTTGAGTTTGCCACCACCACCACGACGACGGGCACCGCCATCGTCGTCATCGTTGCCACGCGGGGCATTACGGCCCTTGGCACTGTTGCCACCGGCACGTTTGCGGCTACGCTCTTCCTCTTCCTCGGCGCGAGTCGGCTTGCGATGCGCGTCCTTTTTCTTGGAATGGTCAGGCTTGTCTGCCGGCGGTGCGATAACCACAGGGGCGGCTGGCGGCTCGGGGGCTGCAGCCGGCGCTTCAGGTTCGACCTTGGCGGGCTGCTCGGGAGCAGCGGCTGGAGGAGTAGCAGGAGCTGCCGCTTCAGGCGCCTTGGCCGCAGCCTCAGCAGCAATGCGAGCTTCTTCATCAGCCTTGCGCTTGGCTTCAGCAGCCACCGCAGCAATCCGGGCTTCCTCGGCGGCACGCAGCTCATCGGCCTCACGCTGACGCTCAGCTTCGAGATCAACCGGGTCGCGCTTGACGTAGGTCTTCTTCTTGCGCACTTCAACGTTGACCGTCTTGCTACCTGCTACCCGCAGGGTGCTGACCGTCTTGCGCTTGAGGGTAATCTTGCGCGGCTCGCCGGCAGATTCACCACCATGGGAATTCTTGAGAAAGGCCAGTAATGCCTGCTTTTCCTCATCGCTCACACGCTGATCCGCGCTGGTTTGGGGCAAACCGGCTTCCTGCATCTGCTGTAGCAGGCGCTCCAGGGGGGTTCCCACTACCTGGGCCAACTCTTTGACCGTTACTTCCGCCATTCAATTCTCTCCTCAGTCGGGTACCTGCTTACGCGCAGGGTAAAAGTACTAACCGACCGGTTATGCAAACCAGGGTGCCCGTGCGGCCATGATCAAGGCACCGGCACGTTCTTCGTCAATACTTTCAATCTCCAGCAGTTCGTCAATTGACTGTTCTGCCAGATCTTCCATGGTGATGATGCCTTTTGCGGCCAGATGGAACGCCAGTGAGCGGTCCATCCCTTCCATGTTCAACAGATCGTCTGCTGGCTGCACTTCATCCAGCTTCTCTTCACTGGCAAGCGCCTTCGTCAGCAGCAGATCCTTGGCCCGCGAACGCAGCTCGGTGACGATGTCTTCGTCAAAGCCGTCGATCGCCAGCATCTCCTCCATGGGTACGTAGGCAATTTCCTCCAGGGAGGTAAAGCCTTCTTCTACCAGGAGTTGCGCCAGATCGTCTTCGATATCCAGCTCATCGACGAAAGTACGCAGGATATCGCCAGTCTCGGCTTCCTGCTTGGCGCGGATATCATCTTCGGTCATCACGTTCAGGGTCCAGCCGGTCAGCATGCTGGCCAGGCGTACGTTCTGGCCGCTGCGCCCGATTGCCTGAGCGAGATTATCCTCGGCCACGGCGATGTCGATGGTGTGCGCATCTTCATCCAGAATGATCGACGCCACTTCGGCCGGAGCCATGGCGTTGATCACGAACTGGGCGAAGTTGTCATCCCACAATACGATGTCCACGCGCTCGCCACCCAGCTCGCCAGATACGGCCTGTACGCGGGAACCGCGCATACCAATGCAGGCGCCCTGGGGATCAATACGCTTGTCCTTGGAGCGGACGGCGATCTTGGCCCGCGAGCCTGGGTCACGAGCAGCGCCCATGACTTCGATAAGCTCTTCGGCGATTTCCGGCACTTCAATGCGGAACAGCTCGATGATCATCTCCGGACAGCTGCGCGACAATACCAACTGAGGACCGCGGTTCTCGGTACGGATGTCCTTGAGCAGTGCGCGAATACGAGTGCCGGTGCGGAAAGTCTCGCGCGGAATCATCTCTTCGCGGGGCAATACCGCTTCGGCATTATTACCCAGGTCAACGATAACGCTGTCGCGTGTCACCTTCTTGACCGTACCGCTGATAATTTCACCCAACCGGTCACGGTAGGCATCAACGACCTGAGCACGCTCAGCCTCGCGAACCTTCTGGACAATAACCTGCTTGGCGATCTGCGCAGCAATACGACCGAATTCGACCGACTCGATCTTGTCTTCGATCACGTCGCCAAACTTGATGTCGGGATCACGCTCCTGGCCCTGGTCGAGGGTCATTTGCATGCCGGGCTCTTCGAAATCCTCATCGGCAACCACAGTCCAGCGCATGAAAGTCTCGTAGCTGCCGGTGTGACGATCGATCGCCACGCGCACATCTACTTCATCCTCATAACGCTTCTTGGTAGCTGTTGCCAATGCCAGTTCCAACGCTTCAAAAATCACGCCGGGCGGTACGCCCTTCTCATTGGAAACGGATTCCACAACCAGCAGCACTTCTTTGCTCATCGTATGCCTCGCCTAACGCCATCCATTGGGGCCACTGGAGCCCGAAATAATGCTCAAAACCGTGGAATGATATTGCTCTTGTCGATTGTGTCGATCGGCAGCAGGTACTCATGCTCTTCTACCTGCAATATGACCTCATCACCTTCGACTCCACGGATGACACCTTGAAAATTCCGCCGCCCCTCATAGGGGACGCGTAACTTGATCTTGGCCTGCTCACCAACATGACTGGCGAACTGCTCAAGTGTAAACAAAGGCCGGTCCATACCTGGGGAGGAAACCTCCAGGGTGTAATCACCTGAAATCGGATCCTCGACATCCAGTACAGCGCTAACCTGTCGGCTGACCGCCGCGCACGCCTCGACACTCACACCCTCGGGATGGTCGATATACACGCGCAAAAGACTATGTCGCCCCTGGGACAAATATTCCACACCCCAACAACGATAGCCCAAAGCTTCGACAATCGGGACCGCAATGGCCTCCAACTCAGTCACTTTGCCGGACAAATTAACCGCCTCGCTTTCAAAATAATAAACGGCCTGAAAACAGTCTGATTTATACAGCCTGAAAAACATGCACCAATAAAAAATGGGCATTGAAGCCCATCCCGTTTTACACCGCCCGAGCGAACAGGACAGCTAATAAAAAGCCCCTGAAAAGGGGCCTTGAAACTGGTTGCGGGGGCAGGATTTGAACCTACGACCTTCGGGTTATGAGCCCGACGAGCTACCAGACTGCTCCACCCCGCGTCGAATCTAGGGCGCTCATTATACGCCCGGATGCCTGACAAGACAACCGGCGTACTTAGCCCTGAAATATGCAGGGCCTGCAAATGCAGGCCCTGTTTGATTGGTGCGGAAGATGGGACTCGAACCCATACACCCTAAGGCACTACCCCCTCAAGATAGCGTGTCTACCAATTCCACCACTTCCGCAAAACTGTTGGCTTACTCGACCGGAGGTACATCGTCCGTCGCGTCTGCCTGAGGAGTCTGCTCTTCAAGAACAGGTACATCTTCCTGCAATACAGGAACATCTTCTTCAATGCTCTGCGGAGCAAAATCCCGCTGCATTGCCGGCGCAGGCAAACCTGCATCACGAATCACATCCGCCTTGTTGCTGGCATAAAATGCCAAGCCCAGCGAGGTGATGAAGAATACAGCGGCCAACACAGCTGTCAAGCGGCTAAGGAAAGTTGCCGAACCCTGACTGCCAAAAACAGTGCCAGATGCGCCGGACCCGAAGGACGCGCCAGTCTCGGCACCCTTACCCTGCTGAATCAGCACGAGGCCGACCAGCGCGAGCGCTGCCATCAGGTGAATAACCACTACCACGGTCTCAATCATTACACTCGTCCTGCGGCACGTGCTATCGCACCAAATTCATCTGCGTTGAGGGAAGCTCCACCTACCAGCCCCCCATCGATATCCGGCATGGCGAAAAGTGCTTCGGCGTTATCCGCCTTGACGCTGCCGCCGTAAACAATCTGAACCAGCTGCGCCTGCTCATCGTCAAGCATCGCAAGCCGCGCCCGGATCATCGCGTGCACATCCTGGGCCTGGTCAGGCTCGGCTGTCAATCCGGTACCTATTGCCCAGACCGGCTCGTAAGCCACCACACCCTGGGCCAATCCTCCTACGCCAAAGGCATCAAGAATCACTTTCAGCTGAGTACCCACTACTTCGGCGGTCCGCCCGGCATCTCGCTGCTCGAGCGTCTCGCCTACACAGAGTACCGGGCGCAAACCGCAAGCCAATGCTGCAGCAAATTTCTTGCGCACTACCTCGTCAGTTTCACCAAACAGACTGCGACGTTCGGAGTGACCAACGAGTACAAATTCACATCCCGCATCTCGCAACTGGGCTGCCGATATCTCGCCTGTCAGAGCACCAGGCTCAGCCTGATAAGCGCAGCTTTGGCCGCCGACATACAGCGGAGAGCCAGACAGACGCTCCAGACAATGCTGAATGTACAGTGACGGCGGGGCAATCATGAGATCTACGTTATCCGGCCAGTCCTGCTGATTCAGCCCTTTCAGAAGGCTGTCAACGGATTGCCGAGTCCCATGCATTTTCCAGTTACCGGCGACGAGCAGACGACGCATCCTCAACCTCTCAGTTCGAGCGGGCGCCAATGTTAACCAAGTTGCCCCACTGACACAACCGCATTTTCAATATGCCGATGGGTCAGGCAAACAAGGCACGCACTTCAGCCGCCAGGGTTTCCGCCTGAGCTGAAACCAGCGCCGCGTCCTGCCCCTCCACCATCACGCGAATCAGCGGCTCGGTACCAGACAGCCGCAAGAGAACACGCCCGCTGGCACCAAGACGATCCTCGGCGGCTTTAACCGCAGACTGCAGACCAGGGTCAGCCAATGGTGACGCACTGCCACGCTGATAACGCACGTTGATCAGTACCTGCGGGCATTTCTGCATACCCTGTCGCGCCTCTGACAACGTCTGACCAGAGCCCTGCAGGGCCTTCAGAACCTGTAGTGCGGCAATGATGCCGTCACCGGTACTGCTGTGATGCAGACACACAAGGTGCCCGGAAGCCTCGCCACCAAGGACCCAGTCACGCTCACGCAACTCTGCCATGACGTAGCGATCACCGACCTTGGCCCGCACGAAATCAATGCCTTTTTCACGCAACGCCAGCTCGAGCCCCAGATTGCTCATCAGCGTACCCACCACACCGCCACGCAATGCCTCGCGCTGCTGCAATTCCAGGGCAAGGATAAAGAGCAACTCGTCACCGTCGACCTCGACACCCTGGTTGTCGACCATCAGAACGCGGTCACCGTCGCCATCCAGAGCGATCCCGATATCCGCCCCGCGGGACAACACCTCGGCACGCAACGCCGTCAGATCAGTAGAGCCCACGCCATCATTGATATTCACACCGTTGGGCGAGGCGCCAATCACGAACACCTCGGCACCCAGCTCGCGGAAAACACTCGGAGCCACCTTGTAGGTAGCCCCGTTGGCGCAATCAAGCACGATTCTCATGCCTTTGAAGCTGGTACTGGTCGGCACACTACTTTTGCAGAACTCGATATAGCGCCCGGAGGCGTCCTCGACCCGGAAGACCTTACCCAGCGAAGCCGAATCGACCACTTCCATCGGTGTGTCCACCAGTCGCTCTATTTCCAGCTCGAGATCATCAGGCAGTTTGCTGCCCGCAGCAGAGAAAAACTTGATGCCGTTATCATAATAGGGGTTATGCGAGGCGCTGATGACGATGCCAGCGCTTGCCTGAAAGGTACGGGTCAGGTAAGCGATGGCCGGCGTTGGCATGGGCCCCAACAACTGAACGTGGGCACCAGCAGCCGACAGCCCGGCCTCCAGTGCCGACTCGAACATATACCCGGAAATTCGCGTGTCCTTGCCGATCATCACCCGGCACTCGCCTTTCTTCCTGAAGGCAGTACCGACAGCCCAGCCAAGCTTCAGAATAAATTCTGGGGTGATGGGTGCAACACCGACCTGCCCGCGAATGCCATCCGTGCCGAAATATTTCTTTTCCATAATGCGCAAAATCCTGATCAGTTCTTTGTTGGGTGATTTCTTATGTATTTAGGACGAGACGATAGCTTCTTCACCCGCCGCTATCACAGCTTCTGTCATTCTTACCGCATCAACCGTCTGAGCCACGTCATGCGCGCGAATAATTCGCGCGCCAGCCTGCACCGCCATTACGGCCAGCGCCAAACTGCCGGAAAGACGCTGATCAACTGGCCGATTCAACAACTGGCCAATCATGCTCTTGCGTGACACCCCGACCAACAGCGGCAAACCCTGCGGCAGCAGACGCCGCATACCGGCAAACAACTGCAGATTATGCTCCAGTGTCTTGCCAAAGCCGAAGCCAGGGTCAAGCAGCAACCTCTCCTCAGGTATACCAGTCTGCGTAGAAGCTGCCACACGCTCAATCAGAAAGGCGCTGACCTCCTCAACAATCGAATCATATTGCGGGGCCTGCTGCATATCCTGAGGACTGCCCTGCATGTGCATCAGGCATACCGGCAACCCTGTGGCAGCCGCCGCCGCAAGGGCTCCGGGACGGCGCAGAGCGCGAACGTCATTGATCAGCCCGGCGCCCGCTGCAGCAGATTCGGTGATGACCTGTGGGGTGCTGGTGTCTACTGAAACAACGGTATCAAAACGCTGCTTGATCGCCTCGACAACCGGGACCACGCGTTCGACTTCCTGCTCGGCACTGACCGGATCTGCTCCAGGCCGGGTGGACTCGCCACCCACATCGATCAGCGTGGCGCCGTCGGCGAGCATCTGCTCGACATGGCGCATTGCCTGATCGAAACGCATAAAGCGTCCACCATCAGAAAAGGAGTCAGGGGTCACATTGAGGATGCCCATGACATGGGCACTGGAGAGGTCAAGCTCCCGATCGCCGCAAGGCAACCGGGAACCAGATTTTACACTTGGCATCTGCATGCTGGGTATATCCGGATCAGTGCTCTCCTGCCGGCCCACCAATAATGCTGTCGCCACGTTTGTCGGAGGGCTCTTCATCCGGAGAGGACCCTGCTGCTGCGCCTGGGCCCGCCTTGTCATCGGAGTTCCAGTCCTTTGGCTCACGCGCCGGCTTGCCGGTCATGATGTCCTGGATCTGGTCAGCATCAATGGTTTCGTACTTCATCAACGCCTGGGCCATCAGGTCCAGCTTGTCGCGGTTATCCTTGAGCAACTGCTGGGCAGTAGCATAGCAGTCGTCAATGATCCGACGGACCTCCTGATCGATCTGCTTGGCAGTCTCACCGGAGATTCCGCTGGTTCCGCCACCGCCCTGGCGACCCAGATAGCCCTGATCCTCGTCTTCACCGTACATCAATGGCCCCAACTTCTCGGACAGCCCCCACTTGGTGACCATGTTCTTCGCCAACTGGGTGGCGCGCTGGATATCATTGGAGGCACCGGTGGTGACCCCATCAAAGCCCAGAGTCATTTCTTCGGCGATACGCCCACCAAACAGCGAACAGATCTGGCTGGTCAGCGCACGCTTGGACAGGCTGTAGCGGTCCTCCTCGGGGAGGAACATGGTCACACCCAGGGCCCGGCCACGGGGAATGATAGAGACCTTGTAGACCGGATCATGCTCGGGCACCAGACGACCGATAATCGCGTGGCCTGACTCGTGATATGCCGTGTTGAGTTTTTCCTTGTCAGACATGACCATGGATTTGCGCTCGGCGCCCATCATGATCTTGTCCTTGGCCATCTCGAACTCTTTCATCTCGACCAGACGCTTGCCTGCGCGGGCCGCGAACAGCGAGGCCTCGTTTACCAGGTTGGCCAAGTCGGCACCGGAGAATCCGGGCGTACCGCGCGCAATATTGCCGGGCATCACGTCATCGCCGAGCGGAACCTTGCGCATGTGCACCTTGAGAATCTGCTCACGCCCGCGGATGTCGGGCAGGCCGACGACAACCTGACGGTCGAAACGACCGGGTCGCAGCAAAGCGGGGTCAAGCACGTCAGGGCGGTTAGTTGCGGCAACAACGATAATGCCATCGTTTGGCTCAAAACCGTCCATCTCAACCAGCAACTGGTTCAGGGTCTGTTCACGTTCGTCGTGACCACCGCCCATCCCCGAGCCACGGTGACGGCCGACAGCATCAATCTCGTCGATAAAGATAATGCACGGAGCATGCTTCTTGGCCTGCTCGAACATGTCGCGCACACGGCTCGCACCCACACCGACAAACATTTCGACGAAGTCGGAACCAGAGATAGTAAAGAAAGGTACCTTGGCCTCGCCCGCTACCGCCTTGGCCAGCAACGTCTTACCCGTACCCGGCTGACCGACCATCAGTACGCCGCGGGGAATATGCCCGCCCAGGCGCTGGAACTTGCCCGGATCGCGCAGAAACTCAACCAGCTCGCTGACCTCTTCCTTCGCTTCGTCGCAACCGGCAACGTCAGCAAAGGTAGTCTTTACCTGATCTTCCGACAGCATGCGCGCCTTGCTCTTGCCGAAGCTCATCGGGCCGCCCTTGCCGCCCGCACCGCCCTGCATCTGCCGCATGAAGAACATGAAGATGGCGATGATGATCAGGATCGGGAAACTGGCAATCAGCAGCTGGGTCCAGATGCTTTGCTGCTCTGGTTGCTTGCCTTCGATCACCACGTTGTTTTCCAGCAGATCACCGATCAGGCCGCTGTCCTGAATTGCCGGCCGCACAGTCTTGAACTGGCTACCGTCACTCTTGACGCCCGTGATCTCGAAACCATCAACAGTAACCCGTTCTACCTGGCCCTGTTTGACCTGCTCGATAAACTGGGAATAGTTGAGGGAGTTGGTCGTTTCACTGGGACCACTGAAGTTGTTCATCACCGTGACCAGTACGGCCGCGATGATCAACCACAGGATGAGATTCTTTGCCATGTCATTCAAATTGCTACCCTCTTGCCCAGTTGGCTGGTTAGCCAGGGCCTGACTGAGTCTTGATTGCCTCAGGATACATTACACTAAACTGCCATGCCGCTGCAGAGAACCCAGTGTAACGCTCTGTGTCGCCCGTTTGCCGGGGCGACTCCCTCTTTATCTGACAGACCAGAGTCACTCCTGGCCCTTGTAACCTTTACCCAGCAGATAGGTCTCCCTCGACCTGCCCCTCGATGCATCGGGTTTGCGGGTTACCACCTTGTCGAAGCGACTGCGCATCAACTTGAAATATTCATCGAAGCCTTCGCCGTGAAACACCTTGATCAGGAAGTCTCCACCCGGCTTCAACACCCTCTCAGCCATATCCAACGCCAACTCGCACAAATAAATGGCCGCAGGCTGATCTACTTCAGGTGTTCCACTCATATTGGGGGCCATATCGGAAATAACAAGGTCAACCGGCTGTTCGTCAATGGCGGCGAGGATCGCTTCAAATACGCTGTCCTCGGTAAAATCGCCTTCGATGAAGGTCACATCGGCGATACTGTCCATCGGCAAGATGTCGGAGGCAATGATGCGACCCTTCTCGCCGATCAGTCGGCTGGCAACCTGGGACCAACCCCCGGGAGCCGAGCCCAGATCGACAACAGTCATGCCGGGTCGGAACAAGCGATCCTTTTCCTGAACTTCCAGGAGCTTGTAGCTCGCCCGCGACCGATATCCATCCTTTTGCGCCTGCTTGACGAAAGGGTCATCAAAATGCTCTTTCAGCCAGCCCTTGCTGGTCTTGCTCTGTGCCACGGAATACCCCATGCAGCGAAGCGCGCCGCCTGTTAAACTGCTTCCTGTCTATATGGACAGCAGCGTTGCATTTAAATTCTCATCAATACTGGTAAGCACCCGATCATTATGACCCTCAGCTCAGCTCAGAAGAAAGACTACAAACGTATTGGCCATCATCTCAAGCCAGTGGTCATCGTCAGCGACCAGGGCGCCAGCGAAGGCGTCATATCTGAGCTTGACCGCGCACTGACTGATCATGAACTGATCAAGATACGCATCAGCGTTGCTGACCGGGAGACCAAACAGGCTCTGATTCAGCAAGTGTGCAAGGCTACAGGCGCCGAACTGGTTCAAGTCATTGGCAAGATGGCAATTCTGTTGCGTCCCAACAAGAAGGCCAATCCCAACTTGT
Source organism: Halopseudomonas salina (assembly GCF_008641105.1). The sequence goes on from NZ_VTTI01000008.1 coordinate 94,496, forward strand.
CGAATCTGGTTCGCTTCAAGGAAATCTGAGCGGTCACCCCTCGTCCGGGCGAGGCTGGAGTACCAGCACTAGCCCGGCGAAGGCAATTATCAGATAACCGAAAATCTGCAGATACTCCGTTCCCGAGAACTGCCGCAGGCCGAAGACAGCCCCCACACTGACCAGCACCAGCAGCAACAACTGGCTGCGCAGGTCACGCCAGATGCGTTTACCAAGCGCCACACCAATCACCAGCAACTGCAAAAGCGCGCACACCCCTGCAAATCCGACCATCAGTGGCCGCATGAAATCGGCGATAGCGTTAACCAGCATCGGCGCCATGCCGAACTGCTCAAGCGCTGGCATCAGGACAAAATGGGTCACCCATACCCCACCAACCCACAGGGTCTGGGTCAGTTGCCAGGCGATGCGACCTCCATGCAATGTCGTACGCCCGGCCCCTGCAGTCACTTGTGGCTCACCTCGAGAATTTCATACTCGACAACGCCGCCCGGCGTCTTGACCGCCACCACATCGTCCACTTCCTTGCCGATCAGAGCGCGGGCAATGGGTGAACTGACCGATATCTTGCCTATCTTGATATCAGCTTCATCGTCGCCGACGATCTGATAGACAACAGACTCGTCGGTATCGACGTTGACGATCTCAACGGTGGTACCGAAGATGATCTTGCCGGTGGGCGGTATGCTGGTCACGTCAATCACCTGGGCATTGGCCAGACGACCTTCGATATCCCGGATGCGTGCTTCGACCATGCCCTGTTGCTCGCGGGCCGCATGGTACTCGGCGTTTTCCTTGAGATCACCCAGTTCGCGTGCCTCGGCGATTGCCTGGGTGATCTGCGGACGCATAGTGCTTTTCAGGTGCTTGAGCTCGGATTCCAGGGCTTCTGCACCCTGCTTGGTCATCGGATATTTCATGATCAGATACCTGCGTGCAAATCCTGGAGGCGGCGAACCGTTTTCTCCGGACCAAATTTCAATGCCATGCAGATGGCTTCACCACCTGCCAGGGTCGTGGTAGAGCAGACCTTGTGCTGCAGCGCGTTACGACGGATCGAATAAGAGTCGGCCATCGACTGGCGACCCTCTGTGGTGTTGATAACCATGCTGATCTCGTCGTTCTTGATCATATCGACAATGTGCGGCCGACCTTCGGTTACCTTGTTCACCCGGCGAACCTGCAGGCCAGCGGCCGCGATCACCTTGGCGGTACCACTGGTGGCGACAATCTCGAAGCCCAGCTCGATCAGTGAGCGCGCAACATCGACCACGAACGGCTTGTCGTCATCGCGCACACTCATGAACGCTGTGCCACCGGTCGGCAGTGTCTCGCCAGCGCCGACCTGGGCCTTGGCAAAGGCTTCAGCGAAGGAGTCGCCCACGCCCATCACCTCACCGGTGGATTTCATCTCCGGCCCAAGGATCGGATCCACACCAGGAAACTTGGCGAATGGGAAGACCGCTTCCTTGACGCTGAAGTAAGTAGGAACGACTTCCTTGGTAAAGCCGATTTCCTTCAGCGTCTTACCGGCCATGACCCGAGCGGCAATCTTGGCCAGGGACTGACCGATGCACTTGGATACAAAGGGCACGGTGCGAGAGGCGCGCGGATTTACTTCGATGATGTAGATCGTCTCGCCCTGCAGCGCGAGCTGCACGTTCATCAGACCGACTACGCCCAGTTCGAGGGCCATCTTCTTCACCTGATCACGCATCTCGTCCTGGATATGCGCAGGCAGCGAGTACGGCGGCAGCGAGCAAGCAGAGTCGCCGGAGTGCACACCGGCCTGCTCGATATGCTGCATGATCGCGCCTATCACTACATCGGTACCGTCACACACGGCGTCGATGTCGACTTCAATCGCACAATTGAGGAAGTGGTCGAGCAACACGGGGCTATCGTTGGAGACTTTCACCGCGTCGCGCAGGTAACGCTTGAGCTCTTCTTCCTGATAGACGATCTCCATCGCCCGACCGCCCAGTACATAGGACGGGCGCACCACTAGCGGGTAGCCGATCTTGCCGGCAGCACGGATAGCTTCTTCTTCACTGCGCACAGTCGCGTTCGGCGGCTGACGCAGATTGAGTCGCTCGACCATCTGCTGGAAACGCTCACGGTCTTCGGCGCGGTCAATCGCTTCAGGGCTGGTACCGATGATCGGCACACCAGCTTCTTCCAGCGCCCGCGCAAGCTTCAATGGGGTCTGGCCACCATATTGCACGATCACGCCCTTGGGCTTCTCGACACGGACGATTTCCAGCACATCTTCCAGGGTAACCGGCTCGAAATACAGGCGGTCGGAAGTGTCGTAATCGGTAGAGACGGTTTCCGGGTTGCAGTTGACCATGATGGTCTCGTAACCGTCTTCACGCATGGCCAGCGCCGCATGCACACAGCAGTAATCAAACTCGATGCCCTGGCCAATCCGGTTCGGACCGCCACCCAGCACCATGATCTTGTCCCGATCGGTCGGGTTGGCTTCGCACTCTTCCTCGTAGGTGGAGTACATGTACGCCGTATCGGTAGCGAACTCCGCCGCGCAGGTATCTACCCGCTTGTAGACCGGAAACACGTTCAGCTTGTGGCGATAGCGACGCAGGCTTTTCTCGCTGACAGCCAGCAATTCAGCCAGACGCGTGTCGGAAAAGCCCTTGCGCTTGAGGCAGAACATCAGATCATGGTCGATATCGGCCAGACCCAGGGTCTTGATACGCTCCTCGTCCTTGATCAGGTCTTCGATCTGGATCAGGAACCAGGGATCAATCTTGGTCAGGTCGAAAATCTCTTCACGGCTCATGCCAAAGCGGAAGGCGTCGGCCAGATACCAGATGCGATCGGCACCGGGTACGGTCAGCTCGCGAGTCAGCTCGGTACGTGCATCGCTGGACTTGAGATCCACCTTGGGATCGAAACCACTGACGCCCACTTCCAGACCGCGCAATGCTTTCTGCAAGGACTCCTGGAAAGTACGGCCGATGGCCATGACTTCACCGACGGATTTCATCTGGGTAGTCAGACGCGCGTCGGCGCTCGGGAATTTCTCGAAAGCGAAGCGCGGAATCTTGGTTACGACGTAGTCGATCGACGGCTCGAAGGATGCCGGCGTGCGACCACCGGTAATATCGTTCTGCAATTCATCCAGGGTGTAACCCACGGCGAGCTTGGCTGCGATCTTGGCAATCGGGAAGCCGGTAGCCTTGGAGGCCAAAGCAGAGGAACGGGATACCCGAGGGTTCATTTCGATCACGACCATACGGCCATCAACCGGGTTAATGCCGAACTGTACGTTCGAGCCGCCAGTTTCCACGCCGATTTCACGCAGTACCGCCAAAGAGGCGTTACGCATGATCTGGTATTCCTTGTCAGTCAGCGTCTGAGCCGGGGCCACGGTGATCGAGTCGCCGGTGTGCACACCCATGGGATCGAAGTTCTCGATCGCGCAGACGATGATGCAGTTGTCCTTCTTGTCACGGACAACTTCCATCTCGTATTCCTTCCAGCCGATCAGCGACTCATCGATCAGCAGCTCCTTGGTCGGCGACAGATCCAGACCCCGGGCGCAGATTTCTTCGAACTCTTCACGATTGTAAGCGATACCGCCGCCGGTGCCACCCATGGTGAACGACGGCCGGATGATGCACGGGAATCCAACCTGATCGAGTACCGCGTTGGCTTCCTGCATGTCGTGGGCAATACCCGAAACCGGACAAGCCAGACCGATGGATTTCATCGCCTTGTCAAAGCGCGAGCGATCCTCGGCCTTGTCGATGGTATCGGCATTGGCGCCAATCATTTCGACGTTGTATTTCTTCAGCACGCCGTACTTTTCCAGATCCAGCGCACAGTTGAGTGCCGTCTGGCCACCCATAGTCGGGAGCACCGCGTCGGGACGCTCCTTGGCGATGATCTTTTCCACCGTCTGCCACTTGATTGGCTCGATGTAGGTCGCATCGGCCATGGCCGGGTCGGTCATGATGGTCGCGGGGTTGGAGTTGACCAGGATGACGCGAAAGCCTTCTTCCTGCAGCGCCTTGCAGGCCTGGGCACCGGAGTAATCAAACTCGCAGGCCTGGCCGATCACGATGGGGCCGGCGCCGAGGATCAGGATACTTTTGATATCTGTACGTTTTGGCATAGTCGTCTACTAAATCCTTGGGGAGTTCAAAGGCGCTCGGCCATGGCCTTGATGAAACGGTCAAATAGCGGTGCCACGTCATGCGGGCCGGGGCTCGCCTCGGGGTGCCCCTGGAAACTGAAAGCGGTCTTGTCGGTACGCTCGATGCCCTGCAGGGTGCCATCAAACAGCGACTTGTGGGTCGCGCGCACATTGGCCGGCAACGTCGCCTCGTCCACGGCAAAGCCGTGGTTCTGGCTGGTGATCATGACTTCGCCGGTATCCACGTTAACCACCGGGTGGTTAGCGCCGTGATGACCGTTGGGCATTTTCACGGTGCGCGCGCCGGACGCCAGGGCAAGCAACTGGTGACCCAGGCAGATGCCGAACACCGGCGTGTCCGTTTCCAGAATTTCCTGGATCGCCTTGATTGCGTAATCGCAAGGCTCCGGGTCGCCCGGGCCGTTGCCCAGCAATATGCCGTTGGGCTTGAGCGCAAGCGCTTCGGCTGCGGTAGTCTGCGCCGGCAGCACGGTGATGCGACAGCCACGGTCGACCAGCATGCGCAGGATGTTGTACTTGATACCGTAATCGAAGGTGACCACGTGATAAGGCAACTCACTGGCCGGTATCTCGACATGGGCGTTGGCTTCAAGGGACCAGACGCTGGAGCGCCATTCGTAGGTTTCCTTGACGCTGACTTCCTTGGCCAGATCCATACCCTTCAGGCCGGGAAACTCGCGGGCCAGTTGCAGGGCCTTTTCCTCGGTTGCATCGTCACCGGCCAGAATGCAGCCATTCTGGGCGCCCTTCTCACGAAGAATGCGAGTCAGGCGGCGCGTGTCGATACCGGCAATAGCAACGGTCCCGTTGTCCTTCAGGTAATCGGGTAGTGACTTGGTGCTGCGCCAGTTGCTGGCCATCAGCGGCAAGTCTCGAATGACCAGACCGGCAGCCCAGACCTGAAAGGACTCGCTGTCATCCGGCACGGTGCCGGTATTGCCGATATGGGGATAGGTAAGGGTTACGATCTGGCGAGCATATGAGGGATCGGTGAGGATCTCCTGATAACCGGTCATGGCCGTGTTGAATACGACCTCACCGACGGTGTGACCGTCGGCGCCGATAGCCTCACCACGGAAGATACTTCCGTCGGCAAGGGCGAGAATGGCTGGCTTGGACAAGAAAACCTCCGATAGGGCTGACACATTTTACCAAACGCGGGCTGCACAAAAGCGGGAATGGAGTGCGTAACACTTCATCCCGCCGCAATGCATTGTCAGATGCGCGCTGAATAGACAGATTAGCGCGCAATTGTAACCACTTGCCTACAGAATATCCAGCGCCCAGACGCTCTCCGGGACAACGCTCGAGGGTCAATGTTCCACAACCAGGGGAACTGTGATAAAACGGCAGTTGCAAAGCCCGCACCCGGCACACGCTTACCAACGGAACGCTCGCCAGGTCGCGAATGGACTAGAAGAACAATAAAGTACTCGGGGAATACACCATGTTATTGCGCCTGAAAGGACTGATCGTACTCACGCTGCTGTTTCTGGCGCCCTTCGCCAATGCAAATCTCGAACGACTGCAAACCGCTCACGAGTTTCGCAGTGAAGGCTACACCGTTGGTACCTATCTGCTGATCGACAACAATCTGTTCGAGCGCATCAGGGAACCGGGCAACCGGGAGACCTATCGCGAAGCCTTGTCGCGTATGGAAAACCTGCTCAGACAGATGGACAGCCCGGCTCAGCTACGGGTGCCCTTCGACACCTTTGTCAATTTGATCCGCGAGCTTGAAGCTCTGCCAGGTGAAGAAGCCCACTACGGCCTGGCAACAGTCAACCGCATCATGAAAGCCCACGGAGATGTGGATAGCGCCGCCGCAGCAATGTATGACGAGCTAAAAGAAGCGGCCAGTGAAGACCTGCTTGCGCTCCACCGCCAGAGCATCGAGACCAGCCAGATTCTGACCCTTTACCAGAACAATATGTTCAGCTCCATCGGAGTGTACTTCCTGGAGAACAAAGAAGGCCTGTTCGACGATCTCGACCAGAGCATCGTCAGCCGCTCCGATGAGCTGAAGAAGCTCTACCCGGATCAGGCAGGCGCCTTCGCCCGGATGGACAAGCAGTATCAGTTCATTCAGCCACGCCTGCAGAACCCCCTGTATGACTGGGTGCCGACCATTGCCGCCTTCTACCTGCAGCGCAATATCGAAACCCTCAATGACATGGCCCGCGAGCAGGTGCAGAGCGGCGCCTGAGCGCTGACACCAGCAACAGGATCAGGCGCTCGGCTCAAGACTGAAGGGCTCAACCAATCCAGCGCCAATGGCCATACCTACGAGCGCAGGCAGACTGGCTGCCTGCATTCGTTTCATTACCCGGGAGCGATACAGATCAACCGTCTTGACACTGACTCCCAGTCGCTCGGCAATTTCACGATTATTGAAACCCTGGACCAGTGGCAGCAAGATGTCGCGTTCACGCGGTGTCAGGCTGTCTAGCCGAGCCTTGACCTCATTCTGCACCCGCTGATTGGTCGCCACCACAGGCTGGCGGCTCAGCGCGCGCTGCACGCTGTCCAGCAGCAGCTGTTCATTGTAGGGCTTTTCAATGAAGTCCAGCGCACCCCCACGAAAGGCACGCACTACAATAGGCACGTCGGCATGACCACTGACAAAGATCACCGGCAAATCGATTCCTTTGGCGCGCATGGCTTCCTGTACCGCCAGACCGCCCATACCCGGCATGCGAATATCCAGCAGAACACAGGCCGGCGCGGCCGGATCGCAGGCGTCCAGAAAGGCTTGCCCACTGGTAAAAGGCTTAGCCTTGAGGCCTACCGACTCGAACAACCATACGGTCGAATCAAGCATGCCCTGATCGTCATCGACCACATAGACGAGTTGCTGAGATAGATCGGGCATTCGCGTTCCTCGTTGTTTCACCTTGCTCCTAATCGGAGCTGACCACTGGCAACCAGCAATGCAGGCACAGCCCTGCGCTGTCAGCCGGCACAGCCTCCAAGCCGCCACCAAAACCCTCTACGATACCCTGACTCATCGAGAGCCCCAAGCCCAGCCCATCCGGCTTACTGGTATAGAAAGGCGTGAACAGGCGCGCCCTCGACGCTTCATCCACACCTGGGCCTTGATCCGAGACCCTTATATGCAGTCTGTTCCCATGCTCACTCAGGCCCAGCCTTACCAGAGAGGGAGTATCCGGATGTTGTTCCCGATTCGCCTCAATGGCGTTACGCAGCAAATTAAGTAACACCTGTTGCAACAGAATCGGGTCGACCATAACCGCCGGCAAGGGCCCATCGACCTGCTCGACAATCTCGACCTGATGCTGCCCCGCCTCCCAGGCGCACAGACCTACCGCCTCACGGGCCAGCTGCAAAGGATCAACACACTGCTGCCGGCGCTGCCCCTTGCGCAGAAAACCGCGCAGCCGGCGAATGACCTCCGCCGCGTGTTGCGCGTGCTCGGCAATGCGCGCCAAGCCCTGGGCAACCTTGTCAGACTCCTCGCCATTACGCCCTTCTTCAGTCTGTGACAAAGCCGCCAGATAACGCTGACTGGCATTGGCATAATTGAGGATGGCGGCAAGCGGCTGATTGAGCTCGTGAGCAATACCGGAAGCAAGCTCACCCAGTGTCGCCAGCCGCGCTGCATGCGCGAGCTCGTCCTGGAGACGGCGGTTATTTTCTTCACTCTGAATCCGCGCAGTAATGTCCCGCGATACGCTGATCACCTCAACAACGCCGCCGGTGTAGGTCTCCCGTATAGCGCGGCTGGCCGTTTCAAACCACAGGTAATGCCCAACCTGATGGCGAATGCGATAGGTCAGCGTCAGGTAACCGTCCTGCTCCAGCGCGCGCTGAAAGCGCTCGATCAGTTGCTCCCGCTCCTGCGGGTGCAACAGCTCGGCCATCGACTCGCCGCGCAACTGCTCTGGCCAATAGCCCAGCAGAGTCCAGGCGGCGGGCGAGGCATCCAGAAAACGTCCATCAGGCGTATGCCGGGAGATCAGATCAGTCGTGTTCTCGATGATCAGTCGGTACAGACGGCTGGCACGCATGGCTTCATGCTGTAAACGCAGGCTCTCACTGGCATCACGCCCGCGCACCAGCACGGCCTGCAGTGCCGGCTGGGGAATGTATGTCCAGAGCAGATAGCGATCGCCGACACTTACCTCGACATCTTCAATGCAGCGCTGCTGACGCTGACAGGCTGCCACCAGGGGCGCATGGTTGGCAGGCAACAACGCTGCCAAGGGCGCCACCTGATCAATCAACTGTTGCATAGCAGGATTGGGTGGCCGCACTTCACCTCGAGCCGGAATCAACAACGCCGGTAGCGGTTCGCTTTCGAGCAAAAGACTGGCTACAGCACAGCGTAGATCAGGGTTTTCAGTCACTGAAACACCTTATAGTAGTTTTACTATAATACCTTAGACATGTTTCTATATCAGTCAACTTTACACTATAGTTCTTCCGATCAAATGCTGAACGCCTTGACCCTCACGGCAAGTATGCACCCAGAGCCAATAAATAATCAGCCACAGGTATTGCCATGTCGATCTTCCAGGAAGGCCTGTCTCCGAACCCGGCCAACCACATAGCCCTCACCCCTCTCAGCTTCATCGAGCGCACCGCCAGCGTCTACCCGCATTATCCCGCCGTCATCCACGGAGGGATTCGTCGTGACTGGCAGCAAACCTATCAGCGCTGCCGCCGTCTGGCCTCGGCGCTGCATGGGCGCGGCGTCAACGCAGGGGATACCGTAGCGGTGATGCTGCCAAATATTCCCGCCATGCTCGAGGCGCACTTTGGCGTTCCGATGATCGGCGCCGTGCTCAATACCCTGAATGTGCGGCTGGATGCGGAAGCAATTGCCTTCATGCTCAATCATGGCGAAGCCCGTGCACTCATCACTGACCGTGAGTTTCATGATGTCGTGCGTGAGGCGCTAACCCTGATCAAACGCCCGATTCTGGTGATCGATGTCGACGATCCCGAGTATGGTGAAGGCGAGGCCGTCAGTGACCTTGATTACGAGGGCTTTCTGGCTGAAGGCGATCCGGACTTCGACTGGCACTGGCCCAGCGACGAATGGCAGGCCATTTCACTCAACTACACCTCCGGCACTACCGGCAACCCCAAGGGCGTGGTCTACCATCACCGCGGTGCATACCTGAATGCCCTGGGCAACCAGGCAACCTGGGGCATGGGCCAGCACCCGGTCTATTTGTGGACACTGCCGATGTTCCACTGCAACGGCTGGTGCTACCCCTGGACCATCACCGCGATGGCCGGCGTACATGTGTTCCTGCGCCGGGTGGATCCGCAAAAAATCCTCAACCTGATCCATGAGCATCAGGTCACTCACCTGTGCGGTGCACCCATCGTACTCAACGCGCTGGTCAACATGCCCGACTCAGCCAAAGCCGCCATCGACCATCCCGTCAAGGCCATGGTCGCCGGTGCAGCACCGCCAGCCAAGATCATCGGCGCTGTTGAAGCCATGGGCATTGCAGTCACTCACGTTTACGGACTGACCGAAGTCTACGGACCGGTAACCGTTTGTGCCTGGCATGACGAATGGAACACCTTGCCACTGGAAGAACGCGCCCGCCTCAAATCACGCCAGGGGGTGCGCTATCTGACGCTGGAAGGCGTCATGGTGGCGGATTCAGAGACGCTACAGCCAGTCCCGCGTGACGGCGAAACCATCGGTGAAATATTCATGCGCGGTAACACGGTGATGAAGGGCTATCTGAAAAATCCGGAAGCAACAGCGGAAGCCTTTGAAGGCGGCTGGTTTCACACTGGCGACCTGGCAGTGTGTCATCCCAACGGCTATGTGGAAATCCGCGACCGTCTGAAGGACATCATCATCTCCGGCGGTGAAAATATCTCCACCATCGAGGTTGAAGATACGCTGTACAAACACCCCGCCGTATTGGAAGCAGCCGTTGTGTCTAGGCCTGACGAGAAATGGGGCGAAACCCCCTGTGCTTTTATCACCCTTAAAAGCGGCCAGCAGGCCAGCGACACAGACATCATGAACTACTGCCGCGAGCACCTGGCGGGATTCAAGGTGCCCAAGACCGTGGTCTTCACCGAGCTGCCCAAGACCTCGACCGGCAAGATTCAGAAATACGTGCTGCGCGATCGAGCCAAGGCGCTCTAGCTCAACCCAGCCAACTTCGCATAACCCTTTTTACAACAACAATAAGCCGGGCTCTGCCCGGCTGACGGAGGCTTATCATGCAAGTTTACAAGCGCGCTGACGGCGCGGAGCAACCCTACTGGCCATGCGGGCCGTTCAAGATTCGTCTGCCCTTTGTACATTACCGCTGGGAAACCGCGGAGATGCTGCAGGCCCTGATCATGTTTGTGGTCAGTTTGGCGATGATTCCCCTGCTGGAAAGATTCCTTGGCCTGCCCTATGACGTTGCCCTGGCCTATGTGGTGGTCGGGGGAATTGGCTTCATGTTACCTGCGCTGCTGGGGGTGCCCATGGTGCCTGGCTGGATTACCCCGGCGATTCCGGTGGTGCTACTGTTTCTGGGCGACTTCGAACCCGGCCCGGAGGCCATTCAAGCGCTGTTCGCGCTGCAGCTTCTGGTCTTTCTGATTTTTCTGATACTCGGTATTACCCGGCTCGGCAGCGTCATGGTACGTATCGTCCCCAACTCGATGAAAGGCGGGATCATCATCGGCGCCGGCATTGCAGCCCTGATGGGCGAGATATCCAGCGGCGGGCGGCTGGCCAATACGCCAATTTCACTGGTACTGGGCAGCCTGATCTGCCTGTATCTGATGTTCTCGGTTTCTTTCAAGGGGCTCACCGAACGCGTGCCGTTCACCCGCAAGATCGTCAACTACGGCATGGTCCCGGGCATGTTGATTGCCATTATCGTGGGCATTGTGGTGGGCGAATACGAGATGCCAGATGTGCGCTGGGGCATTACCACACCCGCCTTCGGCGAACTGTGGAACTACCTACCGCTGGTCATCGGCATCCCGGATGCCAAGGTGTTCATGCTCGCCATTCCCACCGCCGTTATCGCCTACATCATCGCCTTTGGTGACATTATTGTTGGCCAGTCGCTGATGCAGCGAGCCGATGAACTGCGCCCGGATGAAGTGATCGAGAACAACATTGATCGGGTGCATCTGGTCACCGCCCTGCGCAATGGCCTGCATGCCTTCTTCGCACCCTACCCTGGCCTCGCCGGGCCCATCTGGACCGCAGTGGCCGCGACCATGGCCGAGCGTTACAAGTATGGCCGCAAAGCGATGGACTCAATCTACAGTGGCGGCGGCACGTTCTGGATCACCGGCTTTATCGCCCTGTTCACGCTGCCGCTGGTCAGCTTCTTCCAACCGGTGCTGCCGATTGCGCTGTCGCTGACGCTGATCCTGACCGGCTATATCTGCCTGATGGTCGGCTTCGAGCAACTCAACAACAACACCGAACGCGGTATCGCCGGCACCATGGGCGTGGTCCTGGCGGTCTATGGCGCCGGCTGGGGGCTGGCGGCGGGCGCTGCGCTGTACCTCCTGATCGAGCGCACCCACATCCTGCGTTTCCGTAGCATCAAGGACAGCGCAGAGAACACAGACAACGCCTCTGAAAGCCGCGACTGACACAACAACAAGAGACAATACCCCAATGAACATACTGCATACCGCTAGCCTGGCGACCCTGAGCACGCTGCTGGCCCTACCGGCCAGTGCCAGCTTTCTGAAGGACAGCCAGAGCCGCATCGAGTTGCGCAACTTTTACTTCAACCGCGATTTTCGCCAGTCCGATGCACCCCAAAGCAAGGCCGACGAATGGGCTCAGGGCCTTCGTGGCTACTGGCAGTCGGGTTATACCGACGGCCGGGTCGGCGTCGGCCTGGACGCCCTGGCGCTGGTCGGCATCAAGCTCGACTCCAGTCCTGATCGCACCGGCACCGGCCTGCTCAAGCGCGACCGCAGTGACAACCGAGCGATGGATGAATACGGCCAACTGGGCCTGACCGCCAAACTGCGACTGGATCAGCATGTACTGCGTCTGGGCACCTTGCTGCCTCAATTGCCACTGGCCATGCACAACGATTCCCGGCTGCTGCCGCAGACCTTCCGCGGCGGCTGGCTACAAGCCAAGGGCAACGAGGCATTGAGCTTTGACCTCGGACGCTTCGATGCAATCAACCTGCGCGACTCCTCCGACCACCAGCGCATGGCACCGGTGCAGGGCGGCGCGCGCAATGTGATTGTCAGCGGCAAACCAGACAGCAATGCCTTTGACTTCGCCGGAGCCACCTACCGCTTCAGTGACAACACCCGGGCCAGCTACCACTATGGCGAACTCGACGGCGTCTATCGTCAGCACTACCTGGTACTCAACCACAGCCAGCAGCTGAATATCGGCAAGCTGGATACCAACCTGCGCTATGCCGACAGCAACAATGCCGGGCGCAGCAACATCGACAACCGCATGACCAGCCTGACTTTAGCCTGGCAGCACAACATGCACCGTCTGGGTACCAGCTATCAGCAGATGAACGGACGTACCGGCTTCGCTTACCTGAGCGGCACGGATCCGTTCCTGACCCATCTGGTGCAGATCAATGACTTTGCCAATCGCGACGAGCGCAGCTGGCAGGTACGCCACGACTACAGTTTTACCGATATTGGCCTGCCCGGACTGAGTCTGATGAACCGTTACACCCACGGTGACAACATCAAGCTGGTCACGGGGCGTGGCAATGAGTGGGAACGCAATACCGATCTGGCCTATACCCTGCAGAACGGCCCGCTGAAGAATCTGTCCCTGCATTGGCGCAACGCAACCTACCGCAGCAGCTTTGCCAGCGACATGGATGAGAACCGGATTATTGTTGGCTACGCCATGTCGTTTTGATGCATGCCATACAGCCACACTCAATAGAGAAAACAGGAGCCCCAATGCGTACATTCACCACTCTGGAAGGCAACAGCCAGCGGCTCGATGGCGGCGCCATGTTCGGCAACGCGCCCAAAGCTTTATGGTCGCGCTGGGTTGAAACCGATGAACAGAACCGCATCAGTCTGAGCTGCCGAGCGCTACTGGTGCAGGAAGAAGGTCGCAACATCCTGGTGGAAACCGGCATTGGCGCCTTCTTCGAGCCACGACTGAAAGAGCGTTATGGGATAGTCGAAGACCACCACGTACTGCTCGACAGCCTCAGCGAAGTCGGTCTGACCCATGAGGACATACAGGTTGTTGTACTCACACACCTGCATTTTGATCACGCCGGCGGCCTGCTCAGCACCTGGGATCAGGGCCAGCCATCGACGCTTTTGTTCCCCAACGCCACTTTCATTACCGGTCAGCGTCACTGGCACCGCGCCAAGCGCCCACATCCGCGCGATCAGGCTTCATTCATACCGGAGCTGCTTGAGCTGCTTGAAACCAGCGGGCGACTGGAACTGATCGAAGATGGCCGACATTCATCGACTCTGGGCAAAAGCTGGCGATTCCACTTCAGCGACGGCCATACGCCCGGCCTGATGATTCCCGAGTTCGACATGCCTGAGGGCCCCGTGGTCTTCCCCGGAGACCTGATACCTGGCACCCCATGGGTACACCTGCCAATCACCATGGGCTATGACCGATTCCCGGAAACCCTGATCGATGAAAAAGAAGGCCTTTTAGATACTTTGGTGGACCGTCACGGACGACTGGTATTCACCCATGACCCCTTGGTCGCAGTCGCCTATGTCGAGCGCGATAACGATGGACGCTATCGGGTCAGTGCCCCACAAGGCAACCTGAAAATGGTCTGCCGCTAACCAGCAACCTGGCCACATAAAAAGGGCGGCACGCTACACGTGGTCGCCCTTTTCTGTTTTTGCTCGTCACCTAATCCTTGAGCGACAACACATCCTGCATGTCATACAGACCCGGAGCCCGCCCATCCAGCCAGAGCGCAGAGCGCACTGCGCCTTTGGCGAAGGTCATCCGGCTGGACGCCTTGTGGGTAATCTCTACCCGCTCGCCTTCGGATGCGAAGAGCACCGTATGGTCGCCCACCACATCACCGGCGCGCACCGTTGCAAAACCGATGGTCTGGCGGTCACGAGCGCCGGTCTGGCCCTCGCGCCCATAGACGGCAACCTTGCTCAGATCACGACCCAACGCATCAGCTACTACTTCACCCATGCGCAGCGCCGTACCCGAGGGTGCATCCACCTTATGGCGATGATGCGCCTCGATGATTTCGATATCCGCTTCGTCGCCCATGACCCTTGCCGCCATATCCAGCAGCTTCAGACACAGGTTGACGCCCACGCTGAAGTTGGGCGCAAACACGATCGGAATATCAGCCGCAGCCGCCGCCAGCATCTCCTTCTGCTGATCGGTGAATCCGGTGGTGCCGATGACCATCGCCTTGCCGGCCTCCCGACACAACTCCAGATTGACCAGAGTCGTACTCGGATGGGTAAAGTCGATCAGCACATCGAAGTCGCCCAGCACCTTTTGCAGGCTATCCTGCACCTGTACCGAGTTACGCCCGATGCCGGCCAGCTCGCCGGCATCGCTACCGACCAGAGAGCTTTCCGGCCGTTCGATCGCGGCAGTAAGCTCGACACCATCGGTCTGGTCAATTGCTTCAATCAGCGTCTTGCCCATACGTCCGGCCGCACCGATAACCGCTACTCTTCTCATGTCGGCGCTCCGCTCAGAATTTCATGTCTTCAAAGAAGTTCTTCACACCGTCGAACCAGCTCTTGGCCCGTGGTGACTGATTGGAACCCTCTTCCTGCAGCGTCTCGCGCAATTCCTGGATGAGCTCACGCTGACGCTTGGTCAGATTGACCGGCGTCTCGACAGCTACCCGGCAAAGCAGATCACCCGGTGACCCACCCCGGACCGGCGTCACACCCTTGCCACGCAAGCGGAACAGCTTGCCGGTCTGGGTGCCATCGGGAATCTTGAGCTTGACGCGGCCATCCAGCGTGGGCACTTCCAGCTCGCCGCCCAGGGACGCATCGGCAAAACTGATTGGCACTTCGCAGTACAGATTCTTGCCGTCACGCTGGAAGATCTTGTGCTCGCGCACGGAGACCACCACGTAGAGGTCGCCCGCCGGGCCACCATTGACGCCCGCCTCGCCTTCACCTGCCAGACGAATACGATCACCGGTATCAACACCAGCCGGGACCTTGACCGAAAGCGTCTTCTGCTCTTCAACGCGGCCCTGGCCCTGACAGTCCTTGCACGGATCTGTAATCATCTTGCCGGTGCCATGGCACCGCGGGCAGGTCTGCTGAACCGAGAAGAAACCCTGCTGCATACGCACCTGACCGTGCCCACCACAGGTGGTACAGGTAACCGGGCTGGTGCCCTTCTTCGCACCGCTGCCATCACAGGTGCCGCACTCGACCAGGGTCGGTACGCGGATGGTCACTGTGGTGCCGCGTACGGCTTCTTCCAGATCCAGTTCCAGTGTGTATCGCAAGTCACTGCCGCGCTGCACGCTGGAACGGCCGCGACCACCGCCGCCGCCACCAAAAATATCGCCGAACACGTCGCCGAAGATATCCGAGAAATTGCCGCCGGCGAATCCACCCGCGCCAGCTCCACCACCCATACTCGGATCCACACCGGCATGACCGTACTGGTCATAGGCCGCACGCTTCTGCGCATCGGTGAGAATCTCGTAGGCTTCGTTGGCTTCCTTGAACTTCTCGATCGCACCTTCATCGTCAGGATTGCGGTCGGGATGGTATTTCATTGCCAGTCGGCGGTAGGCCTTTTTCAGCTCCGCTTCGCTGGCGCCGCGCTCGACACCCAGCACTTCATAATAATCACGCTTGGCCATCGTTCAGATTTCCTTTACCGGGACTTGTCCCTTTGACACAAACAGCAACGCGGGATGAGCTCCCGCGTTGCCTTGCAATGGTATGTCGTGCGCTTTGTAACGCACGACTGCCTGTCGCTGAAAGACTTACTTCTTGTTGTCTTTCACTTCTTCGAACTCGGCATCGACCACGTCGTCACCGGCGTCCTTCTGGCTGTCGCCCTGAGCTTCTTCGCCCTGGCCAGCCTGCGCCTGCTCGGCATACATCTTCTGTACCAGCGGGCCGGACGCTTCGGACAGCGCGTTGATCTTGGCTTCGATCTCAGCCTTGTCGTCAGACTTGATGGCCGTTTCCAGATCAGCCAGTGCCGCTTCGATTGCAGTCTTCTCTTCCTCGGTAGCCTTGTCACCTGCCTCGGTCAGAGTCTTGCGGGTGGCGTGCACCAGCTGGTCAGCCTGGTTACGGGTAGTTACCAGCTCTTCGAACTTGCGATCTTCATCGGCATTGGCCTCGGCATCACGCACCATCTGATCGATCTCTTCATCGGTCAGACCGGAAGAGGCCTTGATGATGATCGACTGCTGCTTGCCGGTTGCCTTGTCCTTCGCCGACACGTTGAGGATACCGTTGGCGTCCAGATCAAAGCTGACTTCAACCTGTGGCACACCGCGTGGTGCGGGCGGAATGTCTGCCAGGTCGAAGCGGCCCAGTGACTTGTTCTGCGTCGCCTGCTTGCGCTCACCCTGCATCACGTGAATGGTCACGGCGGTCTGGTTGTCATCGGCGGTCGAGAATACCTGCGATTTCTTGGTAGGAATCGTGGTGTTCTTCTCAATCAGCGTGGTCATCACACCGCCCATGGTTTCGATACCCAGCGACAGCGGCGTCACGTCGAGCAGCAGTACGTCTTTCACGTCACCAGCCAGCACGGCACCCTGGATCGCAGCACCTACGGCCACTGCTTCATCGGGGTTAACGTCCTTGCGCGGCTCTTTACCGAAGAAGTCGGCAACGGTCTTCTGTACCAGCGGCATACGTGTCTGACCGCCAACCAGAATCACGTCGTTGATCTCGGAAACATCCAGGCCGGCGTCTTTCATGGCTACACGGCATGGCTCGATGCTGCGCTTGACCAGCTCTTCAACCAGAGACTCCAGTTTGGCGCGGGTCACCTTGACGTTCAAGTGCTTGGGACCAGTCGCATCGGCCGTGATGTACGGCAGGTTGACGTCAGTCTGGTTGCTCGAGGACAGCTCAATCTTGGCCTTCTCAGCCGCTTCCTTCAGACGCTGCAGCGCCAGCGGATCGGTGTGCAGGTCGATGCCGTTCTCTTTCTTGAACTCGTCGGCCAGATAGTCGATCAGGCGCATGTCGAAATCTTCGCCACCCAGGAAGGTGTCGCCGTTGGTCGCCAACACTTCGAACTGGTGCTCGCCATCTACTTCGGCAATTTCGATCACGGAAATGTCAAAGGTACCGCCACCCAGGTCGTATACGACGATGGTGGAGTCGCCACGGGACTTGTCCATACCGTAGGCCAGTGCGGCAGCGGTCGGCTCGTTGATGATCCGCTTGACGTCCAGACCGGCGATGCGACCGGCGTCCTTGGTAGCTTGACGCTGGCTGTCGTTGAAGTAGGCCGGAACGGTAATAACCGCTTCGGTTACTTTCTCGCCGAGGTAATCTTCAGCGGTCTTCTTCATTTTCTTCAGCACTTCGGCAGAAATCTGCGGTGGTGCGATCTTCTCGCCCTTCACTTCGACCCAGGCATCGCCGTTATCGGCTTTGACGATCTTGTAGGGGACGAGCTTGATGTCCTTCTGTACGACTTCTTCCTCGAAGCGACGGCCGATAAGACGCTTGACCGCGTTCAGGGTGTTCTGCGGGTTGGTGACCGACTGGCGCTTGGCCGACTGGCCGACCAGGGTCTCGCCATCATTGGTGTATGCAACGATGGAAGGCGTGGTACGAGTACCTTCCGAGTTCTCAATTACCTTGGCTACACCGTTTTCCATCACTGCAACGCAGGAGTTGGTGGTTCCGAGGTCAATACCGATAATCTTGCCCATATGTAAATCTCCGATTCAGCTTTGCCGCGGCTGGCCGGCGGCAGGGGTTTATCTATCTATGCACCCTAGATGGGGGCAGCAAAATCAATTTCAAGCCTGCTCATCAATCGAGGGAGTGTCAGGCTTGTCCGCCGGAGTCTTGCTCACAACGACCATCGCCGGACGCAACAGACGGCCGCTCAGGGTGTAACCCTTCTGAAATACACGGATGACGGTATTGGGCTCGACATTGTCGCGCTCCTCCATCGCCATTGCCTGATGCAGCTCCGGATTGAAGGGCTCGCCATGGGGGTCAACCGCCACGATCTGGAAGCGCTCCAGGGTTTCACCGAACATTTTCAGCGTCAGCTCCATGCCGTCGCGCATCGGCTTGATCGTCGAGTCATTCGGATCAGCCAGCTCAACACCGCGTTCCAGGCTTTCGAGCACCGGCAGCAGATCGTTGGCAAAGCGTTCTAGCGCAAACTTGTGCGCCTTCTCGACTTCCTGCTCGGCGCGTCGACGGGCGTTCTGCACGTCCGCAGCGGCGCGCAGCGCCTGATCCTTCGCAGCGGCCAGCTCATCCTCGAGGACGCTAACCCGCGCAGCCAGATCCTCGGGAGCCTCCGACGAGAGCATGTCTTCCGTCTCTTCAGGGCCAGCAGGATCCTGTCTGTGTTCGTCTGCCATCTGTGTCTCCTATTCTGACTGCGGGGCGCTCGAGCGCCCGTTGACTGGTATCAGCACCTTATATGGGGTCTTTCCCGCGGGCTTCAAGGGGTAGAAACCGCATGCATGCAGAGTACTTGTCGACAGAACGGAAACTACTGTATAAATAACCAGACCAAACTTGCAGGAGCCTGGCCATGCTCGTCCACCTGGCGGTGAACAACTACGCGATCGTCGACCATCTTGAACTGGAGATCAGCAGCGGAATGACTGCGATCACCGGGGAGACCGGTGCCGGCAAGTCGATCATGCTCGACGCCCTCGCGCTGACCCTGGGTGACCGGGCAGACAGCGGCGCCGTGCGCCCGGGCACCGACAAGGCCGACATCCTGGCGACCTTCGACATCAGCCAGATTCCCGAAGCCACCGCCTGGCTTACCGAGCGCGACCTGGCGGGTGACGACCAGCAGGTGATCTTGCGCCGGGTGATTACCGCCGAAGGACGCTCCCGCGGCTACATCAATGGCAGCCCCTGCCCGCAGCAGGACCTGAAAACCCTGGGCGGCATGCTTATCGATATTCACAGCCAGCACGAGCATCAGTCGCTGCTCAAGCCCGATACCCACCGCCGCTTACTCGACGACTACGCCGGAAGTCGCGAGCTCGCCCGCCAGGTGCAACTGGCTGCGCAGCGCTGCAAGCAGACCGAACAGGCATTGCAGCAAGCCAGTCAACAGGGTGACGAGAAGAGCTCACGGCTTCAACTGCTGACCTACCAGCTTGAAGAGCTGGATAACCTCAGCCTGCAGGAAGGCGAAATCGAGGAGCTGGAAAACGACCAGCGTCAGCTGGCCAACGCCGAGCAGATCATGCAGTCGTGCCAGCAGGTCATCAACCTGTGCAGCGAGAACGACAGTGGTAGCGTGCTACAGGCGCTAACAGCCAGCCAACAGCGCCTGACTGCTTTCAAGAACAACCATCACAGCCTGGATGAAGCCAACGGCATGCTCGCCAGTGCGCAGATCCAGATCGAGGAAGCGGTGGGCGAGCTGACCCGCTACCTGGACCATTTCGAGGCAGACCCCGAGCGCCAGCAACAGGTGGAGGAGCGCCTTGGCGTGATCCATGACCTGGCACGCAAGCACCGGGTCAATCCGGACGAATTACCGGCCCTGCAGCAAAAATTGATCGACGAACTGGAGAGCATGCAGCAACAGGATCTGGACGCCGAGCGCCTGGGTGAGGAGCTTGAGGCATTCCGCGAACACTACCGGCAGCTGGCCGTGGAGCTCAGCGGGGTGCGCCATGAGGCTGCTATTCGCCTGGGTGAAGCCGTTACCGGCCAGATCCAGCAACTGGGCATGCCCGGAGGCCAGGTCAAGGTGCAGCTGCAGCCCCACGCTGCCGAAGCCATAATGCCCCATGGACAGGAGGCGGTTGAGCTCCTGGTCAGCGCCAACCCTGGTCAGCCCGCCAAGCCACTGGCCAAGGTCGCCTCCGGCGGCGAATTATCGCGCATCAGCCTGGGCATCCAGGTCACCACCGTGCAAACCTCACGCGTGCCGACGCTGGTGTTTGATGAGGTCGATGTGGGTATCGGCGGCCCTACGGCCGAAATTGTGGGCAGCATGCTGCGCAAGCTGGGCAGCAATGGCCAGGTCCTCACCGTCACTCACCTGCCCCAGGTGGCCGCCCATGGTCACCAGCACCTATTCGTGCGCAAGGAACAGACCGATGAATCCACCAGTACGCGCATCGACCGGCTAAGCCAGGAAGGCCGGGTGCAGGAGATTGCGCGGATGCTGGGCGGCATCGACATGACCGAGGAATCCCTGGCCCATGCCCGCAAACTGATGTCGGTCGCACAATAAACCAACGCAAAACGAGCGCTCACAAAAAAGCCAGGCTCGAGGCCTGGCTTTTTGATCAGCTGACGCGTTCGCTGTCCGCTTTATTTGGTCTTCTTCACGTACAAAACCAGATTGTGATCAACCATTTCAAAACCGTGTTGTTTCACGATTTCCTTCTGCCGACGCTCAATCTCCGCGTCGAAGAACTCGATCACTTCACCGGTATCGACGCAGACCATATGATCATGGTGCTCGGAGTCGGCAAGTTCGAAGACTGCGTGGCCACCATCGAAGTTATGCCGCTCGACCAGACCGGCCGTCTCGAACTGGGTAAGCACCCGGTATACTGTCGCAAGCCCGACGTCCTCACCCGCCTCCATCAACGCCTTGTACACATCTTCGGCGCTCAGGTGGCGTTCCGGGGAACTGTCCAGCATCTGCAGGATCTTTACACGCGGCAGGGTTACTTTCAGGCCGGCTTTACGGAGTTCTTGATTTTCAACCATGTCAGTTTCTCGTTCAGCGCTTCGCAGGGCGGGATCAGTCGGGTATGATTCTCGGCTATTAACCGCTTCAAGATAATGGATGTTAACACGTCATGCCGAACAGCCTATACCGAATCCTCTGTATCCTCGTGTGTCTCTCGGCGCTCGGCCTTGCTGGCTGCAGCTTCCCCGGGGTGTACAAGATTGATGTGCAACAAGGGAATGTAGTGACCCAGGAAATGGTCAACCAACTGCGCCCCGGCATGACCACCCGGCAGGTGCGTTTCATAATGGGTACACCACTGATTCAGGATACGTTCCACCCTGAGCGCTGGGACTACCTGTACAGCATGAAGGCCGGTCACCAGAAACGCGAGCAGGAACGCGTGGTACTCACCTTCGAAAATGATCTACTGGTCGGTCTGGGTGGCGATTTCGTACCTGGCGCAAGCCGCGAACAACAGATCATGGACAACGGCTCAGCTGCCGAGTCCGATGACGTACAGAGCTACCCGGTTGATCTTGGCGCCCCACTGGGCACAGGCGAATAAGACTCCCGATCACCAGGAAGCCGGCTCAGGTTTCCTTGGCTGCCTTGTTCTTTGCCGCCCGCTGCTTGCGAACCTCCTTGGGATCGGCAATCAGCGGACGATATATTTCCACCCGCTCCCCTGAATTGATACGCCGCTCATCAGGCTTGGGCACCGCCTTGCCAAAAATCCCCACCGGACAGCTCTGCAGGTCTACCTCGGGAAAATGCTCGTTGATGCCTGAAGCCATGACTGCCTGACGCACTGTCGTGCCTTCGCTGACTGTCAGACTGAGAATCTTCTGCTTGTGCGGAAGCGCGTATGCCACCTCCACCATCATCGTCTTATCGACCACCGTACAACTCCTTTGCACGCTGACAAAATGCTTCAACCATATTGTTGGCAGCCTGATTGAACAGCGGCCCCAGCGTAGCCTTGACCACCGGTCCCGCGTAATGGAAATTCAGGTCCAGGGTTATCTTGCAGGCATGCTCACCCAGTGCCTTGAACTCCCACACACCGTTCAGATCACTGAAAGGGCCGTCTTCCAGACGCAACTCGATCCGCTCACCGGGTACCAGGCTGTTACGGGTAACAAAAGCCGAGCTGATACCCGCCTTGGCAACGGTCAAGCGTGCGCGCATCTCGATTTGCGTCTCATCCAGCACCTCTGCCCGGGAGCACCAGGGCAGAAACTCCGGATAATGTTCGACCCGATTAACCAGCTCGAAGAGTCGATGCGCAGGATAGGGCAGCAGGGCCGAGCGATGAATATGCGTCATGGGTGGTAGACAGAGCCTCGTTACTTGAACAGTTCAGTGACAAACACGACCAGCACTCCCAGCGGAGCGACGTAGCGTAGCAGGCAATATACCACCGGAAACAGCCGCGGATGCCGCAGAGCCAGTTCCGCGCGGAATACATCACGGCCCAGCACCCACCCGGCAAATACCGCAAACAGCAACCCACCCAGGGGAAGCATGATCCTGCTGGTCAGGTAATCCACACTTTCGAAGAACGTCTTGCCGCCCTGCTCGGTCCACTTGAACAGGTGCCAACCGGCCTCATCGGTTACGAAGAAGCGGGCATCAGCCAGCAGATTGAAAGACAGCACGGTACCCAGACCAACCACCCAGCACAGGAAAGCTACAAGGCAGGTAATGCGTACACGGGTCCAGCCCGTCCGTTCTACCCAGTACGCCACGGCAGGCTCCAGCATCGAGATAGCCGAGCTCCAGGCCGCCACCGCCACCAGTACAAAGAACAGCAGACCAAACACCTGCCCGAGCATGATATTGCCGAAGGCGATTGGCAGGGTCACGAACATCAGGCCCGGCCCGGCGGACGGCTCCAGCCCGGCAGCAAATACAATCGGAAAGAGTGCCAGCCCGGCGGTCAGCGCTACCGCCGTATCCAGCAACGCCACAGTAATAACGGTACCGCCAATGGAGGACTTCTTCGGCATGTAGGAACCAAACACCATGATCGACCCCACGCCCACGCTCAGGGTAAAAAAGGCATGCCCCATGGCCGCAAGAATGCCGTCCGGCACACTGGCCAGATCAAAATGAAAGAGAAACTCTACACCCTGCATGAAATGCCCAGTGGTCAGGCTGTAGCCCAGCAAAATGATCAGCAGCACAAACAACAGCGGCATCATGATCCGCAGGCTGCGCTCCAGACCAGCTACCACACCCCTGGCGATAATGAATGCAGTCACCAGCATGAACAGCGTATGCCACAGGCTCAGGCGCAGCGGGTCGGCCGTCAGGGCGCCAAAGCGGGCCCCGGCACCCTCACCGTCGATCCCGACAAAATCACCACGCCCCATACCGATGATGTAATCCAGCGACCAACCAGCGACAACGCTGTAAAAAGACAAAATCAGCAAGGCCGCAATCATCCCCATGACCGCCGCCCAGGACCAGCGCGCCGAGGCACCCGCCTGTATGGCCAGATTGCGTAAGGTATTCACCGGACTGCGACGCCCCCGCCGACCCAGCACGGTTTCCGCCAGCATGATCGGCAAACCGACCAGCGCGATACAGATCAGATAAACCAGCACGAAAGCGCCGCCACCGTAGACGCCGGCCATATAGGGAAACTTCCATATATTCCCCAGACCCACCGCCGAACCGGTAGCCGCCAGGATGAAAACCCAGCGGCTTGCCCAGATACCGTGAATGGAAACATTGTCCTGCGACATGGCGAGAAACCTGTGGGGTAGAGAAAAAAGGAACGGCATTGTCCAGATTTTGACCAACACGGACAAGGCCCGTATAGCCGAACCTTCCCCCAACCCCTATAATGCGCCCCCTATGAGCAACCAAAAGAAACCCAAGGCCAACAGCGGCACCATTGCGCTGAACAAGAAGGCCAAACACGATTATTTTGTCGAAGCCCGTTTTGAGGCAGGCGTTGCGCTGACCGGATGGGAAGTGAAAAGTCTGCGCGCGAGCAAGGTGCAGCTGGTCGACAGTTACATTCTCCTCAAGAACAATGAGGCCTTTCTGCTGGGAGCGCATATCACGCCCCTGCAGACTGCCAGCGCTCACGTGGTAGCCGACCCCACCCGCACCCGCAAGCTGCTACTGCATGCCCGTGAGCTGGACAAGCTGATCACCGGCGTGCAGCAGAAAGGCTTCGCCTGCGTACCGCTAGCGCTTTACTGGAAAGGCCACCTGGTCAAATGCGAGATCGCCCTGGTGCGCGGCAAGAAGGAGTTCGACAAGCGCCAGGTCGAGAAGGAACGCGACTGGACCAGGGAGAAAGCCCGGGTGGTTCGCGACAACAGCCGCTGACCAATCACGGGCGTTCTATCAACCAGGGAACTTTTGCGGTACAATCCGGTCTGATCTTGTAAGAGACCTAAACAGTTTTGGGGCCGATTTGGATTCGACGACGGTTACAAAGCTTGAAGGGCATGCCGAGTTGGTAACAGAACTCGTAAATCCACTGTTGCAAACCTATATAATTGCCAATGACGACAATTATGGTGCTCAACTAGCAGCGTAAGCTGCCTAGATAGCACTTCTGGTAGCTTCGGCTCCAGCGATCATTAGAGGATGCCTGTAAACTCGAAGTGATTGTCAGATAGAACAGGATCGCCGCTTAGTATGTCGTGGACGATGCGGCTAAACATTACACGACTCGCTCCAAACACCCTGCCACTCGGGCGGTGCGGAGTTAACTTAATTGAGATGGCTAAGCATGTAGAACTGATAGTGGCGGACTGGCGGACGGGGGTTCAAATCCCCCCGGCTCCACCAAATACCAAAGAAAGACGTCTTCGGACGTCTTTTTTTGTGCCTGCCGTTCGGCGGGTGCCCAGCCCCAAGTGGCTCGAAATCCGATTTAACATGGGCGTCAGGCAGAACAGCCGCTCCTGGGTTACTATCCCAGCAGTGAAAACCGCCGCATTCAGCAGCCCAGACCCTATCAGCCCTGGCCACCCTCATGATTCAGAACTCGCCTTGAAAGGCACCCCTGCTTCAACGTCTCTGACAAGCGGCTCCGTCTCAGCCCACATCATTAGACTGTCTATCCCGGCATCCATGGGGATGGTGTTCAACACCCTCTATAACCTCACAGACATCTGGTTCGCAGGTTACCTGGGTGATGATTCACTGGCCGCCTTGTCCATTGCAGGCAGCGTGTTTTTCCTGCTGCTCTCCATTGGCATAGGTATACAGACGGGTGCGTCAGCCATGATTGCACCTGAGGTCGGACGGGGTGCCATGCATGACGGCACAAGTCAGATCAAGGAGTGGGTCGACAACATAATCGGAATGGCGATTGCCTTCAGTGTCGTATCCCTGTTGCTCGGAGCCGTCGCCGCACGCCCTCTGGTGGTATTGCTCGGTGCAGAGCCTCACATTGAGCCGTTGGCCATGGAGTATCTGTGGGTAACCTTGGCTGGCTCTATCGGTTTCACTCTCTCTTTTGCTGCAGCGGGTGCCTTGATGGCCCTGGGCGATACCCACTCCAATCGCAACGCCCTGGCCATTGGCTTTTTCGCGAACTTTGCGTTGAATCCCCTTTTCACGTTCGGCCTTGGGCTTGGCGTAACGGGCATAGCGTTAGCGACCGTTACCATCAAACTGGCAACCGCTTTCTACTTGCTATACGTGCTTGCCAAGCGGCTGAATATCCGAATAAGACCTGCGTTCGACTGGCCTCGTTGGCAAGCCTTGCTCAAGCAGGTACTGCCCGCCAGCTTCAACATGCTCACCATCGTTCTGGGTGGCTTCATTACCGTAGCCCTCATCGGGCAGTTTGGCAGCCAACACGTGGCGGGTTACACAGTAGGCTTGAGGCTGGAACAGCTGTTATTACTGCCGGCCCTGGGTTTGAACAGTGCGGTCATGGCTATCGCCGGCCAGAATATGGGGGCGGGACATAATTCGAGAGTCGCCGAGACCTACCAGAAAAGCCTGTCGATTGGGCTGGTGATGGCACTGATGTCCGTCCCTGTGATGTACTTTTTATCTCCTCTGATGGTGGGCTTTTTCACCGATGCAGAGGCAATACGACAGACCGGCGTGACCTACCTCAGAATCGATGCCTTGGCGTTTTATGCCTATGTCGTTCTGTTTCAGAGCGTCGCGGTGCTGCAGGCAATACGCAAACCCCTGTTTCCGATGTACCTGGGTATAGCGAGGCAATTGGTGATCCCCGCACTGATCAACTATGTCCTCATCGTGGTTTGGGACTATCCCATGGTGTCAATGTTCTACACCATCGTCGCGGTGGTGATAGGCAGCGCAGTGATAGCGCACTTTTATACCAGACGCGAGATCGGCAGGCTGCCTTGACATACGCCGACATCGGATAAAGCATCCTGATCACTCGTCCGCCTGTTACAGGGTCCAACCGTCCTCCTCACATAGCGAAATCAGCCTACGGCGCAGCGGTGCGTATGCCTCGTAAGCCCGGTCGAACTCAGCGCGGTCAGTAGCCAGCTCGAGTGTTGCTGCCACGCCTGCCAAACGGCTTTTCTCGCTGTCGCCGAGCTCCGCCGATGCGGTGCCTGCTCTGCTGAATTCGGCAAAGTTGTTGATGCTGCTTCGCAGCACCCGTGTGATGCCCTGGAGCGATGTGGAGTCTTCAAGATCAAGCAGAAAAAGCGTGTCGCCCAGCAACAGCATTGCCCTGGCAGGGGAAAGCTCCGCTCTGGTGGCGTGGCAGTATTTGAGCACCGGATAGGCGAGATGGCGCAGCGCCTGCTGATCGATAGCCGAAGACAGGCTGAACAGATAGTTCTTCAAGGAGCCCTCCGGATCACGCAGGCTCGCGTTGCGGATAATGTCCTCTTCGGTTTTCCCCATGGCAAAGATACCGGTGGCCAGACTTCGCCGCTCAACCGCAGCCGATATAACGGAGATCACGTAGGAAAGAGACACGGTAATAACTATGGTCGCCAAAAGAGTCGCCAGCGTGCTGACAAAAGTCCAGGGCGGCCCCGAGGGAACCCAGTCACCATATCCCAGGCTCGACAGTGTGGTGCTGGTAAAATACAGCGTCTCCATGGCATCAGCGGATGCGATGGAGACGTTATTAATGACCGACCCGGGGTGAGCGACAAGGACCAGGAAAAGCGCCAGCACCAGCATGAGATACCAGGTCACAATACTCAGCAAGATCATCGCGGGACCGGCATACTTCAGAACGCGATGGATGGGTTGCCTCCGGTGAATAAGCAGCAGAACATGCCAGAGCCCCTGGTAGGCTCTCTGACTCAGGGGGCCGGCGCCACCTGTACTGAATACAGTGACAAACTGATCCCACAAGGTCACGCCAGCAATCAACCCTGCGAGGAGCGTCAGTAAAATTTCCATGGGTCCTCCGTGCTTACACCCTGGGTATGTGACTCCCGAGACCCTTCATTGTTCGCTTGATATGCGAGTACATCCCCAAAACGACCGGAGCATGCAGCGCTCTGATTGCAGGAGCCGATACTATTGAGCCGAGACTGTCTGGAACGTCATCAGGTGTGGATCTATCTAGCCGCTATCCTCAGTGGCCTGGCGCTGGGCACGGTTGCACCCGTTGTCGCACCGCTGTTCGAGAGCGTGCTCTGGCCCGTTCTGGCTGTGCTGCTGTATGCCACCTTTGTGCAGGTGCCTCTGCTACATGTGCGTGAAGCCTTTCGGGACCGGCGCTTTGTGGTGGCCGTGGTGCTCGGCAATTTCCTGTTTATCCCGCTTCTGGTCTGGATCATGCTGCCGCTGCTACCCGATGATCCCGCCTTGCGTTTGGGCGTACTGCTGGTTCTGCTGGTGCCTTGCACAGACTGGTTTATGACCTTTACTCAGCTCGGCCGCGGCAATACTGCCAAGGCCGTTGCCATCACGCCGTTGAACCTGCTGTTGCAGTTACTGCTGTTACCGGTCTATCTCTGGCTGATGTTGCCTGCGACAGAACTGGGTGCAGCCCTTATAACCGCCGCCATGTTACCCGCGGCCCTAACGCTGATTGCCCTGCCGTTACTGCTGGCAGGGGTGACTGAACGCTGGGTCGAGGCCCGCCGAGGGCGTGAGGTCTGGCGGGAGCGTCTTGCCTGGTGGCCGGTGCCCTTGCTGGGTTTGGTCGTATTCATGATTGCTGGGGCGCAGGTCAACACGGTAATCTCCGCTGGTCCGGCCCTACTGGCGGTGCTACCGGTATTTATCGGCTTTCTGCTGGTTTGCGCCCTGCTGGCGCGCGGCCTTACGCGTTGGTTGCGGCTGCCCCTGGAAACCGGTCGCACGCTGGCTTTCAGCATGGGTACCCGCAACTCCTTCGTGGTATTACCCCTGGCGCTGGCTTTACCCGCCGGCTGGGAAACCACGGTGGTTGTGATCGTGTTCCAGTCCCTGGTGGAGCTATTCGGAATGGTGTTTTACCTGTGGTGGGTACCGCGCCGTCTGTTCAAGCCAGCTATTAACGATTCGATGGATTAAACAATGTCTGCTGATTTTCCCTGCCCCGTTTGCCGCAGCAGCGATTGCACGCATTTCATGCTGGTTGAGTCACTGGATTACTGGCGATGCCAGCATTGCCAGGCCACCTTTCTGGATCCCTCGCAGCTACCGGACGGATCAACCGAGGAGCAGCAATACCGCCTGCACCGTAACGAAGTAGAGGATGAGGGATACCGGCGTTTTCTCGGTCGGGTGGCCACGCCCCTGCTGGCGCGACTGGAGCCGGGGCTATCCGGGCTGGATTACGGTTGCGGGCCCGGCCCCGCGCTGGCGGCCATGCTGACCGATGCGGGTCATGGCATGGCTATTTACGACCCCTTGTTTTTTGACCAGCCCGAGGTTCTGGAGCAGCGCTATGACTTCATTACCTGCACCGAGGTGGCCGAGCATTTCCATCATCCGTTCGATGAGTTCGTTCTGCTGGATCGCCTGCTCAAGCCCGGCGGCTGGCTGGCCATCATGACGATGTTCCAGACCGACGACAGCGCCTTTGCCAAGTGGCACTACCGCCGCGATCCCACCCATGTGGTGTTCTATCGGGAAAACACCTTCCAGGCCATCGCCCGGCAGCGCAACTGGCATTGCGAGATACCCTGCGCCAATGTCGCGTTACTGAAGAAACCTGATAACGCCTAGAGCCCCTGGCGGCGCTGGGCCCGGGCGACGCGGTGACTTTCTTCCAGCACGTCGGCGAGCACTTCCTGAACGTAGTGGATATGGCTGTCGGAGAAAGCGCGCGCCTTTTGCGCTTCGCCGGCCATAATCGCCTGATACAGCTCGCTGTGTTGCTTCATAAGCATGTCGCGGGTTTCGGTACGTTGGGCGTACATGCCGCCTATGTTGGTTACCACGTTGCGCTTGAGCAGATCAAACAGCCCACGGATGGTATGCAGCAATACGGCGTTATGGCTGGCCTCGGCAATCGCCAGGTGGAAGCGCGCATCGGCGGCGCCCTCCTCCGCCCGGCTGACCTCGCCCACCCGTGAGTAACAGTTCTGCAGCGCTGCAAATGCCTCGGTCAGACGCTGGCGATCCGGCTCGGTGGCCCGCTGCGCAGCATAAAAGGCGCAGGATCCTTCCAAAGTATGTCGGAACTCGAGCAGATCACGTTGGGCTTCGGGGTTGTCTTCCAGCAAGGGCAACAGTGGGTCGCTAAAGGTAGAGCCCAGGGACTCGGCAACATAGTTACCGCCGCCCTGACGGCTGATCAGCAGCCCTTTGGCCGCCAGTTTCTGAATTGCTTCACGCAGTGATGGGCGCGATACGCCGAACTGTTCGGCCAATACCCGCTCTGCGGGGAGGCGTTCGCCAGCCTTGAGCGTACCCTCGAGAATCATGCCCTCGAGCTTGGTGACGATGTCATCCGACAAACGGCGTGCCTGTATCTGACCAAAACCCATATTTTTCTCCAGAGCTTCTAAACCCTTGTCGGCGCTCTGATGCGCACTAGCACGCCAGTCTAACCAGCCACCGAAACACCCACAACACGCTTCAAGACAAGCCCCACACGACCAAAGTCGTACATCTGCGGGATTGACACCTTGATCGCACACTTTTAGTCTGGGGCCTGCTAATTGTAAATTGGTCTTACCAATTAAACAAACCTGACAATAATTCCAACAATCAGCCGAGGTTTTCCCATGTTGATCGCATTCATCCATCCTGATCGTGCTGTGGCTGTGTTCTGCCGCTGCGCGGCCCTTTGAGCGGAGAACCGACATGTCTAACGGACTCCTCGCGCTCCTGGCGTTTTCACCCATTCTGTTGGCCGCCATCCTGCTGGTAGGTCTGCGCTGGCCAGCCAGACGAGCCATGCCGCTGGTATATCTGGTCACCGCCGCCGTGGGACTTTTTGCCTGGGACATGAGTTTCAACCGGGTGCTGGCGTCTACGCTCCAGGGCCTGGTGATCACCATCGGTCTGCTGTGGATCATTTTTGGCGCCATCCTGCTGCTCAATACGCTCAAGCATTCCGGTGGTATCACTGCAATCCGCGCGGGTTTCGCCACCATAAGCCCCGATCGCCGCATCCAGGCCATTATCATCGCCTGGCTGTTCGGTTGCTTTATAGAAGGCGCATCAGGCTTTGGTACGCCGGCGGCAATTGCCGCTCCGCTGCTGGTCGCGATCGGTTTTCCGGCCATGGCCGCCGTTCTGATGGGCATGCTGGTACAGAGCACGCCGGTGTCATTCGGTGCGGTGGGCACACCAATTGTGGTGGGTGTGAGTACTGGTCTGGATTCAGCAGCTATCGGCGCACAGCTGATCGAACAGGGTTCTTCATGGGCGCAGTTTCTGCAGTTGATCACCAGTGAAGTAGCGATCATCCATGCCATAGTCGGTACGGCGATGCCACTGATCATGGTGCTGATGCTCACGCGCTTTTTCGGCACTGAAAAGAGCTGGAAAGCAGGCTTTGAGGTATTGCCGTTCGCCTTGTTTGCCGGCCTGGCCTTTACCCTGCCCTACGCGGCGACTGGTATTTTCCTGGGTCCCGAGTTTCCATCCCTGGGCGGCGGACTGATCGGTCTGGCCATTGTTACCACAGCGGCGCGCAAAGGCTTTTTACTGCCAAAGACCACCTGGGATTTTGCTCCCGCAAAAGACTGGCCCACTGAGTGGTTGGGTTCTGTGGAAATGAAACTGGACCAGTTGACTGCCAAATCAATGAGCAGCCTGCGTGCCTGGTTGCCCTATGTGCTGGTCGGCCTGTTGCTGGTGCTCAGCCGCGTGGTGCCTGAAGTTAGTGCGGCACTGAAAGCAGTCATGCTCAACTTCCCTGACCTGCTTGGCGAAACCGGTGTCAGTGCCAACTTCATGCCCCTGTATTTGCCTGGCGGTATTCTGGTTGCGGTGGTAATCGCCACCTTTTTCCTGCACGGCATGAAGCCCCGTGAGCTGGGCGTGGCGATCAAGGAGTCTTCGGGCGTGCTGCTCAGTGCCGGCTTCGTTTTGCTGTTCACCGTGCCCATGGTGCGCATCCTTATCAACTCCGGCGTCAACGAGGCGGACCTGGCCAGCATGCCGATCCTGATGGCGCTCTGGGTGTCAGACAGCGTGGGCAGCATCTACCCATTGCTGGCCCCGAGTATTGGTGCGCTTGGCGCCTTTATTGCCGGTTCCAATACGGTCAGCAACATGATGTTCAGCCAGTTCCAGTTCGGTGTGGCCGACAGCCTGGGTATTTCCACAGCCCTGATAGTCGCGGTGCAGGCGATTGGCGCTGCGGCGGGCAACATGGTGGCCATTCATAACGTGGTCGCAGCCTCCGCTACCGTGGGGCTGCTCGGGCGTGAAGGCAGCATACTGCGCAAGACCATCTGGCCGACGCTGTACTATGTGCTGTTCACCGGTCTGATCGCGCTGTTTGCCGTTTACGTGATGGGCATAAGCGATCCGCTGATGGCCAGCTGAGCGACGCTCGCCCCGGCATGACCGGGGCGGGCAGCAGGCATTCCGGCGTTTCCGGCTTTCTTCTGTTACAGAGTGAATTTCATGATTATCTCAGCCTCTACCGATTACCGCGCTGCGGCAAAACGCAAGCTGCCGCCGTTTCTGTTCCACTACATTGATGGCGGCTCTTACGCCGAGCACACGCTCAGGCGCAACGTGGATGATCTGGCCGGCATCGCCCTGCGCCAGAGGGTGCTGCGCAACATGTCAGAACTGAGCCTGGAAACGCGCCTGTTCAACGAGACCCTGGCAATGCCGGTTGCCCTGGCGCCAGTTGGACTGACCGGTATGTACGCCCGGCGCGGTGAAGTGCAGGCGGCCAAGGCAGCTGCTGCCAAGGGTATTCCCTTCACGCTTTCGACCGTTTCGGTATGCCCCATCGAAGAAGTCGCACCGGCCATCGACCGGCCCATGTGGTTTCAGCTGTACGTGCTCAAGGACCGCGGCTTCATGAAAAACGCCCTGGAACGGGCAAAAGCCGCGGGCGTCACCACCCTAGTGTTCACTGTCGACATGCCCGTGCCCGGCGCGCGCTACCGCGATGCACACTCCGGCATGAGCGGCCCCAATGCACCCATGCGCCGCATGCTGCAGGCTGCCATGCATCCCACCTGGGCCTGGGATGTAGGTTTATTGGGCCGCCCCCATGACCTTGGAAATATTTCCACTTACCGCGGCAACCCGACCGGGCTGGCGGATTACATCGGCTGGCTGGGGGAGAATTTCGACCCGTCCATTTCCTGGAAGGATCTGGAATGGATCCGCGAGTTCTGGGACGGCCCCATGGTGATCAAGGGTATTCTGGATCCCGAGGACGCCCGTGATGCAGTGCGCTTTGGGGCTGACGGTATCGTGGTATCAAACCACGGCGGCCGTCAGCTCGACGGCGCCCTGTCCAGCGCCCGCGCCCTGCCCTCGATTGCCGATGCGGTGAAGGGCGACCTGAAAATACTTGCTGATTCGGGCATTCGTACGGGACTGGATGTGGTGCGCATGCTCGCCCTGGGAGCCGACACCGTGATGCTGGGGCGCGCTTATATCTACGCGCTGGCAGCGGCCGGGGGCGCAGGGGTAAGTAATCTGCTGGAGCTGATCGACAAAGAGATGCGGGTGGCCATGGTGCTCACCGGTGCCAAGAGCATCAGCGAGATCAGTGCCGATTCCCTGGTGCGCGAACTGGGACGCTGAGCCAGGCTTTACCGATACGACCGGAGCTACCATGACCGTCTCAATGCCGTTGCCTGCCCCTTTTCTGACCGCAGTCGCGAGCGTCATTCCCGACGAGCGTCGGTTTGACGATCCGCTCTCGACTCTGGCTTTCGGTACCGATGCCAGTTTCTACCGGCTGATCCCCAAGCTGGTGGTGCGGGTTGAATCGGAGCAGGAAGTCGTCGCCCTGCTCAGGCTGGCCGGCAACCATCAGGTACCGGTCACTTTCCGTGCGGCCGGCACCAGCCTGTCCGGCCAGGCCATTTCGGATTCGCTGCTGATTGTGCTGGGCGAGCGCTGGAACAGCCGTGAGGTACGCGACCAGGGTCGGCAGATCCGTCTGCAACCGGGCGTGATCGGCGCGCATGCCAACTCGGTACTGCTGCCGTTCCAGCGCAAGATCGGCCCCGACCCGGCGTCGATCAACGCCTGCAAGATCGGCGGCATTGTCGCCAATAACGCCAGCGGCATGTGTTGTGGCACCGCGCAGAATACCTACCACACCCTGGCCGGCATCCGCCTGGTACTGGCCGATGGCAGCGTACTGGACAGCGAAGACCCACAGAGCATTGCGGCATTCGAAACCAGCCACGCCGAGCTGCTCGGGCAACTGGCCGAGCTCGGCCGGCAGACTCGGGCCAATACCCCACTGGCCGACAGAATTCGTCACAAGTATCGACTGAAAAACACCACCGGGCTGTCATTGAACGCATTGATCGACTTTGATCAGCCGCTGGATATTCTCAGCCACCTGATGGTGGGCTCCGAGGGCACACTGGGCTTTATCAGCTCGGTCACCTACAACACCGTCCCGGATTTTCCGCACAAGGCCAGCGCACTACTGGTATTTCCCGACGTACAAAGCTGCTGCCAGGCGGTGACGGTACTCAAACCCCAGCCGGTTTCGGCCGTGGAGTTGCTGGACAGGCGCAGTTTGCACTCGGTGGAAAACCAGCCGGGCATGCCTGCCTGGGTGAAGGACCTGTCAGCCGGCGCCTGCGCGTTACTGATCGAATCCCGCGCCGCCAGCCAGTCCCTGCTGCATGAGCAACTGGTGCTGATCATGGCCTCGATTGCCGACTTTGCGCTGGAAAAATGCGTGGAGTTCAGTGAAGACCCCCTGGTCTACAACCAGCTCTGGAAGATCCGCAAGGACACCTTCCCCGCCGTGGGTGCGGTACGTCAGACCGGCACCACGGTGATCATCGAGGACGTGACCTTCCCCATCGAACAACTGGCCCAGGGCGTCAACCGCCTGATCGAGCTGTTCGAGCGTCATGGCTATGACGAGGCGATCATCTTCGGCCACGCCCTGGAGGGCAATCTGCACTTCGTCTTCACCCAGGGCTTTGACGACCCGGCCCAGGTCGCGCGCTACGAAGCCTTCATGCAGGATGTGGCCCAGCTGGTGGCGGTGGAATTTGGCGGCTCGCTGAAGGCCGAACACGGTACCGGGCGCAACATGGCCCCCTTCGTGGAACTGGAGTGGGGCAGCGATGCCTACCAGCTGATGTGGCAGATCAAGCGCCTGCTCGACCCCCAGGGCATCCTCAACCCCGATGTGGTGCTCAGCGAGGATCCGCAGATCCACCTGAAGAACCTCAAGCCGCTGCCGGCTGCCGACGAAATCGTCGATAAGTGCATCGAGTGCGGTTTCTGCGAGCCGGTCTGTCCGTCACAGGGGCTTACCCTGAGCCCGCGCCAGCGCATCGTGATCTGGCGGGATATTCAGGCGAAGAAACGCGCGGGCACTGATACCTCGGCACTGGAGCGCGACTACCGCTACCAGGGCATCGACACCTGCGCCGCCACCGGCCTGTGCGCCCAACGCTGCCCGGTGGGCATCAACACCGGGGATCTGGTACGCAAGTTGCGCGCACAACAGGCCAAGAGCCCGCGGGCAGCCACCTGGATGGCCGATCACTTTCACACCACGGTGAGTGCCGCCCGCGCCATGCTCTATCTGGCCAGCGGCGCCCGCGCGACCCTGGGCGCACCGCTGCTGGCTCGCACCTCGGCCGCGCTGACCAGAGCCAGCAGAGGTCGAGTTCCCCAGTGGACTGCTGCAATGCCCGAGCCGGCCCGCCGCATGCGTCTACCCAACCCGCCTAGCGACTCGCGTCCGCGCGTGGTCTATCTGGAGGCCTGTGTGTCCCGGGCGATGGGGCCGGCGGCTTCGGATGGAGAACAGACGTCGCTGATCGATAAAACCCGGATGCTGCTGGAGAAGGCCGGCTATCAGGTGGTATTTCCTGCCGGGCTAGATAACCTCTGCTGCGGCCAGCCCTTCGCTTCCAAGGGCTATCCCGACCAGGCCGAGCGCAAGAAGCAGGAGCTGATCGCCGCACTGCTTGAAGCCAGCCGTGGCGGTGTGGACCCGGTCTACTGTGACACCTCGCCCTGCACCCTGAGTCTGCTGCAGGAGGGCGCCGATCCGCGCCTGGATGTCTATGATCCGGTACGCTTTATCCGCGAGCATCTGTTACAGAAGCTGGATTTCACGCCACAACAGGCACCCATAGCGGTGCACGTGACCTGCAGCACCCAGCACCTGGGCGAAGCCGAGGGTTTGATCGATATCGTCCGGCGCTGCACCACCGAGGTGGTGATTCCCGAGGGTATTCACTGCTGCGCCTTTGCCGGCGACAAGGGTTTCACTACACCCGAGCTGAATGCCCACGCCCTGCGCAACCTCAAGGACGCGGTGCAGTACTGCGGAGAAGGCATCAGCACCAGCCGCACCTGCGAGATAGGCCTGAGCCAGCATGGCGGCATCGACTACCATGGGCTGGTCTATCTGGTGGACCGGGTGACCAGGCCAAGAATGAGCCGCTAGCCCACCATGGCAGGCAGGCTCAGCGCGACGCTGTCACCTGCCCCAATCCCAGCTCAAACGGGCATAGAGAACCCAGTCATCCTGGTCCGGGAGAATATCGTCCAACGCGCTGGCATAGGTCATGCTCGCCGAGAAGCCCTTCACACCCGTCCAGCCAAGGCCCAGACCTACCGCTTGTGCTGTCTGCGCAGGGTTTTTCGAGCGCACCGTGCCAAAGTCATAGAAAACAAACGGGTCGAGTTCACCGCCCAGCGCGTTCATGCCCCGGTAATGGGTCTCGAGACTGGTCTGGATGCCGTAATCCCCGCTGATCAGACCCGGCGCATAGCCCCGAACCGATGTTGGCCCACCAATGGAGTAGGCCACAGCGCCGGGCAGCGCCTCTTCATTGGTGAATTGATAATCCATCTGCGCCAACCCGTACCAGTCGGACTGGCCGTACTGGTAATAGGCGCTGGCATCGCCATTCAATACCGCAAAGCTCTTGTCACCGTCAGTGGCTGCCTGGTTCTGCGCGGTCACCCATCCGGCCAGCTGCCGGGCGGATATCTGCCAGCCCGAGCCAAGCCAGGTCATTTGAGCGCCGGTACTCAGTTTGCTGATGGTGTAGTCACTGATGTCCTCTCCAAGCACCGAGGTCGAGGAGTTCGAGTACATCGCCGAACCGAGCGCGTTGAGCCAGAAATGGCTGGATGAGATGGCAAGCCAGGACGCATCGAGCGTCATGCTGGTCGAGTCTCCCTCTACCGCCAGATCCTTGAAGTCACCCTCGGTCACCTCTGACCGGTTGACCGCAAGACTGCCGCCAAGACGCCAGCGGCTGGCCTTCACCGGCGCGCTGTAAATCGCCGTGACGGACTGGTTGCCTGCCGATGCCAGCGCATACAGCAGTCCGCGGTCATTCCCTGTAAACACACTCTGGCGGCGGTAGATCGCCCCCACTTCTGCTTCGCCGGAACTGGCATAGCCGTAGTTGTCGACAAACAGCTGCACTGTGTTGCGCAGCGGCTCATCGACGACCACGACAATATCCGTGAGACCAAAGTCCTTGCCCGCGCGTAACTCGGCTTCCAAACGCGCATCATTGACCCGGTTGAACTCCAGGATATTGTTTTCCAGGGCATTCATGTCAACCAGGGTCTTGTCAGCCGCGAATGGCACCCATTCCCGCACGTAGGGTTCGGCAAGGTAACTGTTGCCCTCGATAACCATCTCGCCAAGCTTGCCCTCAACCAGGCGAATGATCACCACACCGCCTGTCACGGCCTGCTTGGGCAACAGGGCGGTCGCCGTATAAATGCCTTTTTCCCGGTAGGCCGTGTTGATCTGCGTAACCATCCGATTCAGATCAGACAAGCGTGTTTGCTGGCCCAGGTAGGGCAGCACAATGGTTTTCAGCTCCTGTGCTGAGAGCAACTCCGACTGGGTAAAACGCACGCTATTGAGAATAAAGGCAGGCCCCTCATCGGGCGTCTCGATAACCTCGGGCGCAATCGGCGACTCTTCACGCTGCTGCAACTCCCTGCGTTCCTGCAGATTCTGCTCCCGACGCAGCAGCTCCCTTTCCCTGCCCGCAGGGCCAGCCACTCCGGGGAGTGATTGAGCCTGGACACTCGGGATGAGCATGCTGAGTAACATCACCTGCCGGCATAAACGCCAATAATTCATTCGATATTCCTGGTTGTGAAACGGCCATCCGTGATCGGCTGGTTATCTGGACGAAATTTCCAGCAACTCCTCATCCGCCGGGGGTAACTCAGCGTCCTCATTAGCGCCTGGTGCACCCGTGTTAACGGCGCCTGGGCCGAAGCTCATCGGGCTCGAATAGGTCGCTGTGTTCGGATACCCGGGCATGCCGAGGCCTGTCTCCCAGAGTCCGGTTTCACTGAGCTGGGTCTGCATGTTGTACTCTGCGCTGAGTCGCTGGAAGGCGAGCATCTGCAGATCCTGCGGCACACCTGGCTTGTAGAGGAACATCACCAGCGGATCGGCATAGCGGGTAGGCAGGGCATTGGTGCGCAACTCAAAGCCCAGCGTATCCAGCCAGAACACTGCATCGGGCGACATCAGTTGCCCGTTCACATTCAGTGGCCGCGGATCATAGTTGTTCATGTTCAACGTCAGACCGGCCGTCTGGATAGCCAGGCTCTCAACCACGAATGCCTCGTCCAGATTCAGCTCGCCGTCCACGCTCAACGAGCCCGTTTTGGATTTGAAACCAGCCACATTGAGTTTGCCGGTGTTGACCACCTGCACATTGATCTGGTCGGCAACGCGCCCCTCGAATCCGCTCAGGGTCATATAGGTGTTGGCGGCGCCCTTGCTGTTTACCCCGACATCAATGGTGGGCGCCTCGAGAATCAACGGCCCGCCCCCATTCAATTCGATCTGACG
The DNA here is from genome assembly GCF_008641105.1 of Halopseudomonas salina. The sequence continues at coordinate 132,905 of NZ_VTTI01000008.1, forward strand.
AACGTTCAGACCCTGACTGGCTGCCAGCTTGCCTTGCTGCATGACAATCAGATCGCCGTCTATGGCGCCGTCTACCCACAGGTAGGGATTACCGATCAGCTCACCAAAGGTCAGGCTGCCATTGACGCGCAATTTTACATTGCCATTGCGAGCCCGCAGGAAGGGTGAGTAGAGACCTTGCTCGGCGACAATATTGATATCGCCATCGAGGGTTTCCGCCGACAACCAGGGCATATCGATTACCAGCGGATCACCAATGCCGGTCACGGCGCTGATGCTGCCCTGGGAATTGGCGCCTGTGGCACGCAGGTGCACCGGTGTGTCACTGCGCCCGGCAATGTTGCCGCCACTGATCAGGCGAACCGCATCGGCGCCGTTCCAGTCGGTCTGCAGGGCCGCCAGTTGCATGTCGCCGGTGGTGGCAATACGCAGCTGGCCGGTCGCATCGAGACGTGAGCCAGCATCCATTGTCAGCCTGGCTGCCTGAACATCGACCTTAGCACCGGATTCAACCAGAGCACCGGTGGCCAGGGCAACGGTGCCCACTGCGCCCACATTCAGGTCGTCAGCGCTGGATACGGCTCTGTTGAACCGAACGCTACCAGCGCTGCTCAGTTCGGTCCGCCCACCGGATTCAACGAGGCCCAGAACGATGTCACCCGATTGGCTGGTGACCTTGAAATCACCCGCACTCTGGACTGTGGAATCGACGTGCAGCGCAATCGCACTGCCGTTCAGGATGATGCCGTCTACAGTCGAGGTCAGGCTCGCAGCCTCGCCCGCCACCAGCATCCCCGTACCACCATTAAGGGCCAGCGAGCTACCTGTCATCGCTGACTGTGCTTCTATACCTGTGGATGCCAGCACGTCGATATCCAGGGCCTTTACCGGGCCCGCGAACAGCACACTGCCGGTAGTCGAGTCGACATCCAGATCGCCACCGAAGGTCAGCGCTTGCATGGAGATGTTGCCGATAGCTGTCAGTACAGCCTCCCCACCTCCCTGCAAGGACGAGCTATCACTCATGCTGATGCTCTGCGCATCGGCAATCAGATCACCCCGGGCAGTAACGACACCCTCTGTTTCCAGCGCGCCTGTAGCCAGTAACGCGAGGTCGCCGTTGGTTGTAGCCAGATTGCCCACGCTCAAGGCACCGGCAGTCGCTTCCAGCCTTGCACTTCCGGCGCTGACTTCCACCGCAGCCAGCTGAATGGCAGACGCGGAGATCTCCAGCTCGTCGGAGACATTAACCTGCGGTGCTCCGCTGGCGCTCAGCGCGCCACCCAGATCGAGGCGCAGGCTGGCGGCAGTCAGGTCGCCGGCCAGATCAACAGCGCCGACCGACTTCAGGTCAAAACGCTGATCTACCGTCACATCACCCAGGGTGAAGAGTGTGGTATCGCGCACGTCCAGCCAGGCATTGGCTGCATCCACGCTGAGTGCGCCGGCCCCGGACACTCTCAGATTCAGCCAATCGACAGAGCTACCCAGATCATTCACGCCTGCATCCAGCTTGATGCCGGAACCCTGCAGGAAGTGGTTGGCGTCGTAACCGAGGATATCGCGATCGTTGGACAACGACAGCATACCGCCGGCACCCACGGAGCCCACCAGCAAGTTGCCGCCACTGTGCCGGAGGTAGAGATCACCGGCGGCTCCGGCCTGACGCAAGGCGCCTGACAGCTGCACATTCATCGCCTGGGCAGCAGAACCTATCTCACCCTGGGTATTGGCCAGGTACAGATCATGCGCCTTGATATTGTTGACCCCGGCTTGCGCCGCTATCGCACCATCCACGATCAGGCGAACGTCTGCATCGGTAGAGACTATTTCACCCACGGTCAGAGAGGCGGCCGACTCGATAAAGATCGCATCCCGCGCGGCAACGTTGAGCGCGCCGGAGGTATCTACCTTGATCGGATCCACCTGCTTGACCGTCAGGGTGACCGCGTTATCGGTAAGCACAGTGGAAATATCCCCTGGCCCGGCCGACAGTAATGCAGATTTCTGTTCATTGGAGATGGTGGCCGTATTGTCACGCGGCACACTGAAGACCAGATCGGCCAGGTTCTTGCCAACGCTCCCGCTGTTGGCTTGCAGATGAATATTCGAGGAGACGATGTTGGCCTCGCGATCGGTCAGCTGCCCCGACGCATCGGCACTCAATGCGGCAGCGGAAATACTGATATCCAGCTGGCTCTGCTTCCAGGTCGACCCTTCTACCATCCTGGCGTACCAGTTGCTGGCGGCATCGATCTCCAGCCGGAAGCTGTCGTCGTAGGCACTGGTCAGGAGCGCGCCGTAGTCGTAGCCAACCAGCGTACCCTTTTGTTCCTTGCCGACGGCATCCGCCACGTTGGCGTAACTGTCCGGCGTGGCCACCTGGTCGATAAACCAGGCGTCCAGGGCCTGATACTCTGCCTTGACCTTGGCTGTCAGCTGCGTGACGTCTGTAGTGCCATAGCGGATTTTCATGGCATCAAGATAAACAGCATCGATCGCAAAGCCGCTGTCACTGGCATCGGTCAGACGCTGCTTGAGCATCCAGTAGGTGTGGTATTTGCTGTTGAACTGATTTTCGTAGGCGGTCACCGCGCGGTCACCGGCGGTGCCGCTGAGCAGGTTCAGGGAATCCCATACCGAGGCCTCGTAGGCCAGTTCCTGCTCCGACTTCTGCTGCTGTTCAAGCGCATTGGTCAGGCTGCCATCGCCGAGCCTGAGTACAACATTGTCGTTGGCCTCGATACGCTCGACCTGCAGATCACCCGTCGCCTGGGAGACCACGATGTCGTTGGCCGCACGCAGGGAGACGGCTCCGGTCGAAGCGATATTGACGAAATTGTAGGTGGCCGGATCACCCAGCGTGCCCAGGCTACCGATACTGCCCGACAGACTGCTGAGATCGATGGTGTTGGCCGAGATCAGGGTGTTGCCATCCTTGGCGACAATGCTCTTATCCACCGTACCGAGGATGCCGTATTTCGCTGACAGTTTATCGATGCTCAAGGCCGAGCCCATGGCCGTGGCGTTGAAAGCCAGTGAGCCGTTATCGGACTGCAAGGCCAGTTCATTGGTGGTGATCGACAGCAGGTTGCCGGTGCTACCTATATCGCCATTGGCCTGAATACGGGTAGTCCCCGAGGTAATAGAGGACGCACTGGATGCGGTGAAGTCGGCATCGGTAACGATATTGGTGACACCGCTCGGGTTATAGATGTTGCCGGTCAACTGAATCGGTGAATGCGAGTCGACACTGATATTACCTTCCGCCACCCCGGTGAACTGGAAAAGGATCGAATGGTCCGCCTTGACGTAGGTGTGCGTATCCATGTCCATCCGCGTGGGGATACGGACAACTGGATCAGCGTTGGTCAGACCGGTGCCATAGTACTTGCTGTAGCTTAGAATCCATTTGAAAGCGGTTGCCGATTGGCTGCCGTAGTCATAAGTCTGCTTCAGATATTGCGCGGCGACACCGCCGGAACAGGCTTCGGGCTTCGACGCACAGGAGGTGTAATAGCTGTCTTCAGTATTCCAGTCGGTGGTGTACACCCACTCGCCGACAGTGGTCGGGTATTTCGACAGGTAGCCGTCCGGCACATCGGTGTAGGTTCGACCGACAGTCGCGCCTTCGCGGATATAGAACAGCTGTCCGGCCAGCGGGTTGTAGGTCATGCTCGATGTGGTGCCGTTGCCACCATAACTGCCCATATCGACCGACGAGTTCGGGTCAAGATGCGACACCGCCCAGGCATCGGTCTGGTACTGACGGATCTGGTTGCCCGGGTTGTGGATATACCACTGCGAGACAGTGTTCGACTTGTTCAGGTCGGTGATCCGAATCACTCCGGTAGCGTCCTCACCGGCGCTCAAGGTGCCTATGTTCAGCTGGGTGTTGGAATCGTTATTGATGGCGATCTGGCCCAGTCCATCCTTGACGATGATCTTGCCGTCCGCCCCGGTCGAGGAAATAGCCGCGCGAATGGCTACATAACCACCGCCGCTGACCGGCACATCGTCAATCCCCAGTGTTCCCGAGCCCACGTCATACTTCAGCTTGATTTCCGAGGTGCCGGCTGCATTGGCGATGTCGAAGGTATAGGTGTTGATCCGGTAGTAGTCTGGATCGTAGTCCGGGCGGAAGAAGACCGGTTGATAATCCGGATTGAGCACCCGCAGGGTTTTGGTTTCTCCGGGCGTCAGGCTGAGGGTATCGCCGGCGGCCAGGCCCGCATCCCTGACATACTGCTCGATCTTGGCGTCAAAACCCGTTCCCACGTTGACCGACCAGCTGTTGTCGGTGCCCACCACGATGGCGCCGTTAATGTCCAGGCGCTTGGCGTTGATAATGACCTTTTCGGCAATAATCGAGGTACCGGTATCGCCCAGCTTGGTTTTAACCTGTGCATAGGTGGCAGTCTGCGACAGTTTATCCTGATAGTTCAGGACTGGCCGGAATCTCCATTGAGAGCCGCCACGTGAGCTGTCATCCGAGTTGAAATAGAAGGTCACAGGATTCGCGCCGGTGTATTCGGCGCTGTCGCTGAAGCCCCAGTTGAAATAGATATTCATCTCGTCATAGCCATAGGGCGACGACTGGTAGTACGGGTTCTGGACGCCGCCGTTGCTCAAGGCGCGACCGACAAACCAGTCATTGAATGCCGGCGCTCCCGTAGCTGTAATCGCCGTCGAATACCTGTCGTTCAGATAGAACTGCACGAAGTCGATGGCGTTCGCGGGCTTCCATTGCTTGGTGAAGTTGATCAGCGCATCAGGGTCGCGACCGTAGGTCTGCTCAAGATTCGGGTTATTCAGCAGCAGGCTGCCGTTGTCCACATTCAGGTTGACTGCATTGGCCTGGATCAACGCCTGCTGGATCAGGTCCCCTTCGGCCACCGAGATATTCACGCTGGACAGCAGGTTGGTCAGGTTGCCATTGACGATAACGTCGGCACTCTTGAAGTTCGCGCCGGTGGGGGCGTGGTTGACGTAAATACCCGACTGGCTGCCCGCCTGCTCGTCGATAAAGGCGCTGTCCAGATTGGCACCCCCGTTGACGAATACATTGCCCCCGGTCTGGTTGGCGATTTCCAGATTCGCCAGCATCAGGTGACGGTCGGACAGGTTGTTGATAGTGATGTTCGCATTACCCTTGGCGGTAAAGGTAGGCGTCACCCCGGTAGCCATGTTGATGGAACCAGCCGTGAGACTCACGTTCCCGGCGGAGGCACGCACATCGGCCACCTTGATAGCGAAGTTTGCCGTTGGCGACAGGTCATTGACGATCGCGGACAGCAGCACCACCTGGGTCCGCAGATCATTGATCTCGTCCGTGTATGGATTGCTACCGACGCTGGTGACGTCCGTGCTCTCTGTACCGGTATTCGTGCCGGTGGCTACGCCATCCCCGTCACCGAGCGTTGTACCATCGGTCACCGCCTCTGTCGTGGTCCAGGCTTGCAAGACCGCGATCTGTGCATTCAGGTCACTGATATAAGTCTGCAGTTCGGCGCGCGAAGAATACTTGGCTGCCTGTTGCTCTGCAGAGCCGTAGCGATAGAGCTGGCGGGTAATGCTACCGGCCTGATTGATGCTCACTGACTGATAGGCATACTGCCCGGCGGTCACGCTACCGCTGCCATTGAAGGCAAGGAGATTGCTGACAGCCTTGTTGCTGGAACCGAAGGTGTTCTCGGTACTGAACAGCGACAGGTAGGGGTTTTTCTCAACGCCGGTACCTCTGGCGCTCAAGGCGCCTTCGATAGCACCGATTGCAATATGCCCGTCACTGCCGATAGCGAAGTTGTCGCCGAATACCACCTTGTTGTCGAGAACGATATCGCCTTCGGCCTTGTTGCCTGCCGGGATCGGTATCGCTGTCCAGTTGTAGATATTGCTGCGGGCATCCGCCACCAACTGGTTCTGATACAAGCCATCAGAGCCCCGACCGGCAAACAGGCTGATCTGATCGTAGGCATCAATAACAATGTTGTTACCCAGCGTCAGGGTATTGTCGACATCAATGTGCACATCGGCTATGCCGCCGGCCACACCGGCGACTGCCCATACGCTGACATTGGCCTCCGCGGCCGCGCTACCACGCGAATAGGTCCCCAGCCCGATCTTGCCCCAGGCATTGCGCAGCTGCACACCGTCGCTCAGGGTGACGTTGGTGCGCGCAGCCACATCCACATCCGACTCCGCACCGGCGCCCTGCAGCGCACCACCGACCTCTATCACCGCCTTGTCATAGACAAAGAACTCGGTGCCGGCGTCCACCGTAATGCCCTTGCGATAGCCTTGGTGCATCCAGGCCAGATCGGAGATCTTCAGCACCGCGTTCTCACCGACCTCTACTGCTGCCAGCAGATGCTTGATGTTCTGGCGGGACAAGGCCGCCGTGCCGTTGGCCCCACCGCCACCCACGCCATAAACGCTGGTGGTGTAACTCGAATCCCAGGGCGTTTGAATCTGCCGGGCCTGGTTCAATGCGTCGATATCGATATCCAGCGCATTCAGACTGACATTCTTGCCCAGGACCACCTTGACGTTGGTATCGACATCCACATCCGAGACCGCACCCGAACCGCCCACCACGGACACCGTGGTCGAATCAGTGCCGGCAAAGAAGTTGACGGCATTGCTTGCACGCATGACCACGTTGCCAGCGTCGATCGGCACGCTGCGGTAGCCGCTGAACCAGTCATCCACCAGCACCGCTGCGGCGTAATTGCCGTTGGCGTGATCACCGGCCTCGACCACGGCTTCCGCCGCACTACCGGAAACGAAACCACCACCACCGGCAGTGGTGAACGCCTGGTTCTGATTCTGACTGCTGGCATCCAGAATAAGATCGCCGGTGCGCTCCAGCGTGGCATTCGGGTCCTTGCCGAACTCGACCCGGGTCGAGCTGAACGACTCCGCCAGACCGACCTGATAACCACCGGCAAAGGCGCCGACAAAGTAACCATCGGCGTCGGCGATCTGTACGCCGGTATGCCGGGCGTAAACTTTGAAGTCGGCATCCGGAATAGTGACGTAGTTGCCTACTCTGGCCACTGACTGCGCATTATTGCTTGCGCGGGCTTCTGCGCCGGCGACACCCAGCATCAAGCCGCCGGAAGCTGCGAAGGCGGCCGCATGCGCTGTTTGATAGTCGGCATCGGAGCCATCGCCAACTTCACTGCGCACCAGTACATCACCGCTGCCGGTGAAGATCACACCGTCAGCTACGGTAGCCCGTGCTTCGGCGTCGGTCATGGCGTAGGCGAAGGAGCCGCCCATGGAGTAGCCACCGGATACGGTCACACCATAGGCGCTCGAATATATTTCCGGCACTACCTGCGCAGACACATTGACCAGTCCGCTGCCGGTACCAATGGTGCCAAACAGCGTGGCATCGGCATGGGAGTTGTCATGGGCGTCGGTGACCACGCCCTGGATACCGGCAGAAATACCGCCGGCCAGGGAAAACGCGGTGCTCTTGACCATGCCCGAACTGTTGGCGCTGACTGTCATGTTGTCGTAGCCGTCGACCAGCTTGCCGGTCTCGCCCAGCAAGGCATCCACGTCGCTGGCCTTCTTCGCATAGCCGTAGCTTACGCCGATGGCGGCGCTACCCAGATTGACGTTAAGCGAACCGTCGGTGGCCGAGTCCGGCCGGCCAGGATCGACATCGCCCAGGCGCAGTTCCGTGGTATCAGTCGCGGTGACGATCAGATCGCCAGTGTCCGAACCGCTGGCCGATGAAACACCTGCCACGACGCGGTTTTCTGCTCGAATATCGACATAGTTGACCACCACGCTGATGCCGCCCAGGCCAACCACCACCGATTTGGCTTCGCCGGCCGCATCGTCATCAGACACATTCTCGATAGTGGCACCGACCACCACATTGTCCGCCGTCAGGTTGCTGTCGACGGTGGCGATGCTCATGTCATACATGCGGGTAATGCCGATCACACCGGCAATACCCGCCGCCGAGATCTGCGCCGCGCCGAGCAATTGGCTGTTGTGCAGCAAAGCGCGGCTGTTCACGTTCAGGGTATCAACGTCGGTCACGCCACCGGAGACCCGCGCGGCGGTCAGACTTTCACCTTTGATTTTAAGGGACTTGCCGGCATCGGTGGTCATGGAGGCCGCCGGTGTTGCCGTGCGTTCAACACTAGCGGCGGGGCCAGCGTCCATGGCGGCGACATCATCGCTGGACAGATGCGTATTGAAGCTGGCGGTGTCCGCCTGCAGAACCGAGTTGGCCACGTCCCGTGACACATCGAATTCGTCTTCGGCGTTGGTGCCGTCATCCGCGGTGGTATCGCCTTGCCCGAAGAGCGCAACACCAATGCTGACCGCCGCGCTGAACTTGCCCGCTGCACCGGCAATACTGGTCAGATCGGTCTGACGTTGCGAGGTGGCATCGATATCCAGCAGATCCGCCTTGATGTCGCTGCCAACCACTTCGCTGACTACCTGAGTGCGTCCCAGCACCACGTTGGCGACGGCGCCAATACCTACCTTGGCCCCCACCCCTACGCCCAATGCGAACTGCCTGGCATCGAGGATTTCCTGGGCGCTTAGAACCACGCTGGTCGCATCGGCAATACCGTTCTTGCCACGGATGCTGGTGCTGTAACCGCCACCTGCAGGCTTGCCGAAAATACCGGCCCGTGTCTCTCCGGTAAATTCACTGACATCAATCATTGCCGCTGCGCCGAAACCGGCACTGATGCCCGCGCCAAAGGCATGACTGTTGACGTTCTCGAGACGCTGGGCATCGACTGTCAGGCTGCCGACATTGACCCGCGTGGTGCGCGTGTCCGTCGGGTCGTCGAGGTCATTGCCGATCAACGCCTGACTGTCACCGCCGATGAGGTTCACGGCAAGGCCAAAGCCCACCCCGACTTTCCCGCCGATGCCCACGGCACCTGCTGCCACGTTGGCTTCCTGACGACGGTCCGAGCTCACCTTCAGGCTGTTGGCCGTAAGAGTGCCGCCAAGCAACCAGGATCGGGTGGTACCCGATTGCTCGGTAATCACCACCGAGGCCGCGCCGCCCAGACCGCTACCACCGGCGCCCACGCCGGCCGAAACCGCCTGGGCAACCTTGGAGCTGTTGGCGTTGATGCTGGCCGCATCGGCCATGACGGTGCTGTCTGCGACGGTAGCTTTGGCCGACTTCTTCTGACTGTTGGTGGCGAAGCCGCCGACGCCCGCATTCTTGCCCGAGATGGCGATGCCTGCCGATACGGCGAGACCGGCCTCATGGGCGTTGGCACGGACCAGCACATCGGCTCCGCTCTGGTTGTTCACGCCGGCGTTGATCACGCTGTTGTTGATGTTTGCGCTGGTTTCACCGGATGAGCTGTTGGTCGCCACATTGACACTGATGGCCAGCGACTCGGCGCCTGCGCCACCCACGGTGATGGCCTGCTGCTTGGTGCGACTGGTGGCGTTGACTGCCAGTCCGTCTACGCTTTGCGTGGATTTGTCCAGGTCGAGCAGGGCAAAACCGGTCGTCAGCGCGTCGCGGTCAACCGGGTCGGCGTTGTTGTCATCGCCGTCATCCTCGGCCTGACCCGAGGTCGACAGGTCCGGCAAGGTGCCGTAGTTGGCCAGCGCGCCGCTGTCCACGATGATGCTCGCGCCTCTGCCTTCGGCAATCACGTTGGCATTGTCTATTGAAGCCGAGGTGTTGCCATACTCCAGTGCAGTCGCTATTGCCACTGCCCCGGCACCATTACCCAGACCGATACCCAGCGCGCCACTGCCGACCAGATTGACGCTGAGCGCGTCGGCGTTGACCGCCACATTATTCCAGGCCTTGACGCGCGCGCCTTCAGCGATACGGGCGCTGACATCACCATCAATAATGCCGCTGCTCACCGATCCGGCGAGTGCGCTCTGCTTGGGCGATGCCGCGACCCCGGCGCTGATGCTCAACAGCCAGTTGTCGCGTACGGCATCGACCATCAGGTTCTGCACCTTCAGCGTGGTGCTGCCCACCGTGACGCCGTCGCCGAGCACTGCCGCTTTGACATCCGAGTCGACTCTATTGGTCGCCACGGCGATGCCGCCGGCAGAGCCGCCACCGGAGCCAGCGCCCATCCAGGCAGTGGAAACGCTGTCGGTGAAGTCATAGGCCTGCACAGTGACCGTGCCGCCAAGGGTGGCGCTGGCATCGGTACTGCGATTGGTGCCAGTATCCTTGATCGCCGCTTCGACCAGTTGATCAACATTGTTGACGCCGATCGCACCGGCAAAGGCCAGTCCGGAACCACCGGTAGCGCCGATGGCAATGGCATTGCCAACCAGCAGATTGTGATCATTGGAAGCGCCGCTGGTGGCCTTGACCAGCACATCGCCGGAGGCCTGCAACGCCGTATTAGCAATATGTGCCTTGGTCGAGTGCTCGTCGGTGCCCACCAGATTCAGTGCGACTGCCAGGCCACCTGCCTTTCCGGTAGAGCCGGATGTACCCACAGCGACTGCACCAGCGACGTTGACCATGTCCATGTCATTGGTGGCGGTAACGGCAACCGTCTCGGCGTTGATGCTGCCGCTGTCTGCCCCGTCCCAATCGCCGATTTCCGCAACGACACGGTTGTTCAGGCGGTTGACCGCAACCGAACCCACACCCGAATATTTTCCGGTACTGACGCCGACGCCAATGGCCACGCTATACAGCAGGGAGTTGTCCCGCGCATTGACTACCACATCTGCCGTGCTGGTTGCGCCCTGATTGATGTTCACATCCGCCATGCGCGCGGAGGTATCGCTCTGCACATCGGCGTGGGCATAGGAGATGCCCAGATTGCTCTTGCCGGCCTGCACCACACCGGCTACGGCGATGATGCGCTTGCCGGCCGAACTGTAGTTGTAGCTAGAGCCTGTACCGTCCTCGTCGGTGAACACCTCGGTGTTGTCGATAGCATCCGCGCCGCTGAAGTCGAAGTCACTGTTGATCGTGCTGCTACCAAGCCCGGCCAGCAGAGTGTCCAGCGTGGCATTGTCTTCGCCACTGGCATTGACGTGCAGCGTCTGCACGCCCTTGATGTCGGTTTTGCTGATCAAGGCCCTGGTGTCGGCACCAATCGAGCCCACCGCAAAGCTGCCGGCAAATCCCTGGGAATTTTCCACGCCGCCGTTGTAGCCACCGCCTGCCGCGCCGATGCCGATGCTGTTCACTGCACTGGCAGAAACAGTCAGGCTGTCGAAGTTGGTCAGGGTACTGCGAGCCCCGTCAACGCCGCTGATGACGGCCTCCGCGGCGCAACCGCTGTACACATCCTCGTTATGGGCGGTGCTCAGCACGTTGTTTGAGTCGGGGTTGATCCCTGCCAGCATGGCGCTTGGGTCATTGATCTCGGCAAAGGTAATCGCCAGCCCGCCGCCCTTCTTGCCGCCCAGATAAAGTGAACCGCCACCGACGCCGATGTCGGCGTTGTTGTGGGCAGAGACTTCCAGGCTGTCGTCACCGTCGTTGTTGCTGGTGATCGAGCTGTTATCGATACGCGCCGAGGTACCGTCATAGATCTGCGCGCCGGAGATCGACAGGGCGCCGTTGTTGCTGTTCTGGGTATTCTGATCCGAGCTGGTGACTGCCAGGGCCAGCGCCACCGACGTGAGCTCGCCACCATGCACTGCCTGCACTTTCACATCGCCGGCATTGCTGATAGTGCTGTTGCGGATATGCGCCAGCGCATCATTGAAGCTGATCTGGTAGGCAATGGCGCCAGCGATGGTGTTCTGGTTGGACGGTGAGTCGGCACCCAGCTTGGCCAGGGCTGCGCCACCCGAAGCCGAGGCGGAAATCACCTTTTCCAGGGCCTGCACCGTGACATCAACGTCTGCAGCACCCTTGCCACTGATCACCGCGTCATCGATAAGGGCCTTGGCGTCCAGGTTATTGACCGACACGGTGAAACTGCCGGCAGCAGCAAGCCCCGTCTTGTCGGGGTCGACCGGGGCATCACCACCCGCGGCAGGATTGCCTTCATCCGTCTTGCCATCCCCGGTGGCATTGCCGATCGAGGCCGCACCCGTGCCTGAAACCGCATCGTTGTGGCTATCTGCCGACTTCTTCCCGAGCTTTTCCCACCAGTTCTCGAACCGCTCGGCTATTCCCGGCTTGTTGTTGGGCTCAGTGACAACGGCTCCCGCCACGGCCAGCGAACCGTTGGTGCCCGCGCTACGGGCCCGAACACGAATGTCGTTGGCCACAATGCCGCGTGGATCCGGCGCAGGCGTTGTCGGCGCGTCGGGGGCAGGCTGCGCACCATTCTTGAAACCGACCTTGGCCGATTCGCTGCTGTTGTCGCCGATGAACGCCTTGGTATCGCCCTGGGCTATGTTGATCGCCACAGACAGGCCCATGGCCGATTCGTCTGACTTATTGAATGCGCCCGCCGCAGCCCAGTTGCCAAAGTCGTGATCAGCCAGCACATCCAGGCCCGTGGTATTGACCTTGGCCTGATTGCTCAGCGAAGCGTGGGTAAGCGACTCACTGTTGAGAATCGCCATGACGCCATTGAATCCCAGCCCTTTTCCCGAACCTGAAGAAGGTGTTATCAGGAAATGCCGTTCGTCAGTGTGCGCCTGGATGCGCACATCCCCATCCACAAGCAATGTGGCATCGCCAATCCCCGACACAGCAGTCGCAGTCTGCTGGACATAACTGATACTGCCCCCAACCGATTTCCCCTTTTCGTTGGTGCCGTTGCCGTTCGGCAGGAGCCCGAGGGTGCCCAGATTGCCGGCCAGGTGAACGCTTTCATTGAGGTTGTAGGCTTGTACATCTACCGAACTGATGAAGTCGAAGCGGTAATCGATGGTCTTGAAGGGAATCGTGGTAGCAAACAGCGTGGGCGCCACCATGTTACCGGCCACTATCCGGCCGGCAGACCAGGCAGCCTTGCCCGTGGTAGTGATCTTGACGTTATCGCCAATCCAGGCCTTGGTGCCCAGATCGTTGATGACCACGTTGAGGGAGCCACCGGTAGCGGAATTGTCTGCTGATGTGCCCGCATTGGCGAAAGACGACAGTATATTGTTCTGCATGCCGCCAATGCCGGTGAACTTGCTCCACAGATCAGAAAAAGAATCCCACTTGTCATAACTGGAAGAAATGGGCACTTTCTGCCGCGCCAGCACACCGACATTGGCCGCTGAAATTTCCACGTAGTTGCCGATTTCGGCCACGGCCTCGCCGCTGTTGATGGCGAAGTTCAGGGCCACCGCCAGGCTCTTTTCCGAGGAGCCAGTCTGGTTGCTGCCATTGGTACGGCTACTCGGCGATGCCACTGCCGCCTCTGCCGAGGTGCGCCAGGCGCCCTGGTCATCGCCATGGGCTGCGTTATTGTTGCCACCGGCGATCGAGGCGTTATCCGTCCCCAGATCAATGGCACTGGCCAGCAGCAGATTACCCGTGGAATGAATGCTCGGTGCTTCAGCCTGGCCGGCCTGGTTGTTGCCCAGAAATGCATAGGCTTCGTGGTCGGACAGGTTCATGGTGAAGGCCAGGCCGCCCTTGAAGGAGATCTTGCCATCGCCGTCTTTGGGTACCTCTGTACCCGCCGGCTTTTTCGTATTGATAAGGTTGTTCACGCCATTCTGCATGGCCGCGAGGCCGGCAACCGGCTTGGCACCGACGCTACGGAAAAGCGTGTTGCTACCCACAGTGACACCCGACTTGACCTGCTGGTGTACGGTGCGGTCCAGCGCAGTGATGCTCACATCACCGGTCTTGTCGGTAGCAGAGCCCAGCGATGCGCCCATCTCCGCGGTGGCATTGGTATTGAAATCACCCACCGCAACGGCAATGCCGTACTCGGTATCCTTCAGACCCATGGCAGTTGCCGAGACCGAGTAATAGTTCTGGTTCTCTGCTGCCAACACCAGGCTGCTCGCGCCGAGCACAGCACCGCTCTCGATCACGGCTGTCGCATCAACATCCGACTCACCCACGGCTATGGCCACAACCACCTTGTTGGCGTCCGCAGCGATCAGATCCAGCGCACTGGCAGCGATGAAGGCTTCGTTATGAGCCGTTACCGTCAGATCACCTTCCGACTGGACTGTTGCACCGCTTTTGATGCGGGTCGTACTGGTCGCATCACTGGTGTTGTATATTGCCGACAAAGATCCCTCGTTGCCGGAGAGGTTGATCTGGCTGGCCTGGCTCAGTGCGTGGGACTCGGAGCCCAGCTTTACATCGCCACTGGCCTGCACATTCGCCGTGCCTTCCACGTTGACCGTGGCTTCGGCGTCGGCGGCCATAAGGTAAAAGCCTGCACCCGTGAAGGGCCCTGCCGCCATGACAGTCAACCCGGCAGTCGGGTCTTCATAGAATGACGCAGTCGCCTTGCTCTGCGCCGAGACGGTCACATCATTGGCATGGACCTGGCCGGCAAGCGTGACGGAGGATTCGGCACGCGCTACGCCAAAGCCTATGTCCTTGGCGCTACTGGCAGTGAGCGTGACATCTCCGCTGGTGTTGGCGGTGACATTGTCGCGGGCATCCAGCAAGCCGGTGCTGGTTATTTCGATACTGGTGGCTTCGATGGTGATACCGCCATCAGCCAGCAGATCGCCGGCGATCAGTGCATCACCGGAACCAGACCCACCGCCCGCCACGATATGAATCGTGCCGCCATCCTTGACCAGCGCGGTGGGCGCGGTGTAATCACCGGTATTAACCGCAGCGGTGGCTACATAATCGGCGTTCAGGGCATTGCCGGCGATCAGCTTGCCACCACTGCCGACATTGACCCCGGCGCCCTGCAGATCGATACCCTCGCTGGCATTGACCTTGCCATCGATGGTAATCAGGCCGTCAGACGAGACGGCCAGAGTTTCGTCAACAGTCTTGGTGCCAGCAATGAGCTTATCGAGGTCACCCTCGGTGGGTGTGCGCACCGTCAACTGACCCACGTTGACTACGCCTGAGGCGCCCACCAGAAATCCCTGGGAGCTGGCGAATACCACGTTGCCACCCAGGGTGCCGTTCTTGTAGCTGTTGAGAACGCCATGGATCTCCGCCTTGCCGTCCTTGACGATGTTCACCAGCTTGCTGGCATCACCCGGCACTACCAGATCGACCGTGTTGAGCTCACCTACGACAAAGTGCTTGAACACATTGACCGGGACGCCTCCCACTCGGTTGGCGTTCTGGATGCTGTGTGTCAGGCCTGTAGTCGACATGGTCGCCGTGCCGGCGTCCACCACGATATTGTGTGGGGATGCGGCCAGTGCCTGCAGCGAGGCACTAGACAGGAATGCTCCCCACGCCGCTGTTCGCGCTGCCAGTGACCGAGCAAAAGGGTTGCAGCGACTAACAGCCAGCGCTAGCGGATGGTGAGGAAAGTCCATTTTTCTGCCCAACTTTTCAAGAGGGAACAACATCATCCGGCTGAGCCGAAGCGAATAACAACAAGCAACTATCCGGTCACCCGGACGCGATATCGGGCATTTCAGGTGCGGGTATCGAGCTTCTCACTCAGGCGCTGGAGCGCGCCCAGAGAATGCAGGTGGGCGTAGGCCCAGGCGAGATATCCCTGTCGAAACCAGTGAGTTACGACCGAGTCGTCCAGAGCCATGAGCTTCTTCTCGTCGATAACGAACAGACCATCAAGGCGCAGAGGCTTCTTGTCTGCAGTGATGATCTGGAGGACAAAGGGTTTGAACACATCCTGCTCGGTTGCTGCCTGACAGAATTCGCGGGTACGGACATGCTCAGCTTCAAAGTTCGTGACGAACTCGATGATTTTGCTCAGCGTGTCGGTATAGGCGCCTTCTTCAGTAAAAAGAAGCTCGCCCTCACCCTCTGTCTCTTGCAGACCAGAGTAGTCGGCATCAAAACAGACATTCTTGTCAGTGCTCAGGACGAACGGATAACGACGGATGAAGGCCGGGGTGTAATTACCCAGCCATACGCCCGCCTCATCGACCTGCTCGTGCCCCTGGTTCTTCAACGAAAGCAAAGCAATGGGAAAGTATTGCCCTTGCTGATCCTGGCTGAACAGCACGGACAGATCACGACTGGCCTCAAAAAACTCGATAGCAAGAAGAGGGACAGAATTGACCTTGTTGGTAAATCTGAAATCTGCCACTGGCGAAAAACGAATGCTCTTGTGGACTTCTTTGTTCAGGACCGTGGGCCGCTGATAGAACAAAAGTTCGGACATTATCGGATCCCTGATAATTGATTTATCTAAACGCCATTCGCTTATAGCCCCTTCCTGTGTAAATAGAAATGAATATTATTTTTCCTGGAAATAGGCACAGTAAGCGTCATGTTCCACGACCATCGCTCAAGATGCACACCCCAAATTGACGCCTGTTTAATGGCACCCGTGTTTCCGATATTTTCAAGGCACGAACGACTGCAGCCGATGATATGAGCCACGTCGGAAAAGCAAGACTCCGCCCGGACGATATTCCGCCTGACATACGAGCCCGTGCACTATAATCAACGCACTAAATCCCGCGCTGCGCCGGAGACTTCGCGTAGCGCAACACAGTGTTCATCCTTACAGGTAAAGCATGAGAGGAAGGTTTCAGGAAAGCAGTCTGCATGATGAACGCCTCGATATCGTCGTTCAGCACTTGTTGGAGACAGATGCCTGTCAGGTCCTGGACCTGGGTTGCGGCGGCGGCGAATTACTGCAGCGGCTGGTGCATCAGAATCAATTTCAGCGGATTGTCGGTATCGACATTGATGAAGTCAGCCTCGGCCAGGCCAGGCGTGTGCTGGGTATCGATCTGCTCGACGAAACAGACCGTATTCAGGTGCGCTACGGCTCCTTTGAGGAGCCCAATTCGCAACTACGCGGCTTCGATGCCGCCACGCTGATCGAAACCATTGAGCATATAGATCCGGGCCGGCTATCACGCGTCGAGACAGCGGTCTTTGGTGGCATGCGACCGGGAGTGGTGCTGGTCACCACGCCCAACGTCGAGTACAACGTGCTGCACGGCATGCCTCCAGGTGAGAAACGTCACCCCGATCATCGCTTTGAATGGAGCCGCGCCCGCTTTCGCCAGTGGGCACGGGGAGTCGCTGAACGTAACAGCTACCGGGTCAGTTTTATCGACATTGGTGAATTCGACCCGCAACATGGCAGTTCGACCCAGATGGCGCGCTTTGTCGCCTTACCCTTGAGCGAGAACAACTAGAACCGGAGGTCCGGCGTGGAAGTCGAGCTGATCGAGATACGAGACCACCTGAAACGTTTTCCGCCCTTTGACAATCTGCCGGATGAAACTCTGGACGATATCGCCAGGCAGGTGGAAATCACCTATTTCAAGGCCGGCACCGAGATCCTGCACTTCAACGAGGATATCCAGTATCTGCATTACCTGCGCAGCGGTGCAGTGGACGTATTCAGGCGCAATGGCGATCTCTACAACCGGCTGACCGAAGGCGATATTTTCGGTCACTTCGGCTTGCTGCGTAACAATAAAGTACGCTTCCCGGCCACTGCGTTGGAAGATAGCCTGGTCTATTTTATTCCAGGCGCCCTGTTCCAGAAGCTGTGTGACGAACACGAAACCTTTGCCGACTTCGTTGAGGCCGAAGGCCAGTCGCGGCTCCAAACCGCTGTTGAGAGTGACAGCAAAGCCGGCGAGATGATGAAGCTGCGCGTGCGCAAACTGATCGAGCGCTTGCCGGTAACCGTGACCGCAGACACAACGGTGATGCAGGCGGCGCAGACAATGAGCGATCACAGCGTCTCGTCACTGATCGTTGTGGGTGCCGCAACCGGTCCGCAGGAAAGCCACCGGGGTGCCGGCTCCATGATCGGTATTGTCACTGATCGGGACTTTCGCAGCCGGGTGGTCGCTGCCGGCCTGCCCGCCGATACCCCCATACGCGAGGTCATGACGGCAGATCCCGTCGTGGTCCAGGCGGACGACTCGATGTTCGAAACCATGCTGTCGATGCTGCGTCACAACATCCACCATCTGCCGGTCATCCAGCGCGGCCGCCCGATCGGCGTGGTCAATCTGCGCGATGTCATCAAGTATGAATCCCAGAGCAGCCTGTATCTGGTCAGCAATATCCACAACAAGCAGAACGTCGAAGCCCTGCAAGCGCTGCTGCCGGATATTCGCGCCACCTTCGTGCGCATGGCCACGGACGAGGTGTCCTCGCACATGATCGGCAGCACCATGGCTGGCATCGGCCGCAGTTTCAGTCAGCGCCTGCTGGAGCTGGCGGAGGCGTCCCTGGGACCACCGCCCGTGCCCTACTGTTTCATGGCACTGGGGTCCATGGCGCGGGACGAGCAGCTGGTGGTGACCGACCAGGACAACGCCCTGGTACTGGATGACAGTTTTGACCCGAAACAACATGACGACTATTTTTTCAAGCTGGCCAGCTTTGTCAGCGACGGTCTTGCGGCGTGCGGTTATACCTACTGCAAGGGTGGCATCATGGCTACCAACCCCAAATGGCGGCAGCCGCTTAGCGTATGGAAAAAATACTTTACCCAGTGGATCACCCGGCCCAATCCCGAGACCCTGCTTAACAGCTCGATCTTCTTTGATCTGGACAGCGTTTACGGCAAGGCGGAGCTCGTCGAGGAGCTAAAGGACCTGCTGGCGACCAGCGCCAGCTCGAATGAGCCCTTTCTTGCCGCCCTGGCCCGCAACGCGCTGAACCGCACACCACCGCTCGGGTTCTTCCGCACCTTTGTGATGGAACAGGATGGCGAGCACAAGAACATTATCAACCTCAAGGGCCGGGGCACCGCGCCGCTGACCGATCTGATCCGCGTGCATGCACTGGCGTGCGGCTCCAAGGCGCAGAACTCATTCGATCGTCTTGATGCCATCGCTACTACGCGCCTGATGCCACCTGACGCCGTGACGCGTTTGCGCTATGCGCTGGAGTTTCTTTCCAGCGTGCGGATCCGTCACCAGGCCCTGGAGCTGGAAGAAGGCCGCGAGCCGAACAACTATATCGAACCGGAAAAGATTTCCACCGCTGAACGGCACAACCTGAAAGAAGCCTTCCAGATCCTCAGCAACGCCCAGAAGTTTCTGCGCTTCCGTTATCCGGCCCTGCAGTCGATGCGTACCCTATGAGCAACAAACGCCATCCGGCCCGCCCTCCCGGCCACGAGACGCCCAATTGGCGAACCCTGTGCGCCAGCCTTGCTCAGACCGCCCTGGATGAAGATCTGAAGCGCTTCTATGAGGCTGGCGCGGTGGGCCCATTAACGCCGATCAGCGATGTGCCCCTGGTCGCCCTGGATGTTGAGACCACTGGGTTGGATCCCAAACGCGACGCCATCGTCAGCGTGGGGCTGATCCCTTTCAACCTGAAGCGCATACGCTGCGCCGATGCACGCTATCAGGTAGTCAAGCCCATCTCCGAGCTGACCCACGAGTCGGTCGCTTTTCATCACATCACTCATAGCGACCTCAAGCAGGCGCCCCGCCTGGACAGCATGCTGACTGAAATCCTGGAAATCATGGCTGGCCGGGTGGTGGTTGTACATTACCGCAACATCGAGCGCGGCTTTCTGGATGAGGCGGTCCGCTATTACCTCAATGAGCACCTGCACTTTCCGGTTATCGACACCATGGAAATCGAGGCACGTCTGCATCGGGGCGCCAATCGCCTCGGCTGGTTCGACCGCCTGCGCGGCAAGAAGGACGTATCCATACGCCTTGCCGAAAGCCGCCTGCGCTACGGACTGCCGCTCTATCACGCCCATCATGCACTGACCGATGCGCTGGCCAGCGCAGAGCTGCTGCAGGCTCAGATTGCCACTCACTTCGATGCAGATACGCCGGTCGCCGACCTCTGGGACTGAACGCGGTGCCGGCGCCGGGTCGCGCCCCCCTATCCTAGGCACAAAAAAAAGCGCGGCCAATAATGGCCGCGCTTTTTATGTTGCGCTGATTCTAGCGCGGTTCGGACATCAGTCCCTTGACGATAGATATGCAGCCCACCAACAGCACGATGGTGAAGGGGAAGCCGGTAGACACTGCCATTGCCTGCAGCGCTACCAGGCCACCACCCAGCAACAGCGCAATCGCGATTACGCCCTCGATGCATACCCAGAACACGCGCTGGGGCACAGGAGCGTTGACCTTGCCGCCCGCGGTGATGGTATCGATAACCAGTGAACCCGAGTCCGAGGAAGTCACAAAGAACACAATCACCAATATGATGCCGATAAACGAGGTGATGGATGCCAGTGGCAACTGCCCGAGCATGGTGAACAACTGGATTTCCAGAGCCGCGTCCTGCACACCGGTGAAGCCATTGGCCAACTGGTCAATGGCAGTGCCGCCCAGGGCTGTCATCCACAGGACCGACACCAGGGAAGGCACCAGCAGGACCGCGATAAGGAATTCACGAACGGTACGGCCACGGCTTACGCGTGCGATAAACATACCGACGAAGGGCGACCAGCTGATCCACCAGGCCCAGTAGAAGGCAGTCCAACCCTGGCTGAAGTTGGCATCCTCACGGCCGATCGGGTTTGACAGCGCTGGCAGGTATTGCAGATAGGCACCCAGGTTCTCGAAGAAACCGGTAAGGATCGCCAGAGTCGGCCCGACGACGATGATGAAGCCCAACAGCAGTATTGCCAGACCCAGGTTAAGCTCGGACAGACGCTTGACGCCCTTGTCCAGACCAGCCAGTACAGACAACAGCGCAATACCGGTAATGCCGACAATCAGCAACACCTTGCTGGTGTTGTTCGCGGTAATGCCGAAGAGGTAATCGATACCCCCGGCAGCCTGCTCAGCGCCCAGACCCAACGAGGTCGCCAGACCGAACAGCGTTGCAAAAACCGCAAGAATATCAATTACATGTCCCGGCCAGCCCCACACGCGCTCGCCCAGAATCGGGTAGAAAATAGAGCGAATACTCAGCGGCAGACCCTTGTTAAAGGAAAACAACGCCAATGCCAGCGCAACAACGGCGTAGATCGCCCATGGGTGCAGGCCCCAGTGAAAGATAGTAGACGCCATACCCAGCCTGGTGGCTGCCTCGACATCGCCGGCCGCGGCGCCCAGCGGTGCCCAGTCAGTCCGCGCGCCAGCTTCTGAGGCGGTACCACCCAGCGCCGCGGAAAAATGCGACATCGGCTCGGATACACCGTAGAACATCAGGCCGATACCCATGCCGGCGGCGAACAGCATCGCGAACCAGCCCAGATAGGAGTAGTCAGGCTTCGCGTCCATCCCCCCCAGGCGTACCTTGCCCAACGGCGAAACAATCAAGGCCAGACACAACACCACAAATATGTTGGCAGCACCAAGGAAGAACCAGGCCAGATTGGCCGTCAGCCAACCGCGCAAGGCGCCGAAAAGCGGAGCCACATCATTCTGCAAAGCCAGGGTCAGAAATACGAAAAGCAGAATGGTTATTGCCGAAATGCTGAAAACCTTGCCGTGGATATCCAGGGCAAAGGAAAACTGGCCCTTGATGTTGTCCTGGCCGATAACATAGTCGGTATCAATAAGGGTGGACTCGCCCGAGGGCGCGGGAATTGCTTGCACGGTTTCCACTACCGGCTTGTCATTCAGATCTTTGAGGGGATCTTTTTCCATCGGAAAACACTCCTGATTTGGTGTCAGGGCTACTCACGAGGCATTGCACAAAAGGGGCGCAATAAAACTCAATGTCCAGCCAGCCAGGTAACTCAGATTTAGGTGACAGAACACCGGCAACAGCATTGCCGATCAACAGCCATTTGATGAAATTTTTCCATCAATTGACGCATATGATAGACATTGGAGGAACAATAGGGAAATCAGATTGCCAAAGGGAGCCGTTCTCGACCTTATATTTTCGGGTTATATCAAGATCGAGAGAAATGACTGAGCTCACTCCGGCGCGGATCGCAGGATAGCCAGAACTTTGGCTGGCGAGTAGTCATAGCTGTCCATCAGGGTGCGCAGCTCCTCATTGAAGGCCATTTCCGCCTGCAATCCGGCATCCTGCTTCATGGTCTCGAGTTGGGCCAGTTGTTGAGCCAATTTGCGCTCTGCAGCGCGAAATTCAGCAAGATTGGTCATAATGTTTCCTGATCTGTAATTGATTGACGAATTCTACACCAAAGATCGCGAATTAGACGCTGGACGGAGTAAGGTCTAAGCTTTCCGGCATGACCCACCAAGCATTCTCCGGCGCTCTGCGCTGCATCTTGATTCCCGCCTTCATCACAACGCTGATCGGCGGGCTTGCCGCCTGCAGCGGCACTGACCCGGCTACCAGTTCAAGAACAGAACAACCCTTGGCAGATCGTCAGGCCACGAACATGATGGTCGCAGCAGCTCACCCTGCGGCAGTTGAAGCGGGCTTGCAGATGCTGCGCCAGGGTGGGCACGCAGTTGATGCGGCCATTGCCGTACAGATGGTCCTGGCCTTTATCGAGGCACCAGAAACCGGCATAGGCGGCGGCGGGTATCTGCTGCTGCACGATGACAAAACAGGGCAAACCCGCGTGTACGACGGCCGGGAAACCGCACCCGCTGCAGCACAGCCCGACCGCTTTCAGGTCCTGGGTATCGACATGCCCCTGGCGCTAGCCATTCCCAGCGGATCGTCTGTCGGGGTACCCGGCCTGATAGCAATGCTTGCCAAGGCCCATAGCGAGCATGGGCGCCTGCCCTGGAACGAACTGTTCGTACCGGCTATCAACTTGGCTGAACGGGGCTTGCCAATGCCCCAAAGGCTCCAGCGGCAGATCCAGCAGGACCTGTCGTTGCGCCTGTTTGCCGATACCCGGGCCTATTTTCGGCGCCAGGCAGAAAGCGAAACACCGACACTTCGCAATCCAGAGCTGGCAGAGACCTTGCGGTCAATCGCTCAGGAGGGGCCTCAGGCCTTCTATCAGGGCCCTGTTGCAGAGGGCCTTCTTGACCGGCTGGAAGATGCACGCTGGGGTGCTACCGATATGACCGCGCAGGATCTGGCCGGCTATCAGGCAATCAATCGAGAGGCCGTGTGCCGCCCCTACCGCCAATGGACGGTGTGTGGCGCCCCGCCGTCTTCGTCCGGCGGCATTACGGTGTTACAAATTCTCGGCATGCTGGAGCATTTCGACATGGGCTCCCTTGAACCGGACAGCGTCGAAGCACTGCATCTGATAGCCGAGAGCAGCCGTCTGGCCTTCGCCGATCGCAATCACCATATCGGCGATCCCGCCTACGTCAACGTTCCGATGGGGCCCCTGCTCGACCCTGACTACTTGCACGAACGCGCGGGTCTGATTCGCACTGAACGGGCCCTTACCGAGGTGCATCCGGGGGAGCCGGGTACACGCACGGAAATCGAAAACATCGAATTTACCCCCGAGGCAGATGAACAGGGCACCTCCCATTTCAGCCTGGTGGATGCAGACGGCAACCTGCTGGCCCTGACCAGCTCGAACGAGGCGCCGTTCGGCAGTCGCATGCTTAGCCAGGGATTTGTATTGAATAATCAGTTGACCGATTTCAGCTTCAGTCCGGAAATCGCGGGCATACCCCACCCCAATGCCGTGGCAGGCGGCAAGCGCCCGCGCAGTTCCATGGCACCGACCATGGTTTTTGATTCCGCGGGCCAACCCCGTCTGATCATCGGCTCACGGGGCGGCAGTCGGATCATCGGCTATGTGGTCAAAACTCTGATCGGCGTGCTGGACTGGAATCTTGACGTCCAAGATGCCATAGCCCTGCCCAACGCACTCGACCGCGGGCTGGGTCTGGAACTTGAGGCGGGCACAGGCCTCGAAGCCCTGGCTCCAGCGCTTGAGACATTGGGACACAACGTCAGCGTGGTACCGATGACCAGTGGGCTGCACGGTATCGAGCGCACAGACGGAGGTTGGCGTGGCGGCGCTGACCCACGCCTGGACGGCGTTGCACGCGGGGACTGAACCGCGGGATCGCGGATAGCCGTGATAAGCTACACAACCTGATTTCAACGGAGGCAGGCATGTCGAACACTGATGCTTTTGCACTGCCGCCCTGGCAGAACACCACCGAAGGCGCCATGCGCCGTGTGGGCATTGAACTGGAAATGAACGGCCTCGAGCTGGATGAGATAGCCCAGCTGGCTGCAGATTTCCTCAACTGTGAAGTCAAAAAGACCAGCCGCTATGAACGCTCCCTGAGTGGCGATCCGGCCGGCGAGTGGATTGTGGAGCTGGACTTCACATTATTGAAAAAGATGGGCCGTGAACACCGCGTCGCCAGTGACCTGGGCGACGAAATCATGAGCGGCGCAGAGGACGTGATCAAGTGGTTTGCCGACGGTCTGGTGCCCCACGAGCTGGTCAGTCCGCCCTTGCCCATGGACCGGCTGCCTGAGGTCGATCGCCTGATCGCCCATCTGCGCAAGGCGGGAGCCAAGGGTACCGGCGACCGTGTCACCAACGCCTTCGGCATGCAGTTCAACCCCGAAGTGCCTGCGTGCGAGGCCAAGTGCATCACCGCCTATCTCAAGGCTTTTCTATGTCTGTTCGACTGGTTGAATACCCGCGCCGATATCAACGTGACCCGGCGCCTGACCAGTTATGTCGATCCCTTCCCGGGCGCCTATGTAAAAAAACTGGTGAAAGCCGACTACTGGCCCGACATGGATCAGTTGATAGACGACTATATGGAAGCCAATCCGACCCGCAACCGGGCCCTGGACATGCTGCCGCTGTTCAAGCATATCGACGAGGATCGGGTACTGGCCAAAGTGGGCGACGAGCGCATCAAATCCCGTCCGACCTTTCACTACCGCCTGCCTGATTGCCTTATCGATCAGCCTGGCTGGGGCGTACACGTAGCCTGGAATGACTGGGTAGAAGTAGAGCGTCTGGCTGCCGATGAGGAACGTCTGGAAGCTTGCTGCAAGGCATATGGTGTTTACCTGGACAGGGGTGTGGGCCGGCTGCTGCATAACTGGGAGGATGAAGTAGAACAGAAGTGGTTGAGCAAGGACGCATGAGCAAACCGGTCATTGCCATCACTGGCCCCCGCCGCGGCGCCTTCGGACCGCGTTTCATGGTGTCCTGCGCGGTGCGCTGGTATGGCGCTACTCCTTTGCAGGTCCGCCCCGGGGAAGATATAACAGAGCTGCGTTATGACGCGGTCGTAGTGACGGGCGGGCACGACATAGACCCGGTGCTCTATGCCGAAGAGCCGGAAGTGCATCCCAAATATGATCCCGAACGGGACACTCTCGAATCGGCCGTCATTGACGACGCACTCATCCGCGGATTGCCCCTGCTGGGCATCTGCCGGGGCGCCCAGCTACTCAACGCCCGACGTGGCGGCAACCTGTTTCAGGACCTCAAATCCAAACGCCAACTGACTTCCAACCGACGCACACTGTTGCCCCTAAAGACGCTATTGCCAGAATCAGGCAGTTATCTGGCCAATCTGCTCAGGACCGAACGCTGCAGGATCAATAGCCTGCACAATCAGGCCATCGACCGGGTGGGCACCGACCTGCTGGTCAGCGCACGCGACCTGGACGGCATTGTTCAGGCCGTGGAGGATCCGGGCCGGGCGTTTCTGATTGGCGTGCAGTGGCATCCGGAGTTTCTGCTTTTCAACGGCCGGCAACGGCGCCTGTTTGGTGCCCTGATCCAGGCAGCCCGGGAACGCTTGTAAATCCCGATGTACAGCCTCGCCCAAGCCGTCACCTGCACCCTGGAGATTCGCAAGAGCCGCTTTATCGGCTGTGTGGAGCCAATTGCTGATCGCCCCGCTGCGCAGGAACGGGTGGCCCGGTTGCGCGCCGAGCACCCAGACGCCGCACATGTGTGCTGGGCGCTGCTGGCGGGCGGACACAGCGCCGCAGTGGATGATGGCGAACCCTCCGGCACCGCCGGGCGACCGATGCTGGAGGTTCTCCGGCACCAGGAACTCGACGGCGTGCTGGCGACCGTTGTGCGTTATTTCGGCGGCACCAAGCTGGGCGCGGGTGGACTGGTGCGCGCCTACACCGACGCCATCGCACAGGCCCTGCAACAGGCTGAACGGATAGAGCTGGTCAGCCAGCGGCGATTACGTTGCCAGCTACCCTTCGCCCAGGAAAGCCAGGCTCGGCGGTTGTTGGAACAGCTGGGTGGCGAACTGCTTGAGGTACAGCACAGCAACAGCGTGCAACTTGAGATTCAACTGACAACAACGGCCGCCGAGGACTTTCTGCAGCAGTTGCAAACCGCCAGCCGCGGAGCCTTGTCCTGGACCGACATGGATCTGGGCTAGCCTGCTCCCGCTCAGCCCAGCGCCAGCCCACTGATACGCCGCACCGGCGTGCGCACTGCCTCTTCGAATACGCCGTCCCGGCTTTCCAGCAGGGTAAAGTGTTTACTGGCGCGGGTTATGGCGGTGTAGACCAGCTCCTTCGTCAGCACCGGGTTACGCGATGGCGGCAGCACCAGTGCTGCATGGGTAAACTCCGAGCCCTGGGATTTATGCACCGTCATCGCAAAGACCGTTTCCACCTCGGGCAACCGACTGGGCAAGACAAAGCGGATGCCCCCACTGCCATCGTTGCGCGCAAAAGCTACCCTGAGCGCCTCCCGCTCTGGCGCGCCTGGCTGCAGAGCAGGCTCGGCAACACGCAGGGCAATCCCGATGTCCCCATTCATCAAGCCCAGGGCGTAATCATTACGGGTTACCAGCACGGGTCTGCCTTCATACCAACCCTGATCGCTACCCAGCAACCCTCGATGACGCAGCAGGCTGGCAACCCGCTGATTCACCGCTTCCACGCCCCAGTCCCCCCGGCGCACCGCGCAGAGCAGCTGGAACTGATCGAAGGTCGTCAGCACCTGCCGCGCCCATTGCTGCCAGGTATCACTGTCGGCTGGCGTGCCCGCGGGTGGACGAGTATCACCCAGTACTTGCAGATAACGCTGATAACCCGGCAATGCGTCGGTGCCCAGCACACAGGCAGCAAAGGCCGGATCAGCCGGCTTGCTCAGGCTACGCTGATGAATATCGGCAAAGCTGCCCGACTGCAACAGACGACGGGCATCCCCGGCAGCACAGCGATTGACCGCACGCGCCAGCTCACCGATACCGCTGTCGCCGCCGAAGCGGTGCGAGTACCGCAGCATCGCCGTCTGCTGCTCCAGCGGATGAGTGGCCTCGCTGCCAGGGTGCAGGCCAGCCGAGGTCAGCGTCTGACCACTGACCCGTTCCAGCCATGCCAGCGTCTGCTCACTGTAGTGACCCTGGTCAGCGCCCCGACACAGGTCACCCAGCACAGCCCCGGCTTCCACCGAGGCCAACTGGTCCTTGTCACCTAGCAGGATCAACCGCGCCGAAGGCGGCAAGGCAGCCAGCACGCACGCCATCATTTCCAGGTCGATCATTGAGGCTTCGTCGATCACCAGCACGTCCAGCGCCAGCGGATTATCCCGGTGATGGCGGAAGTGCCGGCTGTGCGGCAAGCTGCCAAGCAACCGATGCAGCGTCCCTACCTCGCTGGGAATTGCCCCTTTGACCACATCATCCACCGGGAGACTGCCCACCTGCCTGCCAATGGATTCGGTCAAGCGTGCCGCCGCCTTGCCGGTTGGTGCCGCCAGACGAATACGCAGCGGTTTGCCGGCAGCCACTGCCGGCGTCTGCAGTAACGCCAGCAGGCGCACAACGGTCGTGGTCTTGCCGGTACCCGGGCCACCGGTAATGATGCTGAAGCGGCCCCGGGCGGCCAGCGCGCAGGCCAGCTCCTGCCAGTCCGGGTGCTGTTTACTGTCGGCAAAAAGCCCCTGCAAACGCTCTGGAAAGTCGGCCTGCACATCCAGCGGTGCGTTCAGGCGGCGGTGCACATCAGTCACTACCTGCTGCTCGTACTGCCAGTAGCGGCGCAGATACAGGCGCTGGCCCACGAGTACCAGCGGGCGCGTGCCCTGATCGGGCGCCTGGCTGTCCACCACGTCGCTGGCACTCAGGGCAGCACACCAGTATTCGAGGTTATAGCCGCGCAGCAATTGCGAGGGCAGAAGCACATTGCTGTCCTCGGCATTATCCGGTGGCAGGGACAGGGCAAAATCCGGTTCAGCGAGGGTGGCTCCCAGATCCAGGCACACATGACCGTGGCCCAGCTGATGGCTGACCAGGGCCGCTGCGAGCAAGACCGGCGCACTGCAGTCAGGCGCCTGCTCCACCAGAAAACCGGCCAGTGCACGATCCAGCGCCCGCAACCAGCCATGTTGCTGCCAATCATCGAGCAGGCCCAACAAGGCTGCACTACTGTCGAGATAGGCATGTGTGGTGGGCTGCGCGCCCAGCAGATCCAGTTGTTCAGACATGCGCCACCTCCCGGGCCTGACCGGCAAACAGCCGATCCAGGGTTTCGATCAATTCGCGTGGGGGGCGGGTATGCCAGAGGCCGCCGCTGTCGGCGTCGATGCCGCGGATGAACCAGTAGGCGGCGCCGCCCATGTGCTGGTCATAGTCATAGTCGGGCAGGCGCGCGCGCAACTGTCGGTGCAGCGCCAGCACGTAGAAAACGTATTGCAGATCATAGCGATGTTCCAGAATCGCCTTGCCCATCGCCTGCTCGCTGTAGGCGCTGGCATCCGCGCCCAACCAGTTGGATTTGTAGTCCAGCACCCAATAGCGGCCCTGGTGCTCGAATACCAGGTCGATATAGCCCTTGAACAACCCGTTCAACCGGTCGCTGCCGAGCGGCGGCCGCTCGGCAGCCCCCAGGGTATGCGCGCTGACCAGTTGATCAATAGCCTGGGCACTGACCCCGTGGGCCGCGAAAAGAAACTGCATCTCGCTCTGGTACTGCCCCCCCTGCAGGTCCGCCAGACTCAGCTCACTTTGCGGTGCGACGCCTTTGAAGGTCAGCAGACTGACCATCCAGTTGCTCAGGCAGCCGCCCCATTCAGCCCAGTTACGGCGCTGACAACGGGGGTAGACCCGCTCCGCACATAAATCCGGATCGGCAAACTGGGCAAAACCGTCATCCGCGGCCAGCTCGAGCAGACCGTGCAGGAAGGTGCCCGGCTGTGGGCCCCGCGGGAAGCGATGCATGCTTGGCGTCTCGCCGGGCCGCAGGGGGGCAAAGATATCGACCTTGTCATCGGCAAAGTAGTCGGTCTCATGGCCGCCGATCAGCGCGCTGTAGGAGCCGATCCACCAGCGGGCAAAGGTCGGGTGGTCCGGATGCCGTTCGCGCAGTTCGGTGTGTGGAACAGCAATGGGTTGATACTCTATGTCCTCTGCTTTTGGGGCGGCATCGACAACCAGAGTCCCTGGCTGCACCCAGGCGCTCAGCCATTCGCCGAGTTGCGCTGGCTGCTGCAGTACCGCCCCGCCAGTCAGCAGCCAGGCAATAGCGCTGTGATGCAGGACCGAGGATTTGCGATTGCCGCTTTTCAGGTCGGCCAACCCCAGCCAGCAGGCATGTCGGGCTCGGGTCAGCGCCACGTAAAGCAGACGCAGATCTTCACCCAGCCGTTCGCCGTCGGCCTGGGCCACGGCATTGTCGTCCGGCGCCAGATCCAGGCGGCGCGTGTCGCCATCATGCAGCCACAGCGGCTTCTTGCCGTCGGCTGGGCGGCTATGGGCGATAAAGGGCAGGAACACCAGCGGGTATTCCAGGCCCTTGGATTTGTGGATGGTGACGACCTTGACCAGTTCAGCGTCGCTCTCCAGACGCAACACCTGATCGTCTGCGCTGCTGTCTGCGGGGTTGAGCAGCAATTCGCTCAAATGGCGGATCAGGGCCTGCTCGCCATCCAGCTCGCGGGCGGCGCGCTGCAACAGTTCGGCCAGATGCAGCAGGTTGGTCAGTCGGCGTTCACCGTCATTTTGCTTTAGAAGACGGGTGGGTAACTGGAATGCGTGCAGCAGTTGCTGCAGCATGGGCAGCACACCCTGACGCAGCCACAGCCGCCGAAAACCGTGGAACTGATCGACGCGCTGCTCCCAGAAACGCTCGTCTTCATTCAAGCGCTCCAGCTCTGCCCAACTCAACCCGAGGCTGGCGCTGGCCAGGGCGGCGCGCAACAGGCCGTCGTTACCCGGATCTGCACAGGCGCGCAGCCAGCGCAGCAGGTCCTGCGCCTCCTGACTGGCAAATACCGAATCCTTGTCGGAGAGATACACACTGCGCACGCCACGCGCCGCCAGGGCACTGCGGATACATTGGGCTTCGCGCCCCGTGCGCACCAGCACCGCCATGTCTGCGGGCTTGACCCCGGTGAAAGTGCCGTCGGGGTGGGCAAAACCGGCGTCACCCCGTTGCCCGGCGTTGAGCAACTCCACCATGGTTGTTGCACAAATTTCAGCCATCGACTGCCGGTAGTCATCCCCTTTCAGCGGCTCTTCGCCTGGCAGGTGCCAGAGGGTCATGGCCGGAGCTGCTGCGCCCTGCAGTTGCCAGACTTCCTTGCGACCGTTAGCCGCCACAGGAAGAAACGGCAGAGGATTGTCCGCTCCGCGGGCAAAGCGGAAAGCGCCCTGGGCATTGCCCGTTTCCGCCAGTTCAAACACCCGATTAACCGCATCGACCATGGGCTGGCTGGAGCGGAAGTTGGTATCCAGATTTTCATGCCGCCCGGATGTGTCCCGCCGTGCACGCAGGTAAGTATGAATATCCGCACCACGAAAACTGTAGATTGCCTGCTTGGGATCGCCGATCAGCAGCAGCGCGGTGCTCTGATCATTCTCCGCGACCCGGTAGACCGCATCGAAAATGCGGTATTGCAGCGGGTCGGTATCCTGAAATTCGTCGATCATCGCGACCGGAAACTGCGTGCGTATGACCTCGGCCAGACGTGGACCACTTGGGCCTTGCAGCGCGGCATCCAGGCGTTTGAGCATATCGTCAAAGCCCATCTGCGCGAGCCGCCGCTGTTCCTGCTCGAAGCGCTCGGCGATCCAGGCGGCGGCGTGCCTGAGGGCGTCCTGGTGAGGGTCGGGCAGGTCCGCCAATGCCTGCCGCAGCAGCGGCACCTGCTGTGGAGCCGGGTGCTCGGGAGGTATACCATTCTTCCAGGCCGCCGCCAGCCCGTCTTCGCTCAAGCGTTCCCAGGCCGAATCTGTTAGGCCTGGAGTTTGCATTTGTGGGTCTTCGGCCCAGGCGCGCAGGGCCTCGAACCAGGGCGCAAAATAGCGGCGCTGCAGCATGCGGCCATTGACCTCTTTTTGTTCCACCCCCTGCTCGAGCAGCTGTTCCAGCTCATCCGCCCATTGCAGCCAGGGAGCCTTCAACTGCGCCAGATCCTGTTCCCGCTGCGCAAGACTGTTGGCGATCAGTGCATGCAACTGACCCTCAGTCGGGGGCAGCTGATCAGTCAGCAGGGCGTGCAGCGAGCCCAACAAACGCCCGGGGCTTTGCCAGTGCTTGGCCACCCAGTCCAGTGCCGCGCCACTCAGTGGATAACACTGTTCGCGCCAGTAATCCCGGGCAACCTGGGCGCGCAGCTCCCGTTGATCGGTTTCCAGGGTCTGTTCAAACAGGCTACCACTGTCAAAGGCGTGCTCGCGCAGCATGCGCTGGCACCAGCTATGTATGGTGGAAACGGCGGCCTGATCCATCCACTGGGCGGCAATTTCGAGTTTGCGCGCGCAGCCGGGCCACTGATCGGCAGGCGTCTGCTCGCGAAGCTGGGCAATGATCGGGTCGGGCTTGTCCAGCTCGCCACGAAAAGCCATGGCAGCATCGACCAGACGAGCGCGAATACGATCACGCAGCTCCTGGGTCGCAGCCTCGGTGAAGGTCACTACCAGGATGTCCGGCGGTAGCAGCGCGCGCGGATAATCCGCCGCTGCGCCACGACCTAGTACCAGACGCAGATAGAGCGCGGAAATGGTAAAGGTCTTGCCGGTGCCGGCACTGGCTTCGATCAGGCGGCTTCCACGCAGGGGACAGCGCAGGGCCAAAGGCATCTGGCTATTATGAACAGGCGTATTGCTCATGCCTCAACCTCCACTGGCTGCACTGTTAACCATGTATTTTCCAGCATCTGCGCCAGCGGCTGGTAAAGGGATTGCGCCCAGGTCTCAAAGCCTGCTGCCTGCAGGCTGGCGTAATCCGGATAGCTGCGTTGCAGGGCAACACTTCTAAGCATCGCGCCCGGCTTGAAGTCAGTGCCCTCGTAGTGCTCACGTGTCTTGCCATCGTCACCGTGGGCCAGCCAAAGCATGCCGGTTTCCAGTTCGGCAGGCAGGGGCTGCTGCAGGCCAGCCAACCAGGCGGCCAGCCAGGCTTGCAGAATATCCTGAGCCTGCTCGACGGGTACCGGCAGCAGTAACAGATTGGCATCCTCGGCGATCAGGCACCCTTGTATGGCATGCCCGTTGGCACAGGCCAAAAGATGTCGGCAGACCGCCGACAGCACGCGCTTCCAACGTAAGGTCTTGTTCTTGCCGGTACCATCCTGCAGACGTCCCGTTTCCAGCTGCAGCAACATCTGCCCATCAGTCGCGCCGGATTCCCGCAACCCGGTGAGCCAGTCCCGCAGCTCGATCCCCGGAGCGCTGGCCACCAGCGCCAGCGGCTCATCCACGGGACGATCCCATATCTCGGCAAGCTGGCGGTAGCGCGTCAATTGCTCGGCCAGGGGTTCGATCAGCGCCTGCCGACCCAGCTCGCCAAAACCGGCCAGGGGCAAGGTACCGCGCCGACTCAGGCGCGCGGACTCCTGCTTGACAACGGCAGTCCAATCAGCGTATGGCCCACTGGCCAGGGTGCGCTGCAACAACCATTGCCTGAGCTCAAAACGTTGCAGGCCGTCCAGCACGAAGGACTCATCGTCCTCGCTGTGCAAGTCAGCGTCGCGAAACCAGATCTTGAGGCGGCGCGCAAAGAAATGCTCTACCGGGTTACGCAGAAAGCGTTGCAGGGCATTCAGGTCAATAGGCTCGGTCAGGTTGACGGGCGGCAGTGGCGTATCACTGACTGCCTGCAAGGGGCTGTCGTGCAATGCCCGCCAATCGCCGGCATAGCTGAACAGCGCAGGATTGCTGGCATCGAAATACTGACGACTGAACGGCTGCAACGGATGTTCTGTGGACAATGCTGCAAGGAGGTCCACATCCGGTTCGGCGGCCTGCCAGCCAGCGGCAAGATGATCACGTAACTGCCCGATCAATACTGACGGGGGGCGTTCGCCGTTGTCGCGGATGCTGCGCCCGACCCAACTGATGTACAGGGTGTCGCGGGCCGACAGCAGGGCTTCGAGCAACAGATAGCGATCATCCTCGCGCCGGGACCGGTCCCCCGGGCGGTAATCGTTGGCCATCAGGTCGAAATCCAGCGGCGGTTGGGCGCGCGGGTAATCTCCATCATTCATGCCCAGCAGGCAGACCTGGCGAAAGGGAATCGCGCGCATCGGCATCAGGGTGCAGACGTTCACCGAGCCGGCCAGAAACCGCTGACTCAACTGACTCTGGCCGACACTCTCGAGCCAGGCTTCGGCCACCACATTCAGGGGCAGCGCCTCGTTCAGCTCTACGTCGTCACACAGCTCCAGCCATTGATCGAGACTCTCCTGCAATTGCCCGATGAGTACCTGATCCGTCTCGCTGGCAGCCAGGAAGAAATCCGCCAGCAGCGCCCGCAAACGCTCGCCCCAAAGGGCCGGCAACGCGGGCTCGGCAAGCGACCGTTCGTGCCGATCGAGCGTATTGAGCAGTTGATCAAGTGGACCGATAAGCGCCGCATCCAGGCCGCCCACTTCATCGTAGGGTTCGGTCGTGCCCCAGGCAGATCCTCCCCCGCTGGCGTAACCCAGCAGCATGCGCCGCAGCCCGAAGCGCCAACTGTTGTTATCCAGTCCGGCGGGCAGCCCGCGCGCGCTGAGACGCTCCTGATCCAGGCCCCAGCGAATGCCGGCGCCCTCGATCCACCGCTGCAGCGTCGGCAGGTCGGCCTCAGCCAGGCCGAACCGGCTGCGCACGGCGGGTACATCGAGCAGATCCAGCACCTCGCTGACCGGCAGCCGACTGTGCGGCAACTGCAGCAGGTGCTCCAGGGCGATCAACAGCGGCTCGCGGCCGCGTTGGTTCTGATCGGCCAGGGTGAAGGGTATATAGCGCGGGTCATCCGGAGCGTACTGGCCGAAAACCGCCTGTATGTGCGGGGCGTAAGTGTCCACGTCGGGGACCATGACGATGACATCACGGGGGCGCAACTGATGGTTGCGGGCAAAGCCATCGAGTAACTGGTCGTGCAGGATCTCCACTTCCCGCTGCGGGCTGTGGGCGATGTGAAAACGGATGGATGTGTCACTCGCCAATGGCCGTCGCGCATCAGCTGTCCCTGGCTGCAGCGTCAGGGGCGGCCACTGGCTGCGGGTTTCCGCCAGGGGACGCAACTCGAGGATATCCTGCTGCAACTGTTCGAGCAGCGTGGCTCCGGCGTTATCCTCGAACAGGTCGACACGGCCGCCGTTGATCGCGGCAAAACGGACTTCATAGCTGACGCGCTCGTCGTGCACATCAAGCAGATTGATATAGTCGCGACCCTGCTTGCCCCAGGCGGCCAGCAGCGGATGCGCATGCTGATGCAGGGTGCTTTCATCCAGGTGCAGCGGGCTGTCGGGCTTGGCTTTCTGGCGGCGATACTGGTGGCGAAGCAATTCCCGGTCGGCAACGATGTCGCCCCAATAGAACTGGCAGGGATTCAAAACGGCCAGCAGCACCTGGCTGAAGCGTCCCAGTGCGGCCAGGGCTTCTAGGGTCTGCGCTGGCAGGGACGAGATACCAAAGACAATAACGCGCCGCGGCAGGCCGGCAGGCCGCTGGCTGGCAGTCAGTAAACTGTCCAGGGCCCGTGGATGTACTCCGGCGCGACTGTTGCTGACATGCTCACTGCCCACATCCGCCAGCACTGCCCGCCAGAGCGCCGGCTGCCAGAGCTCATGGTCCTCCAGCTGCCGGGTTCCGCTGCGCGCCAGACTGACCCGGTTGTGGCCCTGGGCCCAATCATTCAACCAGTCCGCCCGGTAAACCTGATACTGATCGAACAGGTCGGCCAGACGCTCGGCCAGTTGGTAACGTTTGCGGCAGTCACCATCGTCGGCGAGAAAACGCTCGAGGGGGGCAAAGGCGGGGTCCTGCAGCAGACCCGGCAGTAGACGCAGCAGACGCCAGGTTAGCGGTTGCTTGTCCAGCGGCGAGCTCGCAGGCACGCTGTCGGCGCCGAGCACGCCACGGTAGAGTTGCCAGAGAAACTGGGCAGGTAGCTGCACATCCAGGGCTGCCGCAATGCCGCAGCCACCCTCCTCCCGATCTGCCGCCAGCGCCATTTCCAGCCATTGGCCGATGCCATTGCTCTGGACCAGCACCACCTCGTTCTCGAGCGGGCCCAGGGGGTGCTCGCGCATCCAGTCAACCACCAACTGGCGCAGGGTCTCCAGCCGATTACCGTGCAGAATCATGAATCCGGGGGCGAGGTTGCCGGGGGCAAAACTGGCGCTGTCCTGCATCAGAACTCCTGTATTGACCGGCCTGCACAGGTGCAGCGCAGGTGACGCCATAGTATCAGGGGTTAGCGCGACAGATCAGGTCGCAGCGCGGTCAGTTCCAGGCCTCTAGACTTGCGAGCCAAGAAAGCGGCGCTCCCAGGGCGTTATCTCGTCCAGGAAGTGTTCGAGTTCCAATGTCTTGGTTGCCAGATAGCCATCAATGAATTCGTCATCAAACAGTTCCCGCGCCAGTGTGCTGCGACTCAAGCGATTGATAGCCTCGTGCAGCGAGCCGGGCAGCTTGAGATGATCCGGCGCGACAAACTGGCCGCTGACAGAGGGGCTAGGTTCTATTTCGTTATCAATGCCGTGCAGACCGGCAGCAAGACTGGCGGCTATCGCCAGATAGGGGTTGGCGTCGGCACCGGGCAAACGGTTTTCTACCCTGCGTGCATCCGGCGTACTGGCCGGAATGCGCAAGCCAGCGCTGCGGTTATCCTGCGCCCAGCAGAGATTGTTGGGCGAAGCAAAGATATGGCAGAAGCGCTGATAGGAGTTGATATTCGGCGCCATCAACAACGTCAGGTCGGCCAGGCAAAGCTGCAGGCCACCAATGTAATGCGGGAAGCTGAAGGTCGGTTCGTTGTTGCGCGGATCGGTGAAGATGTTCCGTCCATGGGTTTTCTCGATCACGCTCTGGTGTATGTGCATTGAGCAGCCCGGTACCCGCGCCAGCGGCTTGGCCATGCACACCGCAATCAGACCGTGCTTGAGCGCGACCTCATGCAGCATGTGCTTGAACAGGAAGGTCTGGTCGGCAATCAATAGCGGATCGCCGTGCACGAAATTGATCTCGAACTGACTAACACCCATCTCGTGCATAAAGGTATCACGGGGAATCCCCAGCGCGGCCATACCCACCTTGATTTCATCGAAGAAAGGCCGCAGTCCGTTGTTGGAGCTAACGCTGAATGCGGCATTGCCCGGATCGCGGCGACCATCTATACCGACCGGCGGCTGGAACGGCAGATTAGCATCAGAATGCCGTTCGAACAGGAAGAACTCCAGCTCGGTGGCAACGATCGGTTGCCAGTTGCGTTCGGCGTAACGGCCCACCACCTGCTTGAGCAACGTCCGGCACGAGAGTCCCGACAAGGTACCGTCGAGTTCCACCGCCTCGCACACCGCCAGTGCCCGGGGTGTTTCGGCCCATGGCAATACGTGCACCTGATCGGCCAAGGCGCGCAGCTGCAGATCACCATCATCGTCACCAAAAAAGCGTGGTTCCGGATAGCCGCCCATCAACGCCTGCAACAACACGCCACGGGCCATTTGCAGACGCCGGCCAGCGAGAAAGCCTTCCACGGTCATCACCTTGCCGCGGGGTATGCCGTTGAGGTCGGGGGTCACGCATTCGATTTCAGCGACTCCGGCCAGACGCATTTCCAGCGAGAGGGCAGCTAACGGCGAGGACATGGGCAGACACCTTGTTCTGAACGGGGTAATTGACGTGAGACCGGATGATAGCCTGCCCTAACGCGGCCGTCACCGCTCGAGCTATTCCCCGGTTGCCATCCCTGTAAGCTAAGCGTATCTTGCACTCATGAACGAACGTTCATTCTGTTTGCTCCCACAATAACAAGGATGCTTTCCATGTCCGCTTACCCCTACCTCAAGATTCTGCTGTTGTTGGTAACAATGACCCTTCTATCGGGCTGCCTCGGCGGCGGTGGAGGCAGTTCGAGCGACCTGCCTCCACCGGACGCTGCTGCGCCCCAGGCCAACCTGACGTTCATGAGTGCCGCCGGCATCGGCGTAACTGACCTGGACGCATCGGTTGCTCTCTACACCGACGGCATGGGCATGCGCGAAGTGGGACGGCTTATCCGGGACAACCGCACCGAAGTGGTACTGGAGTCAGCGGATGCACGTGGCTCGAAGGTTGTGTTGATGGATTTCACCGACGGAATAGGCCGTAATTTTCAGCAGAATCCGGGCAAACTGGTGTTCTATGCGAAGGATCCACAAGCCTTTGCTGCGCAGTTTACTGCGCAGGGCGGCCGTATCACCGTACCCCCAGCTCCGCAGCCGGCATTTGGCAATGTGGTTGTGGGCTTTGGCCGGGATCTGGATAACAACCTGATCGAGATTGTGGGTGAGCCGGACGCGACCAACTCCTTCTTCGGCGCCTTCGGAATTGGCGTCAGCGACCTGGAGGCGGCCCGCGATTTCTATGTCGATGTGCTGGGCTTTGAAGAAAGCCAGTTCCTCCGGGTTCCCGGACAATATGACGAGTATATTCTGACCTCCCCGGTACCAGGCAGCTCAGCCGTGGTACTGATGAACTGGACCAACGGCAGCGTCCGCAACTACACGGACAACCCGGTGAAGCTGCAACTCGACGTCGCTTATCCTACTGACCTTGCCGACAATATCCGCCAGGCCGGTGGTGATGTCCCGCGTGCTCCTGCTGCATCCGCGGAGGCTGATCTCGACGGAGCCCTGGTCAGCTATGCCAGTGATGCCGATGGCACCCTGCTGGAGCTGCGTCAGGGCATCCGCGCCTATCTGGGCGCTGCCGGTATCGGGGTAGAGGATCTGGAAGCAGCGGTTGATTTCTACCGTGCCGGCCTGGGAATGACTGAAGTAACCCGCCGCACCCGTGACGATCGCGAGGAGGTGGTGATGCAATCGGCGGACGAGCGTGGCTCGCAGGTTGTGCTGATGGGTTTCACTGACGGCGTGGTCCGCAACTACCGACAGAATCCCGGGAAACTGGTGTTCTATGTAAAAGACCCCGAGCAGTACGCGCGCGACATACTCAATGCTGGCGGCCGGGTCACCGTGCCCCCCGCACTGCAGCCCGGCCTCGGCGTCACCGTGGGCTTCGGGCGGGACCTGGACAACAACCTGATCGAGTTCGTTGGCAGCGATGATGCAGTGGAATCCTATTTCGGCGCCTTCGGTCTCGGGGTGAGCGATCTGGAGGCTGCCCGGGATTTCTATGTTGAAGATCTGGGCTTTCGCGAGGTGTTGTATCTGCCCATCCCCTTCCAGTACAACGAGTACATCCTGCAGGGTCAGGGTGGATCGGCACTGGTGTTGATGAACTGGATCAATGGCAGCCCGCGCAATTACACCGACAACCCGGTCAAGCTGGAAATGCGCAGCATGTCGCCAGAGGGCTTTGCGCAGGCAATCGAGGATGGCGGCGGACAGGTGATTACACCTGCGCAACCGTCCAGCGATAAAGATCGTACTGACGAGACGGTGGGCTACGGCAAGGACACCGATGGCACCCTGATAGAGATACTCCGTGCGCCCTGGGCAAAACAGGAATAACCGGCGCGAATAGAAAAGGCCCGCCTGAACGCTCAGGCGGGCCTTTTTTACTGCTCTGGTGGATCAGAAGCTGAGCGCCCGATCACCCTCTTCATCACGGATGCGTGAGGGCAGACCCATGGTGTTCAATAGATTGATAAACGGCTTGGGCGGGAGCTCCTCGACGTTGACCATCTTCTGCACGTCCCACTCGCCATTGGCGATCAGGATAGCGGCAGCTACCACAGGCACACCGGCGGTATAGGAAATACCCTGGCTACCAACTTCACTATAAGCCTCGGCATGATCGGCGACGTTGTAGATGAATACTTCCTTGTCCTTGCCATCCTTCTTGCCCTTGACCAGATCACCGATGCAGGTTTTGCCCTGATAGTTCGGCGCCAGCGATGAGGGGTCGGGCAGCACGGCCTTGACCACCTTGAGCGGAATGACTTCCTGACCTTCGGCAGTAGTAACCGGCTGTTCAGACAGCAGACCGAGGTTGTTCAGTACAGTAAAGACGTTGATGTAATGCTCGCCAAAACCCATCCAGAAGCGGATGTTGGGCACGTTCAGATTCTGTGACAGCGAGTGCAATTCATCATGGCCGGTCATGTAGCTGGTGTGTTCGCCAACCACGGGCAGATCGTCGGTCCGCTTGACCTCGAACATCCGGTTGCTGACCCAGCTGCTGCTCTGCCAGGACCACACCTCACCGGTAAACTCGCGGAAATTGATCTCCGGATCAAAGTTGGTGGCGAAGTACTTGCCATGACTGCCGGCGTTGATGTCGATGATGTCGATGTCGCTGACACTGTCGAAGTACTCGTTCACCGCAACTGCCGCATAGGCATTGACCACGCCTGGATCAAAACCGATGCCCAGGATCGCGGTGATGTTGTTGGCTTCGCACAGCTCGCGACGCTTCCACTCGTAATTGGCATACCAGGGTGGCGTCTCGCAGATCTTTTCCGGCTCTTCGTGAATAGCGGTATCCAGATAAGCCGCACCGCTCTCGATGCAGGCCTGGAGTACCGACATGTTGACGAATGACGATCCGACATTGATGACCAGTTGTGACTGCGTCTTGTCGATCAGCGCCTTGGTGGCCTCGACATCAAGTGCATCGAGCGCGTGCGCCTGCAATTCACCGGCAACCTTGAGGCTGCCCTTCTCCCGTACGCTGTCGACCAGCTGCTGGCATTTTTCCACCGTACGCGAAGCAATATGGATATTGCCCAACACATCGTTATGCTGCGCGCACTTGTGTGCGACAACCTGGGCAACACCACCGGCACCAATAATCAGAACGTTTTTCTTCATGTCTCTTCCTCGAAACGCCTCCTTGGAAAAGGCTGGGTTATTCGCCTCAAGAGAGGCCGTTTACGAAATCGTCGAAGCTGAACTCACGAACCACTTCAACACTGCCATCAAGCTGACGCACCACAATGGAAGGCATCTGAACGCCATTGAACCAGTTTTTCTTGACCATTGTGTAACCGGCCGCATCAATGAATGAGAGGCGGTCACCAATCTGCAGTTCCTTGTCGAACTGGAATTCACCGAAAATATCCCCCGCAAGGCAGGATTTACCGCACACCATATAGGTGTGTTCGCCATCACAGGGCGCCATCCTGGCGGGTTGCCGGTATATCAGCAAGTCCAGCATGTGCGCTTCGATGGAGCTGTCGACCACAGCCAGATTCTTGCCGTTGAACAGCGTATCCAGCACTGTGACCTCAAGTGAACTACTCATGGTGATAGCAGCCTCGCCGGGCTCCAGATAGACCTGTACGCCGAACCGCTCGGAAAACGCCTTGAGCCGAGCGCAGAAGGCGTCCAGCGGATAGCCATCGCCGGTAAAGTGGATACCGCCGCCCAGGCTTACCCACTCCACTTGCTCCAGCAAGCCACCGAAACGCTCCTCGATCTGCCCGAGCATCTGGTCGAACAAGGCGAAGTCACTGTTCTCACAGTTGTTGTGGATCATGAAACCTGAGACCTGGTCGATCACCTCGGCGACCTTGGCAGCGTCCCACTCACCCAGCCGGCTGAATGGCCGCGATGGATCGGCGATAAGAAATTCGGAACTACTGACCCCGGGGTTCAGACGCAGGCCACGTACGTGATCTGTCGAAGCCGAAGCAAATCGCTGCAGCTGACTGATTGAGTTGAAGATGATCTTGTCCGAATGGGCCAGTACTTCCTCGATCTCGTCATCGGCATAGGCCACGCTGTAGGCATGGGTTTCACCGGCAAACTTGAGGCGGCCGAGCTTTACCTCGTTGAGCGAGGAGGAAGTGGTGCCGTCCATATACTGCTGCATCAGATCGAATACCGACCATGTCGC
The DNA here is from genome assembly GCF_008641105.1 of Halopseudomonas salina. Next base: position 173,963 of record NZ_VTTI01000008.1, read on the forward strand.
AAAGCACTTCAGGGCGAGCAGCGCCTTGGCGCCGGAGTGCTCGCGTACGTAGGCAATGCGCTCCATATTGCGCAGCAATTTACTCTTGTCGATCAGGTAGTACGGGGTTTTGATCATGGCCCAACGACCCTCCACTGCTTGCCGATAAACCGGGTTATGCCCAGCCTACGCAAAGCGCGCGATTATAGTGAAAAAAGCGCCGACCTTCGAGGGAAAATACGTTTCCCGAATGACGCCTACGTCCGCACCAGCTTAACTGCCAAATGTGGCAATTGCAGAACAACGCACAAAGCCGAGTAGCAGCAAAGCACTAACTGATGCGCTACGCGCATCAATCAAGCAATAAAAATGCATTAGACATATGAGAGCTGTGCCCTATAAGGTCAATATCAAGCCGATAAAAACAAAACCGGAGTACCCACCCATGCGATACCGTTCCTTTCTGTTGACCAGTATTCTCATTGCGGGCACTGCGCAGGCAGTGCTGGCCGGGCCAAAACCCGCTGAAAGCGTCACCGCCGAGCGCAATGCTGCCGCTCTTGATGCCCTGCCCTTTAGCAACACCCAGGCCTTTGACGATGCCAGGCGTGGCTTTATTGCCCAATGGCCTGAAGGCAAGGTGATTGATAGTGAGGGACATGTCGCATGGAACATGGCCGCCTACGCCTTCCTGAAGGATAAGCCAGCCCCTGACACGGTAAACCCCAGCCTCTGGCGACAGGCGCAATTGAATGCCATTCACGGTCTATTTCAGGTAACCGAGGGCATGTACCAGATCCGCGGCATGGATCTGGCCAATATGACCATCATAGAGGGCGAAACCGGCCTGATTATCATCGACCCGCTACTGACTCCAGCCACGGCCGAAGCCGGTCTTGAGCTCTACTATCAGAATCGTCCACAAAAGCCTGTCGTGGCTGTGCTTTACACGCATAACCATGCTGACCATTTTGGTGGCGTAAAGGGTGTGATTGATGAGGCCGACGTGCGTGCCGGGAAGGTCAAGGTTTATGCACCCTATGGCTTCATGCAGCATGCGGTATCGGAGAACATCATTGCCGGAAACGCGATGAGCCGCCGCGCTATCTACCAGTTTGGCGCGGCGCTGCCAGCGGGTGAGCGCGGACACGTGGACACCGGGCTCGGCAAGGCCCTCGCCAGCGGCCCAATGACCCTGATCGCGCCAACCGACACCGTTCCCGACAATGCGACCCTGACTATCGACGGTATTGAAATCGAATTCCAGATGGCCCACGGCACCGAAGCCGAGTCGGAAATGATGATGTATTTTCCCCAGTTCAAGGTACTCAACACGGCTGAGATCACCAGCCAGCACCTGCATAACATCTACACCATCCGCGGCGCGGCAATCCGCGACGCCAGCGCCTGGTCGCATTATATCGACAAGGCCCTGGAGCGTTTCGGTGACCGGACCGACATCCTCATCGCCCAGCATCACTGGCCGATCTGGGAACGCGAAGGGGCGCAACACTTTCTTGGCGTCCAGCGCGATCTGTACAAGTTCATCCATGATCAGTCTGTACGCATGATGAACAAGGGTTACCTGGCCGGGGATATTGCGGAGAACATCAAGCTTCCAGAGAGTCTGGACCAGGAGTGGTATGCCCGCGGGTATTACGGCACGCTGAAACACAACGCCCGAGCAATATACCAGCGCTATATGGGTTGGTATGACGCCAACCCGGCCAACCTCGACCCCCTGCCGCCACAAGAGAACGCTGCCAAGACAATCAGCTATATGGGTGGTATGGACAGTGTGATCGACCAGGCTCGCAAGGACTTCGCCAATGGCGAGTACCGTTGGGTCGCCTGGGTAATGAGTCAGGCCGTATTCGCCAACCCCGACCATCAGGCGGCTCGCGAACTGGGTGCAGATGCCCTGGAGCAACTGGGCTATCAGGCCGAGGCCGGCACCTGGCGCGGCGCCTATCTGACCGGCGCGCAGGAACTGCGTGAGGGCGTTGGCGAACAGCGCACAGGTACTGGTATTTCTCCTGACCTACTGCAGGCTCTGGAGGCAGGCATGTTCTTCGATTTGCTGGCAGTGCGTCTGGATGCAGAAAAAGCCGCTGGCCAGCACCTGGTAATCAACTGGTCGCTGACGGATATCGACGAGCAATATCGCCTGAACCTGCAGAACGCCACACTCACCTACCGCGCCGGCAGCCTGGCCGAAAATCCCGATGCCAGCGTCAACATGACGCGGAAAACCCTCGACCGGATTTTACTCCGCGAGCTTACGTTCCCCGAAGCGGTCAAAGCCGGTGAAATCAAAGTGGAGGGTGACCCGAGAGCATTCTTTGGTCTGCTGCAAATGATTGAAGAGCCTTCTGCGAACTTTCCGATCATCGAGCCTGTGAAACCGTAAGACCCAAGCCGCAAAAACTAAAAAGCCGGAGCATGAGCCCCGGCTTTTTTGCGCGTATTGGTCAGAAGTTGTAACGCAGACCTGCCGAAAGCATGTCGACGTCGTATTCGTCTGCCACATCAGAATACATTTCGTATTCAGCGAGAATATCAAGATTGGCTGTCAACTCGTAAGCCGCGCCAATGCCGTAAGACATAACCCATTCAGTGGCGTCATCACTTGCCGAGACCCCAAAACCGCTCGCGCGTATTTCAGTTTCCATACGGTGATAGCCGAGCTTACCGAAAAGCTGGAATCGCTCGAAGGGCAGAGTGCCAACCAGGTTCGCTCCAAAACCTTGGGTTTCAGCTTCAGCTTGAAAAGGAACGCCGCCTACCCAGACGTCACCTTCTACTTGGCCCAAGTCCGTATATTGAAGCTCAACACCCCAGTTGTCGCTCAGTTGCAAGCCACCGCCCAGCTTCCAGGCGGTATCTTCAGTATCAGAGGCACCGCTGACGTTGGCGTCGGACTGGCCCAGGCTGCCAAACACATAACCGCTGGACTCCTCCGCGTGGGCAACGGCAGCCATAGTGCTAAAGCTCACAACAACAGCAGCAACAAATAAAGTCTTCTTGAACATTTATACATCTCCAGATGCTTGTTATGACTGTCTTCTGACAGTGATCCCTTTAGACGGGCCTCCTGGCCCGCGCGGGGATATCATAAGGGCATTTTCAGGCCACGCACCATAGGGCGAGATGGTTTCTTTTCAAGGGGCGCGCAGGAGACAGTGCAGCCGTTGCACGAGGAAGGTCTTCTCCTCTTTGAGGCAGAAAAGATCCGGCGCAAACAGCCAGCTCTGGGTGATCCCCATCAGATGGGTGTAAATCAGTAAACCCAGTTTATTAGCAGGCTGGGAGGCAGGGAGCTGCTTGATTTCCTGCGCCTGGGCTACAAGCTGAGAGAGCGTTTCGACAATATGCCGTGTCAGCTCTTTTTCACGCTGAATCGTAGGAGCAATAGCATCGGTCAGCTCCGTCTTGTTCAACAGGATTTCGAAGGATTGGCGGAACCAGACATCCTCAGCGAGCAGTTCAAGCCATTGGTGGGCAAACCTGTCTATGGCAGCAAGAGCATCGGTACCGGACCTCGCCGCATTGCCTACCAGCGCTTCCAACGGTTCTTGAGAGTAAGCCAGAACGGCCTGGTAGAGATCATCCTTGTTTTTGAAATGCCAGTAGATAGGTCCGCGACTGTATCCTGCCTCGGTGCCAATCATCCCCAGCGTGGTGTTGGAATAACCGTTGCGACTGAATAGCGTCAGAGCGGCTTCTATGATTTTCAGACGCGTTTTTTCCGCGTCTTCCTTGGTACGGCGCATGAATTATCCGCTTGCGGCAATCCCCCACGGCCTGATGACCATGGAGGATTCGGGCTGAGATCAGAGTGCGTCGTCCGCCGCCATCTGCATGTAGGCAGGATCGAAACGCAGCTTTATATTAGCGCTGTCGCCCAGCGTCTTGCCACCAGGGAAGGAGATACCCACGAAATCAGCAGAGCTGGCGCCCTCGCCAAGCAAGCCTTTCTGATAAGAGAACTCGCGAACACTGTCCATCGCCTCGATGGCCTGATCGCTGGAGATAAAGGCTATCGCATCTTTTGGCTCCCAGAACATCTTCATACCTGCCAGCTGAGCTTCATAGCCCGCCTGATCAGTGCCTGAAGCCTCACCCAGAAAAGCTCTGGCTTCCTGACCAGCTTCACTGTCGGTACTCATCTCGGCCATGAGCTCGAACCAGGCGCCAACCAGGGCCTTGCCCAGGGCAGGATTCTCCGCAAGCGTTTGCGTGTTGACGATGGTCAGATCCTTGATGTGACCGGGTATCTGGCTTGAATCGAATACGCCGTTGGCGCTAGGCATTTCCAGAACATCCGCCAGCAACGGGTTCCAGGTCACCACGTTCTTGACGCCGTCGGTGCTGAAAGCGGCAACAATATCCGCATCGCCGGTATTCACCACAGTGACATCACGCTCACTCATACCCACGGAGTCCAGCGCGCGCGCAAGCAAATAGTGTGATACGGACAGCTCGACCAGATTGACCTGCTCGCCCTTGAGGTCCTTGATGTCGCTGCTACCCTTCATCACCAGGCCGTCATTACCATTGGAATAGTCACCGACGATCAGCGCCGTAGTGTCGACGCCACCTGCGGACGGGATGGACAGGGCATCCATACTGGTAGCCACAACACCATCAAACTCCCCTGCGGTGTATTGGTTGATCGACTCTATGTAGTCGTTGATCTGCACAATCTCGACTTCAATACCGTACTTGTCGGCCCATTTTTTCATGATTCCGGATTCATCTACGTATTTCCATGGAATCCAGCCCGCGTAGATACTCCAGGCAATCTTGAAGCTGTCACGCTCCTGGGCACTGGCTGCGGGAACGATCAACATGGTCGATACGGCTGCGGTGATAAGCGCACCACCAAGTATCTGCGTGATACGGCGCTTCAATGCAAAAGGCTTTTTCATGTTTCTACTCCTGAAAGAATGTGGCGACTTGCCAGATCATGGGTCCAGATAGGGGTAAAGCGTAGCAAGAGCCGCGCCAGTTTTTGCTGGCGCGGGATCATCAGAAGAATTTGAGGTACCGGCTCAACTCCCAGTCAGACACATGGGTGTGATAGCTGGTCCATTCCTCGCGCTTGTACTGCACGAAGCTTTCGAACATTGCGTCACCAAACACCAGTCTGGAAAGCGGGTCTGCCTCGAAGGCGTCAATGGCTTCACCGAGGTTCTGCGGAAGCATCTCGATATTCATGTCGCGCACCTCCTGATCGGTGTAGCTGTACATGTTTTCCCGATGCGGCTGGCCGGGATCCATTGCCTCGCGAATACCCTCCAGACCTGCCGCCAGGATCATTGCCGAGCCCAGGTAGGGGTTGCAGGCGATGTCCGCAGCCCGACACTCGACCCGCGCGCCCTGGGACGGGATGCGCAACATATTGGTGCGGTTGTTGTTGCCGTAACAGACGAAGACCGGCGCCCAGGTGGAGCCTGACATGCTGCCCTTGCGCACCAGGCGCTTGTAACTGTTAACCGTGGGCGCAATAACCGCACTGATCGCCTTTGCATGCTTCATCACGCCAGCGATGAAGTGATAAGCCATGGCGGTTACGCCGCAGCCATAGGTGTCCTCACCGTTGGCTGTATCAAACAGGTTCTTGCCAGTCTCGAGATCAGCCAGGGACATGTTGTAGTGCGCGCCGCTACCGGTGCGGGTAGCAGAAGGCTTGGGCATGAAACTGGCAAATGCACCGTGCTTGCGGGCAATTTCACCGGCCATCAGACGGAAGAACACCAGCCTGTCGGCCATGCCCAGCGCATCGGTGTAGGTAAAGTCGGTTTCAAACTGACCGTTTGCGTCCTCATGATCGAACGAATACACGTCCCAGCCCATGCTGTTCATTGCTTCGACCAGCTCTCCAACTATGTGCATGTTGTCGCCCAGAGTGCGGGGGTCGTAGCAAGGCTTGGCCAGGGTATCGCGTGCACTTATCGGCTCGAAGCCGCCATCAGCGGAATCCTTGAACAGGAAGAATTCGGTTTCAATGCCCAGGTTGAATTTGTAACCCATGTCTGCAGCATCGGCCACCTGCCGCTTGAGGATGTTGCGCGAGCAGGCCTCGAACGGAGCACCGTCCAGATAGAGGTCGCTGGCAAACCAGGCCAGATCAGGGTTCCAGGGGCACTGGGTCAGGGTAGCGGTATCCGGCATCGCAGCTACTTCATTATCGCTGATCTCCTGGGGTACGCCGTCCAGGGCAGCGCCGGTGAAGAGCTCAGAACCTTTGAGCATCCTGTCCAGATGATCGACAGGGACGAACTTCCCCTTGATGATGCCGTGGATGTCTACATACCCGGCAAGGGCATACTTGACTCCCTTGTCCCTGAGCGTTTGTTTCAAGCTTTCGGCGGATGGCTGTACCGTCATGACTGCACTCCAGATCGTGATCTCGCCGGGAATGGCGAGCTTGGTACGAATCTTCCATTCAACATACATGCCAGCATGCATGTATATGTTCGTTTTATTGACCCCCCAGAACGGCATCTGGCCAACAAACAGGATTAAAGGAGTGGCCAAAATGGTTATAGATCAAGGCGTTGTAAAGCGATTCGAGCTCGGCGAGCTGGTTTTACAAAGTGGCGCTGTATTGCGCGAATCCCAGCTCACTTATCTACAATTCGGTGAATTGAACACGGCGGGCGATAACCTGATTCTGCTACCGACGTACTACGGTGGAACACATTCGGGCATCGCGCCCCTGATTGGTGCACATGGTCCTCTGGATCCGGATCATTACTGCATCGTCATACCCAACCTTATCGGCAATGGTTGCTCCACCTCGCCCACTGACGCACATGGGACACAGACAGCCGGGAATTTTCCCCAGGTCACTATTTTCGACAACGTCATCGCGCAACAGCAATTGATCACCGAGCAGTTCAATGGTGCATCATTGGCATTGATAATGGGCTGGTCCATGGGCGGCATGCAGGCTCTGCAATGGGGCTGCACCTTTCCTGATCAGGTTCGACGCATCATGAGCGTATGCGCCACCGCACGCTGCTGGCCGCATAACCGGGTGTTTCTTGAAGGTGTGAAAGCTGCGTTGACCTGCGACCCGGTTTGGCAGCACGGGTTTTATACTCAGCAGCCGGAAACGGGGCTCAAGGCATTCGCTCGAGTTTATGCGGGATGGGCTTACAGCCAGGCTTTTTTCCGGGAAGAGCTTTACCGCACGCTTGGCCATGACAGCATCGATGCCTTGCTGGCCTATTGGGAAGCAGATCATCTCGAACAGGACGCGAATAACCTGCTTGCGGTTCTTTCCACCTGGATGCATGGCGATATCAGCGCAAATGAGCGATACCGGGGAGACTTCATTGCTGCTCTTCAGGCAATAAAGGCGCAGACGGTAATCATGCCTTCGAGTACTGATCTGTACTTCACCCGACAGGATGCCTGTTGGGAAGCCCAGCACATACCTGACGCACGATGTCTCCCGCTTATCTCGGACTGGGGTCACTGCGCCGGTGCGCCTGGACGCAACCCGGTGGACACTCGCGTCATTCTCGACGCCTGCGCCGAATTACTCGGGCGTGCCTGATCACCGCAGCGCCCTCAACCAACTACAGGCCTTCAAAGGTATGGCTTCCGACCTGGCAAAGGGGCTGACACACAGGCTTATTTATGCGCCCAACCGCTGTAAACAAAGGTCATCGGCCGAGGGCCTGGAAGATACTCGGTGTGCAGCTCACCTATGCTAAACCCGCCCGCTTCAATCAGAGCCGGAATATCCCGATTGAGATGACAGCCACCTGCCAGTGGTTTCCAGAGCGGCGTCAGCCGGTGCTGCCAGCGCTCTACTGAGGCATCGGGTGCAAGCCCATGCTCACAAAACAGCAACCGCCCACCGGGTTTGAGAACGCGGTGCATTTCTTTCATGGCGGGTATCGGGTCGGCAATACTGCACAGGGTAAAGGTCATCACGATCGTATCGAAGCGATCAGTTTCAGCGTGAATGCCTTGCACATCCACCGCCACCATATCAACAGGAATGCCGATTGATGCAGCGCGCTTACGAGCAAGCGTCTGCATCTGTGCAGCGGGGTCAACGCCGATAATAGAGGTTACTTTTTCGGGATTGTAGAACTGCAGATTCAGGCCAGTACCAATGCCAATTTCCAGGACCTCACCTGTCGCTTGGGGCACCACTCTGGATCGGGCTTTCATCACATCACCCATGCCACAGGCAATGTCGATCATCTTCGGCAGTACATAGCGCTCATACGGATTCATTGACTCTCCCAGCGAGCGGTGCAGGCACCGCCGAGAAAGCTCAGCGACCAACCCAGCTCAGCGTGCGGGGCGGTTTACCCTCGCAATTGAACAGATGACCCACGTCCGGGACAGCATAGCACCGGTCACCTCGCTGGGGCTGCCAGCGATTGAACTCGGCGTGACTGATACCAACCTCCCAGGGCTCTTCACTCTGCCAACCGCAGGGCGTAAGCTCCAGGCGAACTTCAGCTCCGATCAGACTGATGGAGTCAATCCGCAGGGGTAAGTGGGCATGAGCTGCGGGCTCATCCTGTAGTCGAAGTTCGTGGGGACGAATATATAACTGTACAGCTTCCCCATCGGTATCCTCGGGCAATTCAATCCAGCCCTCCGATTGCTGCAGACGGCGACCCTGCAGGTCCCCGGAGAACACGTTGACGTGCCCCAGAAAATCAAACACAAAACGGCTTTCTGGCTGCGCATAGAGGGCACGGGGTTCGTCAACCTGCTCGATCTTGCCAGCACTCATGACCACTACCTGATCGGAGAGCTCAAGCGCCTCTTCCTGGTCGTGGGTAACGAACACGCTGGTGAAGTGCAATTCGTCATGCAGAGCGCGTAACCAGCGACGCAAATCTTTGCGCACCTTGGCATCAAGCGCGCCGAATGGCTCATCAAGCAAGAGTATCTGCGGCTTCATTGCCAGTGCACGGGCCAGGGCGATTCTTTGTTTCTGCCCACCAGACAGTTGAGCAGGAAAGCGCTCGGCCAGATGAGCCAGCTGAACCATTTCCAACAGATCCGCAACACGCCTACGTATCTCGGGGGCAGAGGGGCGATCCTTGCGCGGCATGACTTCAAGGCCGAAGGCGATGTTCTGCGCTACTGTCATGTGCCGAAAAAGTGCGTAATGCTGAAATACAAAGCCAACACGGCGCTCGCGTACGTGCAAGGGAGTGACATCCTCGCCATGGAAAAGCACCCGCCCACTCTCGGCATTTTCCAGACCCGCTATTACGCGCAGCAGTGTTGTCTTGCCTGACCCCGAAGGACCCAGCAAACCAATCAACTTGCCATCAGGGATGTCCAGGGAAATGTCCTTGAGCGCTTGAAAGGACCCGAAATATTTATTGATGCGCTCTACAGTAATACTCATCCAAGGATTTCCGACTGATGGTTTTCAGGTTCAGGTTGCCGGCTCTGGCGCCACTCGACGACACTTTTGATCAACAGCGTGAGAAGAGCGATGCCTGCCAGCAGCGATGCAGCAACAAAAGCACCTACTACGTTGTAGTCCTGGTAGAGCAGCTCCACGTGCAATGGCAAGGTATTGGTTTGACCGCGGATATTTCCCGCTACTACCGACACCGCGCCAAACTCACCAACAGCTCGGGCATTGGTAAGCACGACGCCGTATATCAGGGCCCAGCGGATATTTGGCAGGGTCACGCGGCGGAAAAGCTGCCAGCCACTGGCACCGAGGATCACACCTGCCTCTTCTTCCTCACTGCCCTGTTGCTGCATTAACGGGATGAGTTCCCGTGCAACAAATGGACAGGTAACAAACACGGTGACCATGACAATTCCTGGCCAGGCGAACATCAATTGGACATCGTAATCGGCCAGCCAACTACCTAACCAACCGTTGGATCCGTACAGGAGCAGATACAACAGGCCAGCAACCACTGGCGAGACGGCGAACGGGATATCGATCAGCGTGATCAGCGCCTTGCGCCCCGGGAACTCGAACCGCGTGACCAGCCAGGCAAGAAAGACCCCGAACACCAGGTTGATCGGCACTGTTAACGCAGCTACGAACAATGTGAGCCCAATTGCATGCAGCGTATAGGCATCAGTCAGGTTATCCCAAGCCGTCTGCACGCCCCCTGACAGGGCCTGGGCAAAGATCAACACCAGCGGGATAACCAGAATCAGCAGCGTAAGAGTCAAAGCGATGCCAATGAGTGTCCATTTGGTCCATGGGCGCTCGCCGACCCTGAGGCTCGAGTTTCGATGTTTGCTCATGGTCTCACCGCCCATGCAGACGTTTGAGATAACGCGCCTGCCACAGATTGATACCCAGAAGAAGGACGAGAGAAGCCATCAACACCACGGACGCAATGGCGCTGGCGGCCGCGTAATCGAATTCCTGCAGTCTGACAAAAATCATCAGGCTGGTGATTTCGCTTACATAGGGTGTATTACCGGCTATGAATATAACTGCTCCGAACTCGCCGAGACTACGTGTAAATGACAACGCAACGCCCGTCATCAGCGCTGGCCAGAGCGCCGGAAACAGTATGCGGCGGAACACCGTAAGATCTGAAGCTCCCATACTCATAGCCGCCTCTTCGTCCTCCGGCGCTAGATCCTCCAGCACCGGTTGAACCGTGCGAACCACAAAGGGAAGACTGGTGAAAGACATAGCAACAACAATACCCAGTGGGGTGTAGGCGACCTCGATTCCGAGCCGGGCGAGATATTGGCCGTACCAGCCGTTTTCAGCGAAAAGTGCTGCGAGCGTAATGCCTGCTACCGCCGTTGGCAGTGCAAAGGGCAAGTCCATCAGAGCATCGACAAAACGCTTGCCCCAGAACTCATAGCGTACCAGTACCCAAGCCATCAAAAGCCCCACCACCCCGTTGATGAGTGATGCAATTCCAGCAGCCCACAGCGTTACCTTATAGGATGCAACAACCCGTTCGTCGGTGATAACCGCCCAGTATTCTGCCAAGGTCATACCGGACGTCTGAACGATGAGTCCGGTGACAGGGAGCAACAGAACCAGACTGATGAATAAGAGCGAAACGCCCAGGCTCAACGAGAACCCGGGCAACACTCTCTTTGCCTTACCAGCGCTGGCAGGCAAGACTTGTGCTGAGACTTTATTCATGGACTTTATGCATCAACGTCTCTGCAATTGGTCCAGTTTGCCGCCAGGCGCAAAATGAACACGCATGGCTGTTTCCCAATTACCGGCAATTTCTTCGATGGGTAGCAGTTCAAGATCCGGGAAACGGTCAGCAAATTCGGTCTGTACCTTTTCGTTGTGAACCCGGTAATTGAAACCAGCGATCAGGCGCTGTGCTTCCTCGGAATACAGATACTCGAGATAGTTTTTAGCCAAGGCTTCGGTTTCGTTACGCTCAACATTACGGTCGATCCAGGTAACAGGAAACTCCGCAAGGAAACTGATTTTTGGTACAACAACCTGATAACCGGCCTCTGGATTTTGCGCGACGATGTTGTTCACTTCAGACTCGAAAGTAAGCAGCACATCGCCGATTCCCCGTTCGATAAAGGTCGTTGTGGCACCGCGTCCGCCGGTGTCATATACCGCTACATTGCCCAACATGGTTTTCAGGAACTGGTCTATCTTCGCTTCATCACCATCAAAGGCTTTCTGGGCATAGCCCAAAGCGGCAAGATAGGTATAACGACCATTACCGGAGGTCTTGGGATTCGGCAACACGGAGCTGACATCATCCCGAGCAAGATCATCCCAGTTACGAATGTTTTTCGGATTTCCTTCGCGCACCAGAAAGGCCATTGTTGAATAGTAAGGCGAGCTGGCATTAGGTAGCCGCTGACGCCAATCTTCGGGTATCAGATTGCCACGGGTATGCAGAATGTCGACATCAGTCACCTGGTTATAGGTCACCACATCCGCCCGCAGGCCTTGAATTATGGCCTGCGCTTGTTTCGACGAACCGCCATGGGATTGACTGATTTCCAACGTATTGCCCGTTTTCTCTTGCCAGTACTCGGAAAACTGCTGGTTGTAGGCAGAGAACAGTTCTCTGGCAATGTCGTAGGAAGAGTTGAGCAGTTTCTGGTCAGCAGCATGAACCGGAGATAAAGCCGCACTGGCTCCCAGCAATAAAGCACCAGCGATCGCGCTGACGCGAGTACGTATCGATTTATCAGCCATAAATCCTCCAAGGACTTGGGGAAGCACCAGTCGGCTTCCCGAACAGGCTGCACAGGGTATCGAACCGATCGATTTATAACAACTTGCTGGTTATACGGTTTTACTTATTACTTAAGCCTCTAAAGCATAAAGGGAAGCTGCAAGCTGCAAGCTGCAAGCTGCAAGCTGCAAGCTGCAAGCTGCAAGCTGCAAGCTGCAAGCTGCAAGCTGC
>NZ_VTTI01000008.1:186396-186831 GCF_008641105.1 Halopseudomonas salina
AATCAGTGTGGGGGCTGGGGTGGTATTGGGGTCAAGGGTTTTTTGCTGGAAGCTGGAAGAGTCTTGGCGATGGTGCCTATGACGTTAATCGTGGGTGCACATACACCCAGTCATACCCGCGAAGGCGGGTATCCATTTTGACGTTGAACTTGGGTGACTGTGTAACGGGCCTGGGTGCCTCCTGAAACCGACAATGGATCCCCGCGTTCGCGAGGATGACGAGGGTGCAGTGGGCCAGCGCGGAGGCGGGGTTGGGTTCAGCTTCAAGCTTCAAGCTTCAAGCAAAGCAGCATAGGTCTCAGGGTAGCTTGCGGCTTGCGGCTTGTAGCTTGCGGCTTTTATTGCGCGCAAAGAAAAGCCCCGCGCTGTTTCCAGGCGGGGCGTTTCAGTATAAGCGCTTGACGATGACCTACTCTCACATGAGGAAACCTCACA
>NZ_VTTI01000009.1:0-29149 GCF_008641105.1 Halopseudomonas salina
GCGATTAGATCTAACGGCCTCTCTAATCATTGAGATTATTGCCTCCTGAGCCTGATCCATCTGATTACCTATAACGCCGCATTCAGCGGCTTGTCCGCTGCAATGCTTGGTTAGCAGTGATGCCAAACGAAAGTCCGAATAGAACCACTGCGCCTACGATCTGAGGTAACCAGTAATACAGAAGTGCCTCCCTTTGCGGTTCAATAAGAGCGATAACCACCAGCTCCGCGAAAAAACCGATCATCAATCCGAGCCTTTTCAGCCAAAAGTAAGAATCTATGATAGGCCTACCAGCAATATCAAAGGTTAATAGCGCCGCTGATGTAAGGCCAGCACCGCCCCCGATTAAAAGAGCAAAATATTGCAGCATCTCAAAATTACCCTTCGTCAAATCCAGTATCGTTGCTGGGACGATCAAAACCACACCAGCATTAAACAGGAGCACGGCAGGAGCAAAAGCGATAAAACTAAAGGGGTAAACCAATACTCTCAGGTTCATAAATTCGTCTACTGCTAACGCCCAAACCCACGGGCCAGTATGGAGCCGCGGAGCGGCGGAGAACTGGTCCCGTGCGGTGACTTGTTAGGGTCAGCTTTCACCACAGCTTGTACCACGGTTTTTTCCTTGAGGGGATTTGCTGTTGCTGTTGCTGATGCTGATGCTGGCGATGTAGTTGACCCATTAGAGCCTGGTAGACAACCATGCTAAAAATCTGGAGGTTGGCAACCTCAAAATTTCCGCCAAGCAAAGGATGTACCTTCCAGCCTAGACACTCATTTCTACTTGGCGACATGCCATGCCCAGCGGCAATGGGCTGCCAACCGGCAATAAAATTCTGCTCTAACCATTCGGCTGACTTATTGAATGTGTTGTACTCCTGGGCATTTCTGGCTAACTGAATGTAGTCACCCTCAAGTACAGAGAGCAGCCACAAACTACCATCTGGGTTGCCAAAAACCCAATCACCGAACACGGAAATGAAAAGCGGTGTATCAACGGAAGGGACGAGCCACTGCCACTCAGCGAGAAGTGCTTCAGTGTTGTATTCGGCCGCCTCAGTCATTAATGGACGAAATTCTGTCATTTGGAAGCCCTAACGTGTGAACTCATGGGCCGGCTTGTAGCCGCGAAGCGGCGGAGAGCCGGTCCCATGCAGTGACTGGTTATGAATTGGCAACACAGCCTCCGACCTTATAGACACGCTTCGTAGAAGCCGGATATTTGGCTAGGAGCTGAGCAGGGCGGATGGGCCTAGGTACGAAATTTCCGCCACAATTTGGGCACTGGTAGCTCAAGACCTCTGAGGCGCAAGAAGCGCAAAAGGTGCACTCGAAGGTACAGATCACTGCCTCGGTGGATTCTGGCGGCAAGTTCTTATCGCAGCACTCACAGTTTGGCCTTAGCTCAAGCATCGCGCTCTCCGTGCTGATTCATAACGCGGAGCTTTGCGGCAATTTTGTAGCCGCGCAGCGGTGGAGAAATTGTCCGACAAAAGCGAATTGTTAAGTTTTGACTGCATGGCCCGGACTCGAAGATAAACGAATAGCTATACATGCAGCAGCTAGCATAATGCCCGTGACACCACTTATTGCCACCAGCACGGCTAAAGCGTAAAACAGCCAAGGACCAAGGTGCTTGTTTGAATAAATGCAGTAACCCAGAGCAAACCGTCCAGCCAATAACACTGACTCAAAAGCCAAAGCACCAATAAATAGAGCTATGCCGCTATCCGGCGCTGCCCAAGAGTCCCAGCCTTGCCTTGCTTCAGGGATACTGAGCACCTTCAATACAAGCAGCACAAGACCGCTCAAGATTAGAGCTACACCCAGTCCTCTCTGTATCAACGCTCGGTTCATAATTCGTAAACTTAACGCCCGGCACACGTGCCGATTTGTAGCCGCGGAGCGGCGGAGAAGCGGTCACCGTGCTGCCGCTGGTTATGCGCTTTCACCATGACCTCCACCTAGTGGACGCCCACACTTTCGACATTTTTCAGTGTAGGGCCACGTTAAGGCGATGAGACCTTTCCCAGTGCTGAAGCTGCCGCCACATCCGTTGCATTTAAAGAAAACCATATAAGCAAATGAGGCGATTAAGAATGCGAGCAATATCAACAGCAGCGGTGACGCAACTGGCATTTGTAACGTAGTGACCACGAAAAATACTACGAACCCGATAGCCGCGGTCCAACGAGAAATTCTGAATAGACGCTCAGATCGCATGAAAGCTCCTTTTATCCGCATAACGCCCGAACTCACGGGCCAGTTTGTAGCCGCGGAGCGGCGGAGAAGTGGTCCCGTGCAGTGACTGGTTATGTGTCTGTTTCACCGAGGCCTATGAGTCAATGCCGATCAAAGCATCAATACCTTCATCCCTGATGGTGGCCTGTACTTCTTCCAAGGCTGCGCGATCTGTATCGAATTCGTCGTCCCATACCGTGGAAGTTCCAAACTCATCCACCACTTCTAAAAGCCAGCCACCTTTGTCGCCACGGTAAATTTCCACTTCGACGGTTTTGCCATCAGCGGTCAGTTTCTGGCAGAGGGGGCTCATCTCGAGTTCAAAATCATCTTCCATTACCGATCTCCAAGCTGGAATTTCTGTACACATAACGCAGAGCTTTGCGGCAATTTTGTAGCCGCGAAGCGGTGGAGAAATTGTCCGACAAGAGCGACTTGTTATGTGCAACTACCAAAAGAACCACTTTTTTTCGGCTGGTGCCTTAACCGCGTCTTTAACTTGCTCAAGGATAGGCGCTACGGACAGAAGCTTCGCGTCCTTTGAGTAAGTGGACGCCACTATCTCATAGGAGATGAGACCCCTAGCCTTCAAGGAACGTAGCGCCAACTCAACGTCGGGAGAGTTTAGGTTGACCATCAAGCTTGAGCCAGAAAAGCGCTCTACTGAATCACAGAGGAACTGGTGAAGGTCGGCCTCTGTGAAATGGTCTTTAGTAGCTGCGACATCCCCTATTGAAACGATGTTCGCTGATGCACCGGCAGATGCGCGAATGGAAGCTCCTTCGTACCACCAATTATCACCCCGACTTGTTGTCCATGCGCTATTCATATCGGCGACACCTGAAGCACATAACATTTATATAGTGGTTTCACCGACTGATATGTCGGTGATCGTTTTGTCTTTCTGGAATTTAGCTCAAAATCAGCTGTAAGCCCCACATTTTCCGGCCGCATGCCAGTCCTTTAGCATTCTGTCTCACCGACAAAACGATCATCGTGACTCATATGTCAAAAGGTTCAGGCTTTCCAGGTTATTGAATATCAAGCCAAAATTGCTTTTTCTGCCGTCGTTCTGAGATATGGGTCACAACGATCACGTTTCCCGCTTGTGTTGCCTTGCTATCTGACAAAAACTGGTTGTATATACAGCAAGGAGGCTTCTGATGGATGACATACCTGTTCCGCTTCCGGCGCGGCCCGAGCGTTTTATGGATCGCTTCAAGGCCCATATGCGCGCCAAGCATCTCGCTTACCGTACCGAAAAAACCTATTGCCTGTGGGTGCTTGATTTCATTCGTTTCCATCATCGGCGTCATCCGGAGCAGATGGGTGGGGAGGAGGTTGACGCCTGGTTGAGTTATTTGGCCAATGAACGGCAGGTTGCGATCAATACTCAAAAAACCGCGCTCAATGCGGTGGTCTATTTATACAGGCAGTTTCTTGGGCGCGACCTGGGTGATCTGCAGTTCAGCAAGACCAGCAAGGGGCGGCGTTTGCCTGTGGTGTTCTCCCACGAAGAAGCAATGCAGGTGATCGATAGCATGAACGGTGGCCACCAGCTGGTGGCTGGTCTCATGTATGGCTCGGGTCTGCGGGTCATGGAAGCCGTTCGGTTGCGGGTTCAGGATGTGGATTTTGCCGAGCAATGTCTTTTTGTGCGTGAGTCCAAGGGTGAGAAGTGGCGACGTACGCTTTTACCCCGTGCACTTGTAGAACCCTTGCGCACTCAAATAGGCCTCGCTTTGGCGTTGCATAAGCGTGACCTGGATGAGGGTTTTGGCGCTGTCTATTTGCCGGGCGCGCTTGCCAAGAAGTATCCGAAGGCGCCCACCAGCGCTCAGTGGCAATATGTTTTTCCGGCACCAAATAGGGCTATGGACCCGCGGAGCCAGGTGATGCGACGTCACCATGTGGGTGAGCAACAGGTCCGTCGTTCCGTAGCTGCTGCACTGGCCGGTCTGGCAATCCACAAAAAAGCCAGTTGTCATACTTTTCGCCATAGCTTTGCGACGAACTTATTGAAAGCCGGAACCGACATTCGCAGTATTCAGGAGCTACTGGGACACACGGACGTGAATACCACGATGATCTATACCCATGTGGTCGGTGCCCACTCCCGCGGTGTCACGAGCCCACTGGATGGGTAAGCAGTTTTGTTTTTTGGCACGCTACCGCCCCACCTGTGCGCCAATTTATACGCAGGGTGTAGCCGGTGTGAATCAGGGTGCAAGGGAAGATGCTTGGCGTCCGGTGCCTGCGGGGTAGGGGCTGAGTATCGTCCTTGCTCGGGACTGATAGTGCCGCACTTGGTGTTTGTTGCCAAGTGCGGAAAACGCTGTGGTAACCCCAGGGCCGGGGAGGGTGGCCCTGGAAAGGTTGCAGCGATATGTTGGGCTTTAACCCATGCGGTGCAGGGCGCAGATCTTGTTGCCGGACGGGTCACGCAGGTAGGCGAGATACATCTTCATGCCGCCGCCTTCACGTACACCCGGTGGATCTTCACAGGTAGTGCCACCGTTGGCGACACCAGCGGCGTGCCAGGCGTCTGCCTGTTCGGGATTTTCCATGGCAAAACCGATGGTGGTGCCGTTGCCGTGGGAAGCGGGCTCACCGTCGATTGGTTTGGTAAGTGCGAAGGTGCCGGTCTTGGTGAAATAGAAGCAACGACCCTTGTCGTCGATGACGCCGGGTTTGCAGCCGATAACGCCGAGTACGGCATCGTAGAAGGCTTTTGATTCCTGGATGTCGTTGGCGCCGAGCATGACGTGACTGAACATGATGTTTCCTTTGGGTTGCAGATATTGTTGTGCTTTTGAGCCTGGCTAGAGTTCAGTGAAACGCCGCCGCGGTCAACTGGAAATCGTAACGACCGGAGACGGCGCTTCTTCGCCATATCAGAAATCAAAATCCATCTTGGCCCACAGCGTGCGCCCCGGTTCATTGATTGCAACGGGGTCTGCAGGGTAGCCAAAGGCTGAATTGCCGGCGAGGTTGAGATGTTCGGCATAGGCCTTGTCGAACAGGTTGTCGACCCCGACGCTAAGCTTGGCGTTTTCGCTCAGGCGGTAGGCGCCGTTGATGGAGAATATGCCAAAGCCGGAACTATCGGACACATCCTGGCCCACCACATTCCCCTTGCCTTCGTCGATTCTGTTCTGCTCAGCGACAACCCGCCACAAGGCGCCGGCGCTCCAGTTTGCCTGTTGGTAATTCAGGCCCAGACGGGTTTCCAGCGGGGGCATCTGTGGCAGAGGCTGGCCGGAGCTGCTGTTCTTGCCCCAGGCATAGGCGAGTGTTGCGTCGCCGGTCCAGTTGGCATCAAGCTCGTAACGCATTCCGAGTTCGCCGCCAAGAATGCGCGCATCCACGTTATCCGCCTGACTGGTCCGCATGCCCATCATGTTGGTGCCATAGCTGAGCTGTATGTAGTCACGCACCTGGCCTACGTACCCGGATACCCAGGTCTGCAGTCTCGGGCCGTTGTATTGGGCGCCAATATCGAGTTGAGTGGTTTTTTCGGGACGAATGCCGTCAAAAGCGTTGAGATCACCCGCGGGCGCGATGCTTGGGGAGAAGAGTTCCCAGTAGTCAGGGAAGCGTTGCACGTGACCGATGCCGGCATAGAAGGTGGTCGGGGATTCGGCCATATCATGCTCGTACCGTGCAAAACCGCTGGGCAGGGTGTCGCTGCGAGTTTGGCCCGCGGTGGGGTTCGCACGGCTCATACCCATGCTGGTAATGCTGTCACGAAAGTCTTTGGTGGAGGCCCGATCCAGCCGCGCACCGGTGATGACGCGATCGAGGTCGCTACGATGCCAGGTCAGCTCGCTGAAGAGACCATAGTTGCGCATGACCGCGTCTTTGTCCCAGGCGAATTGATCAGCATCGGTGAAGGTGTCGCTCATCATGTTGTAACTTGAGGCCCGCTTGCGGTGCTCGCTACGCAGGGCGTCTACGCCGGACACCCATTCCAGGTCGGTCCAGTTCAGGGTGGCCGCAATGCGCCCGCCCACTGTACGACGATCCACCTGTGAGGCCATGGGCATCGGCATCATGCTGGTGGGGTCAGGTTGGCGCAGGCGAAAATTGTCCATGATGTGATCGGCGTAGTTGTAATAGACCCGTGCCTCGAGTTTGTCGATGACGCCAAGCGCGCTTTTCTCGAATAGCAGGCCCAGGCTTTCGCGGGCGAACTGCGTGCCGTCCATACCCCGCCCGGCGTACCGCGCTTCGCCATCGCCCCTGCCTGCACTGAGCTCCAGTAGCGTGTCGTCATCCGGCGTCCAGCCAATGGCAAGGTCGGTATTCCATTTGCTGTAGCGCGAGGGCACGGTGTCACCATTGCCGTCGCTGTAATCGTCGGAGCGTGCGTCGTTCCCGGCGAACCGGATATATCCATCTGCATTGCCTACGGCGCCGTCTACCAGTTTGTCGAAACGCCCGTGGGACCCGCCCAGCACGCTGGCGTGCAGTCTGCTATCGGGCTCCTCGAATTGCTCGGGCTGCCGCTCGAAACGGACGGTGCCGGCGGAGGCGCCAGGGCCCCAGAGGACGGTCTGCGGGCCTTTGATAACGGTCAGCAGGTCAAAGGTTTCTGGCGCTATATAAGAGCTAGGCGCATCCATGCGATTGGGGCATGCGCCCAGCATCTGTCCGTCGTTGACCAGCAGATTCAATCGTGAACCGAACATGCCGCGCAAGACCGGATCCCCATTGGTGCCGCCGCTACGAATCGCAGAGAACCCGGGGATGGTTTTCAGGTAGTCACCAGCATCGCTGGCGGGTATGGGCTGTCTGGCATCCTTGGGGTCGGCGATGATGATCAGGGGAGAGCTCTGTTGTACGGCGGTAACGACGGTAGGTGAAAGAAGAAGTGGCTCGACCGTTTTTTCGTTCGAGGGGTCTGATGCGGCCTGGGCTGCGGTGGCACCGCTCAACATGATGGCAAAGGCGATCTGACAGCGCAGCGTGTTTTTTCCAGAAAGGGCGTAAGGGTTTTGCATCGTTGTAATCCACAATTATTACCCGCGCACAAAAGCGGGCAAGAGACAGAAAAAGGCGTTTGGGGGTGTGGACGCAACGGCGCAGCCCAGCCAGCACTGGCTGCAGTTAAATCGGGCTGGAGACTAGCTGAACAGGACCGTCGCGCGGAGGGCGACGGGTGGTGCACGGGGATTGAGTGCTGGCCAGGTGAAGCGGGGCGCGGGCCTGTCGTTGTGACGGATTGCGCCTATTAGGCCGCGATAAGCTGGCGGGAATTCTACCCCCCATTCCAGGGAGGTCAGGGCGCTGCCATGCCCCAGGGCGCATAGCGGGCAGGTTAACTGCATATCACTGGATGAGTGGTGCGTCAGCTCCTCGTCCAGCATGGAATGGGGTATCGGATCGCCTGACCCGCAAAACACCAGATCAACGCTGTCTGGCGCCTGCCCACTCATCTGTCCCGAATGGAAGCCGAATGTCAACACGCTGAAAAGCGTGCAGACATATAGCATCATGGCGACTGAGAAGCGTTGATTGCGGGCGAGTTTCATCGGCTGATACTAGCAGCCTGCTTGTGCGCACACCATATGCCTGAACGTCGCAGGCCCGTGATGCAGTGCCGGCATTTAACCAGGTCTTAACCCTGCGGTATCGACACTCCTGGGCTTGATATTCACCTTTCCTGGCGCGATGCTGACCCGCTTTCACGCTGGCGCAGCCAGCGCACCCTGACGAGACCCTGAAAACATGCTGGACATTCTGCTGGTGGAAGACGATCGAGACCTGGCCGCGACCGTGATTCAATATCTGGAGCTCGAAGGTATCCGCTGCGACCACGCTGACAATGGTGTGATGGCCCTGCAGCTCAGCCAGGACCACGACTATGACGCCATGCTGCTGGATCTGAACCTGCCCCGCCTGGACGGCATCAGCGTGTGTGAGCGGTTGCGCGCCGACGGTAATGACGTGCCTATTCTGATGCTGACGGCTCGCGATCAATTGAATGACAAGCTCGCCGGCTTTCAGGCGGGCACGGACGACTTCCTGGTCAAGCCCTTCGAATTGCAGGAGCTGGTGGTGCGCGTGGTGGCATTGACGCGCCGGCGCAGCGGCCAGGCAAAGGTCCTGCAATGCGCCGATCTGCGTATCGACTTGACCGCCCATGAAGCGACTCGGGGCGGTACGGCTCTGAAGATATCGCCCACGGGCTGGAAATTGCTCGAGCATCTGCTGCGTGCATCACCCGCTGCCGTGCCCAGGCAAAAACTTGAGCAGGCTATCTGGGGGGAAGACGTGCCCGACAGTAATTCCCTCAAGGTGCATATGCACCACCTCAGGCGCGCCATCGATGGCGACTTTGAGCAGCATCTGTTGCATACAGTGCCGGGCTTTGGCTTCGCGATCCGGGAGGCGACGCTATGATGCGTCTGTTGGGCCTTAAATGGTTGGCTCTGCTGACCATTCTTACCCTGGGTATTGGGCTTGTTACCGGCTATACGCTGCTGTCCGCCCACTCCTACATGAGCGGCATGGACAACATTGTTGCCGGTCAGTTGGGCCGCGCAGGCATGCAAACCGTGGCATTCGAGCTGGGAATCCCGGCACCCCGGGAGGAGTACATCGTTACCCGTACCTGGGAGCAACAACCGGCAATCATTCGTGACTCATTTGATCAGCCGCCGCAGCAGTCGGGCGTGCTGTACAAAGTGTATGCCAACGAGGGCGAACCAACGGCCAGGCTGTACTTCGCAGTGCGGCAGGAAACCCCCGCCGGAGATCGCTTTGTTACCCAGCAACTGGCGCCTCTGCCCAATGGGGCAGGGCAGGTCATCTCCCCGGCTCAGAACCGGCTGATCAACCTGACACTGATCGGCCTGGGCATCGCATTAATGATCGGTCTGGCCGTTGGCCTGTTGTGGCGCAGAGTGTCGAGGCCGATCACAGCATTAGGCAATTGGGCCGCGGCTTTGAGTGAGCGCAATCTGAGCGAGCCGGTGCCGGATTTTGTTTATCCTGAACTGAATCAGTTTGCCGAGCTTGTACGGACCAGTCTCACGTCGGCCCATCAAGGGCTCGAGCGCGAGCAGCTGTTCCTCAGCCATACCAGTCACGAGTTGCGTACGCCTATCAGCGTAGTGCGTGCCAATCTCGAACTGCTGCGCAGGATCCAGAGCTCCACCCAGGCACCGCCTGATCCGCGGGAAACGGAGATCATCAATCGCATTGATCGCGCCAGTCTGACCATGAAGGATGTGACAGAAACGCTGCTGTGGCTGGGTCGTGATGACAGCTCGACCCATCCCTCTGTCATGCTGCGGGTAGACGAAATCATCGGGGAGCTGGTCGATGGCCTGCGTTATCTGTTGCAAGGCCACCCCGTCGAACTGGATCTGAATCTGGAGCCAGCCGAGCTCAATTTGCCAGAGGCGCCAACGCGCATCGTACTAGGCAACCTTATTCGTAACGCCTTCCAGCACACCCGCAGCGGCCGGGTAACCATTACCCAGCGTGGTGGTCACGTTGAAATCGTCAACAGCTTGAGTGAGGGCGAAGAGGCCTGCAGTGAGACCGGCTTTGGGCTCGGCCTGAAGCTCACTGAGCGTTTTACCGAGAAGCTTGGCTGGGGTTATACCAACGTGCCGGGAACGGCGGGAAGAAAAGTTGAAATTGTCTTGAACACGTTAACCCCACGTTAACGTGCGCTTTGGCATTGTCTCCCTCAAGGGGATCAAACCCCACCAATCAGGAGATCGACCATGCCAAGCCAGACTCTGAAACTTGTTACCAGCCGCTCCATTGGAGGTGCCCTGTGAACACCAACGCCGAGCACCCATCCAAGATGCGTATCCGTTGCCGCTGGTTGCGTCGTGGCGCTGTCTGCAAACGCTACGATGCGTCAGACAAGGCAAAGAATCGCCCGATGACTTCTACCGATCACTGATCCTGCAAGGTTCCGTATCTCTTGCAGGCTTGTGCTACTAGCTCAAGGCCTGTGAACGTTGTCAAAGTCATCCCCCTTGGGGGTTGCATGAATGCCATCGGCCTCCTGCTGCCGATAATACGCCTCGACGCTTAGATTAGGGTCGATTCGTGCTTTCAAGATACAAGGCTGCTGCTGCCATGGGTATGCCGCCAATTTTTCCCTCAACGCCCGAGCCTCATTGCGGCGCCAACCCTTCACATCCGTGTCACGCCAACGCCGCTCCGGTCGTTTGCTGGCTTTGTCATGCGCGGCAGTCAACGTACCCTCGCGCCGGTTAAAACCGCTGCCATCGTGGGTGTAAAAGCGGGCATATATCCAGAGTAGAGCGTCCGCGCCGAATAGCGCGATCGCAAACAGGATCATGCCGAGCCAAAAGGCGGTCTGTTCTGACCGGAAGCCCCAGAGGGCGTTTTGGTTCCAGGCTATGACAGCGGCATCAGCGATAGCACATAGGCCCATCAGTTAGGGAAAAACAGAACGGATCTGTTTTTTTGATGGCCCGCACCCGCCCGAAACGTCATCCTCGCGAAGGCGGGGAGCCATTGGCGGTTTCAGGCCACGCGAAGTCCTGCTCAAGGACGATGGATATTATCGAAGTCATTGGCTTTAGGGTTGGCGTGGATGCCCTTGGCCTCCTGTTGCCGGTAGTAGGTCTCAATGCTCAGATTGGGGTCGATTCTGGCTTGGAGGATGCAGGGATGCTGTTGCCAAGGATAATCTAGGTTGCGCTTCATCGACACGTGGCGCTCGCGAGCTTCCCAGAATGAGTACGACATATTCCGCCAGCTCCGTGGGTCCCGCTTGCTCTGGATGTCATAAGCGGCGGTTATCGGATCCTGGTGACGAAACTGCTCCAGGACAGGCATGTCTGGTAGAGGTTGGCTTATGTCCATGTAGCGCTGCAAAGTGTCCCAGCAGGCCATGGCCTCTTCTGGCGTCAAACCCAACGGGTGAAGCTTCCCTCCCAGAAATATCTCACAATCGGCGTAACGGTGGTGTAGCCACAAGGCCATGCCGCCACTGCCGTGTGGGCCGGGTCTAAGTTCCATGGTCGCATCGAATTCATAGAATGGCGCCACGAACGGCTTACGAAACCGGCGAGCGATAGTCACCATACCGGTATGACGGTTGAATTCGCTGCCGTCATATTTGAATAGCCGCAGATATAGATCAAGAAGAAAGTCGAAGCCGACTACGCCCATGAAGACGGAGAGGGCCATCCAAACGCACATCCAAATGGCTCCAATGTCGCTATAGGCCATTAACCTGTAAAGGGCAGCAAGGGCGGCCACGCCTAAGCCCGCACTGACCAGAACAAGATAGGCCTTGAAGCTTTTTTTCCAGTATAGCCAGCCGCTCACTCCAATCATTAAGACAATAAAAAACGATACAAGAACCGCTAGAGCGAGTAGATCGGGGAGTAAGTCGACTATCGCAAGCATCCAAAAGAACCACGGAGCAGCAAACAGTGCGGCGACCTTTAAGCCGGGGATTAGAATTAAAAGCTTATTGAAGTTCTCGAACCGCCAGCGCCGGCTATCACAGTACAACTCAAGCTCACCCGTTCGCTCTACGAATGTGTGATCCTCAGCTTGAAGTTGCACATCAACCATCTGCCAAGGCTGCAGATTGGCGTAATTGCCCCAGTGAAGTTGAGTGCGGCGCATATTGGATCGCTTTGCGTCTTCCGTCCATTTATGGGAAGGCTGCGGCGGAACCGATCTTGAGTCATAAGCACTGGCTGCATAAAAATAATTATCTTTCACGGATGAATTCATAGCTGACGATATTCACTCTGTTCAATTATCCAATAGGGTGTATCGCCCATGACATCGTGTGCTGCGGGCACTTGGTTCGAGTTGAAGGCAGACCATTCACGGGGGCTGGGCTGAGGAAGAACAAGGTCGTCATAAGCCGGGAATGGATCATCGGCTCTGCAGCTCTGATGGCCTAATCGGAACTGAGCGCTCACCTTGAGCGCGTGTTTGCTGGCGAAATATGGGTTTGCTTGCGGCTGATTTTGAGAAGGGAGAACGTAAAGGACTCGGCCGGCATCCATGACCACTGCGTCCAGTTTAAGTTGATGAACTGCTTTTGGCGTTCTGCGTTGCCAGCCAGTCCCATGACTGCGTCTGAGAGTTAACTCGAATGCCAACAACATAAACCGCTTGTCGGTGGGGTATTGGCTTAAAAGGCCGGATCGTAGCTCGACCACCCAGTCTAGCGGTTCGAGTTCGCCCTGAGCTTGTCGAGCAGCAGACTGAAATTTTGCTCTATCTTCTTCGGGTGCTTCTTCGAGCCAGCTGTCCAGGCGTTTGATCGTGATTTTCGGCGCGCCTATGGCCCCGAGCAGTTGCTGATATGCAATTAGAGGATCATTCATTTGTGGCAGGCGTCGTTCAATACCGAACGGTCCATGTTTTATCGCCTGTTCGATAGCTCCGTCTGCTAAAAGTACTGCTGCTATCGCTCCTCCTAGTAGCAGAATTACGCCTGCGCTCAGTACCCAAGGGCTTGCCAATACGCCCAGCGTATAAAATGCCCACATGGCACTGCCCGAAGCCGCAATTGCGTTAGCAATAGACGCATCTTTGTCGCCGTGGTCGAAAGCCCGCTTGGCGTCCCACATGAAGAGTGCAGATGTAACACCCATAGCCACGAACGAGCCGGCTCTTGATATGCTGAGCCAACTGCTACCCGTACGCTTAGTAAGATTGGCAGCCCATTGATTCGACAAGCGCGATGCGTCTATGCGTCCTTTTTCCCATAATGCGTACCAGCGGGATCGATCGGTTGAACTTTCTATGATTTTTAATGCGACGTTGTTAGACGCAAGCAAAAGGTCCGCAATAGCTGAGGCGGCGCCGGCGATTAGTCTTCCTTTCTCCGTTTGAAGCAGATTTGACGCACCCACCGTATTCACATGCAGGTTGTAAGCAGCCAGCACGGTAGCCAAGAGCGGGAGCGCTGGCGATCTAGCTATACTACCGGCGCGGTCCAGATTGGCAGTGCTCATTTGCCACGAGCTTAAATCTCGAACCAGTGGGTCGTTTGCGGGCGCTGCAATCACCATCAAACGCCCAAGATCTTTACTGGCAAAGGAATTGGCCTGTGCCAATTTTCCGCTGGTTGTGGCCAGTACGTTCCCGGTCCGCCCCTGCAGATTGCTATACATATAATTTTGACGGGTCAGCGTTGTTCGATCGCTGGCTTTAAGGCCAAAACTGACACTGGCACCGTGCACGCCCAGCACTTCCATGTTCTGAGCAAGCGCTTCGCCTTGAGGCATAAAGCGGATAGTTCTGGCTTGGGTATGTAGTTTACTCAGCAACCCCAGCGTGGGAGCAAATAAGCGCGGCATTTCAATTTGTACAACAGCTGGGTTGGTGCGCAGTTTTCTGAGCGTTAGCAGTACGGCGCGAGTTAGATGGCTTAGCCACTCGTCAACGGCTAGTGCCACGTTCTGAATGGCGTACTGGTAGTTAGGCGAATTCTCGCTGTCCAATCCGGCGAACATTGCCAAGGTGCTGATACCCGCCCTTTGTAGATTAACTGGCTGTGTTGTAGCAGCCAACCGTGCCAAGCGTTGGGCCAGCTCGGGCAGTACCTCGCTTTCACGGGGTAATGCTTGACGAGTCAACGGATGAGTTGCAGCTGCGAGCTGTTTCACCAGTCCGTCCACATGCTGGATCAGGCTCCGATCATCCGGATGGAAACTGCGCGCATCGGTGTCTTCAGGAAGACGGCTGAGCATTTCCAGTATGTCTATCAGCAGGCTGTAGGGCTCTAACAGTCGTTCGTCATTTGAATAAATCCAATCGTTCCATATCGATGGCAGTTTCCTTTGTGCCAGCAACAAGGTGCGATCCAACTGAGTCCTGATAGTGTCGCGTGCAGATTTTCTCTGAATATGCAGCATCGACGTCTCAAGAGAAGTGGTATCGATTTGGTCTCTGAGATTCGATAGCGGGGCGTTGGCAGGTATGGACCATTGGTGGAGCACTTCGGCATACCGGCCGAAAGGCTGGAAGGGAACAAGGGCGTTGAAGGTTTGCAATGCTTCGCAGGCCAACCGAGATTGCTCGACTGCGTGGCGTAATTCAAATAAAGGGTCTTCAAGCAGAAAGCCGATTAGTTTCGGATAGCCGCGGAGGTTTTTTTCAGCTAATAAATCGTTGCCGGGGGGGAGTTCTGGCAGCTCTTCTGGCGCAGCAGAACCCATGTGTGCTGCGAGGTCCCGCTGATATGCATGTAATTGGACCAATAACTCATCAGGATCGAGGGCGGCTAGCGTTGGAGTGAACGCAGCTGGGTTTTGAAGTGCACACTCAACGTGTAAGTCCCGCGCCCGCATTCCTTCTGTGTCCGCAGCGATTATAACTGCCGGCATCGCTTGAGTAGGTTTCCACTCTTGCTCGCCTACTACTGCCGCAGCCCAAGCGGACGCCAGGTTCTGGAAACGATTGTTTACCCGCTTGGCGTCGGCTTCCAACCAGGTAAGGTATTCCCATGTCCAGGGCATTTCGCTGTATGCCATTTCGATCTGATCGCCAACGAAACGACCTTGCAGCAGCATCGGTACCAAAGTGAGCGACAGGGGCTTACCCACAGGTTCTCGATCGTCAGCCGGCTTGCCCTCGGCAGCTCGTTTTCGCCAATCGGCTACATCCACGTCTGCCAGATTGCCTTGCCCATCGCAGGACATTTCGCGCCATAGTCTGCCTTGGCGGAATATATAAATGCGTCCTGGTCTGGGTAATGCACCTTTGGGTTCCTCGGAAGCTTTTTGATGGCCTGGCAGTCTTGCCATAGGCAGCACAGCCAGAAAGGTATTCTGCTGAATCTCTGTCTCTTCCTCATGGCTGCGCATATCACTTTCTACAATAATCTGCAGGGTACTGCCGTCGATGCGCTCTATGTTTAGCGCCAACCGGGCTCGCTGCCTGGTCTCGTAATCGGCGCGCTTGCGAGTTCCTTGCTCAATCGGTTCATCCACTAATCCGCTCATGCGCCATCCTCTGGATCGAGTAGCTGTATCTGGTTGCCGAGTTCCGGATCTCCCCACACGTCGACGATCAACTGCTGCGGCCCCCGTTCGCTAGGATTCGGCTGGACTATCGGATTCACATTGGCTCTGCCAAGTGCTTCGCCTGTTGGGGCGGTATCAGCCGGCTGTGGTGCCACAGGCGGCAATGGCAAAGCCCCGCTACCCGAACCCGGACTCCCACCCGCATTGATGTTGACACTAGGCCCAACCAAGGTGACCCCGCTGGGATCCAGCTTTACGAAGCTGCCGCCGACCTTGAAGGTAATCTCGCTGCCGGCATCCAGGACGATTTTCATGCCGCTGGAGAGATGGATTTCTTCTCCTGCACTGAGCAGCTGTGCGGTGCCGAGTTTGACGTGTTGGCTTGTGCCGACGGTCAGGTGGTCGTTCGCCTTGATCTCGGTTTTGCGTTCGCCGTGGGTGGTGTGGTGCTCTTCGGCCATTAGCTCGGTATAGCTGTTGGCCTCCACACGATCATGGCGTTCGTTGCCGACGCGGATCTTCTGGTCATGCTGGATGTTCTCATCCCAGTCCCGCTGGGCGTGGATGTAGATCTGCTCCTGGTCTTTCTTGTCTTCGATTCGCAGCTCGTTGTAACCGTCACCGCCGGGTGAGCGGAGCGTCTTGAACACGCTGCGGGTCTTGTTGGCGGGCAGTTCGTACGGGACCGGATGTGTCTTGTGGTACAGGTAGCCGGTGACCAGGGGCTGGTCCGGGTCGGCCTCCAGGAAGGTGATCAGGACTTCCATGCCGACCCGGGGAATCGCGATGCCTCCGTACTGGTTACCGGCCCAGGTGGAGGCGACGCGCAGCCAGCAGCTGGTGCGTTCATTGCCCTGGCCTTCACGGTCCCAATGGAATTGCACCTTGATGCGGCCGTATTGGTCGCAGTGGATTTCTTCGCCCTTAGGACCAGTAACCACGGCGGTCTGGGTGCCGAGGACTTTGGGTTTGGGGTGATCGAGTTGTGGCCGGTACTGGACGTCCCAGGGCGCCGCGGTGAACTGGTTGCGGTAACCCTGCGTGAAACCATCTGACTCTTTGACGTCGCTGGTGACGGACTCTTCCAGTACCTGGGGCTGCTTGCCCTCGTGGTGAATGCCGACCACCAGCCATAAATCGTTCCATTCGGCGCGCGGATGCTCTGACAGGGTCAGAAAATGGCCGGTGACCAGTGTGGGTACGTCGCTTTTACCTTCGGCGAGTCGGTAATCGCTGCGGTGCCGTTCCAGGCTGCGCTTGGCCAGTTGTTTACCGCGGGCGCGTTCGGTGAAGCGGCCGGGGTAATCGTAGTCTTCCAGATCGGGCAGCGGTATGGGCTGCTCATCACCTTCAGCTGGTTGCTCCGCCTTGTGCGCGGCTTCCATCAGCAGGTGGGGCTTTTCAAAATCGTAGTCGCGACGGGTTATGCGGCTGGGGCGGGTTTCGATGCGCATGGCAAAGCGTTTGATGACGGGCTCATCGGCGACCAGGCCACTGTCCTGGATGTAGGCCGTGGGGCGGTC
The DNA here is from genome assembly GCF_008641105.1 of Halopseudomonas salina. The sequence goes on from NZ_VTTI01000009.1 coordinate 16,760, forward strand.
CAGCTTGGGAAAGCCGGTCTGATCATCGCCGAATACCAGCAGGTGGTTATCGATGCTGTGTTCAAAGTGATAGTGGATGCCTTCTTCTTCGCACAGGCGCTGGATGAAGTGCAGGTCGGTTTCATCGTATTGGGTGCAGTAGACCCGCTGGGGGTATTCGCTGTTGAGCTGGAAGCGGTAGGCGTCAGCCTGGATGCCGTGGTCGTTCAATACACGGCTGATGATTTCGGGCACGGACAGATGCTGAAAGATGCGTTGGTTGGTGCGGTGCCCGAGATAGAAGAGATGCGGCACCAGGTCGATGTGGTAACGCGTGAGCCGCTTGCCGGCATCACCCTGGGCGACGCGGTGGATCAGTCCGTGGATGCCCTTTCCCTGGCCGGCGAAATTAAAAATCGCGGGCTGTTGCAGCAGTGCTTCAATATCCAGATCGGGGCGTTCGCTCACTAACTCCAGTTGGAAGCAGTAAGACTGGCTGATGGCTTCGGTGCCGGTGAAGGACAGCACCTTGAAGTCATGGGCAATGCCGTGGATATCGAGTGTGAATGCGGCCGTGTTGGCAGGGGTGAACATCCGATGTTCCTTGTGCTTGGGCTGTGGAGCGGGCGCATTATTGCAGATCGGGAAAATGAAAAACGTGAGGTGGTCGGCAAAACGAAACACGGGTTAGGTTGTGCGCGAAATCCAGCTGGATTGGGCGCTGTAGAGCGCTAGCGAGTGCGCAAGAAGTGGCGCAGTTGTTGGCGGTGAGAAGGTCAAAATGGGTTCCCGCGTGCGCGAGAATGACGGGGTTTTGGTGGGGCGCGGTGTTATGGTCTGGGACTCCGCTTGGTTTCCCGCCTTCGCGGGAATGACGGGGTAGGGGCAAGAATGACGAGGAATCGTGGGAATGACGGGGTAGGGGCGGGAATGACGAGGACTCGCTTGAATGATTAGGAATGGCGGAAGTAGCGAAGTGGGGGCGGGAGTGGCGAGGGAGCATGTAAAAGAGTAAGGAGGTTGGGCTGGAATGGGTGCGGGGAAAACTGGGCGAGATGCAGGTGTGGTGGCCGTTTCCATTAGCAATTGAAGGTTTGCTGGGGCACAATTGCTTATTCGGAAATTGAGGGTGGAGAGCAATTATGAAAGGCAACCAGGAAGTCATCGACTGCCTTGTTTCACTGTTACGTGGCGAACTTGGTGCGCGCGATCAGTATTTTCTCCACTCGCGCCTTTATGACGATATGGGCTATAGCAAGCTTTACGACCGTATCAATCATGAGATGGAAGAAGAGACTCAGCACGCTGACGCCATCCTCAAGCGTATTTTGTTCCTCGAAGGCAAGCCGGACATGACACCTGATGCAATTCATCCCGGGTTCACCGTGCCCGACATGCTTGCATCCGATCTCAGGCTGGAATACGAAGTACGCGAAAATCTGGCGGCAGCGATTGCGCTATGTGAGAAGCACAAGGATTATCCGACTCGCGAAATGCTCGAGATCCAGCTTCAGGATACCGAGGAAGATCACGCCTATTGGCTGGAGCAGCAATTGCGACTGATCAAGCTGATTGGACTGCAGAACTACCTACAGTCTCAGATCTGAGCTTCGGGGCGGTAACCCAGTCTTATACCTCCCCAATGTCGTCCATGAACGCGAATGGGCACTGACAGGTCATGCATGATTTCGCCAGTGTCGCGTTTATAGGTTTGCAGCAATAGCGCTTTTTCGTGACTTCCACAACGCCTTCCGGTGGGGTCATCGAATAGCCGTTTGGTACGGCAGTGCTGTGTATCGTGTTTCAGATCGCCGTTAGGGCGCGCACAGAACGCATTGTTGTGCGTTGGGACGTACCCGGCGACGGTAGTCGCAATGGCATATACCAGGGCAGGATTTTCCTTTAGCAGTGGTTCCTGAATGCCCGGGAGGACCTTGTCGGCATACTTGTCGAAGTGGCTGGTATATTGCTGAGGTCGCGTGCCCTCGATGGGGTCGAGCGTGGTATTGAATAGACTATCAAGGCCGATAGCACCACTCAGAATGTCCGCTTCGAAGCGCTCCTCAATAGCCTTTGCAGCTGCCTGAGCAGCCTCGAAACAGTGCTGGTGGTAGGGGTCCAATGCGACCTCTGCCAGCATTTCACTGACCTCTTCCGCTATTGCCACCAACTGGTTTGCTTCATTGCCCAGCGACCGGGTTTGCGCATCGCTGTCAGACAAATCAGCTCTTATCTGCTCCACGGCGGTAGATAGGCTGTCCAGTTGATCCTGATTCTCGACGCTACTGTGGGCGATCAGACTGGTTGCCTGTTTCACAGCGTCACCCTGTTGATTGATACCCGCCAATTGCGAGTCTGCTTCCTCGATAAGGTGCACACCTGCCTGAATCTGTTCGGCAAGAGCATTTATACTCTCGGTCACCAGACCGGCTTGTTGGTGCATTTCGTCAATAATAAGGGAGACTTCGGAAGTGGACTGGCTGGTACGACTGGCGAGGGCCCGGACTTCGTCAGCAACTACAGCAAACCCCCGACCCATCTCGCCGGCCCGAGCAGCCTCAATTGCGGCGTTCAACGCCAAAAGGTTGGTCTGGCTGGCGATTCCATCGATAACCTGGGTCACCTGAACGATTTTGGCGGCCCGTGCATTGAGCTGTGTAAGCATGTGCAAACTGTCACTCGCCTTACCGGCAAGTTGTTGCATCAGTGCTGTGGTGTTGTCCAGAGCTTGCTTGCCAGCGGCGCTGCTGGTCAAGGCCACTTCGGCTGCCCTGTCTGCATCATCAGCATAGCCAGCGGCTTTTTCCACCTGTTGAGCTATGGCACCGGCATTGCTGGCAGCCTGGGTAGTGGCAGCCAGTTGGGAGGAGATCCGGGTCGCCAGCTGGTCGACAGAGTAGGATACCTCTGCTGCGGCAATAGCGTTGTGGCAGGTTGATTTGGATAACCGTCTTGCCAGTTCGCTCAGTTTGTCGGTGCTATCTACAGTCGGGGCTGTAGGCTGGCGCAACAGGGTTACCCAAGGCAGGGCGGCGATCAACGGGGTGTACCAGAGGGTTTCGGGCCCCATAAACAAGACAGCTGCAAGCACCAGTAGAATCTGAATGACAACGCAAAAGAATTTATTATTGGATATTGGCAGCATGGCTCTCTCCCTGGACCCAGGGCGCCTGTTTGGCTAAGCACGATCACTACGCCTGGTAGGCTGAGTTTGCGGCTGGCGTCGAGGTACGCCAATGCGCCTTTGGTCTATTACGCATTGGTCTTGAGGGTAGGGCCATGATCGAAAACTTAGCTGCGTCGGAGCAACTGTCCCCATAACGATTCTGCTGGAGCGCGCCAGATCTGAACATGGAGCCATTCTAGCGAAACCCTGTCTCTCGCTAACAGTGTGCGCTCGGTATTGCTGAGCCCCTCAGCCCCTTCACGCAGGCAGCGTGTGCGTAATGCCTGTAATCGCTCCTTGCGTGTAGCTCCGCCGAGGTCTCGCGCGAGTCCTGCGTGCAAGGCGTTGAGTCGGGGGTTGATCAACGCTTGTTGAAATGCAGACATCTGCCCATGGGCCTGGTGGTGGATGGGCTCATTGCTGAGGTCGTCGAGTAGCTGGGATCCGCTGGATTCTTCCGGTATTACCAACAGCCCACCCCGTCTGAGGGTTTGCCCGGCCCGAATGCGGCTGAGCAATACAAATACCGGTGCAGCGAAAATCAAGGGGATGGCTACTGGCAACGACCACAGAAAAAACATGGGATCAATCCAGTAGGCAAATCCGATCCAGCCCAAAGCCAACAAGCTGCCAAACGCCTGATTGATTATGGCTTCGCTCCAGCCGCTCTCACCGCTGCGATTCTGTCCTGCCCATTGGAGTTTGATATTGAACAGTGACTCAAGCACAAAGCGTGTGTGGGAAAGCATGCGGATAGGTGCGAGAAGTGCAGAGACCAGCATCTCCAGTAGAACGCTGACCATTAACCGGGATGCCCCGCCAAAACTCCGGGATCGGCCACCCATTACCGCATCGAAAACTGCCAGAAACTTGGGCAGAAACAGTAACGCAAAGGTAATCGAAATCAGGACTATCGCTCGAAGGGGCCGCCATTCCGGCCAGACCGGATGCAACTGGTGGGCTTCGGGAAAATACTCGATGGGCCAGATTACCATGCTGGCCGCGGCAACGGTTGCCAGGACTAGGAAGGCCAGCCACAGGGGCGATGCGGCATAGGACATGATGCCGTTGAGAAAGGCCATGCGATGGGCCAGACGTAGTCGACGGCCGCGCAGCATTAGCCACAGGTGCTGAAGATTACCCTTTGCCCAGCGCCGGTCACGGTTGAGTTCCTCCACCAGCGTAGGAGGAGACTCTTCATAACTTTGCCTGAGTTCGGGCTCAAGCCAGACCTCTTGCCCGGCGCGACCCATGTAGGCGGCTTCCACAAAGTCATGGCTCAGTATCGGCCCCTTGAACAATCCCCAGCCGGGCAATTTGCGAAGACCGCAATATTGCATGAAGGGTGCTGTGCGCAAGATCGCATTGTGGCCCCAGAAAGCCGCTTCGCCCATCTGAATGGCGGCAAGGCCGGTAGTAAACAGTGGGCCATACAGCTGATTGGAAAATTGCTGGATCCGCGCGAATACCGACTGGCCATTCAGCAGGCTGGGGCTACTTTGTAGAATACCCACCCGGGGGTGCCGCTGCATCAACTGCACCATTTGTACCAGCGTGTCACCACCCATCAGGCTGTCGGCATCGAGAACCACCATGTAGGGATAACTCTTGCCCCATCGGCGCAGGAAGTCCCCTACGTTGCCACTTTTATAGTTCTGATTCAGGGGGCGACGGCGATAATGGATCTGACCTTCGGCCTGCAGCTCCTCAGTCAGAGAGGCCCAGGCTGCCTGCTCGTCCAGCCAGATATCGGGATCGCGAGTGTCCGACAGAATGAAAAAATCGAAATGCTCGACCTGACCCGTCCGCCGCAGGCTCAGATACACCGTCTTGAGCCTGCCTAGACAGTCGCTGACGTTTTCGTTGTATATGGGCATGACCACAGCTGTGCGGGCCATGGGTGTTGATGCGAGTGTTGAGGCGGTCTGCTGATGCATCAGCGAGTGCCGGTCACCCCCCCTGAGGCGCAAGACAAAACCGAAAACGCCTATCCAGAACCCCAGGGAAATCCAGGAGAACAGAATGGCAAAAATGCTGGCCATGCCAATCTCTACCCAGGTTCCGCCGTTGTAGGGCAGGATAGACAACATGAACCAGGTTGCGAAGACGGTTTGCAGCAACACTGCTACGAGCAACATCAAGCGCCGCCGAAAACCTATCATCCGCCAGGGCCGAACAGGCTGCTCCTGGATTGTTGAGCGGCTTTCCAGGTTCGTCGCAATTGCAGAGGAGGGCGTGCCCATCAGTAGTCACCGTAGCCAAGGCTGCCGCGGCACAAAGGCGGCGACGGGAGTGGGGCGCTATGGCGGGGCAGTTCAAAATAGAGCGGTATCAGCCCCATGCTTGCAGCCAGGGTGTCACCCGGATCCGCATCCAGCGCTTGAGTAACCAGCGCCAACGCCTGTTTTTCCGCATCGACTGTGATGGTTACCCCCGACAACTCGAGATAGCGCAAAACCCGGCGCAGCGCCTGTTCACTTGGAGGCGTTGAAGTATTCACTTTTGCAGACCCAGCAGGCCGGTGTTTCTGGGTAGTTGGTATGTCCAGGTTTCTGTCACCGGCTCATTTTCAAGGGAGAGAAAACCGCGCAGGGTTAGCGGCTTCTCATCCGCAGGTCGCGCAAGAATAGACAGTCGCCACTGCTTCAACGGCTCCAGGTATTCAACAAAATGGCTGATGATTTCGCCATCCTCCAGGCCTGTTACCGAGGCGACGACGGGAGCGTCGGCTACCAGATCCTCCAGAGCACCCCCGGCAAAGTCGACGATAACTCGCACGGCGCCGGCCTGATTGCCCCCGCCCACACGGCTGCCGTCGCCCAGGTGCGTGGCCATTGTGCGTGCCAGTGGCTCGACTGGAATCCGCTGATCACCAAAGGTAGTAGTGTACGAAAGGTGCAGGGGTTCGTTCGGGACGACTTCCTGAGCGGGCTGCCAGAAGGCGACAATATTGTCGTTGGTTTCACCCTTAGTTGGCAGTTGCACCAACACCACATTACCCTTGCCCCAATCACCCACAGGCTCGACCCAGGCGCTGGGGCGGGTGTCGTAGCGGGCTTCCTTATCCATGTATTGGGTGAAGCTGACGTCGCGCTGCATCAGGCCGAATCCGCGTACATTATCGGTGGCGAAGTAGTCTGTGGTCAGCGATACAGGATTCAGCAAAGGCCGCCACAACCATTCATCTGATACCCCATCATGTATCAATAGGCCGTCAGAGTCGTGCACCTCGGGTCGCCATTCACCATGGGGTTTGAGGGTGTTTTCTCCGTAATAGAACATGCTGGTCAGTGGTGCAATACCCAATAATTTTACGTTCTTGCGGGGAAATACGACCGATTTGACCTCAACGGTTGTCTGGTCTCCCGGTGTCACGGTGTATTGGTAGGCACCTGTCATGCTGGGGCCGTCCAGCAGGGCGTGAAAGGTAAAGCTTGAAGCGCCTGCCTTGGGTGTTTCCAACCAGTACTCAATGAAGGCCGGAAACTCCTCCCCGCCAGGAAGGCCGGTATTGATTGCCAGGCCGCGGCCGGATAGCCCAAAGTTCGTATCGCGGCTCACGGCACGGTAATAACTGGCGCCGGCAAAAACCAGAAACTGGTTCTGCAAGTCATTACCCTTTAAAGGGAAGGTCAACTTGAATCCGGCGTAACCAAGGTCTGCGGGGATCTGCTGCTCCAGTTCGCCGCTGGGGTAGTCAAAACTGGATTTATTGAAGGGCAAGGGCTCGCTTTCGCCATCGCTGACGACATTGATCTGCACCGGGTGGGTATAGAACAGGCCCGGGGGCACAAGCATGACCTTGAATTTGGAGTCGGTTTCCTGCCACAAGCTGCTCTGCGGCTTGAACCTGATGCCTTGATACTGATCGTAATTCAGATTCTGCAAAAAACCCGGGATCTCTGGCGGAGCCTGATACTTCTCCCTGGAAAGGGATTCCGCTTTAGCCACAACGGTGCCACGGACAGTGTCTGCATTGGCGCTGACAGCATAAGCCAGCAGCGTAACTGTCAGCAGGGGTAACAGAACGAGCTTCATTCATGGTTTCCTTGCAAAGGGGGGGCAAACCGGTACCGATTGGTCTTTTCAAACAGCTGTGTCGTTCACATTCGATACACGGGGAGCTTTCGCCTTTGGCAGCTGAAACGCTTGTAAGTTCCGTTTCAGAGGCCCGGAAAAGGTGACTGGTGTGACGTTGACAAAGCTAGGGGTGTTATCAATGAGTCGTTGCTGACTGTACCTTGCGAACAGCGCACCCTCGGGGGTATAAGACCCGATCCATTCTGGAGGTCTAAATGAACACACACAATCCAACAGATCCTCTGAGCTGGCGCCCGGCCGGTCGTCGTGAATGGTTGGGGCTGGCTGTTCTGGTCTTGCCCACTCTGCTCCTGGCGCTCGACATGACGGTTCTGCATCTGGCTGCACCGCAATTGAGTGCAGACCTGCAGCCAAGTAGTGCGCAGTTGCTCTGGATACTGGATATATACGGCTTCATGGTGGCCGGTTTTCTGATTACCATGGGCACCCTGGGTGATCGTATTGGTCGTCGGCGCTTGTTGCTGATTGGTGCTTTTGCCTTTGGGGTGGCCTCTATCGCAGCAGCCTTTGCCAGCTCTTCCGGCATGCTGATAGTAACTCGGGCCATTCTGGGGATCGCCGGTGCAACTCTGATGCCCTCCACGCTTTCGCTGATCCGCAACATGTTCCATGTTCCCCATGAGCGTACTCTGGCGATTACCATATGGATGACGGGCTTTATTGTTGGTACCGCTATAGGGCCGTTGATCGGCGGCATCGTTCTGGAATTCTTCTGGTGGGGTGCGGTGTTTCTGCTGGCGGTACCGGTGATGGTTCTGCTTTTATTGGTTGGGCCATTTCTTCTTCCAGAATTTCGCGATGAGCAGGCCGGACGACTGGACTTTCCCAGTGCGCTGCTATCGATTTCTGCCCTGTTGCTGGTCATTTTCGGCCTCAAGGATGTAGCACGCGATGGCGTCAACCTCCTGGCCATTGCGGCTAGTGTGCTGGGCATCGTTGTGGGTGTGTTATTCATACGCAGGCAGCGCAGCCTGGTCGATCCGATGCTGGATATGGATTTGTTTCGACGTCGCGCCTTTACGGTGTCCGTGATCGCAATGTTGATGTCGATCCTCGCCTTGTCCGGCGCGTGGCTGCTGATTTTCCAGTACTTGCAGGGGGTGATGGGTCTCAGTGCTCTGGCAGCAGGCGTGGTGATGCTCCCGTCTGCGGTGTTGCAGACCATCGCTTCCCTGTTGGTACCGCGTATGTCCCGGTGGCTGAAGCCATCCTGGTTGGTCAGCGGTGGCTTGCTGATAGCGGTGATAGGGTTTGCCGCACTGATCCTCGTGGAAGGCGAGTACGGACTAGGATGGATGATTCTGGGTACCATTCTGCTCGGCGTCGGGATAATGCCCATGATGATTCTGGGCACTGATCTGGTAATGAGTTCCGTGCCGCCTGAAAAAACCGGCGCAGCCGCGGCTACTTCCGAAACGGCGACTGAGCTGGGGATGGCCATGGGCATTGCGGTAATCGGGAGTGTTGGCGCTGCCGTTTACCGTGGACACATGGCTGCCCAGATGCCAGCCGGGTTGGACGTGCAGCAGATTGAAATAGCGAGTGACACCCTCGGAGGCGCCCTGGGTGTTGTTGCTATGTTACCCCCGGATTTGGCAGAGGCGTTGCTGGTTGCGGTGCAGGGTGCCTTTGCGGAGGCATTGCACGCCAATGCGCTGATCGGTGGGGCGATCATGGCTGCTGCTGCAGTACTGACGGCAATCTGTTTGCGGGATGTGCGGGTGAGCGGGGGCGGGCACTGACCGTTTTGGCAAAAAAAACGCCCCGGCGGCAAAAGCCGGCGGGGCGTTTCAGATAGCGGGCTGAACCTTAGTTCTTGGCCGCTTTCTTTTCTTTCTCTTTCGCGATAACGGTCTCGGCTACGTTAGCCGGGCACGGCGCGTAGTGAGCAAACTCCATGGAGAACTGACCACGGCCAGACGTCATTGTGCGCAGGGTGCTGATGTAGCCGAACATTTCTGCCAGCGGAACATCAGCCTTTACGCGCACGCCAGTGGCGCTGATTTCCTGACCGAGGATCATGCCGCGGCGACGGTTCAGGTCACCGATAACATCACCAACATGGTCTTCAGGTGCGTATACGTCGACCTTCATCATAGGCTCGAGCATTTGTGGGCCGGCCTTGGGCATGGTCTGGCGGAAGGCACCCTTGGCTGCGATTTCGAACGCAATGGCCGAGGAGTCAACGGCGTGGTAACCACCGTCCTTCAGCTCGACAACCACGTCCAGCACGGGGAAGCCAGCCAGCGGGCCAATGCCCATCATGGAAGCGAAACCCTTCTCGATAGCCGGGAAGTATTCCTTCGGAACGTTACCGCCCACAACGGAAGACTTGAAGGTGAAGCCAGTGTTCGGCTCGCCGGGCTTGATGACGTAGTCAATCTTACCGTACTGACCGGAACCACCCGACTGCTTCTTGTGGGTGTAGCTGTCTTCAACGTCCTTGGTGATGGTCTCGCGGTAGGCAACCTGTGGCTGACCTACAACCAGATCCACACCGTAAGTGCGGCGCAGGATGTCGACTTTGATATCCAGGTGCAGCTCGCCCATACCCTTGAGGATGGTTTCGCCTGAATCAATGTCAGTTTCAACACGGAAAGTAGGATCTTCTGCAACCATCTTGCCGATGGCCACGCCCATCTTCTCGGTGGAACCCTTGTCTTTCGGGGTAACCGAGATGGAGATTACGGGCTCGGGGAACACCATGGCTTCCAGGGTGCAGGGGTGCTTGGGATCACACAGGGTGTGACCGGTTTGCACGTTCTTCATGCCCACGATGGCAATAATGTCACCGGCGGTGGCGAAGCTCAGTTCGTTGCGCTCGTTGGCCTGCATTTCGACCATACGGCCCACGCGCTCGCTCTTGCCGGTAAACGAGTTGAGGATGGTGTCACCCTTGCTCAAGGTACCGGAGTAGATGCGTACGAAGGTCAGGGCGCCGAAACGGTCGTCCATGATCTTGAACGCCAGAGCACGGAAGGGCTCCTTCTCGGAAACGATGGCGTATTCGCCGTTGGCGTTGCCTTCTTCGTCGGTCAGGGGCTGCGGGTTAACTTCGTGCGGTGCAGGCAGGTAGTCGACAACGGCGTCGAGCAGCAGCTGCATGCCCTTGTTCTTGAATGCCGAGCCACAGTAGGTTGGGAAGAACGCCAGTTCCAGCGTGCCCTTGCGGATGCAGCGCATGATGTCTTCGTTGGAGGCTTCTTCGCCTTCCATGTAGGCCATCAGCAGGTCGTCGTCCATTTCCAGGGCAGTTTCGACCAGCTCGCCGCGGTATTTCTCTACATCGTCAACCATGTCGGCTGGGATGTCGGTGATCTCGTAATTTTCCGGCAGACCGGTAGCATCCCAGACGTAAGCCTTGCGGGTCAGCAGGTCAACGACGCCGGAGAAGGTATCTTCCCGACCGATTGGCAGTGTCATGATCAGTGGCTTGGCACCCAGCACTTTCTCGACCTGAGCGGTTACGCGCAGGAAGTCGGCACCGATACGGTCCAGCTTGTTGACGAAGATCAGGCGGGATACTTTCGAATCGTTCGCGTAGCGCCAGTTGGTTTCTGACTGGGGCTCAACACCGCCGGAACCGCAGAATACGCCGATGCCGCCGTCGAGTACTTTCAGCGAGCGATAAACTTCAACTGTAAAGTCAACGTGGCCGGGGGTGTCGATAACGTTGAACCGGTGGCCTTTCCAGAAACAGCTGACGGCTGCCGACTGAATGGTAATACCGCGCTCGGCTTCCTGATCCATGAAGTCGGTGGTGGACTCGCCTTCGTGAACTTCGCCAAGTTTGTGGATACGACCGGTCAGCTTGAGAATACGCTCGGTAGTGGTGGTTTTCCCGGCATCAACGTGGGCGAAGATACCGATGTTTCTGTAGAGGTTAAGGTCTGTCGTCATAGCGCTCTCTGATAAGCCGGGTGGAAATAAAGGCGCTCATCATACAGGATTAGAAGTGATTTCGCTCTGCTTTTACGACGGAAAGGAGGGCAAGCTTTCCAGAGACACGTTTGACGAGCGCCGGGGCTAACGACGCTCGCATATTTCCCGTCTCCGCCTCGGAGTTGGAGGCCTCTATTACAGCCGCTCCGCGGCATCCTGTTACGCCGAGGCTTCTACCTCGTAGTTGGCATAGGAATGTTTCAGTGTCGCATGGTTGAGCAACATCTGTGCTTTGAGTGTTTTGCCACTGGCATCGTAGATGCTGGAAAGCACCCAATAGGATTCTGTGCGCTTGCTCTCGGAGAGTGCAACGATTTCCCGCCGTATGAGGTAGTCCTCGCCTAAAAACAGAGGGCCATCGATCATGCGGATCTCCTGATCGGCGAACAGGCCAATAACCGGTTGCTTGACCGGGAATTCTGCTTCCTTGCTGGTGTATTCAGCGAGCACGCTGACCATTTCCATCGGGATGATGGCGCGGCCCCACGGCGTAGTGGCGGGGTCGGAATACCAGGGAGAGTTCTCGGTGATACCCTCGAGTTTCTGTGCAAGGGAGAACGGGTACAGGTTGCCCATATGTTGGTCGTGGTCCATACGCACTTTTTCGTCGCGGGCGCCGGTCATCCCCACATGCAGGTCCGACAGGATGACCAGTTTTTCCGGTGGGCGCAGTTTGGCCATGCGTTGGTCCAGCAGGCTTTCGCCGGCATCCGGCCCCAGGCTGGCGCTGGCTTCAAGCACCGGAGTGCCGTCTGCCTTTTCGGCCCAGGCGCGCACCCTGGTGGCGCCTGGGGCGGGGCGCTCTATGAACGCGCGAACCTGCTCACCTTCCACGACCATGTTCTGAAAGTGGGCGGAAAAACAGCCACGCTCAAACCAGGTCTGCCCCCATATTTCGGCCAGCAGCGGTGCAAACTGGCTGAAATGCGTGGGGCCTTCAATCGGGCCCGCCCTGAAGCCCAGCTTCTCGGCCATGCTGTCATCGTGTATGGAGGTGTGGCCGCTGTATTCCTGATCGGCCAGCATCTGTTTTGGCTCACGCACGGGGCCGCACAGGTAAAGGGGGGTATCGAAGCTCATCATTGATCCTTGATTTGGCTGTTTGGGTTTCAACAGCTCAAAAAATGTTAATGCAGCATTCAGCGCGTTTATCTTCGCGTGTTGGTTAGCGCGCCTGGGCGAAGGGAGCTGGCTTGGTCCTG
>NZ_VTTI01000009.1:29159-182085 GCF_008641105.1 Halopseudomonas salina
GCGCGGTGGGGCAAAGCCGGCAAATGGCTTGTTAATGCAGCATTCAGCGCGTTTATCTTCGCGTGTTGGTTAGCGCGCCTGGGCGAAGGGAGCTGGCTTGGTCCTGGCTGCGCTCACCTTGCGGTAGCCTTCGGTCAATGCAGCAGCGATACCGTCTGCGTCTGGGATATTTCTCGAGACCACGTATACCAAGGGCCAGGTATCGAGCACGTCGCATTTTGAATCTGCTTGCGGATAATGAAGCAACGCTTTCTTGATTGGATCGGCGTAACTGATCAGGTAGTCGGCACGCCCTTTTTGTAGCAGTTGCATGGCAGCTACGTGATCCGGCGCGACAATTGGACGCCGCTTGTTTTTCTCGAATATGTCGTCGAGCTGTGCGCGGTAGGTGTAACCCCTGATCAGTACCAGATCCTTGCGAGCAAGGTCCTGAACACTCTCGATCGAAGGAGTAGCTTCCAATGAGAATGCGCATAGCGTTATATCGATGCCGATTGAAGGCGTTTCGAGCGTAGCATCTTGCAGGGCAGGAATGGCCTGCGATCCGGGCCAGAAATCGATCTTGCCGGTGGTCAGGCCGTGGTAAATGCGCCTGATCGGATAACTTACCCAATTGATACCTAGCCCGCTTTCCGCCGCGACGCGATTGGTCAGCTCGATAACGCTCCCGGCTGGCTCACCGTTGTCATCGAGATACGCCATGGGGGGGAAGTTCAGAAAGGCTGCATTCAGTGTTCGAACGGGTTCTGCGGCATGCACGAAACTGAAACTGGTGTACAGCATCAGCAGTAGACCCAGAGAGATTCTGCGCCAGGGGCGGGTATATTGGTTCATTTATTTATTATTGGTTTGGTATTTGTAAGCGCACGCTGCCAAGCCTAGACGGGAATTCATTTGGCGTCGAGCCAGGATTCACACCCATTTGGGTTAGACTTGATTTCCTTGTTCGGCCCGGAGAGCAGCTCTTTATGGCTGTAGCGCATCCTTACCTGTCGGCTAACCCGCTGCATGAAATTTACCGGGACTCATGGCTCCTGGCGGCTCACAAGCCGGCCGGTCTGCTGGTACACCGTAGTCCTATTGATCGGCATGAAACCGAGTTTGCACTGCAATACGCCCGTGCGCTCAATGGCGGTGAGCATGTGTACCCGGTGCATAGATTGGACCGCCCGACCTCGGGTGTGCTTCTGTTCGCTCGAGACCCAGCGACCGCGAGTGCTCTGGGGAAAATGTTCATGGATGGAAAAGTAGCGAAGACGTATCTGGCGATGGTGCGGGGCTGGACTCCCGAGGCGGGGGTCATCGACCACCCCCTGCGCGAGCATCCGACTGACCGACGCTGCAAGGGTGAAGAGCAACCCCTACGCGAGGCGAAGAGCGGCTTCCGTCGGTTGGCGACGACGGAGATTCCAGTTGAGATAGAAGGCTACCCGGCCAGTCGTTACAGTCTGGTAGAGCTCAGCCCGCAAACCGGTCGCAAACACCAATTGCGCCGGCACATGCAGCACATCAGTCATCCGATTATTGGCGATACCAATTACGGTCGTACCCGGCACAACCATTATTTCGCCGAGCGTTTCGGCCAGAGCCGGTTGATGCTGGCGGCCACCGCTATGGCTTTCAGCCATCCCGTCACCGGTCAGTCGGTCATCCTGGAATCAGTACCCGAGATGTCGTTCATGCGGGTTTTATCAATTTTTGATGGGGAGTTTAGCTAAGCTCATACACTTTCCTTTTCTGGCTGGGCTTGCGCCTCAAAGAGGAAAGCTTCCAGCGAATCGTCCATCGCATCCATCCAGGGGGTGTGGTGGACGGGGGCCAGGGTGCCGGTCAGTGTCGAGCGGTAACTCTTGTTGCGATAACCGAGTATGTCCGCCTCCTTGTGATGTTCCCACTGCTTGAAGATCTCGGCGACGCCGGTCACATCGAAGGGCGGGTAGTCAGTCGGCTCAAGCAGATCCAGTATGTAGGCCGCCTGGAAGTCGATTGCCTCGAAGGGGTCAGTTACCTGTTCCTCGCGTCCTACCCATTCCCGGGTGTCGGCTGCCATCGCCTGGTCCGTTGGCAGGGTGATGCGGCCGAGCATCAGATCCCGCGCGTACCAGGCCTGGGCGTCAAACATATTGAAGGTGTAGTACTGGTCCTGCATGCCGAGGAAAACCAGTTTGGGGTTGGCCAGCGACACGATGCCCTTGTACAGGCCTTCCGGATAGAGTCGGTTGCTGGTGGTGAGCGTCAACTCGTTGGGCAGGAACGGGAAGTGATGCTGATACCCGGTACACAGGATGATCGCGTCAACGTCCTTGCTGGTGCCGTCCTTGAAGTGGGCAGTCTTGCCGACAACTTCGGAAAGCAATGGCACTTCGGCAAAGGATTCCGGCCAGTCAAAACCCATGGGCTTTGAGCGGTAGCTGAACGTGACCGACTTCGCCCCGTACTTGTGACACTGGGTGCCAATATCTTCCGCCGAATAGCTGCTGCCGATCAGTAGCAGATCCTTGCCCTGGAACTCGCAGGCGTCGCGGAAATCGTGGGCGTGCAGCACGCGACCGGGGAACTTTTCCAGACCTTCGAAGTAGGGCGCGTTGGGTGTTGAAAAGTGGCCGGTGGCAACGATCACATGATCGAACTCTTCAGTGCTGAGCACGTCCTGTTTGAGGTCGCGCACGGTGACTGCGAACTTGCCGGTGGCTTCGTCTTCGGCAACCCAGTGCACAGCGGTATTGAAGCGGATGTACTGGCGCACGTTGCTCTTGGCAACACGACCCATGATGTAGTCACGCAGGACGGCCCGCGGCGGGTAGGAGGGGATGGGGCGGCCGAAATGCTCCTCGAAGCTGTAATCGGCAAACTCCAGGCATTCCTTGGGGCCGTTCGACCACAGGTAGCGGTACATGCTGCCGTGAACCGGCTCGCCGTAGGCATCGAGTCCCGTGCGCCAGGTGTAGTTCCACAGGCCGCCCCAGTCACTCTGCTTTTCATAGCAGACGATTTCGGGGATGTCAGCGCCGTCGCGGCGGGCTGCTTCGAAAGCACGTAGTTGGGCCAGGCCGCTCGGGCCGGCGCCTAGAATGGCAACTCTAAAGCTCATAATGACTCCTGATAACAGGCAAGGTATCGTGCGCGGGCGAGAGCGGCCCGGGCAACGATTAAAAGCGAAAAGCACGCACCGCCCGAACCGAAATACGGTCGAGACATGGGGCTTCGCAATGAAGCGCACTGAAGTCGGGTTAACCGATGGCGCAATGTGATGAAGGCTGCAGCTGTCGGGGTGCAACAGAGGGCCGAAGGTGGGCAGGCCACCGATGAAACGCGAGGTCTCGAGAAAACGCCGGAAGGAAGCGCTCGAACTGGTCAAGCAGAAGAAGAATACTTGGTAACTCGTATGCCAGGAGCGGCACCTTAACACAATCGGGGTGTCCGCGTTTCTGCCGCATAGGATAGCTGACAGGAAAAATCGATATGAAAACCACCTCGCGCTTGGTTTGCCCCCTCTGTGGACAGGCTAACCAATGTGCTTATGTCGCATCGGACGTGACCGTAAAGTGCTGGTGTTTTGCTGTGCCGGTAAGCAAGCAGAATCTGGCTCGTGTCCCGGCTGATCAGATTGACAAGGCATGCCTTTGTCCACGCTGCGCAACAGCTGGAGCAAATACGGCTGAAGCGGACCACTCCGTCCGTCGAGCCGATTAAAGGATGGGTAATACTGGTCGACATATCAGGGAATATTTCGTGTAACACTTTTGGTGGATACGATCAGGTATGCCCAACCGGTGGTATTTCTCCACAAGTCGCGAAATCACCCTCCCTTCCGAGTACATCCTATGACTCTGCTTCGCCGATTCTCCATATCTCAGAGGCTGCTTGCGGGTACCTCGCTGACACTTCTGATCATTTTCGCTCTGGTCGGAGGCTTTGCCGTGGACTTCCGACAAAGCCTCCTTGATGGACGTGGGTTGAAAACACAGCACATTGTGGAATCGGGGATGGGCGTGCTGCAGTATTTCCATGACCGCCAGCTCAGTGGGGAGCTGACAAGGGAAGAAGCTGTTGCTGCAGCAATGGTAGCGCTTGAAGGCCAGCGTTACGGTGACAATGATTATTTCTGGGTTCACACCCTTGATCTGCAGATGCTCATGCATCCTTTCAGCAAGGCGCTGGTGGGAAATAGCGTGGCGCAGGTGAAGGATCCCAATGGCAAGTTTCTTTTCCGCGAAATGAACGATGTGGTCCGCGCTGATTCGGCTGGTTTTGTTGCTTACGACTGGCCGAAACCGGGAGTTACTGATCCTGTTCCGAAAATTTCTTACGTTTCTCTGTTCGAGCCGTGGGGCGTGGTACTGGGATCGGGAATCTATCTGGACGATGTAAATGGATTCTTCTGGGCGGAAATGGCCCCCAAACTCATTCTGGCGGGCTTCGGTTTGCTGGTGCTGATCGGCTTCAACCTGCTGATTGCACGCAGCATCAACGGGCCCCTCGGTCACGCAGTGCGAGCCATGAATGACATAGCAACAGGCGACGGCGATCTGACTCGAAGACTGGATACCAGCGGCAATGACGAAGTGGCGGGGTTGGCGCGTGGCTTCAATGCCTTTACCGACAAATTGACGGGGGTCATAGATGAGCTGCGTGAGGTGGTTTCGCGCAATCGGGAAATCGCGAGTGAAGTTGGTGGGGCCATGGCCAAGGCCGAGGCGTCCTATAACCAGCAAAGCAGTGAGCTGGAAACCATCGCTTCTGCGGTAGAGGAAATGAGTTCGACAGTCGAGGAAATTGCCAGACGCATGTCGGATTCGGCCGGAGCGGCCAAGGAGGCAGGCGACCAGACAGCCAAGGGGCATGAAACTGCAGAGCTTACCTCGGCAATGATGGTAACCCTGGCCAACGATATCGAACGGGCAGGGCAGGCCGTTAGTGAACTGAATGAAAACTCCAAAACGATAGGGTCGGTTCTGAGCGTGATACGTGGGGTAGCTGACCAGACCAACCTGCTGGCCTTGAACGCGGCTATAGAAGCTGCTCGGGCAGGCGAGCAGGGTCGGGGCTTTGCAGTAGTAGCCGATGAGGTAAGAACCCTGGCAAGCCGGACCCAGCGCTCTACCGATGAAATTCAGGAAATGATAACGCTGCTCCAGAATGGTACTACCAAGGCGGTGGAGTCCATGGAGGGCAGCCATCGTCAGTCGGAAGAGATGCAGGCACAGGTTGAGGCGTCCCGTACTGCCCTGGGCTTGATCGCCACCTCGGTATCGACCATTACCGACATGACCCATCAGGTGGCTGCCGCGGCCGAGCAGCAGTCACAGACATCCAACGAAATTGCTCGCAGCCTCAATCAACTCAGTGCCCTGGGCGGCAAGGTGATGTTCGAGCTGAAAGATACCGCAGAGAATACCGAGCACCTCAAGGAGGCTGCTGAGCAACTCGAACGATTGATTGGCCAGTTCAAGACAGCCCGGCTCTGAACGGGCACCCGGTAACAATGCTAGGCTTCTATTCTTGAAAACAACCAACAGGAGCCATGCAATGAAAACTGTACTTATCACCGGTGCCAACCGTGGAATTGGGCTGGAACTGGCTCGTTTGTATGCTGGCCGGGGTGATCAGGTGACAGGTGTCTGCCGCGAATCATCGCCCGAGCTCGACGCCGTCGCTACCAGGATTGTGGCAGGTATCGACGTGACATCTGAGCTCGACGTCAGGCGCCTGGCCAGCGAGCTCGCCGGCAGCCGCGTTGATCTACTGATCAATAACGCAGGCTTGTTGCAGGATGAAAAGTTGGGTGCCATAGATTTCGATTCCATTCGCACCCAGATGGAAATCAATGCCTATGCGCCGTTACGGGTTGCTGAGGCTTTGCTTGCGTTGATACCCAGGGGTGGCAAGATTGCCAATGTCACCAGTCGCATGGGGTCCATAGCGGATAATGACTCGGGCGGGCGCTACGGTTATCGCGCTTCAAAGGCTGCGCTGAACGCTTTTGGCAAGTCGCTGGCGATGGATCTCAAGCCCAAGGGAGTTGCCGTCGCGCAGCTGCACCCCGGTTATGTACAGACCCGGATGGTCGGTTTTTCCGGCCATATCACACCCACTGAGTCGGCCCGTGGGCTGGCTGAAAGAATCGATAATCTGAGTCTGGAAAATACCGGATCTTTCTGGCACAGCAATGGTGATGAACTGCCCTGGTAATCCATTTAGCTTTCGCGCCTAGCGGCAGAACCCGTAATTACTGGTATCCAGATGAAAGTGGTTGGCGTGGGCCTGGTTGTATTCGGGACCAAGGACGGTGCCAAAGTAATCGCAAGCGCTATCCTGGAAAGCCCTCAGGAAATCTCCAGCCTTTGACTCCCCAGGCCGTGCCCAATCCCTGAGCACCGAAATCCGCTCACCACCAACCAGTTCAAAGCTTGCAATATCCAGTGCAGATGCTGTGGCGTGTTCGCTGCGGCGACCCTCCTCACGGTTATACACATTGCGACAGGCAAAACTGCCGTAGTGATCTATCCGCTTCACTTGATTGTCCAGATGGATCAAGGCCAGGCGCTGTAATTCATTGCGTTCGAACATGATCCAGGCCACCGCCCAGGGACAACTGATGGTAAACGGAGAGTTGAAAGCCACGTCGGTTCGATTGATTCTGATTACATTTTCCAGCGGGCAGCCTTCCACCGGGGAGTAGTCTTCAAGCGGCATATAGTCCAATACGTTGTCGGGAGCTGTTGCCAGTGCATTTCTACACTGCTCGGGAGCGAGCTTGAGCCGGGACAACTTCCAGCGGGAAACAGGTGTTAGCTGGTGCTCGACCGACAATGGGGCCCAGGGATTCCAGGCAGCCGGAACAGCTTCCCAGGGGCGCGTCAGATATATCAGCAAGCATAAGGCCAGCAGGGCGAGGAGCTTCGCCAGGCGCAGTAGTAATTTATTCAACTGAACCTCGGTTTCGGGAGTGTGCGACTGTTCTTGGATGTTTCAGTCAACGTATTCATATTGTTGATTTGTCTTGCCTGCAGCACAATTTATGCTTATATCGGCTTTGAAATTCAGCCTCAGTGTGGAGAAAGCATGCCTGACAATAAAAACATCTACATTCTTTATGGCGCGTCCCATTCCCTTTACACAGGTAAAGCGCGCTGTTATTTACGCAACCAGCGCATTTCCTACATCGAGCGGCCGACCACCCATCCGGATTTTGCCGCGCGGATTCTCCCGCAGATTGGCAGGGGGATCATCCCTGTGCTGGAGACACCCGATGGGCAGATCATTCAGGATACTGTCGATATCATCGATTATTTCGAACGTCTGGGTGTACCTTACCCGGTGTATCCACAGGGTCCCTTGCAACGTGCAATAGCGATTATCATCGAGTACTACGGTGGCCAGGCTATGCTCAAGCATGCGATGCATTATCGGTGGTCCTACCTCGAGCAACAGAAAGATTTTCTGGTACATGCATTCACCAGCGGATCGGGTGCAGGGATGGCGGAAAAGATCATGATGCGTATGCAGGCCTATTTGCCGCGTCTGGGTGTAACCGAACAGAGCATCCCGCACATCGAGCGGTCATACGAGGCCTTGTTGGATATTCTTGATGCGCACTTCGAGCAGATGCCCTACCTGCTCGGGGACCGGCCCTCGATTGGAGACTATGGACTGATAGGCTCCCTGTTTGCCCACCTGGGACGTGATCCGGTGCCCTGCCAGATCATGAAGCTACGCGCGCCGCGGGTGTATCGGTGGGTTGAGCGCATGACGGCGCCTGGGCTTGATGTGGTCGAATATCCTGAGCGTGCTGCTGAATTCTGGCCCGAGGACGCGATCCCGCTAACACTCGAGCCACTACTAGAGCATATCGCCAGCGAAATCTTTCCTGAGCTGAGCGATAAGCTGGCCTTTATCGATAACTGGGTGTTGCGCAATCAGCCAGCCGATGGTGAGCCCGTGACTGAAAAGCCCCAGCAACGCCAGCTGGGTATGGTAAATACCAGTTTCAAGGGCACCCCGCTCGAGGTTGGAGTGGAACCGTACCTCTTGTTTTTACTACAGCGTGCAGCGGATGCGTTGGCGGATTTGACCGGGCCCGAGTCTGAGCGCGTGCAGGTCTTTCTCGACCGTATGGGGCTCGCAGCAGCTGTGCCTCGGGGCCTGGCTTACAGTGTTGCCCGCCAAAGCAATATCGAGGTGTGGGCTATAAGATGAAGCTGGGACAGTAATTAACCGTTTTTCAGCTGTGCTACTCAGGCGAGCTCAGCCCTCATCGAACCAGTTGCCCAGATGGATCTTGCCCTTGCGCGTGCTCGATGCGGGCTTGGGTTTCTTGGGTTTCTTCGGCTTTTTGACAATCTGACCGCCGGGGGTAGTTATCGGCACGCGGTGGGTGGGAATGAAGTCGGCTTCCTCCTTGCGCGGCAAGGTCTGGCCGATAAATGTTTCGATTGCTGCGAGCTGCTCTACTTCGTCAGCACTGACCAGCGAGATGGCTTCGCCGTTGCTGCCTGCGCGACCGGTGCGGCCGATTCGGTGGACATAATCCTCGGCGACCACAGGTAGGTCGAGATTGACGACCTGGGGCAAGTCATTGATGTCCAGTCCGCGTGCCGCGACGTCAGTAGCCACCAGCACTCGGACCTCGTCAGCCTTGAAGCGGGCGAGGGCGCGTAGGCGTGCAGGCTGCGGCCTGTCGCCGTGAATTGCATCGGCACTAACGCCATTGCTCTGTAGCATATCCACCAGTTGGTCCACTCCCTGGCGTGTTTTGGCAAAGACCAGTACCTGACGCCATTTGCGCTGTGATAGCAGGTGCATGAAGAGTTCAGGCTTACGTTTCTTGTCCACCGGGATAACACACTGCGAGACGGTGACTGCCGCGACCTCATTGGGGCTGATATCAAGCACCAGTGGGTCGCGCAACAGATCCTCGCCCAAGATGCGAATAGCATTGGAAAAAGTTGCGGAAAACAGCAGCGTCTGACGCTTGCTCGGCAGTGCACTGAAAACCTGATGCAGCTCTTCGGCGAAGCCCAGATCGAGCATGCGATCGGCTTCGTCCAGGACCAGTATCTGTAGCTGGCTGAAAGACACCGCGTTCTTGCGATAAAGGTCCAGCAGGCGACCGGGTGTCGCCACCAATATGTCCACACCCTTGCGCAATGCCATCATCTGCGGATTGATTGAGACCCCACCATAGACTGCATAGCTGCGCAACGGCAGCTGATCCCCGTAGGTCATGAAACTCTGCAGAACCTGTTCAGCCAGCTCCCGAGTGGGTACCAGAATCAGAGCCCGAGTCTGGTTGCTGGCGACCCTGGGGCCCTCTTGCAGCAGTTTGTGTAGTACCGGTAAGGCAAAGCCGGCGGTTTTGCCTGTCCCTGTCTGCGCCGCGGCCATTAGGTCCCGACCCTTGATCACGGCTGGAATGGCTGCTGTCTGGACTGCGGTTGGTGAGCGGTAGTTCAGTCGATCAAGTGTGCGCAGGATCGGGTCGAGCAGACCCAGGGAGGAGAACGTCATGGATGCAATGCCGGCAAGAAAAGAGTCGGTGCAGTTTACCCGTGGCTTGTGGAAGAAAGCCAACCGCGAATAATGGAGGCACCGACGGGTCGAATGGCTGGAGGGCCGCTCAAAGCAGACCTATGGCACGCGCTGGGATTGTCTACCATTCAATAGAACCTTTGCGGGTTATCTGTGTCGACTTTCAACCTACTCACTTTTATGTTCTGCTCTTTATGCCGTGATGTGAATTCTCACGGGCGCACCGCGGTGAAAAGCAAACGTTAACGTAATGGATAGCACAACATGCCCAATCAGTATTTACGATTTACCTGGCAACTGGCACTGGTTCTTATGCTCGGCAGCCTGCTTTCGGGGTGTGGCATAAACAACATTCCTACCTATGATGAGCAGGTCAAATCATCCTGGGCGCAGGTGGAAAATCAGTACCAGAGACGCGCAGACCTTGTGCCCAATCTGGTCGAGACGGTCAAGGGCTTCGCTCGCCAGGAGCGGGAAACACTGACCGCTGTGGTCGAGGCTCGGGCCAAGGCAACATCGATTCAGATCAGCGCCGAGGACCTGAACGACCCGGCCAAGATGCGGCAATTCGAGCAGGCGCAATCTCAGCTGACGGGGGCGCTCAGTCGGTTGATGGCTGTTTCGGAACGGTACCCGGATCTCAAATCCAATCAGAACTTTTTGACACTGCAGTCGCAGCTGGAAGGCACCGAGAACCGTATCGCGGTAGCAAGGCGCGATTACATCGCCTCCGTGCAGCAGTACAACACCGAGATCCGCACCTTCCCGGGTCGCATCTGGCACAGCCTGATGTATAGCGACATGCCCATACGCGAAAACTTTGAAGCCACCACTGAGGGCGCAGAACAGGCGCCGGCAGTGCAGTTCGAATGAGTATGCGCAAACTTCTCGTACCCTGGCAGTTGCTTGCCCTGCTGGTGTTCAGCTGCGCCGCTACTGCTCAGGTGCCGGCCGTCGAGGTCGAGTTGCCAGAATTGACCGGCCGCGTGGTGGATCAGGCTGAAATGGTTGGACCCCAGACTGAGACGCGCTTGACGCAAATGCTTGCTGCTCATGAACAGGCAACCGGTGAGCAGGTGGTGGTAGTGACTGTGCCGGATCTTCAGGGTCGCAGCATAGAAGAGTTTGGCGTGGAACTCGGCCGAGCCTGGGGTATAGGCGAGGCCGAGGAAGATACCGGCGCCTTGCTGATAGTGGCGCGCGATGATCGGAAGATCCGTATCGAGGTGGGTTATGGTCTCGAAGGTCGACTGACGGATGCGCAATCATCAGCCATCATCAACAGCATCATTACGCCAGCTTTCCGTGAGGGCAATTTTGAACAGGGCATCGCCGATGGAAGTGCGGCGATGGTCCAGGTTCTGGGCGGCGATCCCCTCTTGACGGCCAGTGGTCGTCCGGTCACTGAAAAGAATGACAACCCTCCCGGTGGTCTGTTCGTCATTCTGTTTTTCGTGGTGATCTCGCTGATCCGCGGTGCCTTCGGTGGTCGTGGCGGCCGCGGTGGCAGAGGTTTCGGCAGCGCGATACTGGCCGGCGCTCTGCTCGGTGGCATGGGTCGCGGCGGCGGTGGGGGAGGCGGTTTTGGCGGTGGCGGTGGCGGCTTTGGTGGCGGTGGCGCTTCGGGCGGCTGGTAAACTCAATCATGGATTCCCAATGACTCTTCTTACGCAAGACGAACAACAGCAGGTTGCTGATGCGATCGATCGTATCGAACTTGAGACCGACGCCGAGGTGGTAACGGTGCTTGCTGCCCGCGCCGATGACTACCATTACATTCCGTTGCTCTGGGCTGGTGTGCTTGCTCTGCTGATACCCGGTCTGGTGATACTTGTCACCGGCTGGCTGGGTGCGGCAGAGTTACTACTGGCCCAATGGGTGACTTTTATCATTCTGGCACTGGTCTTTCGGCTGCCGCCGGTCATTACCCGGCTTATCCCGCGATCAGTCAGGCATTGGCGAGCGAGCAACCTCGCGCGGCGACAATTCATTGAGCTCAACCTGCACCACACCGATGGTGCTACAGGCATGCTCATTTTTGTTTCCGAAGCTGAGCGGTATGTAGAGATTCTGGTTGATCGGGGTATTTCCGGTCGCATCGATAACGCGGTGTGGGAGTCCATTGTCGAAGCCTTTACCGTCAAGGTACGTGAAGGCAAAGTACTGGATGGCTTCCTGAGCTGCATCGACTCATGCGGAGCACAACTGAGTCAGCATGTGCCAGGCACGCACGACCGCAACGAACTGTCCAACCGTCTGGTGGTGCTGCCCTGAATCGTCGAACGGTTGGCCTCATCCTGATTGGCGATGAATTGCTCAATGGTCGCAAGCAGGACGCGCACCTGCCGGCAATGATCCCGCGGTTTTCCCAGCGTGGGCTGGAAATTGATTGGGTCAACGTCGTTGGCGATAATCCGGGCCTGATCACGCGCGCGCTTGAGGATTCCCTTGGTCGTGGAGATATCGTGTTCTGTTTTGGGGGTATAGGTGCTACGCCGGATGACCTTACCCGCCAGTGTGCAGCGGCGGCGCTGCGGGTAGATATCGAACTGCATCCCGCCGCCGAACAGGAAATCCGTGCGCAATTGGGTGACAGGCTTAACGCCAACCACCTGCGCATGGGCGAGTTTCCGGCGGGTTCTCGTATTATCCCCAACCCGATCAACCGCATACCGGGCTTTTCGATACGTGATCATCATTTTGTGCCCGGCTTTCCTCGGATGGCCTGGCCGATGGTCGAGTGGGTGCTGGATCACGACTACGCCAGTCTGCAAGCCCCGGGCCAGCAAGTCACTCAGACCCTTGTGCTTACCGATACTTCCGAGGGCCCTTTGATACCGCTCATGGAGCAGCTTTTGGCCGAGTTCGTTCATCTGCGTCTGGCCTGCCTGCCCCACGCCGAAGGCCGTCAGGAAGTCGAACTGAGTCTCAGGGGCAGGCCTGAGGAGGTGGTGGCAGGCATGGACCGGCTGCGTGAGTTATTGAATCAACGGGAAAAGTAGATGTTAAGCTGTCGAGTATATTCAGGTAGCCGAGGAATTGATCATGGGTGAGTCAAAGCGTCGTCAGGCAACAGGGGAGCCGAGCCCCCAGAGGCGCAAGCAGAAAGGCCGTAACGGCCTCGTGTGGGGCGGCGCTGTGCTGGCCGTGGCAGCAGCCTTGGCTGCTACCTTTTATCTGGCCACTCCAGGTACCGGTCCGATCGCATTGCCATCGGTGCCCGCGGATCAGCCGGCATTCCCTGCCGAGGTAGACAGATTCGGAGTGCAACTGGGCGACCCTGAGGCACCTGTTGTGGTGCGTGAGTTTGCGGACTATCAGTGCCCGGCCTGCGCGCGTTTCTCCGGCGTTATTGATCAACTGAAAAGCGACTATATTGATTCGGGCAAGGTGCGTCTGGTGTTCTTTGAAATGCCCCTGGCTCAGCACAGTAACGCTATGCCTGCGGCAATTGCGGCCCGTTGCGCCGGCGAACAGGATGCCTACTGGGGCATGCATGATGCGTTGTTCACCAATCAGGCTGCCTGGAGCACTTCAAACGATCCACTGGCACTATTTGCCGGTTATGCCGGGGAGCTGGGGCTGCATGAAGGGCGCTTTGAGCGTTGTATCTCGACCGAGCAGACCCGTTCTGCTGTAGAGGACAGTCTCGCAGTGGCCAAGCAACTGCGCGTCGCCAGTACGCCGACAGTGATCGTCGATAACATCCCGTTGACACGCAGCAACTGGGAGCAGCTTTCAGGCGTTATCGAGCAGCAGCTCGACAGGGACTAACACTCCAGATCGGGACGATGGCCGGCAGGCAGCTGGCCATCGTCCATAAAGCCGAGGCTAGCAGGTATGTCCGATAAACCGCTTGCAGCGCGTTCTGACCGCAGTTCGATCGACGCCTTCATCAATCAGGTACGCGCTCTGCCTGCACGCCCGGACGAGCAGGGCAGACTTATCTTTGCCCTTGACGCCACTGCCAGCCGTGAGGCTACCTGGGATCAGGCCAGTGATCTGCAAAGCGAGCTCTTCGGTGCGGCGCAGGACCTGGGCGGTTTGTCGATCCAGCTTTGCTATTACCGGGGATTTCGCGAGTTCAAAGCCACAGGCTTTGTTGAAAAGACCAGTCAGTTGCTCGGTCTGATGAATGGCGTTCGCTGTCTGGGCGGCATCACCCAGATTGGACGTGTGTTGCGCCATGCCTTGCAGGAGACCCGTGCAAAGCCGGTCAAGGCGGTGGTATTCATTGGTGACTGTTGCGAAGAGTCGGTTGACGAACTCTGTCATGCCGCTGGCGAGCTGGGCATGCTGCGAACACCGGTTTTCATGTTCCAGGAGGGTGCAGATCCTCATGCGCAGGCGGTGTTCCGGCAAGTCAGTAGCCTTTCGGGGGGCGCCTATGCACCTTTTGACCGAAGCAGCCCACAATTGCTCAGGGAGTTACTCGCCGCTGTTGCCGTGTACGCCTCGGGGGGTGTCAAAGCCTTGAGAGATCATTCCGATAGAAGCTCCGTAGAAGTGAGGCGTCTCACGCAGCAGATCCGGTAGGCGTGATGATGCGATACGATCTTTCATTTTTGGAGCGTTAATGGCTGCATTATTGCTTTTTTGTCTGTTCGCCGCTGTTGCTGGCTGGCTCTGGGTGCGTTCCCTTCCATCCGCCCAGCGCAAGCCGGCAATTCTCAAACTGGTGATTATCGGCACCGTTGCTGTGGTTGCCATTCTCGCGCTTACCGGACGTTTTTACCTGGTACTGGCGTTACTCGCGGGTCTGTTTCCATTGTTGCGCCGTATGCTCCCGGGGCTGTTGCTGGGGCGATTATTTCGGGGGTTCGGCTTGCCGGGGATGGGGCGCGGCCGCAGCAAGGCGAGTAGCGGCAATCAATCCCGGGTATCCAGTCAGATTCTGGAGATGACACTGGACCATGACAGTGGGGATATGAGCGGCAGTGTGCTGGAGGGTCCTTTTTCCGGTCAGCAGCTGGCTGATCTGGGCGAACAACAATTCATCGAGTTGCTTGAATATTGCAGGCAGAATGACGATGACTCAGCCCGCTTGCTGGAAAGTTATCTGGATCGGCGCTTCGGCGATTCCTGGCGTGCTGATGACTCAGCTAATGGATCTGCTGAAGGGCGGGAGGGAAGTCAGCGCTCAGCCCGTGCGGGTTCACTCACCAAGTCCGAGGCTCTGGAGGTGCTAGGGCTGGAGGCGGGAGCCACGCAGGAAGACGTTATTCAGGCGCATCGGCTCTTGATGCAGAAAATGCATCCTGATCGCGGCGGGAGTACTTATCTGGCGTCCCTGATCAACGAGGCAAAGGACGTCCTGGTCGACTAGCCGGAGCGACTAGAGGAGTTTTCCGGCCCACTGGCAGGCTCGTATTCCTTGCAGAATACGCCGCCGGCAGACAGGCAATAGGTTACCCATCTAGAGTCAGGTTTTATATCAAAAGGTGTCTCAGGACCGCCCAGAATGGCTTGTCTGGCAGCCTCGCAGCTATCAAACCGTACCGGGATATGGTACCCCGCCTGCGCTACCTGCTCCGGAAGCACTATTTGTGTGCCGGGCCCATCTGCAATACTCCAGCCGTTATCGCGCAATCTGACAGCGTAAAGCGCGCGCTCGACGGGTATCGCTTCGCTGTAATCATTGACTATATGCAATGCATTCTCCAGTTCAGGCCCCCTGCAGGCAGGGGGCCATTCATGTTCAGTCCTCGACCTGGAAGGTCAGACCAGCGTTGTTCTGCAGACGCTCAATCAGCAGCGAGCCAAGGGCTGATGCAGGTGTCCAGATACCACCGGAGGCGGCATTCGGGTTTTTCACCAGACACACAGCGCTCTCGGCGATCATTTTTGATGTGGAGCCATAGCCTGGGTCCTTGTCGCCCTTGACGCTGACCCTGAGGCTGTCGCCCTGCTCATTGGAGCCGGCAAAGAGTACGTCGTAGTAACCGTTTTCACGTTCTTCCTTTGATGGACCCTCGCCTGGCTGGCGCGGATCGTTGGCCATGGATTTGTCCGCGGCTACCGCCTTGGCGGTGGCTTCGCCCTTATCGCCAGGTCCGGTCAACATCATCTCGTCATACACAAAATCTTCGCCATACTTGTGGCCAAGCAGGAAGTTGGAGCGATGAATGTTCTTGGTATTGATCGTGGCCATGACGAAAGGCGCAGACCAGCTATTAAGGTCCTCGTCATAGCTGGGAGCGTTGCCTGAGGGCTGATCCGCACCGGTAAAGCCTGGAGTCAGCGCAAATGGATTACCCAGCACTTTCATCATTTCCGGCTTCTTGGATGCTGCTGCCATGGTGGCCTTGAAGCTGGCCAGGGTACCGCCGGAGAAGGTGCCTTTCATGGCTCGCACGCGGCCCTTGATCCTGGGCAGGGTGGTGGCGAACTTTTCCCTGGCCTTCTCCTGCAGGAAGAATGCGCCCAGGTCGAATGGCACAGAGTCGAAGCCGCAGGAAAATACGATACGCGCGCCGCTGGCCTTGGCGTCATCCTGATGCTTGGCGATCATTTCGTGCATCCATGCCGGCTCACCACACAGATCCACATAGTCAGTGCCTGCCTTGGCGCATGCAGCAACCACATCAGACCCGTAAAGCTGATAAGGCCCCACGGTGGTCAGTAACACCCGGGTTTTTTCCACCATGCTCTTGATTGAAGCGGGTTCATTTGCATCTGCGACCACGGTGGGCACATCGGCGGGTATCCCCATCTCTTCCCGTACGCTATCGATTTTGCTCTGACTGCGACCGGCCATCGCCCATTTGACCTCACCGTTGACGCCGTATTGCTTGTTCAGGTACTCGCATACCAGCCGACCGGTGTAGCCGGTTGCGCCATAAACGATGATGTCCAGTTCTCTTTCCGCTGACATGTCAGTTGCCTCTGTTGAGATGGGTGTATGAATCAATCCTAGACCAGGCCGCACGTCCATCAAGTATCGAGGATTCGGGCGGTGCTGGTTGTGTAGGTCAACAATAGGCTGATCAGATTCATTGCTGAAGCACTATCGCTTTGCGCCATTGGTGGATATAGACAATGGAAATTGACAGGGGAGGGGTGATGCTTGATGTCTGGGGAGAGGTGGAGAGCAGCCTGGCTGCTCTCCTGAGGCTTCTGAAGGATTAGATCAACGCAATCAGAGCTGTTGTTCTTTCTCAAGGAATTCTTCTTCCAGCAGTGCATCGCGACTCTCACGAGCGGCCTCGTCATCTAATGAGGTTTCAGCCATTTTTGCCGGATTGCCACGGGCGTCCAGTTTGCCCATCAAATGCTCTAGGGCATGACGAGCCTTCTCTGCTGCGCCATTGACCGCCAGCTCCAGGGACTCGTCATGGTTGGTCACTGAAAGAGGCTGGTGACCACGGGGACGCATTTCGATCTGGCAACGCTTGTCGCGAGCGCCGGACTTGTTACCATTCTCGTCGCTCACATGAACCTCAACGCGAGTCAGAAAATCGTCGAATCGCTCCAGTTCGTTTACCACGGCTGCAGTGACCCATTCCTGGAATGAGACGCTGGCGGTTTCAATCTGATGGCTGTTAATCAGTACTTGCATCATAGTGTGGTTCCATTTTTCCGCTGTTAAATTATTTGGCTCTTATCGCCACCGTAGAGCAGCCAACACGGATTGGCAACTACTCTGAGCAGTCCTTTTGACGCGGGTCAGGGAAAGCTGTTTGCCGGCAGCAAGAAACCCTGGACTCTGAATTTTGGACGATGGCGCAAAAGAAAAGATTCCGTCTGTCTTCCAAAATAATCCATGGCGTTACGTCATGCGGGATATTCGGTCAATTGTTGCCAGCAATAGTTAGTGTCGAATCAGCCTCGAGGCAAGTCAGCAGAACGCGGCGCTCATGAGTCTGGGTAACACTTCACCGGCAGGCCCCTGGATGGAGTGTTGCTGAGGGTGCTGGCTGCGTACAGGTTGAGGATTAATGTGCACCACATTGGCGCCGAGCTGATACGCCGCTGCGCATACCGAGCAACGGGG
Organism: Halopseudomonas salina; assembly: GCF_008641105.1. The sequence goes on from NZ_VTTI01000009.1 coordinate 46,684, forward strand.
AGAATGCAGATCACCGTGTAGATGGATAACGTCTCTGCTGCCTGCGCGCTCATGCAGATCATCCACATTTTGCGTAATCAAAGTGAGGCGTGGCACTCGTTCCGCTAGCCCGGCTATTACAGCATGGGCCGGATTTGGCTGGGTGATACGCAGTTGCCGACGACGCCATTCATACCAGCCCCACACTAGCGCAGGATCGCGATCAAAGGCTTCCGGTGTGGCAAGGTCCATAGGATCATGCAGCGCCCAAAAACCGGTTAGTGCATCGCGAAAAGTAGGTATACCGCTCTCAGCGGAAACGCCCGCGCCGGTAAACACGACAACGTGTGCTGCCTGCCTGAGCAAAGAAGAGCAAACCGCAATATTCTCTTTGTTCATGCTGGCTCCGCCACGCCTATAGCAGGGCTAGGGCTACTGGCTTATCATTTGATTTGCGCATCGTGTGACCCGGTGGGGCAAAGCAGTGACAGAAAGAGGGCCGATGAGGCCCTCTTTGCTGCGCACACTTTTACTCGTCGAGTTCACCGACTTCAGGCTCTTCAGGATAGGTTTTCTTGTACGCGCTGCTGTGTACTGCGTCGTCCGCGCCGGGCATGTCTTCATTTGCATCCGCCTCGCCACGGTTGCTCTTCACAGCATCAGAGTCGGAACTGACGCCTACATCCGTACCGGCACGCGGGCTCTCTTCATGAATAGTGGTAGCCGGGGTGGTTTCCTCGGCTGCCACAGGCGCTGCGATACCCAGGGTTGCGATGGCTGCTACGGCTGTAAGCATTTTCATGTTGACCATAATAAACTTCTCCATTGTTGATTTTGCGGTAAGGGATAGAACACCTTTGCCGCTCGGCCTTCACAAAAATTGACAGACAATGACATCTGGAGTTCCGTTGTTCTGAATTGACATGATTTTGTACACGGATGAAATCGACGAAAAGCTACACACTCAAGATGCGTGGCAGGGCATACTCGTTTTTAGAATATAGCGAGAGAATCACATGAGCATGGAAACCTGGCTGGCTTTTCTGGTGGCGTGCTGGATTATCAGTTTATCGCCAGGCGCTGGTGCTATTGCTTCGCTTTCCAGCGGTCTGAACTACGGTTTTGGAAGGGGCTACTGGACGGCGATAGGGCTTCAGTTCGGGCTTTTGCTGCAGATAGGGGTTGTGGCGGCAGGGGTTGGCGCGCTACTGGCGACTTCGGAAACGGCATTCAGACTGATCAAGTGGTTTGGCGTTGCCTATCTCTTGTTTCTGGCCATACGCCAATGGCGCTCACCACCGGTGGATATGAGTGCTCAAGCGCGGGTTCGTTCCGTAGGGCAGCCTCTGGCACTGATGTTTCGTGGGTTTCTTATCAATGCCAGCAACCCCAAGGCCGTGGTTTTCATGCTCGCAGTTCTGCCCCAATTCATCAATCCCGCAGCGCCGATGGTTACCCAGTATCTGGTGATGGCAGCCACAATGGTTGTTGTCGATCTGATCGTCATGGCAGGCTATACCGGTCTTGCTTCAAGGGTGTTGCGAGTACTCAGTTCCCCACGCCAGCAGCGCATGCTCAACCGTGTTTTTGCCGGACTCTTCGGTGGCGCTGCGGCGTTACTGACGACCGTGCGGCGCGCCAGCAGTATATAGGCCCGGGCAAAAGCCCGGGTGCGTGGCACTGCCAACTTTTATCAGCTCTTACATCTGCGATTGCAAGAAGTTCTCAAGGCCGATGCTATTGATCAGGCTCAGCTGGGTTTCCAGCCAGTCAACGTGCTCTTCCTGGGATTCAAGAATGTCTTCAAGAACTTCACGGCTGCCGTAATCCCCCGCAGTTTCACAGTAGGCAATAGCCGACCGCAGATCGGGCAGGGTTCTCATTTCCAGCTTGAGGTCCGATTGCAGAATTTCCGGTACGTCTTCGCCGATCAGCAATTTACCGAGATCCTGTAGATTGGGCAGACCTTCAAGGAAGAGAATGCGCTTGACCAGTTTGTCGGCGTGTTTCATTACATCAATGGATTCGTGGTATTCGCGCTCGCCCATCTTTCCCAGGCCCCAGTCCTGCAGCATGCGCGCATGCAAAAAATACTGGTTAATGGCGACCAGTTCGTAGCCGAGAATGGTATTGAGCTGCTGAATTACTTTTTTATCGCCTTGCATGACCCTGCCCTCGAATGCGTTCAATCGGTGAGTTTGGAGTGCGGGGTGGGGGCTGTCAATTGATCGCGCAGTAGGGGCGGGGAATTATCAGCCGGCCAGGTGGCCGACCCGGATCTGTGCTGTGGGGGGAGAAGCTGCGCGACTCAGGCCGCGACAAATTGGGATGTATTCATGGATCCAGAAGCTGCACCGGCAAGACTTGATTCATTCAACAGGGATTTGCAGTCGCGACCACATTTACCGCATTGGTTAGCCACATCCAGTGTGTCACGCAAATCACGCATGCTGCAGGCGCCTTCATTGATCGCGTTACGAATCTGCTTGTCGGTCACACCCTTGCAAAGACATACGTACATGGCATCGATCCCATAAATAATCGCTATGTTTTGCATGCTAATGCTAACGAGAATGATTGTCAAACAAGTATCATGTTGATCTTCCTGCCTGCCGCTCCTGCCACTTCAACACCATCACAGTAAGCGCCGGCAACATGGTCAGGGTAACCAGAGTGGCACCGATAATGCCGGCCATGACGATCACACCCACACCCCGGTAGAGTTCACTCCCGGCGCCAGGCAGAAACACCAGAGGGGCCAGGCCGCAGATGGTCGTGATGCTTGATATTGCTATCGGACGCAGGCGTGATTCGACTGCCTCACGTACCGCTTCAACCGGATTCATGCCCTCGTCCTGCACGTTACGCGTGGACCTGTCGACGATCAGAATGGGGTTGTTGACTACTGTGCCCATGAGAATCAGAAAACCCAGCATCGAGATCATATCGAAGGGTTGGCTTAGCGAGCCAAGTCCCAACGTCTGCATGATTTCACCAATCAGATTGAGCACCGCCAGCCCGGCAATGCCGCCAGCAAACCCCAGGGGGATGGTGAGCATGATCAGCAGCGGATAGCCCCAGTGACTGAATATGGCCACCATCAGCAGGTAGACGATGACCAGTGCCACTAAATAGTTGTCGGTCAATGAGTCGCGAGTGGCATCCAGTTGATCTGCCGCGCCGGAAATGGTCAGCGTCACGCCGTTGGGTATCTGCCCGTTCTCCTGAAGGTAACCGACTACGTCTTCCTGCACGGTGGCCACCCCGGTCTCCAGTGCTACCGAACGCGGCGGGATAATGTTCAGGGTGATGGTGCGCCGGCCGTCCTTGCGTCGAACCGTACTGGTATCGACTGTCTCTTCGATGGTTACCAGTTCGGAAAGCAGAAGGGTTTCCCCTGCAGGCGTATGTACAGCGATATTGTCGAGTGTCTCCAGTGTGGCGTTGGGGCCCTGTTGGTTGTACAGGTACATATCGATCTTGTCGTCTTCGAGGAAGAACTCGTTTACGAATGCGCCATCGGTCAACACAGCGACGGCAAAACCGATGTCCTCGGTGGTCATGCCGACATCAGCTGCACGGTCGAAATCCGGCTTTACCTGCAGCAGTGGTTGCGCGAGGGCCAGACTCGAAGGTTGAGACTGAATACGCGGGTTGTCGAAAACGTCCTCGGCACGACTGTAGGCGGCCTGAGCGACTTCATACAGGGTGGCCAGATCAGGCCCGGAGATGTCCAGATTGACGCTACGCGTGCCGCCATCATTGCTGCTGATAATCGAGCCACGTGCAGCGAAGGCGCGCATGCCTGGATAGCTCTCATATTTGCGTTCCAGTGCGTCCATCAGGTCGCGTATGTCCGCCGGGTCCTTGGACTGGGTAATGATGCGGATACCCTGAGGGGTGACGCCCATGTTGATGTATGCCATTGCGGGTACGTCTGTTTCTCCGCGTTGATATTCTCCGGGTTCATCATCCATAAAGGGCAGGAAATAGGCCTGCAGTTCATCGGCATAGCCTTGCATGGTTTCCAGGTTGTAACCCGGGGGTGCGTTCATTGAGGCGAAGGTCTTGGGTTCTTCGCCCTCGGGTAGATACTCGGCTGGAGGCGTCAAGAGCAGGACGATAGCCAGACTGCTCCCCAGAGTTACAACCATGCAGCCCAAGCGCCGCGGGGCGGTTTCGATCAACCATCCAAGGGCGTTCACTACTTTCTTGCGTACCCGCTCGCGGCCACCTCCATCCAGGGAGCTGTCCTTCAGCTCAAGTCGGGCGCTGAGGGTGGGCACCACAGTGACGGCCACCAGCATCGATACAAGGATTGAAGCGGCAATGGCAATTGCTACGTCCGAGTAGAGCTGGCCCGCTTCTTCAGTGATGAAGACAACAGGTAGAAATACCATGACGGTTGTAAGGGAGGAAGCCAGCACGGCCGGCCAGACCTTCTGCACCCCGACAATGGCGGCGCGCAGCCGATCAAGCCCGCGGCGGCGTTCCAGCTCTATGCTTTCCAGTACCACAATGCTGTTATCCAGCGTCATGCCGATGGCAAACGCCACCCCGGCCAGGGATATGACATTAACGGTACGGCCGAACAGCATCAGGCCCAGAAAGGCCGCAATGGTGCAGATCGGTATGCCCAGTACGCCCAGCAGGGTGGCGCGGAACGAGCGCAGGAATACATACATGATGAGGGTCGACAGCAATGCGCCGAGTATCAGGTTTTTCCAGACATTGAAAATCGACGCTTCTACATAAACGACGTCATCGGCAGAGAGCTGCAGGCGCATACCCGCCGGGTTGAGCAGCTCCTTGTTGATAAGGTCTACTTCCTCCAGCATCGCTTCCTTGATCTGTATGACGTTTGAACCGCTTTGGCGTCGCACGGAGAGACTGATGACCGGATCACCATTGACGAAGGAGCGGTCGCGGATCTGGAAATGATCGAGGCTGATCTGGGCGATTTCACCCAGCCGTACCACGCTGTCTCCATCGCGCTTGATTACCATTGTGCGCATATCGTCCAGATCTGCGAAGCGGCCAACGGTGCGCAACAGGTAGCGCCGCTTGCCACTGTTGATTTCGCCCGCGGACACATCCTGGTTGCGCTCGGCGATTGCGCTGCGTACTTCACTCAGGGTGAGATCGCGAGCGGAAAGTTGATCGGGGTCCAGGCGTATCTGGATCTGCCGCTGTGCGCCGCCACGAACCTCGATCTGAGCAACATCGGGAACGCTGGACATGCGTGTACGGACGTTGTCCTCGATGTAGTCGCGCATCATGTCCATGTCGAGATTGCGCGGGTTACCGGGCAGCGGCGCCACGTAGAAATACATGAACGCGTTGGCCGAGAATGAAGTGGCCGTTACTCTGGGCTCATCGACATTTTCAGGGTAGGAGGGCACCTGGGTAAGGGCGTTGTTTACCCTTATGAGGGTTTCGGTGATGTCTACGGCGAAGGGGAAATCCAGTTCGATCTCAGCGGAGCCGGTATTGGCGCTGGAGGTAATCTCTTCGAGATAGGGGATGTTGCGCAGAAATTCCTCCTGCTCGATCAAAATCTCCTTTTCAATATCCTGCGGGGTCGCGCCTGACCAACTGGTTTGTACCGTGATGGTCCGGGTTTCCAGATCAGGGATCATCTGCACTGGTATGCGCAGCGCTGCGATTATCCCCAGCACGCATACAATGAGTACACTGACAGTCACTAGAATACCGTGTCGAACTATCTGCTCGAACATGGCCTCAGCGCCCCGAATCGATGATGTTTACCTGCTGATCTTCGCGTAATGCCTCATTGCCCCGCGTGACCACTTCCTGACCTGCCTCCAGGCCAGATGTGATCTCGATCTGGCCATCAAAGCTCAGACCGGGTTGTACCTGACGCTCGCGGACCTTGGCTGTATTGCCAGTTTCATCACGCTCCACAACCCAGGCGGTGACCCGCCCATCCGGGTAGCGCAATAATGCATCCCGATTGATAACTACGCCTCGTGTGCCACTGGCCAGACTCATGGTGGCATTCACTGACATGCCGGCGATCAGCATGGGTGGGCTGTCATTTTCATCGAGCATAACCCGTAGAAGAAACGTGCGGGCACTGTCACTGCTCTGGGGGACCTTGTGTGCTACCTGTCCGGAGAAACTCTGGTCCGGGTAGGCGTCAAAGCGCAAACTGACAGTAGTCTCGATTCCGATCATTGGATAAAAGCGCTGGGGCACCTGGAAGTCGGCGCGCAGTGGTTCCGAGGAAATGATTTGCAGAAGGCCTGTGCCTGGGTCAACCCACTCTCCGACTTCTACCAATTTCTGGCTGAGGGTTCCGGCGAAGGGTACCGTAACCCGGTGGCGACGCAGCTCGGCTTCACGTTGGCGGATCTCGGCCTGTGCTACGCCCAGAGCGGCTCGCCCGACCTCGGCCTGCGACTGTCGGGTACGTATTTCGCTCGCTGCAATGCTGTTGCTCGCAGCCAGTGCCTGAGCTTCAGATAACCGGCGCTCACTGTCATCCAGCTGCTCCCTAGCGCTGGCTGCTGCTGCCCGTGCCCTTTGCAAGGCTATTTCAGCCAGTTCAGGGTTGAGTTCAAGCAGCGTATCGCCGGCATCAAGCTGGTCACCTATGTCAACGTTGAGGCTGCTTACCAGTCCTGCTACCTCGGCGGAGAGGGTGGCAACTCGGGCTGCGGATAGAGATCCGGTCAGCGGGACTTCATTGATTAGTTCATTTTCGCGCGCGAGGTCGGTCTCTACGCGTGCCGCACGTTCGGCCTCCTGGGCAATAGCAACCGAAAACATGGAGCTGCCTGTAACGCAGGCTAGGACAATGAAAGATAACCAGGTTCTGGGTACTGCGCCTACCTTCAGTTTCATGAATAAACAGCCCGTTACAGATCGAAAATTCAGGATACACGTGCATCCGGACTGCGCAACCACGGGGGTCCGGCCTGAAATGTTGTGAACCAACTTTGTCTGTATACTCGCGCTGCTATGGAACTGATTGCGTTTGCTATCCTCCTAATGAACAGCAACACGCTCGCTGATGCCAGCACGTGGATATCCGCAGGAAGACCTTCAGGAGAATGAAATGGATACGCAGCAAAAGAACATGCAGATACTATTCGAGCAATTGGGTATGAATGGTGATGAAACCAGCATTGAAGCCTTTATTGCAGATCACTATCCACTGTCAGACGAGCTGAAACTGTCCGAAGCGCCATTCTGGACACCGAGTCAGGCAGCATTTCTCAAGGAAGAGATAGTAGAGGATGCTGAATGGGCACCCGTTGTTGATGAGCTGAACGCGCGCCTGCATGAGAATACGTCTTCTCGATAACGCGTTGTTGAGGCCGAGTGAGCCGTCGCTCGGCTGGTGGCATTATCAGCGACGACACGAATACACACGATTTCAGGTAAGCACGCGTCAGGGTCGATGGCATAATTAGGGGTGCACTCAAGACCAGCGGACCACCGCCCAAGGACCTGCCAATGACCATCGCCGAACAATTTCATGCTTCCGGAACAGCGCTTCTGCAAAGAACCCCAGCTCTGGACGGCCAGGATCCGGAACGTAAGCGGGCCGAGATAGCGGATTATTATGCTGCTGTTTCAGATCGCTATGAATCGCTTTTCCAGACCCTGGCTTGTGATCAGGCTTTCTATGAGAAGGCCATCCCCCTGCGGCACCCCCTGATTTTCTACTACGGCCACACAGCTACTTTCTTCGTTAACAAACTGGTGCTTGCCAAGTTGTTGCCAGAGCGTATTGATCCCAGGCTTGAGTCGATCTTCGCTGTAGGCGTGGATGAGATGAGCTGGGACGATCTGGATGAAACGCACTACGACTGGCCCAGCGTTGCAGAAGTTAAAGCCTATCGTGACAAGGTGCGTGCGGCAGTCCTGCACTTGATCAATACATTGCCTCTACAACTGCCCATCACCTGGGACAGTACCTGGTGGCCAGTTATCATGGGTATCGAACACGAGCTCATTCACCTGGAAACCTCCACAGTACTGATTCGCCAGCACCGCCTGGAGTACCTGCGCGCGCACCCAGACTGGAGGCCCTCCCATGAGCATGCCCATGCCCCTGTAAATGAGTTGCTGCCCGTACCGGCTGGGCGAGTGCAGTTGGGTAAGCCGCGAAAAGCCTCCATGTACGGTTGGGATAACGAATTCGGTCTGCGCGAAACTGAGCTGGAAGAGTTCAAGGCAAGTCGCTACCTGGTTTCGAACGGCGAGTTCCTGGGTTTTGTAAAAGCTGGCGGTTATCAGAACGACGCCTTCTGGGACGAGGAGGGTACGCAGTGGCTGCAGTTTGCCCAGGCAACTCATCCGACTTTCTGGGTGCCAGGGGCGCAGTGGCGTTTGCGACTGATGACTGATGAAGTGGAGATGCGTTGGGATTGGCCGGCCGAAGTCAATTACCACGAAGCCAAGGCCTTCTGTAACTGGAAGGCCGAGCAGACTGGCGAACCGATCCGCCTGCCTACTGAAGATGAATGGTATCGACTCTATGATGTGGCTGGTGTGAATGAAGTGCCCGCCGATGCCACTGCAGCGGCCAATCTGCAACTTGACCACGGAGCGTCCTCCTGCCCGGTCAACAGGTTTGCCCACGGTGATTTCTTCGACGTGGTAGGTAATGTATGGCAGTGGACCGAGACGCCGATGTATCCCTTTGACGGGTTCGAGGTGCACCCGCTATACGATGACTTCACTACTCCAACATTCGATAACCAACACAATCTGATCAAGGGCGGATCCTGGGTGTCCTGCGGCAATGAAACGCTGCGCAGCGCCCGTTATGCCTTCCGTCGTCACTTCTTCCAGCACGCGGGGTTCCGTTACGTGTCCAGTCATGCCCAAGCAATAGAACCAAACGCCTACTACGAAAGCGACCGACAGATGTCGGAATATGCCGAGTTTCATTACGGCGAAACCTGGTTCAATGTGGCCAACTTCCCGGCTGCCGTGGCGCAGCTGTGCATCGAAGTGATGGGCGATCGACCCGCACACAGTGCACTGGATCTGGGTTGCGCATCAGGCCGGGCCACTTTTGAGCTGGCGCGGCATTTCGATCAAGTGACCGGAGTTGATTTTTCTGCCCGCTTTGTCAGCCAGGGTGTAGAGATGGCGGAGCAGGGCGTGTTGCGTTACACCTTGACCGAGGAAGGTGATCTGGTCTCCTACCGCACGGCAACGCTTGAACAGCACGGGCTGGCTGATACTGTTGGCAAGGTGGCGTTCTTCCAGGGTGATGCGTGCAATCTAAAGCCGCAATTGACTGGCTACGATCTGATCATGGCCGTCAATTTGATTGATCGCCTGTACAATCCGGGGCAGTTCCTTGGACAGGTTCATCAGCGTATCAACCTTGGCGGACTGCTGGTCGTGGCATCTCCTTACACCTGGTTGGAGGAACACACGCCGAAGGCGCAGTGGATTGGCGGATACAAGAAGGACGGTGAAAGCTACACGACACTGGACGGGTTGCGCGACATACTGGGCAGCCACTTCGTGCAGGTGGGTGATCCGCGGAAACTGGAGTTCGTGATTCGCGAAACGCAACACAAATTCCAGCACAGTTTTTCCGAAGTCACCGTCTGGGAGAGAATCCGCTGAGCTGCCGATTTGCTGCTCGGCGGCCATAACGGCAACGCGCGGGAGAGCAATACAGTGGCGGTAAATTCAATAATCGATTTTGATCAGCAAATAGAGCGCAGCAATACCAACTCGGTAAAATTTGATGCGCTCAACGCGGTTTTCGGCAGCGAAGATGTACTGCCGATGTGGGTAGCGGATACCGACTTCGCTGCTCCAGAGGCGGTGGTTCAGGCCTTGATAGCGCGGGCGCAGCATCCCGTGTACGGCTATTCACTGTTCCCCGACAGCCTGTATCACTCGATGATCGACTGGTTTGCACAGCGACATAACTGGCAGATCAAGCGCGAGTGGATCATGCTGGCACCGGGCGTAGTACCTTCCCTGCACGCCGTTGCCATGGCCTTTGCAGCAGAAGGCGAGGGTATCATCGTGCAGCCGCCCGTGTACCCGCCGTTCTTTGCCGCCGCAGCCAAAACCGGTCGCTCGCTTGTGCTCAATCCCCTGGTACGCCGTGATGGTGAGTACCGCATGGACCTTGAGCAGCTCGAGCAATGCGCCCCTCAGGCGCGGGTGCTCGCGCTGTGTTCACCGCACAATCCGGTGGGCCGGGTTTGGCGCGAAGGCGAGCTGCGCGCGTTGCTCGACATCGCTCGACGGCACAACCTTCTGATTCTCTCCGACGACATCCATTGCGACCTGACATTCCCCGGCCATAGCCACACAATGCTGGCTGCACTGGCAACCGAGCAAGACCAGATCATTACTGCAGTGGCGCCGAGTAAAACCTTCAATATTGCGGGCATGGGGCTGTCGGCCCTGGTCGTTCCTGATCCGGCGCACCGCCAGGCCTTGAAAACCACTTTCGAGGCGATGCACATAGAACCGGCCAATCCGTTCAGTATTGCTGCCTTCGAGGCTGCCTACAGCCAAGGCGGGCCCTGGCTCGATGCGTTGCTCGACTACCTGCAGGGCAATGTGCAACTGGTCAGTGGTTATCTCACCGAGCATATTCCCGAGATACGCATGGACCAGCCCGAGGGCACTTACCTGCTCTGGCTCGATTGCAGCGACCTGGGTATGAGTGACTCGGAGTTGAAGAGGTTTTTCATTCGTGAGGCGCGGGTTGGAATGAACCCCGGGGTGAGTTTTGGTGAGGCCGGTAGCGGTTATATGCGGCTCAATATCGGTACCCGGCGCGCAGTAGTTCAGCAGGCTATGGAGCGTATTGCCCAGGCGGTGCGTGAATTGAAACGTACCTGAATATAAAGGCGGCTCAGTTTCGCTTTGACGACTCCGCTGCGCCAAACTGCAGGTGTGCCAGTCGCGCGTAAAGGGTATTGCTTTCGATCAGTTTGCTGTGGGTTCCGAGGGCGACAAGCTTGCCACCATCAATCACGGCAATCCGGTCCGCATGCTGCACGGTAGCCAAACGGTGGGCGATTACCAGCGTGGTGCGGCCTTGCATCAGTTGCGGCAAGGCTTGCTGGATAAGGTGCTCACTCTGGGCGTCCAGCGCACTGGTCGCTTCGTCCAGGAGCAGGATCGGTGCATCGGTGAGCAGTGCGCGGGCGATCGCCAGTCGCTGCTTCTGGCCGCCGGATAGACCCAGTCCGGCGTCGCCCAGGTGCGTGTCGTAGCCCTGGGGCATCTGCTGAATGAACTCGTCGGCATGTGCTGCGCGGGCTGCAGCAATCACTTCGGGCATGCCTGCTTCAGGTCGGCCGTAACGAATATTGTCGGCAACAGTGCCGTGGAAGAGCGCGGGATTCTGTGAAACCAGGGCAAAGCAACAGCGCAGATCGGGCGGGTCCAGTTGCCGGATATCACAACCCTCCAGTGTGATACGCCCTGCCGACGGATCAAAAAAACGCAGTAGCAGATCAAGGAGGGTGGATTTTCCGGCACCGGAGGGTCCGACCAGTGCCAGGGTCTCACCAGGCTGAACCCGCAAGTTGAAGCCGTCTATGGCATTGACTTCCGGTCGGCCAGGGTAGGCAAAGCTCAGGTTCTCGAACGCGATGTTGCCTGGTACCTCAGAGGGAAGTTCGCAACGTTCGCTCTCCGGTGGGGCGGCTATCTCACGTTCGGTGCGCAGCAGTTCGGCAATTCTCGCCCCGGCTCCTGCTGCGCGCTGCAACTCGCCGATCACTTCGCTCAAAGCACCGGCGGACACCCCGACGATCAGGCTGTAGAACACGAAGGCAGCCAACTCGCCACCAGTGATGCGTCCGGCAATGACGTCCATACCGCCTACCCAGAGCATGACGCCGATTGCGCCCAGCACCAGAAGAATGACCACGAATGTGAGCCAGGCACGCTGGCGTATGCGCTGGCGCGCTACCTGGAAGGCCTCTTCGACCACGCCTGAGAAGTGCTGTTTGTCCTGAGCCTGGTGGTTATAGGCCTGCACTGTCTTGATTTGTCCGAGTATCTCACCGACATAGCTGCCGACATCAGCCACCCGATCCTGACTCAGACGCGACAGAGTGCGTACCCTCCGGCCAAAAAACAGGATCGGCGCTATGACCAATGGGATCGCAAGCATCACGATGCTGGTCAGTTTCGGGTTAGTGATGAACAGCAGGATGATCCCGCCCAACAACATCAGCGCATTGCGCAGGGCGATAGAGACGGTGGAGCCGATCACGGATTGCAGTACCGTTGTGTCGGCAGTCAGGCGTGACTGGATTTCCAGTCCACGGTTACTTTCATAAAATCCCGGGTGTAATTCGATCAAATGATTGAACACCTGGCTGCGGATATCTGCAACAACCCGCTCACCTATCCAGGAAACCAGATAGAAACGAGCGAAGGTACCTATAGCCAGCGCCAGAATCAGCACAGCAAAAAGTGCGACAGACTGGTTGAGCAGCTCCGGCGATCGGGTCGCAAAGCCCTGGTCAACCAGTAGCCGTAATCCCTGTCCTAGAGAGAGGGTAATGCCCGCAGTAAATGTTAGAGCAAGCATGGCTCCGAGGACCTGCCACCGGTAGGGGGCAACAAACCATCGGGCTAGCGCCAGGGCTTTTCGAGTTGGGGCGGGGCTGGTCTTCATGGCGCATCCGGTCGAGCTATTGGTGCGCCTATGGTACTCTTGCCGGCGTTTTTTTCCTGAATAATCAGCCCCTGGAACCCTTTCTGATGAGCTCACGAAATATCTGGACCCACAAAGGCACCTTTCTGCTTGCAGCCGTAGGCTCTGCGGTCGGCCTGGGCAACCTCTGGCGCTTTCCATATCTGGTGGGCGAGAACGGCGGCGGTGCCTTTATTCTGGTTTACGCCGTTACTATTGCGATTGTGGGTATTCCGATCCTGATCGCCGAGACGTTACTGGGTCGTTCCAGTCGTAAAAGTCCGATTCTGGGCATGCAGCACCTTACCGAAAGTCACGGCACCAGCAGAGGCTGGCGTACGATTGGCTGGATGGGTGCGGCTGCGGCCTTTCTTATTCTGAGTTTTTACTCGGTGATCGCCGGTTGGGCGATTCACTACAGTATGCAGATGTTCTCCGGCGCTCTGGCGGGGGCTGATGCAAGCGAAATCAGCGCCTCATTCGATACCTTGCTGGCTTCTCCGAGTCTGCTGATCCTGTACCACACCCTGTTCATTGCCGCTTCTGGTCTGATTGTCGGCATGGGCGTGCACAAGGGTATCGAGGGCGGCCTACGGTTTCTGATGCCGGCACTCTTCCTGATTTTGCTGGTCGTGCTGGGTTATGCGGTGATGGTCGGCGATGCAGGTGCTGCCTTGAGCTTCCTGTTTACCTTCAATCTTGCCGATCTCAGCCTGGAAGGATGGCTGGAAGCCATGGGGCAGTCGTTTTTCACTCTGAGTCTGGGCATGGGCGCGATCATGGCCTATGGCGCGTATATGTCTGACGAAGCCTCGCTCACCCGCACTGCTATTTCCATCGCTCTGGTCGACACCCTGATTGCCCTTATGGCCGGCGTGGCTATCTTTGCCCTGGTATTTGGCAGTGGCCTGGAGGCAGGTCAGGGTCCGGGTCTGATGTTTGTTACCCTGCCACTAGCCTTTGCCGAGCTACCTGGTGGTTCCGTGTTGGGCGGCGTGTTTTTCATCCTTGTTATCGGGGCAGCATTGACCTCTGCCATCTCGCTGGTGGAGCCGGTCGCAGCCTGGCTGGTCGAACGCTTCGGTTTCAGTCGGCCGCTGGCTGTGCTGATGATGATCGTCGGTTGCTGGTTCCTGGGATTATTGACAGTGTTCAGTTTCAATGTCTGGTCGCAGGGTACGATTACCCATGAGCTGTTTGGCCGCTCGCCCTTCGATGTGCTGGAATTCATTACCAATATCCTGATGCCGCTGGGCGGCTTGCTGATTGCGCTGTTTGCTGGCTGGGCACTCACGCGTGAGCAGGTCATGGCACAGATGGCGACTAACGCAACCTGGTTTGCCGTGTGGCAATTCCTCGTTCGCTTTGTTGCGCCGACTGCCGTTGCCTTTGTATTTCTGCGTACCATTCCTCAGATCGAAGGCAACGTGGCACCCGCCGTGCTGGCCTTGCTGATGATTGGTGCCTTTACCGCCGGAAGGACATTCCTGGTCCGCCGCTGACTCCCTTGCCGGACGGGTTCCTTTGCCTGTCCGGCTTTTCACCAGCATCTCGTCCCTTTGCTGCAACACTCTGTTGCCGGCAGCTGTGGCCGGTTTCTGGCATCATGACGCTTCTGTGAATCGGAATTTTCTCCGCCGTCGCTAAACGGAATACGTCATGCCCTTCAACATATTGCTCATCCTCGGTGGGCTCAGTGCCTTCGGTCCACTGGCGATTGATCTCTATTTGCCCGCTTTTCCGGCCATGGCTGACTCCTTTGGGACGGATATTGAACATATCCAATTGAGCATGTCGGTCTATTTTCTAGGCCTGGCCTCGGGACAGATTTTTTATGGCCCGCTGGCTGACCGCTTTGGCCGCCGCAAACCGCTGCTCTTCGGTATCGGTCTTTTTGCACTTGCTTCTCTGGCCTGCGCCTTTGCTCCTACCCTGGAATGGTTGCTGGCTGCCCGTTTCGCCCAGGCACTGGGTGGCTGTGCTGGCATGGTCGTGACCAGGGCGGTAGTACGGGACCTGTGCAAGCCCATCGATGCTGCCAAGGCATTCTCCCAGTTGATGCTGGTAATGGGTGTTGCACCCATTCTCGCCCCTCTGGGCGGTGGTCTGCTGCTGAAGCTCAGTGGCTGGCCATTGATCTTTCTGTTCCTTGCCGGTTTTTCCGCACTCTTCGCCTTTGCTGTGTTTTTTGGCCTGCGTGAGACGCTTTCCAATCTGCAGCCGCCAGCGCCGCTCTCCAGCGCATTTGGCCGGTACAAGCAGTTGCTGCGTGAGCCGGTATTCATGTTTCATGCGCTAACGGGTGGCGTTGCAATCTCGGGCATGTTCGCCTATATCGCTGGTTCGCCTTTTGTGATTATCGAGCTGTACGGTGTGCCAGCGGAGCATTTTGGCTGGTTCTTCGGTGCCATCGCCGCGGGCTTCATTCTGTTTGCCCAGTTCAACAGCCGAATGCTTCGGCGTCGGCCGCCGGTCAAGTTATTGCAGCGCACGACGCTCATCTATCTGTTGTGTACGTTGTGGCTTCTGGGCACGGCACTTTGGCAACCAGACGCGCTCTGGCCCTTGCTGTTGCCCTTGTTCGGCAGCGTTGCAGTGGTGGCTCTGGTGTTACCCAACTCGTCGGCCTGCGCCATGGCGGGCCATGGGCACCAGGCTGGTGTGGCTTCAGCGTTGATGGGGACCATGCAGTTCATCATTGCGGGTATTACTTCAGCCCTCGTGGGTATTCTGCATAATGGCACTGCGGTACCCATGGCAGGGGTGATGGCTGTATGTGGGGTACTGGTGGTCCTGATGGCGCGCCAGGCCCGTCGGGCAGGTGGGCTCGACTTCTAGCGCAGTATCCGGGTGTTGCCTGAAGCACGGGTGAGGCCGGCACGGTCAAAGTACTCCAGCACCGCCACGCTGTGGTTGCGACCAATGCCGCTGCGATCACGGAAGTTCGCCGTGGAAAAATGCCCATCATGCTGCTCTGCTGCCAGACCCCGCGCGACATTCAATAGCCGGTCAGCATCTGCGGGGAGCAGATAGCGGTTACGGGCTATAAAAACCAGCAGCCCCGCTGCACTCAGCCGATCCAGCCAGTCCAGTAGTACATGTTTGTCGACCTGTAGTTGATTGATCATGTCCCCGATTACCGGCGGGCGGGGGCTGCACTCAACAAACGCGGGCCGGACCCGGTCGAACCAGTCAGTTACCTGTGCATCGAGCTGTGGGGTATGGGTCAGCAAGTGCAGGCAAGGTCCGGTTTGCCTCAGGTGATTCCTGTCCAGTGCCAGGCGCAGGATAGCTGCCAGTGTCCGGCTATCTGCTGTCAGCCCCAATTGCTTCCCCAGTTGCGCTCGAACAGGCCCGAGCAGCTGGGGGTTGATCTGGTGATAGTGACTGACCGCAGCTATGGCCTGTTGTATGAGGGCCTCGAGGTTGGCGCGGGTCCATAACCAGCCGCCAATCTGCAGCGTATCCGTGGAAATGGATGGAACAGAGTTCAGCCGACGGCTAAGCATGAAACGCTGGGTATCGACGCCCTCTGACTGAACATCGAGCATGGTTTCCAGTGCCTGATCGGGGCCGACCTGATCCATGGCTCTGATCAGGGCTAGGCGTTCAGGCTTCTGGCGCCCGCGCTGGGGCGCAAAGGGGTCAACGACAACGCCACTGCCAAGCAAGGTTCTGGAAGCGGGGTCGCGAACAATGAAGCGGTCTCCGTGAAAGCAGCACAGGGGCTGCTCCAGGACCCACTGGCCGTAGCTATCGGATGATTGCAATCCCTTCAGCGGCACCAGGCGAGCGCCTACCACTGCGCTGCCGATATGCAATTGTACTGTACCGCGCAGGTTGTGTTCCTGCAGATAAAGACGCGCATCAAAGCGGTTGGTAGGCGCCCACGAACCCTTGGCCAGCAGCTGACTGCCGCGCCCTAAAGCTGCGTCTTGCAGGTCGCCGCTGAGGTTGAGGGCGCAACGCTGGCCGGCACTTGCCTGCTTCGCTTCACGGTGATGAATCTGGATACCCCGTACCCGCACGAGTGCGCCGTTATCGGACAGCTGCAAAAAGTCACCAGTTCCAATCTGCCCCCCCAGCAGCGTGCCGGTAACAACTGAACCAAGTCCGGGTTGCTTGAAGTGACGGTCAATAACCAGTCGTGCCGGTTCGTTGGAGTTGGGTTTCGGGGTAATGGACGCCCATAACTGTAACTGCGCACCAACTGCCTCGACTCCAGTACCAAGCAGGCTGTCGACATGTAAACATATCGTCGCAGGGAGATTCTGTTGTTCTATGAGGCTCAGAACATCCCGTTCAATTGCCACTATCTGGTCCGATGTTGCCAGGCCAGTCTTGCTGATCACGATCAGTAGACGCGGGATTTCAAGCAGTCCAACCAGCGCAAGGTGCTCCCGTGTTTGCGGCATTACACCATCATCTGCAGCAATGACCAGCATCAATGCATCCACACAGCCGACACCCGCAAGCAGCGTGCGCATGAATTTTTCATGGCCGGGTACGTCAACAAAATCAATGCTCTGCCCGGTGTCGCCCGGGAGGTAGGCGTAACCCAGCTCGATACTGATGCCGCGGCGCAGTTCCTCGGCTGTGCGATCGGTATGCTGACCTGTCAGCGCTTTGATCAGGGCTGTCTTGCCGTGATCCACATGGCCTGCAGTGGCGACAATCATGTCGACTTATCGCGGGCAAGCTGGTCGATCAGTTGTTGTTCCTCATCCAGGCAGCGGAGGTCGAGAAGCAGACGGCTGTCGTGAATCCGCCCGACTACGGGTACTGGCATATTCAACAGGGCCCGTTGCAGTTCGCGCAATTGGCGATTAGCGGAACGCGCGGGCCCGGCAGGAGTGAAGGCGATTGCTTCACTGGGTAAACGTTCGATCGGCAGTGACCCGCTGCCTATCTGACCCATGACCGCCACACTGCTGACCGTGGCGCGGTCACCCGCCCACTGCCGCATCGCAGGAAGCAGACGCTCCACCTGCGCGGTAATATCCAGGTGGGGTCTGCTCAGCCAGCGCAGTGCAGGCAAGCGCTGACTGAGGGTTTCCGGGCTGGCATATAATCGCAGTACAGCTTCCAGCGCTGCCAGCGTGACCTTGTCGCAGCGCAAGGCTCGTTTGAGCGGGTTTTTTTTCAACTTCTCGATCAGTTCGCGTTTGCCAACAATAATTCCGGCCTGTGGACCACCGAGTAATTTGTCGCCACTGAAGGTCACCAGGTCCGCGCCGTCACGCAGACTGTCCATGGGCGTCGGCTCATAGGGTAGACCCCATTGCCGCATATCGATCAGGCTGCCACTGCCAAGATCCACGGCATAGGGTAGGCCGTGGGCGTGGGCGCTTTCGGCCAGCTCATGCTCGGCGACGCTGGCTGTGAATCCCTGAATAACGTAATTGCTGGTGTGGATGGTCATCAGTAGACCGGTGCGTTGGCTTATTGCTTCGTCGTAGTCGCGCCGGTGCGTGCGATTGGTGGTGCCCACCTCGTGCAGTTTTGCCTGCGCACGGCGCATGATGTCGGGCACGCGAAATGCGCCGCCAATTTCCACCAGCTCCCCACGCGAGACGAGAACTTCCTTACCCTTGGCCAGCGTGTTGAGCGTCAGCAGGACCGCGGCGGCGTTGTTATTCACCACGGTAGCTGCCTCGGCGCCGGTCAGACGACACAGCCACTGCTCTACATGACTGTCGCGGTCGCCGCGCTTGCCCTTGCCCAGATCAAACTCCAGGTTGCTCGCGCCCCGGGACACGTCGCACATGGCCTGTATGGCTTCTTCGGGGAGTGGCGCGCGTCCCAGATTGGTATGCAGCACAGTGCCGGTCAGGTTGAAAACCTTGCGCAGGGAAGGCGAAAGATATCCATGGATGTGCTGCTCGACGTTGGCGGCAAACTGAACAGGCTCACAGGGTTGTTGCGCTTTGCGCAATAGATCCAGCTGCTGGTTTACCAGACATTTGACCAGCGTCTGGCCATGCTGTTCTGCGAGCACGCGTATGAGCGGCCAGCCTAGTATCTGGTCCATGGCGGGGAGGGTACGGCGGGTGTCCAGCTTGGTGATTGACACTGTAAGGTAGGCCTCGTGATCAATAGACAAAGAGCCGCGACTGATGACACCTGCGGGGTCATCAGCCAAGTCTCCAGACGGGCAGGGCCCGTCTTGATCACGCGCCTTGCAACGTCAATGCTTGCAGAATGTTGTCCAGTGCCTGGTCTGCCAGCAACCTGAGTTCCTCATCGGTACGGTCCTGAATCGGGTGTTGGACGAAAACCATCTTCGGCTCCATCCCCAATGCCTTGGACTGCATTTTTGCCGCGTCGATGAACTCGGTCGAGGCAATGCCTACTCCGGGTATCTGTCTGCCTTCCAGGTCGCCTATATCATGCATACAGCACGAGGTACAGGAGCCTCAGTCGGCCAACCCTTCAACGAGCACGTCACACTCACTGGCGATCTGTTGTTTCAGATCAGTGGGTGCAATGCGAGCGAATGTGGGCTTGCGATAGCGTTTCACTTCGATTCCGCGCTCACTGAGAAGCTCGTCCAGGCGATCCAGCAACACGTTGCCGCGTGCCTTGGAAATGTCCAGCAGGCCGACAGTAAGCCCGTCGAGGGTCGCCGGCCGGGCTGTCAGGCTTCGGCTGGCCGCAGAACGCTCGGCGGTTGGGTCGAGCAGTACGGTTGGCGATGTCATGCCAATACCTCCTTGCTAACCGGGGTGGAGCCGGTTGGGCCAGACGCAGCCCAGCCAGCGATTACGGCGGAAAACAGACCGGCCGGGCCACCGGCCCGCACGATCATCAATCCACCAGGACGAAATTTGGGTAAATCAGCGCCAGCGAAATTCTCCGGCATGCCTTCGGTAATACCCTGGGCGCCCATGACCAGATCCTTGCCTGGCAGGGTCAATAACCTGCCTAGCTCCTCATGCAGGCGCGCCTTGCTCCAGCCGGCATCGGTAAATACGCGGCAATGCTCCGGTGATACCACCAGCATCGCATCGCCGTGCATCACCAGCTTGTAGTGGTCAACCGAGCGTAGCGACAATGCAAAACTGCGGGCCAGGGATTCGGGTGTGCGGGATTTCTGGTCAACGATCGCCTGCACCCCTTCAGCGGCGAACAGGGTGACGACCGACTGGTCTGCGCTGAAACCCCGCTCCACCGCCAGGGAATCCCAATCACTGTCCTCTGCTTCTGCAAAGCAGAAAGTGTACTTGCCCGGAGTACCCATGGTGGCGCGATCAATTTCGCCGGGACGGCCGCCGCCGATGTTACGCACCACCAGTTGCAGGGCGCGCCCGATGCTGGCATTGGCCCGATTACCCTGGCCCAGGCAGTTGACGCCGGAATTCATGCCTACACGCTTGGCCGCCGGACCGTTCACCAAAACCAGCGGGCTGGCAAACATGGTGGTGCAGAGCAGGCCGTGCATGCCGAATTCGTCAATCAGTGCAGCTTCGACCGCGGCCAGCACCACGGGCATATATTCGGGTTTGCAGCCAGCCATTACCGCATTGATCGCCACCTTCTCGACGGTGCAGGGCACCAGGTCCGGCGGCATTAATCCCAATACCTCGTCGGCTTTGCGAGTGGTGCCCTGGAGCATGCGATAGACGCGTTCCGGCGTCGGTGGAACGACTGGCAGGCCATCGCTCCAACCACGCTCGTGACAGGCTTCGATGGGATCTTCGCTTTCGCCGATTTCCACTTCGCGGGAATTGAACTTGACCGCGCCGAAGCGGATGGCCAGGCGGTCGGCGACGCCTGGATCCTGGGTTTTGGACCCACACCCTGGGCGAGATGCGGGTAGATCAGCACCTAACCCGGATACGCCGCTGAGCTTTTCCCAGTCTTCTCGAAACCAGCCGTAGGTGCGATCAACTTCTGCACCTTTTGCACGGTGGATCAGTGTCGGCACAATTTCACAGTTGAGTTGCCAGGACCATTCCAGGCTGTCATCAGCAATTTGCTGGCCACGGCCCACGTCGAAATCAGCGGTGTCCTGCACTATGACAGTCAATGGCAGCGACCCGCCAGCCAACTGGGCGAGCACGGGTTCAATGAGGGCGCAGGTTGGACAAGCGCGCTTGAGGATAACGATGAGTCCATCAGGTAGTGTTTGCATACAAGAGTTGTAGCAGCTTATGCCTGTCAGGCAAGCACTATCATCAGGTTTGATGGGGCAGGGCTGTTGTCGCAAATCGAGACACACGACCGCGTCTATGCCAGATCTGCTGCAGTCGTGTGCCCGTAAACCCGTTTCAAACAGCGAGGCTTGGTCGAGTTCCACGACCCTTTGCAGTCACGTCCGTCAGTAATGCGGACAGGCGCACGTCTGCGCCCAGTACGTAGCGTAATCGACCTTCCATGTCGAATACGGGAGTAGAGAGCGTAAAACAGAATGCGTCCGTCGCAGATGATCTGTACACCGGGCTGATGTGGGGAGCTAGCTGTTCCTTGGCCGCACGGAACCATGGGCGCGTGGACCAGTTCTTGCCGCGCACGCTGTTCTTGGCCACAGGCAGATCTGCGGCCAAGATGTTTTCACTGACCTGGATGCCATCGGCGCCCACGAGATACAGCAATTCCAGACGATTGTCGCGGGCGATGCATTGCTGCATGGCCCGCTCTGCATCGCGAATGCTGGCGATCATGGAGGGCTCTGCGGCCAGGGCTGTAACGCTTTTGCGAATCTGCTGGTGGATACCAAGCTGGAAATCGCCAAGACCCTCCAATAGCCTGTCGCTCTCATTGCGTACGGCATCACTATGCTCGCGCACCGCGGTGGCGCCAAGCTGCAACTCACCTGCCACATCAGCTACGTTCTGTACGTCCTTACTGACAGAGCGTACTGCTGCGCCAATTTGCTCAGTGCCGCTGGCCATACCGGCAACGCGTTGATCCAGCCGTTCCATCGCGCTCGTGGCTTCAATAAGACCCTGGTCTACACTCTGAATACCTTTTTGACCATCGACGACTGCCTGATGCATGCATTCGCCTGCTTGGTGTAACCGCTGCATACTGGATCGAAAGCCGTCGATGATCTGGCTGACCTGATTGGTTGCTTCAGTGGTGTTGCCCGCCAGGCGTCGGACTTCGTCTGCGACCACCGCGAAGCCTCGACCGAGTTCTCCGGCGCGAGCAGCTTCAATGGCGGCATTCAATGCCAGCAGATTGGTTTGCTGGGAAATGGTCGCAATCATGACAATAACCTGGTTGACCTCCTCAATCTGTTTGCCTAACTGAATGATTTCACTGGCTAGCTGCTCTTCCGTATTTTGAATAGTCTGCACCTGCCTGAGCACCAGTTGGCTCTCACTGGTGCAGTCTTTGAGCTGAGTGGTGACATCGCTGGAAAGGTCAGCTACAGCAGTGGCCCCCGGGACCAGCTCAGCCTCGAGACTGGCGCTGATTTCCTCTACAGCGCTGGCTATTAGTTCGGAAGACTGCGCCAGTTGTTCTCCATGGATTTCAGTAGTACGCGCAATTCTGGCCAGTTGAGGTGCATGGGAGGCTATGCCCACCGCTGCGTGCAAGCTCAAGGTAATGCGTTGCTGTAGCTTGGCGGTGAAATGCCCAAGCTTGCCAATCAGCCCAGGTTGAGCTGGGATCTCCAGGCTCAGATCCATATCCTGAAATAAGCGATCCAGCCGCCGTGTGTCGGTTTTGCCGTTTCGGTTGAGGTTGAAAATGCCCATGGCAGCTCCTTGCGGGGGGGGGGGGGATGTCAGATTGATATTACCTATGTCTGCCATCAGCTTAAGCAAGGAAGATGCCAGCGCCGGGTAAGCGCTAGCGGGCATGCAATCAGCTGCGAAATAACAGCAAGGTTGTGGAGCTGCGCCATCTTCGAGCGGTAAGCGCTTAATTGGGGCGTAGCCCGATTTTCAGACACCACAACGACTTCGGGCGGCCAAGGCCGCCCGAAGGGTTACAACTGCGCTGCTGTTAACCAGAGATCAGGCGTTGGTCCAACGCTTCAGCACCAGCGTAGCGTTAGTGCCGCCAAAACCAAAGCTGTTGGACATCATCAGGTTCGCGGCCTGATCAGCCTTTTCGCGAAGAATTGGCAGGCTGCCGACGTTTTCGTCCAGCTCATCGATGTTCGCGGAGGCGGTAAGGAAATTGTCGCGCATCATCAACAGGCAGTAGATGGCTTCCTGTACACCAGCAGCACCCAGGGAGTGGCCAGTGAGACTCTTGGTCGAACTGATCTTTGGCGGCTTGTCGCCAAACACCTCACGAATAGCCTTCAGTTCTGCGACGTCGCCGACCGGAGTGGAGGTGCCGTGCGTGTTCAGATAGTCAATGTCGCCTTCCACGGTTGCCAGTGCTTGCTGCATGCAGCGTACTGCGCCTTCACCGCTGGGTGCGACCATGTCATAGCCGTCGGAGGTGGCGCCATAACCAACCACTTCAGCGTAGATTTTTGCTCCGCGCGCCAGGGCATGCTCGAGCTCCTCGACCACGACCATGCCGCCGCCACCGGCAATCACGAAACCATCCCGCTTGGAGTCATAAGCCCGTGAAGCTTTCTCCGGGGTGTCGTTGTATTGAGTAGAGAGGGCGCCCATGGCGTCGAACAGCATTGACTGGGACCAGTGCTCCTCTTCACCGCCGCCAGCAAAGACCATGTCCTGCTTGCCCATCTGAATCTGCTCCATTGCGCTGCCAATGCAGTGAGCGCTGGTAGCGCAGGCCGAGGAGATCGAGTAGTTGATGCCCTTGATCTTGAATGGTGTTGCAAGACAGGCTGATACGGTGCTGCCCATGGTGCGGGGTACGCGATAGGGTCCAATCTTCTTAACGCCTTTTTCGCGCAGAATGTCGACCGCTTCCATCTGGTTCAGGGTCGAGGCGCCGCCACTGCCGGCGATCAGCCCTATGCGAGGGTGGCTGATCTCTTCGGCAGTCAGGCCGGCATCGGCTATCGCCTGTTGCATGGACAGATAGGCAAAGCCAGCGGCGTCGCCCATGAAGCGCTTGACCTTGCGGTCAATGGCGGCATCAAGGTCAATGTCCACACTACCGGATACGTGGCTGCGTAAGCCCATTTCCGCATAGGAGGGGTTATGGCGGATACCTGATTTGCCGGATTTAAGGCTGGCGGCAACGCTTTCAAGGTCTTGACCGAGGCAGGAGATAATGCCCATTCCGGTAATGACGACACGACGCATGGTGAGAATCCTCAGAAGCTATCGGTAGAAGTAAACAGACCTACACGCAAACCTTCAGCGGTGTAGATCTCGCGGCCATCGACGGCCATGCTGCCGTCGGCAATACCGAGGGTCAGTGAGCGGTTGATAGTGCGCTTGATATGTATGGTGTAGGTGACCTTCTTGGCGCTGGGCAAAACCTGGCCGAAGAATTTCACTTCGCCGGAGCCCAGGGCGCGGCCCTTGCCTGCGTAACCCAACCAGCCGAGGTGAAAGCCTACCAGTTGCCACATGGCATCCAGGCCAAGGCAACCGGGCATGACAGGGTCGCCTTCGAAGTGGCAGGCAAAGAACCACAGGTCGGGATGTATATCGAGTTCGGCGACTATTTCGCCCTTGCCATATTTACCGCCAGTGTCGCTGATGTGGGTAATACGATCGATCATCAGCATGTTGGGGGCGGGTAGTTGTGCGTTTCCGGGTCCGAACAACTCGCCACGGCTGCACTGAAGCAGCTCTTCCCGGTTGTACGCATTCTGTTTAGACATGTTCGCTCCTGCTCATCCCCGTTCGGTGGGGCGGTATGGTTTCTGCGTAACGAGTGCAATAGCGACTCGTCAGCGTAAGCTAGACTGCCCGCCCGACTGGAAAGTCACAAAAATGCGCTACGCCGGCAGCTCAGGCGTTGAGGATACCTGCGATGACTGCTGAGAACAAAGTTTCTGTCGCGCTCGAACCGGCGTAGCTGATCTGGATCAATCCCCGCCAGCCCGACTGGAGCTGGCAGGAATGGGTTTGGTAATTCAATCGAGCTCGCCGAACTGTTCCTGGAACTGGTCGCGCAGCTCGCGTTTCAATACCTTGCCAATGGCACTGCGCGGAAGTTCGTCAGTCAGAATCAGGCGGTTCAGACGCTGGGTCTTGCCAACGCGCTGGTTGAACCACTCGCGAATGCTGTCAGCCTCGGTGTTGGTGCCGGGCTTGAGAACTGCATAGCCTACCGGTGTTTCCCCCCAGCTGCGGGACTGTACGCCGATGACGGTGACGTCCTGCAAATCCGGATGCTTGCGTAGCTCGAGTTCCAGGTCACTGGGATAGATATTGAATCCCCCTGTGATAATCATATCTTTACGGCGATCCATCAGGGTAAGGAAGCCATCTTCATCAAATCTGCCGACATCGCCAGTGCGAATAAAGCGCTTGCCTTCGGAGTCGTACCATTCGGCCTCAGCTGTTTTCTCCGGCTTGTTCAGGTATCCGGTCATCATTGCCGGGGAATGCCCCACAACTTCGCCAACCGAGCCGAGCGGCAGCTCCTTGCATTCTTCATCAATTACGCGGATATCGTGGTTCTCTAGCGGCTTGCCCACGGTGTGCAGCTTGTCGGGGAATTGGTGGGCTGCGAGCATGCAAGACCCGCCGCCTTCTGTCATACCGTAGAACTCGATGAGACCACCCGGCCAGCGCGCCAGAATGTCGGCCTTGAGTTCGGCATGGAAGGGTGCACTGGTACTGAATTTCATCTGAAAATGCGACAGGTCGTAATTATCAAAATCCTCCCGAGCCATGAGCCTCTGATATTGCACCGGTACCAGCATGGTATGTGTCACCTGATGCTGCTCTGCCAGTTTCAGATAAGCCGCACCATCAAACTTGGACATCAATACGACAGTACCGCCCAGGCCCAGCGTGGGCAGAAATGAAACCAGGGTAGTGTTGGAGTACAAAGGCGTAGAAATGAGGGTGACACAATCGGGGCCGTAGCCGAACACCAGTCCCCGCTGAATATGTGACCAGCGCATCCCGTGTGACTGCACGATGCCCTTTGGTTCGCCCGTAGTACCGGAAGAATAGATGATATTGAATGGCATCTCTGCAGTGATGTTAACCGGCTTGGGTACAGCATTGTCCAGCCAGGCACTGAAGCTTTCATCCGTCCGGCTGTCGTCCATGCTCAACAGGCGAATCTGTTTGGCGGCATCGATCGTTGCCAGTGCCTGATCAACAGCCTGATCAACAAACACCAGCCTGGCTGCCGAGTCGCGAATCATGGTCATCAGGCTTTCAGGAGTAGAAGAGGGGGCGAGCGGCGCGACCACAACGCCTGCACGCAGAGCGCCTATATACAAAAGGGCATAGGCAATCGAGTTGCTGCCACAGATGGCGATGCTGTCACCGACAACCAGCCCGTCGCGCTGCAATGCGGCGGCTACCCGGTTTGCCTGTTGATCCAGTTCGCGGAAATTGAGTTGCTTACCTTCCTGGACGAGGGCTGGGTGATCACCGCGTTCTGCGGCGTGGCGAGCGATGAGTTCCGGAAGCAGACAAAATGGAGTATCGAGGGTAACAGGCGTAATTGCTGTAGCGCTCATTGACGGTCGGCCCTGTGCTGGTTGGTATGGTATGGAGATGCCTTCAGGCATTGCGGTAACTTAATAGCCGCTTAGTATCGCTTCTCCGCACACGCTTTGACAGGCACGAAATGTCAGGCAATCAGGATCATCAATGATTGTTTTGATCAATGCGTAGCCAGGTGTCGAGGCTGCGTTGCAGGGCCTGACGCGACACCGGCTTGCTGAGAAAGTCCTGCATGCCTGCCTCGATACACAGCCGGCGGTCCTCCTCGAAGGCACTGGCGGTCAGGGCAATGCAAGGTGCTGGTCGGATACCCCGTGTCTCGCACTCTGCGAGGTAGCGCCTAAAGACGCTGATGCCGTCAATGTCGGGCAGGTGCAAGTCCATCAGAATGACAGAGAACTCCTGTACTCCTTCGCCGAGAATATCCAGCGCCTTCTGGCCGTTTTCAACTGTAATGACGCTGTGTTCCAGCGTGCGCAGCATGCCCTCGATAACCATCTGGTTCACCGGATTATCCTCGATGAGCAGCAAGGGTCGGGGGCTATACACGATTTTTTCTGGCAGGTTCTCGACTGTGACTATATCGGATCCTGCTTCGGCAAGGGGCAGAGGGATGCCGAGGGTAAAACAGGAACCTTCGCCTTCCTTACTGCTTGCAGTCAGTTGGCCGCCCATCTTCTCGGCGAATGTCCGGGCAATGGACAACCCCAGACCGGTGCCGCCAAACCGTCGTGAAGTGCTGTTGTCTGCCTGACGGAATGCATCGAACATGCTTTCCAGCTTTTGTGGGGAGATCCCTATGCCGGTGTCACTGACGTGACATTCCAGCCACAGGCTGTTGGCAGACATCCGATGCCAACTACTGGTAATTTCGATGCTGCCCTGCTCGGTAAATTTCAATGCATTGCCAATCAGGTTTACCAGAATCTGGCGGATTCTAGTGGGGTCGCCAACAACCCTGGGTGATTGCGGGTCACCGCTGCGTTGCATGGTCATTTGCAAACCCTGCTGAGCTGCCGTGTGTTCAAAGATGACTGCCGAGTGATCAATGAGGTCTGCCAGATCAAAAGGGATCTGTTCCAGCTCCAGCGCGTCGTGTTCGATACGCGAGAAATCGAGGATATCGTTGATAACACGCAACAGATGATTTGTGGACTCGCCAGCAATCTGCACATATTCGGTCTGTTCACTACTGAGGCTGGTAGTTTCAAGCAACTGAAGCATGCCGAAAACACCATTCATGGGCGTGCGCAGCTCATGACTCATCATGGCGAGAAATTCGGACTTTGCATTGTTGGCGGTCTCTGCCTCTTCCCGTGCTGCAGCCATCTCGGCCATGGTGCGGTTCTGCTCGCTGGCAGAGCGCTCCAGTGTGCTGGCAAGTGTGTTGATGTTGTGCATCAATCGACCGATTTCGTGCTGTTCGCCCTCTTCCAGTCGTACCTTCAGATTGCCTTCTTTGAGTCGCTGGACTGCTGTGCTCATGCGGGCGAGCGGCTCGGATAACGCCTTGGCCAAACGCAAGGCCAGAAATAACGCCGCGACCATTACCAGCGCTGCGAGGATAAGCGCACGGTAGAGGATTTCGTGTTGCCTGCTGCTAAATGCGCTTTCGCTCAGGCCTACGCGCACCTGGCCAAGGTAGCGGAAGCTGTCGCTGATCTGGGGTGCGCTGTCCAATAGAAAGAGATCGTTCTTGAGCGGGATCTGCTGGCGGCGGATCGCTGCGGAAAAATACCGTATGGTTTCGTCATCTGCTCCAGCTGTACCCGGCGGCAGTGCGACCAGCCGGTTGCCGTGATCATCGAAGACCTCAACACTAAGTACGTGGGGAGTATCAAGAACGCCACTGATGAGGCTCTCCAACGTACTGATATTGCCGCTGATCACGCCGTATTCGGCGGTTGGTGCCAGTTGCTCGGCGATCAGTTCCCCGGTTTCCGTAAGCTGCCGTTCGACGTCGTCGAGCCGTTCCGCAAGAAAGTAGGCAAATACCACCAAGGCAAGCAGTACCGCGGGAAAAAGTGCAATACCGATCAGCCGGTTGTGAATGCTGCCGCTTTGCCAGAGACTCATTGGGTGTCCTCCACGCGGACGAGCTCTGCGGCCAGAGCAGCATCATCTGGCGGTGCGAAGCCCATGGAGCGGGCGACTTGCTGGTTGCTGAGAACGGAAAAAAAACGCGGATATTCCAGGCGCGCATCCGAGGCGGGATTGTCCAGCAGATAATCAACGCTGCGGGCCATGTCCGCTGGCGAGCTGAATGTAGTGCTGAGGCTGCCAGCCGCGATGAAAGGAGCGCTCGGGCCAATCAATACCCGGTCGCGCGTGTAGCTTGTCAGTAGAATGGTCTTCAGGTTGTCTGCGTTGAAGATGCTTCTGTCGTCGAGCCCCATGAGTACGTCGCTTCGGTCAAGCGTGCTGACCAGGGTGCGGGCAAGGTCTTCGGGTGCAGCCAACTCCGCAATGTTCAGCTTGACGTCGTTGCTGTCAGCCGCTCTTATCCAGTGGCTGAGCTGATCCGTATCGACAGAGCTGTGCAGCAGTGCAGCTGTGCGCAAGCGCGGGATGAGCAGCTTGGCCAGGCGCAGCTGACGTTCCGGCTTGGGATTGGCCAGAATGACGCGGGCATGCCTGGGCAATTCCTTTAACGCTGATTCATTAAGGCTGCTCTGGCTGACATAAGTGGCTATGACGGGTGTGGAGCTACCTTTCGCCAGTTGCCGCTCAAGGCTTGCGACTCCCATGGTAATGATAACGTCGGCGTTGACCGCCATATTGGGTGGTTCCGTATCCAGGCTGTGCACCAGGATCTTGTCTCCAGTTCGCTCGCGTGTCAGTTCGTCGACGAACTCTTCAGTCAGGGCTGTTGGGCTTGGCACGATGACCATGAGCGTTGCAGCCTGTGAATACATGGCCAAAGAGCTCAGCCATAACAGCAAAATATGGCAGGCGAATCTCATTGCCAGCGCTCGGATACGGGCGCCCAGGTATTGTTCATGGCGACATTCCTTGTGCCTGTCTGTCATCAGTCAGTACTGCCTGCGGGTAGAGCCGCCTCAGAAATCAAGCTCGGCGCTGACGTAATAGTGGCTGCGATTCTCGTAAAGGTTCTCGGGCCAGGTGAGGCCTTCGTCATCCAGTCGATATTGCCAGGTCAGTGCCAGTTCCAGATTATTGGTGCCGGAGCCAAACCGCTTGGCAACCCGGCCATCCAGCCGTTCAAATCGACGTTCATTGAGCATGTCAGCCCCGTAATATATCAGACTGCTTTCAAAGCCTGCCGGCCACTCTCGCAGCCATGCCGCCGAACCACTGTTGCGGGCGGTCAGCCGCTGGTCAAGCCGATTCGTCGCTACAAAATCGATATAAGCATAGGTTAGCCGCACTCTGTCGCGGCGACTCATTTTCCAGTCCAACTGAGTCTCGGCACCCTGGAAGCGACTAAAGCTGTCATTGTTTGGCACGAAGTTAACAATCTGCAGCGGTTGACTGATCATGTTGCTGATCTCGTCGTAGAAGACTTTTATGTCGACCGAGAGGGCAAGATTTGAGAAGTAACCGTTGTACCCCAGCTCTCGGGACCGCATCCTTTCCTGTTCCAGATCTCCGGGACCACGGGCAAGGGCGTAGTACTTGTCGCTGCCGGAAACCGGTCCGCTCAGGTTATTTGCTGTATAGGTCCAGTTGGCATTGTTCTCATACATGTCGGGTGAGCGGACAGCTTCGGAATAAACCGCACGAAGACTATGGGTCGGACGCAGAAAATAGTGCGCTGCCAGTCTGGGCGAGAATGAAAAACCACTCAGTCTGTCTTCCTCGGCCATGGCGCCGGCATGCAATAGCCAGCGATCATGAGGCCGATACTCGAAGTTGGCGAAAAGCTGGCCAATCTGGTTGTCTACCCGGCCATCAAAAAAGGTGTCCGAACGTGCCTCGTCATAGCGAAGGCTGCCACCCAGCACTGTCCGCAACGAGTTGCTCAGTTGCAGCGTATTCTGAACCTCTACTTCGTAACGGGTCTCGCGCAGATTCTCGTTGAGATCCCAGCAGGCAGGCTGACCATCGCGGGCTGCCTGATGCTCGGCGACCAGGGCGTCCACTAATGGGAGCTTGTCTGGTGGCAGGCCATCGTAACGTACCAGGTAGTCGCTATAAAAAGCTGGGTCGCCCCAGGCGCCGCTGCGGTTGCGCAGAATGTAATTGAGGCGGCGAGGGTAAACGTTCCCCAGCTCGGCCAATTCACGCAGTAATGGCGAAAACACAATGGGTGAATCACAGGCGCGCCACTGGGCGAGGCGTTCCATATGTTGTGCGTAGGCCTTCACTTCAAGGCGGTTGGTGGGCGATAGATCGTTCTTCCAGTGCAGCTGGGCAAAGTAATCCCGTGCTGTGGTGTCTGAGTTGGGCTCGTGCTCAGCCATCTCCCGATCAAACCTGAAAGAAAGGTCGGAGGGTTCGGCCATTACCGTATAATCATTCTCCAGCTGGTTACTACCTTCCTTGGCTCCAAGTTGCCATTGCAAACTCTGGTTCGCACTCAGGGTGGTTTCCCCCAGCAGATTGAAGGCATTCAGCCTTCTGCTGTCGCGATAATCCTTACCATCGTCATCAAAGTCGAACCCCGTGTCCTCCTTGGCGAACAGGCTCAGCCGCGCGACACTGTTTTGCAAACTGAAGCCATGGCTGGCGTAGAGGTCATTAACCCCGCGATTGCCCTGGGTGATTCGTACCTGTGTCCCTTGGCGCAGTTCGGGAGGTGTTGAAATGATGTTGATGACCCCCATCAGTGCGTTGGCACCATAGGCGGCGGTATTGGGTCCGCGGAAAACCTCGATACGCTCGATATCTTCTACAGCCAGAGGTATGTCGGTCCAGTCCACCGTTGCTAGGCCAGGCCTGTAGACCGAGCGGCCATCTACCAGTACCTGCATGCGACGTGCTTCGGTGGTATTGGTACCGTGATAGTTCACGTTGCTGCGGTGTCCCAGCAGGTAGCCGACCATCATGCCAGGCACCAGGCGCAGAATTTCGGGTACATCGCGTGCCCCACTGGCTCGAATCAATTCCCTATCAATAACCGTCATGCTGCCGGGAATTTCGGCGGGGGATTGCTTCAGGCGGGTTGCGCTGAGTACAGAGGGCAGCTCAAGCGGCTGCAGAACAATATCATCCATGGCAAATGCCGGGAGGCTTAAAGCCACACCCAGCAAGGGTAACAATCTTCTTGTTGAATAAGATGCCATTATTATGCAACCAGGGTAGTCATGTGCTGCCATATTACCTGCCGTGATCACATTTACCAGTGAACTTTGTCGGATTTTGCTGTCCAAGCCCGCCTAGTTTGCGATGTGAATTATACTGGCTGCAAACCTCAGCTGAAGGAATTGGCATGACTGACAAGAAAATTTCCGTATGCGTTTTGGGCGGAGGAAGTTTCGGAACAACGCTGGCCGGGCTGATGGCTGCTCGGGGCGTCCCGGTTACACTGTGGCTACGTGATGAAAAAGTTGCCGCGGAAATTGCTGGAGAGCATGAGAACAAGCGTTATATGCCCGGTTTCAAGCTGGACGCGCGCCTTGTTGTCACAACCGATATGCATGCCGCTGTTGCAGCCGCCGATATGGTGTTCCTGGCCATCCCGAGTAGTGCCTTTCGCTCGGTCCTACACGATATTGGTCCTCAACTGGCCGGTAAGGATGTGATCAGTACCACCAAGGGTATTGAGCAGCCTGGTTTTCTGATGATGAGCGACATTGCCGGGCAGGAGGCGCCGGGTGCGCGGATCGCTGTGTTGTCCGGACCCAATCTGGCAAAGGAAATAGCTACAGGCGAGTTGACGGCTACAGTGGTGGCTAGTGAAGACCAGGCGCTCTGCAGCCGAGTACAGGCTGTGCTTGGCAGCAGGCGTTTACGGGTATATGCGAGCCAGGACAAATACGGTGTGGAGCTGGGCGGAGCCCTCAAGAACGTATATGCGATCATCTCCGGGATGGCCGCCGCTTTGGGCATGGGCGAAAACACCAAGAGCATGCTGATTACGCGCTCTCTGGCTGAAATGAGCCGCTTTGCGGTGCACATGGGTGCCAGTCCAATGACCTTTCTCGGCCTTGCTGGTGTCGGTGACCTTATAGTTACTTGCATGTCGCCACTTTCGCGCAATTACCAGGTTGGATTTGCCCTGGGGCAGGGCCATACACTCGACGAGAGCGTAGCTCAGCTTGGCCAGGTCGCGGAAGGCGTAAACACCTTGAAGGTGCTCAAGCAGAAGTCGGACGAGGAGGGGGTTTATATGCCTCTTGTGACAGGGTTGCATGCCATATTGTTCGAGCAGCAACCTCTAGATGCTGTGATCGGGCGTCTGATGAGCGCTGAACAAAAGGATGACGTGGAATTTTCTGCGTTCATGTCCTGCACACCATTGGAAAAGGAGTAGTAATGGACGCTTTCAAACGCACAGTCACCTCAGCGGATTATTGGCTGCGAGTGATTTACACGCTGCTTCTGGCCTTGGCCTGGCAGGTCACGGAGTTGCTTCTGGTCGCTGTGACGGTACTGCAATTGGTATTCAAATTATTCACTGGAGAGTCGGATTCACGACTTGCCGGCTTCGGTAACAGCCTGTCCCAATATGCATGGCAGATCGGACGTTTTGTTACTTTTGCCTCGGATCAGAAGCCCTGGCCCTTCATGGAATGGCCGGACCCTGAGACCCAGTGGGTTCCGGCAGCTCGCCACTCGAGCGAGCCGAACTCGACTGACTCCGAGCTCAAATGAAAATCTGGATTCTCCGCCATGGACAGGCTGAGCCCATGGCAGCCAGCGATCCGGAGCGCGCGCTGACCCTGCGCGGTCGTGAAGAGGTGCGCAGGGTCGCACATCTTCTCGCAGGGGAGTCACTGGATACTATTCTTGCAAGCCCTTACGTACGTGCGCAGCAGACTGCAGAACAGGTGTGCCACGAGATTTCCTATCCGCGCGCCATCGCTACTGCCGCCTGGTTGACACCTGATGACGATCCACGCCAGGCGCTTGACTTTCTAGCTGAGCGTGCCGAGCGCAACCTGCTGCTGGTCAGTCATCAGCCTCTGGTCAGTCAATTGATCTCTTTGCTTGTCGATGGCCACAGGAGTGGCCATTACCCCATGCCAACAGCGGGGCTCGCCTGCATCGAAACGGATTTTCCCGCCGCAGGAATCGGCCGGCTACTGATGCTGAAAAGTCCCGGCGAACTTCCTGCCTGATTTTGCGGTCTTCAAACTGGCAGTTTTGCTGCAACAATCCAGGCCCGTTTCGTCTTGGCAGGAAGAAGGCGGCGTGGGATAGTGAATTTTGGATAGGTAGTTTTCAACTCGCAGTCTTATCCATAAGAAAAACAAGACAGACCGAGGTGGTGTAATGGAAGATCAGGCCAAATCGACCGACGCGACGGCGCTGGCGGCGTTTTATCGGCGCGAGCGACTGCATCCGGAAAAGACTTACCTGGTTCAACCCTTGCCCGACGGTCAGGTGCAGAACTACAGCTGGGGCGAAGTAGGTGCCCAGGCCCGTCGCATTGCCAGCTACCTCCTGAGCCTCGATCTGCCGCCGCAGAGCCATATCGCATTGATATCCAAGAATTGCGCTCACTGGATCGTGACAGATTTGGCGATATGGATGGCAGGCCATATCTCCGTACCTTTATACCCCAATCTGACCGCCGACTCCGTGCGCCAGATCCTCGAGCATTCCGAGGCTCGCGCGGTGTTTGTCGGCAAGCTTGATGAGTGGGCCAGCATGCGTTCGGGGGTGCCGCAGGATATACCCAGGATAGGCTTGCCTCTGGCACCGGATGACCCTGATCTTCTCACCTGGCAAGCCCTGCTCGACGCTCACGAGCCTCTGCCGGGCACGCCCTCCCCGGAGCCTGATCAACTGGCTACGATCATTTACACGTCAGGCACCACCGGCATGCCCAAAGGGGTGATGCTCAGCTTCCAGAACATGTATTTCTCGGCCAACAATTGTCTGCGCCTGTTCAATATCAGCGATCAGGATCGTTTACTTTCCTATCTGCCGCTATGTCATGTAGCCGAGCGGCAGTTTGTCGAAATCGCCTCTCTACTGGCAGGAGAAACCATTTTCTTTGCCGACAGCCTGGATACTTTTCAGCGCGATATGCAGCGGGCCAGGCCAACAGTCTTTTTCGGCGTGCCGCGTATCTGGGTCAAATTTCACCTGGCAGTAATCAGCAGGGTCCCGCCGCGCTTACTGGATACATTGCTCAAGGTTCCGGTTCTTGGCCGGATCGTGGGACGTAGGGTGCTGGAGGGCCTGGGGCTTGATCAGATTCGTTATGCGGTGTGCGGCGCTGCGCCGGTGGCAGACAGCACAATGGCGTGGTATCAGAGCCTGGGCCTGAATATCGCGGAGGTTTATGGTATGACCGAGAACTGCGGCTACTCACATCTTGGTCGCCCCAAACGTTACAAAAAGGGTTGGATCGGCCTGCCTAATCCGGGAGTTGAGTGCCGGCTTTCCGAGGACGGGGAATTGTTGGTGCGCAGCAACGGCACCATGCAGGGGTATTACAAGGAGCCGGAAAAAACGGCTGAAACCATTACCCCGGATGGCTTCCTGCGAACGGGTGATATCGGGGAAATAGACAACGAAGGCTTTCTGCGACTCACCGGCCGGATCAAGGATATTTTCAAGACGTCAAAAGGCAAGTATGTAGCTCCTGCGCCGATCGAGAACCTCCTGTCGGCACATAGCAGGGTGGAGCAGGTGTGTGTGGTGGGCAATAACCTGCCCCAGCCGCTGGCGCTGGTCCAACTCTCCGAGGCAGGCGTTCATGAAGCAGGAGAAAATCGTCAGCAGCTTGCCCGCAGCCTGGCTGCCTTGATGGAGGAGGTCAACGCCGTTCTGGCCCGACATGAGCAATTGAGTTGCCTGGTTATTTTGGAGGATTCCTGGACTGTCGAGAACGGCTCCATGACGCCGACCCTGAAAATCAAGCGCAACGTCGTTGAAGCGACTTATCAGGACCGTTTTGAGGACTGGTCTGTCAGCGGCAAGCATGTAGTGTGGCAGGCAGAGGGTTGATAAACACAGCGTCATGAGTGGAGAGGAGGCAGGTCTGATGGGTATCTGGAAACAGGAAGTTGAGTTGGATCAGTTGCACGGTGGCCAGAGCATCAACACGCTTCTGGATATCCGTTTCGAAGATTTTGGTGATGACTGGATCAGCGCGAGCATGCCGGTGGATCACCGTACACATCAGCCCTACGGGATTCTGCATGGTGGTGCGTCGGTTGTGTTGGCTGAGACACTCGGCAGTACTGCTTCGTACTTGTGTATTGACAAGGACAAGTTCTACTGCGTTGGTCTGGAGGTTAACGCCAATCATCTCAAGGCAGTCCGTGCCGGCAGGGTCACCGCGGTAGCAAGACCGGTCCATCTGGGACGTACCACGCACGTGTGGGACATCCGCCTGCACAACGAGGAGGGTGAGGCGACCTGCATATCACGGCTGACCATGGCAGTCGTGCCCATAAAGTAACATAGACAGGACAATGCCTTGATACAGGTGCCGGGTTATAGCCGGCTATTCATGCTGGTCGCCATTACTTGTCCTGATTGGAGACTCCACATAGATTGCGCTCTAAAACCGGGCTCGATCTGACTCACTGGTCTTGTACCCTACCGGCCTTCGGCATGCCAAACAGGATAGTCTTCAATGCAAGCAAACAGTCATGAAGTGCGTTTTTCCCTGCCATCACTCGAAGTTGCGGCGAAGGTCTGGGGAGATGCAGATGGACTGCCCGTTATCGGGCTACATGGTTGGCTGGACAACGCAGCAACCTTCGATCGTCTCGCACCTCACCTGTCGGGTATTCACCTGGTAGCCCTGGACTTGCCAGGCCACGGGCTTTCAGGTCATATGCCCGCGGCAGGCTACAGTCTCTGGCAGCAGGCCGCTACCGTGCTTCAGGTGGCAGAGAGCCTGGGCTGGAAGCGCTTTGCCTTGCTGGGTCATTCCATGGGCGCGATCATCAGCGGAATTCTTGCAGGCAGCTTGCCAGACCGGGTGATGGGCGCCTGCCTTATTGATGGCCTGCTGCCTTTTACCTCCGAGGCCGAAGAAGCGCCCAGGCAGATGGCACGCTTCTTTGATGCCAGCCTTGCCCTTGCGGACAAACGTAAACCTGTTTACGACAGCGTGGCCAAAGCTGTTGATGCGCGAGCCCGTGGTGGTAATACCGCTCTAAGTCATGAGGCTGCTGCCTTGCTGGTGGAGCGGGGGCTGATGCCCGAACATGGAGGCTGGACCTGGCGAACCGACCCGCAATTGATGCTACCCTCACCCATGCGATTGACCAGCGAACATGCTGCGGCGTTCATTGAAGCTATCCAGTCACCTGTTTGTCTGGTGCTGGCCAACCAGGGTGTAATGCACAAGCACCCGCAGGTAGTAGAGCGGATCGAACGTTTTGCGCACATCACGCGCCACGACATTGATGGCGGCCATCACCTGCACCTTGAGGAGCAGGCCGAAGAAATAGCAACGATATTTGACAGTTTTTTTGCCAAACTGGCGTGATTGTCGATGCTGCACGGGAGGCATCGCGATACGCTGGTATGAAAACCACAACCAGGAGTATCGATGTCACTCACAGCTTTTAACCGCCACGTTCAGGTTTGCCTGGGGTCGCTACTTCTTGCTCCGCTGGCGCTGGCTGAGACCGTCCCGCAGGGTCTGAGCATCAATCCCTTTCCGGGCGCTCAGATAACCGACTCCAAGGTGCTACCTCAGGCCGATCACGCGGTGGTTATCGGCCTGGTGCGCAAGGTAAACAACCGTCTGCGGGCCGAGAGGGAGGTGCGTGCGACGGGCGAGCTTATCAGGGTGACATTCGAAATTCCCCGCATACACTCCCGAGCCGAAGGGTTCGAACATGTCAGGGATCAGTTGCTGGCTCGTCCACATAGCATGCTGTTCTACTGTGAGGGCAGGGAGTGCGGTGCCAGTAGCCTGTGGGCAAACGAAGTACTGGACAACTCCAGGCTCTATGGTCCGGAGGAAAACCAGGCGTACCTCTCGGTGAGACTGGAGGAAGATCCGCAGCGTCTGGTGAGTGTCTACGCCATAACTCGGGGTAACCAGCGTTCTTACGTACATGTTGATCAATTCACGCCCGAAGAGCCGATTGTCGAACCGCTTTATCCAACACCCTCGACCCTGTTGAAGTTGCTCCACGCCAATGGACGTCTGGCACTACCTGGGCTGGAGCTGGGGCTTGTAACTGAAAAACCGCGTGCGGAGGATCCCGAAGTCTGGATCAATCTGGTCAATCGCATGCTGCGCTCTGACACTCGTGTGCGAGTGGCAATCAGTGGTCAGCAGGCACCGGCAGTGATGCAGCGTCTGATCGATCTGGATATACGTTCATCGCGACTGGAAATAGGTCAGCCGTACCCGGAAACGGGCATTGTTATCGACAAGATATGAGGTCTTGTTGGCTCTGGCTTCAGTCCGGTTCGATCAACAGGCGGTCTGGCAATGCCTTGATCGCTAGCCAGTCAAACAACTGACTGCGGTATCGGCCTTCGTTGTAAAGCTCGGCCTGATCATCATAGTGAGGGTCCAGTGGGAAGCCTGACTGCCCCATTGGCAAGATGCTCAACGTACCGTTGAGGTCAGCCAGGTCAATCAGGCGCCGCGTTGAGGGACCTGCCTTGATCTCGTAGCGGTTGCCCCCGACGTCGAATGACATGCTGTTGAGGCTTTCCCGGCCGCCATCGACGGGAGTAGCTTCGCTATCGAAAAAACCGCCAAAGGGCAGGCGTTCACTCAATGGATGCCTATGTTGCAGAACGGCAAGCCTTCCCCAGGTCCACTTTTGCGTTTCCACTCCCAGATCCTGCGAGAGAGATTCGATAGTTCTTATCCAGGCCTGTTCGATCGCTGCCTGGCGGCCATCCATTATGGGTTGCTGGCGGTTGTCCCACCACGGCGAGGCGGGCTTCCAATACAGGCTGAAAAGGCTCTTCTCGGCCATGAGCGTATTGCGGAAAATGGCAAAGTTTTCTCCAAGCTCGTCGGCAAAAAGCGCTTCCAGCAGATGGTCCTGCCAACGCTGATACACGGCCGCACCTATTTCATCGCGGTTGAAGCTGCCGTCCCATTCGGCAAGCGTTGCAGCGGCTCTGGCAGCAGGCGCGCGCAGATCAGCGCTGAGCAATTGATCACTGAACAGGGGTAGAGCATCCTTGAGCACAGCCAGGGCCTGGGCACGGTGGGTGTCCAGCTGCATTGTCTTGAACTGTGAGAGGTCGAAGGTTTCCTCATTGCCGAGGAGCTCCTCGAGTCGCTTCGCCCGTTCCGAAGGAGCGTAATAGCCCGGCAGGAGCCGTCGCGGGTTGCTCTCCGGAAAGGGATTGTTCGCGCTGAATACATGGCCTTGGCCGGGATTTACCATGCGCGGATTCGCTGTAAAAGGCTGATAGCCGCGAAAGGCGTCGCCGCTGATGCTGCCATTGAGCAGGCTGAAGCCATTGTTGCTGTTCGGCCAACGTTTGATCAGTCCAATTGCCCACATGGCAATGTTGTCTTCGATATCGGCGTAGATCAGGTTGAGGCCGGGGGAGACATGCAGTGAGGCTGCCTGTTCAAACTCACCCATGCTGGCGGCGCGGGATAATCCGTAAAATGCCTTGGCAGAGTCGTTGGTGGGATCAAGAAAGGTCCAGAACAGGCTGACCGGCTGCCGGTCGCTTTCCAGGTCCCCGACCGATTGGCTTAATGGATCATTGATAATCGGCCCGTGGTGAGAGCTGCGCAGCCTTATCAGACGGTCTTCATGGCCCCGAATCTTGATCACTTCCTCGTGTATTGCCAGATCCCGCCAGCCTTTGTCAGCCTCCCAAACCTGGCTGGGATTGTCAGGATTGACCCGCTCGCGATAAAAATCGATCTCATCGTTCATGAGCATTGTCAGCCCCCAGGCGTGGCGCCGCGTCTGCCCAAGAAGGGGGAAGGGCATACCACCCAGGAAATGGCCATATACCTCGTGCTCGGGGGTCCTGATGTGGGCTTCAAACCAGACCGCAGGGGCGGCGAAACCAATGTGTGGGTCATTGGCGAGCATGGGAGCGCCGCTGCTACTGCGACTGCTGTTGACTGCCCAGGCGTTGCTGCCCAGAAACTGACCGGCGGGCAGGTGCCGCTCTACGTTGGCAACCCGGCCCAGCAGTTCATCCGCCCAACGGTTATCGTAAGTCCCTGTCACTGGTTCAGCCGGAGCGCTGCTGGGTGGGATGCTCTCTGGCCAGCCGGGAACCAGATCCTGCATATGTCGCTTTCCCAGCTTGCCCCGAACCTGGTCGGTAAGGGCATCGGTCTTGAAGGCTTCGGCAAAGGAATAGGCCATGTAGCCCATGATGTGCGCGATATCTTCGGTGGAAAAGTAGTCCGGGCGGGTCAGCAGGAGGCTGTATTCCAGCGGCTGCCCACCCTGGTCAATATACTGATTGATGCCGTCTTGGTAGGCATGGATCAACTGCACATGGGGCTGATCGCCCTGGGTCTCCAGGTAGGCGGCATAACGCTGGGCGAAGCGGTTTATGCCCAGCGAACGGAAGAATCGGTCCGTTTCGAGCGAATCGGCACCGAAAACTTCGGAGAGTCTTCCCGCGCCAATACGGCGTAACATATCCATCTGGAACAGGCGTTCCTGAGCGTGTACGTACCCCAGTGCGCGGTAAGCATCGGCGTCATGCTGCGCATCAATATGCGGTACACCCCAGGCGTCGTAGAATACCGAGACCGGTGCGCGCAGACCCGACAAGTCAAGCTGCCCGTTGCGTTTGGGCTCTGCCCTGTGCAAGCCCCAGCCAATCAGGGTGCCGATCACCGCCAGAAGCAGCAGCACGACCAGTATTATTTTCAGGCAACGAAATAGACGGGGTGTGAGCACGGAAGACCTTATGCGCCGGAGGACATCCGGGCATCATGCGCAGACCGGCTTTCGTCGTCAATCTACATCGACAATCAAGTAAACAGGGGCAATACAACCCATGACGCAAAGAGTGGCATTGGTATTGGGCAGTGGCGGTGCCCGCGGCTACGCGCATATCGGCGTGATCGAAGAAATCGAGCGCCGCGGTTACGTGATCGAGTGCATCGCCGGCTGCTCAATGGGCGCGGTTGTTGGGGGCATGCATGCGGCCGGCAAGTTGCAGGAGTACCGCGAATGGGTGTCGGGTCTTGATTATCTGGACGTGTTGAGACTGCTGGATATCGGATTTGGCAACATGGGAGCGATACGCGGCGAGCGGGTATTCGGCAAGATCCGGGAAATAGTTGGCGAGCAGCGCATCGAAGATCTGGCCATAGATTTCACTGCCGTTGCTACCGATCTTACCAACCAGCAGGAGGTATGGTTTCAGCAGGGTTGCCTGCATCAGGCCATGCGCGCTTCTGCAGCGATTCCCAGTCTGTTCTCCCCAGTGCGCCAGGGCGACCGGGTACTGGTCGATGGCGGGCTCCTCAACCCTTTACCGATTGTTCCTGTGGTGTCGTCCCATTGTGATTTGATAATCGCGGTGAATCTCAATGGCATGCGTACCAACGGCTACAGCCTTCCCGTGATCGAACGCCCGGCGCCGATGCGCCAGCAATGGGATCAATGGATGGAAACGCTGAGCATGCGCAACTGGCGTATGCGACGCGACGCTATCGGGGGCAAGGGTTTTATTGATGAAGTGGATTTTGTCGACGGGCCGGAGGAGGAGGTAGTGGTGGATGAGCCCGAGCAGGGTGGCCCTGGGTCAGCCCGTGGTAATTCTGCCACGGCTCACCCGACACCTGAGGTGCCTGCTGGGCCGGCCAGTCTCCTGGAGTTGATAAACCTGTCCTTCGAAGCAATGCAGGCGTCCCTGACCCAGTACAAGATTGCCGGGTACCCACCGGATGTCGTCATAGATGTGCCCAAGCGACTGTGTCGCTTCTTCGAGTTCCAGCGGGCGCCGGAGCTGATCGAGTTAGGTCGGATAGTGGCCAGCGACACCCTGGACCGCTACGAGAGTGGCAAACCCTGAGGCTCGCTGACGTGTTAAAGTTCGGCCTTTGTGCCCAATGCTGGAGAGCAGGATGAATGAGACAGTGCGCTTGACCGAATACAGTCATGGTGCCGGATGTGGCTGCAAGATTTCACCAAAAGTACTGGATGAGATTCTGTCGGTCGGTGACGCCGGCCCTGATTTTCCGCAGCTATGGGTGGGTAACCACAGTCGCGATGATGCCGCGGTTTTCGGCATCGACAGCGAGCAGGGCATTGTCAGCACTACCGATTTCTTCATGCCGATAGTTGATGACCCCTTTGACTTCGGCCGCATAGCTGCAACCAACGCAATCAGCGACATTTATGCGATGGGCGGCTCGCCGCTGATGGCCATTGCCATACTGGGTTGGCCGGTAAATGTTCTGCCGGCACATATCGCCGGGCAGGTGATCGCAGGAGCCCGCTCGGTATGCACCGAGGCAGGGATGCCACTGGCCGGAGGGCACTCCATCGATGCGCCCGAGCCTATTTTCGGCCTGGCGGTGACGGGACAGGTTATGCGTAGCCAGCTCAAGCGCAATGACCAGGCTCGCCCGGGGGCGCTGCTTTACCTGACCAAGCCGCTGGGTATCGGCATTTTGACCACCGCTGAGAAGCAGAAGAAGTTGCGCGCTGAAGATGCCGGTGTTGCGCGGGATCTGATGTGTCAGCTCAACACTGCGGGAGCCCGCTTTGCAAAGCTCCCCGGCGTGCAGGCAATGACCGACGTTACCGGCTTTGGGCTGCTTGGTCATCTGGCGGAAATGGCCGAGGGCTCCGGCGTCAAGGCGCAGATAGAAGAGAGCCGTGTGCCGCGCCTGTCCAGCGTTGCCTATTATCTCGCGCAGGGGTGTGTGCCCGGAGGATCGGGGCGCAATTTTGACAGTTACGGACACAAGATCGGGCCCATGCCCGAGGCCTGGCGTGATCTGCTGTGTGATCCTCAGACCAGTGGCGGACTGTTGGTGGCCGTGGATCCGGCGGCAGAGGAGGCGTTTCAGGCTGAGGCCCGGGCAGCAGGATTTGATCTGCAACCCATCGGTAAATGTGTCGAGGCCGATGGCGGGGCCTGGGTCGAGGTAACCTGATGCGCGAAAACACCGAGGATTTTCGACGGATTTTTTTGCAGTCCACGCCCATGATGGATTTGCGCGCGCCGATTGAGTTCAACAAGGGTGCGTTTCCTGGCGTCGTCAATCTGCCACTCATGACGGATGACGAACGCCAGCAGGTAGGCACCTGTTACAAGCACTCCGGTCAGGAGGCAGCCATTGCTCTGGGCCATAAACTGGTGAACGGCTCGACCAAAGAACAGCG
Organism: Halopseudomonas salina; assembly: GCF_008641105.1. The sequence goes on from NZ_VTTI01000009.1 coordinate 89,259, forward strand.
GGTCGAAGCCTGGGCTGGCTTTGCCGCGGCCAACCCCGAGGGGTATCTCTATTGTTTTCGCGGTGGGCTGCGTTCTCAGTTGGTGCAGCAGTGGCTGGCCGAGGCGGGTATTACCTATCCGCGCATTATTGGCGGCTATAAAGCCATGCGTCGATTCCTTATTGATAGCCTCGAACACAGTGTTCAGACCCTGCCGTTGAATATTGTTGCCGGTCTTACCGGTACCGGTAAGACCGAAGTGATAAAGGCAGTGAAGAGCAGTCTGGACCTGGAGGGCCATGCCCATCATCGCGGCTCCAGCTTCGGGCGTCATGCGACCCCTCAGCCGAATCAGATCGATTTTGAAAATGCACTCGCCATAGAGGCGTTGCACGTAACAGAACAGGGCGCAGGGCAACTGGTACTGGAAGATGAAGGCCGTATGGTGGGCAGTTGCACTGTGCCACTTGAGCTCTTTCGGTTGATGCAGCAGGCACCGCTTATCTGGCTTGAAGACACCTTTGAAAACCGTGTGACGCGTATCCTTGGCGACTATGTGGTCGATATGCATGGTGAGTTTGCCGCTCTGCATCCCGATGACCCCCAGCAGGCCTTTGACCAGTTCGCCGAGCATCTCACTGGTGGTCTGTTACGAATACGCAAGCGTTTGGGCGGCGAAAAACAGCAGGCGTTGCTGGGAATAATGGAAAGCGCCCTGGCTGAACAGAAACGTACGGGCAGCGTTGATGCGCACCGGGATTGGATAGCAGGTCTTCTTACGGATTATTACGACCCCATGTATGCCTACCAGCGTAGTGGCAAGGATGAGCGTGTGGTGTTCAGCGGCGATCAGTCCTCGGTGGTTGAATACCTGAGGGACCGGACCCTTGTGTCAGTCTCTTGAGCTTGCATAGGCAAAGCGTATGAAGTGTGAACATCAAGGCTGATCTGGTCTGAATATGACGCTTGGACTGGTATCATTACTTCTGGTTGAAACTGTCAGGAGTTGGTACGCATGAGCAAGACATTCAGCGGCAAAGTCGCACTGGTTACCGGCGGCGCTGCGGGCATTGGTCAGGCGACCGCCGAAGCTTTCGCTGCTCAGGGAGCCCGGGTGGTTGTATCGGACATCGATGAAGAACGCGGCCAGTCCGTCGTCGAGGGAATCAGAGCGGCGGGCGGGGAGGCCGTTTTTGTGCAATGCAATGTGGTCAGTGCTGATGAGGTCAAGGCATTGATGGCGTCAGTGATCAGTCACTATGGCCAACTCGACTGCGCTTTCAATAATGCCGGCATCGAGATCGAGCAGGACAAGCTGGCTGATGGAAGCGAAGCGGTGTTCGACAGCATCATGGATGTCAACGTCAAGGGTGTCTGGCAGTGCATGAAATACGAAATTCCGTTGATGCTGGCCAATGGCGGTGGCGCAATCGTGAACACGGCTTCGGTAGCCGGATTGGGCGCTGCGCCGAAAATGAGCATCTACAGCGCCAGCAAGCATGCGGTTCTGGGCCTGACCCGCTCGGCCGCGGTTGAATATGGCAAGAAGGGTGTCAGGGTAAACGCGGTATGTCCTGCCGTTATCGACACCGAAATGTTTCGTCGGGCAGCTGCATTGGAGCCCCGCAAGGCCGAGTTTGCCGCAGCGATGCATCCGGTAGGCAGAATCGGCAAGGCGGAGGAGATTGCGGCTGCGGTACTCTATCTGTGTTCGGAAGGCGCCGCCTTTACTACCGGTATCGCGCTTCCAGTCGACGGCGGCTCTACCTGTATCTGAGTGGCTGGTGCTCGAGGGTCTATTCGTCCCGACCCTCGAGCATGGTGCGTTTCAACAGCACATAAACCGATCCGGTGCCGCCGTGGCGCGGAGTGCAGGAAGTAAATCCGAGTACTTTGCTGTGCTGCCTGAGCCAGGTGTTCACGTGGCTCTTGAGTATCGGGTTACGTCCGTCCTTGCGTTGTGCCTTGCCATGGGTCACACGGACGCAGCGAATTTCCATTCGGTTGGCTTCTGCCAGAAACTCCCAGAGTAACTCCCGCGCCTTTTCCACCGTCATGCCGTGTAGGTCGATCGATCCCTCGAAGGGTATCAGTCCGCCCTTGAGTTTGCGCAATTGGCTCTCCTGCACGCCATTGGCAGCCCAGGCAAGCTCCTCCTCGGGCAACACATCAATAACGAATTGATCCGAGAGTCCGTCGACTTTCAAGCGGTTGGTTGGCTGCACTGCCAGTTGCCTGGCGGCCTTGATACGCGCTCTGTCGGTTTTAGGCTTGCCGGTATCGGCCTGATCGACCTTGATCGGTCTGGCGCCTTTAATCGCCTGACGGAAGAGGTCCAGGTCATCCAGGTCTGTATGGTCTTTGCTCATCGGGAATCGATCATTTGGCAAAAATTGAAGTGTATCAGTAGTCTCCGGGCGCATGGAGGGTAGAATGCGGATCTGACAGACCATCAGGAACCAAAGCCATGCATGAACTCACTGCGCTAACCACCATCCGTGACTATGTCAGACTCGGTGTAAGCCGCTTTCACGAACAGGGGCTGTTTTTTGGCCATGGGTCGGATAATGCCTGGGACGAGGCGCGGCTACTGGTGCTGCACGCTCTGTATCTACCCTGGGAAACCCCTGAAAGCTACCTTGATTGTCACGTCAGCGAAGCTGAGCGTAACGTTATCCTCGCGTTGCTCAATCGGCGTATGGATCAACGCATACCTGCGTCCTATCTGACCGGCCACGCCCGGTTTGCCGGCTATGATTTTTTCGTCGACGAACGCGTACTGGTACCACGCTCACCCATTGCCGAGCTGATTACCAACCGATTCGAGCCCTGGCTGGAGCGCGACCCGCTTCGTATCCTGGATCTGTGTACTGGTAGCGGCTGCATCGGGATAGCCTGCGCGCACACATTCGAGCATGCCGAAGTGGTTCTGGCCGACCTCTCTGCCGACGCCCTTGCGGTTGCAGAAACCAATATAGAAGCTCACGGGCTGCAGGAGCGAGTGGAGACGCGGTGGTCGGATGGTTTCGAGGGGATGCCGGGCGAGCGATTTGACCTGATTGTCAGCAACCCGCCCTATGTGGATGCCGAGGATATGGCAGACCTGCCGGATGAGTACTTGCATGAACCCGAGATGGGCCTGAGTGCCGGCGCAGATGGCCTGGACCTGGTGCGGCGGATGCTGGCCGAGGCGGCAGACCATCTGACCGAGGATGGCGTCCTAGTGGTTGAGGTAGGCAACAGCATGGTGCATGTGGTGGCGCAATGGCCGGAGGTGAACTTTGAATGGGTGAATTTCACGCATGGCGGTCATGGCGTATTCGTGCTCAGTGCAGCCCAGTGTCGACAGTACCAATCGTTGTTTGTTGCCGGTCTTGGCGGAGCATCAGCTGAGAACCACCCATAACAACATCAGAGCCTGAAAGACGGCGAAGACTATGAGGCAGCCGATAGCGAAACGCTGCCCGGTGTCATTGCTCTGATAATGATCAATGGTGCGCTGTAGCTGAGCTGTTTGTGCTGACTGTTTGAGATTGAGGGCCTCCTGATCGCGCAGCTGCCCCAGCAGCTCTGCGACATGCAGGACCCCAATGCGCTCGCTGTTCCACTGGCTGATCAGTTCGTTGACCTTTGCAGCCCGGGCCTGTCCGACGGCGGTAGGGTCGTCAGGCTCCGAAACTTCGAAGCCGGCCCTTGTGAGTAATTTGCCGCGGACCTGGCTGGCTTCCTCGCCTGCTGTATTGGCGTCCTGCAGTTGAATCGGGGCGACTGTATAGTCACCATAGCGACGCTGGCACCACTCGATCAATTGGGCCAGCAGGAATCCGCCCATGCCGCGTTGGGCCGGTTGCATGCGCAAACCGCTTACGGGCGCAAACCGCACGCGCTGATTCTTGTGATCAACCAGCACCTCCATATGATTTGCGCCCTCCACTAAAGACTCGTTCTCCAGCTGGATCTGCAGCCGGAAAACCTCCAGGTGTGCCGCCTGATCCTGGAATACCGTTACCCGGGCAAGGCGTTCCGGCTGGGTTATTTTCCTGTTCTTGTAGATGGGCTTGAGTTGTATCCAGTAGAGATCGGCGACGCGCATCCGCGCAAAGGGATCACGTGCGGGCTTGGCCGGCAGTTCGGTCTTGGCCTGTTTATCCTTTGCATCGGAGTGGGTATCGCTCATGGTCTCTGGTTGCCTGGGCTGATGTCTTGTTCAGGATGTTATCGGCTGCCCGAGCCGATTCTGCAAGTCTCTTTTGCGATCACAGGAGATCGGCCAGTGCCTGCCAGGCCAGACGCGCCGCCAGTAGCGTCAATACCAGGTTGAATACCAGGGCAAACCGCTGATCGGATCGTCTCTTCAACAGGTGCAGACCAACCCAGGTGCCCAAGGCACCCGAGGCGATCATTGCAGCGATCAGTCCCAGCCATTCACTGAAAACAAACCCGGCCGCGCCATATACGACAGCTTTTGGAGCATGTTGCAGTGCCATTGCCGCAGCAAATGTGGCGACCGTGGGCAAACGTTGTTCCTGTTGCTGTTTGATAAATGCGGCCACCAGTGGGCCGGTAGCACCTACGAACAGGCTGACAAAACTGGTCAGCGTGGCTGCGATAAGGGTTCCTGCCGCCCCGGTTGCCACTCTCGGGATGGCGGGTCCCCAGCACAACAGCAGAATGAAGCCGGCGATGCACAGTTGAATCAGGGGCAGGGGCAGGTCAACCAGAAACAGACTGCCCAGCCAGGCACCGAGAATCACTCCCGGGGCAAACCAGCCGATAGTCACCAGGTTGATATGGCGCAGCGTCATCATGGCGCGACCGGCGTTGGAACCCAGCTGCACCACGCCATGCACCGGAATGATTGCTGTGGGTGGCAGCACTACGGCCATCAGCCCGAGCAGCAGGACCCCGCCGCCAATGCCCACCGCGGCGGTAACAGCCGAGGTAACTGCGGCGGCAATGACCAGCACAATAACCGCGACGGCGGACAGGTCCGCAGGGAGGAGGGCTTCTATCAGGACCTGCATTAATACCTGCAATCGTAAGAAAAACATAGCCTAGCGGGCCCCAGTCGGACTGTCACCTGTGCTGGCCCGGCGTTATACTGCTGAGCTTCAATTATCAGACCTCAGGTTGCGCGCATGTCCGGGAATACCATTGGCACCTTGTTTACTGTCACTACGGCTGGCGAAAGTCATGGCCCGGCACTGGTTGCCATCGTTGACGGTTGCCCGCCCGGACTCGAGTTGAGCGCTGCCGACTTGCAGCACGATCTTGACCGCCGCAAGCCGGGCACCAGCCGGCATACCACCCAGCGTCAGGAGCCCGATGAAGTCGAGATCCTGACCGGTGTATTTGAAGGTCGCACCACCGGTTGTCCGATAGGACTGCTGATCCGCAATACCGATCAGAAGTCCAAGGATTACTCGGCGATCAAGGATACGTTTCGTCCAGCCCATGCCGATTACACCTACCACCACAAGTACGGCGTGCGCGACTACCGTGGCGGTGGTCGTTCGTCTGCGCGTGAGACCGCGATGCGCGTCGCGGCTGGCGCGATTGCGCGTAAGTACCTGGCAAGCCAGGGTATTACCGTGCGCGGCTATATGAGTCAGTTGGGGCCGATCGAGATACCCTTCAAAAACTGGGAAGCGGTCCATGAGAATGCTTTCTTTAGCGCCGATCCCGGCAAGGTTCCCGAGTTGGAGGCCTACATGGATCAGTTGCGGCGCGATCAGAATTCGGTTGGTGCGCGAATTACGGTCGTGGCCGAAGGTGTGCCTCCCGGGCTTGGTGAGCCAGTATTTGACCGACTGGATGCCGAGTTGGCCTATGCGTTGATGAGCATCAATGCGGTCAAGGGTGTCGAGATTGGTGCCGGTTTTGCGTCGGTCGCCCAGCTGGGTACCGAGCACCGTGACGAACTGACACCCGAGGGCTTCACCAGCAATAACGCCGGGGGTGTGCTTGGCGGTATTTCTTCCGGTCAGCCGATCGTCGCCCACCTTGCCCTCAAGCCCACGTCCAGCATCACCACACCGGGCCGCTCGATAGATGTTGACGGCAACGCGGTCGAGGTGATCACCAAAGGTCGTCATGATCCCTGTGTGGGCATCCGTGCCACGCCCATTGCCGAGGCGATGATGGCTATTGTTCTGCTTGACCACCTGTTACGTCATCGCGGCCAGAATGCCGATGTAAAGGTCGGCACGCCGGTACTCGGTCAATTGTAGATATGCCACCTGGATCGAATTCCTTACCGTGAGTTCGGTATTGCCCTACTGGCGCCTCTCCGGCTTCTATTTCGCCTATTTCGCGTTGCTCGGCGGGGTGGCGCCATTTCTGGCGTTATATTTCGATCATCTGGGGTTCAGCGCCGCGCGCATCGGTGAGCTGATCGCGATACCCATGCTGATGCGCTGCGTGGCTCCCAATCTATGGGGTTGGTTGGGAGACGTGAGTGGCCGCCGACTGACAATCGTGCGTCTTGGCGCGCTCTTTACCGCCATTGCGTTCACCGGCATATTCTATCGCCAGGATTATCTCTGGCTCGCGCTTATCATGGCCGCGCACAGTTTCTTCTGGCATGCAGTGCTGCCGCAATTTGAGGCAATCACGCTCAGCCATCTGGGCCCCCAGTCGGCACGCTATAGCATGGTCAGACTATGGGGCTCGGTGGGGTTTATCGCCACTGTGGTGGGTTTGGGGCTGCTTCTGGAGGTCTTTACCCTCGATATCTATCCCGCTGTTATGCTCGGGATCATGTTGGCCATATTCCTCTGCAGCCTGGCCGTTCCGCCGACGCCCACACCCCCAGCCAGGCACCGGGATGTGCCGGTCGAGCGATTCGTCACAATGTTGCGAAAGCCCGGTGTGCTGGTGTTTTTCATCAGTGTGGGCCTCATGCAGCTGTCCCACGGGCCTTACTACACCTTTCTTACCCTGCACCTGGAATCGATTGGCTATAGCCGCGGCCTGATCGGTCTGCTCTGGGCCCTGGGTGTGCTGGCTGAAATCGTTCTTTTCCTGTTCATGACCCGCATACTGGCGCGGTTCAGTCTCAAGCAGTTGCTCGTTGCCAGTCTGTTGCTGGCCTCACTGCGTTGGTTCCTGCTCGGCAGCATGGCAGACAATCTGGTTACATTGCTGCTGATCCAGCTCTTGCACGCAGCCACATTTGGCAGCTTTCATGTGGCAGCCATCCACTTTATCCAGAACAGTTTCAGCGAACGCTCACAAGGGCAGGGGCAGGCCCTCTATGCCTCGCTTTCAGGCGTCGGCGGGGCCCTTGGCGCGTTGTACTCCGGCTACAGCTGGGCATCGCTGGGTGCGCAATGGACATTCGGTATTGCCGGTATTGCTGCTCTGGTGGCCGGCGTCATGCTTTATAGGGCGTTGCCTTCCAGGTAGTGTCGGTTGTTCTGTCTGGGGTAATCGGGCTGTATGCTCGCCAGACGCCACCCTATACTGGTCACGAAGCCAATTACTCTGGGAAATGTGCAATGTCGATTCTTGCGGTCTATTCCGACAGCCAGCTTCAGGTACCTGTAAAGGTGTTGACCCATCTCGAGGACATAGTGCCGATTCTGGCCGGTGCCGGCGTGTCCTTGAAAACAGTCGCGCAGAACCTGCTGAACAAGCGCATGATGACTGAGATGCAGGCCATTGAAATATCTGGCGAACTGCTGGCGATAATAGGTGTCGAAAACACTATGGCGTTTGCCCAAGTGCTTGAGTTGCAGGGGCCTCCCGGGTATGCGGACGCCCCTGCAGATCAGGGCGAAAGCGAACAAGTACTGGCTGGTGACAGCTTGTGGTTGTTTCTTGATGGTGCAGCCACACTGTGTATTCATCACGACGGCAAGCTTCTGGTGCTCAGTTGCAGGCGTGGTGATTTACTGGCATTGCCCGCAGGCAGGGCTCACTGGGCAGTGCCAGTGACGGGTAGGCAATGTCTTGTCGTGCGTCGTGGTCGCAATGCGGGCGCCCTGTTGGCCAGGCTGACAGGTGACGACATTGCCAGTCGTTACCCAGTACTTGAACTTTGACCCGTCAGCGGGTGAGCGGTAAGAAATCTATCCAACAAGGAGTTGTATATGGACGTTAATTTTGGCGGTGGCATTCTCGGCCTGGTCATTCTGATACTGGATATCTGGGCGATTATCAATATCGTGCAAAGCAGCTCGAGCAATGGTGCGAAGGTACTTTGGGTACTTCTGGTACTTCTGTTGCCGGTAGTCGGTCTGATTATCTGGTTCTTCGCAGGTCCACGGGGCAGGGCGGCCTGAGTGGTTGAAGACGATACCCCGGTAGCACTGGTAACCGGTGCTGCAAGGGGCATTGGCAAGGGAGTCGCCACCAGTCTGCTGAAAGCGGGCTGGTCGGTGGCGCTGACTGATATTGATGAAGTTGCCGGTCAGGCTGCTGCGGAGGAGTTGGCGCGGCTGTGCGGTGCATCCGGCCGGGTGGAATTCATCCTGATGGATGTGTCCGACGAATCCAGCGTGGTTGCCTGTTTGGAACAGCTGGAGGAAGATTTTGGCCGTCTTGACGGTCTGGTCAACAATGCAGGCATTGCCGATCCTGACAATGGGCCGGTTGAGCAATTGACTCTTGAAGCCTGGAACCGATTACTGGCTACCAATCTGACCGGTCCTTTTCTGGTCTCCAAGCACGCTATCGGATTACTTCGCGAATCAGGTGGAGCCATTGTCAATATAGCCTCCACCCGTGCATTGCAATCAGAAGCCAATACCGAAGCCTATGCTTCGGCCAAGGGTGGTCTGGTGGCATTGACTCATGCCCTGGCTGTGAGCCTGGGTTCTGCAGTACGGGTAAACGCCGTGAGCCCCGGCTGGATTGATACCCGAGACTCGCAGCAACAGCGTATTGACCCTCTGCGGTCGATTGACCACCAGCAACATGCGGTAGGACGTGTCGGGCAACCTGGCGATATCGGATCGCTGGTGGCCTTTCTGCTCAGCCCTGCGGCGGGTTTTATCACCGGGCAGAATCTTGTTGCCGATGGCGGCATGACTCGCCAGATGATCTACGTGGAGTAGGTCAGCGGCTACTTCTCCACAAAGGCCCGTTCAATTACATAATGCCCCAGGTCGCCGTGGCGAGCTTCCTTGAAACCGCGGCTGTCCAGAACCTGGCAAAAATCCTTGAGCATGCTGGGACTGCCACAGAGCATGAAGCGATCCTGTTCCAGATCGAATGCCGGCAGGCCGATGTCTTCGAACAGCTTGCCACTTTCCATCAGGTCCGTCAGTCGGCCTTGCGTATGGAAGGGCTCACGGGTCACGGTGGGGTAGTAGATAAGTTTCTCGCGCACGTCTTCACCCAGATACTCATGATTGGGCAGTTCCCTGGTAATCATGTCCTGATAGGCCAGTTCACGCACATGACGGCAACCGTGCGTCAGGATGACCTTGTCGTACTGCTCGTAGGTTTCCGGGTCCTGGATGATGCTGATAAAGGGGGCAAGACCGGTTCCGGTACTCAGCAGATACAGGTTGCGTCCGGGCAACAGGTGGTCGAGCACCAGGGTTCCAGTCGGCTTGCGGCTGATGATGATCTGATCCCCCTCGTTGATATTCTGCAGGCGGGAAGTCAATGGGCCGTCAGGCACCTTGATGCTGAAGAACTCCAGAGTGTCCTCATGGTTGGGACTGGCAATACTGTAGGCACGCATCAATGGTCGCCCTTCCACCTCCAGCCCGATCATGATGAAATGGCCATTCTTGAAGCGAAATCCCGGATCGCGGGTGGTGCGGAAGCTGAACAGATTGTCGGTCCAGTGATGGACACTCAGTACGCGCTCGGTATTGAAGCCTGCCATTGCCATTCCTCGGTGGTCGGATTTGCGAGCAGTGTAACGGCAAGCTAATCTATCGGTTAAACGGTTTATATAATTATATGTAATCGGAAAAATCGATAATGAAATACAGTCTCAGGCAGTTGGAAGTCTTTCTCGCTACAGCGTTCCACGAAAATCTGACCCGCGCCGCAGAAAGCCTGGCCATGTCTCAGTCCGCGGCCAGCAGTGCTCTGCGAGATCTGGAAAACCAGTTTGGCATTCAGTTGTTCGACCGGGTCGGCAAACGACTGCAGTTGAATGAACTTGGCCAGTCAATAAGGCCACGGGCACAGGCGCTGATGGAGCAGGCGGAGGGTCTGGAGTTGGCCCTGGGGCGACAGCATGCCAGCGGCAATCTCAAGGTGGGTGCAACCCTGAGTATCGGCAACTATCTGGCGGTGGAGATTATGGCCCGGTATATGCGCGAGCAGAATGGGGCCCGAGTGAAACTTGAGGTGGCCAATACTTCCAGTATCGTGCAGCGAGTGCTGAATTTCGAGCTGGATATCGGGCTGATCGAGGGAGAAGCCCACCACCCTGAGTTGGATATGCTCCCCTGGAGAGAAGATAACCTGGTGGTATTCTGCGCGCCTGATCATCCCTGGGCTGGTCGTCCCTGGTTGACTGATACAGATTTGCTCGAAGCGCAGTGGATTATCCGCGAGCCTGGTTCGGGGACCCGCCAGCATTTTGAATGGGCCATGCACGGCCTGTTTCCCCAGCTACAGATAATGCTCGAATTGCAACATACCGAAGCGATCAAGAGAGCAGTTGAAGCGGGGTTGGGAATTGGATGTCTCTCGGCTATCACGCTGGTTGAGGCTTTCGAGCGGGGAAGTCTGGTTCCCCTTCCGGTGCCCCATAGGGACTTCAGGCGTCGTTTCTATTTCGCCCTGCAACGCAATAAATTCCGCAGCACGGGAATAGAGCACTGGTTACGCCTGTGTCGTGAACAGGGCCAGAAATCCGGAGGCGGGCACCCGCGCAACTGAGCTGCGACGCAGTGCCCGTGACATCGCTATTACTGTTGGGACAATTTCAGCTCGCCGTTTTCCAGCGGTATCTTGCTGCCAGGATCAGAGCTCATACGCACTCGACCGGTTTCTTCGCCAATCCTGTAGTCGACGTTATATCCCACGATCTTGTCACTACTGTCGTATACCGTCTCGCAACGGGTTTCAGTGGTGGTGTAGGTATCATTGTTCTGCATGCGCTCCTGCGTCTTGTTGCCGGCGTACCCACCTGCCGCAGCGCCTGCCACAGTGGCGATTTTTTTACCGCTGCCACCACCAACCTGGTTGCCCAGCAAGCCACCGACAACGGCGCCTGCCACTGAGCCCAGTATCCGGTTCTCGTCCTGCACGGGCTTCTGGCGGGTGACGGCGACATCCTGGCAGACTTCACGCGGTGTCTTGATGGTTTCCTTGATCGGATCCACGTTTGTCACGTCTGCATGGGTGGGTGTCTTGTTTGCCAGGACGCTATAGCCGGCAAATGCGCCACCTGCTGTTGCTACCACTGCGCCGAGGACGATGCCGGTCAGCATTGACTTGTTCATATTTGAAACTCCAATACAGTAAGGCCGGGCTAAACCCGGTATAGGCACAAGTGTGACAGCATAGTGAGCAGAGAGTTCAATTTCTCTTTGTCGTAGTGACCTTGTCAGGACTGCGGTAGCGGGGTGTCGAGCAATGGAGCATGATTTTCCAGTAGCCGGGTAAATTGTATGGCCGGCACCGCTGGGCTGAAGAGGTAACCCTGATAGGCATGACAGGATTGCTGTTGCAGAAAGGCGAGTTGTTCAGGCGTTTCTACACCTTCGGCAATCAGGTCCAGGCTCAGGTTACGACCCATGGCGATGATGGCCCTCACGATTTCGGCATCGTTGCTGTCCTGAGTGCAGTCGCGAATAAACGATTGATCAATCTTCAACAGGTCCAGCGGGAGTTGCTTAAGGTAGCTGAGGGAAGAATAACCCGTTCCGAAATCATCAATGGCGAAGCATACACCAAGGCCTCTCAACTCATGCATCTTAGCAATGGTATCGTTGATATTCTGAATAACTATGTTCTCGGTTATCTCCAGCTTCAGGCTGCTGGCTGGTACGGCCTGCTCGGTGATGGCCTGGCGGACCTGGGCAACAAAGTCGGGATGGCGGAATTGGCGGGGACTGATGTTGATGCTCAGGCTGAATTGTTCGGGGTCAATCAATTGTCGATCGATTAATTGCGCAACAAAGGCGCAGGCATCATTGAGGATCCACTGGCCTACGGCAAGAATCATCCCGCTCTCTTCGAGCACGTGAATGAAGCTCGCCGGGCTGATCATTCCCTTGTCAGGCTGCTCCCAGCGAATCAATGCTTCGGCTCCGATGATCCGGTTGTTTCGGGAGTCTATCTGCGGTTGGTAGAACAGCCTGAACTGCCCCATGTGCAATGCAGCGCGCAGATCGGTTTCGATGGAAAGCCTTTCGCTGGCAGCCTGTTGCATTGCCTGCTCGAAAAAAGCCACACCGTTGCGGCCCGATTCCTTGACCTTGTAGAGGGCAATATCAGCCCGTTTGAGCAGATCCTCCGGATTGTTACCGTGTTCGGGAAGCAGAGCGATGCCAATACTGCAGCTGAGATGCAGGCTGTGACCCTCGACGATCATCGGTTTCGCTATTGCAGCCAGCAACGTTTCTGCATGCCGTTGCACTGCCGTTCTGACCTCGATGTCTGTCCCCTGGAATCCGCTAAGCAGGACCACGAACTCGTCCCCGCCCAGCCGGGCAACGGTGTCTTCCTTGCGTGCTCTGGCCAGGAGTCTGCGCGTCACTACCTGAAGAACGGAGTCGCCGCAGGAGTGGCCCAGCGAATCATTGATGTGTTTGAAATGATCCAGGTCGAAGAACAGCAGTGCACCATGTAGCTGGTGACGAGTCATGAGAGCCAGGATCTGGTTCAGACGGTCGGTCAGTAATAATCGGTTGGGCAGGTCTGTGAGGGCGTCATGATAGGCAAGGTGTTTCACCTTTGCCTCAATGAGTTTCTGATCGGTAATGTCGCGCGCAGTCAACACCATGCACTCGATGTTGTTGATCGTTAGTGGCTCAATGGAGATCGAAACCAGAATTTCTCGCCCTGCCTTGTTCAGAACACGCATTTCACGCTGTAGCACACGCCCTTTTTCCTCCAGCTCCTGGATGAGCGTTGCTCTTTCTTCGTAGTCGGCCCAGATGTTGAGCTCGCGGGCAGTGTGGCCAATAACTTCCTGGGGGGTATAGCCGGTCACACGGGTAAACCCTTCGTTTATTTCCAGGTGTCTGCCAGTTGCTTTTTCGGTAATGCTGATCGAGTCAGGGCTGGCTCTGAAAGCCCTGGAAAACTTCTCTTCGGAGGCACGCAGCGCGGCTTCGGCCTGCTTGCGGGCAGTCACATCCTTGAACGTGGACAGAACGCACATCTGGCGGTTGATGGTAAAAAAGCTGCTGGATACCTCACAGGTAGCCTCGCGACCATCGCTGGTCAGGAAGTTGATTTCCCTGCCTGCAAGGCGGTGGTCCTGGTGCAGATTTTCGAGAACGCTGTCGCGATCTGCTGGCGTTTTCCATAAACCTGCCTCTACGGCAGTCCTGCCGACAATCTCTTCTGCCTTGAAACCAAAAAACTCGGTGAAACTGCGGTTGATCTCGATGACGATATGCGAGCGGGCGTTTACCAGTATGTAGGGATCCGGTGCTCCCTGGAAAAGAGCTGAAAATTTGGCTTCACTCTTGATCAGGGCCTGTTCATTGCGCCGACGGTCGGTAATGTCGACCAGGGTACCGACCAACCGCTGAATTTTTCCGGTGGGAGTACGATACAGCTTGGCTGTGGCTTCAACCCAGCGGGGTAAGCCCTGAGCGGTTTGAACCCTGTATGCAAGCCGATAGCGTGGGAGCCTGTTGCGACAGATCGAGAGAAAGCTGCGGCGCAGCTGGCGCCTGTCTTCGGACTGGATGTCGCGCATATAGATTTCGAGCGGGCCACTCCAGGCCTCTGGTGAATGGCCGTGGAGCATTGCCACTCGCGCGCAGCAGTGAAGTACGCCGGTCTCCACGTTCCAGTCCCAGGTCCCCATCTGTGATGCGTCCAGAGCCAGGCTTAGCCGCTCCTGGCTTTCACGTAGCTGCGCCCCCACCGTGCCCGGCCTGTCGGGCGTGCTCATGCTCGCTTCCTGTGCGGTGGAAAGACGACATATTTTGCCGTCAACGGTTACGCTGCGCATGGAAACCCGACAGATTTTCAGGTGTCCGTCGTGACAGAGCAGGATTGCCTCGAACTGCTCAATCTTGCCGTGCAGGTCGAAAGCGGCAATGAGCTGCTGAAGCTGTTCATCACTTATCCAGAAAGGCGCTCGCGAGCCGAAGTCACTGAATATCTCGTCTCTAGACCAACCAAGCATTTCGCAGAATGCATTGTTGACATCCAGGATACGATTGCTGGTTACCTCGGTCAGCAACCCCGCCAGAGGCATTCCATGAAAGAGGATTTTAAAGGGATCGGCACTGGCAGCGGGTACGTCACGTAGATGAGTGTTGTCCGTGGGTGCGCCCGGTGGTTGGTTCATTGACCGATTCCTGGCTTGGCGCGGAAAGAAAACCTTATTCCCGCTGTGTTTATATTCACAAGGTAGTACCGGGTGAATGGGACGGCAAGTTGGCCAGCTGTGCATTGTGTTTCAGTAGGCGAATAAATGCATGTCCGGCATTGGAAAGGGTTCTGCCACTATGCCAGATTACGCCCAGCTGGCGCTCCAGATAAGCATCCGGTAACGCCAGGGCGTGCACCTGGGCGTCGAGCATACTGCGTGGTAGTACGCTCCAGGCGAGGCCGATGGATACCATCATCTTGATGGTTTCCATGTAGTTGGTGCTCATGCTGATTTGCGGCTCAATGCCCTCGCGATTGAACACCTGGCTGACGATACGCCGTGTGAAGGTATTGGGTCCGGGAAAGACGGCGGGGAACTCACCAAGACGGGCTAGCGTGATGGTCGGCACTCGTGCGAGAGGGTGATCTGGCGATACCACGAAGTCCAGCGGATCATTCCAGATTCTTTCAGCCATGATCGGTGGTTCGATATTTGGAGCGAGAGTAATCACGGCCAGTTCTATGTCGCCATGCAATACCTTTTCGTAGGCTACCTCTGAGTCAAGAAACTGGATGTCCATGGCCACTTGAGGATAGCTGCGAGTGAATTCGCGCAATACCGGTGGCAACCGGTGCAATCCGATATGGTGACTGGTAGCCATGCTGACTCGGCCCTGAACGCTGCTTGAGAGGTTGCTCAATGCTCGTCGGGTATCTTCCAGTGCGTCGATTATGTCGAGCGCCCGTGGTCGCAATGCCAGGCCCGCCTCGGTGAGGCTGATGTGTCTGCCAATGCGGTCGAAGAGTTTGCAATCCAGTTGCTGCTCCAGGCTGGCAATACGTTTGCTAATGGCAGGTTGCGTCAGGTGAAGCTGTTCGGCGGCGCGGGAAAACGAGCCGGTGGCAGCCACCGCGAGAAAGGCGGCCAGGTTCGCGGTATCCATATATATTCCTAACAGTAATTCAATGCATGAATATTATGAATTTGTGTTATCCAAGGCCAGCTCTTATTATTCTCTCTTGTTAATACCGTGCCGGCACCATCTTCCGCCAGAGAAGTCAGTTGTCTGCACTCAGCCTGCATCAGGAGTTCAGCATGTCCGCTCAAACGCTTTACGACAAGCTCTGGAATAGCCATTTGGTCAAGCAACGTGATGATGGTTCGGCGCTGCTGTATATCGACCGTCACTTATTGCATGAAGTTACCTCGCCCCAAGCCTTTGAGGGGCTGCGTCTCGCGAGCCGCAAGCCCTGGCGTATTGATGCCAACCTGGCGACCCCGGACCACAATGTGCCCACCACCAACCGGGCTGCGGGCGTATCGGGGATTGATGACCTGGTTTCGAAGCTGCAGGTCACCACGCTGGACGACAACTGTGATGATTTCGGCATCATGGAATTTCGGATGACCGACCGCCGCCAGGGTATCGTTCACGTCGTCGGCCCGGAACAGGGGGCAACATTGCCGGGTATGACCATTGTCTGTGGCGATTCGCACACCGCGACACATGGCGCCTTTGCCTCCCTGGCCCACGGTATCGGCACCTCGGAAGTCGAGCATGTGCTTGCCACCCAGTGTCTGGTGGCCAAGAAAATGAAGAATATGCTGGTCAGTGTTGAGGGCAAGCTGGGCTTTGGCGTGACCGCCAAGGACATCGTGCTGGCCGTGATCGGCAAGATCGGAACAGCTGGCGGTAATGGTCATGCCATCGAGTTCGCCGGTTCCGCGATCCGGGATCTGTCGATGGAAGGACGCATGACCATCTGCAATATGGCAATCGAAGCGGGTGCCCGCGTCGGTCTGGTTGGCTGTGATGAGAAAACCGTCGCTTACGTGAAAGATCGTCCTTACTCGCCAAACGGTGAGAATTGGGACCGGGCAGTGGTTGCCTGGAAAGAGCTGGTGTCGGACCCTGAAGCGCATTTCGACACTGTAGTAGAACTGGACGCAGCCAGTATCAAGCCCCAGGTTTCCTGGGGTACATCTCCTGAGATGGTGGTCGCGGTAGATGCCACTGTGCCTGATCCGGCGCAGGAGCAGGACGCAGTAAAGCGCAGCGGGTATCAACGGGCTTTGGTCTACATGGGCCTGGAGGCGAATCAGCCGATCACCTCGATCAAGTTGGACCGGGTATTCATCGGCTCGTGCACCAATTCGCGCATCGAGGATCTGCGTGCTGCAGCTGCGGTGGCCAAGGGCCGCAAGGTGTCTGCGACAGTCAAGCAGGCGATGGTTGTGCCCGGCTCCGGGCTGGTCAAGGAGCAGGCAGAGCTGGAAGGCCTGGACGCAATTTTCAAGGCAGCAGGCTTCGAGTGGCGCGACCCGGGTTGCTCCATGTGCCTGGCGATGAATCCCGACCGCTTGCAGGCCGGTGAACACTGCGCGTCCACCTCCAACCGTAACTTTGAGGGGCGCCAGGGCAATGGCGGCCGCACGCATCTGGTGAGCCCGGCCATGGCCGCCGCCGCTGCGATTGCCGGCCATTTTGTCGATGTACGTGAAATGCTCGAGCAGGAGATGACAGCATGAAGCCTTTTACCCAGCATACGGGTCTGGTCGCACCACTGGACCGGGCGAACGTGGATACCGACCAGATCATCCCCAAACAGTTTCTGAAGTCGATCAAGCGTACCGGCTTTGGCCAGAACCTGTTCGACGAGTGGCGTTATCTGGACGAGGGTTTGCCTGGCCAGGATGCTTCGCAACGGCCTTTGAATCCGGATTTCGTCCTCAATCAGCCCCGCTATCAAGGTGCCAGTGTATTGTTGGCGCGCAAGAATTTTGGCTGCGGCTCCAGTCGCGAACATGCGCCCTGGGCACTTGAAGAGTATGGCTTTCGAGCCATTCTGGCGCCAAGCTATGCCGATATTTTCTATAACAACAGCTTCAAGAATGGGCTGTTACCCATTGTTCTGGATGAAAAAGATATTGACGAACTCTTTGCCCAGGCCGAAGCCAGCGAAGGCTACGAGTTGACCGTGGACCTCGCTGCTCAGAACGTCACTCGTCCGGATGGCAAGAGCTACGCATTCGAGGTCGATGCCTTCCGCAAGCATTGTCTGCTAAGTGGTCTGGATGACATTGGTCTGACGCTGGAGGACGCGGATGCGATTCGCGAATTCGAGGTCGGGCACAAGCGGGATAACCCCTGGCTGTTTGGCGCGATCAGATAATATCCGGACTGGAAAAGGAAACACCATGAGCATGAATATTCTTGTACTGCCCGGCGATGGTATTGGTCCGGAAATCATGGCCGAAGCGGTCAAGGTGCTGGAGCTGGCGAATGAAAAGTTCAATCTGGGTGCAGAGCTGACCTTTGACGATCTGGGCGGCGCCGCCTATGAACGTTACGGCTCGCCTCTGGCTGATGAAACTTTGGAGCGGGCCCATCAGGCTGATGCCATTCTGCTGGGCGCGGTCGGCGGCCCGCAGTGGGACGCTATTGATCCGGCACTGCGTCCCGAGCGTGGTCTGTTGAAAATCCGTTCTGAACTGGGTCTGTTTGGTAACTTGCGCCCGGCCATTCTGTATCCGCAACTGGCTGATTCCTCAACGCTCAAGCCCGAGGTGGTGGCGGGACTGAACATACTGATCGTTCGTGAGCTGACCGGTGGAATCTACTTTGGCCAGCCGCGCGAGCGCAAAGTACTCGACAATGGCGAACGGTTCGCCTTCGACACCTTGCCCTATAGTGAAAGCGAGGTGCGCCGCATCGCCCGCGTCGGCTTTGATATGGCGATGGTGCGCGGCAAGAAACTGTGTTCGGTGGACAAGGCCAACGTGCTTGCCTCCAGCCAGCTTTGGCGTGAAGTAGTCAATGAAGTGGCGGCAGATTATCCGGATGTCGAAGTCAGCCACATGTATGTCGACAATTGCGCCATGCAGCTGGTGCGTGCGCCGAAACAGTTCGACGTCATTGTTACCGACAACCTGTTCGGCGATATTCTCTCGGATCAGGCTTCCATGCTCACTGGCTCCATCGGCATGCTGCCATCTGCCTCCCTGGACGCCAACAACAAGGGTATGTACGAGCCCTGTCACGGAAGTGCACCGGATATTGCCGGGCGGGGTATTGCCAACCCCCTGGCGACCATACTCTCGGTTTCAATGATGCTGCGTTACAGCTTCAACCGTGCGGACGCTGCTGATGCCATCGAGCAAGCAGTCAGCCAGGTGCTCGACCAGGGGCTGCGCACCGGAGACATCATGTCTGAGGGATGCGAGTCCACCGGCACCGCTGGTATGGGTGACGCCGTGGTCGCGGCGTTGAAAAACCTGTAAACTGTCCGGCTTTGTGTTGCGCCAGGCCATGCCTGCGCAACTGTCTTTGAATTTTTTACCCCCTGGGGGTTGATGTCATGAAACAGGTAGGCCTGGTTGGCTGGCGCGGTATGGTTGGTTCCGTACTGATGCAGCGCATGCTCGAAGAGAACGATTTTGCCACTATCGATCCGGTGTTTTTCACCACGTCAAACGTGGGCGGCAAGGGTCCAGAGATTGGCAAGGACATTCCACCGCTGAA
Source organism: Halopseudomonas salina (assembly GCF_008641105.1). Next base: position 108,233 of record NZ_VTTI01000009.1, read on the forward strand.
AGACGCCTTTGACCTCGAATCACTCAAGCCACTGGATGTGATTATCAGCTGTCAGGGCGGTGATTACACTCAGGCGGTCTACACCAAACTGCGCACCGAAGGCTGGAAAGGCTATTGGATCGATGCTGCGTCTACCCTGCGTATGGAAGACGAAGCAGTAATTGTGCTTGATCCGGTCAACCGCCGGAACGTCGATCAGGCGTTGCGCGATGGGGTCAAGACCTACGTCGGCGGCAACTGCACCGTCAGTCTGATGTTGATGGGGCTGGGCGGATTGTTTGAGCACGGCCTGGTCGAGTGGATGAGCGCGATGACTTATCAGGCGGCCAGTGGAGCCGGTGCACAGAACATGCGGGAGCTGATTGGTCAGATGGGTGCGATCAATCAGTCGGTTGCTGCGCAGATGGCTGACCCGGCCAGCGCGATACTCGAGATCGATCGCATGGTCGCCGAGAATCTGCGCAGCGACAGCTTCCCGGTTGAGCATTTCGGTGTGCCGCTGGCCGGCAGTCTGATCCCCTGGATCGACAAGCAGCTGCCTAACGGCCAAAGCCGTGAAGAATGGAAAGCTCAGGCCGAGACCAACAAGATTATCGGTCGCAGCGGCCGTCCGATTCCGGTAGACGGTATCTGTGTGCGCATTGGTGCCATGCGCTGTCACAGCCAGGCGCTGACCATCAAGCTGAACAAGGATGTGCCGTTGGCTGATATCGAAGCCATGCTCGAGGCCCATAATCCCTGGTCGAAGGTGGTTCCCAATACCAAGGAAGATACTCTGCGTGATCTGACACCCACTTCTGTTACTGGCACGCTGTCAGTACCGGTAGGGCGACTGCGCAAACTGAACATGGGGTCGCAATACCTCTCCGCGTTCACCGTAGGCGACCAGCTGTTGTGGGGTGCCGCCGAGCCGCTGCGCCGCATGTTGCGGATCTTGCAGGAGGATTGATTTTTCAGTCCGCAATACACGAGGGCATCCCGCCAGTGGTGGGGTGCCCTTTGTTTTTTCAGTCGAGGAACAGCAATGAGCAAGTCCTGTGATGTTGCAATAGTAGGTGTAACCGGCATGATCGGGGATATTCTGATCGATGTGCTGGATGATCATGACTTCTCCATAGGCAAACTCCACCTGGTAGATGAAGAGAAGGTTGCCGGCGGCCGCCTTATGTATAAAGGACAGAGCCAACGCGTCGAGCCGTTGGAACGCTTCGATTTTTCCCAGGTGCAGGTTGTCGTGTTCCTTGGTTCGGAAACTGTCGCCGAGAAGTGGGTACCGCAGATGCTGGCAGCCGGCTGCTCGGTGATTGATGCCAGTGGTGCTTCGCGTGGTCAGACCGGCGCTCCCATGATCGTGGCTGATGCCAACCCACATGCGCTGGCTGACTTTACCGCGCCAGGGCTGGTGGCCTGCCCGGACAGTCAGGTTGTGCAGGCAGTACTTGCATTGCAACCGGTATTGAAAGAAGCCGGACTTCAGTCAGTGGCAATTGCTACTTACCAGTCAATGTCGACACTTGACCAGGAGGCGGTGGAAGGGCTGGCGTTGCAGACAGGGCGTCTGCTCAACGGACAACCCCCCGAAGCGGGCGCGCTGGCTAAACAGGCTGCGTTCAATCTTATTCCGCGAACTGGGGACCTGGACGAGCACGGCTACACCAGGGACGAGTCCCGCCTGGGCGAGGATGTACGTCGGGTTCTGGTTCAGCCCGATATTTCAGTTGCCGCCACTTGTGTGGTGGTTCCGGTGTTTTATGGCACAGCTGCGGTGCTGCAACTGCGTACACGCGAGGTGCTTGCCACCAAGAGATTGGCAACGCTGTTACGCAAGGCACCCGGGGTCAAACTGCTGGATAAGCCGGCAGATGATGGTTTTCCGACTCCCGTTACCGAAGCAACCGGTAGTGATGCGGTGTGGATTGGTAGGTTGAGGGCTGATCCTGTCGATCCTCTTGTGCTCAATATGTGGATTGTGTCTGATAATCTGCGAAAAGGTGTCGTACTTAACAGCCTTCAGACCCTCAGGTTATTGATAAAAGACTATTTGTAATCGATACTTGCTGTGGAATTCGTATTAAGCGGTTTAAGGTTCCCCTGTTAAGAGGGTTCAGTGCTGACGAGTTTTCAGATTGCGGCGTGCCGGGTTGGGGAGAAGTTTGCAGGGCGGAACGCGAGCAAGAAGTCTGTTGACGCGAGATAAAACGATAAAAGCAAAGGAACTTCGCTATGGTTCGCAAACTGGTTTTGGCTGTCGCCGCAGCAAGCGCTCTGATGTCCTCGAGTGTGGTACTTGCATTGGGAGTCGGCGACATAAACCTGCGTTCGTCGCTCAATCAACCGCTTGATGCAGAGATCGAGTTGCTCCAGGTCCGTGACTTGTCCAGTCAGGAGATCATTTCCGCACTAGCTACCCCAGATGAATTTGGGCGTGCAGGCATAGAGCGTATATTCTTTCTCAACGATCTGACTTTCACGCCGGTCATCAGAGCTGATGGAAAATCGGTGATCCGTGTGACCTCCAGTCGTCCGGTGCGCGAACCCTTTCTGAACTTCCTTATGGAAGTGCGCTGGCCGTCAGGCCGTGTGCTGCGTGAATTCACTTTGTTGCTTGATCCGCCCCTTTATGATCCGGGTCCCGTTGTGGCATCCGCGCCCGTCAGCCAGCCCCAGGTTCAACCCCGCGCTCAGCCGCAGGTTCAGCCCGCGCGTCCCAGCCAGGCCCAGCCATCAGGGGCGGGCGCTTCATCTGCCCTCGGTGCACAGCCTGCCGAGCCACTTTACCAGGCCCCTGCAGAGCAGAGCAGCGGACAGATTCGCACAGACACTTCAGACACCCTGTGGGAGATAGCCTTGCGCCATCGACCTCAGGGCTCCTCCGTTCATCAAACGATGCTGGCCATTCAGGACCTGAATCCGGATGCTTTCATAGGCGGAAATATCAACCGACTGCGAGCTGGTCAGACCTTGACGCTACCGGACGCGACCCAGACTACCGGTCGGAGTCAGTCCGAGGCGGTAGCGCAGGTAGCAGCGCAGAATGCCAGTTGGCAACAAGGGCGTCAGGCCCCAGAGCCAGCGCAGCGACAACTTGATGCCCGACGCCTGGATGAAGCAGCAGCTGCTCCACAGCGTGCCAACAATGGCGACGCCCTGCGATTGGTTGGCAGTGGCGAGGAACAGAAGGATGGCGGTGCTGATGCGGGAAGTCGTAATGGCGCCGGTGAATTACGTGATGAGCTCGATACCACCAAGGAGGAGCTCGATTCGGTCAGGCGTGAAAAAGCCGAAGCCGAGAGCCGGCTTTCCGACATGCAATCCCAGATGGAGACCTTGCAACGTCTTCTGGAACTGAAAGATGAGCAGCTGGCTGCGATGCAACAAGCCATGGGTGATTCGGACGAGTTACCTGAATCTACCACTGAGGCCTCAATTGCGAGCGTAGAAGAGTCGGCTCCGGAAGCTGTAGAAGAGGCCGGGCAAGTGGTGGGTGGGGAGTCCGCTGCTGATACTCAGCTGGCATTGCAGGCCGACCCTGATGCCCCCGACGCTGGTGATAGTACAGAAACTGCTGAAATTGCTACAACCGAAGAAGTTTCGCAGGAGGACCTGGCTCCTGCAGTCGACTCAGAGCCCGCTGCTGATGCTGAATCTGCGCCTCAAGCCCAGGAAGCTGCCGAAGAGATAGAAGAGCCGGTGGCTGCCGAGCAAGGCACCATGAGTCTGTTGCAGCGCATGATGCAGAATCAGACTTTCCTGTTGGCTGGCGGTGGTCTGGTACTTCTACTGCTGTTACTTGTTCTGATGGCTGTGGCCCGTCGCAATGCTCGCCGTGAAGAGGACATGGCAGATAATTTCATCGCGCGCGCAGCACAAAATAATGATCAGGATACTGATGATTCTGATCAGTTCAATGTCGCGCTGGCAGGCTTCCAGGAAGAGGAAACATCTGAACAGAGCCTGGCCGAAGACCCGCTGGTCGAGGCTGACGCGCTCATTGCCTATGGCAAGCTCGATAAGGCAGCAGATGTACTCGGTGCGGCAATCGACCAGGAGCCCGAGCGCACGGATCTGCGTTTGAAACTCATGGAGGTCAACGGCCTGCTCGACGATGCTCAAGGGTATGCCGAACAGGAAGACATTCTGAGACATAACGGGACTGTGGATAATCAGATTGATATGTTGAATGTTCGCTTCCCGGCAATGGCGGCGGCTCTTGCGAGCGCTGCCGTTTCTGCAGAGGAGTATCCGGAGTGGGACGAAGACTTCTTGAAGGAGTCTGAATCGGCAACCGTGGAAAACAAGCCTGCTGAATCAGATAAACCAGAAGCAGAGGCCGCAGCAGAAGAGTATGACTTCAGTGGTTTCGATGTTGAAGCCGAACCTGCAGCACGTCAGGAACCTGTAGCGGAAGAGAGTCTTGAAGACTTTGACCTGGATTTTGATCTGGATGACAGTCTGGCCGAGAGCCTAGCGCAGACCGAAACGACGGTGTCTGCCTCCAAGGAAGAAACGGAGGATGATTTCGAGTTTAATTTCAATCTTGACGAGACAACTACCGAGCCCGCCACTGTCGATACCACCCCTGCGGGTAAGACAGATGACGACGAGTTTACTCTCGATGAAGATTTTGACTTGTCCTTGACTGATGAGATGGAATCGCTCAAGGATGCTGATCTGCAGTCAGAGTCTAAGCCGGATACAGAGCTGGAGCCCATGGAAGAGGAGCAGACTGTGGCACTTTCTGACAGTGAGCTTGGCGCTTTCGACCTGGAATTGGACGCCTCCATGGACGAACCGGAAGCAGAGCTGGAAGCAGATGAGGTTCAACTTGCTGAGGCCGATGGCCCTGATACGGCCAAGGCTGCGCCTGTTGACGAAGGTGATGACGAGGATGAGTTCGATTTCCTCTCTGGCACTGATGAGTCGGCCACCAAACTGGATCTGGCGCGTGCTTACATCGACATGGGCGACAGTGAGGGTGCAAGGGATATTCTCACCGAGGTCCTGGAGGAAGGAAACGAGCAGCAGCAACAGGAAGCTCGCGAAATGATGGAGCAACTTGACTGATCAATGAGCCGTTCAGACGTTGAAGCGGCCGCCCCTGAGGCGGCCGCTGTTGTTTCCAGGGTTGCTGCCTGTGTCGAGTACAGAGGCACAGCTTATCGCGGCTGGCAACGCCAGCAGCCGGGCGTGCGAAGTGTTCAGGAGGAGGTGGAAAAGGCGCTCGGGCGAGTGGCCAACCATCCTGTCAACCTCCACTGCGCGGGACGTACGGACGCAGGCGTGCATGCCTCCTGCCAGATTATTCACTGGGACACAGATGCAGTGCGTGAGCCGGCCAACTGGTTTCACGGTGCCAACGCGAATCTGCCAGCGGATATCAGCCTGTGCTGGGCCAAGGTTATGCCCGATGACTTCCACGCCCGGTTTTCCGCAATGGCCCGGCGTTATCGCTATGTCATCTACAACGATCCTGTAAGGCCTGCACACCTGGCCCATGAAGTGACCTGGAATTACCGGCCTCTGGATCTCCAGCGCATGCAGTTCGCCGCGCAGGCGCTGGTCGGTGAGCACGACTTCACCTCCTACCGCGCACTGGCATGCCAGGCCAAGTCGCCGATCAAGACAATTCATCATCTGAGATTGCAGCGTTTCGGCCAGTTCATTGTGCTGGACATCCGTGCTAATGCCTTTCTACATCATATGGTGCGAAATATTGCCGGGGTTCTGATGCAGATCGGCTGTGGCGAAAGGTCTATTGAATGGGCTGGAGAGGTTCTGGCTGCGACAGACCGAGCAAAAGGCGGGCTGACTGCGCCAGCTTACGGGCTGTACCTCGTCGATGTTACCTACCCTGAACGCTTTGAACTGCCCAGGCGCTATATGGGACCGCATTTCCTGTCGGCTCTGAACCAGCCCGACTGACGCTCCAGAGCTGATCTGTTAATATCATCCGACATTTGATTCAGGTGCGGGCAGGTTTATGGTGCGAGTAAAAGTGTGCGGTATAACCCGGCCAGAGGACGCTCTGGCGGCCGCAGAAGCCGGTGCTGACGCTATCGGTCTGGTGTTTTACTCACCCAGTCCGCGGGCTGTAGATAGCGACTCAGCTCGAGCCATAATCGAGTGTCTGCCGCCTTTTATTACTTCAGTCGGTCTGTTTGTGGATGCTGCGCCGGAATACGTACGTGAGGTGCTGTCGAAGGTGCCTCTGGATCTCCTGCAGTTCCACGGCGATGAAACGGACGCATACTGCCAGCTGTTTTCCCGGCCTTACATGAAAGCGCTGAGGGTCAGGTCCGGTGATGACCTGAACGCTCTCGCAGCCAGATGGCCGGGTGCTTGCGGTATTCTGCTGGACAGCTTCAAACAGGGCGTACCCGGTGGAACGGGAGAGGTTTTTGACTGGTCGATGATTCCGGTCAACCGCACATGGAACCTGATACTGGCCGGTGGGCTGGATGCGGACAATGTAGCCGGGGCCGTGGCCCTCTGTCAGCCCTGGGCTGTAGACGTGAGTGGCGGCGTGGAAAAGAGCAAGGGCATCAAGGATGCCGCGAAGATCACCCGTTTCGTACATGAGGTAAAAGCGTGACTGAATCAAGCAAAGTGGATTACACAGCCATACCCGACGCACGGGGCCATTTTGGACCCTATGGAGGTCGGTTCGTGTCTGAAACCCTCATGGACGCCCTGGAAGAGCTCGAAAATCTGTATGAGCGACTTTCCGTCGATCCGGATTTTCAAGCCGAATTCGACCATGATCTGGCGCATTACGTGGGACGCCCGTCGCCTCTGTATCTGGCGGAAAGACTGACTGCCCGGGTTGGTGGCGCCCAGATCTATCTCAAGCGTGAAGATCTCAATCACACAGGTGCACACAAGGTTAACAACACCATTGGTCAGGCGCTCCTGGCCAAACATATGGGCAAGCCTCGGGTCATTGCTGAAACGGGTGCAGGTCAACACGGTGTTGCTACCGCCACGGTCGCAGCCAGGCTTGGACTGAAATGCCAGGTCTACATGGGCGCCGATGACGTTAAGCGCCAGTCGCTCAATGTTTACCGCATGAAGCTGCTGGGCGCTGAGGTCATTCCGGTTACTTCTGGCTCGCGGACTCTAAAGGATGCGATGAACGAGGCCATGCGTGACTGGGTCACCAACATTGATGATACTTTCTATATCATTGGTACCGTGGCGGGGCCGCATCCCTATCCGAAACTGGTGCGCGATTTTCAGTGCGTGATCGGTCGTGAAGCTAGAGCTCAATGTCTTGCGCAATACGGCAAACTGCCCGATGCGCTGGTTGCCTGTGTTGGCGGCGGTTCCAATGCCATCGGATTGTTTCATCCGTTTCTCGAAGATGATTCCGTGGCAATGTATGGCGTTGAGGCCGGAGGGCTTGGTCTGGACACCGGCAAACATGCCGCGCCCCTTGCGGCCGGCCGTCCCGGCGTACTGCATGGTAATCGTACCTATCTGATGGAAGATGAGGGTGGGCAGATAATTGAGACCCATTCGGTTTCCGCAGGCCTGGATTACCCCGGAGTTGGTCCTGAGCACAGCTGGTTGAAGGATCTGGGGCGAGTCAACTATGTCAGTGCCACGGATGACGAGGCCTTGACAGCTTTCCGTGAGTTGACCCGAATCGAAGGTATCATGCCCGCGCTGGAGTCAGCCCATGCGGTTGCCTACGCCATGAAGCTGGCTGCGACCATGCGCCCTGACCAGACCATCGTGGTCAACCTGTCCGGTCGGGGTGACAAGGACATTCACACGGTGGCCGAAATTGATGGTATCGGTATCTGATACCAGCCAGATGCGGCGTTTGAATGCGCGCAGAGACGCTAAGAAGAGAGTCCAATGAGTCGAATACAGCAATGTTTTGTGCAATTGCGCAGTGCCGGCCGCAAGGCGCTGATCCCCTATGTGACGGCCGGCGATCCGGAGCCTGGCATGACTGTGCCTTTGATGCACGACCTCGTCGAGGCGGGAGCCGATATCATCGAGCTGGGCGTGCCGTTCTCGGACCCCATGGCAGACGGTCCCGTTATCCAGCTGGCGATGGAAAGAGCGCTGGTTCATCATGTTCGCCTCGCCGATGTTCTGGATATGGTCAGGTGTTTTCGTGACACGAACAAGACAACCCCCGTTGTGCTGATGGGGTATCTGAACCCGATAGAGCGCATGGGTTACGAGACCTTTGCCGAAGCCGCAAAAGCGGCGGGTGTCGACGGTGTGCTGACGGTAGATCTGCCTCCGGAAGAGGCTGATGATGTTGTGAACCTTTTCCAGGGTTGCGGGCTGGATACCATTTATCTTCTGTCACCGACCACCACGCTGGACCGGGCGGCCAAGATCTGCAAGCGTGCCAGCGGCTATGTCTATTATGTTTCGCTCAAGGGTGTGACCGGATCCAGTGCGCTGGACGTCAATGCAGTAGCAACCAAGCTCGAGAGCTTGCGCACAGTAACCGATCTACCCATAGGTGTTGGCTTTGGCATCCGAGACGGAGCAACCGCAGCTGCGGTTGCTTCGGTTGCTGACGGCGTCGTGGTAGGCTCGGTTCTGGTCAACAAGATCGCAGAGCATGCAAATCAACCCGAGGAGGGTCGGCAGGCTGTCAGCAAGGTGATTCGCGAGATGCGCACTGCGATGGACGCCTGAACAGGCGCAACCCTATTGGTCAAGAAAACAGATAAGGATTGGCAATGAGCAACTGGCTGGTGGACAAACTGATTCCCTCTATCGTGCGCTCTGAAGCACAAAAGAGCAGCGTGCCCGAAGGGCTCTGGCGCAAGTGTCCGTCCTGTGACGCGGTGCTCTATCGCCCGGAGCTGGAAAAGAATCTGGATGTGTGCCCCAAGTGTGCGCACCACCTGCGGATCAACGCGCGTCGCCGCCTGGATATTTTTCTTGATGAAGAAGGTCGCAGCGAGATAGCGGGCGAACTCGCCCCTGTTGATCGTCTGAAGTTTCGCGACAGCAAGAAATACAAGGATCGACTGACCGCCGCACAGAAGGATACTGGCGAGAAGGACGCACTGGTGGTAATGCAGGGTACGCTCAAGGGCAGTCCTATTGTCGCCAGCGCATTCGAGTTCAACTTCATGGGTGGCTCCATGGGCAGCGTCGTTGGAGCGCGCTTCGTGCGGGGGGCCGAGACCGCATTGCGTGAGCGCATCCCCTATGTCTGTTTCTCTGCTTCCGGTGGGGCGCGCATGCAGGAAGCATTGTTTTCGCTGATGCAGATGGCCAAAACCAGTGCAGCCCTGGCAAAGATGAAGGAGGAGGGGATTCCCTTTATCTCGGTCATGACGGACCCGGTTTATGGCGGTGTGTCGGCCAGCCTGGCAATGCTCGGAGACCTGAACGTTGCAGAGCCCAACGCGCTGATTGGTTTCGCGGGTCCGCGGGTTATCGAACAGACGGTTCGCGAGAAACTGCCACCCGGATTTCAGCGCAGCGAATTTCTTCTGGCCCATGGCGCGCTGGACATGATTGTGCCTCGCGGCGAGCTGCGTGATCGGTTGGCCAGTATCCTGAGTATTCTCACAGATAAGCCGGCACCGGTTTCACAACTGGAGTTGGACGAGACCGAAGCCGGGACCGCTTGATGCTGGCTGCAGATCTGGCGGGCTGGCTGGCCCGTCTGGAAAAGCTGCATCCCACTGATATTGAAATGGGTCTGGAACGGGTTGCCGAAGTGGCTCGGCGCACGGGTATCCGGCAACCCGGCTCACGGGTTTTTACCATTACCGGCACCAACGGCAAGGGCTCAACCTGCGCTGCGCTCGATAGCCTGCTACGCCGGTCGGGCTTGAGAACAGGTGTTTATACCTCCCCTCATTTGCTCACCTACAATGAGCGCGTCTGTGTCGACGGCCAACCTGTCTCCGACCATCAATTATGCGATGCATTTGCCGCAATAGATCTGGCCCGCGCCGAGATCTCTCTTACCTATTTCGAGTTCGGCACTCTGGCGGCAATGTACTTGTTTCAACTCGCCGAGCTGGATGCCTGGGTGCTCGAGGTCGGGCTCGGCGGTCGACTCGATGCGGTGAACATCATTGATCCGGATGTGGCGATAGTCACCAGTATTGGCCTGGATCATCAGGAGTATCTCGGCAATACCCGGGAGGCAGTGGGTTTCGAGAAAGCAGGCATACTGCGTACCGGTAAACCTCTGGTTTGCAGTGAAACGGACCTTCCTCAAACCTTCGCTGCTGCGGTGGCAAGGCTGCAGGTACCTGTTCAACAAAGGGGGATCGGCTATGGCTGGGAATCCAGCGATAGTGGATGGTCAATATGGGGCGTTGGTCCCAAGTTGACTCCCCGGCGTGTGAATCACCTGCCGCCTGTGCATCTTCCCCGTGATAATCTCTGCAGCGCTCTGCAGGCTTTCTGGGCAGCAGGTCTGGATCTGCCGGATAACCAGATCATTGAAGCGCTTGACGCGGCCCGGGTGCCCGGCCGTCTTGAGCAGCGCACAATCAGCTGGCACGGCCAGCCTCGCAGACTGTTGCTGGATGTGGGGCACAACCCCCATGCCGCGGGTTTTCTTGCCCAGCAGCTGCGTGCTCGACCCCTTGATCGTCATGCGGTCTTCGGTTTGCTCGCAGATAAGGATCTCGCCGGTGTCGTACATCCCTTGTTGGGAGTGTTCGACGGCTGGGCGGTGGCGCCTCTGGATAGCCCGCGGACCCGCCCGAATATCGAGCTGGTAACCCATTTGACAGCGTTGAGTGAGCGCGTCGAAGCCTTCGAATCAGTACCCGCGGCTCTCGAACAGGTGTTGGAAAATACGCCAGCAAGTACCGAAATTGTGATATTCGGGTCGTTTTTCTGCGTTTCAGCCGCCATACTCTGGCTGGATGAACAGACACGGGAAGTGAGCAATGGATGACAAATTGAAGCAGCGTCTGATAGGTGCACTGGTGCTGATCATAGCGGCAGTGGTCTTTCTGCCGATGCTCCTGTCCGGGCAGGATGAAACGGTGCGGGTAGAGGTGGAAGTACCCGAGGCGCCGGTTATGGATGAAACCGAGATAAGAACTGCGGCGCCAATAGAGATGCCCGAGCCGGAGCCTGTTCCGGACATTCCTCCTCCCGGTGAAATAGTCGAGAATCCCGAACAGCCCGTTACATCTCCGGCACAGGTCGAGACCAAGCCTGTCCCCGAGCCGCCCGAGCCCGAAGTGGCAGCCCCGGCCATTGCCGAAGGTAGCTGGGTCGTACAGCTGGGTAGTTTCAGTGGCGCCGCCAATGCAGAAGCGTTGCGCGATACTCTGGTTTCCCAGGGCTACAACGCCTATACCCTGTCTGCCAGGGTGGATGGCAGCGACATTACCCGTGTATTTGTCGGCCCACTGATTGACCGGGCCGGTGCCACAAAACTTCGCGACGAGTTGGCAAAAAGACACGGCATGCAAGGACTGGTTACAGCCTATGACGTCGGTACAGGCAAGAGATAGCGGTTCCGAAGCGGGCAGGGGCTCTGTTAGAATATCGGCCTGTTCTTTTTCGGGTGGTACGTCGTGACGCTAGGCTGGATCGATTGGGCCATTATTGCCATCATTGCCGTGTCGGCCCTGATCAGCCTGGCCAGAGGTTTCGTCAAGGAAGCGCTGTCCCTGCTGACATGGGTTATTGCCGGGCTCATTGCCTGGATGTTCGGTGGGGCCTTGGCAGGTCATCTCTCGCCCTTCATCGAGACTCCGTCCATCCGCGTTATTGTTGCCTGCAGTATCCTCTTTATTTTGACGCTGTTACTCGGCGGCCTGATCAACTATCTGATCGGCCAGTTGGTCCGTGTGACAGGGCTGAGCGGCACGGATCGCTTTCTCGGCATGATTTTTGGCGCCGCACGCGGCGCGCTATTGATTGTCGTCGCAGTGGGCCTGCTCAGCCTTGCCCCTGTCGAAGGTGATGTGTGGTGGCGGCAGTCCGAACTGATCCCCCATTTTCTTCTGGTGGCCGACTGGTCCAAGAATATGATTCTCGGTTTTTTCGGTCGCTGATTCTTGCGCTTATCAGCAGAAAGCGTAGTACGCAAAAGAGGTATTGAGGCATGTGTGGCATTGTTGGCATAGTGGGCAAGTCGAACGTCAATCAGTCACTGTATGACGCTCTGACCGTGCTGCAACATCGTGGCCAGGACGCCGCCGGCATCGTAACCTGTGATCGGGGCCGGCTCCATTTGCGCAAGGATAACGGGCTCGTCCGGGACGTCTTTCATCAGCGGCATATGCAGCGGCTGGTGGGCACCATGGGCATAGGTCACGTGCGCTACCCGACCGCCGGATCCTCGAGTTCGGCCGAAGCTCAGCCGTTTTATGTGAATTCCCCATACGGTATTACTCTGGCTCACAACGGCAACCTGACCAACGTCGAACAGTTGTCGCGGGAAATTTACGAGTCGGATCTGCGTCATGTGAACACTAATTCCGATTCGGAAGTACTACTAAACGTGTTTGCCCACGAACTGGCTCGCGGGGGCAAACTGCAGCCAGGCAAAGAAGATATCTTCAATGCAGTGCGCGCCGTTCATGCCCGCTGTACCGGCGGCTATGCGGCCATCGCAATGGTGACCGGCTATGGCGTGGTCGGGTTCCGTGATCCCCATGCGATTCGCCCCATCGTCTTCGGCAAGCGTGAAACCGAAAACGGTACCGAGTACATGATCGCTTCTGAAAGTGTGTCGCTGGACGTGCTTGGCTTTGACCTGATAAGGGATCTTGAGCCGGGCGAGGCGGTATATATCACCGACAAGGGCGAGCTGCATACTGCCCAGTGCGCTGAAAACCCCAGTTACTCGCCTTGCATCTTCGAGCATGTCTATCTGGCTCGTCCCGATTCCATGATAGACAACGTGCTGGTCTATAAAGCACGACTGCGCATGGGTGAAAAACTGGCGGAGAAGATACTTCGTGAGAAACCGGATCACGGTATCGATGTTGTGATCCCGATTCCCGATACCAGTCGCACCTCAGCCGTAGAGCTGGCTAATCATCTGGGCGTGAAATTCCGCGAGGGATTCGTCAAGAACCGTTATATCGGTCGCACCTTCATCATGCCCGGACAGGCTGCACGGAAGAAATCCGTGCGTCAGAAGCTGAATGCCATCGAGCTCGAATTTCGTGGCAAGAACGTCTTGCTGGTTGACGATTCGATTGTGCGCGGTACTACCTGCAAGCAAATCATCCAGATGGCCCGCGAGGCGGGCGCTGCCAAGGTGTATTTCTGTTCTGCGGCACCTGCGGTGCGCTTTCCGAACGTATATGGCATTGATATGCCTAGTGCCCATGAGCTTATCGCTCACGGCCGTACTACCGACGAAGTTGCTGAACTGATTGGCGCAGACTGGCTGATTTATCAGGATCTGCCAGATCTGATCGATGCGGTAAGCGAGGGTAATCCTAAGCTCACCCGTTTCGATTGCTCGGTATTCGACGGTGATTATGTGACCGGGGACGTGAACGAGGCATATCTTGGCAAGATCGAACAGGCGCGTAACGACGCAGCCATGTCGACCAGCGAAATGGGCAGCGCGGTGATCGAGCTGCACAATAACTAGACCAAGGACTCGGTACCAATCAACAGGCACCGACAGCACAAGTGAGTCTGATATGACTGAAGAATGGGATGCTGGTCGACTCGACAGTGACCTTGAAAATGCCGGATTCGACACGCTCGCGGTGCGGGCGGGTCAGCGCCGGGGGCCCGAGGCGGAGCACGGCGAAGCACTGTTTCTGACCTCAAGCTATGTGTTTCGTAGCGCTGCTGACGCCGCTGCATGTTTTGCTGGCGAGGCTAAGGGCAATGTCTATTCACGCTATATGAACCCGACCGTGCGTACCTTCGAGGAGCGTATGGCCGCACTTGAGGGCGCCGAGCAGGCGGTGGCGACCGCCTCCGGCATGGCCGCCATAATGGCCATGATCATGAGTCTGTGCTCTGCCGGCGATCATGTGCTCGTTTCACGGAGCGTTTTTGGCGCCACAGTCAGCCTGTTTGACAAGTACTTCAAGCGTTTCGGTCTGGAATATGGCTATGTGGAATTGACTGACCTGGGGGGGTGGAAAGCGGCGTGCAAGCCCAATACGCGTTTGTTTTTTGTCGAGTCCCCCTCCAATCCTCTGGCTCAGCTGGTTGATATCCGTGGCCTTGCCGGGATTGCCAGAGAGCAGGGTGCACTGTTGGCGGTGGACAACTGTTTCTGTACCCCGGCCCTGCAAAAACCGCTGGAACTGGGTGCAGACCTGATCATTCATTCTGCTACCAAATACATCGATGGTCAGGGTAGGTGTCTGGGCGGACTTGTTGCTGGCCGACGAGAGCACATGCAGGAAGTCGTGGGTTTTTTGCGCACGGCAGGGCCGACGCTGAGCCCGTTTAACGCCTGGGTATTTCTCAAGGGTCTGGAAACCTTGCGCCTGCGCATGCAGGCACACTGTGCGAGCGCCCAGTATCTGGCGGAGTGGCTGGAGGCTCAGCCGGAAGTAGAACATGTGTATTACGCCGGTTTGCCTAGCCACCCCCAGCATGAGCTTGCCCGAACTCAACAGAAGGCATTCGGTGCCGTCGTGAGTTTCGAAGTGCGCGGTGATCGCGCTGCGGCATGGCGTTTTATCGATGCAACGCGCCTCATGTCTATTACTGCCAACCTGGGCGACAGCAAAACGACTATTACCCATCCTGCTACCACTACCCATGGACGACTTTCTCCAGAAACCCGCGCCACCGCGGGAATCAAGGAAAACCTGATCAGGCTTGCCATCGGTCTGGAAGAGGTGGAGGACCTGCAGGTTGATCTGCAGCGAGGGCTGTCAGCTCTTTCATTGTAATTATCAGGTATGTTTTGCCAAACGTTTCACATTAGTGCGAAAAAGATATTTGTATTGTGATGATGCTGTTTTAAGTTGGTCGAGCCGCAGGGAAGCGGGTCAAGCCTGCCATGCAGTACCCGGCAGTGCGGCATCAAACTCACAAGGAGAATATCCAATGAAAAATATCTTTCTGGCACTGTGCCTTTCCCTTTCTGCTCTTTTGACCTTGCCAGCTATGGCAGAGCCCGCAGAAACTTCTATGGTCAGCGTGAACATCAACCAGGCCAGTGCTGCCGAGATGGCTGAAGTGTTGCAGGGAGTAGGTGAGTCCAAGGCGCAGGCGATTGTCGATTACCGGGAAGAAAACGGTAACTTCGCGGCTGTCGGTGACCTGGCCCAGGTCAATGGAATCGGGCCCGCTACCATCAAGAAAAATGAAGCGCGCATCGCTCTGGAGTAACTACAGGCGCCGAACTCGCCACCCAGGGTGGTGAGTTCAGGTCCTTAATCGGCTCACCGAATCACTCAATTGATGGGCCAGTCCCGCCAGCTGTTCGCTGGTAGAGGCGCTTAACAAGGTCTGCTCGACCGTTCTCTCGGTTACATCCCGAATATGTACGATGCTTTGAGTAATAGCTTCTGCCGCCTGACTTTGCTGCTCAACGGCGGAAGCGATCTCACTATTGCCATCCCGAATCTGGCTTACGGCCGTGGTAATAACTGCCAGAGATTGTCCCGCCTCGTTGCTCTGCTCCACGGACTCCCTTGTAAGGCCTGCGCTGGCTTGCATATCCTGCACTGCATCTGTTGTGCCGCCCTGCAGGGCCTCGATCATTCTCTGGATTTCGTCGGTAGAGCTCTGCACACGCTGAGCCAGTGCCCTCACCTCGTCGGCCACGACAGCAAAGCCGCGCCCCGACTCGCCGGCGCGGGCAGCTTCGATCGCAGCGTTGAGCGCCAGCAGGTTGGTTTGCTCGGCGATGCTGCGAATCACGTTTACCACCCCGCTTATTTCTTGACTGTGGCCCTGTAGGGTTTCCATATGCCGGGTACAGCGCTCGATACTGGTTGCCAGGCCCGCGATCGTGCTGCTGACCCGCGCAACCTGGTCGCGTCCGTTACGTGCCAGGTCATCAGCCTGCAGGGACTGGTCCCGGGTCTTCGAGCTGTTGGAGGCGATGTCCTGCACCGTTGCACTCATCTCGTTTACCGCAGCGGCGACCATGTCTGTTTCACCCTGCTGGCTTATCATGCCGTCGCGCACGCGACTCATTACCTGGGCCAGCTCGGAGGCGCCTTGATCGAGTTGCTCTGCGGCCTTGCGTACAGCGCCCACTACCTGTTGCTGGGATGCCTGCATCGCATTGAAGGCCCGCGCGATGGAGCCGATTTCGTCCCGGCTATTCGCCTGGGCACGCAGCGTGAGATCACCACGTTCCTGTACGGCAAGCATGATGTCTCGTACCGCAATGATATGTCGGGTAATAAAGCTGATCAGTAGCTGTGACACCACGAGTACGGCTAGCATCAACACGAATACGGCGACGGCATACAGGGGGGCTCGAGCCATTGTCAGTTCAAAAAAATCAATGCGCTGCACCCCCATAAGGCGAAGATCACCTTCGCTATTGAGGGCCCATGCGCCGGTAAACGCATCGGCCTCTTTTGAGCCCAGTTCTTCTGCCGGAATCCATGTGGGAGTCGAGAAAGTGCGTGAGCCGGCTTGCATGGCCGCTGGGGGCGTCAGAGCTTGCAACCATGGAAATGCAGTCTTGTCATAGGAGGCTTGTATCAGGGCCTGACCCATATCCCGGCGCTGGTCCTGCAGACTTTGCCGTTCAACCATCAGGGCGACGAGCACTAGAACAAGGGTGCTGGCAAAGGCGACGGCATTGACGGCCCAGAACTTGTATTTCAGAGGAATATGTTGAAGAAAGACCATGCCTGCTCCCAAGGGGTGTTGTTGTGTACCGGGGCGCGATTATAGAGCCCTTACGTTGATATCGGTTGATGCGGGTCAAACTTGACCGCAATGTATGAGTTTTCAGGCGCCGCGTAGCTGTCACTGATCGGTTATACTGCGCGACTGAAAAAGGAACATGCTGATATGACCCAATCGCCTGAACCCCTGATGATCAATCAGGATGCTGAATTAGCCCACTGGTGCTCACAGTGGCTGAAGCTTTCGTACGTCGCAGTAGACACCGAGTTTGAGCGTACTGAAACCTTCTATCCGATTGCAGGCCTGATTCAGGTTAGTGACGGTAGGCAAGCGTTTCTCGTTGATCCATTGGCAATAAGCGATTGGTCCCCGCTGGTCGAGGTATTGCAAAGCCCCAGCGTTATCAAGGTTCTGCACTCGTGTAGTGAGGACATCGAAGTCTTCCTGAAGCTATGCGGCGTGGCTCCGGCCCCGTTGTTTGACACCCAACTGGCCGCAGCCTATCTGAACATGGGTTTTTCCATGGGGTATTCACGCCTGGTCAAGGCGTTGCTGGATATCGATCTGTCCAATGAAGAAACCCGCTCTGATTGGTTGCAACGCCCGCTGAGTGAATCTCAGCTCCGCTATGCCGCGGCCGACGCGGTGCATCTTGCCGAACTCTATCAGCTAATGGCCCCCCGTATTGAAGCGGCCAGCCTGACCCCGTGGTTGCTCGAGGATACGGCCGAACAAGTGGCCGCAGCACAGCGCATCCAGGAGCCGGAAACGGCCTTCATCAACGTTAAGCAGGCCTGGCGTCTGAAGCCTAATGAACTTGCGGTTCTCAAAGTGCTCGCCACCTGGCGTGAGCGTGAGGCGCGCGAGCGTGACCAGGCCCGCAACCGCATGCTGCGTGAGCGTACCTTGTGTCCGCTTGCCCAGCGTCAGCCTGATAATCTGCAAGCGTTGGCACGTATTGAGGACATGCATCCACGTACGGTGCGTCAGCATGGTAGCGAAATTCTCGAGCTTATCCGCCAGGGACAGAATGTGCCTCCAAGTGAGTGGCCTGAGCGTTTGCCTGAGCCACTCCCTGCCGATGCCAACGGGCTGCTCAAGGCCCTGCGCAAGGTGGGGCAGGCCCATGCCGAACGTCTGAATATCGCGCCCGAAATAGTGTTGCGCAAGAAAATCACTGAAGCGCTGGTGAGAACCGGCTTTCCCGCTGGGCCTTATACTCTCCCGGAGGAATTCATTGGCTGGCGACGTGAATTGATGGGAGAAGAGTTACTGGCTATCGCCAATGCCAGGGATGCCAATTCATGAAAGTGATGTGCTCTATCTACCGTAGCAAGCGCAAGCAGGGCATGTACCTGTATGTGCCGCGCAAGACCGATATGGCTGAACTTCCCGAGTCACTCATGCAGTTGTTTGGCGCGGCCGAGCTGGCCATGGATCTGGTGCTGACCGAGCAGCGGACATTGGCTCGGGAGGATATCCACAAGGTACTGGCCAATCTGGAATCCCAGGGATACCACCTGCAGATGCCACCCAGGGAAGATGAGTATCTGATCCATCTACCCGATGAACTGCTGTACCGCAACGACCCGATCTGAAGTTTCCTGTTCAGCCGGGGCTGCAAGTTGGTTCAATACTGGCGTGGCTCTGAACGCAGGGGGTCGAGCAGGTAGCTCAGGCCGTTGTGATCGATTTCTTGCATCAGGGCCAGCAGCCGTCCGATTTCGCCGGACGGAAAACCTTCACGTGCAAACCAGTTCAGATAATGCCCCGGCAGATCCGCGATTTTACGGCCCTGGTATTTTCCGAAGGGCATTTCCCTGGTCACCAGCAATAGCAGATCTTCTGGAGCCATCGTTCTCTCTCGGTTACAAAATCACAGTTTACCAGTATCTGCACAGGAAGCCGGCAAGAGGAAACTCGCGTACCCTGTGGCCATTGCACGTCAACCATCACTCACAGGTAACAGGAACCAATATGATAGTTAAAGCATTGCGAACAGGTCTGGGTAATCTGATCATCTTTCTCGACTTCATTACCCGTCCGAGAAAGATGAAACGGTCAGCCGAAAATCAGGCTGCGGTAGAGCAGGCCGCTGCTGGCCTGGCCCTTTATCAGTTCAGGGCCTGTCCCTTTTGCGTTCGCACCCGCCGTACCCTGCACCGGTTAAATGTGCCTGTGACCCTCAAGGATGCCAAAAACAATCCCGCGGATCGTCAGGCATTGCTCGAGGAGGGTGGCAAAATCAAGGTGCCATGTCTGCGAATCGAGGAAGAAGGTAAAGTAACCTGGCTGTATGAATCAAAGGTGATTGGTGCCTACCTTGAGGACCGCTTCGCTACTGCCTGATTACAAGGTTCCGGTTCCGCGGTAGATGCAGCCGCTGGTGCAGGTTTCTCTGATGGTGATCTGACAGAGTTCCGGCAGTAGCGGCTTGAGTTCCCGCCAGATCCATTGCGCCAGAATCTCGCTTGTGGGGTTTTCCAGACCGGGGATATCATTCAGGTAGTTGTGATCGAGGGTCTCATAGATAGGCTTGAATATGGCTTTGATGTCACCAAAGTCCCTGATCCAGCCAGTATGCGGGTCAGGATCGCCCTGTATATGTACCCCGACCTGAAACGAATGTCCGTGCAGCCTGCCACATTTGTGCCCTTCGGGCACATGCGGGAGACGATGAGCCGACTCGAACGTGAATTCCTTGAATATTTCCATAGGGCTACCTTCATGCTAGGGCTGGGTGAGGGCCGCAATTCTACCCCACCAGGTTCGATACCCACAGCGTTCCGGACGCTACCATTCACGCTGCATGTTGCGCGTGGAAATCTGCTCATTGAGTGTCCAGTAGTCGTACAGCACACCCAACAAAAACAGCCCGCCGGTGAAAAAATACAGTATGGCAGTGATCCATTTGCCCATGTAGAGGCGGTGGGCGCCGAAAATACCCAGAAATGTCAGCAGCACCCAGGTCAGATTGAAATTCACCGGGCCACTGCGGAAGCGTCGGTCAGCGCTGCGGTCCATTGAGGGGATCAGGAATAGATCGACAATCCAGCCGATCAGAAAGAAGCCGAGGGTAAAGAACCAGATGGTGCCGGTAATGGGCCTGCCATAGTAGAAGCGGTGTGCTCCCATGAAACCGAAGATCCATAGAAGGTAGCCGATAGTCTTGCTGTGCGTGTCTGAATAGGCCATCAGGGCCGACCTCTAATCGAATGGGTGACTGTGCGATACTGTGAATGAGGGTAGACCATAAATGATTATCGGGGCATATGCATGGCGACTGCCGAAACTGTGAACTGGATCAAAAAAGCTCAGGACAGGATTACACGCCTGGGCAGCCACACTGTGCGGGTCGGTGTTACCGGTCTGAGTGGTGCGGGCAAGACCACCTTCATCACCAGCCTGATCAATCAGCTGGAAAATCATCAGCGCGGTCTGCTGGCCAGGCGCGCGCCTTTTGATCGGCTGACCTCCGTACGCTGGCAACGCGAAGGGGTGACACGGCCGTTCCCCTATCTCGAAGCGCTTGGCGCGTTGGCATCCAGCCCTGCGCAATGGCCTTCCTCCACGGCAGATCTCGCGCGGGTCGTGATTGATCTGCAGTTCCGGCCCGAGGGCTTGCTGAAATCCCTGCAGGGTAATCGTTCGCTACGTATCGAGCTCCTGGATTATCCCGGCGAGTGGCTGCTCGATCTGCCGTTGCTGGGGCTCGAATATGGACAGTGGTGCGAGCAGATGCAGGCGTTGCTTGACAGCGAACCTCGGCAATCACTAGCGGGCGATTTGCGCGACAGGCTGAGAAATATCGATCCGGCCGCAGTGCATGATCCGGCTCTGCTGAGCCAACTGACAGCTGACTGGACGGCATTCATGCTCCGTTGCCGTACTGAGGGTGGCCTGTCGCGTAATCAACCGGGACGATTCCTGTTGCCGGGTAGCGGCATTGCCGCAGATATGCTGATGTTCGTGCCCCTGCTGAGTGCCAACCGTTACAGCGAGGGTCCCGCCGGGAGTTGGTGGGCGCAATGCAAGGAGCGTTTCAACTACTACCGGGACTTTGTCGTAAAAGGATTTTACGATGCGCATTTCAGGCAGCTCGACAGGCAAATTCTCCTGGTAGACATGCTGACACCCATGCAGGCAGGACAAGCGGCACTGGCGGATTTGAAGCTGGCACTCGAAGAGGTCATGGGCAGTTTCCGTTATGGACGCAATTCGCTGTTGCAGCGCCTGTTCAGTCCAAGCATAAGCCGCATGGCTATCTGCTCCACCAAGGTGGACCAGGTTGCTCCGGCCCAGCAGCGGTCACTGCAACAATGCCTGGAAGACCTGGTAACCGATAGTATTTCTGAAGTGCGACACGGGGGTGTAGAGGTGCAGGGCTTCCCCCTGGCGGCCATCAGGGCTGCGGATCAGGAAGGTGAAACGATGATTGGAGGGCTGGTTGGCCAGACCGCGTTCATTCGCTATCAACCCGTTACGGTGCCTTCGCACCTGCCGCTGGATCTGAAGTTTGCGGGCCCCAGTCTCTTGCATCTTCGGCCGCCTTCGGGCCTGCACCGGAATGAACCCTTCCCGCATTTTCGCATGGATGAGCTGGCCGGGTGGATTCTGGAGGGTCGCCAGCCATGAAGACCGATCGAGAGAAACAGCAGGACGGGCCGCGAATTCTCGAGACATGGGAGCCGGCACCGCAGCAATCTCAACAGGATGCGCGGGTATTGGAAGAGGTTGAATATCACTCCCGTTCAACCGGAACGCCGGTGCCTATGCCTACCGGCATTCACAATGCGCCGCCATTGAGTCCGTGGCCGCGGCGTCTGGGTTTGATGCTGCTATCGGTGGCGCTCGGAGGCGCGGTGGTGGAATGGACCCAATGGTCTCTTTCAGCCTGGTCTTGGAACCCGCTGGCCGGCGCCCTGGTCGGCGGCGTGGGAGTGGTGCTTGCAGGCACCGGATTGCTCGGCTGGAATGCCGTGCGTCGTCAGCGTCAGAGACTGAGCGCCCTGGAGCAGCTGCGCAAGGAGATGCGTGCGGCCTTGAAGGCTCCGGAAGAACGCCTGGCACTGGACTGGCTTGACCGTTTGCAGGCGCTACATGCCAATACGCCACTAGCGGAATCAATGAATAGCGTTTGCGCCGATCTTGATCAGTCTTATACCGCAGAGGAGATCAGCCGTAGGCTGAACGCGCAGTTCTATCAACCTCTGGATGTTCTTGCTCGCAAGCTGATCCGTAACGAGTCGGTAGGAACCGGGATGCTGGTGGCCACCAGTCCCTGGGTATCGGTTGACCTGGTACTGGTGATCTGGCGCAATATCCGAATGATGCAACGGGTTGCTATTTGTTATGGGCTGCCCATAAGCCAGCTTGGCAAGTGGCGTCTGGCACGGCACGTGCTGCGCAATATCGCCCTTGCCGGTGGTAGCGAGATGGCCATTGGGGCACTCAGCGACAGCGTACTTTCCGGCTTGATGGAAAAGCTCGCTGCACGGGTGGGGCAGGGCATCGGTATAGGTCTTTACAGTTCGCGCCTGGGTCACTTCACGCTGGACCTGTGCCGCGCAGTGCCCTTGCCCGACAAGAGCGGACTGGTCGAAGATAACCGCGGTATTATTCAAGGCATCAGGGAAAGGCTGGGACGCACAACGGATGACAGCATATAAATCACGCACGCGATGGTTGTTCGAGCGCTGGTTGAAACAACGCACAACGGAGTTAGGCAACCGCTGGGAAAAGCTGAAAACCCAATTGCTGCCGGCTGATTGGCCGGCACGCTGCGAGCGCGTCAAGCGGGTACCTGAGGGTGATTATGGGCACTGGCAGCCACGGCCCGGTTCGAGCAGCGCCGAACTGGTATTGCTGCTGGCTTCGGTGCCTCTGTATCAGCGGCGCTGGCTAGCCACCTTGCTGGACTCGCCCGCCGCAGGTGCGCGATCGCTGGTGGAGGCGCTGGAGCGTTTGCAACTGGATTGGCGCAGTCAGATCGATCCGCTGCACAGTCATCGGGAATACGCCAGACAGTTGGCGATTCTTGCTGCCCAGCTTGATTTGCCACCGGTTGCGGAGTCGGCATACCTGGAAAATGAACAGCAAATCCACGCTGCCGTGGACGAATTGCTCTTTACTTCCCTGCCCATGCGCCTGCGGGCCGAGCTGCTTAGCCGGTACTCCCCGGGCAACGGTCATTATATTGCCTGGTGGCATCAGCGTTTGCTCGCTCGTGCCGGTGAGCCAGAGCATGAACTCGAAGGTATTGGTGCCGACGACTGGCCGGAGATGCCTCCCGCCTGGCTGGCTATAGGCTGGCTCTGTGGGCTGCGGTTGTTTGCAGAAAACGCCGAATAGCCGCCATCTTATGTGGGTATCCATAGCTGCGCATTCCCTTTTGCTATGATCGCGGATTGCCCTTTGCGGCCTGGCGCACATGCCCTAACATGCCGGGTTTCTTGATTACAGGAATGAAACAATGACATTTGCAGAATTGCTTGCTGCGCTCGCCAGATCGCCGGAGCAGGAAGTGACTATTCCGGCAAGCTGGGCCCAGGGGCGGGCGGCTTACGGTGGCCTTGTAGCGGCTCTCGTATATCAGGGAATGCGGGCTGCTTTGTCTGAAGACCGACCGGTACGATCCTTGGCTATTACCTTTGTGGGGCCAGTTGCGCCCGGGGAGGTCATGCAGGTCGAGGCTCAGGTATTGCGCGAAGGCAAGGCGGTCACACAAATGCTGGGCATGGCGCGACAGAACGGCCAGATAATGTGTATCGTCCAGGGTAGTTTCGGGGCTTCACGTGAGTCGCAAGTCTCCCTTGCAAGCGAGCCGGCTCCCACAGTAAAAGCGGTCAACGACTGCGTAGAAATGCCCTATATCGAGGGGGTCACTCCGGTTTTTCTGCGCCACTTTGCGGTGCGCTGGGCCTTGGGTGACCTGCCTTTCACGAATAGCAAAAAACGCGAAATGGGTGGCTGGATGCGTTTTCGCGAAGACGAAGGCGCCGTACACGAGGCGCATATTCTCGGGCTTGTGGACGTATGGCCTCCAGCCGTACTGCCGCATCTAAAGCGGTTTGCCCCGGCGAGTTCACTGACCTGGACAATCGAGTTCGTGCAGCCCCAACCGGATCAGGGTAATACTGACTGGCTTCTGTACAGGGCCAACATCGATCATGCACGTGACGGTTACGGGCATGCTTCGGCCATGGTGTGGCGGGAAGACGGTACGCTGGTCGCTATTAGTCGGCAGACGGTCACGGTTTTTGGTTAGATTGCTTCGAGCCATTTGCTGGGGGTAGGCGGCCGTCGCTGAACAACTAGGGATGATATGCAGCCAATGGCGAAAACAAGGAATCTTCTCAAGCCCCTGGCAACGCTGGTAGCTGGTTTGCTGGTAGCTGCGTTGACCGCCGTGCTTGCCTTCAATACGCAATGGCGTGGTCAGTTTGATCTGTTCATGTTGTTATTGGCGATCGCCGTAGCCGTCATGGCGATTGCCTGGTATCTGCAGCGCCTGCACACGCTCGAGCTGGAGCGCAACGCTTCGACCACACTTGAGCGTAACCGGGAGGTCATGTCGGCCATCACTGATGCCGTGTTCCGGGCTGATTACTCTGGTCGGCTGGTTTACGTCAATCAGGCCTGGGCGCAGATTGCCGGCAACATGCCCCGTTCCATCCTCGGCTCTTCAATCCTGCATTTCCTGCATGCAGAGGATCAACCGCTACTGGACAATTATCTGCGACGCGTGCGTGAGGGTCATTCGGACACCCTGCGTATCAATCTCAGGCTGCGTCGCGAGGATGGACGTTACCACTGGTGCCGACTTACGGCACGACCCTATTCCACGGTCGAAAGTGGCGAAGTGGTGATCGGTACGCTCAACGATATTCAGCAGCAGCAAGAGCAGATGCGCATACAGTCTGCTCGGATGAGTGTGCTGGACGGGCTGTTGGGGGACGCAGGGATTCAGGACCTGGCCAACCGTCTGGTTCTTGAATGGGAGGCTCTCCAAACCGGCCAGCGCGCATCTATCGTACTGAAAAACGAGATCGGTGGCGCCTTGCAGGTTCTGGCAGCGCCCAATAGCGCTCATGAGCTTATTATTCCCCGCGAGGCGGCTGCCCCCGTTGATCTGAGCTACACGGGGCTGGCTGGTCTGTATCGTGACACCCCGGTATTTATTGATGACATTTCCACAGACCCACGTTGGGCAAAAATGCGCACGCAGGCGAATCAATGCAGTGTTGCAGCCTGCTGGGTTGTCCCTTTTACCGGGGCCGACGGAGCCGTTCTGGGCTGGTTCATCATTCATCTTGATCAAACCGGTAATCCCAATGCAGGGGACCTGCAGCTGCTCGATGAGTTTGCACGGCTCGCTGCCCTGGTGGTACAGAAGTCCCGACTGGCTGACGAGCGGGAAGCGAGCGAGAAACGCTTTGCGGCCATATACGAGCATGCGGCGGTAGGTGTGTTGCTGGTTTCACCCTCGGGTGAGTTTATCAGCGCCAATCCGAGTTACTACGAAAGGTCAGGCTATAGTGAGGAAGACCTCAGGGAATTGACCCCCAACGGTACGCTCTATCGTGAAGACCGGCCGATGATCGAAACCATGTTGCGCGAACTGCGTTATGGAACCTCGAGCAAGTTTACTGTTGAAGCCCGCTATGTTCGCCGCGATGGTGAGCTGGCCTGGATCAATCTGATGGTGACGCTGGTGCGTGACACCGAGGGCGCAGCACAGTATTACGTGATGATTGTGGAAGACATTACCGATCGCAAACGGCATGAGCAGGCCCTCAAGGAAGCCGCCGCCATGTTCGAAAGTAGTCGTGAGGGCATGATGGTGCTCAATGAGCACTTCCGGATCATCAATCATAATCCCGCCTTCAGCATTATTACCGGCCTGGCCGTCGGACGTGCGGTGGGCAAGCGCCCCCTGGTGCGCAGCCGCCTGCTCGATCCCTGGGCTCTGGGACGCAGGGTGCTTCGTGAGCTGCGCACCGAAGGTTACTGGCAGGGAGAGGTGATTATTGATCGGCCGGACGAGTACAACGTTCCTCTGTGGGTAAACGTAACAGCCGTCAGTGATGAGGGCGGTCGAATTAACCGATACATGGTTATGTTCAGTGATCTCAGCGGCTTGCGGCGTAGCCAGGAGCAGCTGCAATACATATCGCATTTTGACAGCCTCACGGGGCTGGCAAACCGCAACCGGGCCATGTTGCGTCTTGAGCAGGGGCTGGTTCAGGCTATACACGATGACGCCAACATCGCTGTGCTGTTCATCGATCTGGACCGCTTCAAGGCGATCAACGATAGCCTTGGACACTCAGTAGGTGACGAGGTACTCCGCCAGGCCGCCGAGCGCCTGAGCACCTGTTGCCCCCAGGAAGCTACCCTGGCCAGGCTTGGCGGGGATGAGTTTCTGGTCATTGCTCCCGGCTTGTCTGCCGCAGCTGTTCGGCACGTAGGAGAGCAGGTCTGTGACGTCATGCGCTCACCGATCGTGCTTGCTGACGGCAGGGAGATATACATTGGTGCAAGTGTCGGGTTTGCCTGCTATCCCGACGATGGCCAGGTCGCAGCGGATCTCGTCCGTCACGCTGATGCGGCGATGGATACCGCAAAGAGCAGCGGGCGCGATCAGGTCTGTGGCTATGATCGAGCCATGACCGAAGAAGCCAGCGCCCGATTCGAGATGGAGCGAGGCCTGCGCAAGGCACTGGAGAATGCTGAGCTGGAGTTGCACTACCAGCCAATAATTCGGGTCAGTAACGGGCGCGCCATTGGCGTGGAGGCATTGGTACGCTGGCGACATCCGGAGCGTGGTCTTATACCGCCGGACCGTTTTATCCCTCTTGCCGAGCACAGCGGCCTGATTGTGCAGGTTGGGCACTGGGTTCTGAATGAGGCGTGCCGGCAGATGGCGCAGTGGGAGCTTGAGGGGGTTGCCCCCGAGCGTGTGGCGGTCAATCTGTCGCCTCGTCAGTTTGTACACCTGGATGTGGTGGAACTGGTCCGCTCAGCTCTTCAAAAAAGCGGGCTTAGCGCCTCGAAGCTGGAGCTGGAAATCACCGAAAGTGCATTGATGACCAGCGCCCATCAGGGAGAGCAAACACTGCATCAGTTGAAGGGGCTCGGGGTAGGTCTGGTAATTGACGACTTCGGCACAGGCTATTCTTCGCTCGCTTATCTGCGCCGTTTCCCGCTGGATAAGCTGAAGATTGACAAGAGTTTTCTTGCTGGCGTGCCTGAGCGGGCCGAGGATAACCAGCTGGTTACAACCATCCTGGATCTGGCGGCCAATATGCGCCTGAATGTAGTCGCAGAGGGTGTGGAAACTGATGCGCAGTGGCGCTTTTTGAAGGAGCGCCACTGCGGAGCCTGCCAGGGTTACCTGTTCTCTCCGGCCCTGCCGGCAGCAGAGCTGGTGGCGTGGCTCAGGGAGCAGTAAAAGGCAAATAGCATCAGGGTTTACGTGCCACAAGCGTGGCACGTAAAGGAGCGGGGTGACCCTCAATAGTCAACCGGGGATCCAGCGGGTCAAGGAAATCAGACAGTGACTGAAACCGCATCCACTCGGTGCTGCGCTGTTCAGCAGTCGAAGTCACGTTAAGATCGATGCAGCGTACATCCGTGAATCCGCTGCGGCGCAGCAACTTTTCCAGCATCGCGACCGAGGGCAAGAACCAGACATTCCGCATTTGCGCGTAGCGGTCCTCAGGCAGCAGGCAGGTGTCTGTATCGCCCTCAACTACCAGGGTTTCCAACACCAGCTCACCACCGGGTCGCAGGCAGCCCTTGAGTTGCAGCAGATGATCTACTGGCGAGCGACGGTGGTATAACACGCCCATCGAAAATACCGTATCGAATCCGCCAGCGGGTTCAGGCAAATCCTCCAGTGTGAAGGGCAATTGCCAGACCGGGGCATCTGGAATGTATTTCTTCACTGAACTGAATTGATTTATAAACAATAGGTTGGGGTCGATACCTATCACCGTTGCTGCACCGCAGCCCCACATGCGCCACATGTGGTAACCGTTGCCGCAGCCTACGTCGAGAACCTTTCTGCCCCTCAGGTCCACGTGAGGGATGACGCGCTGCCATTTCCAGTCCGAGCGCCATTCACAGTCCACCACGAGACCAAATATCTCGAACGGCCCCTTGCGCCAGGGTTGCAAGCCACGCAAGGCGCTTTCCAATTGCTCGCGATCTCCAGTCGCGAGGTCCTGGGCTGAGCCTATCCGCACCGCGTCGCTTACCTCGAAGGAAGATGGGCACGCTGCCGGTAACTGGGCTACGGCGTTTTCCCAGCGCTCCATGTCGCCGTGATTCACATCACGGAGTCGTAGATCAAGAGCCTCGGGAAGGCTGGACAACCAGTGCGCCAGGCTGCTCTGGGACAGATGCTCATATAAAGTCGTGTAATCGATCACTTGTGGGCCATCATCGAGCAGAAATTCAGTGATTGAAACCAGCTATGGCTATGGCTGAAGCCGGCCTTGAAAAGGCGGTCCTGATGAGCTTCAAGCGTGTCAGGTAGCATCACTTTTTCAATGGCACTGCGTTTCTGGGCAATTTCCAGTTCGCTATAGCCGTTCGCCCGTTTGAAAACATAATGCATGGTCTCCAGGTTTTGCTGTGTTCTGGGGTCTGCGAAGGCGAGTTTTTCCGAGAGAATCAGCAACCCGCCGGGCAGTAGCGCGCGATGGATATCTGTCAGAAGCTGGAGACGTTGGGGCGGTGGGATGAACTGCAGGGTAAAGTTGAGCACAACTACCGAACAGGGCTGCAACGCGAGTCGGGTAATATCAGCCTCCATGACCTCTACCGGGGTCAATTCCTCAACCATGGCGTTCTGAGCAAACAAGTATTCCCGACAGCGGCTGATCATGGGTGCGGAGTTGTCTACCGCCATGATCCGGCATCCAGATGCGCGAACGTGACGGCGCATTGACTGTGTCGCTGCCCCTAGCGAGCAACCAAGATCGTAAATGAGGCTATCAGGCCTGGCATATTGCCCGGCAATGAGGCCAATGGTTTCGACGATCGTTGGATAACCCGGCACTGATCTTTTTATCATGTCGGGGAACACACGAACGACTTCGTCGTCAAAAGCGAAGTCGCCGATCTGCGCGCGCGGCTGCGCGAAAAGCTTGTCTGTCTCGGTCATTGCCTGTTTCCAGCCTGGCAGAAAAGCAGGCATATTACCGGAAGTAGCCGCACTTGACAGGATGTGACCCTGACTGCTTCACTGCCGTATCTGGTGGCAACCTGCCATGTTCCGTGTGGAGAGTCCTGGGTCAGAGCCTGCCATGGGAATGGCGCTCTTGTTTAATTGCGCAGCCTATGCGGTTTTTTTGACATTTCGGTCCGTTTTACTGTTCGTTTACGTCTCGAGCAGTGGCATACTGTCGAACATTGGGCTGCAGCACGAAAACTATTGACGCTCCCCAAAGGGAATGCGACGGATAGCGCAAGTGGTAGTGTCGACGCCACTTACAGGAAAAGAGGAAAGGGTATGGCAGTCAAACGCCAAGTGATAGTTGGAGTTGCCTCATTGGCCGCTCTATATGTGGGTGTTAGTAATGCGCTGGGTCTTGGGGAAATGCGGCTGGATTCTTCATTGAATCAACCCTTGAGTGCCACGATTCAGTTGCAGGATGCGCAGGGTCTTTCTGCCTCCGATATCATCGTTTCACTGGCCGCACCTGATGCTTTCGACAGGGCTGGCATCGACAGACCGTTTTTTCTGACCGATCTGCGTTTCGTGCCCGTCGTCGAGAACAACCGGTTGCTTATCCGCGTTGAATCCACGCGGCCGGTGCGCGAGCCCTACCTGAACTTTCTGGTAGAACTGCGTCGCCCCGGCGGTCGGATGCTTCGAGAGTACACTGTGCTGCTCGACCCACCCTTGTATGACCCTCAGGCAGCCAGCATCGCTGCCCCTGTTGCACCGCGAACCCAGCCACCTGTCGTCAGTGCACCTGCTCCCGCGAGTGCTCCTGTGGCACGCCAGGCTGATCAGGCGGTAGCTCAGCCAGCCAGTCAGCCAGCCAGTACGGCACTTCAGTCGCTACCTGACCTGCAACCGCAATCGGGAGCCCGGCAATATACAACCGTCGCCGGGGACAGTTTGTGGGATATCGCGGTCAATCAGCGCCCTGATAGCTCGGTCCCAATCCGGGTAAGTATGTCGGCCATCCACGCTCTCAATCCTGAAGCCTTCATCGGTGGCGATATTGACAAGCTGCGTCAGGGACACACCCTGATCATGCCGACTACAGAGCAGCTTGTGACTGCAGGTGCACCCCAGGAGTTGCTTGCCGGCCGGGATGCGACGCAGGAATCTGTTGCAGAAGCACCAGCCGCACCCTCTGCCGTTGAAGAGCCTGTAGCACCGGTTGCACGTCCTGAAGAGGATGCGAGCGAGTTGGCTGAAGTGCTACCAGCCGAGGAGGCAGAGCCAGCTACAGACCCCGTGGCAGATGCCTCTGAAGTGGCTCCCTCTGCTGAGACTCAATCTGATGCAGCGGTCATTGCAGATACGCTACCTGCTGAAGATTCCGATAGCGCAGAAGTGCGCCTGCGAATCGAGGAGACTACCCTTGAGGCAGTTGATGCAGACTCCGCCGCTCTATTGGGTAGATTGAACGCGCTGGAAAGCCGATTCAACGTTTTGCTCAGCGAGCTTGACGCTCGAGATGCACAGATTGCCAGCCTGCAGGCAGAGCTGGAAGTGTTGCGCGCAGCCAAGGCAGCGGAAGCTGAAATGGATGGCGATCTTGCCGGCACGGCAGGGGCGGGATCTATCGGTTCCGGTGACGCTGGCTCTGGGCCTTCCGCCGCAGGTGGCAGTGATGATCCGACCGCGGGCGCAGTAGCCGCCAATGTATTGCCGGGTGAAGAGCCCGAGGCAACCGCGAGCTCTACTTCCTGGCTCAGTTGGTTGACTCTGCCTCTGGTTTTCATTGCTTTCCTGCTGGGCTGGCTACTATCACGTCGTCGTCATCAGGAAGAGGAGCCAGCTGAAGTCGCCCGGCCAGTGGTAAATGAGCCCCATGGCGGCTTTTCCTCGAACATCACTACTGTGCCTGCCATGGTTGCCCGGCCCGTCGCACAGCCGGCTGCCAAGCCGGTAGTGGATCCCCTGGATGGCGTAGAGCTCTATGTTACCTATGGCCGATTCGCTGAAGCGCGCACCATGCTCGACAAGGCAATTGACGAAGAGCCCGAGCGCCTGGATTTGCGCTATAAGCAGTTGCGCGTTCTGGCCGAGCTGGGTGATGGCGCTGCCTTTGCCGAACAGGAAGAGGAAGTGACTGAGCTAGGTGGCGAAGTCGAGCGTATTGACCAGATCAAGGCGCGGTTCCCGCTCATGTTCAACGACAGGGGTGATGTGGTCGAGCAAGTCGATAGTCTCGAACCGTTGTTGGGTGAGGACGAGGAAGAAAATGCAGCATTCCGCACTGGCATCGATGAAGAGCATGACGAATCGAATACCAGTCAACTGAATCTGAATGACTTCACTCTGGACCCTGACTGGGATCTGATTGACGGTCTGAGTCCCGAGCCCATGCGCAAGAGCAGTAATCGTGAGGCAGTCAACGATACTGACAGAACCATTTCGGAAGAAGAGTTCGAAAGCAGCCTGCACAAGTTTCCCCAAGTAGAGGAGCTTGATGCTGATCAGGACAAGCACTTCAGTTCTACAGACGCCGAACACGACAAGCCGGCAGACAAGAAGTAATAGCTGATTTCTGGCTGTCTAGGTAAAAAGGACTCGATGGCAAACCATCGAGTCTTTTTTTTGCTTATGCAAACAGCCTGTTGGCTACGTCGCGGAAGTGGCTGGCGAAATGTATCTGCATACCTTCCTTCAGGTAATCAGGTAGCTCCTCATATTCGCCCCTGTTGTCTTCAGGAAGTATCAGTTCATGAATGGACTGACGCCGCGCGGCAATGACCTTTTCGCGAATACCTCCCACGGGCAGCACCTGTCCGGTCAGCGTTAGCTCCCCAGTCATGGCCATTGACCTGCGGGGTGACTGGTTGCGTGCCAGGGAAAGTAGAGCGCTAGCCAGGGTGACTCCCGCGCTCGGGCCGTCCTTGGGTGTGGCGCCCTCGGGTACATGCAGGTGAACAAAGGCCTTGTCGAAGAACTCTGGGTCGGCCTTATAGCTTTTCAGGTTGGCGCAAATATAGCTGTACGCTATCTCTGCCGATTCGCGCATCACCTCACCCAGTTTGCCAGTGAGTTTGTAACCACGGTTCAGGGTGTGAATGCGGGTGGCTTCTACCGGCAAGGTTGCTCCGCCCATCGACGTCCATGCCAGGCCGGTAACGATCCCCACACCCTTGAGGGTCCTCTCTTTACGAAAAGGCGCAGAGCCGAGCAGTTGTGAGAGATCCTCGGGCTTGATGCTGATTTTTTGTTCCCGGTCTTCTAGGAGCCGCATCACTGATTTGCGTACGACCTTGGCCAACTGTTTATCGAGATTGCGCACGCCAGCTTCTCTGGCATAGCCCTCTATCAGGGTACGAAGAGCCTTGTCGGTGATGCGCAACTGACTTTTCCGCACGCCAGCGCGCTCCAGCTGTCGAGGCCATAGATGGTTTTTCGCAATGGCCAGCTTTTCCTCGCTGATATAACCCGACAGCCTTATGACATCCATGCGGTCAAGCAACGGGCCGGGAATACTGTCGAGAACGTTGGCAGTGCAGACGAACAGCACCTTGGACAGATCCAGACGCAGGTCCAGATAATGATCCAGAAATTGACTGTTCTGCTCGGGGTCAAGGGTTTCCAGTAACGCCGAGGCAGGGTCACCCTGATGACTGGATCCCAGTTTGTCGATTTCGTCCAGCATTATTACCGGGTTCATTACCCCGACATCCTTGAGCGCCTGCACAAATTTACCCGGCATCGCCCCGATATAGGTGCGACGATGCCCCTTGATCTCTGCCTCATCACGCATACCGCCAACACTGAAACGATAAAAGGGACGACCGAGGCTTTCGGCAATGGAGTGACCGATGCTTGTCTTGCCCACGCCCGGGGGTCCCACCAGAAGCATGATCGAGCCTGAAACGGTTCCCTTGAATGCACCCAGGCCAATAAACTCAAGAATGCGTTCCTTCACATCCTTCAATCCGTCATGGTCGCGATCAAGGATTTTCCGAGCGTGTGCAATGTCCAGATTGTCGGCATGGGTGATGCCCCAGGGTATCGAGGTAGCCCAATCCAGATAATTGCGCGTCACCGCGTACTCAGGCGAACCGGTTTCCAGCACTGATAACTTGTTGAGTTCTTCTTCAAGTTTCTTTTCCGTGGCATCTGGGAGAATCTTGTCATTCAGGCGTTCGCGAAACTGCTCGATATCCGCTGTGCGGTCGTCCTTGGACAGACCCAGTTCCTTCTGAATGATCTTGAGTTGCTCCTTGAGAAAGAACTTGCGCTGGCTATCGCTGATGGTGCGATTGACCTCCGCGCTGATCTCTCCCTGCAGCCGGGCAACATCAATTTCTTTCTTGAGCAACACCAGCACCTTTTCCATCCGCCGCAGAACCGGAATGGTTTCCAGAATATCCTGCAATTCGCTCCCCTTGGCGGAAGTCAGTGTGGCGGCAAAGTCGGACAGTGGCGAAGGCTGGTTTGGGCTGAAGCGGTTTAGATAGTTCTTCAACTCCTCGCTGTAAAGGGGGTTGAGCGGTAGCAGCTCCTTGATTGCATTAATCAGCGCCATGGCATAGGCGCGGACTTCATCACGCTCGTCAGTGGGTGCCTTGGGATACTCAACTTCTACCAGATAAGGCGGTTTACGGCTCAACCACTGGGTGATCCGCACTCGGGTGAGGCCCTGTGCAATAAACTGGATCTTGCCGTCTTCCTTTACAGCATGATGTATCTTTACAGCGCACCCGGTCTCCGGGAGATGGCCGAAGTCGAGCTTGCCGTCTGCCGCCAGCGGGCCATCGACGAAGAACAGGGACAATGCGTGGTGGGGGGTGCCTGAGACCCGTTCGATGGTTTCGGCCCAGGGTGCTTCATCCATGACCACCGGCATGACCTGGGCGGGAAAGAAGGGGCGGTTGCTGACGGGCAGAAGGTACAACCTGTCAGGCAGGCGCTGGTCCGGTATCGCCAGTCCCGTGCCAGCGTTTTCGCCACCGGGTTCGTCCCGTTCGATGTAGTCTGAATGCGCATTGTCGTTGTCGGTCATGGAGCCTCTCTGTTTGCTGCAATTGGGGTACGCCGCCTATAGACAAGAAATGGAGTCGAAGGGTTTGTATTTCAATGGTTGCCACATGGCTTGTGGCGGCCTCGGGCAGGGACTACTATAAAAAACCGTATCTACTGGCCAGTTAGCATGATTCGTACCCGGGTTCTCGACCTTCCCACACAGTGCTCGACCCACGCCCATGCCCAGCACCAATTGATCGTGGGACTCAATGGTTGCGCGGATTTCGAGGTGATGGGGCAGGGTGGTGCGGTCAGTCGCCTACATGCCTGTCTGGTGCCGGGGCATGAAGCCCATGCTTTCTCTGGTAGAGGCAGCAACCATATGTTGATCCTCGATCTGCCTACGGACGGCTCCTCTGCAATGGGATTCACCGACGATGGACTGTCACGCCTGTTTGAAAAGCCTCGCTTTATTCGTCTGGACCAGCGCGTACAAGGACTTCTGGACTTCGCAGCCCACGAACTGACGCGCCCAAGCCGCCTTGAAGGGCCTTTGAATTGGCACCTTGGGGGTGTCTTGCTGCATACCTTGCATGATCGACTGTTCTCGCTACCAGCGCAGGTCCGGCAGCCCCACAGCCTGGATCTGTCACGGCTCGATGCCTATATCCGTCAACGCCTGGACCAGCCGGTCAGTGTTGCCGAGATGGCGGCCCAGGTACATATAAGCCCAAGCCACTTCCATACACTGTTCAGAAAGCGGGCAGGGCAGTCACCACACCAGTACCTGCTGGGCGCGCGGGTCGAAGAAGCGGTTCGCTTGATCTGTCACAGCGCCCTGCCGCTCTCTGAGGTAGCCAGTCGTTGTGGGTTTTCCAGTCAGAGCGCTCTTACCCATGCCGTGCGCCAGCGCTGTGGACTGACGCCGGGCAAACTTCGTGTGAATGGCGGCTATTGAAGCTTCGATACCCTGTGTTTCGGAGTTTTTTGCAACAAAATCCCAGGTTTTTGCAAGATTCGGCCAGAGCCGCCTTCTAAAGTGGCCTGAAGGCGTGTGTGTTTGTCCGCTGGCTGGGACAAGTCGCATGAAAACAACAAGCAAGTTCGTCCGCAAGCCATCTATGGGCTAGGGTTATGAGAGGAAGCATTTCTCATCCCGAACGCGTTGGTTCTCAGCGAGAGCAGTCGGGCGGAAAAGGAGCAGAACAGTATGTTCAAGGCTAGTGAGTCCCTACAGGGCACATTTCTCGATAGTAATCCTGATGAGTTTCTCAAGATCCTCAGCGAAAACTATGCAGTCGACGAAGCGGACTATCTGACCGAGCTGGAGAAGCTGGCCGAGCCCGATGATCTGGCTGCGCTCTCGCAACGGGCGACAAAGCTGATTCAGGACGTTCGCAAGCGCGATAACGCCAGCGACAGCATTGACGCTTTGCTTCAGCAATACAGTCTCGATACTCAGGAAGGCATCATGCTCATGTGCCTTGCCGAGGCCTTGTTGCGCGTGCCCGATGATGACACAGCCGATGCGCTGATTCGGGACAAGCTCAATGCCGCCCAGTGGGACAAACACGTTGGTCAGAGCGAGAGTGCCCTGGTTAACGCCGCCGCCTGGGGCTTGGTCATGACGGGCAAGGTCGTCAATCTTGACAAGCGTCAGGACGGCACACCCGGAACCGTCCTGGGCCGTCTGATCAAACGCAGCGGTGAGCCGGTCATTCGTAATGCGATGCTTCAGGCAATGCGCATCATGGGCAAGCAGTTCGTCCTGGGGCGTAACATCAAGGAAGCACTGAAGAATGCCAAAGAGCAACGCGATCGTGGGTATACCTACTCTTTCGATATGCTTGGTGAGGCCGCGCTGACTCGCGCTGACGCCGCCAAGTACCTGGCTGACTACAGCAGCGCGATCGCCGCATTGGCCGAAGACAAGTACAAGGGAAAGAGCCCCAAGCCCACAATCTCGATCAAACTGTCTGCTCTGCATCCTCACTACGAAAGCGCCCGTGAACAGCAGGTGCTCGAGGAGTTGAGTGAAACTGTGCTCGGATTGGTGCGTCAGGCGCGGGCTGGGGGAGTGGGCATTACCATTGATGCGGAAGAGGCGGATCGTCTCGAGCTGTCCCTGAAACTGTTTAAACGCATCTATAACCATACCGACTCCAAGGGCTGGGGTGATTTCGGTATTGTCGTACAGGCCTATAGCAAGCGCGCCCTACCGGTGCTCTGCTGGCTTACTTTGCTGGCAAAAAAGCAAGGCGATCTGATTCCGGTGCGATTGGTAAAGGGCGCCTACTGGGATACCGAAATCAAATTGTGTCAGCAGGCCGGTCTGGAGGGATATCCCGTCTTTACCCGCAAGGAAGGTACGGATGTGTCTTATCTCGCCTGCGCACGCTATCTGCTCAGCGAACAGACCGAAGGCCTGATCTATTCGCAGTTCGCTACCCACAACGCCCATACCGTCACCTGCATTCTTTCCATGGCGGGTGATCGCCGGTTCGAGTTCCAGCGCCTGCATGGCATGGGTGACGCGCTTTACGATACGGTGTTGGAGCAAAACAGCTGCGCAGTACGTATTTACGCCCCTGTGGGCGCGCACAAGGATTTGTTGCCTTACCTGGTACGCCGTCTATTGGAAAATGGTGCGAACTCATCCTTCGTGCACAAGCTGGTCGACAAGAAAGTACCCATTGAATCCTTGATTGAACACCCGCTGACCAGCCTGCGGCGTCACGCCTCGAAAGCCAACAATCGTATTCCGATGCCGGTCGATATCTATGGCAGCGAGCGACGCAATTCACGGGGTATCAATCTGAATATCCTCTCGCACTGGCTACCACTCAAGGCAGAACTGGACAAGCACATGGACGCGCGCTGGACCGGCGCCCCGCTGGTCGAAGGCAAGCGTCTTTCCGGTGATGCGCGAGCCGTGATGTGCCCCTACGAGCTTTCCCATCAGGTGGGTGAAGTCATATGGGCCACGGCCGAGCAGACCCACAACGCCATTGACAGTCTGGCGGCAGCGTTCCCTGCCTGGAACGCCACGCCGGTAGACACGCGTGCCGCAATACTCGAACGTACGGCTGATCTGCTGGAAAAGCACATGCCGGAGTTGATGGCGATCTGTACTCGTGAGGCGGGCAAGAGCCTGCAGGACGGTATTGATGAAGTGCGCGAAGCCGTAGACTTCTGCCGCTATTACGCAGTGCAGGCCCGCCAGCGTTTTGCGCTCATCACTCTTCCCGGACCGACCGGGGAGAGCAACGAGTTGTATTTACAGGGTCGTGGGGTTTTTGCCTGCATCAGTCCGTGGAACTTTCCCCTCGCCATTTTTCTCGGCCAGGTATCGGCAGCCCTGGTGACCGGCAACACCGTAGTTGCCAAGCCTGCAGAGCAGACCAGTCTGCTGGCGGTGCGCTGTGTCGAATTGATGTACGAAGCTGGTCTGCCCGGCAATGTACTGGCTCTGTTACCGGGTGATGGCAAGCAGGTCGGCAGTGTCATCACTTCCGACCCCCGCATTACCGGTGTTGCGTTTACCGGCTCCACTCAGACTGCGCACGTAATCAACCGTGCCCTGGCCGCCCGTGACAGTGCCATCGCGCCCATGGTTGCCGAAACCGGTGGCCAGAACGCCATGTTGGTCGATTCCACCGCGTTGCCCGAGCAGGTGGTCAAGGACGTGGTGCATTCAGCCTTTACGAGTGCGGGCCAGCGTTGCTCGGCACTGCGTGTGCTGTTCATTCAGGAAGATATCGCACCGCGGGTCATGGAGTTGCTCAAAGGCGCCATGGCCGAGCTGCATGTGGGTAACCCGTTCGAGCGTTCGACCGATGTGGGGCCGGTTATTGATGAGGATGCACGCGGAAATCTGCTCAAGCATATCGAGACCCTGAAGGCCCAGGATCGACTGATTGGCGAGACGCCCCTGCCAGCTAGCCTGAATGGTCATTTTGTAACCCCAACGGCTTTCCGGTTGGACAGTATCAGTCAACTGGACAAGGAGCACTTCGGGCCAGTGCTGCACGTGGTCACCTGGCGCAATAACACGCTGGACAAGATGATTGACGAGATTAATGCTACCGGCTTCGGACTGACCCTGGGTATTCACAGCCGAAACGAAGATACGGCGCTGCATATCGATCGTCGGGTACGCATTGGCAACGTCTACATCAATCGCAACCAGATCGGTGCCGTTGTTGGCGTGCAACCCTTTGGCGGAATGGGATTGTCCGGCACGGGTCCGAAAGCCGGAGGGCCGCATTATTTGCTACGCTTTGTCACTGAACGTACGCGCACCATCAACACGACGGCCGTTGGCGGTAACGCCAGCCTGCTGTCGCTGGGCGATGGTGAGCCATGAGCAGCAACGCGTCAGTCTAGGGCTGACGCCGTGGAACAGAGGGAATTGATCAGTACTTCCCCATACCAATAACAGGACAGGGACCGTCCGACTATAAAAGAGAGAAGAACCCATGACTGGTAATATCGGCATTGTGAGTGCGACCTTTGCGGTCTACATCGCGGTGATGTTAGCCCTTGGCTACGTCGCCTATAAACGAACCACCAACCTGTCTGACTACATTTTGGGCGGACGTTCCCTCGGACCTGGCACAGCGGCTCTTTCGGCTGGCGCTTCGGACATGAGTGGCTGGTTGCTGCTGGGGCTGCCCGGTTACGCATTGGCTGCTGGTTATGAAGCCACCTGGATCGCCGCGGGTCTGCTAGCAGGTACCTATCTCAACTGGCTGATCGTTGCCAGGCGCTTGCGAGTCTATTCCCATGCGGTCAATGACTCCTTGACCCTTCCGGCCTACTTCGAGTTCCGTTTTGAAGACAAGAGCCGCGCATTGCGGGTGATTTCGGCAATTTTCATTCTGCTGTTCTTCCTTTTCTACACCAGCTCCGGTCTGGTTGCGGCAGGCAAGCTGTTTGAAAGTACCTTCGGACTGGATTATCAGACAGCGGTCATCGTCGGTACGCTGGTAATCGTATCCTATACGTTCTTTGGCGGCTTTCTGGCTGTCTCCTGGACAGACGTGATACAGGGTCTGTTAATGGCTGCAGCACTGGTGATCGTTCCAATCATGGCACTCAACTCCATGGGTGGCTGGGGTAATGCCCAGGAGGCCATGGCGGCCAGTAATCCCGAACTGTTGACCTTCTTCAACGATGTCGAAGGCAACCCGTTGGGCTTCGTCGCGATCATTTCGCTGCTGGCCTGGGGTCTGGGTTACTTCGGTCAGCCGCATATCCTGGCTCGTTTCAAGGCTATTGGCGATGATGCAGCGCTGCCGACAGCGCGCCGTATCGCCGTACTCTGGACCGCCGTTTGTCTGGTGGCTGCATTGATGGTTGGCTGGGTAGGCATCGGTTATCTGGGCGAAGCCGGTATTGGCGATGCTGAAACCGTATTCCTGGCGTTGATTCAGGCAATGATGCACCCGATCGTTGCGGGCATTCTGTTGGCAGCAGTGCTGGCTGCAATCATGTCCACAGCGGATTCGCAGTTGCTTGTATCGTCCTCTGCGCTCGCCGAGGACTTCTACAAGGCACTGTTCCGTCGTGACGCCACCCAGTCTGAGTTGGTGTGGGTGGGCCGCTTTGCAGTTGTGGGTATTGCGATCCTGGCCTTGATGTTTGCCTTCAACCCAGAGAGCACTGTTCTCAGTCTGGTGTCCTATGCCTGGGCCGGCTTTGGTGCTGCCTTCGGTCCAGCGGTGATTCTGTCACTGTTCTGGAAGCGCATGAACCGCAATGGTGCGCTGGCGGGTATCATCGTTGGTGGTATCACTGTCGTGGTGTACAAGCAGATTGATACTATCGGGTTGTACGAGATCGTGCCCGGCGTGATCCTGGCGACCATCGCCATCGTGGTTGCGACTCTGCTGAGTGCTCCACCGTCCAGCACCATCGAAGCTACCTTCGATGAGGTAGCCAATCGCTACTAGGTACCGAGGCGGGGTGCTGTCCGCCCCGCACTTTCATCATCCAGTAAACCGCTGTCGACCCTGGCAGCGGTTTATTGTGCAACAGTCTTTCCCTCTTTCAATCTTGCATTCAAACTCTCGCTGATTTCTAATACGGACTGACGCGTCAGTCCGAGAGTGTGGGTCATGTCCTCCGATTCTATTGCATCTTCTGCCAAACGTGGCCGTATGCCTGCGGCAGAGCGTTGTGAGCAAATTCTGGCGGCGGCCATCAAGGTATTCTCCGAGCAGGGTTTCCGTTGCACTGAAGTACAGCAGATCGCGGACCTGGCAAAAGTAGGCAAGGGAACGGTGTATCGTTTCTACCCCACCAAGGACGAATTGTTTCGAGCCGCAGTCGAGGATGTCATGCAACGCTTGACAGCCCAGGTGGATGACGCGGTTCGCACAGTCAATGATCCGTTGGAGCATCTGCGTGAGGGCTTCAAGGCCTACATGGCTTTTTTCCAGTCTCACCCCGAAGCTATAGAGCTTTTCGTGCACGAATCCGCAGAATTCAGAAGAGTGGGCCAGCCACGTTATTTCGCCTATTCGGATATGCGCCGCCAGGCCTGGATCGATGTTTATCAGCAGCTCATCGACAGTGGCCGTTGCCGTGTAACCGATCCGCAGCAAATGCTTGATGTGATTGGCAACCTGGCCTATGGGAGCGTGCTGGTCAACCGCATTTCGGGACGTAACGAATCCCTTGTCGCTATCGCGGATCAGTTGCTCGACATGGTTCTTCACGGGGTCTTGAAACCCGTTGATGCCCATCAATAACAAACGCACATACCTCTTCACCTTCTAT
The DNA here is from genome assembly GCF_008641105.1 of Halopseudomonas salina. The sequence continues at coordinate 148,965 of NZ_VTTI01000009.1, forward strand.
TGAGCGATATCGATTTATGCAAAGCGCTACCTCGGTACCTGTACCGTCTTCACCCGGTCCCCTGATCCGCTATCTGGCGGTGTTCGGATTGCTTGGTTTGCTTGCCGGCTGTGGCAGCGAGTCTGCCGATCAGCCCCGCGAGCGGCCTCCGGCTCTGGTCACAGTGGAGGAAGTCGAGCGGACGAATGTCGAGTTGATGCGTGAGTATCCAGCGCGGGTACGCGGGGCACGTGAAGTGGAAGTGCGTGCGCGTATCCCGGGGGTTCTGCAGGAGCGTGTCTATCGTGAAGGTGCCCAGGTCGAAGAAGGGGATCTGCTGTTCATCATTTACCCTGAGCCTCTGCAGATTGTCGCAGAGCAGGCGAAGGCGTCACGGGCCAACGCACAGGCTGAGATGCGTCAGGCCGAGCGCGAGTGGGACCGTGCCCAGCAGTTGTTCGAGCGCGGCGCCATAAGCGCCAGTGAGCGGGATCGGCTCAACTCGCAACTGGATTTTGCCCGTGCTGGCCTGGCGGAGGCCGAGGCGCGCCTGGATGAGGCAAAGCTCAACCTCTCCTACACCCAGGTGCGCGCCCCGATGGCTGGAAGCACCAGCCTTGAAGTGCTGCCTGAGGGCAGCGTACTGGCAGTTGGTGCCTTGCTGACGACCATCACCCGCCAGGACATTGTCCACGTTCTATTCGCATTGCCGGAGAAGGACGCGGCTGTCCAGCGGGCGTCGCAGCTCGAAGAGGAAAGTCAGAGCGCCACAGTGCGCCTGGAACTGGCCGATGGGTCTGAATACAGCCTGCCGGGCAACATCGATTTCACCTCCAGCAACATCGATAGTGCCACCGGCACCATTACCCTGCGTGCGGTTTTTGACAATCCCGACCGCCAACTGATTCCTGGTCAGTTCGTGCGCGTGCGTCTTGTGCTACAGCGGTATGAGAACCAGATAACAGTGCCCACCCAGGCAGTAGGCGCTGATGCTCAAGGCCCACAGGTATATGTGGTGAAGGACAACGCCACCGTGGAAAAACGTGCGGTGGAGCTTGGGGCTATCATCGATGATCGTCAGATCATCTCTGAGGGGCTCCAGCCCGGTGAACGTGTTGTGGTGAACGGTCAGGTGGGTCTGATGCCCGGCATGGCCGTGAAGATGAGCAATGCCGCTGCAGATTCCGATGACGCCGCTACAGCTGGGGGAGAGTAGCTCCTATGCTGCAGTTCTTTATTGATAGGCCCATCTTTTCCACCGTTCTGTCTATCCTGATCCTGATAGCTGGTGGTGCTTCTCTCTCCCAGTTGCCTGTAGAACAGTATCCAGAGGTAGTGCCGCCGCAGATCGTCGTGCAGGCCAGCTATCCCGGAGCCAGCGCCAGCGTCATTGCCGAAACCGTTTCGGCGCCGCTTGAGCAGGCGATCAATGGTGTCGACAACATGCTGTACATGGAGTCCTACAGTGCAGACTCCGGGGCAATGCAGTTGACCGTCCACTTCAAGATCGGTACCGATCCGGACCAGGCTACCATTGATATCAACAACCGGGTGCAGCGTGCTACCGCGCGCCTGCCTCAGGAAGTGCGTAATCTGGGTGTGCAGGTCCAGGCACGCTCGACGTCGATTCTGCAGGTCATTACCCTGTCATCCGAACAGGAGCAGATGGGTACCCTGGAAATCAGCAACTATGCGCTGCTCAACGTACTTGATGAGCTGGTGCGCCTGCCCGGAGTAGGTAATGCCGCGCTATTTGGTGCTCAGGATTACTCCATGCGCATATGGCTGCGGCCAGACAAGCTGGCAGAATATGACCTGACGCCGAGCGACGTCGCCGCCGCGCTGCGCGAGCAGAACGCCCAGTTCGCCGCCGGCAGAATAGGTGCGGAGCCCTCGCCGCCAGGTCAGAGCTTCACCTATAGCGTCAGCACTCCAGGGCGGATGACTACCCCGGAAGCTTTCGAGCAGATTATTCTGCGCAGTGATGTCGAGGGGCGCACCCTGCGTCTGGGGGATGTGGCCCGTGCCGAGCTGGGCGCGCAAAGCTATGATTTCAGCGCAACCTTCAATGCCAAGAACGCCGTGCCACTGGGCATTTACCTGCAGCCGGGCGCCAACGCCCTGGAAACCGCGGAAAATGTCCGGCAGGCGATGGAGCGAATCTCTGCTGATTTTCCCGGGGATCTGCGCTTCGATATCCCCTATGACACCACTATCTTTATTGATGTGTCGATTCGCGAGGTGATCATTACCCTGGTCCAGGCACTGGCATTGGTACTTCTAGTCACCTTTCTGTTTCTCCAGCATCTCAAGGCCACGCTGATTCCGCTGGTGGCCATACCCGTATCGCTGATCGGAACCTTCGCTGGTATGCAGCTGTTCGGTTTCTCGGTCAATCTGCTGACGCTGTTCGGATTGATCCTCGCGATCGGGGTGGTGGTCGACAATGCGATTATCGTGATGGAAAACGCCGAGCGCCTGATCAAGGAAGAAGGGCTCTCCAGTTACGAGGCGGCCAGCAAGACCATGCAGCAGGTCTCCGGCGCCGTTGTAGGTTCGACCCTGGTGCTGGTCGCAGTATTTGCTCCGGTGGCCTTTCTGGGTGGCTTGAGCGGTGAGCTATATCGCCAGTTCGCAGTCACCATTGCAGTCTCGGTAGCGCTGTCCGGTGTGGTTGCCCTGACGTTGACCCCGGCCATGTGTGCGATTTTGCTTGACCGAGCCCAGACAGAGCCATCGCGCGGCTTCGCCTGGTTCAACGACGGCTTCGACCGGCTTACCGATGGTTTTGCAGCGGTGGTTGGCTGGATGCTGGTGCATGCGAAGATCACACTGGTGCTTTTTGCGCTGCTGATCGGCTCGACGCTGTTTCTTCTCGACCGGATGTCCAGCGGCCTGGTACCCCAGGAAGATCAGGGCTTCTTGCTAGCGGTCTACCAGTTACCGCCGGTATCGGCCCTGGGTCGGACCGAGGTGGTACGCGAGGAGGTCAGCGAAAAGATTGTCGCGATGGAAGAGATCAAGGGCGTCACCAGCTTTGCCGGTTTCGATATTCTCAACCGCGGCTTGCGGACCAATACCGGCGTATCCTTTGTGACGCTGATCGACTGGGATGAACGCCCCGGCCAGGAGCATAGCGCACAGGCGGTAGCCAACCGCATCGCCGGGCTGGGCGCCGAACTGCAGGAAGCCAATGTGTTTGCCTTCGTGCCGCCGCCTATCATGGGCCTGTCCCTGACCGGTGGTGTGGAAGGCTACCTGCAGATACTCGGCGATAGCGATCCGCTGGTCCTCAAGGCCGAGGCTGATCGCCTTGTGGCTGCAGCCAATGAGCGTCCGGAACTGACCAACGTTCGCGCTGCGGTCGATGTCGGCATACCGCGCTATGATGCCACCGTGGACTGGGACAAGGCCAAGTCCATGGGTATCGCCATTGATGATATTTTCATCACCATGCGCAGTACCTTCGGCGCGCTGTATGTAAACGACTTTTCCCTCGAAGGCCGTAACTGGCAGGTGAACATGCAGGCTGAGGGCGAGTTCCGCAGTGATCCCGAGGATCTCGGCAAGGTCTTTGTGCGTGCTGGCAGCGGTGAACTGGTTCCACTCGATTCGGTGGTGAACCTGCGGCGAACCCAGGGCATAGACAGTGTCAGCCGTTTCAACCTGTACCCGGCCACCAAGGTTAGCGCCGACCCTGCGCCAGGCTACAATACTGCCGATGCACTGGCGGCCATGCAGGCAGTTGCCGCTGATACCCTTGGCCCACAGGCGCAGCTGGGCTGGGTAGGCGAGGCCTACCAGTTGGTGGACTCGGCTTCATCCGGGGCCATTGCCTTTGCCCTTGGCATCTTGATGGTGTTTTTGATCCTGGCTGCCCAGTACGAGCGTTGGAGTCTGCCTTTGGCGGTCGCCACGGCGATCCCCTTCGGGGTGTTTGGCGCCGTGGTGACTTCCATGTTGCGCGGCTTCCCCAACGATATCTATTTTCAGGTCGGTCTGTTGGTACTCATAGGTCTGGCGGCCAAGAACGCGATCCTGATCGTCGAGTTTGCCGCACAGAACCGCAAGGAGGGTATGTCGCCCTTCGATTCGGCACTGACAGCGGCCCGCCAGCGTTTTCGGGCGATCATGATGACTGCGCTGACATTCATCATCGGCAGCTTGCCGTTGGCAGTGAGTACTGGTGCCGGTGCGGTGAGCCGCCAGGAAATTGGTACCGTAGTAGTTGGCGGCATGCTTGCCGCCAGTACCCTGGCACTGATTTTCGTTCCAGTGTTCTACATGCTGCTGGAGCAGCGCGGCTTCAAGCGTCGGGAATGACCGCCAGCAGGAAGCTGTATTCCTCCGCCAGTTCGCGCATGGCCTGGTAACGCCCGCTGGCGCCACCATGGCCTGCGCTCATCTGGGTGCGCAGGAGCAAAGGGTTGTTGTCAGTCTTGCTGTGACGCAGTTTGGCAACCCATTTGGCTGCCTCCCAGTACTGTACGCGCATGTCGTGGTAGCCGGCAGTGACGAACAGGGCAGGGTAATCCTGCCTCTTGACCTGCTCATAGGGTGCGTAGCTCTCGACCCGTGCTGCCACCAGCGGATCGCGCATATCACCCCATTCCTCGTATTCGCCCACGGTTAGCGGAAGCTCCGGATTACTCATGGTGTTGAATACGTCAACGAAGGGGACGTCGGCGACTGCTGCGGCAAACAGCCCAGGGCGTTGGTTGATCACGTTGCCGATCAGCAGTCCGCCCGCACTACCGCCAGCGATGACCAGTTGGCGTTTGCTGGTAAAGCCGGCAGCGATCAGTTGCTCTGCGCAGGCGATAAAGTCACTGAAGGTATTTTCCTTGTGCTCCAGCTTACCCGCCTGGTACCAGCCTTCACCCAGGTCTGCGCCACCGCGCACATGGGCAATCGCGAACTGCCAGCCACGCTGTAGTAACGACAGCCGCGCATGGGAAAACCATGGATCCATACTTGCGCCGTAGGAGCCGTAGCCATAGAGGTAAAGCGGAGCAGGTCCCGCCTTGGCGTTGCGCAATCTGACCAGGCTGATCGGAACGCGAGTGCCATCGGCGCTGACCGCCCATTCGCGAATGACTTCATAATCCTGGGCATCAAACTCACCCTCGACAGGTACCTGCTTGAGCACCTTTTGTGCACCGGTTGCAAGGTGCAGCGCCAGGATCTGTGCAGGTCGATTCAGGGATTCGTAGCGTAGCCGGACCTGATCGCTCTTGTACTCCTCGCCACCCTGTACGTGGAGGCTATAGACCGCATCGGGCATGTTGACTACGTAGTGGGGCGCTTCAGCGGGGCGCACCTCCAGAGTGACCAGGCCCTGATCACGATAGTGCAACAGCAGCCCCGCGGACTGCACGCTGAAGTCCTCCAGGGTGCGGTCTGGATCGGTCGCTACCAGGCGCTGCCATTTGTCCTGGGCCGGATGCCGCGGATCTGCGCAGTACAGACAGAAGTTCTCACCCTCGGCATTACTACGGATCAGTAGGCCGTCGGGGCCATGGTCCACGTGATATTCATGCCCATCAACACGGGGCGCCATGAGTCTCCACGTACCCTCGGGCTGGTCAGCCGGCAGAACCTGTATTTCACTGGTGTTCTTGCTCGAGCTCGCGAGCATTAGCCATTGTTCGCTGCTGCTGCGATAAACGTGCAGATAGAATCGCTGATCGGTCTCATGAAACAGATGTACCGGCGCCTGCTCTGGATGCAAGCGCCAGAGGTGCGCGGGGCGGGAGGTTTCATCCATGCTGATAGCGAACAGGAAGCTGCTGTCCGCAGCCCAGATCAGACTGCCATCAGCCTGATCGAGCGGCAGTTCGGTAGTTTCGCCGCTATGGATATGCTTCAGATACAGACTGTAGGTTTCGTCGCCCTGGCGATCCAGACTGTAGGCCAGCCATTGATGGTCTGGACTGATCGAGTAGTCGCCCAGTTGCAGAAAGCCATCGCCAGCGAGCCCGTTCAGATCCAGCAGCAAGCTCTCACTTTCGCTATCAATCTCCAGGCTGTTATCAGCCGGCCGCTGGCAACGATAGAAGCGGGGATACTCCGCGTCTTTTTCAGTGCGCTGATAGTAAAGCCATGCGCCCCATATGCCGGGCAGTGACATGTCCGTCTCGCGGATACGGCCGCGTATTTCATTGAACAGAATATCGCGCTGATCATCATGTTCACGCAACCAGTCTTCGGTGAGCTGATTCTCACTTTCAAGATATGCCAGAACATCCGGACTGTCGCGCTCCTCTAGCCAGGCATAAGGATCGGCTGTGGTGTCGCGGCGCGCTGGAATTGGCATCTGGTTGGGACTCCCTGGATAAAAAAGCTATTATAGCCGCACACTCCATCAAGCGACGGTGACTTGCCCGATGTTCAATGAATCAGAGTACGAGACAGTTTGGTTGGTCTACCTGGCGGCAGCCGCATGTGGCTGGCTGGTCTGGTGGAAAATGACCAGCTGGATTGCCTGGTGGTTCGTGCGCGAGCCACTGTGGGTGGCGATGGCAGTGCTGTTGTTCACTCCAGTCAAGGTGGATCCGATGGGATCAGCACAAGCGCCGGGCATTATAATCCTGCTGCTCGATGGCATACTTGATACCGGTGATAACGAGGCGCGAATGCTGGGTGACATCAGCCTGGTGATGGGCGTTGCGCTGGCGGTTTACATCGTTTTCGCGTTGTTGCGTGCGGCCTGGATCCGTTGGCGCCCGGTTGAAACCCGTTACGCTCGGGGTCAGCACTGAATTTGTCTGTATCCCTGCCTGCATATCGCATGGCGCCGCTGTGTAAATCAGCGGCGCCGGGCTAGAGCTCACTCTTCAGTTTTCTGCTCGTACAGCGTTCTGGCCAGTCGCATGATCTGCTCTTGAAACTCGCTGCGCTGCAGATCGGTCATCGGACAGATACCAATCTGTTCAAACAGGCGATAGCCCCTTACCGAGAAAAACAGAATACTTGCCTGAGCCAGACCTAGCGGAGACTCGGCGAGTATATGGAACAGCCCCTGTACATCGTCAGAGGTGGTCTGGAGCAATTCCGGATTACTGGCGGCTGCAGCAAGGATCGCCGAATCCAGGTTCTTTTCCTCATTTGACTCGCTCAGATTGCTCAGCAGCAGCGATTTGAGCTCGCGCATGGGCTCGTCTGGCAGAACGCTCTCATAGGCTCTCCAGCGAACCCGGAAACGCTCCAGGCGGTGCTCGATCATGGCAGCCAGCAGGGCTTCACGGTCTGGAAACAGCGTCTCCAGATCGGCCTGATCGATGCCGGTGCGCTCGCTGAGGCTGGAAAAGGTCAACTGAGACGCGCCGCGCTCACTGACGATGGCTTCGGCGGCGCGGAAGATGGTCAGCTTGCGGTTATCTTCGATTTTTTTTGACTCGGTGCTTTCCACTGCGGGAACCCCCTCTTAGACGTCCTGGTGGCGGGTTGCGAAAAGGCAACACGGGTAAAAGCAACGTCGGGTGATCCCCAAACGGCCTTCCTGATGGGCAATAGGGTACGACTTAAGGTCTTTTCAGGCGAGTTTTTTTTGCTGTAGAAGAGAAGGAGGGTAGCCAAATTTCAGGCAATAAAAAACCCGGCCGGAGCCGGGTTTTTCAGTCAAGCTTCGGAATTAACCGATAACCTGAATGTTTGCTGCTTGCTTGCCTTTAGGACCAGTAGTGATGTCGAAAGACACCTTCTGGTTCTCGGCGAGGGATTTGAAGCCCTGAACCTTGATTTCGGAGAAGTGGGCGAACAAATCATCACCACCGCCGTCTGGAGTAATGAAGCCAAAGCCTTTAGTGTCGTTGAACCACTTAACTGTACCAGTTGCCATTTCGGATAATTCCTATCAAATTAAAAAAACTTGAGCATTGCTCAATTAAAGCGCGGGGAATCAAAGATTACGAGAATGACAAACTTACGTACTGAAAAGTGCGCTTGCAGCCTACTACTCTATCTTGAAAACCTACGCGCTCACTTTGCACCTTAGTGCTGGCCTTGTCAAGCTGGGCTTTCGCCTGGCTCGTTCAGTGCCTGCCGGTACAAAATGAACGAAACTCAGTATACGACAGATTGAAGAAATAACACCCTTTAAGCGAAATTTATTTGTAATTGGGCTGCCACTCGTCGGAATCCATCCTTCAGGTACGGCGGTAGGGGAATACGTCCAGTACCTGTCCATCCTTGATGCGGTCCTGCAAGCCCTTCCAGAAGTCAGCGTCAAAGAGGTCGCCATGTATCTTGGTAAAGGCCCTGCGATGCTTGATATCAGCAAACAGGAAAACGGGGAACTCCTCCGGGAATACATCATTGGGTCCCACCGAGTACCAGGGCTCGGATGCCATTTCCTGCTCGGGGTACACGGCTTCGGGTATGTGCCGGAAGTTGACTTCGGTCAGGTAGCTGATTTCATCGTAGTCGTAGAACACCACGCGACCGTGGCGGGTAACACCAAAGTTCTTCAGCAGCATGTCGCCCGGGAAGATATTGGCAGCAGCCAGTTCCTTGATGGCTTTGCCATAATCCAGCAGTGCCTCGTGGGTCTGGGTTTCGGTGGCGTTTTCAAGATAGATATTCAATGGCGTCATGCGGCGCTCTGTCCAGCAATGACGAACCAGGATCACATCTCCCTCATCTATGACCGTGGACGCCGCCACCTCCAGCAGTTCAGCCAGACACTCCGGCTCGAAGCGCTCGCGGGGGAAGCGGAAGTCAGCAAACTCTTGGGTGTCAGCCAGGCGTCCTACCCGGTCGTGACGTTTGACCAGACGATAACGATCGATGACGGTCGCCCGATCAATATTCTTGGAAGGGGCGAACTTGTCCTTGATGATCTTGAACACGGTATTGAAGCCGGGAAGGGTGAACACGCTCATCACCATGCCGCGCACGCCTGGGGCCATCATGAAACGATCTTCGCTGGTAGCCAGGTGTGAGATAAGGGCGCGATAGAATTCCGACTTGCCCTGTTTGTAGAAGCCGATTGCCGTGTAAAGCTCGGCCATATGCTTGCCCGGCAGCAGTCGCTTGAGAAATGCCACAAGTTCTGCTGGTACTGGCGCCTCAACCATGAAGTAGGAACGGGTAAACGAGAAGATGATCGATACCTGGGATTCGTCGGTGATCAGGGTATCAACACTGATGCCTTCGTTATCCTGATGAATCAGTGGTAGCACGAACGGCCACTGTTCGTTCTGGCTGAGCACGCGGCCCACCAGGTAGGCCCCTTTGTTGCGGTAGAACACCGACTGCACCAACTCTATCGTCAGACCACGATCATTTTGTGCCCAGTCCGGCAGGCCCTTTTGCAACTGCTCTACAATCATCTTGCAGTCAGCGGCATAGTCGACCCAGGGTGTACTGAACTTGTGCTCATCCAGTACCTGGTGCACAAGATTGTCCAGGGAGCCGTCCGAAATGAAACCCCGCGTCAGCGGAATACGCGACGGCGGGCGTCCCGGAGGACGCGTGGTATGCACGAACATGGTCTCATCACTGATCTGATCATGGTGATGCAGGCTGGTGAAAATTGAATTGAACCAAGTCTCCGCCAGCTCGTCATCAAAACGTTGGGCAATGAGTTCTATATAGGCCAGCCGGATCCGGGGCCAGACGGACACATCCAATATATTGCTGGCGGCCTGATTGTGTTCGAGTGCAGCAGAAGTGGCGGCAACGCATTCCTCATACAGGTTGATGCGCGCGGTAGAAGCTTCCTGGATTTCGGTCCAGCGTGCCTCCTCGAAACGACGCCGGGCACCGGCCGTGATCTCGCGAAAGCCTTGGCGGTAACTGTCGAATCCGTCGAGAATGTGTTGAGCGAGGGTAGCAGGGCTGAAAGGCATGGCGTGATCGAACCTGAGTAGGAGAATGCCATCAGGATAGCCAGTCTGGCATCCTGGCGAAAGAGTGAGATGCGGATAGTCAGCCAGTATTAATAGCGGAACAAAAGGATCTGTTGATGAGAAAGAAATACGGCATAACCTTTGGCGTGGTAGCGACGATCATTATTCTCCTGGTGATCCTGCACCTGTCATTGGCCCACCTGGTTCGCTATCTGTTGAATGACAATATGGCACAGATGGGCGACTACACCGGGAGTGTCGAGGAAGTAGAGCTTTTCTGGTGGCAAGGCGCCTATGAATTGCACAACCTGCGTATCGAGAAGATCGAAGGAAACGTGCAGGCACCGCTGCTCCAGGCCCCCTTGATTGATATAGCGATCAGCTGGAAAACCTTGTGGGAACAACGTGCGTTGGTGGCGGTGGTTCGCTTCACCGAGCCGGAACTGACCTTCGTAGACGCCCAGAACGAGCAGGACAAGCAGGTCGGGGAGGGCGTTGACTGGCGAGAAACCCTGCAGGACCAGTTGCCGATCACGATGAATGAGTTGCAGATAGTTGATGGTGTTCTGGCTTTGCGGAATTTCAGTACAGAACCGCAGGTGAATCTCTATGCCAATAATGTGGATCTGACTATTTATAATTTGAGCACAGCTGAAGACCTTGAAGGGACTCGTGATGCGTCAATGGAGGGGACAGGCACGTTTCTTGGGCATGCACCGATGGAAGCAGAGGCTGCATTCGATCCATTGGTACGCATGGAGGACTTCGCGTTCAGACTGCGGCTCACCGAGGTAGAGCTGCCGCGGCTCAACGACTTTGCTTCAGCCTACGGCAATTTTGATTTCCAGGCAGGTAGTGGTGAGCTGGTAATCGAAGCCTCGGTTGAGGGTGGTGAACTTGAAGGCTATATCAAACCGCTAATGCGTGATGTGGAGATCTTCGACTTCGAGCAGGATATCCAGAATCAGGACAAGGGAATTCTGCGGGGTATATGGGAGGCACTGGTCGGAGGCGGGGAATCCATTCTGAAGAATCAGCGCAAAGATCAGTTGGCCACCCGTGTCACCCTCGGCGGTACCCTGAACGATACCGAGGTCAGTCCCCTCCAGGCTTTTTTAGGCATTCTACGAAACGGTTTTATCGAAGCCTTCAGCTCCGGCTTCGATAGCCGAGAGCCGCAGGATGGCTAAGTCGGATGGACGGGCAAAGGCATATCATTCAGTGACTGAATACTACGCATCGGTTCACACTGCGCCCGCGCTCACGTTATAGTCGTCAGTCAACTTTGGTGGTATTGCATGTCCCAGGCGATACCACGCCCTGACTTACCTTGAGGATAGCCGGAATGAAATTCGAAGGTACCCCTTCCTACGTAGCCACAGACGATCTGAAACTGGCGGTCAACGCCGCCATCACGCTGGAGCGGCCCCTGCTGGTCAAGGGTGAGCCCGGTACGGGCAAGACCATGCTGGCCGAACAGTTGGCCGAGTCGATGGGCATGAAACTGATCACCTGGCACGTCAAATCGACTACCAAGGCGCATCAGGGCCTGTATGAATACGACGCGGTGAGCCGTCTGCGTGACTCCCAGTTGGGTGTCGACAAGGTGCATGACGTTGCCAATTATATAAAGAAGGGCAAGCTCTGGGAGGCATTCGAGTCTGAGGAGCGCTCCATTCTGCTGATCGACGAGATCGACAAGGCCGACATCGAATTCCCCAACGACCTGTTGCAGGAACTCGACAAGATGGAGTTCTATGTCTACGAGACCAATCAGACTATCAAGGCCAAGCAGCGTCCGATCATCATTATTACCTCGAACAATGAGAAAGAGCTGCCTGACGCCTTCCTGCGCCGCTGTTTCTTTCACTATATTGCCTTCCCCGATCGCACCACCATGCAGCGTATCGTTGATGTGCACTTCCCCGATATCCGCAAAGAACTGGTTGCCGAAGCCATGGACATCTTCTTCGACGTGCGCAAGGTGCCCGGCCTGAAGAAGAAGCCCTCCACCTCGGAGCTGGTGGATTGGCTCAAGTTGCTGTTGGCGGACCAGATTCCCGAGGCAGTGCTGCGTGACCGTGATCCGACCAAGGCCATTCCGCCGCTCTATGGCGCCCTGGTCAAGAACGAGCAGGACGTGCAGCTGCTCGAACGCCTGGCATTCATGACACGTCGTCAGAACCGCTGAGAAGTCAGATCCGCTAAGAAGGGGGAAGCCCATGCTCTTGGGCCTGTTCAATGAAATGCGGGCAGCAAAGGTACCGGTATCGGTACGCGAGCTGCTCGATCTGATTCGTGCGCTCAAGCACCATGTCGTATTTGCCGATATGGACGAGTTCTACTATCTCGCGCGTACCGTGATGGTCAAGGATGAACGCCACTTCGACAAGTTCGACCGGGCCTTCGGCGCGTACTTCAATGGTCTGCAAAATCTCGATCAACTTCTCGAGGCACTGATCCCCGAGGATTGGCTGCGCAAGGAATTCGAGAAAATGCTGACCGACGAGGAACGCGAGAAGATCAAGTCCCTGGGCGGTCTGGACAAGTTGATCGAGGAGTTCAAGAAACGCCTTGATGAACAGAAGGAGCGTCATGCCGGCGGCAATAAATGGATTGGCACGGGCGGTACCAGTCCTTTCGGTTCTGGCGGCTACAATCCCGAAGGCATACGCGTTGGCGATGCCGGAAAAAGGCAGGGCAAGGCAGCAAAAGTCTGGGATCAGCGCGAATACAAGAACCTGGACGATCAGGTCGAACTGGGTACGCGCAATATCAAGGTAGCCCTGCGGCGCCTACGCAAGTTCGCTCGTCAGGGCTCGCCGGACGAACTGGATATTGATGGCACTATCGACCACACCGCTCGGGATGCTGGCCTGCTGAACATCCAGATGCGTCCGGAGAAGCGCAACGCCGTCAAGCTGCTGCTGTTATTCGATATCGGTGGCTCCATGGATGCGCACATCAAGGTCTGCGAAGAGCTGTTTTCCGCCTGCAGAACCGAGTTCAAGCACCTTGAGTACTTCTACTTCCACAACTGCCCCTACGAGTCGGTCTGGAAAAACAATCTGCGCCGGACCAACGAGCGAACCGCCACGATGGATCTGCTGCACAAGTACGGCCCGGACTACAAGGTGATATTTGTCGGTGACGCAGCCATGGCGCCCTACGAAATTACCCAGCCGGGTGGTAGCGTGGAGCACTGGAACGAGGAAGCCGGCCACGTCTGGATTCAGCGGTTCATGGAGAAATACAAGAAGATGATCTGGATTAATCCGTACCCCAGGGATACCTGGGACTACACCACCTCGACACGCATCGTTCGCGACCTGATCGAGGATCGGATGTATCCCTTGACGCTGGAAGGGTTGGAAGAGGGGATGAAGTTTCTCAGCAAATAAGCGGCAAGTCCCTAGCTGCAGGCGGTCAGGTGGAAACTGAGGTTTTTGTGATTGAGCGTTGAATTGCGCTTGACCGATCTAACCCCGGGCTCATCCTGACAACGCTTGCAGCTTGCAGCTTGCAGCTTGCAGCTCTTAGCCGATTGTCACCTCCGGCAGCGTCGGCCGTTCGATACTGACCTTCTCCGTCGGCGCCATTACTGTCGCTACGCCATCCACCACCTGCTTGTTGTCCTGATTGAATACCCGTGTGGCAATCTTCACGCGGTTCTTCGGTAGTTTCTCGAGTATCTCCAGCTCCACCCGAATCTCGTCGCCCAGGCGTACCGGGCGCATGAAGCTCATTTCCTGTCCGATGTAGATGGTGCCCGGCCCCGGCATTTCGCAGGCGACCGCGGCGGAGATCAGGGCGCCGGAAAACATGCCATGGGCAATGCGGCCCTTGAATGGCGTCGCTGCGGCAAAGGCTTCGTCCAGATGCACCGGATTGGTATCACCCGATACCGCAGCAAACAGGGTGAGGTCTCGCTCGGTGACCAGATGGGTAATCGAAGCGGTGTCGCCCAGGTTCAATTCATCGTAAGTGCGGTTTTCAAGCTGTGGCATCTGTAGGCTCCAAGGCGGGGAAGGAAGCGACCGGCATATGCTTTGCCAGCCAATCGAGCAGGTCACGTACTACCTGTTCACGGTTGATTTCATTGAATATTTCATGGCGCGCATCATCATACAACCGCAGACTTACAGCTGTCAGCCCTGCTTTGATAAGTCGCTGTTGCAACTTGGCCAGGCCTGTACCGACGCTTACCGGATCAGCACTGCCGCCGATGATATGAACAGGCAAGGCCGAAGGTATCCGGCCCAATTGTCTGGTATCGGCGATCTCTAGCAGGCCGCCGAACAGGTCCTGCCAAAGCCGGGCGGTGCAGTTGAAGCCACACAAAGGGTCGGCTATATAAGCATCAACTTGGACGGGATCGCGAGTGAGCCAGTCGAATTCGGTCCGATTGGGTCTGAAAGCATTATTGAACTGGCCAAAACTCAGTTTGCCGAGTGTCTCGGCGGGCTTGTTCCAGCCACGCAGTCGGCCTTCGATACCAGCTGCGATTTTGCCAATCCTGCTAAGCGCAGGGGGGTGGGCGTTACTGCCGCTGAGAATAACGCCGGCCAGTCCTGCTCCGTGGGTCATCATGTGCCCTTGCATGATATAGGAGCCCATGCTGTGGCCCAGAAGAAAGACGGGAAGGCCGTCCGCCAGGGCGAGTGCGTATTGGCGCAGGGCGTCGATGTCCGAGGTCACCTTGCGCCAACCATCAGAGTCAGCGAATTGTCCCGGTTGGTCAGTAATGCTCTGCCCGTGGCCGCGCTGATCCAGGGCAAGCACCGCATAGCCGGCGCCGTTCAGTTGCTTTGCCAGCCACTCATAACGGCCCGCATGCTCAGCCATGCCGTGGCTTATCAGTATCCAGGCGCGAGGCTCAGCGGTACCTGGTAACCACTTATAAACGAACAGCTTCTGCTGATCTGCAGCAGTCAACCAATCGGTCTGGACGTGCATTATTATTGTTCTCCTGATGCGTATACCAAATGAAACGCGGCAGCATTTTGTGTTTTCGTCCAATGCTGGTAATTTTGTGAGTTACGCATAGACGTGAGCCGACTGACAAGCCTGTATGTCAAGCAAGGGGAATCAGCGGAATAATTGTATCGGGATGAGCTCAGTTTTCATCCCGCCAGACCAACACGGGGAAAGAGGACAACAATAATGCAAGCATCGTTCTGGAATGACAAACGCCCGCCCGGCGTGCCTAACGAGATCGACTCTACACAGTACAGTTCCATCATTGATGTATTTGAGCGCTCCTGCAAACAGTTCGCGGATCGTCCTGCCTTTACCAACATGGATACCACCATCACCTACGGTGATCTCGATAGACTGTCCGCCGATTTTGCGGGCTACCTGCAGACCCAGACCGACCTGCAACCGGGTGACCGCATTGCCATCCAGATGCCTAACGTTCTCCAGTTTCCCGTTGCCGTTTTTGGTGCGATGCGAGCCGGACTTGTCGTGGTCAACACCAACCCGCTGTATACCGCGCGGGAAATGCGCCACCAATTCAAGGACTCCGGCGCCCGGGCACTCATCTACATGAACATGTTCGGCCACCTGGTTGAGGAAGTAGCACCCGACACTGATCTCAAATATCTCTTTGAGGCTCGCATGGGCGATATGCTGCCGGCAGCCAAGGGCTGGCTGGTCAACACAGTCGTTAAGAAAGTGAAGAAAATGGTGCCCTCGTTCAATCTGCCCCAGGCAGTGTCGTTCAAGGCGGCGCTAAAGGCAGGCAAGGGCAAGGCTCCCATGCCGGTTAACAAGACTCACGATGACGTCGCTGTATTGCAGTACACCGGCGGCACCACCGGCCCATCAAAGGGTGCGATGCTCACCCATGGCAACATCGTCTCTAACATGCTGCAGGTTTACGCCAACCTTCAGCAGCGTGATGAGAGCGGTGAAAAAATCATGGGTGACAGCAGCGAAATCATCATCTGCCCCCTGCCGCTGTACCATATCTTCGCTTTTACCGCGAACTGCATGTGCATGATGCTGGCCGGTTACCACAACGTTCTGATCACCAATCCACGCGATATTCCCGGCTTCGTCAAGGAGCTGAAAAAGTGGAAGTTCTCCTCGATGATGGGTCTTAACACCCTGTTCGTCGCGTTGATGGAGCATCCCGAATTTGATCAGATCGATTTCTCTCACCTCAAGGGCACCACCTCCGGCGGCACTGCTTTGGTCAAGGCTACTGCTGAGCGCTGGGAAAAGAAAACCCACAGTCGTATCGGCGAAGGCTATGGCCTGACCGAGTGCTCGCCGGTAGTGTGTTCCAGCCCCGGCGGCGGTCTGGCGCGCCTGGGTACCGTAGGTTTGCCGGTACCGAGCACCGCCCTGAAAGTGGTAGACGAGGAAGGTAACGAGCTGCCCATCGGCGAGCGCGGCGAGCTGTGCGTCAAGGGCCCTCAGGTCATGAAGGGCTACTGGCAGCGCGATGACGCCACCAAGGAAAGCTTCGATGCCGATGGTTGGCTGAAAACCGGCGACGTAGCCGTTATTGACGAGGACGGGTTCGTTGCTATTGTTGACCGGATCAAGGATCTGATTATCGTTTCGGGCTTCAACGTGTACCCCAACGAAATAGAGGATGTGGTTGCAGCTCACCCCAAGGTAGCCAACGCTGCTGCTATTGGTGTGCCTGACGAGAAGTCAGGCGAGGCCGTGAAGCTGTTTGTGGTGCCCAGCTCACCGGATCTGACTATCGAAGAGCTCAAGGCTTACTGCCGTGCCAATTTCACTGGCTACAAGGTTCCCAAGCACTTTGAAATTCGTGAATCTTTACCGATGACACCAGTGGGCAAGATCCTGCGCCGCGAATTGCGAGACGTCTGATTTACCCGCTTTAACTTCATCGTTGCCAGCCGTAATGGTTTGCGTATCACAAGAGCCGCCGGATAAAACCGGCGGTTTTTGTTGTCTGTGCCCGGCATGTTCGACTCGGTTATCCCAGTGCTTCAGGATGCTGGTCTGAGCAGGTAAAAACTGCTAGTCTTCGGCGGCTTTTCGACCAAAAAAGCCGTTACAGTCACGAATAAAACAAATGCGACCGCCGCCTTCTGGGCCGGTACGCCCCGACGAATACGCTCAGGAGCAGGCATCCATGCTTGAGAATTTCTGGAAAGACAAATATCCCGCTGGTATCCCCACCGAGATTAATCCGGATCAATACGCCAACATTCTCGATGTTCTCAAACACTCCTGTCAGCGTTTCGCCGACAAGCCTGCCTTCAGTAATCTCGGCAAGACCATCACCTACGGGGAGCTTTATACGCTTTCGGGTCAGTTTGCAGCGTATTTGCAGAAAAACAGTGGCTTGCAGCCCGGTGACCGGATCGCCATTCAGATGCCCAACGTCCTGCAGTACCCCGTAGCAGTATTCGGTGCGATGCGCGCAGGTTTTGTCGTGGTTAACACCAATCCGCTCTACACCCCACGCGAGATGGAACACCAGTTCAATGACTCAGGCGCCAAGCTGCTGGTCTGTCTGGCCAACATGGCGCATCTGGCAGAGCAGGTCGTACCCAAAACCGGGGTCAAGCAGGTCATCATCACTGAAGTGGGCGACATGCTGCCGCCGCTCAAGCGCCTGTTGGTCAACACTGTCGTCAAGCACGTCAAGAAGATGGTGCCGTCCTACAACATTCCCGGGGCAATCAAATTCAACGACGCACTGGCCAAAGGCAAGAATCAGACCTTCCAGGAGGCGACACCCGGAGCTCAGGATATTGCCGTGCTGCAATACACCGGGGGCACCACAGGCGTGGCCAAGGGCGCGATGCTGACTCACCACAACCTGGTCGCCAATATGCTCCAGGCCAAGGCCATGATGGGCTCTACGATCAAGGACGGCGAAGAGACCATCATCTGTCCGCTGCCCCTGTATCACATCTACGCCTTCACCTTTCATTGCATGGCGATGATGATCAGCGGTAACCACAATATCCTGATCACCAATCCGCGAGACATTCCGGCGTTTGTGAAAGAGTTGTCAAAAGTACCCTTCTCCGGTTTTGTCGGCCTGAATACGCTATTTGTCGCCCTGTGCAATGATGAGGCCTTCCGTAATCTCGACTTCAGCCATTTCAAGGTCACATTGTCCGGCGGCATGGCATTGCAACAGGCCACTGCCGAACGCTGGAAGAAGATCACCGGCTGCGCTGTATGTGAAGGTTACGGTATGACTGAAACCAGCCCGCTGGCTACCGTGAACCCGATCGACAATATCCAGCTGGGTACCATCGGCATTCCGGTTCCTTCGACCCTGTGCAAGATCATCGATGATGACGGGCACGAAGTGGCACTAGGTGAGCGTGGCGAGCTGTGCGTCAAGGGTCCGCAAGTAATGAAAGGCTACTGGCAGCGTCAGGAAGCCACTGATGAAATGCTCGATGCCGAGGGCTGGCTGAAGACAGGTGACATCGCGATTATTCAGGAAGATGGGTACCTGCGCATTGTCGACCGCAAAAAGGATATGATCCTGGTCTCGGGCTTCAACGTGTATCCCAATGAGCTGGAAGATGTGATGGCCGCTATTCCCGGTGTAGCCCAGTGTGCCGCGGTAGGTGTGCCGGATGAGAAGTCGGGTGAAGCGATCAAGGTGTTCCTGGTCAAGGCGCCAGGCGCCGAGCTGACCGAGGATCAAGTGAAAGCGCAAATGCGTGATAGCCTGACAGCGTACAAGGTGCCCAAGTATGTCGAGTTCCGCGACGCGCTACCGACCACCAATGTTGGCAAGATTCTGCGTCGCGAATTGCGCGACGAGGAACTGAAGAAGGCCGCCAACCAGTAGAATGCACTAGCGCTGCGGTTCTTGCCGCAGCAACAGGGCCCCGCCAGAGTCATGCCCTGGCGGGGCTTTTTTTATCAGGCAGGTACAGATTCCGACGATGACCGATTTAACCGCGCTGACGGCCAATCTCGACCAGACCATGGCTGCCGATCGCCACCGTATGCAGCGCCAGTTGCAGCAACTGGCCAAGCAATCCGACCCC
Source organism: Halopseudomonas salina (assembly GCF_008641105.1). The sequence continues at coordinate 167,803 of NZ_VTTI01000009.1, forward strand.
CAGCGTGAGGCCAGGTGGCTGGAACAATTCCAGCGCTCCTGTGCGCGCGTGGAAGCCCGTCGGAACAGCATCCCAAGGATGCGGTTCGACGACCAGTTGCCGATTGCCGAGCGTCGCGAACAGATACGCGAGGCCATCGAAGCCCATCAGGTGGTCATCGTTGCCGGTGAAACCGGCTCTGGCAAGACCACCCAGATCCCCAAGATCTGTCTGGAGCTGGGCCGGGGCACTCGCGGCCTCATAGGCCATACCCAGCCGCGTCGTCTGGCGGCGCGCAGTGTTGCCAGCCGGGTCGCCGAAGAGATAGGCACGCCCCTGGGCGAGCTGGTCGGTTTCCAGGTGCGTTTTACCGACCAGAGCTCCGATACCACTCTGATCAAACTGATGACCGATGGCATCCTGCTGGCCGAGACCCAGAACGACCGCTTCCTGCAGCGCTATGACACGCTGATCATTGATGAAGCACACGAGCGCAGTCTGAATATCGACTTCCTTCTTGGCTACCTGAAGAGCATCCTGCCCAAGCGCCCTGATCTGAAGGTAATCATCACTTCGGCCACTATCGATCTGGAGCGCTTTTCCGCTCATTTTGACAATGCCCCGGTCATCGAAGTGTCAGGCCGTACCTATCCGGTGGACGTCTGGTATCGCCCTTTGACTGCTGAAATGGACGAGGAGGGTAATCAGGTTGAAGAGGACCTGAGCATCGACCAGGGCATTGTGGCCGCGCTGCAGGAGCTGGAGCAGCATGAGCGTGCCAATGGTCAGCCGCCGGGTGATGCCCTGGTGTTTTTACCGGGCGAGCGGGAGATTCGCGATACGGCCGAGTTCTTGCGCAAGGCCAATATGCGCCATACCGAGATCCTGCCGTTATATGCGCGCCTGTCGGTTGCCGAGCAGCAGAAGATCTTTGCCTCCCATGCGGGCAGACGCGTGGTGCTGGCCACCAACGTGGCGGAAACCTCGCTCACGGTGCCGGGCATTGTCTATGTGATTGATCCGGGCGAAGCGCGCATTAGTCGTTACAGCCCGCGCTCCAAGGTGCAGCGTTTGCCAGTGGAGGCGGTGTCGCAGGCCAGTGCCAACCAGCGCAAGGGCCGCTGTGGCCGGGTCGCGCCGGGTATTTGCGTGCGGTTGTATGCCGAGGAGGATTTCAATACCCGTCCGGAATTTACCGATCCGGAGATACTGCGTACCAACCTGGCCGCAGTGATCCTGCAGATGCTGCATCTGCGGCTTGGGCGCATTGAAGATTTTCCCTTCATCGAGCCGCCCGAAGGTCGGGCGATCAGCGACGGCTTTACCCTGTTGCAGGAGCTTGGTGCGGTTGATCGGGAAGGTGTCATTACCGATGACGGTCGCCAGCTCGCCCGGTTGCCCGTGGACCCTCGGATTGGCCGAATGTTGCTGGAAGCGAGCCGCACCGGCAGTCTGGAAGAAGTCCTTATCATTGCTAGCGGCTTGACCGTGCAAGACCCTCGGGAACGCCCCCTGGAACGACAGCAGGCAGCAGACCAGGCGCATGTTCAATGGCGTGAAGAGACCTCGGATTTCGTCGCCTTTATAAACCTGTGGCGCGGTTTTGAAGAACAGCGCCAGGCGCTCACCCAGGGCCAGTTGCGTAGCTGGTGCCGGCGCAACTTCCTGAATTTTCTGCGCCTGCGCGAATGGCGCGAAACACACCGCCAACTGGTATTAACTTGCCGTGATCTGAAGCTGGAGCGCAACAGTCAGCCGGCTGGGGACGAGGCGGTACACAAGGCCTTGCTGGCCGGTTTGCTCAGCCAGTTGGGCAACAAGACTGAAGAGGGTGATTACCTGGGGGCGCGCCAGCGTCGATTCATGCTGCACCCATCATCGGCCCTGGCCAAAAAACGGCCGCCGTGGGTTATGGTCGCCGAACTTACCGAGACCCGTCGTCTGTATGGACGACTGGCGGCAAAGATCGATCCCCTATGGGTCGAACCGCTTGCCGGGCATCTGGTCAAGACCAGTTACAGTGAACCGCACTGGGAGAAAAAGCGTGGGCAGGTGGTTGCTTACGAACAGGTGACCTTGTACGGCTTGATTATAGTGCCGCACCGCAAGGTGCATTACGGCCCCATCGATCCGGTAGCCTCCCGGGAGATATTCATCCGTCAGGCCCTGGTGCTCGGAGAATGGCATGGCCGCGCGGCGTTCAACAAAGCCAACCAACAATTGCTCGCCGAACTTGATGAGCTTGAAGCCAAGGCACGCCGGCGGGACATTCTGGTCGATGACGAAACCCTGTATGCCTACTTTGATCGTCATTTGCCCGAGCAAATTTACCAGTTGGCCAGCTTTGAACGCTGGATAAAAACCGGCCAGCGAGAAAACCCCCGACTACTGCACATGACCCGGGAGGAATTGCTGCAACGTGATGCCGGTGAGGTGACTGCCGAGCAGTACCCCGATGCCTGGCGCTGGCAGCAGGTCGCGCTGCCGCTGAGCTACCATTTCGAGCCCGGCCATCCCCGTGACGGTGTGACCATGCGCGTACCGGCACCCTTGTTGCGACAGATGCCAGCGGAGCGTCTTGATTGGCTGGTGCCTGGTCTTTTATTCGACAAGTGCGTGGCATTGGTACGTGGCTTGCCTAAAGCCCTCAGGCGCAATTTTGTACCGGTTCCGGATTTTGTCAGGGCTGCGATGGAGCGCATGCCCTTTGCTCAGGGGAATCTGACCCAGGCCCTGGGGCGCGAGCTGACCCGGATGACTGGTACGCGGATAGATGAGCAGGCCTGGGCAGATATCGAGCTTGAGCCGCACCTGTTGACCAATATCGAAGTGGTCGACGCCGAAGGGAAAGTGATTGCCGAGGGGCGTGATTACAGCGCGCTTTGCAGCCAGTTGGCCGGGCAGGTGCAGGATAGGCCAATGCCCACCCCTGCCAGTCGCCCGCAGCAGCAAACCCAGGTAGCCGGCAGCTACGCTTTACCCGAGAGCCTGGTGCGTAACCAGGCCGGCATAGAAGTGACCTTCTGGCCAGCCTGGGTTGAGGAGGGGGATCAGGTTCAGGAGCAATTGTTTGATACCCGGAATCAGGCATTGCAGGCGCACCGTCGTGGCGTGCAACGCCTTCTGCTGGCCGAGTTGAACGAGCAGGCTCGCTTCCTGCGGCAGAAATGTTCGGCCCTGAAGGATGCTGCTATCTACTACCGAGAGCTAGGCAGCCAGCAACAGCTGACTGACGATGTGTTGTTAGCGGCGGTGGATCGTGTGTTTCTGCCCCCGGATCAGCCCCTGCCGCGCGATCCGGCGGCGCTGGCATCAAGCCTGGAGCAGGGGCGTGGAGAATGGGTGGCGGCGGCCGAGAAGCTGGCAGCGGAAACCCTGGCGATACTCAAGGGCTGGCACTCTTTGCAAAAACGCCTCAAGGGCAAGATCGATCTGGCCCATGCGATTGCGCTTAACGATATTCGTGCGCAACTGGCCGCGCTGTTCTTCAAGGGCTTTATACGGGACGTGCCGGCAGAATGGTTGATGCAGTATCCCCGGTACCTCCAGGCGATCGAACAGCGACTCGACAAGCTTCCGGGCCAGGTGCAACGTGACCGGGTCTGGACCGAAGAACTGCAAGAGCTAGTGGCAAGGCATCAGGCCCGGGAGCTCAAGCACCGCCAGGAAGGGCGCCTGGATGATGCTCTGCTCACCTGGCGTTGGATGCTCGAGGAATATCGCGTTTCTCTGTTCGCTCAACAACTGGGTACGCGCATGCCCGTATCGGCCAAGCGATTGTCCAAATTATGGCAGGAGATCCCCGCCTGATCGTTGTGTAGCGTCGGTCATTGGTGACCAATGGAGTGAACTGAACGTCTGTATGCATTATGCTTCGTCTTTGAGCCATTTTTAGCGTACGGCCTGAAGTCAGGCCAGGGTATTACCACCTGCCCGGTAATGCGTTACCCAAAACATTAAAGAGGACCGACCGTGCAAAGAGTCGTGATCAGTGGAACAGGCCTGTACACCCCACCTAACAGCATCAGCAATGAAGAGCTGGTAGAAAGTTTCAACGCCTATGTCGAGAAGTTCAACAGTGACAATGCCGACGCAATCGCCGCCGGCCAAGTGGCCGCGCTGACTCCCTCGAGTACCGAGTTCATCGAAAAGGCGTCCGGTATCAAGAGCCGCTACGTGATGAACAAGAGCGGTATCATCGATATCAACCGCATGAAGCCGGATATCCCGGAGCGTAGCAACGACGAGTGGTCGATCCTCTGTGAAATGGCCATCAAGGCCGGTACCCAGGCCCTTGAGAAAGCCGGCCGAACGGCTGCAGACATCGACGGCGTCATCGTTGCCTGCTCCAATCTGCAACGCGCCTATCCAGCTGTAGCAATCGAAGTCCAGGAGGCTTTGGGTATTGAAGGCTTCGGTTTTGATATGAACGTGGCCTGCTCTTCAGCGACCTTCGGGATCCAGGCCGCAGCCAACTCGGTCCAGCTAGGCCAGGCCCGCGCAATTTTGATGGTCAATCCGGAGATCTGCACCGGTCATATGAATTTCTGTGACCGTGACAGCCATTTCATTTTCGGTGATGCCTGCACAGCAGTTGTGGTCGAGCGTGCTGAAGATGCGGTATCGGACAACCAGTTCGATATTATCGGGACCAAGCTGCTGACCAAATACTCCAACAATATTCGCAATAACTTTGGTTTTCTCAACCGCGCCGACGATAGTGGGGTGGGCGCGCCCGACAAGCTTTTCGTTCAGCAGGGCCGCAAGGTGTTCAAGGATGTATGTCCGATGGTCGCCGAGCTGATTGGTGAGCACCTGCAAGAGTTCTCGCTGCCCGTCAGCGATATCAAACGCTTCTGGTTGCACCAGGCCAACCTCAACATGAACATGCTGATCGCCCGCAAGTTGCTTGGCCGCGATCCGGAGGCACATGAGGCCCCCGTGGTACTCGATGAGTACGCCAACACCAGTTCGGCCGGCTCAATTATTGCGTTCCACAAATACCAGGACGATCTGCCCAGTGGCACCCTGGGTGTTATCTGTTCATTCGGGGCCGGTTACTCCATTGGCAGCGTCATAGTGCGTAAGCACTGAGCACTGCACGATCGTCCTCTGTCACCAGATTGTCATCATGCTGACATCCAGTTGACACCTGACAAGCACACTATATCTTGGTGACACAGGTCAAGCGTTGGCTACGCGGCTTGTTATCCAGGTACTGCTCCTTGAACCTCGCCATCCCAGGCGGGGTTTTTTTTTGCAAATCCACTGCTTGTAGCGCATACATCGATTGCGTCGAAAAGTTCCCGCACATTCAAAACTTCATCGGTCTGTAACCGTTTTGTCATATGGGATTTCCATAATCTCCCCAGTCGAAACAACGACGGCACGTCACCATAAGCTGGCGTTTAAAATACCTAGGAGAGTACTGATGAATAAGAAGCTGCTTGCGATTGTTATTGGGGCCGCTGCGGCCATGCCGGTAATGGCTATGGCTGATGTGAGCGTTTACGGTCGTGCACACATTTCTGTTGATCATCTATCTGTTGATAATGTTGAGACTGCCCCAGGAGTATTTGATGACTATTCCGAGGTAAACCTGTCAAGCAACTCCTCTCGCCTGGGCTTCAAGGGTGACCACGAAATCAACCCGAACCTGAAAGCTTTCTTCCAGATCGAACAGCAAATCGATTTCGGCACCGACAACGGTGAAACTCTGGCCACACGCGATACCTTCGTTGGTCTGGGCGGTAACTTCGGTAGCGTTCGTGCAGGCCGTTTCGATAGCCCCTTTAAGGCAGCACGTGGTCCGGCCAACCTGTTCGGTGACCAGGTCGGTGACATGCGTAACCTGACTCGCGTTGGTAACGCCCGCTTTGACGAGCGTTATGACAACACCATCGAATACACCACTCCTGACATGAGCGGCTTCTTCGGCAAGCTGGGCTACTCCCTGCACGAGACCGATGTTGCAGGCCAGGACGTTGATACCAACACTCTGAGCATGTCGTTGAACTATGAAGGTTCGGCTGCCGAAGCTTCTTTGGCATACGAGACTGCTGATGAAGATACCGGCCGTGGCGAGCGTAACGGTGTACGCTTTGCTGGTGCTTACAAGATTACCGACGCCATCAAGGGCGTGGCGTTCTACCAGACTGTTGATTACGAAAACGACAACGTTACTCAGGCAGTACGTGATCAGTTGACTTCCGATACCTTTGGTTTGGGCGCTGAGTTCAAAGTAGCTTCAGCAACCGCCATCAAGGGCATGTGGCTGACCCGTGAGGCCGATGCTGACGAGTTTGACAGCACCCTTTGGGTAGTAGGCGTTGAGCACAAGCTGGACAAGGCTGTTCGCGTCTATGCCAACTACGCCATGACTTCAAACGATGACAACGCTTCTCGCACGCCTTGGGGTCAGGCACGTACTGCTGATCCAGCTGGTGCAGCTGGTGAAGATGCAACTGGTCTGACATTAGGTCTGCGTTACGACTTCTGATCAGCTTCCAGAGCTTTACCAAAAAGGGTTATGCCTCTGGCATAACCCTTTTGTCATATTAGTGACATCTTTCCGTCTTATTATTGCTATATCCGCACTGCGGAAGATTTTCCGATCTATCGAATATTCATACCTATCAAGGAGTTGTCATGCGCAATCTGTTCGTAATCGCTGTTGCCTGTATGCTTGCCGCCTGTGCACAGCGTGAGCCGGTCAAACTCTATTCCGGCGCCGAGCAGCCGACTGGCCAGATCCTTGTAGTTGAAATGCCTTATACACTGGAAGTGCTAAACATCAACGGTAACCCTGTACCTGAAGCCAACCGTATGAGCGGTAATCAGGACCGCAAGCTCGAGCTGCAACCAGGCGAGTATCGAATCAATGCCTACTACGAAAACGTATACGATATTAATGGCGGACTGAGCAGCGAAGTCGTTCGTACGCGCAGTGCCACCTACACGATCAATGGCAAGGCTGGTGAAGTATGGCGGCTGGACTTCGACGCGCCGATGAACCTGAAAGAGGCGGAAGCCATGAAAGACGATTTCGCCGGTTGGTCGCTGAATAAAGCTACGGGTGAGAGATATGCCACTGAGCCTGGTCCGGCTTACGTTTCTCTGGTAGGTCAATTGATGGGTGGCGGAAGTGCCCCAACCTACGATACTGAAGTCAAACCCCTGGGTGCTGCCAATCAGGCCCCGGCAGCGGCGCCAGTCGCACCAGTAGCTTCGTCACAGGCGACTGCAGCAAAAACACTTCCGCATAACGACGCCACCCTGACTACCTTGCAGCAACTTTGGTTGCTCCTCGGTCCAGAGAGTAGAGACGCGTTTCTCGAGTGGGCGCAGCAGTAAGTTTTCTAGTGGTGCTCCAGCCCGGCTTCCAGCCGGGCTTTTTTGTTACGCATCAGAGAGTTCGGAAGCTGCGATTTGCTGGTGCGCTGTGGCATGCTATCTAAATGAAAATACGTCAGCTTGTACGCATACAGGATATTCCCGGTAACCAATGGGACGGCCTGCTTGATTGTGATTATCCCTTCCTGCGCCACGGTTTCCTTGCTGCCTTGGAGGATAGTGGTTCGGTGTGTGCTGAACGGGGCTGGGAGCCGGCACACCTGGTTGTCTTCGACGAGGCTGATCAGCTACAGGCGGCATTACCGCTGTATCGCAAGATGCACTCCTACGGCGAATACGTATTCGACTTTCAGTGGGCCCAGGCATGGGAGCGCAGTGGTCGCGATTACTATCCCAAATATCTTGCCGCAGTGCCGTTCTCTCCTGTGCAGGGCCCTCGGCTACTCGCCCGCTGCTCGCAGAGCCGAGCGCTGATTCTGGAATTCCTGGATCAGGAGCTGAGTCAGGCCGGGCTCTCCGGCATGCACCTGCTGTTCAATCAAGATGACGGAAATGATGCTCTCGAGGCCGCTGGGTGGGTCCAGCGACTGGGGTGCCAGTTTCACTGGTTCAACCGTGGTTATGCAGGCTTTGATGATTTTCTGGGTGCCTGTAACTCCCGCAAGCGCAAGAATTTTCGCAAGGAGCGGCTGGCGGTTACCGAACAGGGCATCAGTTTTCACTGGCTGGCTGGCGCCGAGCTGACATCGACGGTGTGGGACCAGTTTTATCCATTTTATGCTGCAACCTATCTCAAGCGCGGGCAACATCCGTACCTTACCCCCGAATTCTTCCAGATGCTGGGTGAGTCGATGCCCGAGTCCATTCGCCTGGTGTTTGCACGTCAGGAGGGCCGAGATGTGGCCGGCGCCTTTTTTCTGGCCGATCAGGACTCGCTCTATGGCCGTTACTGGGGCTGCCTGGAAGAATATGATCGGCTGCATTTCGAAACCTGTTTCTACCAGGGTATGGAGCGTTGTATTGCCGAAGGCTTGAAGCGCTTTGACGCGGGTGCCCAGGGCGAGCACAAGTTGATCCGTGGCTTCGAACCGGTACTAACCCAGTCCTGGCACAAACTGCAGGAGCCTTTGCACGACGCCGTGGCAGATTTTCTGGTGGGTGAGCGCGAGGGAGTGAAGGCCTACCAGTTGGATGCCCAGCAATATCTGCCGTACCGCCAGACCGAGTAGAGCCGGCTTCATCGAGCGGGAGCTCGACGGTCCCGGAGCTCGGAGTCTCGTAGAGGCTCGGCGCCCCCGGGAGGTTCGAGCTCCTGCTCGTACAATGCTGTCAGCCAGCTCCGATATTCCAGTTTGAACGCGTGCGTGGCCGAGGAGTTTTTATCGAGCGGGGGCTTTAGTGCCCCACAACTCTAGTTTCCAAGGAAATCTGCCCCGCCGAGACGTTATTCAGCCGCCGCTTCGACCCGCTCAACGCTCTGGATCGTGACCGGATTGGTGGGTACGTTCTGGTGGCCACGCGTGGTAGCAGTAGGCACCTTGGCAATAGTCTCAACCACGTGCTGGCCATCAATGACTTCAGCAAATACGGCATAACCGAAGTCACGACCGCCGTGATTCAGGAAATCATTATTGCCCAAGTTGATAAAGAATTGGCTGGTGGCACTGTCAACTACCTGAGTGCGCGCCATGGCGACGGTATATCGGTCGTTGCGCAGCCCGTTGTCCGCTTCGTTCTTGATCGACTTGCCAACCGCTCGCTGGTTCATGTCAGGGGTAAAGCCGCCGCCCTGGATCATGAACCCGGGGATTACGCGGTGGAAAATCAGTCCGTCATAATGACCTGCATCTGCATAGCGTAGAAAGTTCTCCACACTGACAGGCGCAGCTTCAGCGTTGAGTTCCATTTTGATATCGCCATGGCTGGTTTTTAGCAGTACCTGAGGATTTTCCGCCAGGGCAGGGGCCGCTGCCAACAGTAAGGTGCATGTGGCGATAAGGCGTTTGAACATGGTTGGTCTCCGTGAAGATAAAAATCGTGTCGCTCAGCCGTTGTTTCCGGCAGGGGAAGAAGAACCCGACTGGGCCAAAAAGTCCAGTAGCAGAGCGTTGAATTTCTCGGCCTGATCAATAGGCGTGCCGTGACGGGAATCCTCGATAACCTCAAGGTGAGCGTCGCCCAGGTGGCTGACATATTCCCGTTTTCTTTCAACCGGTGTGTAATCCTGATCAGCAGCAATCACCAGCACTGGACAATTGATCCGATCCAGTCGCTCGGTCACTCCCCAGCCAACCAGGGCGCGCAATGAGGCCAGATAGGCTCGACGGTCGTTTTCCATCCAGCGACCTTCAAAGGTCTCGCGAATGTCCTGTTGCTCGGGTTTGGGAAACAGGGTCTTGGCCAGCCCCTTGGCTACAGCGCTCAATGGCAGAATGTGAGCAAAGAACAGCCGTTGGGCAACCATCAGATACTCTTTTGGACGCCTGGGTATCAACTCGGGACCGCTGTTGACAATGGTCAGACTGGCGGGCACCTCGGGGTGGTCGGTAGCCAGTTGAAAGGCGATCATGCCGCCCATGGAGATACCCACTATATGTGGTTTGACTAATTGCATATGGTTGATGAACGCCAGACAATCCGCAGCAAAGGCCTTGACGCTATAGCCTCCGGCCGGCTTGTCACTTTTACCGTGGCCACGCATATCCAGAGTCAACACCCGGTATTGCGGCAGCAGCGCGGGTATCTGGTGCTCCCAGTCGCGACCACTGGAGCCCAGTCCGTGAACGAGTAAAACCGGATCACCTTCGCCCTGGTCGGTATAGTGCAGATTGCAGCCATTGAGTTGCAGGTAGGCCATGAGTCCTTTCCTTGATGGAACCCCTTGGTTAAAGCGGGTTTTGGGTATAAGAATATGACGATGCCTTGCCAGTATCGGTTTGTCATCGTCCGTAGCGGTTGTGCTGTTGTAGACAGCCTGTGCCGAACTTTTTACTCAGGCAGAGTCCAAAAGGTAACCGGTTAGCCGGAATTCTGTAAGGAGATTTACCATGAAACAGTTACTTCTTGTCGGTTTGTTGGCTATTTCGATGCCTTTGCTGGCTCAACAGCCGCTGGGGTTTCCCGTGGATGTCGATCTCAAAGCCCCGGGCCTTGATCTGAATACCTCCAGCACCGGCAATATAGGCAATGTGGCTACGGTGACGCTGGAGAACCTGGACCGACGTCAGATTTTTTGTGTAGCCACCTTCGTCAACGGTCCCGAGAAGCCGTCACCTCTGCGCGTCAGACTGGCCCCTGGGGAAAAAACGGTACTGACCCAAGCCTTTCAGCGCGACATCATCCGCGTTCGCGTGGGCATAGAATGTAACGAAGCCTGACCACCTTTGGTCAATCCGCCATCGAATGCTCGACCAACAGATCGGCCAGGATCTGGGTGGCGGGGCCAAGGGGCTTGTCCTTGTTGGCATAAAGATAGAGAAAGTGCGAGCGCCTGGCACCCTGTTGCAAGCGCAGAAGAGCCAGCCGACCCTGCTGCAGCTCCAGGGTGATTTCGTGCTCGGGTAACCAGGCGAACCCCAGGCCGCTGGCAACCAGGGTTGCAGCGGTACCCAGGCTCGCGACCGTCCACCTTTGTTCTGCGCCAAGCCAGCCTGCATCAACTGGGTGGTGTCCAGAGTCGCGAATGACTACCTGAAGCTGGGTTTGCAGATCCTCGTGGGTGAGTTCACGATTCAGCTGATGCAAGGCGTGGTCCGGATTGGCCACGGCAACAAAATCGACGGCGTTGATCTGATGGGGCAGGTAGCCGGCAATGCTCATGCCTGAAATAGCCAGATCAGCAGAACCATCGAGTAGGCAATCTTCAACGCCCGAAAGTACTTCTTCGCGCAATTGCACCCGGCAGCCCTGGCTGAGGGGCATGAAGGCTTGCAGTGCATTCGCCAGGCGGCTGGTGGGGTAGGCCGCATCCACCACCAGCCGAACTTCCGGTTCCCAGCCCTGATCCATATTGAAGGCCAGACGCTCCAGCTGACTTGCCTGCTGAATCAGATTGCGTGAACGGCGCAGCAGCACTTCACCAGCCTCTGTAAGCGTGGCCTTGCGACCGATGATTTCCAGCAGGGGAACGCCCAGCTGCTCCTGCATACGGGCGATGGTATAGCTCACCGAGGACTGTGAGCGATGCAATACCTCTGCAGCCTGTGCGAACCCGCCGCTATCAACCACAGCCTGCAGGGTGCGCCATTGTTCAAGGGTAACGCGTGGAGCTTTCATGCTATGGCCTTGGCAATTTCCTGGATAAGGGGATTATGAGGCGGATGGCAGCTGCTGGCGAGAGACTAGCGGTATTCACCCGGCGTCAGGCCGGTCCATTTCTTGAAGGCGCGGTGAAATGCCGAGGGCTCGGAGAAGCCCAGTAGCACTGCCAGATCCTGAATGGTCATATCCTGACGGGACAGGTGATATATCGCTATATCCCTTCGCAGATGATCTTTCAGTTCCTGATAGGAGGTGCCTTCGTCGCGAAGATGCCGCCTGAGTGTGGGCGGGCTCATATTCAACTGGCTGGCGATCGACTCCATGTCCGGCATTTCCACACCCACGTTGCGACCAATCACCTGACGGATACGCCCGGACAGGCTGTTGCCAAAGTCCCTGCGTGACAGCAGGTCCGACGGTGATTGCTCGAGAAAGCGCTTGAGCGTTCGGGCATCCTGAATCAGTGGCTCCTGCAGGTAGCTGTGCGGAATGGCCAGGGCCGTTGCAGGCTGGCCAAAATGCAGCTTGCAGCCGAAGATCAACTGGTACTCCTTATGCTGCCCGGGGATCGAGTAGGCGAATGTTGCTCGCTCCAGGGGGATACGCTTGCCGATCAACCAACTGGCCAGTCGGTGCCAGATAACCAGCAGGGACTCGGTCAGAAAGTGGTCAGGGTCATCCATCATGCTGGTATCGATCTCCAGCCAGACCAGATCTTCCTCCGTGCGCATGCTGATGCTGGGGTTGTCGGCAAAAAGGCTGTAAAACAGCATGCCGCGCTGAAGTGCACGTTCCAAGGTGCCACAATAAATCAGCGCATGGCACATCATCGCAAAGGTACCAGGGCGGCTGCGCACGGGCCCGAACCCCATCAGCTCATCCTCAAGGGTCTCCCACAACAGTTTGATCAAGTGAGCATACTGGTCAGCATCCACCCGCATACGTGGCTGTTCGAGAAGATCCGGATTGATCCCGGCCGCACTCATGAGAGTCCTGCTGTCGTGCCCATGACGCTCGGCACCGTACAGCGCGGCGCGGACAAAATGGATGGCGACTGACCTGTTGTTCATCTGCTGCGGGGTTCTCCTGAAGGCTGCTGTCGAGTTAGCCACACCGCTAGTCGACCCGCAACCGAATACAGGCGGGCAAAATGGTCAATCGCGATGAGCGCTGGAGTCATTGAGCGCGGCTCTTCAGGAGGCTAGTCTGAATTGACAATAAACAGGAGCTCCGCCATGCAGCGCACCCATTTCGATACCGAACACAACATGTTTCGCGAATCCTTCCGCACCTTCTTGCAGAAAGAGGTCGTGCCCAATCAGGAAGCCTGGGAAGAGGCCGGGATGGTTGATCGGCAGGTGTGGGAAAAGGCTGGGGCGATGGGTTTTCTGTTGCCCTGGGCGGATGAAGAATATGGCGGGTCAGGTCTCAAGGACTTTCGGTACGAACAGATCATGAGCGAGGAGCTTGCCTACATCAACGAGCCCGGTTTCATGCTGCCGCTGCATTCGGCTCTTTGCGGTCCCTACATTACCGAATACGGCAATGAGGAACAGAAGCAACGCTTCCTCCCTGCAATTATTCGCGGCGAGTGCATCCTCGCTGTCGCCATGACCGAGCCTGGTGCGGGTTCCGATCTGGCGGGCATGCGCACCACGGCAGTAGAGCAGGCTGACCATTACGTGCTCAACGGCTCCAAGACCTATATCTCCAACGGTATCTTGGGCGACCTGATCATTGTGGCCGCCAAGACTGACCCGTCCAATAAACATGCGATGGGGCTATTCCTGGTCGAGCGTGGCATGCCCGGTTTTGAGCGAGGCCGCAAGCTGAAGAAAATGGGCATGCATAGCCAGGACACCGCCGAGCTGTTCTTCAACGACGTCAAGATCCCCAAGGCCAACCTCCTGGGCGACGGCAAGGCAGGCTTCATCTACCTGATGCAGATGCTTGCCCAGGAACGCCTGACCAACGCCTGTGGCGCGGTAGCAGGCGCCGAAGCCGCCTTCCGCGCTACGCTTGAGTACGTCACCGAACGTAAAGCCTTCGGCAAGCCCATAGCCGAGTTCCAGAATACCCGCTTCAAGCTCGCAGAGCTGCGTACCCAGATCGATGTAGCGCAGTGCTTTGTCGACCGCTGTGTCATGGACCACAACCAGAAAAAGCTGACTGCCGAGATTGCCGCTGAAGCCAAACTGTTTACCACTGAGCTGCTGGGCAAGGCGGTGGACGAGGGCGTGCAGTTGCATGGCGGAGCGGGTTATATGTGGGAATACCCGATTTGCCGGATGTATGCCAATGCACGGATCCAACGAATCTTTGCCGGCACCTCCGAGATCATGAAGGAGATTATCAGCCGGGGGTTGAAGCTGTAGGCGGGAAAGCGAAAGTCAAAATGGATTCCCGCCTTCGCGGGAATGACGGGGGTGACGGGAATGACGGGGGTGTGGGGACAGCAATGACGGGTTGGTACGCGGGAATGAAGGGTATGACGGGTATGCGCAAAGCGTGGCGTCAGAAGGCGCTACTCCGCGATATCTTCAAACGTCATCCTCGCGAAGGCGGGGATCCATTGTCGGGTCGGTCCGGACGAATGGGTGGGCGCACCAGCACCAAGGTTGTTGAGCCGGTCACATAGGTAACACCACAAACCGGCCACATAGGTAACACCTATGTTGGCCGTATTACTCG